>JADCCN010000009.1 GCA_020252645.1 Methylobacterium sp. | reverse complement strand
GATGGTGATGCCGGGCGACAATATCAGCTTCGAAGTCGAGCTGATCACGCCGATCGCGATGGAAGAGAAGCTGCGCTTCGCCATCCGCGAAGGCGGCCGCACGGTGGGCGCCGGCGTTGTCGCCAGCATCCAGGACTGAAGCATGCTGTGAAAAAGTGGAATCCGGTTTTTCACAAAAAGCATGCGATTATAACAAGATAAGAGCATGATGTGCTTCCGTCTGAACACATCATGCTCTAAAGAAATCAAGCGGCGCGCCGGCGTTGTTGCCTCGATTCAGGATTGATTCGTCTTCGGGCTGGCACCCCTTCCGGTAGAGATCAGGGGAGCCCCACGGCTCCCCTTTCGTTTGTTCCGGCGTGAAGGCGGATATTGCCCGGGGGAGGGCCGTTCGATGGAAACCGAAACGCGCACCTTCGATCTCTTTCCCCTCGGCCTCGGGCTCGTGAACCTCGGGCGGAGCTGGGGGCATGTGCAAAAGCCGCCGCCGCCCGAAGCCGAGGCGCGCCGGTTGCTGGAAGCGGCCTTCGATCTTGGCATCCAGGTCTATGATACCGCGCCGGCCTATGGCCTGAGCGAGGCGCGGCTTGGGGCCTTCCTGAAAAGCCTCACGAAAGAGCAGCGCGAGACGATCTTCATCGCCACGAAATTCGGCGAGCACTGGAATGATGACGGCACGACGCGCGTCGACCATTCCTACGAGGCGCTGATGCGTTCTCTGGATCGCTCCGTGGAGCTTCTGGGCGAGCTCGACCTGCTGCAGGTCCACAAGGCCAGCATGGAGGCCCTGCGCGGCGAAGAACTGCGCTGGGCGCTTGAGGCCGTGCAGGCCATGGATATTCCGCAATTCGGAGCCTCGGTGAGCGATATGGAGGCCGGAAAGCTGGCCCTCGAGATGGGCTTCCACTGGCTGCAGCTGCCGCTCAATGCGCAGAACCGTGCGCTCGAGCCGCTGGTGGAGATCGCCGAGGCGGCGGGAACGCGGATCATCGCCAATCGCCCGCTGGCGATGGGAGCCGCCGTGGCCGATCTGCCCGCCGATGCCCGCGAACAGCGGGTGCTCGATGCTTTCCGCTATCTGCGGCAGGCCAATCCCTTGGGCCTCGTGCTCACGGGCACCAGTTCACCGGAGCATCTCGGCCAGAACGTCGCGGCCTTCCGCGCAGCGGAATGAGGCGGCGGGGCGGCTATGCTTCGGCCTATTCGCAGGTCTCCTGCAGGGGCGTGAGCTTGAAGGTGCCCATGCCGGTATCCTTCACCTTCCTGCCGATGACATGGGCCTCGCCATCGCTGAAAAGCGTGATCCTGCCGTCGTTCTCGCCGATGACGATGGTGTATCGGCCATCGCCGACGAAGCGGGCGCCGCCGCCCGTGCCCTGATAGGTATAGGCTCCCCGCGTGCCGCCATCCCACGGCGTCATCTGGAAATTCACCTTGCTCATGCCCACCGAGCGCAGGGTGAAGGCGCGCTCGATATCGCAGATCCGGCCTGTCAGCTCGATCGCCTGCACCTTGCCGGAGACCTCGTAGGACTTGATGCAGGTGGCCTGCACCTCGAGATAGCATTCCGGGCAGGCGCCGGAGGGGCCGCGCCGCACCTTGGTGCGCTTCTGGGCCATCACGCGCTGGATTTCTGCACCCAGCGCCGCGGCCTGCGCGGTGTAGGCCTTCACTTCGTCGGCCGCGAAGAGATGCGCCGGGCGCTCCCAGAAGGCGTAGAAGCCCATATCCGTGCAGGTCTTGGCATGGGTAGCCTCGTGGATGGCGAAGGCGCGGGCAATGCCGGCGCATTTCGCACCCGCATTGATGTTGCCCTCCATCTTGCCCGGGTCTTCCGGCGAACAGAGATCCTTGCCGGCCCGTTTCCACTCCTGCTCGATGCGCCGGCGCTCCTCGTGGTTCACCACGCTGCGGTCATCGACCCATCGGCGGCCGGACGGAATGCCGATGCCGGCTTTCTGGTTGTTTTCGAAGATTTCCCGCTGTTTCGCCCCGCGCGGCGTGAAGGGCACGCGGGAAGGCGCATCGGCCGCAACCGGCCGCAGGCCATGGCCGGCGCTGCCCTCGCCTTCGCCCTTCACGAAAGCCTCGAATTCGCGGAAAGCCTGCTCGGATTGCGAGAGGTTCGGGTTCTCGCCATATTTCTCCGCGAGCTGCCGCGCCTTGATCTCGAAGCGCTGCTTCAGCAGCAGCGCGATGGCGAGTTCGGTCTGGATCGCAGCGAGATCCTCGCATTTGCATTCCTCGAGCGCGACCGCAGCCGGAACGAAAAACGGCGCAAGCAGAACCGTTAATCCCAGGAAAATGCACCGAAACCCCCGTGAAAAAGCGCTCAAGATGCTTGGAAAAGCTCTCATTCTCCCCTCCCGGCCCCGGCGGGCATTATGCGCGCAAGCGGGTTGAAAGCAAGCCAGCCCGCCGGGCCGGGCGGGGAATGGGCAGCCGGCAACTCGAGACTTGTCTCTTGTCAAACTGTCGGTATAAAACGTGCTGCGCGCTAGGGGAGTAGCTCAGTTGGTTAGAGTGGCGGTCTCCAAAACCGTAGGTCGTGGGTTCGAATCCCTCCTCCCCTGCCAAGCGCTCATGAGAGCGAAATTCGATCAGAATGAAAGAGATCGACCGCTCTGTGTTTTTGTTGTTGATCGCATTTTCTCCGATCAACCGGTATCCGCTTGATCGAAGAAAATGCTCTTGCGGCGGGAAGTCTTCCGGCCCGGGCGCAAAGTCGCCGGCATGCCCAAGCTGCGAGCGATTGAGGCGCGATCCCAGGCGCGACGGCCAGTTGCCTCGGCCGTGATCGGGGAGGCTGGCAAGGCCAGCCATCCCTGAACTCTTCCGACGCTCCAGACCGGATAGGGCTGACGGGGCGTCAGAAGTTCACCTTGTCCGCGCCCTTGAGCTGGAGCATCGCGCGGGCATCATCCGGCGTGGCAATCTCGAGCCCCATCGCCTCGACGATCTGCCGGGCGGCGCGCACCTGATCGGCATTGGAGGGCGCAAGCTTGCCCGGCCCGAGCCAAAGCGAATCCTCAAGGCCGACGCGGATATTGCCACCCATGGAAACCGCCTGCGCGGCAATCGCGAGCTGGTTCCGCCCCGCGCCCAGCACCGACCAGTGATAATCATCGCCGAAGAGGCGGTCAGCCGTGCGCTTCATATGCGACACATCCTCCGGGTGGGGGCCGATGCCGCCGAGGATGCCAAAGACGGACTGGATGAAGAAGGGCGGCTTCACGAGCCCGCGATCCGCAAAATGCGCGAGCGTGTAGAGATGGCCGATATCGTAGCACTCGATTTCAAAGCGCGTGCCATTCTCGGCGCAAGTGGTCAGGATATTCTCGATATCCGTGAAGGTGTTCTTGAAGATGCGATCATGCGAGCCCTCGAGATAGGGGCGCTCCCAAGGGTGCTTGAACTCCTTGAAGCGGTTCAGCATGGGGTAGAGGCCGAAATTCATCGAACCCATGTTGAGCGAGGCGACCTCGGGCTTGAACACGGCGCAGGGCTGGAGGCGCTCCTCGACCAGCATGGTCGGCGCGCCGCCCGTGGTAATGTTGATCACCGCCTTGGTGCGCTGCTTGATGACCTTGAGGAAGGGCTCGAAGGCTGCAGGCGATTGATCCGGCTGGCCGGTTACGGGGTTGCGGGCATGCACATGCACCAAAGCCGCGCCGGCCTCGGCCGCGCCGATGGCGGCATCCGCGATTTCCTGCGGGGTCACCGGCAGGTAGGGCGACATCGATGGTGTGTGGATCGCACCGGTGACAGCGCAGGTAATCATGACCTTGCGGTTCTTGCTCATGATCGGGCTCCTCAGTTGGGTTTGCGGGTCTGGCGGCGTTTATGCGCCTTGAGCGCCGCCAGCCGGCGGTCGCGCCAGTTGGAAAGCCGCTGCACGCGCTCGGGATTCTGCGGTTCAGGCCATTCTGCCATGATGGCGTTGGTGGCCTCCGGAGTGAAGGCCGGCAAGCCCTCACTCTGCTTCACCATGGCTTCCAGCGATTTCGCATAGCGCGCGGCATAATCGGGAATGCCGCCCGGCGCGTTGAGTTCGATGGTCTCGAAAGGCCCCATGAAGGACCAGCGCAGGCCGAGGCCGTCGCGGATGGTCTTGTCGAGGTCCTTTGGCGAGCAGATCCCCGCGCCCACGATGCGGAAGGCCTCGGCCAGCAGCACGGCCTGCAGGCGGTTGAGCACGAAGCCGGGGCTCTCCTTGCGCAGGGTGATCGGCACCTGGCCGGCCTTTTCGTAGACCTTGCGGGCGCGCTCGACGATCTTCGGATCGGTCCAGGAGGCGGGCGCGAGCTCCACGATGGGAACGAGATGCGGCGGGTTGACGGGGTGCGCCACAAGGCAGCGATGGCGGCCGGGCAGCCCTTCGGAGAAGACCGATGCCACGATGAAGGAAGTGGAGGAGGCGAGGATGCAGGATTTCGGCGCGAGGCGATCCATCTTTGCGAAGAGCGCGCGCTTGGTTTCCACCGTTTCCGGCCCGCTTTCCTGAGCGAGTGCCGCCCCGGCAAGGGCATCGGCCAGATCGGTCGCGAGCCGGATGCGCTTCAGCGCCGCGGCCGGATCATCAACAAGGCCGTGCCCCGCCAGTTCGCGGAGGTTCCGGCCGATATGGGCGCGCGCCGCCTCGGCGACGCCCGGAACGGGGTCATGCATCGCGACATCGAAGCCGTGGCTTGCAAAAATCGTGGCCCAGGCCCGGCCGATGAGGCCCGAGCCGATGATGGCGATTTTGGTCATGTCCGCTCCGTGAATTGGTGGGGCAGGGTGGGGGTCGGGTGAACTAGAGCGGTTGCCGATCTGACTGAATCAGATCGATCGCTCTAAGCTCTTGATTTGTCGAATTTTCTTCGATCAACCGGTATCGGCTTGATCGAACTTCGCTCTAGAGCATGATGTGTTCAGACGGAAGCACATCATGCTCTTATCTTATTATTATCGCATGCTTTTTTGTGAAAAACCGGATTCCACTTTTTCACAGCATGCTCTAGAGCCACAGGACCTTCCTCCGGAGCTCGAGATCACGCGACAGGATGTCCGACGGGCCGGTATGCTGCACGATGCCCCGCTCGAGCACCACGGCGCGATCCGACAAGGCCAGCGCGAGATCAAGATGGTGATCGACGATGAGGATCGAGATTTCCTGACGGAGCTTGTCGAAGGCCTCGAACAATTCCTCGACGATGGACGGGGCAAGGCCTTCGAAGGGCTCGTCCAGCAGCAGCACGCGGGTATCGCCCGAAAGCGCGCGCGCCACCGCCACCATCTGCTGCTCGCCGCCCGAGAGGTAGTCCGCCGGCGAGGACCAGCGCTCCTTGATGCGCGGGAAGAAGGTGAAGATCTTCTCCTCGTCCCAGCGGCTGCCCGCGCCGGTGATGCGCTTCAGGCGGCCAAGTTCCATGTTCTCCTTCACCGACATGCCGGCGAAGAGGCCGCGCCCCTGCGGCACATAGGAGACGCCGCGCCGGGCGATAAGCGAGGACGGCTGACGCGCGAGTTCCTCGCCCGCAAGCGTGATCGTGCCGGTCACCGGCGGCGCGATGCCGACAATGGTCTTGAGCAGGGTCGATTTGCCCGCGCCATTGCGCCCCAGCAGCGCGACGATCTCGTTCTGCTTCACCTCGAAGGAGACATCCCTCAAAATGTGGCTCTTGCCGTAGAAGGTATCGATGCCCTGAAGCTTCAGCAGCACCTCCTCGCGCGCGGCGCTGGGGCGGGGCTTGGCGGCGAGCGCATGGCTGCCCGAGCCGATATAGACCTCCTGCACCTTGGGCGAAGAGCGCGCGACCTCGACATCGCCATCCACCAGCACCTGCCCGTCATTCATCACGGTGACATGGTCCGCGATCTGGAAGACACGATCGATATCGTGCTCCACGAGCAGCACGGGCATGTCGCGCGAGATCGACTTGATGAGGTTGCCGACGCGCTCACGCTCCGCCGCCGCGAGGCCCGCAAGCGGCTCATCGAGCAGCAGCACGCGCGGGCGGGTCGCGAGCGCAAGGCTCATGTCGAGCAGGCGCTGGCCGCCATAGCTGAGTGACCCGGCCTCGTTCGCTTCAAGCCCGCCAAGGCCCATGGTGCGGATGACCGCTGCGGAGCGTTGATTGACCTCGGTGAGCCCTTTCGCATCAAGCCAGGGGTTGAACGCCTCTGGTGCGCGGGCCTGCGTCGCGAGGCGAACATTCTCTTCGATGGTCAGCGTGGGGAAAAGGTTGGTGATTTGGAATGAGCGGCCAATGCCGGCCTGCGTGATCGCCTCTGCCGGCTTGCCGCCGATGGCGGCGCCGGCGAGGGTCACGCTGCCGCGGTCGGGTGCAAACATGCCGGAAATGAGGTTGAAGGCGGTGGTCTTTCCCGCGCCGTTCGGGCCGATCAGGGCATGGAGCGTGCGATCCCGCATGCGGATATCGACGCCCTGCACCGCCTTGATGCCGCCGAAGGACTTCACGATGCCTTCCGCGACCAGCACATGGCCATCGCCCATGGGCGGATGCTTGAGGAAATCCGGCAATTCGGTCGCGCCGGCCTGGCGGGCAGACATCGCCGCATCCTCGACCACGACCTTGCGGAAGGGGCGCAGCAAGCGTTCGGCCACGCCGACGAGGCCCGTCGGCGAGAACAGGATGAAGCACACGAAGAGAAGCCCGAACCACAGAAGCCAGTTTTCGGTGATGCTCGAGAGATAATCGCGGAAGATCACGAAGAACAGCGCACCCAGGGCCGGGCCGAGGAAGGAGCGCATGCCGCCGATCACAACCATCGCCAGCAATTCACCCGAGAAGGCGACCGAGATCGGCTCGGCCGAGGTCATGCGGTTGTTGAACAGCAGCAGCGTGCCGGCAAGCCCGGTTATGGCCGCAGAGACCGTGAAGGCCACGAGCTTGTAGCGATCAGTCGCGTAGCCGATGAACTTCGCGCGCTGCTCATTCTCGCGGATGGCCACGAGCACGGTGCCGACGGGCGAGCGATGAAAGCGCCAGAGCAGGTAGATGACGATGAACGCAATGGTGGCGACAAGCCCGTAATAGGGCTCGGCCGTATCGAAGCTCACCGAGCCGAAATTGGGCCGCTTGATGCCGCCAAGGCCATCCTCGCCGCCCGTCACGGCCGTCCAGCGGAAGGCGATGGTGTAGAGCATCGCGGCGAGCGCGAGGGTCAGCAGCGAGAAATAGACGCCCTTCCGCCGGAGGATCAGCGCTCCGAAGACGATGGCGACCAACGTAACGAGCGCCACTGCGAAGAGCATGGGAATGAGGAAATGCCCCGGCAGCATTTCGCGCTGCATCAGCCCGGCGGCATAGGCCGCCAGGCCGAACCATGCGCCATGGCCAAAGGAGACGAGGCCAGTGTAACCCACGAGGATGTTCAGCGCCATGCAGGCGATCGCGAAGATCACGACCTCGGTCGCCGAGGTCACGCCGAGGCCGATCGCGCGCATGGCGAAGGGCAGCAGCACCAGCGCCAAGGCGGCGACCAGAAGGGGGAGGCGGTCCTTGAGAAGCGGGGGCATGGGTTCACTCGAACCGCTGGATGCGCTCGCCGAAGAGGCCGCGCGGGCGGAAAAGGAGAACAAGCAGCATCATCAGATAGATGACGGCGGTGGAGAATTGCGGGTAGCCAAGCCCGATGGTGGCGCCCTTCACGAAACCCACCAGGAGGGCTGCGACCACGACACCCCAGAATGAGCCGAGCCCGCCAATCACCACCACCACGAAGGCCGGCGTGATGATCTCCTGCCCCATGGCCGGATGGATCGAGTAGATCGGCGCGAGCAGCACGCCCGCAAGGCCCGCAAGGCCGATGCCGATCCCGGCAACCGCCATCATGTAGGGGTTGAGCGAAATGCCCAGCGCCCCGACCATATCCGGGTTCTGCACGCCCGCCTTCACCACGCGGCCAAAGGCAGTGCGGTTCAGCAGGAACCACAGGCCGATCACGCAGAGCCCGGCAATGCCGATCAGCGTGGCGCGGTAGCGGGAATAGATGAAATCCCCCAAAAAAATCTGCCCGCGAAGCCAGCTGGGGATGGAATAGGAGAGCGGCGGCGCGCCAAAGATCATGCGCAAGGCCTGCTCCGCCACCAGCGCAAGGCCGAAGGTCAGCAACAGCGAGAGGATGGGGTCAGCCCGGTAGAAACGCTGGAACAATAATCGCTCGAACACGATGCCGAGAAGGGCCACCGCAAGCGGCGAGACGATCAGCGCGCCGCCAAATCCGATATGCGGGCCGAGCAGCACGGTGAGATAGGCGCCAATCGCATAAAACGCGCCATGCGCGAGGTTCACGATGCCGCCGAGCGAGAAGATCAGCGACAGGCCCAGCGCGATCAGCAGGTAATAGACGCCATCGAGAAGGCCATTCGCGATCTGCTGGAGGAAGAGCGTGGACAAGACAGTTTCCCCTTGGCCGGGGCGGAGGCCGGCAAGCTGGCTGTGATGCAGGATGCGCGGCCATACCCGACACGCGCCGATTGCAAGGCTGCCCGGCGGGCATGCCGGGCGGCCTTGCTCGGGCGGGCGGCTTCAACCGCCCGCCGATGACCTGAGGGGAGGCTCAGGCCATCTTGCACTCGTTCTCCTCGGGCGTGGTCGCGATGATCTCGAGATCCTCGTTCGGGCCCGGCACGGGAGGGGAAGAGGAGAAGATGTCATACTGGTTCTTGGCCGAGTTCCCGAGCGCCTGCACGGTGTACATCTCGTGCATGAGCTGGTGGTCGCGGGCCCGGAAATAGCCCTGCCGGGTCTTGAGCACGTCGAATTTCGCGCCCTTTTCCCAATGCTCGATCAGCTTGGCGGAATCCGTTGATTTCTGCTCGTTCATCGACTGGGCGAAGATCTTGACCGCGATGTAATCGCCCCAGGCCTGGTTCTCCGGCGGCTTGCCGTATTTCCTGGTGAAATCCGCCACGAATTTCTTGGTGCCCGGCGTGTCGATGAGGTGGTGCCAGACCACCGGCCAGGTGCCGCCGAAATTCTCCTTGCCCGCCGCCCAGGCGAGGGCGGTATCGAAGCCGAAGCCGGCCACCGGGAAGGTCAGTCCGAATTCCGAATACTGCTTCAGGAAGTTCGTGATCTGGTTGCCGGCGAGGT
Source organism: Methylobacterium sp. (assembly GCA_020252645.1). Classification (GTDB taxonomy): domain Bacteria; phylum Pseudomonadota; class Alphaproteobacteria; order Rhizobiales; family Beijerinckiaceae; genus Rhabdaerophilum. Next base: position 21,987 of record JADCCN010000009.1, on the reverse strand, counting down.
TCGAGATCACGAGATCGGGCTTCGCGTTCCGGATCTCGATGAGCATCGCCGAAAAGTCCGTGAGGTCGGTCGGGACCAGCTTGTCCGCCGCGAACTGGCCGCCATTCGCCTCCATGAAGCGCTTTGCCACCCTCAGCAGGTCATGGCCGAAGGCGTAGTCGGCAGTGAGCGAGAACCACTTCCTGCCTTTCACCAGCCCCTGCTGAAGGAGCGAGCGACCGCAGGTCTTCACATACATCGAGTTCTGGCTCTCGACGTGGAACATGTACTTGTTGCAGTTCGTGCCACGCAGGGCATCGGAATTGCCGCCGGTATTGACGAACAGCGTCTTCGTGCGCTGCGCGACCTGCGAGATGGTGAGGCAGGAGGCCGAGGAAATCTCGCCGATGATGCAGGCGACCTTGTCGCGCTCGACCATGCGCTCGGCCTTGGTGGATGCCGTCTGCGGGTTGACCGAGTCCTCTTTCAGGATTTCGAGCTTGCGGCCCATCACGCCGCCGGCCGCGTTGATTTCCTCCACCGCGAGGTCCGCTGCCATCACGGCGAATTCACCGAGCGGACCGAGGAAGCCGGTCCGCGGCGTCAGGTGGCCGAAGCGGATGGCATCCGGTGTCTGCGCCAGGATAATCGCGGGTTTGGCGATCAGTGCTGTTGCGGCCGCCCCACCCAGAAGGGTACGGCGGGACAGGTTGAACGTGTCCTTCATGGCATTCCTCCCTTGCGGCCCGGTGCTCTGCGGCTCCGTGGCCTTGCTGTCGAACGGCAGCTTCTGACGTCTTGCCGTGATCTGTGATCACAGTTAGGGTAACTCAATTCGTAGGGCTGTCCAGCGGAAACTTCAGGAGGTCGGGAGAGCGGCATGTCGGCGATGGAAGCCATCTCCCCGGCGCAGCCGTTCGAGCGCCACACGCTTGGCGATCAGGTCTATGCGCATATCCGCCGGCTGCTCATTTCCGGCAGCCTCGCGCCGGGAGACCGCATGTCCCTGCGGCAGCTCGCGGATGTACTCGGCGTTTCGATGATGCCGGTGCGCGAGGCCGTGAGCCGCCTTGTCGCGGATCGCGCCATCGAGGTCACGCCCAACCGGGCCTTGCGCGTGCCGGTGATGCGCCGGCGCCAATTCGAGGAAATCGCCGTCATCCGCTCGGAGATCGAGGGCCTTGCCGCCGAAATGGCGGCACGCAACCGGAACGAGGCGCAACGCGCGGCGATCCACGCCGCCGAGCGGCGCTTCAAGGCGCTGTCCGAGGATGACGGGCCTGATCTGCCGGCGGCGGTGGCGGCCAACCAGGCGTTCCATTTCGCGGTTTATGAGGCTTCCGGCCTGCCGGATCTCGTAGAGATTATCGGCGGGCTCTGGCTCAAGGTCGGCCCGGTCATCAATCTCGACCTGAGAGAAAATCCGGAACGGCTCCGAGCGGGAAGTGCCGCGCCGCTGCATGCGGCTGCTGTTGCGGCCATCGCCGCCGGCGATGGCAGGGCTGCGCGCGCAGCCATCGCGGCAGATATCCTCGGGGCTGCCGAGTTCATCCTTTCGCGCGGGCGGCTGCCCGACTGAATCACCGGACTGCATCAACGGAGAGACGATATGGATATGGGTCTGACGGGCGCGCGCGTGCTGGTGACGGCCGGGGCTGGCGGCATCGGGCTGGAAATCGCCCGCTCCTTCTTGCGTGAGGGCGCGAAGGTCCATGTCTGTGATGTGGATGAGGCGGCGCTTGCGGCACTGAAGAAAAGCGACCCCACCGTCACCGCCAGCCGCTGCGACGTGGCGGATCGTGAGCAGGTCGCCAAGCTTTTCGACGATGCCCTTGGCCTTCTCGGCGGGCTTGATGTGCTCGTGAACAATGCCGGCATTGCCGGGCCGACCGGCAAGGTCGAGGACATCAACCCCGAGGATTGGGATCGCTGCGTAGAGGTTTGCCTCACCTCGCAGTTCAACTGCGCGCGGCTGGCGATCCCGCATCTGCGGCAGAGCCCCAACGCATCGATCGTCAATCTCTCCTCGGCTGCTGGAAAGCTGGGCTTTCCGCTCCGCAGCCCCTATTCGGCGGCGAAATGGGGCGTGATCGGCTTCACGAAGTCGCTTGCGATCGAACTCGGGCCGGATGGCATCCGCTGCAACGCGATCCTCCCGGGGATCGTGACCGGTGATCGCATCCGGCGGGTCTTCGAGGCCAAAGCGCAGCAGCGAGGCATCTCTTTTGCCGAGATGGAAAAGACCATGCTGCAGTATACCTCGATGAAATCCTACGTGACCCCGCAGCAGATTGCCGACCAGATCGTCTTCATCTGTTCGGAACGCGGCCGCACCATTTCCGGGCAGGCGATCTCGGTCTGCGCCGATACGCAGATGCTGGGTTGAGCATTGCGGCAGGCGAAGTGTCGTCGCACATGACGGAGCCCTTGATCCGGCCTTCTCGTCAAAGGAGGGTGTGTCCCGATGCGTGTTGTGGCTTCTGGTCACCACTGACCGCGTTTCGGGATGAGGCCGGGCAGGTTTGAACCTCGCGAGAAACCCCGTTTCAAACGGAGCACAGAGCTCAACCCGTTCTTGTGCACTGAAACATCAGTGAGCATTTGATTTCAAAGGCTTGGCGATGTTGCGAAGCAGGGGGCCCTAATCCCTTTTCCCCCTGCGAGAGCATTTTTTCGATCCAGTGGATGCCGGTTGATCGAAGAAAATGCGATCAACAACAAAACCAGAGAGCGGTCGATCTGATTGGTTCAGATCGACCGCTTTGAGCGTTTTTCACCTCTGTTGGATTGATCCCCTCCGGACCATGCTCGCCTGGCATTGTGCCGATTGAAAAACCCGGCCACTCGACCGGAAAAGCGGCTTCCGCGCCTCAGTTCTTCCTCGCCTTGGCGCTCCTCACCACCTGCTCCACCCGGGCAAGGATGGGTTGCGGGGCGTGGGTGAAGGCGGGGTTCAGGTCCTTCAGGTCCTTCGAGAGCAGCGAGAGATCGGCATCGAGCCGCGCGATTTCCGGGCTCGAGACGGTCTCGCGCGCCTCCTTCATCGCCGCATCGAGGCGGTAGAGGACATCGAGCATCTTGGTGCGGCGCGCCTCGTTGGCGCTTCCGCGATCGGCGCGGTGATAGCCCTCGGCGAGATCCGCCGCGCGGGGCAGCAGGCTCGAGAAGAAGCGCCGCGCAAGGCCGAGGCGCTGCGGCTGGCCCACCACCTCGGCGAGGATCGCATCGGCCTGATCGGCCAGCGAACGGAACTGAGCCGCGATCACGCCATCGGAGATCGCGCCAGTCGCGCCACGGATGCGCCCGATCTCCTCCTTGGCTTCCAGCAGCAGATCGAAATGCACGGGCGGCGTGTAGGATTCGCTGGGGAAGGGCAGGGGGCCGTCAATGGGCGGGGGCGGAGGCGCGCGCCTGGCGAGTTCCTCCCGCTCCTTCTTCGCCCGACGCGAGAGCATGATCCAGGCGATGAGGGTCAGAATGAGGGGGGCGCCGCTGATCGCCATCCAGCCAAGCGCCATCAGCGTCAGCATTGCGAAAAACATGAAGGGCGCGATGGCGGCAGCCAAGGCGAGAGCGGTCAGCCCGCGAAACCAGCCCATCTTGTCCTCTCCATCAGGCGAACCGGCGCGGCTCGGCCGTTGCGCCCGTTATGGCGCTGGCTCAGATGTGGAGCTTCGCGGGCCCGCGCGCAAGACCCGCGTGCAAGGCCCCCGCTCAAGACCGGCCTGTGCATGAGATGCGGCCTGACCCTTGAAAAGCCGATTTGACGGCACGACCTCTTTTCGCGTATGGGACGGAGTAATCCCATGACATGACGATATTCTCCACCCGCGCGGGTAGCGCGATCGAGGGGTTGTGCCAGCGGAACGGACAAGCGGCCCGAGGGCCGGGGAGTGACGAAAAATGGGCAAGCTGTTCCAGTTCATTCAGGACGTGCGTTCCGAAGGGGCGAAAGTCACCTGGCCCACGCGGAAGGAAACCGCCATCACCACCGCGATGGTGTTCGTGATGGTCGTGCTCGCGTCGATCTTCTTCCTGCTCGCCGACATGGTGATCCGCTGGGGCGTGACCCTGATTCTCGGCATCGGCCGATAAAGCCCGCGCCAAAGGAGAGATGAGATGAGCCTTTCTGCCGCTCCCGCCGCCCGCCCCAAGCGCTGGTACATCGTGCACGCCTTCTCGAATTTCGAGCGCAAGGTCGCCGATGACATCAAGAAGGGCGCCCAGCAGCGCGGCCTTGACCATTGCTTCGAGGAAATCCTCGTCCCCACCGAGAAGGTGACGGAAGTCCGCCGCGGCCGCCGCATCGAGACCGATCGCAAGTTCTTCCCTGGCTACGTGCTGGTGAAGGCGGACCTGACCGACGAGGTCTATCACCTCATCAAGAACACGCCGAAGGTCACGGGTTTCCTCGGCGCCGACAAGCGGCCGATCGCCATTCCCGATGCCGAGGCCGAGCGCATCAAGGGCCAGGTGGTGGAAACCGCCGAGCGCCCCAAGACCACGATCACCTTCGAGATCGGCGAGCAGGTCAAGGTGGCGGATGGCCCCTTCGCCTCGTTCAACGGCATCGTGGAAGAGGTGGATATGGCCCGCCAGCGCCTGAAGGCGGCGGTCTCGATCTTCGGCCGCGCCACGCCGGTGGAGCTGGAATTCAGCCAGGTGCAGAAGATGAAGTGACCCGCCTTGTTTCCGTTGCTCGAATGAGCTACATATCGTCTTTATCCCGAGGAGGCGATCATGGCTGTTACGGCATTCGTGCGAGCGCGCATCGACGAGCGCCTCCGCGATGAGGCGACCGAGGTTCTGGCCGAATTCGGCCTCACGGTCTCCGATGTCGTGCGCATGACGCTCACTCGCGTCGCGAAGAATCGCGCCCTGCCGCTCGAACTCAAAGTCCCCAATGCCGAGACACGCGCGGCAATGGAAGAGGCTCGCGCCGCAATGAAGGCGCGCGACGCCCGTTTCCGCGACGGGCAGGCGCTGTTTGATGCCCTCGAGCAAAAGGCCCGCTGAGGCGAAACGCGCGAAGCTGCCGCGCGCCTGCGATTTCACGAAGACGTTTCACAAGGATTGGGAGCGCCTTTCGCGGGCGGGGCGCCACAATATGGCGCAGCTCAAGGAAGCGATGCTCCTGCTGATCGCGCAGGATGCGCCGCTCGGCCCCGAATGGCTCGACCATGCACTGAAGGGCGAATGGGCGGACCACCGCGAATGCCATATCGGCGGGGATTTCCTGCTGATCTATCGCCTCGAGGGAGATGCGATCACCTTCGTGCGCGCCGGCACCCATGTGGATCTGTTCAGGGAGTAGCCGCAATCTGGCATCCGCCCTTGCCTTTTGTCGCGTTCGGCCGTAAGGCGAGCCTTCTCATCGGGTTCTCCCGGTGAGCAAACCCGTGGCAGGCGGTTCCTCTCTCCTTGGTTCCCGGGAGGGCGGACATCAAGCCCCACCACGGTCCATTCACGGAACCTGTGAGGCGGTTGCCGCAAGGCAGCTGTCGTGCCGGTTCATTTGGAGAGAATGATGGCCAAGAAAATCATCGGCTTTATCAAGCTGCAAATTCCGGCCGGCGATGCCAAGCCGGCCCCGCCCGTTGGTCCGGCACTCGGCCAGCGCGGCCTGAACATCATGGAATTCTGCAAGGCGTTCAACGCCCGGACCGCCCAGATGGAAAAGGGGACCCCCATCCCCGTCATCATCACCGCCTATGGCGACCGCTCCTTCACCTTCGAGATGAAGCAGCCGCCGGTCACCTTCTTCCTGAAGAAGGCGGCGGGGTTGAAGATCGGCAAGAAGCCGGCCTCCGGCTCGAAGACGCCGGGCAAGGGCGCTTTCGTCGGCAAGGTGACCGAAGCGCAGCTGCGCGAGATCGCCGAGAAGAAGATCGTCGACCTCAACTGCGACACCATCGATAGCGCTGTCGCGATGATCCGTGGTTCGGCCCGCGCCATGGGCCTGGAAGTGGTTGGGTGAGCGCCATGAGCAATGTGAAGAACGCACCGAAGCTCGCCAAGCGCGTCGCCAAGACCCGCGAGGGCATTGATCGCACCAAGCTCTACGGCCTCGACGAAGCCGTGAAGATGGTGAAGGACCGCGCGTCCGCGAAGTTCGACGAGACGATCGAGGTCGCCATGAATCTCGGCGTCGATCCGCGCCATGCCGACCAGATGGTCCGCGGCGTCTGCAACCTGCCGAACGGATCCGGCCGCACGGTGCGCGTTGCGGTGTTCGCGCGCGGCGCCAAGGCCGATGAAGCGAAGGCCGCCGGTGCCGATATCGTCGGCGCGGAAGACCTCGTCGAAATCATCAATGGCGGCACGATCGATTTCGATCGCTGCATCGCGACCCCGGACATGATGGGCCTCGTCGGCCGCCTCGGCAAGGTTCTCGGCCCGCGCGGCCTGATGCCGAACCCGCGCGTCGGGACGGTCACGATGGATATCGCAGGCGCGGTGAAGGCCTCCAAGGGCGGCGCCGTCGAGTTCCGCGTCGAGAAGGCCGGCATCGTGCATGCCGGCGTCGGCAAGGCCTCCTTCGACCAGGTCAAGCTCGCCGAGAATATCCGCGCCTTCGTGGATGCGGTGAACAAGGCGAAGCCGTCGGGCGCGAAGGGCACCTATCTCCAGCGCATCGCGATCTCCTCGACGATGGGCCCGGGCGTGAAGGTGGAAGTCGCTTCCGTGGTGGGCGGCGGCCAGCAGTAACCGGCCTCCGGCCAGAATAATCCAGGCCCCGCGCGCCAACGCGGGGCTTTTTTCATTCCGGCCCCGGCCTTGACGTCTCCTTGACCCTGGGCAGGGCAAGGCCGCCGTCTCACCCTTTCCTGGCTCGCGGATTGCTCGGATACCCGGCAAGTCAGCGCTTGTGCCGGAGAGACACGTGACCGCGAACCGATATGACACACTCGATGGCTGGCGCGGCCTCGCCGCGCTCGCGATTGCGTTCTATCATCTGCCGGTAGCCCATGCCTTTCGGGATCTCTCGGGCTGGAAGAACCTCGAATTCTTCGTAGATTTCTTCTTCGTGCTCTCCGGCTTCGTGATCTGCCACGCCTGGGGCAAGCGGCTCCTCACCGGGCAGGATGGCATCGTCTTCCTGCAGCGCCGCTTCTGGCGCGTCTGGCCGCTGCACATCATCATTCTCGGGGCCTTCTTCCTGCTCGAGAGCGCGAAATGGCTGGCGCTGCAGAAATCGAGCGGCCTTGGGGCCGACCCGGCCTTCTCCGGCCCGACCTCCGTTCCGGCGCTGCTCTCCAACATCCTGATGCTGCAATCGCTGAACCTGCATGGCACGACCACCTGGAATGGTCCGGCCTGGAGCATCTCGGCGGAGTTCTGGACCTATCTCGCCTTTGCCGCCGTGATGCTCTTCGCCAGGGGCCGGCTCGCGGCGATGGTGCTGATCGCGCTCGGTGGCGCGGCGATCGTTGCGATCTTCTCGCCGATCTGGCTCTTCGCGACCCATGATTTCGGGCTGCCGCGCGCGCTTTATGGCTTCTTCGCCGGTGCGATCACCTATCGGCTGATGCGGCTTTGGCGCGTGGGTGCGCTGGCCGCCCCGGGGCTTGCGCTGGAAGCGGGCGTGCTGGTGACGGCCGGTCTGTGGATGGCGCTGACCGGCAAGAATGCGAGCTCGATGCTCGCGCCGCTCGTCTTCGCGGCGATCGTCATGGTGTTCTCGCATGGCACGGGCGCGATTTCCCGCTTCCTGCGCTCGAAGCCGGTTCAGGCGCTTGGCCTGTGGTCCTATTCGATCTATCTGGTCCATACGCTGATCTATTTCGGCCTTCGCTTCGGCCTCGTGACGGTGGAAAAGATGACCGGCTGGAAGCTCACATTCTCGGGCGATGGTACCCTGCGCATCTTCACCTTCGGTTCCGACCTCGCAAATGGCGCCGTGATTCTGGCGCTGCTGGGGCTTACGGTGGCCATCTCGGCCTATGCCTATCGCTTCATCGAGAAGCCGTTCATGATGATGGATGGCTCCGCCGCCAAGGCCGGGAAGCGGCCGGAACAGGTGTCGATGGCCCTGCGCTGAGACGAAGCGGGGGAGAGCGGGATCACCTTTCCGAAATTTGTCAAGACCCCCCCTTGCGTCAATGGGGACAAGTCATTACAAGCCGCAATTCGCGATTGGGGGGGAGTGCTCGTCACGCCTCCTTCTCGCTGTTGCCAATTCTGGCAACACGCCGCGCCGAGAAGCCGGGTGACCGGTTTTCAAAAGCGGGGCGATCCTGTCCGAGACTGCAGGTGCGCTCGCCAACAGAAGGAACTCCTGTTCACTCCTCGCTTCGGCGGCCGGGTGCAAGAGGTTCTGGGGCGGCCATAATCCGGTTCCTTCCGCAAGGAGGAGCCAACGCCGGCGAAGCCGATCGCCGGATGGGGGCCTGCATAGATGGGGAAGGGGATTTGCCGGCACCCGGGAGCAAGGCTCCGCGGGGCGCTGGCGGGTTTCGTTTCTCGGCCTTGGGTGTGACGCGGTCTGGTCCGTGGCGTTCCGAGGGGACAGGCGAGCCATCTGGCTTCGCCGAAAGGTGTTTCCGGGTGGCGAGCATGGCAGGGTGACCTGCCATCCAGCGTCTGGTTTCCTTCCGTTCGGGAAGGTGCCAGGCAGAGCGTAACCGGGCCGGTTTACCGGCCAATCGGAGAAAGCACGTGGATAGAGCTGGAAAAGAAGTGCTCGTCTCGTCTCTCGGCGACGTGTTCAGGAACACGGGCGTCGTGGTCGTGGCGCACTATTCCGGCCTCACCGTGGCGCAGATGCAGAAGCTTCGTCGCGAGATGAAGAAGGCTGGCGCCTCGGTGAAGGTTGCGAAGAACCGCCTCGTGAAGATCGCGCTCGACGGAACCGAAGTCCAGTCCATCACCTCCTACCTCAAGGGCCCGACCATCCTGCTTTATTCGCAGGATCCGGTGGCGGCTCCGAAAGTGGCGATGGCGTTCGCGAAAGAACACGACAAGCTCGTGGTTCTCGGCGGCGCGATGGGCCGGACGGCGCTCAACGCCGATGGTGTGAAGGCTCTGGCCACCATGCCGTCGCTCGATGAGCTGCGCGCGAAGCTCGTGGGCCTCATCCAGGCTCCGGCGACGAAGATCGCGCAGGTTTCCACCGCACCCGCCGCGAAGCTCGCGCGTGTGTTCGGGGCCTATGCCAACCGCGATCAGGCGGCCTGAAGCTGAAAAAACCCGACCGAACCGGCAAGAAGCGTGGCTTTTCCGCCGTTTCGACCCTTGCAAGACACGAAACGAAACCCGAAGTTAAGGACCTGCACAATGGCCGATCTGTCGAAGCTCGTTGACGAGCTCTCCAACCTGACCGTTCTCGAAGCCGCCGAACTCGCCAAGATGCTCGAGGAGAAGTGGGGCGTTTCCGCCGCCGCCGCCGTGGCCGTGGCCGCTGCTCCGGCTGCCGGTGGCGCTGCTGCCGCTCCGGTGGAAGAGAAGACCGAGTTCACGGTTGTTCTCGCTGCCGCCGGCGACAAGAAGATCGAAGTGATCAAGGAAGTCCGCGCCATCACCGGCCTGGGCCTCAAGGAAGCCAAGGACCTCGTCGAGGGTGCGCCGAAGACCGTGAAGGAAGGCGTTTCCAAGGACGAGTCCGAGAAGTTGAAGAAGCAGCTCGAGGCGGTTGGCGCCAAGGTCGAGCTGAAGTAAGTGCGTCGCCCTGTTTCCGGGTGATCCGGTTTTTATCCCGCGCGGGGGTTTCCCGCGCGGGGTTTTTGGCGTCTGAAGGCCGGGTCCGGCCGTCAGGATCGACGTTCCGCCCGAAGACTGGCTGACCTTGCGGGGTCTGTCGCGCAGTCTTTCGGCCGACCGTTTACACAGACTGGTTTGATTGGCGAGGAACGAGATGGCGCAGGCGATCATGGCTCCGTCGGGTAAGGCGAGCACCCTGGTGGGGCGCAAGCGGATCCGGAAATTCTTCGGAAACATCCGCGAGGCGATCGAGATGCCGAACCTCATCGAGGTTCAGAAGGCATCCTATGATCAGTTCCTCATGGTCGAAGAGCCGAAGGGCGGCCGCCCCGACGAGGGGCTGCAGGGTGTGTTCAAGTCGGTGTTCCCGATTTCGGATTTCTCCGGCGCTTCGCTTCTGGAATTCGTCCGCTACACCTTCGAGACGCCGAAATTCGACGTGGATGAGTGTCGCCAGCGCGGCATCACCTTCGCGGCGCCGCTGAAGGTGACGCTCCGCCTCATCGTGTTCGATGTGGACCAGGATACCGGCGCCCGCTCCGTGAAGGATATCAAGGAGCAGGACGTCTACATGGGCGACATGCCGCTCATGACATCGAACGGCACCTTCATCGTCAACGGCACCGAGCGGGTCATCGTCAGCCAGATGCACCGTTCGCCGGGCGTGTTCTTCGACCACGACAAGGGCAAGAGCCACTCTTCCGGCAAGCTCCTCTTCGCAGCCCGCATCATCCCTTATCGCGGCTCGTGGCTCGACATCGAGTTCGACGCGAAGGACATCGTGCATGCGCGGATCGACCGCCGCCGCAAGATCCCCGTGACGAGCCTGTTTTACGCGCTGGGCATGGATGGCGAGGAAATCCTGTCCACCTTCTATCGCACGGTGAGCTATGTGCGCACGAAGGATTCCTGGCGCCTTCCCTATGATCCGGATCGCTTCAAGGGTCTGAAGGCGACGGTGGATTTCATCGACGCCGAGACCGGCGAGGTCGTGATCGAAACCGGCCGCAAGATGACCGTGCGCGCGGCCCGCCAGCTCGCCGAGAAGGGCCTGAAATTCCTGCGCGCCACCAACGAGGATCTTGTTGGCCAGCATGTCTCGGAAGACATCGTGAACCGGGAAACCGGCGAGATCTTCGCCGAGGCCGGCGACGAGATTTCCGAGAAGCTGCTGAAGCTCTTCGATGAAATGGGTGTCAACGAGCTTCCGGTTCTCGACATCGACCATGTCAATGTCGGCCCCTATATCCGCAACACGCTCGCGGCGGACAAGAACGGGGCCCGTGAGGAGGCGCTGTTCGACATCTACCGCGTGATGCGTCCCGGCGAGCCGCCGACGCTCGATACGGCCGAGAAGATGTTCTCGGACCTGTTCTTCGATCCGGAGCGCTACGATCTCTCGGCCGTGGGCCGCGTGAAGATGAACATGCGCCTCGACCTCGACGCCGAGGACACGGTTCGCATCCTTCGCAAGGAGGATATCCTTGCCGTGGCGAAGGCGCTCGTGGAACTGCGCGACGGCCGCGGCGAGGTGGATGATATCGACCATCTCGGCAACCGTCGCGTGCGCTCAGTCGGCGAGCTCATGGAGAACCAGTATCGCCTGGGCCTGCTGCGCATGGAGCGCGCTATCAAGGAGCGCATGTCGTCGGTCGATATCGACACCGTCATGCCGCAAGATCTGATCAACGCGAAGCCGGCCGCGGCCGCCGTGCGCGAGTTCTTCGGCTCCTCGCAGCTCTCGCAGTTCATGGACCAGACCAACCCGCTCTCCGAGATCACCCACAAGCGCCGCCTCTCGGCGCTTGGCCCCGGCGGCCTCACGCGTGAGCGCGCCGGCTTCGAGGTGCGCGACGTGCACCCGACGCATTACGGCCGCATCTGCCCGATCGAGACGCCGGAAGGCCCGAATATCGGCCTCATCAACTCGCTCGCGACCTTCGCGCGGGTGAACAAGTACGGCTTCATCGAAAGCCCGTTCCGCCGGGTGCGCGACGGCAAGGTGACCGACGAGGTCGTCTATCTCTCGGCGATGGAAGAGCAGAAGCATTATGTCGCGCAGGCGAATGTGGCGACGGACGGCCAGGGCCGCCTGGCCGATGATCTCATCGTCGCGCGCCATGCGGGCGACGTCATCACCGTTCCGGTCGAGAAGGTCGACCTGATGGATGTGTCGCCGAAGCAGCTCGTCTCGGTTGCGGCCGCGCTCATTCCCTTCCTCGAAAACGATGACGCGAACCGCGCGCTGATGGGTTCGAACATGCAGCGTCAGGCCGTGCCGCTGGTGCGTTCGGATGCGCCCTTCGTCGGCACCGGCATGGAATCGGTCGTGGCGCGGGATTCCGGTGCGGCGATTGCCGCCCGCCGTTCGGGCGTCGTCGACCAGGTGGATGCGACCCGCATCGTGATCCGCGCGACGGACGAGATGGACCCGGCGAGGCCCGGCGTCGACATCTACCGCATGATGAAGTTCCAGCGTTCGAACCAGTCGACCTGCATCAACCAGCGCCCGCTGGTGAAGCCGGGCGACATCGTCTCGAAGGGCGATATCATCGCGGATGGCCCCTCGACCGATCTCGGCGATCTGGCGCTTGGCCGCAACGTGCTCGTCGCGTTCATGCCGTGGAACGGCTACAACTTCGAAGATTCGATCCTTCTTTCCGAGCGGATCGTGAAGGAAGACGTGTTCACCTCGATCCATATCGAGGAATTCGAGGTGATGGCCCGGGATACCAAGCTCGGCCCCGAGGAAATCACCCGCGACATTCCGAACGTCTCGGAAGAAGCATTGAAGAACCTCGATGAGGCCGGCATCGTCTATATCGGCGCGGAAGTGCAGGCGGGCGACATCCTCGTCGGCAAGATCACGCCGAAGGGCGAGAGCCCGATGACGCCGGAAGAGAAGCTTCTCCGCGCGATCTTCGGCGAGAAGGCCTCGGATGTGCGCGATACCTCGCTGCGCGTGCCGCCGGGCGTGCAGGGCACGATCGTGGAAGTGCGCGTGTTCAACCGCCATGGCGTGGACAAGGACGAGCGCGCCCAGGCGATCGAGCGCGAGGAGATCGAGCGTCTCGCGAAGGACCGCGACGACGAGCTCGCGATCCTCGACCGCAACACCTATGGCCGCCTCGCCGACATGATTGTCGGCAGGCCGGGCATTGCCGGCCCCAAGGGCTTCAAGAAGGACACGGACATCACCCGCGAGGCCCTCGATGGCTTCCCGCGGTCGCAGTGGTGGCTGTTCGCGGTTCCCGATGACAAGCTCATGGGCGAACTGGAAGCGATGCGCAAGCAATACGACGAAGCGAAGAAGGCGCTCGAGCAGCGCTTCCTCGACAAGGTCGAGAAGCTGCAGCGCGGCGACGAACTCCCGCCGGGCGTGATGAAGATGGTCAAGGTCTTCATCGCCGTGAAGCGCAAGATCCAGCCGGGCGACAAGATGGCCGGCCGCCACGGCAACAAGGGCGTCGTCTCCAAGATCGTTCCGATCGAGGACATGCCGTTCCTGGATGACGGCACGCATGTGGACGTGGTGCTCAATCCGCTCGGCGTGCCCTCGCGCATGAATGTCGGCCAGATTCTCGAAACGCACCTGGGCTGGGCCTGCGCGGGGCTCGGCAAGCAGATCTCGGATGCGGTCAACACCTACATGAAGTCGGGGGATGCCAAGCCGCTGCGCACGAAGATGGAGGATATCTACGGGCAGGACCCGCAGGTGACCCAGCTCACGGATTCCGATCTTGCCGCCACGGCGAAGAATCTTGCGCGCGGCGTGCCGATTGCGACCCCGGTCTTCGATGGCGCGAAGGAATCCGATATCGAGCAGTATCTGGAGAAGGCGGGCCTCGATCCGTCGGGCCAGGTGACCCTGTTCGACGGCCGCACCGGGGAGCCCTTCGACCGCAAGGTGACGGTGGGCTACATCTACATCCTGAAGCTGCACCATCTCGTGGATGACAAGATCCACGCCCGTTCGATCGGTCCTTATTCGCTTGTCACCCAGCAGCCGCTGGGCGGGAAGGCGCAGTTCGGCGGCCAGCGCTTCGGCGAAATGGAAGTCTGGGCGCTGGAAGCCTATGGCGCCGCCTACACGCTGCAGGAAATGCTGACCGTGAAGTCGGACGACGTGGCGGGCCGCACCAAGGTCTACGAGAGCATCGTGCGCGGCGAGGACAATTTCGAGAGCGGCATCCCCGAGAGCTTCAATGTGCTCGTCAAGGAAATGCGCTCGCTGGGCCTCAATGTCGAGCTTCAGCAGAACAAGATCGTCAACGACAAGCTTCCGCCCGCGGAAGCTGCCGAGTGAGTTCGCCGGGCGCGGAGGTTCCGCGCCACTTGCGGGGGGCGAAGTGTTCTTTGCTCCCTGCTCCCAGCGCCCCGATTTCCATATTTCCGGACGACCGGCCGAGCCCTTCCCGGTGTCCTCAAGGAGAATGTCATGAAGCAGGACGTCATGAACATCTTCAACCCGGCGGTCAGCCCGCAGGCGTTCGACAACATCAAGATCTCGATCGCCTCGCCGGAGAAGATTCTCTCGTGGTCCTACGGCGAGATCAAGAAGCCAGAGACGATCAACTACCGCACCTTCAAGCCGGAGCGGGACGGCCTGTTCTGCGCGCGCATCTTCGGCCCGATCAAGGATTACGAGTGCTTGTGCGGCAAGTACAAGCGCATGAAATACAAGGGGATCATCTGCGAGAAATGCGGTGTGGAAGTGACGCTGAGCCGCGTGCGGCGCGAGCGCATGGGCCATATCGAGCTTGCCGCGCCCGTGGCGCATATCTGGTTCCTGAAATCGCTGCCGAGCCGCATCGCCCTGCTGCTCGACACCACGCTCAAGGATATCGAGCGCGTTCTCTATTTCGAAAGCTACATCGTCATCGAGCCGGGCCTCACCCCGCTGAAGCAGTATCAGCTGCTCTCCGAGGATGAGTTCCTGCGCGCGCAGGACGAATACGGCCAGGACAGCTTCACCGGCATGATCGGCGCGGAAGCCATCCGCGAGATGCTGCGTTCGCTGGACCTGCCGAAGATCGCCGGCGACCTGCGCGAGGAGATCGGCCAGACCGATTCCGACCTCAAGAAGAAGAAGCTCGCCAAGCGCCTGAAGATCATCGAGGCCTTCATGCAATCCGGCAACAAGCCGGAATGGATGATCATGACCGTGATCCCGGTGATCCCGCCGGATCTGCGCCCGCTGGTGCCGCTCGATGGCGGCCGCTTCGCCACCTCGGACCTGAATGATCTCTACCGCCGCGTCATCAACCGCAATAATCGCCTGAAGCGGCTGATGGAACTGCGCGCGCCCGACATCATCATCCGCAACGAGAAGCGCATGCTTCAGGAAGCGGTGGATGCGCTGTTCGACAACGGCCGTCGCGGCCGCGTCATCACCGGCGCCAACAAGCGTCCGCTGAAATCGCTTGCCGACATGCTGAAGGGCAAGCAGGGCCGCTTCCGCCAGAACCTGCTCGGCAAGCGCGTTGATTATTCCGGCCGCTCGGTCATCACCGTGGGTCCGGAGCTGAAGCTGCATCAATGCGGCCTGCCGAAGAAGATGGCGCTGGAGCTCTTCAAGCCGTTCATCTACTCGAAGCTCGACGCCCGCGGCCTCTCGGCCACCGTGAAGCAGGCGAAGAAGCTCGTCGAGAAGGAGCGTCCCGAGGTCTGGGATATCCTCGACGAGGTGATCCGCGAGCATCCGGTGATGCTGAACCGCGCGCCGACTTTGCACCGCCTCGGCATCCAGGCTTTCGAGCCGGTGCTGGTGGAAGGCAAGGCGATCCAGCTCCATCCGCTGGTCTGCACCGCGTTCAACGCGGATTTCGACGGCGACCAGATGGCCGTGCACGTTCCGCTGAGCCTCGAGGCGCAGCTGGAAGCGCGCGTGCTGATGATGTCGACCAACAACATCCTGCACCCCGCGAATGGCCAGCCGATCATCGTGCCGTCGCAGGATATCGTTCTCGGCCTCTATTATCTCTCCATCATGGCGGATGGCGAACCGGGGCAGGGCAAGGTTTTCTCGAACCTCGCCGAGATCGAGCATGCGCTCGCCGCGAAGGTCATCACCTACCATTCCAGGATCAGGTATCGCTGGGAAGGCATCGACCAGAACGGCAAGCCCTATCGCAAGACCTACGAAACGAGCCCGGGCCGCGTGGTGCTGTCGCAGCACCTGCCGAAGCATCCGCTCGTTTCCTTCGACGCCGTCAACAAGCTGATGACGAAGAAGGAAATCTCCGGGATGATCGACGTGGTCTACCGGAGCTGCGGCCAGAAAGAGGCGGTCATCTTCTGTGATCGCATCATGAGCATGGGCTTCTACCACGCCTACAAGGCCGGCATTTCCTTCGGCAAGGATGACATGCTCATCCCCGAGAACAAGTGGGGAATCGTCAACGAGACGCGCGCCTACACGAAGGAATTCGAGCAGCAATATCAGGACGGCCTGATCACGCAGGGCGAGAAGTACAACAAGGTGGTGGATGCCTGGGCGAAATGCTCGGACAAGCTCGCCAACGAGATGATGAACCGCATCTCGGCCGTCCGGAAGGACGATGCCGGCCGCGACAAGCCCGTGAACTCCATCTACATGATGAGCCATTCGGGTGCCCGCGGTTCTCCCACCCAGATGAAGCAGCTCGCGGCGATGCGCGGTCTCATGGCCAAGCCGTCGGGCGAGATCATCGAGACGCCGATCATCTCGAACTTCAAGGAAGGCCTGACCGTTCTCGAGTATTTCAACTCGACCCATGGCGCACGCAAGGGCCTGGCCGATACCGCGCTCAAGACCGCGAACTCGGGTTATCTCACCCGCCGTCTCGTGGACGTGGCGCAGGATGCGGTCATCTCCTCGACCGATTGCGGCACCGAGAACGGGATCACGACCCGCGCCATCATCGACGCGGGCAATGTGGTGGCCTCGCTCGCGAGCCGCATCCTTGGCCGCACCGCGGCGGAAGATGTGGTCGATCCGGTCACGCAGGCCGTGGTTGTTCCGCGCGGCCGCCTGATGGACGAGAAGGACGTCGCGAATGTGGCGGCCGCCGGCGTCCAGCAGGTGAAGATCCGCTCGGTGCTCACCTGCGAGGCGGCGCGTGGCGTTTGCGCGACCTGCTACGGTCGTGACCTGGCGCGCGGCACGCCCGTCAACATGGGCGAGGCCGTGGGCGTGATCGCGGCGCAGTCGATCGGCGAGCCGGGCACCCAGCTCACCATGCGCACCTTCCATATCGGTGGCGCGGCGCAGATCAACGAGCAATCCTCGCTGGATTCGAATTTCGAGGGCACCGTGTCGATCAAGAATCGCCACGTGGCGCGCAATTCGGAAGGCGACCTGATCGCCATGGGCCGCAACATCGTCGTGGCCGTTGTCGGTCCGGACGGTGTCGAGCGCGCCACCCATCGCATCCAGTATGGCGCGAAGCTCAGGGTCGACGAGGGCGACAAGCTCAAGCGCGGCCAGCGCATTGCCGAATGGGACCCGTTCACCCGTCCGATCATCACCGAAGTCGAGGGCAAGATCCGCTTCGACGACCTCGTGGAAGGCTCCTCGATGTCCGAAGCGGTGGATGAATCCACGGGTATCGCGAAGCGCGTCGTCACCGACTGGCGCGGTTCGGCCCGCACGTCGGATCTGAAGCCGGCGCTGACGATCGTCGACGATGCCGGCAAGGTGATCAAGCTGCCGCGTGGCGGCGATGCCAAGTATATGCTGCCGGTGGACGCGATCATCGCGGTCGATCCGGCCGGCAAGGTGAAGGCGGGCGATGTCATCGCGCGCATCCCGACCGAGAGCGCCAAGACGCGCGACATCACGGGCGGCCTGCCGCGCGTGGCGGAGCTGTTCGAGGCGCGTCGTCCGAAGGAAGCCGCGATCATCGCCGAGGTCTCCGGAACGATCCAGTTCGGGCGCGACTACAAGAACAAGCGCCGCGTCTCCATCATCCCGGACGAGGATGGTCTCGAGCCGATCGAGTACCTGATCCCGAAGGGCAAGCACATCCATCTGCAGGATGGCGACCATGTGGAGAAGGGTGACTTCATCCTCGAGGGCCCGCCGGCGCCGCATGACATCCTCGCCGTGAAGGGCGTGGAAGAACTGGCCGCGTTCCTCGTGAACGAGATCCAGGAAGTCTACCGGTTGCAGGGTGTCAACATCAACGACAAGCACATCGAGGTGATCGTTCGCCAGATGCTCCGCAAATACGAGATCCAGGACCCGGGCGATTCCGATCTTCTGGCCGAGGAGCAGGTGGACAAGCTGGAACTTGACGAGATCAACGCGATGCTGGCCGAACAGGGCAAGAAGCTCGCGGTGGGCGTGCCGGTTCTGCTGGGCATCACCAAGGCCTCGCTTCAGACCCGCTCCTTCGTGTCGGCGGCCTCGTTCCAGGAGACCACCCGCGTGCTCACGGAAGCGGCAGTCAACGGCAAGGTGGATACGCTGGACGGCCTCAAGGAGAATGTCATTGTCGGCCGCCTGATCCCGGCCGGCACCGGCCAGATCATGACCCGCATCCGCGAGGTGGCGACCCGCCGCGACGACCTCATCGTCGCGCAGCAGGAGACCGAGGCGCGGATGGCGGCGAACGACGCCGCCCCGGCGCTGCCCGCGGCGGAGTGACGAACAGGGGCGGGGGGGGGCAACCTCCCTCGCCTTGCGACAGGCGGGAGGGCCGGCTGCCGTGAGGCGCCGGCCCTTGCGCTTCGGCGGCGGAGGCATGCGCGAAGCGGAAAGCTCCCCTGCGAGGCCAACCATCGCTTTTTCCGGTTGACTTTCATGGGGGCCCGAGTCAGAAGCGCGCTCTCGGCAGGCTGTGAGCCCGGTGCTGTTTCGTTTTCGAAGCTTCCGTCTCAAACGCTGTCTTTCTTTCGACCTGAAGTGGATGGGGAGCAACCCCGGTTGTTCCTCCTGGTCACGATCGGCGGTGTCAGCTGCCGATCCTCTGTTTCGGCGCCGTTTGGGCCTCGCCTTGGCATGGCCCGAAGGGCGCACTTTGTGCTTGACGGGACGGCTTGGGCCGGCCGGTCGGCGCGAACCTCCCTCGGGAGGCCATTCGGGATGGGCCGCAAGGCCCGCAAGAGGCCGCCCCCGCGGCCTAGAGATGAAAAGGGCATCGAATGCCGACTATCAGCCAGCTGATCCGGAAAGCCCGGAGCGCGCAGAAGACCCGGGACAAGGCTCCCGCCCTTCAGTCGTGCCCGCAGAAGCGCGGCGTCTGCACCCGCGTCTACACCACGACTCCGAAGAAGCCGAACTCGGCGCTTCGCAAGGTCGCGAAGGTGCGTCTGACGAACGGCTACGAGGTCATCGGCTACATTCCCGGTGAAGGTCACAACCTTCAGGAGCATTCCGTGGTGATGATCCGCGGCGGCCGCGTGAAGGACCTTCCGGGCGTGCGCTACCACATTCTGCGCGGCGTGCTCGACACGCAGGGCGTCAAGGACCGCAAGCAGCGTCGTTCGAAATACGGCGCGAAGCGGCCGAAGTAAGGGGTTATCGACATGTCTCGTCGTCACGCAGCTGAGAAGCGCGAGATCATTCCGGACGCCAAGTTTGGCGATATCGTCGTGACCAAGTTCATGAACGCCATCATGTACGAGGGCAAGAAGTCGGTTGCCGAAGGCATCGTCTATGGCGCCTTCGAAATCATCGAAGGCCGCGCCAAGGCTGATCCGCTGCCGATGTTCAAGCAGGCGCTCGACAATGTCGCGCCGGCGGTGGAAGTCCGCTCGCGTCGCGTCGGCGGTGCCACCTATCAGGTTCCGGTCGAGGTTCGCCCGGAGCGTCGCCAGGCGCTTGCGATCCGCTGGATCATCACGGCCGCCCGCGGCCGCAACGACAAGACGATGGTGGAGCGCCTTTCCGCGGAACTTCTCGATGCTGCCAACAACCGCGGCGCCGCCGTGAAGAAGCGCGAAGAGACGCACCGGATGGCGGAAGCCAACCGCGCCTTCTCGCACTACCGCTGGTAACCCGTTCCGCGCTGACGAGGATCTGACATGCCCCGCCAATATCCGCTCGAGGATTACCGCAACTTCGGCATCATGGCCCATATCGATGCCGGCAAGACGACCACGACCGAGCGTATCCTTTACTACACCGGCAAGAGCCACAAGATCGGTGAAGTGCACGAAGGTGCCGCGACCATGGATTTCATGGAGCAGGAACAGGAGCGTGGCATCACGATCACTTCGGCTGCGACGACCGCCTTCTGGCAGGGCCGTGACGGCAAGAAGAAGCGCCTGAACATCATCGACACCCCGGGTCATGTGGACTTCACGATCGAGGTCGAGCGGTCGCTGCGCGTGCTCGACGGTGCGGTCTGCGTTCTGGATTCGAACCAGGGTGTCGAGCCGCAGACGGAGACCGTCTGGCGTCAGGGCGACAAGTACAAGGTTCCCCGGATCGTCTTCGCCAACAAGATGGACAAGACGGGCGCGGATTTCTACAAGTGCCTCGACGACATCGTGAAGCGCCTCGGCGCGAAGCCGGTCGCGATCCAGCTGCCGATCGGCGCGGAATCCGATTTCAAGGGCGTCATCGACCTCATCCGCATGAAGGGCGTGGTCTGGGATGATGACCAGCTTGGTGCTTCCTACCGCGACATTGATATCCCGTCCGACATGGTCGAGAAGGCGAAGCAGTATCGCGAGCAGATGGTGGAGGCCGCCGTCGAGATGGATGATGCCGCGATGGAAGCTTACCTCGACGGCAACGAGCCCGACGAGGAGACGCTGCGCCGCTGCATCCGCAAGGCCGTGCTGACCAGTGCCTTCTATCCGGTTCTCTGCGGTTCCGCCTTCAAGAACAAGGGCGTGCAGACGCTTCTTGATGCGGTTGTCGACTTCCTGCCGTCTCCGCTCGATCGCCCGGCGATCAAGGGCATCGACGGCAAGACCGAGCAGGAGACGGTTCGTCCGGCCTCCGACGACCAGCCTCTCTCGATGCTCGCCTTCAAGATCATGGACGACCCCTACGGCGTTCTGACCTTCTGCCGCATCTATTCGGGCAAGCTCGAATCCGGTTCCACGCTTCTGAACGCCACGCGCGAGAAGCGCGAGCGCATCGGCCGCATGCTGCTGATGCACGCGAATAACCGCGAGGAAATCAAGGAAGCCTATGCCGGCGACATCATCGCCGTGGTGGGCCTCAAGGATTCCCGCACCGGTGACACGATCTGCGATCCGAACGCGCCCGTCATTCTCGAGCGCATGGAGTTTCCGGAGCCCGTCATCGAGATGGCGGTCGAGCCGAAGTCGAAGGGCGACCAGGAAAAGATGGCCATCGCACTCGGCAAGCTTGCGGCGGAGGACCCCTCCTTCCGCGTCTCGACCGACCAGGAATCCGGCCAGACCATCATCAAGGGCATGGGCGAGCTTCACCTCGACATCAAGGTCGACATCCTGAAGCGCACCCACAAGGTGGAAGTGAACGTCGGCGCCCCGCAGGTGGCCTATCGCGAAACCATCACCCGTGCCGTGGATCATGATTACACCCACAAGAAACAATCGGGTGGTTCGGGCCAGTTCGCCCGCATCAAGTTCACGGTCGCGCCGAACGAGGCGGGCAAGGGCTTCGAGTTCGAGTCGAAGGTCATCGGCGGCACGGTTCCGAAAGAGTTTATTCCGGGCGTCGAGAAGGGCCTTGAGAGCGTCATCGGTTCGGGGCCCCTCGCGGGTTTCCCGGTCGTGGACGTGAAGGTCACGCTGACGGACGGCGCCGCTCACGAGGTTGACTCTTCGGCCATCGCCTTCGAAATCGCCGCCCGCCAGGGGCTGCGCGAGGCCTTCCAGAAGAAGGAAGCCGGCGCGGTTCTGCTCGAGCCGATCATGAAGGTCGAGGTTGTGACGCCGGAAGACTTCACGGGCTCGGTCATCGGCGACCTGAATTCGCGGCGCGGCCAGATCCAGGGTCAGGATATGCGCGGCAACGCCAATGTCGTGAACGCCATGGTCCCGCTCGCCAACATGTTCGGCTACGTGAACACGCTGCGCTCCTTCAGCCAGGGCCGTGCCTCGTTCTCGATGTCGTTCGACCATTACGCCGAAGTGCCGCGCAACGTCGCGGACGAGGTGATCGCCAAATACGCGTAACCCCTTACGCGACCTGAAACATTCAGGCGGACCCGAAAGGTTCGCCACCTCATCCGGAGAAGAGTTCGATGGCCAAGGAAAAGTTCAACCGTTCGAAGCCGCATTGCAACATTGGCACGATTGGTCACGTTGACCATGGGAAGACGTCACTGACGGCTGCGATCACGAAGGTTCTGGCCGAGACGGGCGGGGCGACGTTTACGGCGT
>JADCCN010000008.1 GCA_020252645.1 Methylobacterium sp. | reverse complement strand
TCGAGCGATGCTTCAACAAGCTCAAGCACTTCCGCCGCATCGCAACCCGGTTCGACCGGCGCGCCATACACTTCTTGAGCTTCTTGCATCTCGCAGCAGCAATTCTATGGATGCCCTGAATGTCGATTCAGCCTAGAGCATTTTTTCGAAGAAGTGGATACCGGTTCGCACAAATAAAATGCGGTAAATCAAGAGTTTAGAGCGGTCGATCTGATCGAGTCAGATCGGCAAACGCTCTAGCCGGCTGAAATCAGCCGGATCGCCTCTTCCCTTTCGAAAAGATGGAGCAGGTTGCGAAGCGCCTGCCCGCGCGGGGAGACGAAATCCGGGTCCCTTGTGATCTGCAATTGCGCGTCGTCACGCGCGATTATCAGCAGTTCCGCATGGAGATCGAGCCGCGCGAGGCGGAAGCCGGGCATGCCGGATTGCCGCGTGCCCAGAAGATCGCCTTCGCCACGCAGCCTCAGGTCCTCCTCGGCGATGCGGAAGCCATCCTCGGTTTCCCGCAGGATTCCCAGCCTTGCGCGCGCCGCCTCCGATAATGGCGCGCGATAGACAAGGAGACAGACCGATTGCTCCGCGCCGCGCCCGACGCGGCCACGCAACTGGTGCAACTGGGCGAGGCCGAAGCGCTGCGCCTCCTCGATGACCATGATCGAGGCTTCCGGCACATCGACGCCCACCTCGATCACGGTTGTCGCAACCAGCACGGAGATTTCGCCGCGCTGGAAGCGCGCGATCGTCGCGTCGCGCTCGGCGGGCGGGATTTTCCCGTGCACGAGGCCAACGCGGCCCGGAAACACCTTCGACAGGTCCTCGTATCGCGCCTCCGCGGCGGCAAGATCGAGCGTCTCGCTCTCGCCCACGAGCGGGCAGACCCAGTAGACGCGCTTGCCGGAGGTGACCGCGCGCTGCAGCCCGCCGACCATCTCCTCGAGCCGATCCACGGGCACCACGCGCGTGTCGATGGGCTTGCGGCCCGGCGGCTTCTCGTCGAGCGCGGAACTCTCGAGGTCGCCGAACCAGGCGAGCATCAGGGTGCGCGGGATGGGCGTCGCGGTCATCACCAGCAAATCCACCGCCTCTCCCTTGTTCGCGAGTGCCAGGCGCTGGTGCACGCCGAAGCGATGCTGCTCATCCACCACCGCGAAAGCGAGATCGCGGAAGCGCACATCCTCCTGAAACAAGGCGTGTGTGCCGATGGCGATATCGACCTCGCCCGCGGCGAGTGCGGCTTGCGCGCGGCGCTTCGCCTCGGCCGGCATCTTGCCCGAAAGGAGGGCCAGGCGGATGCCTGCCTTCTCGCAGAGTGGCGCGAGGCGATCCGCGTGCTGGCGCGCGAGGATATCCGTCGGTGCCATCAGGGCGGCCTGCCTTCCGGCCTCGACCGCGATGGCCATCGCGAGCAGGGCGACGATGGTTTTTCCTGCGCCGACATCGCCCTGAAGCAGGCGAAGCATGCGCTTCTCCTCGGAAAGATCGGTCTCGATCGCCTCCAGCGCGCGTTTCTGCGCGCCGGTGAGTTCATAGGGCAGGGCGGCGAGAACGGCCCGGCGCAGGCGGCCGTCGCCATGGGTGCGCCGACCCCTGGCATGGGTGAATCCGCGCCGCAGGAGCAGCAGGCCGAGCTGGTGCGCCAGCAATTCGTCATAGGCGAGGCGCGTCCAGCACGGGCCGTCGGGCGCGAGATCGCGAAGGCTCTCCGGCGCGTGCATCCGCGCGAGGGATTCAAGGAAGCCCGGCCACTGGCGCTGCGCGACAAGGGCGGGGTCCAGCCATTCCGGCAAGGGCTTCACGCGCTGGAGCGCAAGCTTCGCCACGTTCTGGATGCGTCGGGAGGAGAGCCCCTCCGTGAGCGGGTAGATCGGCTCGATCCGCGGCTCCTCCGCGAATTTAGCAGGGTGGAGGATGCGATCGGGGTGGACGATCTGCTTTGCGCCGTCGAAAAGCTCGATTCTGCCGGAAATGACGCGCTCCGCCCCAAGCGGCATCTGCGACGCCAGACGCGCCTGCGGCAGGTTGAAGAAGACGAGCGTGACATCGCCCGTTTCATCGCCCACGACCACGCGGGAGGGCGCACGGCTGCGGCCGGGCGGGGCGGGGCGATGCGCCTCGATGATGGCCTTGAAGGTCGCGATGCCCTCGTTGGGCGTTTCGGCGATGGTGGGCGAGAGTTTCCGCTCCACTGCATCCACCGGCAGATGCATCAGAAGGTCGATCAGGCGCGCGCCTTCCGCGGCGCGGCCGGTGACGCGATCGAAGAGCGGCCCGAGCTTCGGCCCCACGCCGGGCAGGCGAGAGACCGGCGCAAAAAAGGGATCAAGCGAAGTCGGCCGCATGGAGACCGGTTAGCACGGAATGAGGCGCGTGCGGAATCTCGCGGAGCAGCCTTTTCGGCTTGACTTTGCTTCATCACGGGCCTCTTTCCGCAATCCTTCTCACCCGCTTCCGGAGTTGCCCGTGACCGGCCTTGCGCGTTCCACCGATGGTCTTGATCCGCGCCGCAAGCGCATCCTTTTCCGTGCCTGGCATCGCGGCACGCGAGAGATGGACCTGCTGATGGGCCAATATGCAGAGAAGGCCATCGACGCGATGAGCAACGCCGAGCTTGACCTCTTCGAGGCTCTGATCGAG
Organism: Methylobacterium sp.; assembly: GCA_020252645.1. Classification (GTDB taxonomy): domain Bacteria; phylum Pseudomonadota; class Alphaproteobacteria; order Rhizobiales; family Beijerinckiaceae; genus Rhabdaerophilum. The sequence goes on along the minus strand of JADCCN010000008.1, from coordinate 87,251 downwards.
GTGCCCGATCGCGATCTCTTCGCCTGGATCACCGGCAAGGAAGAGGTTGCGGCGAATTACGACACGCCGGTCTTTCAGGCGCTTCGTGCGTTCCATACGCATGACAAGCCCATCGCGTTTTGATGCCGCTTTTTCCGCCCCTGCCGACTGCGAGCCTCGCGCACGCGCTCGAAAAGCATGATTCCCTGCGCATCGGCGGCGTCGCCGATGGTGCGCTGGCACTTGTGCTGGCCGAGATCGCGCGGCTGAAGCAGGCGAGCGGGGCGGATCAGCCCGCTCTGGCGCTGTTCGTCGCGCGCGATGGCCTGCGACAGGCGGAAGTGCAGGGCGCGCTCGGCGCGCTCTTCCCGGAGATCGAGATCATCGGCCTGCCGGCCTGGGATTGCCAGCCCTATGATCGCGCCTCGCCCAATGCCGGCGTGCTGGCGCGGCGCATGGAAGCGCTCGCGCGGCTCGTGCGCACGCGCGGCGGGGATCGTCCGCGCCTTGTGATCGCAAGCGTGAATGCCGTGCTTCAGCGCCTGCCGCCGCGCGATTTCGTGGCAAGGCAGAGCTTTTCGGCCGCACCGGGCAACGCGATCCATCTCGAAACGATCGCGCAATGGGCGGAGGCCAACGGCTATAACCGCACCTCCACCGTGCGCGATGTTGGCGAATTCGCGATGCGCGGCGGCCTCGTGGATCTTTTTCCGCCCGGTTTCGGCGATCCCGTGCGGCTTGATTTCTTTGGCGATACCCTCGAATCGATCCGCGCCTTCGATGCCGAAACGCAGCGCACGCATGCGACGCTCCGCCGGCTCGATCTTGTGCCGATGAGCGAGTTCCAGCTCACAAGCGACGCGATCCGCCGCTTCCGGCAGGGCTATCTCGCTGAATTCGGCGCCAATCTTCGCGGCGATACGCTCTATGAACATGTCAGCGAAGGCCGCCGGCATGTGGGCATGGAGCATTGGCTGCCGCTCTTCCACGAGAGGCTCGAACGTTTCGATGCCTATCTGCCTGGCGCGAACCTGATCCTCGACCGTGAGGCCGAAGCGGCGGTCGAGGAGCGCTTCAGGCAGATCGAGGATTACCACGAGGCGCGGCGCACCGCGCTCGAAGAAAATGTGCCTGGCGTGCCTTATCGCCCGCTGCCGGTCGATGCGCTCTATCTCTCGCGCTCGGAATGGGCGGCTTTGGCCACCGATGCGATTGCGCTTTCGAGCTTCGAGACCGCTCCCGGCGGCGGCGTGGCCGCCATCCATGCGGGCATGCGCAAGGGTCGCGATTTCGCCCCCGAGCGGCTCGACCCCAGGGCGAACCTGTTCGATGCCACAGCCAGCCATATCCGCGAGAGCCAGCGCGCGGGCCGCAAGGTGGTGATCGCCGCGGCCTCGGAAGGCTCGCGCGATCGCCTCACGCATGTTCTGGCGGATCATGGCGTGACGAAGCATGTGCCCTTGCCGAATTTCGCAGCACTCGGCACGCTTCCCGCCGATACCGTGGGCTATTTCGCGGTTGCGATCTCCGAAGGGTTCGAGACGCCGGATCTGACCCTCATCGCCGAGGAGGACATTCTCGGCGAGCGCATGACACGCCCCAAGCGCACGCAGAAGCGGGCGAAGGATTTCATCACCGAACTCACCAGCCTCAAGGCCGGCGATCTCGTGGTGCATGTCGATCACGGAATCGGGCGGTTCATCCAGCTCCAGACCATCACGGTCACCGGCGCGCCGCATGATTGCCTCGAACTCCATTATGCGGGTGGCGACAAGCTGTTACTGCCGGTGGAGAACATCGAACTCCTCACGCGATATGGCTCGGAGGAGACCGAGGCGCAGCTTGATCGCCTCGGCGGCGCGGCCTGGCAGGCGCGCAAGGCGAAGCTGAAGGCACGCATCCGCGACATGGCGCGCGCGCTCATCAAGGTCGCCGCACAGCGCCTGACGCGCGCGGCGCCGAAGCTCACAGCCCCCGAAGGCGCTTACGAGGAATTCGTGACGCGTTTCCCCTTCGAGGAGACGGAGGACCAGCAGGCGGCGATCGACGCGACGCTCGCGGATCTCGATGCGGGCCGGCCGATGGATCGCCTGATCTGCGGCGATGTCGGTTTCGGCAAGACGGAAGTGGCGCTCCGCGCGGCCTTCGTCGCGGCCATGGCGGGCAAGCAGGTGGCGATCGTCGTGCCGACGACGCTTCTCGCGCGCCAGCATTTCCGCACGGTGCAGAGCCGCTTCCAGGGCCTGCCGCTGAAGGTCGCGCATGCCTCGCGCCTGGTTTCGCCCGCTGATCTCAAGGCTGCGAAGGATGGCCTCGCCGATGGCACGGTGGATGTGGTGGTGGGAACCCACGCCTTGCTCGGAAAAGCGATCCGTTTCAAGGATCTGGGCCTGCTCATCATCGACGAGGAGCAGCATTTCGGCGTGTCCCACAAGGAGCGGCTGAAGGAGTTGCGCGCCGAAGTGCATGTGCTCACGCTCTCGGCCACGCCCATTCCGCGCACTTTGCAACTCGCGCTGACGGGCGTGCGCGAACTGTCGATCATCGCGACCCCGCCGGTGGATCGCCTCGCGGTGCGCAGCTTCGTGACGCCCTTCGATCCGCTCGTGGTGCGCGAGGCCTTGCTGCGCGAGCGCTATCGCGGCGGGCAATCCTTCTATGTCGTGCCCCGCATCGACGACCTCGGCGAGGTGCGGGATTTCCTGGAACGGCACGTGCCGGAAGTGCGCGTCGGTGTCGGCCATGGCCAGATGGCGGCAGGCGATCTCGAAGAGGTCATGAGCGATTTCTATGACGGGAAATTCGATGTGCTCCTCTCGACCACGATCGTGGAAAGCGGCCTCGACATCCCCACGGCGAACACGCTCATCGTGCATCGCGCGGATATGTTCGGCCTCGCGCAGCTCTATCAGCTCAGGGGGCGGGTGGGCCGTTCGAAGACGCGCGCCTACGCGCTCTTCACCCTGCCGGTGAACCGCACGCTGACCAGGGGCGCCGAATCGCGCCTCAAGGTGCTGCAATCGCTCGATACCCTGGGCGCGGGCTTCCAGCTCGCGAGCCACGATCTCGACCTGCGCGGCGCGGGCAATCTGCTCGGAGACGAGCAATCCGGGCATATCAGGGAAGTCGGCTACGAGCTCTACCAGCAGATGCTGGAGGAGGCGGTCGCCGCGCTCAGGGCGGGGCAGGAACTGCCGGACGAGGAAGCCTGGTCGCCGACCATCTCCATCGGCACGCCGGTGCTCATCCCCGAGGATTATATCGCCGATCTCGACCTGCGGATGGGCCTCTATCGCCGCCTGAGCCAGCTCGAGAGCGAGCAGGAGATCGAAGGTTTCGCCGCCGAGATGATCGACCGCTTCGGACCGCTGCCGCCGGAAATCGGGCATCTGATGGCGATCGTCTCGATCAAGCTGCTCTGCCGCCGCGCGAACATCGAAAAGGTCGAGGCGGGCCCCAAGGGCATCATCCTCTCGTTCCGCGGCAATGCCTTCGCGAATCCCAACGGGCTCGTCAAATATGTGAGCGAGAAGGGGCCGACCGCGAAGGTCAGGCCGGACATGCGCATCGTCTTCGCCGGAGCTTTCGAGAATGCGGGCATCCGCCTGAAGGCAACCCGGAAAATCCTCGGCGAGATCGCACAGATCGCACAGACGCGGAAGTAAGGCGGGCCGGGCTCTCCTGCGCGAAACCCGCGCAGGCCCGGTTTCGTGGGTTTTCCTGCATGAGCGAAACCCGCGCAGGCCCGGTTTCGTGGGTTTTCCTGCATGAGCGAAACCCGGGCAGGCCCGGTTTCGTGGGTTTTCCTGCATGAGCGAAACCCGGGCAGGCCCGGTTTCGTGGGTTTTCCTGCATGAGCGAAACCCGGGCAGGCCCGGTTTCGCTTAGGCCGCTTCGTTCACCGTGCCGGCGCGGGCCACCACGTCCGAAGCCGCGAAACCGAAGGCGCGGGCCACGCCATCATCGCCTTCCGAAATCATGAGGTAGGGCTGGTCTTCCGTCAGCACCGCTTCCATCGGGTGCTGGTGGCTGCCCATCAGGTCGGCAAGGCTCATGGGCAGGCCCTCCGGTGCCAGGATCGCCCGCTCGTGGAGATCGAAGACCGGCACGACGGGAAACGGAAACTCACTCGCCGTTTCCACCAGCTCCATGCCCGGGCGCATCACCGAAACGAGGCTCCCGAGGCCGGCGAGACCCTTCTCGCGCCGCAGCGATTCCCGCAGCAGCGGCAAGAGGGATGCCGGCGCCAGCAGGGCCGGCTTTTCGCCCGCGCGCCGAAGCGCGTTGCGCAGGCGGGCAGCCGTGAACGGGCCGACGAGTTCGATGGTCGCGCCCTGAAACAACGGCATCAGCAAGCCGGCTGCGAAGGCCGCGGAGCCCGTGGCGTGCATGGTGGAGACCAGGTTCTGCTCGCGGCCGAGCTTGTGGCGGGTCGCCACGGCGAGGGCATCCGCGAATACCTGCGCCTCGGTGCGGATATGGGCCAGCACGCCCTTCGCATGGACCGAGAAGGTAATGAGACCTTCGGCTTCCTGCTTGCGCACGGGACGGTTGGGGTTGGCGTCGACATCCTGCTCGGACCAGCCATCGAGCGAGATCACGCCATCCGGCAGCTTGTGGCCATAGGCCGCGACGAGACGCACGGAAATCGCGCGGGCGGCGATCTGGCGGGCAATCTCCGCCGGGCGCAGCTCCTCGAGCCTGCCGGTGGTGATGATCGCGGTGGCGCTGATGCGCTCGCAGGCCGCGCGCAGGGTGTCGATGTTTTCCTCGACCGGCGCAAGAGCCGGTGTGATGCCGGCCATGAGGCAGCCCACGATGGTTATGGCCGCCTCTGCCACATTCGGCATCAGGATGAGAGCGCGATCCCCCGCCACAATGCCCAGGGTCTCAAGCTGACCCGCGAAGAATTCCGCCTCGCGCCGGAAATCGTCGAAACTCAACGCGCGCGGCAGGTTGCCATCCCAATCCTCGCGGTTGAAGCAATCGCGCAGGAAAAGACGGTCGGGGTTGGCGGCCGCGGCTGTGGTCGCAAGCCCGCTCACCGTCAGCAGATTCCAGGGTTCGGCGAGCGCATTGCGCGCAAAATCAGGAGGCGAGGAGCGAAGAGAACCGGTCATGAAACATATCCTCTATCGATTCGCCTCAAACCAGAAGAGTTCCACCGTCAGATCATAGCGCGGGAGCCGTTCTGGCCAGCGAATATGGCTCCACCGCGCCAGCCAGCGCTCCGAAAGGTGGTAGAGCGGCAGCACGTAATGGCCCGCGACCAGCAGGCGATCGAGCGCCCGCACGGACGCCGTGAAATCTTCTCGCGATCTTGCCGCGAGCATCGCCGACAAGGCGCGGTCGACCACAGGCGATCGCACGCCCGCCCAGTTGAGCGTGCCCGGCTGGTCGGCCGCGATCGAACTCCAGCGATTGACCTGCTCCTGCCCGGGTGAGGCGCCCACGACAAAGCCCTCGATGATGCAATCGAACAGCTTGTCCTTGAGCCGGGCCCAGTATTGCGAACTGTCGACCAGCCGGATGTTCGGGCGGATTCCCACCTGCCTGAGCGTATCCGCGAAGGCCAGCGCGATGCGTTCCTTCTCGCGGGTCGTAACGAGGATCTCGAAGGATAGCGGCTGGCCCCCGGAATGGGTCATCACGCCATCGCGGATGGCATAGCCCGCCTCACGCAGGAGTTCGATCGCGCGGCGCATCACCACCCGGTCCCGGCCCGAGCCGTCGGTCTTCGGCGGGGCCCAGCTCCCGTCGCGGATGGCCGGGGGCAGCGCGGCAAGTTCCGGCCCCACCAGCGCGATCTCGCGCTCCGAGAGCGGATTGCCCCGAAAAGAGAGGTCGCTCTCATCGAAGAACGAGCCGGTGCGGCGATAGACCCCCGAGAACAGGTTCGCGTTGAGCCATTCGAAATCGAAGAGCGAGAGCATCGCCTCGCGCACGCGAATGTCGGAGAAGGGCACGCGCCGCGTGTTGAAGATGAAGCCCGACATGCCCTTCGGCGCGTTGATCGGCACGGTATGCCGCTCGATCCGCCCGTCGCGCAACGCGGGGATGTCATAGCCGTTCAGCCATTTTGCGGGGTCGATCTCGGCCCGGAAATCGATGAGCCCGGTCTTGAAGGCTTCGAACTGCGTGTTGGAATCGCGGAAGAATTCGAACCTGAGGGTATCGAAATTGTAGAGCCCGCGATGGGCGGGCCAATCCGCGCCCCAGTAATCCGCCCGCCGCTGAAGCGTGATCGACGTGCCGGGTTCCACCGCTTCGAGCCTGTAGGGGCCGGAGCCGAGAAAGGCATTGAAGCCCATGTTCTCGAAGCGCTCTGGCTCCGTGGCATGGGCGGGCAGAACCGGCATCAGGCCGATGATGAGCGGGAATTCGAGATCATTCGCCGCCTTGAAGGTGAAGCGGATGGTGCGCTCGTCGCGGATCTCGATCCGCGCGATCTTCTCGGCGTTGCGGCGGTAATTCGGGCGGCCCCGCTCGGTGAAGAGCTTCCACGAAAACGCGACATCGGCGGCCGTCACCGGCTTGCCATCCGCAAAGCGCGCGCGCGCATTGATGCGGAACTCGACGAAGGACCGGTCCGGCGGGGTCGCCACGCTTTCCGCGAGCAGGCCGTAAAGCGTGAAGGGCTCGTCCTGCGAGCGCATCATCAGCGGCTGAACGATGTAGGGCACCATCACCGCCGGCGCATTGCCGCGCACGCTCATGGAATTGAGCGTGTCGAACGAACCGGCGATCGCCTGGCGCAGCAGGCCGCCCTTGGGCGCATTCGGGTTCGCATAGGGCAAATGCGGGAAGCCTGCCGGCAGGTCCGGCTCGCCATGCATCGCGATGCCGTGGCGGTGGGGCGCATCCTCGGCCCAAAGGCGGGGGGAGGCGGGCAGGGCGGCGGCACTCGCGCCAAGCCCCGCGAGAACTGCCCGGCGATTCGGTCCTTGATTCCTGATTCGGCGATTTTTCATGCCGTGAGAATAAGCAGTCGCGCGCCCGGATGCCATGCAGGCGCGGCGGAAACGTCATGCTTCAGCCGCATTCGACCCTGAGTGACAGACAAGGGTTTCGCGACGATTCTCCCGTCCCGGGGGTTGCGAAAAATCCGCAAACGCGCTTAAGCAAACGTCGCATCCGGCAGGGTCGGCACGCGGAAGCCTGGCCGGAAGAAAACTTGGCCGGAACTGGAAAAGAGGACGATTTTCGCATGAAGCTCCGCTTCGCCCCCCTGGCTCTCGCCATCGTTTTCGGCCTTGCGTCCTTTAGTGCCCAGGCGCAGGGGCAGCGCCCCGCTCAGCCGGCTCCGCCTCCGGCGCCGGCGGCGCCCCCGCAGGCGCCCGCGGCGGTGAAGGTGCCGCTGAAGGCTTCGCCCGGCCAGCCCGATTGGGTGAAGGTCTGCGACGAGGACCCGGCCGCCAAGAGGACCGTCTGCCTCACCTCGCGTGAATTCGTGGCCGAGAACAACCAGCCGGTGATGGGCATCGCCGTCTATCAGGTGAAGGATGATCCGCGCCGCTTCGCGCGCCTCGTCGTTCCGCTGACCTTCATGATCCCGCCGGGCGTGCGCCTGTCGACCGAGGGGCTCAACCCGATCGCCGGCCGTTTCCAGCTCTGCTCGCAGGAAGGCTGCTATATCGAGGTCGAACTCAACGAGGCGGCCATCAACGCGATCAAGAAGGGCAGCAAACTGCGCATCGACATGCAGAACCAGGTTCAGCAGGAAGTGAATTTCGAACTTCCGCTCGCCGGCTTCGCCCGGATCTATGACAGCGCCGGCCTTGATCGCGCGGCGATCCAGAAGCTGCAGGAGGAGGAAGTCCGCCGTCAGCAGCAGGGTGGCGCGGCTCCGGCGCCCGGTGTGGACGACCTGAAGCGCCGCGGCGAGGAAATGGTGCGCCAGCGCCAGGGCCAGCCGCAATAAGCCTGCGCGCTCCTTCCGGAGACAGGAAAACCGGCTGCAAACAGCCGGTTTTTCATGTCCGGAGGCCGGCAGGGGCCGCGATCAGTGCATCATCGCGTTGTTCTTTGCGCGGAAATGCCCATCATGCTGCTTGCGGAAATGGTCCTGGATCTGCGGATGCCGCAGCGGCCGGTCGCTGTCATCGATGAGCAGGTTCTGCTCGGAGACATAGGCGATGTATTCGGTCTCCGCGTTCTCGGCGAAGAGGTGGTAGAAGGGCTGGTCCTTCCGCGGGCGAAGATGCTCGGGGATCGAGAGCCACCATTCCTCGGAATTGGCGAATTCCGGATCGACATCGAAAATCACGCCGCGAAACGGGTAGAACCGGTGGCGCACCACCTGTCCGATCGCGAACTTCGCCTCAACGAACTTGCCTTGACTGTCTTTCATGGCTCCAAACCTCGCACGAACCTAATCTAGGAGGTTTTTTCGCCACCTCAAGAGCCTTGAAGGGGGGCGTCAGCGCTGCCAGCGGCGATGGCCCCACATCCACTGGCCAGGGCGGGCGCGAATGAATTGCTCGAACTGGCGCTGGATGGCGGCCGTGGTCTCCCAGAGGTCCGCCTCGCGATCCTGCGTCCGCTGCACGGGGATCTCCACCAGATCGGCCTCGAAGGTTGCGCCGTTCTGCCGCGCGACCACGCCGGCAAAGAGCGGGACATCCCGCCCGCGCGCCAGCAATGCCGGGAAGATGGTGGAGGGCGCAGGCCGGCCGAAGAAGGGCACCGGAAGCCCCGTCCGATCCCGAAGATCGGCCATGATCGTCACGCTGCCGCCATCGCCCGCAATGCGCAGCAGCTTGCGGGCGGTCTCGCTGCCCTTCGTGTAGAGGCCGCGCGCGTAGAAGGGCCCGCGCGCATCCGTCGCGCGCTCATCCACCAGCGGATTGCGCAGCCGCTGATACACGCCCGCGACCGGCAGGCCGTGATGGTGCAGCAGCGGCGAAGCCAGCTCCCAATTGCCCAGATGCAGCGAGACGAACACCGCGCCGCGCGATTGCGCGGTTCGGATCGCCTCGAAGAAGCCGGGGCGGATCGTGAAGCGATCCTGCGCGCCGATCAGGGCCTGCAGGTGGAAAGCCTCCGCGCTGGTGCGACCAAGATTTTCCCACATCCGGGCCAGCAAGTTCGCGATCTCGTTATCCGATTTCTCCGGGAAGGCCGCGCGCAGATGCCCCTCGGCGCGAGCATGCCGCTTGTTCAGCGGCGCGATCTTGCGCCACAGGCTCCCGCCGAGCGCGCTGGCGCGATCGGGTCCCAGCGCCCGGATTCCGGCCGCACCAAGATCGAACGCCGCGGCTTCCAGACGAAATTGCGCGCGTTGGGCGAGGGTGTGGGGCGGCAGGGTCAAAGGCGATCCGGGGGTGGTCCGCAGCCATCGGGTGTGGGGCATGCGGGAACGGGGCTTCCGGCCCCGCGACGAAGGTGATAATCCGGCCTTTCTCTTTCAAGGCGAAGCCGCATCCGTCAAGATGCGTTCGCCGCGCCCGTCTCGCCCCAACCGGATTGCAGCCTGCGTCTTTCGATGAGCCCTGTTGTCTCGCTCGCCTTCCCGTTTTTCGGCCTCATCCTGCTCGGGTTCTTCTCGGGCAAGATCGCGAAGGTCCCGGAAGAGGGCATGCGATGGATGAATTTCTTCATCGTCTATATCGCGGTGCCGGCGCTCTTCTTCAAGCTGATGAGCGTGACGCCGTTCGAGCAGTTCGGGAACTGGCGCTTCATTCTCGCCACCACGCTGTGCACCTACATCGCCTTCGTCATCTCCTTCGGCATCGGCATCCTCGCCTCGAAGGGAAATGTGCGGGAGGCGGCCATCCAGGGCAATCTCGGGGCCTATTCCAATGTGGGTTACATGGGCCCGGGCCTCACGCTGGCGGCTCTGGGCCCGCAATCGGCCGTGCCGACCGTTCTGATCTTCGTGTTCGATTCGGTGCTGCTCTTCACGCTGCTGCCGTTCCTGATGGCGCTGGGCGGCAGCGAAAAGCTGAGGTTCTTCGCCACCGCGAAGCTCGTGGTCATCCGCATCGTGACGCATCCGTTCAACGTCGCCTCGGCGGCGGGGGTGCTGGCCTCCTATCTCCAGTGGTCGCCGCCGGCGGCGATCGACACCATCCTCACGCTTCTGAAGAATGCGGCGGCACCCGTGGCGCTCTTCGCTCTGGGCGTGACGGTGGCGTTGCGGCCGCTGACGAAAGTGCCTTTCGAGATGCCCCTGCATCTCTTCGTGAAGCTGATCTTCCACCCCATCCTCGTTTTCACGATGCTCAGCCTGCTCGGCGGCTTCGAGCGGGTGTGGATCCTCACGGCCACGCTGATGTCCGCGCTGCCGCCCGCGCTCAACGTGTTCGTGATGGCCCGGCAATACAATGTCTGGGTGGACAAGGCTTCCTCCGGCGTGCTCGTGGGCACGCTCGCTTCCATCGGCACGGTGACGGGCCTGCTCTGGCTGATTGCCGAGAACAGGTTGCCGGTCTGGTAGCGTTTACTTCGCTCCGAACACCGGCATGCCGCCGCCGAGCCGCATGGCAAGACGCCGGAGCGGCGGCACGGCGTTGAACAGGCTCAACCCCGCCGCGCGCGCAAGATCGAGCGGCAGAAGGTTCCCGATGATCGCGGTGTTGAGGATATCGACGCCCGCGGAACGCGCTTCCACATCCACCTTCCGGTCCCGCGCATAGGCCGCGAGCACCTCCTCCGAGCCGATATCCTGGCCAGCGCGGAACGCTTCGCTCACGCGCTTTGCCAGCCCCTCGCAATCGCGGAAGCCGAGGTTCAGCCCCTGCGCGCCGATGGGCGGAAAGGCATGCGCGGCCTCGCCCACAAGCGCCACTCGCGGCGCGACAAGCTGATCCGCCACGAGCTTCTGCATCGGCACGCGGCCCTGCGGGCCTTCGAGCGTGAGCGGCCCCATGAAATGCCCGCTCATCCGCTCCATCTCGCGGGTGAAATCCGCGATCGGCAAGGCGAGCCTGCGATCGGCCTCTTCCGGGCGCATGAGCCAGACGATGGCCGAGCGCTTTTCGCCGGCGGGCACGAAGGTGAGGGGCCCCTGACGCGTGTGGAACTCGGTGGAAATGTCGTCATGGTCGCGCAAGTGCGTCGCGCGGGCGGTGATCGCCACCTGGCGGTAGGGCTTGATGCGCGCCCTGATGCCCGCGACCTGCCGCACCGATGATTTCTGGCCATCCGCGCCGATCAGCAATCGCGCGGTGATCTCCACGCCATCGGAAAGCACGGCCGTGACGCTGCCACAACCCACGCGATGCGTGGTCACCAAACCTGGCAGCAGCGTGATGCCAGGCGTCTGCTTCGCCATGGCGATCAACTCGGAGAGGATTTCCGCATTGGCGATGTTCCAGCCGAAGGCGGGTTCGCCGATCTCGATGGCCTTGAAGATGGTCGTGGGCGAGCGCACCAGGGCGCCCGTGACATCGACGATGCGGATGGCGCGGAGCGGCCAGCCCTTCGCGCGCAGCCGATCGCCCGCACCGATGGAATCGAGAAAGGTGAAGCTCGAGGCAAAGAGCGCCGCCGAACGCGCATCGTCGCGGATGGTCTCGGGCACGCCCGCGATGGTGACCGTGAGGCCGGCCTGCGCCAGGGCGAGACCTGTCGCGAGGCCCGCAGCCCCGCCGCCGGCCACGAGGACGTCCATGGTCTTGTTCATGGCCGGCTTCTGCTTCTTTGCATGTGTCATGGCGCTGATCTGGCGCAAGCCCTGAGGCGCGGCAAGGGTTCACGCCTCGAGAAGGCGTCGTGCCGCAGCCCGCGCCTCGCTCTGGTTTGGCGCGAAGGCGAGCAATGTGCCGCCCTGCTCGTCGTGCCGCAGGGCATCCGCGATATCCGGGCGCGCCCCGAACACGATCACGCTCGCCTGTTGCCCCTTCGCCTGCCGCGCGAAAGCGCCGATGGCCTCGACCCCGCTCGCATCGACCAGCGGAACGGCCGTGAGATCGAGCAGATAGACCCGCGGGCGGATGCCGATGCGGCTCATCACTTCGCCGAAGCGGGGGGTGGAGCCGAAAAACAGCGGCCCGGCAATGCGATAGTGGACGATGCGATCATCGCTCGGCCCGTTCAGCGGTGCTTCCTGCCCGTCATCCTCGAAGGAGGAGCCGGATGTCACTTCCACCAGCCGCGCCATCCGGACCGAGAAGAGAATCGCGCCCAGCACCAGGCCGACGAGGATGCCCTCGGTGAGGTCGCGGAAGATCGTGATGAGGAAGGTCGCGAGCATCACCGCGGCATCCGCGCCATGCCCGCGCAGCAGGCTGAGGACCGCGTGCTTTTCCGCCATGTTCCAGGCCACGATGGCGAGAAGCCCCGCAAGCGCCGCCAGCGGGATCTTGGCCATGAGCGGCGCCAGCAGCAGCATGAACCCGAGCAGATAGACCGCGTGCAGCATGCCCGAGACCGGGCCATGCGCGCCCGCCCGCACATTCGTGGCGGTGCGGGCAATCGTGCCCGTGGCCGTAATGCCGCCGAACAGGGCCACCCCGATATTCGCCATGCCCTGCGCCACGAGTTCGGTGTTCGAACGATGCCGACGGCCGGTCATGCTGTCGGCCACCACGGCCGAGAGCAGCGATTCAATCGAACCAAGCAGCGCGATCGCCAGGGCATCCGGCAGAAGGGCGCCGAGCCGCGCGAGATCGAAAGCCGGCAGCGAAGGCGCAGGGAGAGAGGAGGGCACGCCGCCAAAGCGCGAGCCGATCGTTTCGACCGGCAGCGCGAACAGCCAGGCCACCACACTCGCGAGCGTCACGGCGATCAGCAGCACGGGCCAATGCGGGCGATGGCGCTTGATGAGCGAGATCACCGCCATGGTGAGGAGCGCGATGCCCATCGCAGCGGGGTTGACGGTCGGGATCGCGCTGAAAAGCGCCTGCAGCTTGGGCAGCAGCGCGCCGGGCTCCCTTGCCGAAAGGGAAAGCCCCAGCAGATCCTTGATCTGGCTTGCAAAGATGATCACCGCGATGCCCGCCGTGAAGCCAATCGTCACCGGCTGCGGAATGAACTTGATAAGCGTGCCAAGCCTGAAGGCGCCAAGCGCCATCATCATCACGCCGGCCATCATGGTTGCGAGCAGCAGGCCGTCATGGCCGTGCCGCTCGATGATCGCGGCGACGAGCACGATGAAGGCACCCGCCGGCCCGCCGATCTGAAAGCGCGAGCCCCCGAAGGCCGAGATCAGAAAGCCGCCGATGATCGCGGTATAGAGCCCCTTCTCGGGCGCAGCGCCCGAGGCAATCGCAATCGCCATGGAAAGCGGCAGCGCCACGATCGCGACCGTCAGCCCCGCGATCGCATCCTTGCGGAATTCGCGCAGGCCGTAGCCCTCCCTCCACACGGAAAGGAGTTTCGGAGCAAAGGGCGCATCGGCCGAAAGGGGCACCTCTGGAAGGCCTTGCCAAATCGGAATCAGAGCTTCACGTTGGGACATCGGCGGAGACCTTGCCAAGCAAAGCCAGCAACCGATGCGACGAAAGTCGTAGAAATATCCCGGCAAAACCTTGCGAGATTCGGAGAGGGACGATGGTGCATGTGGTCGAGGTCGAGCGTCACGGCGGGCCTGAGGTGCTGAAGCTGGTCGATCGACCGCTGGCCGCGCCGGGCGCCGGCGAGGTGCAGATCGAGCAGAAGGCGATCGGGCTCAACTTCATCGACACCTATTTCCGCACCGGCCTCTATGCCGCGCCGACCATGCCTTTCGTTCCGGGCAATGAGGGTGCGGGCATCGTCACCGCGCTCGGCACGGGGGTGACGGGGCTGAAGCCGGGCGATCGCGTGGCCTATACTGCGGGCCTCGGCGGTTATGCCGAGAAGCGCAACATCAAGGCGCAGGCTGTGTTGAAGCTGCCGAAAAAGGTCTCCTTCGAGATCGGCGCCTCCGTGATGGTGAAGGGCCTGACGGCGGAATATCTGCTGTTCCGCACCTTCAAGGTGAAGCCGGGCCATGTCGTGCTCATCCATGCCGCTGCGGGCGGCACCGGCCTCATCCTCTGCCAATGGGCGAAGGCGCTGGGAGCGACCGTCATCGGCACGGTCGGCTCGGCCGAGAAGGCGAAGCTTGCGAAGAAGGCGGGCTGCCACCACGTGATCGATTACTCGAAGGAGGATTTCGCCCGGCGCGTCAGCGAGATCACCAAGGGAACGAAATGCGATGTCGTCTATGACGGCGTCGGCAAGGCCACCTTTGCCGGCTCGCTCGACAGCCTGAAGCCGTTCGGCATGCTCGTGAGCTTCGGCAATGCCTCCGGGCCGGTGGATGGCGTCAATCTCGGCGTCCTCGCGGCGAAAGGCTCGCTCTATGTCACGCGGCCGACGCTGATGACCCATATTGCCGACCCGGCAACCTACCATGGAATGGCGAAAAGGCTGCTTGGCGCGATTGCCAGGGGCACGATCACCATCGCGCCGCCCAAGGTTTTCAAGCTCGCGGATGCGGCACAGGCCCATCGCGCGCTGGAAGGTCGGCAGACCACCGGCTCGACCATCCTCGTTCCCTAGGAGCAACGTCACCTTCAGAAAAACGTCTTCACGAGCAGGTTGCGCAACATGATGCTCAGGGCGTTTCCCTCGTTGCGCCGATGCCAGACCATGGAAATGGTCATTTTCGGCGAGGGAAAGGGCAATTCGCTCAGCTCCATGCTTTTGCTGTAAATCGAGTTCTCCGCAAAATGGCGCGGCAGCGTCGCGATCACGGGCAAGCGATGCACAAGCTCGCCCGCGAGCAGGAAGAACGACGTGGTGATCGCAATCTGCCGGGTCAGGTTTGCCGTCTCGAGAGCCGCATCCGCAAAGCCGCGTTCGTCCCCGCGCAGCGTCACCAGCACATGCTGATGCGCTGCGAACTCTTCCAGAGTGATGGGTGAACTCGCGCGGATGACGCGAGGATCAAAAACGCAGACAAAATCCTCATCGAACAGTTTTCGCTTTTCATGCCAGGCGGGCACCTCGGGAAAGAGGCCGATCGCAAGGTCCAGTTCGCCGCGATCAAGCATGGCCGGCGCATTCGTGCGGTCGGCGTTGATGACGGCCAGGCTCGCCTGCGGCGCATGATCCGCCAAAGCCTTGCTCAGGCGAGACGTGACGGCCGAGGCAATCACATCGGTCATGCCGATCTTTAGCCGTCGGGTCGATGCTCTCGGGTCTGGTGCAGCTTGCGCCAGAAAGGTCGCGTCAATCTGGGTCAGCGCGGCGCGCAGGGGCTCGATCAGCTCCATGGCTCGGGCCGTCGGCACCATGCCCGTCCCGCTGCGCACAAAGAGCTTGTCGTTGAACAGATGCCGCAACCGCGCGAGCGCATGGCTCATGGCGGGCTGGCCGATTCCGAGACGCTTGGCCGCTTCCGTGACATTCCGCTCGCGATCCAGAACGTCCAGCGCCTTCAGCAGATTGAGGTCGAAAGTCCGCAGATCAATGTCAGGCATGACGCATCAATACTATCGATTTGCAGCATGTCTAGCGCAGATGATATGCATCTCATCAATGATGAGTATTCCGCTGCGGGCCTCTGGAGCCACTGCTTCTTGTCCTGGCCTTGGCGGGGGTTTCGCAATTTTCAAAACAGGAGCCTATCCATGAAGTTTTTTCGATTTCTCGCTTTTGCTCTGGCCTTGATGCTGCCGGCCAGTGTTGCCCTCGCGCAGGAGGGCGCGGTTTCCGCCTCCGAACGTTTGGCCCAGCCTGGCGAAAAGCACGCCTGGCTGGAGCCGCTGATCGGCAACTGGTCGGTCGAAATGCTCATCTATCCGGGACCGGGCAACGCGCCGATCGTTATTCCCGGCATGTCTGCCAAGCGCGAATGGATCCTCGGCAAGCGCTATCTGCGCGAGGAACTGCGCGGCGCCACCGCAGACAAGCCGGTGATGCGCGTGGGCACGATGGGCTTCAACCGGCTCGAAAATCGCTTCGAGCTCGTCACGGTCGATGCCTATGAGCCGGGCCAGATGATCTATGCCGGCCGCGAGGATGCCCAGCCGAATTCCATTTCGGTCTATGGCGAAAGCACCGAAGCGGGCATGGGCAAGGAGCCGACCGGGCGCAAGCGCTCGCTGCGCTTCGCTTTCGAGATCGCCAGCAAGGATGCGAACATCCAGAAAATCTTCGTCCGCTACCCCGGCGGCGAGGAATTCCTCTTCGTCGAGCAGCGCTTTACCCGCGTCCCCTGATCGCGCCGCAGCGCGGAGCGAGACGATCCCAACCGGGCGACGGTTGCCGCAAAACGGCGTGCGACCGTCGCCAAAGCGTCATCCACCAATGTTCAAGTGAATGCCGATTTTTGCCATGAACCCGCGCCTTGGCGCTGAACCATCGGTTTGCCGCTGCGCCTGCCAAAAGAAAGTGATCCTATCCAGATGACCATCGCCATCATTGGAGCCGGGCCGGGAATCGGCATGGCGCTCGCCCGCCGCTTTGGCCGGGAAGGCCACGCGATCGGGCTGATCGCGCGTTCGCAAGGCATCGACACCCTCGCCGCCGAACTCGCAGCGGAGGGCTTGAAGGCCAAGGCCTATCGCGCCGATGCCACCGTTCCCTCGACCATCGGCGAGGTGCTCGCTGACATCGAGGCGAATCTGGGCCCGGTCAATGTCATGGTCTTCAACGCTGCAGCGGTCAGCTATCTGCCGCTCACGCAGCTCACTCCCGCGCAGCTTGTCGCGGATTTCACCGTGGGCGTCGCGAGCGCGCTGGCCGCTTCTCAAGCGGTTGCGCCGGGCATGATCGCGCGGGGCGGCGGCAGCATTCTGTTGACCGGCGGCGGCTTTGCCTATCGGCCGGTCGCGGCTTTGGCCAGCCTTGGCGTGCAAAAGGCCGGTTTGCGCAACCTCGCTTTCTCGCTGGCGGAAGATCTGGGCCCGAAAGGCATCCGGGTCGGAACGGTTTCGATCCTCGGCATGGTCAAGCCGGAAACCGATTTCGATCCGGCTTTGATTGCAGAACGGTTCTGGGCTTTGCATCAGGATCGTGCCAATGATCTCGGTGTTGAAAGCCTATTTGAAGCAAAGAGTTGAGCGGCCCCGATGGACGAAGCGGATATCCTCATCGAAACCCGGGAAGATCTCCCGCCATTTTCCAAGGCGCTGGAGCGTCTTTTCCTGATGCGCGGGCCGGCGCATCGCCTTGATGATCGGGAAACTCAATCCCCAGAGAAAGGCCGCGAGCAGCATCAGCCCCAGGGCCTGTGCCGTCGATAGCGCCGGACGCTCGCTCACACGACGATCCCGTGGAGATCATAGGCATCCGCGCGCTCGATCTTCACCGGGACGATATCGCCGGCGCGCAAGGGGCGCTTCGAGGCGACGGTGACCGCGCCGTCGATCTCCGGCGCGTCCCATTCCGAGCGGCCCCTGCTCACGGTCGGGCCGGGCTCGTCGATGATCACGCGGATGCGTTTTCCCACCCTGCGCTGCAGAAGTTTCGCGGAAATCGGCTGCTGATGGCGCATGAAGCGATCGTAGCGGCTTTGCTGAACCTCGGGCGGGATGGCTTCCAGCCCGAGATCATTCGCCGTGGCGCCCCGCACCGGCTCGTATTTGAACGCGCCGACGCGCTCGAGCTTCGCCTCGGTGAGGAAGCCGAGAAGCTCCTCGAAATCCTCCTCCGTCTCGCCGGGGAAGCCGATGATGAAGGTCGAGCGGATCGCGAGATCCGGGCAGATCTCCCGCCATTTCCCGATGCGCTGGAGCGTCTTTTCCTGATGCGCGGGCCGGCGCATCGCCTTGAGAACCCGGGGGGAGGCGTGCTGGAAGGGAATATCCAGATAGGGAAGGATGCGCCCGCCGCTTTCATGCGCCTCCGCCATCAGCGGGATCACCTCATCCACATGCGGATAGGGGTAGACATAATGCATGCGGATCCACACGCCGAGCGTGGAGAGGGCAGCAGCGAGATCGAGGAACCTCGTGCGATATTCTCTTTCATTCCAAAGGCTTGGCGCGTATTTTAAATCCACGCCATAGGCGCTCGTATCCTGGCTGATGACGAGGATTTCCTTCACGCCGGCGCGCACCAGCTTTTCCGCCTCGCGCATCACCTCGGCGAGGGGGCGCGAGACGAGATCCCCCCTGAGTTTGGGGATGATGCAGAAGGTGCAGCGATTGTTGCAACCTTCCGAAATCTTCAGATACGCATAGTGGCGCGGCGTGAGCTTCACGCCCTGTTCCGGCACGAGATCGAGGAACGGGTTATGCGCCGGTGGCGCTACCGCATGCACGGCGGAGAGCACGCTCTCATAGGCCTGCGGGCCGGTGATGGCCGCGACGGCAGGATAGGCCTCGCGGATCTGCTCCGGCTCGGCGCCCATGCAGCCCGTGACGATCACCTTGCCGTTTTCTGCGAGGCCCTTGCCGATGGCATCGAGCGATTCCGCCTTGGCGCTGTCGAGGAAGCCGCAGGTGTTGACGATGACGAGATCGGCCCCGGCATGGGTTTTGGCGAGCGCGTAGCCTTCGGCGCGCAGCCGCGTGATGATGCGCTCGCTATCGACAAGCGCCTTCGGACAACCCAGGGAAACGAAAGAGATTTTCGGTGCGGCAGACATGCTAGGGTCAGAATCCATAAAATCGGGCGACACGGTCGGAGCCATGAGCTTCGAGGTTGAGGAGCAAGTCTGACGAAAGTCTTCCGACGTTCGAAGGCTGGCGACATAAAGATCGAAGCTCATGGCCCGATCCGGAGGACAGGGTTGCGAGCGCGAACTGGTTCGTTGAAAGCCCCAACCGTGCCATTGGGCACGCTTTTCGGCTTACTCCTGCCATTTCATCCCTCGCAATCCTGCCGTGACGTTCGATTTTATGGATCCTGACCCTGATCCGGAAGGCGGGCGGCGGTGACCTCGACCTCGACCTTGAATTCCGGCCGCGTGAAACCCGAGACGATCACGAGGGTCGAGGCGAAGGCGTCGCCGCTCACATAGCGGCTTCGCACCCGGCCATAAACCGGAAAATAGGCCCGATCGGTCACGAAGGCGTTGAATCGCACCACATCCTGCAGGGTCATGCCGGCTTCCGCGAGGATCGCCCTGATGTTCTCGAAGCAGAGCACGGCCTGTGCTTCCACATCCTCGGGAATGACGTCATCCGGCCCCATGCCGAGTTGTCCCGAGGCAAAGACCAGCCGCGCGCCCGGCGGCACGGCGATGCCGTGGCTATAGGCGGCAAGCGGCGCGCGGATGGAAGGGGGGTTCAGTTTCTGGTGGGGCATGGTTCGACCTCCGGCGAGATCGTCCTGGCGAGGAGTGGAGCGACGCGGCGATACCGGAACCGAGTCGACCCGGAAACGGACCGGCAGGACTGGATTGCTTCGTCGGGTGCCCCTCCTCGCAAGGACGAAGAGCAGCCCTATCTAGCGGGATTGCGCGCTGATTGGAATCGCGCTTGCTAGTCCTGTTGCGTCATCCCTCCCGGAGTTCGGATCCGTGCCTGTCACTCTTCCCCAATCCTCCCGCTTCTGGTTGCGGCAGGTGAGCCTGCCCCTCGCGCTCGTGCAGGGCGAGGGCTTCCCCGCGAGTTTCACCGGCGATGCCTTCATCCGCGCCGCCATGCTGATCGCGGATGGAAAAATCGCACGCATTGTTGGGGAGCCCGTCGCGGATGCCGGGGAGGGCGAGAGCGTGGATTGCGGCGGCAGAATCGTGCTGCCGCGCTTCGTCGATGTGCATACGCACCTGGACAAGGGGCATATCCATGCCCGCGCCGCGAACCCCGATGGCACCTTCCTTGGCGCGCTGACGACCGTGGCGGCCGATCGCGAGAAGAACTGGAAGGCCGAGGATGTGCGCGCGCGGATGGATTTCGCGCTGCGTTGCGCGTTTCATCACGGCACGGGGGCCGTTCGCACGCATCTCGATAGCCTCGGCAAGCAATCGGATATCTCCTGGCCGGTCTTCTCGGAGATGCGCGAGGAATGGAAAGGCCGCATCGCCTTGCAGGCCTCGGCCTTGTTCCCGCTCTCGGCGGTGTGGGATGACCCGGCGGATTTCCGCAATATTCTGAAGAATGTGGTCAGGCATGGCGGCATTCTCGGCGCCGTAACCTATCGCGGCGATCCGCTGACCGACGCGGTGGACAAGGCGCTGGACGAGTTCATCGATGCGGCGCAAGCCAACGGCCTCGAACTCGATTTCCATGTCGATGAGAGCGCTTCACCGGATGCCCGCAGCCTCGAGAAGATTGCCGATGCCGTCCTGCGCAAGAACTATCGCGGTCGCGTGCTCGCCGGACATTGCTGCTCGCTTGCGCTGATGGAGGATGCGGACCGCGCCCGCGTGATCGAAAAGCTCGCGGCGGCGAAGATCGCCGTCGTCTCGCTGCCGATGTGCAACCTTTATCTGCAGGACCGGATTTCCGGCCGCACGCCGCGCTGGCGGGGCGTCGTGCCGCTCCATGAGCTTGATGTTGCGGGCGTTTCCACCATGGTGGCTTCGGACAACACGCGCGATCCGTTCTACGCTTATGGCGATCTCGACGGGGTCGAGGTGTTCCGCGAGGCGACACGCATCCTGCATTTCGACCACAGCGCCCGGCCGTGGCTCGAGAGCCTCGCGACGCGCCCCGCCGCGCAGATGGGCCTGCCCGATGCGGGCCGGCTGGCGGCCGGATTGCCCGCGGATTTCATTCTGTTTTCGGCCCGCACGCTCAATGAATGGCTCTGCCGCCCGCAGACCGATCGCCTCGTGTGGATCGGGGGCAAGCCGAGCAAGACAAGCCTGCCGGATTATGCTGAACTCGACCATCTTTCTGCCTGAGGAGCCCCGATGCGCTACGATATCGCCACGCTGAAATCCCGTCTCGGTGCCATCAGGACCGACGACAACGCAGCGATCCTCAGGCAGAAGAGCCGCGATTTCTACTGGTATTCGCCGGCCCTCAAGCGCCAGCTGGATCAGGTCATCGCGGATATCATCGTCATGCCGAAGACGCTGGACGAATTGATCCATGTTCTGGCGGCCTGTCATTCCCTCGGCATCCCGGTCACGCCGCGCGGCACGGGCACAGGGAATTACGGGCAGGCCATGCCGCTTTCGGGCGGCGTGCTGCTCGATCTCTCCGCGATGAATGCGGTGAAATCCATCGGCCGGGGACGCGTCGTCACCGAGCCCGGTGCGATCCTTGCGGAAATCGACCACGAAACGCGCGAGAAGAGCGGGCAGGAACTGCGCCTCGCGCCTTCGACCTACCACACCGCGACGCTCGGCGGCTTCATCGCCGGCGGCTCGGGCGGCGTGGGCTCCATCCGCTGGGGCGGCCTCCGGGATTACGGCAACATCATCCGCCTCAAGGTCGTGACCATGGAGGCGAGCCCCCGCGTACTCGAACTCACCGGTGATGATCTCCACAAGGTGAGCCATGCCTATGGCACCAACGGCATCATCGTGGAATGCGAGGTGCCGCTCGCGCCCGCCTGTCCTTGGGTGGACGTGATCTTCGGCTTCGACGACCTCAAGCAGGCGACCGAATTCTCGAACATGCTTGGCGAGCAGGATGGCCTCTTGCTGAAGGAACTCGCGGTGATCGCAGCACCCGCGCCGCATGATTACTTCCTGCGCCATCGCAAGTTCCTGCCGCGCGACAAGCACGCCGTGGTGCTGATGGTCGCCGATTTCGCGCTGACATCCCTGCTGGCTTTCGCCAGGCGCTGGAAGGGCGCGGAGTTGCTGATGCGCTCCGACACCCTCTCGGACGACGAAAAGAAGGGCCTGCCGCCCGCTTTCGAACTCGCCTGGAACCACACGACGCTTCGCGCCTTGCGTGTTGATCCGAGCATCACCTATCTGCAGGTGCTCTATCCGTTCCCCCATCAGGTCGAACTGGTGGAGAAGATCCACGCGCATTTCGGCGAAGAGGTCGCCTGCCATCTCGAATTCGTGAAATTCGACGGCAAGGTCACCTGCTTCGGCCTGCCGCTCGTGAAGTTCACCAGCGAGGATCGGCTGGAGGAGATCATTCGCATCCATGAAGACATGGGCGCGCCGATCTTCAACCCGCATCGCTACACGCTCGAAGAGGGCGGCATGAAGCAGACCGACGAGATCCAGCTCGCCTTCAAGCGCGAGGCGGACCCGCAAGGTTTGCTGAACCCCGGCAAGATGATCGCCTGGGAGGACCCGAACTACGATTTCAGAAGCGGGAAAACCTTCCTGTTCAAGGGTTTGGGGGCGTGAAGTTGCACAACACCGTCATGGCCGGACATGTTCCGGCCATCGACGTCTTGAGCGTGCATGAAGTCGTGGATGCCCGGGCCAAGCCCGGACATGACGCTTGAACCGGGACTTCCGCATGAAAATCCTCCTCGTCCATTGCCACCCCAACCCCGAGAGCTTCACGGCCTCGGTGAAGGCTGTGGCGGTGGAAACGCTGGAGCGGGCCGGGCATGAGGTGGACGTGCTCGACCTCTACGCCGAGGGGTTCGACCCTGTGATGAGCCGCGAGGAGCGCGCCGGCTACCATGCGCGCGGCGAGAACCGCTTGCCCGTCGCGAGCCATCTCGACCGCGTGAAGGCGGCGGATGGGCTGCTCTTCGTCTACCCGACCTGGTGGTATGGGCAGCCCACGATGCTCAAGGGCTGGCTCGAGCGCGTGCTGATCCCGCACGAGACCTTCACCATGCCCGAGGGCAACCAGCCGATTCGCGGTCTGATGACGAATATCCGCTTCCTCGGCGTGCTGACGAGCCTCGGTTCGCCGAAATGGTGGTGGTGGATCATGGGTGCGCCGGGAAGGCGCATCCTGCTCACGGGCATCCGGGCGCTCTGTGCCCCGCGCTGCAGGACCCTCTGGCTCGCGCTCCATCGCATCGACGTGGTGGGCGAGGAGGCGCGCAAACGCCATCTCGCGCGGGTGAGGGAAGTTTTGGGGCGGGTGTGAAACGTCATTGCGAGGAGCGAAAGTGACGAAGCAATCCAGAGTTTCTGGATTGCCGCGTCGGGCTGTCGCCCTCCTCGCAATGACGTTGCGCCTAGAGCACGTCTCGTTTTGATGGAATCAAAACCGTGCTCTATCTTATTGTTTTTTCGCATGCTGTTACGCAAAACCGGTATCCACTTTTTCACAGCATGCTCTAGAGCGGACTCCGATCAACCGGTGTCCGCTTGATCGAAAAAATGCTCTAAGCCAATTGGCTCAGTGGAAACCTTGCCACGTCTTCCAGCAATTCGATGAAACGATCGGTCTGGAATTCCACCGCCTGCCGGCCTTTCTCGGCGGTCGCGAGATGCGCCTCGCCCGCCACGCCCTCCGGGTGGTTGTCCTCGGCGATCCAGGCCATGGAGGTGAAGCCGGTGACGCGCAACTGCTTGTATTCCTTCGCATAGCGGATGGAGTTCGGCACAAAATCCACCGCCTTCGACATATCTACCCGGTGGGCTGCGAAATGCAGCATCACGCTTGTTTCGAAATCGCCGCCATGGATGCCGAAGTTATTCTCGGTTTCCGAGAAAAGACCAGCCGGCACGCCGAGCCTGCGCCAGGCGGTCTGCGCCACAAGCATCTGGCAGCGCACGCGCAATTCGCGCGCGACAATGCCCTGCACCTCGACATTCCCGCCGTGCGAATTGACGATCACCAGCTTTTTCAGGCCCGCGCGGTTCACGCTCTCGCCGATCTCGGTCCAGGCGGAAATGAGGGTCTGCGCCGTGAGTGTGACCGTGCCGGGATCGCGCAGATGCTCGTTCGATTTGCCGATCGCTTGCACGGGCAGGAACAGCACATCGAGATGCGCGGGAAGCTTCTTCATCACCGTGTCGCACATGCCCTGCGCGATGATCGAATCCGTGCCGACCGAGAGATGCGGCCCGTGCTGCTCGGTCGCGGCGACGGGCAGAACCACGACCGTCTTTTGCGGATCGAGTTCTTGAAAATCCCTCGATGTCAGGTCGAACCAGTGGAGTTTGCGCATTTCAATCCTTTTCGCGGCGGAAGATCGCCGCTCCGGCTTTACCGCAGGGCGGAGAGTTCGGTCGTGACGCGGGCAAGGAAGGTTTTCCTTTGCCCGTCCGTCGCGACATTCATGTGATAGAGCGCCAGATAGCGGATGCGCGCGCCGGGCGCCACGAACCAGCGAAGGTAGCGCGTGATCATCTTGCGGGGCGGGTTCCCCACGAGGAAGGCGCGCCAGCGGTCCCGCCCATAGGTCGAAATGCCCATGACATGCCGGATGTGCCGGAGCATGGGGCGCGGCTTGCCGGGCACGGACAGATCAAAGGTGATCCCCGGCCCGAAGATGCGGTCGAAGAACCCCTTGAGCATGGCCGGGAAGCCGAAGCACCAGGTCGGGAACTGCACCACCAGCGCCTCGGCGCGATAGAGCCGCTCGATATAGCCTTCGATGCCTTTCCGGTTGAGGGTGACATCATGGTATTCGCGGCGCATCTCGGCCGTGAGCACGGGTTGGAACCCCTCGGCATAGAGGTCGCAGAGATCGACCTCATGGCCGCCCGCGCGCAAGGCCGCGACGCCCGCATCGCGGATCGCCGCGTGGAAGCTCTCCTCCAGCGGATGGCAATAGAGATAGAGAATTCTCATGCTTTCACAGGCACGTAGCTTTTCATCTTGCCGGGGTTCAAGAGGCCATAGGGGTCGATCTCGGCTTTGAAGCCGGCCTGATCGGCATCCACCCGCTTGTGGCGCGAGCCGTCTTCCAGCGAAATCACATGCGGGTTGGCGATCATCACGCCATGGGCCTCATGCGCATTGATGATCTCGTAGAGCCGCTCCTTGGTCGAGTAACGGATGACGGGCAGCGCGCTCGCCGAGAGGTTTCCGCCAAAGCGGATGAACTCGCAATGCGCGATGAGTTCATCGGGGAACATCGCGGCCGTCTCGAGGATCGATTCCCGCACGCGATCATGCGGATAGAGGCACTGGAGATAGGTGACCGAGCGATCCGCCTTCAGCATCTGCAGGGTCGTGTGGTTCCAGGTATATTCGTAGAGCGGCACCGCGCCGGCTTCCTCGCGCGTCGGTGTTTCCAGCGTGATCGTGCCGCCCAGCGGCTCCACGATGTCGCGGAAGCTTTCGAGTGAGGCCTCCGCGATCATTGCGGCGAGGATGTGCCTGCCTTCGGGGCAGAAGGGCTTCAGCTGGCCGAAATAATCGGGCAGGGGCCAGGCAATGCCGCTCATCAGCTTCTTGACGACGCCATCAGCCTTCGCAGCGGCATAGCCCGCATCCAGCAGCTTGGAAAAATCGTCGAAGGCGACGATGACGTCATTCCAGGGCCAGGCGGGTGCCAGCGGCATTTCGAGCGCGGTGATGATGCCCGTCGTGCCATAGGCGCGGTTGATCTTCTGCGCGGCATCGCCCCTCAGTTCGATGATGCGGGGCTCGTCCTCCACGGTCACGATCCGCGCGGCGAGGATGTTGCCCGGCTCGCGCAGGCCACCATAGGTGACGGAGCCCACGCCGCCCGAACCGCCGGCGACGAAGCCGCCGATGGTCGCCGTGCGCTTGGTCGAGGGGTGGAGGCGGATTTCCTGCCCGTGTGGCTTCAATTCCTGATCGAGCTTGCCCATGAGCAGGCCCGCGCCGCAGCGCACGCGGCCCGGCTTCACCCATTCGATCCCGGCGAAATTCGTCATGTCGAGCAGCACGCCGCGCTCCATCGGCACGGCCTGCCCGTAATTGCCGGTGGCGCCGCCGCGCGGGGTGATCGGCACGCGATGCTTGACGCAGGCCCGCACCAGCCTGACGAGATCGGCCTCGTCGCGCGGTGAAACATAGATATCCGCGCTCTTCTGCGCGAGCTCCTCGTTGAGAATCGGCGAATACCAGAAGAAATCGCGGCTTTTCTTCCGCACCACCTTGTCTTCGGTCACCACCGGCACATCGCCGATTTCAGCCAGAACCGCTGCGATGGCGGCAGGCAAGGCGAGGCTTTCGGCGGAGGCTTTTCGCGCAGGAACGTTCATCGGACGACGCTTTCCATAAAGCCGGGAAGCCGGCTTCTTCTGTCGCGGCAGGATAGCAAGCCTGGTGCCGCCGGCCAGTGCCTTTATGCAGGCTCATCCCATGAAATCCGCATTCGCCAATTGCAGTCTGTCCAATCCCGCGCCATCCTGCCTTCGCCCTGGGCAGCAGACATCCATCGCCGCGCCCCACTTTATGCGGCATGGGCATTGCAGCATTTGACCTGAGCCCGATATCGGGGGAAGAGGGCTGACCAGACGCTCGAAGGGAGACCGGACCCATGATGATGAAATATCGCCTGAACCGTCGTGCCGCGCTTGGCCTGCTGGGCGGCTCGGCCGCTTCCGTGCTCGTACCCATGACGGGCAGCCGCGTGAACGCCCAGAGCCTCGACAAGGTGAGCTATCAGACCAACTGGCGCGCGCAGGCCGAGCATGGCGGCTTCTATTACGCGGTCGCCAACGGCATCTACAGGAAGTACGGCATCGACGCGGATATCCGCATGGGCGGCCCGCAGCAGAACCCCTCGCAGCTGCTGCTGGGCGGCCGCGTGGACATGATCATGTCCAACTCTTTCGAGGCCATCCGCTATGTCGAGCAGAACCTGCCCTTCCTCTGCATCGCCTCGATCTTCCAGAAGGACCCGCAGGTCATCATTTGCCATCGCGGCGTGGGCAATGACAGTTTCGAGCAGCTGAAGGGCAAACCGATCCTCGTGGGCGGCGCGGGCCGCACCTCCTACTGGCCGTTCCTGAAAGCGAAGTTCGGCTATTCGGACGAGCAGATCCGCCCCTACACCTTCAACATGGCGCCGTTCCTGGCCGACAAGAACATCTGCCAGCAGGGCTTCCTTTCTTCCGAGCCCTTCGCGATCCAGAAGGAAGGCGGGGTCGATCCGCTGGTGCATCTCATCGCCGATGCAGGCTTCGGCAATTACAACACCACCATCAACATTTCCCGGAAGATGGCGGACGAGAAGAAGGACCTCGTGCAGCGCTTCGTGACCGCCTCGCTCGAGGGCTGGGCCGCCTACATGAAGAACGGCCCGGAGAATGCCGCCGCCAACACGCTCATCAAGCGCGACAACCCCGACATGACCGACGAGAAGATCGCCTATGCGATCAAGGTGATGAATGAGAAGGGCATCGTGATGTCCGGCGACGCGCTGAAGCTCGGCGTCGGCGCGATGACCGACGAGCGCTGGGCCTCGTTCTACAAGGACATGAATGCCGCAGGCGTCTTCCCGGCGAATATCGACGTCAGGAAGGCCTATGACCTTTCCTTCATCAACAAGGGCGTCGGCGTCTGATGGCTTTGGCCCAGGGCACGGGCGTGGATACGGGGCGGGCGGCAAAAAAGCCGCTCGTCTCGGTCCGCGGCCTGTCGAAGAAATTCTCGAACGGCACGCTCGCCTTGCGCGACGTGGATCTCGACCTCTATGCGAGCGAGTTCGTGAGCCTTCTCGGCCCCTCGGGCTGCGGGAAATCGACCCTGCTGCGGCTGATCTCCGACCTCTCCCAGCCCTCTGCCGGCACGATCGACTGGCCGGGCGCAGAGAGCGCGGATGCCTGGGGAAGGCCCGAGCACAGCCTTGGCTTCGTCTTCCAGGAGCCGACGCTGCTGCCCTGGGCGCAGACGCTCGACAACGTGACTTTGCCTCTGCGCCTCCGGAAGATGAACCGCACGGAGGCCGACCAGCGTGCCGCCGCCATGCTCGAACTCGTGGGCCTCCAGGGCTTCGAGAAGAGCTATCCGCGCGAACTCTCCGGCGGCATGAAGATGCGCGTCTCCATCGCCCGCGCCCTGGTCACCGAGCCGAAGGTGCTGCTGATGGACGAGCCCTTCGCCGCGCTCGACGAGATCACCCGCCACAAGCTCAATGATGACCTGCTGATGCTCTGGCAGCGCAACCGCTTCACGGCGGTGTTCGTCACGCATTCGGTGTTCGAGAGCGTCTATCTCTCCGAGCGCATCGTCGTGATGGCCGCGCGGCCGGGACGCGTGATGAGCGAACTCGTTGTGGATGCGCCTTTCCCGCGCGATAACCTGTTCCGCACCTCTCCCGAATATGCGCATCTCTGCCGCCTCGGCTCGGAAGCTCTGAAAAAGGCCATCGACGCATGAGCGAAACCACGTTTGCTCCCGCCGCCGCGCGCGGCACCGATCAGGAGACCGCTCCGGTCTTTGCCGAGGAGGCGCGGATCCTGGGTCTTCCGAGGAGCCGCTGGCCGGACATTCTCGCGCCGATCATCGTCGGCATTCTCATCATCGGGTTGTGGGAATGGGTGGTCCGATACAAGAACATTCCCTCCTACCTGTTCCCTGGCCCGCTGGTGATCGCGAAAACGCTGGTGCAGGACTGGCATACCCTTTCGGGCGCCCTGTGGATCACGCTCAGCATCACCTTTGCCGCGCTGTTCGCGGCGGTGAGCGTTGGCGTGGCCCTGGCCATCCTGTTCACGCAGTCGAAATGGCTCGAGCGCTCGCTTTTTCCCTACGCCGTCATCCTGCAGGTGACGCCGGTTGTGGCCATCGCGCCGCTGATCATCATCCTGGCGGAGGATGTGAACCTGTCGCTGCTGATCTGTGCCTGGATCGTTGCCTTCTTTCCCATCCTCTCGAACACCATCCTGGGGCTGAATTCCGCGGATCACAATCTCGTCTCGCTGTTCCAGCTTTATGGCGCGAGCCGCTGGCAGACGATGCTTTATCTGCGCCTGCCGGCCTCTCTCCCGTATTTTCTCGGCGGGCTGAAGATTTCGGGTGGCCTCGCGCTGATTGGCGCGGTGGTGGCGGAATTCGTGGCCGGTTCGGGCGGCAGCGCCTCGGGTCTGGCCTATCGCATTCTCGAAAGCGGCTACCAGCTCAAGATCCCGCGCATGTTCGCGGCCCTGCTGCTGATCTCGCTCTCGGGCATCGCGATCTTCCTTGCGACAAGCTGGCTCTCGCATCGCCTGCTGCATCGCTGGCATGAGAGCGCGCTGAAGCGGGAAAGCTGAAAACGCGCCTCAGCGCTCCGCTTCATCGGGCAGGTCGTCGTCCAGGATGACCCGCCAGGAGGCGCCCTCGATATCCTCGAATTGCCGCGTCTTCAGCGACCAGAGGAAGGCACCGAGGCCCAATGCGCCCATGGCCAGCGCCATGGGGATGAGAATCACGAGAATGTTCACGGGTTTCCTCCTGCAAATCGGGCACGCATCGCGTTCATGGTCACGATCAGCGACGAGCCGGACATGGCGATGGCCGCGACGAGGGGTGTCGCGAGGCCGGCAATCGCGATCGGCACGGCCACGGCATTATAGACCACCGCGAGCCAGAGATTCTGCGTCATCAGGCGGCGTGCCTTCCGCGCGATGCGGATCGAATCCGCGACCGGGCCGAGCGACGCGCCCATCACCAGCAGATCGGCCTGCGCCTGCGCGAGGTCTGTGGCCGAAACCGGCGAGATCGAGACATGCGCGGCGGCGAGGGCAGGGGCATCGTTGATGCCATCGCCCACCATCAGCACCTTGCGGCCCTGCGCGCGCAGTTCTTCGAGCCGCGCAACCTTGCCGCCGGGCTCGACGCTCGCCTGCCAATGATCGATGCCCAGGGCCTTCGCCACGCTCGCAACCGGGATCTCGCGGTCGCCCGAAAGGATTTCAACCGAGAGCCCAAGGCCCTTCAAGGCCTCGATGGTTGCGCGGGCATCGGCACGCAGGGGTTGGCGGATCGCGAAGACCGCCACATCCGTGCCGCAGCGCATGGCGATGAGCGATGCCTCGGGGCAGGCCTCGGACACGGCTCGTGCTTCGGCTTCCGCCCCGCAGAAGGCCGGCGAGCCGAGGCGGATCTTGACACGGGTATCCTCGGCTTCCAGGCCCTGTCCGGGCGTTTCGCGCACATCGCGGAACGGGTTGTCGGCGCCGCCCGCCTTGGCGATGGCAACGGCCAGGGGGTGGCGCGAGGAGAGCGCCAGCCGGCCGGCAATGGTCAGCAGGCGATCCGAGATCTCCTCGCGGTTGGCGATGACCGGCTCGGGCAGGGTGAGCGTGCCGGTCTTGTCGAAGACGACCGTATCCACCTCGGCAAGCCGCTCCAGCGCGTCGCCCGCATGGAGCAGGATCGAGTGGCGGAACATCGCGCCCGAAGCCACGACCTGCACGGCGGGAATGGCGAGGCCCAGCGCGCAGGGGCAGGTGATGATGAGCACCGTGACGGAGATCAGCAGCGCCGATTGCCACGAAAGGCCCCAGAGCACCCAGCCGATGAAGGTGAGTGCTGCTGCGGTATGCACCACCGGCGCATAGGCGCGCGCCGCGCGATCGGCGAGGCGCACATAGCCCGCGCGCTTCTCGGTGGCATGGGCGAGCAGCGCCTCGATGCGCGCGAGCAGCGTGCTCGAGGCGGCGTGGCGCACGCGGATTTCCAGGGTCCCCGAGAGGTTCATCGTGCCGGCATGCACATCCATGCCCGGCTGAACGGCCTGATGCGCGGTCTCGCCGGTCACGAGGCTCTGGTCGATATCGGAGGTGCCGCGCTCGATCAGGCCATCGATTCCGATCCGCTCGCCGGGGCGCACCAGCACGAGCTGGCCGGGTTCGACCGTCGCGGCGGCCACTTCCTTCAGCACGCCATCGGGCAGGATGCGCGTGACGGTCTCGGCGCGGAGCGCCGCAAGGTTCGAGGCGACGGCGCGCGTGCGGCGCATCATCATCTGGTCGAGCACGCGGCCGATCAGCAGGAAGAAGATGAGCATCACCGCGCCGTCGAAATAGGCGTGCTCGCCCGATTGCAGCGTCTCCCAGACGGAAATCCCGAGCGCGAGCAGGATGCCGAGCGAGATCGGCACATCCATGTTCACGGCGCGCGCCTTGAGCGAGCGGATGGCGCTGTCGAAGAAGGGGCGACCGGAATAGGCGGCGGTCGGCAGCGCGATCAGCGCGGAAATCCAGTGGAAAAAGTCTCGCGCCTCGCGCGAGAGCCCCGTCTCGTTGCCGGACCAGACCGATACCGAGAGGAGCATGATGTTCATCATCGCAAAGCCCGCGACGCCGAGCGCGCGCAGCAGGCGCTGTTCCTCGGCCTTCTCGCTGGCCTCGCGCTCGGCCACCCGGAAAGGGTAGCCGGTGAAGCCCAGGGCCTCGAGCCGCCCGAGCACCTGAGGCGGGTCCACCCGTTCCGCATCCTTCCATTCGACCGTGAGGCGCTTCTCGGTGAGGTTCACGCGCGCCACGGCGATGTCCGGCTCCGATGCGAAGGCGCGTTCGATGCGCGCGGCGCAGGCCGCGCAATGGATGCCATCCACCACGAAATCCATCCGCACGCGGTCTTCGGGGGCGGGAATGAGATAATGCGAGAAGTCGCGGCTATCCGGGTGCGGCAGAACCGTGCTCATGGGGTGATCCCCCGGATGGCCTCGTCCTTCAGCGCCAGGCGATGGCGCGAGAGGAAGAGCCGCTCGCCGCTCTCGAGATCATGCGCCTCGATCACGAGGCCCCAGCCGCCGGCATCGATGCCATCGAGTTTTGCCGCATAAAGGCCATCCCCGCGCGGGGAGAGCGTGATGGCCCGGTCGCGGCTGCGCTGCGCGCGATGCTGCAGAACCACCGTCACCGCGAGGCCCGACAGCGGCTTGCCCATGCGGTCACGGAAGCGGATATCGAGGTCGAGCACGCGATTGGCGAGCGAGAGCGTTGCGTCGCTCTGCCAGCCGCGCCGGGCCTGGGCTTGCGCGGCGGCCAGCTCCTGCCGGTTGAAATTCTGGCTCGCATCATAGCCGTTGCGCGCATCAAGCCCCGGCATGGTGCGGATCGCGGTGGTCATCATGAAGACATTCACGCTCGCCACCACCGCGAAGAAGGCGACGAGCATTGCCAGCACATGCCAGCCCGTGAGCCGGAACTCTTTCGTCTTCCGGGCGGCAAGGATCGGGGCGCGTTCGGGCAGTTCAACCGGCATCACAAAGGCTCCGCAGCAGCTAGTCATGTCGTCGTTCCCCATGGCGAGCCCCTCTGGACCGCCGGGAATCATCTCCGTCAGGACCGAAGAAGTTCTCCCGGATCACGCGACTGTCGCCGAGAGCGGCATCGGTCGCCTTGATCTCAATCATCGTTCTTTCGTCTTCTAAGGCGTGGCGCGGCACAGTGACGAGAAGCCGCACGTCGAGTGTCTGGTCCGGCCCGATCTCGAAGGAGAGGGGTTGACCGGGAATCGGCTTCACGCCGATGAGTTCGGCGGAGGCGCCCGGCAACCCTTCGACCGCCACCGCGAAAATTCGCGCCTCAGGCCGCTTGTTTGAAAGGCGCAGGGTGTAGTTGTTGCGCACCGAACCATCGCGCAGCACCGTGAAGAGCGGGGTGCGCTCATGGATCGCGCTGATATCCATCAGGGAACGCGTGGCCAGCGCGAAAATCATGGTCATGGCGACAGCCGCGATCACCCCGATATAGAGCAGGGTGCGGGCCCGGATGAGCCGGATGGGCGGAGGCGCGGCGCCGCATTCGCGTGCCTTGATGGCCTGCTCGGTATCATAGCCGATCAGCCCGGTGGGGCGGTTGATCTTGGTCATCACTGTGTCGCAGGCATCGATGCAGAGCCCGCACTGGATGCAGCCGAGTTGCGAACCGTCGCGGATGTCGACCCCCGTGGGGCAGACCGCGATGCATTGGCTGCAATCGATGCAATCGCCCGCCGGCTCGCCGGCGGCCTTCGCCTTCGCGGCCTGCTTCACCGACAGGCGCGGCTCGCCGCGATCAAAGCGGTAGGCCACGTTCAGCGCATCCGCATCGGTCAGGGCGGCCTGAATGCGCGGCCAGGGGCACATGTAGAGGCAGACCTGCTCGCGCATGAAGCCGGCAAGCGCATAGGTCGTGAAGGTCAGGATGCCGATCCACAGATAGGCGACGAAAGGCGCCTGGAATGTCGCGAGGTCGCGCACGAGGGTCGGCGCATCCGAAAAATAGAGCACCCAGGCTCCGCCGGTCCACCAGGCGATCATCACCCAGACGAAGTGTTTCGTGATCTTGAGGCCCCAGGTCTTGCCGACCCAGGGGGCGGAATCGCGCTGCATGCGCTCGCGCCGGTCGCCCTCGATGAGCCGCTCGACCTGGAGA
The DNA here is from genome assembly GCA_020252645.1 of Methylobacterium sp. Taxonomy (GTDB): domain Bacteria; phylum Pseudomonadota; class Alphaproteobacteria; order Rhizobiales; family Beijerinckiaceae; genus Rhabdaerophilum. The sequence goes on along the minus strand of JADCCN010000008.1, from coordinate 54,310 downwards.
AACAGGTCGGTCCAGACCGTCTGCGGGCAGAGATAGCCGCACCAGATGCGGCCCGCGACCGCATTCATCAGAAACAGGATCAGTGCCGCGAGGATCAGGAGGCCGGTAAGGTAATAAACCTCCTGCGGCCAGATCTCGATGAAGAAGAAATAGAAGCGGCGGGCCGGCAAATCCACCAGAACCGCCTGGTTCGGCAGGTGGGGCCCACGGTCCCACCGCACGAAGGGGAGGAAATAATAGACGCCGAGACAGAGGATCAGCAGCATCCACTTGATGCGCCGGAAGTTGCCCGAAACCCCCTGCGGATAGATTTTCTTCGAGGCCTCGTAGAGCGGGGCGTCGTCGTCCTGAGCCGCAGGGCTGCGGGTATTCACTTCTGGCCTCCGCCAAGGCTGTGCACATAGACCGTCAGCGCCTTGATGGTCACGGGATCGAGGCGGCCGCTCCAGGCCGGCATCACGCCGCCACGCCCGTTCGTCACGGTCTCGACCATGGCCGCACGGCTGCTGCCATAGAGCCAGATCGCGTCCGTGAGGTCGGGCGCGCCGAGGTCCTTGTTCCCTTTGGCCTGGTCGCCATGGCAGCTTGCGCAGTTATCGGCATAGAGCTTCGCGCCAGCCGCAAGATCAGTCCCGTTCGCGACATCAAGACCGGCGAGGCTGCGGACATACTCGACCACGGTCCCGATCTCGGCGGGCTTCAGGATGCCGGTGCGGCCGAAGGCCAGCATCTGGCTGACGCGCGAGTTGTTGTCCTGGTCCCAGCGGATGCCGTGGTTGATCGTGGTCGAGATATCGGCCAGCGTGCCACCCCAGATCCACTCGTCATCGGTCAGGTTCGGGAAGGTGTTGCCCCCCACGCCGCCGAGCCCGTGGCAACCCGCGCAATTGTCGCCGAAGGCCGCCTTGCCACGTGCCACGGCGAGCCGGAGGAGCGTCGGATCGTTGCGGATCTGCTCGAGATCGGCGGTTCTGAGAACCGCGGCCTGCTGGTCGCGCCGGGCCTCCAGCCGGCGGATATCCTCCGCCACTGCGGCACGGCTGGAATAGCCGAGCAGGCCCTTGGTGTGGCTCGAGACAAGCGGCCAGGCCGGATAGACGATCCAGTAGCCGATGGACCAGAGGATGGTGAGATAGAAGGTCCAGAGCCACCAGCGGGGCAGGGGCGTGTTCAGCTCCCGGATGCCATCCCAGCTATGGCCGGTCGTGGTCTGGCCGGACACCGCATCGAGTTCGGCATGGGTATTTTGGGTTGTGTCAGCCATGACGTCAGTCCTCTTCCAGGGGAAGGCGCGAGGCGCGCTCGAACTTGGCGTGGTTCTTGGGCCAGAGCGCGTAGATGCAGACGGCGAGGAAGATCGCCATGAAGTAGAGAATACCGACGGATTGCGCGATGTTTGCGAGGAAGGCGTACATATTGGCCATGTGCCTCTCCCTCAGCGCAGGTTGGCTTTGTTGTCGTAGGTCGTGAAGTCGACCAGCGTCCCCAGCACCTGCAGGTAGGCGATCAGCGCATCCGCTTCGGTGATCCGCTGCGGGTTGCCGTCGAAATCGCGCATGTTCGCCTTGGGATAGCGCCTGGCAAAGTCGGCCGCCTTCGGATGGTCGGGGTCGGTCTGGGCGCGCAGGTCGTCCATGGCCGCCGCCATCATCTCCTTGGTATAGGGGACGCCGGTCATGCTCTGGACCTTCATTTCGGTCGCGATGTCATCGTAGGAGAGATCGGTCTTCGCCAGGAACGGATAGCCCGGCATGATCGATTGCGGCACGATGGAACGCGGCGCGTTCAGGTGCTGGAGGTGCCAGTCATCCGAGTATTTGGCGCCCACGCGGGCCAGATCCGGGCCCGTGCGCTTGGAGCCCCACTGGAAGGGCTTGTCGTACATGGATTCAGCCGCCAGGCTGTAATGGCCGTAGCGCTCGATCTCGTCGCGCAAGGGGCGGATCATCTGGCTGTGGCAATTATAGCAGCCTTCGCGGACATAGATGGCGCGTCCCGCGAGTTCGAGCGGGGTGTAGGGCCGCATGCCGTCCACCTTCTCGATCGTGGACTTGAGATAGAAGAGCGGCGCAATCTCCACCAGCCCGCCAAACGAGATCATGACGAGCACGCCGAGGACCAGGATGATCGAGTTGGTCTCGAAAATCTTGTGCTTCGACCAGAGGGAGGGCTTGGGCGCCTTGCCGGAAGTGGTGTCGGACATGGTTTCCGTTCCTTGATTTTCGAGAGCTCACTCGGCCGGCTGGAGGCCGGCGGCAGGCGCGAGGCCCTTCTCGAGCGCGTTCGGCGCGGCGCGCACGGTCATGATGAGGTTGTAGACCATGATCAGCGCACCCGCGAGGAACAGCCCGCCGCCCAGCGCGCGGATGACGTAGTAGGGGTGCATCGCCGCAACCGTCTCGATGAAGGAATATTCGAGGTAGCCGAGCGCGGTGTAGGCGCGCCACATCAGGCCCTGCATGATGCCCGAGACCCACATCGCCGAGATGTAGAGCACGATGCCGATCGTGGAGATCCAGAAGTGCCATTCCACCAGACGGTTGGAATAGAGGCGCTCCTTCTTCCAGAGCCACGGCACGAGGCAGTAGATCGCGCCGAAGGAGACATAGCCCACCCAGCCCAGCGCGCCGGAATGCACATGGCCGATGGTCCAGTCGGTGTAGTGCGAGAGCGAGTTCACCGCCCTCACGCTCATGAGCGGCCCCTCGAAGGTGGACATGCCGTAAAAGGCCACCGAAACCACCATCATGCGCAGCACGGGGTCGGTGCGCAGCTTGTCCCAGGCACCCGAGAGCGTCATCAGACCGTTGATCATGCCGCCCCAGGAGGGCATCCAGAGCATGATCGAGAAGGTCATGCCGAGGGTTTGCGCCCAATCGGGCAGGGCGGTGTAGTGCAGGTGATGCGGACCGGCCCAGATGTAGAGGAAAATCAGCCCCCAGAAATGGATGATCGAGAGGCGGTAGGAATAAACCGGCCGCTCCGCCCGCTTCGGGATGAAGTAGTACATGATGGCGAGGAAGCCGGCCGTGAGGAAGAAGCCCACCGCATTATGGCCATACCACCACTGGAACATCGCATCCTGCACGCCCGACCACACGATGTAGCTCTTGGGTGAGGTGAGCGAGACCGGGATCGTCATGTTGTTGCCGAGATGGAGCACGGCGATCGTGACGATGAACGCGAGATAGAACCAGTTCGCGACATAGATATGCGGCTCTTTCCGCTTCCAGATCGTCGCGAGGAACACGAGCAGGTAGACCACCCACACGACCGTGAGGAAGAGGTCGGCATACCATTCGGGCTCGGCATATTCCTTGCCCTGCGTGATGCCCAGCAGATAGCCCGTGCCGGCAATGACGATGAACAGGTTGTAGCCGAGCACCACGAACCAGGGCGAAAGGTCACCCGCGAGGCGCGCATGGCAGGTGCGCTGCACCACGTAGAACGAGGTGCCGAGCAGCACGTTGCCGCCAAAGGCGAAGATCACCGCCGAGGTGTGGAGCGGCCGCAGACGTCCGAAACTCGTCCAGGGGAGGTCGAAGTTGAGCACCGGAAAGGCGAGTTGCAGCGCAATGACGAGCCCCACCAGGAAACCCGCAATGCCCCAGAAAATCGCCGCTACCGTGGCGAATTTCACAGGCCCGAAATTGTAGTTCGGCTTGCCGTTGATCTCCTGCGGCTCGGGGCCGTCGCCATGGTAGCGCCGGACGATGATCGCCCGGAAAGCCAGAACGCTCGCCAGCGCGAACACGACCATGTGGAATGCGTAGCCGCCATGGTCGGTCAGCCCCGCGATGATGAGACAGGTCACCCCGAAGAGCGCCAGCGCGAGTGCGCCGAACGATTCTCCTCCCGTCATGTTTCGAATTGCCCCTGTGGCCATGCCCTTCTCCGTCGGCTGCCGGTGGTATTGCAGCGCATATTCCGGATGGGGCGCGCGGGTGCCTTGATCCGCATCAACGCAAGGGATCGGACCATGGGAAGGGGGGCTGCGACATTTTCGCACGATCCATGCATTGTCCGAGCCTGTCTGACAGCGTAGTCTGAGCTAATCCGTTGGCCGGGGGGAAAGTCGCCATGGAATTGGATGATCGTTCTTCCGAGCCCGCACTGGCGCCAAGCGGCTGCCTTGACGCCTCGGGTTGCCGAAGCGTGTGCCAGAATTGCCGCGTGCGACTTCTTTCAGTCTGTTCCGCGCTGGAGGACCAGGAAATCCATGAACTCGACGCCATCATGCATCACGCATCGCTGGCGCCGAAAAACACGCTTTTCTCGCAAGGTGACGCGGCGACTTCGCTCTACACCATCACCGCCGGCACCCTGCGTCTGCACTATGACCTGCCGGACGGACGCCGCCAGATCGTGGGCTTCGCCATGCCGGGAGACTTCCTCGGCCTGTCGCTGGAGCCGCGATTCGGCTTCACCGCCGATGCCCTGACCAAGGTGAGCCTCTGCCGGTTCGAGCGCCCGCGGTTCATGGCGCTGATGGAGCGTCATCCCAGCATGATGCGCAAGATGCACGAAGTCGCCTCGCATGAACTTGTGATTGCGCAAGAGCACATGGTGGTTCTGGGCCGCAGAAGGGCGGAGGAGCGGGTCGCCTCGTTCCTGATCAAGTGGTGGCAGCGTCTGAAGCGCATCCAGGGCCCGTCGCCGACCGTGCCGCTGCCGATGGGGCGGCAGGACATCGCCGACCATCTGGGCCTCACGATCGAGACCGTTTCGCGCACGCTCGCGCGCTGGATGCGCGAGCGCATCATCCTGGATGTGCCGGATGGCGTGCGCATTCTCGATGCTGCGCGGCTTGAGGAAATACTCGGCAATTGAAGCACCGGCGCTCCTGAACGGCCGGTGCCCGGCTCCCCGATCGTGATCTCTCAGCCTGCGAAGGTATAGGCCGTCTTGACCGTGGTGTAGAACTCACGGGCGTAAGAGCCCTGTTCGCGCGGGCCGTAGCTCGAGCCCTTGCGGCCGCCGAAGGGCACGTGATAATCCACGCCTGCGGTCGGCAGGTTCACCATCACCATGCCCGCCTCGCTGTTTCGCCGATAATGCGTGGCGTGTTTCAGGCTGGTGGTGCAGATGCCGGAAGAAAGACCGAATTCGGTGTCGTTCGCCACCGCCAGGGCCTCCTCGTAATCCTTGACGCGGATCACGCTCGCGACCGGGCCGAACACTTCCTCGCGGCTGAGGCGCATCTGGTTCGTGCATTCCGTGAAGAGCGCGGGCTGGAGATAGAAGCCGAGATTCTCGCGGTTCAGCCGCTCGCCGCCCCAATGCAGCTTCGCGCCTTCCGAGCGGCCGAGCGCGATGTAGCCCTCGTCGACCTCGAGCTGTTTCGCGTCGACCACCGGGCCGATATGCGTGCCGGCCTTGAGCGCATCATCCACCACGAGCGCCTGCATCCGCTCGGTCAGCGCGGCAACGAAGCGGTCGTGGATGCCCTCGGTCACGATCAGGCGCGAGGAGGCCGTGCAGCGCTGACCGGTGGAGAAGAACGCGCCATTCGCGGCGCATTCCACGGCGGTCCTGAGATCGGCATCGTCGAGCACGACGAGCGGGTTCTTGCCGCCCATTTCGAGCTGCACCTTCTTCATGGGCGTGGAGGCGATGCTGGCCGCCGCGATGCGCCGCCCGGTGCCGACCGAGCCCGTAAACGAGATCGCCGCAACATCCTTGTGGTCGATGATCGCCTGGCCCACCACCGAGCCCTTGCCCATGACGAGGTTCAGCACCCCCTTGGGCAACCCCGCCCGATGGAGAATGTCGCAAAGCGCCCAGGCCGAATGCGGCACGAGTTCCGCCGGCTTGATCACCACCGTATTGCCATGGGCGAGCGCCGGCGCGAGCTTCCAGGCGGGAATGGCGATCGGGAAATTCCACGGCGTGATCATGCCGATGACACCCAAAGCCTCCCGCGTGACCTCGATGCCTACGCCCGGACGGATGGAGTTCACGACCTCGCCATGGAGGCGCAGGGCTTCGCCGGCAAAAAAGATGAGGATCTGCCCGGCCCTGGTCGCCTCGCCGATGCCCTCGGCCAGCGTCTTGCCTTCCTCGCGGCTCAGAATGCGCCCCAGCTCATCCTTGCGCGCCATCACCTCGTCGGAGGCGCGCTTGAGGATGTCGTGCCGCTCCTGCGGATTGCTGCGCGACCAGGCGGGAAAGGCGGCTTTCGCGGCGGCGACCGCGTTGTTGACATCAGCGTTGGTGCCGCTCGCAAACTCGCCGATCACGTCATGGGTGTTCGAGGGGTTGATATTCGGCAGCATCCTTGCGGCGCGGACGCTCTCGCCAGCGATGAAGTTCGAGAATTGCGCGGTCATGGACATTCCTTCCGGGCCTTTCGAGGCCTCGCCTCGGGATCATGCCGGATTGTTCTCGCATTCGGAGCGATTCCGCCAGTGCCTTGGCGGGGCCTGGCGCCCCCTCGCTTCGCGCCGGATGTCGCAATCGAGCGCGTCTGTGGGTTCCTCGACGGATGGAGATCGAAGATCGGGCGGCGGTCGAGCCCCTTTGCGGCCTTCGCCGAGGGCAGGATTTCCTCACGGGTCTTCGGCGACTTCAGGCTTGAACAGTCGAGGGCAGCGCAGGAACGGATCGAGGCGGGCGCTGCCACGCGGGAAGGCGGCGCGGCAGCACTTCTGTCCGTTCTTCAGGGGCATTCGGCGGGTGGCCAAAACCGGCGAGCGGCGCTAGCCTTGCGGGGAAGCCGCTTTCCGTGAGGCCTGTGTTGGGAGCACCTTCCCGTCGAACCATCGGATTTTCATGCCTTTTGCCCATGCCCGCGATGCCGAAACCGGCCAGGAGCCCGCACGGCCCCGGCGCGTGCTCGTTCTGGGCGCGACCGGCACGATCGGGCGTGCCACGGCCGCCGCTCTTGTGGCCCGCGGCCATGAGGTGGTTTGCTTCATCCGGCCCTGTGCCGGAATTAGCGGAGCCTTGTCCGCGGAGGATCTTGCCGGCCTTCTGCCCGGCGCGGCCCTGCGCTTCGGCGATGTGACCGATCCGGCCTCGCTTGCCGCCGATGGATTTCGTGGCGAGAGCTTCGATGCGCTGGTCTCCTGCCTCGCCTCGCGCACGGGCATGGCGCGGGATGCCTGGGCGATCGACCATCGCGCGCATCAACAGGCGCTCGCGATTGCCCGACAGGCGGGTGTGGGGCAGATGGTGCTGCTCTCGGCCATCTGCGTGCAGAAGCCGAAGCTGCCCTTCCAGCAGGCGAAGCTCGCTTTCGAACGCGAATTGATGGAATCCGGCCTGACCTATTCCATCGTGCGGCCCACAGCCTTCTTCAAGTCGCTGTCCGGGCAGGTGGAGCGGGTGAAAAGGGGCCGGCCTTTCCTGGTCTTCGGCGATGGCCGCCTGACCGCCTGCAAACCCGTCAGCGACCGCGATCTCGGCCGCTTCATTGCCGGTTGCCTCGAGGATACGAGCCGTTGGAACCGCATCCTGCCGATCGGCGGCCCCGGCGCGGCCCTGACGCCGCGCGAACAGGGCGAGATGCTGTTCGACCTCATCGGGCGCCCGGCGAAGTTCCGCTCCGTGCCGCTGGGGATGATCTCGACCATCCGCGCGGTTCTCGCCGCACTCGGGCATGTCAGCGCCCGGATGGCGGACAAGGCGGAACTCGCGGGCATCGGGCATTACTATGCCAGCGAATCCATGCTCCTCTGGAACCCCGAAACCGGACGATACGAAGCCGATGCAACGCCCTCCACCGGCAGCGACACCTTGCGCGAGCATTATGCTCGTCTGATCCGGGGCGAAATCCGGGATGAACGCGGCGATCACGCCGTCTTCTGAGGCCCGCTTGTCGAAGAGGCCTGCTTGTCGAAGAGGCCTGCTCGCGGGGGTCGAAGCCATCCCGCCGGGGCCGTCACCCGCCCGGTTGAAAAAGCATGCCGGCGCCGATGGCTCTGCCGCTTCCGGGATGTCGCGGGGCAGTCCCGGCCGATCGCCGTCGTTTTTTGGCGCGGGCGCGGCAATGCGTGAAGATCCGCGAGCGGGAATCGGGATGGTCAGCATCGCCCGGGAATACGGCAATCAAGGTGCGCTCACGCTCGGTCTGCCTCGGTCTGCCATGCGCGCGGCGGGCAGGAAACCTTTCGGCAGACCGGCCTCGGGCACGTGCCCGTAAAGCGGTTCGCCCGGCAGCGCCTCGGCCAGAATGGCGCGCGCCGCGATGAGCTTCCCGATATCGATGCCGGTGCGAAATCCCGCCGCTTCCAGCAAAAAGACGAGATCCTCGGTGACGATATTGCCCGTCGCGCCTGGCGCATAGGGGCAGCCGCCAAGGCCGGCCTGTGACGAATCAAAGGTGCGCACCCCCGCTTCCAGCGCCGCCCAGACATTCGCGAGGCCCTGGCCGCGCGTGTTGTGGAAATGCGCGCCGCCCGCCTTCTCGCCCAGCGCCCCGCGCAGCCGCGTGAACAGGCGCTTCGCCTGCGCGGGGTTGCCCATTCCGGTGGTGTCCGAAAGGCCGACCGAATCGGCACCTGCCTCAGCCGCCATCTCCGCGAGGCGGATGACCTGATCCTCGTCGATGGCACCTTCGATCGTGCAGCCAAAGGCCGTCGAGAGCCCGACCTCGAGCCCCGGCAGCCGGGGCCGGCCCAGCGATCGGCGATGCCGGTCGATCGCCCGGACCTGCCCGATCGCCTCCACGGGCGTCATGTTGGTGTTCTTGCGCGAATGGCTCTCGGATACCGAGACCGGGACCGAAACACGCGGCACGCGCGCTGCGAAGGCCCGTTCCGCGCCTTTCAGGTTCGGCACCAGCGCCAGAATGGAAACACCGGGGAGGCGGGTCGCCTCCGCCGCGACATCGCCCGTATCCGCCATCTGCGGCAGGAGCTTCGGATGGACGAAGGAGCCGATCTCGATCTCCGCGACGCCCGCCCCGGCCAAGGCGCGAATCCAGTGGATTTTCGCCGCGAGCGGCATGATGCGCGCAATGCTCTGCAGCCCGTCGCGCGGGCCGACCTCGCTGATGAGGACGTCGCGATCCATGATCGTTTTTTCAGTCGGAAAGCAGGAAAACATGTCTCAAAAGAGCAATCATGCCGGGATGATCCCTGTCAAGCGAGGTCGAAGCGCGCGACGCGCCAGGGGAATCCCGCCTCCCATTGACAGCAAAAAACCAGCGTGTTTGTTTGTTTCATCGAAAGGGTGATGGGGGTCTCCATGTCGGTGCCGCGATCCCGGAGATCGCAGAAGGAGCGGTCCGGGCAGACCCGTTCGGCGCTGCTCGACGCGGCAATCACGCTCATCCACGAGAAGGGTCTTGCCGGTACTTCGACCAGCGATATCGCTGAAGCTGCAGGTGTTTCGCGCGGGGCGCTGACTTACCACTTCAAGAGCCGCGAGGAATTGATCGCCAGCGCCATCGAACACATGCTGCTCATCGCCATCGAGGAATTGAGGGCTTTCACGAGGGCCTTCATCGCCCAGAATGGCTCATCCGACGATATCGTCGATTTCCTCTGGGAATTGATGAACCGCCGGCTCTTTCTCGTCACGCTCGAGTTCATGCTCGAGGCCCGGCGAAACGCGACCTTCCTCGATACGGTGCGGCCCGTGGTGCGCGAATGGCACCAGGCGCTCGACAACATCTGGAACCAGCTCGCCGATCGCTATCGGGTCGAGCCGGAATTCGCCCGCGCGTTGATGAATGGCACGCTCTGCCTCATCCGCGGGATGATCGCGCAGAGCATCATCCGCGTCGATCCCGCCTATTATGCCGGCCTTCTCGATTTCTGGAAACGCGATGTGCGCGCGCAGCTCTCCGGCAGCGGAAGCGGTGCGGTTGTTTCCATGGGGCAGGCCCGGAAGGGCAGGGCATGATGATCGGCGCGCTGGAGATTTCGGGGCTTCGCCGCGCCTTTTACGGTGTCGAGGTGCTGCGCGGCGTCGATCTTTGCGTGCGCGAAGGGTCCTTCACGGGGCTGATCGGGCCGAATGGCGCGGGGAAATCCACGCTTTTCAATGTGGTCTCGGGGCTTTATCCGGCCGGGGGCGGAACGGTGCGGTTCGCCGGTTCCGACATCACGAACAGCCGGCCGGAAACCCTTGTGCGCGCGGGGCTGGCGCGCAGCTTCCAGCTTGCGCGCGGCTTCCCCAGGCTCACGGTTTTCCAGCACCTGATGCTGCACGGGCAGGACCAGCCGGGTGACCGGCTTCTGGCGGCGCTGATCGGCTCATCCGGGACCCGCCAGGCCGAAAATCGTCTCGCGGAGCGAGCGCATTCCATCGCCCGCCGGCTGAAGCTCGCGCATGTCATCGACAACCCGGTGACCGCCCTTTCCGGCGGGCAGAAGAAGCTCCTCGAGATCGCCCGCGCCCTCATGAGCGAGCCGCGTATGATCCTCTTCGACGAGCCCATGGCGGGCGTGAATCCCACGCTTGCCAGCGAAATCGGCGAGCACCTCACGGCCATCAACCGCGAGGGCATCACCATCCTCATCATCGAGCATGACATGGCGCTGGTCCGCCGCCTCTGCGACCCGGTGATCGTCATGGCGAATGGCCGCGTGATGGCCGAGGGCCGCTTCGAGGAGATCGCCGCGCGGGAAGACGTGCAGGAAGCCTATCTGGGGAGGCGGCATTGACGATCCTCTGCGTGGAAGGCGCCGTGGCCGGTTACAACCGGGAGGAGCAGATCCTCAAGGGCGCGTCCATCCATGTCGCGGCGGGAGAGATCGTTTCGATCATCGGGCCGAATGGGGCGGGGAAATCCACCCTGCTGAAGGCCGTTGCGGGGCTGCTGACGCTCGGGGCAGGGCGCATCCTTTTCGAGGGGCAGGCCATCGAGGGCACGGATGCCCTCGGCCGCGCGAAGGCGGGCATTGCCTTCGTGCCGCAGGAGAGGAACGTCTTCGGCACCATGACGGTGGCCGAGAACCTCTCGATTTCCGCCTTTCTCGATCCTTCCAGGGCGGCAGAGCGCAGCGCGGCGCTCTATGCGCGCTACCCCATGCTCGCCGGGAAGAAGGGCGCGCTCGCCCGCACGCTCTCGGGCGGCCAGCGGCAGATCCTCGCCATGGCCATGGGGCTGATGACCGCGCCGAAGCTGCTCTTGCTGGATGAACCGACGGCCGGGCTCGCGCCCGGGGCTGCGGCCGATCTCATGGATGCCATTCTCGCGCTCAATGCCGGCGGGCTGCCGATCCTCATGGTCGAGCAGCACGCGCTTGAGGCGCTCGAAATCTCCCATCGCGGCTACGTGCTCGTCGCGGGCCGCGACATTGCGACAGGCGAGGGCAGGGCGCTCGCGGCAGACCCCGATATCCGTCGGCTCTTTCTGGGAGGATGAGCCGTGGAAACAGCCAGCAAGAGCATGCTCTCGCAAAAGCGGATACCGGTTTTGCGTAACAACATGCGACAAATCAATCAGATAGAGTACGGTTTTGCTTCCATCAAAACGAGACGTGCTCAACAACAGGGACAGGAGCAGGACATGAGGCGCATGAGAATGGACATCGATCGACGGAGACTGCTTGCCGGCACGGCAGCCGTCGCAGGCAGCCTCGCCATCCCGGCCGTCGGCCGGGCGCAGGGCGCGCCGATCCGGCTTGCGACCCTCCTGCCGCTCACCGGCGCGGGCGGCCCCTATGGCCCGGTGATGGGCAAGGCCGTAAGGGCGGTGGTGGATGAGGTGAATGGAGCGGGCGGCATTCTCGGCCGGCGCATCGAGCTTCTGGGCGAAGACGACCAGACCAACCCGGAAGCCGGCGTGCGCGCCGCGCGCAAGCTCATCGATGTCGACAAGGTCTCCGCCATCATGGGCACCTGGGCCTCGGCTGTGACGACCGCCGTCGCGCCGCTCTGCTGGGGTTCGGGCACTTTCCTCGCGACCGTTTCCGGCGCAGATTCGATCACGGCACTGCCGCATCAGGGCTTCCTTGTCCGCACGCAGCCGAACACCACGTTGCAGGGCCGGAAATTCGGTGAATTCGCGCTCTCGCAAGGGGCGAAATCGGTCTTCTTCCTCACCCCGCAGACCCCCTTCGCCGACAGCCAGTTCAACAACATCAGGGCGGCGATGGAAAAGGCCGGCGGCAAGGCCGAGCGGCTGATCTATGATGACAAGAAGCCCGCCTACCGCACCGAGGTGGACCAGGCGCTGGCGGGCAGGCCGGATGCGCTGATCTTCGGGGGCTACACGCCGGATACGACCGTGCTGCTGAAGGATGTGTTCCGCGCCGGCTATGCGGGCAGGAAGATCGCCTTCGGCTATTCGGTGAATGCGAAGCTGCTGGAAGGCGTGCCGCCGGAAGTGGCCGAGGGCATCTTCACCATCTCGCCCAGCCCGGCAGAGGGCTCGAATGCCTACAGGCGGCTCGTGAAGCTGATCGGCGTGGAAAGCCCCGACCCCTACACCACGCAGGTCTATGACCAGATCAACCTGATCATCCTGGCGATGGCGCTGGCCGGAGAGACGAACGGCACGGCCATCAGGGACAATATCCGCAAGGTGAGCCAGGCGGCGGGCGGCGCCATGGTCGACAACGCGCTCGATGGCCTGCAGCTCATCGCCGGGAAGAAGGCCGTGAATTATGATGGCGCCTCCGGCCCCTGCGACTTCACGGATGCAGGCGACATCCAGGATTGCCGGTTCCGCTACGAGCAGGTGAAGGCCGGCAGGATCACCCTCGTGAAGATCGCCTGACGATGAATGCCTTCATCCAGGCCCTGGCCAATGGCGTGATGACGGGCGCGCTTCTTGCCGTGCCCGCCATCGGCTTCTCCGCCATTTTCGCCGTGTTGCGCTATCCCAGCTTCGCGATTGCGGGCTGGGTGACGCTCGGCGCCTTCGCGGGCTGGATTGCGAACACGAAACTGGGGCTGCCCTCCTATGCCCTCCTGCCGGTGGCCTTTCTGGCCGCCGGCCTCATCGGGGGCGTGGTGGAGGATCGTTCCTTGCGTCTGCTGCGCCCGGCCGGGGCGCTGACCGTGGCGATCGGTTCGATCGGCCTTAACATCATCATCGAGAATGTCATCCGCTTCCTTGCGGGCAACGACCTGCGCGGCTTCAACCTGCCGCTGCTGCCGGATTGGCGCTTCGCGGGCATCCGCATTGGCCCGCAGCAGGCGGAAAACCTCGTGATGGCGGCCTCCATCATGGTCGCGGTCTTCCTGTTCCTGAAATTCAGCCGCTTCGGGCGCGGCATGCGCGCCGTGGCGGACAACCCCGATCTCGCGCGCCTCAAGGGCATCGACCCGAAGAGGATTTCCTTCGTGGCGCTGTTCCTCGGCTGCGGCCTGGCCGGTATCGGCGGCGTGCTGATCGGCCTTGATACCTCGATTGATCCGCTCACGGGCTATCGGGTGCTGCTCTCGGTTTTTGCGGCAGCGGTTCTGGGCGGTCTCGGCTCCATCCCCGGCGCGGTGGCGGGTGCCCTGGCGCTCGGCATCGCCGAGGAACTGGCGCTGCTCGTCGCGCCGCCGACCTACCGGACGGGCGTGGGCTTCGTCGCCATCCTGCTGATGCTCACCTTCCGCCCGCGCGGCCTTCTCGGCGAGAGGGCGTTCTGATGCTCTCCTATCTCATCTTCGCGCTCACGATCGGCGGCATCTATGCGCTTCTCGCGCTGAGCCTGAACCTCGTCTGGGGCTCTGCGGGGATGGTCAATCTGGGCCTTGCGGGCTTCTTCGGGGTTGGCGCCTATGCCTCGGCGATTGCCACGGGTGCGGGTGCGCCGGTGGTCTTTGGCTGGGGAATCGCCGCGCTCGCGGGCGTGGCCGTGGGCCTGCTCGTAACCTTCGCCACCTTGCGCCTGCGCGATGATTACCTTGCGATCGTCACGCTCGGCTTTGCGGAGATGGTGCGGCTTGTCGCGCTCAACGAGCGTTGGCTGACCAGCGGCGCGGACGGGATTTCCGGCATTGCAGCACCCATGAAGGCCGAACTCGGCACCGGCGGCTTCAACCTGTTCTACCTTGCGGTGGTGAGCCTCATCGTGCTCGGCGTCTGGTGGATGCTCGCCAGGCTCGATGCTTCTCCCTACGGCCGCACGCTGAAGGCGATCCGCGAGGATCAGGAACTCGCGCGTTTCGCCGGCAAGCCGGTTCTGCGCTTCAAATACGAGGCCTTCGCGCTTTCCGCGGCCATCGCGGCGCTTGCCGGTGCGCTTTACGCGCATTTCCAGTCCTATTTCTCGCCCGATCATATCCAGCCGCTCATCACGATCTACATCTTCCTTGGGTTGACGGCCGGTGGCGTCGGCCGCCCGGCCGGTGCCGTGGCGGGCGGCTATGCCGTGCTGCTCTTCATCGAGGCGACGCGCTTTGCGGCGGATGTGCTGCCCGGCCTCAAGGCCGTAGAGGTCGCGGCTTTCCGCGAGATCCTGATCGGCGCGGCCCTTCTCATCATGCTTCACCTCAAACCGCAGGGCTTCCTGCCCGAAACCATGCCGAAGGCTCCGAAACCCTGATGTCCCTCGATCTTGCCAACCTGCTTGCAGCCCCGGGTCAGCCCGAAACGCTCTACCGCGCGCTCGATGCGACCACGAAATCGCGCGTGGGGCACAAGCTCTTCACGCTGCTCCGTGTCGATGGCAGCGAAGTGGCGCGCGTCTATTCGAACCAGCCCGAGGCCTACCCGGTCTTCGGCCGCAAGCCGATGGGCCCCACGCCCTGGGGGGCGCTTGTGATGGAGGGCCGCCAGCCCTTCCTCGGCCGCGACATGGAGGCGATCCGCTGGGCGTTCTTCGACCATGCCCTCATCGCAAGCCTTGGCTGCGGATCGGTGATCAACATTCCCGTTGTCTATAACGGCGAGACCATCGGCACCATGAACCTGCTCGATGCCGAGCACCATTACACCGAGGCCGATATCCCCAAGGTGGCCGAACTCGCGCCCTTGCTCATCCCCGCCTTCCTCATCGCCCGCAACCAAGCCTGAGAGAACCGCCATGGCCGCCACGCTCATCACCAATGCCCGCATCGTCGATGGCAAAGCCGATCGCCCGACCGATCCCGTCAATGTGCTGGTCGAGGGCGGGATCATCCGCGAGGTCGGTGCGAAGCTCCGCTCCGAGAAGGCGCGGGTGATCGACCTTGGCCGGCGCACGCTCATGCCCGGCCTGATCGACGCCCATGTGCATGTGGTGGCGGTGAGCGCCAATCTCGGCACCAATGCCGAATTGCCGGATTCGCTCGTCACGGCGCGTTCGTTCAAGGTGATGAACGGCATGCTGATGCGCGGCTTCACCACCGTGCGCGATGTCGGCGGGGCCGATCATGGCCTCGAAGTGGCCGTGGAGGAGGGGCCGATCCCCGCGCCGCGCCTCGTGCGTTCGGGCAAGGCGCTGAGCCAGACCGGCGGTCATTGCGATTTCCGCGGCCGCTTCAATGATCGCCCGGCGATGGAGAGCGGTTTCCGCCTCGGCGCGCTGGGCCGGCTTTGCGATGGCGTGGCCGAGGTGCGGAAAGCCGCGCGCGAGGAAATCAAGCAGGGCGCGGCTTTCGTGAAGATCATGGCGAATGGCGGTGTGGCCTCGCCCACCGATCCCATCCACTTCCTCGGTTTCGCGCGGGAGGAAATCCTCGCGGCGGTGGAGGAAGCGAAGAACGCGGGCACCTATGTTTCGGCGCATCTCTACACGGCCGAGGCCATCCAGCGCGCGGTGGAATGCGGCGTGCACTCGCTCGAGCATTGCAATCTCATCACGCCGGAGGTCGCCGAACGCGCGGCCAAGGCGGGTGCCGTCGCCGTGCCGACGCTCGTCACCTACGACAAACTCGCTTCCGACGGCCCGAGGCTCGGCTTCCCGGCCGAATCGGTCGCAAAGATCGACAACGTGCGCCTCAAGGGCCTCGAATCCCTCTCGATCATGCGGGCGGCGGGCCTCACCATGGCCTATGGCAGCGATCTGCTCGGGGCGATGCATGCCTATCAATCGGAGGAATTCGTCATCCGCGGCCGGGTTCTGCCGGCTCAAGAAGTCATCGCCTCGGCGACGCATATCGCCGCGAAGCTCTGCCGCATGGAAGGCCGCATCGGCGTGGTCGCGCCGGGCGCGCATGCCGATCTCGTCGTGGTGGATGGCGACCCGCTGAAGGATCTCGCGCTCCTCACCGGGCAGGGTCGCCATATGCCGCTCATCATGCGCGGCGGCAAAGTCGTGAAGCGCAAGGCCATGAACGGTTGAGCCAAATCCGAAACCCAAACAACCAGAAGGCGCGCATGCGCTTCAACAGGGGAGACCACCATGACGATTGATCGCAGGACTATCCTTCAGGCGGGCGCCGGCGCCCTGGCCCTTGGGCTTGCCCCGCAGGGGGCCTTCGCGCAGGCCGAGGCCTTCCGCATAGGCGCGCTGAACCCGGTGACGGGTGCCGGCAGCCCTTACGGCTCGGGCATGGCCGCGATGATCCTCGCGGCGGTCGAGGAAGTGAATGCCGCGGGCGGTGCGGGCGGCCGCCAGCTTCAGGTCTTCGCCGATGATACGCAGACGAACCCGCAATCGGCCGTGCTCGCCGCCAAGAAGCTCATCGAGGTGAACAAGGTCAACGCGATCCTCGGCACCTGGTCGTCAGGCGTGTCGCTGGCGGTGATCCCGCTCGTGAACGACGCGAACATCCTGCTGATGCATACTTCGGGCGCGCCGGCTCTTTCCGTGCCGCCGGCCAATGCCAAGGGCCATGGCTATCGCTTCCAGGCCACGAATGACCGTTTCGGCCGCGCCTTCGCGGAGATCGCGGTGAAGGAGGGCTTCAAGCGCCCGGCGACGATGGCCTTCAACAACGCCTCGGGCATCGGCAACACGCAGGGCTTCAAGAGGGCCTGGGAGGCCAAGGGCAATCAGGTGGTGGCCGAGGTCGTCTATGAACCCAACCAGCCGAGCTATCGCGCCGAGCTGCAGCGGGTGATGGCCGCGCGCCCGGATGTCATCGTGATGGGCTCCTTCCTGCCGGATACGACGATCATCCTGCGCGAGGCCTTCCAGACCGGCGCGAATGTGAGATGGATCATCCCCGGCTGGGCCGCGAACCCGCAGCTTGTGACCGCGCTCGGCAACGAGCCGACCGAGGGGATCATCTCGGTCGATTCCGTCTCGAACGAGCAGGCGGCATCCTTCGCCCGCTACGACGAGGCCTATCGCAGGAAGATGTCCCAGCCCGGCGCGTCCAATGTCTATGCCGCGATGACCTATGACATGGTGATCGCGCTGGCTTTGGCCATCGAGGCGGCTGGACCGGGCGCCGGCACGGCCCAGATCAACGCGAAGATCCGCGAAGTGTCGAATCCCGGCGGCGAGAAGGTCTTCACCTTCGCCGACGGCAAGGCCGCGCTGAAGGCCGGCAGGAAGATCAATTACGAGGGAGCCTCCTCGGTGCTGGATTTCGACGAATTCGGCGATGTCACGCCCGATTTCGGCGTGTTCTTCATCACCAGGGGCAAGCTCGAGCGCCGCTACGTCGTCAAGATCTGACGGCGCGGGGCCCGGCGCTGCTCTCCCTCGCCGGGCCCTTATCTTCTTCCGCCTGGCAATGGTTCCCGCATGGCATTCTGGATCGAATTGCTGATTTCCGGTGTGGTTGCCGGGCTGATCATCGGGCTTTCCGCCCTGTCGATCACGCTCGTCTTCGGGATCGCGCGGTTTCCCAATGCGGCGACGGGCGACACGATGACCGTCGGCGCCTATGGCGCCTTGCTGGGGCATCGCGCCACGAATTCGCTGCTGGTCGGCGGCCTCACAGGGGCTGCGGCCGGGGCGATCGTGGGTTTCCTCGGCTACTGGTTCATCTTCCGCAAGCTCGCGCAGCGCTCCAGCGTGGCCTTGCTCGTGGCTTCCATTGGTCTGGCTTTCGTGCTTCGCGCCATTCTCGGGGTCTCGTTCGGGCATTCGCAGCAGGTCTTTCAATTGCCGCTGGTGCGGCCCTGGCGGATCGGCGATGTGCCCGTCCACCCCAATGATCTCGTACTCGCTGCGGCCTGCGCGATGATCCTCGCCATCGTCTTCGCGATCCTGCATCTCACGCCGATTGGCCGGCGCATGCGCGCGGTGGCGGATGATCCCTCGCTCGCGCGTGTTTCGGGCATTTCTCCATCGGGCGTGATGACCGTGCTCTGGCTGTTGGCGGGCGCGGTTTCGGCCTCGGCGGGCATCGTCGCGGGCATCAAGACCGTGGTTTCGCCGGAAATGGGGTGGGACCTGCTGCTGCCGGCCTTCGCGGCGGCGATTGTCGGCGGCATCGGCAGCCCGGTCGGCGCGGTGGTGGCAGGATTGCTGATCGGCGTGGCGCAGGAACTCGCGACGCCCTTCGTGGGCTTCACCTACAAGATCGCCCTGTCATTCCTGATGATGCTCGTGGTGCTGCTGGTGCGCCCGCGCGGCCTCTTCGGCAAGCTGGAAGGCGCGCGCTGATGGAAGCCTATCTCATCGCCATCCTGATCGTGACCGCGATCTATGTGCTGCTCTCGCTCGGCCTCACGCTGCAATACGGGCTGACGGGTCTCATCAATTTCGGCCATGTCGGCTTCTTCTGCATCGGGGCTTATGCTGCCGCGATCCTCTCGACCGCCGGCGGCATGCCCATCGCCGCGGGGCTTCTCGCCGGCATGGCCTTGGCGGGCCTCGCGGCGATCCCCATCGGGCTCGTGGCTTTACGATTGCGCGATGATTACTTCGCCATCGTCACGCTCGGCTTCTCGGAAAGCGTCCGCCTTGTTGTGACCTCCGAGGGCTGGCTCACCAAGGGCGTGCAGGGCATTCCCGGCATCCCCAAGCTGATCGACGGGGTAGGCACCGGCCCGGCGCTGACGATCCTCGCGCTGGTGGGTCTTGCGAACCTTCTCGCGGTGATGGCCTTCCTGCGCATCGTGAAGAGCCCTTTCGGCCGGATGATCGAGGCGATCCGCGACAACGAGGATGCGGTCAAGGCCCTGGGCAAGGACCCCGCGCGCTTCAAGATCCAGGTTCTGGTGCTGGGCGCCGTTCTCGCCGGGCTCGCGGGCGGTTTCTACGCGCATTACATCGGCTACGTCTCGCCGGATCAATTCCTGCCGATTGTCACCTTCTATGTCTGGATGGCGATCATCATGGGCGGCGTGGGGCGCATTTCCGGCGCGCTGCTGGGCACCCTGCTGCTGATGGGCTTCCTTGAAGGCTCGCGCTTCCTGCGCGACCTGCTGCCCTTCATCTCGGCGGTGGAGATGGCGAGCATCCGCATCGGTGTGGTCGGACTCGCGCTGATCCTCTTCACGCTCTACCGGCCGCAGGGCCTGATGGGCGATTACACGAGGCGCAAATGAGGCTGGAGCTGCGCGATATTTCCGTCCGCTTCGGCGGCTTCAGGGCGGTGGATGGCGTGAGCCTCGCCATCGAGCCGGGCACGCTCACGGGCATCATCGGCCCGAACGGGGCGGGCAAATCGACCTTGTTCTCGATGGTCACCGGCTTCCTGCAGCATGGCGAGGGGACCGTGCTTCTGGGGGATGCCGAACTCTCCCGCGACGCCCCCTTCGATCGGGCGCGGCGCGGCATGGTGCGCACCTTCCAGGTGCCGCGCGAATTCGCCCATCTCACGGTGCGCGAGAACCTGATGGCCGCGGCCCCCGGCCAGAGCGGCGAAAACCTGATCGACCTCTTCTTCCGCCCCGGCAAGGTGCGCGCCGAGGAGGAGGCGATCCGCCGCGAGGCGGAGGAAACCATCGACTTCCTGAAGCTCAGGGCGGTGGCGGATGCCTCCGCCGGGCGGCTTTCGGGCGGCCAGAAGAAACTCCTCGAACTCGGCCGTGTGCTGATGACGAAGCCGAAGCTGATCCTTCTCGACGAGCCCTTCGCGGGTGTGAACCCGGTGCTCATCGAGGAACTCTCGGGCCATATCCGGGCGCTCAACCGGCGCGGCATCGGCTTTGTCATCATCGAGCATGATCTCTCCGCGCTCTCGCGGCTCGTGAGCGTGCTGCATGTGATGGATCAGGGGAGGCTGATGGCCTCGGGCACGCCCGCCGAGGTTCTCGCACGCAAGGATGTGCGCGAAGCCTATCTGGGAGGCGCGGCATGAGCGTGCTCGACGTCGTCGATCTCAGCGGCGGCTATTCCGAGGTGAACATCCTCAATGGCGTCACGGTCTCGGTCGGCACCGGCGAGATCGTCACGGTGGCCGGCACGAATGGCGCGGGCAAATCGACCCTCGCCAGGGCGATTGTGGGCCTGCTGCCCCGCGTGGAGGGCGAGATCCGCTTCGAAGGAATGGTCATCAACGCCGTGCCGACGCAGATGCGCGCCAATCGCGGCATCGGCTATGTGCCGCAGGTCGCGAACATCTTTCCCTCCCTCACCGTGCAGGAAAATCTCGAGGTCGTGGTGGGTGTCTCCGACCGGCGGCAGCGCATCGCCGAGCTTTTCGCGGTCTTCCCCGCGCTTGCCGCGCGGCGCCGCGCGCGGGCCGGCTCGATGTCCGGCGGCGAGCGTCAGCAACTGGCCTATGCCCGCGCGCTGATGACCCGCCCGCGACTGATCGTGCTGGATGAACCCACCGCGGCGCTCTCGCCCGCGCTCGTGTCGGAAGCTTTCGAGCGCATCCGGGCGCTTCCCGGCATCGGGGCGAGCGTGCTGCTCATCGAGCAGCGCGCGCGGCAGGCCTTGAGGATCTCCCATCGCGGTGTCATCCTCGATGGTGGGCGTGTCGCGATGGAAGGTCCGGCCGATCGCCTGCTGGCCGACGAGCGGGCGGCAAACCTCTATCTTGGTCAACATCACGGCTGATCCCATGCTCAAGGAAAGCGAATCCCTGTTCTGCTACGCGGTTTCCGAATTCGGCGAACCGCTGGTTCCGCTGCGCATGCCGATGCCGGAGCCGAAAGGCACGGAGGTTCTGCTGAAGGTCGATGCGGCGGGTGTCTGCCACAGCGATCTGCACATCTGCCATGGTTTCTATGATCTTGGCGGCGGCAAGCGTCTCCTGATGCAGGATCGGGGCATCAAGCCGCCGGTCATCATGGGTCACGAGATCTGCGGAACCGTGGTCAGCGCGGGGCCGGAGGCGGAGGGCGTGACGACCGGCGCGCGCAAGCTCGCCTTTCCGTGGATCGGCTGCGGCTCCTGCGACACCTGCGCGCGCGGGGAGGAGCATTACTGCCTCTCGCCGCGCTTTCTCGGCATCTTCCGGCCGGGCGGTTATGCCAGCCATGTGCTGGTGCCGCATCCGCGTTATCTGCTCGACATCGGCGCGATGGAGCCGTCCGTCGCGGCACCCTTCGCCTGTTCCGGGCTGACGGCCTACAGCGCCCTGCGGAAGATCCCCGAATCCGTGCTGAAGAACGAGCCGATCGTCCTGTTCGGTGCGGGCGGGCTGGGGCTCATGTGCCTCACGCTGCTCGGCATGCTCGGCGCGCGGGGTGCCATCATGGTGGATATCGACGCGAAGAAGCGCGCGGCGGCGCTGGAACTCGGGGCGCTCGCGGCGCTGGACGGGCAGGACCCCAGCCTCGTGGAGGCGATCAGGGCGGCCAGTGCCACGGGGAAGGGCGTTCGCGCCGCCATTGATTTCGTCGGCGTGCCTTCGACCGTGCAGACCGGCTTCGATTCCCTGATGAAGGGAGGCACCCTTGTGATCGTCGGGTTGATCGGCGGCGCGATCAACCTCTCGATCCCGCTCATCGCCTCCCGGGCCATCGCCATCCAGGGCAGTTATGTCGGCAGCCTCGCCGAACTCGATGAACTGATGCAACGGGTTCGCAAAGGGCCACCCGAGCCGCTGCCCAGCCGTCGGCGGGCGCTGGCCGAGGCGAATGCCGTTCTCGCCGAACTCGAAGCCGGCCGTGTCATCGGGCGGACGATCCTCTGTCCCTGAGGCTTCGCGGGGAGGGGGGAAGGTGCAAGCTCATCACCGCATGCACCTTGCCGCCGCGCTTGAGAAGGCCGGCCACCGGAACCCTTCCGGCAGCCCCTCTTCCCCGCTTGCCCTTTTCCCCTCTTGCGCTTTTCCCCTCTTGCGCTTGCGAAGCCCGTTGAATCCCCCTGCTTCCGGATCATTTCACCGATCCGCAGGCCGACGATGAGAAAACTGCATTTCCCGCACCTGTTGTTAGAGCATGCTGTGAAAAAGTGGAATCCGGTTTTTCGCAGCATGCTCTAGAGCGAAATTCGATCTGACCGAATGAGATCGACCGCTCCAAGCTGTTGATTTACTGCATTTTCTTTCAAAGGATCGGTATCCAGCCCCCGCCTTCGCGGGGGGCATGCTTCGCTTGAAAATGCTCTGGTCAAGAGGGGCGCTGCGGTGGTCTCAGCGAAGATGGGCACCGAACCTGCAACAAGGCCAAGCTCCCGCATATCCAGCAAGTCGGTCGGGCAGGGTGACGGGATGGGTCGCGCAGCCACAATCCATGGGAAGTCAAAAATCTTGGAATATCAATCGTCAGATGGCGGATGGGGTGAGATTCGAACTCACGGTGGGCTTGCACCCACGGCGGTTTTCAAGACCGCTGCCTTAAACCACTCGGCCACCCATCCCACGAGCCCTTCGTTGAACCATTCGGCCAAAGCTGGCAAGTCTCTCGCGCAACAAGTCTCTCGCGCAACAAGTCTCTCGCGCAATAAGTTTCTCGCACAAGAAGTCTCTCGCACCAGAGGGTTCGACGTTCAGTCGCTGATCCGTTCGGCAAACCCTGACGTAAAGCGGCTATTCCAGCTAAGAAAGGGCTTGGCTCATGCGCATCCTTCCGACGATCCTCCTTTCGATCCTCATCGCGGCTCCCGTCGCGCACGCCAACCCGTCCTCGGAAGGGAAGGGTTTCGTGATCGGCGACGAAATGCGTCGGCTGGTCACCCAGAACCGGTTCTTCCTTTCGACGCCGTTCGGCGGGGAACTGCCGCTCACCTATTATGTCGATGGCCGCGTCGATGGCTCGGGCGAGGCTGTGGGCCTCGGCCGCTGGCTCGCGCCGACAGACAAGGGTCGCTGGTGGATTGCCGGCAATCAGCTCTGCCAGCAATGGGAACAATGGTATAATGGCAAGCAGTTCTGTTTCACGCTGGAAAAGGACGGCCCCGGTACCGTGATCTGGCGGCGCGATGACGGCTATTCGGGTCGCGCCCGGCTGGCGCGCCGTTAGTGTTTTGGCAACCGAGCGGGGTCTGCCCGCTTGACCGTTGCAAGGAACCCGCTTACCTCCCGAGGACGCTGGCGTTTCGGTTAAGCCGATCCGCCGGATTTTAGTCTTCACGCAGAAGGGCTGCCTCGGCGCAGCCCTCGGGCAAGTCGGGAGCCGGAGCCGATGACAGAACAGCGCGAGCGAAACCTAGCCACCCGTGCGTGTTTCAGGCCGTCGCTGATCGGCAGGCTGGGCACCCTAACCGCTCTTGCTCTCGTTGTTGCCAATTGCTCGCAGTCTCCGCGGAGCGCAAACCATCACCA
This sequence comes from Methylobacterium sp., assembly GCA_020252645.1. Classification (GTDB taxonomy): domain Bacteria; phylum Pseudomonadota; class Alphaproteobacteria; order Rhizobiales; family Beijerinckiaceae; genus Rhabdaerophilum. Next base: position 30,934 of record JADCCN010000008.1, on the reverse strand, counting down.
TTCGCGCGAGATCGGCGCCTTCTCCGATCCGAAATACGGGAAGGCCAGCCCCCGCGTGGTGGGTCTTGACGACACGGCGCCGAAAGGCGGCGGGCGCTTTCAGATCGGCCGCCCCTACACCGTGGCCGGGAAGCGCTATGTGCCCCGCGAGAAGCCCGATGGCTATTCCCAGACGGGCCACGCTTCCTGGTATGGCATCGCCTTCCATGGCCGGAAGACCGCCAATGGCGAAATCTATGATCGCAACATGATTTCCGCCGCGCATCCCACGATGCCGCTGCCGTCTTACGCCAGAGTGACAAACACACTGAACAACCATTCGATCATCGTGCGTGTGAACGATCGCGGTCCCTATCACGGCAATCGCGTGATCGACCTCTCCGAACGCACCGCGAGCCTGCTGGGCTTCAAGCATATCGGCACAACGCGCGTGCGGGTGCATTACATGGGCCCGGCTTCGCTTGCCGGGTCGGATGACCAGCGTCTGATGGCTTCGCTGCGCACCAATGGCCCAGCCAATATGCCGAACGAGCTGCGTGGCGGTCCGGTCATGGTCGCCTCGGCTGCGCCGGTCGCGAGCGCGGCTCCGGGCATCCGGCAGGCCCCCGCGGCCGAGCGGGCACTGGGCTTCACCGCCCCGGCATCCGCGCCGGTTTCGCTGCCGCAGGCTTTTTCCACGCCGCCTGTTCCGGCGCAGAATGTGATCATGGCGGCCCGTTTCACGCCTGCGCCGAACCTGCCGGTTCCGCCTGAGCGTCCGTTTGATCTCGAAACGATCGGTGGCGCGGCTCGCCCGGTGGCACCGGCTGGTCTTGCGCCGGGCGGCAATGGCCGCCTGCCCAAGGCTTCCCCCATCGAGCTTGCCCTGTCGGATGCATCCGGCCTGCTCACGCGCTTCGGCAGCGCTGCCAGCGGCGAGCAGCACTGGATCAGGGCCGCGCTCCAGGCGGTTCCGGCCGGTCAGTAAGCGCGATCCCGGGCAATCTCTCGGTGCGGCCGTCTGCGCTGCATGTTGAGCGTTGATTCCGGCGTGGCTTGGCGTCACAAGGTCTGCCATGTCTCGTTTCGGCGACCCGACCGGACTTTTTAGCGCAAGCCTCCCGTGGCTCTCGCGGCTCATGTTCCTGTGCCTCGCCGGCATGGGCATCGCCCATGCGCAGGGCACGGATCGCAATGCGTCGTTCGAGACAGCCGCGAAGCAGGCGCTTCTGCTCGATTTCGAGACACGGACCATCCTGTTCGAGCGCAACGCCGACCAGAGCATCCATCCCGCGGGTCTCGCCAAGATCATGACGGCAGCCCTGGCTTTCCGCGAACTGAAGGAAGGCCGGTTGCGGCTGGAACAGGACATGATCGCCTCCACCGATGCCTGGCGGCGCGGCGGCGCTGTCGCGGGCGGTCCGAACATGCTGATCACGCCGAACAAGGTGGTGAAGGTCGGCGAATTGCTCACGGGCCTTGTCGTGGGCTCGGCCAATGATGCCGCGATCGTGCTCGCGGAGAACATATCCGGCACCGAGGCGCGCTTCACCGAGGCCATGAACGCCCATGCCCGGGATCTCGGTCTTGGCGGAACACGCTTTGCGAATGCGACCGGCCTCGGCCCTGGTGAGAACCAGCGCACGACCCTGCGCGATATGGTCAATCTATCGGCCTATCTCATTGACAATTATCCAGAAAACTATGTCCTCTTCGCGCAGCGCGACATGCCCTTCGGCCGGAACCGTCAGCAGAGCCGCAATCCGCTCCTGACCATGGAGATCGGCGCGGATGGGCTTCTCACCGGCACGACGCCCACGGGCACGCATCAGCTTGTGGGCTCTGCGGTTCAGGAGGGGCGGCGGCTGATCGTGGCTGTCGCGGGGCTTGAGAACGTGCAGGAGCGCGCGCTGGAAGCGCGCAAGCTGCTGGAATGGGGCTTCCGCCGCTTTGAATTGCGCTCGCTTTTCCCGGCGGGAACGCGGGTGGGCGAAGCCTCGGTCTATGGCGGCGCCTCCGGCTTCGTGCCGCTGAAGGTGGCGGAAGATCTGCGCCTTCCGGTTCTGCGCGCCAGCCAGAACCAGGCGAGCCTGCGTATTGCCTATCGCGGTCCCGTTCTCGCCCCGATCGCCGAGGGGCAGATGATCGCCAGGCTCGAGATTCTCGTCGATAACCGGGTGATCCGAACCGTGCCGCTTGTGGCGGCCGAGGCCGTGCCGAAGGGCTCGGTTCTCGCCCGCGCGCAGGATGCCGCGCTTGAACTCTCGCGGCAGGGCTTCATCAAGGCGTTCCGCTGGCTTGGCGAGAAGATCGGCTTCGGGTCGCGTGTTCCGGTGGAGCCGGCCGCGCCTGCCAGGCCGCAGGCTTCGGCGGGTTGAGGCATGCGTGGAATCTTCATCACCTTCGAAGGCGGCGAGGGGGCGGGAAAATCGACCCAGATCCGCCGTCTCGCGGCCGTGCTCGAAAGCTATGGCCTGAGTGTCGCGCTCACGCGCGAGCCCGGCGGCACGCCGCTGGCCGAGGCCATTCGCGGGCTGATCCTCACCCATGAGGCGGCTTCGGAGGATGGGCTGACACAGGCCCTTCTGTTTGCCGCGGCGCGGCGCGATCACGTGCTGCGCGTCATCCGCCCCGCGCTGTCGGCCGGCCATGTCGTGCTCTGCGACCGCTTCGCCGATTCCACCCGCGCCTATCAGGGCGGGAAGGTGCCGGACGCGGTGCTCGAGCAGGTGATCGCGCTGGGCGCGGATGGCCTCGTGCCTGATCTGACCTTCCTGCTCGACGTTAATCCCGAACTGGGTCTTGAGCGCGCGCGCTCGCGCTTCACCGGCGTCGAGGACACGTTCGAGCGGTCCAATCTCGCCTTTCATCGCGAGGTGCGGCGGCGCTTCCACGCGATTGCCGCCAGCGAGCCGCATCGCTTCATCATCATCGATGCCTCGCAGGATGAGGCTTATGTGGCGGAATCCATCCGTCTCGCGGTGCGCCAGCGCATCCTCGCCGCGCCGGGGGCGGGTGCGTGATGGAACGCGTGGAGTTCCTGCCGCCCGAGCCCGGCGAATGGCCGGAAATCGACCGCATCGCGGATATCCCCCATCCGCGCGAGATGCTGAGCCTTCTCGGGCAGGCGGCGGCGGAACGGCAGTTCCTCGCGGGCTACACGAGCGGCAAGCTGCACCATGCCTTCCTGCTCGCGGGGCCGGAGGGCACCGGCAAGGCGACCTTTGCCTTTCGCGCGGCGCGGTTCCTGTTCGAGGAGGGCGCGCGAGAGAGCAAGGCCGACGCGCTTTTTGCGAGCCCGGTGCCGGAGAGCCTGTTCGTGCCCGCTTCGGCGCGGGCGACGATGCTGATCGCGCGGGAATCCCACCCCGATCTCGCCGTGTTGAAGCGCCGATACGACCCCAAGGGCAAGCGTTTCCGCGCCGAGATCAATGTCGAGGAAACGCGCGACGCGCTGCAATTGCTCACGAAAACCGCCGCCTTCGGCGGCTGGCGTGTGGTCATCGTCGATGCCGCGGATGACCTGAACATTGCGAGCGCCAACGCCCTGCTGAAGACCCTGGAAGAGCCGCCGGCCAGGACGGTGTTCTTTCTCATCGCGCATCAGCCGGGACGTTTGCTCCCGACCATCCGTTCGCGCTGCCAGCGCATCGATTTCGAACCGCTTCTGGCGGAGGACCTCGCGACCCTTCTCCATGCTTTCGGGCGTCCCGTGCCGGATTCCTCGGCGCTGGAGATCGGCTCGGAGGGCTCCATCCGGCGCGCCTTGCGTAAAGGCTCGGGCGGGGCGGCGCAGATGACGCTCGCGGTCGAGCGCGTGCTCGCGAGCCTGCCGAGGCCTTCCGCGAAGGAGATCGAGGCCGTCACCGAACCTTTGCGCGGCGGCGCGGACGGCCTTGAGGCGCTCTCGGACCTCATGGATGAGATCGAGCGCTTCCTCGCCCGCGAGGCCCGCGCGCGCCTCTCCCGGCCGCAGCCCAATGCCGCGATGGCCGATGTGGCCGAGCTCTGGTCGAAGCTCCATGACGAGGCGCGCAAGGTGGAGGCGCTGAACCTCGATCGCCGCGCTTTCGCCATGCGCGCGCTCGATGAACTCTCGGCGCTGGTTTCCGGCGCTGAGCGCTGATAGAGAGACGGAGGGGCAGGGCAACGCCCCGAGTCCCGTTGAGTTTGCAAGGTTTCCACGTGATCCCATGGCCCAGGAACGCTTCTTTCTCACCACCGCGATATCCTATCCGAATGGCAAGCCGCATCTCGGCCATGCCTATGAGCTCATCGCCTCGGATGCGATCGCGCGCTTTCATCGGCTCGACGGCAAGGATGTGTTCTTCCTGACGGGAACCGACGAGCATGGCCTGAAGATGGTGCAGACCGCCGAGCGCGAGGGTTTGCCGGTGCGCGATCTCGCGAACCGCAACGCCCAGGCTTTCCGCGACATGGGCAAGGCGCTCGGCGCCTCGAACGACGATTTCATCCGCACGACGGAAGAACGCCATTACGAGGCTTCGCAGGCCCTATGGAAGAAGATGGAAGCGGCGGGCGATATCTATCTCTCGAAGCATTCCGGCTGGTATTCCGTGCGTGATGAGGCCTATTTCGACGAGAGCGAACTCACCACGGGCGAGGGCGGCCAGAAATTCGCACCCTCCGGCGCGCCGGTCGAGTGGTCGGAGGTCGACAGCTATTTCTTCCGCCTCTCGAAATACCAGGACAAGCTGCTTGCGCTTTATCAGGCCCAGCCGAATTTCATCGGCCCGGATACGCGCCGCAACGAGGTGGTGAGCTTCGTTACCAGCGGCCTCAAGGATCTCTCGATCAGCCGCGACACCTTCACCTGGGGCGTGCCGGTTCCGGGCAATCCGAAGCATGTGATGTATGTCTGGGTCGATGCGCTCACGAACTACATCACCGCCTGCGGCTACCCCGATGAAGGCGATCCGCGCTGGAAATACTGGCCCGCGAGCGTGCATATCATCGGCAAGGATATCGTGCGTTTCCACGCGGTCATCTGGCCGGCCATGCTAATGAGCGCGGGTTTGCCCATTCCGCAGCGCGTGTTCGGGCATGGCTTCCTCACGAACCGTGGGGAAAAGATGTCGAAATCGCTCGGCAACGTGCTCGATCCGCTGGTCATGGCCGAGCAATACGGCGTGGATCAGATCCGCTATTTCTTCCTGCGCGAAGTGCCGTTCGGGCAGGATGGCAGCTACAGCCACGAGGCGATTGTCGCGCGCATCAATGCCGATCTTGCGAATGATCTCGGCAATCTCGCGCAGCGCTCGCTCTCGATGGTCGCGAAGAATTGCGAGGCAAAGGTGCCCTTGAAGGGCCCGCTTTTTCCCGAGGATCAGGCCATTCTGGCGCAAGCCTATGGCTTGATTGCGGAATCGCGTGCAGCCATGGCCGATTTCCAGATCCACGCCATGCTCAACGCGATCTGGCGCGTGGTGGCCGAGACAAACCGCTATTTCGCCGCTCAGGCCCCCTGGGCGCTGAAAAAGACCGATCCTGCGCGCATGGAAACCGTGCTCTGGACCACGGCCGAGATCTTGCGCGTCATCGGCCTTCTCGTCCAGCCGATCATGCCGGAATCGGGCGGAAAGCTGCTGGATCTGCTGGCCGTGCCGGCGGAGGCGCGCGGCTTTGCTGCGGCGGGTTCGGCGCATCGGCTGGTGCCCGGCACCCCCTTGCCGGAGCCCAAGGGCCTCTTTCCGCGCTATATCGAGCCGGAAGCCGGGCAGGGGGCCTGAGATGGCAGGGAACATGAGATGACCCCGCCCCGCATCACCGATACCCATTGCCACCTCGATTTCCCGGATTTCGCGTCTGATCTGCCGGGCGTGGTGGCGCGGGCGCGCGCGGCGGGAGTGCACCGCATGGTGACGATCTCGACGCGCGTGAAGAAAGCTGTTTTTTATCAGGGTCTTGCGGAGCGTTTCGAGAATGTCTGGTTCTCGATCGGCACGCATCCGCATAATGCGGCGGAAGAGCCGGATGTCACGCTCGACGAGATTATCCGGCTGAGCCAGCACCCGAAATGCGTGGCGATCGGCGAGGCGGGCCTCGATTACCATTACGACAAATCTCCGCGCGACCGGCAGGCGGCATCGTTCCGCCTGCAGATCGCAGCGGCGCGGATCACCGGCCTGCCGCTGGTCATCCACGCCCGCGCGGCGGATGATGACATGATCGCGATCCTCGAAGACGAGATGGGGAAGGGGGCCTTCGCGGCCATTCTCCATTGTTTCTCCTCCGGGGTGGAACTCGCGCGTGTGGGCGTGAAGCTGGGGCTCCATGTCTCGTTTTCGGGCATCCTCACCTTCAGGAACTCGACCGAGATCCGCAAGATCGCCGCGGAAATCCCGCTGGATCGGCTGCTGGTGGAGACCGATGCGCCCTATCTCGCGCCGGCGCCGCATCGCGGGAAGACGAACGAACCGGCCTTCACGGCCCATACCGCCGCCGTGCTGGCGGAGGTGAAGGGCATGAGCCTGGATGCGCTCGCGCCGGTTCTCGAGGCCAACACCAACCGCATCTTCGACAAATTGCCGCGCGCAGCCCAGGAAGCGGCATGAGCCTGAAAATCACCATTCTCGGTTGCGGTTCCTCGGGCGGTGTGCCGCGCGTGGCGCAGGGCTGGGGCAGATGCGATCCCGCCGAGCCACGCAATCGTCGGCGCCGCTGTTCGATTCTTGTCGAGAAATCCGGGCCGGACGGCGAAACGCGGGTGCTGATCGACACGTCGCCGGATCTGCGCGAGCAACTGATCGATGCCGGCGTGAAATACCTCGATGCTGTGGTTTTCACGCATGAACATGCCGATCACACGCATGGAATCGATGATTTGCGGCCGCTTTTCATCGCAAGCCGCCATCGCGTGCCGGTTTATGCCGAAACGCGCACCATGGACCTGCTGCAGGCGCGGTTTGGCTATTGCTTCTCCACGCCCGCCGGCAGCGATTATCCGCCGATCCTCACGGGGCATCTTTTTGATGAGCGCCGGCCTTTGGCCATCCGGGGCGGGGGCGGAACTCTCGAATTGCAGCCCATTCCGGTCGATCACGGCAGCATTCCGTGCCTTGGTTTTCGCATCGGTTCCATCGCCTACATGCCGGATGTCAGCGCCATTCCGGATGCGAGCCTGCCCATGCTCGAAGGCCTCGGATGCTGGATCATCGATGCCTTGCGGGATACGCCGCACAATTCGCATTTCTCGCTCTCCGAGGCGCTGGAATGGGTCGAGCGCATGAAGCCGAGGCATGCGGTGCTCACCAATCTCCACACCGATCTCGATTACGGACGCCTGATGCGCGAGACGCCGGCGCATGTCGTGCCGGCCTATGACGGCATGACCATCCGCGAGGATGAGGATCTGCGCATAAGCCCTTGAGAAAACGAATTCATCAACGGATCTAACAGCCTGAATTCCGGGGCGCGCATATGCCGGAAGCCGTGTCTGGAAGCGTCTGGAAGTTCCATAATATGTCTTATGCGAATCATTGATGCCAAACATGGATGCCAATCCCGGGTCGCGGTTTCGAACCGTGCTTCCCTGGCGCCGTCCTTGCCGTGTCGCTTTGCGGCAGCGGCTCGAAAGGCTCCGCAGGCTCGCCCAACACCACACCCCGCGCTGCGGGCTGGTTCGGCGCGTGAGTGGAAACCGACCTGAAAAAGACAAGTCGTCCGCTCCAGCCTATCGCGACTTCTCATGTTTTCTCTCGATCAACCGGTATCCACCTGATCGTAAAATGCCCAAGGCGCTGCCTCGACTGCATTGCCGACGGCACCCTTGTGATGCCCGCGCGGTGCCATGAAGCAGACCCGGCTGCCTCATTTGGACAATCCGCTTTCGCCGGAGGGACCGGATGCGCTTGCGATCGATCGCGCGGCGTGGTCAAGGGAGGGCATGACCCCTGCTCCCGATCTCGCCCAACTTCTCGCCATCATGGCCGCCCTGCGACATCCGGAGACGGGCTGTCCGTGGGATATCGTGCAGAATTTCGAGACCATCGCGCCCTATACGCTGGAGGAGGCGCAGGAGGTTGCGGATGCTGTCCGCAGAGGCGATCTCGTTGATCTGAAAGAGGAGTTGGGAGACTTGTTGTTGCAGGTCGTATTCCATTCCCGGATGGCCGAGGAACAGGGCGTTTTCGCTTTCCCCGATGTGGTCGAGGCCATCAACCGCAAGCTCATCCGCCGGCATCCGCATGTCTTCGGAGACCGGAAGGCCGGCGATCCCGGCGCGGTGAAGGAAGTGTGGGACAGGATCAAGGCCGAGGAGAAGGCCGAGCGTGCCGCTGCGCGCGCTGCGGCAGGATTGCCGGATGACCGGCCGAAAGGGCTGCTCGGAAGCGTGAAGACCGCCCTGCCCGCCCTGCAACGGGCCGTGAAACTTCAGGCAAAGGCTGGCACGGTGGGTTTTGACTGGGAAAATGCAGAACGCGTGCTCGACAAGATGACGGAAGAGGCGAACGAAGTTCGCGAGGCGCTGCGCACGAAAGACGCCGCTGATATCGAAGAGGAAATCGGCGATCTGCTGTTTGTCATGGCCAATCTCGCGCGGCATGCCGGGGTTGACCCGGAAACGGCTCTCGAAAAGGCCAATGCGAAGTTCACGCGGCGCTTCGGCGCCATCGAGGCCGCTCTGGCCGCCAAGGGCCGCAGCCTCTCCGAAGCCAGCCTCGATGAGATGGAAGCGCTCTGGATCGCCGCCAAGATGGCCGAAAAGGCCTGAGATCAGGCGGGCGTGAGCGCATCCTCGCCGAAGCGACGGCGGATGCGTCCCACAACCTCGGGGCCCGCGCGGAGCGTGAGGTGCAAGGCCCCCTCCTCCGCCTCCTCCCGCGACAGCACCTCCGCCTCGCGATAGAGCCAGGCCAAACCCTCGCCATCGCTGGCCGGCATGGTCATCCGGAAGCTCTGGCGATCATCCGCGAGGCGCGCCTCGATCGCTGCAAGCAGGGTGTCGATCCCCTCCCCGGTAAGGGCCGAAACGAGAACGGGCGCGCGATTGGCATGCGCCCCGCCCTGCCGTCGCGCGCTGATTTCCGCGAGGCGCGCGCGTTCGGATTCGTCGAGCAGGTCGGCCTTGTTCCACACCTCGATGATCCGGGCCTGCGCCGCCGCGCCAAGCCCGAGATCGGTAAGCACCTGGCGCACATCCTCGTCCTGCGCGTCCGTATCGGGGTTCGCGATGTCGCGGACATGCAGGATCACGCGGGCGAGGATCACATCCTCCAGCGTGGCGCGAAAAGCCGCGACGAGCTGGGTCGGCAAATCGGAAATGAAACCGACGGTATCCGAAATCACCACCTTGAGGCCATGCGGCAATTCGATGGCACGCGTGGTCGGGTCGAGGGTTGCGAAGAGCATGTCCTTCGCCACAACCTCGGCCCGCGTGAGGCGGTTGAAGAGGCTCGATTTGCCGGCATTGGTGTAGCCCACCAGCGCAACCGAGGGATACGGCACCTTTTCCCGGCTCGCGCGATGCAGGCCGCGCGTGCGCTTCACCTCCTCGAGGTCGCGCTCGATGCGGCTCATGCGCTCCTGGATGAGGCGGCGGTCGGTTTCGATCTGCGTTTCGCCCGGGCCGCCGAGAAAGCCGAAGCCGCCGCGCTGGCGTTCGAGATGGGTCCAGGAGCGCACGAGCCGCGATTTCTGGTAGGCGAGATGCGCGAGTTCAACCTGCAGCCGCCCCTCTTTCGTGGAGGCGCGGCGACCGAAGATTTCGAGAATGAGGCCGGTGCGGTCGATCACCTTGGCCTTGAAGGCCTGTTCGAGGTTGCGCTGCTGCACGGGCGAGAGCGCGCAATCCATCATCACGAGGCCGATCTCCTCGGCCGCGACGCGCCTGGCGATCTCATCGACCTTGCCGCCGCCGAGATAGGTCGCGGGCTTGATGAGGCGGATGGGCGCGACATCCGCGCCGATGATCGTGAGGTCGATGGCCTGCGTGAGGCCCACAGCCTCTTCCAGCCGCGCCCCGGTGCTGCGCAGGCCGGGAGTGGCGCGCGCGGCTTCCATGCCGCCTCGGGTCAGATACGGCCCGATGACGAGCGTGCGCGTGGCGGTCGCGATGGCCTTCTCGGGCTCGAAGGCCGCCTTGCCCTTGAGCAGGCGCGACTCACCGAAAGCCTTGCGGCCTGCGGCTTCATCCATCCCGTCCGGTTCTTCTGTCACGGCGATTGCCCCGTTGCCCCCTCGCCGGACGCGGCGGTTCACGGCCGCTCCGGTCATTCCTCGTCGTTCGCGCCGGGAAGATGGATCGGCGTGACCGGCATGATGGTCGAGATCGCATGCTTGTAGACGAGTTGCGATACGCCGTCACGCTTCAGCAAAACACAGAAGTTGTCGAACCAGGTCACCGCCCCCTGCAATTTGACCCCGTTGACCAGAAAAATCGTGACGGCAATCTTATTCTTGCGAACATGATTGAGGAAGTTGTCCTGCAGGCTCAGCGTGCGCTCGGTCGCCATTTCTTACCCTCGTTGCGCCGTGCCACCCCTTCTCCCCCAGGGTCATGGAGCACGCTGACTAGCCTGCCTTACCTCACGACGATGCGCCGGATCATAGGTAGGGCATCGCCCGTGCGCAAGTGCAGCAATGCGACAAGACAGAAGATGAAGAAAACGTATCAAGCCATTTAAACTCCAAGAGATTTCAGTTTTCGATGTAAGGCCGAGCGTTCCATGCCCACAAATTCCGCCGTGCGTGAAATATTGCCTCCGAAACGATTGATCTGCGCGATCAGATACTCCCGCTCGAAAATCTCGCGAGCCTCGCGCAGCGCAAGCGAGAGGAGTTTCTCCGCCCCCGCTCCGTTCGGCATCGGCGGCAGGGACGCACCGACATCCTGGGGCAGCATGTCGGCGGTCACCTCCTGATTGGGATCGCCCGCGGCGAGGATCATCAGCCGCTCGACATTGTTGCGCAGCTGGCGGATGTTGCCCGGCCAGTCATGGGTTTGCAGCACGGCCATGGCATCGGCCGCGATGCGCCGTCTGGGCAAGCCCGAGGCCACCGCGATCTGCTGCATGAAGTGGTCGATCAGGCCGGGAATATCCTCGCGCCGCTCGGCGAGCGCGGGCACGCGGATCGGCACCACATTCAGGCGGTGATAAAGATCCTCGCGGAAATTCCCGATCGCGATCTCCGCCGGCAGGTCGCGGGCCGTGGAAGCGACGATGCGCACATCGACCGCCACGCGGGTGGAGCCGCCGACGCGCTGGAAGTTCTGGTCCACCAGCACGCGCAGGATCTTGCCTTGCGTTTCCTTGGGCATGTCGGCGACTTCATCGATGAAGAGCATCCCGCCATGCGCTTCTTCAAGCGCGCCAACGCGCCGGGTCTTGCCCTTCTGCGCCTCGATGCCGAACAGCGCTTCCTCCATCCGCTCGGGCGTGATGGTTGCGGCATTGATCACCACGAACGGCCCGCTCGCACGGCTCGACAGCGCGTGGATGGTCCGCGCCGCGAGCTCCTTGCCCGAGCCGGAAGGGCCGGCAATGAGGATGCGTGCATTGGTGGGAGCCACGCGCTCGATCTGCTGGCGCAATTGCGAGAGCACGCTCGACTGGCCGATCATGCGATCGGGTTCACCGGAGCGGGCCTTCAAGTCCCTGATCTCGCGCTTGAGCGCCAGCGCCTCCAGCGCCCGCTCCGCCACGAGCACCAGCCGGTCGGCCTTGAAGGGCTTCTCGATGAAATCATAGGCGCCCTTCTTGATGGCCGAGACGGCGGTTTCGATGTTGCCGTGCCCCGAGATCATCACGATCGGGATTTCCGGGTGCAATTCCCGGATGCTCTCGAGCAGTTGCAGGCCGTCGAGCCGGCTGCCCTGCAGCCAGATGTCGAGGAAGATGAGATGCGGCCGGCGCTGCTCGATCTGCGCCAGCGCGTCATCCGAGGAGCGCGCGGTGCGCGTGCGATAGCCCTCGTCATCCAGTATCCCCGCGACCAATTCGCGGATATCGGCTTCGTCATCGACAATCAGGATGTCGCTCGACATGGCTCGGACCCTTTGAACTCAGCCCGCCGGCGCGGCGCTTTTCGCGCCGATCGGGGGCAAATGGATGCGGACAAGCGCGCCGGGCGGCTGGGAGCCGTCGGCTTCCGCGGGTGGATCGAGCAGGGACAGCGTCCCGCCATGATCCTCGAAGATCTTCGCGACGATCGGCAGGCCGAGACCCGTCCCGCCTTCGCGGGTGGTGACATAGGGCTCCAGCAATTGCTGGCGGTTTTCCCTGGGGAAACCCTTGCCGTTATCGCGGATATCGAGCCGGATCCCCTCCTCGCCAAGGTCGGCGAGCGAGACGGTCACATGGCCCTCCCCCGCCTTCCCGGCCGGACTTTCGGCGATGGCCTCGCAGGCATTCTTCATCAGGTTCTGCACGGCCTGCGCGATGAGCCGGCGGTCGATCAGCGCCCTCACCGGCTCCGCCGGCAGGTCTTCCTTGATCGCCACGCTCGGGTTGCCCACGCGCATCATGAAGGCCACCTCGCGCAAGACCTCCCCGAGGTCATCCGCCACGGGCTGCGGCTTCGGCATGCGCGCGAAGGAGGAGAACTCGTCCACCATCCGCTTGATGTCCTCGACCTGCCGCACGATCGTGTCCGTGCATTGGTCGAAGACGGCCTTGTCCTCGGTGATCGCCTTGCCGAACTTGCGGCGGATGCGCTCCGCCGAGAGCTGGATGGGCGTCAGCGGGTTCTTGATCTCGTGCGCGATGCGCCGCGCCACATCCGCCCAGGCCGCCGAACGCTGCGCCGTGACCAGATTCGTGATGTCGTCGAGCGTCAGGATCTGACCGCCCGCGGCATCGCTCACGGCGCGGGCCGAGAGGATGCGCTCCACCCCGCGCCGCCGCACGGGGAATTCGCGCTGCACGAGGCGCTGCGGGTTCGCGCGCACCTCCTCCATCATCGAGACGATCTCGGGCAGGAGTTCTGCTGCGCGCCTGCCGGTGGGATCGACGCCGCCGAGCCCGAGAATGCCGCGCGCGGCCGGGTTGATGAGGGTGATCAGCCCGTTCTCGTCCACGCCCAGCACGCCCTCGGGAATGCCCGAGAGCATCGCCTCCATGAAGAGGCGGCGCTGGTCGATCAGCTCGTTGGCGGCGGAAAGCGAATTATGCTGCTCGCGCAAGGCGGAGGTCATGTTGTTGAAGGTGGCGCCAAGCTGGCCCAGGTCCTCGCCCATCTTCGCCACGGGCACCTGCACATAGAGGTTGCCGGCGGAAACCTGGTCGGTCGCCATCATCAGGCGTCGCACGGGGTCGACGAGGCGCGCGGCATAGCCCAGGCCGAGCAGCACCGCGCCGAGCAGCGAGATCAGCGTGATCAGAGCGAAGACGAGCGCGATGCCGAGCTGCGTCGCGTTGCGGCGCTCATCGAGCTGCTGATATTGCTGGACGCCGGCGCGCGAGACCTCCGGGAATTCCAGAGCGCGCGGGTCAACCGCACGCGCGGCCATCAGGAAAGTGCCGGGGCCGAAGCTCTTGAGCGCGATCAGGCCGCCGAGGGATTCTTGCGTGAATAGGCAGGGAAGCTCGTCGGTCGCGGCATATTGGTAATCCTCCTCGGCCTGTTGCGGAACGCTGAAACTGCGATGCGGCACCTCTGCCTGCATCACGAGTGATCCATCACGCTTGAAAACGACAGCCCTAGGAAAACCAAGGGCTTCCGCCCGATTGTTAATAAATTGCTGGAAACCGTCGCGATTGCCGAAAAAAAAGCCGCCGGTATTCGCGCGGTCGAGATCCGAGGCCATGAGGCGCAATTCGCGCCCCATGTTCTGGCAGAGCTGCTGCTGGAAGTTCTGGGCAATGGATTCAGAGGTTTCCACGAGGCGCTTGAGATCGCCTGCGAACCAGGGCGTGAGGCCGCGATCGAGCGCAAAAAGCCCCGCCCCGGCCACCAATGCGGTCGGCACGGCCGCGACCAGCGAGAACAGCCCGACGACGCGCCGCTGCAGGCGCGCACCGGTCATGCCCGCCGCGGTTTCCCGCCAGAGGACCAGCAGGTGCCGCACGACGAGGAACAGCAGCAGCAGGATGAGCAGCACGTTGAAGCCGAGCAGGCCCAGCGTCACGTTTCCCTGCGGCTCGACCCCGAACGCGCCCATCAGCACGAGGAAGGTGATGATGGCCGACAGGAAGGCGAGCATGACGACAATCGGCCCGGTAATGCCCGTGGTTAGATCCTGCGAGGCGGCCGGATCGTCCAGCGCGGGCGCAGACACCTCCTCGGCCGTAACCGGCCGGTGGCTCGTCGCCAGGGCGCGTGCCTTGGCGGCATCGCCCTCCTTCGCATCCTTCTCGCGTGTGGCGTCGTTCAAGCGCGCTTCCCCGTTTCGCCGGCCAGGACCGGGAATCGTCACCCGGGCTCAAACCCTCGCAGACCAGCTAGGACCGCTTGAGGGATTCGCGCAACACTGTTGTTGAATTGCGACAACTTTCGGGCCGCTCGGTTCGGGCCGCTCGGCAGCAGTGCGGCCGGCACCCCTCGAAAACCATTTGGCAAAGTCGACCGCCCGGCCCGCTCAGCCGATGGCGCTGGTCATGCGGATCCCCAGTTCGCGGATCTTCTTGCGCAGGGTGTTGCGATTGAGTCCGAGGAGATCGGCCGCTCGCACCTGGTTGCCATTGGTGGCCGCCAAGGCCGCTGCCACCAGCGGGCGCTCGAATTCCACCAGCAGGCGCTCATAGAGGCCGGGAGGCGGGAGTTCGTCACCGAAGCGCGCGAAATAGCTCTTGAGATGGTTGCGCAGAAAGCCCTCGAAGCCTTCCCCCGTGGCGGGTGCGAGCTGCGCCTCCATGGCCTTGGGCTCGACAATGCGCGGCGCGGAGCGGCGCACCACGGAAAGCTCGCCCTCGATCGCCTGCGCGGTGATGACGTCATCCGGGTGCAAGGCCGCGAGGCGCCGCACAAGGTTCTCGAGCTCGCGGATATTGCCCGGCCAGTCATGGCGCTTCAGGCGTTCCATGCCTGCGGCATCCACGATCTTGCGCGGCAGGCCCTCCTCCTCGGCGAGCTTCAGGAAGTGACGAACGAGATCCGGCACATCGCCGAGGCGCTCGCGCAGCGGCGGCAGGCGGATCGGCACCACGGAAAGGCGGTAATAGAGATCCTCGCGGAAGAGGCCCTTCTCAATCAGCCCCACGAGATCCTTGTTGGTGGCAGCGACGATGCGCACATCGGTCTTGATCGGCGTGCGCCCGCCGACAGTCATGTATTCGCCCTGCTGGAGCACGCGCAGCAGGCGGGTCTGCGCCTCCATCGGCATGTCGCCGATCTCATCGAGAAAGAGCGTGCCGCTTTCGGCCTGCTCGAAGCGGCCCTGGCTGCGCTGGTTCGCGCCCGTGAAGGCGCCCTTCTCGTGGCCGAAGAGTTCGCTCTCGATCAGGTCGCGCGGGATCGCCGCCATGTTGATGGCCACGAACGGCCCCTTGCGGCGACGACCGAAATCATGCAGCGCGCGCGCCACCAGCTCCTTGCCGGTGCCGCTCTCGCCGGTGATGAGCACCGTGAGGTCGGTGTTCATCAGGCGCGCCAGCACGCGATAGACATCCTGCATCGCGCCGGAACGGCCAACGAGCGGAATCTCCTCCTGCGGCGCCCTGGGCGTCGCGGCGGGAATGGTGGAGGGTGTGGCCTCGCGCAGCTCCGTTCCGGCCAGCGCGC
Organism: Methylobacterium sp.; assembly: GCA_020252645.1. Classification (GTDB taxonomy): domain Bacteria; phylum Pseudomonadota; class Alphaproteobacteria; order Rhizobiales; family Beijerinckiaceae; genus Rhabdaerophilum. The sequence continues at coordinate 15,274 of JADCCN010000008.1, read as the reverse complement.
GGCCCACGATGCGGATCAGCTGGTCGAGATCGAAGGGCTTGGGCAGATATTCATAGGCCCCGCGCTCGGAGGCGCGGATGGCGGTCATGAAGGTGTTCTGCGCGCTCATCACCACGATGGGCAATTGCGGGCGCGCATCCTTCATGCGCGGCAGCAGTTCGAAGATGTTCTCGTCGGGCATCACCACATCGGTGATGACGAGATCGCCGTCTCCGGCTTCCACCCATCGCGACAGGATATGCGCGCTGCCGGTCGCCCGGACATCGTATCCCGCCCGGGTGAGTGCCTGGCTCACGACGGTCCGGATTGCCAGATCGTCATCCGCCACAAGGATCGTCCGCGCCATCGCGTTCCTGGCCCTCGCTTCTCGTCATGCTGCCCGGCGCAGCCTCCCGGCGCGCCAGGGGTAGCCTCTGCGACCTGTGGCGATCCTAGTCCCTCTCCTTGCGGATGGGGAAGAGCATGCGGAACACGGTCTGGCCCCGCAGGCGCTCGCATTCGATCACGCCGCCATGGTCGCTGACTACCTTCGCCACCAAAGCAAGACCGAGGCCAGTTCCCGTCGCCTTGCTGGTGACGAAGGGTTCGAACAGGTGCGGCATCAGGTTCTCGGGAATGCCCGGGCCATTATCGATCACGCAGACTTCGAAGGGGAGCGAGACGCGCCGGCCGCTCGAGGGCACCAGCACGGAAACGCCGGGCCGGAAGGCTGTCGTCAGCAGGATGCGCCCCTCGGGATGGTCGGGCCCGATGGCTTCCGCCGCATTCTTCACGAGGTTCAGCACGGCCTGGATGAGGCGATCCCGGTTGCCCGCGATGGTTGGCAGCGAGGGGTCGAAATCCGGCCGGAAGGCCATGTGCCGGCCGAAACCCGATTGCGCGAGGCGCATCACATGGTCCAGCACCTCGTGGATGTTGACCGGCGAGAGCGGCAGCGGCCGGCCATCCGAGAAGACCTCGAAACGCTCGACGAGACGGACGATGCGGTCCACTTCCGAGCGGATGAGCATTGAAAGCGGCTTTTCTGCCTCCGGCAGCGAACCTTCCAGCAGCTGCGCGGCACCGCGGATGCCGGAAAGCGGGTTCTTGATTTCATGCGCCAGCATCGAGGCCATGGCACCGACGGAGCGCACGGCATCGCGATGCGTGAGGTGCCGGTTCATCTTGTCCATGATGGCCCGGGGCTGCACCACGAGCACGAGATCGCCGGAATTCTCGCCCAGCGGTGCGGCGTAAACATCGACAAGCTGGTCGCTTTTCATCCGGCCCGTGGAAAGGTCGATGCCATATTCGGTCACGCTGCCACCGTGATCCCGGACATGATCGACCAGCAGCATCAGGGGCGAACCGGGCGGCAGCCATTCCGGGAGCGTGCGTTCGCGCAGACGCTCGCGGCCTGCCCCGAGAAGTTGTTCGGCGGCCGTATTGGCCGAGCGGATGCGGTTCTTCGCATCGACTTCGATCACGGGCATCGGCACCGCGTCGATGAGGTTGCGGATGCTCATCAGGCCGCCTCCGGAACCGGGCTGGATGCGATGGAAAGAAAGCTTTCACGCAGGAATGCCCGCACGAAAGCGGGGTCCTGGCTGGTCAGGGCCGCGGCCATGCGGGAGCGATCAATGGGCGCGCCGCGCCGCCCGGCCTCTTCGGCATAGGCCGCGACATGCTTGCGCGCATGGCGGATGCCATGCGCCTCGCCCATGGTTCCGAGCAGGGAATCATAGTGCCATGTTGTTGCTTCCGCGAGCTTTTCGGGGGCGAAACAAGGCTTTTCGCGCCCCTCCAGCGCAGCGGCGATCTCGCCCGCGAGCCAGGGCCGGCCAAGGCTCGCGCGGCCGATCATCACGCCATCCGCGCCGGAGAGGCGCAGGGCTTCAAGGGCCTGTTCAACCGTTTCGATGTCGCCATTCACCAGCAAGGGGAGAGAAACGGCCTCGCGGACCCGCGCGATCGCGCGCCAATCCGCCTGCCCCTTGTAGAATTGCTGGCGCGTGCGCCCATGCACCGTGACGAGCGCAAGGCCATGCGCCTCGGCGCGCCGCGCGAGTTCGGGCGCGTTGAGGCTGGCATGGTCCCATCCAAGACGCATTTTCAGCGTGACGGGCACGCAAACAGCGCCTTTCACGGCAGCAATCAGGCTTTCCGCGTGGTCGAGATCGCGCATCAGCGCCGAGCCGGACCAGCCATGGACCACCCGTTTCGCGGGGCAACCCATGTTGATGTCAATGACATCGGCGCCCGAGGCCTCGGCCACACGGGCCCCTTCGGCCATGGCTTCCGGCGTGCAGCCCGCAAGCTGCAACACATGCAGGCGAAGACCCCTGCCCTCGGCGCGCAGGCGCGCTTCCTCCTCCCCGGCCGCGAGCTGGTCGGCTGCAACCATTTCGCTCACCACCATGCCGGCGCCGAAATCCTCGGCGATCCGCCGGAAGGCGTGATCCGTCACGCCGGACATCGGCGCGAGCACCGCGCGTCCCGGCAAGGCATGCCTTCCAATCGACAGGAATGCGACCATGATGCTCAGATTGCCTATAAAACAGGCATTACGATGATTCTTCGATCTTCGGCGCGAATGCCTCAGCGGCAACTCGTCCCGATCATCCGCAGCCGATACCGGCAAGTGACGCATAATGAAAGCTTTTTCCACTTTTCCGTGAAAGGCGGAGGGCGCGGATTGACAAAAGGCCCCGGCCCCGATGAAACGGTTCGCGCAAACCAGGGGGGATGGCGATGGCGGATCGCAAGGCGGCTCTGATCATTGTCGCGGCCGGACAGGGCACGCGGCTCGGTGGAGCGCCGAAGCAATATCGCCCGCTGGCCGGCAAGCCGGTCCTCTCGCATCTCATGGCACGTGCCGGATCCATTTCCGCCATCGGGCCGATCATCACGGTCACGCATCCCGATCATGCCGCGCTCTACGGGGAGGCGCTGGCCGCCTCGGGCCTGAAGGATGATCGCGCCTTCCGCGCACCCGGCGGCGAGACCCGCCAGGGTTCCGTGCGCAACGGCCTTGAGCTGCTTGCCGCGGCGGAATTTCCGGATGACGGCATCGTGCTCATCCATGATGCCGCGCGCCCCTTCCTCAGCGAACTGGTGGTGCTGCGCGCGATCCTCGCCGCGCAGGCCGCGGGTGCGGCGATGCCCGTTCTGCCACTGGTGGACACCGTGGCGGAGATCGATGCTGCCGGCGGGCTTGCCGGCAATCCGGACCGGGCGAAGCTGCGCGTCGTGCAGACCCCGCAATCCTTCCGCTTCGGGCCGATTCTCGCGGCGCATCGCGCGATGGCCGAGAAAGAGCGCTTCGATTTCACCGATGATTCCGGGCTGATGCTTGCCGCCGGCCAGCGTGTCGCGACCTTCGAGGGCGATGACGGCCTCTTCAAGATCACGCTGGAGGCGGATCTCGCCCGCGCCAGGATGCATCTTGGCGCGCCGGAGCCTCTTGTCCGCACCGGCCTCGGCTATGATGTCCACGCCTTCACCGATGGCGACCATGTGACCCTCGGTGGTGTCGCGATCCCTCACGATCGCGCGCTGCTCGGCCATTCCGACGCCGATCCGCTGATGCATGCGATCACCGATGCGCTGCTCGGCACGATTGGCGATGGCGATATCGGCCAGCATTTCCCGCCCTCCGATCCGCGCTGGAAAGACGCGCCTTCCCGCCTGTTCCTCTCGAGTGCGCGCGCGCGGGTCGAATCGCGCGGCGGGCGCATCCTCAATGTCGATGGCACGCTGATCTGCGAGGCGCCGAAGGTCGGTCCGCATCGCGCTGCGATTGCCGCCGCGATCGGGACGGTGCTCGGCCTCCCGCCGGAAGCGGTGGGCGTGAAGGCCACAACGAACGAGAAGCTGGGCTTTGCCGGGCGTCGCGAGGGCATCGCGGCCATGGCGGTTGCCACGGTTCTCTTTTCAGGCTGAATTCCGGGGCATGAGCAGTTCCCTGCCCGCTCTCTCTCGCGCCGTGCTGGCCAAGGCCCGCAAGGCGGGCCTGACCATCGCCACGGCGGAAAGCTGCACGGGCGGGATGGTCATGATGAGCCTCACGGCCATTGCCGGCTCCTCGGATGTCGTGGATCGCGGCTTCATCACCTATTCGAACGCGGCGAAGGCGGCGATGCTCGGCGTGCCCGAGGCGCTGATCGCGGCGCATGGCGCGGTTTCGGCCGAGGTGGCCGCGGCGATGGCCGAGGGCGCCCTGAAAGCGTCGGGCGCGGGGCTCGCGGTGGCGATTACCGGCGTGGCCGGCCCCGGTGGCGGCTCGGCCGCAAAGCCCGTGGGTCTCGTGCATCTTGCGGCTGTGTCGCGGGAAGGCCAGCTCAACCGCATCGAGCGGCGCTACGATCCCGCGCTCGGGCGAGGGGGCATTCGCCGCGCGGCCACGCGGGATGCCCTGATGATGCTCATCGATCTTGCCGAACGATCGGGCGTGGCGGTGGCTTAAGAACCCCCGGCCGATCAGCCTTGTGGCATCCGCCGTGCAAGATCATCCGCCCGTTTCTCGAAGGCTTCCGCCATCTTGCGGAACACGGTTTCGAACACCGCGCCCGCGAGCACCTGGAAGGCGCGGCTCTTGAATTCGTAATCGATATAGAATTGCACACGGCAACCCACCGGCGACGCACCGGCCGGCGAAGGCGAGGCCGGTTCGCGCGGAGCCGGGCCCGGCCCGTCGGCAGGAAGGAAGGTCCAGCGGTTTTCGAGATGCCGGAACGGCCCGTCGACATAGCTCACGAGGATGCGCGGCGGCGCGCCCTCCCCGCCGCGATCGAGAACCACGCGGGTGGTGAACACCTCGCTGATCATCCTGTAGCCGATCGACATATCCGCTGTCAGAACCTCGCGGCCCGCCTCATCGGTGCTGCGGCGGCGGATGGCAAGGCTCGTGCACATCGGCACGAATTCCGGATAGCGCTCGATATCCGCGACGAGGTCGAACATCGTCTGCGGCGCGTGGCGCACAAGGCGGGTGGTTTCGAAGCGGGGCATCAGGCGAAGCCTTCGCGCGCAACGCGAGTGAGGACATTCGTGACCTGCGCGCGGGAAATGCACGTTTCAACGTGCTGGTCGGCCCTTAATCCCGAGATTGCTTCGCGGATTTTCGGAAGCTGCTTCTCGCGGAAATCCCAGATGTAACGCAGAAAAGTCCCGTCGAGCTTTTCTGGGCACCCCGGCGCCATCTCTGGACGGACGCGGCCATACTGGCTCGCCACCCGACGAAGAACTCCCAGCAAGCATTGCCAGCGCGGAAGATCAAAAAGGAAGACATGCGTGGCGCGCGGGATTTGTGCACCATCCAGCGCCGAAAGATAATTCCCGTCGAGAATCCAGTTCTCGGTCGCAAGAATGGGCGCCATGCGAGCCCTGAATTCGGCCCGATCTGTCTCGACCCATCCGGGCTTCCAGAAATGGGCGTCGAGCGAGATGTAGGGGATAGCAGTGATGCGGCTCATGCCCTGTGCGAAGGTCGACTTCCCGGATCCCGAACAGCCCATCACCAAAATGCGCGGCATCACGCTCCGACCTTGACAGCCCGGTTCGCCTTCAGACGCGCGAAATCCTCACCCGCGTGGTGCGACGAGCGCGTGAGCGGGCTCGAGGAGACCATCAGGAAGCCCTTGGTATAGGCGATGGTTTCGTAGGCCTTGAACTCATCCGGCGTGACGAACTTGATGATCGGGTGATGCTTCTTCGAGGGCTGGAGATATTGCCCGATCGTGATGAAATCGACCTCTGCCGAGCGCAGATCATCCATCAATTGCAGCACCTCGTTCCGCTCCTCGCCGAGGCCGACCATGATGCCGGATTTGGTGAAGATGGTGGGGTCCAGCTCCTTCACCTGCTGGAGCAGGCGGATGGAATGAAAATAGCGCGCGCCGGGCCGCACCTTCAGATAGTTCGAGGCCACGGTTTCGAGGTTGTGGTTGAACACATCGGGACGCGCCTTCACCACCACTTCCAGCGCGCCGGGCTTCCTCAGGAAATCCGGCGTGAGGATTTCGATGGTCGTCTTCGGCGAGGCCCGCCGAATCGCGCGGATGGTCTGGGCGAAATGCTCGGCCCCGCCATCCTCGAGGTCATCGCGATCGACCGAGGTGACCACCACATGCTCAAGCCCGAGCTTGGCGGTGGCGGTCGCGACGTATTCCGGCTCGTTGGGGTCGAGCGGCGCCGGCATTCCGGTCTTCACGTTGCAGAAGGCGCAGGCGCGCGTGCAGGTGTCGCCCATGATCATGAAGGTGGCGTGCTTCTTCTCCCAGCACTCGCCGATATTGGGACAGCCCGCTTCCTCGCACACCGTGACGAGGCCGTTTTCCTTGACGATTCGGTGCGTCTCTTTCCAGCCCGGCGAACCCGGCGCCTTCACGCGGATCCATTCGGGTTTGCGCTGGATCGGGTTATCCGGCCGATGCGCTTTCTCGGGGTGACGAAGCTCACCCTTCTTGCGCGGATCGTTGTTCAGAAGGTCGATCGTGGGCATGGACTATCCGGTTCAGTCGTCATTGCGAGCGGAGCGAAGCAATCCTGGATTTCTGGATTGCCGCGTCGCTGCGCTCCTCGCAATGACGCGGCAGATCAGGTTCTGCATCTAGTCTCAAGGCAATAAGTCGGCAAGGCGCGGGAAAAGCATGGGCGCTCTGCATCAACGCCCGAGGAAGCGGCCGATGACGATCACGATCACGCCGCCGAACACCGCCGCGAGGAAACTCGTGATGAACGGTCCGCCGAGCCCGATGCCCACCGCGCCGAAAATCCAGTGACCCACCAGCGCCCCCACGAGCCCGATGACGAGGTTGCGGAGGATGCCGCCCGTGCCGCCGACGATCTTGGTGGCGAGCCAACCCGCCACGAGGCCGAGCAGCAATGTCCAGAGCAAGGGGTAGCCGTTCATGCACTATCTCCTGCCCCCATCTTGGGGTTTCCGACCGAAAATTTTCCAGATAAAAAAGGCGGTCAAAGCGCCTGCCGTCAGCCCCAAAGCACTGTCCACCACCAGAGACCGGGTGGGTGCCAGCGCTTGACCAATGTTGAGCCCTGCCACGCCGAGTAAGCCGCAGATTCCGCCAAAGACCCAGTCTGACATCTTCGCCTCACGCATTCAGCACCCGCCCATAGGCATCGAGCACGCTTTCCTTCATCATTTCCGAAAGCGTGGGGTGCGGGAAGATGGTGTGCATCAGGTCTTCCTCGGTGGTCTCGAGGTTCATCGCCACCACATAGCCCTGGATGAGCTCGGTGACTTCCGCGCCGACCATATGCGCGCCCAGAAGCTGGCCGGTTTTCTTGTCGAAGATGGTTTTCACGAGGCCGTTATCCTCGCCGAGCGCGATGGCCTTGCCATTGGCGCCAAAAGAGAAGCGGCCGACGCGGATATCGTAGCCCGCTTCCTTCGCTTTCGCTTCCGTCAGGCCCACGCTCGCCACCTGCGGGTGGCAATAGGTGCAGCCCGGGATTTTCGCCTTGTCCATGGGGTGAACATCGAGGCCCTTGATGTGCTCGATTGTGATCACGCCCTCGTGCTCGGCCTTGTGCGCGAGCATGGGCGGGCCGGCGACATCGCCGATGGCATAGATGCCCGGCACGTTCGTGCGGCCATAGCCGTCGGTGACGATGCAGCCCCTGTCGGTCTTGATGCCCAGAGCCTCAAGGCCGAGATTCTCGATATTGCCGACCACGCCCACGGCGGAGATCATCCGCTCGGCGGTGATGGTCTGCTTATTGCCCTTGTCATCTTCCAGGTGCGCGGTGACGGCATTCGCGCCCTTCTCCACCTTGGTGACCTTCGTGCCGGTGAGGATCTTCATCCCCTGTTTCTCGAAGGATTTCCGGGCGATGGCAGAGATTTCCGCATCCTCCACCGGCATCACCTGCCCCATCACCTCCACCACGGTCACCTCCACGCCCATGGTGCGATAGAACGAGGCGAATTCGATGCCGATCGCGCCCGAACCCATCACGATCAGGCTCTTCGGCATCATCGGCGGCACCATGGCCTCGAAATAGGTCCAGATCAGCTTGCCATCGGGCTCGAGGCCCGGCAGCACGCGCGGGCGAGCACCAGTCGCGACAATGATATGCTTCGCGGCGTAGGTGCCGGGGCCCTGCACGCCTTTGGGAATCGGGTTCTGCGGCTGCACGGCGGGCTTCTTCGTTTCCGTAACCACCACTTCGCCGGGTTTGGAAAGCCTCGCCTCGCCCCAGATCACGTCGATCTTGTTCTTCTTCATCAGGAAGCCGACGCCACCATTGAGCCGCTGCGACACGCCGCGCGAGCGCTTCACCACATCGGCCGCATCGAAGGTGATGTTCCCCTCGATCTTCAGGCCGTAATCCTTGGCGTGCTTGGCGTAATGGTAGATCTCGGCACTTCTGAGCAGCGCCTTGGTGGGGATGCAGCCCCAGTTGAGGCAGATGCCGCCGAGATGCTCGCGCTCGACGATGGCGGTCTTCAGGCCGAGCTGCGCGGAGCGGATGGCGGCGACATAGCCGCCCGGGCCGGACCCGATGATGATGACGTCATAGGCGGACATGGTTTAATCCTCGGTGTTGGAATCTTGGGAAGTGCCGGATGGCGCCTGTTTGGGTGTTGCGGGAGGCTGGCTGACCTGCGCCCAGATTTTCTTGTCGCTCTCTTCGATGCCGCGCGCCTTCAGTTCATTCGCGGCGTTGAGCATGCGAGACGGCCTGTCGGCAGCGGTGGCGGGCGGCAACTTCGCGACGATCTCACGGTATTGCTCCTCGCCCTTGCGCGAGACGAAGGGCGGCGCGGTGCGCCGGGCCAGGCCAAACACGTCGCCCTTTCGCTCCTCCGCGGCTCGGCCGAAGCTCAGAAGCTGGACCGGTTGGCAAGCCCACTGTCCGCCCGGCTGGAAGGCATGGGGATTGTAGGTTCTCTCGCCGTATTTGTAGCAGATCTTCGCAGGCTTCAGCGCTTTCCACTCGCCTTTTAGAACCACCGCGTTGCCCGGATACCAGAGATAGATCGCACCATCCGGCGCATAATACGAGACCTGCGTGCCGTGCTGCCCGGAATAGGAGACGCTCGTGACGCCGCTCATGGCCGATTGCAGAAGCGGCTCCGGCTGACCCGTGGTCGAGAAGAGCGGGTTCGACTCAAGTCGGGCCAATCGCTCTTCGGGCGTGCGTGGCGTGTTGCAGCCCGCCAGAAGCAAGCACGCCCCAACCAGAAGCAATCCCCGAACCAGCATGGTCATCCCCTCCCTGAAAATCAGATTTTGACGAGCTGCGCGCATTTTGCGCAATCCTCGTTGAGTGTCGCGAAGGCCTGATCGGCTTCGGCGAATTTGGCGTCGAATTCGGCGTTGGATTGGTCGGCAGCCTTGCTGGCGATGTCATTCAGCAGCCAGGAGAGCTTGGTGTAACGCTCGCGCGACTCCTGCGGTATGAAATTCGCCAGAAAGGTTCCGAGCGCCCCGAAGCGGTAAACGAGCGATTTCAGCTCGCGGCGCATCGCGGTCGGATCGGCGCCGTTGGTCATTCCGTTCGCCTCTTCGGCCTTCAGGCGGAAATCGAAGAACACCTCGATGATCTCGCGGCAGCTGCTCAGGTTTTCGGCGCGCAGCACGTTCTGCTGCATGCTCTCGATGTTGCGGTGGCAATTATAGCTCTGGCTGATCGACGAGGCCATGGAGAGCGACGCGATCAGGAGCGAAATCAGCGGCAGCGACAGGGAGGACAGGAAATGCCTGCGCCGCTTGGGTTCTTCGTCCACCTGCCCTCCTTTCCACCCCGCGCCTAGGCTTGCAGCATGGCGTAGATCTCGTCTTTCAGTTTCATGCGCTGCTTGCGCAGGCGATCCATGGCGAGGTCATCCATCGGCTCCACATGCGTTTCGGCGCGATGCACGGCCCGGTTGACCTCGTGATATTTCTCCGCGAGCTTCGCGAAATGGGCGTTGCTGGTTTTCAGCGCCGTCATTTTTGAAGCGAATTCGGGGAATTCCTCGTTGAGTTCATGCGGGGTGTTGCTCATGCCATCCTCCTTGGGGTTCGGTTGGCTCAAGCCTGAACGCAGCGGTTTCGTTCCTCCTTGATCGCGGTCAATGAGCGAGCATGCCGGTGACGACAGGCGCTAGCGCGAGCCCGATGGCGGCGGTATTCTCGGCATCGGGATGCACGCCCGCGATAGCGAGCGGCGAAGCGACGGTGCCGGCATCGAAGAAGCCGCTGCCGAGTTCCGTCGCGAGGCCGGCCGTCGACACCAGCCATCCTCCCGCGAACCGGCTCCCGCTTCGCCTGAAAACATCATGCCCTCAAACCAGCATCCCCATCGGGTTCTCGATATAGCCCTTGAAGGCGGCCATCAGTTCCGCGCCCAGCGCGCCATCGACCGCGCGGTGATCGGTCGAGAGCGTGACGGACATGACGGTCGCGATCGCGAGCTGGCCGTTCTTCACCACCGCGCGCTGCTCGCCCGCGCCCACCGCGAGGATGGTCGCGTGCGGCGGGTTCACGATGGCCGCGAAATCCTTCACCCCGAACATGCCGAGGTTGGAAACTGCCGTGGTACCGCCCTGATATTCCTCGGGTTTGAGCTTTCGGGCCTTCGCGCGCGCCGCGAGATCCTTCATCTCGTTGGAAATCGTGGAGAGCGTCTTGTGACAGGCATCGCGGATGACCGGCGTGATGAGCCCGCCGGGGATCGACACGGCCACGCCCACATCGGCGTGGCGGTGCTTCAGCATGGCGTTGTCGGTCCAGGAGACGTTGGCATCCGGCACGGCCTTCAGCGCCATCGCCATGGCCTTGATGACCATATCGTTGACCGAGAGCTTGTAGACGGGCTTGCCGTCCTTCACCGGGGCGGCCTTGTTGATCTGCTCGCGCAGGGCCAGCAGCGCATCAAGCTCGCAATCGAGCGTGAGATAGAAATGCGGGACCGTCTGCTTCGATTCGAGCAGCCGACGCGCGATTGTTCTGCGCATGTTGTCATGCGGCACTTCCTCGTAGGAGCCTTCCGCGAAGAGCTTCTTCACGGAATCCGCCGAGGGGCCGGATGCAAGCGCCGCCGGGGCCGGAGCCGCTACGGGGGCCGGAGCCGCTGCACCGGGCATCGGGATGATCTTGGCGCCGCCACCAGCTTTGGCTGCTTCCACATCGGCCATCACCACGCGACCATGCGGGCCGGAGCCCTTCACGGCGGAAAGATCGATGCCCGCTTGCCTGGCGATGCGCTTGGCGAGCGGCGAAGCAAATACGCGGGAGCCGGAAGCCGCCGGAGCCGCAGCAGGGGGAGCCGCAGCAGCGGAAGCCGCCGCCGCGACAGGAGCAGGAGCCGCCGCCGGGGCAGCAACAGGAGCAGGAGCCGCGGCCCCGCCACCGCTCGCCACGGCCTTCGCATCCTCGCCCTCGCCCGCGATGAGCGCGATGAGCTGGTTCACCGGCACATCCTGCGAGCCCGCCGGCACGACGATCTTCGCTAAGATTCCTTCATCGACCGCCTCGACCTCCATCGTGGCCTTGTCGGTCTCGATCTCGGCGATGACATCGCCGGATTTGATTTGATCGCCCTCTTTTTTCAGCCACTTGGCGAGGTTGCCTTTTTCCATCGTCGGCGAGAGGGCGGGCATCAGGATGTTGATGGGCATGGTGTTTCTCCCCGATCCTGATGTTCAGCGATACAGCACGGCTTTCGCCGCCGCGACGACATCCGCCACCGTGGGAAGTGCCAATTTCTCGAGATTCGCGGCGTAGGGCATCGGCACATCCTTGCCGGTGATGCGGATCACGGGCGCATCGAGGTAATCGAAGGCCTCTTCCATGATGCGCATGCCGATTTCGCTCGTGACGCCCGATTGCGGCCAGCCTTCTTCGATGGCCACACAGCGGTTGGTCTTCTGGATGGAGCGGATGACCGTCGCGATATCCATCGGGCGGATGGTCCTGAGATCGATGACTTCCGCCTCGATCCCCTCGCCGGCCAGCGCATCCGCCGCCTTCGTGGCGTAGGTCATGCCGATGCCGAAGGAGACGAGCGTGACGTGATGGCCAACGCGGGCGACGCGGGCCTTGCCGATCGGCAGCAGCCAGTCATCCCCCTTCGGCACATCGAAGCTCTGGCCGTAGAGGATCTCGTTCTCGAGGAAGACGATGGGGTTTTCATCGCGGATCGCGGCCTTGAGCAGGCCCTTCGCATCCGCCGCCGTATAGGGCTGGATCACCTTGAGGCCGGGGATCTGGCTGTACCAGGCCGCGTAATCCTGGCTGTGCTGGGCGGCGACGCGCGCCGCCGCCCCGTTCGGGCCGCGGAACACGATGGGGCAGCCCAATTGCCCGCCGGACATGTAGAGCGTCTTCGCCGCCGAGTTGATGATGTGATCGATGGCCTGCATCGCGAAGTTGAAGGTCATGAACTCGACGATCGGGCGCAAGCCCGTCATCGCAGCACCCACGCCGACGCCCGCGAAGCCATGCTCGGTAATCGGGGTGTCGATCACGCGGCGGGCGCCGAATTCCTGCAGCAACCCTTGCGTGACCTTGTAGGCGCCCTGATATTCCGCGACCTCCTCGCCCATGACGAAGACCTTGTCATCGCGCCGCATTTCCTCGGCCATGGCGTCGCGGAGCGCTTCGCGCACGGTCATCTTCACCATCTCGGCGCCGGCGGGCACTTCCGAGCCGGCATCATAGGCCGGCATCTCGGTTTTCGGTGCGGCGGGAACCGTGGCAGCCGGAGCCGCAGCGGGTGCTGCCACCGGAGCCGGGGCCGCAGCGGCCGGAGCGGCAGCCGCAGCGCTCGCATCCTCGCCTTCGCCGGCGATGATCGCGATCTTGGTGTTTACCGCGACGTTCTCGGTGCCATTGGGGATGAGGATCTTGGCGAGGATGCCTTCATCCACCGCTTCCACTTCCATCGTGGCCTTGTCGGTCTCGATTTCGGCGATGACATCGCCGGATTTGATTGTGTCACCCTCCTTCTTGAGCCATTTGGCGAGGGTTCCGCTCTCCATCGTGGGCGAGAGCGCGGGCATGAGAATGTCGATCGGCATGGGAAGCTAGATCCGTGTGCGCGAGAAAACCGGGGCGGGTTACTTCAGGATGTCCGTCCAGAGCTCGGCAACATCCGGCTCGGGATCGACGGTTGCGAATTCCGCGCTTTCATTGACGATCTTGCGCACCTCGGCATCGATCGCCTTGATCTCCTCCTCGGAGACCTTGTGGTTGCCCAGAAGCCGCGCGCGCACCTGCTCGATGGGGTCGTGCTCGTTCTTCATCTTCTCGACCTCGTCCTTCGAGCGATATTTCGCCGGGTCGGACATGGAGTGGCCGCGATAGCGGTAGGTCTGCATTTCGAGGATATACGGCCCCTGGCCGGAGCGGGCATGCGCGATGGCGCGTGCCCCCGCCTCGCGCACGGCCTGAACATCCATGCCATCCACCTGCTCGCCGGGGATGTTGAAGGAGACGCCGCGCTTCGAGAAATCGGTCTGCGCCGAGGCACGGGAAACCGAAGTGCCCATCGCGTAGCGGTTGTTCTCGATGATGTAGACGACCGGCAGGCTCCAGAGCTCCGCCATGTTGAAGCTCTCGTAGACCTGGCCCTGATTGGCCGCGCCGTCGCCGAAATAGGCGAGGCTCACATTGCCATTCGAGGTGTAGCGGTTCGCAAATGCGAGGCCCGTGCCGAGTGCCACCTGCGCGCCGACAATGCCATGGCCGCCATAGAAATGCTTCTCGCGGCTGAACATGTGCATCGAGCCGCCCTTGCCGCGCGAATAGCCGCCCTTGCGGCCCGTCAGCTCGGCCATGACGCCGTTGGCACTCATGCCGCAGGCGAGCATGTGGCCGTGATCGCGATAACCGGTGATGACCTGGTCGCCCGGGATCGTCGCCATCTGCATGCCGACAACCACGGCTTCCTGGCCGATATAGAGATGGCAGAACCCACCGATCAGGCCCATGCCATAGAGCTGGCCCGCCTTCTCCTCGAAGCGGCGGATCAGCAGCATGTCGCGATAGGCGCGGAGATCTTCCTCCTTCGTGAAGGGCTTGGGGCCTGCGGCGCGTTTCGCCGTCGCGGGCTTTGCCGCTTTCTTGGCCGGAGCAGGCGCGCCTTTGGCGGCGTTGCCCGCGATCTGGGCTCCGTTGCTTGCCATCTTCTCCCCTCGCATCCTCTCCCCGCATGGGCGGGGCTGGTAACGTTTCGCTTCCCTCGGGACTTTGGCGACGTTCTTGTCGGCCGGACCGCCTGCCCCGATCCACCCACTTTAGACGTAGACCGTAGTGCCACAAACGGGCGAGCGCCAGAAGCTTTTCGCAAGAAAGAGACCTATGCCATCTGCGCATGGCATATCACGAAACCGCCATTTTTGTGCGGCGCACAATGAACGGGGGCTGAAAACCCGATCCAGCCCTGCGCCCGGCGCATGGCCGATCCGGCAAGCCTCTACCGGTCGAGGAGGATGACCACGTCGCTGCGATGCACGAGGTTCAGCATGGCGCGATTGCGCTCATCGATGAGGTCGCGATCCACCTTCTGGTTCGAAAGCTGGCTCACCCGCCGCTCCCAGGCCTGTTTTTCGCCCCGGAGATCGGCGATTTCCCGCGCGATCTCCTCGGTGCGGATCTTGGCCTCGCGCTTGGCTGCAAGCCCGCGATCGCCGGTCTGGGCGGAATGCAGGAAATAGGCGCTCGCGCTCCAGGCCAGGCCGTGGAAAGCCACAAGGGCGAGGATGCGGCGGCGGCGAGTATTGACGATCATGGCATGATGATCGCCGATCAGCGTTAAGGAAAGGTTGGCCGGAGCACTTGCGCCGGCCGAAAGCTCCGCCTGGGGCGAAGGCTCAAAAAGGGAGGCGTTTTGACGCGACGTGAATTTGGCGATCCGATGTTTTCGTTGGATGCGAAGGAAATCGTCCGATTTTCAATGAGCCGACGGAGACATATGGCCTAAACTCACCGCGCCTAAGGTGGTGTTGTGCCTAAGGTGGTGTTGTGCCGAAGGTGGTGTTGTGCCGAAGTTGGCGTTTTGGCGGGCAACGGTCTCGCGAAGGCCCGCCTGGCCGGACAGAACTCCGCCCTCAGCGTCCCTTGCGGAGATTTTCGCACCAAAACACCATCAAAATCGCATCCTTTTGTGGGTCTTCGCCCTAGAGCATGATGTGTTCAGACGGAAGCACATCATGCTCTTATCTTGTTATTATCGCATGCTTTTTTGTGAAAAACCGGATTCCACTTTTTCACAGCATGCTCTAGAGCATGATGTGTTCAGACGGAAGCACATCATGCTCTTATCTTATTATTATCGCATGCTT
>JADCCN010000007.1 GCA_020252645.1 Methylobacterium sp. | reverse complement strand
TTCCTTCGACGGGGCCGGGGTCATCATCGACACCACAACCATCACCAGGAAGCCGACGGGCAGGCCGAAGGCAGCCGAGGAGATGTTGTTGATGTTGAACCAGCCGACGCGGCTCTGCAGCGGGTGGTTCGCGAGCACCGGACCATCGAGAAGCGCCGGGTTCGAGAGCGCCGCCTTCATGGCATCCGCCGAGATGAGCGGCGCGCCGGTGACCGGGTTGAGGTTCGACACCATGCCGAAATACTCGACACCCACATGCGGCCAGTAGCGGGTGATGACGAGGTAGAACAACGTCACGAAGAAGCCCGCGAGAATACCGGCAATCGCGCCCTCTTTGGTCGCCCGCTTCCACCACACGCCGAGAACGAGGGCAGGGAAGAGGCCGGCAGCCGCAAGGCTGAACGCCCAGGCCACCATCGCGACGATGTCCGTGGGCCGGGTCGATGCGACCCATGCCGCCGCAATCGCCACGACCACCAGCAGCGCGCGGCTGATGACGAGACGCTGCCTGGTCGGCGCGTTCGGGTTGATCATCTTGTAGTAGATGTCATGCGACAGCGCGTTGGCGAGCGCGAGCAGCAGGCCATCCGCCGTGGAGAGCGCGGCGGCGAGACCGCCGGCGGCCACGAGGCCCGTGATCACATAAGGCAGGCCGGCGATTTCAGGCGTCGAGATCACGACCACGTCGGTGTTGATGCCGAAATCCTGCAGGCGCAGCACGCCCGGATGCCCAGCAATGGCACGGCATGCCTCAATCGCGGCCTGCGCAGACGCTGCTGCCTTGCCACAGATTGAGATCAATGGCGGAATGCCAGGTGCCGAAGGGAGCGAACCCCAGTTGAAGACCCACATCGGCAGGTCCGCGATGTTCTTGCCGATCAGGGTCGAGTAGACCTCGAGCTTCGAGAACGCCGCATAGGCCGGAGCGGTGAAGTAGAGGATGAAGATGAAGAGCAGCGACCAGGCCACGGACTGGCGGGCTTCCTTCACCGACGGGGTCGTGAAATAGCGCATCAGAACGTGCGGAAGCGCAGCCGTGCCGACCATCAGGCAGAAGATCAGCCAGAAATAATTCGCGGGCGAATAGCGCGTGAACGGCGCGGTATGCGACGTCTGGAGCGAGCTCGCGGGCGCGAGGCCCTTCTGAACGAATTCCTGCTCGAGCGTGGCGATCTGCTGCAGCGCTTGACCATAGGTCAATTGCGGCAGCGGGATGCCGAACTTCTTCGCCGACATCCAGATCACGGGGATCAGGTAGGCGACGATGAGCACGATATATTGCGCAACCTGCGTCCAGGTCACGGCCTTCATGCCGCCGAGCATCGAGCAGACGAGAATACCCATCAGGCCGACGAAGCAGGCGAGTTCGAAACTCATGCCGAGGAAGCGCTGTGCGATCAGGCCCGTGCCGAAGATCTGCGCCACGACATAAGTGAACGAGCAGGCCAGAAGCACCAGAACGCCGCAGAGGCGCGCCGCGTTGCCGCCGTAACGGGCGGCGAGGAAGTCCGGCACGGTATAGGCGCCGAATTTGCGCAGGAACGGCGCAATCAGCACCGCCACCAGCACGTAGCCGCCGGTCCAGCCGAGCACGAAGGCAAGGCCGTCATAACCCAGCAGGAAGAGCGTGCCGGCCATGCCGATGAACGAGGCCGCGGACATCCAGTCCGAGCCGGTCGCCATGCCGTTATAGAAGGCCGGAACCGTGCGGCCGGCAACGTAGTATTCGCCGACGTCGGACGTGCGCGAGACGATGCCGATGAAGGCATAGACCAGAATGGTCAGGCCCATGAACATGTAGCCGAGATACTTTTGCTGCACGCCGAGCTGCTCGAGAATGCCGACCAGCACGATGAAGCCGAAGAAGCCGCCGGTGTAGAGCGCGTAGATGCGGCCAAGATTGTTGAGGAAGCCACCCTTGCCTGCAATAGAATCTGCCATGGTTGCCTCCCCTTATTCTTCTTCGGCCACGCCGCATTCGCGGTCGATCTTGTCCTGCGCCTTACCGAACCAGAACAACATGACGACGAAGACGATCAGCGAGCCCTGCGCGGCCATGTAGAAGCCCAGCGGGAAGCCGAGAATTTTGATGTTGTTCAGCGGCACTACGAACATATGGACGATGAATCCGAAGAAGACCCACAGGATCATCATCAATTTCATCAGATTACTGGTCTTTTGCCAGTAGATCTCGTCTGTATTGTTAGCCATTCGGTTTTCCTCCCAGTGCCGCGTTCTCAAGCGGCGTTGAACGGGGGGAACGGAGGCCCCGGTTGATCCATCGCAATGACGCCCAAATTGCGCCTCGAAAAAGACCGAAGCCCACTCTCCCTGAAGCGACAATGGACGAGTTATCGTTTTCGTCATTACGACTTTCGGCTAATACTTTTTAAACCATTGATATCGCCTGTGAAAAAATATCCTGACGGGTCGGTGCCGATGCGCCCTGACATCTTGCGGCTCACGGAATCCTGATCAAGGCGCGGAAGACCCGGGCCCTGCCCTCTGGAGGATCGTGCCGGCGGCGGGGTTCGAACCCCCGACCTTCGGTCTGCAAGATGGACAATCTTTCTTTGTTGCGCCGCCGGTTATCGTGATCGGCGCGAAAACAACGGCCGTCGTGAATTTGACCGCGGCGCGTTGCCGCGTGAAGCAGTTTGATGCGCATCATTCAAACCGGGGTCGCGCCATATCCCCGGTGTTGATCACAGCCCTTTGGCCTGCGCATCAGGCAGGCTTCGGTCGTCCGGCCGCGCGGGGATGCGGATGCACGCGCTGACGGCTGCTGGCGGGCATCGGCGACGGGCTGAGCGACACGGATTCCAGCTGGTCCATCATGTGGACCTATGGGATGGATAAAATTTGCCCCCTGGCGCGCTCCATTGCGCAAGGAAGATTTTTGGCTAGGATGTCTCGATCTGCGGTTTCATCATTCCATAATATGAACCTTGTCGCAGATTGCGGGCAGGGTGTTCGCCGGAACGGGGCTCGCCTGTCTCGCGGAATAGTCGGGCTCCCGGCCTCACGGGGCGGGCATCCGGCGGGGGTCGGGCAGGGTGGAAGCATGACGGAATTGTCTCAGGCGGTCGCCGCGCCGGTGATCGATCAGGCGGACGCCCAACGGCATCGCGCGCCGTTCATCTGGCCGCTTGAGATCGTGGCGGCGGGGCTGCTGGTGGCGATCGTCCTGCTCCTGCTGACCGGTGTCACCTCGCGCTATGTCTTTTCCCTCCCCATCGTCTGGATCGACGAGGCGACTTCGACATCCTTCCTGTGGCTCGCGATGCTGGGCGCGGCCCTCGCGATCGACCGCAACGAACACCTGAGACTCACGCTTTTCATCGGCCTGTTCCCGTCGCGCCTTCGCGCTCTGGTCGAGGCCTTCGCATTGCTCGCCGCCGCCGTCTTCCTCGCTGCGATGCTCTATCCGGCCATCGATTACACGATGGAGGAATCATATGTTTCGACCCCCGCGCTCAACATTGCGAACAGTTGGCGCGTCTCGGCCATTCCGTTCGGCATTGCGACAATGCTGCTGCTCACGTTGCGCTATGCGCTGCGCACCTGCGCTTTGCGGGATCTCCTGCTGGCCGCCCTTGCGATCGGCGCGAGCGCTATCGTGTTCTGGTTGTTGATGCCGGTATTCAAGGGGCTCGGCTACGGCAATATCGCGGTTTTTCTCGTCGGCGTGGTGGTAATCTGCCTCGTCGCGGGCGTGCCCATCGCCTTCTGCTTCGGCCTCGGCACGCTCTGCTTTCTCACCTTCACCACCAGCGTGCCGACCCTGGTGATGATCGGTCGCATGGATGAGGGGATGTCGAGCCTCATCCTCCTTTCCGTTCCGGTTTTCCTGCTGCTCGGCTGCATCCTCGACGCGACCGGGATGGGCCGGGCGATCGTCGATTTCCTCGGCTCCCTGCTCGGGCATATCCGGGCCGGCCTGTCCTATGTGCTGCTGGGTTCGCTGTTTCTCGTTTCCGGCATTTCCGGTTCCAAGGTGTCGGACATGGCGACGGTCGCCCCCGCGCTTTTCCCGGAGATGAAGAGGCGCGGCTACAAGCCGAAGGAACTCATCGCGCTGCTCGCGACGGGCGCGGCCATGGCCGAAACCGTGCCGCCGAGCATCGTGCTCATCGTGCTCGGCTCGGTGGCGGGCGTGTCCATCGCGGGCCTCTTCACCAGCGGCTTCCTGGTGGCGATGGTGCTGCTGCTGGTCCTCGCGATCCTCGCGCGCTGGCGTGCCCGAGGCGAGTTGCTGGAAGCCGTGCAGCGCGCGCCGCTCTCGGTCATCGGCAAGACCGCGCTGGTTGCGGCACCCGCCCTGGTGCTGCCCTTCATCATCCGCAGCGCGGTGGGTGGGGGCGTGGCCACCGCGACCGAGGTTTCGACCATCGCGGTGCTCTACGCGATGGTCGTCGGCATCGTGCTTTACGGCGGGATCGGCTGGCGCACCTTCTACGGCATGCTGGTGGAAACGGCCGCACTTTCCGGCGCCATCCTGATGATCCTCGGCACCGCGCTCGCCATGGCCTGGGCGCTGACCCAGACCGGCTTTGCGAACCAGCTCGCGCTCTGGATGCAGAGCCTGCCGGGCGGCTGGATCAGCTTCATGGCCATCACGATCGTGGTTTTCGTGATCCTCGGCTGCTTCCTCGAAGGGTTGCCGGCCATCGTGCTGATGGCGCCCCTGATGTTCCCGATCGCGAAGAAGCTCGGCATCCATGATGTGCATTACGCCATGGTGGTCGTGACCTCGATGAATATCGGGCTGATGGCCCCGCCCATCGGCATCGGCTACTACATCGCCTGCAAGATCGGCAACGTATCACCGGATGAGGCGATGGGCGCGATCTGGCCCTACCTGCTCGCGCTGATCATCGGCCTCATCGTGATTGCGGCCGTGCCTGCCATTTCCACCGTTCTGCTCTGAGAAGGAGCCACACCGCGCCGCCGGATTACCTTTTCAACCAAGAAGACAAAGCTAACCCGAAAAAGCTGACCCAAAAAAGCTGACCCAAAAAAGCTAAACCAGGAGGAAACCATGACCCTTTCCCGTCGCACCCTGCTTCAGGCCAGCGCCGCCGGCGCCGCGCTCGGCACCTTCCATGTCGGCAGCGGCAGGGCCCAGACCGCGGAATTCACCTATAAATACGCGCATAACCTGCAGGTGACGCATCCAGTCCACATCCGCGCCACCGAAGCGGCCGAGAAGATCAGGCAGGAGACCAACGGCCGGATGGTCATCCAGATCTTTCCGGCGAGCCAGCTTGGCTCGGATACCGACATGCTGAGCCAGGTGCGCTCGGGCGGCGTCGAGTTCTTCACGCTCTCGCCGTTGATCCTCTCGACCCTGGTGCCCAATGCCTCGCTCAACGGCATCGGCTTCGCCTTCCCGAACTATGAAGCGGTGTGGAAGGCGATGGATGGAGAACTCGGCACTTATGTGCGCGGGCAGATCGGCAAGGCCAACCTCGTCGTCATGGACAAGATCTGGGATAACGGCTTCCGCCAGATGACCAGCTCCAAAGGGCCGATCAACACCCCGGATGATCTCAAGGGTTTCAAGATCCGCGTGCCGGTGAGCCCGCTCTGGACCTCGATGTTCAACGCCTTCCAGTCGGCTCCGGCCAGCATCAACTTCGCGGATGTCTACACCGCGCTGCAGACCAGGGTGGTGGACGGGCAGGAAAACCCGCTCGCGATCATCTCCACGGCCAAGCTCTTCGAGGTGCAGAAATTCTGCTCCGTGACGAACCACATGTGGGACGGCTTCTGGTTCCTCGGCAATCGCCGCGCCTGGGAGCGCCTGCCGGAGGATGTCCGGACGGTGGTTGCACGCAATCTCAACGCCGCTGCCACCCTCCAGCGCGCCGATGTCGAAAAGCTGAACGCGACCCTGCGCACGGATCTCACCGCCAGGGGCATGGTTTTCAACGACACCCAGGCCGGGCCGTTCCGTGACGCCTTGCGCAAGGCCGGTTTCTACGCCGAATGGCAGAAAAAATTCGGCGAAGAGGCCTGGGCCATCCTGCAGAGGGCAACGAGTGGCGATCTCGGCTAAGAGCGATCAGCCGCCGCGCATGGTTTCGCTCTGCCCGCCATCCACGGGCAGGGTGTCACCGGTCATGAAGCGCGCCTCATCCGAGGCGAGCAACAGGGCCGCGGCCGCCACATCATGGGCCGTGCCCATCTTCCCGGTCGGCACCGCGTTGTTGCGCTTCGCCATGATTGTCTCGACATCGCCGAACACCCCGGCGATCTGTCGATGGACGAGAGGGATGTCGATCAGGCCAGGCAGCACGGCATTCGCCCGGATGTTCTGCCCGGCATGTTGCAGCGCGATCGCCTTGGTGGCCTGCGCCACGGCGGCCTTGGCTGCGGAATAGGCAAAACAGGGATAGCCGGTCCAGCGAATGCCGGCGATCGAGGCAATGTTGACAAAAACGCCGCCGCCTTGTTCCAGAAACCGGGGAAGCAGCACCTTCGCGCTGCGCCAGACCGGGCCGAGATCGAGATCGATGCCGCGCTGGAAGCTTTCCCCCGTGAGGTCCATCGGCCCGCCGGGCACGACGACGCCCGCATTATTGTGCACGATGTCGATCCGCCCGAACCGCGCGATGGTCGCCTCCACCGCGCGATTGATCGCGTCGAGTTGCGTCATATCGGCGGCGACCGCCACCGATTCACCCCCTTCGCCGCGGATGATCTGCGCCGTTTCCTCGGCGGCCGCCTCATGGATATCGATGCAGGCCATGCCCGCCCGCGAGCCTTCGGGCCGGGGCGGTCGCCTGCCGGTCAACCTGTCGCGCGGGCTCAAGCCGCGCGGGCATCCCATTGGCGCCGCGGGGGTTTCCCGGCATGGGATGGCCGCGATGCAGCTTTGCGGCGAGGCCGGTGAGATGCGGTTGCCCGCTGCGAGCCTTGCGGGTGCGTTCAACATCGGTGGCGTGGCCGTCGCCAATCATGTGTCGATCCTGGAGCGCCTGAAATGAATGCTGATCCCCCCAGGGGCGGGCTTGCCCGCTGTTCGAACCGGGTGATGAACCTCGCCCATGTGCTGCGCCAGAACGCGAGGCGCTTTCCGGATCGGCATGGCCTTGTCTGGGGCGAGAGGAGCTGGACATGGCTGGAGTTGGAGCGCGAGGTGAACGCGTTGGCCGCCGCGCTGCAGGCCCGTGGCCTCGGCAAGGGCGACCGGCTGATCGTGCATTCGAAGAACACCGCGCAGATGTTCTTCTCGCTTTTCGCAGCCTTCAAGCTCGGCGCGGTCTGGGTGCCGACGAATTTCCGCCTGATGCCGGAGGAAGTGATCTATCTGGCGGATTTTTCCGGCGCGAAGGGCTTGCTCTGCCATGGAGATTTCCCCGATCACGCGGCAAGCGTGGCACAGAATGTGCCGGGCGTGGAATTCATCTGGCGGCTTGACGAGCAGGCACGCGACACGCGTTTCGGGGAGGCGGATGTCTCCGAGCGCATGGCCGCCTTCCGGGGTCGAACCGTGCCGGATGCGCCCGTGGAGCATAATGATCCCTGCTGGTTCTTCTTCACCTCGGGCACCACGGGCCGCTCGAAGGCTGCGGTGCTGACGCATGGACAGATGGCCTTCGTGCTCACCAACCATCTCTGCGATCTGCTGCCGGGCGCGACGGAAGCGGATTCCTCGCTCGTGGTGGCGCCGCTGAGCCACGGGGCGGGGGTGCACCAGCTCAACATCGTGGCGCGGGGCGCGACGACGATCCTCCTGCCGACCGAGAAATTCGACATCGAGGAAGCCTGGCGGCTGGTGGAAAAACACCGCGTCACCAACCTGTTCACGGTGCCGACCATCCTGAAGATGCTGGTGGAGCACCCTTCGGTGGATCGCTTCGACCATTCCTCGCTGCGCGCGGTCATCTATGCCGGGGCGCCGATGTATCGGGAGGATCAGAAATTCGCGCTGGCGAAGCTCGGGCCGGTCATCACGCAGTATTTCGGCCTTGGCGAAGTCACGGGCAACATCACGGTGCTGCCGCCCGCCCTGCATGATCCCGAGGACCGCGCGAACACCAAGTTCGGCACCTGCGGTTTCGAGCGCACGGGCATGCAGGTCTCGATCCGGAATGATGCGGGCGAGGAGCTGAAACCCTTCGAAACCGGCGAGATCTGCGTCATCGGCCCGGCCGTCTTCGCGGGCTATTACAACAACCCGGAGGCCAATGCGAAAGCCTTCCATGATGGCTGGTTCCGCACGGGCGATCTCGGCCATATGGATGAACAGGGCTTCGTCTATATCACCGGCCGCGCCTCCGACATGTATATCTCGGGCGGCTCGAACATCTATCCGCGCGAGGTGGAGGAGAAGATCCTGACCCATCCCGCCCTGGTGGAGGTGGCGGTTCTGGGCGTGCCGGACAAGCTTTGGGGGGAGGTGGGCGTTGCGGTCTGCGTGACGCGCGAGCCGGTGGAAGAAGCCGTGCTCGCCGAGTTCCTGAGCTCGAAAATCCCGCGTTACAAGATGCCGAAGCGCTTCTTCTTCTGGGAGGCGCTGCCGAAATCCGGCTATGGCAAGGTGCCCAAACGCCTCGTGAAGGACGAACTCGTCGCGCGTGGGCTGATCAATGGCGACGGGCTCGTCTGAAATGGCGCGCCCCTCCTTCATCCGGCAACCCGGCCCGGCACAATCCCCGCGCGTGCTCGCGGTGGAAGGGCGCGGCCGCGCCTTTCCGATGCGGCTCGAGGCGGGCCTCCCTCTGCTGGAGGCCGTGCGGCAAGGCTTCGCCGCCGCCGGATTTGCCAGCGGAACGCTGCGTTTCGGCCCGCTGGCACTATCGCCCTTCGCCTATGTGATACCGGCTCTGAGCCGCGACGGCCAGAACGCGGCCACCTATTCCGAGACCTTCCGCCCCGCCGGCATCAGCCGGCTGGAAAGTGGCGCGCTGACCTTCGGCCGGCGCGATGGCGCGCCCTTCTTCCATTGCCACGCGCTCTGGCGCGAGGCCGATGGCAAGCGCTCCGGTGGGCATATCCTGCCGGATGAAACCATCCTCGCCGAGGACGCGACCGCCTCGGCCTTCGGGATCGATGGCGCGCTCTTCGAGGCCAACCCCGATCCGGAAACGAACTTCAAGCTTTTCGGCCCGGTTCCAGCCTTGGCGACAGCGGCCGATGGCACGCGTGCCTTCGCCCTGCGGCTGCGGCCCAACCAGTGTTTTCACGCGGCCCTCGAGGGTTTCTGCCGCGAGCAGGGCTTTGCCCGCGCGGTGATCCATGGCGGGGTCGGCTCGCTGATCGGCTCCGCCTTCGAGAATGGGCGCGTGACCGAACCCTTCGCAACGGAAGTGTGCATCACGCGCGGGCTTGTCGAACCGGATGCGGATGGCGTGTTGCGGGCTGAGATCGATGCCGCGCTGGTCGATTTCACCGGCGCCCTTGCCGAGGGGCGGCTCGAATATGGTGCAAACCCGGTTCTCATGACCTTCGAGCTGATTCTCACCGAAGCCTGAACCGGCCAGGCCCTTGCGGGCGCAGCGCTGGCGGGCTCAGGCTCTCTTGCGATCGGCCGAATGCGCGGCTGGCGCGCGCGCCTGGATGGCGGCAGCGAAGGCGCTCGATCATCGCACCTTGCCAGCATTCGTGAGAGGATGGGCTGCGTCATCACCGGATTCCCACAGGAGCAGGCTTGGGTAAAGCAGGCTTGGGTAAAGCAGGCTTGGGTGGAGCGGGCTTGCATGTCGATTTTATACAATCTACGAAATACTCCGAACTCAATGCCTGCTTGGCCTCCGGGCGGCAAGGGAAGGAACGCAAACCATGTCCAAACACGTCTTTTCCGGCGTGATGCCGGCCCTGATGACCCCCTGCAAGCCGGACCGGACACCGGATTTCGATGCGCTCGTGCGCATGGGCCGGCACCTTGCGGGGCAGGGCATGTCCGGCGTGATCTATGCCGGCTCGATGGGCGATTGGCCTTTGCTCACGGATGAGCAGCGCATGGAGGGCGTGGAGCGTCTTGTGAAGGCGGGCATCAAGGTGATTGTCGGCACGGGCGCGCAGAACCCGATGCGCGCGGCAGCACTCGCGGCGCATGCGAAGAAGGCGGGCGCGGCGGGGCTGATGGTCATTCCGCGCGTGCTCTCGCGCGGCACCTCGCCGGCCGCGCAATTCGCGCATTTCTCCGGCATTCTCGAAGCGGCGGTGGACCTGCCCTCGGTGATCTACAACAGTCCCTATTATGGCTTCGAGACCAAGGCCGATCTCTTCTTCGCCTTGCATGAGCGCCATCCGCATCTCGTGGGATTCAAGGAATTCGGCAGCGCCAGAGCGATGTCCTACGCCGCCGAGCATATCGTGAACCGCTCCGAGAAACTCACGCTCATGGTCGGCGTCGATACCGAGGTCTTCCACGGTTATGTGAATTGTGGCGCGACCGGCGCGATCACCGGCGTCGGCAATGCGCTGCCGAAGGAGGTTCTGCACCTCGCCCGGCTCTGCGAGGCGGCGCAAAAGGGCGATCCGGTCGCGCGGCGGCAGGCGCAGGAACTGGAAGGCGCGCTGAAAGTGCTCTCGACCTTCGACGAGGGAGCGGATCTCGTGCTCTTCTACAAGCACCTGATGGTGCTGGAAGAGCACCCGGAATATGCGCTGCATTTCAACCCGACGGATGCGCTCTCGCCCAGCCAGAAGCGCTTCCTCGAGGCGCAGCACAAGCTGTTCAAGGCATGGTACGCCGCCTGGAGCAAGCAGGGCTGATCTCGCGAAGGCCAGCCTGTGCTGCTCCCCCTTGCGGCCGGAAGCAGCAGACCCACATCCTTGGCGACGGCTTTTCGAGCCGGCGCCCCGCCCCGCTGCAATGACGCCGGGCTGCTTTTCGCAGGAGCATGGCATGCGCAAACTGGTGAAGTTCCTCCACACCGTTGCGGCTTGTGGCCTCGTGGGGGCGTTGACAGGCTATATCGTGGTGCTGGCCTTCGCGCCCCAATCCACCCCGCAATCCTATGCCGAGATGCGCCAGACGCTGAGCGCGCTGTCGAATTACATGCTCTTTCCATCACTGGGCGTGGGGCTCGTCTCCGGGATCGTGGCGATGATGGTGCACCGGCCGTTCCAGGAGCCGCGCTGGGTATGGGCCAAGGCGCTCCTCGGGTTCAGCATGTTCGAGGGCACGCTCGCCATCGTCCAGGCCAGGGCGAATTCCGCGGCGGAGGAGGCACAGAGGATCGCGAGCGGCAGCGGCGATGCGCAGGATCTGGCGGGCATCATCGCGAATGAATGGATGGCGCTGGGCGCCATCCTCGCGCTTTCTGCGGCACAGATCGCGCTCGGCATCTGGCGGCCACGCCTCGGAAGCCGCTGAGCCGGCTGCCGCAGGTTCATTTGCGCGGATGCCTCAGCCTTCGAGGGCGGAGATCATCGCAACCCGATCGGCATGGCGACCGCCTTCGAATTCCGCCTCGAGGAAGGCATCGACAATCGCCAGCGCAAGACCTTCGCCCACCACGCGCGCGCCAAGCGAGAGCATGTTGGCATCATTGTGCTGGCGGATCATGCGGGCGGAATAGGGTTCAAGGCACACGCCGCAGCGGATGCCCTTCACCTTGTTCGCAGCCATCATGATGCCCTGGCCCGTGCCGCACAGGATAATCCCGAAGCGGCAATCCCCCGAAGCCACGTGGCGCGCAGCGGCCTCGGCATGGTGCGGGTAATGTGTGCTTTCGGGCGTCATCGGCCCGATATCCACGGCAATCCAGCCCCTGGCCGTGATATGGGCGGCAATGGCCTGCCGCAGCGGAATGGCCGCGTGATCGCTGGAGAGGACGATGCGCTTCTGGGTCATGCGCATCGGTTAGCGCCTGAAGGCTGCGTTTTCCAGAGCCTTCTGTCGAATTCCGCGTGTTTCTGAACAGGGAAGCCGCCACTCGGCGAAAGGGGCGGCGCTTCGCCGGCTGACAGCATCGCCATCGGCGGTTATTCCATGTGGGAGCGCCCGCGACCGGAATCGCCCGGGCGGCCGGCGAAGGGAAAGTCGCATGTCAGGAAGGGGCCGGGCCTTGCCGCATTGCTTCGCCGCTCTGGCGATGCTGCTGGCCGTGCCCGTGGCGGCGCAGGACCGGCA
This sequence comes from Methylobacterium sp., assembly GCA_020252645.1. Lineage (GTDB taxonomy): Bacteria > Pseudomonadota > Alphaproteobacteria > Rhizobiales > Beijerinckiaceae > Rhabdaerophilum. The sequence continues at coordinate 2,513 of JADCCN010000007.1, read as the reverse complement.
GCCGGCGCGCGTGGTTTCTCTCAACCTGTGCACGGACCAGCTTCTGCTGGATCTTGCGCCGCGCGAGCGGATCGCCGGTTTGAGCCCCTTCGCCGCCGATGCTGCGCAGTCCTTCCTCGCGGAGCAGGTGCGGGGGCTGCCAATCCTCTCCGGCACGGCGGAGGAGGTGATGGTGATCCGGCCCGATCTCGTGGTCTCCGGCACCTTCACGAAACGCGCGACGCGCGAATTCATCCGCCGGCAGGGCATTCCCATCGAGGAGTTCCCGCCTGTGCAGAGCCTTGCGGAAACCCGCGCGCAGATCGCCCGATTCGGCGAGATCACGGGAGCGCGCGAAAAGGCCGCGATCCGCATCGCCGAGATCGGCCTTGCGATCGGGGAATTGCAGGCGGCGGCATCGCCCCGCAAGCTGCGCGTCCTGCCGCTCGCCCGTCGCGGCTGGGTTTCCGGCGCCGATTCGCTGATGAGCGAGCTTCTGGCCGAAGCGGGCCTTGTGAATGCCGCGGGCGAACTGGGCCTTGCGGCGGGTGGGATGATCGGTCTCGAACAGGTCATCGCCTTGCGCCCGGATGCCATCCTGCTCTCGCGCGAGGATGACCATCCCGAGGATCAGGGCAGCGCCATGCTGCTGCACCCGGCCCTTCAGGCCATGTTTCCGCCCGAGCGCCGCCTTGTCGTGCCGGAGCGCCTCACGGTCTGCGGCGGGCCGATGCTGGGGGAGGCCATGCGGAGCCTCGCGCGACAGGTGAGCCGCCTGAAACCGCGCGATGCGGATTGACCCCTCGGCGCTCTCCGTTCGGCCCGCGCCCGGGGGCGGATGCCGCCACCTCCCTCGCGGGGATCGCGATGCGGGACAGTTTATCGAAACGGGGTCGACGCCAAGCTCCGCGAGCAGATCAGGGGCTGGGCGCCTCCCGGACCAGTTTCCGCCGGTTCGCGAGCCTTCTCATGGCGTAAATGCGGCTGAACGGACGGGATCATGCGCGGGCGGCGGCGCAGCCGACACAGGCGGCGCGACGGGTGCTGCCGCCGGAGCCGGGCCCTGCGGCGGCACCAGGGTGCCGCGCCAGAAATCCGATTTGAGGGCTCGATCATGCCCCAGCGCATACATCGCCTGCATGTAGGGGATATCGAAATCGATGGGCGAGACGCCCGGCCGGTCGGTATCGAGATAGGCCATCCCGAAGCGGATGCCATGCTCCCGCGATTGCCGATTGGCAGTTTCGAGGGCCAGCATCAGGTTCGATTTGATGATGCTCGCCACTGCCCAGCTGCCGATTGTGCCGATGCGCGCCGGGATCTCGCGCGTCTCCGGGTAGAGCTTGTTGTGAACGATAACGTAGAGTGCGCATTGCTGACGCCTGCTCGTGCAGCCAAGCCCCTCGCCGGGGAACAGTTCCAGCCCCGAATAGAAGCCGCGCAGCACGCCGGCATCTGCGTGAAACTCGCCGGGCCGTGCGCCAGGCAGTGGCACGGGTGGGAACAGGACCGGAACACTGATCGCGGCCGTGAGCACGTCCCGGAACAACGTGAGCCTGTCGGGCCGGTCGGAAGCAGCGAGCGCGCCGAGATTCCAAATGGTGACGCGCTGCGCATCGAGGCTGCTGGTGGCGATCAGCAGGCGGCGCCCCTTGCGATGTTCCGCTGCGATGCGCAAAAGCAGATCATCGGTGACATGCTCGTCAATGAGCGCGCGCAGTGGCTCATGCCGGTAGAGGCCAGGCTGCCAGACGAGATTGCCGACGCCGCCTTGGAGCAGCCCGGCAATCTTCGGCCCGGTATAAAGTCCTGCGATCAGCTCGTCGTAATCCCGGCCAAGAAAGGCGAAAGGCGCGATAAGCGCCCCCGTGCTGACGCCGGTGACGACATCGAAAGCCGGCCGCGTTCCCGCTTTCGACCAGCCCGCCAGCGCGCCGACACCATAGGCGCCGTCCGGCCCGCCGCCGGAAAGCGCCAGCACCGTGTGGCGCTCGCCGGCACGGCGTTTGGGGACCACATGCGCCGGAGGAGAATCGGCGAAGTAGCGGATCGCGGCGAGATCGGCGGCCGGACGCGACGATGTGGCCTGGGCGGCGATCTGGTCGGTCGTCACGCACCCCGTGGCCGGCAAAGCCAGCGCAAGAGCGGCGGCCAATCCAAGGGCAAGTCTTCGCCAGCGCAGCACCAATGTCGGCATGGCGGGCTGGTTCCGTCCGGCTTCTCTGTTCGCTGCGGCGACCGTCATTCCATATTCCCCGCCTTGAACACCATGTTCGACCGGAACAATCCGATGAGAGCGTTTTCCGATCTGACCGAATGAGATCGGATGCTCTCTGTGTTTGATCGCATTTTCTTCACGCGATCCGGAATCCATCCCCGCCTTCGCGAGGGACATGCTTCGCTTGAAATTACTAACACTTTCTATACCCTAGAGCATGCTGTGAAAAAGTGGAATCCGATTTTTCACAAAAAAGCATGCGATAACAATAAAATAAGAGTATGATGTGCTTCCGTCTGAACACATCATGCTCTAG
>JADCCN010000006.1 GCA_020252645.1 Methylobacterium sp. | reverse complement strand
TTGCCGATCTGACTGAATCAGATCGACCGCTCTAGAGCATGCTGTGAAAAAGTGGAATCCGGTTTTTCACAAAAAAGCATGCGATAATAGTAAGATTAGAGCATGCTGTGAAAAAGTGGAATCCGGTTTTTCACAAAAAAGCATGCGATAATAATAAGAGAAGAGCATGATGTGCTTCCGTCTGAACACATCATGCTCTAACGAAGGGTAAAGAATCGACAGGGTGCCCCGGCGGCCTCTTTCGGTTGCCCTGTTCGAACGCCCGGCCTGGGCCGATGGGCAAGGCGGATCAGGCCGCCTTGGCGATCACTGCGCAGATGTCATCGACCACGCGCGCGACGAGGTCGCGATCATCGCCCTCGGCCATTACGCGGATTACCGGCTCGGTGCCCGATGGCCGGATCACGAGGCGTCCGCCTGTGCCGAGGCTCGCGCGGATTTTCTCGATGGCCGCCGAAACGCCGGCATCCTTCAGCGGCTGTCCGCCAGCGGTTTTCACGTTCTTCAGGATCTGCGGCAGCGGCTCGAAGCGGCGGCAGATCTCGCTCACCGGGCGGCCTTCCTTCTGCACCACGGCCAGCACCTGCAGGGCGGCAATCAGGCCGTCACCGGTGGTGGAATAATCCGAGAGGATGATGTGGCCGGATTGCTCCCCACCCACATTGAATCCATATTCGCGCATGTGCTCCAGCACATAGCGATCGCCCACCGCGGTGCGCGCGAGGCTGAGGCCCAGGCCTTCGAGATGCCGCTCGAGCCCGAGATTGGACATGATCGTGGCCACGAGGCCCGGCTTCGAGAGGCGCCCATCCTGGTGCCAGCTCTCGGTGATGACGGCCATCAGCTGGTCGCCATCCACCACATGGCCCTTCTCGTCGACGAGGATGACACGATCGGCATCGCCATCGAGCGCGATGCCGATATCGGCGCGCATCTCGCGCACCTTCTGCTGCAGCGCAAGCGGAGCCGTGGAGCCGAGATCGCGGTTGATGTTGAAGCCATCGGGCTCGACGCCCATCGGGATGACTTCCGCGCCCAGTTCCCAGAGGGCTTGCGGCGCAACCTTGTAGCCCGCACCATTCGCGCAATCGATCACGATGCGAAGCCCGTCCAGCTCCATGTTGCGGGGCAGGGTGCGTTTGGCGAATTCGATATAGCGCGCCTGCGCGTCATCGATGCGCCTTGCGCGGCCGATCTGACCCGAACCGGCGAGCCGGTTGGACAAATCGGTCTCGAGCAGTTCCTCGATCGCGAGTTCCACGACATCCGACAGCTTGTAGCCATCCGGGCCAAACAGCTTGATGCCGTTATCCTCGTAGGCATTGTGCGAGGCGGAGATCATCACGCCGATATCGCAGCGCATGGAACGCGTGAGCATGGCCATGCCGGGTGTGGGGATCGGGCCTGTGAGCATCACATCCATGCCGATGGAGGTGAATCCGGCCACGAGAGCATATTCGATCATGTAGCCGGAGAGGCGCGTATCCTTGCCGATCAGCACGCGATGGCGGTGTTCGCCCCGCTTGAAGACGAGGCCCGCCGCCTGCCCGACCTTGAGGGCGAGTTCGGGCGTGATCTTGCCATTCGCCCGGCCACGTATGCCATCGGTGCCGAAATACTTGCGTGCCATGTGCGGTTTCCCCGTCGCCGGATGCCCGGCCCGGCCTTTTTTCAGTCTTCAGGCGTGCCTGAAGCGCGGCGGAGTTTCAAGTCCGCCACGCCTGCCTGCCCAAGGCAATGTTCATCGGAAGAGGTTCGCCTTCACCCTTGCGGGGCGGGCTCCATGCCGCCATCCGGGGCCTGCGGCTTGTGCTTGCCCGTGGAGGGCACGGCCGAACCGCGGGGGGTCTTGGGCTCGTCCGGGTCCTGCCGGTCGGGGCGCTTGCCCTTCATCAGGTCACGAAGTTCGTCGCCCGTCAGGGTCTCGAATTCAAGCAGGGCCTGGGCCACCGCTTCGAAATCATCCTTGTTTTCCTGGATGATCTTGCGTGCCGTGGTTTCGCCATCCTCGACGAGCTTGCGCACTTCCTGGTCGATCAGCTTGGCGGTTTCATCCGACATGTTGGTGGTCTGCGCCACCGAATGGCCGAGGAAGACCTCCTGCTGGTTCGAGGCATAGCGGACGCGGCCAAGCCTTTCGCTCATGCCCCATTCCATCACCATCGAGCGGGCAAGCTGTGTCGCCATCTGGATATCGCCGGATGCGCCGCTCGTCACCTTTTCCGGGCCGAAGGTGGTGATTTCCGCCTCGCGGCCACCGAACAGCATGGCGAGCCGGGCCACGGCCTTCTCGCGCGAGAAGGAGTAGCGGTCGCTTTCCGGCAGGGTCATCACCATGCCGAGCGCGCGGCCGCGCGGGATGATCGTCGCCTTGTGGATCGGATCGAGGCCCGCGAGCTTCAGCGCGATGATCGCATGGCCCGCCTCGTGATAGGCGGTGAGCTTCTTCTCGTCCTCGGACATGGCCATGGACTTGCGCTCGGCGCCCATCATGACCTTGTCCTTCGCATCCTCGAATTCCTTCATGGTCACGAGGCGGCGATTGCGGCGGGCGGCCATCAGCGCGGCTTCGTTCACGAGGTTCATCAGGTCCGCGCCGGAAAAGCCGGGCGTGCCGCGCGCCAGCACGTGCAAGTCCACATCCGGTGCCAGCGGCACCTTGCGCGCATGCACCTTGAGGATCTTGTCGCGGCCATTCACATCCGGCAGCGGCACCACGATCTGCCGGTCGAAGCGGCCCGGGCGAAGAAGCGCGGGGTCGAGCACATCCGGCCGGTTGGTGGCGGCGATGATGATGATGCCTTCATTGGCTTCGAATCCGTCCATCTCCACCAGGAGCTGGTTCAGCGTCTGCTCGCGCTCGTCATTGCCGCCGCCGAGGCCGGCGCCGCGATGACGGCCGACCGCGTCGATTTCATCGATGAAGATGATGCAGGGTGCGTTCTTCTTGGCTTCCGCGAACATGTCACGGACACGGGATGCGCCCACGCCGACAAACATTTCCACGAAATCCGAGCCGGAAATCGTGAAGAACGGCACATTCGCCTCCCCCGCGACCGCGCGGGCCGTGAGCGTCTTGCCGGTGCCCGGCGGGCCAACGAGCAATACGCCGCGCGGAATGCGACCGCCGAGACGCTGGAACTTCTGCGGGTCGCGCAGGAATTCCACGATTTCCTGCAGGTCTTCCTTGGCCTCGTCGATGCCCGCGACATCATCGAAGGTCACGCGGCCATGCGCCTCGGTGAGGAGGCGCGCCCGCGATTTTCCGAAGCCCATGGCCCGGCCGGCCCCGTTTTGCATCTGGCGGGACATATAGACCCAGATCGCGATGAACGCGATGATGGGCAGCCAGTTGAGCAGGAAGCCGATATACCAGGGATTATCGGCATTCGGCGAACGGAACGTGGTGGTCACGTTCTTCTCGCGCAGCTTCTCGATCAGGCGCGTATCCACCGGCCCGAGCGTCACGAAGCCCTGCTGCGTGTCGCGGAAAGTGCCCTGGATCTCGCCACCGGTCACGGTAATGCGCTCGACACGGCCCTTTTCCACCTCATCGAGGAAGGCCGAATAGGGCAGCTCCTGGCCAGCCTGCCGGCCCGTCGGGCTCTGGAAGACCGAGACAAGGGCGAGGACGAGAAGGAGGATAATCGCCCACAGGGCGATATTCCGGACATTGGGGTTCATCGGGCTCTGGCTTTCGCTCAATCCGCGTTCGTAAAGGCGGCCGCTCCTGCCATGCGGCAAAAGAGCGGCCTTCGTCTTACCCTATTTAGAAACGCCGGGCGCGCTTGCCAAGGCATCGCGCGATTGCATCGCGTTTCCTTTGTTCGATTCGCGGCGTGGCGGGGCCGAGCGCACTTCGATCAGCGTGTTGGCATGAGCCACCACGGCCCAGGCCAGCGTGGAGCGGAACGGCCGCTGGTCGCGGATCGCCATGCGCAGGTTGCGCATCAGCATTTCCAGCTTCGCAAGCGGGATTTGCGCATCCATGTTTTCGCTGCTGGCGATCGCGAACATCGAGCGGCGCAGCATGCGCATCGCGATCTCGAACGGCTCGGTGTAAAAGGGACCGGACCTGAGGAGCACGGCACCGCCATCGGGGGCATGGCGGATCAGGCATTCATTGAGCATCCGCTTCACCACATGGTCGATCGCATCCTCGGTGCGGCGCGCCCGGGCGGCCAGCGTGCCAAGGCGCTCCGGTGTCAGCCCCTCCTGGGCGAGAATGGGCATCAGGGCGCGCAGGCGCACACGCTTGAAGCGCTCGTCGCCATTGGAGGCGTCCTGCGCGAAATGCCAGCCATGCAGGTCGCAGGTCGCAAGCACGCGAGACTTCGGCACATCGAGAAACGGGCGCAGATGGCCGAGATGGCCGCGCTTCACGTTGGGGCGCATGGCGCCGAGGCCGCCAATGCCGCTGCCGCTCGCCATGCGCATCAGGACGGTTTCGGCTTGGTCGTCGAGCGTGTGAGCGGTCACGACATGGCTCGCCTCGATGGCGCGGGCATGGCCGAGCAGCAGCGCATAACGCCCCTTGCGGGCGGCCTCCTGGCTGAAGGGAGCTTTCGGACGATCCGCCCAGGGAAGCGTGCAATGCGGGATCTTCAATTCCTTGCAGAGGCCGGCGACCATCTTCGCCTCCTCGGCCGCTTCGGGCCTCCGCCGATGGTCAACGGTCGCGACAGCCAGCGGCGGGAGATAGGCCCGGATAGCCGCCGCGAGGCAGAGCATGGCGATGGAATCCGGCCCGCCGGAAACCGCGAGCAGCAAGCCTTTGGTTTCGTCATTGCCCAGAGCGCCGAGGAAGAGGGCCAGGGCCTCCTCCGGGGTCAGCGGAAGGCTGTCGGAAGGGTGCTCTTCACTCTTGTCCGGCAGCATTCTCAGCATTGCGCGCGCACCTTTTCCCGCTCGACAGCCGCCCGGATGGCGGCAGAGGCATCCGGATATTTGACCGGCAACTGGTTAAAGGTCCCGCAAGCTTCGGATTTTGCCCCGAGGCCACGCAAGGCGATCCCGAGCTTCAGCATCGCTTCTGGCGCACGGCCAGCCTTCGAGAATTTCGTCGTGACATTGAGATATTGCTCAGCCGCCTCGCGATAGCGGGTGCGGAGGAGAAAGCTCTCGCCGAGGAAGAATGTCGCATCCGCCACGCGACGATCACGCGGGTGGGCGCGCAGGAATTCGCGGAAGGCACCTTCCGCCTCGGCATGGCTGCCTTGTTCGAGCAGGGCGCGAGCGGCCTCGAAATCAGCGCGCGGATCCCCCGAGGGGCCGGTGACGGGCGGGGGCGCGACCGCGGCGCGCGGATTGCGCGTCACATCGAGCGGCGCGCTGATATCGCCCGCGCCGGGCAGGCCCGGCGTGAGGGGGCGCGGCCCGCCCGGGGCGGCCGGGCTTGTTGCCGGATCGAATGCATCCTGCCGGCGGCCTGCCGGCGGCGTGGCTGCCGGGCCCGGCGTCGCGGGGGCCGCCGTGCGGGGCGCATTGCCGCGGCCCTGCTCGAGATCGCGGAGGCGCAGATCGGAATCGGCCTGCGCGCGCTTCAGTTGATCCTCCAGACGGCGGATCTGGAAGGACATCTCCTCGACCTGCCCGTTGAGCCGACGGTTCTCGCTCTCCAGCCGATCGAGGCGCAGCAGCATCTCGGCCGCATCCTGCGCGGAAGCCGGAACGCCAAAGGCCCCCAGAAGGAGGCCCAGGCTCAGCGCGACCTTGGGAAGCCAATGCGTCATGATGGTCTGACCCTGCCCGATTCCTGCCCGGCCTTCACGCCGGGCACGGGGTGTTCGACGAGATCAACCACCCGACAGAACAGTTTGAACGCGGCGATTCTGCGACCAGCAGGAAATATCGTCGCAGGTCGCGACCGGGCGCTCCTTGCCATAGGAAATGGTGCGGATGCGCGACGCCGAAATGCCGCGGGCGACGAGATAGTTCTTCACGGCCTCGGCGCGCCGGGCGCCCAGCGCGAAATTGTATTCGCGGGTGCCGCGCTCGTCGGCATGGCCCTCGAGCGTGAAGGAATAGCGCGTGTAGCGCTTGAGCCAGGAGGCCTGCCGCTCAAGAACGGCCTGACCCTGCGCGTTGATCTCGGAGGAATCGGTATCGAAGAACACCCGGTCGCCCACGGAGGCCGACTGGAACTCCGCCACCGAACCCGGAGTGCCCGCGCCACCGAGGCCCGCCGCATTCGGATCGGTCGTCGAGTTCGAGGCGCAGGCCGCCACGAAGGCCGTCAGCGCCAACACCACGAAAATACGCGCGAGGCGCGAAAAATCCATCGTCATCCAAGTTACTCCATTGAGCGGCATCGCCGCGCGACTGGCCCGCCCGAACCCTTCGCTTTTTCGCCATTACGTAAAAGGCGCGCGGATTAACGAAAGCTTCTGTTTAGCCTAACGAAACGCTTTCAGACGGGCTTAACGGGGCGACTTTGCGGCAGAAGGTGAACGAAGTGTTGATATTCAAACCTTACGTCACGCCGGCCGCATCGCACCGCCGGCAACGCGCCTTGCCTCGTTCGCCTCGCTCATCGCGCCGAGCGCAACGGCGACCAGGCGGGGTCGGAGGCGAAATTCGGCGTGGGGATCGGCACATCCACCCGGCCGGTGATGTCCACCATATGGAGCTTGGCGCCGGCGCCGCTCTCGCGGAAGAACACGAGGTAGCGGCCGTTCGGCGCCCAGCTCGGCCCTTCATTGTGAAAGCCTTCCGTGAGGATGCGCTCGCCCGAGCCATCCGGCTTCATGATGCCGATGGCGAAATTCCCGCCGCGCTGCTTGGTGAAGGCGATGAGATCGCCCTTCGGCGACCAGACCGGGGTGGAATAGCGCCCCTCGCCGAAGGAGATGCGCCGCGCGCCGCCGCCATTCGCATCCATCACGTAGAGCTGCTGGCCGCCGCCCCGATCGCTCTCGAAGACGATCTGGCTGCCATCGGGCGAAAAGGAGGGCGAGGTGTCGATCGCGCCGCCCCCGGTCAGCGGGCGAATGCTGCGCGATCCGAGATCGACCGCCACGATATTCGCCTGGCCGTTGTTCTCGATCGACATCGCCAGCGTGCCGCCATTGGGCGCGAAACGCGGCGCGAAGCTCATCACGCCCTCCTGCCCGATCACATTGCGCTGGCCGGTGCCAAGATCCAGCACCTGCACGCGCGGCCGGCCATTGCCGAAGGCCATGAAGGCCACGCGATCCCCGCGCGGCGAATAGCGCGGGGTGACCAGCAGTTCCTCACCGGAGGAGAGCGCGATGAAATTCGCGCCGTCCTGATCCATGATGGCGAGGCGCTTGCGGCGCTTGTCCTTCGGGCCGGTCTCGTCGACGAAGACGATGCGGGTATCGAAGAAGCCGGTCTCGCCCGTCAGCCGCTCGAACACGGCGTCCGACGCCAGATGTGCGAGCCGCCGCCACGCGGCGGCATCCACGCCATGGCGCTGGCCGAGAATGGCCTTGCCGGTGGAGACCTCCCACAGGCGATATTCCACCGCGAGCCTGCCGCCATCGCGCACCAAGCGCCCGTTCAGCACCGCCTGCGCGCCAATGCCCTGCCAGGCGGCGAAATTCGGCATCGCATCAAAAGCGATTTTCTGCTCGGGGAAGCGCGCCCGATCGAGCGGCTCGAACACGCCGGAGCGCTTCAGGTTGTTGGTGATGATGCCGGCGACCTGTGCGCCTTCTCCCGCCTCGCCCACAAAATCGACGATGGCGATCGGCATCGGCTTGAAGTTGCGCGGGTTGAGATCGATGCAGAGCGTGCCGGCATTACAGCCCGCGCCCTGCGCGAAGGCGCCGGCGCTGATCACAAGCGGCACCGCAAGACAGGCGACAAGACCCGACACAATTCCAAAGGATCGGAAGCCCGGCGGGCGAAGAAGGCGAAGCGGGTTCAGCATGGTTCGGCTCGTTCACTGCATTTCGCTCGGGTCGAACCCGATGCGGAGCGATTTCCAGTCTTCGTAGGTGGCCATGAAGCGCTCGGGGATCTTGAAGGGTGCGCAATTGCGCAGGGCGCGCATATTGGCTTCCGCATAGGGCATGTAGCCCGGCTCGTTCATGGGGTTGGTGAGCGTCGGGCCGGAGGTAATCGAACCGTCGCGGCCAAGCGTGAGCGCCACGATGGGCTTCGAACGCGGGATCGCCCCCGGCGGGATCGAGAGGCAGCGATTCATCTGCTCCGTCAGGTGGCCGATCAGCTGCGAACGTTCCGAAGGCGTCAGCCGCCGTCCGGTGGCGTTCTCGGCGCCGAGGCTCGCCTCCCGGCTCACCTGCGCGGCCGTGGCGCCGGTGGAGGAGGGTGCCTCGCGTGAAGTGAGGAGCCGCTGGCGGATCGCGTCCTCCAGCCTTTTGGCCTCGGCGGCTTCCCTCTCACGCTTCTCGCGATCCTCCCGCGTCTTGCGCTCGGCAGCGGCGCGTTCATCCGCGCGCTTCTTCTCTTCGGCCTTCTGGTTTTCCTCGGCCTGGCGCTTCTCCTCGGCGGCTTTCGCTTCCTCGCGGCGTTTGTCCTCGAGTTGCTTCTGCTCGAGGAGCTTCGCGAGCTCTTCCTTTTTCGGCTCGGGCCTCGGGTCCGGGCGCTTGGGCGGCGTCGGGATTTCGGCCTTCTCGTCCGGCGGCTCCTCGGGCTTCGGTTCGGGCGGGCGCATCACGGGCTTCAGTTCGGGCGGACGAACCGGCGGAGGCGGCAGCGCCGCGACCTGGCGCTGCGGCTCGGGTTTTGCCTCGGCTTTCGGCGGCTCGGCCCTCGCCGGTTCGGCTGCGACATCCTTCTTCGCGGTGCCCGGCTCGTTGGTCCGACGGGTCTCGGCGACGCTTTCGGCGCGCGCCTGCGGCTCGGGCCGCTTCTCGCCCTTCTTGTCGCCTTTCATCATCTCGTTGAACTCACGTTCGGAGATGACATCCACCGCGACACCTTCCTGCGCGGGCATGAAAGGCTTGGCGGAAGAGAACGCGGCCAGCCCCACGATCAGCATGGCGGCATGCCCTGTGACCGAGACGAGCCCGCCCGGCTGGCGCCAGTCGAGAAGGCTTCTGAGGGTGTCGAGCTTCTGCGCCATGTCTTCGCGAAACCCTTACCTGCGTTCCTGCGGCTGGTTGATGAGCGCCGTCTTCGCGTAGCCGCCCGCTTTGAGCGCCGCGAGAACCTCGGCCACGCGACCGTAATTCACCTGGGCTGCGCCGCGAATAAAGATGCGCTCTTCAAGACCGTCCTTCGCGATGGCCTGGATCTCCGGGATGAGCCGCTCGATCGTCGTTTCCTTCTCCTGCAGGAAGAGCCTGCCGCGTTCGTCGATCGTGACGGAAATCGGCTTCTGCTCGATGTTGAGCTGGGCCGCACCGGTCTTCGGAAGATCCACCGGCACGCCGACCGTGAGCAGGGGTGCCGCGACCATGAAGATCACCAGCAGCACCAGCATCACATCGATGAAGGGGATCATGTTGAGTTCGGCCATCGGAGCGGCCTTGCGCCCCTTGCGCCTCTTGCCCCCGGGCATGGAAACGGCAGCCATTCCCTTCCTCCTCAGGCCGCGCCGCGGTTCTGCATGGCGCCGGCGCGCTCGTCGATCTGGCGCGAGAGGATCGCGGAGAATTCATCCGCGAAGCTCTCGAGCCGGCCCTGGATCTTGCCCGCATCGCGCACGAACTTGTTGTAGAAGATATTCGCCGGAATGGCGGCGGCCAGCGCAATCGCAGTCGCGAACAGCGCTTCCGCGATGCCCGGCGCGACAACCACCAGAGACGTGTTCTTGGAGGCGGCAATCGAACGGAAGGTCGTCATGATGCCGAAGACCGTGCCGAAAAGTCCGATATAGGGGCCGACGGAGGCAATGGTCGCGAGCACCAGCAGCTTCGATTCGAGCCTTTCCACCTCGCGGGAGATCGAGACATCGAGCACCTTGTCGATGCGGGTCTGCAGACTGGCGAACCCGCGGCCCGAGCCCTCGAAGGCCCGGCGCCACTCGGTCATGGCCGCGATGAAGAGGGCAGCAAAGCCGTCATTCGTCTTCTCCGCGAGGCCGCGGTAAAGTTCGTCGAGGCTCTGGCCGGACCAGAAGCGATCCTCGAATTCGTCCATGCTCCTTGCCATGTTGCGCAGGGCAATCGTCTTGTTGATGATGATCGCCCAGGACCAGACCGAGGCTGCCGCCAGCCCGATCATCACCAGCTTCACGATGAAGTGGGCGTGCAGGAACAGGGCAATGAGCGAGAGATCCACTTGGGCTTCTGCGCCGGGCATTCCGTTATCCTTCCTTCGCGAACCGGCGAGAGCCCGGTTCCGCGTGGTCCGTTCAAGGGTCCATGCGCGCGGTTTGGGACCAAACTGGGGCGGGCGCACGGCGGGCCCCGCGCGGAAAGGTTCTCCGCGCGGCCAGCCGATTCCATCTCCCGCTTATGGTTAAGGATTGGCTAGCAAATCAAGTGCCGAACGGAGATTGGCGGGAAATCGCCGGGGCTTGCCGCCGGCGAGATGCGCGATCTCCACCCTCGCCGTGCACAGCACGGTGTCCCCGCGCAGCAATCCCTGCGCCATCACCAGGCTCGCCGCGCCAAGCTTCGTGACCCTGGTCTCGACCGTCACCAGATCGTCCATCCGCGCAGGTGATTTGAAATCGATGGTCATGTGGCGCACCACGAAGGCGAAAGGCCCGCCCTCGGCCTCGAACAGCGCGCGCTGGTCGACGCCGATTGCGCGCAAGGCTTCCGTGCGCCCGCGCTCGAAAAAATGCAGGTAGCGCGCGTGATAGACGAAGCCGGAAAAATCCGTGTCTTCGTAATAGATGCGGAGGGGCAGGGTGTTCACTCCTCCTCCCCTTCGAACAGGCCGAACTGCGCGGGCTGGCGGCTCGGCACGGCCATGCCCAGATGCCGGAACGCGGCATCGGTGAGCAGGCGCCCGCGCGGGGTGCGCTGCAGGAAGCCTTGCTGGAGAAGGTAGGGCTCGATGATATCCTCGATGGCATCGCGCGGCTCGGAGAGCGCGGCCGCCATCGTCTCGATGCCCACGGGGCCTCCGGAGAATTTTTCTGCAATTGTAAGAAGATAGCGCCTGTCCATCAGATCGAGGCCGATGGAATCGACATCGAGCATGGTCAGCGCCTTGTCGGCGATAGCCCGCGTGACCTTCTCCGCGCCTTCCACGATGGCGACATCCCGCACGCGCCTGAGGAGACGGCCGGCGATGCGCGGCGTGCCGCGCGCGCGGCGCGCGATCTCATTCGCGCCATCCGGGCTCATGCCGATGCCGAGTACGCGCGCGCCGCGCGCGACGATGAGTTCCAGCTCCTCCACCGTGTAGAAATTGAGCCGCACGGGAATGCCGAAACGGTCACGCAAGGGCGTGGTGAGAAGCCCCGCGCGCGTGGTGGCGCCCACGAGCGTGAATTTCGGCAGGTCGATCTTCACGCTTCGTGCGGCCGGGCCCTCGCCGATGATGAGATCGAGCTGGTAATCCTCCATCGCGGGATAGAGGATTTCCTCCACCGCCGGGTTGAGGCGGTGGATTTCATCGATAAAGAGCACATCCCGTTCGTCAAGATTGGTGAGCTGCGCCGCAAGATCGCCCGCCTTCGCGATCACCGGGCCGGAGGTCGAGCGGAAATTGACGCCGAGTTCACGCGCGACGATCTGCGCCAGCGTGGTTTTGCCCAAACCGGGCGGGCCAACGAAGAGCACATGGTCGAGCGCCTCGCCGCGCGCCTTCGCGGCCTGAATGAAGACCTTCAGGTTCTCCTGCGCCTGCGCCTGCCCGATGAATTCGCCAAGCTGCAGCGGGCGGATCGTTTGATCCACGTCGTCGCCGCGCTTTTCGGGGTTGAGGAGGCCGGGGCGGGTCATGGGCGCACCATTATCATTCCCGGTCTTGAGCCGGGAATCCGGCAAAAGGAAAACTGGCGAAAGGGAACCTGGATCACCGGCGCAAGCCCGGTGATGACAGAGGAGGGGGAGAGCCCTGCCATGATGAGCGCAACCGTCCCCCCCCCCCCACGTCATTGCGAGGAAGCCGCAGGCTGACGCGGCAATCCAGAAACGGCAATTGTTTGATGGCACGGTAAAGTCTGGATTGCTTCGTCACATCGTTCCTCGCAATGACGGGTGCGCTCGTCACTTCGCCAACTCCTTCAATCCCTGCCATGATGAGCGCGCCGGTTTCCGCCGCGTCATTGCGAGGAAGCCATTGGCTGACGCGGCAATCCAGACCTTTCTTGATCCTTCGGCTGGATTCCCGCTCGCGGCTTTGCCGCGTCGGGAATGACACGGGGCTGGATTGCTTCGTCACGTCATTCCTCGCAATGACGGGTGCGCTCGTCACTTCGCCAACTCCCTCAATCCCTGCCGGATGAGCGCGCCGGCCTCGGCCGCTTCGCCCAAAGCCTTCGCTGCCGCCGCAACCGCCGCCGCCGCCTGCGGCTGGCCATAGCCGAGATTGACGAGCGCGGAGATCGCATCCTTCACCGGCCCCTTGGCGCGGCCCTCCTCCATCTCGCCCGCGAGCTTCACCACCGCCGGGTCAACCGAGCCGAAGGCCGGGGCCTTGTCCTTGAGTTCGACGCAGATGCGCTCGGCGAGCTTCGGGCCGACGCCGGAGGTGCGGGCGATCGCGGCCTTGTCCTTCATGGCGATGGCATTGGCGAGTTCGCCGGGTTTCAGCGTCGAGAGGATGGCGAGCGCCACCTTCTGCCCCACGCCCTGCACGCCGAGTAGGATGTTGAACCAGGCCTTTTCCATTTCGTTCGCAAAGCCGAACAGGCGGATCATATCCTCCCGCACGATGGTCTCGATGAAAAGCGTCGCGGCCTCGCCCGCCTGCGGCAGCGCCTGCAAGGTGCGGGATGAGCAATGGATCAGATAGCCGACGCCATGTACGTCGAGGATCACATGTTCCTCGCCGTAGCTGTCGATCACGCCCTTGAGCTTGCCGATCATCCATTCACCTCACGGGGAGCAGCGCAGAAAGGTGGAGGCCGGCGTGCCATCCGGCCAGGCGATGCGCAGGCGGTTCGGCATCACCTCCATCTGGAAGCGCTTCGGCCCGCCGGAGCCGGCATGCAGGCCGCGGCATTGCCTGCCATCCACCTGCCAGAGGGTGCGATCACCCGTTTCGCCGCGCAGATAGAGCGTCAGGCCCTCGCAGGAAAACACGCTCGATTCGAAACCGTTCGCCTTGACGGTGAGAAAGAAATCTTTCGTCGCGCAGCTCGCGGCATCCACCGCATAACGCCCCGGCACGGGCTTCTGCGGCGCGGCCAGCGCGGAACCGATCAGGGCGAGGCTGGCCGCAAGGCCCGGGGCAATTCTCATTTCTGCCCCCGGTGATGCGCATGGCAGATGGCGATGGCGAGCGCATCGGCCATGTCATCCGTGCGGAATTCCGCTTTCGGCAGCAACACCTTCACCATCATGCGGATCTGCTCCTTCTCGGCATGGCCCGCGCCGACGACACTCTTCTTCACCTGGTTCGGGGCATATTCCGCCACGCGGAGCCCGGCCTGGGCCGGCACCAGCATCGCAACGCCGCGCGCCGCGCCAAGCTTGAGGGTGGA
Organism: Methylobacterium sp.; assembly: GCA_020252645.1. Classification (GTDB taxonomy): domain Bacteria; phylum Pseudomonadota; class Alphaproteobacteria; order Rhizobiales; family Beijerinckiaceae; genus Rhabdaerophilum. Next base: position 153,721 of record JADCCN010000006.1, on the reverse strand, counting down.
GCGCGGATCCTTGTTGAGGAAGGTCTCCTCCACGGCCGCCTCGTGCGGCTGATGGTCGTGGATCACCTGCCGGAGGCCCTCATGGATCGCCGCGAGGCGATCCGCAAGATCGGCCTTGGGCGAGGGCACCACGGCGCCACAGGCGATATAGGAAAGACGCATGCCCTCGATGGCGACGATTCCCCAGCCCGTATGCCGGAGGCCGGGATCGATGCCGATGATTCGCTTAGCACTTGCCATGGCTGCTTCTATGCCGGCCGAGGCGAGAACGAAAGGTGAAGACCGTCTGGTTCTGGCCTCAGGCTGTGAGTTTCGCCATCACTTCGTCGGAAACCTCGAAATTCGAGAAGACGTTCTGCACATCGTCGTCGTTGTCGAGGTTGTCGAGAAGCTTCAAGACGCTCTGCGCCTTCTCCTCGTCAACGAGAACGGTGTTCTGCGGCTTCCAGATGATCTTCGCGGAAGCGGGCGCGCCGAGCTTGGCTTCGAGCGTCTTCGAGACCTCGGAGAGATCGGCGAAGGCACACAGGATGGTTTGGCCGTTCTCATCCGAGATGACATCCTCGGCACCGGCTTCAATCGCCGCCTCCATCACGGTATCGGCGTCGCCGGAAGAAGCGGGATAGGTGATCTCGCCGATGCGATCGAACTGGAAGGTGGCCGAGCCCGTGGCACCGAGTTCGCCGCCCGCCTTGGTGAAATAGGAGCGCACCGCAGCACTGGTGCGGTTGCGGTTATCTGTCAGCGCCTCGACGATCAGCATCACGCCGCCGGGGCCGCGGCCCTCGTAGCGGATTTCCTCGAAATTGTCGGCCTCGCCGCCGGTCGCCTTCTTGATGGCCCGCTCGATATTGTCCTTCGGCATGTTCTCGGCGCGCGCGGCGAGCACGGCCATGCGCAGGCGCGGGTTCATGTTCGGATCGGGCAGGCCCAGCTTGGCCGCCACCGTGATTTCCTTCGCGAGCTTGCCGAACAGCTTCGAGCGCACGGCATCCTGCTTGCCCTTGCGATGCATGATGTTCTTGAATTGCGAATGGCCGGCCATGGCGGAGCCCCGTTTTCGTGGATCACGTGATTGGACCGGGCTTTTAGGAAAGCCCGCGACAAAAGAAAAGCCGCCGCATCCGGCCTATTCCCAGCCCTTCGGCCGGCTTTCCTCGAGGATCGGCCCGAGCCGCACGGCCCAGCAGCCTTTCGCAAGGCCGGTGCGATCATCCGTTTCCACGGCGAAGCCGCAGAGGGTGGCCGTGCCATCCGTCGCCTCGAAGCGGCCGGAGGGGGTGGAGAACATCAGCCGGTGCATGGGTGCTGCCTTGTCCACACCGAGAATGGAATCGTAATCGCCGCACATCCCGGCATCGGACATGTAGGCCGTGCCGCCCGGCAGGATATGGTGATCCGCCGTCGGCACATGGGTATGCGTGCCGACAACCACCGAGCAGCGGCCATCGACATAATGCGCCATGGCCTGTTTTTCGCTTGTGGCTTCGGCATGCATGTCGATCAGCATGGCGTCACAGCCCTGGCCCAGCGGGCAGGCTTCCATCTGCCGGTCGATCTCGACGAAAGGATCGTCGGAAATCTGCATGAAAACGCGACCGATCAGGTTCACGATCAGAACGCGGGCGCCGTTGCTCGTTTCGATGAGGGCCGAACCGCGCCCCGGCGTGCCGCGCATGAAATTCGCGGGGCGGATCAGCCGATGCTCGCGCTCGATGAAGACGAGTGCCTCGCGCTGGTCCCAGGCATGGTTGCCGAGGGTGACGCAATCAGCACCCGCATCGAGGAGTTCGTTGCAAATGGCTTCGGTGATGCCGATGGTGCCGGCGGAATTCTCGCCGTTGATCACCACGCAATCGAGCTTCCAGCGCTCACGCAACGAGGGGAGGCGACGCTGAACCGCCTCGCGGCCGGGCTTGGCGACCACATCGCCGAGAAACAGAATGCGCATGGCGGAATTTTTTCAAGCGAAGTGGGAACCGGTTCGCGTGAAGAAAACACGACCAGCTCGAAAAAAGGCCGGAGCGACCGACGGCGGAAGTTCAGATTGCGGAGCCGCAGCGATCGGTGGTTTGTCGATCCCGGGAACCTACAAGTGTAGGTGGGCGCCGTTGTGAGGAAGTCCACGGACCTCCCCAGGGACAGCTCCCTCAGGATCGTTAAGGCCCCGGGGAATACGTATAACCTGCCGCATCCCGCAGCCCCGCGCACTTAATGTAGGCGCTGGCGCACGGAAACGCCAGTGGGGGATTACGGGTTGTCCCGCTCCTCGCCCGACAGCGCCCGCGCGATGCGCTCCACCCGCTCGCTGAGGCTGGTAATGGCTTGGGCGATTTCCGCCTCCCGCCGGTTGCCGAGCTGGCTCGCATTCTGCACGGCGGCGCGGCTTGCGGCCACGGCCTCCGCCGCGGCGTTGGCCTTGCGGCGCTCCTCGCTCGCTTCGTCGGCGAGCATCAGGCTGGCCATCACGGCGAGGCGCAGGTCGCCGATATCGCCGAAATTCTGGCGCATCGCCTTGATGCGATGGTCCACATCCGCCGCCAGCGCGAGCAGGTGCGCCTCCTGCCCGTCCTCGCAGGCCATGCGGAACTGCTTGCCGTCGATCGTCACGCTGATCTGCGCCACGCCCTAGTCCCCCGCAAGACCGGCCTTGACCTGCGCGATGGCGCGATCGAGGCGCGGCAGACAATCGCGCAGCGCTTGATCCGCTTCAAGGCGCGCAACTGTTTCCAGATCAAGCATCTCGGCGAGGCGATGACGGTCTTCCCGCATCACCGCCAGTTCGGTTTCGAGGGTCGCGCGAACGCGATCGGCCTCGACATGGCGGATGGCCGCTGCGTCGAGCCGGTCGAGCGCCGCGCTGAGCCGGCTCAGCGCTTCGGCGACGGGGTCCGGCATGCTCGTGTCTCCGCACCGGGAGGATTCCGCGCGAATCGCGGGGGCCTCCATCCTTTCGTCTGATTTCAGCCGAAACTAGGCGTGGAATGCGGGCGGAGCAACGGTTTTGGCGGATGATCCCCCTCGAAATGATGAGCCGGAACCCCTTGCGCAAATCAGTTGAGGGATGACAATCGACCGCAAGAGCAGGCCGGACCGGCGAGGCGGAGCAGAATCCGCCCGGTATCGCCGCATCGGGCGTGGAACAGGGGAGGATCTTATGGCGGCTCAGGCCTCGCGCTATCATGCGGTTTATGATGGCTGGAAGAAGGATCCGGAAGGCTTCTGGCGGGAGGCTGCCGCGGAACTCGACTGGATCGACCCGCCCATGGCGATTTTCGATGACGCCTCCGGCGCTTATGGCCGCTGGTTCCCGGATGCTGTGTGCAACACGGCGGCGAACTGCCTCGACCGGCACATCGCGGCGGGGCGCGGCGATCAGCTCGCGCTGATCTATGACAGCCCGATCACAAACAGCGCCTCCTCGCTCACCTATTCCGAACTCAAGCGCGAGGTCGATCTCGCCGCGCATATGATCCGGGGTTTCGGCATCAAGAAGGGCGACCGCGCGATCATCTACATGCCGATGATCCCCGAAGCGGTGGTGGCCATGCTCGCCTGTGCCCGGCTCGGCGTCATCCATTCCGTGGTGTTCGGTGGTTTCGCCGCGCATGAGCTTGCGACCCGCATCGAGGATGCGAAGCCGAAGCTGATCCTTACCGCGTCCTGCGGCATCGAGCCGGGCCGCGTCGTCGCCTACAAGCCGTTGCTCGATCGCGCGATCGAGGAGGCGACCCACAAGGTGAGCCATGTGCTGCTCTTCCAGCGCCCGCAGGCCAGGGCCGAAATGATCGCGGGCCGCGACCATGATTGGGCCGAGGGGCGCGAGCGGCTCATCCTGGCGGGCGCAGGGCCGGTGGAAGCCGTGGCTCTCAAGGCGACCGATCCGCTTTATGTGCTCTATACCTCCGGCACGACCGGCAAGCCCAAGGGCGTGGTGCGCGACCATGCCGGGCATATGGTGTCGCTCCATTGGTCGATGGGCGCGATCTACGGCATGGAGCCGGGCGAGGTCTTCTGGGCGGCCTCCGATGTCGGCTGGGTCGTGGGACACAGCTACATCGTCTATGCGCCGCTGCTCAAGGGCTGCACCACGCTGCTCTATGAAGGCAAGCCCGTGGGCACGCCCGATCCCGGCGCCTTCTGGCGCGTCATTTCGGAGCACAAGGTGAAGGTGCTCTTCACTGCGCCCACGGCCTTCCGCGCCATCCGCAAGGAAGACCCGAAGGTGGAACATCTCGGCAGGTACAATCTCGGCGGCTTCCGCGCCCTGTTCCTCGCAGGCGAGCGCGCGGATCCGGATACGGTGAAATGGGCCGAGGATATCCTGCAAGTCCCGGTGATCGACCATTGGTGGCAGACCGAAACCGGCTGGCCCATCTGCGGCAACCCCCTCGGCCTCGGAATCCTGCCGGTAAAGCATGGTTCGCCCACCGTCCCGATGCCAGGCTACGATGTTCAGGTGCTGGATGAAGCCGGAAAGCCGGTTGAAGCGGGCAAGATGGGCTCCATCGCCGTGAAGCTGCCGCTGCCGCCGGGCTGCCTGCCGACGCTCTGGAATGCCGATGACCGGTTCCGGTCGAGCTATCTTGCGGAATATGCCGGCTACTACAATACGTCGGATGCAGGTTATCGTGATGCCGATGGCTATCTCTACATCATGGGCCGCACCGACGACATCATCAACGTCGCGGGCCATCGCCTCTCCACCGGCGGCATGGAGGAGGTGCTCGCCTCGCATCCGGCCGTGGCGGAATGCGCCGTGATCGGTGCGAAGGATTCGCTCAAGGGCGAGGTGCCGCTGGGCTTCGTGGTGCTGAAGGCGGGCGTGAATGCCTTGCCGGGCACCATCGAGCGGGAATGCGTGGGTCTGGTGCGCGATCGCATCGGCCCGGTCGCGGCCTTCAAGACCGCCATCACCGTGAATCGCCTGCCCAAGACGCGCTCCGGCAAGATTCTGCGCGGCACGATGAAGAAGATCGCCGATGGCGACCCTTGGACCATGCCCGCCACGATCGACGATCCCGCGATCCTCGAGGAAATCGCTCGCGCGCTCGAGGGGCGTCACCCGGCCGGCTGAGCATCAGGCGGCCTCGTTCTCGCTGTCGAGGCTTTCCAAGATGCTTTCGGCATTGCCGCGCGGCAGGCTGAGTTCGGCACTCGTGGAGCCGGGCCGCGAAAAACTCTCGGCGGGTTCCTCGCCGAAATCATAGGCCGAGTCCTGCTTTTCCGCCCAGGGGTTGAAGATCTCGATGCTGAAGGGCGCGAAGAAGCCGATATTCCGCGTCATCACCACGAGTTCGTGGCGCTTGGCGGTCGCGGCGATCAGGCTGTCATGATAGGGCAGCTTCAGCCGCCTTCGCCGCGCGGAAGTGAGAATCTGGCCCCAGATCACACTGGTTTCGTAATCGATCCCCAGCAGGTTTTCGCCCAGCTTGCGGCGGATCTCGCGCATCCAGCCCCGCACGCGCCGTTGCTTGAATTCCTGCGGAAGCTCCGTCAGCCCGCCTTCGAGGATCGCGAAGGTCACCATCGACAGGCGGATATCCTCGAACCAGAGATCATCCACGGCGCGCCGCACACGCCAGAAGGGCCTGGGCAGATGCAGTTCCCGCAAAACGCAGGTATCGATCAGGGTACCCGGCATAAAAAACTCCCGCTACACAAACGGAGCGGGAGATTAGTCAGAAAACTCTACCTAAACGTGTATTCCATAACTCCATTTATCAGAAGTTGTCTCCTTCTTCCTCGCGCTCGCGGCGCGGCGATTTCAGCTTCGCGAACACCGTCTCGATGTCGAGGTTGGGCTTGCGCTCCGGTGCATCCATGCTGGTGGTGACCTCGGCCGGGAGCAGCGTCGCGCCCTGATCCGGGATTGGTGCCGGGCGATCCTTCGAGGCGCGATTCACCTCGAAATCGAGGTCGATCTGGGTGCAGAGCCCCAAAGTCACCGGATCGAGCGGCTGAAGGTTCGTGGAATTCCAGTGCGAGCGCTCGCGCACCGACTGGATGGTGGACTTGGTGGTGCCCACGAGACGGATGATCTGCGCATCCTTCAGTTCCGGGTGGTTTCTGATGAGCCACTGGATCGCATTCGGACGGTCCTGACGCTTGGAAACCGGCGTGTAGCGCGGCCCTTTGGCGCGCTTCAGATCCGGCAGGCGCACCTTCGATTCCTGCACGCGCATACGATAGCCCGGGTCCTTTTCGGCCTTCTCCAGCTCTTCGCGCGAGAGCTGGCCAGCCTGAACCGGATCCAGGCCGCGCATGCCGGCGGCCACGTCGCCATCGGCGATCCCCTGCACCTCGAGCGGATGCAGCGCGCAGAATTCGGCGATCTGGTCGAAGGTCAGCGTGGTGTTTTCCACCAGCCACACGGCTGTCGCCTTGGACATCAGCAGGGTCGCCATCTCGGGCCTCCATCGGGTTGGAAAGGTCGCGTGGTTTCGCCCGCGCCCCCTTCCCGGGGAGGCGCGCAGCGCGTTTCAACGCGATGCCATTTTGGGAATTGCGCCCTTATAATGCGCGGAAGATTCGCATGCAACCACGTTTAACGCTGCCTGGACGCACCATGTTCGATGATCTTGAGCCGTCGAGAAAGAAGACCGCCTATGTGCTGGGGCAGGATGTCAGCGCCTTTTCGCTCGCGGATCTCGACGAGACCATGAAGCAGCTTGAGGCCGAGATCGCCCGGCTTGGTGCGGTGCGGAAGCAGAAATCCGCCTCCCAGTCGGCGGCCGATGCGCTGTTCCGCAAGCCGGGCTGAGGCGAAACGGCTTCAGGAGCCCGATTATACTGTGCAAATCGTGCCGCGATTGATGAAAATCCCGTCAACTTAATGCGGTGTTAAACCTTTCTGCCTAATCTGATGCATGTGCCGGTTCGCCGGTTCCCGAGTGGCTCCCGCCGCTCTGTTTGACGCCTCCCTGTTGGACTTTCCCAAGGATCGCCATGACGCGGTCCTTTTTTTTGTGCCGATTTCCGGTTCCGGGGCTGCCGCCATACCGCGGCCGGCCTGTGCCGATTTTCGAACACCGAGAACGCCATCCGTTAACCGTAAATGAATCGTTAATTTCCGGTCCGGCCGGTTTGGTGCTGTAATTGCTAACAATCCGTCATCCCCGGCGCCCTGTTCCGAAGTGGCGCAGATGATGTGATGGAGTGAGACAGATGGCCAACGAACGGGACCAGGCGACGATGGAGATTTCGTCCGCCGGCAATGGCGGTCGTACCGATGCGGTTTCCTTCACGCATCGCCTGCTGGCGAGCGAGAACTTCATGCTGCTTTTCCGCGAGGGAATGTCTCTGGTGGAGGCAACGGCCGCCTATCTCGATGGCGAGGGCCGGGCCGACAGCCGATTCCTGGAGCGTCCCGTCGCGCTCGCCTATGCCAGCGAGAGCATGCGGCTGACCACGCGCCTGATGCAATTGACATCCTGGCTTCTGCTTCAGCGTGCGGTGAACGAAGGTGAACTCTCCCGCGAGGAAGCCGAGCGCGAGCATCGCCGCGTGGTCATCGCGCCGCCGGAATCCAGAACGGATGATGCGATCTTCGGGGCGCTGCCGGAATCCCTGCGCAGCCTCATCCAGCGTTCCAACAGTCTGCATGCGCGCATTCAGCGCTTCGATCGGGACCTGAAGTCGGAGCCCGAACCGGCCTCCACCGATAATCCCGTCGCGAGCCAACTGGGCATGCTCGCCGCGGCCTTCCAGCGTCGCTGAGGGCAGGTTCTTTCGCCGGGGTGGGGCTCCCTTGCCGCCCGGCCTGTGCCGCAATCAAAAAGGCCCGCGTTTGGCGCGGGCCTTTCCATCACGAAGCGGAGCCTCTCGCGAGGCTTTTCTGCTTACTTCTTGCCGAACGAGATGCCGGCGAATTTCTGGTTGAACTTCGAGACGCGACCGCCGCGATCCTGCAGGGTCTGCGAGCCGCCTGTCCAGGCCGGATGGGTGTTGGGGTCGATGTCGAGGTTCAGCGTGTCGCCGGCCTTGCCATAGGTCGAACGCGTCAGAAACTCGCTCCCGTCGGTCATCACGACCTTGATGAAATGGTAGTCCGGATGGATATCGGCCTTCATGGGAGACCCCTCGAAAAAAGCGGCGCGGCCCGGCGTTTCCCGCCCGCACCCGCGCCCGTGTAGCTCAGTGCGGCGAGGCTATACATGAGAGTGCTTGACGGAACAAGCCGTGTTGAGGGACATCCTCCCCGATGACCGACGCTTCCCTCTTCTCCGCTGCCGAGGCCGCCTCCAGCCCATGAGCGAAACCCTTCTCCCTGATGCCCCGGCAAGCCCGAAGAAGCCGCGTGCCGATTTTTCGGCGCTGCGGCGCATGCTGCCATTCCTCGTGGCCGAAAAACTCCATGTCGCGCTCGGCCTCGCGGCCCTCGTGGTGGCGGCGATCGTGACGCTGGCGATTCCGCAGGCCGTGCGCCGCGTCGTCGATTTCGGCTTCACGCCCGAGACGCGCGGCCTGATGGACGCCTATTTCGGGATGATCGTGGCGCTGACCGCCCTGCTCGCGATCTCGTCCTCGCTGCGCTATTATTTTGTCATGACGATCGGCGAGCGCGTGGTGGCACGCATCCGCCGGGCGGTGTTCGACCGCGTGATGACGCTTGACGGCACCTTCTTCGATACCGCGCGTTCGGGCGAGATCGTCTCGCGCCTGACAGCGGATACCACGCAGCTGAAATCGACTTTCGGGGCCTCTGCCTCGATTGCCCTGCGCAATCTCATCCTGCTCGTCGGCGCGGTGGTGATGATGGTTGTCACCTCGCCGAAGCTCGCGGCCATGGTGCTGCTTGCCATCCCGGCGATCGTGCTGCCGCTGGTCGCGGCGGGGCGGGGTGTGCGCAAGCGCTCGCAGGCCGCGCAGGATACCTTGGCCGAAGCCGCCTCCTTCGCCACCGAACGCATCGGCGCGGTGCGCGTGGTGCAGGGTTTCGGCGGCGAGCGCGCCGCCATGCGCCATTTCGGCGCTGCCGTGACCAGCGCCTATGATGCGGCCCGCGCCGCGACGCTCAGCCGCGCGATCCTCACCTCCATCGTGATCTTCCTCGTTTTCGCGAGCATCACTTTCGTCCTCTGGACCGGCGCGAAGGCGGTGATGGCTGACGAGATGACGGCCGGCCGTCTCTCGCAATTCGTGCTCTATGCGGTGTTCGCGGCGAGTGGCCTCAGCCAGTTGTCGGAGGTCTATGGCGAACTCGCGCAGGCCGCCGGTGCAGCGCAGCGCCTCGGCGACCTGCTCGCCACCGTGCCGGATGTGACGGACCCCGAGAAGCCGGTTGAGCCTGTACGGCCGCCGCGCGGCGGGATTCGCTTCGACAACGTCACCTTCGCCTACCCCACGGCACCCGAGCGCCGGGTTCTCGGCCCGCTTTCAGTCTCCATCCGGGCGGGCGAGCGCCTGGCGATCGTCGGGCCCTCCGGCGCGGGCAAGACCTCGATCTTCCAGATCCTCATGCGCTACTACGATGTCTCGGGCGGCGCGATCTTGATCGATGATGTGCCGATCCAGGCCATGCGCCTCGCCGATCTGCGCGCGCTGATCGCCGTGGTGCCACAGGACCCGGTGATCTTCGCCGGCACGATTTCCGGGAACATCCGCCTCGCGCGGCCCGAAGCCAGCGATGAAGCCGTGCGGCAGGCAGCGGCGCAGGCGGCCGTGCTGCCTTTCGCCGAAAAGCTGGAACATGGTCTTGAAACGCGCATCGGCGAGCGCGGCATCACGCTCTCGGGCGGCGAGCGCCAGCGCATCGCGATTGCCCGCGCCATCCTTCGGGATGCGCCGATCCTCCTTCTCGATGAGGCGACGTCCGCGCTCGATGCCGAGAACGAGCGGATGGTGCAGGAAGCCCTGGGCCGGGCCATGCAGGGCCGCACCGCGCTGGTGATCGCGCATCGGCTCGCGACCATCCGCGATGCCGATCGCATTCTCGTGCTGGAAGCGGGGATGATCGCGGAAGAGGGCAGCCACGAGGCGCTTCTCGCCCGCAATGGGGCCTATGCGCGGCTCGCCAACCTGCAATTCACGGCATAAGGGGCGAGCGGTTCCAATCCATGCGGAAGGTGGGCAGGCCGGAATAGGGGCTTGTGCCCTCGCCCACGATCTTGAAGCCAGCCTTGTGGTAGAAGCGCAGGGCGCGCGGATTGCCCTGCCCGACAAACAGGGTGAGATGCCCGCGTGATTGCGATTTGGCGTCCTCGATCAGCAGTTTTGAAACGCCATCGCCCCAGCGCGCGGGCAAGACCGCGATGATTTCCAGTATGCCGCTGTGTTTTTCCACGAGGGTGAACCCCACGCGCGCGCCGGACATCTCCGCGACGCGCAGGCGATAGCGACCGGTCTCGGCCTTCCGCAACTGCTCTTCCACAAGCGTCCGACGCTGGCTGAAGTTCACGCCCGGATAGGTTTCGGACCATGCTGCCTCCCAGATTTCGGCCATCATGGCGTGATCGGAAGGTGATCCGTTGCGCAGATGGATGCTCATCGCTCGGTGATCTTCAGTTCGAGGCGGCGGTTGCGGGCGAGGGCTTCCGGCGTGTCGCCGAAATCGATGGGCGCGAATTCGCCGAAACCCGCCGCGACCACGCGATGAGGCGAAACGCCTTTCTCCACGAGATAGCGCACCACGGCGATGGCGCGGGCCGCGGAAAGCTCCCAGTTATCCTTGAACTGCCCCGCGCCGGAAAGCGGGCGCTTGTCCGTATGGCCGTCGATCCGCGCGATCCAGGCGAGATCCGGCGGAATTTCGCGCTCGAGTTTCTTCAGAAGCTCCGCGAGCTTGTCCAGTTCGCCAAGGCCGGTCGTGGCGAGAACCGCCTCGCCCGAGCCGAAGAAAATCTCCGACTGGAAGACGAAGCGATCCCCCACGATCCGCACATCCGGTCGCGAACCGAGCACATTGCGCAGGCGGCCGAAAAAGTCGGAGCGGTAACGCGTCAGCTCCTGCACGCGCTGGGCGAGGGCAACATTCAGGCGGGAGCCCAGTTCGGCGATGCGCGTCTGTGCATCCTTCTCGCGGCCCTCGGCGTGTTCCAGCGCGCCTTCCAGCGCCTGCAATTGCTGGCGCAGCGCGCTGATCTGCTGGTTGAGGAGGCTCACCTGTTCGAGCGCGCGCTGGGCCACGGTCTTCTCGTCGGACAGCTGCCGGCTCAGCGCTCCCAATTGCTGCTCGCTCTGCCCGGTGCTGGTCGCAAGGCCTGCGAGCCGCTCGCGCTCGGCCTCGGAACGCTGCAGCGTTGCCGAGAGCCCGAGGATGCGCTGCTCTCCCTCGGCCTTCGCCGAGCGTTCGAGGGCCAGCAGGTCGGAAAGCTCGGAAAGCTGGCGCGCGAGGCGTTGCAGCACGTCTTCCTTGCCGGCCATCTCCCGGCCAATGAAGAACTGGCCGAGCATGAAAACCGCGATGAGGAAAGTGAAGACCAGCAGCAGCGTCGACAGGGCATCGACGAAGCCCGGCCAATAATCGATCTGCCGGTCGCGCGCGCGTCGGGAAAGGGCCATCACGGGCCTCGTTTGTTGTTCAGCGCATCCTGATCGCGCGCGAGTTTCTCCAGAAGCTTCTTCACATCCGCCTGCTGCAAGGCCTGCGCCTCCACCCAGGAGCGGATCATCTGCTGCTCGTTGCGCATATGCTGCACGAGGCTCTGCAGGCCTTCCGCGAGAGATGCCAGCGCCTGTGTGGCATTGCGCCCCGCGCCGGCATCGTTCACCGCCCGCGAAATGCCGTCGAGCGCATGCCGCAGGTCATCCGGCGGGCCAATGCTCGCGGCACTGTCCTGCACGGAGGAGGAGAGCCATTCCTCGAGATCGTAGAAGAAGCGGCTCTGCGCCTGCCCGGCCTGCAAATCGAGGAAGCCGAGGATCAGCGAGCCGGCGAGCCCGAACAACGAGGACGAGAATGCGATACCCATGCCGCCGAGCGGAGCGGCGAGGTTGCGCTTGAGTTCATCGAAAAGGGCGTTGTTCTCGCCCGCACTCGGCAGCTTCTCGATGACGCCGCCAATCGAGGAAACCGTCTCGATGAGGCCCCAGAATGTGCCGAGCAGGCCGAGGAAGATCAGCAGGCCGGTGAGGTATCGTCCGATATCGCGGCTTTCATCCAGCCTTCCGCCGATGGAATCGAGCACCGAGCGCAGGGTGAGGGTCGATATGCCGGCCCGGCCCGCCTTCTCGCCGAGTAGAGCCGCCATCGGTGCGAGCAGGATGGGGTCGGCCACGGGCCGGACCTCCTCGCCCGCGCGGCGCGCATTCACCCAGCGGATTTCACGGTAAAGCCGGACGACCTGCGCGAAGGCGAAGACCACGCCCAGAAGCAGCACGAGGCCGATCAGCCCGTTGAGCAGCGGATTGAACCAGAAGGCCTCGCTGATCCGCTTCTGCAGGACGAAGGCGAGCACGCCCGCCAGCGCCAGGAACACCACCATTCGAAACAGGTAGAGCCCCGGTGTCGAAAGGGCTTGGCTCTCGCGTCCGCTCGCCATGTGTCCTCCGGTTGCCTCGCAATGCGGTGCAGTCAACCGTGTTCGAGGCGGCTTGGCAACCCGGCTTGGCAACCCGGCTTGGCAACCCGGTGATCAGGTCCGTGCAACGGCCAGAAGGTCGCGGATGGGTTCGGCAAGCGCGGCATTCGCCGCAAGGACGTTGCGCTGCGCAAAGACATCCGGCGAACCATCGACGGCGCTCACAAGGCCGCCGGCCTCGCGCACCAGCAGAATGCCGGCCGCCATGTCCCACGGCGACAGGTTATGCTCCCAGAACGCATCGAAACGGCCGCAGGCGACGAAGGCGAGGTCGAGCGCCGCCGAACCCATGCGCCGAACGCCGGCCACGCGCGGCATCAGCCCCGCGAGTTCGCGCAGGAAGAGGCCGTGGTCGCCGCGCATCGCGTGGGGGATGCCGCAGCCAAGGACGCTTTCGGAAATCTCGCGGGTCTGCGAGACGCGCAGGCGGTAATTGTCTCGGCTCGTCGGGCCGGCGGCGAAGGCGCCCGCGCCCTTTTCGGCTAGGAACATCTCCTCGGTGACCGGATTATAGACGAGCCCCGCGACAATCTCGTGATCGCGCTCCAGACCGATGGAGATCGAGAATTGCGCGATGCCGCGCAGGAAGTTCGTCGTGCCATCCAAGGGATCGATGATGAAGCGGTGGGACTTGTCCGGCCCTTCCACCACGCCACGCTCTTCCATCAGGAAACCGTAGCCGGGCCGGGCGCGCGACAACTCCTGATACAGGATGTTCTCGGCGCGCTTGTCGGCTTCCGAGACGAAATCCCCGGGCCCCTTCTTCGAGACCTGCAGGCTGGGGATTTCCGCGAAATCGCGCTTCAGGGCCTTGCCGGCCTTGATGGCGGCGGCAGTCATCACGTTCATCAGCGGCGAGCGGATCATGGAGGAAGGTCCAATCGGGGCGTGCGTTGGCGACACCCAAGGGAATATCGGAAGAGAGCGCAGGCCATGCCCCGGCTTGCGCTGATTTTCAACCCCGCGAGGCCAGATCCGGCGCAGAAGACCGTTCCGCGCGTTCGAGCACGTTCGATTTTGCGATGCGGCGTGCCTCGGCGAGGAGGGCGGCCGGGTCCTCCGTCTCGAACAGCCACGGGCCGACAGCGATGAACTCCGTGCCCGTGGCGGTGAGCGGCGCGACCGCATCGAGAGCAGGCGCATAAGCCACGCAAGGCACGTTGAAGATGGTCGCCCACCATTCCGCACGCTCGATCGTCTGCGCGAGCGGCGGCACGAAGCCATCCGCGCGCGGCTCTCCGAACATCACGTAATCGATGTCGCGCTCGCCCGATTCCATCGCCTCGTGGCGCGAGCGCAGGCCACCGACGCCGAGGATTCGCTGCGGCTTCAGCGCCGCGACGAGGCCCGCCAGATCATCCGAGGCCTGGGCATGCACGCCATCGAGCCCGAGCCGCGCCACGAGCCGCGGGTCCTTCGGCGCGGCCATCAGGCAGGCGACATTCGCATCCTGCAGGGGTTTGCCGAGAATTTCGAGCTTGCGCTTCAGCGCCGCATCGCTGTCGGCCGTCACATTCAGCCACGCCACAGCGAGCGCGCCGGTGGAGGCGAGGGCCCGGAAGCGGGACAGGAAGGGCGCGGGATCGTCGATTTCCGGCGCAAGCAGCATGAATTGCGGAACCATGCGCATCCCTATCGCACGAAAGCGGGCACTTGAAAACGAAAGCGCGGGCGCAGCCTCGGGCCGCCCGCGCCGGAGGATGATGCGAGGCCGTTACGCGATCTTCGGATCGAGCGCGCCCCTCGCGTAGAGCTTCGCCATTTCCGACAAGGGCAGCACCTTCTTGATCTTCGAGGCCTGACCGGCGGTGTTGAATTCCTCGAGCCGCTGGCGGCAGAGCTTCGTCATCGCCTCCATGGCGGGCTTCAGGTATTTGCGCGGATCGAATTCGCCCGGCTCCTCGGCCAGCACGCGGCGGATCTGGCCGGTCATCGCCATGCGGTTATCGGTATCGATGTTGATCTTGCGCACGCCGTTCTTGATGCCGCGCTGGATTTCCGCCACCGGCACGCCCCAGGTCGGCTTCATCTTGCCGCCGAACCTGTTGATGATGTCCTGCAATTCCTGCGGCACGGAGGACGAGCCATGCATCACGAGATGGGTGTTCGGCAGCTTCCGGTGGATCTCCTCGATGACATGCATCGCCAGGATCGCGCCATCGGGCTTGCGGGAGAATTTATAGGCGCCGTGGCTGGTGCCCATGGCGATGGCGAGCGCATCGACCCTGGTTTCCTTCACGAATTTCACCGCCTCATCCGGGTTGGTGAGAAGCTGGTCGTGGGAGAGCTTGCCTTCCGCGCCATGGCCGTCTTCCTTGTCGCCCATGCCGGTTTCGAGGGAGCCCAGCACGCCGAGTTCACCTTCCACCGAAATGCCGCCGAGATGGGCCATCTCGGTGACCTTCTTCGTCACGCCGACATTGTAATCCCAGTCGCCGGGGGTCTTGCCATCGGCTTTGAGCGAGCCATCCATCATCACCGAGGTGAAGCCGGCCTGGATCGCCGTCATGCAGGTCGCGGGCTCGTTGCCGTGGTCGAGATGCACGCAGACCGGGATATGCGGGTAGATTTCGGTCACCGCGTCCATCATGTGGCGCAGCATGATGTCATGGGCGTAGGAGCGGGCGCCGCGCGAGGCCTGGATGATCACCGGCGCATCCACCGCATCGCAGGCCGCCATGATGGCGAGCGCCTGCTCCATGTTGTTGATGTTGAAGGCCGGCACGCCGTAATCGTTCTCGGCGGCGTGATCGAGCAGCTGGCGCATCGTGATGCGGGGCATGGTTGTCCTTACTCCCGGGCGTTGACGTGAATGGCCCCGCGCATAGCGCAACCTTGCCGAACCCGCCAGTATGAGGATGGGAGAGGCTGAAAATTCTTGGCTGAATCTGTAATTATGCTACATTTAAATGTTTCTAAAAAACGTCTTAGTGAAAAACTACTGTTATGCTGCAACGAAAATGGCTTTAATTTCTTACAAGATTTCCTGGCAATTAATTCGCCTTCTGTCTTTCTTTAATATCTTTTGCCATCTCAGATATAACAATCCAGCTTAAAGAAAACAAAGTGTCTGCTGAATCCAGATTTAGAACGTCTTCTGGATGCATCAATGGATTTCGTTCAATCTCACGGATTCTGTCAATCATAGAAGAAATTTTTGGAGACATCTTTTCGCCATCCGAAATTTTTTCTTTGTCTAGATCTTCCATAGCTTTTACAAATTGGCTCCAAGTTTTTAATTTACTTGTAGGCTTGCCGTATGATTCAATATAGTTTTTTATCATAATCTCGATGGTACGAAGTGCGTGGAAGCCGCAGGCGGTATAAAGTCCGAAGGCGAAGCATTTTCCTGCTTCTTTATATTCTTCGATCGCAGCTTCTGGAATAAAGCTCCGAGTAGAATCATGAAAGCGCAGCGATGCATTGTCATGAAGTCGACGAAAATCGTAAATTCCGGTCGGCTCCAAGCTAAAAATTAGAGAGTCTTTTGATTCCTCTCTTAATACTAACAAAAAATTTTCAATATATGATTTGATATGAGAATATTGCCATGAATTTAGCTCATCATTAAGGCGAGAAAATTCAAATATTCCCTCAGAATCTGTCACATTAAAAGTATTGAGAAATTCATTTATATTTTTCGATAGGCTTTTGGCGGACTGACTTGATAGAGGAAAGATACTATTGCTTTCAAAAACAGCCGCAGATAGATCGCGTAGCCTTATGAGTGGGAACCAAATCTCGCCTTTTTTGGTGGTTTCCGATGACAAAACTCTGATTGACCAAAAAATATACTCACAAAATTCGATGTGTTTGGTCAGATCAAACTTCTTCATTGGCGGTCCTTTTTCACCCCAAAGCCTTCACACCCGGCAGTTCCTTGCCTTCCATCCATTCGAGGAAGGCACCGCCGGCGGTCGAGATATAGGTCATGTCGCCGGCCACGCCGGAATGGTTGAGCGCGGCGACCGTATCGCCGCCACCGGCAACCGCGCCGTTCCAGACCAACGTTTGCATGTGCCCGACCTTCTCGATCACAGCCTTGGCTGGTTCCGGCCCCGCATCGAGGATCATCCCGCCCCGCGAGCCTCTAGCTTTGCCACGCGGTCCTCGATCAAGGCCACCTGCTCGGCGAAATCGCCCGTTACCGCCTTGGCCATCACCAGCAGGCCGGCCGTATCGCGCCGCTGCTTGCGGACGAGGTCTTCCAGCACGGCAAGCCGGGTATCGGTTGAATGCCGAAAATCGGCGATTTCCTCCTGAATCTTCCGGAGGATGATGGGCATTGCGTCGTTCATGTTCTCGCTCATAGAGTGAACATACCAGAAACATCCGCATGGTCAAGCATCGGTCAACCACCGAGCGCCTTCACGCCCGGCAGTTCCTTGCCTTCCATCCATTCGAGGAAGGCGCCGCCGGCAGTGGAGATATAGCTCATGTCATCGGCCAAGCCGGCATGGTTGAGTGCTGCGACCGTGTCGCCGCCGCCCGCCACCGAGACGAGGCTGCCGGCCTTTGTCAGGCGCGCGGCTTCCCTCGCCACCGCGAGGGTCGCGCTATCGAAGGGGGCAAGCTCGAACGCGCCGAGCGGGCCGTTCCACAGCATCGTCCTCATGCTTGCGAGCTTCGCGATGATCGCCTTCGCCGAGGCAGGGCCGGCATCGAGGATCATCTCGTCGGCCGCGACATCATTCACCGGAGCCGCGCGATAGGGCGCATTCGCCTTGAATTCCCTGGCGAGAAGGCCATCCGTGGGGAGCAGGATCTCGCAGCCGGCGCTCTTCGCCTTCTTTTCGATCAGCCGCGCGGCCTCCGCAAGCTCATGCTCGCAGAGGCTCTTGCCCACCTTCACGCCGCGCGCGGCAAGAAACGTATTGGCCATGCCACCGCCAATGACGAGGCAATCGACGCGGCTCACGAGATTGCCGAGGAGTTCGAGCTTCGTTGAAACCTTGGCGCCGCCGACAATCGCCATCACCGGGCGCTTCGGGGCGCCCAACGCGGCATCGAGCGCCTTCAACTCGGCCTCCATGGTGCGGCCGGCATAGGCCGGGAGGGCGCGCGCGAGGCCTTCGGTGGAGGCATGGGCGCGATGCGCCGCCGAGAAGGCGTCGTTCACATAGGCATCGCCGAGCTTCGCAAGCGCGGCGATGAAGGCCTCGCCGTTCTCCTCCTCCGCCTTGTGGAAGCGGGTATTCTCGAGGCAGAGCACATCGCCGTTCTTCATCGCGGCGACGGCCTTCTCGGCCACCTCGCCGATGCAGTTCGCGGCAAAGGCGACGGGCTTGCCCAGGCGCTTTGCAAGTTCATCCGCCACCGGCTTCAGGCTCTCGCTCGCGTCGGTGCGCTCCTCGAAGGTCTCGCCCTGCGGCCGGCCGAAATGCGCGAGCAGGATCACCTTGCCGCCCTTGTCCGCGATATCGCGCAGGGTGGGGAGGATGCGATCGAGCCGGGTGCCATCGGTCACGCGGCCGTTTTCCATGGGCACGTTGAGGTCCACGCGCACCAGCACGCGCTGGCCGGCGGCGGCGAGGTCGTCGAGAGTCCTGAAGCTCATTTCAGCAGGCCGGGGAAGAATTTCAGCAACAGAATGAAGAGGATGCTCGTGGAGACCGCCGTCACCACGCCCGTCAGCACCAGACCGCCGAGGCGGGGCACCTTGGCGACCTGCGCGCGGAGCCGGTTGACGGCGGTCACGAGTTCCGCCGCATCCACCGAGCGGGCAGCACTCTCGACGCGTGTCGCGGCGCGATCGATGCCGTCCTGCGCGCGGGCGACGAGGGCTTCCGTGCGCGCGAACTTCTCTTCCATCCGCGCCATCTTGTCCTCAATCCGCGCGAGCTGGTCGAGAGCGGTGCGCGAATTCGGGGATGGCATGGCGGTTGCGGCAGGCTTGGGAGCAGGGGCCGGGGCCGGTTCCGCCGTCGGGTCGATTCCAAGGTTCGGTTCGATGCGGTCGCTCATGATGCGCCCCTCCTGAGGAATGAAGCGATGCGGATGGCCCCTGCCGTCTCGCGCTCAGATCAGCTTCGCCATCGCGACGGCGGTGTCCGACATGCGATTCGAGAAGCCCCACTCGTTGTCATACCACGAGAGCACGCGTACGAACTTGTCGTCCATCACCTTGGTCTGGTCGAGCGCGAAAGTGGAGGAGGCCGGATCATGGTTGAAATCCATGGAGACATTCGGCTGGTCGGTCGTGCCGAGGATGCCCTTCAGCGGGCCGCGCCTTGCGGCCTTGATGATCGCCTCGTTGACCTTTTCCACCGTCGTCTTGCGCCTGGCGATGAACTTGAAATCCACGACCGAGACATTCGGGGTCGGCACGCGGATCGAGGTGCCGTCGAGCTTGCCCTTCAGTTCCGGGATCACGAGGCCGATGGCCTTCGCCGCACCGGTCGAGGTCGGGATCATCGAGAGCGCGGCGGCGCGGGCGCGGTAGAGATCCTTGTGCATCGTATCCAGCGTGGGCTGGTCGCCGGTATAGGCGTGGATGGTGGTCATGAAGCCCTGCGTGATGCCCACCGCGCTGTGCAGAACGGCTGCGACCGGCGCGAGGCAGTTGGTGGTGCAGGAGGCGTTCGAGACCACGAGATCCTGCGCGGTCAGCGTGTCATGGTTCACGCCGTAGACGATGGTCTTGTCGGCGCCGTCGCATGGCGCCGAAACCAGCACGCGCTTCGCACCGGCGGCGAGATGCGCCGAGGCCTTCTCCTTCGTGGTGAAGATGCCGGTGCATTCCATGGCGATATCCACGCCGAGTTCCTTGTGCGGAAGCTGGGCGGGGTCCTTGATCGCGGTGACGCGGATGCGCTTGCCCGCGACGATGAGGAAATCGCCATCCACTTCCACCGTTGCCGGGAAGCGGCCATGCACGGAATCGAAGCGCAGCAGGTGGGCATTGGTCGCCACCGGGCCGAGATCGTTGATGCCCGCGACCTCGATATCCTTGCGCCTCGATTCCACGATTCCACGCAGCACATTGCGGCCAATGCGGCCAAAGCCATTGATGAAAACCTTCGTGGTCATGATCTTCTCCTTCACGATCAGGGAAGGCGGCCATCCGGTGAAGGCCGCCTGAATGTGTATTCAGCGCTTCAGCGCCGCCCTCGCCCTGGCCACCACCGCCTCCGGCGTGATTCCGAAATGCGCGTAGAGCCGGTGGATCGGCCCGGAGGCGCCGAAGCCTTCCATGCCGATGAAATGCCCGTCCGAGCCGATGATCGCATCCCAGCCCTGCCGGATGGCGGCCTCGATGGCGATCTTCACCTTTGTGCGCCCGATCACCCTCCTGCGATAGGCTTCCGGCTGGGCCGCGAAGCGCTCGAAGCAGGGGACCGAGACCACGCGGGCGAGAATGCCCTCCGCGAGCAGCAGCGACCGCGCCTTCATCGCGAGCGACACTTCCGAGCCGGTGGCGAAGAGCGTCACCTCGGCGCGCCCCTCCGCTCTGGCGATCTCGTAGGCGCCGAGGGACGAGAGATTCTTCGCGCCGTTATCCATGCGCAATTGCGGCAGGTTCTGGCGCGTCAGCGCGATCAGCGAGGGCCGATCCTTGGTGGCGACCGCGAGTTCCCAGGCTTCCGCCGTCTCGGTCACGTCACAGGGGCGATAGACATCGAGATTGGGGATCGCGCGCAAAGCCGCGAGGTGTTCCACCGGCTGGTGGGTGGGGCCATCCTCGCCCACGCCGATCGAATCATGCGTCATCACGTAGATCACGCGCTGGTTCATCAGCGCCGAGAGGCGGATGGAGGGGCGGCAATAATCCGAGAACACGAGGAAGGTGCCGGAAGCGGGGATCAGCCCGCCATGGAGCGCGATGCCGTTCATGGCCGCGGCCATGCCATGCTCGCGAATGCCGTAATGCACGAAGGCGCCGTCATAAGCGCCCGCCTTCACGACCGCCATGCCCCTGGTCTTGGTGTTGTTCGAGCCGGTGAGGTCGGCCGAGCCGGAGAGCAGTTCCGGCAGGGCGGGCTGGATCGCCTCCAGCACCATCTCGCTCGCCTTGCGGGTCGCGACTTCCGGCTTCTTCGCGCTCGCCTCGGCCTTGAAGCCCTTCAGCGCCCTGGCGAGGCCCTTCGGCAATTCGCCGGCGATCACGCGCTCGAATTCAGCGCGCGCTTTCGGCTTCGCCTTGCCGAGGCGCTCCTGCCAGGCCGCGCGCGCCGCAGCACCCCGGCTGCCCACCGCGCCCCAGGCTTTGTAGATGTCTGTCGGCACCTCGAAGGGGCCATGCGCCCAGCCGAGCTTTTCCTTCGCGCCCTTCAGTTCTTCCGCGCCAAGCGGCGAACCATGCGAGGAGGATTTGCCCGCCTTTGTCGGCGCGCCATAACCGATGGTGGTGACACAGGCGATGAGGCTCGGCTTGTCGCTGTTCTTCGCGCGGATGATGGCGGCGTTGATCGCCTCGGGGTCATGCCCGTCGATGCGCTCGGCATTCCAGCCCGCGCTCTCGAACCGCTTCAGCTGGTCGGTTGAATCCGAAACGGAAATCGCACCGTCGATCGAGATGCCGTTATCGTCGAACAGCACGATCAGCTTTTTGAGCTTCATATGGCCCGCCAGCGTGATCGATTCCTGGCTGATTCCCTCCATGAGATCGCCGTCGGAGGCGAGCACATAGGTGTAATGATCAACAATGTTCCCGCCATGGCGCGACGCGAGAATGCGCTCGGCGAGCGCCATGCCCACCGCATTGCCAAGGCCCTGGCCGAGCGGGCCGGTGGTGGTCTCGACCCCCGGCGTGTGGCCGTGTTCCGGGTGACCGGCGGTGATAGAACCGAGCTGGCGGAAATTCTTCAATTGCTCGATCGTCAACTCCTTCACGCCGACAAGATGGAGGAGCGCATAG
Organism: Methylobacterium sp.; assembly: GCA_020252645.1. GTDB lineage: Bacteria > Pseudomonadota > Alphaproteobacteria > Rhizobiales > Beijerinckiaceae > Rhabdaerophilum. The sequence goes on along the minus strand of JADCCN010000006.1, from coordinate 132,343 downwards.
ATCAGCATCGAGCCATGGCCGGCCGAGAGGATGAAGCGGTCGCGATCAGGCCAGGTCGGATGCGCCGGGTCGAAATTCAGATGGTCGCGAAACAGCACCGTTGCAATGTCGGCTGCTCCCATGGGGAGACCGGGATGGCCGGATTTCGCCGCCTCGACGGCATCCATCGCCAATGCGCGAATGGCGTTGGCCATCGCGTCGTGCTCACGACGAGAAATCATCGATCATCCTGCTTTCTGTCATGTCTTTGTCCCGCGGCGCGGTTGTTACCAGCCTGACCCCGCCTGTCAACGAAATTGGGCAGTTCCCGGGCGGAAAGCATGGCCGTTTCGGCGCGCGGCGCCCCATCGGGCAAATGATCGCCCGGATCATTTCTCAGGCGGGGCGCTGCGCGATACGCTCCCCTTCGCGCTTGAGAAAAACAGCGAAAAGCCCGCTCCGGGCGAACACCCGGAGCGGTTTTCCTTGAGACTGGCGAAGAAACCCGGGCACCGCAACTGCTTGCGGCGCCGACCAGGGGCTCCTTGCCAGGAAAACGCTTAGTGCAGTTGACGATTCTCGTGCGATTTGCCTGTTCGCAGGCGTGTGATCTGGTCTTTCAGAACCAGTTTCTGCCGCTTGATCGAGGCGATGCGCGCTTCGTTCCGGGCGGCATGGGCAAGCTCGTTTCTGAGCTCGTCGTCGAGGGCACGATGCTTCCGCTCCAGTTGAGCAAGATGCGAACTTTGCGACATGGTCGACACCTCCATTTGTTATGCCGACGAAAGAGAGTGTGGCACATCGGCGATTTGCTGCAAGCGGAATTCGCGGGGCCCGCCAAATGCACTTAACGCATGTGGACAACCTTTCGGCGGGCGATTAACCAAGTCGAGTTTTGGCCCGGATGCCGTCATTCTGACGCGGTAGTTCTGACCGGGGTTCTTTCATGCGTGAGACGCTGAGCGACGAGGAACGCGCGCTCCTCCACAGCGAGCTTCACCGCCTGCAGATCGAACACCGCGATCTCGATGCCGCCATCGCCGCACTGGAGCAGCTTGGCGCGGTGGATCAGCTTCAGGTGCAGCGCCTCAAGAAGCGGAAACTGCAACTGAAGGATCGCCTGATCGTTCTGCAGGATCGGCTTACGCCGGATATCATCGCCTGATCTTGGCAGGATTGGGCAATTCTCTTGCAAAACTGCGGGCTTTCGCCTAACCGGCTGTGCTTTCTCCGGGCGATCTCGCTTCAACGCCGCCCCTTCTGGAGGAGGCCGACCGCGTGGCCAAAGCCGTTCCCCCCGTCGCCATCATCATGGGCAGCCAATCCGATTGGCCGACGATGAAGCACGCGGCCGAGCATCTCGAGAAGCTGCATGTGCCCTATGAGGCGAAGATCATCTCCGCGCATCGCACGCCCGAGCGTCTTTTCAACTTCGCCCGCACGGCCAGGGCCCGGGGCTACAGGATCATCATCGCCGGCGCCGGCGGCGCGGCGCATCTTCCCGGCATGGCCGCCGCGATGACCACGCTGCCCGTGCTGGGTGTCCCGGTGGAATCGAAGGCGCTCTCGGGCCAGGATTCCCTGCTCTCGATCGTGCAGATGCCGGGTGGCGTGCCGGTCGGCACGCTTGCCATCGGCAAGGCGGGCGCGATCAATGCCGGGCTCCTCGCCGCGCAGATCCTCGCGCTCAACGATCCCGAGCTCGCGATGCGCCTCGAGGAGTTCCGCGAGAAGCAGACCGCCTCCATCGCCGAAACGCCCGAAGACGAATGATGCTGAAGCCCGGCGCGACCATCGGAATTCTCGGGGGCGGCCAGCTCGGCCGCATGCTCGCCATCGCCGCGGCGCGGCTCGGCTTTCATTGCCACATCTACTGCCCCGAGGCTGGTTCGCCGGCCTTCGAAGTGGCGCGCGATCATTCGATTTTTGCCTATGAGGATGAAGCCGCTTTGGCCGAGTTTGCGGGCAAGGTGGATGTGGTGACGCTCGAATTCGAGAATGTGCCGGTTGGCGCCCTCACTGTGCTGTCGCAACATGTGCCGGTCGCCCCTTCGGCGCAAGCGCTCGAAATCGCCCAGGACCGCCTCGCCGAGAAGACCTTCGCCACGAAGCTCGGCCTCGGCACCGCCCCCTTTGCGGATGTGCCGGATGCATTTGCGCTGGAGGCGGGCCTCGTCCGCATCGGCACCCCGGCAATCCTCAAGACCCGCCGCTTCGGCTATGACGGCAAGGGCCAGGTCAGGATCATGGCACCGGCGGATGCCCCGCAGGCGCTCGCCGATCTCAAGGGCGCGCCGGCGATCCTCGAAGGCTTCGTGCGCTTCTCTCGCGAGGTTTCGGTGGTCGCCGCGCGCAAGGCCGATGGCGCTTTCGCACCGTTTGACGTGACCGAGAACGAACATCGCAACCATATTCTCGATCGCTCGATCGCTCCGGCGCGGGTCTCGGCCGAAACGGGTGCCAAGGCCATCGCCGCCGCGCGCGCGATCGGCGAGGGGCTTGGATATGTCGGCACCTTCGCGGTGGAGTTCTTCGTGGTGGGCGAGGATGTGATCGTGAACGAGATCGCGCCGCGCGTGCATAATTCCGGACACTGGACGCTCGATGGCGCGGTCTCCTGCCAGTTCGAGCAGCATATCCGCGCGATCGCCGGCTGGCCTCTGGGTGATCCGCGGCGGATCGCGCGGGTCGAAATGCTCAATCTGGTGGGCGAGAACATGGCCCGTCGGGAGGCGCTGGCCGCCGAACCTGCCACCAAGATCCACCTCTATGGCAAGGCCGAAATGCGGCCGGGCCGGAAGATGGGCCATGCGACGCGCTTGATGTTTCCGGCCTGAAACCGCCGATAAGGGTTGAATTTTCCCGATTTGCGGCGTGGACAAGCGGTAGGAGCTGTGTTATCCGCCCGACGCTCAGATCACGTTCCGGTTTTGCCGGAGCCAAACCGCAATTCCAAGACTGGACGGAGCAAACGTGCAGGTTCTCGTTCGTGACAACAATGTCGACCAGGCTCTTCGCGCGCTGAAGAAGAAGATGCAGCGCGAGGGCATCTTCCGCGAGATGAAGCTTCGCGGCCATTACGAGAAACCGTCCGAGAAGCGCGCCCGTGAAAAGGCCGAGGCTGTCCGCCGCGCCCGCAAGCTGGCCCGCAAGCGCATGCAGCGCGAAGGTTTGATCGCAGCCGCCCCGAAAAAGGCGAAGTGATCCCTCAGGGTCGTTCCCCAAGGGCGGTCCTCTCAAATGTGAACGGTGTTTTCTTCCCATGACGGGGGGGTTATGCCACAACGAAAATGGTCGTTGAGGAAGGCGTCCGATGTCAAACGGACGCTTTTTTGTTGTTGGAGACCGGCATGAACGGGACGATGGCTGACTTTCTGCCGCAAGGCGGGATGCGGGCATGGCGTTTTGCCGTGCCGCTGATGCTGGCCCTCGGGCTTGGCGCCTGTGAAACCGTGACCTCGCTCAACATACCGTCCGTCGCGGAGATCGACGATCCCAGCAATGCCCCGGCGCAGCAGGCGAATATCGGCTCGCTGACCGATGTGATCCGCCGCAACCCCAACGATCCGCAGGCCTACAACACCCGTGGCGTGGCCTTTGCCCGCTCGGGCCGTTTTGGCGAGGCCGTTGCCGATTTCACCCGCGCCATCCAGCTCAATCCGGAATATGCGGCGGCCTACACCAATCGCGGCCTCGCGCATCGCCAGTCCGGGCGCAATGCCGAGGCCCTGACCGATTTCAACCGCGCGATCGATGCCGATGCGCGCTACTACCCGGCCTATCTCGCCCGCGGAAACCTGAAGCGTGCGCAGGGCAATCTCGGCCAGGCCATTGCGGATCTTGGCGAGGTCATCCGCCTGAATCCCGAAGGCGCCGAGGCCTATCACAGCCGCGGCCTCGCCTATCAGAGCCAGGGCCAGCACAATCTCGCACTCTCGGATTTCGATGGCGCGATCGACCGCAACCCTTACGTCGCTGCCCCCTTCCAGGCGCGCGGCCAGAGCCGCCTTGCGACCGGCAAGGTCGATGATGCGCTGGAGGATTTCAACGCGGCCCTGAATATCGACAACCGCAATGCCGAGAGCTGGGCTTTGCGTGGAGTGGCGCTCAGCCGGCAGGGCAAGAAATCCGACGCGGCCGAGAGCTTCCAGCGCGCCATGGCGATCGACGCCAATAACCGCACCGCCCGCGAGGGCATGCGGATGGCAGGTTTCTGAACGTCAGGGGTTCGCCGCGAGCCAGGCGAGGATATCCGGCATCGGGCCGCGATTGAGCGGCACGACATGCGGCTCGCCCGGATAGACCTTGCGCGTCACCTGCCCCGGCTTGCCGAGCGCGGCGAGCTTTTCGGAATCCTCGGCCGGGATCACCCGGTCCTCCGATCCGTGGAAGATGAAGATCGGTTCGTCCACCTGCCGGATGAACTGATCCGAGCGGAACTGATCGGCCAGCAGCAGCGAGACCGGCAGCCATGGATAGCTCGCCCTTGCCCGGTCCATCACCGAGAGATAGGGGCTGTCGAGGATCACGCCACGCACCTGGGCTTCCGCCGCGAGCCTGAGGGCCACGCCCGTGCCAAGGGATTCGCCGAAGATCACGATGCGCGCCGGCGCAACGCGGCGCGACAGCTCCGCGAGGATCGTCCGGGCATCCGCATGGAGCGCCGCCTCGCTGGGCGCTCCGCCCGAACCGCCATAGCCGCGATAGGACAGCGCGAGCACACCGGAGCCATCCTCAGCCATCAGGCCGAAGCGCCCCGCGCGCCGTGAGAGACCATTCGCATTGCCCTGGAAATAGAGAAAGACCGGCCTGTCATCCCGTTTCGGCGGCAGCCACCAGCCCACGAGTTTCGTGCCATCATTGGCGGCAATCTCGATGCGCTCCGCTCCGGCGAGGCCGTGATCGCGCGGCGCCTGCCATTCCGGTGCGGGATGGTAGAGGAAACTGCGCTGGAAAATGGTCATGTAGCCGGCGGCGGCGAGATAGCTTCCGAATACCCAGATGAGCAATCGAAGGGCGCGCCGCCGGAGCGGTGCAGGGGCGGATTTGGCGGTCAGTGCCTGTTCGGTCATGCTCGCAGAAATGGAGAAGGCGCCGGGAGCGTTCAAGCCCTGTCGGCGCCTTCTGATGGATTTGTGATGCAGGCAAAAGTTAGTGCGCCAGCGCCTTCACCACTTCCTCGGTGACCTTCTTCGCGTCGCCGAACAGCATCATGGTGTTGTCGCGGAAGAAGAGCTCGTTCTCCACCCCCGCATAACCCGACCCCATGCCGCGCTTGATGAAGAGCACGGTCTTCGCCTTCTCGACATCGAGCACCGGCATGCCAAAGATCGGCGAGGCGGGGTCGGTCTTGGCGGAGGGGTTGGTCACGTCATTCGCGCCGATCACGAAGGCCACATCGGCCTGCGCGAATTCGTTGTTGATGTCCTCGAGCTCGAAGACTTCATCATAGGGCACGTTGGCTTCCGCCAGCAGCACGTTCATGTGGCCGGGCATGCGCCCCGCCACCGGATGGATGGCGTATTTCACCTCGACGCCTTCCTTCTTCAGCGTATCGGCCATCTCGCGCAAAGCGTGCTGCGCCTGCGCCTGCGCCATGCCGTATCCCGGCACGATGATGACCTTGGAGGCGTTCTTCATGATGAAGCCGGCATCATCCGCCGAGCCCAGCTTCACCGGCCGCTCTTCCTTCGCACCGCCCACCGCGGCCGTCTCGCCGCCGAAACCGCCGAGGATGACCGAGATGAAGCTGCGGTTCATGCCCTTGCACATGATGTAGGAGAGGATCGCGCCCGAGGAACCCACCAGCGCGCCGGTGATGATGAGCGCGAGGTTGCCAAGGGTGAAGCCGATGCCGGCGGCCGCCCAGCCCGAATAGGAGTTCAGCATCGAGACCACGACCGGCATGTCCGCGCCGCCGATCGGGATGATCAGCAGCACGCCGAGCACCAGCGCGACGATGGTGATGAGCCAGAAGACCGTGTGGCTCTCCGTGCCGATGAAGATCGCGATCAGCACCACGAGAATGGTGGCGAGCGCGATGTTGATGGCATGGCGCTGCGGCAGCATGATCGGCTTGCCGCTCATGCGCCCGTCGAGCTTCAGGAAGGCGATGACCGAGCCCGTGAAGGTCAGCGCGCCGATGGCGACGCCGAGGCTCATTTCGAAGAGGCTCGCGCCGCTGATCTTGCCGGCCGCGCCGATGCCGAAGGCCTGCGGCGCATAAAGCGCGGCAGCGGCCACGAACACGGCCGCAAGGCCCACCAGCGCGTGGAAGAAGGCCACGAGCTGCGGCATCTTGGTCATCTCGACCCGCTTCGCCATGAAGGCGCCGATGCCGCCGCCAATCGCGACACCAAGGATCGCGAGGCCCCAGCCGGAGAAGCCGGAGGGCGGGGAGAGCAGCAGTGTGGTGACCGCCGCAATACCCATGCCGGCCATGCCGTAGATGTTGCCCTGGCGGGAGGTGGAGGGATGCGACAGGCCCCGCAAAGCGAGGATGAAGAGCACGCCCGAGGCGAGATAGAGCAGGTTGGCGAAATTCGCGCTCATCGGCTCAGCCCTTCTTCTTGTACATGGCGAGCATGCGGCTTGTGACGAGGAAGCCGCCGAAGATGTTCACGCTCGCGAGGATGAGCGCGATGAAGCCGAAGAGCCGGGCCGAGCCCGCGCCATCCGCCAGAAGCGGCACGCCGACCGAGAGCAGCGCGCCCACCACGATCACCGAGGAGATCGCGTTCGTCACCGACATCAGCGGCGTGTGGAGCGCCGGTGTGACCGACCAGACCACGTAATAGCCCACGAAGATCGCGAGCACGAAAATCGCAAAGCGGAAAACCGTGGGGTCCACTAATCCGCCGGTGGCGGCTGCAGCAGCAGCGCCGCCCGCATCGGCCATCTTCTCGGCGGCGGCGAGCGCGGCCTGCGCCTTGGCGAGCGCGGCTTCCGCGGCGGCCTGAGCGGCTTTCGCCTGTTCCAGAGCTGGGTTCGACATGCTTGCCCCTTTTCCTGTGCCGGTTCGCGTTCTTACGCCTTGGGCGCGTAGATGGGGTGCACCAGCGCCCCGTCGCGGCTGAGGCACGTGGCCTTCACCAGCTCATCCTCGAAATTCACGGCGAGCTTCTTCTCTTTCTTGTCCACGAGGGTCTCGAGGAAGGCGAGAAGGTTGCGCGCATAGAGCGACGACGCGGTCGGCGCGAGCCGGCCCGGCACGTTGGTGTAGCCGACGATCTTCACGCCATTCGCCGTCGTGACGATCTCGTCCGCCTTCGCCCCTTCCACGTTCCCGCCGCGCTCGACCGCAAGGTCAATGAGAACGGAGCCGGGCTTCATCGCGGCGACCATCGCTGCGCTGACGAGGCGCGGGGCGGGGCGGCCGGGAATGAGCGCCGTGGTGATCACGATATCCTGCTTGGCGATATGCTCGGCCACGAGTGCCGATTGCTTCGCCTGATATTCGGCGGACATGGGCTTGGCATAGCCCGCGGCGGTTTCGGCCGCCTTGAATTCCTCATCCTCGACCGCGATGAACTTCGCGCCGAGCGAGGCGACCTGTTCCTTCGCGGCGGGGCGAACATCCGTCGCGGTCACCACCGCGCCGAGGCGGCGGGCGGTCGCGATCGCCTGAAGGCCCGCCACGCCCGCGCCCATGATGAAGGCCTTGGCGGCGGGAACGGTGCCGGCGGCGGTCATCATCATCGGGAAGGCGCGGCCAAAAATGGCCGAAGCGTCGATCACCGCGCGGTAGCCGGCGAGGTTCGCCTGCGACGAAAGCACGTCCATCACCTGAGCGCGCGTGATGCGCGGCATCAGTTCCATGGAGAAGGCCGTCACGCCCTTCTCGGCCACGGCCTTCATGCCCTCGGCATCGCCATAGGGGTCGAGCATGCCGATGACGATCGCGCCCTTGGCGAGCTTGCCGGCGGCTTCCGCCGAGGGGCGGCGCACCGAAAGGAGGATACCCGCGCCCTTGAGCGTCGCGGAAGCGGTGCCGATGGTCGCGCCGGCGGCTTCGAAAGCCGCATCGGGGATGTCGGCACCGGAGCCCGCACCTTTCTCGATCGCGATTTCCGCGCCGAGGGCCTTGAGCTTCCCGATCGTATCGGGCGTCACCGCCACGCGGGGTTCACCCGCCTTGGTTTCATCGAGAACGGCAATGCGCATCGTGTCTCCCCGGGGATGAGCGATGATGACGGGAAGGGCCGCCTTCTGGTGGCGCGGCTGAACTTTCCGCGAGGCGAGGATGCCTCAGAAGAACTTGGCGATGACGCCGATGGTGAGCGCCGAAACGATCAGCGTGAAGGCCCAGGGCAGCGGGCCCCAGATCGAGCCGACCAGCAGGACGAGAATGACCGAGACGGCCGTGCCCCACTTCATGAGTTCGCCGAAAAGCGCATAGGTCTTCTCGTGCTCGGCGTAATCCATCGCCGGGGGCTTCTGGTCTTGGGAATGGGCAGCCATGGTCGTCGTCTCTCCGGATCGGCAGCAATCTTTTCTCGCCTCTAGCTCAAAGCCCGGTTCCGCGCAATGCAGCCGATATCTTCTGCCTGCCTTCAGGGCAGGCCGAATTGCGTCAGTTTCGCCTGCTGCCGGGCCGCGACCTGCGCGACTGCGAAGGTCTCGATCTCGGCATTGAAAAGCTGGTGGAAATTCAGCCGCGCATCAAGATGCAGGAACACCCCGCCAAGGCCGATCGCCGCGCGATCCATGAACACGAATTCGCGCGGGATGGTCACCGGGCCCTTTTCCTTCAGCGCCTGATGCACCTGGAAGGCTTCCTTGCGGCCATATTCGCCGGGCAAGACGCCATCGGCGATCGTGCGCACGCGGTCATCCAGCAGCGGACCGAAGATGAATCGCGCCCAGAGCGAGAGCACGTCGATCTGGTCGTTCTTGAGGTTCTTGAAACCCCAGGTTTCGTAGGCCGAGACGATCTGGGCGCGATTTTCCGCGAGAAGCCCATGATAAAGATCGATCACGCCTTCGACGAAGCTCGGCGGGAAGATGCGGATGCAGCCGTAATCGAGCAGGTTGATGCCCGCCGGCTCGCCGCCATCATCCCGGAACACGGTGTAATTCCCCAGATGCGGATCGCCATGGATGATGCCGACCTGTGCAAAAGGGTGCCACCAGGCGCGGAACATCGCCTTCGCGAGGCGGTTGCGCACCTCTTCGCTCTCGCCCTTGAAGGCCAGCATCTTCTCGCCGTCGAGCCATTCGAGGCAGAGCAGGCGGCGGGTGGAGAGGCTGTCCTCCACCTTCGGCACGCGCACGAGATCATCACTCGGAAAAATCGAGCGATAGAGCCGGGCATGCCTCGCCTCGCGGGTGTAATCCAGTTCCTCGCGGATGCGCGCCGCGATTTCCTGCTTGATTTCGCGGGTGTCGATGACGTTCGACATGCGGCGATGGATGGAGAAGAGCAGGTCGAGCTGCCTGAGATCGGCCTCCACGGCCGATTCCATATCCGGATATTGCAGCTTGCAGGCAAGGCGGCGACCATCGAGCGTGGTGGCGCGATGCACCTGCCCGAGCGAGGCCGCGGCAGCCGGTTCCTTCTCGAACGAACCGAAGCGGTTCACCCAATCGGCCCCGAGTTCGGTCGTCATTCGCCGCTTCACGAAGGCCCAGCCCATGGGCGGCGCTTCGGATTGCAGCTTGCGCAACTCCTCCGCATATTCCGCCGGCACGGCCTCGGGGATGGTCGCGATCAACTGCGCGACCTTCATCAGGGGCCCCTTGAGCCCGCCGAGCGCCGCCGTCAGGGCCGCGGCATTGCGCCGGTCGCCATCCGTCGAGCGGCCCACCAGAAAGCCGCCCGCGATCCGCGCGGCAACTCCACCGACATTGGCACCCACCCGGGCATAGCGGGAGGCGCGCGCGGAAAAGCGGTTCTGTTCGGTATCGGACATCGGGGACCGTTTCCAGAGAGAGTGCCCTCGTTACGGCCCAGAGATGGGGACGGATGCGAGATTGTCATCCGTCCATCCATCAAGCCGCCATGCCCTCGAGCTCGGTGATCATGGAATCGATCACGCCAAGGCCGATCTGCCAGAAGGCGGGGTCGCGAGCATCGAGCCCGAAAGGGGCCAGCAAATCGCCGTGATGCCTGGTGCCACCGGCCTTCAGCAGGGCGAAGTAGTTGTCCACGAAGCGCGGATCAGCCTTCTGGTAGACGCCATAGAGCGAGTTCACGAGGCAATCGCCGAAGGCATAGGCATAGACATAGAAGGGCGAGTGGATGAAGTGCGGGATATAGGCCCAGAACACTTCATAGCCAGGCCCGAGATGGATGGAAGGGCCGAGGCTCTTCGCCTGCACATCGAGCCAGATGCCGTTCAATTGCTCGGTGGTGAGTTCGCCGTTGCGGCGCTCGGTGTGCACGCGCCGCTCGAAGGCATAGAAGGCCACCTGCCGCACCACCGTGTTGATCATGTCCTCGACCTTCGAGGCGAGCAGCGCCTTGCGCTGGGCCTTGTCGGTCGTCTCGGCGAGGAGCTTGCGGAAGGTGAGCATCTCGCCGAAGACGCTGGCCGTTTCCGCGAGCGTCAGCGGGGTGGGCGCCATCAGCGCGCCATTCGGCCCGGCGAGCACCTGATGCACGCCATGGCCCAATTCATGGGCGAGGGTCATCACATCGCGTGGCTTGCCGAGATAATTGACCATCACGTAAGGGTGCGAGGACGGCACCGTCGGGTGCGCGAAGGCGCCCGGTGCCTTGCCCGGCCGCACGGGCGCGTCGATCCAGCTCTCGTCGAAGAAGCGCCGCGCAATGCCCGCGAGTTCCGGCGAGAAACCGGCATAGGCATCCAGCACCGTGTCGCGCGCTTCCTCCCAGGGAATCGTGCGCTGCTCGACCTTGGGGAGCGGCGCGTTGCGATCCCAGAATTCCAGTGCCTTCTGCCCGAACCATTTGGCCTTCAAAGCATAATAGCGGTGAGACAGCCGCGGATGCGCGGCCTCGATGGCCGTGACCATCGCATCCACCACCTCGCTTTCGACGCGGTTGGCGAGGTGGCGGCTATCGGCGACATCCTGGAATCCGCGCCAGCGATCGGAAATTTCCTTGTCCTTCGCCAGCGTGTTGGTGATGAGGGTGAAGAGCCGCAGGTTCTCGGTCAGGGTCTTCGCCAGCGCTTCGCCGGCGCTCTTTCGCGTCTTTCCGTCCGTATCCTGCAAACGTCCCAGGGTGGGTTCGAGGGTCAGCGTCTCGCCATCCACCTCGAAGCGCAGCGAGGCCATGGTCTCGTCGAAGAGGCGGTTCCAGGCGCCACGCCCGGTGACGGATTTCTCGTGGAAGACCTGCTCGATACGATCCTCGAGCTGATAGGGCTTGTCCTTGCGCAGATCCTTCAGCCACGGTGCGTAATGGAAGAGCGGTGCGCTCTGGCAGAGCCTGTCCACCACCGCATCATCGAGGCGGTTGAGCTCCAACGTGAAGAACAGCAGGTCGGAGGAAATTGTCGTCACGCGCTCCTGCGCATCGCTGTAGAACTTGCCATGCGCGGGGTTGGTGGTGTCGGTCGCGTAGATCAGGCCGGCATAGGAGATGACGCGGCCCAGCCGGTCCTCGATCTTCTCGTATTCGCGCACGGCCTCGAACAGGGCCCTGCCGCCATCCGGCCCGCCCGCGAGGCTCGCCAGATGCCCGCGATAGCGCGCCGCGAAGGCTGCTGATTCGCGCTCCGCTTCCGCCAGATCGGCCTTGTAGGGAGCCGAATCCATGCCGGGATAGAGGTCTGACAGCCGCCATTCGGGCAGGGTGCCGAGTTTTTTTTCCATTCCGCCCCCGGCAGCATTGGCATGGGCCGGCCTGTGGCGACCATCACCGTTCCGCATGTCTTTCCCCTTCATTTTGCCGGAAAAAGGCAGTTCGACCTGCTTTGCCGATTTCCGGCGGCGCTTTCTCGCGCTTCCAGCCAGATGGTGCAAGCGGGGGCGTTTTGCAATGCATGCCCTGCTTTCGTGACAGGATTTACAGCCTGTTTACGCCCTTCCGCGACACTCGCCTCAGAACGAAACACCTGCGCCTTCGGGTGCAGGCTGAAGCGAAGGTGACCCCGCCGCTCATGAGCGCCACTCTCCTCATCGTCGATGACGATCCTGTCCAGCGTCGCCTGCTCACCGAAATGGTGCGCCGCTTCGGCTATGAGCCCGAGCCGGTGGAGGGCGGGGCGCAGGCGCTCGACCGCCTCAACGACCGCTCGAAGCCCAAGATCGACGCGATGGTGCTCGATCTCGTGATGCCCGAACTCGATGGCATGACCGTGCTCGCGCGTCTCAAGGCGATGGAACAAGCCCCGCCGGTGATTGTGCAGACCGCGCATGGCTCGATCGATGCCGTGATCAGCGCGATGCGCGCCGGGGCGACCGATTTCGTGGTGAAACCCGTGGGGGCCGAGCGCCTTCAGGTCTCCATCAAGAACGCTCTGCGCGTCGAGGCGCTGGAGGGCGAGGTTCGCCGGCTCTCCAAGCGCGGTTCGGGGGCGCTTCAATTCTCCGATCTCGCCTCCTCCTCGTCGGATATGACACGCGCCATCCGGCTCGGAGAGCGCGCGGCGAAATCGGGCATTCCCGTGCTCCTCGAAGGTGAATCCGGCGTCGGCAAGGAAGTTTTCGCCCGGGCGCTGCAAGGCGCGAGCGATCGTCGCGGCAAGCCCTTCGTCACGGTCAATTGCGGCGCAATCCCCGCGAACCTCGTGGAAAGCATTCTCTTCGGCCATGAGAAGGGCGCCTTCACCGGTGCCACCGAGAAGCATCTCGGCAAGTTCGTGGAAGCCTCGGGCGGCACGCTCTTCCTCGATGAGGTTTCCGAGCTTCCGCTCGATGCGCAGGTGAAGCTGCTTCGCGCCATCCAGGAAGGCGAGGTCGATCCGGTCGGCGGGCGCAAGACCGTGAAGGTCGATATCCGCCTCGTCTCGGCATCGAACAAGGATCTGCTCGATTGCGTGCGGCAGGGCAAGTTCCGCGAGGACCTCTATTATCGCCTGAACGTCTTCCCGATCGCGATACCCCCCCTTCGCAACCGCCGCGAGGATATCCCCACTCTGGTGCGCCGCTTCATCGCGCGCTTCTCGGCGGAAGAAGGGCGAACGATCCGCGGCATCTCGGCCGAGGCGATGCAACTCCTGCAGAGTTTCCACTGGCCCGGCAATGTGCGCCAGCTCGAGAACACGATGTTCCGCGCGGTCATCCTCTGCGAGGGCGACGAGATCACCCTCGAGCATGTGCCGCAGGTGGCGCAGGTGGTGAGCGGTTACGAGGTGCGCATTCCGCCGCTCGCCGCCACGCCCGCCCCGGTTCCGATGGCCGAGCGCGAGATCGTGCGCGTGGAGATCAAGGACCCCTCCGCGCTCACGCTGCTCGATTCCATGGGCGACGTGCGTCCGCTGGGCGATGTGGAAAGCGAGACGATCCGTTTCGCGCTCGAACATTACCGGGGGCAGATGTCCAAGGTCGCGCGCAAGCTCGGCATCGGTCGCTCGACCCTCTATCGCAAGCTGAAGGAACTGGGCATCGCGACGGACGAACCGGAAGGCGAGGATCTCGACGGCGACAACCGCGCCGCGTGAAGATGCGGAATGGCACGGAATGGCCGCGCATTTCGAACTGCACTCATCCAAATTCGCCACTGGCCGCCCTTGCGGGAATCAGCCTCGCGTGGGAGAGAGACGAACGATGATTGGCCCGTTTCTCAGAGGGCTTGAGGCCCGGATGTCAAAGCATAGGCAGGAGCTTGGCAGCAGGATGGTTCGGCCAGGCTGGGCCGGCGGGCGCATCGCCTTCCTTGCGGGCCTTCTTCTGGCATCCACCGCATTGGCGACATCGCCGGAGCAGAGCGCCGAGGCCCATCCGGATGCCAGGCCGGAAATGCAGGTTCATGCCGCAGCACCTGCCTTGCCGGTTCCGATCAAGCGGTCCGGGACCAAGGGCCTGATCGTTCTCCCGCGCCTGCCCGATCCTGGGCCGCCTGCCATGCCGGCCGAGTTGGAGGAGCAGCGCCGCGCCAGCCTCGCGCCCCCGGGCTTGATGCCTGCCGAGCCGGCTCCGATGGCGAGCCTTGATCGCATCATCATCGACACTCCACCCGCGCCGGCTTTCGACCTCTCGATCCTGGAACGCGAGAAGCGCCTGGCCGAGGAGCCGAGCCCGGCGCCGCAGCAGCAGGCTGGCCCGATCATCATCGAGCGCCCGGCGCCGCCGGAATTCGACCTTTCCTCGCTCAGGATCGAGCCGCCCAGGCGTGCGGAGCCTCTGGCGCCGCTGCCCTACAGGCTGTCGATTGCGCGGGAGGCCGCCAAGGCGCTTGTCGAGCCCTATCGCCAGCGCCTCGGGCTCAGGCCTTCGGTGGCCGACGAGATCGTCGCGGCCTACGAGACCCGCGACTGGCAGTCGCTTTGGTTCAAGCCCGATGGCGGGCTGGCCGGATCGGTCGGAGGGCTGGTCGCGCAGCTCTCTTCGGCGGGAGAAGATGGCCTCGATCCGAGCCGTCTGCTCTCGCTGGTGCCGCTTTCGCTCTCCGACCTCACCAAGGCCGGGCCGCTCGCGGAGGAGAAGCGTGCGGAGGAGAAGCGTGCGGAGATCGACCTGCTGCTGAGCCTCGCTGCCGTGACCTATGCGCAGGATGCGCGCGGTGGCCGCCTCGAACCGGCGAAGCTCTCCGCCATGCTCACGCCGGAACTCTTCCTGCCGCCGGCGGGCGAGGTTCTCGAGCGCGTGGCCAGGGCGGAGACGGCGGATGCCGTGCGAAATGTTCTCGCGGCCTATAATCCGCAGCATGAGGGTTATCGCGTGTTGAAGCAGGCTCTCGCCCGGTTGCGCGCCGAGCCCGCAGAGGAGACCGAAGCCACGGCCAGCACGCCGAAATCCGCGCACCCGCGCGCTGAAATTCCGTCGAATTTCATGGAAGGCTCCGTGCTGGTGCCCGGCCAGGAAGATGCGCGCGTGCCGCATCTGCGCCGTCGCCTTGGTCTGCCGGCGGGCGAAAAGCCCGTCTATGACGCCGCTCTTGCCGATGCGGTTCGCGAATTCCAGCGTGCCAACGGCCTCAAGCCGGATGGCCGCATCGCGTCGCGCACCCGCGCGCTGCTTCAGGATCCCGACGCGCCGGTGAACCGCGAGCAGAAGGCGAGGAATGCGCCGGAAGATCTCTCAGGCATGCTCATCGCCAATATGGAGCGCTGGCGCTGGCTTCCGCCGGAACTCGGGCGCACGCATATCTTCGTGAACATCCCGGAATTCCGCCTCCAGATGATGGAGGAGGGCGCGCGCGTCTTCGAGACGCGGATCATTGTCGGCAAGCCCGAGCGGCAGACACCGGTTTTCTCCGACAAGATGGAATTCCTGGTCGTCAATCCGTCCTGGTATATTCCGCCCACCATCCTTCGGAAGGATGTGCTTCCGAAACTCGCGGCCGATCCATCCTATGCCGCGCGCATGGGCTACCAGGTGATCCGGAATGGTCGCTCGATCTCCGTGCGCCAGCCGCCGGGCGAGCGGAATGCGCTGGGGCATGTGAAGTTCATGTTCCCGAACTCGCATGCGGTCTACCTGCATGATACGCCCGGCCGGCACCTGTTCCGCAACGAAATCCGGGCCTTCAGCTCCGGCTGCGTGCGCGTGGACCAGCCTTTCGTCCTGGCGGAGCATTTGCTCTTGAAGCGGCAGGGGCTGAGCGAGCGGCAATTGCGGGCCATGGTCGGCAGCGGTGAGCGCACGATCCGCCTCACCGAAGCGGTGCCGGTGCATCTTGCCTATTTCACATTGTCGGTCGACGAGAACGGTGCTCTGGTCCGCAAGCCGGACCTTTACGGGCATGATTTGCGTATCCGTCGCGCCCTCTCGCTCTGATCCCAATCGTCGTCCTTGCGCAATGTCATGGAGCTTCAGGCGTTTTTCCGCCACGTTCCCCTGCCATGTCTTGCCGGCATTCAGACTCTCCCGGCCGCTGCACGGCCTGGCTTGGCTTGAGACGGACAGGGTTGGGGGAATGACCGGACCTCGGCACCGAAGCATGGGAGCGGGCAGGCGCAGCCTTTCGGTGGCGCTTGCGGCCTGTGCGCTGATGCTGGGCGTGCGCGGCACGCAGGACGCGGTCGCGAATGGCGATACCCGCACGATCGAACTCGTCCATACCCACACGCAGGAGCGCCTTCGCGTGACCTTCCGGCGCGATGGCAGCTTCGACAGCAACGCCCTTTCCCAGCTCAATCATTTCCTGCGCGACTGGCGCAATGACGAACAGACCGCGATGGCACCGCAGCTGTTCGACGTCGTCTGGTATGTCTATCGCGAGGTCGGGGCGACGGAGCCGGTCAAGGTCGTCTCGGCCTATCGCTCGCCGAACACCAACGCGATGCTTGCGCGCCGGTCGCGCGGCGTGGCGAAGAACAGCCATCACATGCGCGGCAACGCGATGGATTTCCATATCCCCGGCGTCTCCATGGCGAAGGTGCGCGAGATCGGCATGCGCCTGCAGCGGGGCGGCGTGGGATATTATCCGGCGGCCGGCTCGGCCTTCGTGCATCTCGATGTCGGAACGGTGCGGTCATGGCCGCGCATGCCGCGCGATCAGCTCGAGCGCCTGTTCCCTGACGGCAAGACCGTCCATATCCCCGCCGATGGCATTCCGCTTGCGAATTACCAGCTCGCGCTCGCGGAGGTGCAGGCGCGCGGCGGTTCGGCGCTCGATTACGACACCGTGATCTCGAATCGCGGCAAATCGCTCTGGGCGCTGCTCTTCGGTTCGGGCGAGGAGGATGATGGCGGGCTCGAACGCGCGACGACGCGCGGCCGCAACGCCCGCGCGGCTGTCGCGGCTGTCGCGGCGGTGGCGCAGCCACGTGCTGAAACCGGCGACAACGTCATGGTGGCTTCCGTTCAGCCCGGTGCCGTGACGGCTTTCGCGGCTGCCCCGCCCCTTCCGCGCCAGACCGAGTTGCGTCCGCAGCCGGGCAGCGAGCCGGCCGCCGCCACGCCGCCGCAGGCCGGGACCGTTCCGCCGCAGGCCGGGACCGTTCCGCCGCAGGCCGCGACCGTTCCGGCGCAGGCCGGGCTCGTGGAGATTGCCGGCCTGCCGCTTCCCCCCATCCGTCCGCGCGGGTTGGGCGAGATCGCGCCAATCGCCGCCAATGGCCCGGTTCCGGCTGATCTGCCGCTGCCGCCGATCCGGTCCTCGACACCGGCCGCGATCGCGAGCCTGCCCGCTTCCCCGCCTGCCGCGCAGGTCGCAAGTCTGGCGCCGCCTGCCGCTTCGCTTCGGCCCGCGCCGGATCTGGCCTTGCCGCCTCTTCGCTCGCCCCCTGTCTCCGCGCCTCCGGCTGCGCCGGTCAATCCGCCCGTTCCGGTCAGGCATGCTGTCGATGCCGCGGCCAGGGGCGATATTGCCGTGCTGATTGCGGCTCAATCCACGCGCCTTGCGCGCCCCATGCATGTCGTGAATGTCGCCCCGCCACCCGTCGAGCGCGAGGTGAAGCGCGGCGTGGTGGCGATGGGCCTTGGCAAGGCAACGCCCGCAGCCATCGGCAACGGGCGTTTCGCCGGACGCTTCATCCGGCCGATGTCGGCCCGCTTCACGCAGGCCGGAGATGATGATCCGCGCTGATCCGCTGTTCGCGAAAGGGCCCGCGTTATAGTTTCGATGTTTGACGCCTTTTCCGTGATCAACCGGCAAAGGCCGGATCGGAAAATGCCGGATCTGAATTTGCCTTGTGCCTCACGCCATCCCGAGCGCGTTGAGGTAGGTCTCGAGCAGGGCCTCTTCCTCCTGCCGCTCATGCGGTTCCTTTTTGCGCAGCGAGATCACCTTGCGCAGGATCTTGGTATCGTAGCCCTGGCCCTTGGCCTCGGCATAGACGTCCTTGATGTCGGAAGCGATGTTGCGCTTCTCCTCCTCGAGGCGCTCGATGCGCTCGATGATGGATTTGAGCTGGCCGGCGCCGGCGCTTGAAATGTCATCCATGGTGGTTCTCTCGATCGGGAAGGTTGGAGACGGAAGTGCCGGATGCGCGGTGCGCGATCAAGCGCCCAATGGTCGCTGTCCCCGGCTTTCGCGCGGTCTCGACTTTTCACGCGGGGTGGCTGCCATGGACGCGCGCCTCGTAGAGATCCGGGTTTGCAAGCAGCGGCCGCAGCACGCCCGAGAGGCGCTTGCCCCAGGCACGGGCGTCGACTTCCGTGCCGATCAGATCCTGCCGGATTTCAACAAGGGCATGGGCGAGGCCCGCCCGGATGACATGGCGATCCATCGTGTCGCCGCGATAGCCGCCCTGATAAGGCTCGTTATCGCCCACCACGAGATCGGGCTCGCGCGACAGGGCATCGAGAAGCCTCCCGTTCAGGCGCGGATCGAAATCCCAGATCACCGTCACATGCCAGGGGCGCTTGCGGCCCTTCATCTCCGGCGTGAAGGAATGCATGGCGAGAATGACCGGGTTCTTCCCCGTCGCGCGCATGGCAGCGATGGTGCGGGCGATGGCATCGTCATAGGGCCGGTAGAACCGGTGGATGCGCCTTTCGATCTCGTCGTCACCGATGCGGGCATTGCCGGGCACCAGCGCACCATCGGCGATACGCATCACGAGGGTCGGGTCATCCTCGCCGCGATTGGGATCGATCAGCAGGCGCGAGAAGCGGCTGAGCACGGCCGGGCAGCCGAATTCTTCGGCGATCTGCCGGCTCGCATCGGCCGCGCCGATATCATAGGCGATGTGGCGTGAAAGCTGCTCCGAACAGAGGCCGAGATCGGCATATTCCGATGGGATATACGCGCTGGCATGGTCGCAGAGAACCAGCAGGCCGATATCGGGCCTGCCGGGAATGATCTCGAAGGCTTCGGCCTCTTCGCGGGCGATCGGCAAGGGGAAGCATCCTCTTCGTGGTTGCGGCCTTCTCCACCAAAGGGCAGAAGGGATCAACGGCGAAATCGCTCGCCGCGACCGAAATTCCTGCCCCGATGGCCTCTCCGATGATTGCTCCTTCTTCCGAAACGGCAACCCGCCTGCGGGCCGATGCCCAGAGGATTGTCGAAGCCGCGATCGAGGCGGTGAAGCCCCCGATCTTCCTGCCGCCGCACCTGCCTGCGCCCGCAGAAAGGCAGCGCGTGATGATTTTCGCGGCGGGCAAGGCGGCGGGCTCGATGGCGGAGACGGCCGAGGCGCATTATCGCGCGCTGGGCCTCGGGCCGGATCGGCTTTCGGGCCTTGCGATTGCCCGGCATGGCTATGGTCGCCCCCTCGCGATCCTCGATGCCATGGAAGCGGGCCATCCGGTGCCGGATGAGGCGGGCCTCTCGGCCACCGCCGAGATGATGCGGCGGGCGCAGCTTGTCTCGCCCCATGATCTCGTGATCTTCCTGCTCTCGGGCGGGGCCTCGGCCAATCTCGTGGCGCCGCTGGGGGCGATCACCCTGGCGGAGAAGCAGGATCTCACCCGCCAGATGCTGCGCGCCGGCGTGCCCATCGGCGAGATCAACATCCTGAGGAAGCATATCAGCCGCGTGAAGGGCGGGCGGCTCGCGGCGCTGATGCAGGGCGCGGAGATCGTGACCCTCGCGCTCTCCGATGTTCCGGGTGACGAACTGAGCCTCATCGGTTCGGGGCCGACGATCCCCGATCCTTCCAGGCTGGAAGAGGCCCGGGCCGTGGTGGCGCGCTACCGGCTTCGGCCCGCCGCGAGCATCCTTGCGGTGCTGGATGATCCAGGAAGCGAATCCCCCAAACCGGGCGATGCCTGCTTTGCCCGCTCCCGCGCGATCGTCGCCGCCAGGCCCGCGGATGCCTGGCATGCCGCGTGGAGGAAGGCCGAATCCCTGGGCTATTGCGTGGTCGATCTCGGCCATGCAATCGAGGGCGAGGCGCGTGAGATCGCCGCGGCGCATGCACGCCGCGCGCTGGCGGCCGCGCCGGGTGAGAATCTCGCCTTCCTCTCGGGCGGTGAGCTGACCGTCACGATCAAGGGCAAGGGACGGGGCGGGCCGAACCAGGAATATGCGATGGCGCTCGCGCTCGGTCTTCGGGGCGCTAAGGGAATCGCGGCGCTCGCGGCCGATACCGATGGCACGGATGGCGGTGTCGGCCGCGCGGATGATCCTGCCGGGGCCTTCATGGATGCCTCGACGCTGAAGCGGGCGCATGAAGCCGGGCTTGATGCCGCCACGATGCTGGAGAATAACGATTCATCCGCTTTCTTCCGCGCTCTTGGAGATCTCTACGTGCCGGGACCGACCTTCACCAACGCGAATGATTTACGTGTGATTCTGCGCGAGGGCCGCGCGTGACGGCTCGCTCGCGAAGCATGATGGCGCTGTTGGGTCTCGCTTTTGCGGGAATGCTGGGCCTTTCCGCGCCGGCCAAGGCCGATCTGCGCGTCTGCAACACCAGTTCTGGCCGCGTGGGCGTGGCGATTGGCTACCTCGATGGCCCGGTCTGGGTCACCGAGGGCTGGTTCAACCTCAAGCCGGGGCGCTGCGAAACAATTATTCGCGGCCAGCTCAATTCCCGCTTTTTCTATTTGCATGCCGTGGATTATGATCGCGGGGGGGATTGGAGCGGGACCAATATCCTCTGTGTCCGCGATACTGAGTTTTCGATCCGTGGGCCGCTGGATTGCTATGCGCGAGGTTTCGAGCGCGCCGGGTTCATCGAGATCGATACCGGGCAACAAAGCGACTGGACGGTGGAACTGGGGGATGGCGGGCTCGTCACGGGCCGGCCCTGAGGCTCTGCGACCCTTCTCGGTCCCAGGTTCTTCAATGCTGGCCCAAACCCTGCCCCGGCAGGACATGAAGAGGGCCAGGTTCAAGGAACCATGAGACGCAACCGACGCACCAAAATTCTCGCCACCCTGGGGCCCGCTTCCCAGGATGACGCCACCGTCCGCCGCCTGTTCGAGGCCGGGGCGGATGTTTTCCGAATCAACATGAGCCATTCGAGCCACGAGGTGCTGGAAGCGCGCGTGAAGCAGCTCCGGGGGCTTGAGGCGGAAATCGGCCGCCCCATCGGCATTCTCGCCGATCTTCAGGGGCCCAAACTGCGCGTCGGCACCTTTGCCAACCCGCCGGTGATGCTCGAGAAGGGGCAGCTTTTCACGCTCGACAGTGATCCCGCGCCGGGTGACGCCACCCGCGTGCAACTGCCGCATCCGGAAATCCTCAAATCCCTGCGCGCAGGCCATCGTGTGCTGATCGATGACGGCAAGCTGATCTTCGTCGTGGTCGAAGCCGCGCCGAAAAAGGTGGTGATCCGCGTTGAATTCTCCGGGCCGATCTCCAACAAGAAGGGCGTGAGCCTGCCGGATACCATCCTGCCGACCTCCGCACTTACACCGAAGGATCGATCCGATCTCGCCGCCGCGCTCGAAGCGGGAGTGGACTGGATCGCGCTTTCCTTCGTGCAGCGCCCGGAAGACGTGGCGGAGGTGAAGAAGATCGCGCGGGGACGCGCCCTGGTGATGGCGAAGCTCGAGAAGCCGCAGGCCATCGAGCGGCTCGAGGAGATCATGGAGCTTTCCGATGCCCTGATGGTGGCGCGCGGCGATCTCGGCGTGGAACTGCCGCTGGAGGTCGTGCCCGGCTTGCAGAAGCGAATCACCCGCATGGCGCGCAAGCTCGGCAAGCCGGTCGTGGTTGCGACGCAGATGCTCGAATCGATGATCGTCAGCCCCACACCCACGCGTGCCGAGGTATCGGATGTCGCGACCGCGGTGTTCGAGGGTGCGGATGCGGTGATGCTCTCGGCCGAGAGTGCGGCGGGCAAGTTCGTTTACGAAGCCGTCGAGACGATGAACAAGATCATCGAGGCGGTCGAAAAAGACCCGAACTATCCCGTGCTGCTCGCGGGCCAGCGTTCGCCCCCCGAGCCCACAGGCGCGGATGCCATCGCGGCCGCGGCGCGCTCCGTGGCCGAGACGCTGGATCTGCGCGCCATTGTCGCCTGGACCGCCTCGGGTGCCACGGCCCTGCGGATCGCGCGTGAGCGTCCTTATCCGCCGATCCTCGCGCTCACCACTTCGCGCAACACCGCGCGCCGGCTGGCACTGGTCTGGGGTGTGCATGCGGTGGTGGGCGAGGACCCGAAGGATGTGGACGACATGGCCCACAGGGGCGCGCACGCGGCGCGCGAGCAGGAATTCGCCAATCCCGGCCAGCGGATCATCCTGGTTGCGGGCGTTCCCTTCGGCACGCCGGGTGCGACGAACATGCTGCGCATCACCTTCGTGAGCGCGGATGACTGATGAAGACGAGGCAGGGGCAGCCTCGAGCATTTTTTTCGATCTGATCGAATGAGATCGGATGCCGAATTTCTTTGCTTGATCGCAATTTCTTGACGCGAACCGGTTCCCACCTCGCCTTCGCGAGGGACATGCCTCGCTTGAAAATGCTTCTTTCTTTCCTTGATCGCATTTTCTTCACGCGAACCGGCATCCACTTCGCTTGAAAATGCTCTAGAGCATGATGTGTTCAGACGGAAGCACATCATGCTCTTATCTTATTATTATCGCATGCTTTTTTGTGAAAAACCGGATTCCACTTTTTCACAGCATGCTCTAGATGGGCTGCCCTTCCGCCTCCAGTTTCAGCCTCTCCAGCATTTTCTCGAGATCGGGGAAAAGCGGATAGACATCCTGCGCGCGGCGATAGACCTGATAGGCCTGCTTCCGCTGCCCCATCATCTGCAGGAGTTGCCCGAGCCCGGCGAGCGCATGGAAGTGGCGCGGCTCATGGGCAAGGCTCTGGCGAATATCCCGCATCGCGCTTTCCTCGTCCTTAAGCAGGAAATGCACGATCGCGCGGCGATGATAGGCTTCCGACCAGTTCGGCTTCAACGTCGTGACGAAATCAAGAAGATCGAGCGCCAGATCGTGGTTCCTGGATTCGATCGCCTGCTTGGCGCGTTGCAGCAGCAGATCGGCCGTGTCGCTGCCCGATTTCTCGAATCGCTGTTCGATCTGCTGGGCGACCGCCCTTGCGGCATCCGCCGACGGCGCGGCCTTCAGGCGTTCGAAAAGCCGGTCGAGCCGCTCGCGGTCGCCGGTGCGGGTGGCTGGTGGCTCCATGCCGGTCGTCTGCGCGGCAGAAGGGGAGGCCATCCCGAGGAGGCCAATCAGCGCGAGGGTGGCAAAGCGCATCATCATGACGAGAAGCGTGGAGCGGCGCTCGGCTTCCGTCAAGGGCGCTCGAACGGGCCATTGCTCGACGGCGCGTGATCCCAACACCAAAAGAGCGCTCGAAGGCGCCCTTTTTGTGCAGTCCGATGAGGGAAAAACCTGCGCGCGGCAGAGCGCAGGAGCTTAGCCCTGGCGCGCCTTGTAGCGCTTCTGCGTCTTGTTGATGATGTAGACGCGACCCCGGCGGCGAACCATCTGGTTGTCGCGGTGGCGCTTCATCAGCGACTTGAGCGAATTCCTGATCTTCATCGTCTCAACTCCGGCCGGGCCGGAGCCCAACGTTTGAACCATCCTGCTTCGGCCGCGAAACGCCACCGGAACCGGGTGAAAATGGTGGGCGCGACAGGGATTGAACCTGTGACCCCTACAGTGTCAATGTAGTGCTCTCCCGCTGAGCTACGCGCCCTCGCGCCGCCAGGGATGCCCCTGCCGGACGGGAAGCGGCTCTATAGTCAGCTCTCCCTGAAAGGGCAAGGGAAAAAGCCGGGTTTCGAGCCTGAAATTCCCTCACGCCGCGAGCATCCGCTTCACCTCGTTCACGAGGTCCTTGAGATGGAAGGGCTTGGAGAGCACGCGCGCATCCTTCGGCGCGTTCGATTCCGGGTTCAGCGCGACAGCGGCAAAGCCGGTGATGAACATCACCTTGATATCCGGATCAAGCTCGGTCGCGCGGCGGGCAAGCTCGATTCCGTCCATCTCCGGCATCACGATGTCGGTCAGCAGGAGTTCGAAGGGCTCCTCGCGCAGGCGGTGATAGGCCGAGCGGCCATTGTCGAAGGAGGCCACGTCGAAGCCGGCATTCTGCAACGCCCTGACGAGGAACTTCCGCATGTCGTTGTCGTCTTCGGCCAGGAGGATCTTGGTCATGCTCATCTCGTCTGACCTGTCTCGGAATCTGACAGGATGGTTAGAGGCGCGTGGTAAACATGTGGTGTATGGCAATTGCGAGGCCAGTGCCGGCGCTGGACGATTCACATGGCAAACGCCATCATAGCTCTGCGAATGCCGCACGCGAACTCCGTTTCGGCAGCAAGAAGGAACA
Source organism: Methylobacterium sp. (assembly GCA_020252645.1). Classification (GTDB taxonomy): domain Bacteria; phylum Pseudomonadota; class Alphaproteobacteria; order Rhizobiales; family Beijerinckiaceae; genus Rhabdaerophilum. The sequence continues at coordinate 108,159 of JADCCN010000006.1, read as the reverse complement.
CGCCTCCCGCATGAGCATGCCCCGGATCGAGACAGGCGAGACTTTCACGCTGCTGCATCCGGCTGCATCGGAAACTGTCCCTGTCCTGCTGAATTCGCCGCATTCCGGCGAGGTTTTTCCCGAGGCCTTCCTTGCGCGCAGCCAGCTCTCGCGCCAGGAGATGCGGCGCGCATCCGATCTTTATGTCGATCGCCTCGTGCAGCGTGCCGTCGGCATGGGTTCGACGATCATGTTCGCGCATCTGCCGCGATCCTTCGTGGATCTCAACCGCGAACCCCTCGAGCTTGATCCGCGCCTCATTGCCGGCACGCTCCCGGTGGAGGCCAATACGCGGTCGCTGCGGGTGGCCGGCGGGCTCGGCACCGTGCCGCGCGTCATCGGCGATCAGGTCGAGATCTATGCCGGCAAGCTCGCGCTGGATGAGGCTTTGGCGCGCATCGAAAACTACTACCTGCCCTATCACGGCCGGCTGCATCGCGCCCTGGCAGACCTGCAGGCGCGGTTCGGCCGGGCTTGCCTCATCGATTGCCATTCGATGCCCTCGAATTCCCGCACCACGGGCCTCATGCCCGATCTGGTGATCGGCGATCGCTTCGGCGCATCCTGCAGGCCGGGACTGGTGGAATTCTTCGAGGCGCTGGCGCGGAAGGAGGGCTTCCGCGTGGAGCGCAACCAGCCCTATGCCGGGGGCTACATCACGGAATGCTACGGGCGGCCCGATCTCGGCTGGGACGCCTTCCAGATCGAAATCAACCGCGCCCTTTACATGGATGAGCGCAGTCTCGAGCCGCATTCGGGCTTCCCCGAGCTCGCGCGACGGCTGGAAAACATGTTCGCGAAATTTTTCGCCGAGCAGGCATTCGAATTTCGCACGTCGGACTTGCATTTTTATCAGAAGGCTGCTGAATAGCGCGCAACCGGCGGCACCCCAGACCGGTTGCGGATGAGGGACAAGACCGGGATAACCGGCGTTCCATTCGCGGCCCGGTTCGCAAGAAGGGCGAAAAGCCCGAAATGGGTGGAAACACCTGCGGCGGCAACGAGAAAAGCGCGGTGCAACCGGGCGATAGGCAAAAAAAAGGCCGCACGAAGCGGCCTGAAAGTCTAGGGAGGAAACGCCCAAGGAGGGCATGCCGCGGGACAGCGTCGACCGCGACAATCTCAATATATATTGCACTGCAAAAAAAGACAAGGGCCCAGATAAGGGACTTGAACCTGGCCGTGTTCACAGCCTCGTGAATGCGGCCTTTGTTTTGTCCGCAGGCTCTGCCAAGGCTCTTCTCGCTGATCCGCGATTCGCCCTTCCCGACGAGCTTGCCCATGCGTCCTGTCGATCTCACCGCCTTCATTGAGGGTCTGGCGCGCCAATCCGGCGAGGCCATCCTTCCCTTCTTCCGCACCACACTTTCCGTGCAGGACAAGGGGCGCGCGACGGGCGCGGTCTTCGACCCGGTGACCGAGGCCGACCGTGCGGCGGAAACGGTGATCCGCCGGCGCATTCTCGAGGCTTTCCCGACGCATGGCATCCTGGGCGAGGAATTCAACGACGAACGGCTCGATGCCGAGCATGTCTGGGTGATCGACCCCATCGATGGCACGCGGGCTTTCCTTTGCGGCCTGCCGGTCTGGGGCACGCTGATTGGGCTCATGCGCAACAACCGGCCCGTGCTGGGCGTGATGCACCAGCCTTACACAGGCGAGATGTTCATTGGCGATGGCGGCAGCGCGCGCGTCAGCGGCCCGCGCGGGCTGCGCGAACTGCATGTGCGCGGCTGCGAGGCCCTCGCCGATGCCACGCTGATGACAACCGATCCGCGCCTCTTCAAGGGCCCGGAGCGCAGCGCCTACGACGCGATCGAGAATGCCGTGCGCCTCACGCGTTACGGCACCGATTGCTATGCCTATGCGATGCTTGCGGCCGGGCAGGTCGATCTCGTGATCGAAACGGGCCTCCAGCCCTATGATATCGTGGCGCTGATCCCCATCATCGAGGGCGCGGGTGGTGTCGTCACCACCTGGGATGGAAGCCCGGCGAAGGATGGCGGTCGCATTCTGGCCGCCGGTTCGCGCGCGTTGCATGCGGCGGCAATGGAGCAGCTTTCGAGGGTTTGAGGCTAGAGCATGATGTGTTCAGACGGAAGCACATCATGCTCTTATCTTATTATTATCGCATGCTTTTTTGTGAAAAACCGGATTCCACTTTTTCACAGCATGCTCTAGATGTCCTCGCCCGGCACGAAAGCATCGAACGCCGCCCAGAACAGCGCGCGGACCTCGTCTTTCTCCATCAGGATCTCGTGGCGTGAGCCGGGCAGCACCAGCGCACTGGCGCCGCGCAGGCGCAGGGCCAGCTTCTCGGCCGAAGCGGTCAGCACGACGCTGTCTTCCCCGGCCAGCAGCATCAGCATCGGTGTGCGGCTGAGGCACCCGAAATCGTCCTCCCCGAAGCGGTCGAGCGCGTGGAACGCGGCGGCAACCCATCCGATCGTCGGGTCCGCAACGCCAAGATGCGGATACGCCTCCAGCCAGCCGCGGGCAGTGCTGAAGCGCGACGCATCATGCGTGAAGGGATTTCCTTCGAAGGGACCTTGCAAGCGCGGCACATCCGCGCCGAACGGAATGCGCCTGGTGGCGAAGCCCAGCGCGGAGAGCATGCGCGACAGAACCTGCCCCGCCATGCTGCCACCGGGACCGGCAAGGCCGATCAGCGGTGCGGCGAGCACGGCGCGCCGGAACGGGGAATTGCCCCTTGCAATGTGGTGCAGCGCCAGGCAGCCGCCCATGGAATGCGCCAGCAGCGACCAGGGCTGCGGCAGATCACGCGGCATCATCGCCGCGATCATCGCCTCGAGATCGAGCTGGTAATCCTCGAAATCCTCGATATGTCCGGCGAGGCTCGTGCGCAACAACCGTTCGGAGCCGCCCTGGCCGCGCCAATCGAAGCTCATCACCGCGAAACCCCGCGCGAGCAGTTCGCCGATCACCTCGCGATATTTCTCGATGAATTCCGCGCGACCCTGCAGGAGCAGGATCGTGCCCTTCGTCGCCACACCCTCGGGCAGCGGGAAGAAGGCGGCGCGCAGCCGGTAGCCATCCCGCGTCAGGAGCGGCACGCGTTCGTGGGGCGGGAAGGGCTGGCCATCCGGCGGTTCGGCGAGCGCGCCCTGACCAGGCAAGTTTTGAAGCATCGGAATGTCCGGCGGAACGCGGCTCGAAGCCGCAACATCACTGTGCCGCGATTGCCGGCAGGTCGGCAAGCCTCAGCGCGCGGCCGGGGCCTGTGCCTCCACGAGCTTCGCACCGATGATCGTGTTCGAGCGCGCATCGATGACCAGATGAAGCCTTCGGCCATCCTCGGTCGTCAAATGGCCGGTCAGCAGGTTGCCACGCCGCTGGAAGCCAGGAAACTGCAGGGGCGCGACCGATCCGGTCGCGACCGGCGCGGGCCGTTCCGGCATGATGCGCCGCGCGGAATCGGAGGCTTGCAGCAGCAATCCGCTCGAAAGGAGCGCGCCCGATCCAGCGAGCAAAAGGGCTCCTGCAAGGGTGATGACGAGCCAGAAGCCGGCACGCCGGCGCAAGCGGGGCAGGGTGGGCGACGAGGGGGAATCGATGGTGGTGGCCTGGGGCATGGTCGCTTTCTATTGCACTGCACCTGAACCGCCGCGCGCTTCCCTGTTCATCGCGCATTCATCGCGGGAAATCGTCTGGAAGCCCCTTGAAAGGCTGAAATCGGCTTCCCAAATCGTAATTCGTGCAGGCCATGAAGGCTGCACAGCAATCATGGTCCGGCCTGATGGCGGACCGGAATTCGCGTGTCGCTTCTGAAGGAGGATATGCCATGCGTACGTTTGATCTTGCCCCGCTCTATCGTTCCACCGTGGGCTTCGACCGCCTGTTTTCGCTGATCAACCAGATCGAGAACGGCGAAGCCGGGAATGCAAGCTACCCGCCCTACAATATCGAGAAGGTCTCCGAGGACGGCTATCGCATCAGCCTTGCCGTCGCAGGTTTCACCGACGCCGATCTTTCGATCGAGACCAAGGAAAACTGGCTCGTGATTCGCGGCGAGAAGATCGCCGAGGAGAACAAGGCCGAGCGTGAGTTCCTGTTTCAGGGCATCGCCGCCCGCCAGTTCGAGCGTCGCTTCCGCCTTGCGGACCATGTGACGGTCACCGGTGCGCGCCTTGAGCATGGCCTGCTGCATGTTGATCTCGTGCGCGAGATCCCCGAGGCCAAGAAGCCGCGGCAGGTTCCGATCCACGCGCCTCGCGAAATGGCCACCCAACTCGCGGCTTAACCGGGAACGAAACTCCGGCTTCGAATCCGGCCGGACATTCTTGGCAGAAGCGAAGGGGCGCCCGCGGCGCCCCTTATTGCTGTCCGGCCTTCTTGCGACGGTCGCTCAGAGCAGCGGCGCGACCGGAACGGAATTGATCGGGTTCCAATCCGCGCTGGGCGGCCGCGTCGCCGGCAGGGCCGGAGTGGCGGGCGGCTCGGACAGGGGGCCGGCAACTTTCGGCGGCACGGGCTTGGGTGCCACATTCTCGATGGCCGTGCCCGGCATCCGGCGAACCGGCGGGGCCGGCAGGGCGAAGAGGCTTGAGGTCGAAGCCGTGGGGCTGCGATCCTCGCCGACGACGCGGGCATCGGAGCGGCTCAGGGTATCGCGCTGGATGATCTCGCCATCATAGGCGTCGACGACCAGCCGGATGCGCCCTTTGCGCGGGCTCACGCCCTCGATCACGTAGACATCGGCGCGCCGCGCGACGACGACAAGATTGCGGAAGCCGCGATCCTCGAGTTCATCCAGGATGATCGCGGGATGCAGGCGACGGTCCCTCTCCATGCGATAGCGCGGTGCAGGTTCGTAGAGCGGCACGGTGAAGCGCTCGCCCCAGGTTTCGAGGAAGACCTGCGCCTGCGCGCCGCTGGCGCCGAAAAGGGCGCAGGCCGCAATGGTGGTCGCGCCGAGCAGGCGGGGCAGGGTGAAGCGGGGGGCGGACATCGTTCGGTCTCCGGGGTCGGCCATTTCACTTCGACATGATAATGAACGAATCTTAACGGCACCCCGAAAAGAACGCCGCAATTCGGCGAAAACAAGGAATTCTGCCGGCTATTCCGCTGCATCGCGCCTCCGGCTCATGAAGTTGCGCGAAAGGGCAACGAACCGGTCGACCTCCTCGCCCGTCGTCATGAAGGAGGTGACGAGGCGCGCAACCACCTCATCCGGCGCAGGACGCAGGGCAGGGTCCATCGACAGGTCCGACCAGTCATAGAAGCGTGCGCCTTGCTCGATCAAGTGATCCATGAGGGACTGCGGCATCACCGGGAAGACCTCGTTGATCTCGCAGGGCCAGCCGAGCCGGATGCCGGGAATGGCCGCGAGGCCTTCCGCCATGCGCCGGGCCATGCCGTTGGCATGGGATGCGAGTTCGCGCCAATGGCCATCCGCCAGCCAGGCCTCGAATTGCGCGCCCATCAGTCGCTGCTTCGAGAGGGTCTGCCCCGCCCGCTTCCTGCGAAAGCGGAAATCCTCCGCCAGGTTGCGATCGAAGAACACCACGGCTTCCGCCATCAGGCAGCCATTCTTGGTGCCGCCGAGCGACAGCACGTCGATGCCGGATTTCCAGGTCATCTCCGCGGGTGTGCAGCCGAGGGAGACCAGCGCATTGGCGAAGCGGGCGCCATCCATATGCATCTTCAGGCCGTGCCGGCGGGCGGCGACGGTGAGATCCTTCAGTTCATCCGGCGTGTAGACGAGCCCGAATTCCGTCCCTTGTGCGATGGAAAGGCCCTTGAGCGGCGAGCGCCGCACGCCGCCGGGCTCTGCTGCGACATGGGCATCGAGGGTTTGTGGCGTGATCTTGCCGCCGAGGCCATGCAATCCGACGAGCTTCGCGCCGCCCATGTAGAATTCCGGCGCGCCGCATTCGTCGTCCATCACATGGCTTTCGACATGTGTCAGAAGCGCGCCCCAGGGCGGGCAGATGGCGCTGGCGGCCAGCGCATTGGCGGCCGTTCCCGTGGCCACAAGGAACACCTCGAGAGGGCAATCGAAAAATTGCATGAGATCTTGCTCGAAACGCTGGCTCCAGGGGTCCGCCCCATAGGAACCGGCGGTTCCGGCATTGGCGCGGACGATCGCATCCAGCACTTTCGGGCTCGCGCCCACCACGTTGTCACTCTGGAAAATCATGAAGTCGCGGCTTCCTTCCCGGCGGCTGAACCACCGCCCGATCTGAAGCGTAGGGTGAGGGAGAAAGCCTCGCAAGCCTCTGCGAGGCGGAAAAGAGGCAGGCGGCGACAGTGATGCGGCAAAGCAATCTTTTGAGCCCGAAAATGGCAGTTCTTGTTATTTTATTGCTCAAAAATTCGGATCAGAGGCAATAAAATCCGAAAAATTCGGTCGCATGGCTCTTGTATGCGCGCGGCAATTCTGTATAGGTCCACTGCGGAATAGGACAGCGTTACTGACCTACCAAGCCGACCTTCGATGGTAAACCCGGCCTGCCCGATGCTTCCGGCGGGGCGGTTTTTCCGCCGCTGGCCGGCTTTCTTGCGGCAGGCTTCGGGACGAGGTTCCGGTGCAATCGAAAAACGGCATCGGGCAGGGGGATATCCCCGCCCCCAAAGGTGAAGAAAGGGCATGGCCATGACCAGGCGCGAGGACGAGATGGATGGCATGAAGCTCGGGCAAGCGGCTCGGCGCGCCGCCAAATCGCGCGCCACCAAATCGCGCGCCACGTCTTCACGCGCGTCGACAGGCGCGACCGATGTTATTGTCGCGCGTGATCCCGGCCTGCCGCCGGCGGAGGGTCTCTATGATCCGCGCCACGAGAAGGATTCCTGCGGTGTGGGCTTCGTGGCTGACATCAAGAACCGCAAGAGCCACGCCATCGTCCGGCACGGTCTCTCCATCCTCGCCAACCTCGACCATCGCGGCGCGGTGGGCGCAGACCCGAAGGCGGGCGATGGCTGCGGCATGCTGCTGCAGATTCCGCATCGCTTCTTCGCCGAGGAATGCGCGAAGCTCGGCTTCACGCTGCCGGAGCCCGGCCAATATGCCGTGGGCCAGTATTTCCTCCCGCGCGAGGATGAGGCACGGGCACGCGCCGTCAGGATCATCGAGGACACGATCCGCGCCGAGGGCCAGAAGGTGCTCGGCTGGCGCGACGTGCCGGTCGACAATTCCGATCTCGGCGAGAGCGTGCTGCCGACCGAGCCGTTCCATCGGCAGGTCTTCATCGGGCGCAGCGCGGATATCACCTCCGAAGAGGATTTCGAGCGCCGCCTCTTCATCCTGCGCAAGGTGGTCTCCAACACGATCTACAAGAGCGTGGAGCGTGCGAAGGCGGGCGTCTATCCGGTCTCGGTCTCCTGCCGCACGGTGGTCTACAAGGGCATGCTGCTGGCAAACCAGCTCGGCGGCTATTTCAGGGATCTCAACGACCCCCGCGTGGAAAGCGCGCTGGCACTCGTTCACCAGCGCTTCTCCACCAACACGTTCCCCACCTGGCAGCTGGCTCACCCCTATCGCATGGTCGCGCATAACGGCGAGATCAATACCCTGCGCGGCAACCTGAACTGGATGGCCGCGCGCCAGGCGAGCGTGGACAGCGAATTGTTCGGCGCGGAGATCGGCAAGCTCTGGCCCATTTCCTATGAGGGACAATCCGACACGGCCTGTTTCGACAACGCGCTCGAATTCCTCGTGCGTGGCGGCTACAGCCTTGCCCATGCGGTGATGATGCTCATTCCCGAAGCCTGGGCCGGCAACCCGCTGATGAACGAGGAGCGCCGCGCCTTTTATGAGTATCACGCCGCGCTGATGGAGCCCTGGGACGGCCCCGCCGCCATCGCCTTCACGGATGGCCGGCAGATCGGCGCGACGCTCGACCGCAACGGCCTGCGCCCCGCGCGCTATTTCGTCACGAAGGATGACCTCGTGGTCATGGCTTCCGAGATGGGCGTGCTGCCTTTCCCGGAAAGCGAAATCGTGACCAAGTGGCGCCTTCAGCCCGGCCGCATGCTGCTCGTGGACCTCATGGAAGGCCGCATCGTCTCCGACGAGGAGATGAAGGCCGGGCTCGCCGCCGCAAACCCCTACCGGGAATGGCTGAAGCGCAGCCAGATCGTGCTTGAGGAGCTGAAGCCCGTCGAACCGCGTGCCAGCCGCACCGATGTGAGCCTGCTCGATCGGCAGAAGGCTTTCGGCTACACGCAGGAAGACCTGAAGCTCCTGATGGCACCGATGGCCATTACCGGGCAGGAAGCCGTCGGCTCGATGGGCACCGACACCCCCCCGAGCGTGCTCTCCAACAAGTCGAAGCTGCTCTACACCTATTTCAAGCAGAACTTCGCGCAGGTGACGAACCCGCCGATCGACCCGATCCGCGAGGAGCTGGTGATGAGCCTCGTCTCGTTCATCGGGCCGCGTCCCAACATCTTCGATCTCGAGGGCAATTCGCGCCGCAAGCGGCTTGAGGTGCGCCAGCCGATCCTGACCAATGGCGATCTCGAGAAGATCCGCTGCATCGGCCATTTCGAGGATCGTTTCGACACCAAGACGCTCGACATCACCTTCGCGGCCGGGCGAGGCCCGAAGGGCATGGATGATGCCGTGAAGCTGCTGTGTGATCGCGCGGAAGCGGCAGTGCATGGCGGCTACAACATCATCGTGCTCTCGGATCGCATGATGGGGCCGGATCGCATCCCGATTCCGGCGCTTCTTGCCACGGCGGCGGTGCATCATCACCTCATCCGCAAGGGCCTGCGCACCTCGGTCGGCCTCGTGATCGAGACGGGTGAGGCGCGCGAGGTTCATCACTTCGCCTGCCTCGCGGGCTACGGCGCCGAGGCGATCAACCCCTATCTCGCCTTCGAGACCCTGATCGCCATGAAGGCGGACATGGAAATTCCGGAGGAAGTGGACGAGGACGAAATCGTCAAGCGTTTCATCAAGGCCACGGGCAAGGGCCTGCTGAAGGTCATGTCCAAGATGGGCATCTCGACCTATCAATCCTATTGCGGCGCGCAGATCTTCGACGCCGTGGGCCTCTCGAGCGCCTTCGTGAACCAGTATTTCTTCGGCACCGCCACCACCATAGAGGGCGTGGGGCTGGAGGAAATCGCCGAGGAAACCGTGCAGCGGCACCGGGAAGCTTTCTCGAACAGCCTGGTGCTGAAGAGCTTTCTCGATGTCGGCGGCGAATACAACCAGCGCCAGCGCGGCGAGGATCATGTCTGGTCATCGGAAGTCGTGGCGGATCTCCAGCATGCCGTGCGCATGAATGCGCGCGACCGCTATGACGCCTATGCCACGCGCATCGACGAGGTGGAGAACCGCTACCAGACCATTCGCGGCCTGTTCCACATCAAGAAGGCGGGCGAAACGGGCCGCAACCCCGTGCCGCTCGACGAGGTGGAGCCCGCGCGCGAGATCGTGAAGCGCTTCGCCACGGGCGCGATGTCCTTCGGCTCGATCAGCCGCGAGGCGCATGAAACGCTTGCCAGGGCGATGAACGCCATCGGTGCCAAGTCCAACACGGGCGAGGGCGGCGAGGAAGCCGCGCGCTTCGAGCCGCTGCCGAACGGCCTGCCCAATCCGCGCCGCTCGGCCATCAAGCAGGTGGCATCGGGCCGGTTCGGTGTCACCACGGAATATCTCGTGAATTCCGATGTCATGCAGATCAAGGTCGCGCAGGGTGCGAAGCCCGGCGAGGGCGGACAATTGCCCGGCCACAAGGTCGATGCCGTCATCGCCAAGGTGCGCCATTCGACGCCGGGCGTGGGCCTGATTTCGCCCCCGCCGCATCACGACATCTACTCGATCGAGGATCTCGCCCAGCTGATCTTCGATCTGAAGAACGTCAACCCCGCGGCGGATGTCTCTGTGAAGCTCGTTTCGGAAGTCGGTGTCGGCACGGTCGCGGCCGGTGTCGCCAAGGCGCGCGCCGATCACATCACCATCTCGGGCTATGAGGGCGGCACGGGCGCGTCTCCGCTCACCTCCATCAAGCATGCCGGCTCGCCCTGGGAGATGGGGTTGGCGGAAACGCAGCAGGTTCTGGTGAAGAACCGCCTGCGCGGCCGCGTGGCGCTGCAGGTCGACGGCGGCCTGCGCACGGGCCGGGACGTGATCATCGGTGCGCTGCTGGGGGCTGACGAGTTCGGCTTCTCGACCGCGCCGCTGATCGCGGCGGGCTGCATCATGATGCGCAAGTGCCACCTCAATACCTGTCCGGTGGGTGTCGCGACGCAGGACCCCGTGCTGCGCAAGCGCTTCAAGGGCCAGCCCGAGCATGTGATCAACTACTTCTTCTTCGTGGCCGAACAGGTGCGCGAGATCCTCGCCACCATGGGCTTTCGCTCGCTGACGGAGATCACGGGCCGCACTGACCTGCTCGATTCCCGCAGAGGCGTGGACCACTGGAAAGCGAAGGGGCTCGATTTCTCGAAGGTTTTCGCCCGCCCCGATGTGCCCGCGACGGTCGCGAGGAAGCATTCCGAGCGGCAGACGCATCCGATCGACAACGTGCTCGACCGCAAGCTGATCGCGAAAGCGATGCCGGCGATCGAGGGCGGCGCAGCGGTGACAATCGAGGCGGAAATCTTCAGCCGGGATCGCGCGGCGGGCGCCATGCTCTCCGGCGAGGTCGCCAAGCGCCACGGCCATGCCGGACTGCCGGATGACACGATCCGCGTCACGCTTGCCGGCACCGCAGGCCAGAGCTTCGGCGCCTGGGTCGCCGCAGGCGTGACGATGGAATTGATCGGCGAGGCCAATGACTATGTCGGCAAGGGCCTCTCGGGCGGCAAGCTGATCATCCGTCCGGCGCCGGATGCGGCCATCGTGCCGGAAAAATCGATCATCGTCGGCAACACCGTGCTCTACGGTGCGATTTCCGGCGAGTGCTACTTCCGGGGTGTCGCGGGCGAGCGTTTCGCCGTGCGCAACTCGGGCGCCATCGCGGTGGTCGAGGGCGTGGGCGACCATGGCTGCGAATACATGACCGGCGGCGTGGTGGTGGTGATCGGCGAGACGGGCCGCAACTTCGCGGCCGGCATGTCGGGCGGTGTCGCCTATGTGCTCGACGAGGATGGCACCTTCCGCTCGCGCTGCAACCTTTCGATGGTCGATCTCGAACCCGTCGAGGAGGAAGAGGACCTGATGCAGCGCCTCCATCACCATGGCGGCGACCTCGAGTTCAAGGGCCGCATCGACATCATGGGCGACATGTCGCGCCATGATGAGGAGCGCCTGCACCAGCTCGTCGCCAACCATCTGCGCTATACGGGCTCGGCCCGCGCGAAGTACATTCTCGACCATTGGGCGGATTTCCGCCACCGGTTCGTGAAGGTGATGCCGGTGGAATATCGCCGCGCGCTGCGTGACATGGAAAAGGCGCGGCAGTTGCAGGCCGCCGAGTGAGGATCGATGGCCCGGGCCGAGGCCCGGGTCTCCCCGCAAGAGAAAAACATGGACCGGCACCGGGCGGCGTTTCTCGAAAAGCGCGCCCCGCACGGGTTGAGGTGAGAGAGATGGGCAAGGTCACGGGTTTTCTGGAAATCGACCGGCGCGACGCAAAATATCAGCCGGCATCGGATCGCATCCGCCACTTCCGCGAATTCACGCTGCCGATGGACGAGAAGGACGTGCGCGAGCAGGCCGCGCGCTGCATGGATTGCGGCGTGCCCTATTGCCATGGCCCCAATGGCTGCCCGGTGCATAACCAGATCCCGGACTGGAATGACCTCGTCTACCAGAACGACTGGGAACACGCGCTCGCGAACCTGCATTCGACCAACAACTTCCCCGAATTCACGGGCCGCATCTGCCCGGCGCCTTGCGAGGAAGCCTGCACGCTGAACCTCGAGAACATGCCCGTCGCGATCAAGACGGTCGAGCAGGCCATCGCCGATCGCGGCTGGAAGGAAGGCTGGATCAAGCCGGAAATCGCAGGGCAACGCACCGGCAAGCGCGTGGCGGTCATTGGTTCCGGCCCGGCAGGCATGGCGGCTGCGCAGCAGCTCGCCCGGGTGGGGCACGAGGTGCATGTCTATGAGCGCGAGCCCAAGGCCGGTGGTCTGCTGCGCTACGGCATCCCCGATTTCAAGATGGAGAAGCACCATATTGATCGTCGCGTGGAGCAGATGGAGGCGGAAGGCGTCGTCTTCCACTATCATGCGCATGTTGGCGTGAACGTGAAGCTTGCCGATCTCCAGCGCGATTTCGACGCGGTTCTTCTCGCGGGTGGAGCGGAAGCGCCGCGCGATCCCGGCCTGCCGGGCGAGGAATTCGAGGGCGTGCATTACGCGATGCCCTATCTCACGCAGTCAAACCGCCGCGTCGGTGATGAGCGGATCGACGACGCCCCGCTGCTCGCGGGCGGGAAGGATGTCGTGGTGATCGGCGGCGGCGACACGGCCTCGGATTGCATCGGCACCGCCTTTCGCCAGGGCGCGCTGTCTGTCACGCAGCTCGATATCCGCCCGAAGCCGCCCGAGCTCGAGGACAAGCTGACGATCTGGCCGTTCTGGCCCACGAAGTTCCGCACCTCCTCCTCGCAGGCCGAAGGTGCCGAGCGCGAATTCAAGGCCGCGACCCTGCGCATCCTCGGCAAGAATGGCAGGGTGACGGGCGTGGAATGCGCCCGCGTGGACGAGAAGCGCCGGCCCATCCCCGGCACGGAATTCGTGCTCAAGGCCGATCTCGTCTTCCTCGCCATCGGCTTTGCCGGCTCGGTGAAGGAGGGCCTCCTCACGCAAGCGGGCGTGGCGATGGACAAGCGCGCCAACGTGATCGCGAACGAACAGGATTATCGCACCGACAAGCCGAAGATCTTCGCGGCCGGTGACATGCGCCGGGGCCAGAGCCTCGTCGTCTGGGCCATCCGCGAGGGGCGGCAGGCCGCGCGCGCGATGGATGAAATGCTGATGGGCGAAAGCGTGCTGCCGCGCTGAGGCGGCACGCGCCAAGCAACAAAAAAGGACCGCGCGAGGCGGCCCTTTTCATGGGATGATGCTGGATCACCGGATCAAGCCCGGTGATGACATCGCCGTCACGCCGCCTTCGCGCGCGGCTTGATGAGCCCGCGATTGATGAGGCATTCGGCGATCTGGATCGCGTTCAGCGCCGCGCCCTTGCGCAGGTTGTCGGAGACGCACCAGAAGGCGAGGCCGTTTTCCACCGTGGCATCCTCACGGATGCGGGAGATGTAGGTCGCGTCTTCGCCGGCTGCTTCCAGCGGGGTGATGTACCCACCTGGCTCGTGCTTGTCGATGATGAGGATACCCGGCGAGCGGCGCAGGATCTCGCGGGCTTCCTCGGCCGTCACCGGCTTTTCGAATTCAACGTTCACGGCTTCCGAATGGCCGATGAAGACCGGCACGCGCACGCAAGTGGCGGTGAGCTTGATCTTGGGGTCGAGGATCTTCTTGGTCTCGACCGCCATCTTCCATTCTTCCTTGGTGAACCCGTCTTCCATGAAGACGTCGATCTGCGGGATCAGGTTGAAGGCGATGGGCTTCGAGAACTTCTTCGCAGCCACTTCCTGGCCTGGCACGTAGCGGCCTTTGGTCTGGCTCCAGAGCTCGTCCATGCCATCCTTGCCCGCGCCGGAGACCGACTGGTAGGTGGAAACGACCACGCGCTTGATGCCGAAGGCGTCATGCAGCGGCTTCAGCGCCACCACGAGCTGGGCGGTGGAGCAATTGGGGTTCGCGACGATGTTCTTCTTCGTGAAGCCGCGTACGGCGTCGGCATTCACTTCCGGAACGATCAGCGGCACGTCCTGGTCGTAGCGCCAGGCCGACGAGTTATCGATGACGACGCAGCCCTGCGCGCCGATGCGGGGCGACCATTCCTTCGAGACCGAGCCGCCCGCCGACATCAGGCAGAGATCGGTGTCGGAGAAATCGTAATGATCGAGCACTCTCGTCTTGAGAGTCTTGTCGCCGAAGGTGACTTCCTGCCCGATCGAACGCTGCGAGGCGAGTGCCACGACCTCGCTGACCGGGAAGGCCCGTTCGGCCAGGATATCCAGCATTTCCCGGCCCACATTGCCGGTGGCGCCGACGATAGCAACCTTGTAGCCCGCTACCTTGAAGACCATGAGTTTCGTTCCTGATTTGAGGGCCTTGCCCTGAACCATCTCCCCCGGGAGCGAGGCAGGTGCGGCTTGCCCGACCTGCTGGCCCTGCCCCCCGCCGGGGGAGAACCCGAGAGCGAGGACGACCGTTATCCCGCCGCGCCCGTTTTTGTGGCCGGCTTCGTCACACGCGTTTTTTTCGTCGTGAGGCGGATCATGGGTCGGGGTTCCTCGGCGAAGGGTCGCCGTGTTGGTGAAAAGCGCCAGATTTCGGGAAAAGTCAATGCCAGCCTCGGGATGAGGGCGCGTGTTAGGCCGCGATTCACCCTGATCGCAAGTGAGCCCGCCCCGGTAACCCGTCTTTCCCTGTGACGCGGCAATGGTCTCGCCCGGGAACGAAAAAGGGCAGGGCGTGGCAGACGGCCGGGTTGGTCTCAATATTGCAGTCGAGCATTTCGTGGTCGCGCCGGACAGGAGCCTCGGCGGGCGGCTCGAACGCGGGCGGCACTGGAGCCTGTGGCGCTGGAAGCGCGGCCGGGTGCGGCTTCTCCGTGCCTCGCGCCGGGTTGCGGGCCGGGTTGCGGGCCAGGTTGCGGGCCAGGTCGGGCGTTCGGGCCTCCCGGCGATCTTGGCGCCGCTCCTCCATGCCGGCACGATCCTGCGTGAGAGCTTCCGCGCGCTGCGCGATGCTGCGGTGCTGCTGATCCTGATCCTGCGCTATGCGATGAACAAACCGCTGCAGGGCTTGAAAGTCGAGCAGCGCAAGGCGTGGCGCCACCGCAAATCCAGCCTCGTCCTCGCGCTTGGCCTTCCGGCGCTGGCGCTGTCCCTTTTCCTGCCGGAACGCGAGCGCGCGGCCTTCACCGGCGAACCGCTGCTGACAGCGGCGGAAGCGCGCATGCAGGAGCCCGCGCCGGAGCCGGCCAATGTCGAGACCCGTCGCAATCCCGAGCCGGTGCTCCTGCCGCAGCCACGCCCCTGGCAGCCGGTTCGGCAGCCCATGGCGCTCTACAATCTTGAATCACCGGAACTTTCCGGGCTGGCCTTGACCTACCGGGTATCGCAGCGTGGCAGTTTGCGGCAGGATATGCTGATCTGGCAGCCGCGGCAGGATGCGGGCGAGAGCGAGACCCGGCGCTCCGGCGCTCTGGTGGTGATCGAGCGTCACGATGGCGCGCTGCCGGAAAAGCCGCTCTTCTCCGATCTCGCGGCGCGCGCCGCCGAGCATCGCCTGGTGGTCGAGCGCATGGCCCGGCCGCAGGACATCCGCACCAAGTTCGGGCTGATGGAGGCGGCGGAAGTGAAGCTGCGGCAGGACAAGGCCGTGATGCCCTGTCTGGCCTATCGCCGCATCGACATGGCGGGCGTCACTATCCTGGGCTGGCTTTGCGGCACGATCCAGCGGCCGGTCGATCGCGTGTCCACGGCCTGCTTCCTCGACCGTCTCGATCTTGTCGGCGGCGGGCGCGATGCCTCCTTGCGGAAGTTTTTCGCCGAGGCGGAGCGTTCACGGCAGAACTGCACATCCTCTCGCCAGCCCGGCCGGCGGCTGACCTGGATGGACCACGAGGCGTCCATTCCCACGCTGAAGCTGACCGCTCGCCGCTGAACCCGAAAATCTTGCGGGCAGCCAAGCATGATGAATGCTTGTTAACGCTTTTTCCGATAAGGTTAAGGGGTTGATCGAACCAGCGGAGATTCCCATGCGCGCGCTTCCCCTTTTTGCGGCCGGTCTTGCCATCCTGTCGCTGCCTGCGATGGCCGAGGCGCAGACCCGTTCTTCGCTCTATATCGAGGCAAAACCCCGTTCCTGGTTGGATCCCGGCAGGGAAGTCCGGCCGCATTCGATGCAGAATTACGTTTATGACACGCAGGGCTCCGGCATTCCCAGCGCGGGCGCGGGCTTTTCGAATCAGGGCCTGCTGCCGGGCCGTTTCTCCGGTGGTTCGATGATCAAGATCGACATTCCCGCGCCGGATTTCCTGCGCAAGTGAACGGATGCAAATTTTTCTTGACTTCAGGTTAGTTTATCATGTCGAGAATTGCTCAAGGGAGCGGGTCATGAAAAATTCGATGAAATGTTTGGTGGTGTTAGGTCTCGGATTTGCGTTGGTAGCTCTTGTATCGCCTTCTACTGTGTTCGCTCAGGAACAGTTGACAGCTAAATGCAAGGCTGTTTTCAAGCAGCATAAAGTGCAGAAATGCACTAGGCGTGACACTGCCTGCATAGCAAGCAATGAGCAGCAAAGATCCGCCCGACTTGCGGCGGGTTGCCCTGTGGGTCGCGTGCGATAATTCTTGCTTTCGGAGCAAGATCAACAATCCACAAGTCACGAAAAAGGGGCTGCGCCGGCCCCTTTTTTCTTGCCTTCTCGTGGCGATCAGATCAGACGCTTCAACGCCCCGACGATCGCATCGCCCATCTCGGTCGTGCCGACGGCGTTCACGCCCTTCGGCGCGATATCGCGCGTGCGGGTGCCGCTCGCGAGCACATCGGCGATCGCCTTGTCCATAAGGTCGGCTGCTTCTGCGAGGCCGCAGGAATAGCGGAGCGCCATGGCGAAGGAGCCGATCATCGCGATCGGGTTCGCTAGGCCTTTTCCGGCGATGTCCGGCGCGGAACCATGCACCGGCTCATAGAGCGCCTTGCGCTTGCCGGTCCTGGCATCGGGCGCGCCGAGCGAGGCCGAGGGCAGCATGCCGAGCGAGCCGGTGAGCATCGCCGCCACATCCGAGAGCATGTCGCCGAAGAGGTTGTCGCAGACGATCACGTCATATTGCTTGGGCCAGCGCACGAGCTGCATGCCGCAGGCATCCGCGAGGTGATGTTCGAGCTCGATATCCGGATATTCCGTCTTGCCGACCTTCGTGACCACTTCCTTCCACAGCACGCCCGAGCGCATCACGTTGTGCTTCTCGCTCGAAGTCACCTTCTTCCGGCGGACCTTCGCGAGATCGAAGGCAACGCGCGCGATGCGCTCGATCTCATGCGTGGTGTAGACCTGCGTATCGACTGCGCGCTT
Organism: Methylobacterium sp.; assembly: GCA_020252645.1. Taxonomy (GTDB): domain Bacteria; phylum Pseudomonadota; class Alphaproteobacteria; order Rhizobiales; family Beijerinckiaceae; genus Rhabdaerophilum. Next base: position 91,043 of record JADCCN010000006.1, on the reverse strand, counting down.
CTCGCCATTTTCCAGCGTCACGATTTCCTTCGGCTCGCCGAAATAGACGCCGCCGGTCAGCTCACGCACGATGAGGATGTCGAGGCCTTCGACGATCTCGCGCTTCAGCGAGGAGGCATCCGCCAGAGCCGGATAGCACACGGCCGGGCGGAGATTGGCGAAAAGCTGCATCTCCTTGCGCAGGCGCAGCAGGCCGGCTTCGGGCCGCGCATGGTAGGGCACATCCGCCCATTTCGGGCCGCCCACCGCACCGAACAGCACGGCATCCGCGGCTTGCGCCCGCGCCATGGCGGCATCGGTGATCGCCACGCCATGCGCATCATAGGCCGAGCCGCCCACAAGATCGGTCTCGGTCTCGAATTTCGCAATGCCCGCGCGATCAAGAAAGGCGGTGACCTTCTTCACCTCGTTGGCCACCTCCGGGCCGATGCCATCGCCCGGGAGGAGCAGAAGATTGAAGGACGCCATGGTGAACCCCTTTCAAGCTTGCCGGCCGTTTTGCGTGGACCGGATTTCGCGAATGTGACAGATGATGCTGACTACAGGGCCAGGCCATGCGGCACAACCCGTCTTTCGATATGAAAGGCAAGGGGTTGCGGGGATGACACCATCCGGAAGATCGGTGGTATGCCACGCTGATCCGTGCGTTCCTACTTCGAATTTCCACAACTTGAGATGGCCGTTCCGGCGGGATCGCGAATGCTGTTTGCGCTGCCAGCGCTTACCGCAATGCGTCGAAGACCTTGCCGCCGGGGCGGCCGGTCTGCGGCAGGCCCAGCTTCGCCTCGACTTCCCGGATCGCCGCGCGCGTCAGCGCGCCGATGGCGCCATCGGGTTTGCCGACATCATAGCCGCGGGCGATCAGCCGCTCCTGCAGCATCTTCCGTTCGGCGCGCGAGAGGCCGCGATCATCCGTGGGCCATGGCGTGCGAATGCCAGGCCGGCCGCGCAAGCGATCGGAGAGCACGGAAATCGCCAGCGCATAGCTTTCGGCGGCATTATAGGCATAGGCCGCATCGAAATTCCGCGTCACGAGGAAGGCCGGGCCATTGCGGCCGGCCGGGAGAAGAAGGCCGGCGGCCGGCAGGCCCGAGACCAACGAACCATCGAGCCGCGTGATGCCGCGCGAGGCCCAGGAATCCACCGGCGACTTGTTCGTGCGTCCCGAGGGGCCGGCATAGCCCGAGGGCACCTTGACCTCATAGCCCCAGCTCGCGCCGGTGATCCAGCCGGAGCGCTTGAGATAATTCGCGGTGGAAGCCAGCGCATCGGGGATGGAATCCACGAGGTCGCGCTTGCCGTCGCCGTCGAAATCCACCGCGAGGCGCAGATAGGTGGAGGGAATGAATTGCGTGTGGCCGAAGGCGCCGGCCCAGGAGCCGCGCAGCTTCTCGGCCGCGAGGTCGCCGCGCTCGATGATTTTCAGCGTGGAAATCAGCTCGCCGCGGAAGAATTCGCGCCTGCGGGGGCCGAAGCACGCGGCGGTGGAGAGCGCCTGCGGCAGGAAGCGGCCGCCCGAGATGTTGCCGTAATCGCTTTCGACACCCCAGACCGCGACAACCGTATGGCGATCGACCCCATAGGCCTGCTCGATGCGCGCGAGCAGCGAAGCGTGCTTCTGCAGCAGCGCGCGGCCCTCGCTCACCTTCTGCTCGTCCACCAGAGTGGCGAGGTAATCCCAGATCGGTGTCTTGAACTCCGGCTGGTTCTGCATCAGCTCGATCACGCGCATATCCGGCTCGACGCCGCGCATCACGCGTTCGAAGGTCGGGCCCGAAACACCGGCCGCGGTCGCGGCGGAGCGGAGGCCCGCAACACACGAGGCGAAATCCGCCGAAGCGGTGCTCGCGGCTGAAAGCAACAGGGCAACGGAAAAAGAAAATGCGCGCATGGCGGGGTTCTCCGGCAACATGCGCGCGAAAATAGGGCGGGGATGGTTAAGGGAGATCAACCGACCGGCAAAATCACAGCCAGGCGCGGTTTTCCTTCGCCTTGGCTTCATAGGCATCGATTGACGCCTTCTTCACCATGGTCAGCCCGATATCGTCGAGGCCTTCCATCAGGCATTTCTTGCGGAAGGGGTCGATCTCGAACCTGATCGTGCCGCCATCCGGGCCCTTGATCTCCTGCTTCTCGAGATCGACCGTGAGCGTCGCGTTCGAGCCGCGATCGGCATCATCGAACAGCTTGTCGAGGTCTTCCTGGCTCACGGTGATCGGCAGGATGCCGTTCTTGAAGCAGTTATTGTAGAAAATATCGGCGAAGCTCGTGGAGATCACGCAGCGGATGCCGAAATCGAGCAGCGCCCACGGCGCATGCTCGCGGGAGGAGCCGCAGCCGAAATTATCGCCGGCGATCAGGATCTCGCTTTTGCGATAGGCCGGCTTGTTCAGCACGAAATCCGGGTTCTCGTTGCCCTTCTCATCATAGCGCATCTCGGAGAACAGCGCGACGCCGAGGCCCGTGCGCTTGATCGTCTTCAGGAACTGCTTGGGGATGATCATGTCGGTATCGACATTGACCACTTTCATCGGCGCCGGGGTGGAGGTGAGGGTGGTGAAGGGCTGCATCGTGCGTGCTTTCCGTCTCAGTTGTGTTTTGCGCCCCGGAGTGGAGCGACTGGTTTTTGCGTCTGTCGCATTTTCTTCACGCGAACCGGCGTCCACTTCGCTTGAAAATGCTCCTTAACCCGCCTTGGCTTCGATCTTTTCCATGTCGTCATCCGAGAGGCCGAAATGGTGGCCGATCTCGTGGATGAGCACATGGCTGATGATGGCGCCCAGCGTTTCCTCATGCTCGGCCCAGTAATCGAGGATGGGGCGGCGATAGAGCCAGATCATGTTCGGCTCCTGCCCCGTATGCTGGATGGCGGCGGCCGTGGTGAGGCCGTGGCCCTGGAACAGCCCGAGGATATCAAAGGGCGTTTCGAGTTCCATCGCCTCGATCACTTCCTCGTCCGGGAATTCCTCCACCTTGACGACGATGTGCCCGCAGAGCTTGCGGAATTCCTCCGGCAGCGTCTCATAGGCATGCGCGGCCATCTCCTCGAAATCCTGGAGGCTGGGTGCCTGCATGGGGGCCCAGGAGGCCGAGGGGAAACGCTGCGTTGCACTCATCGAAAGTCACTCACCACCATTTCAATTGATGGCCGAAATACCATGCCAGCGCCATGAAAGCGACCAGCGAGAGCGCGCGGCCGATCCGCTTCGCCCAGATCTCAACCTTGTCTGCCGGCTCGACATTTTGCTTGAGCGCATCCTGCCCGGCGAAGTGATCCGCCGCCCGCGCGAGCGAGGAGGAGAGGAGGCCCTCTCCCTGTTCCATCTTTGGTGGGCGCGGCTCGCTGCTCACTCACATCGTCCGGATATCGATGAAGCGGCCGGCAATCGCGGCGGCGGCGGCCATGGCCGGCGAGACGAGATGCGTGCGGCCCTTGAAGCCCTGCCGGCCCTCGAAATTGCGGTTCGAGGTGGAAGCGCAGCGCTGGCCGGGCTTCAGCTGGTCGGGGTTCATGCCGAGGCACATGGAGCAGCCCGGCTCGCGCCACTGGAAGCCCGCGGCGGTGAAGATGCGGTCGAGGCCTTCGGCTTCCGCCTGCTCCTTCACGAGGCCCGAGCCCGGAACGATCATCGCATAGGCGAGGCGATCGGAAATCTTCTTGCCCTCGACGACCTTCGCGACCGCGCGCAGATCCTCGATGCGGCCATTGGTGCAGGAGCCGATCCAGACCACATCGAGCTCGATATCGGTCATCTTCGTGCCGGGCGTGAGGCCCATATAGGAGAGCGCGCGCTCCTTCGACTGGCGCTTCACCTCGTCGGGAATCGCGGCCGGATCGGGCACGGTGCCGGCGATCGAGACCACATCCTCCGGCGAGGTGCCCCAGGAGACGATGGGCGGCAGGTTGTTGGCATCGAGCGTGACGACGCGATCGAAATGCGCGCCCTCATCGGTCTTCAGCGTTTCCCAGAATTTCAGCGCCTGCTCCCAATGCGCGCCCTTCGGCGCCTTGGGGCGATCCTTGAGGTAGGCGAAGGTTTTCTCGTCCGGCGCGATGAGGCCGGCGCGCGCGCCGCCTTCGATCGTCATGTTGCAGACGGTCATGCGGCCTTCCATCGTGAGGTCACGGATGGCCGAGCCCGAAAACTCGATCACCGAGCCGGTCCCGCCGGCGGTGCCGATCTCGCCGATGATCGCAAGAACGATGTCCTTCGCGGTGACGCCCTTGCCGAGGCTGCCTTGCACCTCGACCAGCATGTTCCTGGCCTTCTTCTGGATCAGCGTCTGGGTCGCCAGCACATGCTCGACCTCGGAGGTGCCTATGCCATGGGCCAAAGCCCCGAAAGCACCGTGCGTGGAGGTGTGGCTGTCACCGCAGACGATCGTGGTGCCCGGCAGGGTGAAGCCCTGCTCCGGGCCGATGACGTGCACGATGCCCTGGCGCTTGTCGCGCTCGGAATAATATTCGATGCCGAAATCCTTCGCGTTCTGCGCCAGTGTCTCGACCTGGATGCGGCTTTCCTCTTCCTCGATGCCCTTGGTGCGATCGGAAGTCGGCACATTGTGGTCCACCACCGCGAGGGTTTTCTGCGGCGCGCGCACCTGCCGGCCGGTCATGCGCAGGCCCTCGAAGGCCTGCGGCGAGGTCACCTCGTGCACGAGATGCCGGTCGATATAGAGGAGGCAGGTGCCGTCCGGCTGGCGATCCACCACGTGATCCTCGAAAATCTTGTCGTAAAGGGTCTTTGGCGCGGCGCTCATGGCGGCATTTCGTCCTGGTTTTGGGGGAGATTGCACAAGCGGGCGCGGCCGCTGCTTCTTCTCCGGTCGGGCAAGATCGTGCCTGCAATACCCAAAACAGGCGTGGTATACCAGTGTTTTTCTGCAAGAGCCGGCCAGAAAGTTTTCCAATGGCCTGCCCCCTGTTGCACCGCGGAAAAGGGGTGTATAAGCCGCGCCGCTTCCGGGTTCGGTCGATCCGTGACAGGATCGCGGCCAAGACCGGGGGCTGAACAGCAGGCGGAGCCGTTTCATGGGCATGGCGGACGTTTCGGGCGAGGGGAGAACCCCCGGTCATCCCGAGGGGCACGGGCCGCATGGCGGGGCGGGCGGCGGCATGAAGCGCAATCTTGCGCTGGCCGTCGGCTCGGTGGGCGTCGTCTATGGCGATATCGGCACCAGCCCGCTCTATGCACTCAAGGAATCGCTGCACCATGCCGGCCAGGACGGGCTCACGCGCAGCGAGGTGATCGGCGTTGTCTCGCTGCTCATCTGGGCTGTCGTGATCGTGGTGACGCTTAAATATGTCGTCTTCATCATGCGCGCCGACAACAAGGGCGAGGGCGGCACGCTCTCGCTGATGGCGCTGGCGCAGAAGGCCATCGGCCGGCGCTCGCTGCCGGTCTTCCTGTTCGGCGTGATGGGCGCGGCCCTGTTCTATGGCGATTCGATCATCACCCCGGCGATTTCCGTGCTTTCAGCGGCCGAGGGCCTGAAGCTTGTCAATCCCGCCTTCCAGAACCAGTGGAACGTGATCATCCTGGCGCTGGGCGTCCTCATGGCCCTGTTCTGGGTGCAGAAGCGCGGCACCGCGAGCGTCGCGAAGTTCTTCGGCCCCATCATGGTCGTCTGGTTCACGGTGCTGGCCATCCTCGGCATCATGCATATCGAGGATGATCTCGGCATTCTCGCGGCCTTCAACCCCTATTACGCGGGGCTGTTCGTGGCCGAGCACGGCGTCATCGGCCTCATCGTGCTGGGCTCGGTCTTCCTCGCGGTGACCGGGGCCGAGGCGCTCTACGCCGATATGGGCCATTTCGGCCGTTTCCCCATCCGCGCGGCCTGGCTCCTCTTCGTCTTCCCGGCGCTGACGCTGAACTATCTCGGGCAGGGCGCCTTCGTGCTGAAAAACCTCGACGACCCGAAGATGGTCTCCGATCCGTTCTTCCTGCTCGCGCCGGAATGGGCCCTGCTGCCGCTGGTGATGCTCACCGGCCTCGCGACCGTGATCGCGAGCCAGGCGGTGATCACCGGGGCCTTTTCGCTCACCCAGCAGGCGGTGCAGCTCGGCCTCCTGCCGCGCATCGAGATCAAGCACACGTCGGAAACGCAGCTTGGCCAGATCTACATCGCGCCGGTGAACCGTTTCCTCGCCGTGGGCGTGGTGCTGCTGGTGCTGACCTTCAAGACCTCCTCATCGCTCGCCTCGGCCTACGGCATCGCGGTGACCGGCGCGATGCTCGCGGATACCGCCTTGTTCTTCATCGTGGCGCGCAAGGTATGGAACTGGAAAACATGGCAGGTGCTGGGCCTCGGCATCCCCTTTCTGATGGTCGATCTCGTCTTCTTCGGCGCGAATTGCCTCAAGATCCCGGAAGGCGCCTATATGCCGCTGCTTTTCGGCGCGGTACTTATCACCATGATGTGGACCTGGGTGCGCGGCACGAAGATCGTCTACGACAAGGCGCGGCGTGATTCCGTGCCGCTGACCGATCTCATCAAGATGCTCGAGAAATCGAAACCGGTGCGTGTCGCGGGCACGGCCGTGTTCCTCACGAGCGATCCCGAGGTCGCGCCGGGAGCGATGCTGCACAACCTCAAGCACAACAAGGTGCTTCACAAGCGCAACATCGTGCTGACCATCAAGACCGCTGACACACCGCGCGTGCCGGATGCCGAAAAGCTCGAGATCAACGAACTCAGCGAGGATGTGAAGGCCATCATCGTTCGTGTGGGCTACATGGAGACACCGCGCGTGCCGCATTTCCTGGCGCTGGCGCGACGACGCGGGCTCGATTTCGACATCATGCAGACGTCGTTCTTCCTCTCGCGGCGCTCCATCAAGCCCGCAGCCTCCTCCGGCATGCCGCTCTGGCAGGACAACCTGTTCATCTTCCTCTCGCGCATGGCCGCGAACGCCACGGACTTCTTCCACATCCCCACGGGGCGCGTGGTGGAGATGGGCGCGCAGGTGACGGTGTGACGGCGTGTTCCGCATTGCCAGCGCCATATGGGGTTGATAGCTTCCCGAATTGGGATCGATGATCGAGGAATCCAGCATGACGAACGATGATCTGGAGCGCTGGCGCGCGAAATTCGGCGCGGCATCCGCCGGTGATGTGCAGGACCCCAATTTCCGCAAGGTCGTGGATCTGCTCTTCGAGGACAAGGATCGCCGTTCCAAGCCCTATGGGGGCATCTCGACCTTCCTCGATGCGCCGATGCGGCTCGAGGCACATGAGAAGGGCGACTTTTCGGGCATCGATATCCCGCTCATCGGCGTGCCGATGGATCTCGGCGTCACGCATCGGTCCGGCTCGCGGTTCGGCCCGCGGGCGGTTCGGCAGGTGGAGCGCATCGGCCCCTATCATCATTTCCACAAGATCGTGCCGCTCGCCGAATGCGGGGTCTTCGATATCGGCGACGTGCCGTTCCGCTCGCGCTTCAGCCTCGAGCAGAGCCACGAGGATATCGAGGCTTTCTACCACCCGCTCGTGAAGGCGGGCTGCCGCCCCGTCTCGGTCGGGGGTGACCATTCCATGACCCTGCCGATCCTCAAGGCGATCGGCGCGAAACGGCCTGTCGGCATGCTGCATATCGATGCGCATTGCGACACCAGCGGGCCCTATGAGGGCACGCGGTTCCACCATGGCGGCCCCTTCCGCGAGGCGGTATTGACCGGCGTGCTCGACCCGAAGCGGGTGATCCAGATCGGCATCCGCGGCAATGCGGAATATCTCTGGGAGTTCTCCTACGAGACCGGCATGACCGTGATCCATGCCGAGGAGTTTCACCGGATCGGGGTGGAAGAGACCATCCGCCGCGTCTTGGCGGTGCTGGGCGACGGGCCGACTTACGTATCGCTGGATATCGACAGCCTCGACCCCGCTTTCGCGCCGGGCACGGGCACCCCGGAGGTGGGCGGGCTTTCCTCGCGCGAGGCGATGGCTCTGCTGCGTGGGGTGGCGGGGCTCGATATCGTCGGCGGTGATGTGGTGGAGGTCGCCCCGCAATATGATGCGACGACTAACACCGCGCAAGCCGGCGCGCAGATGCTCTTCGAGATCGTGAGCCTCGTGACCCTCGCCCTCAAGCGGGGCTGATCAGATGTTGCGCAGGGCGGTGGTGTAGCCGTCCTCGTCCTGGTGCTGCCGCACGAAGTCGATGAACCGTCGCGCCACGGGCGTCGGGGGGGTCATGGCCGGCAGCAGGAAGGATGTCTCGTAGGGGATGGCGGGGCGGAAGGGGCGGAAACCGATATCGGGGTCGCCACGGAACGAGATCGGAAAGGGGTTCGCGATCGAAAGGCCGGCGCCCGCGCGCACGAAATCATAGGCGGCGGCGGAGGTCGAGACTTCGATCAGGATGCGCGGGGTGACATTCGCCGCGAGGAACAGGCGGTCGAGCGTGATGCGCGAGGGAAACCGCCGCACCAGCGCGATCAGCGGCACGTCATCGAAATCCTTCGGCTGGAACACCTCTTGGTCGTAAAGTGGTGACGATTTCAGCATCATCACATGCGCCTCGCCGAGCCGGAACGGGATGAAGCGCACGCCGGCATGGTTCGCCCCGCCATCGATCAGCCCGAGATCGGTTTCGCCATCGGCGATTTTCGTGGTGACATCGATCCCCGAGCCGATCTCCAGATGAACCCGCAGATTGTTTTCCTTCACCGAAAAGCGCGCGAGCATCCGGTTGAGGAAATGCAGGGCGAGGGTCGGCGGGCAGGCGATGCGAAGATGGGCTTCCGCATCCACGGGCCGCCAGCGCGCGCGTTCCAGGCGCTCGAGGGTCTGGAAGATCGGCTCGGCCTCCTTGTGCAGGGCCAGCGCATCCGCCGTGGCCAGCAGCCGCCCGCTCTCGCGCCGGAACAGCACGAGGCCCGTGCGCTCCTCAAGCTGCGCGATGGCGCGCGAAACCGCCGGCTGCGAGATGTTCAGCTTCGCGGCCGCGGCCGTGGTCTTGCCGAGGGTGATCAGCGCCCGCAGGATTTCCAGCTCGCGAAGCGACGGCCTTCGCGACTCTTCCGGCTCGGTTCCGGGCCTTTTCGATTCTGGCATAGCGTGAATGCAACATGATTATATGAATTTCTGTGACAATAACTCATCAGAATAGTAATGTCACCCTGCCGCCGTTGACCGGAGGGGCTCGCGGGAAAGCGGCGATCACGGCGCTGGCTTTTTCCGCAAGCCTTGTCAGACTGGAATCAATTCCAGCAAAGCCGGAGAACGGTCTGGAGAAACAGGGAGAGTACCATGACGATCACACGACGCAGCCTCGCCCTCGTCGGCGCGCTGCTGGCCGGGTTCGCCAGCATGCCGCCCGGCGCAGCGGCGGCGCAGGAACTGAAGATCGGCCTCGCCGCGGAGCCGAGTTCGGCGGATCCGCATTTCCACAATCTCACGCCCAACAACCAGGTCGCCCGACACATCTTCGAGACGTTGATCTCGCAGGACGAATTCCAGCGCCTCGGCGTCGGGCTCGCCCAGAGCTGGAAGATCATTGATGATCTTACGTGGGAATTCGCGCTGCGCCCGGGCGTGAAGTTCCATGACGGTTCGTCGTTCACCGCCGATGACGTGATCTTCTCGTTCAACCGCGTGCCGAATGTGCCGAAATCGCCGGCGCCGAAGACCTCCTTCGTGCGCGGCAAGACGCTCGAGAAGGTCAATGACCTGACCTTGCGCATCAAGACCGCGACGCCCTATCCGCTGATGCTCAACGACCTCGCCAATATCGAGATCATGTCGGCGAAGGCGGCGGCCAATGCCACGACCGAAGATCTCAATGCGGGCAAGGGCACCGTGGGCACCGGCCCCTACCAGTTCGTCGAGTTCGTGCCGGGCGATCGCTTCGCGCTGAAGCGCAATGACAGCCATTGGGCCGGCAAGCCGATCTGGGAGCGCGTGACCTTCCGCTTCATCAAGTCCGACCCGACGCGCGTCGCCGCCCTGCTCTCGGGCGATGTCGACATGATCGAGAACGTGCCCTCGGCCGACGTGGCCCGCCTCAGGACGGATAACCGCGTCGCGGTGACCAGCGCGCTGTCGAACCGCCTGATCTACCTGCACATGGACCGCCTGCGGGACGATTCGCCCTTCGCCAAGGCGAAGGATGGCAGCGCGATCAGGAACCCGTTCAACGACCTCAAGGTGCGCCAGGCGCTCTCGATGGCTCTGAACCGGCAGGCGATCGTCGATCGCATCATGGAAGGCGAGGCGGTTGTCGCGAGCCAGCTGCTGCCGGACATCTACGAGGGCACGTCGCGGAACCTGAAGCCGGTACCCTATAATGTGGACGGCGCGCGCAAGCTGCTGGCCGAGGCCGGCCTGCCCAATGGTTTCAGCCTCACCATCCATGGCCCGAACGGCCGCTACCCGAACGACACCAAGGTGATCGAGGCCGTGGCGCAGATGTTCACCCGCGTCGGGATTGAAACCAGGGTCGAGACGCTGCCGCCGGCGGTGTTCTTCTCCCGCGCTTCCACCGGTGGACCGAACCGCACGCCGGAATTCTCGATGATCCTCGCGGGCTGGAGCGCCGGCACGGGCGAGGTTTCGGGCAGCCTCGGCCCGCTGCTGGGCACCTTCGATGCGCAGGCGGGGATCGGCTCGGCCAATCGCGGCCGCTATTCGAACCCGAAGGTCGACGAGCTTCTCAGGAAGGCCCTGTCGACCGTGAATGACAGCGATCGTGCCAAGCTCCTCGCGGAGGGGACGGAAGTCGCGATCAACGATGTCGGCCTCATCCCGATCTACTACAACAAGAACACCTGGGCCGCGCGCAGGGGCCTGAAGGTTCTGGGCCGGACCGACGAATACACCCTCGCAATGTCGGTCACGCGCTGATCGTGCCGGATCTGTCCGGCGGCCCGGCCGCCGGACAAGCTTCCATTCGGGTTCCGCCCATTCTGGCGAAGGCATGCGGCTGCTCCACCCTCGTGGCGGAGGGGCTTTTCATGCGAGGGGGTTCCTCATGCTGGCTTTCATCATCCGACGTGCGGCGCAGGCGCTTTTCGTCGTGCTGGCCATGGTGATCATCGTTTTTTTCGGCACCTATGTCGTGGGTGACCCGGTCTGGATGATGGTGCCGGGCGATGCGACACAGGAGCAGATCGAGCAGGTTCGTCGCGAATTCGGCTTCGACAAACCGGTCTATCTGCAGTTCCTGCTGTTCGTCGGCGATGTGATGCAGGGCGAATTCGGCCGCTCCTACGTGCATGGCGGCTCGGCGATCGGCCTAATTCTCGACCGCATGCCCGCGACACTGGAACTCGCGCTGGTGGCACTCATCTTCGCGATCCTCATCGGCCTGCCGCTCGGCATCTTCGCCGGGTTGAGGCCGGATCATCCGGCGGCGCGCACCATCATGGCGGGCTCGATCCTCGGATTCTCGCTGCCCACCTTCTGGGTGGGGCTGATGCTCATCATGTTCTTCTCGGTGATGCTCGGCTGGCTGCCCGCCACGGGCCGCGGGCCAACCACCACCGTGCTGGGCATCGAGACCTCGCTGCTCACGCTCAAGGGCTGGCAGCATATCGCTTTGCCCGCCCTCAACCTCGCGCTGCTCAAGATTTCGCTTGTCATCCGTCTCGCACGCTCGGGCACGCGGGAGGCCAGCCTGCAGGATTACGTGAAGTTTGCCCGCGCCAAGGGGCTTTCGCCGCGCCGCATCGTGGGCGTGCACATCCTGAAGAACATCATGATTCCGATCGTTACCGTGCTCGGGCTCGAATTTGGCAGCCTCGTCGCCTTCTCGGTGGTGACCGAGACGATCTTCGCCTGGCCGGGCATGGGCAAGCTCCTGCTTGAATCGATCCAGCGGCTCGATCGTCCCCTGATCGTTGCCTACGTGATGGTGGTGGTGCTGCTCTTCGTGACCATCAACCTGATCGTGGACATCCTCTATTCCGCGCTTGATCCGCGCGTGCGCCTCGCGGGGAAAACGAATGAGTGACGCCACCCTCCCGAACCGGGCAGAGGCACCGAAGGGTGCCGAAACCCCCAGGAAGACGAAGGGCGAATTCGCCCGTTTCGTCGAGCGTTTCCTCGAGGATCGCGTGGCGGTCTTCGGCCTCGGGCTCATCAGCATCATCGTGCTGCTGGCCCTGTTCGCGCCTCTCATCGCGCCGCAGAACCCCTATGACCTCGCGCGGGTCGACATCATGGACAGCCGCCAGCCGCCGGGCGCGAAAGCGCTGGAAGGCTTCACCCTGTGGCTGGGTTCGGATGGCGTGGGCCGCGACCTCTGGTCGGGCATTCTTTACGGCCTCCGGATCTCCCTGGTCGTGGGGCTGGCTTCGGGGATGATCGCGGCCTGCCTCGGCCTCTGCGTGGGGCTGATCGCCGCCTATTTCGGCGGCCGGATCGAGAATGTGATCATGCGCATTGTCGATCTGCAGCTCTCGCTGCCCTCGGTGCTCGTCGCGCTCATTCTCGTGGCCCTGCTCGGCAAGGGCGTGGACAAGATCATCCTGGCGCTGGTGGTGGTGCAATGGGCCTATTATGCCCGCACCGTGCGCGGCTCGGCGCTGGTGGAGCGGCGCAAGGAATATGTGGAGGCGGCGCGCTCGCTGGGCCTTTCCCACACGCGCACCATGCTGCGCCACATCCTGCCGAATTGCCTCGCGCCGGTCATCGTGATCGCCACCGTGCAGACCGCGCATGCCATCAGCCTCGAGGCCACGTTGTCCTTCCTGGGCGTCGGCCTGCCGCAGACCGAGCCATCGCTCGGCGTGCTCATCTCCAACGGTTTCCAGTATATGCTCTCGGGCAAATACTGGATCAGCTTCTTCCCCGGCGTTGCCTTGCTGCTGACGATCGTCGCCATCAACCTCGTGGGCGATCGCCTGCGCGACGTTCTCAATCCGAGGCTCGAGAAATGACCCGGCCTGTTCTCGAGGTTGAAAATCTCGCAACCCATTTCTTCACCCGCGAGGGCGTGGTGAAGGCGGTGGATGGCGTGTCCTTCTCCCTGGGCACCGGCGAGGTGCTGGGCATCGTGGGCGAAAGCGGTTCGGGCAAATCCGTCACCGGCTTCTCGATCATGGGGCTCATCGACCCGCCCGGAAAGATCGTCTCGGGCTCCATCCGCCTTGCCGGCGAGGAGATCACCGCGCGCGACGATGCCGCCATGCGCAAGGTGCGCGGCAAGGAGCTCGCGATGATCTTCCAGGATCCGATGATGACGCTGAACCCCGTTCTGCGCATCGACACCCAGATGATCGAGGCCGTGCTGGCCCATGACAAGGTGAGCGAGCAGGCCGCGCGTTCGCGCTGCATCGAAGCTTTGTCGATGGTGGGCATCCCGTCCCCTGCGGAGCGTCTCGTCGCCTATCCGCACCAGTTCTCGGGCGGCATGCGCCAGCGCGTGGCCATTGCGATCGCGCTGCTGCATCGCCCGAAGCTGATCATCGCGGATGAGCCGACCACGGCGCTTGATGTCACCATCCAGAGCCAGATCCTGGCCGAGGTGCAGAAGCTCTGCGCGCAAACGGGCACCGCGATGCTCTGGATCACGCATGATCTCGCGGTCGTGGCCGGCCTCGCGGACCGGATCGCGGTGATGTATGCCGGCCGGGTGGTCGAGGAAGGCTCTGTGGAGCATGTGCTGGAAAAGCCTCGGCACCCCTATACGAACGGGCTGATCGGCTCCGTGCCGAGCGCCAACCCCTTGGGCCGGCGCCTGAGGCAGATTCCCGGCTCGACACCCTCCCTGGGGCGCCTGCCTGCGGGCTGCGCCTTCGAGCCGCGTTGCGGTTTCTCCAACGAATTGTGCCGGCAGGAGCGGCCGGGCATCGCAACGGATGCCTCCGGCGCGCGTGTCGCCTGCCATCATCCCCTGTCGCTTCAGAGGGCCTCATGAGCAGCGCGGCCATGAAAACCGCCAATCTGGAACTCGTGCGCGTCCAGAAGGTCTCGAAGCGCTTCACCAGATCGCTGGATTTCGCCGCGAAGCTCGCCAACCGCTTCGGCGCGCGGAACCGCGAGATCACCGTCCACGCCGTCGATCAGGTGGATCTTGCGATCCGCGATGGCGAGGTGGTGGCGCTGGTGGGCGAATCCGGCTGCGGGAAGTCCACGCTCGGCCGTATCGTCGCGGGCATTCATGATCCCTCCGACGGCAAGGTGTTCTGGCGCGGGCAGGATGTCACCACGCAGGATGGCGCCCAGCGGCATGATTTCGTGCTTGGCGCGCAGATGATCTTCCAGGACCCGATGTCCTCGCTCAATCCGCGCATCCGTGCCGGCGAGATTGTGGGCGAGGCGCCGCGCGTGCACGGCATGACGAATGCCGCCGGGCAGAGAGATTACGTGGCGGAGCTGTTCCGGCGCGTGGGGCTCGACCCCGATTACATGCGCCGTTACCCGCACCAGTTCTCCGGGGGGCAGCGCGCCCGCATCGGCATCGCGCGGGCGCTGGCGGTCAATCCGAAGCTGCTGATCTGCGATGAATCCGTCGCGGCTCTGGATGTATCCATCCAGGCGCAGGTGCTGAACCTGTTCATGGATCTCCGGCAGGATCTCGGCCTCGCCTATCTCTTCATCAGCCATGATCTCGGCGTGGTGCGTCATATCTCGGATCGAATTCTCATCATGTATCTCGGGCGCGTGATCGAGAGCGGGCCGACCAAGGCGATCTTCGAGGACGCGGCTCATCCCTATACCCGCGCGCTGCTCGACAACGTGCCCAGGCTGGAGGCGAAGAAGCGTTCTTTCGCCTCGATCAAGGGCGAGATTCCCTCGCCGATCAACCCGCCGCCGGGCTGTCATTTCCATCCGCGCTGCCCGCTCGCGGGCCCGCGCTGCAGCCGGGAAAAACCGAAGGAGACGCTGCTCCATGGTGGCCGCATGGTCGCCTGCCACCTTCAGGATGGCAGAGTGCAGTAAGCCTCACCGCCAGCCGTGATCGTCGCTGCGGCCGGGCCGGGCGGCCGGGACGAGCCCGCGATCGAACAGGTTGCGGTTCGTTGTGTCGCCATAGACCGGGCTCTGCCGCTCGACGAGCGAGTTGGCCCGGCGGGCCGGCAAGACCGGATGCACCTCGCCGATGGCGGGCCGCCGCGGCGGGAGAATGATGCCACCCGGCGACGCATTCCAGCCCTGACCCAAACCGGCGGGCAGGCGAACGGGAGCAGGGACGGCCGGCAGCGCCGTGACGGCCGGCAGGGTGGCCATGGCCGGAGCGGGGCGCTCGCTCGGCAGGCGGCTCAAGGCGCGATCCACGAAAAAGGCAAGCTTCCGCTGGCCCGCCGGCGAGAAATGGATGCCATCCGCGCCGCGCAGGCGCACATTGTCGCCGATCACATCGGGGCCGGTGGCGGAGAACGCGCCCGAGGCATCCGCGAAGGCATCGACCGTTTCCACGAAGGTCTGGCCGAAAATCGCCACGCGCTCGCGGATCAGCATGTTCAGGGCCATCAGATCTTCGGAGAGTTTCGGCGAGCGCATCAGCGGCAGCCCAACCCAGAAGACCGGCACTTTCGCATCCCTCGCCAGCGTGAGGATGGCATCGACGCGCTTGCGGTAATCCTCGCGCCAGGCTTCGCTCAGCGGCTCGAGGTTCCGGTCGCCCGCCCGGATGATCTGCCGGTCATTCAGGCCGATCATGATCACCAGCGCCGAAAGGCCGCGCTGTTCGGCGAGCAGCGTCGCGATGGTCTTCGGCCAGGAGAAGTAATCCTCGCGCACCAGGCCTGAGGCGCTGCTCGTGCGATGCATCAGGCGATAGGCGCTGCGCAGGACCGGATCGCCCTCGAACCCGAAATTCAGCGCATCGGCCAGCGAGTCGCCGAGAATGGCAATCGAAGGCGCGTTGGGGTCGGCCATGATCGGCACATCGAGCTTCAGCGCCGGCATGATCAGCCCGAGGGATGCATCATCCTGGTAGCGCGGCGCGACATCGCTGCGTCGCCGGGCGCGATAGGCGGGGGCGTCCTCGCGCGCGCGCACCTGCGGCAGGGCCGCCCGCCAGTTCATCACCGATTCCTCGGCGAAGGCCGGGCCGGAAGGAGAAAGCGACAAGAAATTTCCCGCCAGCGCGGCGGCCAGAAACAGCATCAGGCGCAGCAGCAAGGTTGGAAGGCGGGGCATGAACAGCCCTCCCGGTCGCGAGCGGGGTCCGCGCTCGCCATCGAGCGCCCGTTACTTCTGCCTCAGCTTCTGGAGCAGGGCAAGCGTGGGGTAGCCGTCGGCCGGCAAACCGAGGCGGGTCTGCTGGCGGCGGATGGCCTCGCGGCTGAGTTCCCCGATCCGGCCATCGACCTTGCCGAGCGGATGCCCGAGCGCGATCAGCCGGCGCTGGAGTTCCTTCACCTCGGCGGGGGAGAGGCGCTTGTCGTTGCGCGGCCAGGCGGCCCGGAAGCTGCCGCCTCCGGCGATCCGGTCGCCCAGATGCGCCACCGCCAATGCATAGGCGTCCGAGGAATTATAGCGCTTGATGACGCGGTAATTCTCGGTGACGAGGAAAGCCGGCCCGCGAATGCCGGCGGGGTACCACAGCGTCGCCTTGCCGTTCCGAGGCAGCGCCGAGCCATTGGCGCGCGTGAAGCCCGCCGCCGCCCAGCTCGAGAATTCCCGCATGCCCTCGACGGAGCCGAGGTTGAAGCCATCCGGCACATTCACCTCCATGCCCCAGGGCAACCCGGGCTGCCAGCCGAAGCTCGCGAGGTAATTCGCGGTGGAGGCCAGCGCGTCGGGAATATTCTCCCACAGGTCGCGCACCCCGTCGCCATCATGGTCGACCGCGTATTTCATGAAGCTCGAAGGCATGAACTGGGTCTGCCCCATCGCGCCGGCCCAGGAGCCGCGCATGGCGGAGCGATCCGCGAGGCCATCCCCCAGCATCTTCAGCGCCACGAGCAATTCTTCGCGGAAGAAGTCGTCGCGGTAGCGATGCAGCGCGAGCGTCGCGAGCGAGCGGAACACATCCTTCTCGCCGGTGAAGGATCCGAAATTCGTCTCCATGCCCCAGATGCCGAGCAGGATGCGGCGGTCCACGCCGTATTTGCGCTCGATGGCCGCGAGTTCGCCCGCGAAGCGCTCACCGGCCGAACGGCCGCGCGTGAGGCGGGAATCGGAAATCGCATTGTCGAGATAGGACCAGATGGGCTGGACGAACTCGCTCTGTTTCTTCGTCAGCGCGATGATGGCCGGATCGGGCGTGAAATTGCCGAGCGCGGCCTGGAACGTCTCGCGGCGGATGCCGCGCTGACGCGCCTCGTTCCAGAGGCTCGCAAGGAAGGCCTGCACATCGGGTGCCGCCGGTGTTGCGTCGGCGGCAGCCTGTTTCTTCGGGCGAGGATGCTGTTCCATGCCGATGGCCGGCTTCGCCAGCGCGAGGCTTGCGGCGATTGCAAGGCGGGTGAGGCCGATCCGGCGCATGGGATGAAGGTTCCTTCGTGTTCAATCAGGGTGTCAGGCGCACGCCCAGCAGCAAGCTATGCGCCTGATAACTGGAGTCTGCGGCATTCACGCGGTAATTCTCGTAGGCATAGGAGCCGCGCACCGCGACCAGGCGGTTGAGCTTGTATTCGAGCCGCAGGCCGCCGATGAGCTGCAATTCGCGCCGGTTGACCTTCTGGTAGTCCGTCTCGGCAACCTGGAAGGTGGTGGTCGCCGTGAAATGGCGCAGGAAGGCATGTGTCAGTGTCGCTGTGCCGCGATAGACGATGGCACCGGAGGAGCCCGCGATCGTCGTCTCCGCGATCTCGGTCTGGGCGCGCAGGGCGAGCGTCGTCAGCGGCGAGATCGACCAGGTCAGCGTGGCATCGGCGGTCGGTGAGGCGAGGCGCGAGAGGCGCGTGTCATCATAGGTGCGATCCGTGTAGCCCACGGCTGCTTCGCCTATGAGCGTGCGTGCGAGTTCGAAGGTCGAGCCCATGCGCAGGATCGCACCGGTTGAGGAGCGCGCGAAGCCCGAGGTATCGCGCTTTTCGTCATAGATGCGCTTGTCCGCGCCAAGCTCGACGAAGGGCTTGACGGAGGGCAGGATCTCGTAGCCCAGTCGCAGGCGCAGGCCATAGCCCGTGAGGTTGCGCGAGGCCTGGCTGGTGGTGACGCCGCCCGATTCGATATCCGAGTAATCCGCGCGCTCCACATTGCCGCGCAGGCCGAGGCTGAGCCGGCCGAAGCGCCGCGTCGCGCCCAGGCTTGCCGTATTGGTGTAATAGGGCGTGCGGCCGGTGGTTCCGGCGGGCAGGTTCACGTTGCTCGCGCTCTCGGTGTCGATGCGTGAGCGGATCTCGCCCTCAAGGGTCAGCTCCCGGCTCACATCAAGGCGCAGGGCCCCGCGCGCATCGCCCTCGGGGCGGTTCACATCCCGCACGGCGGAGTAGCCCGTGAAGATGCCGCGCAATTCGAAATCGAGCTGATGCTGTCTCCAGTCCGAGTTCGCCCGCAGCTCGGCCTCGAGGCGGTAGACGCCGGAACCCTTCCTGCTGGTGGCGGAGCGGGCGGCATTGGTATCATAGCCGCCGCTTACCTCCAGCGCGGGACGGAAGACCATGCCGCCCGAGCGGATGCCCAGCGGCGCATAGGGGTCCTGCTCCAGGGGAAGGCGGCGCGGTCCGCGCGCATTCACGGCCGGCAGGCCGGGTGCCGGTTCGATGATGCTGCTCGCCAGCGGCGGAATGCCGGCAGGTGCCGCATCGCGCAAGCGCACGCCCGAGAGTTCACCGGGGCGCGCGCCGGTCGTCACGAGGCCGCGCGGCGCGGGATTGGCGGGCTGTGTCATGGGATTGACGGCGGTTGGGCGCGAGGAATCGCCGGCCGCGCGACGGATCGCGGTGTTCGGGCGCTTCTGGAGGGATTGCCGCGTGGTTCCGGAAGCGGGCGCGATCGCGGGTTCGCGCGGTGGCGGCGGAAATCCTTGCGTGCTCAGCCCGCGCAACTCGCCTTCGATGGCGCCGGGCGTGCCTGGTGCGCCCTCGCCAAGGAACTGCGCCTGGGCCGGCGCGACCAGAAAGCCGAGAAGAAAGCTTGACGCGACCCCGGATAGCCACGCCCGATGCGGGGCAGAGGTTGCCCCGCAGGTATTCCAGCGGCTATCAGTGCGGCGCTTCGTCAAAGGGCTCGCCTCGAAAATCCCGTTCTCGGGCGAAACCGCCAGGGTTACACCCATTGACGATCGGTAAATGGCGATGGTTAACGCCCGGTTTCCAGCTGGGCAAATTTGTCCCGTTCGGGGATGGCGCGATGGAGGGCAGGGCATGACGCAAAAGGGGGATGCGGCGATCCAATCGGCCTTGCGCACGGTTGAAGTCGAGGCTCGGGGGCTCGCGCAATTGCGTGCGGCGCTCGGGAATGGCCTTGGTGCGCCCTTCCGCGAGGCTGTCGAGCGCATCCGCGCGACCGAAGGCCGGGTGATTGTTACCGGCATGGGCAAGAGCGGGCATGTGGGCCGCAAGATCGCGGCCACGCTCGCTTCCACCGGCACCCCCGCCTATTTCGTCCATCCCGCCGAGGCAAGCCATGGCGATCTCGGCATGATCCGCTCGGATGACGTGATTCTCGCGCTTTCCTGGTCGGGCGAGACGGCGGAACTCTCCGATCTCGTGGAATATTCGCGCCGCTATCGCGTGGCTCTGGTGGCCATCACCTCGCGGCCGGACAGCGCATTGGGGAGCCGCGCGGATATCGCGCTTGTGCTGCCGCGCAGCGAGGAGGCCTGCCCGAACGGGCTCGCGCCCACGACCTCGACCACGATGCAGCTCGTGCTTGGCGATGCGCTCGCCGTGGCCCTGCTGGAAGCGCGCGGTTTCACGCCGGAAGATTTCCGCATGTTCCACCCCGGTGGCAAGCTGGGGGCAAAACTCCGGCGCGTGACCGACATCATGCACAAGGGCGATCGCCTGCCGGTGGTCAGCGAGGCCGCCCCGCTGGAGGAGGTCATCGCCGAAATGGGCCGGAAGGGCTTCGGCTGTGCCCTCGTGATGGATGAGGCTGGCTTGCTCGCCGGTATCGTGACCGATGGCGATCTGCGCCGGAATTATCGCGCGGACCTGATGCAGAAGCCCGTTTCGGCCCTGATGACCCGCAATCCCCGGATTGTTCCGCCCGATCTGCTGCTCGGCGAGGCCGTGGAATTCCAGGAGCGGCACAAGATCACCGTTCTGGTCGTGGCCGAGGGGCGCAATTGCCTCGGTCTCGTGCATTATCTCGATCTTCTGCGGGCGGGCGCAGCCTGAGGATCGCGCGCGATCAACGCGTCTCGGGCATCTTCTTCAGGTGGTCCGCCATGCGACGGGCCTTTTCACCGAGCTGATCGCATTCCTCGGCCGTCAGCACGGTCATCATCTCCTTGAGAAGACGCAGCTGTTCCGCAAGGCCGAGTTCGGCCTTGGCCACGCCTTCCGGCGTGAGGAAGAGCCGGCGGATTCGCTTGTCCTCGGGGTCGCCCTCGCGGCGCAGCCAGCCCATCCTTTCAAGCTCCGGCAGCGCCATGGAAAGGCTCGAGCGGCCGATGAACAGCCGTTTCGCCAGATGCTGCTGGGTGATGCCGGGTTCGTGCACGAGATTGGCGAGGATATCGAATTGCGCGAGCCTGATTCCATGCGGGGCAATGGCCGCGGAGAGTCGCGCGTCCCAAATCGCGTGAAGCCGGCCCACCCAAATCCAGTTGCGGAAGCGCGGGTGATCCCACGGGCGTTCGTTCAAAGAGGCACCTCCCTGCAAACCCGGCCGAACAACAGGCAGCCGAGTTTGCATCTTGCATTTGTTCAAAATTGAACTACACTGTTCAAGATTGAACAAACGCAATTCAGGGGAACAATATGCCACAGCTTGCCCTCAAGGTCATCCGCCCCTTGGTTCGGGCCTCCAGCGTGGTGTCGCCGCGTTGGACGGGGCGGCTGGCTTTCCGCCTCTTCTGCACGCCCATGCGCCATGCGCCGGTGAACCGCAGGAAGGCGAATATCCGCCGCGCCGAAGCGTTGTTCGCGACAGGCAAGCACAGCTTCGTGACGCATGGCTGCGGCTTCGTGAAGATCGTGCGCTTCGCGCCGGAGGGCGAGAGCCGCGGCACCGTGCTGGTGCTGCATGGCTGGACCGGGCAGGGCCTGTTCATGGCCGGCTTTGTGGAGCCGCTGCTGGCGCATGGCTTCTCGGTGCTGGTGATGGATATGCCCGCGCATGGTGCTTCTTCGGGCCGCATCCTGAATTTTCCCATCGGGGTCGAGGCGATCTCGGCGGTGGTGCGCGGTTCGCAGCCGCTCGCGGGCATCATCGCCCATTCCTTCGGCGGAGCGGTCGCGGCGGTAGCACTCGGTGGCGCGATCGACGCCTTCGCGCCGGTGAAGGCGAAGGCCTTCGTTTCCATCGCGGCACCAGCAGCGATGCAGGGTTACGGTCGGCAATTCTCGGAAAGGCTGGGACTCACGCGGCGCGGCCATCAGGCCTTCGAAGATCGCGTGCTGGAAATCGCGGGCCGGCCGATGGACAGCTTTTCCGGCCGCGCCTTCCTCGGGCTTTCCCAGCCCAGAGCGCTGATCATCCACGCCAGCGATGATCGAGAAATTCCGATCGCCGACGCGGAAGAGTTGGCGCAGGCACCCAATGCAAGGCTGATGCGGGTGGATGGCCTCGGCCATCGGCGCATCCTCGCCTCGCGGGAGGTTCAGCAGGCGGCGGCGGATTTCATCGCGGGCTAAAGCATTTTCCGATCAAGTGGTCGCCGGTTGATCGAAGAAAATGCATGAAGAAATGAAAGTCAGATCCAGCCCATCAATTCGCGGCGCACGATCGTCTCGATCACGTCCATGCCTCCGTCGCTGTCGTTGAGCGCGGGAATGTAACTGAACTGCTCGCCGCCATTATGCTCGAAGATCTCGCGGTTCTCGCCGTCGAGTTCTTCAAGCGTCTCGAGGCAATCCGCCGAAAAGCCCGGCGCGATCATCGCGAGGCGCTTCACGCCGGATTTCGCGAGCGCTTCGACGGTTTCATCCGTGTAGGGCTGCAGCCACGGATCATTGCCGAAACGCGACTGGAAGGTGATGCGGAAGCGCTCCTTCGGCCAGCCCAAAGCCTCGCGCAGCAGGCGGCCGGTCTTCTGGCATTCGCAATGGTAGGGATCGCCCTTGTGGAGATATTTCTCCGGCATGCCGTGGAAGGTCGCGACCAGCACCTCCGGCTCCCAGTCGAGACCGGCGAGATGGGTGCGCACGGAATTGGCGAGCGCGTCGATATAGGCGGGGTCGTCGGCATAGGCCGGGGCCACGCGCACATAGGGCTGCCAGCGCATCTTCATCAGCGCGCGGAAGGCCTGGTCGGCGGCGGTGGCGGTGGTGGCCGCCGCGTAATGCGGGTAGAGCGGCACGAGCAGGATGCGGTTGCAGCCCTGATCCTTCAGCCATTGGATGCGGCTCTCCGTGGAGGGATTGGCGTAGCGCATCGCGAAATCCACGACGATCCGATCATCGCCCGAAAGACGCTCCGCCAGTCTTTCCGCCTGATTGCGGGTGATGGTCTTGAGGGGCCCTTCGTTCTTCTCGTTGTTCCAGATGGTCGCGTAATCCTTGCCCTTCCTGCCCGGGCGCGTCGTCAGGATGATGAGGTTCAGCAGCGGCCACCAGAGCAGGCGCGGCACCTCGATGACGCGGCGATCGGACAGGAATTCCTTGAGATACCGGCGCATGGACCGGTAATCGGTGCCATCCGGCGTGCCGAGATTGAGGAGGAGCACACCCACCTTGCCCGTCTTCACCGGAGGGTGGTCCGGCGGCAGGCGAACGGCGCGCATTTCGGCTTCGCGGCGCGTCTCGAACTCACGGTTCATGGCGTCATCAATCATGATCGGCTGATGTTTATTCATCGGTGCGTTCCGTAAGGCATCGGGAGGGGCGCGTCACGCTGGAAAGCGCGCCCGGTTGGTATGCTTTACGCTGCTCTCAGCCGATCGGACGTTCGTCCGCGATGATCTTTCCATCATTGGGCAACGAGCCCGGTTCCACGAGTTCCACCTCGCCCCTGAGCCTGGTCTGCGTCTGAAGGCTCGCGGCGAGCGCGCTCGCGAGGCTTGGCGACGCCTCGCCGCTTTCGGCGCGGAGCGTCATGGCGTCCTGTTCATTCTTGCGGGTCACGACAAGGCGCAGGCGGCCAAGGCCTGGATGCGCCTTCCGGACCGCCTCGATCTGCGCGGGGTCGACGAACATGCCCTTCACCTTCGTGCGCTGGTCCGCACGGCCCATCCAGCCCGCGAGGCGCTGGTTGGTGCGGCCGCAGGGGCTCCGTCCCGGAATGACCTTCGAAAGGTCGCCCGTGCCGAAGCGCAGCAGCGGATAATCCGCGTTGAGGCGCGTCACGACGATCTCGCCCACCTCGCCCTCGGGGAGGGCTTCGTTCGTGCCGGGCTTCACGATCTCGACGATCAGCCCCTCGTTGATGATGAGCCCGGGCTGGCCGAGGCTCTCAAAGGCGACGATGCCGAGATCGGCCGTCGCGTAGCATTGGCAGGCCGCGATGCCCTGCTCCTTCACCCAGGCCTGAAGGCTCGGCGGGAAAGCGGCACCCGAGACAATCGCCTTCCGGATCGAGGTGATGGGCCGACCGGCCTCATTGCCTTTCCCGATCAGGATCTTCAGGAAATCCGGCGTGCCTGCATAGCCATTGGGCTGGAGCGCGGCGATGGCATCGAGCTGCTGCTCGGTCTGTCCCGGACCCGCGGGGATCACTGCGGCGCCGATGGCGGTTGCACCGGATTCGAAGAGGAAGCCGCCGGGCGTGAAATGGTAGCTGAAGGTGTTCAACACCACATCGCCCTTGCGGAAGCCCGCTGCGAACAAGGCGCGACCGGCGCCCCACCAATCGCCGGCATGACCCTCGGGATCGAAGATTGGCCCGGGGGACATCAGGAGACGCTTCAGCGCCCCGGTTTTCGTGGCCGCAAGCCCCGCGAAAGGGGGCTTTGCCTTCTGCAGCGCCAGAAGGTCGCTCTTGCGGAAGACCGGCACGGCGGCGAGCGCCGCGCGGTTCTTCAGCGTGCGGATATCGATGCCCTTCAATTGCTTCTTCAGCGCCGGTGCCTTGCCGATGCTCTCGGCCAGCAGGGCGCGAAGAATGCGGAAATCCTCCGCCTCGCGCTTCTCGGGCGAGCGGGTTTCGAGCCGGTCGAAATGGCTGGGCATCGTCTCTCTCCGGGCTCAGGCGGCGGCTTGTTCGGTCGCGAGGAACTCGCCCATCCGGCCAAGAGCCCGCTCGATATTCGGAAGCGAATTCGCGTAGGAGAGGCGGATATAGCCCTCGCCATGCACACCGAAATCCGGCCCGCCAATCGTGGCGATTCCCGCCCTTTCGAGCAGGGCCGAGGCGAGTTTCTTCGCCTTCCAGCCGGTCTGGCTGATGTTGGGAAACGCGTAAAACGCGCCCTTCGGCGTGGCGCAGGAAACGCCCGGCAGCGCGTTGAGCCCGGCCACGACCGCCTTCCGGCGTCGGTCGAACTCAGCGACCATGCGATGCACCTCATCCTGCGGGCCGGTGAGCGCCGCAAGCCCCGCCCATTGGGCGGGCGCGTTGACGCAGGAGAAGGAATTCACCGCAAGCTTGCGTGCGGCTTCATAGGCCTTCTCGGGCCAGATGGACCAGCCCATGCGCCAGCCGGTCATCGCATAGGTTTTCGACCAGCCATTGAGCAGGATGAGCCGGTCGCGGATTTCCGGATAGGTCAGCAGCGAGCAATGGGCCTCGCCGTCATAGGTCATCTGGTCGTAGATCTCGTCCGACATCAGCGCGACACGCGGGAAGCGCGCAAGGCCCGCCACGAGCTTGTCGATCTCCGCCCTGGGCGTGACGCCGCCCGTGGGGTTCGCGGGCGAGTTGATGATGAGCAGGCGCGTGCGCGGGGTGATGAGCGAGAGCGTCTCCTCGGCGGAGAAAGCAAAACCGTTCTCCTCGCGGATCGGCACGGGGACGGGCGTCGCGCCCGTGAATTCGATCATCGAGCGATAGATGGGAAAACCGGGATCGGGATAGAGAATCTCCACGCCCGGCTGGCCGAACATCAGGATCGCCATGAACATGGTGACCTTGCCGCCGGGAACGACCATCACGCGTTCGGGCGACACTTCCGCGCCGAAGCGGCGATGCACATCCCCCGCCACCGCTTCTCGCAAGGGAAGAATGCCGGTCGCGGGCGTGTAGCCATGCTGGCCATCGCGCAATGCCTTGATCGCCGCTTCCACGATATGGCCGGGCGTTGCGAAATCCGGCTGACCGATCCCGAGATTGATGATGTCGCGGCCCTGGCGGGCGAGTTCGGTCGCGCGGGCGAGAACCGCGAAGGCATTTTCCTCGCCGATGCGGGCGAAGGCGGGGACGAGATCCAGCATGGTCTCCCTCTCTCGGGCCGCTTCGGCGGCTCCGATCTTGGATGCGGGGACCGATGCGCCCCGGCAGCTCCACTCTGCGAAGAAGCGGCGGTTTCCGCAAGATGCGCGAAAGCGGGATGAGGATGTTTTCGTTTTTCCGTGGAATTCCGGTTGATCTCTGCCCGACATCGCGGCATGCTTGACCAAACATATGATGAATGAGGAGGGCTCAATGGCCCGTAAACCGGCTTCGCGCCAAGGCTTCAAACTTCGCTCGCGCGACTGGTTCGACAATCCCGGCAACCCGGACATGACCGCGCTCTATCTCGAGCGCTACCTGAATTACGGGTTGACGCGCGAGGAACTGCAATCGGGAAAGCCGATCATCGGCATCGCGCAGACCGGTTCCGATCTCTCGCCCTGCAACCGGCATCACGTGGTGCTGGCCCAGCGCATTCGCGAAGGCATTCGCGAAGCGGGCGGCGTGGTGATGGAATTCCCCGTCCATCCCATCCAGGAAACCGGCAAGCGGCCCACGGCCGCGCTCGATCGCAACCTTGCCTATCTTGGTCTCGTGGAGGTCCTCTATGGCTATCCGCTCGACGGCGTGGTGTTGCTGACGGGCTGCGACAAGACCACGCCCGCCCTGCTGATGGCTGCCGCGACGGTGGATATCCCCGCGATTTCCATGAATGTCGGGCCGATGCTCAATGGCTGGTTCCGCGGCGAGCGCACGGGCTCCGGCACGATTGTCTGGAAGGCGCGGCAGATGATGGCCGCGGGCGAAATCAACTACGAGCAGTTCATCGAACTCGTCGCTTCCTCGGCTCCCTCCACCGGTCATTGCAACACGATGGGCACGGCCTCCACCATGAACAGCCTCGCGGAATCCCTTGGCATGAGCCTGCCGGGCTCGGCCGCGATCCCCGCGCCTTATCGCGAGCGCCAGCAATGCGCTTACGAAACCGGAAAGCGCGTCGTGGCGATGGTTTTCGAGCGGCTCACGCCTTCGAAGATCATGACGCGCAAGGCGTTCGAGAACGCGATCCGCATCAATTCCGCGATCGGCGGCTCGACCAATGCGCCGATCCATCTCATCGCGATTGCGCGCCATCTCGGCATCGAACTCACGCCCGATGACTGGGAGAAATACGGCTATGATGTTCCGCTGCTGGTGAATCTCCAGCCTGCGGGCGAGTATCTCGGCGAGGAATATCATCGCGCCGGCGGCGTGCCGGCCGTGGCGGCCGAACTCATCGCGCAGGGCCTCATCCACGAGGATGCGCTGACGGTGAACGGCAAGACCTTCGGCGAAAACAATCGCGGTCGTTTCAGCGAGGATCGCCGCGTCATCAAGCCCTTCGCCGAGCCGATGAAAGCCAGGGCCGGGTTCCTGAACCTCAAGGGCAATCTCTTCGACAGCGCCATCATGAAGACGAGCGTGATCTCGCCCGAATTCCGCCGGCGCTATCTCGAAAACCCGAAGGACATGAATGCCTTCGAGGGCACGGCCTTCGTGTTCGATGGCCCGGAGGATTACCACCATCGCATCGATGATCCGTCTCTCAAGATCGGCGCGGATGGCATCCTCGTCATGCGCGGCACAGGCCCGATCGGTTATCCCGGCGCGGCGGAAGTCGTGAACATGCGGCCCCCGGCCTATCTCATCAAGCAGGGCATCGAGGCGCTTCCCTGCCTCGGCGACGGCCGGCAATCCGGCACCTCCGGCTCGCCCTCGATTCTCAACGCGACGCCCGAGGCGGCGGCGGGCGGAAACCTCGCCATCCTGCGCACGGGCGACCGAATCCGCATCGACCTCAACACCCGCTCCGCCAACATGCTGATTTCCGAAGAAGAAATCGCGAAAAGGCAGGTCGAACTCAAGGCGGCCGGTGGCTACAAATATCCGAAGAGCCAGACGCCCTGGCAGGCGATGCAGCGAAAGGAAGTCGATGGCCTCTCGAAGGGCATGGTGCTGAAGAACGCCGTGAAATACCGTCGCGTCGTGCGCACGCATGGCACGCCGAGGGACAATCATTGACTGCTGACCTCTCGAACTGGGTTCCGCGGCCCTTTCCGGCACCCCTGGTGCTGGAAGGGCGTTACGCGCGCCTCGAACCGCTCGACCCCGTGCGCCATGCGGATGGGCTTTTCGCGGCGCTCATGACCGAGCAGGCCGATCAGGACCACCTCTTCCTGTTCGAGACGAGGATGGACCGCCCCACCTTCCAGAACTGGATCGAGGCGAAGGCGAAGCGCACCGACATTCTCTGCCATGTGGTGGTGGATCGTGCGACGGGGCGCGTCGGCGGCCGGCAGGATGCCATGCGCATCGACCAGACGCATGGCGTGATCGAGATCGGCTCGATCCATTGGGGTTCGTCGATTGCGAGAACGCGCGTGGCGACTGAAGCGCTGTTTCTCCATGCGGATCACGCCTTCTCGACACTCGGCTATCGCCGCTATGAGTGGAAATGCCACAATGCCAACGCGCCCTCGAAACGGGCTGCGAAGCGTTTCGGCTTCACCTTCGAAGGGCTTTTCCGCCAGCATATGGTGGCGAAGGGGAGGAACCGCGATACGGCGTGGTTCTCGATCATCGATCAGGAATGGCCGGAATTGAAAGCCGGCTATGAAACATGGCTCGCAGCGGAGAATTTCGTGGCGACGGGCCAACAAAAAAGGAGCCTCGCCCAATGCGGCGTGAGGCCGGGAGGGAGCATTTCATGGCAGGACGTCTGAAGGGCAAGGTCGCGGTGGTCACGGCTGCCGGCGCGGGCATCGGGCAGGCGATCGCGCAGGCTTTCGTGGCCGAGGGCGCGACCGTCTGGGCGACCGACATCAACCGCGAGGCGCTGGATGCCATTCCGCGCGCCAGGCGCTCAAAGCTTGATGTGCTCTCCGACAGGCAGGTCGCGCGCTTTGCCGAGAAGGTCGGCGGCATCGATATCCTCGCGAATGTCGCGGGCTTTGTGCATCACGGCACGATCCTCGAATGCGATGACAAGGCCTGGGATTTCTCGTTCGATCTCAACGTGAAATCCATGCACCGCTTGAGCAAGGCCTTCCTTCCGGGGATGCTCTCCCAAGGTAACGGTTCCATCATCAACCTCGCCTCCGGCGCTTCCTCGGTCAGGGGCGCGCCGAACCGCTATGTCTACGGCGCGACCAAGGCCGCGGTGATCGGCCTCACCAAGGCCATTGCAGTGGATTTCATCACCAGGGGCATCCGTTGCAACGCGATCTGCCCCGGCACGATTCAGTCGCCGTCTCTGGATCAGCGCATCGCGGCGCTAGCGGCTTCTTCTGGCAAGAGCGAGGCGGAAGTGCGTGCGATGTTCGTCGCCCGCCAGCCGATGGGCCGCCTCGGCACGGCGGAGGAGGTCGCGAAGCTCGCGGTCTATCTCGCCTCGGACGAGAGTGCCTTCACGACCGGCACGACACTTATGGTTGATGGCGGCTGGACCCTGTGAGGCGAAAATGAAGATCCTCGTCCTTGGTGCGGCGGGCATGGTTGGCCGCAAGCTCGTCGAGCGGCTCGTCCGCAATCATCATCTGGGCGGGCGGGTGATCACCGCCCTCCGGCTGCATGATGTGGTGATGCCATCCGCACCTGCCGGCATGCCCTTCGCCGTGACTTGCGAGGAAAGCGATTTTGCCCGGACCGGGGAGGCGGAGCGGCTGATCTCGGACCGGCCGGACGTGATCTTCCATCTCGCGGCGATCGTCTCGGGCGAGGCGGAAGCGGATTTCGACAAGGGCTACCGCATCAATCTCGACGGCACGCGGATGCTCTTCGATGCGATCCGGCAGGTCGGTGATGGCTACTATCCGCGGGTGGTTTTCACCTCCTCCATCGCGGCCTTTGGTGCGCCGTTCCCGGATGCGATCGGCGACGAATTCCTCAATGCGCCGCTCACGAGCTACGGCACCCAGAAGGTGATCGGCGAGCTGCTGCTGGCCGACTATACGCGGCGCGGCATCTTCGACGGCATCGGCATTCGCCTGCCCACCATCTGCGTGCGGCCCGGCGCGCCGAACAAGGCCGCTTCGGGCTTCTTCTCGAACATCTGCCGGGAGCCGCTCGCAGGCAAGGAGGCCGTGCTGCCGGTCTCGGAGGATGTGCGGCACTGGCACGCGAGCCCGCGCAGTGCCGTGCAGTTTCTCGTGCATGCCGCAGCGATCGATGGCGCGATGGTGGGCCCCAGGCGCAACCTCACCATGCCGGGTCTGTCCTGCACGGTGGGCGAGCAGATTGCGGCCCTGCGGCGCGTGGGGGGCGAGAAGGTCGTCGCGCGCATCCGTCGCGAGCCGGATGCCTTCATCCAGCGGGTTGTTGCGGGTTGGCCGCGGAACTTCGATCCGCAGCGTGCCTTGTCCCTGGGGTTTCGCGCGGAGGCGACCTTCGACGAGATCCTCCGCGTGCATATCGAGGATGAACTCGGCGGCGTGATTTCCTGATCGCGCCATCCGGTTTCAGGCGGGCCAGGGTGTTTCCGGCACGGGCGTGAGGGGCGGGCGGCCCTCGGCAAGCGCAATCACATTATCCACCACGAGTTGCCCCATCAGGTTCCGCGTATGGACCGAAGCCGAGCCGACATGCGGCAAAAGCACCACATTCTCGAGCGCAAACAGCGCTTCGGGCACCTTCGGCTCATCCTCGAACACATCGAGGCCGGCAGCGCCGAGCGCGCCGGATTGCAGCATCTCGACCATCACCGGCTCGTCCACCAGCGTGCCGCGCGCCACGTTGATGAGCGTGCCTTCCGGGCCCAGCGCCTCCATCACCGCGCGATCGACGATCCGCCGTGTGGAAGGCCCGCCCGGTGCGATGATCATCAGGATGTCCGACGCCTTCGCCATCTCCACCAGGGAGGCATGGTAGGGGTAGGGCATATCGGCCTGCTGCGAGCGGCCGTGATAGGCAAGCTTGAGACCGAAGGCTTCGGCCCGCCGGGCAATGGCCTTGCCGATGCGTCCAAGGCCGAGAATGCCCATGGTCTTGCCGCGCAGGGTGTCGCTCAGCGGGAAGTTGCCCTTGAGCCAAAGGCCCTTGCGCACATGCTGGTCGGCCTGCGGAAGCCTGCGCATGGTTGAAATCAGCAGGCCCATCGCGAGGTCGGCCACTTCATCCGTCAGCACCTCCGGCGTGTTGGTGACCACGATCCCGCGTGCCTTTGCGGCCCTGGCATCGACCAGATCATAGCCCACGCCGAAGCTCGACACGATCCGGAGGTTTGGCAGTGCTGCGAAAAGGGCGTCGTCGCTCGCGGCTCCCTGGCCGGTCACCACGCCCTTGAAGCGCGCGCCCTCCTTTGCGAGAAAACCGGCGCGATCGGCCTGTTCGTTGAGATGAACGAAGGGAAACCGGCTCTCGATTCCCTGCTGGATCAGCGGCATCATGGGCTGAGTGATGAGGACGGGAAAGTCAGGGTAGCGCATCGGTTATCCGGAAACAGAAGGGTGACGCGCTCTATGTGCCGCGCCAGCCCCATTTGGGAAAGCCCCAATTCTCTCAATCCTCGTCGTCCCCGGACATTTCGCCTTCCTGGTCGAGATCGGTGCTGCCGGGATTCTTCGCAAGCCCCTTCGAGAGGCGGCGCAGCAGCTTGCGCAGTCGCCTGGCATCCTTGTCGGCGAGGAGGTCGGCGATCTCCTCTTCCATGAGGCTGGTGAGTTCACCGATTCGCGAAAGCTTCGCTTCGCCCTCCGCGGTGAGAGTCACCAGAACGATCCGCGCATCATCCGTGCGCGAGCGCCGGGCCACGAGGCCCTGGGCGGCCAGCCGCGTGATGGTTTTCGAGATGGTCGGGGGGCGCACGCGCAGGGCGCGCGAAAGCTCGCCCATGGTCGCGCCTTCTGTGCCGGAGAGGGCCTGAAGCACCAGTTCCTGCCCCGGAAAGATCGAGATCTCCGCAAGGAGTTCCGCCATCCGCGCCCGGTACAGGCGGGAAGCCAGCATCAATTGCTGCCCGACCGTCTTCTGCGAATTCATCTTCATGGCGCCCCTGCCCCGGGAAAGTTCGCATCGATCTGAACCGTAAGCCGGCTTCCCATAGGGCTCAAACCACGCCTGCATGACGACTTCATGACAATGGCCTTGCCGGAACTGCGTCGGCGTGAGGCATGAGGCTGCGGTCTTGAACAGTTTTGAGGCCGACGGACTTGCATCGCGGATCAATTATCCTTATACACCGCTCTGCCCATATTCGCACGTGCCTGTGGTTGCGTGCTGGTCGGTGGATCTCCGGACAAGAGGCCGGAAAAACGCCAGTCGTCGAGGGTCGCGAGCAACTGCTCCACCCCCAATGAACGGACCAGCAGCCGGAGGCGAACCGGCGGCCCCGCCCGAAGCGGGTGACGCAGCTCAAAGCAACGACGGAGCGGGCTTTTTCGGTCTCTGCCGGGTTCCAAGTCCGGCAACTGAAGAGGCTTGTCCATCTTGCCGGGCGTGCGGTGGGGTTTCCCCTTCCAAACGATGGCTCTGAGGTCACTCTGGTTGCGCATATCGCGCGTCCGGGGCTTTCCGACGACCAACGGCGCAGCGTCACCGCTGCCCTCTCTCCTCTCCGGAGGGGCGGGCAGCACGGATGCACCGCGTAGACGTGTCCGCGTTTCCACCCTGCGGCACGATGAAACGATGCACCCAGTTTGACCATCGCCAGAGCGGCGCGAGGCGCCGCATGAGGGGATGCTGCCATGACTGAGCGAATTCTCGACTACCTCCGCACCCGTCCGTCGGAGGGCCCGCGCCTCATCGTCGATATCGATGTCGTCCGCGACAATTACCTCGCCTTCGCAAAGGCGATGCCGGATACGCGTGTTTTCTATGCCGTGAAGGCGAACCCCGCCCACGAGATCCTCGAGCTTCTCGCGAAGCTCGGCTCCTCGTTCGATTGCGCCTCCATCGGCGAAATCGAGATGGTGCTGGCGGTGGGTGCCACGGCGGATCGCATCTCGTTCGGCAACACGATCAAGAAGGAACGTGACATCCAGCGCGCCCATGAGCGCGGGGTGCGCCTCTTCGCGGTCGATTGCGAAGCCGAGGTGGAGAAGATCGCGCGGGCCGCGCCGGGCTCGAAGGTGTTCTGCCGCATCCTGTGCGATGGCGCCGGGGCGGAATGGCCCCTGTCGCGCAAGTTCGGCTGCCAGCCTGACATGGCGCCGCGCGTGCTGGAACTGGCCCATCGCCTCGGTCTCGTGGCGCATGGCCTCTCTTTCCATGTCGGCTCGCAGCAGACGAACCCGAAGATGTGGGACGAGGCGCTTGCGTCTTCGGCGGCGATCTTCCGCGATCTGGCCGAGCGCGGCATCCAGCTCGCCATGGTCAATCTCGGCGGCGGTTTTCCGACCCGCTACCTGCGCGATATCCCGAAGGTTCAGGCCTATGGCGAGGCGATCTTCGATTCGCTCTGCAGGCATTTCGGCAACCGCATTCCCGAGACGATCATCGAGCCGGGCCGCGGCATGGTCGGCAATGCTGGCATCATCGAGAGCGAGGTGATCCTCATCTCGAAGAAGTCGGATGATCCGAACGAGCCGCGCTGGGTCTATCTCGATATCGGCAAGTTCCACGGGCTGGCCGAGACGATCGACGAGGCGATCCGCTATCCCATCCGTACCCGCCATGACGGCGGCGAGATGGGCCCTTGCGTGATCGCCGGGCCGACCTGCGATTCGGTGGATGTTCTTTATGAGAAGACGCCGTATCTGCTGCCTTTCAGCCTTGAGATCGGGGACAGGATCCTGATCGAGGGCACGGGCGCCTATACGACGACCTATTCCACCGAGTGCTTCAACGGCATGCCGGGGCTCCGACAGATCGTCATCTGAAATCGGACGGAGCCTTCCTTTCCGCCATCACCCGTTCGGCAGGCAGCCGGATCGACATGATCCGGCTTCCGAGGCGCGAGGGTCTCCCTGAACCCGCGCTCGCCAAGCGCGCCATGGCCGCGAGGCCAGGAGACCGGACATGATCCGCATTGACAATGAACTCCCCCGGGAGGCCCCCGCACGCGAGGCCATGCTTGATCGCGCCTTCGGGCCCGCCCGTTTCGTGAAAACCTGCGAAAGGCTGCGCGAAGGTCGTTTGCCGGCTGAAGGCTTGTCTTTCATCGCGCGCGCCGGCGAGATGCCGGTGGGCACCCTGCGCTTCTGGCATGTTGAAGCCGGTGGCGTTCCGGCGCTCATGCTCGGCCCGCTCGCGGTGGATGAGCGGCTGCGCTCGGTCGGCATCGGCGGCACGCTGATGCAGGTTGGCCTGGCACGCGCCGCCGAGCTCGGCCATCGTGCGATCATCCTCGTGGGTGACGAGCCCTATTATGCGCGCTTCGGCTTCCGCCGGGCGCTGGCCGAGCGGCTCGCATTGCCGGGCCCGGTCGATGCCGCGCGCTTCCTCGCGCATGAGATCGTGCCGGGCAGCCTCTGTTCGGCGTCTGGCCTCGTGCGCGCCATGGGTGCGCTCGCACCGTCCTCATCCCTGACAGGAGGCGGCCATCGTCGGCTCGCAGCCTGACTTTTGCGCCTTCAACCTCTATCGCGCCCCTTGACGGCTGGCTCTGCCGGTCTCCATAGGGGCGCGGATTTTTTCAAAACCCTGCCCCTCCAACCCTGCCCCTCCACGAGATTTTCGCGCGAGAGACGAAGAGATGTCTGAGAACTGGCCCAACCACGGCACCATCGCCGGCCCGATCGTGATGATCGGCTTCGGCTCCATCGGGCGCGGCACGCTGCCGCTCATCGAGCGGCATTTCCGTTTCGATCGCAGCCGCTTCGTGGTGATCGACCCGGATGACAGCGATCGTCGCCTGCTTGACGAGCGCGGCATCCGCTTCCTGCAGGCGGCCGTGACGCGCGAGAATTATCGCGACATGCTGAAGCCGCTGCTCACGGCCGGTGAGGGACAGGGCTTCTGCGTGAACCTCTCGGTCGACACCTCCTCGCTCGACCTCATGGAGTTCTGCCGGGAACTCGGCGTGCTCTATATCGACACCGTGGTGGAACCATGGGTCGGCTTCTACTGGGACACGTCGGCAGGCCCGGCCGCGCGCTCGAACTACATGCTGCGCGAGACGGTTCTCGCCGCGAAGCGCAGGAACCCCGGCGGAACGACGGCCGTCTCCTGTTGCGGCGCGAACCCGGGCATGGTCTCGTGGTTCGTGAAACAGGCGCTCGTGAATGTCGCGAGCGATCTCGGCCTGCCTTTCGAGGAGCCGACCACCCGCGAGGGCTGGGCGAAGCTGATGCGGGATGCGGGTGTGAAAGGTGTGCATATCGCCGAGCGCGATACGCAGCGTGCGAAGAATCCGAAGCCGACGAATGTTTTCGTCAACACCTGGTCGGTCGAGGGCTTCCTCTCCGAAGGCATGCAGCCGGCCGAACTCGGCTGGGGCACGCATGAGCCCTGGATGCCGGAAAATGGCCGCACCCACGAAACGGGCTGCGGCGCCGCGATCTATCTGCTCCAGCCGGGTGCCAATACCCGCGTGCGCACCTGGTGCCCCACCAATGGCGCGCAATATGGCTTCCTTGTCACCCATAACGAGTCGATTTCCATTGCCGATTATTTCACGCTGAAGGATAGTCACGGCAAGGCCCTGTTCCGCCCCACCTGTCATTACGCCTATCACCCGGCGAATGATGCGGTGATGTCGCTGCATGAGCTCTTCGGCAATGGCGGCAATATCCAGCCGGAGCACCACATCCTTGACGAGCACGAGATCGTCGATGGCATTGACGAACTCGGCGTGCTGCTCTTCGGCCACAAGAACAACGCCTATTGGTATGGCTCGCAGCTCTCGGTCGAGGAAACGCGCGCGCTTGCGCCCTACCAGAACGCCACCGGGATGCAGGTGACCTCCGCCGTGCTCGCTGGCATGGTCTGGGCGCTCGAGAACCCGGATCGCGGCATCGTCGAGGCCGACGAGATGGATTACAAGCGCTGCCTCGAAGTGCAGATGCCCTATCTCGGCCCGGTGCGCGGCTTCTACACCGATTGGAACCCCACCAAGGACCGCGAGAAGCTGTTCCCCGAGGACGTGGATTACAACGAGCCCTGGGCGTTCCGGAACGTGCTGGTGCGGTGAGGGAAAGAATGGTTTCTGGATTCAGTCACATTACGTTCGTGGTCAGGGATCTGGACCGCATGGAAGGCATTCTGACCGCCGTGTTGGGGGCCCGGAAAGTCTATGACAGTGGTGACGTGACTTTCTCGCTGTCACCCGAACGATTTTTTCTGGTCGGTGGGGAGCCGGGCGATCGGGACGCGCCCGCGCCGATCTGGATCGCCACAATGCAAGGGGATTCGCTGCCAACCCGATCTTACAACCATGTGGCCTTCAAAATTGATGACGGCCAATACGATCAATGCCTTGCAGCTATACAGACTCTGGGGCTGGATCTGCGGGAAAGCCGAAGCCGTGTTGCCGGAGAAGGGCGCTCGCTTTACTTCCATGATGACGACAATCATCTCTTCGAGCTGCATACTGGAACCTTGGACGAGCGGCT
The DNA here is from genome assembly GCA_020252645.1 of Methylobacterium sp. Classification (GTDB taxonomy): domain Bacteria; phylum Pseudomonadota; class Alphaproteobacteria; order Rhizobiales; family Beijerinckiaceae; genus Rhabdaerophilum. The sequence continues at coordinate 55,240 of JADCCN010000006.1, read as the reverse complement.
TGCGCGGTATGCTCGTGGCCGGCAAGCCCCCGCCTGACGGCATAACGCCGCGCCTTTGAGATCAGGCTTCAAAGATACCTCACCGCTTCACGCACATCCGCTTCGCTGATCTCCTCGATGGCCTTGCGGATTTTCACGGCCTGCGTGGTCTCGCCCTCGCGCATGATGAGCAGAATGGTCTCGAGGCCGGGGCAGGCGGGATCGCCGCAATCAATTTCGGAAATGGTGAGCGTGAGGGGCGGGTCTTTCCCGAGCGCCGCCTCGGCCCAGCCGCGAATGGCATCGCGCGCGGGGTTCGCCTCGGGTTTTTTCCGGAAGGGGTTGGGGAAAGGCGCCATGCCGCGCCGCCCTTACACCGGCAGGTCGAGCAGGCCGGCCGCACCCGATTCCGCGCCGAAAATCAGCCGGCGCCCATCGTGATCCCAGGCGAGAGCGGTGATTGCCGCGCCATCGCCGCCCGCACGCACCAGAAGCTCGCTGGCATCGGTAAGGCGCACGAGCAGCACCCAGCCATCGGCATAGCCGATGGCGAGCACCAGCGCTTTCGGGTGGAACGCGACCTTGCTGACGCGCGCCGGCCGCGCGCCGCATTCGCGGGGGGGCTTGCCCATCGGACCATCCTTCGCGAAGGGCCAGATGATGGCGGCCTCCGCGCCGGAGGTGGCGAGCCAGAGCCCGTCATGCGACCAGCTCATGTCGCGCACCTTCGCCGGGTAGCCCGACATGCGCATGTGGCCCTTATCGGCCAATCGCCAGCCGTGAAGCTGGTTTTCCTGCATCGAGGTGAGCACGAAGCGCCCATCCGGCGAGATCTCGCATTCGAGATGCGAGCCCTTCCATTCGAGCTTCTCGGGCTCTGCCGCCATGTTCGGAAACCAAAGCGCAACGAAGCCGTTCTGCGACACCGCGAGGCGATAGCCCTTGGGGAAGAAGGCGAGACCGCGCGCGCTGGATGCCAGCGCCAGGCTTTTCACCTGGCCTTTGCCATCCCGCGTGAAGGCCTGCCGGCCGATGCTCCAGGCGGTCGCGCCATCCGGGCCGAGCGCCAGCGCATCCACCCAGCCCTTGCCTTCGCCGAGAAGCTTCGGCGCTTGGCCGGGCCGGCATTCTATCACGCGGCCATCATCGCCGGCCGTCACGATGCGATCGGCCACGATCTTCGCCACCAGAATCGCATCAGCATGCGGCCGCAAGGCCGGCGCCTCGCGGCCGATCTGGATCGTGCCCTCGGCGGTGACGATCACGATCTCGCCGCCGAGAAAGCCGGCAGCGAGAATATGGGCATCGAAGGCGAGCGATTGCACGCGATCGGCGAGGGAGGAGGCAGGCTGGATCATGCCCCGTTCTTGCCTCAGGCCGCGCAGGCGAGGAAGCCCTTTTTGAGTTCGTCTTCCTTGAGGTTGCGTCCGATGAACACGATGCGGCTGACGCGTTTCTCGTCCGGCCGCCAGTCACGTTGCAGGTCGCCATCGAGGATCATGTGCACGCCCTGGAAGACGAAGCGCTTCGGCTCCTTCCTGAAGGCCAGGATGCCCTTGGACCTGAGGATGTTCGGCCCCTCGACCTGCACGAGATCATTGATCCACGGCATGAACTTTTCGGGATCGACATCGCCCTCGATCGCAACCGAGACCGACTGCATGTCCTCATCGTGATAGTGCTTCAACCCGCCATGATGGTGGTGATCATGATCATGGTGGTGATGCTCGTGGTGGTGATGATCATGCGTGCAGCCCGGGCCGCATTCATGGTCATGGTCGTGATGATGGGGATGATCATGGTCATCCGCCTCGAGGAAGGCGGGCTCTATTTCGAGGATGCGCTCGAGATCGAAGGCGCCACGGTTCAGCACCGCATCAAGCGGCACGGCGCATTTCTGCGTGCGATGCAGCACTGCATAGGGGTTGATGGCGCGGATGCGGGCTTCCACCTCGCGCAGCTCCGCCGGGCTGACGAGATCGGTCTTGTTGAGCAGGATGACATCCGCGAAGGCGATCTGGTTCTTCGCTTCCGGCGCGTCCTTCAGGCGGTCCTTCAGCCACTTGGCATCGGCCACGGTGACCACTGCATCGAGGCGGGTCTTCGCGCCGACATCCTGATCGACAAAGAAGGTCTGCGCCACCGGGGCAGGGTCGGCAAGGCCGGTGGTTTCCACGAGAATGGCATCGAAGCGGCCCTTGCGCTTCATCAGCCCCTCGATGATGCGGATGAGATCGCCGCGCACGGTGCAGCAGATGCACCCGTTATTCATCTCGAAGACTTCCTCATCGGCCCCGACCACGAGGTCGTTGTCGATTCCGATCTCGCCGAACTCGTTGACGATGACGGCGAATTTCTTGCCATGCGGTTCGGTGAGAATGCGGTTGAGAAGTGTCGTCTTGCCCGCGCCGAGATAGCCGGTGAGCACGGTCACGGGGATTTTCTCGACGGGGGTCTTGTCGGAAGCGATGTCGGTCATCGGGAATGATCCTTCTCGGCGCGTCGGGGTTCAAGGCCCCGCGCGGCAATGACAGCCATATGGGCTTCGGACGAGCGCGATGCAAGCGCCGGCGAGGCCCCGTTTCGGGGTTAGAGCGAAATTCGATCTGAACGGATCAGATCGACCGCTCTATGTTTTTGTTATTGAACGCATTTTCTTCGATCAACCGGTATCCACTTGATCGAAAAAATGCTCTAGTCCTTCAGCGCGTCGGCGATCGTCTTCGCGTTGTGGCGCATCAGCGCGAGATAGGTGGGGGCGGGGCCCTTCTCGTCGGTCAGAGCATCGGAATAGAGCGTGCCACCGAGGCGCGCGCCGGTTTCCCTCGCCAGTTGTTCGGCAATGCGCGGATCGGCCACGTTCTCGAGGAAGACCGCCCTCGCCTTGCGCTCGCGCGCGGCCCTGACAATGCGGGCGATGTCCTGCGCGGAAGGCTCCGCCTCGGTGGAAAGCCCGCGCGCGCCCTCGATTCGGATGCCGAAATCGCGCGTGAAATAGCGGAAGGAATCGTGGTTCACGATGCCCAGGCGATTATCCCTCGGGATGGATGCAAGCAGGGCGGCAATCTCGGTTTTCGCCTTGTCGAGTTCGGCGAGATATTTCTCGGCATTGGCCCGGAAGACCGCCTCGCCCTCCTTGTCCGCCGCGATGAGGCCGTCGCGGATGTTTTCGACATAGATCTTTGCGGCATCGATCGACTGCCAGGCATGCGGATCATTCTTGCCATGGTCATGCGCGTGGCCATGCCCGTGATCATGCCCGCCGGATTTGGGCTTTTCGAGTGGCTTCAGCCCGTTGCTCGCGGTCACCACACGCGCCTTCGAACCGGAGGATTTCACGAGCCGGGGCATGAAGCCATCAAAGCCGAGCCCGTTGACGATCAGCAGATCGGCTCCCTTCACGGTCTTCGCATCCTGCGGGGTCGCGCGGTAGACATGCGCATCGCCGTTGGGGCCCACGAGGCTCACGACATGCACGCGGTCGCCGCCCACCTGCTTTGCGAGATCGGCGAGGATCGAGAACGACGCCACGACCTGAACCGGCTTCTGCGCCTGCGCCATGGCGAGGCCGGGCATCATCGCACCGGCGAGCACCAGCCCGAGGGCAAGGCGGCGAGAGACGTGAATGTTATTCTGTATCAGATCACTCATGCGGAACATGGCGAACATTCCTTTCGTGAATTCTCAGGCTTCGAGATGGCGGCGCGGCATCCATCGGCGCAGGAGACCGAGCGGCGCCACGATCAGCGAGGCGATGTAGGAGAGCCCCGCGACGAGAATGATGGCCGGGCCGGAGGCGAGGCCCAGGTGATAGGAGACCAGCAGGCCCACGAGGTTTGCGAACATCGCGGCCAGCACCGCAATGCCCAGCATGGCCGTGATGTCGTCGCTCCACAGCCGTGCCGTGCCGGCGGGCAGCATCATGATGCCCACCACCAGCAGGGTGCCCAGCGCATGGAAACCGGCGACGAGGTTCAGCACGACGAGCGCCAGGAACCCGAGATGGAAGAGGGCACCGTGGCGGCTGACACCGGCTGCGAAGCCGGGATCAAGGCATTCGAGAACAAGGCCGCGATAGCCCAGGGCCAAGGCCACCATCGTGAGGCTTGAGACGCTGACGATGAGCAGCAAGGTGGAATCATCCAGCGCCAGAATCGAACCGAAGAGCAGGCTGAGGACATCCACATTCGACTTCGCGCCGGCGAGGATCAGCACGCCGGTCGCGAGCGACAGCAAATAGAAGGCGGCGAGCGCCATATCCTCCTTCACGAGGGTCGCGCGGGAGATCGCGCCGGCCAGCAGCGCCACCGAGAAACCCGCAACGAGGCCGCCGATGGTCATCGCGCCGAGCGAGAGCCCGCCGATCAGGAACCCCAGAGCCGCGCCGGGCAGGATGGCATGGGCCATGGCATCGCCGATCAGGCTCATGCGGCGGAGCATCAGGAACAGCCCGACGGGTGCTGCGCCGAGCGAGACGGCGAGCCCCCCCGCCAGCGCGCGGCGCATGAACGGAAACTCGATGAAGGGGCCGATGAGGAGATCGTAGAGGAGCATCACGCGGCACGCTCGCACAGGGCCGCCTCGCGGTCGAAGGCTTCGGACATCGAGCGTACGCGGGCGAGATTGGCGTCGGTCAGCACCGTGGCGGTCGGCCCCCAGGCGATGGGTTCCCGCGCGATCAGCAGGCTTTCGGGGAAGTGTTGCCGAACCACTTCAAGATCATGCAGCACGCAGAGGATGGTCCGGCCTTCGGCATGCCAGTTCTCGATAATCGCGAGAAGATCGACGATGGTGCGCTGGTCGATGGCCGCGAAGGGCTCGTCGAGCAGGATCAGGGGCGCATCCTGCAGCATCAGCCGGGCGAAGAGCAGGCGTTGCAACTGCCCGCCGGAGAGCGTGCGGATCGAGCGGTCCTCGAAACCATCAAGGCCGACCCGGCCGATCGCCTCATAGGTGCGGTCGCGATCCGAGCGCGAGATCCGTCCGAAAAGGCCCCGCCGGCTGCACAGGCCCGTCAGCGCGAGATCGAAGACGCTCACGGGGAAATCGCGGCTGAGATCGCCGATCTGCGGCATGTAGGCGAGGGCGGGAAAAGCGTTCGCGATTGAACCACCCAATGGCGCGATCTGCCCGGCAATGCCCTTCAGAAGCGTGGATTTGCCGCCGCCATTGGGCCCTACGACGGCGATCAGGCTGCCGGCCTTTACCTTGCCATCAAGGTGATGCACCGCAGGGTGACGGTCATAGCCGAGCGTGAGATCGCGGAAGGCGAGAACGGGTGTCGACATCAGCTTATCGCCCAGTAGGCAACAAGCCAAAGCCCGCCGAGGATCGGCAGCACCAGCAATAATCGCTGCCCGGCAGACAAGGCCATCAGCGAACGGATGCGAGCCGGTCGCGCCTGCCGCACGCGCGGCTCGGCATGGGCGTGATCATGGCCATGCGAATGCCCGTGATGATCATGCTCTCCAATATCGTGCCCGACGACGGCAGGCTCGTGCCCGCTGCCGTGACGATGGTCCGGCGCATGGCGATGCGGGACAGGCGAGGGGGGAGCGGTCAGCATGAAAGTGTTATAATGTTACATTTCTCGCTCCGCAAGGGCCGACCCGCGTCAGCCGCCTTGAAGGCGGGTTATTCGTAGAAGGGTTCGGCTTTCATCGCATTGCGGACGAAGATCGCCGTGAGATACGCGCCGCCCGCGAGCGAGAGGCCGATGAGTCCGTAAGTCATTTCCTGGCCCCAGCCCAACAGGCCGCCCAGCGCCCAGCCCAATGCCAGGGCGACGGCCAGGATTTCCGTGCCGACGAGAATGGCCGCGCAGATCACCGCGAGCGCATTGGAGCGGTTGAAACGCTTTTCGGCCATTCTATCCTCGTTCCCTGGACCGGCCCTCGCGCGAGGCCGATCTCTCCGCTATCGGATCGTGGCCCGGCTTGCAACCGTCGAGCGACAATCCCTGTCCGTCGAACCCGCCGAATGAGGTTTTTCATGAAAGACACTCCGTTTTTCGCCCATGCCGCTGTCGCAGCACCGCATCGGCTTGCCGCCGAGGCCGGGCAACGCATCCTCGCGGCTGGCGGCAATGCGATCGAGGCGATGGTGGCGATGGCGGGCGCGATCGCGGTCGTCTACCCGCATATGAACTCGATGGGCGGTGACGGCTTCTGGCTGATCCGTACCCCGGATGGGAAAGTGCGGTCCATCGAGGCTTGCGGCTATGCGGGCAGCAAGGCGACCATCCCTGCCTATCGCGCCAGGGGTTATGACGCGGTGCCCGTGCGCGGGCCTGACGCCGCATTGACGGTAGCCGGTGCCATTGGCGGCTGGATTCTGGCGCTGGAACTCTCGAAGGCGCTTGGTGGCAAGGTGCCGTTGAAGGATCTCGTGGCGCAGGCCGGGACAATGGCGCGCGAGGGTGTGCCGGTCAGCCAATCCGAGGGGCGCTATATCGTGAAGGAGCGCGAGGCGATCCTCGCAGTGCCGGGCTTCGCGAAGCATTTCCTCGGCGAGGGGGGCAGGCAACCGGAGGCGGGGTCACTCCGCAGGCAGCCGAAGCTTGCGGGCGTGTTCGAGCAACTGGGCCATGCCGGTCTGGCGGATTTCTACAAGGGCGACATCGCGCGGGAAATGGCGGCCGATCTCGAACGCGCCGGTTCGCCGGTCACGCGCGAGGATCTCGCTCGCTACGAGGCGCGCTGGCGCGAGCCGCTCAAGACGCGGATGCCCGGCGTGACGCTCTACAACAACCCGCCGCCCACCCAGGGGCTGGCCTCGCTCATCCTCCACGGCGTATTCAACGGTCTGCAGGCGGAGGAGGCCGAAAGTCCCGCGCATTGGCACGGGCTGATCGAGGCGGCGAAGCGCGCCTACGCGATCCGCGATCGCGTGGTGACCGATTTCGATCACCTCGCGCATGATCCCCAGAGCTTCCTTACACCGGAGCGGCTTGCTGAGGAGGCGGATGCCGTGAAGGCCAACCGCGCGGCAAGCTGGCCCTTCGCGACGGATGACGGCGACACGATCTGGATGGGCGCGATCGATGGTTCGGGCCTCGCGGTGTCCTTCATCCAGTCGCTTTACTGGGAATATGGCTCAGGCGTGGTGTTGCCGAAGACGGGCATCCTCTGGCAGAACCGGGGCGTGGCCTTCTCGCTTGATCCCAAGGCGCTGAACCCGCTGCAGCCCGGCCGTCGGCCCTTCCATACGCTCAACACGCCGCTCGCGGTATTCGATGATGGGCGCGTCGCCTCCTACGGGGCGATGGGTGGCGACGGCCAGCCGCAATTCCAGGCGCAGGTGTTCTTCCGCGCCATCCGCTACGGCCTGCCGGTCTCCGAGGCTTTGGATCGCCCGCGCTTCCTGTTCGGGCGGACCTGGGGTGCGGGCAGCGCCACCCTCAAGGTCGAGAACCGCACGGATGGGCATCTGCTGGACCGGCTCGCGAGCATGGGCCATGAGATCGAGGTCATCAACAAACCCTATGCCGACATGTTCGGCCATGCGGGCATGCTGATCCGCGATGCCAAGGGCGCGATCGCCGCGGATCACGACCCCCGCTCGGATGGGGGAGCGGAAGGTCTTTAGAGCATGATGTGTTCAGACGGAAGCAAATCATGCTCTTATCTTATTATTATCGCATGCTTTTTGTGAAAAACCGGATTCCACTTTTTCACAGCATGCTCTAGCTCCCGGTGGTCATCAGGCCGGAGAGCAGCGCCGCGCCGATGGCGATGAGCGCGATGCCGGCCAGCATCTCCAGCGCGAGCTGGGCCCGGAGCGCCGTGTGGCTGCGGCCGCTCGCGAGCCAGAGCGCGACATTTTTCGCTTTCACCGCGAGCATCGCGAAGAGGCTCGTGCCGATGGCCGTGCCCAGGGCCATGGCCAGCACGGATGCCGCGCCCAGCAGATAAAGCCGCTGCGAGAGCGCGAAGACCAGCAGGATGATCGCCCCGGTGCAGGGGCGGAGTCCCGCCCCGATGGCCGCCAGCGCGAGGCTCGCCCGGCTGCCCTTCGCGAAGACGGCGGGGCTTGGCCCATGGTCATGCGTGCAGGCCGCTTCGGCAGGCGTGAGGCCCAGCAGCGCGCGGCCTTTCCGCCAGACGATCCAAAGCCCCATCGCGACGATGAGCGAGAAGCCGAGGGTTTCGATGAGCATAACGGAGTGATCGACATCGCGCGCGGTGCCGCCCACCACTTTCGCGATGAACAGGACCACGCCGAGCGCGATCAAGGCCTGCACGGCGGCAGCACCGAAGGCGAGCGCGACGCCACGCTTCAGCGCGCTCTCATTCGCGACGATGTAGCCGGAAATCACCGCCTTGCCGTGGCCCGGGCCTATGGCGTGAATCACGCCATAGGTGAAGGCGAGGCCGATGAGCGTGAGGATGCTGCCAGGGTCATTCGAAGCCTCGCGGAAGGCGAGGGTCATTGCGCGGTGGAATTCCGCCTGCTTCTGCAGGAACCAGGCGCCGAGGCCCTCGGCGGCGGGTGGTGGTGCGCCGCGTGGCGCAGGAAGGCCGAAGGGCGCGGTTTGTGCCAGCACATCCGGGACAAGTGCAAGAACGAGGACCGCGGCGAGCAGCATGCGACCACAAGCCTCCGCCAAGCCGCTTCGGGTCATGCCGCTTCGGGTCATGCCTCCTCTGGTCATGCCGTCGGGGTCACGGGCAGGAGAAGGTCACAGGCGTCGAAAAATCGACCCCCAGCCCGCCGGGCAGGGCATTGTTGAAGGCATTCTCGCCCAGTTGCGACAGGCGCTGGAACACACCCGGCGGCGGCGGCCGCAATTGCGGCTTGCAACTCTTGCTCGAACCTTCCACGCGTACCGGTGTATCCTTTGCGAATTCGAAGGAGACGAAGAAGGAGGGGTCGGTCACTTCGAGCCGCGCATCCTTCACGACCATCGCGCCTTCCTTCACCGGCAGGGTGAAATTCAGGATCAGCGCCTTGCCGTCATGGTCGAGCCAGTAATCCACGGGATCGGAGAAGGCGATCGCGCTCTTGCCCTGCTTCACGCTGGTGAAGAAGCCATATTCGTGCAGCGATTCCATGTTGATCCTGGCGAAGGGCGCCAGTTCCTCGCGGCTGAATTTCCCGTCGCCGTCCTTGTCCATGCCCATCACGGCATAGGCTGAAAAGGGTTCGTCGAAGGTCCAGCGATGCCTGATGGCGGTGATGGTGCCATCGGGTTTCGTCACCACGGTTGTCGTCGCCGTCACCCAGACATGCGGATGCGCTACAGCCAGCGCAGGCAGGAAAACGGCGAAGAAAGCCAGGAGGGCGCGCAATTTCATTGCTGACAAAGGGGCGAATCGAGACCGTTTCATGTGCAGTTTCTATCCCTCACGCATCAGGATGGCGAATACATGGCGGAAGCCCTGGAGAACCGCAAATCCGCTGGTTAAGACAGTAATGCTGACGTATACTGATCACAGCGGCGCGGGACAAGCGCCGAGAACGTCCGGATCGTTCACAGGGGAGAGTGACGATGGGTGAGCCGTTTCCGCTGCGTCACGTTACGCTGGAAGACAAATATGACCTCGCGCAGGGGCCTGTCTTCCTCAATGGCGCGCAGGCCGTCACGCGCATGCTGCTGATGCAACGCGAACGAGACCGCCGCGCGGGGCTGAATACCGCGGGTTTCATTTCCGGCTATCGCGGTTCGCCCTTGGGTGGCCTCGACCAGAACTTCCTCCGCGCAAAGAAGCTTTTCGAACAATCGAATATCCGCTTCGAGCCCGGCCTCAACGAGGATCTCGCGGCCACCGCCGTCTGGGGCACCCAGCAGGCCGAGATGCGCGGCGAGGGGAAATATGATGGCGTCTTTGCCATGTGGTATGGCAAGGGGCCGGGCGTCGACCGCTGCGGCGATGTGTTCCGCCATGCGAACCTTGCGGGCACCTCGAAGCATGGTGGCGTGCTCGCGCTGATGGGTGACGACCACACGGCCGAGAGTTCCACCACGGCGCATCAATCCGAGTTCCATTTCCTCGATCTGATGGTGCCGATCCTGAACCCCGCGGGCGTGCAGGAAATCCTCGATTACGGCCTCTACGGCTATGCGATGAGCCGCTTCACCGGCGCGTGGACCGCGCTCAAATGCGTGAAGGACAACATCGAATCGACCGCCTCGGTGGATGGCTCCATCGACCGCGTGAAGATCATCGTGCCGGATGATTTCGCCTTCCCGCCGGGAGGGCTGAACATCCGCCCGCGTGACGGCTTCCTGGAGCAGGAGGCGCGTCTGCATGAGTTCAAGCGTGCGGCGGCCGTGGCCTTCATCCGCGCCAACAACCTGAACCATTTCATCACGACCGGCGGAGCCACGCCGAAGATCGGCATCATCACCACCGGCAAGAGCTATCTTGATACGCGCCAGGCCTTCGACGATCTCGGCTTCGATGAACGGAAGGCCAATCAGCTCGGCATCCGCCTCTACAAGCTGGGCTCGCCCTGGCCGATCAGCCAGCGCGAATTGCAGGATTTCGCGCAAGGGCTCGATCTCATCATGGTGGTCGAGGAGAAGCGCAGCCTCATCGAGGTGCAGGTGCGCGAGGAGCTTTACGGCACGGCGAACCAGCCGGCCGTGATCGGCAAGCGCGACGAGAGGGGCGAGTGGCTCTTCCCCGTGAAAGGCGCGCTGGACCCCAATGATATCGCCATTGCTCTGGGCGAGCGTGTCCTCGGTTACCATCCGAACCCGGATCTCGCCGCCCGCGTCGAGCGGCTTCGCCAGGCGCAGAAGACGCTGGCGGAGACGGCGGATATCGCCGTGCGCACGCCTTATTTCTGCTCGGGCTGCCCGCACAACACCTCGACCAAGGTGCCCGAAGAGGGCCGCGCCTATGCCGGCATCGGCTGCCATTTCATGGTGAGCTGGATGGACCGGAACACCGAGGGCGTGACCCAGATGGGCGGCGAGGGCGCGAACTGGGTGGGCGAATCGACCTTCTCCACCCGCAAGCACGTGTTCCAGAACCTCGGTGATGGCACCTACAACCATTCCGGCGCGCTGGCGCTGCGCTGGTCCATCGCGACCAGGACGAACATCACCTACAAGATCCTGTTCAATGACGCCGTCGCCATGACCGGTGGCCAGCCGCATGAGGGCAACCTCACGCCGGATGCGATTGCCCGGCAGGTGCGCGCGGAAGGTGTGGAGCGGATTGCGGTCGTCTCGGATGAGCCGGAGAAATACGATCACCGCTATTCCTGGCCCGCCGGTGCCAGCTTCCACCACCGCTCCGAACTGATGGTGGTGCAGCGCGAGCTCGCCGGAATTCCCGGCGTGACGGTGATGATCTATGATCAGACCTGTGCCGCCGAGAAGCGTCGCCGCCGCAAGCGCGGCCTGATGCCCGACCCTGACAAGCGCGTGCTCATCAACGAGCTGGTCTGCGAGGGCTGCGGTGATTGCGGCAAGGCTTCGAACTGCGTCTCCGTCCAGCCGGTCGAGACCGAATTCGGTCGCAAGCGCAAGATCGATCAATCCAATTGCAACAAGGATTATTCTTGCGTCGATGGCTTCTGCCCCAGTTTCGTGACCGTTTCCGGCGCGCGGCCGAAGAAGCTCGCGGCCCGGGCATCCGGCTTCACGATGCCGGTTCTGCCCGATCCGGTTCTGCCGTCGCTGGAGCATGAGCCGTGGTCGGGCATCGTCACCGGCGTCGGTGGCACGGGTGTCGTCACCATCGGTGCGATCCTCGGCATGGCGGCACATCTCGAGCATCGCGGCTGCGGCATGATCGACATGGCCGGGCTCGCGCAGAAGGGTGGCGCGGTTTACTCCCATGTGCGCCTCGCGAAATCGCCGGAGGATATCCACGCGATCCGTATTTCCGCCGGCATGGCCGATCTCATCCTCGGCTGCGATCTCGTGGTGTCCGGCTCGAAGAAGGTGCTCGCGGCCACAAAGACGGCCGGCACGACCTTCGTCGTGAATACCGCCGAGATCCTCCCCGGCGATTTCACCCGCAACCCGGATTACTCGCTGCCTTCCGAGCGCCTGAAGCGCGGCATCGCCAGCGCGGCGGGCAAGGATCGCGCCTTCTTCATCGATGCCTCGAAGATCGCGGTGACCTTGTTCGGGCAATCCATCGCCGCGAACATGTTCCTCCTCGGCTATGCCTACCAGAAGGGCGGCGTGCCGCTGAATGCGGCGTCGATCGAGCGCGCCATCGACCTTAATGGCGAAGCGGTGAAGATGAACCTCGAGGCCTTCCGCTGGGGCCGCGCGGTGGCGCATGAGCCGGCCCTGCTGGGGCAGATTCTCGAGCTCTCTCGGCCCAGTCCGGCCCAGACGATCTCGACGACGCTGGACGAGGCCATTGCCCGGCGCGTGGCCTTCCTCACGGATTACCAGAACACCGCTTATGCCGGGCGCTATGCCGACGCGATCAGCAAGCTTCGGGCGCGCGAGGCCGAAATGGTGCCGGGCCAGACTGCCCTCACCGATGCTGCCGCGCGCTCGCTCTTCAAGCTGATGGCCTACAAGGACGAATACGAGGTCGCACGGCTCTACGCGGCCCCGGCCTTCCGCCAGCAATTGCGCGATGCCTTCGATGGCGAGGACATGAAGATCACCTTCCACCTCGCGCCGCCACTGCTGGGCCGGAAGCATCCCTCCACCGGCCTGCCGATGAAGACGAGCTTCGGCCCATGGATGATGAGCGCCTTCGGCGTGCTGGCAAAACTCAAGAGCCTGCGCGGCACGGCATTCGACATCTTTGGCTATTCGGCCGAACGCAGGGACGAGCGGGCGCGCATCGAAACCTTCCTCGCGCGCCTCGATGAGCTCGCAAAGGGCCTGACGCCGGCAAAGCATCCGCTGGCGGTGGAGATTGCCGGCCTGCCGCAGCGGATTCGTGGTTTCGGCCATGTGCGGGCGAAGAATGCCGCGGAAGCCGACGCCGCCGAAGCGGGCCTTCTGGCGGAATTCCGCTCCGAAATGCCGGGGATGCGGCAGGCTGCGGAGTAACGCGAAGCTTGTTTCAGGGCTAGAGCATGATGTGTTCAGACGGAAGCACATCATGCTCTTACCTTATTATCATCGCATGCTTTTTTGTGAAAAACCGGATTCCACTTTTTCACAGCATGCTCTAGTCCTGCCTGCCGCGCAGCAGAACCAGCGCGCCATTCCAGATCAGCGTGATGAGAAGCCCCGCCGCCAGCGCCGCGTAGCGCCCGATCGGCTCGGAAAGGATCGAGGCGGCCGCAAGCGCGATCGCAAAGCCCACCATGCCCGGCAGGCCACTGACGATCATGGCGGCGGTTGCCGGGCCGCCAATGCGCGGATGGAGGATCGCGATCAGGCTCGACAGCACGACCGGGAACACCGCGAGCCAGCCGGAGCCATAGGGGCCGAGCACATCGCTCAGCAGCGTGATCGCCGCCACCAGCGCGGAAACGCCCAGCGCGCGCAGGGGCAGCGCAAACCAGGGCCGGGGCGGCAGGGCACCCGCCCGTGCGGCAAGAAAATGCCGCGTGAGGCCGATCAGCGCGGCATAGACCAGGACATTCGCCAGAAGCGCTGTCGGCAGGGTCCAGGGCAGCTGCTTCAGCGCGAAGGCCGCGGCGAACCACAGGAGGAAGGCCGCGCCCAGCGCCGGCAAAACCGAATGGCGCTGGGCCAGCCAGCCATAGGTGGTGATGTAGAAGCCCAGCGCCATATTGGTGACAAGACCGCCTGCCAGCGCCTTTGCCATGAAGGCATCGTCATGGCCCATCGCAAGGAAGGCGAAGGCCGGACCGGCCGAAACCGGCAGGGTCGCCACCATGGCGGCGAGGAACGGCCTCGATTTTTCAGCAATGATCGAAACCCCCACGACAATCGTCGCGGCGACCCCCATTTTCGAAAGAAGCAGAAGCGAAGCTTCCGCGAGCATCAGACGCGCTCGACCTGCACACTCGAGGCGGCAGGGTTGCGCAACGTCTGGAACACCACGCAATAGCGTTCCGTCAGCTTGATGAGCTGGGCGATCTGCTCCTCGCTCGCATCGGTATCGAGCCTGAAGACAAGGCGGATCGCCTTGAAGCCCACCGGGGCTTCCTTGTCCACGCCGAGCGTGCCGCGGAAATCAAGATCGCCCTCGGCGATCACGTGGCCCGCGCGCAGGGGAATGTTGAGCGCGGTGGAAACGGCCTTCAGCGTCACGCCGGCACAGGCGACGAGCGCTTCAAGCAGCATGTCGCCCGAGCAGAGTTCCGCGCCCGAACCACCCGTGAGCGGATGAAGGCCCGCTTCCGCAATCGCGCGACCCGTTTCGAGCTTGCAGGCGATTTTCGCCTCGTCAATCTCGCCCCTGGCGCGAAGGGTGATGATCGCGGCGTTCTGATCCTCGCGATATTTCGCCTTCAGCGGCGCCTGCAATGCGCGGAGGGCTTCGGCGTCGATCACGGTCTCGGACATCATTCACCTCATCGGCCGGCCTACCACCAGAAGGCGGCGGTTTCGTTCTTGCCGGGCGCGGGGCTGGATTGGCCTTCCGTGAGCGATCCGTCAAGCGCATCGAGCACGCGACGGCTTAACGCATGGAATTCGTCGGAGCGCCGGTCGCGCGGGCGGGGGAGATCGACGCCGATTTCGGTGAAGATGCGGCCGGGCTTCGGCTGCATCACCACGATGCGGTCCGCGAGGGTGACCGCCTCGTCCACATCATGCGTGACGATCAGCAGGCTCACGCGATCCGTCTCCCACAAGGCGAGCAGATGCTCATGCAGGGAAGCGCGCGTGAAGGCGTCGAGCGCCGAGAAGGGTTCGTCGAGCAGCAGCACCTTGGGCTGGGTGACGAGTGCGCGGGCGATCGCCACGCGCTGGGCCTGCCCGCCCGAAAGTTCGCGCGGCCAGCGCGTCTCGTAGCCGGCAAGGCCGATGCGCAAAAGCGCGCGGCCCACACGCGCCTCGCGTTCCGCCCTGGGCAGATGCGCGATGCCGAAGGCGATGTTATCCGCCACGCTGAGCCAGGGCAGCAGGCGCGGCTCCTGGAAGATGATCCCGACATCCGCCGAGGGTTCATGCAGATCGGCGCCATCAAGTTCGATGGTGCCGGCCGAAGGCGCATCGAGCCCCGCCACGAGCCGCAGCAGCGTGGTCTTGCCGCAGCCCGAGCCGCCGACCATCGCCACGATCTCGCCCTGTGCGATGGCGAGCGCGATGTTGCGCAAGGCTTCCTGGCCGCCGGGGAAGATGCGCGACACGCAATCCAGTTTCAGCATCAGACCTTCTCCCCTCAGTTCTTCTCGGTGGTCGAGAGGTCGTCGCGCCAGCGCAGGAAGGGCCTCGTGGCAGCAGCAAGCAAGGCATCCGTGAGGAAGCCGAGAAAGGCGAAGGAGAGGATCGCCGAGACGATGAGATCGGAGCGGCCGACCTGCTGGCCATCGACCAGCAGGAAGCCGAGGCCTTCGCTGGCACCCATGATCTCCGCCGCGACCACGAACATCCAGCCAAGGCCGAGGCCGGCGCGGAGCGATGTGACCAGCGCCGGAAGAGTCGCAGGCAGCAGGATGCGGCGCCCGGTTTCCAGCTTCGAAAGGCGGAAGACGCGCCCCACCTCGATCACCTTGCGATCGATCGAGAGCACGGCACCGAGCACACCGAGATAGACGGGGAAAAACACGCCGACGGCAATCAGGGTGATTTTCGACGTCTCGAAAATGCCGAACCACAGGATGAACAAGGGCACCCAGGCGATGGAGGGCACCGCGCGCAGGGCCTGGATCGTGGGGTCGATGAGACGGCGGATGACGGGAACCGCGCCGGAGAGCGTGCCGAGCACGATGCCCGCGCCCGCGCCGAACAGGAAGCCGAGGCCCACGCGCCCGCCGGTCGCCAGCGCATGGCGGAACCATTCGCCGGAAGCGATGAGTTCGCCCAGCGTGGCCGCGATCTTGGAGGGGGGCGGCGTGAAGCGTCCCTCCAGCCAGCCGAGACTCACACCCCATTCGAGGCCGATGGCGAGCAGAACGGGAAGGATCAGGCCGATCCAGCCTTTCCAGGCGAAAGCGCGCCGGGCGGGGCCCGACGCAGTTTCAGCGCGCTGCGACGCAAGCGGGATGTCGCTCACAGGATGGTCTCTCCTTTTCAGGCGGCGAGATGCGCCGTGAACCTGGGCTCGATGAGGGAGGCGACAACCCCCTTCACGTCAATATCCGCCTTGATCACGCCCGCTTCCTGCAGCGCCACCCCGGCGGCGGTGATGGTCTCGGCCTGCACCTTGCCGATCACGCTGGTCGAAAGATCGGTGCGGGTCAGTTGCCGGGCAATCACCGGCTCCGGCAGGCGGGCAGCCGCCACGAGCGCGGCCTCGACGGGCTTGATATCGGCCAAAGCGGCCTTGCGGGCCGCTTCATAGACATTGATCACGCGCTTCACGATTTCCGGGTTCTTTTCGGCGAAGGCGGTCGGCGTGTTCAGGATGCCCCAGGTGTTATGCTCGGGCTTGCGGTGGAACAAGGTCGCACCATCCTCGAGTTCGGCGGCAGCCATCAGCGGGTCGAGGCCCGCCCAGGCATCCACATCGCCGCGGGCGAGCGCCGTGCGGCCATCGGCATGCTGCAGCAGCACGAGGCGCGCATCACGCTCCTTCAGGCCGGCTTCGGCCAGCGCCCGGATAAGAAAGATATGCGGATCGGTGCCGCGCGTCACCGCGATCGACTTGCCTTTGAGATCCGCCACCTTCTCGACGCCCTTGCCGGGCTTCGTGACAAGGGCGGTCCATTCCGGGCGCGAGAACACCGAGATGGACTGGATGGGGTTGCCATTGATCCTGCCGAGCAGGGCGGCGGCACCGGCCGTGGAGCCGAAATCGATCGAGCCGGCATTGAGGAATTCCAGCGCCTTGTTCGAGCCGGCCGATTGCACCCAGCGGATCGCGATGTTGTCTTTCTCGAACTCCTTTTCGAGAAGCTTCCGGTCGCGCAGGATGAGGCTCAGCGGGTTGTAGGTCGCCCAGTCGATGCGGATTTCCCGGATGGCCTGCGCGCGCAGTACCGAGGGTGCGGCGATCGCGCCGCCAAGAATGACACCGAGGGCGTGGCGGCGGGAAAGGGAGGGGGTCATTGGCGGGCTCCAGCGAAGTTGCATTGAAGAACGAAACGTTCCTTTTGACGAACAATTCGATATACCGAACGCCCGAGCCTCGCAAGCAGAATGTCTTTCTCTTGTTGCGGCTTGCGCGACACGGATTTGCCGAATGGCGCCGCTCGGGACAGAAAAATCTCGCCCGGCGTGATTGATTCGCTCGCAAAGCCACGTTGGACTTGCCTAGTTTAGAATCATTCGAAACAATAGGCGGCTTTCACAGGCCAGGAAATGAGGTATCGCGATGGGGTTCCTGTCGGTGTTTTCCACGCGCAAGCGCGTCGCCGAACTCACGGAGCGCGAGGTTCTGGCGCTGGCCATCGCCAACGAGGAAGAGGACAGCCGCATCTACCAGAGCTTCGCCGAGGCCTGCGCGACGGAATTTCCGGCCTCCGCACGGCTCTTCGAAGGCATGGCGGAGGAAGAGCGCGGCCATCGCGCGATGCTCTATGATCTTTATCGCCAGCGGTTCGGCGAGCATCTTCCGCCCATCCGCCGGGAGGATGTGAGCGACTTCCTCACCCGCCGCCCGATGTGGTGGACCAAGAACCTGAAACCCGAGCAGATGCGCGCCGAAGCCGCGCTGATGGAAATCCAGGCCGCGAATTTCTACGATCGCGCCGCCGCGCAGGCGCTCGACACGCGCCTGCGCGAAATGTTCCTGAACCTCGCGGAGATCGAGCGCGGCCATGAGAAAAAGGCCGAGCGGCTCGAGGGTGAACTCATCACCCAAGAGGCCGTGGAAGGCGAAAAGGCCGCGAGCCACCGCCGGTTCGTGCTGACCTATGTGCAGCCGGGACTCGCCGGGCTGATCGATGGTTCGGTCTCCACGCTTGCGCCGCTCTTCGCGGCCGCCTTCGCGACCAAGAACAACTGGGAGACTTTCCTGGTGGGCCTTGCGGCTTCCATCGGCGCTGGCATTTCCATGGGCATCACGGAAGCGATGAGCGATGACGGGAAGATTTCCGGTCGCGGCTCGCCCTGGCTTCGCGGCATTGCCTGCGGGGTGATGACCACCGTGGGCGGCCTCTGCCATACATTGCCCTATCTCGTGCCGAACTCCGTGCCGAACGCCTTCTGGATCGCGACCTCGCTCGCCGCGGCCATCGTGGCGGTGGAACTGGTGGCCATCGCCTGGATCCGCACGAAATACATGGAAACGCCGTTCATCCGCTCCATCATGCAGGTGATTGTCGGAGGGGCGCTGGTGCTCGCCGTGGGCATCCTGATCGGCTCGTCCTGATCCCGGTTGCCATTTTGTTCCCAGCCGCTAGGGTGTTGCCGGTTTTGGGGGTCGGGATCATGGTGTCACGCGTCGCGACTGTCGCCTTCGAGGGGATCGAAGCGCGGCCGGTCGATGTGCAGGTGCAGGTGGCGAGCGGGCTGGTGGCCTTCGTGCTCGTCGGTCTGCCGGACAAGGCGGTGGCGGAATCGCGCGAGCGGGTGCGTGCCGCGCTCACGGCCTCCGGTCTCGCGCTGCCGGCGAAGCGCATCGTCGTCAATCTGGCGCCAGCCGATCTGCCGAAGGAAGGCAGCCATTACGATCTCCCCATCGCGCTCGGCGTGATGGCGGCGATCGGCGCGATCCCCGCCGATGCGCTCGATGGATATTGTGTGCTGGGCGAACTCGCGCTTGATGGCTCGCTCTCGCCGGTCGCGGGCGTGCTGCCGGCGGCGATCTCCGCGCAAGGCCGCTCGCTCGGGCTCATCTGCCCCAGGGCCTCCGGCGCGGAAGCGGCCTGGGCCGGCGAGGCGATCGATATTCTGGCACCCCAGAACCTCATCCAGCTCGCGAACCACTTCAAAGGCACGCAGGTCTTGCGCCGGCCGGAGCCGGCCATCCGCGCGGCGGAAGGCGTGCTGCCCGATCTCGGCGACATCAAGGGGCAGGAAAGCGCCAAGCGCGCGCTGGAAATCGCGGCCGCCGGCGGGCATCACCTGCTGATGGCCGGGCCGCCCGGCGCGGGCAAGTCCATGCTCGCGGCGCGGCTCCCATCCATCCTGCCACCGCTTGAGCCGCGCGAATTGCTGGAAGTGTCGATGGTCCATTCCATCGCCGGGCTCCTGGGGGATGGCGCGCTCACGGACCGGCGCCCGTTCCGCGCGCCGCATCATTCCGCGAGCATGGCCGCGCTGACCGGGGGCGGATTGTACGCCAAACCCGGCGAGGTCAGCCTCGCGCATCGCGGCGTGCTTTTCCTCGATGAATTGCCGGAATTCTCGGCCCAGGCGCTCGATTCCCTGCGCCAGCCCATCGAGACCGGCGAGGTGGTCGTCAGCCGCGCGAACCATCGCGCGACCTATCCCGCGCGGTTCCAGCTCGTGGCGGCGATGAATCCCTGCCGCTGCGGCCGGGCGCTCGAAGCGGGCTATGCCTGCAAGCGCGCGCCGAACGAAAAATGCATGGCGCAATATGTGGGGCGCCTTTCGGGCCCGCTGATCGACCGCTTCGACCTGCTGATCGAGGTGTCGGCGGTCGATCTCAATGATCTCCTCTTGCCGCCGCCCAGGGAGCGTTCGGCCGATGTCGGGAAGCGGGTGGCGCGGGCGCGTGCCATCCAGCAATCGCGGTTCGAAGCCCTTGGCGCGCCGGATATCCGCACCAATGCCGCAGCGCCGGCCGCGCTGGTCGAGGAGATCGCCCGGCCCGATGCCGAGGGCGCTGCGCTTCTGCGGCAGGCGGCGGAGAAGCTGAAATTGTCGGCCAGGGCTTTCCACCGCGTCCTGAAGGTCGGGCGCACGCTTGCAGACCTCGATGGCGAAGAGCATGTCTCCCGTCGCCATCTCGCGGAAGCCGTGGCCATGCGCGCCCGCGCGCTGGAAGCGGTTTAGAGCATGCTGTGAAAAAGTGGAATCCGGTTTTTCACAAAAAAGCATGCGATAATAATAAGATAAGAGCAGGATGTGCTTCCGTCTGAACACATCATGCTCTAGAGCGGACTCCGATCTGATTTAATCAGGCCGTCAGCTCTCATTCCCTATTGTTTCACGCAAGAATGCTCGAGAGCCAGGGTGAACGGAAGCTTCCCTTAAGCAGAAGCGGTGATTCCGGAATCCGCCCAAGGCGTTGTTCACCATCGCGCGCCATGTTGGCCGCAAGAAACAAGAAAACCAGCCACAAGATCAGTCTGGTGGGCGTCATGTTTGGGGTGAATGAGGCGGGGCTCGCCTGGGCTCTTGCCTCGAGTCTGGGCGCGGTTGCGATCATGGCGCTGGCGATCTGCCTGTGGCTGATCGCCGATCAGCGCCGGCAGCGCGCGGCGCTTGCGGCCCTGGCAGCCGAGCGTGCCAGGCTGGCCGACCGGCTGGAGCGGATTGGCCGTGCTCAGGCCGAGGTCGAGGCGGCGAACGAGGCGAAATCGCGCTTTCTGGCCACGGTCAGCCATGAAATCCGCACGCCGCTCAATGGCGTTCTGGGCATGGCCGACCTGATGCTCGACACGCGCCTTGACCCCGAGCAGGCGAATTACGCGCGCGCCATCAAGACCTCCGGCGAGGCCCTGCTGACCCTCATCGAGGAGATTCTCGATTTCTCGCGCATCGAGGCCGGCAAGCTGACCATCGCCGAGGAGGAGGTGGAGATCGGGCCGCTCCTCGAGGGGGTCGTGGAATTGCTGGCACCCCGGGCGCAGGGCAAGGGCCTGGAAATTGCGGCGCATCTTGCGAGCGATGTTCCGGCGATCATCCGCGCCGATGGCAATCGCCTCCGCCAGATCGTCACCAACCTTGCGGGGAATGGAGTGAAGTTCACCGAACACGGCGGGGTTGGCCTCACGCTTGCGCGGCAGGGCGAACATGGCCTTGCCATCCGCATCGCTGATACCGGGCCGGGCATTCCCGAGGGCCGGCAGGAAGCGATTTTCGCCGAGTTCGAACAGGCGGATCGTGAAACCGCCGCCCGCCATGGCGGCACCGGGCTGGGCCTCGCGATCTCCCGTCGTCTCGCGCGGCTGATGGGTGGCGACATCACTCTGGAAAGCAACGAGGGACAAGGCTCCATCTTCACCCTGCTGCTGCCGCTGGAAACGGCGCAATCCGCCGCAGCGCTGCGCGTCGAGGCGGTTCCCGAACTCAAAGGCCGGCGCGTGCTGGTCGTCAGTCCCGGCGCCTTCGAGGGGCGCTTCATCGCGCGCACCCTGGCCGAGATCGAGGCGGAAACGCGGTTCGCGACCTCGCCCGCCGAAGCCTTCGCGATGATCCACGACTTCCGGCCGGATCTGATGATGATCGATGCAGCCCTCGGGCCGGAGGATGCGCGCGCGCTGGTTTCGGCCGCAAATGCGGTCGGCTGCCGCCGAAATCTCGTGCTTCTCTCGCCCTTCGAGCGCCGCGCCTTCGGGGCGCCACAGGCGGCGGGGTTCGATCGCTATCTGGTCAAGCCCGTCCGCCGCCGCTCGCTGTTCGCCCAGCTCACCGATTGGGAACCCGGCCAGCCCGGCAGGACCACCCTGGCCGAAGGCGAGACGCTGCTGGCCGAGCCCCTCCTCGGTCGGCGTGTGCTGATTGCCGAGGACAACGATATCAACGCCCTGCTGGCCGGCCGCCTGGTGGAGCGGCTCGGAGGAAAGCCGATCCGCGCCTCCACGGGCCGTGAGGCGCTCGATCTCCTGCAGGCGAGCATCACGCCCGGCGGAACGCCGTTCGATTGCGTACTGTTCGACGTGCGCATGCCCGAACTCGACGGCCTTTCGGCCATTGCGCAGTGGCGGGCGGTGGAAAAGCGCCTGAAACGCCAGCCGGTGCCGGCACTCGCGCTCACGGCCAATGCCTTCCGAGAAGATCGCGAGGCCTGCCTTGCGGCCGGCTTCGACGCCTTCCTCGCCAAGCCGCTCGACCGAGAGCCCTTCCTGCTGGCGCTGGATCGGCTGCTGAAGGAGCGCCGCGCTGTCGCCTGATCGCGCCTCGGTCATGACTTCGTCACGAATATCGGGCACCTGCTTTGCCAGCCGGTGCGGGTTTCCATTCGGAAACATACCGGCAGGAGAGCCTGCCATGCTTCGCCCGCGCTCCGGCGCGTCCGCCGTATCCGCCTCTTCAACCCGCGGCTGGGGCGCGCTGGCCCCCGTCCCCCGCTTTTCCCGCGAACTGGTCACACGCCTGAACCCCACCGAACGGATTGTGCGCGATACCGGCGGCATGCCGGACATCCTCGGCCGGATCGGCGATCTCGAAGTGCGCCTCGCGCGCACGACGAAGGATATTCGCCGCTGCCAGCGCCTGCGCTTCAAGGTGTTCTACGAGGAGATGGGCGCCAGGGCAGATGCACGCGGTCTCCTCTCGCGGCGCGACATCGACCCCTATGACCGGCTCTGCGACCACATCATGGTTGTCGACCGCAAGGGCAAGATCAACCGCTTCGGCCAGGTGAAGCCGAAGGTGATCGGCACCTATCGGCTGCTGAGAGCGGATGTGGCCGAGGCGGCCGGCGTCGATTTCTATACCGCGGGCGAATATGATCTCTCCCGCTTTCACGAGGTCAATCGCGGTCTCCGGCTCCTGGAACTCGGTCGCTCCTGCGTGCTCAAGCCCTATCGCAACAAGCGGACCGTGGAGCTGCTCTGGCACGGTGTCTGGAGCTATATCCTGCATCACCGCATCGATGTGATGTTCGGCTGCGCGAGCTTCGAGGGCATCGAGCCCGAAGCCCTCTCGCTGGCGCTCGCCTTCCTGGAGCATCACGCTGCGGGCAACCGCGATGCCCGCGTGAAGGCGCTGCCGGGCCGGCATGTGCGGATGGATCGCCTGCCCCGCGAGGCGGTGGACATCAAGGCCGCGATGAAGGCGCTGCCGCCGCTCATCAAGGGCTATCTGCGCCTCGGCGCGACCTTCGGTGATGGCGCGGTGATCGATCACCAGTTCGGCACGACGGATGTTTTCGTCACGCTCCGCGTGGCCGATATCGACCCGCGCTACATCGAGCATTACGGCGCGGATGCGAGCCGCTACGCCGCCTGAAGGCCGGTTTCAGAGGCAGGCCCGCAGCCCTTCCCGATAGGTGGGGCAGCGGAAGCGGTAGCGGAGCGCGGAGCGGATCAGCCCATTTGCGACACATTTGTTCTCGCCGTAGAAGCTGCGCCCCATCTCGGAGAGTTCAACCGCCTCGAACGGGATATCCGGCGGCACGGGAAGCCCAAGCAGCAATGCGGCAAATTCCACCACATCCTGCGGCGGCGCGGGCTCATGATCCGTGAGGTTGAAGGTGCCGAGCCGGCCGTCATGCCGGCTCGCGGCCACCAGCGCCCCTGCAATATCCGCGGCATGGATGCGGTTGAACATCTGCCCCGGCTTGATGATGCGGCGCGCGGTGCCGGAGCGCAGGTGATCAATCGCCGAACGCCCCGGCCCATAGATGCCGGAGAGGCGGAAAATCCCGAGATCGCAAGCCTTCTCTTGCGCGAAAGCCTGCCATCCCGCCTCGGCCGCGACACGCTGGCGCGCGCGCGGCGAAACGGGCCGGAGCGGGCTTTCCTCATCCACCCATTGCCCGTCATGGTCGCCATAGACGCCGATGGTGGAGAGATACATCACGCGCTTCAGCGCGGGCGAGGCCGCAAGCGCCTCGTGCAACACGCGCAGGGCCGGATCGCCGCGATCGCCGGGTGGAGCGGAAACAAGCACATGGGTTGCGTCCGCGATCGCTGCTTCGAGTTCGGGCGAGGCGCGCTCGCCATCGAAGGGCAGGGCGTTCCAGCCCTCGCCGCGCAATCGCGCGACTTTCTCTGGCGAACGTGCCGTGACCGTCATGGATGCGAACAGCCCGCGCGCTTCCAGGGCGAAAGCGGAGGCCGAATAGCCGAAACCGAGGATCAGGAGATTCATGCGGGGATCATGTCGCGCCGGATGCAGTTCCGGCAAGGGGCAACTCCATCAACGCGAGTTCCCATTCCTCGCGCACAAGCGCATCGGTTTCGGCGGGGGCTCGGCGTCGCGCGAGGGCCGCGAAGGCATCAGCCGCGAGCAGGCGTGACAGAGCCCAGACCGCGGCACCGCGCACCAGCGGATTGGCGTCATCAAGATGCGGCCCGGCGGAGGCCGCGAGGGCCGGATTGCCGCTATTGCCGATGCCGATCAGCACGTTGCGCAGGAAACGGTCGCGCCCCGTCCGCTTGATCGGCGTTCCTGCGAAAAGCGCGCGGAAGGCCGCGTCATCGAGCATCGCATATTCCGCGAGCGGTTTGTGAAGGAGATCCTTGCGGGTCGCGAGCCTTGCATCGCGCGCCCCTTGCGCGAACTTGTTCCAGGGGCAGACGGCGATGCAATCGTCGCAGCCGAAGATGCGATTTCCGATCTTCGCGCGAAACTCCCGCGCGATCGCTCCCTTGTGCTCGATGGTGAGATAGGCGATGCAGCGCCGGGCATCGAGCTGGTAGGGTGCGGGGAAGGCGTCGGTCGGGCAGATATCGAGGCAGCGCCGGCAGGAGCCGCAATGATCGGTTTCCGGGGTATCCGGCGCCAGCGGCAGCGTCGTGTAGATCGCGCCGAGGAAGAGCCAGTTGCCGAATTCCCGGCTCACCAGCACCGTATGCTTGCCCTGCCAGCCGAGGCCCGCTTCTGCCGCGAGCGGCTTTTCGAGCACCGGCGCGGTATCGACGAAAACCTTCACTTCGGCGCCGGTTTTCGCAACGAAATCCACCGCAACGGCTTTGAGGCGCTTCTTGATCACGTCATGATAATCCCGCCGAACGGCATAGGCCGCAAGCGCGCCGGCCTCGCGGTTTTCGAGGGCTGTGAGCGGATCGAATTCCGGTGCGTGGTTCACGCCGAGCATGATCACGCTTTGCGCCTCGGGCCACAGGCCCGCGGGGCTCGCGCGCTTTTCAGGCTCGCGCGCCATCCAGTCCATCTCGCCCTGTGCCCCGAGCGAAAGCCAGTGGCGCAGCCTTGTCTCGCGTTCGGGCGGGGCCGTGGCGGGCGCGATGCCGCAGATCGAGAAGCCATGCTTCTTCACAATCTCTGGCAGCAAGGCCCTGGCTTCGGTCGGGCTTAGAAATCGAGATTGCTGTAATGCGGTGCGGGCGGGATGCCCTTGAGACGATCCGCCAGCAGCGCGCGGAAGGCCGGCCGCGATTTCACGCGGACGTACCAGTTCTTCGCGACTTCGCTTGTCTCCCAAGGCACGTCCCCGAAATAATCCACCGCCGAGAAATGCGCGGCCGCGGCGAGATCGGCATAGGTCAGCCGATCACCCGCGAGCCAGTTCCGCCGCGCCACGAGATGGGCGACGTAATTCATGTGATAGCGGATATTCGCCGAGGCCGCACGGATGGCGTTGGTGTTCGGCGCATCGCCGGGAAAAGCCTCCGGGAAGAGGCGTTTATAGGCCTTCTCGTTCAGCACCAGTTCGCTGACCTCGTGGAAGAACTTGGCGTTGAACCAGTGCAGCAGCCGCCGTACCTCCACCCGCTCGCCCGGATTTTCCGGCAGCAGGCGGCGATCCCCCAGCACGAGCCCGCGCGTCTCGTCGAGATATTCGGCGAGAATATCCGGCCCCGCCACCACCTGCCCGTCATGCTCCACCAGCACGGGCAGCAGCCCGGCCGGGTTCATGGCCAGGAAATCGCGCGCGCGGCAGAAGGGGTTCGTCTCCGTCCGATCGGCTTCCATCTGCAATTCGCCCATGACGAGCCGGATGAAGCGCGAATGCGGGCAAAGGGCGAAGTGATGGAAGACGGGCATGGGTCCCGGAAGGTTGAGGCCGCAAATGGAGTGGAAGAAGGGCGGCACGGATGTGCCCGGCCCTTCGCCCTTAAGGTGGCGAGAACCGGAGCGTGGCTATAAGGGAGGCGCGTGTCTTTCTCAACCCCGGCCGATTCGCAGAAGCGCCCGGCCCCCCCGCATGGTTTCCCGTTCATGAATGTCGCGCTGGCGCTGAAAGCCGCCCTTCTGGGCTTCATCGAGGGATTGACCGAATTCCTGCCGGTTTCCTCCACCGGCCATCTCATCCTGGTCGGGCATTACCTGAATTTTGCATCACCCGGCCATAGTTTCGAGGTCCTGATCCAGCTCGGCGCGATCCTTGCGATCCTCTCGGTCTATTTCGCCCGCCTCTGGGGGCTTGCGAAAGGCGTGTTCACCGATCATCAGGCGCGGGTTTTCGTTCTGGGCGTGCTGATTGCGTTTCTTCCTGCGGCGCTGACTGGCGCTGTGATGCATTCGACCATCAAGAACATGCTCTTCAATCCCTTCGTGGTCTGCGTCAGCCTGATCGCCGGCGGTCTTGTGCTGCTGGTGGTGGACGAGATGCGGCTTTCGGTGCAGCACGAGGATGTCTCGACCTTCACGCCCCTGATGTGCCTCAAGATCGGGCTCTTCCAGTGCCTTGCGATGATTCCCGGCGTCTCGCGCTCGGGTGCCACGATTGTCGGCGCGATGCTGTCCGGCGCTTCCAAGCGCGCGGCGGCGGAGTTCTCCTTCTTCCTGGCCATGCCCACCATGGCCGGTGCCTTCACCTATGATCTCTTCAAGAACCACAAGCTCCTGAGCTTCGAGGATGCGACGGCCATCGGCATCGGCTTCTTCGTCGCTTTCATCACGGGGTTGATCGTGGTGCGCGGCCTTCTCGATTTCGTCACGCGGCACGGCTTCACGCCCTTCGCTTGGTGGCGAATCGTCGTCGGCTGCTTCGGGCTCGCGGCCTGGTTCGTTTACGGCTGAGCCTTCAACTTCACCTTCGGCGGGGTCGATTTCGGCTCGAACGCGCAGAGATCTTTCAGCGGGCAGCGCCAGCATTCCGGGCGCTGCGCCTTGCAGGTGTAGCGTCCGTGCAGGATGAGCCAGTGATGCGCATGCATCCGGTAGGGTTCCGGCACCAGCTTCTCGAGGCCGGCCTCCACCTGCTCCGGCGTCTTGGCGGGCGCGAGCGGCAGGCGGTTCGAAACGCGAAACACATGCGTATCGACCGCGAAGGTGGCTTCCCCGAAGGCCATGTTGAGCACGACATTCGCGGTCTTGCGCCCCACGCCGGGGAGGGTGACGAGATCATCGCGGCTGGCCGGCACAGCGCCGCCAAAGCGTTCGATCAGCGCCTGCGAGAGCAGGATCACATTCTTCGCCTTGTTGCGGAAAAGGCCGATGGTCTTGATGTATTCCCGCACCCGGTCCTCGCCGAGCGCGAGCATCTTCTCGGGCGTGTCGGCGATGGCGAAGAGCGGGCGCGTCGCCTTGTTCACGCCCGCATCGGTGGCCTGCGCGGAAAGCACCACGGCCACAAGCAGCGTGTAGGCGTTCACATGTTCGAGTTCGCCCCTGGGTTCGGGTTCGATCGCGTGCAGACGACGGAAGATTTCCGCCACCTCCGATGCCGGCCGCATCTTTGCCTTGCGACCTTTCGCTCCGGCCTTCGCCATGCCGCCCCCCTTCCGATTGTCCGGTCCCGCGCTATTGTTGAGCGCAAAGGCTTCCTCTTGAAATCGTGCGAGATGACGCAAGACAACCCGAAAAGCACGGATGAGAGCCGGGAATCCCCGGTCTTCGACGCGGTGATCACGCCGCATCGCTCGCTGTCGCCGCGCGGGCTGTTCTGGCTGATGGCCTTCCTGCTCTTCGTCACCACCGCGATGTCCATCCCTTTCTACCTTCTGGGCGCTTGGCCGGTTCTCGGCTTTCTGGGGCTGGATATCGTGCTGATCTATCTGGCGTTTCGCTATCATAATGCCACGGCGCGCGCCTATGAGCAGGTGGTGGTTTCGCGCATCGAACTGCTCTTGCGCTCGGTGAGCTGGCGCGGCGTCGTGCGGGAGAAGTGCTTCAACCCGGCCTGGGCGCGCATCGAGCGCGAGGAGCACCCCGAATTCGGGACGGAAAAGATCGAGATCGTGCAGGGCCGCGAGCGCGTGGAAGTGGCCGCCGCCCTGGGGCGCGAGGAGCGCGGCGAATTCGCCGATGCCTTCCAGAAGGCGCTGGCCACCGCCAAGCGCGGCTGAAAAACAACGAAATCGGGTGGTTTCCCCGGTGGCAGGGGCCTAATCTTGGTGCATCATCCGGGAGTTTCCCATGCTCGATCGTCTCGCTTCCACCCCGCTCGCCGCGCAGGGCGCGGATTACGCGCTGGTGCGCAGGGCCATCCGCTTCATTTCCGAGGAAAGGCGCGAACAGCCGGGCATCGAGGCCATTGCCGATGCCGTGAGTCTCACGCCGGCGGAACTCACCGCCTTGTTCCGGCGCTGGGCTGGCCTCACGCCCAAGGCCTTCCTGCAGGCTGTGACGCTCGACCATGCGAAGCGGCTCCTCGATGAAGGGCTGCCGCTTCTCGATGCCGCCCTGGAAACCGGCCTTTCCGGCCCCTCGCGCCTGCATGATCTCTTCGTGACACATGAGGCGATCTCGCCCGGCGAATACAAGAGCGGCGGGGAGGGGCTGGAAATCGACTATGATTTCGTACCCTCGCCCTTCGGTCCGGCGCTGCCGATGCTCACGGCGCGGGGGCTCTGCGGACTGGCTTTCGCGGATGAAGGCGGCGAGCAGGCCGCCTTCGAGGACATGACGCGCCGCTGGCCGCGGGCGACCTACCGGCGCTTCCCCGAGCGGATCGCCCCCATCGCGGCGCGCATCTTCGAGCAGGATCAGTGGCGGCCGGAAAAGCCCTTGCGCGTCTTCCTCATCGGCACGGATTTCGAGGTGCGCGTGTGGGAAACCCTGCTCGGCATCCCCATGGGCCGCGCGACGACCTATGGCGCCATCGCCGGCAGGCTCCAAAAGCCGAGTGCGGCGCGTGCGGTGGGGGCGGCCGTGGGGCGCAACCCCGTCTCCTTCGTGGTGCCCTGCCATCGCGTGCTGGGGAAATCCGGCGCGCTCACAGGCTACCATTGGGGCCTCACGCGCAAGCGGGCCATGCTCGGCTGGGAGGCGGGCCAAGCAGGTGCCTGATCAGGTTTCGGCCTGCAAACCAGCGGGAATCATGCGATAGCAGGGCATGATCTCCGATATTCTCGCCATCGCCGGCTGGATCGGCCTCGTCGCCTTCGCGGTTTCGGGCGCGCTGGTCGCCTCGCGCAAGCAGATGGACATCATCGCCTTCGTGTTCTTCGGCACGGCGACGGCGATCGGCGGCGGCACGATGCGTGATCTCGTGCTGGATCTGCCGGTCTTCTGGGTGAAGGACACGACGGCGCTGATCGTCGCGGCGATTGCCTCGGCACTCACCTTCTTCGTGGCGCATCTCCCTCAATCGCGGCTGCGCCTGCTGCTCTGGCTCGATGCCCTGGGCATGGCGGTGTTCTGCGTGGTGGGGGCCGCGGCGGGGCTCGACCATGGCGCGGTGGTTGCAGTCACCTGCGGGGTGATCACGGCGGTGGTCGGCGGCTTCATCCGCGACATGATGGGCGCGGAAGAGGCCGCGATCATGCGCGGGGAGATCTATGCCTCCGCGGCCTTTCTCGGGGCGCTCATCTTCGTTCTTCTCCATGGCGTTGTGGCGCGGGATATCGCGGTGATCGCGGGCACGCTTGCGGCCTTCGCGCTGCGGGGCGCGGCGCTGGCCTTCGGCTGGCGGCTGCCGGTCTACCGGGCGAAGCGCGGGCGCAGCCGGGAGGAGATCGGATTGTGACATTTGTGCACCTCACGCTCTTGTGAGCGCGGAGCCGCCTTCCTATATCGCGGAGAACGGGTTCCGATCGCCGTTCGGTGTCGGATTTCCTTGAATTCCTAACCAGGTTTCGGCCTAAAGGGCCGTCATCACTCCCTCCCCGGTTGCTTCGGGACCTGAGGAGGGCGCTCGCCGGACAAGAGGAGCAGAACTATGGGTAAAGTTATCGGCATCGACCTCGGCACCACCAATTCCTGCGTGGCCGTGATGGAGGGTTCCACCCCCAAGGTCATCGAGAATTCGGAAGGTGCGCGCACCACGCCGTCCATCGTCGCGTTCACGCCGGATGGCGAACGCCTCGTGGGCCAGCCGGCGAAGCGCCAGGCGGTCACCAACCCCGAGAAGACCTTCTTCGCGATCAAGCGCCTGATCGGCCGCACCTATGCCGATCCGCTGACGCAGAAGGACAAGGGCCTCGTCCCCTATTCCATCGTGAAGGCCGATAACGGCGACGCGTGGGTGGAAGCGGACGGCAAGAAATATTCGCCCTCGCAGATCTCCGCCTTCACCCTGACGAAGATGAAGGAGACGGCCGAGAGCTATCTCGGGCAGCCGGTCACGCAGGCCGTCATCACCGTTCCGGCCTATTTCAACGACGCCCAGCGCCAGGCGACCAAGGATGCCGGCCGGATCGCCGGTCTCGAGGTGCTGCGCATCATCAACGAGCCGACGGCGGCGGCACTCGCCTATGGCCTCGACAAGAAGACCGCCGGCACCATCGCGGTCTATGACCTTGGCGGCGGCACCTTCGATGTCTCAATCCTCGAGATCGGCGATGGCGTGTTCGAGGTGAAATCCACCAACGGCGACACCTTCCTCGGCGGCGAGGATTTCGACATGCGCCTCGTCGAGTACCTCGCGGGCGAGTTCAGACGCGAACAGGGCATCGACCTGAAGAAGGACAAGCTCGCCCTCCAGCGCCTGAAGGAAGCGGCCGAAAAGGCCAAGATCGAGCTTTCGAGCGCGCTGCAGACCGAAATCAACCTGCCCTACATCACCGCCGATTCCTCCGGCCCGAAGCAT
The DNA here is from genome assembly GCA_020252645.1 of Methylobacterium sp. Taxonomy (GTDB): domain Bacteria; phylum Pseudomonadota; class Alphaproteobacteria; order Rhizobiales; family Beijerinckiaceae; genus Rhabdaerophilum. Next base: position 24,575 of record JADCCN010000006.1, on the reverse strand, counting down.
CTCGCGCTGAAGCTCTCCCGCGCGAAGTTCGAGAGCCTCGTCGATGATCTCGTGCAGCGCACCATCGAGCCCTGCAAGAAGGCGCTGAAGGATGCGGGCATCCAGGCGGGCCAGATCGACGAGGTCGTGCTCGTCGGCGGCATGACCCGCATGCCGAAGATCCAGGAAGTGGTGAAGGCCTTCTTCGGCAAGGAGCCGCACAAGGGCGTGAACCCGGACGAGGTCGTCGCCATCGGCGCGGCCATCCAGGCCGGCGTGCTGCAGGGCGACGTGAAGGACGTGCTGCTGCTCGACGTGACCCCGCTCTCGCTCGGCATCGAGACGCTCGGCGGCGTGTTCACGCGCCTCATCGACCGCAACACGACCATCCCCACCAAGAAGAGCCAGGTCTTCTCCACCGCCGAGGACGGCCAGACGGCCGTGACCATCCAGGTCTACCAGGGCGAGCGCGAGATGGCGGCGGACAACAAGCTGCTGGGCCGCTTCAACCTCGAAGGGCTGCCCGCTGCGCCGCGCGGCATTCCGCAGATCGAGGTGACCTTCGACATTGACGCCAACGGCATCGTGAATGTCTCGGCGAAGGACAAGGCAACCGGCAAGGAGCAGGCCATCCGCATCCAGGCCTCGGGTGGCCTCTCGGATGCCGATATCGAGAAGATGGTCAAGGAAGCCGAGGCGAATGCCGAGGAAGACAAGAAGCGCCGTGAGCTCGTGGAAGCCAAGAACCAGGCCGAAAGCCTCGTTCATTCCACCGAGAAATCGCTGAAGGAGCATGGCGACAAGCTTCCCGAGGCGGACAAGGCCGGCGCGGAAGCGGCCATCCAGTCCCTGCGCGATGCGCTGGCCGGCGAGGATGCCGAGATGATCGGCGAGCGCACGCAGGCCCTCATGCAGGCGGCCATGAAGATCGGCGAGACGATCTACAAGGCCGAGCAGGAGGCCAGCGCCAAGGCCGATGCCGAGAAGGATGGCGTGAAGACGGAAGACGTCATCGACGCCGAGTTCAAGGACGTCTCCAAGGACGACAAGAAGAAGTCGTAATCAACGACACGGGAATGTCAGGAACTCTCCGGCCATGCCGGGGAGTTCCTTGACGAGGCAGCCTCGCATTGCAAAATCGGAGGCCGGGTTGGGTGCCTATCGTCCATCATCTGCCGTGATCCTGATGCTCTCCGTCACGGGACCGGCGTTTGCGCAGGCCAATGACGCGTTCGTCAGCCGCATGCGTGACCTGCGGGAGACCCGGCAGATCGAACAGGATCTGGCCAAGACCCTGAAAGCTGGCGACAAGGCTGCCCTCGCCGCCTTCGCCCGGAAGATCGACAACCAGGATGGCAAAACCATCCGCTGGTTTGCCGTGGGCATCCTGATCGGCTCGAAGGAGGCGCGGGAATTGTCGCTCCGGCTCGGCCCATGCGCGCAGGCCGGCATCTTGATCCGCTCTATCGCCTATGCGGCGGGCACGGGGCGCCTCGCGATGGAAGAGAGGGGCGCGGCCTTTCTCACCAAGCCGCGCAGCACGGGCAACACCTATGCCGAAAATGTCGGGCGCTGCGAACTTTTGGCCGGGCTTCCTGTTTCAACGCGCGGCATCGGCTCGGCCTGCGTGACATCGGGCACCTGCAATGATGACGATGAGGATTGATCGATGCCCGGCCTGATGTCTCTCGTCTCCAGCTTGAGTGGCCTCCATGTCCAAGCGTGACTATTACGAGGTCCTGGGCGTTGCGAAGAATGCGGATGATGCCGCGCTGAAAAGCGCCTTCCGCAAGCTCGCGATGCAGTATCACCCGGACAAGAACCCGGGTGATGCCGAGGCCGAGAAGAAGTTCAAGGAAATCAACGAGGCCTACCAGGTCCTCTCCGATGGCCAGAAGCGCGCCGCCTATGATCGCTTCGGCCATGCCGCTTTCGAGAATGGCGGCGGCGGTGGTCCCGGCGGCTTCGGGCCGGATTTCGCCTCCTCCATGTCGGATATCTTCGAGGACATCTTCGGCGATGTCTTTGGCGGCGGGCGCCGCACCGGCGGCCAGCGGGGCCGCGAGCGCGGGGCCGACCTGCGCTACAATCTCGAGATCAGCCTCGAGGAGGCTTATTCCGGCAAGGATATGACCATCAAGGTCCCCACCTCCATCCTCTGCGAGGCCTGTTCGGGGTCGGGTGCGAAGCCGGGCTCCAAGCCCAAGCCCTGCGGCACCTGCGGTGGCCTCGGCCGCGTGCGCGCCATGCAGGGCTTCTTCACCATTGAGCGCACCTGCCCCACCTGCCAGGGCCGTGGCGAAGTGATCGAGGATCCCTGCCGCGTCTGCTCCGGCGCTGGCCGTGTCACGCGCGAGGTAACGCTTTCGGTCGAAATTCCCGCCGGCGTGGAAGATGGCACTCGCATGCGGCTCGCCGGCAAGGGCGAGGCGGGGGCGCGCGGCGCACCGCCGGGCGATCTCTACATCTTCCTCTCGGTGAAGCCGCATGGCTTCTTCAGCCGCGATGGAGCGGATCTCTTCTGTCGTGTGCCGATCTCCATGGTCGCGGCCGCGCTCGGCACCGAGATCAGGGTGCCGACGCTCGATGGCCGCGAGGCGGTGATCAAGGTCCCCGAAGGCACACAATCCGGCAAGCAGTTCCGCCAGCGTGCGAAGGGCATGCCGGTCTTGCGCTCGAAGGAGGTGGGTGACCTCTATGTGCAGGTTCTTGTGGAAACCCCGCAGGATCTCACGCGGCGCCAGCGTGAATTGCTGCAGGAATTCGAGAAGGATTCCTCGCACGCGACCTCGCCGGAATCGGCCGGATTCTTCAACCGCGTGAAGGATTTCTTCGGCGGCGCATCCTGAGCGCCGGGCTTTGCGCAACGGCAAAGAGCGGCCACGCCCTTGCCCTGTGCCGGCAAGGCGGTTAAGACCTTGAAAGCCAGAAGCGCAACCGGGAGCGTGCGTGTTGACCGGCCTTCGCAAAGAAAAGCCCTTCGAGGACCTTCGCCGCACCAGCCGGAAACTGGTTGCACGCATCAAGGCCGAGGTGAAGAGCAAGGCCGAGGCGAAGTCCCTGCGCAATGCCAAGGTCATCGGCCCGCCAAAGCCTGATCCGCTTCAGGAATTGCAGATCAAGGGCAGGAAGCTCGTCGCGAAAATCCAGGCCGAAGTGAAACAGGCCAAGATTGATGACGATGCCCGGTTCCTGAAGACCTGGTTCGACAAGCCCCTCGTCACCGGCGCGGTCTCGCCTTCCTCGAAGGCGCTGGCGCGCAGGATGGCGAGCTATATCGACCCCGAGAGCATGGGCCCCGTGGTCGAGCTTGGCCCCGGCACAGGCCCGGTGACGGACGCGCTGATTGCGCGCGGCATCGCCGAGGAGCGGCTTGTTCTGGTGGAATACAATCCGGAATTCTGCACGCTTCTCGCCAAGCGCTACCCCAGGGCCACCATTGTGCAGGGCGATGCCTATGCTCTGGAAACCGTGGTCGCGCCGCATCTGAAGAAGCCGGCCGCAGCCGTCGTGTCCTCGCTGCCGCTTTTCACGAAGCCCGAGAAACTGCGCCTCGCGCTGCTTGATCGGGCCTTCGGGCTGATGTCACCCGGCGCACCCTTCATCCAGTTCACCTATGCCGCGGTCTCGCCCTTGCCGCGCAAGGGCGCGAGTTTCGAGGCGCATGTCAGCCCGCGGGTCTGGAAGAACCTCCCCCCGGCCTGTGTCTGGGTCTATCGCCGCCTGCAGGCCTGATATCAGAGCGAAATTCGATCTGACTGAATCAGATCGACCGCTCCCTGTTTTTGTTGTGGATCGCATTTTCTTCGATCAGCCGGTATCCACTTCTTCGAAAAAAAATGCTCTAGACCGCCACCAGCGGCGCGCGGATCGCGCTCTTCTCGGTGAGCCAACGCGGCGCTTCCAGCCCCTTCGAGGCCAGGAATTCCGGGTTGAAGAGCCGCGAGGCATAGCGCGTGCCATAGTCGCAGAGGATGGTCACGATCGTGTGGCCCGGCCCCATCTCCTTCGCGAGACGGATGGCGCCGGCCACGTTCACGCCCGTGGATGCGCCCATCACCAGCCCCTCTTCCTCCACAAGGCCGAACACAATGCGCATCGCCTCGTCATCCGGGATGCGCCAGGCGAAATCCGGCTTGAAACCCTCGAGGTTTTTCGTGATGCGGCCCTGCCCGATGCCCTCGGAGATCGAGGAGCCCTCGGCCTTGAGTTCGCCGGTGGTGTAATAGCTGTAAAGTGCGGCGCCGAAGGGGTCGGCAAGGCCGATCCTGATATCGGGCTTCCTCTCGCGCAGGCCCATCGCCGTGCCGACGAGCGTGCCGCCCGAGCCTACCGCGCAGATGAAGCCGTCGATCTTGCCGTCGGTATCACGCCAGATCTCCGGTGCGGTCGTTTCGACATGCGCCTGCCGGTTCGCGACGTTGTCGAACTGGTTGGCCCAGAAAGCGCCGTTCGGTTCAGTCTTCGCAAGCTCTTCCGCGAGGCGGCCCGAGACGCGCACGAAATTGTTCGGGTTCGAATAGGGCGCCGCCGGAACCTCGATCAGCGTTGCCCCGGCGGAGCGCAAGGCCAGCTTCTTCTCGTCGCTCTGCGTTTCGGGGATGACGATGACGCTTCTGAGGCCCAGCGTTTTCCCCACCAGCGTGAGGCCGATGCCGGTATTGCCGGCCGTGCCCTCGACGATGGTGCCGCCCTTGCTCACGAGGCCCCTGGCCATCGCGTCGCGGATGATGAAGAGCGCGGCGCGATCCTTCACGGACTGGCCGGGATTGAGGAATTCCGCCTTGCCGAGAATGGTGCAGCCGGTTTCCTCCGAGGCACGCTTCAGCTTGATGAGCGGCGTGTTGCCAATGGCAGGAACCAGCCCGTCGTGAATCATTTTTCCCTCGAAGCGGAAGAATTTCGCGTTTGCAGCAACGCCCTTTTCCTCTAACTGCCGGAAGGTCTTTCAACAAGCGGAAGGGATGACATGGCACGCATTCTGGTGTTCTCCGGCGCAACGCGCCCGGTCTCGCTCAACCGCCGCCTCGCGGCCATCGCCGCGCGTGATCTTCGTGCCCTGGGCGCGAGCGCAACCGAGATTTCCCTCCTCGATTTTCCCTTGCCCTTCGTCGATGAGGATGGCCGCCCGAACCCGCCGCCCGAGGCACATCGCTTCAACGCAGCCCTGCAGGAGCATGACGGCCTCTTCATCGCCACGCCCGAATATAATTCCGGCTATCCGCCGATCCTCAAGAACGCGCTCGACTGGGCGAGCATGTGCAATGGCGGCAAGCCCGGCCTTGCGGGCAAGGTGGTCGCGCTCGGCGCGGCCTCGCCCGGCCCGCGTGGCGGCTATCGCGGGCTGATGCAGCTGCGCGCGACGCTCGAACTCGGCTTCGGCGCGCTGGTCATCCCCGAAATGGCGCCGTTGCCCTTTGCGGGCAAGGCGCTGGCCGAGGAGGGCGCGCTGGCCGACGAGAGCGCCGCGAAGATGCTCGCCGCCTGCCTCCAGCGGCTCCTCCTCGAAGTGAAATTGCGCAAGAAGGATTGAGGACATGGATCTCCGCGACCGCGTGATCGTCGCGCTCGATGTGCCGGATGTCGCCACCGCGAAGGCGGTGGTGGAGAGGCTGGGCGACCGCGCGACCTTCTACAAGGTGGGCTACGAACTGGCTTTCGTGGGCGGTCTCGCCTTTGCACAGGATCTCGCGAAAAGTGGGAAGAAAGTCTTCCTCGATCTCAAGCTGCACGACATCCCCAACACGATCGAGAAGGGTGTGGGGCAGGTTGCCCGCATGGGCATGGCCTTCCTCACCGTGCATGCCTATCCGCAGACGCTCGCCGCCGCCGCCAGGGGCGCGGCCGGTTCGAACCTCGGCATTCTCGGCGTCTCGGTGATGACCTCGATGGATGATGGCGACCTCGCCCGCGCGGGCTATGGCATGGGCGTGCAGGATCTCATCGCCCGGCGCGCGAAGCAGATCTGCGAGGCGGGCTGCGCGGGCATCGTCTGTTCCGCAACAGACATGGCGACCGTGCGCGGTGCCGTGGGGCAAGGCCTGAAGATCGTGACACCCGGGATCCGCCCGGCGGGCGCGGCGCTCGGCGACCAGAAGCGCGTGATGACGCCCGGCGAGGCGATCCGCGCCGGAATCGACCACATGGTGATCGGCCGGCCCATCACCGGCGTCGCCGATCCTGCCCGGGCCATGCAGGCCATTCTCGATGAAATCCAGGCTGTTTCCTGAAGGAGGAACCCCATGGCCAAAGGTTATCTGATCGGTCGCGTTTCCGTGCATGATCCCGAGGCCTACAAGGCCTATGCCGCGAAGGCCTCGGCGGCCATCGCGCAATATGGCGGCAAGATCCTCGCGCGGGGCGGCAAGGCCGAAATCGTCGAGGGCGAGGGCCGCACGCGCAACGTCATCCTCGAATTCGAGAGTTTCGAGCAGGCGAAGGCCTATTTCTTCTCGCCCGAATACATGGAGGCCCGCCGCCTGCGCTGGCCGGTGAGCGTGGGTGATTTCGTGATCGTGGAGGGCGTGTGATGGCCAGGGGCTATTGGGTCGCGCGGGTCGATGTCTCCAACGAGGAGGCCTATGCCCGATATCGCGAACTGAACGCGATCGCCTTCCAGAAGCATGGCGCGAAGTTTCTCGTGCGCGGCCCCGCCGGCAAGGTGGCGAAGGGCACGGCCCGCAAGCACAACGTGGTCCTTGAGTTCAAGGATTACGAAACCGCGCTTGCCTGCTACGAGAGCCCGGAATATCAGGCCGCGAAGGTCCATCTCGATTCCGTCGGCGAGATCGATCTGGTCATCGTTCCCGGCACCGAGCCCTGAGGCATCGCCATGGCTTCCAACCCGCCCACGCCTTCGAATGAGCCGATGCGGCTCGTGGTGGTGGGGGCGGGCGGTCGCATGGGCAAGAGCCTCATCAAGGCCATCCATGATACCACAGGCGTGGTGCTGCACGCGGCGATCGAGCGCGAGGGCTCGCCGCTTCTGGGGCAGGATTCGGGTGTGGTCGCGGGGCTCATGCCCAATGGCGTCCCGATCACCGAGGATGCGCTGCCAGCCTTCGTGAAGGCGCAAGGGGTGCTGGATTTTTCCACCCCCGCCGCGACCGTGCATTTCGCCGGCCTCGCGGCGCAGGCGCGGCTCGTGCATGTGGTGGGCACGACGGGTCTTGCGGAAGCGGATTTCGCGAAGCTCAAGGCCGCCGCGCGCCATTCCATCCTCATCCAGTCCGGCAATTTCTCGCTCGGCGTGAACATGCTCGCCGCGCTCGTGAAGCAGGCCGCGAAGGCCTTGCAGAGCGGCTGGGATATCGAGATCGTCGAGATGCATCACCGCATGAAGGTCGATGCGCCCTCGGGCACCGCGCTGCTGCTCGGCGAGGCGGCCGCGAAAGGCCGGGGCATCTCGCTCTCTCAAGCGGCCGTGCGGGCGCGGGATGGCCATACCGGTGCCCGCGTGGATGGCATGATCGGCTTCCAGGCCCTGCGCGGCGGCACGGTGGTGGGCGACCATACGGTGATCCTCGCGGGCAATGGCGAGCGTATCGAATTGCGCCACATTGCCGAGGATCGCGGGCTTTTCGCGCAAGGCGCCGTGAAAGCCGCGCTCTGGGGCTGGGCGCATGGCCGCTCGGGCTTCTATGGCATGAACGACGTTCTCGGCATCGAGGCCTGACATGAACCCCATCGTCCGGGAATATCTCGTCTACACGATTGCGGTGACGGTAGGCTTCGGCTGCTACCTCGCGCTGGATCGGCTGGCGGGGATCGATTTCGCCTTTGCCATCCTCGGAGGCTTCGTCGGCATCCATCTGACCCTTCTGGCGATCCGCCGGCTGTTTCCACCCAAGTAAGCCCAGAGCATGCTGCGATGAAATGGAATCCGGTTCATCGCGAAAAGCATGCGACCAGAATAAACAAGGACCAACGATCATGGATCGCCTGCTCGTGCTCTGCCGCCATGGCCAGAGCGACTGGAACCTCAAGAACCTGTTCACCGGCTGGAAGGATCCGGACCTCACCGAGAAAGGCGTGGGCGAGGCGAGGGCTGCCGGGCAGCGGCTCAAGGCCAGGGGTATCGGCTTCGATATCGCCTTCACCTCCGATCTTCTGCGCGCGCAGCATACCTGCCGGCTCATCCTCGGCGAACTCGGCCAGCCCGGCCTCGAGACGATCCGCGATCTTGCGCTGAACGAGCGCGATTACGGCGAGCTTTCCGGCCTCAACAAGGACGATGCCCGCGCAAAATGGGGCGAGGAGCAGGTGCATATCTGGCGCCGCTCCTATGATGTGCCCCCGCCGGGCGGCGAGAGCCTGAAGGACACCGCCGCGCGCGTGCTGCCCTACTATATCCACCGCATCCTGCCGCAGGTGATGGCGGGCAAGCGCACGCTGGTGGCCGCCCATGGCAACAGCCTGCGCGCGCTCATCATGGCGATGGAGGGCCTCACGCCCGACGAGATCCTCGCGCGCGAGCTCGATACCGGCGTGCCGCTGGTCTATCGGCTGAACGCCGATACGACGATCGCCAGCCTTAACGTGCTGAAGGGCTGAGAGACGCGCCTCCTGCAAAGCAGAAGGCGGGCATTTGGCCCGCCTTTTCCTGTTTTCGCCCCGGGTTCAGGCCCGCTTGTCGAATTTCGGCCGCGGCGGCTCCTGCGGGCCGTTGGGGCGCGGCATTTCCGGCCTGAGCCCTTCGGCCGGATTCTCGGCTTCCGCCTCGTTGGCCGGCCGGGCCGGGCCGCCCCTGGAGACGCCCACCATGGCCGGGCGCAGCACGCGCTCGCCGATCATGTAGCCGACCTGCATCACCTGCATCACCGTGCCGGCGGGCAAGGATTCGTCGGGGATCTCGAACATCGCCTGATCGCGATGCGGATCGAAACGCTCGCCCACCGGCTCGCGGCGCTTCACGCCATGCTTCTCCAGCGCCTTCAGCAGCTCGCGTTCGGTGAGTGCAACCCCGTCGAGCAGCGGCTGGATCGCCTTGGCGATGGCCTCGTGCTCGGCCTTGCCTTCCTCGCTCGTCGGCGCGCTCTCGATGGCGCGGCGAAGGTTATCCGCCGTTCCCACCATGTCGGAGGCGAATCTGGTGATCGAGAAGGCGCGCGCATCCTGGATTTCGCGTTCGGTGCGCCGGCGCAGGTTCTCCATCTCGGCAAGCGCGCGCAGCAGCCTGTCCTTCAAATCGGAATTGTCGCGCTCGAGCGCGGCGAGGCGCTCGCTTTCCACCCTGGCCGCTTCGGGCGCAGGCGTGGCGTCACGTTTCTCCTCAGCACTCATCGTGTCATCCGTCCTTGCAAAGTGTCGAACCTTGGAAAGTGTCAAACCTTGGAAAGTGTCGAACCTTGGAAAGCATCCAAGCGTCTCGACGCGATATCGAGGTTCGAAGCGCCAAAATCAAGCCGCATCCGCCCCGGATTTCGTTTTGGCGTCCACCTGTCCGGGCCGTGCCAGCACGGCCAGCAACTCCTTCTTCAGTCGCGCCTGCCGCGGCGGCTGCATCAGTTTCCCGCCTGTGAGGTCCGTGACGTAGAACACGTCCACCGCCTTCTCGCCATAGGTGACGATGCGTGCTGAATTGATGTTGAGGTTCTGCTTGCCGATCTCTGTCGTGAGCGCATAGAGGAGGCCCGGCCGGTCGAGACCGGTGACCTCGACCACGGTTGATTTTGCTGAAAGCTCATTGTCGATCACCACTTCCGGCGCCACGGTGAATGCTTCCGAAACCGGCGCCTGCGCCGAGCGCGAGGCTACGATTTCCGGCAGTTTCACCTCGCCTTTCAGCGTCGCGATGATGTGACGGGCGACGCGATCCGCGCGACGCATTTCATCGGCATCCTCCGTGAAGGCGCGCGAGATGTTGATGGTATCGAGTGCGAAACCGTCATTGGTGGTGAAGATCTGCGCTTCGACGATGTTGGCGCCCGCCGCCGCGCAGGCACCGGTGAGGATCGAGAGCAGGCGCGGATGGTCGATCGCCAGCACGACGAGTTCCGTTACGCCCCGGAAGCCGTCTGTCGTGAAATCGACCTGGAAATGGTCGCCGGATTTCATGCCCTTCTCGACGAGCCGGGCATGGCGGATCTGGTTCGCAAGATCGACCTTGATCCAGTAGGCAGGGTTGTGGCGGCGCGCATAGGCTCTGAACTGCGCTTCCGACCAATCCGCAAGGCCTTTGTGCAATTCCGCGATGGCCGCCTCGATGCGCGCCGAACGCTCCACTCCGCCAAGATCGCCGGTGATCACCATCTCGGTCTCGCGATAGAGTGCGCGCAGGAGCTGGCCCTTCCAGCCGTTCCAGACGCCGGGGCCGACGCCGCGTATGTCGCAGACCGTGAGGATGAGCAGCAGCCGCAGGCGTTCCAGTGTCTGAACCGTTTCCGCGAAACTCTGGATGGTGCGCGGATCGGCGATGTCGCGGCTCTGGGCGGTCTGCGACATCACGAGATGCTTCTCCACGAGCCAGGCCACCAGCTCGGTTTCCTGCGGCGAGAGGCCGAGGCGCGGGCAGAGCGAGCGGGCGATGCGCGCGCCAACGATTTCATGCGCCTCGCGCCGGCCCTTGCCGATATCATGCAGGAAAAGCGCGACATAGAGCGCGCGGCGATTGGCGATGTTCGGCAAAAGGTTGTGCGAAAGCGGGTGATCTTCGCCCAATTCGCCCGAATCGAGTTTCGCCAGCAGGCCGATGCAGCGCAATATGTGCTCGTCCACCGTGAAATGGTGATACATCGAAAATTGCATCATGGAGCTGATGCGCTGGAATTCCGGGATGAAACGGCCCAGAACACCGGTCTCGTGCATCAGCCGCAGCACGGCCTCCGGGCTGTTGCGGGAGGTGAGGATCTCCAGGAACAGCCGGTTGGCTTCCGCATTCGCGCGCAGGGTTTCGGTGATCAGGCGCAGGTTCAGCGTCACCGCCCGCGAGGTTGCCGGGTGCAGGTCGAGCCGGTTCTGGTCCGCGAACCAGAAAAGCCGGATGAGATTGACCGGGTCCTTCGCGAAGACATCCGGGCTTTCGATTGCGAGGCGGTTGTTTTCCACCCGGAAACCGGCCGCGCCGCCGAGCGCGCGCGAGCGGCGGCGGAACCGACCCATGAAGCGATCGAGCATCGCGCGGGGTTTCTTCTCGCGCATTTCAAGATCGGCACAGAGAATGGCGGAGAGATCGCCCACTTCCTTCGCCACGAGGAAGTAGTGCTTCATGAAGCGCTCGACCGCGCTCAGCGTGTCGCGGCCGTGATAGCCCATGCGCTGCGCGACAAGGCGCTGCATGTCGAAGGTGAGGCGCTCCTCCGGGCGCCCGGCCACGAAATGCATGTGGCAGCGCACGCGCCAGAGGAATTCCTCGCAGCGCTCGAACAGGCGCATCTCGCGGCGGGTGAACACGCCCGCTTCCACGAGGCCTTCCAGCGTCTTGACGCGGTAGACGAACTTGGCGATCCAGAAGAGCGTCTGCAGGTCGCGCTGGCCGCCCTTGCCTTCCTTCACGTTTGGCTCGACGAGATAGCGCGAGAGCCCGGCCCGCGCGATGCGCTCGTCGCGCTCTGAGAGCTTCGCATGGGCGAATTCCGCCGCGCGGCCGGCGACGACCTGCTTGTCGAAGCGGGTCTCGAACTCGCGGAAAATCCGATCCTCGCCGGCGATGCGCCGCGATTCCAGAAGTGCCGTGCGGATCGTCAGGTCCTCCCGCCCCGTGCGGATGCATTCGTCGAGGGTGCGGGTGGAATGGCCGACCTTGAGGCCGAGATCCCACAGAACATAGAGCATGGCCTCCGCCACGCTCTCGGCCCAGGGGGTCGAGACCGGCAGCAGGAAGAGGATATCCGTGTCCGAACCCGGCGCGAGCGTGCCGCGCCCGTAGCCGCCGACAGCCACGATGGCGAGATGCTCGCCTGCGGAAGGATTGGGGTTCGGGTAGAGGCGCGTGGTCACGAGGTCGTAGAGCGCCGCGATCACGCGGTCCTGGGCCAAGCACAATGCGGTGGCGCAGGCGCGCCCCCCCTGGGCCGAGAGCAGCATTTCCGCCCGTTTGCGCGCATCGAGCAGGTAGGGCCGCGCCTCGGCAAGGAAGGCCGCGCGCGCCGCTTCGGCATCCGGCGCAGCATTCACGCGCTCCAGCGGGAAGGGGGGGATCGCGGCCTCGGGCATGCGTTCAGCTCCGCCCGAGGCGATGTTCGATCGCATCCCAGATGTCGACCGCGAGATCCGGCCCGCCAAGGCGCTTGATTCCGCGCAGGCCTGTCGGGGATGTCACATTGATCTCGGTGAGGTTCCCGTCGATCACGTCGATGCCCACGAAGATGAGCCCGCGTTCCTTCAGCACCGGGCCGATCCGCGCGCAGATTTCCTTCTCGCGCGGGGTGAGGTCGGTCGCCTGCCCGGCACCGCCGCGCACGAGATTGGCGCGGATGTCGCCGGCTGCCGGCACGCGATTGAGCGCGCCCTTCGCGATGCCATCGACCAGGATGATGCGCTTGTCGCCGGCCTTCACGGCCGGAAGGAATTTCTGGATCATCCAGGGCTCGCGGCTGAGGCCCGCGAAGAGATCGAAGAAGCCGTTGAAGTTTTCGTCCTCGCGGCCGACCTTGAAAACGCCGGCGCCGCCATTGCCGTAGAGCGGCTTCATCACGAGGTCGCCATGCTCGGCGCGGAAGGCCTCGATTTCCTGCCGGTCGCGGCTCACGAGTGTGGGCGGCATGAGGTCCGGGAATTCGTTGACGAGGATCTTCTCCGGCGCGTTGCGCACGGAGGTGGGGTCGTTCACCACCAGCGTCTTCGGGTGGATGCGGTCGAGCAGATGCGTCGCCGTGGTGTAGTTCATGTCGAAGGGCGGGTCCTGCCGCATCAGGACGACATCGAAGGTGCCGAGATCGACGCGCGTCTCCTCGCCAAGATCGGCGTGGTTGCCCTTCTCGTCGCGCACGCTGACGGGCCGCACGCGGGCCGTGAGGTGATTATCCTTCAGCGACAGGTGATCGGGGCCATAGACCACCATGTCATGCCCGCGCGCCTCGGCTTCCAGCATCAGGGCGAAGGTGGAATCGCCGGTGATGCTGATCTTCTCGATGGGGTCCATCTGGACCGCGACGCGTAAGCTCATGGGAGGTGCCTGGTTCATCAGAAGGGCTGCCCATCAGTCGAGGGCCAATTCGCCGATCGCCTTGATATGGCGAGGAAGCGCGCCGGGTGCAATGAGGATCGCATCGCAGCGGATGGTTTCGGGCATGGCGGGCATGCTCGCGAGGAAGGCTCGCGCGCCCCGCCCGATGCGGGCAAGCTTTTGCGGGGTGAGAGTGATCAGCGCGTCATCGAGCGTGGGGCGCGCCTTCACCTCGACAAAGATCAGCGTGCCGCCGCGCCGGGCCACAAGGTCGATTTCGGCGCCGGCCGCAAGGAAGCGCCGCGCGAGGATGCGATAGCCCTTGAGGCGCAGGAGGATTTCCGCCCAGAATTCGGCATCGAGCCCGAAGAGATAGGCCGCGCGCCGATCCATGCGCCTAATCCTTCTCCGAGAGGCGCAGCGCGCGGGCATAGACCTCACGGCGCTTGAGCCCCAGTTCGCCCGCGACGATCTCCACCGCATCGCGCTGCGAGTGTTTTTCGAGGGCCGCATGCAGGGCTGCATCAATCCGGTCCTCGCCCGCCGGCCCCTCGGCCTCGGGCGGGCCGATCACCAGCACGATCTCGCCCTTGGGCGGGCCTTCCACCGCCAGAGCCGCTGCGAGATCCGGCAGGGTGCCCCGACGCACGGTCTCGAATTTCTTGGTGAGTTCGCGCGCAAGCGCCACCTCGCGGTTGCCGAGCAGGCTCGCGAGATCGGCCATGGTCTCGGCCACCCGGTGCGGTGCCTCGAACAGCACAAGCGTTGCGCAAATCCCGGAAACCTCGCGAATGCGGCGCCGCCTTTCGCCCGCTTTCGCCGGCAGGAAGCCTTCGAAGAAGAAGCGATCGGCCGGAAGCCCGGCAAGCACAAGGGCGGCGAGAACAGCGCAAGCGCCGGGCTCGGTTGTCACCGGCAAGCCTTCGGCGAGGGCGGCGCGGGCGAGCCTCTGGCCGGGATCGGAGATGATCGGCGTGCCGGCATCGCTCACCAGCGCCAGCGTTTCGCCCGCCCCGAGCCGCGCGAGAAGCCCCGCTTCCTGCCGCGCGGCATTGTGTTCGTGATAGGCATAAAGATGCGTTGTGATGCCGAAATGGGTGAGGAGAGCTTTCGTGACGCGCGTATCCTCCGCAAGGATGAGATCGGCCCGCGCAAGCGTGTCGAGGGCACGGAGGGTGATGTCCCGCAGGTTGCCGATTGGGGTCGCCACGAAATGCAGACCCGGCTCGACCGGCCCGGCCTCGAAACGTTCGCCCCGGATCAGGTAATGCGCCATGCGCCGCCCTTGCTGGCCTGCCCTGTTTCGATCGCTCCCGTGGCATGCGGGCCGTCTCTCTCCAAGCACGGGATGACGGTTTTCCGCAAGCTGTGGCTTTGCGGGCCTTGCGGCTGACAAAGTTAACGATTCTTTGTCAGGGTAGAGGAGATAGAGGGTATTTCGAGAGGCCTTGGCATCGGCCAGCGATCAGCGGGCTCCGCGCATATGGTCGGAAGCATCGGAGAAGGAGGCGGAATGATGCGGTGGGATCTTTCCCGGGCAGGCCGGCTCGGCGCCGGCCTGATATTGGCCGGGCTTCTCGCGGCCTGCGCAGGCTCCCCTCTGGATTCGCTCGGTCTTTCGTCCGATAATGAACCGGTGCAGCCCCAGAATGCCGCCGGTGACGTGATCGGCAATGGCTCGGTGAAGGTTGCCCTCATCCTGCCGATCTCCTCTCAGAACGGTCAGGCCGCCGCTCAGAGCCTGCGCAATGCCGCTGAGCTTGCGGTGGAGGATTTCTCCGGCGGCAATGCGGCCTCATCCAATATCCAGATCATCGTGAAGGATGATCGCGGAACGCCCGAAGGTGCGCGCCTCGCGGCGCAGGAGGCCGTGCAGGAGGGCGCGGAACTTGTGCTCGGTCCGCTTTTCGCGCCGAATGTGCAGGCCGCCGCAGCCGTGCTTCGCCCCGCCGGCAAGCCGATGATCGCCTTCTCCTCGGATGCCGGCGTGGCTCAGCGGGGTGTCTTTCTCCTGAGCTTCCTGCCGCAATCCGATGTGCAGCGCGTGGTCGGCTTCGCCCAATCACGCGGGAAGAAGGCCTTCGCGGCGCTCATTCCGCAGACCGCCTATGGCAATGTGATCGAGGCGGAGTTCATGTCGGTTGCGAACCAGCAGGGCAGCCGGGTCACGCGCGTGGAGCGCTATCAGCCGGGCAATACGGCCTCCATCAGCCAGGCCGCGCAGCGCCTGAAGGATGTGATGAACCAGTCCGATACGCTCTTCGTCGGCGAGGGCGCGGATGGCCTTGCCGCGGTGATGCAGCAACTCGCGGCCCAGGGCATCAACAGCCGTTCCACGCAGTTGATCTCGACCGGCATCTGGAATGATCCGCGCGCCATCGCCCTGCCGGCGCTCGAAGGTGCATGGTTCGCGGCACCCGACAATTCGCGCTTCAACGCGCTCGCCACGCGCTACCAGCAGCGTTTCGGCAGCACGCCGACGCGGCTCGCAACGCTTTCCTATGATGCGGTGACGCTTGCCAGCGCGCTGACCCAGGCCTATGGCGCCCAGCGTTTTGCTGAAAACAACCTCACGAACCCCAATGGCTTTGCCGGGCAGGATGGCGTGTTCCGCTTTCGCACCAATGGCCTCAATGACCGCGGCATCGCGGTTTTCGAGATCCGCGGCGGCAACGCGCGGGCGATCTCGAGCGCGCCGACAAGCTTCGCAGGGAACTGAGGCGTTCCCGCCTCAGGCGGCGAGATCGGCCACGATCGCATCAAGCACCGGGAAACCGGCACGCGTGACGCGCAGACGGCGATGATCCGGGCAGAACTCGATCAGGTTTTCCTCGACGAGAGCCTCGACGCGCGCGGCCTCGAAATCGCGGCCGCGCAGCAGCCGGAAGCGAGCGGGGTCGATCCCTTCGGAAAGGCGCAGGCCCATCAGCAGGAATTCGTCACCCTCGGCCTCATGGTTGAGCGCCTCGTCGGAAACGATGCCATGGCCGTCGCGCTCGACATAATCCAGCCAGGCCTCGGGGCTCTTCTCGGTGGCGAAGGCGCGGCGACCGCGGCTGGTCACAAGCCTTCCATGCGCGCCGGGGCCCACCCCGGCATATTCGCCATAACGCCAGTAGAGCAGGTTGTGGCGGCATTCATGGCCCGGCTTCGCGTGGTTCGACACCTCGTAGGCCGGCATGCCGAATTTCGAGCAGATCTCCTGCGTCTCATCGAAGAGCGCACGCGCGGCGTCCTCTTCCGGCGTGATCAGTTTCCCTGCGGCGTGCAACGCATGGAAGGCCGTGCCCTCCTCGATGGTCAGCTGGTAGAGCGAGAGATGCGTCGGCGCATGCGCGAGCGCCTCGACGAGTTCCTCGCGCCATGCCGCCACGGTCTGTCCCGGGCGGGCATAGATGAGATCGAAGGAGCAGCGATCAAAGATCGAGGCGGCGGTGGAAACCGCGACCAAAGCCTCCGCGACATTGTGCAGCCGCCCCAGCGACTTGAGATCCGCATCATTCAACGCCTGCACGCCGAGCGAGACGCGGTTCACGCCCGCCGCGCGATAGCCGCGGAAGCGGCCCGCTTCCACGCTCGTGGGGTTGGCTTCGAGCGAGATCTCGCAATCCGGCGCAATCGCCCAGTTCTCGCCAATCGCCTCCAGAATCCCGCCGACGGTCTCGGGCTTCATCAGCGAGGGCGTGCCGCCGCCGAAGAAGATGGAGGAGACCGTGCGGCCCGGCGCCATCTCGCGCATGTGTTGCAATTCGCGCCGGAAGGCCGCGACAAAGCGCGCCTCGTCGATGCCGGCGCGGCGGACATGGCTGTTGAAATCGCAATAGGGGCATTTCGCCTGGCAGAAGGGCCAATGCACATAGACGCCGAAGCCGGCATCGAAGGGCGGGAGGATGAGCGCGCTCATTCGGAAACCTTCTTCAGTCCGGCCTTCTCGATGAGCCGGATGAAAGCCCTGGCACGATGCGAAAGGCCCGTGAGCCGGCCGCCTTCCTCGCGTATCCCGTGCTTTTCCTCGCGGGAAAGCTCGGAGAACGTGCGGCTCCCGCCCTCCGGCACGAAGATCGGATCATAGCCGAAACCCGCTTCCCCGCGCGGCGGCCAGGTGAGATGGCCGAAACAACGCCCTTCGGCCAGAAGGGTTTCCCCGTCCGGCCAGGCGACGACCAGCGCCGAGACGAACCGCGCGGGTGCGCCCGCCATCTCGATCTCGCGCGCCTCAAGCTCGGCCTTCACGCGGGCCATGGCGCGCATCCAGTCACGGGGGAGTCCCGCCCAATCGGCGGTAAAGAGGCCCGGAGCGCCATCGAGCGCATCGATCGCGAGGCCGGAATCATCGGCGATGGCCGGCAGGCCCGAGGCCTTCGCGGCGGCGTGGGCCTTGATGGCCGCGTTTTCGGCGAACATCATGCCGTCTTCCCTGGGCTCAGGCAGGCCGAGTTCGCCCGCCGAGACGATTTCGAGGCCATAGGGCTCAAGAAGATCGCGCATTTCCGCGAGCTTGCCCGCATTATGCGTGGCAATGACCACCCGGCCGGAAAGACGTTGCGCGCTCATGCGCCGATCGCCGCCTTCTGCATGGCGACAAGCTCGCCGATTCCCTTCCTGGCGAGGCCGAGAAGGGCCGCGAAATCAGCCTCGGAGAACGGTGTCTGTTCGGCCGTGCCCTGGATTTCCACGATGCCGCCCGTGCCGGTCAGCACGAAATTCGCATCCGTCCCGGCCGCGGAATCCTCCGCATAATCAAGATCGAGCACGGGATTGCCGCGATAGATGCCACAGGAAATCGCGGCGACGTGATCCCTCAGGGGCATGGTGGCGAGCATGTTCCGCGCCATCATCCAGCGGAAGCAATCATGCAACGCCACCCACGCGCCGGTGACGGATGCCGTGCGCGTTCCGCCATCGGCCTGGATGACATCGCAATCGAGCACGATCTGCTTTTCGCCGAGCGCCGCGAGATCCACCACCGCGCGCAGCGAGCGCCCGATGAGGCGCTGGATTTCCTGCGTGCGGCCCGATGGCTTGCCCGCGGTCACCTCGCGGCGGGTGCGTTCCAGCGTGGCGCGCGGCAGCATGGAATACTCCGCCGTCACCCAGCCTTTTCCGGTGCCGCGCAGCCAGGAGGGGCCCTTTTCTTCCAGTGTCGCCGTGCAGAGCACATGCGTGTTGCCGAACTTCACGAGGCAGGAGCCCTCGGCATGGCGTGCGAAGGCGCGTTCGAGGCGCACGGCCCGCAATTCATCAGGGGCACGTTTGGAGGGGCGCATGGGCGTCTCCGTCACTCACTGGCGTCGAATTCGGGAAAAGAGGCGGCGTCTTACGCCCTTCCGGGCCGCTTCTCAAGGGTGTTGCGATGCATCAGGGCTGCATCTTTGGAATCGGCGACAAGCGCAGTAACATGGGGCGTGGAACCGTTTCCTCCTGTGATTCCCGGATCTGGAGCCTGATGAGCCGCGATCTGAAAGCCGCCCATGCCGCCCCCCATGCCGCCCAGGGCTACAGCGAACTCGATCTGCGTTCGCGCGACATCTTTCGTCGCATCGTCGAGGGCTATCTTGAAAGCGGCGAGCCCGTGGGCTCGCGCAACATCTCGAAAGTGCTGCCGGTCTCGCTTTCGGCGGCCACCGTGCGGAATGTGATGCAGGATCTCGAGGATCTCGGCCTCATCTACGCGCCGCATGTGAGCGCGGGGCGCCTGCCGACCGAAATAGGCCTCAGGCTGTTCGTCGATTCCATTCTCGAGATCGGCGATGTCAGCCAGGAGGATCGCAGCCGCATCGAGGCGCAGATCGCGGCGGGTGGCTCGGGCCGCTCCTTCGAGGATGCGCTCGGCGAGGCGACAACCCTGCTCTCGGGTGTTTCGCGTGGCGCGGGCGTGGTCGTCACCTCGAAATCGAACAAGAAGCTGCGGCATATCGAATTCGTGCGGCTCGACCCCACGCAAGCCCTCGTGGTGCTGGTGGCGGATGATGGCTCGGTGGAGAACCGCATCCTGGCCCTGCCCCCCGGCCTGCCGGCCTCGGCGCTGACGGAAGCCTCGAACTATCTCAACCATCGCCTCGCGGGCCGCACGATCGGCGAACTCCGCGCCGAAATCGAGCGTGATCGCCTCACCATGCAGGCCGAGATGGATTCTCTCTCCGCGCGGCTCGTGGAAAGCGGGCTCGCCAGCCTCTCGCAATCCGGCGGGGAGACGCGGCTGATCGTGCGCGGGCAGGCGAACCTGCTCGAAGACCTCGAGGCCGCAACCGATCTCGAGCGCATCCGCCTTCTCTTCGAGGATCTCGAACGCGGCAAGGACGTGATCGACCTGCTCTCCCGCGCCGAGGAGGGGGATGGCGTGCGCATCTTCATCGGCTCGGAGAACAAGCTTTTTTCGCTCTCCGGCTCCTCGCTGGTGGCCGCCCCCTTCCGCGATCAGAACCAGAAGATCGTCGGCGTGCTCGGCATCATCGGGCCGAAGCGGCTGAATTACGCGCGCATCGTGCCGATGGTCGATTACACCGCCCGCGTGATGGGAAAGCTGCTGGAGCGGGGATAAAACGGAATATTTTCCTATTGTTTCTTGACCGAAGGAGGGTGTTTTGGCCTTGATGAGCGCGTGACAAGGAAAGCCCCATGCCGCGATCGTCTCCGCTTCGATATTCATCCCAGTCCGATCCTGAATTTGCCCATACCGTCGAGACGGTTCGGCAGGATTTGCTTCTGATCAAGGCCTGCCTCGCCGCCATGCGCGTGCGGCTAGAACTGAAATATTCCGATACGCAGCCCCGCTGGCCGGCCGGCGACCCGCGCGGCGGGCAGTGGCGGCCGAAGGAGGGTGGAGACGGCGAAAACGCTGCCGATGAACAGGGTTCGTTATCCGATGCATCAGATCTTTTCGGCGAGGCACCGGATGGGACGCCGATCGAGCTCGTTGGCGGAATACCGGAGGACAAGCTGAACTGGACAACCCAGCAGTTTATGTCGGCATACTGCAGGGCAGAAATTCGCCGGGTCATGCCAGGGGAATTCCTGAATATGAAAATCGAAGACGTCATCGCTCGGGCAAAGCAAGGCGAGGCTGCAGCCAACCGGTGTTGGAAACTTCTGAGGCAGGATAGGTTCCGCAAATAGCTGGAGAATAGCAAAATGGCAAGTAAGCTTATGACTCTTATATCTTTTCTCAATAGGAATAGAATTCATTTTCGGCTTGATCAACAAAGCGATGACGCAGTCATGGTATCATTTTCCCTCGTCGGGATGCGTATCGAGGTTGAAGTTTTCGATGATCGTCTCGAATTCAGCACTTTTGAGGGCGATGAAAGTGTCGAAACGAGTGAAGATAAACTTTATCTTCTGATCAAAGAGCGTGGAGAGATACCTCATCGATGGTGAGGTGAGCCCTGCCGGCCGGCGACCCGCGCGGCGGGCAGTGGCAGCCGAAGGAGGGTGGAGACGGTGAAAATGCTACGGATGACCAGGGTTCGTTATCCGATGGATCAGACCTTTTCGGAGAGGCACCCGACGGGACGCCAATCGAGCTTGTTGGCGGAATACCAGAGGACAAGCTGAACTGGACAACCCAGCAGTTTATGTCAGCCTATTGCAGGGGTAGGATACGTGAGGTTGTGCCGGGGGAATTCCTGAATATGAGAATTGAAGAAGTCATTGCACGGGCAAAAGCAGGTGATCGTAGAGCTAATACATGTTTGAAGCTTCTCAAGGGTGGAGAATATCGGAAATGACAAGGGCCATCGTAGCTCCCAGAGGCATTCTGGATATTTTCAAATTTCTTGAAGCTTTACGAGCGGCCGGCATTCATTTCAAATTGCGCTCCAGTCGGGATGATTCGATCTCCGTAGATTTCACGCTGGTTGGATGTCGCGTTGAAGTCGATTTTTTTGATGATCATATCGAATTCAGTTATTTTACGGGCGATGAAAGTGTCCATGACGATTGGAAGATCATGCAGGGCCTGCTCGATAAGTACTGGAGCGATGATTGAAATCTTCTCGGCATCATCGGGCCGAAGCGGCTGAATTACGCGCGCATCGTGCCGATGGTGGATTACACCGCCCGCGTGATGGGCAAGCTGCTGGAACGGGGATAAAAACGGAATATATTCCTATAATCTCTTGACCAAGGGAGGGTGTTTTGGCCTTCATGGGCGCGTGACAAGGAAAGCCCCATGCCGCGATCGTCTCCGCTTCGATATTCTTCCCAGTCCGATCCTGAATTTGCCCATGCCGTCGAGACGGTTCGGCAGGATTTGCTTCTGATCAAGGCCTGCCTCGCCGCCATGCGCGTGCGGCTGGAACTGAAATATTCCGATACGCAGCCCCGCTGGCCGGCCGGCGACCCGCGCGGCGGGCAGTGGCGGCCGCTGGAAGGGGGTGGCGACGGCTCCGTGGGCGATCCGCCCGAGCAAGGCGATGCGTCCGAATCCGACTTCGGCTATGGCGAAGCGCCGGATGGTACGCTAATTGAGCCGGCGGGTACGAGCGGATTTTCGCGGGACGAGCAACAGATGACCGTCCAGCAATTTCGTTCCGCCTACTGCAACGCGGATATCCGCGCCGTTTTGCCGGGCCAGTTCGGCCCGATGACGATTGCAGAGGTGATAATGGCCGCCAAAGGCGGCGATGCGGCTGCTAGGAAATGTCTCAAGCTTTTGGGCGAAAAAAGGTTCAGAAAATGAAAAAGAAAACGGAATTTAATGGGGTCGGCGATATTCTTGAGTTCTTGGATTTTTTACGGAGCAAAAAGATCCATTTTAGGCTGGATCAATACAGAACAAATACCATATTGGTCAGCTTTACTCTCGTTGGCTGTCGAGTCGAGGTTGATTTTTTCGACGATCATATCGAATTCAGCTATTTCACGGGCGATGAAAGCGTCCATGACGATTGGAAGATCATGCAGGGCCTGCTCGATAACCACTGGAGCGATGACTAGGGGAGGGCCGATTTGCAAGGCACGGTATCAATTTCGACCGCTCAATCTCTTCTCCAACCCCTCATCGGTCAACCGATCTGGGGGGTCGCACGATCGCATGGCAGCTTCTTCATCGCGGATTTTGGGGCTGTCAAAGAGATTTTGACTTTTCCCGCCCGCCGGTTTGACTCGGGTCGAACGGTGCCGGAACGCCGGGTTCCGCGCGGCATCTGGAGTCTCATGGTCGAATTGTGCCGTTGGCGCATTCAGGTCGACAAGCGCGCGACCTCCGATCTCGATGAAGACCACGCGCATATGCAGGCTGTCATGTCGACGCTGGATGGCGCGATCGTCGACGCCATCGATCTGGATGATGCAACGCTGACATTGCGCTTTTCAAACAGCGGACAATTGAAGCTGGGGCCGGCGGAATATGTTTCGCCCGGTGATGTTGGAAACCAATGGGTGGTTTTCCTGCCGGATGGCCGAAAGCTTTCCCGCGATACGGGCGGCAGATTGATTCACGGTTGATTCACCAACGAACGATCCAGCGGACGGCTGGGCTGCTTTCCCCTCACTCGCTCGCAATGACGAGATGTTTCGCGCCGCCATCTGATTTTTCGACGCAGCGCTCCTCACATCCACGTCCACATGCGCCTCCACGCGCTTGAAATTCGCACCGAGAACACTGGACTTTCTTCCGGCGCGAACTGCCTCTGCTGAAAGCCTGCCGCCATGCGGGTGCGGCTGGAGCTGAAATATTCCGATACGCAAGCCCGCTGGCCGGCCGGCGACCCGCGCGGCGGGCGATGGAGGCCGGAGGAGGGTGGAGACGGTGAAAACGCTGCCGATGAACAGGGATCGTTATCCGATGCATCAGCTCTTTTCGGCGAGGCGCCCGACGGGACGCCGATCGAGCTCGTTGGCGGAATACCAGAGGACAAGCGGAACTGGACAACCCAGCAGTTTATGTCCGCGTATTGTAACGCACGCATCCGCGCGGAAATGCCAGGCCAATTTCTAGGAATGACTATCGAGGAGGTTATGGTCTTGGCTAAACAGGGAGATAAAGCCGCGCGCACCTGCCTTAAACTTCTGATCAGAGGACGTTTCCAGAAATGAAAAACATCGATGCACCGCGGAGCTTGGTCGATCTAATAAAATTTCTAAACGTCTTGAAAAGTAAGAACATAAAATTTGATTTAAGCCAGGATCGACCGGAATCGATCATGGTGACCTTCACCCTTGTCGGATGTCGCGTCGAGGTTGATTTTTTTGAAGATCACATCGAGTTCAGTTATTTCACGGGCGATGAAAGCGTGCATGATGAATGGAAGATCATGCAAAGCCTGCTCGACAAGCACTGGAGCGACGATTGAGTTTTTCCCAGCATCATCGGGCCGAAGCGGCTGAATTACGCGCGCATCGTGCCGATGGTGGATGACACCGCCCGCGTGATGGGAAAGCTGCTGGAGCGGGGATAAAAACGGAATATATTCCTATTTTTTCTTGACCGAAGGAGGGTGTTTTGGCCTTGATGAGCGCCTGACAAGGAAAGCCCATGCCGCGATCGTCTCCGCTTCGATATTCTTCCCAGTCCGATCCTGAATTTGCCCATGCCGTCGAGACGGTTCGGCAGGACCTGCTTCTGATCAAGGCCTGCCTCGCCGCCATGCGCGTGCGGCTGGAACTGAAGTATTCCGATACGCAAGCCCGCTGGCCGGCCGGCGACCCGCGCGGCGGGCAGTGGCGGCCGAAGGAGGGTGGAGACGGTGAAAACGCTGCCGATGAACAGGGATCGTTATCCGATGGATCAGATCTTATCGGCGAGGCGCCCGACGGGACGCCGATCGAGCCCGCCGGTGCACTTACCGATGATCCTGTTCGCTTGCAGGATGAAGAAGGCGGGATGCATGGAGGACACACAATCAACCGGCATGTCGGCCGGACAGATGATTCCCTGATCTCAGATTATTTGTCTCGGCGGTCAGAACGGCAAGTGGGCAGCCGAACCATCCGCATCCAGGAGGTTCCTGTTGGCACCTTCGATTCGCACGAAAATGCCAATGATCTGGTCAATCGAACCATCCGCGAACGTCGAGCTGGACACCCGCATTAACCTCGCGCGTTTTCGGATTTCGTGATTCACTCCTTCCGTCGCTGATTTGGAGACGGGACGATGGAGCAACGGTCGCTGTTCGGTTTGTCGGAGCATTTGGAGCGGATCAGCAAGATTGGCGATCCGCTAGAGCATTTTCCGATCAAGTGCATACCGGCCGATTGAAGAAAATGCGGTAGATCAAGAGCTTAGAGCGGCCGATCTGATTCAGTCAGATCGGCAACCGCTCTAGAGGTTCTCGAGGCGACGGTCGACTTCGAGTATTTCCGGGGCTGGCTTGTGGAGGGTCTGGGCTATGGCGCTGGCGCCAGGGGCGGCCGGCCGCCCTTTGACCCTGTTTCGATGTTCAAGGCGCTGATCCTGCAGGCCCAGCACAATCTGAGCGATGCGCGGATGGAGTTCATGATCCGCGACCGGCTGTCCTGGATGCGGTTTCTGAAGTTCGATCTTGGCGGC
>JADCCN010000005.1 GCA_020252645.1 Methylobacterium sp. | reverse complement strand
GCACGTCTCGTTTTGAGAGAATCAAAACCGTGCTCTATCTTATTGTTTTGTCGCATGTTGTTACGCAAAACCGGTATCCACTTTTGCGCAACATGCTCTAATGGACCGGATTGGCCAAGCGTCACGGGGTATCCGCCAGCCGGAAGAAGCCGCGATGGGCGCGGAAGATGGCCCCCCGATGCGAACGGAACGGCCGCCATGGGATGCCGCGCTGGCGCATGGGCTACATCGTTGCGCCGATCTGCCAGGGCACGAACTCGGCATCGCCATAGCCGAGAAGCTCGCTCCTGGTGCGCTCCCCCGAGGCGATGGCGAGCAGGCGGTCGAAGATCTCCTGCCCCTTCCCGGCGATGCTCACGCCGTCGAGAATATCCCCGCAATTGATATCCATGTCATCGCTCATGCGGTGGAAGATCTCGCTGTTCGTCGCGAGCTTCATCGAGGGCGTCGGCTTGCAGCCATAGGCCGAGCCGCGGCCCGTCGTGAAGGCGAGGAGGTTTGCGCCGCCTGCGACCTGTCCGGTGGCGGCCACGGGATCATAGCCCGGCGTATCCATATAGACGAAACCCTTCTCCGTGACGGGTTCGGCATAGCGATAGACGGCGTTGAGTGTCGTGGTGCCGCCCTTCGCCGCCGCGCCGAGGGATTTTTCGAGAATGGTCGTGAGCCCGCCCGCCTTGTTGCCGGGGGAGGGGTTGTTGTTCATGCTCATGCGGTTGCGCGAGGTGTAATCCTCCCACCAGTGGATGATCTCGACAAGTTTCTCGCCCACCGCCACGTTGCGAGCGCGCCGCGTGAGAAGATGCTCCGCGCCATAGATCTCCGGCGTTTCGGAAAGAATGGCCGTGCCGCCATGGCGCACGAGGATATCCACCGCCGCGCCGAGCGCGACATTTGCCGTGATGCCCGAA
Organism: Methylobacterium sp.; assembly: GCA_020252645.1. Taxonomy (GTDB): domain Bacteria; phylum Pseudomonadota; class Alphaproteobacteria; order Rhizobiales; family Beijerinckiaceae; genus Rhabdaerophilum. The sequence goes on along the minus strand of JADCCN010000005.1, from coordinate 137,220 downwards.
TAGCCATCCGAGCCGCCGCATTGCAGCGCAAGCATCAGCGCGCTGGCATGCGCTGTCTCGCGTTTCACGCGGTTGGCGGCCGGCAGCATCTCGCGGATCGCCGCGATGCCCGCCTCGACCGTCTTCTTCGTGCCGCCGGTTTCCTGAATGGTCAGCGTGCGGAAGCGATCGCCCTCCGAAAGCCCGTAGGCCTCCTTGAACTTGCCGATCTGGAAGGCCTCGCAGCCGAGGCCCACGAGGATCGAGGCACCCATATTGGGGTTCGCGGCGTAGCCGAAGGTGGTGCGCTTCAGCACGTCCACCGTCTCGCCCTTTTCGGCAATGCCGCAGCCCGTGGAATGCACCAGCGGGATGACGCCATCGATGTTCGGAAAATCACGCAAGAGCCCCGAGCGGTTGATCTCCTCCGCGATGAACTTTGCGACCGAGGCCGAGCAATTCACGCTCGTGAGGATGCCGACATAGTTGCGCGTGCCCACCGTGCCATTGGCGCGCCGGTAGCCCTGGAAGGTCGCCTGCGCCTCGAGCGGCAGGATATCGGGCGCGCGGCCATCCTCCGCGTGGCGATAATCCCGCGCAAAAGCGGCGAAGGCGCAGTTATGCTCGTGAATCCAGTCGCCCGGCTCGATCGGGGCCGAGGCAAAGCCGATGATCTGGCCGAATTTCCGCACGGCCTCGCCCGGCGCGATGCCCTTCACCGCAAGCTTGTGCCCGCGCGGAATGCGCGCCTTCACCCGCACGCCCTCGATCATCTGCCCCTCGGGCAGGGCATCCACGGCGATCACCACATTGTCGCTCGCGTGGAGCCGCAGGCTGCGCGGCGCGAGAGGGGGCGGGATGGGCGCGTTCATGGGGGCCTCCGAGTTCAATGAAGCGGGCGATGTTCCAGCTGGCTCACGGCCTGCATCACGCCGCGCAGTTCCGCAAGCCCGCGCAAGCGCCCGATCAGCGGATAGCCGGGATGCGTCTTGCGGCCGACATCTTCCAGCAATTCATGGCCATGATCGGGCCGGAAGGGAATGCGCCAGTTTTCGCGACCCTCGTCTTTCCGCCGATGCTGCTCGGCCAGCAAGGCCTGCATCAGCGCGATCATGTTGGTATCTCCGCCAAGGTGCTCTGCTTCCATGAAGGAGCCATCCGCGTCCTTCGCGACGTTCCTCAGATGCGCGAAATGGATGAGCGGCGCGAATTCCCGCGCGAGCGCCGGCACATCGTTCCTCGTTCCCGCGCCAAGCGAACCGGAGCAGAAGGTCAAGCCATTGGCCCGCGAGGGCACCGCACCCGTGATGAAGGCGAGATCCTCGCCATTCGAGACAATGCGCGGCAGGCCGAAAAGCGGGCGCGGCGGATCATCGGGATGCACCGCAAAGCGCATGCCGAGCTCTTCGGCGAGAGGGATGACCTCGCGCAGGAAACGCGCGAAATGCGCGCGCAGCTCCACCCGCCCGATGCCCTTGTAGCGGTCGAGCATGCGGCGAAAGCCGGGAATGTCGTAACGCTCGTAAGCGCCGGGCAGGCCCGCATTGATGTTGACGAGAAGTGCCGCTTTCTCGCTCTCGCGCGCGGCATCGAACCACGTCTTCGCGCGCGCGATGAGTTCCGGCGCGTGGTCAGCCTCCGCGTTCGGGCGCTGGAGCATGAAGCAATCAAAGGCGCAGAACTTCACCGCATCGAACCTGAGCGCGCGCCCGCCGCCGGGGATGGGGTAGGCGAGATCGGTGCGGGTCCAGTCGAGGATCGGCATGAAATTGTAGCAGATCGTGCGGATGCCGCAGGCCGCGAGGTTCCGCATCGATTGCCGGTAGGCGTCGAAATGCTGCTGGAGCGGGCCTTGCCCCAGCTTGATATCCTCGTGCAGCGGCAGGCTTTCCACCACGTTCCAGCGCAGTCCGAGGCTCGGATCGGCCGCGATCAGCGCTTTCCGCTTCTCGATTTCCTCTACGCTCCAGACCACCCCATAGGGGATGTGGTGCAGCGCCGTGACGATGCCGGTGGCCCCCGCCTGCCGGATTTGCGGCAAGGTGATGGGATCGTCGGGGCCGAACCAGCGCCAGCTCTGTTCCATGGTCGTGCCTTCAGATGTTGGCCGTGAGGATGACCTTGACCTGCCGGCTGCGATCAAACGCAAGCCGCAGGCCCCGAGGCGCCTCGCTCAACGGCAATTCGGCGGTGATCAGGTCTTCGACCGGCACCTTGCCTTCGGAAATGAGACGGACGGCATCCATGAATTCCGAGCCGAAGCGGAAGGTGCCACGCAGGTCGATCTCCTTCGACATGACCTGATTGGCGGGAAAGGGGATGTCGCCGGAGGGTTGATTGCCAATCTGCACGACAATGCCCGCCTTCTTCGCTGCACCGATGGCCGAGGCAAGGCCCTGGGGTGAACCGCTGGCCTCGAACACAAGATCATGGGCCGCGCCCTTGCGCTTCAGCGCCTCGGGATCGGCGGAAAGATCGAAGGTTTCCTGTGCGCCGAGCCTTGCCGCAAGAGCCAGGGGAGCTGCCGCGAGATCCGCCACCGATACGCTTCCCGCACCGGCGGCTTTCGCGCCAAGCAGCGTGAGGAGCCCGATGGGCCCCGCCCCGATCACCAGCATCGAGCGCCCCTTGAGGTCACCGCCGCGCTTCACCGCGTGAAGGCACACGGCGAGCGGTTCGGCGAGGGCGGCGGCACGAAAGCTCACATGGTCGGGGATGGGCACGCATTGCGCCGGCACGGCATCAAAGTGCGTCGCGAAGCCGCCCTGCATATGCGGCGTCTTCGAGGCCGAGCCCATGAAATAGATGTTCTCGCAATGGTTCTCGCGACCCGCCTTGCAGGCCGGACACCTGCCGCACCAGCGCGAGGGGTTCACCGCCACGCGCTGGCCGACCTTCAGGTTCGTTTCGGCGTTGATCTTCGCCACCGTGCCGGCGATCTCGTGGCCGAGGATGAGCGGCGAGGTCATCTTGAAATCGCCCGACCGGGCATGGCGGAAATAATGCATGTCCGAGCCACAGATGCCGGCCGCGCCGAATTCCACGCGCACCATGCCCGGCGCGAGAACGCCGGGATCATGGGGCACGTAGCGCAGGTCTTCCGGGCCGAAGAGGGTGGCAGCATAGCCGGCTTTCATTTCACCATCCCGAGATAGCGCGGCAGCCAGAGGCTGATATCCGGAATGAAGGTGATCAGCAGCAGCGCGGCAAAGAGCGGCGCAAGCCAGGGCAGGATCGCCATGGTCGTGCGCTCCACCGAGAGCTTCGCCACGCGGGAGAGCACGAAAAGCACCATCCCCAGCGGCGGATGCAGCAGGCCGATCATCAGGTTCAGCACCATGATGAGGCCGAAATGCACGGGGTCGATGCCCATCTTCAGCACGATCGGCATCAGGATCGGCACAAGGATCGTGATGGCTGCAATCGTGTCGAGGAAGCAGCCCACGAACAGCATGAGCAGGTTCACGAGGATCAGGAACACCCACTTGTTGTCGGTGATCGCGAAGATCAGCCCCGACATGGCCTGCGCCGCCTGCGATACGGTGAGAAGCCAGGCGAAAATCGAGGCGGCGGTCACGATGAACAGCACGGAAGCCGTGGTTTCGATCGTGTCGAAGGTTGCCTTCGCGAGGCTGCGCATGCTCATCGAGCGATAGCGCACGAGCCCGAGGAAGAGCGACCACATCACCGCGGCCACCGCCGCTTCCGTGGGGGTGAACCAGCCCAGCACCATGCCGCCGATCAGGATGACCGGCGTCATCAGCGCCATCACGGCCGAGAACTTGAAGATGTAATCGAGCAGAAGCACCACGCCGAGCGCGGTGAAGATCGCCCCGTTCTGCGACATGCCGGCATATTCGAGGCCGATCACGGCTGCGGGGAACATGAAGACCACCGCGACCTCGATCATCGCGGCGCCAATCTTGGCGAGCGCGAAGGGCGCATCCGAACCCCAGCCCCGCATGCGGGCGAAGATGGCGACCGTCGCCATCATCAGCAGCGTCATCAGCAGCCCGGGCAGGATGCCCGCGAGGAAAAGCGAGCCGATCGAGACATTCGCCATCATCCCGTAGATGACGAAGGGCAGGGAGGGCGGGATGATCGGCCCGAGCGTGGCCGACGCGGCGGTGACGCCCACGGCCACCTCGACCGGGTAGCCGTGTTCCTTCATCGCCTTGATCTCGATGGTGCCGATGCCGGCCGCATCGGCAATCGCCGTGCCCGACATGCCCGAGAAGATCACCGAACCGATGATGTTCACCTGCGCGAGCCCTCCGCGCATCCATCCCACGAGATCGACCGCGAACTTGTAGATGCGGCCCGTGACGCCCGCGATGTTCATGAGGTTGCCGGCGAGGATGAAGAACGGCACGGCGAGCAGCGGGAAACTTTCGACGCCCGCGATCATGCGCTGCGCGACGATCACGTCGGGTGCCACGCCATAGACCGCGATATAGGCGAGCGAGGCCATGACCATCGAAACGGCCACGGGAATGCCGAGGATCATCAGCAGGACGAAACCGCCCATCAGAAGCAGCATAGGTCAGCCCTCCTGCGAGCCGTCGAAGGCGCCGGGCCGTTCGAGCACCGAATAGCCGCGCCGGATATTGGCGACCAGCACCTGCACGCCCCGAAGCGCCATCAGCACGAAACTGGCGAAGACGATGTGGAAGAGCGGCGATTTGGGGAAATCAATCGTGGTCATGCGCTCGTCATGGATCAGCGCGGAATAGCGCCAGACCAGGAGCGCGAGATAGGCGAAGACCGCGATCCGCGCGATGTCCACCAGCGTCGCCATCACCCGGCCTGCCGGGGGCGGGATCATCCGGTAGAGAAAATCCACATGGATGTGCCGTGTCAGCCGCACGCAGCCCACGGAGCCGAGGAAAACCACCGCCACGAGGCAATAGATCGCGATTTCCTCCGTCCAGGCGAAGGAGTTATTGAGCACGTAGCGCGTGAAGAATTGCAGGAAGACCGACCCGCACATCAGCCAGAAGATCGCTAGCGCCACCCAGTCCTCGAGGCCATGGTCGGAAAGATCCGCCGGCGCTTCCGCTTCCTCGAAGGTGCGGGCGATTTCGTCGCTGCTGATGGGCGTATGCGTTTCGACAGTCTCGCGGGACATGGATCGGGAAATCCTCGGCCTTCGGGGCTGGGAGAAGGAAAACGGCGCGCTTGCCGGGAAGCGCGCCGCGGGGAGGCGTCGCTTAGAATTTCACCGCCTGAATGCGATCCCAATCCGCCTTGCGATAGCCGAACTGTTCGAAGGTCACGCCCTTGGCAACCGCATCGAGGAATTCCTGGCGGTTGATCTCGGTCACGGTCAGGCCCTTGTCCTTGAAGAACTGCACGAGCTTCTGCTCATCGGCCTTGATCTGCTTGGTCGCGCGCGCGGCGGCTTCCTGGCTGATCTCGATGAAGAGCTTCTTCTCGTCATCCGTGAACTTCGCCCAGGTGCCCTTGGCGACGACGGTGTTGAGGTGATCCACGATATGGCCGGTGAGCACGATGTGCTTCTGCACTTCGTAGAATTTCTTGGCCTCGATCGTGGTCAGCGGGTTTTCCTGCGCCTCCACCGTGCCGTTCTGCAGCGCGAGATAGACTTCCGCGAAGGCGATCGGCGTGGTGTTCGCCCCGCAGGAGCGCGGCATGGCGAGATAGGCGGGCACATCCGGCACGCGCATCTTCAGGCCCTTCATGTCGGAGCAGTTCTTGATCGGGCGGTTGGAGGTGGTGTGCCGCGTGCCGTAATAGGTGGTCGCGGTGATCACGTGGCCGGTCTTCTCCTCGTAGCCCTTGGTCAGCTCCTTGTAGATGTCCGACTTGGTATAGGCGAGCAGGTGCTCCGGGCTCTGGAAGGTGAAGGGGTAATAGGTCACGCCGATCGGCGGATGCGAGCGGGCGGCGAAGCTCGAACCGGAGATGATGATATCCACCGAACCCAGCGTCAGGCCCTGGTTGATGTCGGTTTCCTTGCCGAGCTGCGAGGCCGGGAAAACCTCGATCTGGTACTTGTTGTTGGTGCGCTTTGCGAATTCCTGCGCGGCCCAGACCGACTCGGTGTGGAAGGCTTCCGAGGTCTCGTAGACATGGGCCCATTTCAGCTTGATCTGGGCGGAAGCGGGAACGGCCGCGAGCGCGGTGCCCAGGAGAGCTGCGCCGGTGAGGCACAGGATGCGGCGGGTGATCATGGGGTCTCCTCCTCTGTTTTCATGTTGCCCCGGCCCTTATGCGTCGGACCGTTGGATGCCAGCCCCCGCATTAGGGGGCCGGTTCGGAAAATGCGCAAGCGTTTGCCGGGCTCCGCGCGAAAGAAGGGCGTGCAATTCACCGGCGAAAGCAGAGTGCAAATCGTCGCGGGCGGAAAGATCGGTGCCAAAAACAGCCTCAAGGCCAAGAAAACCACGCGCGAGTGCCGCCGCATCGCCCTTCGCGGCGGATGAAATCTCGGCGAAGCGGGCGGCCAGCGGGTCGCGGATATCGATCGGCCGGCCCCTTTCGTCCTGCCCCGAGGCATAGCGCATCCAGCCCGCGATTCCGAGGGTGAGGGCGGGCGAGGGGAGCCCGCGTTCAAGCCGCCAGCGCAGCGTTCCGAGCAGGCGCTGCGGCAGTTTCTGCGAGCCATCCATCGCGATCTGCCAGGTGCGATGGCGGATGGCAGGGTTACGAAACCGCTCCAGCAGCCGCCGCGCGTAGATCGCGAGATCAACCCCGGGCGGCGCCGGCACGGTGGGGATGATCTCCGCCCAGAGCCGTTCGAGGAACGCCGCGATCAGCGGATCGGCCGTTGCTTCCGCCACGGTCTCATGGCCTGCGAGATAACCGAGATAGGCAAGGCTCGAATGCGCGCCATTGAGCATCCGGAGCTTCATGAATTCATAGGGCGCGACTTCCGTCACCATCTCCGCCCCGGCCATCTCCCAGGCGGGGCGACCGGAGACGAAATGGTCCTCGATCGCCCATTGCCGGAAGGGTTCGCCGATCACCGGGCTCGCATCCTGAAGGCCAATGGCGGCGGCGGTCTCGGCGATATCCGCAGGCGTCGTGGCCGGAACGATGCGGTCGACCATGCAGCAGGGAAAGGCCGCCTCGCTCTCGATCCAGGCGCCGAGGGCAGGATCGACCTTCGCGGCGAATTCCAGCACCAGCCCGCGCAGAACCCGCCCGTTCGAGGGAAGATTGTCGCAGCTCAGCAGCGTGAAGGGCGGAAGGCCCAGCGCGCGGCGCTTCGCAAGCCCCGCAACAAGAAACCCCGGCGCCGAGCGCGGCGCATCGGGATGCGCCAGATCATGCCCGATATCCGGGTGCTCGAGGTTCAGCCGGCCTGTCGAGGGGAGGTGGCAATAGCCCTTCTCGGTCACCGTGAGGGTGACGATCCGGGTTGCGGCATCGGCGAGAATATCCACCACCGCCGCCGGGTTTTCCGGTGCGACCAGCACATCGGTCACCACATCGAGAATTTCGAAGATCGGGCCTTCCGGCGCACGCGTCACCAGCGTGTAGAGCCCGGCTTGCGGCTTCAGCGCCTCGCGCATGTCCGGCCGCTGCAGGCTCACGCCGACGATCTGCCATGCCGTGCCGGCCTTCGCATTGGCTTCCTGCGTGTAGACCGCGAGATGGGCGCGGGCAAAGGCGCCGAGCCCGAGATGCACGATGCGGGGCCCGGCGGGGCGTGCTCCCGCGGGACGGGCGACCGAGGGCACAAGCTTGGCAAGGGTCGCGGGAGAAAGCCGTTCCATGGTCATCACCTGAAGAGAGCGGGCAGCCAGAGCGAGAAGCCCGGCACATAGGTGATCAGCAACAGCACCGCGACGCTCGCGCCATAGAAGGGCCAGATCGTGCGCATGCTCTCGCCGATCGACACCTTGCCGATCGCACAGGCCACGAATTGCACCGAGCCCACCGGCGGGGTGTTCAGCCCGATGCCGGCATTGAGGATCAGGATCACCCCGAAATGCACGGGGTCGACCCCGATCGCCTTGACCACCGGCAGGAAGATCGGCGTGCAGATGATGATCATCGGCGCCATGTCCATGAAGGTGCCGAGCACGAGCAGGATGATGTTGATCATCAGCAGGATGACGATCGGATTGTCCGAGATCGACTTCATCAGGCTGATCGTCGCCGCCGGCACCTGCAGGAAGGCCATCAGCCAGCCGAAGGAGGAGGCGGCTCCGATCACCAGCAGCACCATCGCGGTGGTGCGCACCGCGCCGAGTGTCGCCTGCACGAAACCTTCGAAGCTCAGGCTGCGATAGACCAGAACCGTCACCAGAAGCGCATAGACCACCGCCACGCAGGAGGATTCGGTGGCCGTGAACACACCCGAACGCACGCCACCGAAGATGATGCCGATCAGAATGATGCCCGGCGCCGCCGCCACGAACAGACGCGCAACGGTGAGGAAGCCGGGGAACGCACCCGCAGGGTAGCCGCGCTTCACGGCAACCGCCCAGGCCGCGATCATCAGCGCGCCGCAAAGCATCAGGCCGGGGATCACACCGGCGGTGAAGAGATCGGCGATGGAGATCGTGCCGCCCGCCGCCAGCGAATAGATGATCATGTTGTGCGAGGGCGGGATCAGCAGCGCGATGATCGCGGCATTGGCCGTCACGTTCACGGCGTAATCCGGGGCATAGCCGCGCTTCACCATCTGCGGGATCATGATGCCGCCGACAGCACTCGCATCGGCCACCGCCGAGCCCGAAATGCCGCCGAACAAGGTGCAGGTAAGGACATTCACCTGCCCGAGGCCGCCGCGCAGATGCCCCACGAGGCTTGTTGCAAACTGGATGAGCCGGTCGGCGATCCCGCCACGGATCATCAGGTCGCCGGAATAGATGAAGAAGGGGATCGCCAGCATCGCGAAGGCATTCATACCGGTCGAGAGCTGCTGGAATACCACCACCGGCGGAATTCCCATGTAGAGCACGGTCGCGAGCGAGGAGAGCCCGAGGCAGAAGGCCACGGGAATGCCCATGATCAGGAAGGCCGAAAACGTGCCGAAAAGGATTGCGATTTCCATTTCGTCACGCCTCCGAACCATGGCCGCCGGAGACGAGCGGCATCGGCTGGAGCCGTTCCCCGCTGGCCTGAAGCAGGAGTTTTTCGATCGAGAACAGCAGGATCAGCGCGCCGCCGGCGATGATGGGCACGTAATCCCAGCCCTTGGAAATGCCGATCATCGGCAGGCGGTCGCTCCAGACCTTGGCGGCGAGCTGGCTGCCATAGAGCACCATGGCGCCCCCGAAGGTCGCCACGAGAAGCTCGTTCACCACCACGAGGCCCGCGCGCCATTTGCCCTGCGCATGGAAGAGCAGCACGTCGAAGCCCATATGATCGAGCTCGCGCACGCCCACCGCGCCACCGAGCAGGATGAACCAGAGCATGAGGAACAGGGAGGCGGGTTCGCCCCAGGTGGGCGTGGCATTCAGCACATAGCGGCCGAAAACGGTCCAGGCGACGATGGCCGTCATCGCCACGAGCCCGATGCCCGCCGCGACAAGACAGAGAAGACTGAGCCGCGCGGCGAAGCGGGAATAGGCTTTTGCAAAGGCCTTCATGATGCGCTCCCGGGCAGCAGGTTCGAGGAATGCGGCTCCGGCTGGCGCAAGCGAGGCTGCGGCGGGCCGTCAAGGAAACGGAGGCGGCACCTGGCCGCCTCCGCCGGGAGAAACGGGTTACTTCGCCGCCTGGATGCGGGCGACCAGCGCCTTCAGGGCCGCATCCGTCACGAAGCGATCATAGACCGGCTTCATCGCATCGATGAAAGGCTGTTTCTCGACCGTGTTGATCACGGCGCCGCCGGCGCGCACCTTGGCTTCCGAGGCTTTCTCGCGCGCATCCCAGAGCTCGCGCATCTTCGCCACGCTCTCCTTCGCGGCGGCTTTCACCAGCGCCTGATCTTCCTTCGAGAGCTTGTCCCAGGTCTTCTTCGACATTACCAGCACTTCCGGGCTCAGCGAATGCTCGGTCTGCGAGTAGAACTTCGCGACCTCGAAATGCTTCGTGGATTCGTAGGACGGCCAGTTATTCTCCGCGCCGTCGATCACGCCGGTCTGGAGGGCCGAATAGACTTCACCGAAGGCCATCGGGGTCGCGTTCGCGCCGAGCGCCGAGACGAGCGCCACGAACATGTCCGATTGCTGCACGCGGATCTTCATGCCCTTCATGTCATCGGGCTTCGTGATCGGGCGCTTGGAATTGTAGAAGGAGCGCGAGCCCGAATCGTAGAAGGCGAGGCCCACGAGATCGTGCTTCTCGAATTCCTTCAGGATGTCATCGCCGATCGGGCCGTCCATCACGTTCCGCATATGCGCGACAGAGCGGAAGACGAAGGGCAGCGAGGGCACGTTGGTCGCCGGGATCAGGTTGTTGAACGGCGCCATGTTGATGCGGTTGATATCGATGACACCGAAGCGGGTCTGCTCGATCGTGTCCTTCTCGTTGCCGAGCTGGGCCGAGTGGAACACGTTGATCTTGAGCCGACCATTGGTGCGCTGGTCGAGAAGCTGACCCATGAAGCGCACCGCTTCCACCGTGGGGTAATCCGTCGGGTGAATGTCGGTCGAGCGCAGCACGGTCTGCGCGCTGGCAGGGGTCGCAAGAAGGCCGGCGGCGAGGGCCGAGGCCATGAGGCTGAACTGGCGGCGGGTGGTCATTTCTGGTTTCCTCCGGTTGTTTTCCCCCGGTTCAGGCCGGGGTATTGGGGTCGTCGAAATCGTCTCTTTGGCAGGCGAGGGGGCGTCTGCGTGGTCATCGTGCGAGCCATCCTCCGTCCACCGGCAGGATCACGCCATGGACATAATCCGCCGCGGCACTCGCGAGGAACACCGCCGCGCCGCCGATATCCGCCGGTTCCGCCCAGCGCCCGGCGGGAATGCGCGCCAGGATCGCCGCATTGCGAGCAGGGTCGGCGCGCAGGGCTTCCGTGTTGTTCGACACGACATAGCCCGGCGCGATCGCGTTCACGTTGAGGCCCTTCGCCGCCCATTCGCAGGCAAGAAGCCGCGTGATGCCCGCCACGCCGCCCTTGCTCGCGGTGTAGGAGGCGACGCGGATGCCGCCCTGGAAGGAGAGCAGCGAGGCGATGTTGATGATCTTGCCTCTGCCTGCGCGCGCCAGCACGTGCTTGGCGAAGCTCTGCGCGAGGAAGAAAACGGCCTTGAGATTGAGGTCCATCACCTCATCCCAATCCTGTTCCGAGAATTCGAGCGCTTCCGCCCGGCGGATGATGCCCGCATTGTTCACGAGGATGTCGATCGGCCCGAAAGCACCGGCGGCCTGCTCGATCAGCGCCTGCCGCTCTGCGGGGATGCCAAGATCGGCCTTGAAGGTTCGGCAGGTGCCGCCGCCATCTTTAATCAGCGCTTCCGTCTGCGCCATGGAGGAGCGCCCGACGGCAATCACCTCCGCCCCGGCCCCGGCGAGTGCCAGCGCGATGGCCTGGCCGATGCCGGTATTGGCACCGGTGACGAGCGCGCGCTTGCCTTCAAGCTGGAAAAGACTTGCGGGGCGGAAGGACAGGGCCATCAGCGCAGCTCCGCCATGGCCACCGGGTCCATGTCGGTGAATTCCACGTTGTCGCCGCCCATGCCCCAGATGAAGCTGTAACTCGACGTGCCGCAGCCCGAATGGATCGACCAGTTCGGCGAGAGGATCGCCTGCTCGTTGGCCACCACGAGATGGCGCGTCTCGCCGGGCTCGCCCATCAGGTGGATGACACGGGCGTCGGCTGCGAGATCGAAATAGAGATAGGCTTCCGAGCGCCGGTCATGCGTATGCGCGGGCATGGTGTTCCACACCGAGCCAGTCGCAAGCCGGGTGAGGCCCATCACGAGCTGGTTCGTGTCGCAGAGTGACGGCACGATATACTGGTGGATCATGCGCTGGTTCGAGGTCTCGGGCGAGCCGAGTTCGATCTTCTTCGCCTCTGCCTGCCGGATGAGCTTTGCCGCGGTCACGCGCGTGCCCGGCGTCGAGAGCAGGTAAAACTTCGCCGGATTGCTTGCTTCGATGCTGGCGAAGGAAACCCCGGTCGAACCCGGCGGCAGATAGAGCGCGTCGAGCCGCGCCAGCGGATAGGTGTGGCCGCTTGCCGAAACCATGCCCGGCCCGCCGATATTGATGATGCCCATCTCGCGCCGCGCGAGGAAATCCGGCGTTCCCGTCGGCTTGCAGGGCGCGAGCACCACGGGCGAACCCGCTGGCATCGCGCCGCCCACGATCATCCGATCAAGATGGCTGTAGGTGAGGCGCAGCTTGCCGGCCTCGAACAGGTTCTCGATGAGGAAATCCGCCCGCAACTGGCTGGTGTCATAGCGCCTCACATCACGCGGATGGGCGGCCTGGCGGATGTCGATGGCTTGGGCATTCATAGCCGATACGCCTTCCTGGCAAGCCGGTAGGCAAGGTCATGCGCGAGCTCGGCCGCGTCATCCTCGCCGAGGCGATGTTCCGCCACGAGGCGGGCGAGATAGGCGCAGTCGCAGCGCCGCGCGACATCATGGCGCGCGGGGATGGAGAGATAGGCCCGGGTGTCGTCGTTGAAGCCGACGGTGTTGTAGAAGCCGGCAGTTTCGGTGGTCGCCTCGCGGAAGCGGCGAATTCCCTCGACCGAATCGAAGAACCACCAGGGCGGCCCGAGCTTCAGCGCCGGGTAATGCCCCGCAAGCGGGGCCAGTTCGCGGGAATAGCTCGTCTCGTCGAGCGTAAAGAGGATGATCGTGAGGTCGGGCTCATTGCCCACCCTATCGAGAAGCGGCTTCAATGCGCCCACATAGTCGGTCCGCGAGGGGATATCCGCGCCCATGTCGCGCCCGAAATCATGGAAGATCCCGGCATTGTGGTTGCGCCAGGAGCCCGGATGGATCTGCAGGACAAGCCCGTCATCGAGGCTCATCTGCGCCATTTCCGTCAGCATCTGGCCACGGAAGAGATCGGCTTCGGCGGGGTTCGCATGGCCGCGCACCACCTTGCCGAACAGGGCTTCGGCCTCGTGCGGGGAAAGGTTCGCGGTCGTGGCGCGGGCATGGCCATGGTCGCTCGCGGTCGCGCCGCGCGCCTTGAAGAAGGCGCGACGCTTGCGATGCGCGGCGAGATAGCCGCGCCACGTCTTCACATCCTCGCCGGTCAATTGCCCCAGCCGGATGATATTCCCGTGAAAACCTTCGAATTCCGGGTCCACCACATGATCCGGCCGGTAGGTCGGGATGACGCGGCCCTTCCAGCCGGACTTCAGGATCGCATCGTGATGTTCGAGGCCATCCAGCGCGCTGTCGGTGGTCGCGATCACCTCGATATTGAACCGCTCGAAGAGCGCGCGCGGGCGAAGCGCGGGCGAGGCGAGCTTCTCCGACATCACGTCGTAGAAATGGTCGGCATTCTTCGGTGTCAGCGGATCGGCAAGGCCGAAGACGGTCTCGAGCGTGTGTTCCATCCAGATCCGGCTCGGCGTGCCGCGAAACAGATGCCAGTTCGCCGCGAAGAGACGCCAGATCATGCGCCCGTCGGTTTCCACCGGGCCACCATCCCTGCGCTTCACGCCCAGGCGCTCCAGCGGAATGCCTTGCGAATAGAGCATGCGGAAAATGTAGTGATCCGGCTTGATCAGCAGGGTCGCGGGGTCGGGGAAGGCGGCATTGGTGGCATACCAGGCCGGGTCGGTATGGCCATGCGGCGAGATGATCGGCAGCCGCTCGATGGCGGCGAAGAGCCGCCGCGCAATTCCGCGCAAGGCGGTCTCGCCAGGGAAAAGCCGATCCTCATGCAGAGCCATGCCGTTACGTTCCCGACGCCCAAGTCCCTTGACAGCCTTCTTGCGTTCTCCCGCCGGCGCGGCCGGCTTGCTGTCTTGGCAGTAGCGATATACTAATATATCAGTCTGTCAATCATGGCACGGCGCAACGAGGCTGCAAGGGCGATGGCGGAAGAAACGGGGAATGACCCGGCGGCGGAAATGTCGAATCTCGCGCTGTCGCCGGGGCGCCGCGTCGGCCGGCGTCCGGGCCCGCCGCTGGTCGCGCGGCCCGCCCGCGCCAGCGCGTCGAGCCTTGTCGAGAACGAACTGCGGCAGGCCATCATCGCGATGCGCCTCAAGCCGGGCGAGGCGCTCAACGAAAAGGAGATCGCGGCACGGTTCGGGCTGAGCCGCACGCCCGTGCGCGAAGCGATGCTGCGCCTGAAGGATGACGAGCTGATCGAGATATTCCCGCAATCCGGCACCTTCGTCGCGCGAATCCCGATCGGCAAGATTCCCGAGGCGGTGGTGATCCGACAGGCGCTGGAGGCGATGGCGGCAGAGCAGGCGGCCAGACGGCGCGACGAGAGCATGTTCCGGCGTCTGCGCGAAATGATCGGCGAACAGGAAAAGGCTGCGCGCGAGGGCGATCCCGGCCGCTTTCACGAGGCCGATGAAGCCTTCCATGCGCTGATTTCCGATGCCGCGGGCTTCCCCGGCATCTGGCGCATGGCGCAGACGGTGAAGGCTCAGGTCGATCGCTGCCGCCGGCTCACGCTGCCGGTGCCGGGCCGCATGGCACGCGTGGTGGAGGAACATCGGCGCATTCTCGGCGCGATCATGGACGGCGATGAGGCCGGCGCCCGGCAGGCGCTGACCCGGCATCTCGAAACGGTTCTCCCCGATCTCGAGGAGCTTCGGCGCGAGAACCCGGATTACTTCGTCTAGAGCATGCTGTGAAAAAGTGGAATCCGGTTTTTTGCAAAAAAGCAGTCGATAACAATAAGATAGGAGCATGATGTGCTTCCGTCTGAACACATCATGCTCTAAGGCCCTGTTTCATGCGCCCGGCTTTCCTTCCTGGGCTCCCGCCGCGCCGTCTCGCGATCGGATGGCTGTGCGCCCGTGCCGGCGGGGCGGATCGCCCGACGTGCCGGATGGAAGGCGGCATGGCTCTTTTCGGACGGCGCATCGTTTTCGGCTTGAGCCGGTCAGCCTCGTTGACCTAACTTGATAACCCGAGGATCGATCCGCGGCACCATAATCGCGGGCGGCGGGAGGACACATGAACATGGCCGTGCACCTCGCGGGTGTCTCGGTGGCCTATGGTCTGGCCGGGGGCGGGCGCTACGAGGCGGTGCAGCCGGTTGATCTTGCGGTGCGCGACGGCGAATTCGTCGCGCTGCTGGGGCCGACGGGCTGCGGGAAATCGACGCTTCTGAACATCGCCGCCGGGCTGATGCCGCCTTCGAGCGGGCAATGCGACATTTTCGGGCAGAAACTCTCGGGGCTGAACGCCAAGGCCGGCTACCTCTTCCAGCAGGATGCGCTGATGCCCTGGAAGACGGCGCAGGATAACGTGTCGATCGGCCTTGAGGTGATGGGAGTGTCGCGATCCGAAGCCGTGGCGCGCACAAAGGCGATGCTCGCGAAAGTGGGCCTCGCCACCTTTGGCGATCGTTACCCGCACCAGCTCTCGGGCGGGCAGAAGAAGCGCGTGGCCCTCGCGCAGGTGCTGATCCGTGAGCCGAAGATCCTGCTGATGGATGAGCCCTTCGGCCCGCTCGACGCGCAGACCCGCCTCATCATGAGCGAATTGCTGCTCGATCTCTGGCAGCAGGATCGCAAGGCGGTGATGTTCGTCACGCATGATCTCGATGAAGCCATCGCGCTTTCGGATCGCGTGGTGGTGATGTCGGCGGGGCCGAACTCGCGCTTCATCGGCGAGTTCGAGGTGAATCTGCCCCGCCCGCGCGATATCGCGGAAGTGCGCTCGGAACCCGCCTTCCACAAGCTCCATGCGGAGATCTGGTCGTGTCTGCGCGAGGAGGTGCGCAAGACCTATGGCCTGACCGGAAAGGGCGCCGCCTGATGCCGATTTCCCGCCTCAAATTGCTGTTTCTGCAGGCGCTCGTCGCCATCGGCGCGATCGTCTTCTGGCACATCGTCACGAATTACCCTGTGATTTCCGATGTGAAGACGATGAGGTTCTTCTTCTCGACGCCGATCGACGTCTTCACCCGCGTCATCCGGATGTTCGCGGATGGCTCGGTCTACAAGCATCTCTGGATCACGCTGGTCGAGACGATCCTCGCCTTCGTGATCGGTGCCAGCCTCGGCATCGTCATCGGCTTCTGGTTTGCGCGCAAGGCGCTCGTGGCCGCCGTGTTCGACCCCTATGTGAAGATGATGAACGCGCTGCCGCGCGTGGTGCTCGCGCCGATTTTCGCGCTGTGGTTCGGCCTCGGCATCTGGTCGAAGGTGTGGCTGGGGGTCACGCTGGTCTTCTTCATCGTGTTCTTCAACGTCTATCAGGGCGTGCGGGAGGTGCCGCAGGTGGTGCTCGCCAATGCCCGCATGCTCGGAATGAACGAGCGGCAATTGCTGCGGCATGTCTATTGGCCTGCGGCGCTTGCCTGGGTCTTCTCCTCGCTGCACACTTCCGTGGGCTTCGCGGTGGTGGGGGCGGTGGTCGGTGAGTATCTCGGCTCGGCGGCCGGTCTCGGCTACCTCATCCACCAGGCGGAAGGGGTGTTCGATGTCACGGGGGTGTTCGCGGGCATGGTGATCCTCATGATGTTCGTGATGCTGATCGACGCCGTCGTGACTGTGATCGAAAAACCGCTGCTCGTCTGGAAGCCGGGCGAGACGCGCACCGTCTAGAGCATGCTGTGAAAAAGTGGAATCCGGTTTTTCACAAAAAAGCATGCGATAATAATAAGATAAGAGCATGATGTGCTTCCGGCTGAACACAGCATGCTCTAGAATTCAGAAACAACAACAAAACCGGAGGAAACCATGGATCGCCGTCAACTCCTTTCACTGGTCGGTGCAGGTGCGGGCCTGCCGCTGCTGAATGCGCTCCCCGCCCGCGCGCAGGGCGCGCCCGAGAAGCCGAAGCTCACGCTCGGCGTGGGCGGCAAGGCGCTGCTCTATTATCTCCCGCTGACGATCGCGGAGCGGCAGGGCCATTTCAAGGATTTCGGCCTTGATGTTGAAATCAACGATTTTGCGGGCGGCGCGCGCTCCCTGCAGGCTCTCGTGGGTGGCTCGGTGGATCTCGTGACCGGCGCCTATGAGCACACGATCCGCATGCAGGCGAAGGGGCAGGATATCCGCTCCACCCTCGAACTCCTGCGCTTTCCGACGATCGTCATCGCCGTGCGCAAGGATCTCGCCGGCAAGGTGAAGAGCGCGGCGGATCTGAAGGGCATGAAGATCGGCGTCACGGCACCCGGCTCCTCCACGCATATCACGGCCGTGCATGCCCTGGTGAAGGCGGGCCTGAAGCCGACCGATGCGAGCTTCATCGGCGTCGGCGCGGGCGCGAGCGGTGTGGCGGCGATGAAGAAGGGCGAGATCGACGCGATCTCCCACCTTGAGCCGGTCATCTCGAAGCTCGAATCCGATGGCGATATCGTCGTGATGATCGATACGCGCACGGAAGCGGGCACGCGCGCGCTGTTCGGCGCGACGAACCCCGCCGCCTGCCTCTATCTCCGACAGGATTTCATCGAGAAGAACCCGAACACCGCGCAGGCCGCAACCAACGCGCTCTACAAGGCGCTGCGCTGGGTGGACAAGGCGAGC
Source organism: Methylobacterium sp. (assembly GCA_020252645.1). Taxonomy (GTDB): domain Bacteria; phylum Pseudomonadota; class Alphaproteobacteria; order Rhizobiales; family Beijerinckiaceae; genus Rhabdaerophilum. Next base: position 119,690 of record JADCCN010000005.1, on the reverse strand, counting down.
CCCGAGCAGATCGCCGATGCCGTGCCCGAGCAGTTCCATCTCGGCGACAAGGCGCTCTATATCCGCGCGGTGAAGGCCTCGAAGGATGCCTACTCGAAAACCGGCATCATGCAGCAGGAAGGCATGGCGGCCGTGGCCAACATGCTGAAATCGCTCGATCCCGAGCTCGCAAACCTCGAAAGCGGGCTCGTGGCGAAGACCTTCGACGCGCGCTTCGCCACAAAGGCCGCGACGACCGTCGGCTGAGGGAAAAGCCGTGGCCGGAAGGCTTGACCTTCCGGCCGCTCTCTGCAAGGTGGCCCCCGAGAAGGAGCACGCCATGCCATCCGCCGTCGCCGCCATTCCCGCCGCGCCATCCGCCGAGGCCGAAGCGCATTTTTCGGCAGAATTCACCTTCGAGACCGATTGCTGGGATGTGCATGAGGCCTTCGCCTCGGGCGAGGTCGATTTCGTGCTGCTCGATGTGCGCGGGCCCGCGCTCTTCGCGAAGGGGCATGTTCCGGGCGCGATCAACCTGCCGCATGGCAAGATCACCGCGTCGAAGATGGAACAATGGCCCGAAGGCACGCTGTTCGTCACCTATTGCGCCGGCCCGCATTGCAACGGCGCGGCGCGTGGGGCCTTGCGGCTCGCGAAGCTGGGGCGGCCCGTGAAGATCATGGCCGGGGGCATCACCGGCTGGCTGGATGAGGGATTTTCCCTCGCGAGCGGAGAGGCCGCCGGCTAGAGCATGCTGAGAAAAAGTGGAATCCGGTTTTTCACAAAAAAGCATGCGATAATAATAAGATAAGAGCATGATGTGCTTCCGTCTGAACACATCATGCTCTAATGCGGCGCTCGTTCCTTATGCCGCGAGCCGGCCCGCGCCGTTCGCCTTGCCAGGCCCTTCAGCTTCCCAGGCGAGGTTGCCGATATAGCGCTGGCCGAACTGCCCTTCCGAGCCAAGCGCGATGAGGTGCAGCCAGCGCTGGTCGAACAGCGCCCGCACGCCCTCATGCTTCGCGAGGATCGCGGTGATCGCCTCGACCGGCGCTTCCAGCCCAACCGTGAGCCGCAGCGGTTCATGGCGGAAAATCTCGCCGTCATGCACCGATTGCCAGGGCAGGCCCGTGCGCATCGGCCCGCCATTGCCTTCGAGCACGCCGATGCCGCCGACCACGTTGTGCAGGAGCTTGTTGCCGCCGCCATAGACCTCCGGCGCGACGGTCGAGCCATAATATTGCAGGCTGATCCAGCTCGCGACCACCACCGGGGCCGTGAGGATCAGCTCCAGAACCGGGTAACCGTTCTTCGCATCGGCCTGCCAATCATAATCGTGCAGGAAGGCGCGGCCCTCCAGCGGCTTGCCCGCCGTGCGATGGCGGGGAGCGGCGAGGAAGGCCCGGCAGCCCGCGAGGCCCCATTCCGGCCGGAGCTCGGCCCAGTTCCGGGCGCGGGCGAGAACATCGGCATCACTCTTCGCGCCCGGCAACTTCGGCGCACGCTCGGCCCGCGCGATGATCGCGGCGCGGGCGAGGCCGGCCTTCAGCTTTGCGATTTCCGCGGCATGGGCCGGGGAGGGGGTGTCGGTGTCGTAAAGGGTCACGGCATCGGTTGTGGTATCGTGCAGCGCGCCGAGGAACAGCGTGTCCTCCGGCACCTCGATGCCTCTCGCCTTCAGGCCTTGCCGCGCCTCGGCATCGTTCAGGAGATGGGCGAGAAGCCGCGCATTCACTTCGCCCGAGAAGCCGCCGCAGGCGCCGCAATGCAGGGCGCTGGCAAACGGGTTGTTGACGACATTCGCGCCATGGCCCGCAAGCAGCACGATGCGCCCGAAATTCTCGGTGAGTGCCATCGCATGCAGAACCATCTCGGCGGATTTCACCTTGGTTTCCGCGTCGAGGCCCGCGCCGAAACGCGGGGGAGGATCCTGCGGCACGGGTGTTTTCGTGAGGCCGAGGCCATCCTTCAGGAGCTTGCCGAGATAAACCGGCCCGGTCGCTTCCACGAAGGCGAAGGAGGAGACGGCCGCCCGCTTGAACCGGCCCCAGGCCCGCCGGGCCCGCGCCGCGTAGCGCGCCTTGCGCTCGGTTTCGCTGTCCGCCTGAAGCGTGCAGGTGAAGACCGTGGGGTTCAGCAGCACGGGAAGCCGCTTCTCGCCGACATCCGAACCGAACCTCCTGTGCTGTGCGAAGACGCCGAAGAAACCCGCGAAACCCTTGGTGCGGATCGCGGGGTCGGCCTCCTCCAGCGCCCGCCGGAACACTTCGGAGCGCACATCGATGCAGAAGGCGGCCTGCACGGCCGGCCGGGTCTCGGCTGTGGCCGGGGCCGGCGCGGCGAGGATATGCGCGAGGTTCCGCTGGCCCGCCCGCTCGGCGGCCTCCTGCAGGATCGCGTCGATGATCAGGCTCTCGCTGGCCGCGACCGGCTTGGCGTGCTCGGCGGCAACCGGCGACCAGAGCGCCATGATCCGCTCCTCGTATTGCGCGAAGAGCGCGATTTCGAAGGCGAGGCGGATCGCCAGCATGTCCAGCGTCGCAGCATCGGTCTCGCCCGCGAGTTCCGCCTGCCAGAGGCGGAAACGCGCAGTCTGCGACCAGCCCAGCAAGCCGTGCAGCATCTGATGGAAGTAGCTGGTGAGAGCCTCGGCCGGCAGATCAAGGGCGGATTGCGCCTCGGCGATCACCACGATCGGATCATCCGGCCAATCCTGCGCGCGGGCGGCGAAGCCCGTGAGGCCGTGAAGCTCGGGTGTCAGATCCTGGGTTGCGAAAGCGCGCCAGGCCGTGAAGGGCCGCTTGCCCCTGGGTGCCGCCCAGAGTGCCTGCCCCTCATCAAAGTAACCCGCAGCCCAGAAGCCGATCCGGTCGGCAATCAGCGCCGGCCAATCGAGGCCCGAGACCTCGGCCGCCAGATCGGCGATGCTCGGCAGAGCCGCCGGGGCGGGGGCTTCCGTCGCGATCTTCGCCTTGAGAGCCGCGAGGTCGGCGGGCTTGACAAAATGCGGGCTTGCGGCGAGCGCGGCTTCGAGATCGGCGTCGCTGATCGCGCCCGTGGCGATCCGCTCGCGATACCAGCTGCGCGGCATGGTCGCCCGCAGGCCGGCGATGCGGCCAAGGCGGGCGCCGACGGTCGCGAGGTCATCGCCGGTCTGGCCGAGGAAGGGGTTCACGGCCACGGTCGCGGCAAGGGGCCATGCCGGGGGGATCAGCCGGATCGCGGCTTCGGCATGGGAAAGCAACAACGCGCGGGCAAGCGGCGTCTCGTGGGCAAGCGACGTCTCGTGGGCAAGCGACGTTTCCCGGGTGAGGGTGTTCAGGGTCATCGGAGGCTCTCGTGTGGGGCGGAAAGGGGAGTATACGGAGCGTCAGGCGGAGCGGGTTCGCTTCCAGCCGCCCAGCCAGCGATCGAAGACCGCATTCGCGTAGAGCCCGTTGGCGAGATGCACGCGCAGGCCCGCCGCCGCCGGATGATCCGACCAGAGCGGGAAGGTCGCCTGCGCGAAGGCCACGAGGCCGAAGCTCACAACCGCGAGGGCCACAAGGCCCCATTCGAGCGGGCCCGGCGAGGGTGTGGCAGGCAGGGCACCGGCCGTGAGCGCTTCCGCGATCCGCTGGAGGGCGAAGTAGCTGACCGAAGCGAGGCCCGCGAAGAGGCTCGTCCGCCAGGTCAGCGCGCGCGGGGCGGCATCCGCGAGGCCCTGCGCGAGAAGATAGGCCACGCCGAGGATCAGGATCGCGCCGAGCGCGATCGCCTGCGGGGACTTGCCGTCAAGACCGAAGGCCAGCGCGATACCCGCATAGATCGCCAGTGCCAGCACGAAGGCCCGGCCCACCGCCTTGAGGTTCGGCACCGCCACCGGGCCCGGCCGCCGCCCTGCGGCCACCACTTCCACCGCCGTGCCCGAGGAGAGGAACGCATGCGCCTTGTAGAGCGAATGCGCGATGATGTGCAGAAGCGCCAGCGGGAAGAGCGCAAGGCCGCATTGCAGGATCATGAAGCCCATCTGCGCCACGGTGGACCAGGCGAGCGCGGTCTTTACCGAAGACTGCGTCAGCATCACGAGGCCGCCGAAGAGGGCGGTGAAGCCGCCGACCATCACCAGAAGGGCGAGCACGCCGGGGGCGGCCAGCAGCACATCCGCGAGCCGGATCAGCAGGAAGCCGCCGGCATTGATCACGCCGGCATGGAGCAGGGCGGAGACCGGCGTCGGCGTTTCCATCACCTCGGTCAGCCAGCCATGGGTGGGAAACTGCGCGCTCTTCAGCAGGGCGGCCAGCGCGATGAGCGTCGCGGCCATCACCACCATCAGCCCGTTCTGGCCGGATTTCAGCACCGCGATCACGCTGGCGAGATCGCCGGTGCCGGTGCGGGCGATCAGGAGGATCACCGCGCCGATCATCGCGGCATCACCGAGGCGCGCGAAGAAAAATTTCTTGCGCGCGGCGCGCCGGGCGGCGGCCCGCTCGGGGTAGAAGAGCAGAAGCTTGTGCAGGAACAGGCTGGTGAGCACCCAGGTGACCGCGAGCTGCACGAGGTTGCCGGAAATGACGAAAAGCAGCACGGTCGAGAGCGTCGCGGCCATCCAGCCGATGAACTCGCCCTGCCGCGCCTCGCCATCGAGAGAGCGCGCCGAGTAGCGCAGCACGATCCAGCCGATGAAGGCGACCAGCGCGAGCATGCTGACCGACACCGCATCGAGCCGCACGCTGAGGCCGAAGAGACCCGCGCCGAGAAGCGGGCTCGTCTGCGCGCCCTGGCCGATCAGCAGCGCGAGGCTGGCAATGGCCACACCCAGTGCCGCCAGCGCCGCGATCTCCGCCACGATCAGCAGGCCGCGCGGACGACGGCCGGGCATGGCGATTGCGAGGAAGGCGGGGACGAGAAGCGCAGCCGGGGCGAGCAGCGGCAGAAGGGCAGTGGACATGAAAGGCCTCGTGGAAAAACGGTCGCAGGCTGCCTAACGCAGGCGAATGATCCATAAAAATAGATTGTTTGGAATATATCATTCTGATATTTAGAACGATATGGATCTCAATTATCACCATCTCCGCTATTTCCAGGTCGTCGCGCATGAGGGGAACCTCACCCGCGCGGCCGAGCGGCTGAACGTGGCGCAATCCGCGCTCTCCTCCCAGATCCGCCAGCTGGAACAGCGGCTTGGGCAGCAATTATTCGAGCGTCGGGGCAGGGCCTTGCACCTCACGGAAGCGGGGCGGATCGCGCTGGATCATGCCGATTCCATCTTCTCCACCGGGCGCGAACTGGTGGAAACCTTGCGGCAGGCCAGCCATGCGCGGCGCGTGCTGCGCGTCGGCGCGATGGCCACGCTCTCCCGCAATTTCCAGCTGCAATTCCTGAAGCCGCTGCTGGGCCGTGCGGATGTCGAGGTCATCCTGCGCTCGGCCGGCGCGGAGGAGCTCATTCTGGGGCTCGAGGGGCTGCAACTCGATCTCGTGCTGACCAACCAGCCCCCGGCGGGGGATCGCCTCACATCCTTCGTGGTGCACCGGCTCGATGAGCAGCCGGTGAGCCTCATCGGTGCCTCCGTTTTCGCCGAACCCGGGCTCCCGTTACGCGAGAGGCTTTCGCGCCATCCCCTCGTTTTGCCGGGGCGCTCCAGCGGCGTCCGGCTCGGGTTCGAGGCGCTGGCGGACAGCCTCGGCGTTTTCCCGCAGATCGCGGCGGAGGTGGATGACATGGCGATGATGCGCCTGCTCGTGCGCGAGGGCGCGGGGCTCGCCGTGCTGCCGCCGATTGTCGTGCGGGACGAACTCGCAAGCCGCGCATTGATCGAGATCGAGAAGCTGCCCGGCCTCCGCGAGGCCTTCTACGGCGTGCATATCCAGCGCCGCTTTCCCAATCCGCTTTTGCGCGAGCTTCTCGACCGCGCGACCGAAATCGCCTTCATCTGAGGCTGCCTCGAAAGGGTGGAGCATTTTTTCGATCTGACCGGATCAGCTCGGATGCATTATCTCTCTTTTTCTTGATCGCATTTTCTTTCGAAGAACCGGTATCCACTTATTCGGAAAATGCTCTGTCTTTTTCTGGTCGCATGTTGTTACGCAAAACCGGTATCCACTTTTGCGAGAACATGCTCTGACCGGAACAGATCGCCCTCGGCACATGGCCGGCGAGGTAGCTCTCACGCCCACCATCCGCCGCGAGGCGGAGATCGACCGGCACGAGGCCGGCCTCGCCGAGCCGGGTCTTCAGCGCCTCGTGAGAGATCAGCCCGGCCATCAGAAAGCCTCGACCGTGTAGGCAAAGGTCATCTCGGCGGTCTTGCCGAGCATGATCGAGGCCGAGCAGTATTTCTCCTTCGAGAGTTCCACTGCCCTTTTCACCTTGGCCTCGTCGAGGTTCCTGCCCTTCACGCGGTAATCGAGATGGAGCTTCGTGAAGACCTTGGGGTCTTCCGGCGCCCGCTCGGCCGAGACTTCCACGATGCAATCTGCGACATCCTCCCGCCCCCGGCGCAGGATGAGAACCACGTCGAAGGCGGTGCAGCCGGCAAGGCCCACGAGCAGCAATTCCATGGGCCGGAAGCCGGCATTGCGGCCGCCCGATTCGGGCGAGCCATCCATCACGATCGAATGGCCGCTGCCGGCCTCTCCCAGAAAGGCCATGCCCTCGATCAGTTTCGCGCGCGCTTTCATGCCTGCCCCCGAATGCCCAGATTGACGTTGGCATCGGATGGCGGTTTCCTGGCCGAGGTCAAGCGCGATCGTGCTCGCGCGGGCTCACGACAACGCCCAGGGAACAAGTGCCGCCTGCCCGTCGATGATCGGCCGCGCGACAGTCACGCCATAAATCGTCGCGAGATTGGCATCGGTGAGCACGGCCTCCGGCGATCCCTGCGCCACGAGCTGTCCGTCATGCAGCAGCACGATTTCATCGGCCATGCGGGCGGCGAGCGCGATGTCATGCGTCACCGCGATCACCAGCGCGCCGCGCCGGCTCTCGCCCTTGAGGTCTTCCATCACCGTGAGCTGATGGCGCGGATCGAGCGCAGCGGTGGGCTCGTCCGCCAGCAGCAGGGGCGCTTCGGTGGCGAGCACGCGGGCGAGCATCACGCGGGCGCGCTCCCCGCCCGACAGTGTTTGCACGGGCTGATGCGCGAGATGGGTGCAATCCGTGCGCGCCATCGCGCAATCCACGGCCTCGGCATCGCGTTTCGAGAGCCGCGCGGGGTCGGCGACGCCGTGCGGGTAGCGGCCCAGCGCCACGACATCGCGCGCGGTCAAGGGCCAATGCACGGCATGACCCTGGGGCAGATAGCCGATGCGCCTGGCGCGCTCCCGCGGGGATATTCGCGCCAGGGGTTCGCCCGCGATGCTGATCCGCCCAAGGGCTGGAACAAGCCCGGCCAGCGCCTTCAGCGCGGTGGTCTTGCCGGCGCCATTGGGCCCGAGCAAAGCCACGAAACGCCCGGCCGGGAAGGTGACGGACAGATCGCGCAGGATCGCCTTTCCGCCGAGTTCCACGCAAAGCCCTTCGGCCGCGAGAAGGGGCGCGGTCATGTCACGCCTCCCGCGAGGCTCTTGCGCTGCCTGACGATCAGCAGCAGGAAAAAGGGCACACCGATGATCGCGGTCAGCACGCCGACCTTGATATCGCTCTGCGCGGGGATGATCCGCACCGCGATATCCGCCGCCAGCAGCAGGGCCGCACCCGCGAGCCCCGCCGGCAGCAACAGGCGCGCCGGATCGTGGTTCACCAGCGGGCGCATGAGATGGGGAGCCACGAGCCCGATGAAGGCGATGCTGCCCGCCACGGCCACCGAAGCGCCGACGCCGATCGCGACGCCGAGGATGACGATGAAGCGCAGGCGCTCCACCGCCACGCCCAGGCTCGCGGCGGCTTCCTCGCCGAGCGACAGCGCCCGGAAGGCACCACGCTGTGAGGAGAGCAGCAGGCTCGCCACCAGAATGAAGGGCAGCGCCAGCGTGACATGGCGCATGGAGCGATCCTCCAGCGATCCCATGAGCCAGAAGGCGATTTCCAGTGCCGCGAAGGGATTCGCGGCAAGGTTCATCGCCAGTGCCGTTCCCGCGCCGGCGAGGCTCGAGACGGCGAGGCCCGAGAGAATCAGCAGCAGGAGCGAGGCGTTCCGCCCGGCAATCGCCACGAGCAGGAACACGGACAGGAACGCCCCGAGGATCGCCGCAACGGGCAGGCCCCAGGAGAGCGTGTCATTCAGCCCCAGCGCGATGGTCGCCACAGCCGCGAAGGCCGCGGATTGCGGGGCCCCGAACAGCGAGGGCGCCGCGAGCGGATTGCGCATCAGGCCCTGCATCGCCGCACCCGCGAGGCCGAGCATGAAGCCGATCGACACGGCAAGGAGCGCGCGCGGCAGGCGCAATTCGAGCAGGATGATGCGGTGAGCCTCCTTGCCCCGTCCCGAGAGAGCCGCAAGCAACTCGGGCACCGAGAGCCGCACCGGCCCGATGGTGAGCGAGCCGAGAAACAGCAGGCCGACGAGCAGCAGAAGGGCGGGAACCAGCCAGAGGCGGGCCGCTTTCGGCCCCGCCGGCAGGGTAGCTCCGCTCCCGCTTGTCATGTCGTCCTCACCATGTCGCGGTCACGCCGCCATGGACGGCCCGGCCGGTGGTGCCGTAGTCCCGCACCTCCTCATAGCGCGCATTGGTGATGTTTTCGAACCGGAGATGCAGCTTGAAGGTGCTGTTCAGCGCATATTCCGTGTGGACATCGAAGCGGGCATAGCGCTTCAGCGGGTTCGTCTCGTTCGCGCTCGAGAAGCGGCTTGAAGCCATGATGACCGATGGCTCGATCAGCCAGCCCTCGCGCGGGGTGATCTGCAAGGCCGCACGGCCCTGGTGCGGCGCGCGGCGGGCGAGCGTGAGGTTCGTGCGCTGGTCCTTCGCATGCAGGTAGGTGTAGCTGCCTGTGATCGCGAGCCAGCGCTCGATCGCGATGAATGTGCCCGCAAACTCCACGCCCGCGGTTTTCGCGCGCGCCACGTTGAAGTAGCAGCCGAAGGGTTGTGCCGGCGGGCAGCCCGCGAACTGGAAGTCGATCAGGTCACGAAAGCGGTTCCGGAAGCCTGTCACCGAAAGGGTCACGCGGTTGTTGAAGAAGCCCTGATCGATGCCGACATCGAGCCCGAGGCTGTCTTCGGGCCTGAGGTTGCGCGTGCCATAGAGCGGGGAGAAGCGCTGGTAGAGGGTTGGCGATTTCGCGCCCGTGCCGGCGCTGGCGCGCAGTTTCGTGCCCGTTTCGGGCAGGTTATAGGCGGCGGTCGCGCGCCAGGTCGCGAAGGAGCGGCTGTCGCTCACCTGGTCCAGGCGCGTGCCGAAGGAGAGCATCAGCCTTTCACCCACCGGCAATTGCCAGAGGCCGAACACGGAATTCGTATCCTGCCTGCCGGAGAAATCCTTGCTCCGGGAGCCGGGGAAGGGGCCGATATCCTGGTTGGCCGAGGCCGCGGCCTCCCGTTCGGATCGCGCGCCGAGGATCAGCTTCCCGAACCGATCGAGCCGCAAGGTGCCCTGATATTCCGCGCCGAAGCGGTTGCCCCAGAATTCGTAATCCGTCCGGAAATTCGTGGGCGGCGGCCCGCCCGACAGGAAGGAATCCTTCAGCACACGCTCGGTGCGGTTCGCGAAGATCTGCAGGCTGTGCGTGAAGCGATTGTCGAAGCTGTCGAGTTCGGCCCTGGCATGGAACTGCCCGAAGCGCTGGTTCGAGATGCTCTTCGTGTCGGGATGGGCGCCGAAGGCGGCATCATAGCCCGAGCGCCTGCCGCTGGCGATCATGCCGAGGTCGAGCCGGAAGCCCGTTCCGGGATCGTAGCCGATGCGCCCGAGGCCCGTGAGGCGGCGCAAACCGTCGTTCTCGAATGGCCCGCGCGTCTTCTCCAGCCGGCCGATGCGATAGCCATAGCTCGAAAACCCCTCCGAGGTCTGGCCCAGACCGGAAAAGGCATAGGACCACGGCCCGCTGGAGCCGGCGACGGAGCCCGTCACGCTCGCCGAGCCATAAGAGCCGCCCTCGAAACGCAGGCTGCGCGACGGCGCGCCCCGGCCCTTCCTCGTGATGATGTTGATGACCCCGCCCATCGCATCCGAGCCGTAAAGCGCCGATTGCGGGCCCCGCAGCACCTCGATCCGCTCGATGATGCCCGGCGCGATCAGCGAGGCATCGAATTCGCCCGAAGCGCCCGAGGGATCGGTGATGCGGACGCCGTCGAGCAGGACAAGCGTCTGGCCGGAATTGGCCCCTCGCATACGGATGGTGCTGGTCCCGCCCGGCCCGCCATTGGTGCTGACTTCCACCCCCGGCACCTGCCGCAGGACATCCGCGACGGAGTAGCTGCTCGCGCGGGCGATCTCCTCCGCCCGGATAATGGTGACGGCAGAACCCGTGCGCTGAATGGCGGTCGGCGATCGGTTGGCGGTAATGGTGATGTCGAGCGGCTCCGGCTCCCGGCGCGACTGCGCCTGTGCGGATGTGACCATTTGGGCCGCGCATGCGACGAGGAGGGCGGCCAGGGCCACCGGAAACGTTCGGCTCATGATCCGCCTGCCCCGGCCCGCCGCCAAGGAGTTCGTGTTGCACAGGCTTCCGGCCGGTCTCCTGGCTTGCGGCTCAAGCGCCTGTTCGCCCTTCCCGGACCTTTCGGGCCCAGTGGTGTTGCGAAGAAGGCTCGCCGCCTACAGTTGCGGGGGCAGCCGCCGATTGGGGGTTCGACACCCTTTACGGCGTTCCCGTTTCACCTCTCTCTGACGAGAGGCACCGAAAGCACCTTTTGTAAAACATGGATGATTGCGTCTGTCCATCCGGCCTTTTGCAGGATCCCGGAAACTTTGGGGCCGGCACCGGAATGTCAGATCATTGCCCTTCGGAGCATGGCCGGCCCGGCGCGGTCGTGGGCCGCGAGCATGAGCCTTTCCTCGCCGATCCGTTCCCGCAGGGCAGGGGGCAGCACGGCATCGGTGACAATGAGATCGAAGCTGTCGAGCCGGGCGATTTCCAGCCGCGCCGAGCGCGTGAATTTCGAGGAATCGGCGATGAGTGCCTGGCGTCGCGAAACTTCCATCGCCGCCTGTTTCACGGCGATCTTCTCGGCGTCGAAATCGAGCACGGCCCCGTCATCCTCGACGGCCGAACAGGCGATGATCGCCCAGTCGAACCGGTGCCGCATCACGCTTCCCACCGCCGCAGGGCCAGCCATGGAAAGATCACGCCCCACGATCCGCCCGCCCGTCAGGATGATCTCGATGCCCGGCGCATCAAACAGGATCTGCGCGATGTTGGCGCTGGGCGTGACGATTGTCAGCCGGCTCATGCCGCGCAGAGCCTGCGCGGTCGCTTCGGCCGTGGTGCCCACGTCGAGGAAGACGGATTGTCCGTCCTGCACGCGGCTGGCCATGGCCTCCCCGATCCGCGCCTTGAGCCCCGTCTCGCGCTGCCGTTTCACCTCATGGCTCAGGCGCTCGCCCGAACCGCAGCGCCCCGCGCCGCCATGGAAGCGGTGGATCAGGCCCAGTTCGTCAAGCCGGATGATCTCGCGCCGCACGGTCTGGCTCGAAACCCTGAACTCCTCGGCCAGGGCCTCGATCGTCACGAAACCCAGCCGTTCGACGCGATCGACGATCTGGCTTTGCCGATCATTGAGGGTGTTGTCTTCCAAGGCCGGCATCGGGGATCTCCGGTTCATCGCCGTCGCATAGCATGATTTCCACGCTTGTCATATAATTGACATGTCACTCCGATAGGTGGAAGATATCTTCCAGATGCTCCTGAGAGAGCCCATGAGAGAGCCCCTGAGGAAGCGCCGGACCATGACCCTCACTCTCACCGCGCCCGATATCCTGCGCGACGATGCCGGACGCCGTTTCGATGCGGCCACGCATCTTTGGCAGCCGGCCGAGAATGGCATCGCGGCGGGCAGCCCCATCGCCGCCAGCGAGGCCCTGCGCCTCGCGCTGAAGGCCGGCTCGCGGCGCTTGCCGGTGGGGGTCATCGGGCCGAATGACGCGTCGCGATCCGAGCTTGCCATGGCCGAGGCGGCGGGGCGTGGAATCGCCCGTCTTGGCCTGCCGCTGATCTGCGGGGGGCGCGGCGGCTGCATGCAGGCGGCCTCGCGCGGGGCGGCCGAGGCGGGCGGGCTCGTGATCGGCGTGCTGCCTTCCACCGATCCCCTCAGCGCGAACCCCTTCGTCAGCGTGCCCGTCGCCAGCGGAATCGGCGAAGCGCGCAACGCCATCATCGCTTCGGCCTGCTTCGCGCTGGTGGCTGTGGGGGGTGGGCACGGCACGCTTTCAGAGATCGCGCTCGGCCTGAAGATGGAGCGCCTGGTCATCACCATGCCCGATGCGAACCGGGTGGATGGCGCGCTGGAATATGCGGAAATCGAACCCGCGATGGAGGCGATCGCCCGGCGCTATTTCCGGGTGGCGCCATGAACGGGATGCCATCATGAGCGGCATGGCGCTTTCCGGCCGCCCGACAGGCCTCGGCAGCGCGGCGCTCGCGCTTTACGCGGCCTATCTCGCGACGCCGATGGCGCTGATCCTCGTCGGCTCGGTGGGCGGGGTGTGGAGCAACACGCTGCTGCCCGCAGGCCTCACCGGCCGTTGGTTCGAAACGCTCCTGGCGAATCCGACATTCCAGAAAGCCTTCATCACCAGCCTCTGGGTCTGCGCGGCGACGGTGGTCGCCTGCATCCTCATCGGCGCGCCACTGGCCTATGCCGTGGCGATGGCGAGAAGCCCGGCGCTTGCGATGTTCGGGCGCATTCTCTACCTCACGCCGGTGGCCGCACCCGCCGTTGTGCTGGGCTTCGGCTACATGCTCGCCTTTTCCACCGATGCCCTGCCCTTCCTCGGGGCAGGATGGCTGACGGTCGCGGCGCATGTCGTGATCTGTCTGCCTTATTTCCTGCAAACCCTCGTGGCCGACCTGAAGCTGCAAGGCGTGGAAGTGCTGGAGCAGGCGGCTGAATCGCTCGGCGCGCCGTTTCACCGGCGCTTCCTTGATATCGTTCTGCCCGGCCTCGTGCATTCCATAGCCTCGGCCTCGATTCTGGTCGCGGCCCTGTCGATCGGGGAGTTCCAGCTCACGAACCTCATTGCGGGCTTCCTGCACCGGACCTATCCCATTGTTCTGCTTCAGGCCTTCTACGGCGCGACCGGCTTTGCCTGTGCTGCGACCGTGGTGCTGCTGGCGCTCGCGCTTCTCGCGGCCATGGCCGGAGCCCTCGTGGCGCGTGGTGCCGCCGCCAGCCGGGGAGGGATCGCATGAGCGTGACCCTCGATCAGGTGCGCTTCGCCTATCCCGGCAGCGGGGCAGGGGTGCGCGACATCTCGCTCGAGATCCGCGAGGGCGAATTGCTTGCGGTGATCGGGCCTTCGGGCTGTGGAAAATCGACGATCCTCAAGCTGATCGCCGGCTTCCTGATGCCGCAATCGGGTCGGCTGACGATCGCCGGCGAGGACATGGCGCATGTGCCGCCGCGCAAGCGCGATCTCGGGATCGTCTTCCAGAATTACGCGCTCTTCCCGCATATGACGCTCGCGGAGAATGTGGGTTACGCGCTGAAGATGCGGCAGGTGGCCGCGAAAGAGGCGGGTGAGCGCGTGCGCGAGGCGCTCGGCATGGTCGGCCTCGGCCATCTGGCGGATCGCCGGCCGCGCTCGCTTTCGGGCGGGCAGCAGCAGCGCGTGGCGCTCGCCCGTGCGCTGGTGTTCCGGCCCCGCGCCCTGCTGCTCGATGAGCCGCTTTCCGCGCTCGACGCCACCCTGCGCGGCGAGATGCGCGACGAGATCGCCCGCCTCCAGCGGCTGCACGGCATCGCGACCCTGCACATCACGCATGATCAGGAGGAGGCGCTCTCCATGGCGCATCGCGTGGCGGTGATGCGTGAAGGGCGCATCCTGCAGGTTGATACGCCGGAAGGGCTCTATGCCCGCCCCGCCAACCGCGCCGTCGCGGCTTTCGTGGGGCAGGCGAATTTGCTCGATGGCGAAGTGCTCGATGCGCAAAACGTCCGCACCTCCATCGGCGATCTTGCCTGCGGGGCGCATTCATTCCCCTGCGGCATGGCCGTGACGGTGCTGATCCGTCCCGAGGCCATCCGTCCGGCGCAGAGCGCCATGGGTCCGAACCGCTTTGCCGGCTGCGTGACGCGCGACCGCTTCCTCGGCGCCCTGCGCCGCTTCGATTTCACGCTTCCCGGCGGCCAATACCTCACGATCGAGACCGACAGCCATGTCGCGCCGCCGAGTGCGATCGAGCTTCCCCCCGTTGCGGTTCAGGTGATCGCAGCGGGACAAGCGGGCGCCGAGAGAAGCGCCGAGACCAAGAACGACAACCCGGCCGTTCCGGCCTGATCTCCAGAGGAGCGTTTCATGACCATCGATCGTCGCATTCTCCTGCAGGGCCTCGGCGCTTCCGCGCTGGCGCTCGCCGCCGCGCCTGCCCGGGCGCAGGCTCCCGCCAATGTCACCACCGGTCCCGAACTTTATGCGGGCGAGAAGGCGCTCTACGAGGAGGCGCTGAAGGAAGGCATGGTGATTTCCAACAATACCGGGCCGACCTGGGCGAACTGGGCTGCGCTGTTCCGCGTGTTCGGCCAGCGCTACCCCAACATCAATCTGGTCTATAACGATGTGGGCTCGGGCGTGGCGGTGAATGCGCTGGACCGCACGAGGAACCGCCCGCAGGTTGATACGATCTATTATTTCGGCGCGAATGGCGTGGATGCGCAGAAGCGCGGCCTGCTCGCCCCCTTCAAACCCACGAATTTCGACAAGTTGCCGGCACTCGCGAAGCACCCGGCCGGCGAGTGGTTCACCATTCACCAGCTCGAGATCGTGTTCATCGTGAACAAGAAGCTCGTGAAGAACGTGCCGAAGAGCTTTGCCGACCTCGCCAAGCCCGAATACAAGGGCAACATCGTCTATCTCGATCCGCGTTCCACCGGCGTGGGCCAGGTTTTCACCTGGGCTGCGAATTTCGCCCAGGGCGGCAGCTATTCGAACCTCGAACCCGGGCTGAAATACATGGAGCAGCTCCACAAGGGCGGGAACGTGCTGCGCGTCGTCGGCACCACGCCTTATGCGCAGTTCGTGAAGGGCGAGATCCCGATCTGGGTGAACTTCGTGAATGACGGCCTTCGCGCGAAATTCATGGATGGCATGGGCGATGATGTCGAAGTCGTCTCCCCGGCCGAGGGCACGGTCGCGGCACCCTATACGATCAGCCTCGTGAAGAACGGCCCGAACCCCAATGCCGCGAAGCTCTGGCTGAACTTCATCCTCTCGGATGCCGGGCAGGCGCTCTTCGCCGAAGGCTTCGTGACACCCGCCGTGCCGGGGGTTCCGCTTCCCGACAGCGTGAAGGCTCGCCTCATCACCCACGCGAAATCGACCCTGCTCGATCTTGATCAATCCGCCGCGCAGCTTCAGGCATTGCAGAGCGGCTGGGCCAAGGCCGCGCTCTGATGGCAATCCTGCGCGCCGGGCCTTCCTTCCGCACCGGCGCGGGCACCCGGGCGATGCTCGCATCGCCCGGGCTCGTGCTTTTCGCGCTCTTCTTCTTCGTGCCCCTCGGCTTCGTAGTGGCCGAAGCACTGACGGGCGGCACGCATGGCATCCGCGCGCTTCTTGCCTCGCGCCCCTTCTGGACCGGCCTTGTGAACTCGCTGGTTCTCGGCGTGCTGGCGGCATTGGTCTCGCTTGCCATCGGCCTCGCGGTGGCCCTGCGATTGGCGCGGATGGCGGAGCGGCCCAGGCTCGCCTGGCAGTTCCTGATCGCGCTGCCGCTCACTTTTTCCGGGCTGATCGTCGCCTATGGATTCATTCTCGCCTTTGGCCGCGCCGGTTTCGTGACTTTGCTGCTCGAGCGGATTTTCGGCGTGGACCCCGTGGCCTTTTCGCAGGCCGTGTATTCGCCCTATGGCCTGGCCTTCGTTTATGCCTATTACCTCGTCCCGCGCGTGGTGATGATGCTGACGCCGGTGCTCGTGAATTTCGACACCGCGCAACTCGCCGCCGCCGAGAGCCTTGGCGCCAGCCGTCTTCGCACCTTGCGCGATATCCTGCTGCCGCAACTGAAAGCGCCGATGATCTCCGCCTTCGCTTTGGTCGCGGCGGTGGCGATCGGCGCCTATGGCACGGCGCTGGCGCTCGTGGGCACGCAGGTGAACATCCTGCCCCTGCAGCTCTTCACGATGGTCTCGGATGCCGGCTCGGATTTTGCCGTCACCGCGACGCTCGGCCTCGTGCTCGCGGCGCTCTGCACCCTGGTGATGGGCCTGGGAGAATGGGCGGGGAAGGGGTCGATAGAGCGAAACTCGATCTGAATGAATGAGATCGAATTTCGCTCTCTATTCTTGTTGTTGACCGCATTTTCTTTGGAAGAACCGGTATCCACTTCTTCGAAAAAATGCTCTAGAGCATGCTGTAAAAAAGTGGAATCCGGTTTTTCACAAAAAAGCATGCGATAATAATAAGATAAGAGCATGATGTGCTTCCGTCTGAACACATCATGCTCTAGAGCACGTCTCGTTTTGATGGAATCAAAACCGAGCTCTATCTTATTGTTTTGTTGCATGTTGTTACGCAAGACCGGTATCCACTTTTGCGCAACATGCTCTAGCCCCACAGACCCGGCGGTGCGGGTGCCACGAAGCTCCCGGGGTAGGACAGCGCCGGGTCGCGATCCTTCGCGAGCAGAAGCGGACCATCGAGATCGACGAAGCTCGCGCCTTCCGCCAGGAGGAGCGCGGGCGCCATGGCGAGCGATGTGCCCACCATGCAGCCCACCATGATCTTAAGACCCTTCGCCAGAGCCGCCGCGCGCAATTCCAGCGCATCGGTCAGGCCGCCGGTCTTGTCGAGCTTGATGTTGATGGCGGAATACCACGGCGGCAGATGCGCGAGGCTCGTGGAATCATGCATCGATTCATCCGCGCAGAGCGGGATGGGGCTGATAATGCCGGAAAGCGCCTCATCCTGGCCGGCGGGCAGGGGTTGCTCGATGAGTTCGACGCCTGCCGCCGCGCAGGCCTCGAGATTGGCGCGGAGCGTTTCGGCGCGCCACGCCTCGTTCGCATCCACGACAAGGCGGGATTGCGGAGCACCCCGCCGCACGGCCGCGATGCGCGCGACATCGCCTTCGCCGCCGAGCTTCACCTTGAGGAGCGTGCGTTTGCTCGCGGCGCGCGCCGCTTCCTCCATGCTCTCCGGAGTGCCGAGGCTCAGGGTGTAGCAGGTGACATGCCGCCCCGGCGGCGAACAGCCGAGCAGCAGATGGGCCGGCTTGCCCCTCATCCTCGCTTCGAGATCGATCAGCGCGCAATCGAGCGCGTTTCGGGGCGCACCACCCGGCAGCATCCGGCGCAGCGCCTGCCGGTCGAGGCCCGCGGCGACCTTGTCCGCCATTCCGCGGATTGTCTCGGCCACGCCCTCCACGGTCTCGCCATAGCGCGCATAGGGCACGCATTCGCCGCGCCCGACATGCCCATCCTCGCGCAGGGTGGCCGTGACGACCACCGCTTCATTGCGCGAGCCGCGCGAGATGGTGAAGGTTCCCGCGATGGGGAAACGCTCGATCTCAACTTCAAGAGAACGCATGTCAGGCGGCCTTCGATTGCGGATAGAGGCGCAGGAGGTTCGCGACGATCGACCCCACGCCGAAGCGGATGGGGTCCGTCGTTGGCAAATCATGCTCCTTCTCCAGCTTTTCCACCAGCGCCCGGGCCTCGGCCTCCGCCAGATGCTCGGTATTGATCGAGATTCCCACGGGCCGGATCGCCGGGTTGGTGAGCTTGCCGCAGGTGATGTTGAGGTCGATCACCGCGCGGATCGAGGGCAGGGGATGCTTCACGCCGCGCATACTGGTGCGGGTCGGCTCGTGGCAGATGACGAAGCAATCGGGCTGCGCGCCATGCAGCAGGCCCAGCGACACGCCCGCGAAGGAGGGATGGAAGAGCGAGCCCTGGCCCTCGATCAGATCCCAATGGTTCGGTGCGGCAGCGGGCGAAATCCATTCCACCGCGCCGGAGATGAAATCCGCGACCACCGCATCGATTGCGACGCCCCGGCCCGAGATGAACACGCCGGTCTGGCCCGTGGCGCGGAAATCGGCATCGAGACCCTCTTTGCGCATCTCCCTTTCGAGCGCAAGCGCGGTATATTTCTTGCCCACGGAGCAATCCGTGCCCACGGTCAGCAGGCGCAGGCCGGAACGCTTCGTGCCCTTGCCGGTCGCGAAGGTTTCGCTCGAATGGCGCACATCCGTGAGGCGGCGATTATGCCGGAGCGCGGCCTCGGCGATGACGGGCTTGGAGGCGAGGCGCGCATGCAGGCCGCTCGCGACATCCATTCCGGCCTCGATGGCCTTCACGATGGTCTCGGACCAATGGTCGGGCAGAACGCCGCCGGCATTGGCGACACCCACGATGAGCGTGCGGCAACCGGCCTTCGCGGCTTCCCCGATGGTCATGTCGGGGATCTTCAGGTCGGCCTTGCAGCCGGCGAGGCGCAACTGGCCTCGGCACCATTCCGGGCGCCAGTCGACAATGCCCTGCGCGGTCTTGGCCGCGAGCTGATCCGGGACATCGCCCAGGAACATCAGGTAGGGGGCTTCGACGATCATGGTCTGCTCCTCGGGTATCCTCGGCCGGATGGCCGGCTTCCGCTGGCCTCCGGCGACGGCAGGATTGTGCTTGCACCGACGGATTGTCGCCAATGCAAGTTTTCCATAAGCTCAAGGCCGGAATGGACGGCAAATGCCTCCTCGCCAGCGGGTTCGAATCCTGTTACCGATGCAGAAATTGCATTGGTCTTCGCGCTGTTCATCGAACAGCATGAGGCTCGTCATTCAGGTCCGTTGCCGAAGGCGGCTCCGGGGAGGGCAGCATGGAAATTCGCTGGCTTCAGGACTTTCTCGCCGTGGCGGAGACGGGGAACTTCACCCGTGCGGCCGAGCAGCGCAACGCCTCGCAGGCGGCCTTCTCGCGGCGCATCCAGCAACTGGAAGCGTGGGTGGGCGCGGCCCTGATCGACCGCTCCATCATCCCCACGCGTCTCACGCCCGCCGGCGAGCAGTTCCGCGAGACGGCCGGAAAGATCCTCGCCGAGATTCTCGATGCCCGCGCCGAAATGCGCCAGGGCGCGCCGAGCCGGCCCGACCATGTGCGGATCGCCGTGCCTTTCGCGCTCGCGACGGCCTGCCTGCCGAGCTGGTGGGCGCAATGGACGCGCGACCTGCGCCTCACCTGCGAGATTGCCACGGGCAATGTGCATGACCTCGCGATCGGCCTTCTCTCGGGCGCGACCGAGCTTATGATCTGCTGGACGAGCGCGCAGCAGCCGGTTCATCCCGAGCCGCAGCGCATCGAAAGCGTGGAAATCGACTGCGATCGCCTGCGTCCCTATGCAAGCCCCGGCCTCGTTGCGCGGATGGGCCTCACCTTGCCCCGGCAGGGCGACAAGCCCCTGCCGCTGCTGATGTATTCGCGCTCGGTCTATTTCGCGCGGCTCGTCGATCTCATCATCGAGACGGCGGGCGGAATCGGCAAGCATACGCGCATCATCGAGACCGACATGTCCGATATCCTGCGCGACATGGCCATGGCCGGCCACGGCATTGCCTGGTTGCCGGAGAGCACGGTGAAGCGCGCGCCGCCGGGGTCGCTGGTCCCGCTTGGCGATGATCTCTGGTCGCTGCCGCTCTCCATCGTGGCGCTCAAGGATCGCAATCTGGAGAAACCCGCCGTCGTGCGCCTCTGGCAGGTGCTCACGGGTGGCCGTCAGCCGCCGGCCTCCCTGCCTTCGCGCCCGCAGACGGGCTTTGTCCGTCCGCGCGGCATGTCGGGTTCGCACTGATCCTTCCTGAAACACGGTCGGGCGACGGCCCGACATTCTGGTTCATTCCCGGAGAATTCCCATGTCCGCCCCCGCCGCGCCCCGCATCGCCTATGTGAACGGGCGCTATCTTCCGCTCGCCGAAGCCACTTTGCCGATCATGGATCGCGGTTTTCTGTTCGGCGATGGCATCTACGAGGTGACAGCGGTGCTGGGCGACCATTTCGTCGACAACGAACCGCATCTTGCCCGGCTCGATCGCTCGCTCAGGGCGATTGGCATCCGCAATCCGCACACCATTCCCGAATGGACCGCCATCCAGCGCGAACTCGTCCGGCAGAACGATCTGAAGCAGGGCACGGTCTATATCGAGGTGACGCGCGGCACCCATGAGCGCGAATTCACCTGCCCGGATGATATCGCCCCCAATGTCGTGATGTTCACGCAGGCGAAGAACCTGCTCGCGAACCCCATGGCCGAGACGGGTGCTGCGGTCATCACGGTCGATGATCTCCGCTGGGCGCGGCGCGATATCAAGTCCGTGGCCCTGCTCGCGCAGGTGCTCGCGAAGTTCGAGGCGAAACGTGCGGGCGTCGCCGAAGCCGTGATGCTGGAGGAGGGGGTGGTGACGGAGGGGGCTTCCTCGACCTTCTTCATCGTATCGAGCGCGGGGGTGCTGGTCACGCGGGCGCTGTCGAACAGCGTCCTTCCGGGTGTCACGCGCTCCTCGGTGATGCGTCTTGCGCGCGAAACCGGGCTGATAATCGAGGAACGGCCCTTCACGCGGGCCGAGATGCTGGCCGCGCGCGAGGTGTTCTACACCTCGGCCTCATCTTTCGTGATGCCCGTGGTGAATATCGACGGCGAGAGGATCGGCGAGGGCCAGCCCGGCGACATCACGAAGAGGCTGCGCGCGATCTATCTGGAAGAAGCGCAGCGGGATTGACACGAACCTCAGGCCACCACCCGGAAGGGCACGACCACGCCGGTTCCGCCCGCGGTGAGCCGCTCCATCAGATGCGCGCCGGCGGCTTCCACATGGGCGCCCATCAGCGCGCTCGCCTTCTCGGCATCGCGCTCGCGGATGGCTTTGACGATGCCCACATGCTCGGCCGTGGCGCGCGCCCGGCCCTCGGGCGAAAGCGCGGCCATGTAGCGGGCGCGGAAGAGGCGCATCATCACTTCTTCCACGGCGCGGGCCAGAAAGCGGTTGCCGCTCATCCGTGCGATTTCGAGGTGGAAGAGTTCGGCTGCCGTCAGCATCCCTTCCACATTGGTCTGGCCCGGCTCGGCATTCTCGGCCTCCGTGGTGCCGAGCATGTGCAGCATTTGCAGATCCGCTTCGGTCGCGCGCGGGGTGAAGAGCCGAACGGCCTCGCGTTCGAGCGTGGCGCGGAACACGACGGCTTCCCGCATCTCGTCGAGCGAGAGCGGTGCGACGCGGCGCACGCGGCCATCACGCAGCACGAGACCTTCGCTTTCCAGCCGGGCGAGGGCCGCGCGGATCGGCGTGCGCGACGCGCCATAGCGATCCTCGAGCCAGCGTTCGGACAAGGCGAGTTCAGGCGCGAGTTGGAAGGCGAGGATATCGCCGCGCAGCGCCTCGTAGACCTGATTCGGCTTCTGATCGAGATGGAATACCATGGCGGTATACCGTTCGAACATTGCGCTTGAGTCAAGCGTTCCCGTTGCAATATTGCGCGAGGGGCGCCTCAGACATTCGCGATGTATCCGCCATCCACGCGCAGCACCGAGCCGGTAATGTAGCTCGCGCGGGGGGAGGCGAGGAAGGCGGCGAGGTCGCCATATTCTTCCGGCCGGCCATAGCGCCCCGCAGGAATGGCCGCGAGGCTCTCGGCCTCGACCTCGGCCGCGGTTTTTCCTTCGCGCTCGGCCTTCTTCAAATCGAGGAAGGCGATGCGGTCGGTCGCGATGCGCCCCGGCACGATGACATTGGCGGTGATTCCGTCCTTCGCGACCTCGCGCGCCAGCGTCTTCGACCAGCCGACGAGGCTCGAACGCAAGGCATTCGAGAGCCCGAGATTGGGGATCGGCGCGATCACGCCCGATGAGGCCGAGGTGAGGATGCGCCCGAATTTCCGGGCCCTCATGCCCGGCAGCACGCGGTCTGTCAGCGCGATCACGGAAAGGACCATCGCGTTGAATTGCTGCATCCAGAGGCTCGGGGGCTGGCCGGAAACCGGGGTCGGGGGCGGGCCGCCCGTGTTGTTCACGAGGATATCGATGCCGCCCAGTTCGGATTCCACGGTGCCGACCACGCGCTCGATCGCCTCGATCTCGCCCAGATCCCAGACAAGCGGGAAAGCCGTGCCGCCGGCCTCGCGGATCACCTTCGCACGCGCTTCGAGCGGTTCGGCCCGACGCCCGGCGAGCGCAACCCTCACGCCCTCGCGCGCGAGCGCCTCGGCCATGGCACCGCCCAGCCCCCCGCCCGCACCCAGCACGAGCGCGACTTTCCCCTGCAATTGAAGATCCATGTCGAAACCTCCGGAATGACTCGGGGCCGGCCGCTGAAACGCGACGGCCAACCGCAGCCTTTCCACCACACCATTCGGGTGGATACCATGGCTGAAATCCGAAAGGATGCATTTTGTCACATCCGCCCCGAGCTTTGCGAAGGCGCGCGGATTCCTCACCCGCGCTTCAGCGAGAAATGCACGCGCTCCAGCGGGAAATGCACGTCGAAATCCGGGCAGGCTACAAGGTCCAGCGCCCCGGTAGGCGAGCCATCGTCCTGTTGCGCGGCTCCTTTTGCGGGTTTCGGCGTTGACAAGCCGCGCCGGGCGGCGAATGTGACGTTCTTCCGATGAAGCGGGCTCCATGCCCGGCTTGCGCCTCACGAGGATCGACGTGACGAACCCCGCGCCTCCGCGCCTGCTGCTGGCTTCGGCCTCGCCGCGCCGGTTCCAGCTTCTCGACCAGATCGGGCTGACGCCGGACGATGTGGTCGCGACCCTGATCGACGAAACGCCGCGCAGTCGCGAGCGTCCGCGCGTTTATGTCGAACGGATGGCGCGCGAGAAGGCGGACGCGGCCCGGCGCATCGTGGCGCATGATGCTCCGCGCGCGCAGAGCGTCATTCTCGCGGCGGATACCGTGGTGGCGCTGGGCGCGAGCATCCTGCCCAAGGCCGAAACGGTGGAAGTGGCAGCGACCTGCCTGCGCATGCTCTCCGGCCGCGCGCATCGGGTCTATACCAGCATCGTCGTGCAATTGCCTTCAGGAAGGCAGGGGCAGCGGCTTGTCGAGGCCCGCGTGCGCTTCAAGCGCATCTCCGCCGAGGAACTCGATGCCTACCTCGCCTCGGGCGAATGGCGCGGCAAGGCCGGGGGCTATGCCATCCAGGGCATTGCAGGCGCCTTCGTGACGAAGCTGATCGGCTCCTATTCGGCCGTTGTCGGCCTGCCGCTCTACGAGACGGTCGCTTTGCTGACCGGGCTCGGCTATCCGGTCCATCTCAACTGGCTTACCCTGCGGAGTGTTTAGGTCATGCGGCTTCCAAACAGCATTGCCCTCGTGATGGGCGCAGGGTCATCCGGGCCCGGTTGGGGCAACGGCAAGGCAACCGCCTTCCGCTTCGCCCAGGAAGGCGCAACGGTCATCGCCGCCGATCTCAATCTCGCGGCCGCCGAGGAAACCGCTCATCTCATTGCGGAAGCCGGTGGAAAAGCCGAGGCGCATCGCTGCGACGTCACGAAATCCGCCGAGATCGAGGCGCTGGTGACCGACATCGCCGGGCGCCATGGCCGGATCGACGTGCTCGACAACAATGTCGGCATTGCCGAGGTTGGCGGCGTGGTGGAGCTGCCGGAGGCGGAATGGGATCGCGTGTTTGCGGTCAACCTGAAATCCGTGTTCCTCGCGATGAAGCACGTCATTCCGGTGATGCTGGGCCAGTTTGCCGAGCGGGGCGAGGGCGGTTCCATCATCAACATCTCCTCCATCGCGAGCCTGCGCTATACCGGCATTCGCTATGCGAGCTATTCCGCGACCAAGGCCGGGCTGAACCACCTGACGCGCACCACGGCGGCGCAATATGCCGCACAGAAGATCCGCGTGAACGCCATCCTTCCCGGCCTGATGAAGACGCCGATGGTCGAGCGCTCCGCGGGGCTCGCCAAGACCTATGCGGATGGCGATGTCGAGGCGATGTGGCGAGCACGCGACGCGCAGGTGCCCATGGGGCATATGGGTGATGCATTCGATGTCGCGAATGCGGCCGTGTTCCTCGCTTCCTCCGAAAGCCGCTACATCACCGGCATCGAATTGCTGGTCGATGGCGGCGTCACGCTGAAAATCTCCTAACGTCAACACGTCCGAAGGATTCCGTCATGGAGCACCGTCCGCTTGGCCGCACCGGCCTCAAGGTTCCCGTCATCTGCCTCGGCACGATGACCTGGGGGCAGCAGAATACCGAGGCCGAGGGGCATGAGCAGATGGATTACGCGCTCGATCAGGGCGTGAATTTCTTCGACACCGCCGAACTCTATTCCATTCCGCCCAAGCCGGAGACGCAAGGCTCGACCGAGAAGATCATCGGCACCTGGTTCAGGGCGCGGAAGAACCGCGACAAGGTCATCCTCGCGACCAAGGTGGTCGGCCGGTCGGACATGGACTGGTTCCGCGAAGACGGTTCGAAAAGCCGCCTCACGCCCGCCCAGATGCGCTTTGCGCTGGAGCGCTCGCTGCGCAACCTTAAGACGGATTACGTCGATCTCTATCAGCTGCATTTTCCGGAGCGCCCGATCGCCTGGGGCTCGAACCCCACGCGCTTCGATGCGGAGGCCTTTCGCCCGGCCGCCGACGAAACGCCGATCGCCATGCAGCTCGAAACGCTCCAGACCTTCGTGAGGGAAGGCAAGGTGCGCCATATCGGCCTCTCGAACGAGAGCCCATGGGGCACCATGCGCTTTCTGGCGGAAAGCGAGGCGAAGGGTCTGCCACGCGTCGCGAGCATCCAGAACGCCTATAACCTGCTGAACCGCACCTACGAGACCGGTCTTGCCGAAATCGGCCTGCGCGAGGATGTGGGGCTGCTCTGCTATTCGGCCTTGGGGCAGGGCTATCTCACCGGAAAATATCTTGATGGCGCTCGCCCGGCCGGCGCGCGCACCACGCTCTTCAATCGCGGCCAGCGCTACGAGAAGCCGGGCACGGATGACGCCGTGCGCGATTACCTGGCCATCGCCAGCGAGGCCGGCCTCGACCCCGCGACCTTCGCGATCGCCTTCACGCTCGACAAGCCGTTCCTCACCTCGACCATCATCGGGGCGACCACGATGGCGCAGCTGAAGATCGCCATCGCGGCCGGCCATGTGCGCCTGCCGAAGGAGATCCAAGAGAAGATCGACGCCGTGCATCAGCGGCGCGGCAACACGGCTCCGTGAGGGCGCCATGGCGGCGGAAGACCGGCCGGATGCGAAGGTGCAGCGCCTCTCGCGTTGCCCGATCTGCTCGAAGCCAACAACGGAGGCCTTCCGGCCATTCTGCTCCAGGCGTTGTGCCGATGTCGATCTCAACCGCTGGCTCGGCGGGCAATATGCGCTTCCCGCCGAGGAGGAGCCGCTGCCATCCCACGAGAAGGGCGGCGACGAGCACTGAACCTCACCGCGCAAGGTACAAAGAAAAATTCACTCGCCTTGCCGCCGACCCTGCCGCTATTCTGCGGCTTTAGAGCATGCTGTGAAAAAGTGGAATCCGGTTTTTCACAAAAAAGCATGCGATAATAATAAGAGAAGAGCATGATGTGCGTCCGTCTGAACACATCATGCTCTAGAGCGAAATTCGATCTGAATGAATGAGGTTGACCGCTCTAAGCTCTTGATTTACCGTATTTTGTTTCGAAGAACCGGTATCCACTTCTTCGAAAAAATGCTTCAGCCCCCGTTCTTGATCGAGGAAGCAGCGCCGTGACCCATTCCGACTGGACCATCCGCAGCCAGATCGCGCAGGCGATGGGCAAGGTGGATGCGCCGAGCCGCGCGGTGGTGCCGCCGATCCATGTCGCGACCACCTTTATCCGCGATCCGGACAACCTTTATCGCACCGGCAATGTCTATGGCCGGCCGGATAACGAGACCATCCGAGAGGCGGAAGGCATGATCGCGGCGCTGGAGCAGGCGCGGGCGGCTTTCGTGTTCGGCTCCGGCATGTCCTCGGCGGTCGCGGTTTTCCTCGCGCTCCAGCCCGGCGACCACATCGTCGCGCCGCGCGTGATGTACTGGGCCTTGCGCGGTTGGCTGATGAAGGATGCCGCGCGCTGGGGCCTCGAGACCACCTTCGTGGACATGACCGACCTTGCCGCCGTGGAAGCGGCGATGCGTCCGGGCCAGACAAAGCTCATCTGGGCCGAGACGCCGGCGAACCCGCTCTGGTCGATCAGCGATCTTGAGGGTATCTCGCGGATCGCGGGCGGGCATGGCGCGCGCTTCGCGGTCGATTCAACCTGTGCGACGCCGCTTCTCACGCGCCCGCTGGAATTCGGCGCCGATCTCGTGATGCACGCCGCCACGAAATACCTCAACGGCCATTCGGATGTGCTCGCGGGCGCGCTCGCCACCAACGCGGTCGATGATTTCTGGGCGCGCATCCAGCGCAATCGCGCCGCGATGGGGCTGATCCTCGGGCCGTTCGAGGCTTTCCTGCTCATCCGCGGCATGCGCACGCTCGCGCTGCGCGTGGAAGCGGCCTGCCGGAATGCGATGGAACTGGCCCGGCGTTTCGCGAACCATCCTCAGGTTCTCGAAGTGCTGTATCCCGGGCTCGAGAGCCATCCCGGCCATGCCATTGCCAAAAGGCAGATGAAGGGCGGCTTCGGCGGCATGCTGTCGATCCGCGTGCGCGCGGGAGAGGAGGCTGCCATCGCGGCGGCGGCGAGGGTGAAGCTCTGGAAGCGGGCCACTTCGCTTGGTGGCGTGGAGAGCCTGATCGAGCATCGCGCCTCCATCGAGGGGCCGGATACGCCGTGCCCGCGTGACCTGCTGCGCCTCTCTGCCGGCATCGAGGATATCGAGGACCTCTACAAGGATCTCGACCGTGCCCTCATGGGTGCATGACGGCACGGGCGCATCCGCCCGTCGCTTGCCTGAAAACTGAGAGCGAAATTCGATCTGAATGAATGAGATCGACCGCTCTCCATGTTTTTGTTATTGTTCGCATTTTCTTTAGATCAACCGGTATCCACTTCTTCGAAAAAATGCTTCAAGGCCGTGCGGCTGGATTGGCATGCCGCGAATGGGTTCCGAGTCAACCGGGATTGGCGCTCGCTTTCGCCGCAAATTGCTCGCCGCCAGGCGAGGCCAGGCACCGGGCTCTTCTTCCTCGCCCGCCAGCCGATGCGCGTCTCGCCGAACCGTCTCAGGCCCATGTCACCCCCTCCACGCCTTCCAGAAGTTCCCTCCCGTAGAGGGCCGGGGTTTGAAAGCCCGGGGACCAGCGTCCCGCCAGCACCGCGCGCGTGATCTCTCGAAGACAGAGCACGGTGAACCGGTAGGCTTCCGGTCCCATCAACGCAACCCGCACCTCGGTTTTGCCGTTGGATGCGATCGCAAGGATATAGGTCCTGCCGTCGCGCAGCTGTCGCGGGGATGAGCCTTCTGGCAGAAGTGGCAGCAAGTGGTTCAGGATCAGATCACGCAGCCAAAGCAGCCGCCCCTTCATCATCGCGACCGCGAGCCATGGAAGGACAGAATAGGTCGAGATGTTCGGGATGCCGGTCGAGACCCCTGCGGTAAAGAGGTCCCCGAGCCACGGATCGTAAACCGCGCGGAACTTCTTGCCTGCGACCTCGAAGTCCAGTTCCGTTTCGGCTGGCCGGGCCGCGACCAGAGCGCCGCCGACCCGGCGATGCCCGGGATGCTCGATATGCGCCAGCATGCCCTTGAGGGTGCCGCGCGATACCCCGCCATCGGTGGCGAGCGCGATCACCAGGTGGTTCGCATCCGGCAACCTCTTCTTTGCGATCCCCGCCGCGATATCGGAGGGCGCGACATTGAAGCCGGCGCCGGGCATGATCATGATCTTCGCCCGGCGGGCACGTTCGTCAAAGGCGAAAGCGCTGGAAGTGTCCTCCACCTCGCCCGCAAGGTCGACATAATGGGTGCCGGAAGCGAGGCAGGCTTCGATGAGGCGCTTCTGGGTCGTGAGGAAATGACCGGCAAGGTTCAGCAAAAGGCGCACCCCCTTCAACTGCCGCTCGATCTCGCGCGGGTCGTTCAGGTCAAACACTGCCGCCTTGAGGTAGAGGCGTGTGGCCAGCGCGCGCACCGCCTCATCGCGCCCGCCCAGGATGGGCCGCATTCCGGCCGCCACGAACTCCTCCGCGCAAAGCCGGCCGGTATATCCCGCAGCGCCATAGATCAGGATTTCCGACATGGTTTCCATCTTCTCCAGTCTTGAAAATCAATAACCGGCGAAGAAAAGCGGGCGGCGATGCGACCGCGTCACCGATCGCCGTCAGGGCTTCCAATCGCGCACGCACAAGACATGGTTATGCCCGCGGATGTCGTCCCCCTGGGGTCCGAAACCGTTCGGGAAAGCGCCCGGCGTCGCAGTCTTGGGGTCGCTGCGCATCGCGCCCGCTCCGTGCACATCGACCCAGCGCCTTTGTCCCGATCCCGGCGGAATTTCCATGAAGCCCATTGCTGGTCCGATGGCGGCGTAGACCGCAAGCTCTCCCGTTCGGGAAAAAGCGCGGTTGGGTTCCGTAGCGGGCGGCGGCCCTTCGAGATGCGTCGTGGACGACCACAGGTAGATGCGGGGGTCGCTGATCTCGAACAGCGGATCAATCGCCGGGATGCGGGTATAGTCGACGATCGAATGGAGTTCCTTCGCCGTCGGAAGCCGCCATTCGGAGCCGCCTTCACGCGACAGGGCAGAGCAATAGGCCAGCGCATCGCCCCAACTGCGCGCGCTTCCATCCTCGCGCCGCTGCCATTCAAGCCGCGTCGCCCGATCCATGACCGATTCGCGACGGGCTTCGAAGTCGTTCTGGCCGTAGGGCGGACCACGCACCAGGCGGACCGCAAGCCTGTTCAGGCTGCGCATCCGGTTCATGGGATCCATCATCGGATAGCCCTTGATGCGGCCATCGGCGAAATTGACGCCGAATACGGTGTCGTCCCGTCCCATGGTCCGGCCGACGTACCGTGTCGCGCTCCATTCCTGCACGTCGATCGGCCTGCGCCTTTGCGCCGCGTCGCCAAGGCCCGTCCCGGGGGCATAGGCGAAATCGAAGGCGGAGAGGTCCATATAGGGGCGCGAGGTCGCCGGATCACCCGAATAGCCCCCGCGATAATCGATCAGCGAGTAGAGTTCCCGGATGTTTGGCACGCGCCAGTCATCATGCCCGCCAAGGCGGCTTTTCCGGGCGTAAGGTTCGATCTCGGCAAAGGCCAGCGGGGCGCTGGCAGCCTTTGCCCAGACCAGGCCGGTAACCGGATCGCTGACCGTACCGTCGCCATTGTCGCGGTAACGCGGGCGATTGCCCGGATGTTGCGCATCCTGCCCCCGAAGCGGCCGGCCCGCAATCGGGCAATCGATGATCGCGCCGCGCTCGCTGAAGCACTGGTCCTGCCCGGAGCCGACGATAGGATAATGCGCGTCGGCGCCGGCTGCGCATGCGAGCCCCGCTCCCACACAAAGGGCAAGCCGGAGACCAGCCGCGGCATGAACAGGCAATTTCAATTCACCATCCTCAGGCAGGCATCGATCCATGCTGCGCATGGCAGCTTGTTGCCGGATTGGTTGGTAGCCTCTTTCGAAAAGATATTTTGACCGACAAATCGGTTGGCTTCAAGCGCGGGAAAACGGATGCTTGCGGACATCCCTAGACATATAACCTTTGATTTATCCCGATTTTTCAGACGCTTGCAGATGAAGAAGAACGTCTATGAGGGGGGAAATGGTGCCCGGGGCCGGAATCGAACCAGCGACACTGCGATTTTCAGTCGCATGCTCTACCAACTGAGCTACCCGGGCGACCTTGGCGGCATATCCCTTTCGGGCCTTGCCGTGCGGTGCGCGGTTTCTAGGAAAAGCAGGCGGGCCTGTCCAGCCCCAATCGCGCGGCGGGCGAAAGAAATCCGCCGTTGCGCTTCCCTCAGCTGCGGCGCGCGAGCAGGCTCGGATCGGACCGGAACAGCGGTGCGAAAAGCGGGCCCTCGATGCGGAAGGCGAAGAACTCGCTTGGCAGGGGCGGCTGGGATTCCCGTCGGCGCAGCACGATCGAAAGGTCATGCCGCTGGGCAGGAAGATCGATCGCGCCTTCCAGCTGGCCGGTCATGCGCGGCGCCATCAGCGTCGCGCCGACCGGCTCGACGCGCCCCTGGCGCATGGCGAAATGGATCGAGACCTGGTCGAAAGGCGTCCGCCCGCCCAGCGCGGCCACGAGCGCTGCCTCCGGCCGGGCATCCCCGGTGCGGCTCATCAGCCGGTTTGCATCCATGCCGAGAACCTGGCCGCCGCGCATTTCGACGCTGCCCGTGCCGGCGAGATTCGCGGCGATCTCCGCGATGCTGTCGCCGCTCGATTCGGCCTGAAGGACGAAATGGGCCGGGCCCCGCAGGCGCGTGGCGCCGAAAACCTGCTCGAAGACCGTCTCGGTCTCCACCTTGTCAGCGGCCAATTGCAGACGGACATCCTGCGTGCCGCGCTCGCGGCGCACCATCGACAGGCGCGCCTTCACCGTCCCCCCGGCATAGCGGGCATCGTTGATGGCGAATTCCGCCCGGTCGCGCCGGGTGAGGATCGACAGGGCCGCGTTCTCGAGCGCCACCTTCCCGAGCCGGAAGGCCTTGGTGGAGAGGCGGATATCGAGGTCGATGGCCGGCGCCGGGTTCACGTCGAAATCGCGGTGCGACCAGGTGCCATCCGTCGTGTGTAGACGCTGGAGCGAGGCTGAAGCCGCCGTTCCATCGACGAGATCGCCCGCGAGCGTCGCCGAGATGTTCCAGCGCCCGGCATTTTCGCGGATCGCGGCAATGCCCGTCAGCGCGCCATCGGCCCGGCGGATGGTCAGGGCTTCGAGGCCGCCGCCCTGCATGTCCATGGCCAGGGAGCCGGTGATGCGGGTCGGCTGATCTGAGCTGCCATCGGCACGGCTCAGCATGATGCCAACCAACCGCTCGAATTCATTCTGGATGCTGGCATCCACATTGCCCTCAAGGCTCAGGTCGGGCTTGCGCCTGAGTGTCCCGTTGAAGCTCGCACGCGACCCGAAGCCGGACAGATGGATGGAAGCCGATTGCGCGGCCCCGCCGTGCAGGGCGCGCCTGGTCGGCAACGAGGCCGAAATCTCGACCGGCCGGTGAGGAGTGTCGCGACGCGCGGCAAAATCGATCCGGCCCGCATTCGCGCGGTAGCGCAGCCGCGCATTCACCGGTTCCAGCAGCAGGCGCTGCGGATCGCCCTCGGCACCCACCGCCACCCGCGCGCCATCAAGCGTGATCCGGGCGCCCGAAAGCTGGTTCAACCCCGAGAAGCTGCCCGTGACAGCCTCCAGAAGCCCCGTGAGCTGACGCGGCGAGGCGTAGTTCGCGTCAAGATTGGAGGAGGGCAGCTGCACGAAGGCGTTCTGCAGGATGAGATCCGGCGAATCCACCGAACCATCGATCAGATCCATCAGGTGAAGGCGCAGGATTCCGCGCGTCGCGGTCATGCTGAGACCAATCTCGCGCCGCTCGAAGGCAATATCCTCGAGAATGATCCGCGGACGCGGCCAATAGCGCAATTCGGCCTTGCCGATCCGCACCGTGCCGCCGGCCTCGCGTTCGAGCTTGGCGCTGAGTTGCGCCGGCACGGCGGAAAAGTCGCGCGCGAGCAGCAGACCCGCGAAGAGAACGCCGCAGCCCGCCGCGAGCACTGCGAGCCCGGCTCCCAGGATGGTCAGGATGCGCCCGAGCGGCAGCCTTGCCGCCGCGCGCTTCAAAGCCGCGAACGGATCGCCATTGCGGGTCTCCGGGCTCGCCGGGGGAAGGGGTGGCGCCTCACGAATGGCCGTGTCTCCTGCCCTCGGGCTCCATCGCGCGAGGGCGGAGCCGGTCAAAAATGACAACGGGAAAAGCCCTCGCCCGTCGCGGATTTGAGATTAGCGGATTGCCGCCGGCCAGGAAAGCCAGGCGATGCGGCTTTCCTACAGCGCGGAAACGTAGTCCGCTTCGGTCTTCGAGCGGAGTTCGTCTTCGGTGATGTCCGGTGCCAGTTCAATGAGCTTCATCGGGTTCTTTCCGGAACGGTCGATCTCGAAGACGCCGAGATCGGTGATCACCATATCCACCACGCCCGCGCCTGTGAGAGGCAGCGTGCAGCGCTTCAGGAGCTTTGATTCGCCCTTGGCCTCGTGTTCCATCACCACGACGACCTTCTTCACGCCGGCGACGAGGTCCATCGCGCCGCCCATGCCCTTCACCATCTTGCCGGGGATCATCCAGTTGGCGAGGTCGCCGTTCTGGGACACCTGCATGGCACCGAGGATCGAGAGGTCGATATGCCCGCCGCGGATCATGGCGAAGCTGTCGGCCGAGGAGAAATACGAGGTGATCGGCAATTCCGTCACGGTCTGCTTGCCGGCATTGATGAGATCCGGGTCTTCCTCGCCCTCATAGGGGAAGGGGCCCATGCCCATCATGCCGTTCTCGCTCTGCAGCGCCACCGAGATACCCTCGGGGATGAAGTTCGAGACAAGGGTGGGGATACCGATGCCGAGATTGACGTAGAAGCCGTCCTTCAGCTCCTTCGCGGCGCGGGCGGCCATTTCTTCGCGGGACCAAGCCATTGTTTCTGCTCCCGATTTTTCAATGCGAGGGGGTGGGGTGAGGGCGGGTGGTGCGGTTCTCGATGCGCTTGGGCGCATCGGGTGTGTGCACGATCCGCTTCACATAGATGCCCGGGGTGTGGATCTGGTCCGGCTCGAGTTCACCGGCGGGGAAGAGATGCTCCACCTCGGCGATCGTCACGGTCGCGGCGGTTGCCATCATCGGGTTGAAGTTCCGCGCGGTCTTCCGGTAGATCAGGTTGCCCTCGGTATCGCCCTTCCAGGCGTGGACCAGCGCGACATCCGCCCAGAGCCCGGTTTCCATGATGTATTTCCGGCCGGCAAAGCGCGGCGAGCCCGGGAATTCCTTCACATCCTTGCCCTCGCCGATCACCGTGCCATAGCCCGTCGCGGTGTAGAAGGCGGGGATGCCCGCGCCGCCGGCGCGAATGCGCTCGGCGAGCGTGCCCTGCGGGTTGAATTCAAGCTCGAGTTCGCCGGCGAGGTATTGCTGGGCGAAAATCTTGTTCTCGCCGACATAGGACGAGATCATCTTCCTGATCTGCCGCGTCTCCAGCAGCTTGCCGAGATGGATGCCATCCACGCCGGCATTGTTCGAGATGACCGTGAGGCCCTTCACGCCCGCTTCCCGGATGGCCTCGACCAGCGTCTCGGTGACGCCGCAGAGGCCGAAGCCGCCGGCCATGATGACCATGTCGTCCTTGAGGATACCGGCAAGCGCCGATTTCGCATCCTTGTAGACCTTTCGCGAGGAAGGGCTCCCCATCGTGAACACCCCTTGTATCGGCGGCGCTGCCAGCCGCTCTTGCGTTGATGCTGCGCTCCGGCGAATGCCAAAGCTTAGCTGTTGCTGGTCTTATCGAGTTTGGTGCGGCGCGGAAAGAGGGGCTTTCGGACGAATCTTGGGGCCCCGAAAACAGAATGTCAGCCGCGTCGGCTCAGGAGCAGGGCCGCCATCGCGCTGATGGCGACGATCAGCAGCGAATCAACCGCGCCATGCTCGAACAGCCCGGCCGAAGCCTTCGAATAGGCGCGCGTCGCCAGCGTTTCGAAATTGAGCGGGCGCAGGAGCAGCGTCGCCGGCAGCTCCTTCACCGTATCGATGAACACGAGGAGCGCGCCGAGCTTCAGCCCCGGCGCGATGGCCGGGCGATGGATGCGCCAGGCGAGTGCGATGTCGCCGAGGCCATGAATGCGCGCCACCGCATCGACATTGGTCGGCAACCGTGCAAGCGCGAGGTTCGCCTGTGTCGTTCCGATGCCGAGGAAGCGCGCGGCGAGGGCGTAGAGCATCGCCGCGCTGGAGCCGATGAAGAGGAATGGCAGCCCCAGCCGCGCCACACCGCCATCGATCAGCCCGATCACCGGCATCATCGCCAGGACGAGAACGGTCGCCGGCGTCGCATATCCCAGCATCGCGATGGTTCCGAGGCGCGAGAAACGTCCGCTCGTCCGTTGCGCAATGGCGATGATCGCGCCGGTCGCCACCACGATCAGGCTCACGGCAAGGCCCAGCGCGAGGGTCGAGGCCAGCGCGGCGAGCAGTTCCGAATCCATCCGCTGCGCACCAAGATAGGCCAGCGCGCGACTGCCGAGATGAAGCGCCGGCAGCACGAAGCCGAGCAGGACGGGCAGGGCGCAGAACAGCGTCGCCGCCAGCGCCGCAAGGCCGGCAAGCGGCACGCGGCGGGGCTCGGTCGTGTGATCCTTCGCCTGCCGCTGGCTTTCGCCCGTGCGGGCACGGGGGTCGATCATCAGCAGGGCCGCAACCAGCAGCACCATCAGTCCCGCGAGGCGGGCCGCGCCGGCCATGTCATTCCGGTTGATCCAGAGGTCGCGGATCACCGCCGAAAGGCTCGATACCCCGAGATATTCCACCGCCCCGAGATCATTCAGCGCCTCGAGCAGGGCCAGCACGCCGCCGGCAAGGATCGCCGGCTTCGCGATGGGCAGGCCAATGCGGAAGAAGAGCCCCGCGCCGCTGGCGCCGAGCAGGCGGGCGGCCTCGATGACATTGCGCCCGGTGCGCGAGAACAGGATGCGGCAGGGAATATAGACATAGGGCAGCAGCACGAGGCCGAGAATGGCAATCGCGCCGGGCAGGCTGCGCAGATCCGGAAGCCATGGCCCGCCGCCCGGCTTGGGCCCCAACATCGCGCGCAGCGCGCCCTGCACGGGGCCGAAGAAGTCGAACAGGTCCACCGCCACATAGGCCGCGAGATAGGTGGGGAAGGCGAGCGGCAGCACGAGCCCGATTTCCAGCCAGCGCCGGCCGGGGAATTCATGCACCGAGACGAGCCAGGCGGTGGAAACGCCGAGAATGCCGGTGACCAGCGCCACGCCGAGCAGCAGCTGGAAGGTCTCCTTCACGGCATGCATCTGGGTGGGTGAAAGCGCGAACGGGTTGGCCGCGTCCGGCTGGGCCATCCGCGAGAGCAGGCCAAGCCCCGGCGCAACGACGAGAGCGGCGAGCACGAGGCTCGCCGCTGCCAGAAGAATGCCGTGTCGCCGCAGAAGGCTGGTCAATCCGGCCTCAGCTCTGCGGTCCGAGGTTGAAGCCCACCTTGTCCACCAGTTCCGAAGCGGCCTTGCGGTTCTTGCCGATGGTTTCCAGCGGAACCGTGTCGGCCTTCAGCGCCCCCAGCGACTTCAGGAAATCATTCGGCTCGATGCCGGCGAGCACCGGATATTCGTGGTTCTGCTCGGCATAGATCGCCTGTGCGGAGGGGCTCACCAGCCATTCGACAAGGCGCTGCGCATTGGCCTTGTTCTTCGCGTGCTTTGCGAGGACCACGCCGGAAATGTTCACATGGGTGCCGCCGCCATCCCTGAAGGCCGGGAGAATGACGCGCACCGCCTCTGCCCAGGCCTTCTGCGCCGGGTCCTTCGCCATCAGGCCCATGTAATAGGTATTGGCCGGGCCGATATCGCAAAGACCCGCCGCGATATCCTTCGCCACGTCACGATCGCCACCCGAAGGCTTCCTTGCGAGATTGGCGCGCACCCCCTTCAGCCATTCTTCCGCTCCCGCCTCGCCGTTATGGGCGATGAGGGCGGAGATCAGCGAGGTGTTGTAGGGATGCAGGCCATCGCGCGAGCAGACGCGGCCCCTGAAGCGCGGGCTCGCGAGATCCTCGTAGGTGAGGGTCGCATCCTTCACGCGGTTCCTCGAAACATAATAGGCGCGGGCGCGCAACGACACCGCCCACCAGCCGTTATTCGTGCCGCGCAAATGGGGCGGCACGGCCCTTTCCAGCGCGGGGCTCGTCAAGGGCTGGGTTACGCCCAGGGCGATCGCCTGGTTCAGGGTCGCGATATCGACCGAGAGCAGCAGGTCAGCCGGGCTGCGCTCGCCCTCGGAAAGCATGCGTTCGGCGAGGCCGTTCGCGGCGAACACGACATTCACCTTCACGCCGGTCTCGGCGGTGAACCGGTCGAGAAGCGGCTTGATGAGGCCCGGCTCGCGATGCGTGTAGAGGTTCACTTCGCCTTGCGCGAAAGCGGGGGCGGCAAAAGCCAATGCGAGAAGCGCCGGCAGGATGGGGCGTCGGGTCAGGCGGATCATGTGCAATCTCCATCGTCAGCGGGTTCAAGGCCCGAGGATGCGACGGGCGGGTGCCCGTTGGCCCTTTCGATTGCTATGGGAATGGCGTGGGCGTCAACCGGAAAACGCAAGCATTCCATAAACTTATAGGAATTCTAAACTGCGCGGCACAGCCCTCGGGGGCAAAAAATGAAAAAGGCGCCGCGATTTGGGGCGCCTTCTTGGGACGGTTCCAAACTGGGGGTTGTTGGCCTCAGTTCATGGCGATGAGACCCTGCCCGCGCCCCATCTGCCTGATCGGCTGCGGGCCGGGCGGGCGTGCCGCGCGCATCTCCTCGAAGCCCGGGCTGGTTCCCGAGAACCCGCTCACCCTGCCAATGGCGGCCTTCATCCCGGGCTGGATGATTTCCATGGTCGGGCGCTGGCTGAGATTGGCATGCACCTCCACCGGCATCCTGCCCCGGAGCGAGGCAGCCTCCATGCCGCGGACGTGCTTAATCTCCCGCGGGTTCTGCAGCTGGCGCAGGGCATCCGAGAACTGGTTCTGGCGGAGCGGGAAGGTCGGCGAGCCGTCGAAATGGCGCATCCCCTGGCGGGTCATGGTCAGATCGCCCCGGCGCAGCGTGAAATCGAACAGCAGGGCCGATGGCGATTGGGTCGAACCCTTCGGCCGGCAAATGCAGGCCTGATCGTGACGTTCGCGATAACGGAAGGCTGTCGGCAACGCGGCGTAACTCGCGCCACCGCGCGGGGAATGGGCCTCGGAGAAATCCTTTGCGCCGCGTGGCATTGTAAAAAGCGCGGTCTGCGCACGGGGGCAGGCGATGCGGCAGGCCATTTCATGCGCGCCCTCATCTCCAGCGCCGGCCGGGCCGATCGGGAAGGCGAAGCCATCGCACAGACGCACGCAATAATTCGTGGCAGCATGGAGGCCGGGCTCCGCCAAGCCGGCCGGGGTGCCATCGCTGCGCGGCGGATGGGCGGTTTCGGCCGGCACGGGCTTCAGGCCCTCGAGCGCGCCGCCGGGCAGGCTCCCCGCGCCGCCGGGCGATCCGGGCCGCTTCGCCGGCGCGTTGATTCCGGCGGAAGAAATGCTCCGGGTCTCCGGGCGCCGGAAGACCTGCGGCACGAGCAAATCGGCGATGGCCGGCGTGGCGGTCTGGACAGCCTGGTGGATGGGCTTGTGCAACTCGGAGAAGGTCTCGCGCAACATCGGCGAATCGCCCGCCTGAATGAGAAGAATTCCGGTCGAGACGGCGATCACCGCTCCGAGAACCAGGCTCGTTTTGCCGGAGATGGACGATTTTCCTGCCACGCAGATCGGCCGATCCCGAAAATGCTCCGACAACCGACGAGACGCCGCCATAATCGCAATTCCCCGAAAAGCGGGCCCAGCCGCATGATTGCCAAATTCTTAATACGGGAAATGCGCCAGCGAAATCCGTTTCGGAACGGGACGGCCCGGCCTCGCACCTTCTGCCTGGGGCTTGCTTGTGCAAAAAGCCTCAGCGGTTTCGCGAAGGCAGTGCTTGACCCTGCGGAAGCGAGCGTCTATGCGAGCGCCTCACGAGGCTCAAGGCTGATTGTCGGCAGCTTCGTCGGCAAGTGCTGTCCCGGGGGTTCCGCCCGCCAGCCCGCCTTGCTGGGGGATAGTTTAACGGTAGAACAGCGGACTCTGACTCCGTTAGTCTTGGTTCGAATCCAGGTCCCCCAGCCAATTCTGTTTCAAGCTAAAAACGTAATTAAATCAGCCGGATAGGCTTGGACTCATGCGCATGGTGCCTGAGCGAGACCCCAAAGAGGGGGCCCTCACCAGGTGTTTGATCCCGGGCCGTGATGATGCGATCCTTTCGACAGAAGGGAAGGAGGCGCTATGGGCAAGGTTCCATACCAGAGCGCCATGACGACAGAGGCAATCCGTCGGGCGATCCCGCATCTGACGCGTTCCTCGTTGCATCCGTGCCTTTAACGTCATGGCATCGGTCGGTTGCCAGATACGGAGGGCGGCAAGCCCAGCTCGTCACAAGCGCGAACCGGGTCACGGCGTCCGCCTTCCTGGTCGCCCCGATCAAGGCCGTTCCCTGCAAGATCCCTACGACCCTGACCGAAAACGGCATCCGGTTCCGCTATCCGCCACGCTACGCCGATGGCCTGACGGCGAAGCACATGACACCCATGTTCGGCATGCGCTGCCGCGAAAACGGCATCGAGCATCGCTTCACCAAGATCAACCATCCCTGGACGACCGGGCAGGTCGAGCGGATCGTCCCCAAGCGATTGCGCGAAGCGCGGGGCAAGCATCTATGCCACCGTCAAGCGCCATCACGACGATGATCACGCTCAATGCGAACGGCACCTTGCCGACTTCATCGCCGCCTATAACTTCGGTTGCCGCCTCAAGACCCTGAAAGGCCTCACCCCCTACGAGTTCATCTGCAAAGGCTGGACTTCAGAGCCGCGAAGGTTCAGGCTCGATCCGATCCAGAAAATGCCGGGACTGAACAACTGCATCGTTTGGAAAGGATCTTCATCATGACAGATCAGCCAAGCCTTGATCGTCGCGATTTCATGCTTGCGTCTACCCTCGCAACCATCGGCGGTGCCGCTGCCACCGTCGCGCTGTCTTCGGATCATGCGGCGGCACAAGCTCCGATGGGCAAGTTTCCGGGAGGAACGGTCTTCACGGGTGATGTCGTCCACGAAAAGCCGGTCGTGAGCGCGCTCGGTGTTGCCGACCTCGAGCCGGGCAAGCTCCATCGCCTTTACTTTCGGGGTGTCGAGGGCCCGTCGGGTCAGGCTTGGCTCGTGTCGGTTGCCGTCCTGCGGGGCGCAAGGCCGGGCAAGCGCGTGACATTGGTGAGCGGCGTGCACGGCGACGAAATGAGTTCGATCCGCGCCGTCCAGACCATCATGAACAAACTCGACCCGGCGGTGATGAGCGGCACCGTCATGGCGGTCTTCGACGTGTCCCGCCCGGCGATCGAAAGCATGGGCCGGCGCTGGCCGAATTCCGGTCGCGGCGCGGATCTCGTCGATCTCAACCGCGTTTGGCCGGGCGACGAGAATGGGCCTGGCGCACCCGCCCGCCATGCCGGACTTCTGTTCAATCGGCTGATCCGCCCGAACTCGGACTATGTTCTTGATTTTCACACCAGCACGACCGGCATTGACGCCGTGGCGTTTCACCTGGCGGACATGACCGTCCCGGAGGTCAAGGCGATGGCGGAGCTCTTCCCAATCGACCAGATCTTTGACAGCACCGGATATCCCGGGCTCCTGACGGACGCCCTCGCGAAGGTGGGTATTCCGGCCTTGACGCCCGAGATTGGCAATGCCCGGAGCCTTGATCTTTCGATGATCCCCCTCTTCGTGGAGGGCACGATGAATGTGCTGAAGCTCCACGGTATCATCGAGGGTCCGATTGGACGCACCGGACGCGATACGGGGATCTTTGTCGGCAATACCCTTGCGCCGGTTCTTGCGACCGCAGGCGGCCTGGTCGAACATCTCGTGAAGCTCGGCGATGCGGTCAGTGCCGGCCAGAAAATCGCCATTCAATGCAACATGTTCGGTGAGGTTGTCGCCGAGTATCGCAGCCCGGTCGATGGCGAGATTGGCGGTTTTCGGAGCGATGCAACATCGGAGCCCGGCAATGTGATCGCCTTCATTCTGTTTAACCGGCCGACGCTGGAAAAAGCCGAACCCTATCCGGAGTAACGCGAGGCCGATGTAGGGCTGCCCGTTTGGAATCGACGGCCGGCCCCCGGGGAAGCCGTTCGGCTAGAGCATGCTCTAGAGCATGATGTGTTCAGTCGGAAGCACATCATGCTCTTCTCTTATTATAATCGCATGCTTTTTTGTGAAAAACCGGATTCCACTTTTTCACAGCATGCTCTAGATTGAGGCTCCGATCTTGCGCAGGTTGGCGATCACCGGAGCTTTCGGCATCCATATCTTGTCGAATTCGGCAATGACAGCCTCGGTATCCGCAACCGCCACCTGACGGATCGGAATCGGCGCCTTCCTGAAGTTCTCGATCAGGTTCGGCTCATCGCCGGCAAGGCTGTCGATCTGGGCATCAAGAGTCTCTTTCACCATTCTGGTGATGATTTCCTTGTCCGCTGCCGGCAGCCCCTGCCAGACGCGGCCGGAAACGATGGCGGCAAAAGGCATGAAGACCGCATTCATTTGCAGGATGACCTTGGAAACCTTGTCGAACCGCTGGTTCCAGGAAAACTCGAGATCAGCCTCCAGCCCATCCACCTGCCCATTGGCCATTGCATCATAAACCTGCGGCGTCGGGATCGGCGTCGGGGCGGCGCCAAGCAACTGGTAGAAGTCGCGAAAGACGGGGGTCGGGTTGATGCGCAACTTCATGCCCTTGATATCCGCGAGCGATTGCAGATCCCTCGACGAGAAGATCGCGCGCATGCCGGTGATGCCCCAGCCGAGGCCGATCGTGCCGGTTTCGCTCGGGAGCACATCGAAGAGTTTCACCACTTCCGGATGGCGCACGAGCTTCGCCACCGCCGGCGTTGAACGCACCAGATAGGGCGCGTTGATCGCGGCCAGATGCGGCACGCGCGAGCCAAGCTCGGCGGCCTGGATGAAACCCATGTCGAGCGCGCCCGATTGAAGTTGCTGCATCATGGCCGACTCGTTTCCAAGTTGGCCTGAATGGAAAACCGTCATGGTCAGACGACCATTGGTGGCAGCCTTGAGCTTTTCTCCAAGTGCAAGGGCGGCCTTGTTCCAGGAATGACCAACCGGCGTAATGATGCCCAGCCGGAGCTCTCTGGCCTGAGCGAGCGCCAGCGAGGGAGCGGCCAGCGGCAGCGCGGCACCCATTGCGAGAATCTCGCGGCGTGACAGTGTCATGATATTCCTCCTGATTTTGAGTTTGGGTTCATTTCGACAGGGCGAGCGACAACCACGGGTAAACAGACAGCAAGATGAGCAGCACGCAGGCCACGCCAAAAAAGGGAAGCGTGACCATGAACATCCGCCCGGCCTTTGCGCCCGTCACAGCGGCGGCGACAAAGAAGCACAGCCCAACGGGGGGCGACAGCAGGCCCAGCACGAGATTGATGACGACGACCACGCCAAAGTGGCGAGGATCAATCCCGTAGACTTCGGTTGCGATCGGCAACAGGATCGGCACGGTCATGATCAGACCCGGAATGCCGTCTATGACCGTGCCGATCACCAGCAGGATGACGTTGGCCAGCAACATGAAGCTGACCGGATCCTTGGCGACGGTCTGCACCCATGCTGCCGTCGCCTGCGGAACTTTTCCGTAGATCAGCACCCACGAGAAAACCGCTGCAGCGGCCACCAGAAACAGCACGATCGCCGAGTAGATCCCCGCGCGC
Source organism: Methylobacterium sp. (assembly GCA_020252645.1). Classification (GTDB taxonomy): domain Bacteria; phylum Pseudomonadota; class Alphaproteobacteria; order Rhizobiales; family Beijerinckiaceae; genus Rhabdaerophilum. The sequence goes on along the minus strand of JADCCN010000005.1, from coordinate 78,161 downwards.
AGCATCATGTCCGGCAGGCGCGAGAACTTGAGTTCCTTCGTCCAGTACTTGCCGATGAGGGTTGCCGCGACCGCGCCGACAGCGGCAGATTCCGTGGCATTGGCGAGGCCGGTCAGGATCGACCCGACAATGATGATCGGGATCAGCATGGTCGGCGCGGCCCTCAGGATGGTCAGAACCCTCTCCCTTGACGTCTGTTTCCGGGCCCGGGGGTAGTTGTAGACGAAACCCATGAGGGCAATGACGCCGAGGAACAGGACCGTGAGAATAAGCCCGGGCAGGATCCCGGCAACCAGCATGTCGCCAACCGAAACCTGCGCCATCACGCTGTAGACGACAAACATCACGGACGGCGGAATGATCGGCCCCAGCATGCCGCCATAGGCTGTCAGTCCCGCAGCAAAATCCTTGTCATAACCCTGCTTCTCCATCTCCGGCACCATGATCTGCGACATGATCGCGACCTGGGCCGTGGCCGAGCCAAGGATGGATGCCACGAACATGTTGGCGAGGATATTGACATAGGCGAGGCCACCTTTGAGCGCGCCGACAAACGCCATGGCCAGATCCACGATGCGCCGCGTTATGCCGCCGCCATTCATGATCTCCCCGATCAGGATGAAGAGCGGAATCGCAATCAGCCCATAGCTGTCGACCCCGCCGAACATCTGCAGCGGATAGGACTGGAACAGAATGGGATTGCCCGAGGCTACCACGAAAACGATGCCGGCGATGCAAAGACAGATGCCGATCGGCACACCGACAAGCATGACCGCCAACATCGCCGCACCGGTCAGCATGTCAGTTGATGCCTTCCAGGTTGGACTGAAGGAAGCTGCCTTGCGGCTCGCGCGGAGCAAGGCCAAGGTCTTCAAGCAGGTTGGCCGCACTGTGGATTGTCATGCAGACAGCGAATAGCGGCATGATCATGTAAAGCGTCCACAAAGGCCAGTTCAGCGTCTGCGTCCGCTCAGTATAGATGAAATTGAAGGTTTCTCCGGAGAATTTCCGTATATCGAACCCGGCACGGGCTATGCCGACCGGATCGAGCCAGAGCATACACATCCAGATCAGCAAAAGGCCGAACAAAAGAACGAGGCAGGTCGAAATCACCTTTGCAAGGCGGACCCAGTGCTCCGGGAAGCGCTCGGTCAGAATGGTGACAGCAAAATCCATTCTGAGGCGCGTCATCGCGGAAGCGCCGATGAATGTGAGGAACACGACCGAATAGACAGCAGCTTCATCGATCCAGTAGAGCGGGACGCGGGTGTAGCGTGTAACGACGTTCAGCAAGATCAGTCCGGTCAACAGAACCATGAGCCCTGCTACGAGAACGCGCTCGGCGGCCAGCAGCCTGCCGGACACCCAGATGACACCCCGAAAGACACGGTGAGGTTTCGCCGCAGAAGCCACATCCGTGACCATCGAAGCCTTGCACTCCCAGCACTCGAGCATTTTTGCGATCCAGTGGATACCGGTTGATCGAAGAAAATGCGATCCACAACAAAAGCAGAGAGCGGTCGATCTCATTCATTCCGATCGAATTTCGCTCTAGCGTGACCCAGGGCGAAAACTCATAGAGGGATGCGATTTTGATGGTGTTTTGGTGCGAAAACATGCGCGAGGGACGCTGAGGTCGGACTTTTTTCCGGCAAGGCCTGCCTTCGCGAGGCATTTACCCGCCAAAACGCCAACTTCGGCCCAACACCACCTTCGGCCCAGCACCACCTTCAGCACGGTGAATTTGGGATTGATGTCTCCGTCGGCTCATTGAAAATCGGACGATTTTCTGCGCAACCAACAAAAACATCGGATCACCCAATTCACATCGCGTCAAAACGCCTCCCTACATCAATTTTCGCCCCTAAAGGTATATTGTATAAAATTGGGCTGTCAAATAGCGCTCCCCTGCGATTACGCTTGCAGGCGAGAACGGGCAGTGCCGGTTCCCGAGGCTGAGAGTCGGGCCTGCTACTCGATGATGGGGATCAAGATGAATCGGCGCATCACTCACCGGACGTTGTCCGCGCTGATCGTGGATCAGTTGCGACAGTCGATTCTCGCGGGAGTGCATGTCGCCGGGGCGCAATTGCGCCAGGATGCCCTGGCTGAGACCTACAATGTCAGCCGCATTCCGGTTCGTGAAGCGCTGTTCCAGCTCGAGGCAGAAGGTCTTGTTCGCATCTCCCCCCACAAGGGGGCAGTCGTTTCCGAGCTTTCACTGGAAGAGATCAACGATGTCTTTGACCTGAGGGCAATTCTTGAACCGCGCCTGCTGGCACATTCTTTGCCATTGCTCGATCCATCTGATCTTGATCATCTGGAGGCCATCCAGATACGCTTCCGCAACTCCATTGCGACCCGCAATATCCGCGAATGGGGCGAGATCAACGCCGAGTTCCACCTTGCGCTTTATGCGCGCGCCGCCCAGCCTCGCACCCTTGCGATCGTTGCCAGCCTCCTGCAAACCAGTGACCGCTACACCCGCCTCCAGCTGTCCAACACCGCTGCAATGGACACGGCTGAAAAAGAACACGCCGAAATAATCGCATTGTGCCGAGCAAGAAAATGTGAGGAAGCGTGCGGTTTTCTCGCTCAGCACATTGAAACAGTCCGATATGGCTTGTTGTCCGTTATCGACCGGAGTCTGACGGCCCTGCAAAGGGGCGGTGTTGAGGTCAGTCGATAGGGTGATGTTTCCAACAATTACAGTCCTGTTCCTTGGTGTTTCTGTCAGTGAAGTTTCCCGGCGATGTCAGCCTGACATGGCTCCTTGCACCAAGAGCGGTTGCCGATCTGACTGAATCAGATCGGAAACCGCTCTAAGCGTTTGATTTACCGCATTTTCTTTGCGCGAACCGGTATCCGCTTCTTCGAAAAAATGCCCTAGAGCATCATGTGTTCAGACGGAAGCACATCATGCTCTTCTCTTATTATTATCGCATGCTTTTTTGTGAAAAACCGGATTCCACTTTTTCACAGCATGCTCTAGGCCGTCCATCGTCCGCCCGCCGGTTGTCGCCTATGATCGCGCCTTCCAGGCACGGCTTGCCGATGAAACGCAACGCCTGCCGCCCGGCGCGGCGCTGGAACGGGCGATGCTGTAAGAAAATGCCATACCGGGGCAGACAGCAGATTTCGTGGCGAGAAGACGAAGAGCATTGAATGGGTTGCGAGTGCTTGCGATGATTTGCCATCATGGACACCACAGCAAAAACCACCTTCGACGTGGAACCGCGCGCATCGCATCCCGAGATGGTCCTCATCCCCGGAGGCACGTTCGCCATGGGTTCAAACGATCATTACCCGGAGGAGCGGCCGGCGCACCGTGTCGCCGTTGATCCCTTCTGGATGGACCAGACGCCCGTGACCAACCGCCAGTTTCGTGCTTTTGTCGAGGCCACCGGCTATTCGACCTTCGCCGAAATTCCGCCTCGCGCCGAAGACTATCCGGGCGCAATGCCACGCATGTTGAAGGCCGGTTCCCTCGTGTTCACGCCGCCGCAAGGCATGGTGGACATGAACCAACCCCTGTCCTGGTGGGAGTTCAGCTTCGGGGCGAACTGGCGCAGGCCTTATGGCCGAAACAGCACCAACCGTGGGTTGGATGATCACCCCGTGGTCCATGTCACCCACCATGACGCCATGGCCTATGCGAAATGGGCCGGCAAGGAATTGCCGACCGAGGCTGAGTGGGAGTTCGCCGCGCGGGGTGGGCTCGAAGGCAAGGAGTTCGCCTGGGGCGACGAACTCCATCCGGCTGGAAGGCCTGTCGCAAACACTTGGCAGGGCGTGTTTCCGGCCCAGAACCTCAAGCTTGACGGCTATGAGCGGACCTCGCCCGTGAAGGCGTACGCGCCCAATGGCTACGGATTGTTCGACATGATCGGCAACGTCTGGGAATGGACAGATGACTGGTATGTCGCGCGCCATGCCGCCGAGGAAGCCAAGGCCTGCTGCATTCCCCAGAATCCGCGCGGACCACGCATGGAGGACAGCATTGACCCCAGGGATTCCGCACGCATACCGCGCAAAGTTCTCAAGGGTGGCTCGCACCTGTGCGCGCCAAATTATTGCCGGCGCTACCGCCCGGCCGCACGGCACCCCGAGCCGGTCGACACCTCGACGAACCATGTCGGTTTCCGCTGTGTCATCCGGCCAACGCTCAGAGCATCATCCCAGGAAGCGGATACCGGTTCTTCGAAAGAAATTGAGTAAAATCAAGAGCTTATAGCATGATGTGTTCAGACGGAAGCACATCATGCTCTTCTCTTATTGTTATCGCATGCTTTTTTGTGAAAAACCGGATTCCACTTTTTCACAGCATGCTCTAAGCGGTCGATCTGATTAACTCAGATCGGCAGCCGCTCTAACCGTCGACAGGGTGCCGGTCGTCGCTCCGACAGAGACCGTCTGGCTCGGTGTAGCGCGTGACCCGATGACATCAAGCAAGGCGACGAACCGACCATAGCGGGCAAAGACGGTGGCGATGATGCTGGAATCAGGGGATTTCAACCTTTTCGGCTTCAATCAGCCTGCAATGCTTGCGCCTGGTTCCTGAACTGCGACGGCGTCGTGCCCCGGGCCTTTGCGAAGGCGCGCGTGAAAGAGGGCACGGAGCTGTAGCCGCATTGCCGGGCGATCCGGGAAATCGGCTGGCGGGTTTTTGCAAGGCGTGCAGCCGCCTTGTCGATGCGCAGCATCGTCAGGTAGCGCATGGGTGTCATGCCGAGCCGGTCGTGAAACACCCGGGCGAAGGATGATCTCGACATCCCGGCGATCTTTGCGAGATGATCGACCGACCAGATGTCGCCGGGTCGGGAGTGAACGGCTTCGAGGACACGCCCCAATCCGGGATCGTTGATGGCGGACAGCCAGCCGGTCCCGGATGAGCCTCTTTGCGCGAGGACTTGCATCGTCACGAGGAACAGGATCTCGCCAAGTCGCCGCAGCACCGCCGATTGGCCGAAGCCTTGAGCATGATGTTCGGCCCGGCACAGCTCCAGCAGCAGGCCAAGTTTGACGTGGTTTCTGGCGGGAATAACGATCAGCGGATCGATTCCGGACAGCGCGACCGGCGCAAGCGAGCCCGTCGTTCGGAAGCTGGCGGTGAGCAGTGTCACATGATCGCCGCCACCGCCATGGTCGAGGCGCACCATCTGCCGGTCACGCCGATCCAGACCGGGAACATCGGCCACGGGGATCGCCTCCACATCCGGGCCGGAACGCAGGGCGTGGGGCGTATCCAGGGGAAGAAACGCAACGTCGCCCGCTTGAAGTTCACGCGCCACCCCGTTGCCGCGCAGATCGATCCGGCAACGTCCTTCGAGCACGGCATGGAGGGCCGCAAGCCGCCCTCCCGGCAGAGCCAGACCCCACGGAGCGGTCAATTGGCTTTCGCAGAAGAACCAGCCCTCAAGGTCGAGGTCGCTCAGGATCGCGTCCGGCTCGGCCAATGTGAGACTCCAGGATAAGAAATTTGGATAAAACAGCATCGATCATACGACATCAAGAGGGGTGTTCGCGAGACGGAGCTGACCTTGAACAATCGTCGCACCCTTCTGAAGAGGATCCTGGCCGCTGTTGCGGCCCTGTTGATGCCCGGCAGGCTGTCGGCCTCGGACATATTGGCCCCAACCCCTTTCCTGACCGCCGGACCATTCTATCCGCGAGATCCATCCGGTCTTCCGTTTCTGCCGGCGCGCGCCACGCTTCCCGAGCCTGTGACAAACGACCTGACCCGGAACAGGCGAGGGGAGCCTGCCCAGGGCCGGCACATTATGGTTTCGGGCCGGGTCATGGACATAACCGGCAGGCCTCTTGCCGGTGCGGTCGTGGAGATCTGGTCGGTCAACGCCAGGAACATCTACCTCGTCGAGGATGGGGGCGCGTCCGACCCCGGTTTTGCCGGCTTTGGCGTGACCGCAACGGATGCCGAAGGGCGCTACAGCTTCAGAACCATTCGTCCCGGCGGATATGACCGCTATTTCGGGCTGATCCGCCGGACCGCGCATATTCATGTCCTGGTGAAACTCGCCGGGGGCGAGGCTTTTACCACGGAGATGTGGTTCGCCGATGAACCGCGCAACCGCATCGACAGCTTTTTCCGGCGGGTTGCCGATCCCGGTCTGCAAGCCCGGATGGCTGTCATCCTGAACAGGAGCGATGGGCTTGATCAGGCGCAGTTCGATCTTGTTCTGGCGCCGCGATATGCCGGGAGGGTGGGCTGATGAGAATCGCTGTTATTGGAGCAAGCGGGTTGACGGGACGACAGGTGCTTCGTTTGGCAAGGCTTCGTGGCATGTCCACCATTGCCGTCGTTCGCGACGCTGGCCGTCTTGAAGCGCCCGCGGATTCCGTGGTCGAAGTATCGGATTTCGGTTCAGCGTCAGAACTCCTGCGCGCCGTGGCCGGAGCGGACGCCATCCTCGTGACGATCGGGATCAATCGAAAGACCCGTTCCCCCTGGGCCCCGCTGGTTTCGCCGCCCGACACCTGCTCGCGGACGATGGCAGCCCTGGTCGAGGCGATGAAGCATCCTGATGCGCCGAAACGGATTGTCTACACGAGCGCCTTCGGAGCGGGCGAGCAGTGGAAGAAACTTCCCCTCTGGATCCGGGCGCTGATCGCAAGTTCGAAGATCCGGATCGGATATCGCGACCACACGGCGGCGGAAGCCCGCTTGCAGGCATCCGGGCTCGATTGGACGATCCTGCGCCCCACGTCCATGAGCGACGAAGCCGGACAGGATTGGGCGGAGGCCGGACCCGAAACCAGTGTTCTTCGCAAGATACCGCGGGCGGCTGTCGCGGCCGCACTGCTGGATATGCTGGAAAGTCCGGCCAAACACCGCACCATCCCGATCACAGGGGCCTGAGCGCGAGGTTTGCCAGAGCATGATCCGCAAAAGTGGAACCCGCTTTTGCGATAAGGTTATGCTCTAGAGCATGCTGTGAAAAAGTGGAATCCGGTTTTTCACAAAAAAGCATGCGATAATAATAAGATAAGAGCATGATGTGCTTCCGTCTGAACACATCATGCTCTAGGGTGCGAGCCTGCACCCGTTCACCTGTTCAACCTCACGGATGACGCAAAAACCTGCAAATCCCGGGCCTTTGGGCGCAACGACCACCGTGCTGACAGCTTTTCCGGCAAGGCCTTTTTTCAGAACGGCATTGACATCGACAAGGGTGAAGGCCGCGAGACGCTGCGGGAAAGTCTCGACATAATCCGCAGACTGGCCATCAAGCAGCGCCCCGCGCAGCAGCGTGGCCACGGCGGGCGGACGACGGATGATCTCCTGGAATTCCGTGGTCAGCCGCTGGCGTTCGGAATCCAGCTCGTTCTGGCTCAAGCCATCGGTGAGAAACTTCTGATGCTCTTTCCGCATCACATCGAGCGCTTCGATCGCGCGTTCGTGAGCGACCATCGAATTCATGGAGAACACAACGGGTTGTGAGATGATTGGAACGGCCTGCGCCGCCGCTCCATAGGTGGCGCCGAGCTTCTCTCGCACTTCCCGATGCAGGCGAGCCTGAAGCGCCTGGGCCGCGAGCACGGCCATCGATTGCTCCGCTCCCTTTTCGAAAGCGCTCCAACCGCCGATCAGGATCATGGTCTGCGGCACATCGGCCTCAATCAAGACGGCGCCACTCGCTGATCGACGTGCGAATACCGGCGCTGAAAGTTCCGGTCCTGTGAGCGGGAGCCCGGCAAACAACTCATCGATCTGCGCGGCGGCTTCCTCCGGGCTTGCCGGCCCCGCAGCAGCGATGACCAGGCCTTTGCGCGTCAGAACCGATCGCCGCCATTCCTCGATTTGAGCAAGCGATGTGGTTGTGAAATGCGCCGGGTCTTCCTTCGTCCAGCCCAGCATCGGACCTTCTTCCCAAAGGAAATGAGCGCCAACGCGGTTGGCGATCAGGCCGGGCTGCCGCGCAGCCTGCGCGATCGCAGCAAGATGGGCTTTCCGCAGGTCTTCCAATCTCGCCGAATCCATGGCCGGATCAGAAATCGTCTTCGCCATCAGACGCAGGGCGGCATTGAATTTGTCCGCAGGCGCGAACAGGCCCCCAATGGTGTGTTCCGGGGTTGAAGCGATATAAATCTGTCCCTGCGTGTCCTTGACGTCTTCCACGAATTCCGCGCGATTGACCCCTTTAGGGCCCTGCATGATGAGGGCGGGTCCGAAGACCGCGATGCCCTTGCCGTTCGCCTGTCGCGCAGCAAAACCGTCTTTCCAGCCGAACTGGATGGATTGCGTTTGCCCGCGCGGCAACTGCACATAGCGGAAGGCCAGCCCGCCCGGCGTCATGTGGTCGGCGGCGCGCCAGAGAACCTGAGCATCGGCGGGCACAAAAGTCTGGAGGACGAGGGCAAAGGCAAAAATCAGAAGTCTCATGGTCTTGCCCTTTCTTTCGGGATGAGCACGCCGCTGACCAGCCGGCCGGGCCCCGAGAAGGCTGCATAGGCAGCGGCAATCTCGGCATCCGTCACTCGTTCCAGATAAACCGGCATCCGCCCGAATTCTGAAAACGGTCTTCCGGCAGCCAGCCATTGCACCAGTTCAGGATAAACACGTTCCGGCGCCTTTGATCGCTCGCTCATGGCTTCGATGGAACGCCGGCGCATGCGCTCGATGTTGCGGGCGCTCGGCGCGAGATCGCCAGCCTCTCGCTGGAAATCCTCCAGCGCTCCCGCCAGGACCGCGCTATCGATGCCTTCGACAATATCGGCCCGGAGATCGAGCAGAAACAGCCCCGGTTGAATCCTTGCCAGGGATGCCGAGAGGCTCTCGTTCGGGATCTTCCTGCGTTCGACAACGAAATCATGGAGCGATCCGGGCAGTCGGCTCGCGAGCATTTGATTGAGCACAGTGAGCATGGCCAACTCGGCCATTTCCTCGCGTTCGGGCATCCGGAACAGCTTGCGCAAAACAATCGATCGCTGCGTCGCCTTTTCTTCCTGAACGACGATATCCATGCGCGCAGCATCCACCTCAACCGCTCTTTCAGAGGGGCGAGGCGGGAGCGCGGCGGATGTCGGCAGATCGGCAAGCGCCTTCTCGGCAACCTCGCGCACAAGTTCCGGCGTCAGGTTCCCGCGTATGGCAAAGACGACATTGGGCAGGTGATACCAGCTCTCGTGAAAGGCTTTCGCATCCGCCGCCTTCAGCCCCAGAATTTCGTTTCTATGCCCGATAGGCCAGGAGCCGAGAGGGTGATCGCCGAAAAGCTGCTGATCGATCTTGCGCAGAAGCGGAGCGGCCGGGCTCGATCCCAATCGCCAGTCATATTCCTGAAGCACGATCTGCCGCTCGCGCGCTTCCAATTCGCGGGTGATCTCGAACGGGCGCAGCCTCGCGGCATAAAAACGGAACAGGCGCTCGAGTGTCGCCTTGGGCCCCTCTGAGGAAACCGGCACGCGGTGCGTATAGGCCGTTGCGCGGGAGGTCGTCCAACCATTCGACATCATGCCGCGAAAGGTGGGGAGCGCCGCGTTTTCACTTTTGCCATCCCGGCCCGCGAGGACGAGATGTTCGAGATAATGCGCGATGCCCCGGCACCCCCCGGCCTCATCGGCACAGCCTGCGCGCACCACCATCTGGAAATCGAGCGCGCTGGCCTGGGGGTCCTCAACCAGAAAAACACGCTCGCTCACTTGCACTTGCGAGAAAGCGCCGGTGGTGGCAACCAGCAGCACAACACTCGAGAAAACGAACGGCAGCCAGCGCAGGGGAGGGAGCAACCTCGTCATCGGCGAGAGATACCGCCTCAACACACTCTCGTCAAAAATATCTTGCAAAAATGCGAATCGCAAACTTGCCATTTCAGAATTTCAAGTGCTGCGAAGTGCCGCAGCCAAGGCTGCCAGATAGAAGCAGTTTGGGCAAGATGATTGGGATCAAGCCAATTCGGGTTCCGCTCGCCAATCAGGATATCAGTGCTGGCTTGGTTTGTTTGAACAGTTTCGGGGTGGTTCCCAAGTGGATTCCTGCCTTGTTCAGGCCGCTATCGGGCTTGATGGAAGCGCATTGAAGTATGTCTCGTTGGGTGTCATCCGGCCTTGAGCATTTTTTCGACCAAGTGGATACCGGTTGGTCGACGAAAATGCGATAAACAACAAAAATAGTGAGCGGACGGCCTGATTCAGTCAGATCGGAGTCCGCTCCAGGCTCGAATGGGGACGATGGGCATTGTAAATGCCGTCGATGTATTGTCCCAACGAGGTGCGCGCCTCGAAGACGCTGCCATAGGCCCGCAGATAGACCTCCTCGTATTTGATGGTTCGCCACAGGCGCTCGACGAACACATTGTCCCGCCCCTGTCCTGGTTGCGCAGAAAGAGGGCCATTCGAGCCTTGAAGCTTCGCCGCACGAGGCCGATATTCACCTGCAACGGGACCGGGCGGCCGAAGACAGGCCGTGTCCGGCACCGGGCCCACAGACCGGGCTAAGTGCAGGGAGGATCGACAGGTTGTTCTGGAGAAGCGTGGCTCTCGTGGCCCTGGCCCTTTGCGCAATGCTGATCGGCGAGCGTTATCTACGGGATTTTCTGTATCGGGCAGACGAGCCTCGTCCGGTGACGGTGCGCGCTGATCTCGATGTCGACGAGAAGCGAACGACGGCCTTGTTCGCCGCAATCGCCCCTTCGGTTGTTTCGATCCAGACCATGAGTGGCACAAATCCCTTCGGTTCCGAGGAGGGCGGTGGCGCCGGTTCGGGGTTCATCTGGGACAGGGCCGGCCATATCGTCACCAACCATCATGTCATCCAGAATGCGCGGCGCGTGCAGGTGGTGCTGAATGACGGGCAGACCTTGCCCGCTCGCCTGATCGGCAGCGCGCCCTGGACCGACCTCGCCGTATTGAAGATCGATTCCACCTTGGCGAGCCTCCGGCCCATCCAGGTGGGAAGCTCGGGCGATCTGCTCGTGGGCCAGACTGTTTTCGCCATCGGCAATCCGTTCGGGCTGTCGCAGACGCTGACCCAGGGCATCGTGAGCGCGCTGGGACGACGCCTCCCAACGGAGGCCGGTCGCGAGATCGCCAATGTCATCCAGACCGATGCCGCGATCAATCCGGGCAATTCCGGCGGTCCGCTGGTGGATAGCGCCGGCCGGCTTGTGGGGGTCAATACCGCCATTCTGTCGCCGGCGGGCGCCTCGGCCGGTGTCGGCTTCGCAATTCCGGTCGATACCGTCAACCGCATCGTGGCTGAGCTGATCCGCACGGGTCGTGCACCGCTTCCGGGCATCGGAATTGCCATGTTGCCGGAAGAAATGGCGGCGCGGGCCGGAATTCGCGGCATCGTGATCCGCGATGTGCGCCCTGGCGGTGCTGCGCAGCGGGCAGGCCTGCAGGGGCTTGGGCCGAATGGCGCGCTGGGGGATGTGATTGTCGCAGCGAATGGCAGGCCCGTGAACCTTTTATCGGAACTCACATCCGAACTTGAACGCGTTGGAATCGGCAATGCCTTAACTCTTTCCGTCATCCGCGACGGGCGCACGCGCGAGGTCGGCCTGACCGTTCAAGATATCGCGCAGTAGAGCGTTTTCCTGATCCGATGCGTATCGGATGATTTATCCCTGTTGTTTATCGCATTTTCTTCACGCGAACCGGAATCCACCCCGCCTTCGCGGGGGCATGCTTCGCTTGAAAATTCTCTATGTCTTTGTTGTTTATCGCATTTTCTTCGATCAGCCGGTATCGACTTCTTGGGATGATGCTCTCACTCAACCTGGCCCCTCTTGAGAAACCACTCGCCCAGATATTCTATTGTCTGACGGGGGGCGGCACACGATCCCCATCGGGGCTGGCGGTCATGACCTGCATCGAAAGGCCCGAAAAATGACCGATCTCTGTCTCGACCCAAAGCGCAACCCAAGCCCCAACCCAAGCCCCGAATCAAAAGGAGCCGTCCACACAAGACAGCTCCCACTGGAGAGGCCAAAACTTCGGAGGCTTGCAGGCCCGGCAACCTGTCACTGCTGGGAAAGGATCCACTTTACCAGAGTTTCGGCTTCTGCCGGCGACAGATTTGATTGCGGGGGCATCGGCGTCTGGCCCCAGTTTCCGGCGCCGCCCTTGATCACCTTCTCATTCAAGGTCTTGGCGGCTGATTCATCCTTGGCGTAGCGCTCGGCGATGGCCTTGTAGGCTGGCCCGATCATCTTGCGTTCCATGTGATGGCAGGCAACGCAATTCTTGCTCCGAGCCAACTCCGGGCTGGCCAGTGCCGTCTGAGACACCAGCAGGGCAAGAGAGACCGTCGCAACATAGTGCATCTTCATTCGACTTCCCATTGTGAACAGCCCTTTCGAAAGGGCCAGGTCGACCTTCAAGGCGCTCGGCCGCGCCGCCAGGGCTGGCAGCGCGGCCGACTTCGTCCTCACTCAGTTCGGCTTGAGTTGGTAGACTTCACCCGTGTCGGTTGACACGTACATGTTCCCGTCCGGACCCTGCGCGACAGAACGGAAGCGACCCGCCGGCATCGGAAGCGACACCGTCGTGCGGGTGGCAGACGCCCCGTCCGCGCTGATGTTGAGCACATCGAGGCGGTTGCCCACCGGCGTTCCGTGGATGCCAATGCCCGTGAAGGTCACCACCATCCTGCCGTTCCAGTCCTTCCATTGAGGACCGTTCAAGAAGGTGCATCCCATCATCCCCTGAGACAGCCCATCGTTGTTCCAGGCTGGCTTCATAGCATTCGGGTAGGCCTTCGTGTCGGTCATCGGCATGAAGGCCGACCGTTCTGCGGGGGGCATCGCGCCCATTTGGTTGGGCGAGTAACCGCAGTAATTGTCCGGGCAGGGGCCGCGACCATTGACGTTCGGACGAGGATCCCAACCGGCGTTTCCGCCGGCCACGAGCGCCGTCACCTCATCGGTGTGCCACGGGCCGTTCTCGGACGTGAAGGGTTGATTGGTGCCGGGCCGGAAGCAGATGCCCTGCGGATTGCGATGCCCATAGGTGAAGACCCGGGGATCGAAGCCTTGCGGGGGGTTATTGCCGGGCGCCGCTCTGCCCTCGCGGTCGATGCGGAGCACCTTGCCCCCGATCATGGTCGGGCTCTGCGGAGCTGCGCCGCTGTGAATGTCTCCCGTCGTCACGTAAAGGAACCCGTCCGCCGGACCAAAGCGGAGGCGTCCCCCGTTATGCGCACCCGGATCACCGAACGGGTGGTCGCTTTTGGCAGGCTTGTAGGCGATATCGGTGACGATATCCCGCCGGTCCGAAACACTCCTCAGGTCGGGACTGACCGTCAGGCGCAGAACGCGGTTGTTGCCAGGAGCCGTCATGCTCGACGCAGAGTAGACGTAGATGAGCCGGTTGGTCGCGAAATCAGGATCGATCGCCACGCCGGCCATTCCCGCTTGTCCGCTGCAGAACAGGTCCGCCGCGGTTTGGGGAAAGCCCTTGGAGTCTTTGATCCCGAGGAGCGGAATGACCGTGCCGGATGGCTGGCGAACGGAGAGACCACCACAGCGCTCGGTGAAGAACATGGTGCCGTCGGGCAGGAACGCCATGTCCCAGACGACATTGTCGCGATCCTTCAGCACCGTCGTGCTGGTCAAGGTGGGTGTTCCGCCTGCGGTCTGGGCGACCGCTGATCCGGAGATGGCGACCGAGGCCAATAGCATACAAGGCAAGAAGCGCCGGATAGGTTTCATCATCAATGTTTCCTCCCATTTTTCTTGCTTCCCCCAGCGGGCCGGCAAGGCGCCGTGACTTGAACGTCTTGATCCTTTGGCGCCCGAAATTTTTAGGGTCATTGTTGATTTTCCGCAAGCCTGTTTTGCGCTGACGGCACCCGCGGAGGACGGCGAGGGCAGCCGGGCGCATTCGAAGAGGATGGCGCGACAAGACATCGACCATCATGGCACATCGACCATCATGTCCGTCGGAGGCGCGGGTGACCCGGTCGGCGAGCCGCCCCGACATCTCCGGTCGCGCGGCGCGCCGCTCCCTTGAAAATTGTCTCGCTGCCATTTGCCTTGCCAGGAAGATGGCGATCGGCCATCCGGCGGGGCGCCGGAACAAGGGCTTGCCGAGAGCGTTTCTTGCCGCAATAATGGAGAAGTGACGTCCACCCCGTCACATGAATTTCTGAATGATGAAAAAAAGGGGTGGTTCAGATCGCCAGGAGGATAAAATGAAGTGGGCTAAGCCGGTTGTGCAGGAAGTTTGCGTGGGCATGGAAGTGACGAGCTACGAGTCGGCGGAAATCGATACGGTTCTGCTGTGATGGCGTCGCTGATCTAACTGCCGAGGCAATGCGCTGGGAACCGATGCAAACGATCGTTCTCGGTTCGGCGGCGGGCGGCGGCGTTCCCCAATGGAATTGCCGCTGCCCGGTCTGCCGCCTTGCTTGGGCGGGTGATCCGCGGGTCAAGCCGCGTACCCAGTCGGGCCTCGCGGTTTCGCGCGATGGTGAAGCATGGCTCCTTGTCAATGCTTCGCCCGATATCCGCCAGCAGATCGCCGCGACACCCGTGCTCCATCCAAAATCCGGTTTACGGCATTCCCCGATCGAGGCGGTGCTTCTCACCAACGGCGATATCGATCACGTGGCGGGCCTGTTCACCTTGCGGGAGAGCCAGCGTTTCGATCTCTTCGCGACAGCCGAGATCCTGGACGCGATCGCCGCGAACCGGATTTTCGATGTGGTAAACCCGGCTTGCGTGGCGCGCCGCGAGGTGCGCCTCGAGGCCACATTCGAGCCCTTGCCAGGCTTGCAGGCAACTCTTTTTCCGGTCCCTGGAAAGGTGCCGCTTTGGCTGGAGGGCGGAGACCCCGTGATTGGCATGGTGGGCGAAAGCACGGTCGGCGTCCTGTTCGAAGCCGATGGGCGGCGCATCGCCTACGTGCCGGGCTGCGCCCGGATCTCGGACGATTTACGCCGGAGAGTGGACGGGGTCGACGCTTTGCTGTTCGACGGCACTGTTCTGGAGGACGACGACCTCATCCGCGCGGGCGTCGGCGTCAAGACAGGCTGGCGAATGGGTCATGTGCCGATCAATGGCGCCAACGGCGCCATCGCCGCGCTGGCCGACTGCCATATCGGACAACGCGTGTTCGTTCATATCAATAATACCAACCCCATCCTTGTGGATGACTCCGCAGAGCGCCGCCAGGTGGAAGAAGCGGGCTGGACCGTCGCCTACGACGGGCTCACGCTTCATTTTGCAACCTCGGAAAACCTTGCCAAGGGCAACCCGGAATAGGCAATGAGTTCAGCTGTCCCCTTCTTCGCCGCCTCGTTGTCCACCGCCCCGGCTGAGGCAGGCCGGCTCCTCGATCCCGATGAACTCGAGGCAGCCCTGCGCGACATCGGCGCCAGACGCTACCACAACCTCCATCCCTTTCATCGTTTGCTTCACGGGGGCAGACTGAACCAGGATCAGGTCCGGGCCTGGGCACTGAACCGCTACTATTACCAGGCCATGATTCCGGTGAAGGACGCTTCGATCGTCGCCCGCATGGAAGATGCGTCCCTCCGCCGCATCTGGCGCCAACGCATTGTCGACCATGACGGCGAGGTGGAGGGCGACGGAGGCATCGAGCGCTGGCTCAAGCTGACCGACAGCCTGGGATTTTCGCGAGCCTATGTCGTTTCGGCGAGGGGAATTCTTCCTGCCACGCGCTTCGCCGTTGAGGCCTATGTTCATTTCGTGCGGGGGCGGAGCCTTCTGGAGGCGATCGCGTCGTCATTGACCGAGATGTTTGCCCCGATGATCATTTCCGAACGGGTCGCGGGAATGCTCGGAGCTTATGACTTCGTCTCAAAGGATACGCTCGCCTACTTCGACAAGCGCATGACCCAGGCACCCCGCGACGCCGATTTCGCGCTGGCCTACGTCAAGGCCCACGCCACCACGCCCTCGCTTCAAGCGCAGGCTCTGGGTGCCTTGAGCTTCAAATGCGACGTCTTGTGGAGCCAGTTGGACGCGTTGCATCATGCCTATGTCAATCCGGGTCTGCCCCCTCCGGGCGCTTGGACGCCGGGCGGGGAGAATATGGCATGACCGAGGCGCTTCGCCTGGACGACGTGCCGCGCGTGCCCCGCGGGGTCCGCCTCCGTTTCGACGAGGTGAGGGGCACCCATTTGCTGCTCGCTCCCGAGCGCACTTTTGATCTTGATGCCGTGGCGGCCGATGTGCTCGGCCTGGTGGACGGCAAGCGCAGCGTCGACGACATTATCGCCGCCCTTGCTAAGAAGTATCTGGAAGACCGGGCCGTGATTGAGCGCGACGTGATCGGCCTGCTGGATGAGCTCTGGAGGAAACGGGTGCTCGATCGATGAACGCGCAAGCTCCCGAGTTGCCCGCGCCAATCGGCCTTCTGGCCGAACTTACCCATCGCTGCCCGCTGCGCTGCCCTTATTGCTCGAACCCGCTGGAGCTCGAAAGACGCTCGGTCGAGCTTGACACGGCGACCTGGCGGCGCGTGCTTTCGGAAGCGGCGGCGCTCGGCGTCCTGCACGTGCACCTGTCTGGCGGCGAGCCGACCATCCGGAACGACATTGTCGAGATCACGGCGCATTGCGCGCGGAGCGGTCTTTACTCCAACCTCATCACATCGGGTGTTGGCGGCGCGCTGGAAAAGCTCGATGCGCTGGCGGATGCGGGGCTCGACCACGTGCAATTGTCCTTCCAGGCGGCGGACAAGGCCAATGCCGATCGGATCGGCGGATTTGTGAACGCACAAGCGCAGAAGCTGGCCTTCGCCGGCCGGGTCACGGCGCTCGGGCTCCCGTTGACGCTCAACGCCGTGATCCACCGCGGCAATATCGATGAGACGGATCGCATCATCGACCTTGCGGTGACGCTCGGAGCCCGGCGGTTGGAAGTGGCCCACACGCAGTATTACGGCTGGGCCTCCCTGAACCGCGCCGCCCTCATGCCAACCAGGGCCGATGTCGATCGCTCCATCCAGATCGTGGAGACTGCACGCAAGGCGCTTGAGGGGCGGCTCGTGATCGACTTCGTCGTGCCAGATTATTACGCGACTTATCCAAAGGCCTGTGCCGGCGGTTGGGGACGGCGTCTCATGAACGTCACCCCTTCGGGCCGCGTCCTGCCCTGCCACGCGGCCGAGACGATCCCCGGTCTGGAGTTCTGGTCGGTGAGGGACCAGTCGCTTGCCGATATCTGGACGTCGTCGCCAGCCTTCATGGCCTATCGCGGGACAGACTGGATGCTTGAGCCCTGCCGGTCTTGCGATCGCAAGGAGCGCGACTGGGGCGGCTGCCGCTGCCAGGCTCTTGCGCTGACGGGAGATGCATCGGCCACCGACCCCGTCTGCATGTACTCGCCCCACCACGCCCGCATCAAGGCGCTTGCCGCGGCGGAAGCCGGCACCAACGCGGATCATGCCTATGTTTACCGCTCCTTCAATCCCGGTGATCGCTCCGCGACCTGACTCCTCGAACGGACCCCGGGCGGCCGGCAGCGAGGATGCGGATCTTCCGGGCGAGTGGATGCGCCTCAGCGCCCCGCAGCAAAGGGGTCATTGCTGGACGCCGATCGGGGTCGAGTTTTGCGAGCAGATCGATATCCACCCAAGCCGGCAGCAGGCCAAACGTCCGGCATCCCCTTGCCATCCAAGAGCGGTTGCCGATCTCACTCGATCAGATCGACCGCTCTAAGCTCTTGATTTACCGCATTTTCTTTCGAATAATCGGTGTCCATTTCTTCGAAAAAATTCTCAAGCCGGTCGGAAGAGGCTCCGGATCGGGCTGTAAGACCTTCCGCCTAGACCCATCGGGTTAAGCCCAATTGCCAGCTAGGGCGACCGGTTGCCGAGGCGTAATCGATCATCCTGCAGAATCCTTCCTGGCAAGATTGTCCGGCCGGTTCTGTCGCAACGAACCAAGACCATGAAAAGGGAGGGGCGCCGTTCGCGGCGGTCCTGCGCTGCCCCCGACGGCCCAGCGGTTCCGCGGAAAGCATCCGTGGAGGCGGCGGGAAGCCTGTGGACATCTGCTGCCCTCCATTGGCTTGGCCGCTTTCGAGCCACCAGGAGCGCAAGCGACCTGACAGAATCGGGTCGTCCGCTCCAGGCAATTGTGATTGTTCGCATTTTCTTTCGATCAACCAGAATCCACCTGATCGGAAAATGCTCAAGGGAGGACATCATGTCCAACGCAAGCATGGCAGCCGGGGGGCGCGCAGCCCCGAGGCCGATGACCCGGGAAGAGAAGAAAGTCATTCTCGCTTCCTCGCTCGGCACCGTTTTCGAATGGTATGATTTCTACCTCTACGGCGCGCTTGCGGCGATGATCGGCGCGAAGTTCTTCTCGGCCTTCGATGTCAATACGCGCTCGATCTTCGCGCTGCTCGCCTTCGCGGCGGGCTTCCTCGTGCGGCCGTTTGGCGCGCTGGTCTTCGGGCGCCTCGGCGACCTGATCGGGCGCAAGCAGACCTTCCTGATGACCATCCTCATCATGGGCCTCTCGACCTTCCTTGTCGGCCTGCTGCCGGATTACAACACCATCGGCTGGGTGGCTCCGGTCATCCTGATCCTGCTTCGCATGGCGCAGGGCCTGGCGCTCGGCGGCGAATATGGCGGCGCGGCGGTCTATGTGGCGGAGCATGCCCCGGTCGGCCGGCGCGGCTTCTACACCTCATGGATCCAGACCACGGCCACGCTCGGCCTGCTGCTCTCGCTCTTCGTGATCGTGGGCCTGCGCCTCTGGATGGGCGAGAAGGCCTTCGCGGATGATTTCCCGCTGTTCTTCGGCCTGCAGGGCGGCTGGCGCATCCCGTTCCTCGGCTCGATCTTCCTGCTTGCGATCTCGGTCTGGATCCGCCTGCAGATGCATGAGAGCCCGGCCTTCCAGAAGATGAAGGAAGAGGGCACGCAATCCAAGGCGCCGCTCTCGGAAGCCTTCGGCCAGTGGCGCAACCTGAAGATCGTGATCATCGCGCTGACCGGCCTCGTCATCGGCCAGGCGGTGGTGTGGTACACGGGCCAGTTCTATGCGCTGTTCTTCCTCCAGTCGATCCTGAAGGTGGACCTCCTCACGGCGAACGTGCTGATCGCCTGGTCGCTGATCTTCGGCACGGGCGGCTTCATCCTGTTCGGCTCGCTCTCGGACAAGATCGGCCGCAAGCCGATCATCCTCGGCGGCTGCCTGATTGCGGCGCTCACCTACTTCCCGCTCTTCAAGATGATGGCGGAAACGGCGAACCCGACCTATGCCAAGGCGCTCGAGACCGTGAAGGTCGAGGTGTCGGCCGATGCCTCGAAATGCAGCTCGCTCTTTGATCCGGTGGGCATCCGCCAGTTCTCGGAGCCCTGCGACATCGCCCGCCGCGTGCTCTCCTCGCAGGCCATCAAATACAACTACACGCCCGCCGCCGCCGGGGCGCCGCTGAAGGTGACGGTGAACGGCACGGAAGTGGACTATGGCGCTGGCCTTGCAGACTTCACCAAGAACATCACGGCAGCCTCGATCGCGGCGGGTTACCCCAAGGCGGATGATGCGGCCAAGGTGAAGGTGTCGGGCTTCTTCGCAGCCCTGGGCGATGCGCAGGCGCGGGCGATCATCGCGATCCTCACGATCCTGGTGCTCTATGTGACGGCGGTCTACGGCCCGATCGCGGCGGCCCTGGTGGAGTTCTTCCCCACCCGCATCCGCTACACGGCGATGAGCCTGCCCTACCATATCGGCAATGGCTGGTTCGGCGGATTGCTGCCGGCGACCTCCTTCGCCATGGTGGCCTCCACGGGCGATATCTATTTCGGCCTGTGGTATCCGATCGGCTTCGCGCTGATGACCTTCGTGATCGGCATCCTGCTGGTGCCGGAAACCAAGGATCGCGACATCGAAACCTACAATTACGGCAGGTAATCCGGGCTCCCGGCGATGCGGATGCCCATCCGCATCGCCTCTCCCTGGGCCTCTCCCTGGGCTCCGCTCCGGTTCGCCGGGGCGGAGCCTTCCTGTTTCAGGTCCGGCCGATGGCCTGCTGCACCGCATAGAGGCTGATGGCCGCCGCGTTCGACACGTTCAGGCTCTTGATCGCGCCGGGAAGCTCCAGCCGCGCCAGATGGCTGCAGAGTTCGCGCGTGGAGGGCCGAAGCCCGCGACCTTCCGCGCCGAGAACCAGCACCAGCGGCAGCTTCAGCGCAAGATCGCCCATCTTCTCCGGCGCTTCGGAATCAAGGCCGATGACCGAGAAGCCCTCATCCTTCAGCGTGGTGAGCGCGCGGGCGAGGTTCTGCACGCCGGCCATCGGCACATGCTCCAGCGCGCCCGAGGCGGCCTTGGCCAGAACGCCCGTGATTTCAGGGCTGTGGCGATGCGTGACGATCAGCCCGCCGACATCGAAGGCGGCAGCCGAACGCAGGATCGCGCCGACATTATGCGGATCGGTCACCTGGTCGAGCGCGAGGATGATGCGATCGCGCGGGAGCTTGCCCAGCGGCAGCAGCGGCAGGCGCTCGGCCTCCACGTAAAGGCCCTGATGCACGGCATCCGGCGTGAGCAGCTTGCCGATGGCCTCGGGCTTCACGAGTTCGGGCGCAAGGGGCAGGTTCACGCCATCTTCCGTGAGGCGCTGCACCGCGTTCTCGGTCGCGACGATGCGACGGAAGCGGCGGCGCGGATTGGCGAGGGCCTCCTTCACCGAATGCATGCCGTAGAGCACATCCGTGTCGTCGGGCAGTCGCGGCTTTGCTGCCTTCGGCTTCGGCGCGAAGCGGGACTTGTCCCTGAAAGCGGGCTTTTCACCCATGCGCAGGCCCTCGCCAGCCGGTTTCGGTTGGCGGTCGAGCGGATGATAGGGAGGTTTCTTGTCGTAGGCCATGATGTTTCCCGAGCGTCTGGCCCGGTTGATAGGGCAGTTTGCGGCATCATGCGAGGCGCAATCGTCTCGGGCCTCCAACCTTTGGCCGGAAGCGGTTTCCCGGCGGCTTCCAGGTTGACATGGGCCCGGCGCTTGCCCATAAGGCCGGTCTCTCGCACCGGTTCGCCGGCGCGTGGGGGAGAATGTCCCGAGCGGCAAAGGGGGCGGACTGTAAATCCGCTGGCTAAGCCTTCGTAGGTTCGAGTCCTACTTCTCCCACCATTCGTTTCAATCTCAGCCAACCTACGATTTGTTCGTTAACGGCTTTAGCGAAGCAAAAGCCTGTTGTGGTTCGAGTCCTACTTCTCCCACTATTCGTTTCAATCTCAGCCAACCTATGATTTGTTCGTTAACGGCTTTAGCGAAGCAAAAGCCTGTTGTGGTTCGAGTCCTATTTCTCCCACCATTCGTTTCAATCTCAGCCAACCTACGATTTGTTCGTTAACGGCTTTAGCGAAGCAAAAGCCTGTTGTGGTTCGAGTTCTACTTCTCCCACCATTCGTTTCAATCTCAGCCAACCTGCGATTTGTTCGTTGACGGCTTTAGCGAAGCAAAAGCCTGTTGTGGTTCGAGTCCTACTTCTCCCACCAATTTCATCAGGCTTTTGAGGTGTGGCGCCGTGGTCTCCTGCGCGCCGGCCTCGATGCTCCGGTAGAGCCGCACGACCTCATTGCCGCGGGGCGTGAGTGCCGCGCCGCCGCCGCCCGAACCGCCCTGATGCGAGCCGACCAGCGGCGCATCGAACATGCCGTTCATCGCATCCACCAGCAGCCAGGCCCGGCGGTAGGACATGCCCATGCTGCGCCCGGCCGCCGAAATCGAGCCGAGACGCGCGATCTCCTCCAGAAGCCGCACCTTGCCGGGCCCCAATCGCTCGCCATTGGGGAAATCGATGCGCAGCGAGAGCCGTCCCGCCGGAGCAGCGTGGTCGGTCATGCCTCGCCCTCCGGCAGACGCGGCAGCAAGGTCGTTACGGGTCCGAAGGCGGTGAGCTGCCCGCGCTCGATCAGCGCAACCTCATGGGCCAGCCGCCGCACCTCCTCGCGCGAATGCGAGACATAGAGCATGGGAATGCCGATCTCGTCGCGCACGGCTTCGAGATGCGCGATGATTTCGGCCTTGCGCTCGGCATCGAGCGAGGCGAGCGGTTCATCCATCAGCAGCAGGCGCGGGCCGGCCAGCAGCGCCCGGCCGAGCGCCACGCGCTGCTTCTCGCCGCCCGAGAGATGGGCGGGGCGCCGCGCCAGAAGCGGGGCGAGATCGAGCAAGACCAGCACCTGTTCCACGGCGCGGTCGCTGAGCGGCAGGCGCGCAAGCCAGCGGCCGAACAGCAGGTTCTGCTTCACCGTGAGATGCGGGAAGAGCCGTGCATCCTGAAACACATAGCCGATGCGCCGGCGCCGGCTCGGCGTGTCGATGCCCTTCCGGCGGTCGAACAATACTTCAGAATTGAGCGCGATCCGGCCGGAATCGGGTGTGGCCAGCCCGGCGATCAGGTTCAGCAGCGTGGTCTTTCCCGCGCCGGAGCGGCCGAACAGGGCGGTGACGGGACCCTCGGCCCGCAAGCTCATCGCGAGATTGAGCGCGCCGACGCGATGGCGGATATCGATCTCCAGCATGGCTAATCCATCCGCCGGCTGAGGCCGCGCGCGAGCCATTCCGAGAGCACGAGCGCCAGCACCGAGACCGCCACCGAGATCAGCACGAGGCGCATCGCGGCGGCATCGCCGCCCGGCACCTGCGTGAAGCTGTAGATGGCGGTGGGCAGCGTCTGCGTTTCGCCGGGGATGTTGGCGACGAAGGTGATGGTCGCGCCGAATTCGCCCATCGCCTTGGCGAAGGCCAAAACGGACCCGGCCAGAATGCCGGGCAAGGCCAGCGGCAGGGTGACGAGCAGGAAGGTGAGAATGGGCCCCGCGCCCAAAGTCCCCGCCGCCTGTTCAAGCCGGCGGTCCACCGCCTCGATGGAGAGACGAATGGCCCGGACCATCAGCGGAAAGCCCATCACGGCCGCCGCGAGGGCTGCCCCCGTCCAGCGGAAGGAGAAGACCAGCCCGAAATGGGCTTCGAGCCAGGCGCCGATCGGACCTTTCCGCCCGAAGGCCAGCAGCAGGAGATAGCCCGTCACCACCGGCGGCAGGATGAGCGGCAGATGCACGAGGGCATCGAGCACGCTTCGTCCCCGGAAGCGCCCGCGCGCGAGCAGACAGGCCACGGCCACGCCGGCCGGCAGGCTTGCGAGCGTCGCGACGGTCGCAACCTTCAGGCTCAGGCGGAGGGCGGCCCATTCCTCGGGCGTGAGCGCCGTGAACATGGGCGGTCAGCTGCCCTGCCGAAGCGGCGAGGGAAGAATGAAGCCGTGCCGCTCGAAAATGGCCCGCGCGCTGCTGCCCTTGAGATATTCGAGGAAGCGCAGGGCCTGCGGATGGGCCGAATCCCTCAGTATCGCGATCGGGTAGACGATAGGCGGGTGGCTCTCCTCCGGGAAGAGGGTGATGATCCGCACCCTGGGTTCGGCGGCGGCGTCGGTGGCGTAGGTCACGCCGAGCGGCGCCTCGCCGCGCGCCACCAGCAGCAGCGCCGCGCGTACATTCTCGGCCTGCGCAAGCCGATCCTTCACGCTCACCCAGAGGCCGAGCTTCTCGAACGCGGCCTTCGCGTATTTTCCGGCCGGAACACTCTCGACATGCGCGGTCGCAAGGCGGCCGCCCGCGAGCAGCCCGGCGAGATCGACGCCCGGCTGAAGCATGATTGCTGCTTTGGAATCCGCCGGCGCAACCAGCGCCAGCCGGTTCGCGATCAGGTTCGAGCGCGTCCCGGGCCGCAGGAGGTTCTTCGCCGCCAGCGCGTCCATCCAGTCGAGATCGGCCGAAAGAAAGAGATCGGCCGGCGCGCCTTGCTCGATCTGCCGGGCCAGCGCATTGCTCCCGGCATAGGCGAGCCGCGGGGCGGGAAGGCCGGTCTGCCGGCCCCACAGGCCCGCGATCTCGTCGAGTGCGGTTTTCAGGCTCGCCGCCGCGAAGACCACCGGCCCGGAGGATTGCGCGGCGGCGGGCTGGGCGAAGCCAGTGCTGGCGGCCAGTGCCAGGGCCAAGAGGGAGCGACGGGTGGACACGGGACCTCCCAGGATAAGCGTGATATCCAAAGATATATAGCGGAGCAGTGCCCGTCCAGCGTGAAGCCGCCGCCGGGCCTCCCCGCGCTGGCTCGTGATGGGGCAGGGCATCGGCATCGGCACGGGCGAATGATAGCATCAGCGAATTTGATTGGTCAGCGCTGCGGTTCTGGGGAAGATTATGCGCCCGGCCCACCCGCGAGAAAGGCACTTCCCGCTCATGGTTACCCTCTACGGCGTCACGCGCAGCCGCGCTTCCCGCAACATCTGGCTGATGAACGAACTCGGCCAGCCCTATGAGCAGGTGCCTGTCATCCAGGCCTATCGCCTTGCGAACCCGGAAGCTCCGGATGCGCCGGTGAACACGCGCTCGCCGTCCTTTCTGGCGGTGAACCCCAATGGGCATATCCCCTCGATGAAGGATGGCGATCTCGTTCTGCATGAATCGCTGGCGATCAATCTCTATCTTGCGAAGAAGTTCGGCGGCCCGCTCGCCCCGGCCAATCTCGCGGAGGAGGGGGAGGTTGCGATGTGGACGCTCTGGGCCGCGACCGAGGCCGAGCCGCACGCGATCCAGATCCTCTATCATCGCCTGATGAAGCAGGGCGAGGAACGCAAACCCGAACTGGCGGATGCCGCCGTGGTGGCCCTGCGCGGTCCCTTCAAGGTGCTGGATGACGCTCTGGCCGGGAAGGGCCACCTCGTCGGCGGGCGCTTCACGATCGCGGATATCAACGTGGCGGAAGTCATCCGCTATGCGAGCCCCGCGCCGGAATTGTTCGAGGCCGCCCCGCATGTGAGAGCGTGGCTCGCGGCCTGCCAGGCGCGCGCGGCCTTCAAGGCGATGATGGACAAGCGCAATGCGGAGCCGGCCTGAGGCATGGCACGACCCGCGGCGCTTTCGGCGCTGATCGCCGCGCATCACGGGCGTGTGCCGCCGCGCACCGGCTCGCTGATCGTCTCGGTGTTCGGCGCGCTCGTGCTCCCGGCGGGAGAGGCCTTGCGCCTTTCCGACCTGCAGGAATGGCTGGCGGCTCTGGAGATCGAGCCCGGCCTCGTGCGCACGGCGCTTTCGCGCCTTGTGAATGACGGAACTTTGCTGCGCGAGCGCGACGGAAAAGCCGCGCTCTATCGCCTCTCGGCGCGGGCGCTGAAGGATTTCGAGGCGGCGGGCGATCTCATCTTCGGGCGCCTGCTGCCGCGCCCCACGGGGGATCTCGATCTGCTGGTCATCGAGGATACAGGCCGTCGCGCAACCCTGCGCGCCGAACTTGGCGCAACGGGTTTCGTGCCGCTCGCTTCCAACCTGATGATCCGACCCGCATGGTCGGGCAGAGCCGCGCCGGAAATCGGCGGATGTCTTGCGCTCTCGCTTCACGCCAACGCGGGTTTAGCATTGCGCGCCCGCGAATTCTGGCCGCTGGAACAACTCGCGAGCGGCTATCGCATGGTGATCGCCCATGCCGAGGCCGTGCAGGCCGGAACCTTCACGCCTGCCGAAGCGCGCCTCGCCCGGCTGATGCTGGTGCATGAGTTTCGCCGCATCGTGCTGCGCGATCCGTTCCTGCCCGAGGCGGTTCTGCCGAAGGACTGGCCGGCAAGCCCGGCGCGTATCGCATTCGATGCCGCCTTGCAGCATCTGCAGGCGTGAAAACAATGATGGCAGCGTGATCTTCGGTCGCAGGCGATATTTGTAACAAAAATTATTGACTTTCGAAAAAATCGTAACATACTCTCTGGAAACGTCATCAGGGAGGATGTCCGCGATGTATGCGCAGGCGCTCAACACAGTCACGGAAATCTCCAAGGACGATCCCGGAAAGCTCGCGGCCTTCCAGGCGCGGATTGATGCCGAGGAAAAGATCGAGCCGAATGACTGGATGCCCGAGGGCTACCGGAAGACGCTTCAGCGGCAGATCTCCCAGCATGCGCATTCGGAAATCGTCGGCATGCTGCCGGAGGGGAACTGGATCACCCGCGCGCCCTCGCTGAAGCGCAAGGCGGCGCTCCTCGCCAAGGTGCAGGATGAGGGCGGCCACGGCCTCTACCTTTATTCCGCCGCCGAAACCTTGGGCGTCTCCCGCGAGGAACTGGTGGACGCCCTTCATGCGGGCCGCGCGAAATATTCCAGCATCTTCAATTACCCCACGCCCTCCTGGGCCGATATGGGCATGATCGGCTGGCTGGTGGATGGCGCGGCCATCATGAACCAGATCCCGCTTTGCCGGACCTCGTTCGGTCCTTACGCCCGCGCGATGATCCGCATCTGCAAGGAAGAGAGTTTCCACCAGCGGCAGGGCTAC
Source organism: Methylobacterium sp. (assembly GCA_020252645.1). Classification (GTDB taxonomy): domain Bacteria; phylum Pseudomonadota; class Alphaproteobacteria; order Rhizobiales; family Beijerinckiaceae; genus Rhabdaerophilum. The sequence continues at coordinate 51,891 of JADCCN010000005.1, read as the reverse complement.
GAGATCGTGATGACGCTGGCCCGCGGCACGCCCGCGCAGAAGAAGATGGCACAGGACAGCCTGAACCGCTGGTGGTGGCCCGCGATCATGATGTTCGGCCCGTCTGACAGCGCCTCCCAGCATTCCGACCAGAACATGAAATGGAAGATCAAGCGCTTCTCCAACGATGCGCTTCGCCAGAAATTCATCGATGCCACTGTGCCGCAGGGGCATTTCCTCGGCCTGACCTTCCCGGATCCGGCTCTGAAGTTCAACGAGGCGACCGGCCACTGGGAGCATGGCGAGATCGATTGGTCCGAATTCAACCGCGTCGTGAAAGGCGAGGGGCCCTGCAATCGCGAGCGCATCAAGGCCCGCATCAAGGCGCATGAGGAAGGTGCGTGGGTGCGCGAGGCGGCGCTTCGCCACGCCGGGAAGCGCGCGGCCCGCAAGGCGGCCGCCAGGATTGCCGCGGAGTAACAACAGCGAAGGCGATGGGGAACAAGTCCATGACCGAGAAGAACATGCCGCTCTGGGAAGTCTTCATCCGCTCCCGCACGGGCCTCAGCCATCGCCATGCCGGTTCGCTGCATGCGCCGGATGCCGAGATGGCGCTTCAGGCCGCGCGCGATGTCTATACGCGCCGGGGCGAGGGGCTTTCGATCTGGGTCGTGCCGTCCGGCGCGATCACCGCGTCTGACCCTTCCGACAAGGATGCGCTCTTCGAGCCCACGGCCTCGAAGATCTACCGCCATCCCACCTTCTACGAGGTGCCGGACGAAGTGGGGCATATGTGATGGAAACGCCGCTCTTCGCCTACACCCTGCGCCTTGCGGATAACGCGCTGGTCCTGGGCCATCGCCTCGGCGAGTGGTGCGGCCACGGGCCGATGCTCGAGGAAGACCTGGCGCTTGCCAATATGGCGCTCGACTGCATCGGGCAGGCGCGCAATTTCTACGCCTATGCCGGCGAGATTGAGGGCAGGGGGCGTTCGGAAGACGATCTCGCCTACCTGCGCGATTGCGATGAATATCGGAACATCCTGCTGGTGGAGCGTCCGCGCGGCGATTTCGCTTTCACGATCCTCCGGCAGTTTCTCTATGCCGCCTTCATGCACCCCGCTTTCGAGCGCCTCAGCGCCTCGAAGGATGAGCGCCTTGCTGCCATCGCGGCGAAGGCCGTGAAGGAGATGGCCTATCACTTGCGCCATTCCGCCGAGTGGGTGATCCGGCTGGGGGACGGCACGGAGGAAAGCGCCGCGCGGCTTCAGGAAGCGCTCGCCGATCTCTGGCCCTTCACGGGCGAGATGTTCGAGGTGGACGAGACCGAGCGTGCGCTGATCGAGGCGGGCGTGGCGGTTGATCCCGCCGGCATCCGCCCGCTCTGGCTCGACACGGTCGATCGCGTCTTCGCCGATGCCCTGCTGAACCGGCCGAAGGATGGCTGGATGCAGACCGGCGGCCGGCGCGGCGAGCATTCCGAGCATCTCGGGCATCTGCTGGCCGATCTGCAGTTCATGCAGCGCGCCTATCCTGGCTCGACCTGGTGAATCATGGGCGAGGTCGTGCATCTGCGTGAACCGGCCGATGAGCGCCTCGATGAGCGCGTGAAGCGCGCGCGCGAAGCTGCGGGAAACGTGGTCGATCCGGAAGTGCCGGTGCTCACGATCGAGGATTTGGGCGTTCTGCGCGATGTCCGCCTGGCAGGCGAAGCGGTGGAGGTCGTCATCACGCCCACCTATTCCGGCTGCCCCGCGATGGACCTGATTTCCGTGCAGGTCGATCTCGCGCTCGAAAAGGCGGGTTTCGCGAGCCGCAAGGTCACGCTCTCGCTTTCGCCCGCCTGGACGACGGACTGGATGAGCGAGGCCGGCAAGGAAAAGCTGCGCGCCTATGGCATCGCGCCGCCGGTTGGGCGCGCGAAAGGCCGGGGCGTGCTGTTCGGGGTGGATGAAATCCCGTGCCCGCATTGCGGCTCGGCGGAAACCGAGCGCGTCTCCGAATTCGGCTCCACCGCCTGCAAGGCGCTGTGGCGCTGCCGCGCCTGCCGCGAACCCTTCGATTATTTCAAGTGCATCTGAGGTGCGCCGATGTCCGCCCCCCGCTTTCACACGCTGAAAATCCGCGAACTGCGCCGCGAGACGCCGGATGCCGTCTCCATCGCCTTCGAGGTGCCGAGCGAATTGCAGCAGGCCTTCGCCTTCGAGCAAGGCCAATATCTCACTTTGCGCGCAGAGATCGACGGCGAGGAGATCCGCCGCTCCTATTCGATCTGCGCAGGCGAGGATGACGGCGAATTGCGCGTGGCGGTGAAGGAAGTCGCGGGCGGGGCCTTCTCCACCTTCGCCAATCGCGCGCTGCAGCCCGGAGCGGCGCTCGACGTCATGACCCCGATGGGTCGCTTCGGGGCCACGACGCGGCAAGCCGGCGGCGGGCATGCCGTGTTTTTCGCCTGCGGATCGGGCATCACGCCCATCCTCTCGATCATCCGCACGCGGCTTGCGCGCGACCCGGATTCCAGGCTCACGCTCTTCTACGGCAACCGCAACTCCGGCTCGATTCTCTTCCGCGAGGCGCTGGAAGACCTGAAGGATCGCCATCTCGGGCGGCTCGCGCTGCATCACATCCTCAGCCGCGAGGCGCAGGATATCGACCTGCTCAACGGCCGGATGACGCCGGAGAAGATCGCGCTGCTGGTGCGCACGCTGGGGGGCGTCAAGGCGATTGCTGACATCTATCTCTGCGGTCCCGAAGAGATGACCAGGGCCGCCCGCTCCGTGCTGGAGGAGATGGGCGCGGAGCCTTCGCACATCCATGTGGAATTGTTCTCGACCGGTGCTGCTCCGCCGCGCGCGGGTGCTCGCAAGGCGCTGCCCGAGGCCGATAGCGGCGTGTCCCTGACCATCACGCATGACGGCCAGAGCCACATATTGGCGCTGCATGAGGGCGAGACGGTGCTGGAAGCGGCGGAGCGCGCGGGCCTCGATGTGCCCTATTCCTGCCGGGGCGGCATGTGCTGCACCTGCCGCGCGAAGGTGACGGAGGGCTCCGCCAGCATGGACCTGAATTTCAGCCTCGAACCCTGGGAGGTCGAGGCCGGCTATGTGCTGACCTGCCAGTGCCGGCCCACGGGCGATGTTCTCGCGGTGGATTACGATCAGGTCTGAAGCGGAATCAAATCAGCGGCTTGTGGCAGAGTGATGAGAGATCGATTCCGGTCCCTCGCATTCTCGCTCCGGTTCCTTAGCTTTTGATTCAAACGCTTTCCAGCGCCAGCGCGATGCCCTGGCCCACGCCGATGCACATGGTGGCGCAGGCGCGCTTGCCCCCGCGATCCTTCAGCTCGATCGCCGCCGTGAGCGCGAGTCGCGCGCCGGACATGCCCAGCGGATGGCCGAGGGCGATCGCCCCGCCATTCGGGTTGATGTGCTCGGCGCTGTCCGGCAGCCCGAGGAGGCGCAAGGATGCGAGGCCCTGCGCGGCGAAGGCCTCGTTGAGTTCGATCACATCGAAAGCAGAGGGTTTGATCCCGAGGCGTGCGCAGAGCTTCTGCGTCGCCGGAGCCGGTCCGATGCCCATGATGCGCGGGGCCACTCCCGCCGTCGCCAGCCCGGTGACGCGGGCCAGCGGCGTGAGGCCGAAGCGCTTCACGGCGGTCTCGCTGGCGATCAGCAGCGCGGCAGCACCGTCATTGACGCCCGAGGCATTGCCGGCGGTCACCGTGCCACCCTTGCGGAAGGGTGTCGCGAGCGCGGCGAGCTTTTCGATCGTCGTCTCGCGCGGATGTTCGTCGCGATCGACCACCAGCGGATCGCCCTTTTTCTGGGGAATGGTGAGGGGTGTGATCTCGCGGGCGAGGCGGCCATTTTTCTGGGCGCGGGAGGCGAGCGCCTGCGACCGAAGCGCGAAGCTGTCCTGATCCTCGCGGGAGACCTTGAACTCTTCGGCCACGTTCTCGGCTGTTTCCGGCATGGAATCGATGCCGTATTGCGCCTTCATCAGGGGGTTCACGAAGCGCCAGCCGATGGTGGTGTCGAACACCTCCGCCGAGCGCTGGAAGGCCTCCTGCGCCTTGCCCATCACGAGGGGCGCGCGCGTCATGCTCTCGACGCCGCCCGCGATGATGAGATCGGCCTCGCCCGCCTTGATCGCGCGCGCGGCGATGCCCACCGCATCAAGGCCCGAACCGCAGAGGCGGTTGACGGTCGTGCCTGGAACTTCCACGGGCAAACCGGCGAGAAGCCCGGCCATCCGCGCGACATTGCGGTTGTCCTCGCCCGCCTGATTGGCGGAACCGAGGATGATTTCATCCACCGCAGCCGCCATCTCCGCTGGAAAACGCGCCATCAGCGCGCGGATGACATGGGCGGCCATGTCATCGGCGCGCAGGCTCGCGAGCGCTCCGGCATAGCGGCCGACCGGGGTGCGGGTGCCATCGACGAGAAAGGCTTCGGGCATGGTTCCGTGTCCTTGTATCAGGGTTCTCGGGGCGCCCAGAGGCGAGAACTATGCGCCATTGAGCGTCGAGAAGTTGCGCTGGCCCGCTGCCAGTTCCACAAGGAGCGGCGCGACCTCGAAGCCGCGACCATCGCGCGACCCGGTATTCTGCGCCACGGCGAGCACCTGCTTCAGGCCGAGCGCATCGGCATAATGCATGGGCCCGCCACGCCAGTTCGGAAAGCCATAGCCATTGACGAGCACGAGATCGATATCCGCGGGCCGCGCGGCGATGCCTTCGCCCAAAATTTTCGCGCCCTCATTCACCATCGCGGCGACAACGCGGTTCTGGATTTCCTGTGCGCTGAAGGAACGCTGAGGACGCCCGGTGGCGGCGGCATGCGCGCGCACCATCGCCTCCACGGCCGGATCGGGGACGCGGCGGCCGTTTTCGTAAAGGTGCCAACCCTTGCCTGCTTTCTGCCCGAAGCGGCCCTGTTCACACAGGCGATCCACCAGCGGCACGTCGCGATCGGCCGGGTCGCGTGTGGCGGCGAGGCGCTTCCTGCGCGCCCAGGCGATGTCGAGGCCCGCGAGATCCTGAACCGCGAAGGGGCCCATGGCGAGGCCGAAGGCTTCCATCGCGGCGTCGATTTCGCGCGGTAGCGCGCCTTCCTCCAGCATGAACTCGCATTGCGCGCGGAATTTCGCGAGGATGCGATTGCCGATGAAGCCTTCGCAAACGCCGGAAATCACCGCGATTTTCTTGAGCTTCCGTCCAATGGCCAGAGCGGTGGACAGGGCTTCGAGGCCCGTGCGGCGCGCGCGCACGATTTCGAGCAGCTTCATCACATGCGCGGGTGAGAAGAAATGCAGGCCGAGGAATCGCTCGGGCGCGGGCAGGGCATCCGCCATCGGCTCGAGATCGAGATAGGAGGTGTTGGTGGCGATCAGCGTGGAAGCGGGCAGCAGGGTCGCGAGCTTCCTCATCAGCTCGATCTTCGCGCCCATATCCTCGAAGATCGCCTCGATCACGAGGTCACAGCCCGCGAGCCGGCTCATCTCGGTCGTCGGCGCGAGGTTCGAGAGGCGATGGAGCCGGGTATTCTCCTCGATGCGTCCCGAGCGGATGGCGCGCAGATAGAGCCCGTTCACACGTTCGAGGCCCGCCTGAAGCGCGGCGTCATCGGCCTCGACCAGCATCACCTTGTAGCCGGCATCGAGGAACGCAACCGCGATGCCCGAGCCCATCATGCCCGCGCCGATGATGCCGATCTGGTGCAGATCGCGCGGTGTCACGCTTGCGAGTTCCGGGCGCTTCCCGGCCTCGCGCTCGGCCAGGAAGAGATGGCGAAGCCCGCGTGATTGCTCGGAATTCATGAGTTCGAAGAAGATGCGGCGCTCATTCGGCTGGCCCGTGGAGAAGGGCAGCGTGAGGCTCTGCGAGACGAGTTCGATCGCCCGTTGCGGGGCGATGCGGCCGCGCGCCTCGCGGTTCACTTTCGCCACCATCGCCTGCCAGGCTTCGGGCTCGGCGGCGGGCGTGGCGCGCAGCGACAGGCGCGGCTGCATCTGGCCGATGAGCCCGCGCGCGAGTTCGATCGCCTCGAGGCGCAGGTCCTGCCGGGCGATGGCATCCACGAGGCCGAGGCGCAAAGCCTCTTCCGCGCCGACCATGCGGCCCGAGGCGATGAGATCGAGCGCGGCAACCGGCCCGACGAGGCGCGGCAGGCGCTGCGTGCCGCCCGCGCCGGGCAGGAGGCCGAGCTTCACCTCGGGCAGGCCCACGAAACCATCCTTCGCGATGATGCGCTTGTGCGCGCCAAGCCCGATTTCGCAGCCGCCGCCAAGCGCGGTGCCATGCCAGGCGACGACGACGGGCTTTGCGCTCTCCTCGATGCGATTGATGACATCGGGCAGGTGAGGCTCGCGCGGGGGCTTGCCGAATTCGGTGATGTCGCCGCCCGCGGTGAAGGTGCGGCCCGCGCCGCAGATCAGGATCGCGCGCGTTTCGGGCTCGGATTGCGCCCGCTGCACGGCATCGAGCAGGGCACGGCGCACGGCTTGCGAGGTCGCGTTGACGGGCGGGTTGTCGATCTCGAAGACCGCCACCTCACCGTCCCGCCATACCCGCAGAACATCAGGCATCGTCTCTCCTTCGTCCGCATCGCGTGCGACCGCGACCCTGCAACTCATGACGCCTCGCGATAGGCGTTCATGGTGAGAAGCTCGTAGGTCGCGGCCGTATCTCCGGCAGCGGTCCGGATCTCGACATCCCAGCGCACTTCACCATAGGTCGCGTTTCGCGGTGATTTCGACTTCACCGTGAGGCGGACCCTGATGGCTTCCCCGGGAGAAACGGGCTTCAGGAATCGCAGGTTGTCAAGCCCGTAATTCGCCAGAACCGGGCCGCGCTCGGGCTCCACGAAGAGGCCCGCCGCGAAGGAGAGCAAAAGATAGCCATGCGCCACGCGGCCGGGGAAGAACGGGTGGCCCTTCACGGCCTCCTCATCCATGTGGGCGTAGAAGGTGTCTCCGGTAAAATGCGCGAAATGTTCGATGTCGCCAAGGCTGATGACGCGCTCGGGCGAGTGGAAGCTCTGGCCGGGCACGAGATCCTCGAAAGGGATGCGGAAAGGGTGCGCGGGTGCCGCCGGCTCGGGCGTGCCCTTCACATAGCTTTTCGTGATCGCCGTGAGGAAGGCGGGCGAACCCTGCAAGGCCACCCGCTGCATCTGGTGATGCACGGCGCGCATGCCGCCGAGTTCCTCGCCGCCGCCGGCGCGGCCGGGGCCGCCATGCACGAGATGCGGCATGGGCGAGCCGTGGCCGGTCGATTCCGCCGCGCATTCGGCGTTGAGCAGCAGAAGGCGGCCGTGGAAGGCGCCCGCGCCGAACACCACCTCGCGGGCGATCTTCGCATCGGCCGTCACCAGCGAGCCCGCGAGCGAGCCATCCCCTTTCCGCGCGAGGCTGACGGCCTCATCGAGATCGCGATAGGTCAGGAGCGTTGCCACGGGGCCGAAGGCTTCGGTGTCGTGCGGCCGCCTGGCGGTGCGGGAATCGCGTGCCGCGAGCAGCACCGGCGAGAGGAACGCGCCCTTCTCGGTGTCGAGGCCGGGCAGGTCGAGCCTGTCGGGGTTGCCATGCAGGACTTCGCAGTCCTCCCGCAGGCGGGCGATCTGAGCGCGCACATCCGCGCGCTGGGCCAGCGAGGCGAGGGGCCCCATGCGGGTCGTCTCGGCACGCGGATCGCCGATCGCGAGGCTCGCGAGGCGCTTCGAGAGGGCCGCAGCCACCGCATCCGCCTCAGTGGCGGGAACGAGAATGCGGCGGATCGCCGTGCATTTCTGCCCGGCCTTCGCGCTCATCTCCCGCGCGACCTCCTTGATGAAGAGATCGAATTCCGGCGTGCCCGGCACGGCATCCGGCCCGAGGATGGAGCAATTCAGGCTGTCGCGCTCAGCGGTGAAATGCACGGCGTTCCTCAGGATGACGGGATGCGCCTGCAACGCGGTCGAGGTCGCGAGCGAGCCGGTGAAGGCCACGTGATCCTGGCTCGTGAGATGCTCGAAGAGGTCGCCGGTCGAGCCCGCGATGAACTGGAAAACGCCCTCCGGCAGAACGCCGCTTTCGATGATGATGCGCGCGGCCTTTTCCGCGAGCCAGGCCGTGGCGCTCGCGGGTTTCGCGATGACAGGCAGGCCTGCGAGAATCGAGGGGCCGAGCTTTTCCAGCATGCCCCAGACCGGGAAGTTATAGGCGTTGATCTGCACCGCCACGCCCTCGCGCGGCAGGTAGATGTGCTGGCCGAGGAAGGTTCCGTTCTTCGACAGGCCTTCCACCGCGCCATCGATCAGGAAGGTCTCGTTCGGCAATTCGCGTTTGCCCTTCGAGGCATAGACGAAGAGCGTGCCGATGCCGCCATCGATGTCGATCCAGCTGTCGGCGCGCGTGGCGCCGGTGAGAACGGAAAGCGCGTAGAGCTCTTCCTTCCGCGCCGTCAGCGCCTGCGCGACCGCCTTCAGCAGCGAGGCGCGCTCGTGGAAGGTGAGGCGGCGAAGCGCCGGCCCGCCCTTTGCCCGCGCGAAACGCATCATGCCCGCGACATCGAGGCCCCGGGAGGTGATTTCGGCGACAGGCGCGCTGTCGATCGCACTCGCGAGAATCTGGCCGGGTCCGTCGCCCGAAAACCATTGTCCGGAAGCGAAGGATTGGAGGCGGATGAGGCTCATGTTTCAACTCACAGGCGTTTTTAGTGGCCCAGATAGGCTTCGCGCAGCTTCGGATCGCCGATGAGATCGGCCGAGGCGCCGGAATGGGTGATGTGGCCGGTCTCGATCACGAAACCGCGATCCGATTTGGCCAGCGCCGCCGCCGCGTTCTGCTCCACGAGCAGGATGGTGATGCCGCGCTGCTGCAGGCTCTCGATCACGCCGAAGACCTGCTCCACCAGCACGGGTGCCAGGCCCATGCTCGGCTCGTCGAGCAGCAGCAGGCGCGGGCGGCTCATCAGCGCGCGGCCGATGGCGAGCATCTGCTGCTGGCCGCCGGAAAGGCCGCCGGCCTGCAAGGCGCGCTTCTCGTGCAGGATGGGGAAGAGCGTATAGATGTCATCGCGCTCACGGGCGGTGCCGCCGCCATGCAGCCAGCCGCCGAGATTGAGGTTATCCTCCACCGTGAGGCCGCCGAAAATCTGCCGGCCCTCCGGCACCTGTGCGATGCCGAGGGCCACGCGCTTCTCCGCCGGGAGGCTGGTGATATCCCGCCCCTCGAACATGAGGCTGCCGCCGGTGACGGGCTGAACGCCTGAAATCGCGCGCAGGAGCGTGGTCTTTCCCGCGCCATTGCCGCCGATGAGGCAGACGATCTCGCCTTTCTGCACATCGAGATCGAGGCCGTGCAGCACCTCGATGCGGCCATAGGCCGAGCGGAGCCGGCGGATTTCAAGCACGGTTTGCCTCCGCGCGATTTGCTTCCTGACTGCCGAAGGTTCCAAGATAGGCCGCGATGACGCGGCTGTCGTCGCGCACCTCCGCCGGCGTGCCGGCAACCAGCGTGCGGCCGCGTTCCAGCACGTGGATCTCGTCCGAAATGCGCATCACGAGGCGCATGTCGTGCTCGACCAGCAGCACCGCGATGCCCGATTGCGCGACCGACTGGATCACCCGGTCGATCTCCTCGGTCTCGATGGCGTTGCAGCCCGCGGCGGGTTCATCCAGCAGCAGGATGCGGGGTTCGGTGGCGAGCGCGCGGGCGATTTCGAGCCGCTTCAGCGCGCCATAGGAGAGCGAGCCCGCTTCCTTCTCCGCGACATCCGCAAGACCGACCCGCGCGAGGAGTTCCATCGCCATCTCGCGGGAGCGGGCATTCTCGCGCCGCACGGAAGGCAAGGCGAAGACATGGCTCAAAAGGCTCGTCTTCTCGTGCCGGTGGCGGCCCACCATCACATTGTCGAGCGCGCTCATGCGGAAGAAGATCTGGAGATTCTGGAAGGAGCGCGAGAGCCCGCGCCGCGCGAGGGCATCGGGCGGAAGGCCGGTCACATCCTCGCCCGCCAGCCGCACACGGCCGGAGGAGGGCTGGTAGAGACCGGAAATCAGGTTGAAGAGCGTGGTTTTCCCCGCGCCATTCGGGCCAATGATCGAGTGGATGCGCCGCGGCTGCACTTTCAGCGACACGCCATCGACCGCTTTCACGCCGCCGAAGGCGATGGAGAGGTTCTCGGTTTCGAGCAGGGGCGTGCTCATGATTTCCCTCCCCTCATGCGCGCGAGCAGGCTGGGAATGATGCCGCGCGGCAGCAGGATCATGCTCGCCATGATCATCAGGCCGAGCATGAGGTGTTCGTAATCGTGGAAGATCGTCAGCGCCTGCGGAAGGATGACCAGCACCGCCGCACCGGTGATCGCGCCGATGACCGAGCCCATTCCGCCCAGCACCACCATGGTCACGAGTTCGACGGAGCGCAGGAAGCCGGCGGTGCCATCGGGGGTGATATGGCCATTCAGGAAGGCCAGCAGCGAGCCTGCGATGGAGGCATAAACGGCTGACACCACGAAGATTTTCAGCTTGTAGCTCGCAACATCGATGCCCGCGACCCGGCTCGCGATCTCGCTGTCATGAATCGCGCGCATGGCGCGGCCCGTGGGGCTTTCGATGAGATTCAGCGCCAGGATGACGCCGATCAGCAGCATGACCGCCGAGATGTAATACCAGGTATCGGGCCCGCGAAGGCGCGTGCCGAACACCTCGAGGCGCGGCACGCCCATGCCATCCGGCCCGCCGGTCCAGCTCGCCTCGTTGGTGAGCGCCATGGCGATGAGCAGGCCGAAGCCGAGGGTCGCCACCGCGAGATAATGGCCCTTGAGGCGCAGGATCGGTCGCCCGACGAGGAAGGCCACAACCGCCGAGAGCACCGCGCCAAGGCCGGCCGCCGCAAGGCCGTGCAGGCCGAAATGCGTCGCGCCGATCGCCACGGAATAGGCGCCAAGGCCCATGAAGCCGGCATGGCCCAGGCTCACCTGCCCGGCATAGCCCATCAGCAGGTTCAGCCCCACGGCGGCCAGCGCGAAGATGTTCACGATGGCCGCGACGCGGAAATAATAGTTCGAGGGGAACAGAAACGGCAGGATGGCGAGGACGAGGCCGAGGCCCAGCACGATCGCCCAGCGGGAAGAAAGAAGCCGCGCCATCACACGCGCTCCACGTTCTTCTTGCCGAAGAGGCCCTGCGGGCGCACGAAAAGCACGCCAAGGATGATGAGAAAGGCGATGGCATCCTTGTATTTCGAGGAAATCAGCCCGGCGCCGAAGCTCTCGGCAAGCCCGAGCAGCAGGCCGCCCACGACCGCGCCCACCGCGCTGCCCATGCCGCCGAGCATCGCGGCCGCGAAGCCCTTGAGCGCCAGAAGCGTGCCGACATCATAGCTCGTGAGCGTGATCGGCGTGACGAGAATGCCCGCGACCGCGCCGATGGCTGCCGAAAGCGCGAAGGAAAGCGCCACGATCTTCCTGACGGGAATGCCGACAAGCCGCGCGGCGAGGCGGTTCGCGGCGGTTGCCAGGATCGCGCGGCCGAGAAGCGTGCGGTCAATGATGAGGAAGATCAGCGCCACGATGAGCCCCGCGCCGAAAAGCACCACGAGGCTCTGCGGCAGGATGGCCGCGCCGCCGATGCGGATCGGTTCCGAGCCGAACCAGTGGGGAAGCGCGTGGAAGCGCTTGTCGAAGATCACCTGCGCCACCCCGCGCAGGAAGATCGAGGCGCCGATGGTGATGATGATGATCGTGACCGCGCTCGAACCCCGCGCGGGGTCGATCGCGAAGGCATAGAGTGCCAGGCCCGCGCCGACAGTGATGAGGATGGCCAGCGCGGCTGCGAGCGGCAGCGGCACGCCCGCAAGATGCAGGAAAACGGTCGCCATGCCGCCGAGCATCACGAACTCGCCTTGCGCGAAATTCACGACGTCGGAAGCGTTGTAGATCAGTGTGAAGCCGAGCGCGACCAGCGCATAGACAGCGCCGACCGTCAGGCCCGAAAAGGCAAATTGCAGGAGTTCGGGCATTCGCGGGATGCTCCGTGCTCGGGCGTCGGCGGGGAGGGGAAGCGAGGCGGCGCGGGCCGCCTCGCCGTCGGGCTTACGGGACGAGCGTCCAGTCGCCGTTCCTGATTTCCAGCATGCGGAAGGCCGAGAGATCGAGGCCCATATGGTCGGTGGGAGACATGTTCACCACGCCGCCGGTGCCGACATAGCCCTTGGTCTTCTCGATCTCGTCGCGCACCTTGGCCGGGTTGTCGGTCCTGGCGCGTTCCACCGCTTCCTTCCAGATCATGAAGCCGTCATAGGCATGGCCGCCGAAGGTCGAGACCGGCTGGCCCGTGCGCCTGGCATAGTTGGTGGAATACTCCATCACGACCTTCTTCTGCGGATCGTTGTCGGGCAACTTGTCGGCGACGAGCAGGGCGGCCGCCGGCAGGCGCACGCCTTCGGCCGCGGGGCCCGCGAGTTCGATGAACTGCTTCGAGGCCACGCCATGGCTCTGGTAGAGCGGCACGGTGATGCCGAGCTGCCTGTAGTTGCGCGTCACGATCGCCGGGCCCTGGCCGAAGCCCGGATTGATGACCGCCTGAATGCCCGCCTTGTTCTTGATATTGGTGAGCTGCGGCGTCATGTCGGTGTCGCGCGGGCCGTAATTCTCCTCATGGAGGATTTCGATGCCGTATCGGCCCGCGACCTTCACGCATTCATCGCGCATGGATTTGCCGAAGCCATCGGTGCCCGAGATCATGCCGATCTTCGTGGTGCCGCGCTTCTTCATGTCCTCGAAGATCTTCTCACAGGCCATGGTGTCGGTATGGGGGGTCTTGAAGACCCATTTCTTCACCGGCTGGATGATCTGCACCGCGCCCGCGAGGCTGATGAAGGGCACCTGCGCATCCTCGAAGGCGGGGATCATCGCCATGGTGGTGCCGGTGGTGGAGCCGCCGATCATCGCGGTCACCTTGTCTTCTTCGAGCAGGCGCGTCGCGAAAGTGCGCGCGGCATTGGCGTCGCCCGCGTCGTCATAGACGATGAGGCGAACCTTGCGGCCGAGAATGCCGCCCTTCGCGTTCACGTCCTCGACGACCATTTCGAGCGTGCGCTTTTCCGGGTCGCCCAGGAACGAGGCGGGACCGGTCACCGAGAGCACCGCGCCGAGCTTGATCTCGCCCTGCGCCAAAGCCGGGCTCAGCCCCGCGCCCAGGGTGAAGGCGCCCGCCAGAAGTGCAGCGCGCCGTGAAAACCCGATGGAACTGCTCATGTTTCCTCCCTCCCATGCGCCGCGCTCTGGCGGTCGATCCGGCGTTTCCGTGGAGGCGCCGGTGCTGTCCGGCGCCGTTTTTCATTTCACGCGGGTTCCGTTCGAGGAGCCCGTTGACATTGTCGCTGTCTTCTTCATTTAATTATCCGACCGGTCAGTTAGTCAAGAGGGATCGCCGCGGAATCGTTGCGGACAAAACCCATCAGGAAGCGGCCGGCGGGAAACGCGAAGAACGAACGCCGCGACATCGTTCGAGGGGAGGGGAGCATGGCGCAGGAAGGCAGCACGGCCGAGCCGTCACCGGTTCTGGCGGAGCTTCAGGGCTCGCTCACCGTCATCACGCTCAACCGTCCGGACAGGCTGAATTCGTTCAATGAGGCGCAGCACCGCGCGCTCAAGGCGGCGGTGGATGCCGCAGCGGCCAGCGACACCTGCCGCGCGCTCATCCTCACCGGCGCGGGGCGAGGCTTCTGCGCGGGGCAGGACCTTTCCGATCGTGTGCGGCCCGAGGGTGGCACGGCGCCCGATCTCGGCGAGACGCTCGAGAAATTCTACAACCCGCTGATCCGCGCGATCCGCGCGATGCCGAAGCCGGTGATCGCGGCGGTGAATGGCGTCGCGGCGGGGGCGGGGGCCAATCTCGCGCTCGCCTGCGATCTCGTGCTGGCGGCGAAGAGTGCCAAGTTCGTGCAGGCCTTCTCGAAGATCGGGCTCATCCCTGACTCGGGCGGCACCTGGATGCTCCCTCGCCTCGTGGGAGAGGCCCGGGCCAAAGCACTGACGATGCTTGCGATTCCCGTTCCGGCGGAGGAGGCCGAGCGCATCGGTATGATCTATCGTGCCGTGAACGATGACATCTTGATGCGCGAGGCCATCGCGCTGGGCGAGGCGCTCGCCAAGGCACCGACGCGCGGGCTGGCCGAAACGAAGCTGCTGCTGCAGCAGGCCTTCACGCTGCCCTTCGACCGGCAACTCGATGACGAGCGCGATGCCCAGCGCCGGCTTGGCCGCTCGGCGGATTATGCGGAAGGCGTGCGCGCCTTCCTGGAAAAGCGCGAAGCAACCTTCCGGGGGCAGTGACATGACGAGAATGACGGCCGAGCAACTGGCCCTGGCCTGCGCGAAGGCGATGTGGGACGAGGACAAGGCTTCCGCCGGCCTCGGCATGGCGATCATCGCGGTGGCGCCGGGGCAGGCGGAAATCACCATGAGCATCAGCGAGGCGATGGTGAATGGCCATGGCACCTGCCATGGCGGCTACATCTTCACGCTTGCGGATTCGGCCTTCGCCTTCGCCTGCAACAGCCACAACCAGCGCACGGTGGCGCAGCATTGTTCCATCACCTTCCTCGCGCCGGTTCGACTGGGCGACAAGCTGCGCGCCGTGGCCCGCGAGGCAAGCCGCACGGGCCGTTCGGGCATCTACGACATCGATGTTTTCAACCAGGCCGATGTGAAGATCGCGATCTTCCGGGGTCATTCGCGCATGGTGAAGGGCGAGTTTTTCCCCGGCGTGGTGGTGGAGGGCTGAGCCATGTTTTCGATTTCCACCTACAAGCCGCTGACCGAGCCCATCGAGCATGCCTCGCGTGATGAGATCGGCGCGCTGCAACTGAAGCGCCTGCAATGGTCGCTGCGCCATGCTTACGAGAACGTGCCGGCCTATCGGGCCAGGTTCGAGGCCGCGGGCGTTCACCCCGATGATTGCAAGAGCTTGGCTGACCTCGCGAAATTCCCCTTCACCACCAAGGCGGACCTGAGGGATAACTACCCCTTCGGCATGTTCGCCGTGCCGCGCGGGAAGGTGAGCCGCATCCATGCCTCCTCCGGCACCACCGGCAGGCCGACCGTGGTGGGCTATACCGCCAAGGATATCCAGACCTGGGCCGATGTTGTGGCGCGCTCCCTGCGCGCCTCGGGTGTCAGGCCCGGAATGACAGTGCATGTCGCCTATGGCTACGGGCTTTTCACCGGCGGCCTCGGCGCGCATTACGGCGCGGAAAAGCTCGGCTGCACGGTGATCCCCATTTCCGGCGGCATGACGGAGCGGCAGGTGCAGCTCATCACCGATTTCCGGCCCGATGTGATCATGGTGACGCCGAGCTACATGCTGGCGATCCTCGATGAATTCCGGAAGGCGGGCCTTGATCCGCGCGCTTCATCGCTGGAGGTCGGCGTCTTCGGCGCGGAGCCCTGGACGAATGCGATGCGGGCGGAGATCGAGCAGGCCTTCGACATGCATGCCGTGGATATCTACGGCCTTTCCGAGGTGATCGGGCCGGGGGTCGCCAATGAATGCGTGGAAACCAAGGACGGCCTCCACATCTGGGAAGACCATTTCTACCCCGAGATCATCGACCCCGACACAGGCGCGGTTCTGCCCGATGGCGAGCAGGGGGAGCTGGTTTTCACCACGCTCACCAAGGAAGCGATGCCCATCATCCGCTACCGCACGCGCGATCTCACGCGCCTCCTGCCGGGCACCGCGCGCTCCATGCGGCGGATGGAGAAGATCACGGGCCGCTCTGACGACATGATGATCGTGCGCGGGGTGAATGTGTTCCCGACGCAGATCGAGGAGATGCTTCTGGCACTTCCCGCGCTTTCCGCCCATTACCAGATCGTGCTTACCCGCGAAGGCCGCATGGACGAGATGGAAGTGAAGGTCGAGGCCCGCATCGACCATTCCGCCGAAGCCAATTCCGCAGCAAAGCTGTTGGCGAGGCGGATCAAGGACAGGATCGGCATCACCGCCTGGGTGAATGTGCTGCCGCCCGACGGGATCGAACGTTCGCAGGGCAAGGCGAAGCGCATCATCGACAATCGACCCAAGGCATAGCGCATTCAAGCGAAGCGGGAACCGGTTCGCATCGGGAATTCGCGTCAAAAGGACAGAAGTGAACCCATGGCACGCCCCATCGCCGCCGATCACGACGAAAAGCGCAGGGCCATCCTCAAGGCCGCCGCGAGGCTCTTTGCGAGCCAGGGCTTCGATCGTGCCTCCATGGCCGAGATCGCTCTGGCCTGCAGGGTCTCGAAGGCGCTGCTCTACCATTACTACGCGAGCAAGGATCAGCTCCTGTTCGATATCATCCGCGCCCATCTCGATGATCTCGTGGCGGCCATCGAAGCGGTGCCGACCACGCTGGCCCCGCGCGAGCGGCTGGCGGCGATGATCAACGCGCTGCTCGAGGAATATCGCCACGCGGATGAGGAGCACCAGATCCAGATCTCGGACCTGAAGCGCCTTCCGCCGGAGATGAAGGCCGAGCTGGTGCAGCGCGAGCGCGTGCTGGTGCGGCAGTTTTCCGCGGCGCTGGCCGGGCTGGAGCCGATTCTCGCGGGGCGGCGCGAGCTTCTCACCCCGTTGACCATGAACCTCTTCGGCATGATGAACTGGAAATTCATGTGGTTCCGCGAGAACGGACCGGTGAGCCATGCCGCTTTTGCCCGGATGGTGATGCGCAGCATCGAGGCGGCGGCTGCGACGCTGGTGGC
Organism: Methylobacterium sp.; assembly: GCA_020252645.1. Lineage (GTDB taxonomy): Bacteria > Pseudomonadota > Alphaproteobacteria > Rhizobiales > Beijerinckiaceae > Rhabdaerophilum. The sequence goes on along the minus strand of JADCCN010000005.1, from coordinate 35,175 downwards.
AGATCTGGCGCCGCGCGCATCCCTCGCGAAAAGGTGATCCCCCGCGATCCCCGGTCGCGTTGCCAGAAGCCGGAGCCTTCGGCATCCTGAGCATGATCAGCCCGCGAAGGGGTTCGCCATGGAGACGACGATCCGGCATTATGCGCAGCTTTCCATCGCGCGGGGCTGCGGTTTCGGGGCGCTGGCGATTGCCACTTTGATGGTCGGTTCCGCGAGCGACCTCTCGCTCTTCTTCCGGGCCGGCGGCTTTTCCACGTTGCTGATGTGCTTCATCCTGCTGATCATGGCGGCGCGCGCCGACCATGTGCCGGTGAACAGGACCGAGGTCTGGATCCTGCTCCCGAAGGAGATGCGACCGCCGGTCGAGATCGCCGCGCCGCTGATCGCGCAGGCGCGGAAGGATTACCTCCTGCGCTTCGCCTATGTCGCGGCCATCGTCGCAAGCGTCGAACTGGGGCTCGATCTTGCGCTGAGCGTCGGCCGGCTGGCCTGAGATCAGATCTCCACCACCACGCGTCCCCGTGTCTGCCCGGCGAGAATCGCCTTGCCGAGTTCCGGCAGGTCATGGAGCTTCGCCGGCACGATCATGGCTTCCAGCTTGTCGAGCGGGAGGTCCTCCGCGATGCGCTTCCAGGCGATGATGCGGTCGGCATAGGGTTTCATCACGCTGTCGATGCCGAGCAGGTTCACCCCGCGCAGCAGGAAGGGGATGACCGTTGTCGGCAGGTTCGCGCCGCCCGCGAGGCCCACGGCCGCGACGGAGCCATTGTATTTCGTCTGGCTGAGAACGCGCGCCAGCATCGTGCCGCCGACATTGTCGATGCAGCCCGCCCAGGTTTCCTTGTCGAGCGGGCGAGCGGGGGCATCCGCGAGTTCGGCGCGCGGCACGATGCGGCTCGCGCCGAGGCCCCTGAGGTAATCCTCCTGCTCGGGACGGCCCGTCACCGCCGCGACCTGATAGCCGCGTTTCGCGAGAATCGCGGTCGCGACCGAGCCGACGCCACCGGCCGCACCCGTCACCAACACTTCGCCCTTCGCGGGCGCGAGGCCATGCGCTTCGAGCGCCATCACCGCGAGCATGGCGGTGAAGCCGGCCGTGCCGACCGCCATGGCCTGCCGCGTGGTGAGGCCGGCGGGAAGGGGCACGAGCCAATCCGCCTTCACACGCGCCTTCTCGGCGTAGCCGCCCCACCAGATCTCGCCCACGCGCCAGCCCGTGAGCACGACCTTGTCGCCCGGCTTGTAGCGGGCGTCATCGGAGGCCTCGACCATCCCCGCGAAATCGATGCCGGGCACATGCGGATAGCTGCGCACGAGCCCGCCGCCGCCGGTGATGCAGAGGCCATCCTTGTAATTGACCGTGGAATACTCGACCCGAACGGTGACATTTCCCTCCGGCGGCAGCGCGCTTTCCTCCAGCGTCGTGACCATCGCGTTCACCCGGCCATCGGCCAGCTTGTCCACGAGCAATGCCTCGAAACCCATTCGTCTCTCCCTCGTCGATACGGTTGATTTCCCGCCTTCGTTGCCGTCTTGATCGATGGCCTGTTGAACCTTAGGCTGCGACGCGGCTTGCGTCACCGGGTCTTTCGTTTCGACTTGCAGCCCATATCCTCGCAGCCGGTGCCTCTGCCATGCCCAACATCGACATCGAAACCCGCGGCAAGATCGCGCTTCTCACGCTGAACCGCCCGGAGCGGCGCAACGCGATCGATGATGCGACAATCGCGGAAATCGAGCGCTTCTTCACCCGGCCGCCGAAGAATATGCGCGCGGTGGTGTTGCGCGCGGCGGGCGAGCATTTCTGCGCGGGCCTCGATCTGCAGGAGCATTACGACCTCAACCGCGGCCCGGTGGAATTCATGCGGATGTGCCAGAACTGGCATCGTGCTTTCGATGCGATGCAGTTCGGCTCAATCCCGATCATCGCGGCGCTGAAGGGCGCGGTGGTGGGCGGCGGCCTCGAGATAGCCGCCGCGACCCATGTGCGGGTCGCCGAGAAATCCACCTTCTTCGCCTTGCCGGAGGGGCAGCGCGGCGTCTTCACCGGCGGGGGAGCAACCGTGCGCGTCGCGCGGATCATGACGCCGGCACGGATGATCGACATGATGATCGCGGCCCGCACCTATGATGTCGAGCGCGGCCGCGAGGTGGGGCTCGCGCATGAGATCGTCGAGAACGGCGAGGGCGAGAAGCGCGCGATTGCCATCGCGGAGGCTGCCGCCGAGCATTACGATGTGACGAATTTCGCGATTCTGACCGGCATTTCGCGCATCAACGACATGTCGACGACCGACGGGCTTTTCGCCGAAAGCCTGCTCGCCGGCATGGTGATGACCAACCCGGAACTGCGCCCCAGCCTCGAGAAGTTCTTCGCCAGGAAGGCGCCGAGGCTGGAACCGAAGGGGTAGCGCCTTTCCCCTTGCCTTGGCGCGCCGCCGCGATTACCTCTCTCGTCGCATCGCGGGCGTTGTGTAATGGTAAGACCCTAGCCTTCCAAGCTAGAGACACGGGTTCGATTCCCGTCGCCCGCTCCAGAAATCCTCGCGGCCCGATCCAAGCCGGGCCGCAAAGCCCCTTTCACGATCTCGTGCATCCAGTGGTCTCGTTCGATGCGCGTGGCGGGGGCCTTTCTCCCGGGCAGAGGCTTTTCTCCCGGGCCGAGGCTTTCGCCGCTCCCTTGATATCCTCCGAAGGATATCGTCCGCGGGGTGGTCATGCCGGCCTCGATCCGTGGTTCGACGGCAGGGCGTTCAGATCGTCCGGCCGCCATCGACCTCGAGGACGACGCCCGTGACGAATTCGGCTTCATCCGAAGCGAGAAAGAGGCAGGCATTGGCGATGTCAGCCGGGGTGGAGAAGCGCCCGAGCGGGATGGTGCCGAGGAATTTCGCCCGGTTCTCCGGCGTATCCGGCATGCCCATGAATTGTTCGAGCAGGCCCGTCGCGCCGATCACCGGGGCGACACAGTTCACGCGGATCCTGTCCGGCGCGAGTTCCACCGCCATCGAGCGCGAGAGCAGGTTCACGGCACCCTTGGTGGAATTGTACCAGGTGAGGCCGGGGCGCGGCCGTATGCCGGCGGTGGAGCCGATATTGAGGATCACCCCGCCGCCTCTCGCGCGAAAATGCGGGATGATCGCGCGCGACATGTGGAAGATCGCCTTCACATTGATGGCGTAGACGCGGTCGAATTCCTCCTCCGTCACCTCCAACATCGGCTTGTTCCTGTGGCTCCAGCCGGCATTGTTCACGACGATGTCGATGCGCCCGCCGCCGAATTCCGCGGTGGCCTGCACGGCCAAGCCGGTTTCCGCCATCGAGGTCATGTCGGCTTTCACGGCGATGGCCGAGGCGCCGATTTCCGAGGCGACGCGCCTTGCGCCCTCAAGGTTGATATCCACCACCCCAACCCTCGCGCCCTCGCGGGCGAAGGTCTTCGCGATGCCTTCGCCGAACCCCGAACCCGCGCCGGTGATGAGGGCGGTCTTGCCTTGGAGACGCATGGTCAACTCCTTGAATTCCTGAGAGAGTAGGCGGGGATGGACCCCGCCTCGCGGGGTTCAGCCGTGCTTCACGACAAGGGTTTTGAGCGCGCCGAATTCATAGAGCGCCTCGAAACCCTTCTCGCGGCCATGGCCGGATTTCTTCATGCCGCCGAAGGGCAGTTCGATGCCGCCGCCCGCGCCATAGCCATTCACGAAAAGCTGGCCTGCGCGCACCTTGCGCGCCACGCGGATCGCACGGCTGCCGTCGCCCGACCAGACTCCCGCGACGAGCCCGTAATCCGTGCCGTTGGCGAGGCGGATCGCTTCCTCCTCGCTTTCAAACGGCATCGCCGCGAGCACGGGGCCGAACACCTCGAGCTGCGCGAGTTCGGAAGCGGGGCTCACCTCGTGGTAGATCGTGGGCTGCACATAGAAGCCGTCGGCCGGCGTGTTGCTGGCGATCTGCCCCTGCGCCAGGATGCGCGCGCCGTCACGCTCCGCCCGCTCGAGCATCGCGCCGATGCGGCTCTTCTGGCCGGCGCTGATGACCGGGCCGAGATCGAGATCCATCTCGGGCGTGCCGGCGCGGATCTTCTCAAAGCGCAGCTTCAGGTCGGCCATGAACCTGTCCCAGATCCGCCGTTCCACGAGCACGCGCGATCCGGCCGAGCAGGTCTGGCCGGCATTCTGAACGATGGCCGCCGCGACGGATTGCACCGCCGCGCCGAGATCGGCATCGCCGAACACGATCTGCGGGGATTTTCCACCGAGTTCGAGCGTGCAGCCGATATGGTTCTTCGCCGCCGCGATCTGGATCAGCGTGCCGACTTCCGGGCTCCCTGTGAAGGAGATGAAATCAATGCCGCGATGGTTGGAGAGCGCTGCACCGGCTTCCTCGCCGAGGCCCGGCACGACATTGATCGCGCCTTCGGGAAAACCCGCCTCTGCCGCGAGTTCGGCGAGGCGCAGCGGCACCATGCAGGCCTCCTCCGCAGGCTTGATGACGGTGGCGTTGCCCATGGCCAGCGCGGGGGCCACGGTGCGGCCGAACATCTGGCCCGGATAATTCCACGGAATGATATGGGCGGTGACGCCCAAAGGCTCATAGAGCGTGTTGACGAGGAACCCCTCGAGGAAGGGGATCGTATCCCCATGCACCTTGTCGGCGGCGCCGCCGTAATACTCGAAATAGCGGCTGACCGCGACGATATCGGCACGGGCCTGTTTCAGCGGCTTGCCGGTATCGCGCGCTTCGAGCAGCGCCAGTTCCTCGAAATGGTCGTCGACAAGGCGCGAGAGCCGCATCAGCAGTCGGCCGCGCTCGGTGGCGCTGAGGCGGCCCCAGGCGCCGGTTTCCAGAGCCGCGCGTGCCGCCGCCACGGCGAGGTTGACATCCTCCGCGTTGCCCGCGGCGATGGCCGCGAAGGGCTGACCATCGGCAGGCGCGATCATCGGAATCGACTTGCCCGATTTCGAGGGCTGCCAGCGATTATTGATAAAGACGCCCTTGGCGGCTTCCGTGCGCAGGATCTGGTTCATTCTCGGTCTCCGGGATGGCGCGATCGCAAGGGCGATCGGGCGAGGATTCGGGGTGGGCGCTCCGTTCGGGGCAGCATCCTCCACCGGGCAGGAAAAGTCAGCCCCGGCGATCGCTCGGAGGTGATATCCCCTCAGATCGCGACCGGGCGCGCCTGCGCCAGCGGGCCGTTGGGCGTGATCAAGCGCAGGCGGGCGCAAGAGCCCGGACGACGCCGGCCGAGCATGCCGCGATGCACTGACATGTTACTCTTGACAGGGTGATCCGATCAAGGAAATCTTCCCCTGCGGGCAAGAGGAGACATCGCATGGCGAAATCGGGCAAGGCTGGCAGGATCGGGCTCAACTGCGCGCTCTCCACGCCCTTCGCCAGGGATGGCCGTGTCGATCTTCCGCGCCTGGTGAGGCAGGGCCGCTGGGTTCTCGAGAATGGCTGCGATGGCTTCACCCTCTTCGGGACGACGGGCGAGGGCGCTTCCCTGAGCGTGGCCGAGCGCTACCAGGCGCTGGGGGCGGTCGCCGCCTCGGGCATCGAGACAGGCACGAAGGTGCTCGCGGGCGTCTCCGCCGCGACCATCGAGGATACGGTGGCGCAGGCCCGCGCGGGCTACGAGATGGGCTGCCGCGGTTTGTTGCTGGCGCCGCCCTTCTATTTTGCCCATGCCAGCGATGACGGGCTTTTCCGCTTCTTTTCGGCTGTTTTCGAGAGGCTGGGTGGCGATCTGCGCGATGTGGTCCTCTACCATATCCCGAGCATGACCCGGAACGGCCTCTCGATCGAACTCACCTTGCGGCTGGCGGAAGCCTTTCCGGGCGCGATCATCGGCATCAAGGATTCGAACGGCGACTGGGCGGAGACCCAGCAGCGCCTGAAGGCGCTGAAGGGGATGCAGGTTCTGGTGGGCGACGAGCGCCAGTTGGCGCGCGCCGTGCGGGAGGGCGGGGCGGGCAGCATTTGCGGCCTCGCCAACATCGCGCCCGATCTGCTGCGACCGCTCGCCCATGAGGGCAAGGAAGAGCCCCGCGTCAACGCGATGGTCGAGGCCATCCTCGGCTATTCCTTCATGTCCGCGATCAAGGCGATGATCGGCGAGCGCGAGGGCGATCCGGCCTGGCGCGCCATGCGACCGCCGCTTGATCCGTTCACCCCGGCGCAGACACGCAAGCTCGCCGGGGCGCTCGCCGCCATTCGCGCGAATGGCGCGGAAAAGGCGGCCTGACATGGCGCTGAACCCGGTGAAGCTGCGGGACAAGGCCTATGACAGCTTCACCGAGCGCCTGCTCGCGCGCGACATCAAGCCGGGGCAGTTCGTCTCGCAGCGCGAACTGGTCGAGATGACCGGCATGACGCTCGGCGCCATTCGCGAGCTGATCCCCCGGCTCGAGGCCGAGGGACTGGTCACCACCGTGCCCCAGCGCGGGATGCAGATCGCGCATGTGGATTTGAACCTCATCCGCAATGCCTACCAGTTCCGTCTGTTTCTGGAGAGCCAGGCCACGGCGCTTTTCGCGATGAACCGCGGCGAGGAGGCCGTTGCGCGGTTGCGCGCCGCGCATGAGGAGATCATCCGGCGCGCGGAGGCGGGCGAGCGCGAGAGCCTGATCGCGGATGCGGAAGCCACGGATCGCAACTTGCATGAGGCGATCATCGATCATCTCGAGAACGACATCGTTTCCAAGGCGTTTCGGGTCAACTGGATCAAGATCAAGCTGATCCGCCAGAACGAGACGAAGCTCTATGCCGAGCTGGTGATCCCCGTGATGCGGGACCACCTCAAGGTCATCGAGGCCATCGAAAGGCGGGATGCGGAAGGGGCCGTGGCGGCCATGACCGCGCATATCAATGCCTCGCGCGCCAGAGCCATCGATATGGGTTGAGAAGCGGCCGGTCCGGCCAGCGCCGGGAAGCCCGAAAACGGGCTGGCGCCGAACATGAGGGAGGAGACCATGACCACAGGATTCCATCGCCGTCACATCCTCGCCGGAGCGGCAGGGCTCGCGGGCGGGCTGGCCATGCCGGCGGTGTTGCGCGCGCAGGCGACCGTCATCCGTTGGGGCGAATTGCTCGCGGCCACGCATCCGCAGGTGCAGATGGTCCAGCGCATTTCCGCCGATGTGAAGGCGAGGACGAATGGCCGCATCGATATCCAGGTCTTTCCCGGCGGCCAGCTCGGCTCCGGCAAGGACATGATGGAATCGGTCTCGGCCGGCGCGCTGCAATTCACCACCGATGGCGCGGGCGCGCTGGGCGCGTTCCTGCCGGCGCTGACGCTGGTGGAAGCGCCCTACCTCTGGCGCGATGCCGCCCATCTCGCGAAGGTGAAGGACGCGCCGATCTTCGCCAGGATGAACGAGGATCTCGCCTCGAGGCGCGGCATGCGCATGCTGAACGTGACCTATTACGGCAAGCGCCACCTCACCACCGGCAGCAGGCATGTGAAGACGCCGGCCGATATGGTCGGCTTCAAGCTGCGCGTGCCGCCGGTGGATGTCTTCCAGGCCATGGCCGATGCCTGGGGCGCGAAGGCGACGCCGATCGCCTTCCCGGAACTCTACCTCGCGCTGAGCCAGGGTGCGGTGGACGGGCAGGAGAACCCGCTGCCGACCATCCAGTCCGGCAAGTTCTTCGAGGTGCAGAAATTCCTCGTTCTCACCGAGCACATCATCACCCCGCGGATGATCATCGTGAACGACGCCTTCTGGAAGGGCCTGCCGGCGGCGGATCGCACGCTGCTGCAGGCGGCCTTCAACGAGGGCGCGGCCTGGCAGGACAAGGAGCTGCTCTCGCAGGAGGCCGGTCTTGTCGACACGCTCAGGAAGGCGGGGATGACCGTGGTCGAGCCGGATCTCGAGGTCTGGCGGAAGCCGGTTCTCGCCACGGTTCCGGCGAAGTTCGAAAGCCGCTGGGGCAAGGGCTCGTTCGAGGCGCTGAAGGCGCTCTGAGGGCGATCTTCATCCACTCTCCCGCCGGGCGCGGGGGGAGGAGGGTTCATGGCGGGCATTTCGCACCTTCTCGATCGCGCCTTGCGGGTGCTGGCGCTCATGCTCATGCTGGCCTTGCTTGCCTGCGTGGTCATCGGCGTCGGCATGCGCGCCATCGGCCACCCGGTCGCCTGGTCGGACGAGGCGGCGCAATATCTGCTGGTCTGGACCGGCTTCACCGGCTGGATGATCGCTTCTCGCCGCAAGAGCCATATCCGCATCACGATGCTGCTCGGCCTCCTGCCGGATGTTCCGCGGCGGATGGGCGAAACCATCATCCAGCTTGCGCTCATCGGCTTTTGTGGCGCGTTGATTGGGTGGGGCTGGCCGCTGATCGGCCGGAACTGGGATATCGAATGGGTCTCGCTGCCCCTTCCGGCCGGGCTGATCTATCTGCCGGTGCCTTTCGTGGCCCTGGTCGTCTCGGCGCAGGCGCTCGTCGCCATCGGCGAGGTCTGGCGCGGCGGGGCCTTCCATGAACCCGAGGCGGGAGGGCAACCGCTGTGACCGCCACGATGGGCTGGATCATCCTGGGCTGGATCGGGGCCTTGCTCGCGGGCGTGCCGCTCTTTGCCTCGATGGGGCTTGCGAGCTTCGCCTTCGTCTGGTTTGCCGGCATTCCTGCCGGCATCGTGCCGCAGAAGGTGGCGCAGGCTGCGAATTCCTTCCCGCTGCTCGCCGCGCCGCTCTTCATCCTCATGGGCAACATCATGAATTCCGGCGGCGTGACCGACCGGATCTTCGCCTTTGCCACGGCCTGTGTCGGCTGGCTGCGCGGCGGTTTGTGCCATGCGAACATCCTTGCGAGCGTCATCTTCGCCGGCATGTCGGGCTCGGCCGTGGCCGATGCGGGGGGCGTCGGCACGCTCGAGATCAAGGCGATGAAGGACGAGGGCTACGATCCCGAGACGGCGGCCGCCATCACCGCGGCTTCCGCGACGATCGGGCCGATCATCCCGCCCTCGCTGCCGATGGTGATCTATGGCGTTTCCGCCGATGTCTCGATCGGCGGGCTGTTCCTCGCGGGCATCATTCCCGGCCTGCTGATGGCGCTGGCGCTGATGCTGATGGTGACGGAAGTGGCTCGCCGGCGGAACATGCCGCGCCATCCGTTTCCCGGGCTCCGCGAGGTGTGGGTGGCCTACAAGCGTGCGCATTGGGCGCTGATGACCCCGGTGATCCTGTTCGGCGGGATGATCGCGGGCTGGTTCACGCCCACGGAAGCGGCCGGCGTGGCGACGGTCTATGCGCTGATCCTCGGGCTTTTCGTCTATGGCGATCTCAACCTGAAAGATCTGCCGAAACTCGTTGAAGATACCGTGGAAACGACCGGCGTCGTGCTGGCGCTGGTGATGACCGCCGCCGCGCTGGGCTGGTGCCTCTCGATCTCGCGCATTCCGCAAACCGTGGGTCCGATGATCGTCGACTGGGTGGGCAATCCGCTGATGTTCCTGCTCGCGGTGAACATCCTGCTGCTCGTCGTTGGCTGCTTCATGGAAGCGCTGGCCGCGATGCTCATCCTCATCCCGATTCTCGTGCCGGCTGCCGCGCAGTTCGGCATCGACCCCATTCAGTTCGGGCTGATCTTCGTGCTGAACCTGATGATCGGCACGATCACGCCGCCGGTCGGTGTCGTGCTGTTTGTCACGGCAAAGATCGCGAATATCTCGTTTGAATCGATGAGCCGGGCGATCATCCCGTGGCTGATGCCGCTGATCGCCGTGCTGATCGCGATCACGCTCTGGCCGCCGCTCACCACCTTCCTGCCGAGCCTCCTGATGGGCAAGTGAGGCCGGCCATGCGGATGAAATCGCTCGGCCGCTCGGGCCTGATGGTCAGCGAAATCGGCTTTGGCGCAGCCCCGATCGGCGATCTCTACGCGCTTCTCGAGGACGAGGCGGCCATCGCGGCGGTTGTCGCGGCGGTGGAAGCGGGGATGACCCTGATCGACACCTCGCCGCTCTACGGCCACGGGCTTTCCGAGCACCGGGTGGGCACGGCCATCCGGCGGCTGGGCCGGGAGAAGCTCGTGCTCTCCACCAAGGTCGGCCGCGTGATGTCATCCGCGCGCGGCGCGTGGGACCGCGAGGGCTATGCCGGCGGCCTGCCTTTCGCGGCGACGCTCGATTACAGCCATGACGGCGCGCTGCGCTCCTTGGAGCAATCCCTGCTGCGCCTCGGCACCGACCGCATCGATATCGCGCTGATCCATGATCTCGACCGCCGCAACCATGGCGATGCGCTCGATGGCCATGTCGAAACGGCGATCGCCGGGGCATATCGGGCCCTCTCGCGCCTGCGCGACGAAGGCGTGGTGCGCGCGATTGGCATTGGCGTGAATGAAGCGGAAATCTGCCTGCGCCTCGCCGAAAGATGCGACATCGATTGCGTGCTTCTTGCCGGGCGCTACACTTTGTTGGATCGCAGCGCCGCGGAGGTTTTCCTGCCGCTTGCCGGGGCGCGCGGCATCGGCGTGATGCTGGGCGGGGTGTTCAATTCGGGCATATTGGCGACGGGCGCGATCCCCGGCGCGCGCTATGATTACGCCGAGGCCGGGCCTGAAATCTTGGCGACAGTCGAGCGGATCGCAGCGATCTGCGCTGAGCATCGCGTTGCCTTGCCGGTGGCGGCGATGCATTTCGCCCGCGCCCATCCGGCCGTCTCCTCGGTGGTTCTGGGGGCGGTCAATCCGCGCGAGGTCGAGCGCAATCTCGCGGGCTGGGCGGCGGAGGTTCCCGCACGCCTCTGGGCCGATCTCGCGGCGGCCGGGCTGATCCCGTCGGGGGCGGGACCGTGAGGATCGACAGCCACCAGCATTACTGGAGCCTGGCGCGCGGCGATTATGGCTGGCTGACCCCGGCTCTTTCGCCGATCCACCGCGATTTCGGGCCCGATGATCTCGCCCCGCTGCTCGAACAGGCGGGCATCGACCGCACCATCCTCGTGCAGGCCGCGCCGACCGAAGCCGAGACGCGTTTCATGCTGGAGATCGCGCGCAAGACCGTGCATGTCGCGGGCGTGGTGGGCTGGGTCGATTGCGATGCGGATGAGGCGCCGGCGCGGATCGCCGCGATGGCCCGCGACGCGCTTCTCGTCGGCTTGCGCCCGATGATCCACGACATCCCCGATCCGGATTGGATGCTCTCGACCAGGGTTGGGCATGCGCTCGGCGCGATTGAGGCGGAAGGGCTCGTTTTCGATGCCCTCGTGCGGCCGCACCATCTCGCGCGGCTGCTCGTGCTGGCCGATCGGCATCCGGCCCTTCCCATCGTCATCGACCATGCCGCAAAACCGTTCATTCGGGACGGCCTGCTCGATCCGTGGCGCGCGGACATGGCGGCGCTGGCGGCGCGGCCGAAGGTGATGGTGAAGCTCTCGGGGCTGGCGACCGAGGCCGGGCCGGGCTGGCAAGCGGCGGATCTCTTGCCCTATGTCACGCATTTGCTCGCGACTTTCGGGCCGGCACGCATCCTCTGGGGATCGGATTGGCCCGTGCTGAACCTCGCGGGCGATTATCTCGGCTGGGCGCAAGCCGCCCGAAGCCTGCTCGCGGCGCTGGGCGCGGATGAGCGCGAGGCGATCTTCGGGGGAAATGCCGCCCGCATCTATCTGGCCAAACGGGGGAAGCCATGCGCCTGAAGGGGATTGATCCGCTGCTCTCGCCGGAATTCCTGCATCTGCTCGCGAGCATGGGGCACGGCGATGATCTGGCGATCGTCGACGCCAATCATCCGGCCGAGACGATTGCGGCGAAGACGGTCACCGGCAGGCTGATCCGGTTGCCGGGCATCCGGGTCGAGGCAGCCGCCGCCGCCGTGCTGACCCTGTTGCCGCTGGATGATTTTACGGATGATCCCGTGCGCTTCATGCAGGTCGTGGACAAGCCCGAGGAGGTGCCGCCGGCTGTGGCCGATTTGCGGGGGGCCATCCGGGCCGCAGGCTATGCGGGGCGTTTCGTGTCGCTGGAGCGCTTCGCCTTCTACGGCGCGGCGCGCGCGGCGTTCGGTGTCGTCCAATGCGGGGATGCGCGCTTCTACGGCAATGTGCTGCTGCGCAAGGGCGCGATCTGAGCGGTCCTCGCGTGGCGGGCGAGACGGGATGCCACGCTTCCGCTTCCCGGCCGACCATGAAAGCCCGCGAGGATGCGAAAGCCAGGCCTGCAATGGTCCCTGCCGGGCCATTCACAGGCCGTCTTCTGGTGCATTTTCAAGCGAAGCATGTCCTCACGAAGGCGGGCATGGTTTCGGGTTCGCGTGAAAGAAAATGTGATCAAGAAAAGAGACAAACCATCCGATCCCAATCGGATCAGGCCGAAAACGCTCTGGCAAATGGCGTTGCCCGGCCCGCCGGAAGAGCGCCGGCCGGCGGCTGCGTGCGAACTGCGCTCATAGCAGGGCATCGGGGATCTTCTGTTCCTCCGTCGCATTCGCGCGCCGGAACCAGATCGTCAGCATCGCCGAGGTGATGACGATGAACAGCGAATAGAGCGCCGGAACGGCCATCACAGCCTGCTGGATGTCCTGCAGGGGCCCGGTGAAGGTGAAGGCGACGATGGCAATCGCCAGCGGGCCGTTCTGGATGCCGGTCTCGAGCGCGATGGTGCGTGCGTTGCGCGGGTGCAGCTTCAGCAGCGTCGAGAACAGGTAGCCGAACAGGAAGCCGAACACGCCGAGCCCGATGGCGCCGAAGAACACCCAGCCCGGCGTCTCGAGCAGGAATTGCCAGTTGCGCGGCACCCAGGTGACCAGCAGCAGGATGATGAAGACCAGCCCCAGCGCGCTGCCCACGAGTTCCACCAGCGCGCCGACATTGGCGTTCCAGCGGCGGATCGCCATGCCGATCGCCACCGGCACCAGCAGCAGGATGAGCGTGACGATGATGTTCTGCGCCGGGACCACCAGCGAGATGGAACCGGTCGCGGTGAGGATCGCGACATAGCTCACGATCAGCAGCGGAATGGCGAGGATACCCACGATGGTCGAGTTCACGGTCATCAGCACCGAGAGCGCGAGATTGCCGCGGCTGAAATAGGTGAAGATGTTCGAGGTCGTGCCGCCGGGCATGCAGCCCATGATGAGCAGCCCGATCTTGATCGGGTCCGAGACGGGCAGGGTGAGCGCGAGGATCAGCCCGATCAGGGGCATGAAGCCATATTGCGAGACGAGCCCGATCAGCATGCCATAGGGCCGCTTGAGCGCGAGCACGAAGTCGCGGGGCGTGAGGGAGGCGCCCATGCCGAGCATGATGACGAAGATCATGGCGGCGAGGACGGCCTGTTCGAATGCGCCGACCATGTCAGCCTCCCGCCTTTTCCAGTTCGGCGCGCAACTCGCGCCGGAGAATCTTGCCGACATTCGATTTCGGCAGCTGTTCGCGGAATTCGATGCGTTTGGGCACCTTGTAGGCGGCAAGATGCGCCTTGCAATATTCGCGCAATTGCTCGGGCGTCGGGGCCTCCCTGTGGCGTCGCACCACGAAAGCGCAGACCGCCTCGCCCGCCGCGCCATCCGGCACGCCGATCACCGCCGCCTCGACCACCCCGGGATGGGCCGAGAGCACATCCTCGACCTCGTTGGGATAGACGTTGAAGCCGGAGACCAGCACCATGTCCTTCTTGCGATCGACGATGCGGTAGAACCCCTCGGAATCGGCCGTCGCGATGTCGCCGGTCATCAGCCAGCCGTTGCGCAGGGTGGCGGCGGTTTCCTCCGGCCTGTTCCAGTAGCCGCCCATCACCTGCGGGCCGCGCACGGCGATTTCCCCCGGCTCGCCCGGTGCCACCTCTTGCCCCTCGGCATCGAGGAGGCGGATATCCGTCTCGGGTACGGGTTGCCCGATGGTGCCGAGCCGGAAATTCCGGCGGGAATTGAAGGTGACGATCGGCGAGGTTTCCGTGAGCCCGTAGCCTTCCAGCACGTCGATGCCGGTGATCGCCTTGAAGCGCTCGGCCACGGAGGCCTGCAAGGCCATGCCGCCGGCCACCGCGCCGCGCAGGGATTTCGGCGGATCTTCCGCGAACCAGAATTCGTTGTTCAGCGCGTTGAACAACGTGTTCACGCCGGTCATCCAGGTGATGGCGTGGTTCTCGAAGGCGCGCTTGAGGTTCGAAATCGGCCGCGGATTGGGGATCAGGACGTTCTCGGCCCCCCATTTGTGGAAGAGCAGCATGTTCGCGGTGAAGGCGAAGATATGGTAGAGCGGCAGGGCAGTCAGCACCACGTCCGCACCGGGACGGATTTCCTCGCCGAAGGCGCTTTCGGCCTGCCGCACATTCGACACCAGGTTGGAATGGCTGAGCATCGCGCCCTTGGCGACGCCCGTCGTGCCGCCGGTATATTGCAGCATCGCAGGGTCGTCGGGGCGGGTATTCGCCGTGTAATCCTTGACCTCGATGCCCCGGCTCGCGCGCAGGGCCGCGCCGCGTGCCAAAGCGTCACCGAACAGATGATGGGGATGGCCGATCATCGGCAGCGACCGGTCCCAGTAGCGCTGCACCAGCCGGATGACCCCGCTCACCATGCGCGGCATCTTTTCCGAGACAGCCGCGATGATGACATGCTCGATCGGATGGATCGCGGCGGCTTCCGTCAGCTTGTCCGCGAACATGTCGACGATGACGAGCGCGCGGATACCGGCATCGGCGAACTGCCTTCCCATTTCCGCACCCGTATAGAGCGGATTGGTGTTGACCAGCACGAGGCCGGCCTTGGCAACGCCAAACGCCGCAAGGGGAAAGGCGAGCCCGTTGGGCACCTGCAAGGCAACCCGGTCGCCCGCATGGAGCCCCAGCTCCTCGCGCAGATAGACCGCGAAATCATCCGAAAGGCTGTCGAACGCCTCGAAGCTCAGCTTCCCGTGCATGCCGTTGGGCATGACGATCGAATAGGCCGTTCTTGATCCATAAAGACGGGCGGAATAACGCGCGATATCCCCGATCAACCGGATCGTCGACAAGTCTTGCGCCGGGCCGGCCTCCGGGCCCGGTTCCTGATTGGTCATGGTCAAGGGCAAATCCTCCCGCCCCGGATTTTCTTGTTTTTCATCCCATGAGATTGGCCGCGCCGGTGGTTCGGGCAAGCCTCGGAGGCATGGATTTCGAAAATTGCTCCAAGACCTGACAGATTGCCGCCTATTTTGAAGGATCAGGCATCATCCAGGGCCGAGAACCTGCGTCCCGGGCCATGAATTGCTCGATTTCTGCACGGTGGCTGAGCGTGAGGTCGAGGTCATCCCAACCGTTCAGGAGCTTCGTTCGCCAGACCGGATCAAGGGTGAAGGGCAGGGCGAGCCCCGGCGCCTCGACCCGCGCATTCTCCAGATCGACCGTGATGTCGGCCGGCTCCGCCATGAGACTTGCGAGCAATTGCTCGACCTGATCCTCCGGCAGGCGCACCGGCAGCAGGCCGTTATTGACCGCGTTCTGCGCAAAGATATCGCCGAAGGACGGCGCGATGACCGCGCGGATGCCGAAATCCGCCAGCGCATAGACGGCGGCCTCGCGGCTCGAGCCCGAGCCGAAATTCCGCCGCGCCACGAGGAAGCCCGCGCTGCTGTATTCCGGGCGTGCAAGCGGGAAATCGGGTTTCGGCGCGCCATCCGCCTCGAAGCGCAGGTCATGCAGCAGGACCGGGCCATAGCCTTCCTTTCGCGTGCGGCGCATGAAGCGGGCGGGGATCAACTGATCCGTGTCGATATTGGCGATGGGCAGCGGGCAGGCCAGCGCCGTGACGCGCGTGAACGGCTTCATGGCTTTCGCCCCGCGAGAAACGGCCGGCAATCGGCAAGCGTGCCGGCAATCGCGGCCGCTGCGACCATCGCGGGGCTCATCAGATGCGTGCGCACGCCCGCGCCCTGCCTTCCCTTGAAATTTCGGTTGGTGGTGGAGGCGATGCGCTCGCCGGGCTGGCCGATATCGCCATTCATGCCCACGCACATCGAGCAGCCGGATTCCACCCATTCGAGGCCAGCCTCGCGGAAGATGCGGTCGAGCCCCTCCTCCTCCGCCTGCCGCTTCACGCCCGATGAGCCGGGTGAAACGAGGCCCGGCACGCGTGCCTTGCGCCCCGCAAGCACGCTCGCCGCGGTGCGCAGATCCTCGATCCGCCCATTGGTGCAGGAGCCGATGAACACGCGCGAGACCGGCACCTCTGCGAGTGCCGTTCCGGGCGCGAGGCCCATGTAATCGAGTGCCGCGCGCGCGGCTTCAGCCCTCACGGGATCGGTTTCACGCGCCGGGTCCGGCACGCGGGCGGTGACCGGCAAAGCCTGTTCGGGCGTGATGCCCCAGGTGACGATCGGCGCGATGTCGCCCGCTTCAATCGTGATTTCCAGGTCGAAATGCGCATCCGCATCGCTGGGGAGCTGCCGCCAGGCTTCCACCGCCTGCTCGAACAGCGCGCCCTTCGGAGCAAAGGGGCGGCCGGCAATCGCGCCGAAGGTGGTGTCATCCGGCGCGATCATGCCGCAGCGGGCGCCGCTCTCGATCGAGAGGTTGCAGAGCGTGAGCCGCCCTTCCATCGAAAGCGCGCGGATGGAGCTGCCGGCATATTCCAGCGCATGGCCCGTCGCGCCATCGGCACCGATGGTTGCGATGAAATGCAGCGCGATATCCTTCGCGCAGAGGCCGGGGCCGAGGATGCCCTCGACCTTCACGCGGAAGGCTTTCGGCTTTCTCTGCCAGAGCGTGCCGGTCATCAGCACATGCGCGACCTCGCTCGCGCCGATGCCGAAGGCGAGCGCGCCATAGGCTCCGTGCGTCGAGGTGTGGCTGTCGCCGCAAACCATGGTGAGGCCGGGAAGGGTGAGGCCCTGTTCCGGCCCCACGACATGCACGATGCCCTGCCGCGGATCGCCGAGGCCGAAGAGCGGGATGCCATGCTCTTCCGTGTTGCGTTCGAGCCGCTCGATCATCCCGGCAATGGCCGGGTCCATGGAGCGCCCGGCGCCGCGCCGGGTCGGCACGTAATGATCGGCCACGCCGAAGGTGAGATCGGGCCGCGCGACGCGCGCGCGCCTGTCGGCAAGCTGTGCGAAAGCGTGGTGCGAACCCTCATGCAGGAAGTGCCGGTCGATCGCGAGCAGGCTCGTGCCGTCCTCGCCTGTCCGCACGACATGCGCCTGCCAGACCTTGTCGAAGAGAGTACGGGGCGGGTTCCCGGTCATGCGCCACCGAAGGAATTTGCGAGGGCCTGCCCGAAATGGAGCACAGGCGGCTTGACGCCTCAAGCCTGTTCTATATTGAATACAGATATCGGGATAGTAAAGCAGACAAGCGAGGGGCGTTGGGGCGCGAGCTTGCGGGCTTCATCCGGAATTTAGGCCGTTAAATCGGTTCGGAAAGGGGCATGCGGCATGGTTTCTGCGGCCGAAGGCAACGAGCGGAACTTTCGCGCCGGCCTCAGCCGCACCCGTGGTGCCTATCTCGCCCTGCGTGACCGGATTTCGCGCGGCGAATTCCGCCCCGGCATGCGCTTTCCCGGCGAGCCGACGCTTGCGGCCGAACTCGGCGTATCCCGCGTCACCCTCCGGCATGCGCTGGATCGGCTCGAAGCCGAGGGGCTGGTCGAGCGGCGCATGGGTTCGGGCACCTATCTCAGTGCGCGCGGCGGCGGCAGCCCGGTGGTCGCGGATCTTGCGAATGTGCTCACGCATCTCGTGGAAATGGGCCGCCGCACGAGCGTGAAGCTCCTCTCCTTCGCCTATCTCGCGCCGTCACCGGATATCAGAACCGCCTTGCAATTGCCCGAGGGCGAGCGCGTCCAGCGCTCCGAACGCGTGCGGCTCATCGATGGCCAGCCCTTCTCCTATCTCGTGACGTCGGTGCCGGAGAGCATCGGCATCGGCTGGAGCGAGGATGACCTTGCGAAGCGGCCCTTGCTGGAATTGCTGGAGCGTGCGGGCCTCGTGGCCGACCATGCGCGGCAGACCATCG
This sequence comes from Methylobacterium sp., assembly GCA_020252645.1. Taxonomy (GTDB): domain Bacteria; phylum Pseudomonadota; class Alphaproteobacteria; order Rhizobiales; family Beijerinckiaceae; genus Rhabdaerophilum. The sequence goes on along the minus strand of JADCCN010000005.1, from coordinate 17,238 downwards.
CCGCCGCTCTCGCCGGGCCGGATGTGGCGCGGGCCCTGGGCATCGAGCCGGGCGCGGCGCTGCTGACGCTGACGCGCACCGTGTTCGATCCGCAGGGAAGAGGCATCGAGCATCTGCAGGCGCTTTATCGCCCCGATCTCTACTCGTTCCAGATGGATCTGGTCCGTGCCGGCCATCGCGAGGGGCGTCGCTGGCGCCCCGTGGCGGTGGATGGCACGAAGCCTGGAAACAACCGCCCACCCCAAGCCGCCGAATGAAGTCGAGAACAACAGGGAGAGCCTTCATGACCACCAGAACTCCGATCCTCTCCGGCGACGCCGATCGCCGCACGATCCTCAAGGGTGCGCTTGCGGGCGCCGCTTTCATCACCTCGCCGGCCATCCTGCGGGCGCAGGTTCCGGCCGTGAAGGTCGGCATTCTCCAGCCGGTCACCGGCGCGCTGGCGCAGGATGGCAGCTTTGGCCGCCTTGGCGCCGAGATCGCGCTCAGGGAGATCAACGATGCCGGCGGCATCCGGTCGATGGGCGGCGCAAAGCTTGAAATGGTCTTCGCCGATGCCCGCTCGAACCCGGAAGCAGCGACGCAAGAAGTCGAAAAGCTGAACGCCGAGGGCGTGGCGGCGATTGTCGGCGGCTTCGCTTCGCCGATCTGCCTTGCGGCGAGCCAGGCCGCCTCTCGCTATGATCTGCCCTACATCGTCGATGTCGGCGTCTCCGACCAGATCGTCAATCGCGGGCTGAAGAACACCTTCCGCCTCGGCCCCGGCTTCGGCACGGTGACGACGGCCGCCGTCGGCAACCTCGTGAAACTCAACGATGCGGCCGGCAAGCCCGCGAGGACCGTGGTGCTGGTGCATGAGGACGGCCTGTTCGGCTCGGGCCTCGCCAAGCTGATGGCGACGGAACTGCCGAAGCACGGCTTCGAGGTGCTCGAGACCATCGCGCATCCCACCCCCTCGCGTGACATGGCGAATGTGGCGCTCCGAATCCGCGCGCTGAACCCGGATCTCGTGATCCCCTCGAGCTATTACGGCGAGTTCGTGCTGCTGGCCCGCACCATGCAGCAGCAGCGCATCCGCCCGAAGGGCATCTATGCGGTGCTGAACGGCGCGGCCTCGAATTTCCGCTTCGTGAAGGAGTTCCCGGAAGCGGCGGAAAACGTGATGGATTGCAACCACTGGCATGATCCGCGCAGGGCGAGATCCGCCGTCGTGATGAAGGCCGCCGCCGATGCCGGCTCGGTCTGGGCCTACAACATCCCGCTCAATTATTCCTGCGTGCGCCTGCTGGCCGATGCGATCGAGAACGCAGGCTCGGCGGATCGCGGCAAGATCATCGAGGCGCTGGCCAGCTCGAACTTCGATGATCACATCATGCCCTATGGACCGACGAAATTCGTCAATGGCCAGAACACCGGCGCGGGCCCGGTGAACACGCAGGTGCAGGGCGGGGACATCAAGGTGATCTTCCCCGAGAGCTTCGCCAATGCCAGGCCGGTTTTCCCCGTCCGGACCTGAACCCGGTCTGAACTCGGAAAGGACGGGCCGCCTCCCTCATCCCCGGATGCGGCCCTTGAGCCTGTCGCTTTCGCCAGCAGGAGCGCGGCATGTATTCGCCCGCCATCATCTTCGAGGCCGTGCTGAACGGGCTGATGACCGGTGCCGTCTATGCGCTGATCGCGCTCGGGCTGACGCTTGTCTATGGCGTGCTGCACATCATCAATTTCGCGCATGGCGCGCTGCTGACCGCCGCGATGTTCGCGGTGTTCGTGCTGCATGTCGCGTTCGGGATTGATCCTTATCTTTCGATTCTCCTTCTTGCGCCTTTGTTCTTCGCGCTCGGCTATGGCCTGCAACGCTTCGTGATCGGTCCTGCGAGCCATGGCGACGACCAGAACATCCTTCTGGTGACGCTCGGCCTCTCGATCCTGATCGAGAACGGGCTGCTGGCCGTTTTCCGTTCGGATACCCGCACCATCGACGTGCCCTATGGCTTCAACGTGGTTGAAATCGGCCCGCTTCTGCTCTCCCAGCCGAAGCTGATCGGGCTTGCCGGCTCGGTGGCCGTCGCGATCCTGCTCTGGCTGTTCATGGTCCGCACCGATACCGGCAAGGCCATCCGCGCGGTCGCGAAGGAGCGGCTCGGCGCGACGCTGATGGGCATCGATGTCGCGCATGTCTATGCGATCACCTTCGGCCTCGGCTGCGCCTGCCTTGCGGTGGCGGCCGCACTCCTGATGCCTTCCTTCTATGTGAACCCGCGCGTGGGGAATGCCTTCGTACTCGTGGCCTTCACGATTGTGGTGCTCGGCGGCATGGGCTCGATCGCCGGAGCGCTGATCGGCGGGCTCTTCATCGGCATGGTCGAGAGCGTGAGCGGCCTCTTGCTGGGGGAATCGCTCGGGCAGATCGGCATCTTCCTGATCTTCATCCTGGTGCTGCTGCTGCGCCCCACCGGCCTTTTTGGCGCGAAAGCCTGATCTATGCTGCTGCGCCATCCGCCTTTCGCGCTTCTTGTCGGCCTTCTTGCGGTTCTGGCGGGGCTTCCCCTGCTTGGCCTGCCGAACACGGCCTTGAACTTCCTGTTCTTCGTGCTGGTGATTGCGCTGGCCGGGCAGGGCTGGAACCTCGCGGGCGGCTATGGCGGGCAGTTCTCCTTCGGCCATGCCGCCTTCTTCGGCGTGGGCGCCTACACCACGGCCATCCTGCAGGTGCGCTACGGCGTGAATGCCTGGGCCGGGTTTGTGGCGGGCATCGCGCTTGGCAGTCTTGTGGGCTTCGTCATCGGCTCGCTGAGTTTCCGCGCTGGTTTGCGCGGCTCCTATTTCGCACTGGTGACGCTCGCCTTTGCGGAAGTGCTGCGCATTCTCGCCAATGCCGCGCCGATCACCGGCGGTGCCGCGGGCATTCTCATCAAGCTTGATGTGGCGCCTGCGAATTTCCAGTTCGCGAGCCGCGCGGTGTTCTTCTGGATCGCGCTGGCGCTGGTCGGCGCGGTGCTCATCCTCAACCGCGCCATCGAGCAACGCCGCTTCGGCGCCTATCTCGTGGCGATCCGCGAGAACGAGGCGGCGGCGCGGGCGCTCGGCGTGAATGTTCTGGCCGTGAAGCTTCAGGCGATCTCGCTCTCCGCCGCGATCACCGCGGCGGCCGGCGGCCTCTATGCGCAGTATTTCCTCTATCTCGATGCGGCCATTGCCTTCGGGCCGTGGATTTCCGTGGAAGCCCTGCTCGCCGCGATCATCGGCGGCGCGGGCACGGTGCTTGGCCCTTTGCTCGGCGCGGCTCTGCTGCATGGCCTCGGCGAGATCACCAAACTCGCGGCGGGTCGCGTGCCGGGCATCGATCTTGTGGTCTATGGCATCGTGCTCATGATCGTGGTGGCCTTCGCGCCGCGCGGGGTGATCGGCCTCTTCGCCAGGGGTGACAGGAGCGGGGAGCCGACCTCCCATGGCTGATCCGATGCCGCATGGCCCGATGCTTGAGGTCCGTCACCTGACGAAGCGCTTCGGCGGCCTCACCGCCGTGAACGATGTGAGCTTTACCGTGGAAGCCGGCTCCATCACCGGGCTCATCGGTCCGAACGGAGCGGGCAAGACCACGGCCTTCACGATGATATCCGGCTTCACCGTGCCGGGCGCGGGCGATGTGCTTTATGAAGGCCGATCCATCCTTGGCCAGCCGCCGGAGGCTTTGGCCAAGCTCGGCCTTGCGCGCACCTTCCAGATCGTGCAGCCCTTCGCAGGGCTGAGCGTGCGCGAGAATATCGCGGTCGGCGCCTATCTCCGCCACTCTGCACGCGATGCCGCGATGGCGGAAGCGGATCGGGTGGCGGCGCTGGTCGGGCTTGCGGGGGAGGCGGACAAATCCGCTTCCGCCTTGACGGTCGCAGGCCGCAAGCGGCTGGAACTCGCCCGCGCGCTGGCCACGGGGCCGCGCCTGCTGCTGCTCGACGAAGTGCTCGCAGGCCTCAACCCCAGCGAAATCCGCGACATCATCCCCGTGCTGAAGAATGTGCGGGCCGCGGGCGTGACCATCCTGATGATCGAACATGTGATGCAGGCGGTGATGTCGCTCTGCGAGCGTGTGATCGTGATTGCCGAGGGCAGGCTGATCGCCGAGGGCGCGCCGGCCGAGGTGGTGCGCGAGCCGCGCGTCATCGAGGCCTATCTCGGGCATGGCGCTGCGGAGCGGCTTGCCCAGGGAAGTGCGAGCGGTGGAGGCGGGCATGTCTGAGGCGGGCAAGTCCGGGGCGCTTCTCGAGGTCTCCGGCCTCGTCGCCGGCTATGGCGTGACGGATGTGCTGCGCGGCGTCGATCTCCGCGTGGCGCCCGGGGAGATCGTCGCGGTTCTCGGCTCCAACGGTGTGGGGAAAACCACGCTGAACAAGGTGCTTTCCGGCCTCATCCGGCCGCGCGCGGGCAATATCCGCTTCGATGGCGCCGACATCACCCGCGCAACCCCCCGCGCGATTGTCGAGGCCGGGCTGATCCACGTGCCGGAGGGGCGGAAGATCTTCTCCAACCTCGAAGTGCGCGACAACCTCGACATGGGCTGTTTCGCGCGCGGTCGCGCCCGGCGCGAGCCCAATCGCGAGCGCATCTACTCGATCTTCCCGCGTCTGAAGGAGCGCGAGAAGCAACTCGCCGGCACGCTCTCGGGCGGCGAGCAGCAGATGCTCGCCATCGGTCGCGGGCTGATGGCCGAGCCGCGCCTGCTGATCCTGGATGAGCCCTCGCTCGGCCTCTCGCCGCTGCTGGTGGAGGAGATGTTCGCGCTGATCCGGCGGATCGCCAGCGAGGGCCTCGCAATCCTGCTCGTGGAGCAGAATGTCGTGCAGTCCCTCGCCCTGGCCGACCATGCTTCCGTGCTCGAAAACGGCCTCGTCGCGCTCGCCGGTCCGGCGAAGGACCTTGCGGCCGATCCCGGCCTGCAGAAGACCTATCTGGGATTGTGACCATGGCAAATTCACCGGCTCCCATCTCCTTGCGCAGCAGGCTCTCTCGGCCGGAAATCGTCGTGGCGCCCGGCATCTATGACGCGCTGACGGCGAGCCTTGCGGAAGCCGCCGGCTTCGGGGCGCTCTACCTCTCGGGTGCAGCTTTGGCCTATACGCGGCTCGGCGGGCCGGATCTCGGGCTCGTCACGATGAGCGAAACCGCCGAGGCCATCCGCCTGATCCGCGATCGGGTGAAAGTCCCGCTGATTGTCGATGGCGATACCGGCTATGGCAATGCGCTCAATGTCGAGCGGACCGTGCGCGCCTTCGAGCGTGCCGGCGCGAATGCCATCCAGATCGAGGATCAGACCTTCCCCAAGCGCTGCGGGCATCTTGCGGATAAATCGCTGGTTACGCGGGAGGAAATGGCCGGGAAGATCCGCGCTGCCGCGGCCTCGCGCGGTTCGGGCGAGTTTGTCATCATCGCCCGCACGGATGCGGTGGCGGTGGAAGGGCTCGACGCCGCGCTCACCCGCGCCGATGCCTATCTCGAGGCCGGGGCGGACCTGCTTTTCGTGGAGGCGCCGCGCGATCACGCCATGCTCTCGACCATCACGGCGCGGCTGGGCAATAGCGCGCCGCTGATGGCGAACATGGTCGAGGGCGGCCTCACGCCCATGCTCGATGCGCGCGAATTGCAGGCACTCGGCTACCGGCTCGTCATCTTTCCCGGCGGCATCGTTCGCGCCATGGCGAAGACCGCCGAGGCCTATTACGCCTCGCTGGCCGCGCATGGCACGAATACGCCGTTCCGGGATCGAATGTTCGATTTCAACGAGTTGAACCAGAGGATGGGCACGGTGGAAGCGCTCCGGCGCGCCGCCTCCTATGATCGGGAGGAAGGCCGGTGACCCGCCCGGATGCCGTGACGCTCGCGGTTCTGCGCGGCCGCCTCGAACAGATTGCCGACGAGATGGATGCCACGCTCTATCGCTCGGCCTTCAACCCGATCATCGCAGAGGCGCGCGATGCCTGCCATGGCCTCTACCATGCCGAGACGGGCGAAACGCTGGTGCAGGGCACCAGGGGCCTGCCGATCTTCGTGGGCGCCATGGCCTTTGCCGTGCGCGCGGTGATCGCCAGGGTCAGGGAGGAGGGTGGGCTCGAACCCGGCGATACCTTCCTCTTCAACGACCCTTACGATGGCGGCACGCATCTCAATGATTTCCGCCTCGTGCGGCCGATTTTCCGGCAGGGAAAGCTTTTCTGCTGGCTCGCGAGCGTGGGCCATTGGCTCGATATCGGCGGCAATGTGCCGGGCGGCTTCAATGCCCGCGCGACCGAGAGCCACCAGGAAGGCGTGCGCATTCCCCCCGTGAAATTCATCGCGAGGGGTGTGATGAACCGCGATATCCTGGCGATCCTTTCAGCCAATAGCCGTTTGCCGCAATCGAATTTCGGCGATCTCAACGGGCAGTTGAACGCGCTCGACCTGGGCGAGCGCCGCCTTGACGGCCTGCTCGATGAAGCGGGCGAAGACACGGTCGCCGCCGCGCTCGATGCCTTCTCCGAAGGCGCGGATGCGCTGATGCGCGCGGCCATCGCAGCCTTGCCCGATGGCACCTATCGCTTCGACGACATTCTCGACAATGATGGCATCACCGATGAGCCGCTCGCCATCGCGCTCGATCTCACGGTTTCGGGCGAGACGATGAGGCTCGATTTCTCGCGCTCCTCGCCGCCCTGCGCGGGGCCGCTGAACATCGCCTATTCCACGGCGGTCGCGAGCTGTTACGTGGCGCTGAAGCACCTTTTCCCGGAGGTGCCCTCCAATGCCGGCTGCCTCCGGCCCATCACCTTCATCATCCCCGAGACGACGCTTCTCGGCGTGAAGGCGCCAAAGCCCGTGGGCGGCTATACCGAGACGATCCTGCGCGTGATCGGCGTGATCTTCGGCGCGATCGGGCAGGCGGACCCGTCCCGCGCGCTGGCCGGGCCCTTCGGCACGATCAACGCGCTCTCGATCGCCGGGAAGCGTCCCGATGGCTCGCCTTTCGTGATGTTCTCGTTCTTCGGCGGCGGGCTTGGTGCATCGCCCATGGGTGACGGGCTCTCGCACGCGAACAACCCCATCTCCACCGCCACCATGCCGCCGGCGGAAATCCTCGAGGCGAGCAACCCGGTGATGGTCACGCGCTGGGCTTTGCGGCCCGATTCCGCGGGTGCCGGCGCGCATCGCGGCGGGCTCGGCGCGATCTATGAATTCGAGGCGCTGACGGAGGCCGACGTGTTTCTCCTCGGCGAGCGCGGCAAAGGTGCACCCTTCGGCCTGCAGGGGGGCAAACCGGCCGCGCTCAACCGCTTTTTCTGGCAGACGGAAGACGGGGGCGAAGCCTCCCCGCCGCTCGCCTCGAAGGTCACCGGCGTGAAGCTGAAACCGGGCATGCGCGTGCGGCTCGAAACGCCGGGTGGCGGCGGTTTCGGCGATCCCGCGCGCCGCGATCCGGCCCGCCTCGCGCGCGATCTCGCGGAGGGCTACGTCACCCTCGAGGGCGCGGCGCGTGATTACGGGAAGGTGGAATGATGGGTTTTTCCCGCGTGGCAAAGGGGCGCGTGGTGGGTGTCGATGTCGGCGGCACCTTCACCGATCTCTTCCTGATGGATGGCGCGACGGACGAGTTCCGCACCGCGAAGGTGCCGTCCAATCGCGGCGACGAGGCCGTGGGTTTTCTCAACGGTCTCCGGGTTTTCGGCGCGGTTGCCGATCTCGGCTCCATCGTGCATGGCACGACCGTGGGCACCAATGCGCTGCTGGAGCGCAGGATCGCGCGGGTCGGGCTCATCACCACCGAAGGTTTCCGCGACGTCCTTGAAATGCGCCGCCGCGACCGACCGAAAACCTGGGGCCTGACGGGCGATTTCACGCCGGTCATCCCGCGCCACATGCGCCGCGAGGTGAAGGAGCGCGTGCTCTCCGATGGCTCGATCCGCCACGCGGTGGACCCCTCGGAGGTCCGCGCGCTCGGCGAAGCCCTTCTGGCCGAGGGCGCGGAGGCGCTCGCCGTTGTTTTCATCAACGCTTACGCCAATGCCGCCAATGAGAAGGCGGCACTCGCCGCGCTCACCGGGCTTCTCCCGCCGGACCGGCTTGGCGCCTCGCATGAAATCCTGCCGGAGATCCGCGAATTCGAACGCACCTCCACCACCGCGCTCAATGCCTGCCTCCAGCCGGTGGTCGGCAGCTATCTCGCCAAGCTGGAAGCGGCCCTGGCGGGCGAAGCCTTCGCCGGGCGCTTCCACATCGTGCAATCCAATGGTGGCGTCATGTCCACCGAAACCGCGCGGCGTTTCCCCGTGCGCACGGCCCTCTCCGGCCCGGCGGCGGGGGTGATCGCGGCGGCGGCGATCGCAGAGGCCGCGGGCCTGCCGGATGTCATCACCGGCGATCTCGGCGGCACCTCCTTCGATGTGAGCCTCGTGCTGGGCGGGCGCGCCGAACTCGCGGCGCAGACCACGATCGATTTCGGCATGGTCATCCGCAACCCGATGATCGAGATCACGACCATCGGCGCGGGCGGCGGCTCCATCGCGGCGGTCGATGCCGGCGGCATGCTGCGCGTGGGGCCGGAAAGTGCTGGCTCGCGGCCCGGCCCGGTGGCCTATGGCGCGGGCAACACGCAGCCGACGCTGACCGATGCCAACATCGTTCTTGGGCGCATCAATGCCGAAAAGCCCATCGGCGGCGCGCTGGAACGGCTGGATCGCGAGGCGGCGCGCGCGGCGATCGGCGCGGCGATCGGCGATCCCCTCGGGCTCTCGCCGGAGGCGGCGGCGGAAGCGATTCTCCGCGTTGCCAATGCCCGCATGGCCGGTGCGATCCGGCTCGTCTCCATCGAGCGCGGGCATGATCCGGGACGTTTCGCGCTGGTGCCTTTCGGCGGCGGGGGGGCCTTGCATGCCGGCGCTCTGCTGAAGGAGGTCGGGCTTAAAGCCGCGCTCGTGCCGCGTTTTCCGGGTGTCACCTCGGCGCTCGGATGCGTGATCGCGGATATCCGCCACGATCACGTGCAGACGTTGAATCTCGCTCTGAAGGGGCTGGATTGCGCGGCCCTTTCCGCCCGCATGGCCGGCGAGGCGGCGGCGGCGCGCGCAATCGTGGAGCGCGCCGGCCTGCCCATCGAGGCTGTGGAAATCCGCTTCGAACTCGACATGCATTATCTCGGGCAGACGCATACGGTCGCGGCACCCTTTGCCGTCGCGCCGAGGCAGGGCTTCACGGAAAACGACATGCGGCAGGCTTTCGAGGCGGCCTATAGCCGGACCTTCAGCCGGTTGCTGCCAGGCATCGGCGTGAAGATCGTCAACCTGCGGACGACGGCCATCGGCAAGCGCCCGGCCTTCGATCTTGCGATGCTCGCACCGAAGGCGGGCGGCACGCTGGAGGCCGCGCGCAGGGGCGAACGCGACGTGTGGTTCGACGGTGCCTTCCACGCGACGCCGATCTTCGCGCGGCTGGAATTGCCCGTGGGCGCGCGGATCATCGGCCCCGCGATCCTCGAACAGCCGGATGCGACCATCGTGGTCGATCCCGGCCTCGTTGCCCGGGTCGATTTCCTCGGCAACATCCTCCTCGAGCGAAATTCGATCTGAACCCATCAGATCGATCGCTCTCTGTTTTTGTGATGGATCGCATTTTCTTCGATCAACCGGTGTCCGCTTGATCGAAGAAAATGCTTGTGAGCGAAATTCGATCTGAACCCATCAGATCGATCGCTCTCTGTTTTTGTGATGGATCGCATTTTCTTCGATCAACCGGTATCCGCTTGATCGAAGAAAATGCTCTGGAGAGGGCGTGACTGGAGAAGGCGTGATGGCCGAAACCCCGGATTGGTCGAAGACCGCGATCCTGCTGGTCGACCTGCAGAATGATTTCATCCATCCCGATGGCGCCTATGCGCGGGGCGGGCAGGGCGCGGCACAGATCGCGGCGCTCCCCGCGCGCCTCCAGCCGCTGGTGGCGAAGGCGCGCGCGAAAGGCGTGCCCATCCTCGCGACACTCTTCACGCTCGTGCCGGGGCGGGGCGGCGAACCGCTCATCTCGCCGCATCTGAAGGCGTTGCGGCCCTTCCTGAAGCGTGGCGATTTCGCGCCGGGAAGCTGGGGCCAGGCGGTGGTGGATGAACTGCAACCCATTGAGATGAGCGTCGAGAAGATCGCCTATTCGGCCTTCTACATGACGCGTCTGGAATGGCTCTTGCGCAAGACCGGCATCGAGCATCTCGTGGTCGGCGGCATCGTCACGAATGGCGGGGTCGCCTCCAGCGTGCGCGATGCGCATGTGCGCGATCTCGGCGTGACGGTGCTTGATGATGGCTCCGCGGCGTTTTCTCCCGCCACTCACGCCGAGGCCATCGCCGGGCTGAAGCCCGTGGCGCGCATCCGCACGATCCTGGAGGTGATGGCGGAGATGGGGGCATGACGCGCGTCGCGCCGGTGCTGGAAACTTTCGATCTCGAGACGCGGCTGGTGATCATCGGCGCGGGTGCGGCAGGGCTCGTCGCGGCGCTTGTGGCGGCTGAAGCGGGGCTCGACCCTCTGGTCATCGAGCGCGATGCCTTGCCTTCGGGCTCCACGGCGCTTTCCGCAGGGCTGATCCCGGCGGCGGGCACGCGCTGGCAGGCGGCTGCCGGCATCGCGGATAGTCCGGAACTCTTTGCCCGGGACATTCAAGCCAAGGCCAAGGGCAAGGCCGAACCGATTCTGGCCGAGGCTGTCGCGCGCGCAATCGGCCCGCGGCTCGAATGGCTGGCGGAAAAGCATGGCCTCGCCTTCTCGGTCATCGAGAATTTCCGCTATCCGGGCCACAGCGCGGCGCGGATGCATGGCCTTGCCTCGCGTTCCGGCCGCGAACTCATCGATCGCCTTCGTCACGCGGCGGAGGAAGCGGGCATCGCGATCGTCACAGAGGCGCGGGCCGAGACGCTGCATGTGGACGGGACAGGGCGGCCCGCGGGCGTGACGATCACCCGGCCCGATGGCTCGCGCGAGAGCATCGGCGCGGGGGCGATCCTGCTGGCCTGCAACGGGTATGGCGGCAACCCCGCACTCGTGGCAAAGCACATCCCCTCGCTCGGGGGCGCGCTCTATTTCGGCCATCCGGGCAATCAGGGGGATGCTTTGCTCTGGGGCGAGGCGCTGGGCGCGGCAACACGTGATCTTTCGGGCCACCAGGGCCATGGCTCCGTGGCGCATCCTCATGGCATCCTGATCACCTGGGCCACGATCACCGAGGGCGGCGTGCAGGTCAATCGCGATGGCCAACGCTTTTCGAACGAAGCCGAGGGCTATTCCGAGCAGGCTGCGCGCGTCGCGGGTCAGCCCGGCGGCGTGGCCTGTTCCATTTTCGACGACCGTATCGCTGCAATCGCCCGGCAATTCGAGGATTTCCGCCTCGCCGAGACCCAAGGCGCGCTGGTTTCGGCCGGGAGCTGGTCGGAACTGGCGGGCAAGCTCGGCCTCGAGGTCGCGGCGCTCGAAGCGACCATGGCCGAGGTGGATGCCCTCAAGGTCGCCGGGGGATGCGACATGTTCGGGCGCAATTTCGCAGGTGTTCCGAGGCTCACGGCGCCCTTTTGCGCCGTGCGGGTGGAAGGCGCGCTGTTCCATACGCAGGGCGGGCTGGCGGTGAATGCCGAGGCGCAGGTGCTTCGCGAGAATGGCCTTCCCATTCCCGGCCTTTACGCGGCGGGCGGGGCGGCCTGCGGCGTTTCCGGCCCGGATGCCTCGGGGTACCTCTCCGGCAACGGCCTGCTCACGGCCGTCGCGCTTGGCGGGATCGCGGGCGAAGCGATCGCGCGGGGGCGCAAGAGCTAGAGCATGCTCTTGCAGAAGTGGATACCGGTTTTGCGTAACAACATGCGACAAAACAATAAGATAGAGCACGGTTTTGATTCCATCAAAACGAGGCGTGCTCTAGAGCATGATGTGTTCAGACGGAAGCACATCATGCTCTTATCTTATTATTATCGCATGCTTTTTTGTGAAAAACCGAATTCCACTTTTTCACAGCATGCTCTAGGCCGCGCGCAAAACCGCCTTCTTGCCTGCCTTCTGGTCGATCGCCGCGTGAAGGTTATCCCGGAACTGTGCGATGCTCGTGGCCCAGCTGTAACTCTGGGCCAGCGCCACGCAGGTCTCGGGCGGGATCGCGAGCGCAGCCTGTGCCGCAAGGCGCAGGTCCCAGTCGAGCACGCCAGCGCGCGTGCCGCCGACAACATCCACAGGGCCCATCACCGGATAGGCCGCCACGGGCAGGCCGGAGGCGAGGGCTTCCAGCAGCACAACGCCGAACGTGTCGGTCTGGCTCGGGAAGACGAAGACATCGGCCTGCCGGTAGATTTCGGCGAGTTCCGCCCCGGTTTTCGCACCAAGGAAGATCGCATCCGGGAAACGTGTCTCAAGCTCGGCGCGCTGGGGACCATCGCCGACAATCACCTTCGTGCCGGGCAGATCGAGCGAGAGGAAGGCCGCGAGGTTCTTCTCCACCGCCACTCGGCCCACATTGAGGAACACCGGCCGCTTCCATTCCACCCGTGATTCACTGCGCGGCGCATAAAGATCGAGATCCACCCCGCGCGACCATCGCATGAGCGGCTGGAAACCCCGCGCCCGGAGATCGTCGTCGAGGGATTGCGTGGCGACGAAAATGCCATCGGACGCGTTGTGAAACCAGCGCAGGGCGGCATAGCTCGCGCCAAGCGGCACGGGCAGGCGAGCGCGCAGATATTCGGGAAAGCGGGTGTGATAGCTGGTGGTCAGCGGCAGGTTCTGCTTCAGGGCCACCTTGCGCGCCGCAAGCCCGATTGGTCCTTCGGTCGCGATATGGATGATCTCGGGCCGGATGCGCCGGAAGGCCGCTTCAAGCCCGCCCGCTCCCGCCATCGCAAGGCGGATTTCCGGGTAGCCGGGCATCGGTATGCTGCGGAACTGGTCGGGCGTCACGAAGGCGAGTTCGAGCCCGAGGGAAGGGCCGATGTCACGCAGCTTCTCCAGCGTGCGGACCACGCCATTGATCTGCGGTTCCCAGGCATCGGAGGCGACGAGCACGCGCATCAGGCGGCCTGCTGCAGGCCGGACGAGGCCCGGGCGGTTGCGAGGCTTTCGGCGCGCAAATCTTCCGCGAACCGGATGATGCGAAAGGTTCCGTCGTAATCCTCGGTGAGAGCAGTGCAGCTCTCCACCCAATCCCCGCAATTCATGTAGCGCACTCCCTCGATCATCCGGTCAACGGCGTGGTGGATATGTCCGCAGATCACACCGGCGGCGTCGTTGTCACGGGCTTCATTGGCGAGAAAATGTTCAAAATTGCCAATGTAATTCACTGCGCTCTTCACCTTCAGCTTCGCCCAGGCCGAGAGCGACCAGTAAGGCAGGCCGAGGCGGCGGCGCACCACATTGACGATGCGGTTGCTGCGGAGCGCGAATTCGTAGCCCCAATCGCCCAGCAGCGCGAGCCAGCGGGCATGGGCCACGACCACGTCGAATTCGTCGCCGTGCAGCACGAGGTAGCGTTGCCCGTCCGCGCCTTCATGGAAGGCGCGTTGCGCGATCTGGATCTCGCCGAAAGCGAGGCCGAGATAATCGCGCAGGAATTCGTCGTGATTGCCGGGGATGTAGATGAGCCGCGCGCCCTTGCGCGCCTTGTGCAGGAGCTTCTGCACCACGTCATTCTGTTCCTGCGGCCAATACCAGCCGGACTTCAGTCGCCAGCCATCAACGATGTCGCCGACGAGATAGATCGTGTCGGCATCATAGCGGCGCAGGAATTCGAGAAGCATCCTCGCCTGGCAACCCGTCGTGCCGAGATGCAGATCGGACAGGAACAAGGCTCGGAGCCGGGTCGCTTCTGGTTCGGGCATTCTGCTCTCCTTCAAAAAAAATCCATAACAGCTTTTTGCGACATTTCGGTAGCGTTCGTTGTCACTGCGACGTCATGCGGCGGAGTCATGGGGTGCCCATGGCCGATTCCTCCTCTTTCTCCGTCGACAGCCGCGACCCCGATCGCGGCATCATGCAGCGCGCCTATCAGGCATGGGCGCCGTTCTATGATCTGGTTTGCGGCGGGCTTTTCGCACCATCACGCAAGCGGCTCGTCGCGCTCGCCTCCATGGCTGGCCGTGACGTGCTGGAGATCGGGGTCGGCACCGGGCTCAGCCTTGGCGATTATGATTCCGACATGGTGGTGACCGGCATCGACGCCTCCGAGGCCATGATCGCGCGGGCGAAAACCCGCGCCGAAGCCGGCACGCGGGCGCGCATCGCGGATTTGGCGGTGATGGATGCCGAAGCCCTCGGCTTTCCCGGGCAGCATTTCGATGCCGTGGTCGCACAGTTCCTGATCACGCTCGTGCCGAACCCGGAGAAGGTGCTCGACGAAGCCTGTCGCGTGCTCAGGCCGGGCGGGGCGCTGTTTCTCCTCAACCATTTCCGTTCGCAGAACCGGGCGCTGGCCGCGCTGGAAACCTGCGCCGCGCCGCTGATGCACCATCTCGGCCTGCGCCCGGATTTTCCCTTCGAGCGCGTGACCGACTGGGCTGCCGGCAAGCCTGATCTTTCGAACATCCTGCGCATTCCCGGCGGACCCTTCGGCTGCTTCTCGATCGTGCGGATCGGCAAGGATGGCTGATCGTCCCGGGTGACGCCCGCGCGCTTTCCAGCTAGGGAGAAGGCACGAGGGATACCATGACCAAAGCAGCAAGAATCGGCATTCTCGTCAGCTCGGATCGCGCGAGCCGCGGCGAATACGAAGACAAGGGCGGCCCGGCCATTGAGGCCTATCTCCGCGAGGTGCTCACGAGCCCCTGGGAGCCGCTTTATCGTCTCGTGCCGGATGACCGGGAGACGCTTGCGGCGACCATGCGCAAGCTCGTGGACGAAGAGGGCGCAAGCCTCATCCTCACCACCGGCGGCACGGGACCCGCGCCGCGCGACGTGACGCCCGAGGCGACGCGCGATGTCTGCGAGCGCCTGCTCGACGGGTTCGGCGAGGAAATGCGCCGCGCGAGCCTGAAGGAGGTGCCCACGGCGATCCTCTCGCGGCAGATCGCGGGCACGCGGGGCGCCTGCCTGATCCTCAACCTGCCGGGCAAGCCATCGGCCATCCGCACCTGCCTCGATGCGGTCTTCGCGGCCATTCCCTATGGCATTGATCTCGTGGGTGGCGCGCGGCTGGAAACCGACCCGACGCGGATCGTCGCTTTCAGGCCGAAATCCTAGAGCATGCTCTCGCAAAAGTGGAAACCGGTTTTGCGTAGCAACATGCGACAAAACAATAAGATAGAGCACGGCTTTGATTCCATCAAAACGAGACGTGCTCCAAAGCATTTTCAAGCGAAGCATGTCCCTCGCGAAGGCGGGGATGGCTTCCGGTTCGCGGCAAGAAAATGCGAAAAACGAAGAGTTTTCAGAGATAGGCCGAAAGGGGCCGAAGCCTATCGACCAGCCTTTCCGCCGTGAGCCCTGCGCCGAACATCGCGCCGCAATGCCCATGGAGCCAGACGCCCGCAGAGGCCGCTTCGAAAGCGGGCATGCCGGTTGCGAGATGCGCGGCGATGATGCCGGCCAGAACGTCACCGCTGCCGGCGGTCGCGAGTTCCGGCCCGGCATTGGTGTTGATCGCAGCGCGGCCATCCGGCGCGGCGATGACCGAATCCGGCCCCTTGCAGACCACGATTTCCCCGCAGAGACGGGATGCGGCGCGCGCCTTCTCCACCTTGGAAGCCTGAAGAGCCGGAGGAAGGCTCGCATAGGTCGGATCCTTCGCCAGTTCCTGGCCGAAGAGACGGCCGAACTCGCCCTCATGCGGGGTCAGCACGCGGCGTGGTGTGCCGTCGTGCGGGAAATTCTCGCTTTTTCCGGCGAGAACCGTCAGGGCATCGGCGTCGAGCACGGCGGGGAGGGGGCGCGCCAGCAGGGCACGCAAACGCGCTTCGGTGGGTTCATCCACGCCCGCAGCCGGGCCGATCACCACGCTGTCGAAGCGGTTCTCATCCAGCAGCCCTGCGAAATCCGAGGGGCCTGCCGCCTCGCGCAGCATGATCGCGGTGACATGGCTCGCATGGATGCGCAGGGCGGCCGGATCGCCGGAGAGCGTGACAGCGCCCGCGCCGGCATGGAGTGCTGCCTGCGCGGAAAGGCGTGCCGCGCCCGTGCGGAATTCCGGCCCGCTCGCCACGAGAACCGCGCCGTTGCGATATTTGTGCGAGGCCGGATCACGCGGGCGGATGGCCTTGCGCCAGAGCGCGGGTGTGTTGCGGAAGAGACGCGGTGCGGCATCGAGATGCGTGAGATCGAGGCCGATCTCGGCGACCTGCAGGGCGCCGCAGAGCATCCGCCCCGGCCAGAGCCAATGGCCCGGCCTGGCCGCGAAGAAGGTGATCGTCTCGTCGGCCTCGACCACAGGCCCGGTCGGCTGGCCGGAATCCCCGTTGAGGCCGGAGGGCACGTCGACCGCGATGACATGCGAATTCCCCGCATTCAGCCGAAGGATCGCCTCGGCCGCCGGCCCTTCGATCGCACGATTGAGACCGGAGCCGTAGAGCGCATCAAGGGTCACATCCCAGCCATCGGGCACAAAGGCGGGGAGGGGGTGAACCGGCCCTGCCCAAAGGCGGGCCATCCCGGCCGCCGCGCCGTCCTTCGGGGCGGCATCCGAGAAAACCTCCACCCGATGCCCGCGCTCTGCCAGAAGGCGCGCGGCAACATAGCCATCGCCGCCATTATTGCCGGGGCCGCAGAGAATCGCGACAGATGCGCCGTTCCAGCGCGATCCCGCGAGGCAGGCGGCGATCGCCCGCCCGGCCTGCTCCATCAGGCGCGAGACGGGGAGGCCGGCTGCTTCCGCTCGGGCATCCGCCGCGCGTGCATCGGCATTGGTGAGGAGAAATTCCGGCTGTTCGCTCATGGGCATTTCCCTGGGGGTGGCATGAACCGGCCGGGCTGGCCGGAGGCTTGGCGCCTGCGCTTGATGCACCAGGATAGCAGCTTGGCGAAATCGCGCGCGCGGCGCTTGAAATTCGGATGAAACCCGCCTAAACGGCCCGCCAAGTTGCGCCGGAACCTCCGTCGCGTCTGTCTCAACGCGCCAGCAGCAGGGAAGCCACGATGGCCAAGGAAAAGTTCAACCGTTCGAAGCCGCATTGCAACATTGGCACGATTGGTCACGTTGACCATGGGAAGACGTCACTGACGGCTGCGATCACGAAGGTTCTGGCCGAGACGGGCGGGGCGACGTTTACGGCGT
>JADCCN010000004.1 GCA_020252645.1 Methylobacterium sp. | reverse complement strand
TAACCCCATCGAGCAAGTCTTCGCCAAGCTCAAGCACCTCATGCGGGACGCCTCGCCACGATCCGTCGAAGCAACATGGCGAAAGGCAGGCCAGATCATCGACCTCTTCACGCCGCAGGAGTGCTCAAAATATCTCGCCAAAGCTGGTTATGCTTCCGTGTAAAAACGTCACGCTCTAGAGCATGACGTTATTTGATGGAATCAAAATCGTGCTCTATCTTATTGTTTTATCGAATGTTGTTACGCAAAACCGGCATCCGCTTTTGCGAGAACATGCTCTCAAGCATTTTCAAGCCAAGCATGTCCCCGCGAAGGCGGGGATGGGCACCGGTTCGCGTGAAGAAAATGCGAGAACCGAAGAAGCATTTTCGAACGAAGCATGTTTCGCTTGGCCGCAACCGGAGTTGCCGGAAGCCAGAACCGAAACCCGTCCCCGGCGATGGCGCGATTCCGAAGGAGACGAGCCTATTCCCCTCGCCCGGCGAAAAAAGGATCAGCGCGAGGGAATATCCAGCCGGCGCTCGGCCCATTCGAGCCTCTCGATGATCGAGAGCACGGGCAGGACGCGGCCGCTCACATCCCACCAGAGCGGCGGAAAACGGGGAGCCGCATGTTGCGGGCTTGCGGCACTGATCGCGTCGATCATGAACCGGTTGGCGGCGAGCGGCTCGGTGCCGGCCCGCCGGCGGCGCGCGGCGATTTCGCCCGAAAGCGGCGCATAGGCGCGGAACGCAAGCACCATCTTCCAGCGATCCCGCACGACAGCGCGGCGGGCGATTGGATCGGCGCGATGGCGCAGGAGATCCGCGCCAATCTCCGCATAGATCAGCCGCGCCGCCCGGATGGCGGGGCGACAATCCGGCGGCAGCAGCGCGATGCCGTTCTCCGCCCGCGCATAGAGCCGCTCGGCCTCGGCGAGAAGTCGCTTGACGAGCGCGGCGATCGCCAGGCTGAAGGCGGGGCGCGCGAGAAATTCTCGCGCGTCGATCCCCGCTTCCGCAACCCAGTCGCGCGGAAGATAGAGCCTGCCGTTGCGCGCATCCTCACCCACATCACGCGCGATATTGGTGAGTTGCATCGCCACGCCGAGATCGGAGGCGGCCGCGAGCGCGGCATCGGAGCGCGCGCCCATCAACAGGCTCATGACAATGCCGACCGAACCGGCGACGCGCGCCGCATAATCCTGCAATTCGCCAAGGTTTTCATAGGCCCGCCCCCCGGCATCCCAGGCGAAGCCCTCCACCAGGGCATCCACGGGGGCGCGGGGAAGATCATGCTTCGCCATGACGGCCGCGAAGGCGCGATCCGCCGGGTGATCGAAGGGTGCACCCCTCGCCATCGCCTCGACGCGCTCACGCACGCAAGCAAGGCCCGCTTCCGGGCTTTGGCCGAGATCGATCAGGTCATCCGCCACGCGGCAGAAGGCATAGAAGGCGGTTGCAGGCCGCACGACCCGCTGCGGCAACAGCCGCGAGGCCATGGCAAAGGAGCGCGATCCCTTTTCGAGCAATTGGCGGCAGGCCTGATGATCCGCCTCAAGCATGCGACACTCCTGCCGGGGCCGACACGATCCCATCCGGCGCCTTCGCGCAAGAGAGCACGCCCGGCACGCCTGCTCCGGGATGCGTGCCATCCGCGAAGGCGATGCGATGAAAGGTGAAGCCTTCCTGCTTGCGCACGGCCGCGCGGCCGCCCGGCATGTCGAGCCGATCGACCAGGGGCACCGGCGCTCTTTCGCGCGCATCGGGCGGGAGGGGTGATTGCAGGCCCATGGCGCCCCCTCAGCCCGTCTGCCGCAGAGCGACAGGCTTCGCGATATCGTGGATCAGGGCTGCGATTTCCAGCGGGTTTTCCTCATGCGCGAGGTGCCCGCCCTCCTTCAGCCAATGCAGGTGAATAGTCGGGTGGCTGCGCTTCAGTTGCCGCGCATCCTCCGGTGAAATCGCCCTGTCACCCGGCGCCACGATGAGATGGAGGCTCGCATGGAGATGCCCCAGCTCCTCGTTCAACGGCACGAGATCCCAGTTCGCCATCATGGCGATGGTCGACCGCAGATGCGCGCGCGACAGGAAAAGGCGCTGGTAAAGATCAAGCCCGCGCTGGTCGATGCGGGAGCCCGTCCCCTCCATCAGCCGACGGATCGCGCCAGCGTCGTTCGCCCGCCAGGCGAAGAAGTGCGGCACGAGCGGATTGAGCGCAAAGAACCGCGCAAGCGATGAAAAGGCCCGTCCCGCGCCACCACCGAAGGGGCGCAAGGCCGCATTGAGCCCGATGATCGCGTGCGGGTTGATCGCCCCGTCAAGCGCCATGCGGATGAGCAGGGCGCAGCCGGCGGAATGGCCCACGGCGTCCATCGGCTTCTCGCCGAGTTCCGCCACAAGCGAGCCCAGCAGCTTCGCCATGCCGGGCAGCGAGATTTCATCCGAGCGCGGCATCTCCGTGAAGCCATGGCCGGGCAGATCCGGCGCGATCACCCGGTAATCGCGCGCGAGCAGGGGCAGCAGGTCGCGCCAGGAATGGGTGGAGGCCCCCGTGCCGTGCAGCAGCAACAGCACCGGCCCCTTGCCTTCGACCTGCACATGCCAGGTGATGCCGCCTGCCTTCACGAAGCGGCTGGCCTTGCGGTTCGGCCAGTCCCTGCCGTCGCGGGCCCAATCCAGCGGCGCGCTCATGAGGCCCGCCTTTCCCGCTCTTGCCCCTGCAACGCGGAGACCGCGCCGACAAGCCTTTGCGGATCGGCCTGCGGCAGCGGCAGGTAGCGCGCCTGCATGGCGCGCGCCAGCGATGCTGCCTGTTCCGCAGGGCGCGCGGAAGTATCGATGACAATGATCGGCTGCTGCAATTCCGCGAGGCGACGGCCCGAGACAAGCGCATCCTCCATGGCCTGAACGCGGCCGGGCGATCCATCGCGGGCGATATTCGCGCGGCCATCGGTCATGAAGACGAGGAAGGGTGTCTGCCCCGCGCGCAGCACGGATTCCGCCGTCAGCCGCGCATTGTCGATGGCCGTTGCAAGCGGGGTGCCGCCGCCCCCGACCATCGCCGCAAGGGCGCGGGAGGCACGCGTCAGCGCGCGCGTCGGCGGCAGGACGACATCCGCTTTCCGGCCGCGAAAGGCGATCAGCGCCACCTCATCGCGGCGCACATAGCATTCGGCCAGCAGAAGCTGCACCGCGCCCTTCGCTTCCTGCAGGCGCTGCAGCGCGGCGGAGCCGGAGGCATCCACGATAAAGATCGTGGTGGTGCGGCTGCGCGCCTTGCGCCGGACGATGCGGAAATCCTCGCGCCGCACGGCGATGCCCTGCGCGAGCTTGCCGGGGACGGCGCGCAGCTTCTGCCAGGGAGCCGCGGCGCGCAAGGTATCGATGACGCTGAGGCGCGCGCCGGTGCGCGGATCGCCCGCCTTCGAACCAAAGACACGCCCGCGCTCGCGCGCATTTTTCTGAGCCTGCCCGGTCGAGCCGGTGCGGCGCGTGCGCAGCGCCCCCATCTTCGCGAGCAGGCTTTCGAGCAGCTTCGGCGGAAGGCTCGCGAGCGCCGTCTCGACCGGGATGTCCTGCGGGATATCATCGGGTTCGCGGCGCGATTGGCTCTCGGCGGGCGGGGGCGGCTCCTCCGGCTCGGCGGTCGTTTCGGCGGTTTGCTCGGCAGTTTCCGGCAGGCACGTCGCGCGCGGGAGCATGGCGAGCGCGATGGCGTTGAGGATATCAACGCTTTCAACCCGCAAGCGACCCTCCAGGGCTGCCAGCACGCGGGCGATCGCCAGGGCCTGCAAGGGCGTGCGCAAGGAGGGGATGCCGAGTTGCAGCGCGGCGGCACAGAGTTCCGCGAGATGGCGCGCCTCGGGCTGCACCCGCGCCAGCAGCACGCGCGCCTGCTGCACCGCTTCGGGCTTGCAGGGCTGGCTGGAGGCGGGCAGCACCGCAAGATCCAGGCAAAGACCGAGACGATCCGTCAGCGCGAGCGGCGGCGCCTCCCCCGGCTCGCCCTCGTCGCAGGCGATCAGCCCGAATTCGGCCGGGTTCAACTGCGCCAGGCCATCGCGCTCGGAGCGCGCCTCGCCCGTATCCATCGCACGGGTGATCAGGGCTGCGGCGGCGGCATCGAGCCTTTCGGCCATGGTCACCACCAGCACCCCGCCATGCGCTGCGGCGAGAAGGCCCGTTTCGCTCACCGGACGGCCGGTCGCGAGGGTTGCGGAGAGATCAAGTCCGCCGAGCAACCGCGCCTCCGAAACGCCAGCCGGCACGCGCCTCCACGGAATTTCCGGCGGCATGAGATTGTTGAGCTCCGCCAGCCAGCGGTCCCGCGCCACGCCCGGACCGGCCCGCAGCCACAACCCCCCGACCGCGCGCGGCGCTACCGCGAGCACGGCGGCGGCCAGCCCCGCAAGGTCGCCGACCGAGGGAGCCGGTGCGGCGGGTTCCGCCCTCATGGTGCGGCCTTCTGTTGCCTGGCCTTTTCTTGCCCGAAGACTTCCTCGATCGCCCGCTCCACCCGCACGGCGGCGCGCGCTTCATCGAGCGGGTTGCGCCTCAGGCGATGCTGAAGCGCCATCACGCCCACGGCCTTCACATGCTCGCCCTCGACCGAGGCGGCCCCCTGCCAGGCGGCCATGGCGCGCGCGGCGCGGATGAGCGTGAGTTCGCCACGCAGGCCATCCGTGCCGAGCGCAAGGCAGAGTTCGGTGGCGCGGCGCAGAGCATCTTCGCTGACCGCGAGCAAGGGCAGGCGGCGGCGCGCGGCGGCGATGCGCCGGCGAAGCGCGACATCCTTCGATTTCCACCGCGTGCAGAAGCCATGGGGATCACGATCGAAGGCATCGCGTCGGCGGATGACTTCAATGCGCGTTTCAAGATCGGTCGGCGTCACCACATCGAGCGAGAGACCGAAGCGATCCAGCAATTGCGGCCGGAGTTCGCCCTCCTCCGGGTTGCCGGAGCCGATCAGCACGAAGCGGGCGGGATGACGGATGGAGAGGCCTTCGCGTTCCACCACGTTCTCGCCGGAGGCCGCCACATCGAGCAGCACATCGACAAGGTGATCCTCGAGCAGGTTCACCTCGTCGATATAGAGATAGCCGCGATGCGCCTTGGCGAGGAGACCGGGCTGAAAGGCCTTTTCGCCGCGCGCCAGCGCCTTTTCGAGGTCGAGCGCGCCGACAACGCGATCCTCGGTCGCGCCGAGCGGCAGATCCACCACCGGCACGGGGATCTCGACACTCGCATCGAGCGATTTGCCCTGCCTCAGGCCGCGGCAATGCTCGCAGGAATCGGCCGGGCGCCCCGGTTCGCACGAATAGTGGCAGCCTGCGACGGCCCGCATCGGCGGCAGAAGGGCGGCGAGCGCGCGGACTGCGGTTGATTTGCCCGTGCCGCGATCCCCGAAGATCAGCACGCCGCCGATCGTGGGGTCGACGGTTGTCAGCAGCAGGGCGGTCTTCATCGCCTCCTGCCCCACAAGGGCGGAAAAGGGGTAGAGCACGCGCCCCTTCGGCGCTTCGGCCTGCGGCTCGGGCGCGCGGCGACGCGGACGGCTCGCGGGCCGGAAGCGCGGCGCCAGCTCCTCCATGGGCTCGGCATGGCCGTAACCGGCATTGCTCGCAAGGTCGGGAGAGATCTTGAAGGCGGACATCGGCCTCTCCTAGGCAACGGGATCGGTGAGGCGCAGCGGCAGGCGGAAGACCACGTCTTCCGCCACGCCCTTGAGTTCGGTGAGGGTGACGGCGCGGAACTGCCGGAGATGCGCGATGGTCGCCTGGATAAGCGCTTCCGGCGCGGAAGCACCGGCCGAGAGCCCGAGGCGCGACACGCCGTCGAACCAGCGCATGTCGATGACCTCCGGCCCTTCCACAAGGCGGCTCGGCACGCCGAATTGCGCGCCGATTTCGCGCAGGCGGCTGGAATTCGAGCTCGAGGGCGAGCCGATGACGAGGATCAGCTCGGCGCGGCCCGCCATTTCCATCACCGCGCCCTGGCGATTCTGGGTCGCATAGCAGATGTTGCGCGTCTCCGGCCCGAGAATGGCGGGGAAACGCGTCTTCAGCGCCGCGATGACCTCGCGCGTATCCTGCAGGCCGAGCGTGGTTTGCGTGATATAGGCGACGCGGTCCTCATCCTGCACCGCGAGCCCCGCTACCTCTTCCGGCTTGGCGATGACATGCAGGCGACCATCGATCTGCCCGCGCGTGCCCTCCACCTCGGCATGGCCCGCATGGCCGATGAGGATCACGTCATAACCGTTCTCGGCATGGCGACGACCCTGCACATGCACCTTGTGCACCAGCGGGCAGGTCGCATCGATCACATCGAGACGGCGCTCGTCCGCCGCGCGCTCGACCATCCGTGAGACGCCATGGGCGGAAAAGATGGTCACGGCACCCTCGGGAATTTCATCGACTTCCGAGACGAATACCGCGCCTTTCGCGCGCAGCTGCTCCACCACATGGGTATTGTGAACGATCTCGTGGCGCACATAGACCGGCGCGCCATGACGCTCCAGCGCCCGCTCGACGATCTCGATGGCGCGCACAACGCCCGCGCAGAAACCGCGCGGATTGGCGAGAAAAATCTCCAGCGGCGGCAGAGGCGACTGCGCCGGCGCGACCGGAACGAAGGGAGCCGGATGGACCGTCATGCTTCCTCCCTCTCTTCATTATGGGAAAAGCGGCGGATTTCAGCGCGTTTCGAGCGTTCGGCGAGCGAGATCAGCAGGCCGCTCGCGCCACCCTTGCGCTGGCGCGGCGCACGTGGCGTGACCATCTCGAGCGAGGCGCTCACGATGCCATCCTCGTCAAGACCGGCCTCGGCATAGAGCCGCGCCGGGCTGTCCTGATCCTGGAAGCGATCCGGCAGGTGCAGCGCGCGGATCACCAGCTTTTCGGGCAGCCAGGGCTGCGTGACGAGATGCTGGATGACATGGCCGCAGAAGCCGCCGATCGCGGCATCCTCCACCAGCAGCACGGCTTCGTGCTCGCGCGCGAGCTGCTTCACCAGGGTCTGGTCGAAGGGCTTGGCAAAGCGCGCATCGGCGACCGTGACCGATATGCCGATGGCCTCAAGCCGTTCGGCGGCTTTCAGGCACTCCCCAAGACGCGAACCATAGGAGAGAATCGCCAGATCCGTGCCCTGCCGCAGCACGCGCCCCTTGCCGATGGGGAGCACCTGCCCGCGTTCGGGGAGTGCCACGCCGAGCCCATCGGCGCGGGGGTAGCGGAAGGCGATCGGCCCGGCATCATGGGCGGCCGCAGTCGCGACCATATGCACGAGTTCGGCCTCGTCGCCCGCCGCCATCAGCACCATGTTCGGCAGGCAGCCCAAGGCCGCGACATCGAAGGCACCGGCATGAGTCGGACCATCCGCGCCCACCAGCCCCGCGCGATCCATGGCGAAACGCACCGGCAGGTTCTGCAAAGCGACGTCGTGCATCACCTGATCATAGGCGCGCTGCAGGAAGGTGGAGTAGATCGCGCAGAACGGCTTCATGCCATCGCAGGCGAGGCCCGCCGCGAAGGTCACCGCATGTTGCTCGGCGATGCCGACATCGAAGAACCGCTCGGGAAAACGCTTCTCGAACAGATCCGTGCCCGTGCCGGAGGGCATGGCGGCGGTGATCGCGATGATGCGCGCATCCCGCTCGGCC
Source organism: Methylobacterium sp. (assembly GCA_020252645.1). Lineage (GTDB taxonomy): Bacteria > Pseudomonadota > Alphaproteobacteria > Rhizobiales > Beijerinckiaceae > Rhabdaerophilum. The sequence goes on along the minus strand of JADCCN010000004.1, from coordinate 173,407 downwards.
TCGGCGACCAGAGCCTGCCCGAAAACCTTGGTGTAGGAGGGCGCGGCAGCGGCAGGCTTCATCTGCTTGCCGGTCGCGACATCGAAGGGCACGACGCCGTGGTAGCAATCGGCACTCGCCTCGGCCGGGGCATAACCCTTGCCCTTGCGCGTCTTCACATGCAGGAGAACCGGCCCTTCGGCCTCGCGCGCCGCCCGCAAGGCGGGGAGCAGGCTCGCAAGATCATGCCCGTCGACCGGCCCGCGATACTCAAGCCCCAATGCGCCGAACAGGCTCGCGGGCGTCTCCTCCGCCGCATTTCGGCCGCGCAGGGCGGTGAGATGCTCGGCCAAAGCCCCCACGGGCGGGGCGATCGACATATCATTGTCATTGAGCACGATCACGAGATCCGAGCGCAGCGAACCGACATTGTTCATCGCTTCGAACGCCATCCCGGCGGACATCGCGCCATCGCCGATCACGCAGACGATTCTGTGATCCCCTCCCTGCCGGTCGCGCGCCACGGCATAGCCGAGAGCCGCGGAGATCGAGGTCGAGGTATGCGCGGCACCGAAGGCGTCGTAAGGGCTCTCGTGGCGGCGCGTGAAACCCGCGAGACCTCCGCCCTGCCGCAGCGAGCGGATGCGGTTGCGCCGCCCGGTGAGAATCTTGTGCGGATAGCTCTGGTGGCCGACATCCCAGATGAGCACATCGCGCGGCGTTTCATAAACGCGATGCAGCGCGACGGTGAGTTCCACCACGCCGAGGCCCGCGCCGAGATGCCCGCCGGTTTCCGATACGGCATGGATCATTTCAAGCCGCAATTCATGGGCCAGCTGGGCAAGATCCCATTCCGGCAGGGCGCGCAGATCGGCCGGAACCGTCACGCGATCCAGGATCGGAGTTGCGGGCTGCGGAGCATCCGGCATCATCGCCACCTCCCCGGAGTTGTTCCATGATCGAAACACTCGACTGTCAATTTATTTTGACATGTGTGGAGGCGCATGCAAGCGAAAAACGACAGGCGCTCGCGGATTCCTGTTCAGCGGTCGGAACGATGGAGCCGGCGCAGAAGATCCCAGCCATGGGCGATGCCGGCAAGGGCCAAAGCAAGGCCGCTCCACCTTGCCGGCGCACCCAGCATCGCGAGGATGAGCGCTCCAATCAGACCGGCGCCGGCACCGACGATCAGGAAAATGGTGAGCCTGGGCAGCGCCTTCGGCGAACCGTTCCGCGCCATCCGCCAGAGCCAGACCAATTCGCCGAGCAGAACCAGCAACGCGATCACCGCCCCCGCAAACACCAGTCCTGGCTCGGTCATGTGCTGATGCTCCGGAAAAGCGCCGCGAAGGGCGCGTTGAGCCCCACAATGGTCCAGTTGAGGAATGCCGCGAAGCTGACCCAGAGCAGATAGGGCATCAACAGCACCCCCGACAACCGGGACAGGCTTGAGCACAAGATCACCAGCAGAAGGATCGAAAGCCAGAGAAAGACAACTTCCACCAAGGCCCAATCCGGCCGCCGGAGCGTGAAGAACAACACGGACCAGAGGAAATTCAGCCCACCATTCAGCGCGAAGGCCACGATGAGCCAGCGCCGCATGGCGAGCGTTTCCGCTCGCCGCCAGGCCAGCACGGCGGCGATGACCGTGAGGATGGAAATCGTCGTCCAGGCCGGGCCGAACACCCAGCCCGGCGGCTGCCAGGCGGGCTTGCGCAAGGCCTCGTACCAAGGCCCGAGCATGGTCGCGAAACCACCGGCGACCATCACCACGGCGGCGGCGAGCGCAGCGATCACGACCTGCCGCGCAAGGGGCCCGCGCGCTTGCGTCATGCCCGGGCGAAGCCCATCAAATGCCGGATATCATTCAGCAAGATGCGCATGTGAGTCATGAACCGGCCTCGCACCAGCGCCTTGTTCATGTAGGAATCCCAGGTGAGCTTCTGCACATCCGGATCCCGGCAGATCTTGACGAATTGCTCGCGGCGCTTGTCGTTCCGATACCAGAAATATTGCAGCAGCCCCAGAATCCAGAAGATGCGGCCATGCGCCGCCATGAAGGCGCGGCGCGCCTCGGAAAGAGCGCGCGCATCGCCGGTTTCGAGCGCTTTGGCAACCGACTTCGCAGCAAGACGCCCGCCAAGCATCGCGTAGTAGATGCCCTCGCCCGAAGCGGGTGCCACCACGCCGGCAGCATCGCCCGCAAGCAGCACATCGCGGCCATTGTCCCATCGTTTCAGGGGCTTCATGGGGATGGGCGCGCCTTCCTTGCGGATGGTTTCGAGCTCATCGAAGCCTGTCGCGCGGCGCAGCTCCGCGATGGAGCCGCGCAGCGAGAAGCCTTTCTGCGCCGAGCCGGTGCCGATGCTGAAAGTCTCGCCATGCGGGAAGATCCAGCCATAGAAATCCGGCGAGACCTTGCCCTGATAGATCACATCGCAACGCTCATGATCGTAATGCGGCGAGGCTGCCGCCGGCGCCTTCACGATCTCATGATAGGCGAAGACAAAGGGCACGCGCTTCACATCGGGCAAGGCGGCGGCGGCCACGCGGGAATTCGCGCCATCCGCGCCGATCACCATGCGGGCACGCACAAGGCGATTGGGAGCCTCCGAACCCTTCAGGGAATATTCGACGAGCGCCGTGCCATCGGCATCGCGCGAGAAGCTTTCGAAGCTGCCGCGGATCCGGGTGGCGCCGGCCTTCCGGGCCCGTTCGCGCAGCCATTCATCAAAGGTCGCGCGATCGACCATGCCGACGAAACCATCCTCGATGGGCATGTCCACGCCAATCGCGGAGGGGGCGATCATCCGGGCGGAGCGCACCTTCGCGACGAGCATATCCTCGGGGATGTCGAATTCGCGGATGCAGCAGGGCGGCACCGCGCCACCGCAAGGCTTGATGCGCGCTTGCGGATCGAGCAGCAGCACGGAATGGCCAGCCTCGGCCAGTTCCTTCGCGGCCGTTGCGCCCGAGGGGCCGCCTCCGACCACCACGACATCATATTCCGGACGGATCTGATCGAGCATGGTCCCCTCCCCTTACCGGCCGAGCGCGAGGCCGGAGATATCCGGCTCCTTGCGCGGCTGTTCAGCCAGGCCTCGGGCCAATCGCGATTGCCGCGCGATGCGATCAGCCAGCACGGCCGAGACGAGGAAGAGCACGCCTTCCACCGCGAAAACAACCGCATAAGCCGCAACCTGCGAGGCGATGAAGAACCGCGCGATATCCGCGGCCATCGCACCAACCAACCCGCCGGCACCAAAGGCGATGCCCTGCGCCGCCCCCCAGAGGCCCATGCGAATGCCAGCACGCGAGGGGTTGCCCTCATTCACCAGGCGCATCATCGCGCCGATCGCGGCGGCGGCAAAGGCGCCATTCGCAAGGCCGAGGAGGAACACATTCGGGCGAAACGGAAACCCCATCCCGATGATGGCCGAAGCCACGAGGCCGGCCAGCGCCAGAGCCGAGGCAAGACAACCGCCGACGGTCCAGAACCGCGTCGTCGCGGCCTTGTGGCGGCTGAAAACCGTGCTCACGAGCCCAACCATGACCATCCCGACGAGCACGCCCGCATGCTGCAGACCCGCAAGCCTGGTTGTCTCGCCCGGCGTGAGGCCGAAGACCACCCCCGCGAAGGGTTCGAGGATCAGATCCTGCGCGCTGTAGGCAACCATCGAGAGGAAGATGAAGATCGCGAAGAGCCGGGAATGCGGCTCGGCCCACACTTCCGCGATCGCTTCCCTGAAGGAAATTTTCGGCTCGTCCTCGGCCTTCTGAAGCACGCCCGCGCCTTCGACACCCCAGACCGCGAGGCAGCTCACCAGGAAGGCCAAGGCGCTCACCGCGCCGGAGACGACAAGCAGGCGCGAGAAGGAGAAGGGATCGAGGAAATGCCCGGCGGTCGTTGCCGTGACGATGAAGCCGATGATCATCATCACCCAGACGATGGTCGCCGCGGCGGGGCGCCGCTTGTCTTCCACGCGTTTCGAGAGCAGCACGAGAAGCGAGGTTCCGCTCGCGCCCACGCCGATGCCGATCAGCAGGAAGGCGAGCGTGGAGACCAGGAGGCCGAGAAGGGTTGAACCCTGCATCAGCGCGACGCCGAGCGCCGCTCCGAATCCGCCGAGCGCCAGAGTTGCCATGCCGCCGAGAATCCAGGGCGTGAGGCGCCCGCCCACATCCGCGCCATGCCCCCAGCGCGGGCGCAAGACCTGCACGGCATAATGCAGGCCCACCAGCAGCCCGGGCAGCATGGCGGGCAAGGCCAGTTCCACCACCATCACCCGGTTGATGGTCGATGTGGTGAGCACCACGATGGCGCCCAAAGCCGTCTGCACCAGGCCAAGGCGCAAGATTCCCAGCCATCCCAATGGTTTCATCACATCCCCCCGGTTGTGTTGAAGCTGCGGAGCGCGAAAGCGCAGACGAGCATGCCCAGCACGTAGAGAGTTACCCCGGTGCCGTTATACCAGGGCGCACGCTCGCGCGGATGGGCGACCAAACTGCGCATCAGCAGAAGCTGCGCCAAAAGCATGACGGTCACGATCCCCGCATGAACCGGTGCCCCCCAATGGACCAGAAGGCCGATGACGATCACCTGCGGCACGGCCATCACCCAGCAGGCGAGGCGCGCGGCCCGCTCGGCCCCGATCTGCACGGGGATGGAACGCACGCGATGCTGCCTGTCGCCCTCGATCGACTTGAAATCATTGAGCGTCATGATGCCGTGGGCACCGAGGCTGTAGAGCAGGGCGAGAGCGAGGATGCGGGCATCCGGCCATGTGCCGAGCACGGCAGCCGCGCCCGTGAACCAGGGCAGCCCCTCGTAGCAGAGGCCCACCGCGAGGTTGCCATACCAGCCATTGCCCTTGAGGCGGAGCGGCGGAGCCGAATAGGCCCAGGCGCAGGCGAGCCCCAGCAGGGTCGCGAATGTCACCTGGGGGCCGAGCAATGTGGCAAACAGCAAGGACAGGATAGTCCAGGCCACGGCGAAGGCAAAACCCCAGCGACCGGGCACGCGGCCCGAGGGTATCGGCCGGTTCGGCTCGTTCACCGCATCGACATGGCGATCATACCAGTCGTTCACGACCTGGCTCGTGCCGCAAACCAGCGGACCTGCCAGCAAGGCTCCGGCCAGCGCCGCCGGCCATGTCTCGGAGAAGGTGGAGCCTGCCGAAACCACGCCGCACAGATAGGCCCACATCGGCGGGAACCAGGTGATCGGCTTCAGGAGCTCGAGCAAGGCGCGCGGCTGCGGATGGGTTTGCCGATGGATCACCATCGGTTCGGCAGCACCGGAAGGCAGAAGATCGCGCATCATGGGTCAAGGCTAAACCCGCCCGCAGGAACCGTCAATTCCATTTTACGCAAGTGTCAATTTTAGTTGACGGTCATTGGGGAGAAGCCGCGATGCCTCACGCTTCATTCTCGTCATCATCCATGCCGCCGAGATTGCCAAGACCATGGCGGCGCATCTTCGCATAGAAGCTCTGGCGGCTCAGGCCCAGCATCTGGGCGGCGGAAGCACGATTATCGCCCGAACGCTTCAGCGCCGCCTCGATGCAGAGCTTCTCGATGATGTCGGCGGATTCGCGCACCATGTCCTTCAGCGAAACGCGGCCGACAAGCTCCGTCACCTGATCCACGGATGTGTAGGGATTTGGCTCGCGCATCGCCGCCGCAGGCTGCAGCAGGGCTCGGCACATCAGAAGGCCGTGGATCTGCGATTGGCCCGAAAGGGTCGAGACCGCCGTGACCTCGATATCCTCCGAGCCGCCAAAGGACCCGCGCAGGATGGTGGGGAAGCTGCGCACGCTCTGGCTTTCGCGCAGCCGCGCCATCAGCAATTCCATATCCACGCCCGGCCGCCCCAGCCACCGGCCGATCGCCTGCCCGAGGATCTGCTCCTTGGAAGCGAGATGCACCAGCTCAAGAAAGGCCTGGTTGGCCTCGGTGACGCGCCATTCCTCGTCGATGACCACGAAGGCGAGCGGGAAATGCTCCACGACGCGCGCGACATCCTGCGCCGCGCCGCTGGCCTGCGCCGCTTGCGCGCTCTCCATCGGCAGCATCTGCAGAAGGAAGGAGAACTCCTGCTCCTGCCGGAACACCGACACGCTCACGACAAAAATGGCGCCCGAAGTGGCAAGCCGCGCCTCGACACTCGGCACATTGCCCGTGCGGCGCGCGGTCTTCAGCGCCGCTTCGAGCAGTTGACCGCTGTCATAATCGAAGCACGAGAACACGGTCCGGTTCACAAGCCGGTCGGAGACGGCCGCCAGCTGCTGGATCGCCGCCGGATTGGCCTCGGTGATGCGCAGCGTCGCGCCATCCACGATCAGCACCGGATCGGTCGTCACATGGAAGAGCATGCGATAGCGGGTTTCCGCGGCGCGATAGCGGGTATAGTCGCGCTCGAGAACGTCCTGCGTTTCGACCAGCTTGCGCTGCAGCGCCGAAAGCCGTCGCAAATCCCGCCCCACCGCGATGATGCGGCCCGTGCGGCCAAGCGCCACTGCCGAGTAGCGGATCGGAAGATCAATGCCCCTGTCGGTCGGATGGTTGATCTCGCGGGCCTGGGTGGGGCTGCCCTTGAGCGCCCGGCCGATGAGATCCTCGACCTTCGGGCGGCTTTCCGGCGTGACGATCTCGATCCATGGCCGACCGCGCCAGCCCTGCCCCACTTCCCGCGCAAGTTCGACGTCGTTGGTCACCACATCATGGATCACACCGGCGCCATCCACCACGATGGCGATATCGGACAGCGACGCGACCAGCCGCTCCGCTGAATCAGGCGTGACATCCTCGGCCCATTCCGGGATGCCGCCAGAACCGTTTTGAACCGATACCTGATTTTCCATTGCTCTTGTGCTCGCTTGGGTCCTGGGCAGACAGCATCAGGTTTTGTGAGTGGGCCTTGGCGGTCGATATAAACAAGGCCCGTGCCAGACAAGACCGGTTCGATCCCGGAAGGATATTCTCCGCCACCGGGCTGGGTTCACGTTCAGCTCGCCGGTATCAACCGGTCGAGCGCCTCCGAAAGTTCCGCGAAAGGCAGCGGTGCGAGGTCGGCGCCGAGCGCCAGCGCAACCCCCGGCCGACCCGCAAAACGCGAGCCGCCGAGCAGGATCCTCACCCTCGGTTCGCAGGACGCTTTCCTGATCCGCAAGATCAAGCCGGCCGCACGATCCTCGTCCCCGGCGCATTGGACAGAGAGACCGACCACATCATAGCGCTGCTTGCCCACGCAGCGCAGCAGCGCCTCTTCCGACAATTGCTGCTCGCTCTGGCAATCCCAGCCCGCCTGCTGGAACCGGATGCCGAGCATCCTCACGCCGAAGCCATGCACCTCGCCCGGCATGGGCACCAGCAGCATGCGCCGGGCCCCCAGCGGCAGCGCGCTGGAAGGCGGCGCGAATTCGTGCAGAACGCGCTGCAGGGTGACAAGCCCCAGCGAAACCTCCGCAAAGGAAAGATTGTCGCTTTCCCAAGCACTTCCGAGCTGCCGGGCGGCCAGCGACAGGAGGTCCGCGATGCGATCATCCAGCAGGCCCAACCGGTGACGCCACGGGGTGAGCCACTCGAGCGCTCCGCGATAATCGGCCGCCACCAGCATGGCCGAGAAGCGTTCCATCTCAACCGGCCCGGGAGGAGCGGGAAGTTTCGGCCCCGGCTCGGCATTGTTGGCGGGCGGGTGCAGGATGCCATGCCGGCGCAGCAATGTCGTGATCACGGAGGCCTCGACCGTGCGCTCGATCAGAGCCTGCGAGGAGGGCACGCGGACGCCGCGCGATCCCCGCCCGGAAGCATAGTCTTCCAGCGTTTCGAAAGTCGGCGCATAATGGGAGAGAGCGCCTTCGATGCCGTCGACGGCATCTGCGTTCTCCAGCCCGTCATCATAGCTGCTACCCATCACGCCCTCCCCCGGGTGTAATTGGATATAGACACGCCCGCTCCACGCATGATGGCACATAACGATGCGCATCACGAAACCCGAATTCGAGACACTATGTCGCAGAAATAGACTTTGTCAAAGGGGCGCCGCCAGGAACCAGACAGATCATCTTTCCGCGCCCGCCGCAATGAAATTCGGCATAAGCGGCACGAAGTGAACGTTTTCCTGCTGTGCGCGCCGCAGAGTGAGTGTGAATGCCGCGCGTTTCTGCCTCTTTATGCACACGCGAAAACCGGACAGGAACACCTGTTTTGCACGGCAGACGGGCAACACGTGAACCGTCGCGAAAATGGCCTGAAGCGTCAACCGGAAAGCCATTGTGACAGCTCGCCACAATTTCTGTGTCTAGTTTTATTGACAGAATGAAAAAGCCGCGCGAAGTTCAGCAGACAAGGCGCAGGCATTGAGCCCGCGCCTCAGCCGGGAGGGCGGAATGGGCCAGTCGACGACCATCCGCAAGATGCCAGGCGGCGCGCAACAGGGCCGGAAGGTCGCGAAGCCGCTCTACACGCCGGAAGAACGGCGGCGGCGGGATTCGACCGGCTGGACCCTGGTGCAGGGCATTCTGGCGCCGGTGCAGTTCCTCGTGTTTCTCGTGAGCCTCGCGCTCGTCATGCGCTACCTGCTGACGGGCGCGGGCTATGAGGCGGCCACCCTCTCGATCATCCTGAAAACGCTTGTTCTTTACCTGATCATGGTCACCGGCTCGCTTTGGGAGCATGCGGTGTTCGGCCGCTATCTTCTCGCGCCCGCCTTCTATTGGGAAGACATGGTGAGTTTCGTGGTGATCGCCTTGCACACGGCCTATCTGGTGGTGGTTCTGGGCGACCTTGCCGGGCCGCAGGTTCAGATGGGCATCGCGCTTGCCGCCTACGCCACTTATGTGGTGAACGCCGTACAGTTCCTGCTGAAGTTGCGCGCCGCGCGGCTGCAGGCCGAGAGCGAGCCCGAACTCACCTCCGAGGGATTCGAGGTGATGTCATGATTCGCGGACAGCTCGATTCCCTGGCCATCCCGGCGCATGGCACACCGAAAACAGGCTGCACCACCCCCCCTGTGCTGCGCGAACGCGGCCAGCGCGAGGTGTTCTGCGGCCTCACCGGCATCATGTGGCTGCATCGGAAAATCCAGGATGCCTTCTTCCTGATCGTCGGATCGCGCACCTGCGCGCACCTGATGCAATCCGCCGCCGGCGTGATGATCTTCGCCGAGCCGCGCTTCGCAACGGCGATCATCGATGACCGCGATCTCGCCGGCCTCGCCGATGCGAATGAGGAGCTCGACCGCGTGGTGATGCGGCTCCTCGAGCGCCGCCCGGATATCAAGCTGCTCTTCCTCGTGGGCTCCTGCCCCTCGGAAGTGATCAAGCTCGATCTGAGCCGCGCGGCGCGCCGGCTCTCGGAGCAGATGCATCCGGCCGTGCGCGTGCTGAACTATTCCGGCTCGGGCATCGAGACCACCTTCACCCAGGGTGAGGATGCCTGCCTGGCCGCCCTCGTTCCCACCCTGCCGGAAGCGCCCGCCGGTGAGGCCTCGCTGATGGTGGTCGGCGTGCTGGCCGATGCCGTGGAGGATCAGTTCCGGCGCCTTCTGGCCGCGATGGGCATCGAGAAGGTCTCCTTCCTCCCCGCGCGCCGCGCGCATGAGATGCCGGCTCTCGGCGCATCAACCCGGTATATTCTCGTTCAGCCCTTCCTCACCGATACGGCGATGAAACTGGAGCAGCGCGGAGCGAAGCGGATCGAGGCGCCCTTCCCGCTGGGCGCGCAGGGCATGTTCGGCTGGCTTGAGGCTGTCGCGAAGGCCTATGGCGTTTCACCTCTCACGCTCGAGAATATCACGCGGGCGCCGATGGAACGCGCGAACCGCGCCGTCTCGCGTTATCGCGACACGCTTGCCGGGCGGCGCATCTTCTTCTTTCCCGACAGCCAGCTCGAGGTTCCCATCGCGCGCTTCCTTGCAAACGAACTGGGGATGAACCTCATTGAGGTCGGCACGCCTTATCTCCATCGCCAGCATCTTGCAGCCGATCTCGCGATGCTGCCCCAGGGCACGCAGCTCAGCGAAGGGCAGGATGTCGATCGCCAGCTCGATCGCTGCCGGAAATCCGATCCCGATCTCGTGGTCTGCGGCCTCGGCCTTGCCAATCCGCTCGAAGCCGAGGGCATCACCACGAAATGGGCGATCGAGCTCGTCTTCACGCCCATCCAGGGTTTCGAGCAGGCGGGTGACCTCGCCGAACTCTTCGCGCGCCCGCTCGTGCGTCGCGCACGGCTGGAGATGTAGCCATGCATCTCACGGTCTGGACCTATGAGGGGCCTCCCCATGTCGGCGCGATGCGGATCGCCACCGCGATGCGCGGCCTGCATTACGTGCTGCATGCGCCCCAGGGCGACACCTACGCCGACCTGCTTTTCACGATGATCGAGCGGCGCAACCGCCGTCCGCCGGTCACCTACACCACCTTCCAGGCGCGCGATCTGGGCGGCGACACGGCGGATCTCTTCCAGACCGCCTGCTCGGATGCCTATGAGCGCTTCAAGCCGCAGGCGATGATTGTGGGCGCCTCCTGCACCGGCGAACTCATCCAGGATGATCCCGCAGGTCTCGCGCGGGCCCTTGGCCTGCCGATTCCGGTCATTCCGCTGGAGCTTCCGAGCTACCAGAAGAAGGAGAACTGGGGCGCGTCCGAAACCTTCTACCAGCTTGTGCGCGCGCTGGCTGGCCCGCATGCGCCGCAGCCGGGTTCGATCCGCGCGCCGCGCCGCGCCGGCGAGCCCGCGCGCTGCAACATTCTCGGCCCGGCCGCCGTCGGCTTCCGCCATCGGGACGATCTTCTCGCCGTGAGCCACATCCTCGAGCGGATGGGCGTGGAAATCCATGTCGTTGCCCCATGGGAGGCGACACCCGCCGATCTTACGACCTTGGGCGAGGCCGATTTCAACATCGTGCTCTACCCGGAAATCGCCGGCCAGGCCGCGCAATGGCTGAAGCGCTCTTTCAGCCAGCCGATGGTCACCACCGTGCCGATCGGCGTGGGTGCCACCCGCGATTTCATCGTCGAGGTCGCGCGCTGCGCCGGCATCGACCCCGCGCCCTTCCTCGCCGAGCAGCCGGGGCGCCTGCCCTGGTATTCGCGGTCGGTCGATTCGACCTATCTCACCGGCAAGCGCGTCTTCATCTTCGGCGATGCGACCCATGCCCTCGCGGCAGCCCGGATCTGCAAGGAGGAACTCGGCTTCGATGTCGTGGGCCTCGGCACCTACAGCCGCGAATTCGCCCGCGATATCCGCCAGATGGCGACCCGCCTTGGCCTCGAGGCACTGATCACCGACGATTACCTCGAGGTGGAAGCGAAGATCGCCGAATTGCAGCCCGAACTCGTGCTGGGTTCGCAGATGGAGCGGCATATCGCCAAGCGCCTGCGGATTCCCTGCGCGGTGATCTCCGCGCCGGTGCATGTGCAGGATTTCCCGGCCCGCTACGCCCCGCAGATGGGCTTTGACGGCGCGGATGTGATTTTCGACACCTGGGTTCACCCGCTGATGATGGGCCTTGAGGAGCATCTCCTCGGCATGTTCCGCGACGATTTCGAGTTCCATGACGGCGCGGGCTCGAGCCATCTCGGCCATGGTTCGCATGCGCCCTCCCGCGAGCGCGCAACCGGGCCGGTCGCCGTCGCGGCAGCGGCTGCCGAAGCGGATCTGGCCGTCGCCGAATGGCCGGCCGGCGAGCCGGTCTGGGCGGCGGAGGCGGAAAAGGAACTGAAGAAAATTCCCTTCTTCGTGCGCGGAAAGGCGCGCCGGAACACCGAGGCTTTCGCGCGCGAACGCAGCATTCGCACCATCACCGTGGAGACGCTCTATGATGCCAAAGCGCATTTCGGGCGTTGAGGCCATGCCCATCCGGGTCGTGGTCGTCACGATGGACGATCACTTGACCGGCACGATGGCGCGCATGCGCCCGCAACTGAAGCGGGAAATCCCCGGTCTGATCCTCAGCGTGCATTCCGCGGCGGATTGGGGCCGCTCGCCCGCGGCGCTGGCTGCGGCGAATGCGGCGATCCGCGAGGCGGATATCCTCGTTGCGTCCATGCTCTTCATGGAGGACCAGTACGCGCCGATCCTCGCCTCGCTTCAGGCGCGGCGCGCGCATTGCGATGCGATGATCTGCTGCCTCTCGGCACCCGAGGTGACGAAGCTCACCCGCATGGGCGCCTATGACATGAGCCAGCCGGCGACCGGTTTCACGGCCCTGCTGAAGAAGCTGCGCGGCAATGCGAAGCCCGGCGGCAATGCCGGCGCGAGCCAGCTGAAGATGCTGCGCCGCCTGCCGCAGATCCTGCGCTTCATTCCCGGCACCGCGCAGGATGTGCGCGCCTATTTCCTCAGCCTGCAATATTGGCTCGCGGGTTCGGACGAGAATTTCCTCAACATGGTCCGCTATCTGGTGAACCGCTATGCTGCAGGCCCCCGGAGCATCTATCGCGGCACCTTGAAGGCCGAAAACCCGGTCGAATACCCGGAAACCGGCGTCTACCACCCGGCGATGAAGGGCCGGATGCAGGAGGCCGATGCAGGGCTTCCGAAGAACGACAACCTTCGCGGCACGGTCGGTTTGCTGCTGATGCGCAGCTACCTGCTCGCGGGGAATACCGCGCATTACGATGCCGCCATCGCGGCCATCGAGGCGCGCGGCTATCGCGTCATCCCGGCTTTCGCGAGCGGGCTCGACGCGCGCCCCGCCATCGAGAAATTCTTCCTCAAGAACGGCGTGCCGGCGATCGATGCGCTGGTCTCGCTCACCGGTTTCTCGCTGGTGGGCGGCCCGGCCTATAATGATGCCGCAGCGGCGGAAACCGTGCTGAAACAGCTCGATGTGCCCTATATCGCGGCGCATGCCGTGGAGTTCCAGTCGCTGCAGGAATGGGGCGGCTCGGATCGCGGGCTGATGCCGGTGGAAGCGACCATCATGGTCGCGATCCCCGAACTCGATGGCGCGACGGGCTCGATGGTGTTCGGCGGGCGCGTGGAAGCGGGGGGCGCCACCTGCACCGGTTGCCATCGCCGCTGCGTTTTCGAGGCCGATCGCGACCTGCGTGCCATGGTCGGCTGCCCCGAGCGCATCGACATGCTCGCGGCGCGCATCGACCGCCTCGTGAGCCTGCGCCGCGCCGAGCGCGCCAAGCGCAAGCTCAGCCTCGTGATCTTCAATTTCCCGCCGAATGCGGGCTCCACCGGCTCCGCCGCCTATCTCGCTGTGTTTGAATCCCTCCATCGCACGCTGGGAGGCCTTCGGCAGGCGGGCTACACGGTCGATGTTCCGCCAAGCGTGGATCACCTTCGGAAGGCACTCACCGAGGGCAATGCCGCGATCTACGGCGCGCATGCCAATGTCCATGCGCGCATTCCCGCTTCCGACCATGTGCGCCGCGAGCGCTGGCTCGCCGAGATCGAGCGTGCCTGGGGCCCCGCCCCCGGCAAGCACCAGACCGACGGCGGCAACATCTTTGTTTTGGGCGCGGCGTTCGGAAACATCTTCGTCGGCATCCAGCCCGCCTTCGGCTACGAGGGCGACCCGATGCGCTTGCTCTTCGAGAAGGGTTTTGCGCCAACCCACGCCTTCTCGGCCTTCTATCGCTGGATGCGCGAGGATTTCGGCGCGCAGGCTTATCTCCATTTCGGCACGCATGGCGCTTTGGAGTTCATGCCCGGCAAGCAGGTCGGCCTCTCCGGCTCCTCGTGGTCGGATCGGCTCATCGGCGACATTCCGAATGTCTATCTCTACGCCTCGAACAACCCGTCCGAGGGCTCGATCGCGAAGCGCCGTTCGGCGGCGACGCTCATCACCTATCTCACGCCGCCGGTGGCCCATGCCGGGCTTTATCGGGGATTGCTGGAGCTGAAAGCCTCGCTCGATCGCTGGCGGTCGCTCAACACGGGCGGCGAGGAACGCGAAACACTCGCGACGCTCATCCAGGCGCAGGCCGCGACCGTGGATCTCGCGGCGGCAGAACCCGCCTGGGGCAAGACGGCCGAAAGCGAGATCGGCAGGCTCACGAGCGCGGTGCTTGAACTCGAATACACATTGATCCCGCATGGTCTTCACGTGGTCGGCGAGCCGCTGAGCCGCGCCGAACGCGCCGATATGCTGCTCGCGGTGGCCGATGCCGGCCATGGGGCAAGGCTCGAGCGCGAAGCGGTGGAGGCGATCATCGACCGCAAGCCCCTGCCCGCCGGGCTTGATGCGGCGCTCGCAAGGCAGCTTTCGGACATGGACCATCTGCTGGAAGAGGATCACGAACTCCCCGCGATCCTGCATGCGCTCGATGGCGGCTTCACCCCGCCGGCGCAGGGCGGCGATGTGCTTCGGAGCCCGGCCGTCCTGCCCACGGGCCGGAACATGCACAGTTTCGATCCCTTCCGCATCCCCTCGGCCTTCGCGATGGCCGATGGCCGCCGGCAGGCCGCGAAACTGCTCGCGCGCCACGCCAGCGACGGCCATGCCGCGCCCGAGAAGGTCGCGATGGTGCTCTGGGGCGCGGATAACGTGAAAACCGAAGGCGGCCCCATCGCGCAGGCGATGGCGCTGATCGGCGCGGAACCACGCTTCGACCATTACGGCCGCCTCACCGGCGCGAAACTCGTGCCGCTCGCCGAACTTGGCCGCCCGCGCATCGATGTGGTGCTGACGCTCTCGGGCATCTTCCGCGACCTGCTGCCGCTGCAGACGAAGCTTCTGGCCGAAGCCTGCTTTCTCGCGGCCGGCGCGGATGAGCCGGAAGCCATGAACTTCCTGCGCCGCAACACGCTGGCCTACCAGCGCGAGCAGGCTTGCGATTTCGAAACGGCGGCGCTCCGCGTGTTCTCGAATGCCGATGGCGCCTATGGCTCCAATGTCAGCCATCTGATCGAGAACGGCCACTGGGAAAGCGGCGATGAACTCGCCGAAACCTATTGCCGCCGCAAGAGCTTCGCCTATGGCCGCGATGGCGCGCCGCAGGCGCAGACCAAGCTCCTGACCGGGATGCTCGGCCGCGTCGATCTCGCCTACCAGAACCTCGAAAGCCTGGAGGTCGGGGTGACGAGCCTCGACCAGTATTTCGACACGCTGGGCGGCATCTCCAAGGCCGCGCAGCGCGAGAAGGGCACGACGATCCCGGTCTATATCGGCGACCAGACCCGCTCCGAGGGGGTGGTCCGCACGCTCGGCGAGCAGGTCTCGCTGGAAGCGCGCACGCGCATTCTCAACCCCAAATGGTTCGAGGGCATGCTGAAACACGGCTACGAGGGCGTGCGGCAGATCGAGGAGCATGTCCGCAACACGGTCGGCTGGTCCGCCACCACCGGGCAGGTGGAGCCCTGGGTCTACAAGCAGATGACCCAGACCCTGATGCTCGACGAAACCTTGCGCGAACGCCTGATCGCGCTGAACCCAGTCGCCGCGAGCAAGGTCGTGAAGCGGCTCATCGAAGCCCATGAACGCCAATACTGGACGCCGGATGCAGCGACCGCCGAAGCCCTGCTGCAAGCCAGCGAGGATCTGGAAGACCGCATCGAAGGCATCGGAACCGAGGTTGCTGCATGACAACGCTTTACCGCCACCCCACCCTGAAGGACCGACCCATCGGCGATGGCGAGGGCTCCGTGCAGGTGCATCTCGACCCCTCGACCCAGATCGAGACCGCGAAGGTTTTCGCAGTCTACGGCAAGGGCGGGATCGGCAAATCCACCACCTCGTCGAACCTCTCGGTGGCCTTCTCCAAGCTCGGCAAGCGCGTGCTGCAGATCGGCTGCGACCCCAAGCACGATTCCACCTTCACGCTCACGAAGCGCCTCATCCCCACCGTCATCGACGTGCTGGAGACGGTGAACTTCCATTCCGAAGAGCTGCGCGTCGAGGATTTCGTCTTCGAGGGCTATAATGGCGTGATGTGCGTGGAAGCGGGCGGCCCGCCCGCCGGCACCGGCTGCGGCGGCTATGTCGTGGGCCAGACCGTGAAGCTCCTGAAGGAGCACCACCTGCTCGACGACACCGATGTGGTGATCTTCGACGTGCTGGGCGACGTGGTCTGCGGCGGTTTTGCGGCCCCCCTCCAGCATGCCGAGCGCGCGGTGATCGTCACCGCCAATGATTTCGACTCGATCTTCGCGATGAACCGCATCGTGGCGGCCATCAAGGCGAAGTCGAAGAACTACGATGTGCGCGTCGGCGGCATCATCGCCAACCGCTCGGCCGGCACGGACGAAATCGACCGTTTCGCCCACGCCACCGGCCTGAAGCGGCTCGCGCATTTCCGCGATGTCGATGCCATCCGCCGCTCGCGGCTCAAGAAATCGACCATGTTCGAAATGGATGACACGCCCGAACTCGCCGCCGTGAAGGCCGAATACATGCAGCTCGCCGAAACCCTCTGGGCGGGCACCGAACCCCTCAATGCGCAACCCATGAAGGATCGGGAGATCTTCGATTTCCTGGGGTACGAATGATGGCAAACGCCGCCTATCACAAACGCAAGGACGAGCTTGAGACCTATTTCGACCGCACGGCGGCGGATGCCTGGGCGAAGCTCACCTCGGATGCACCCGTGGGGCGCATCCGCCGCACCGTGCGCGCGGGCCGCGATTCCATGCGCGCCAAACTGCTCTCCTGGCTGCCGGCGGATCTTTCCGGCATGCGCCTGCTCGATGCCGGTTGCGGCACGGGCGCGCTCTCGGTGGAAGCCGCGCGGCGCGGCGCGGAAGTGGTGGCGATCGACATTTCGGCCACTCTCGTGAACCTTGCGGCCGAGCGCCTGCCGCGCGATCTCGGCCAGAACGGGAAGGTTGGCCGCATCGATTTCCGCGTCGGTGACATGCTCGATCCCGCGCTCGGTCGCTTCGATGCGGTGGTCGCGATGGATTCGCTGATCCATTACGAAACCGACGATATTGCCCGCGCTTTGGCGGCCCTCGCCCCGCGCGTTTCGGGCCCGATGCTGATCACCATCGCGCCGCAGACCCCGCTGCTCACCGTGATGCATCGCGTGGGCCGGTTGTTCCCGCGCGGGGATCGTGCGCCGGCGATCGTGCCGGTCAGCGCCCCGGGCCTGACCCGCGCCATGGCGCGCGAAGCCAGCCTCGCCGGCTGGCGCATGGCTGAAAGGCACCGCACCACGAGCGGCTTCTACATCTCGGAGGCGCTGCGCCTCCTGCCCGGAGGGCGTCAGGCATGAACGTCCAGCGCCTTCTCATCGAGAAGATGAAGCGGATTGATCCGCGCTTGCTGCCTTTTGCGGATGCGGCTTCGGCCGAACTTCCGCTCGGTCGGCTGCTGCGGCTCGCCTTGTTTCAGGTCTCGGTGGGCATGGCCTCGGTTCTGCTGCTGGGCACGCTCAACCGCGTGATGATCGTGGAGCTTGGCGTGTCCGCGTCGCTTGTGGCGCTCATGGTGGCCTTGCCCTTCCTCTTCGCGCCGTTCCGCGCGCTGGTCGGCTTCCGGTCAGATACGCATCGCTCGGCCTTTGGCTGGCGGCGTGTGCCTTATGTCTGGACCGGCACGATGCTGCAATTTGCCGGATTGGCGATCATGCCCTTCGCGTTGCTTCTGCTCGGCTCGGACCACGAGGCGCACCCGGCGGTCGGACAGATCAGCGCGGCGCTTGCCTTCCTGCTGACCGGTGCCGGCCTGCACACCACGCAGACTGCGGGCCTCGCGCTGGCCACCGACCTTGCGAGCACCGAGCAGCGCCCGCGCGTTGTCGCGCTGATGTATGTGGTCTTGCTGCTGAGCATGATCGTGAGCGGCTATTTGTTCTCGTTCGTGCTCGCCGACTTTTCCCCGGTGCGCCTCATCCAGGCGGTGCAAGGCGCCGCTGCGGCAACCCTCGTGCTGAATGTCATCGCGTTGTGGAAACAGGAAGCCCGCCGCCGGCCCGAGCCGCGCGAGGCGAGCCCGGGCTTCGGCGAGGCCTGGAAGCGCTTTGCCAACAAGCCGCAGGCGCGCCGCTTCCTCGTGGCCGTCGGCCTCGGCACGGCTGCGTTCAACATGCAGGACATCATCCTCGAGCCCTATGGCGCGGAAGTTCTCGGCCTGTCCGTGAGCGCCACGACCATGCTGACGGCGCTGCTCGCGGCCGGTTCACTCGCGGCCTTCTCGCTCGCGGCCGGTCTGCTGGCCAGGGGCACGCATCCCTGCCGCCTCGCGGCGATGGGGGTGCTGGTGGGTGTACTGGGCTTCTCGATGGTCATCTTCGCCGGAGCCTTCATCTCACCGCTGCTCTTCCGCGCGGGGGTGCTGGCCATCGGTTTTGGCGCGGGGCTGTTCTCGGTCTCGACGTTGATTGCCGCGATGAACCTCGATTCCGGCGAGCAGACCGGGCTCGCGCTCGGCGCCTGGGGCGCGGTGCAGGCCACCTGTGCCGGCCTGGCAATTGGCCTTGGGGGCGTGCTGCGCGACAGTCTCGCCTTGCTGGGGGCGACCGGGCAGCTCGGCAAGGCATTTCTTGCCTCATCCAGCGCCTATGGCGTGATCTACCACCTCGAAATTCTTCTTCTCTTCCTCACCCTCGTTGCGCTCGGTCCGCTGGTCCGCGCGTGGCGGCGGGATGAGCCTGCCGCGCCGACCCGCATCCAGCTGGCCGAATTTCCCAACTGATTGAAACTCCAGGAGCACATTCTCATGGAACCCGCCTCTGTCTCCTCCACCTTCGATCTGGCGCAGATCGCGCTCTATCTGTTCTGGATCTTCTTCGCCGGGCTGATCTACTATCTGCAGCGCGAGGCGCAGCGGGAAGGATACCCGGTCGAAGTCGATGGCCCGGAACCGGGCCGTTTCCGGGCGAAGAGCCTGCTCTTCTACCCGCCTCCGAAGACCTTCAAACTCCCCGATGGCACGACGCGCCAGGTGCCGGATGGCCTGGCCGATACGCGCCCGATCGCAGGCAAGCCCACCTCCCGCTTGCCCGGCACGCCGCTCGAGCCGAACAGCGCCGCCCCGCTCGCCGATGGCATCGGCCCCGGCGCCTGGGCAGAGCGGGCCGACAAGCCGGATCTGACCACCGCGCTCACCCCGCGCATCGTGCCGATGCGGGTCGCCACCACCTATGCCACCGCCTCGCGCGATCCCGATCCGCGCGGTTTCCCGGTCGTCGGCTGCGATGGCGAGACGGGCGGCACGGTGGTCGATATCTGGGTGGATCGCTCCGAGCATCTCGCGCGCTATCTCGAGGTGGAAACCAGGGGCAAGCGCCGCATCCTGCTCCCCATCACCTTCTCGGTGCTGAAGAGCTTCCCGAACCGGGTGCATGTCGAGGCGATCACCGGCGCGCAGTTCGAGGGCGTTCCCGGCACCGCGAAGCCGGACAGCGTGACCCTGCGCGAGGAAGACCGCATCTGCGGCTATTATGGCGCGGGCACGCTCTACGCCACGCCGGATCGTGTGGAGCCGCTGCTGTGAGCCAAGATGATTTCGCCTTCGAGCCCATTCCGGGCCTGCCGGCGGAATTGCCGGCCGGCGAGAGGCTTCTCTGGCAGGGCGCGCCCGCGTGGCGCCCTCTGGCCTGGCGGGTCTTCCACCTCAGGGAAGTGACGGCCTATTTCCTGCTGCTGATGAGCTGGACGGCCTTTTCGGCCGCCTGGGCCCACGGCACCGCGAAAGCGGTTCTGGCCGCCCTCGGCCCCGTCACGATCGCCGCCGTGATCGCCTGCGGGCTGATCGCGCTCATCGCGCGGTTCAGCGCCAGGACGAGCGTCTATTCGATCACCTCCGAACGTGTGGTGATGCGGATCGGCATGGCCCTGCCCATCACCTTCAACCTGCCTTTCGCGATCATCGAGACGGCTGCGGTGAAGCAGGATTCCGATGGCTCGGGCGATATCTCGCTCGCGCTCTCGGCGGAGAACCGCCTCGCCTATCTCGTGCTCTGGCCGCATGCCCGGCCCTGGCATCTGCGCCAGACCCAGCCGAGCTTGCGCGCCCTGGCCGATGTGGCGGAGGTCTCCCGCCTTCTCGCCCGGGCGCTCGCGGCGAAGGCCCCGGCCCATGCGGTCGTGACCGAGCTTGCAACGCGGCCCGGGGCGCAAGACAAACCGGTCGAACCCGCCCTTCCGGGCGCGGCAACGCCGGCCCATTGAGAAGCGCTTTCGGGGGAAAGCATGAGCAAGACGAGCAGCAATCCGGTCTTTCCGCGCTGGTTCCTTCTCGGAGCCGCCGGCCTGATGATCTCGACGATGGTTTTCGCCTTCGTGGCGCGGCAGACCGATGCGGGCGCCTTGCGGGTGAGCCGGGCGCCGGATGCAGCGCGGGTGATGATCCGCTTCGATGAGCAGGTTGATGGTTCGGTGCTCGTGCGCCGGCAGCCGGATGACACCGTTCTCGAAATCCTTCCCCGCGATGGCTCCACCTTCCTGCGCGGGGTGCTGCGCAGCCTTCACCGGGAGCGTGCGATGAAGCGCGTGGACCGGAACGCACCCTTTCTTCTCGCGCGGCGGCCGGATTTCCGCCACGCCATTGTCGATCCCGTCACCGGTTCGCGCATCGAACTCGACGGGTTCGGCCCCAGTCACTCCGCCGCGATGGCACGGCTGATGGATCTGGGTCTTGCGACGGCCCGCTCGGCGATCGGCGCCGGTCAGGCAAACAACTGACAAAAGAGGGGGAATTGACCATGCAGAACCATGTCGATCCCGGCCCCGCTGCGGCCGGCCCAACCATGGGAGCGCCGCCGGAGGGCCGGCGCTTCGAGGTGGGATGCACCATTTACGTATCCCACACCTTCGAGAGCCTCCACGCCCATGTGGAGCTGGACGGCAACATCCCGATCTATCCCGGTGACGAGGTGATCGTGCATGGCACGCCGGTGAAGGTGCCTTACGGGGAAACTGCCGAGATCCGCCGTGTCGCGACCGTGGTGCGTGCAAACCCGCTGGAGCGGCTCTGGACGCGCGCCACCGGCCGCCTCGAAGTGATGGAACTCCTCGAATTCAGCTTCTCGGAAAGGACCCGGCTATGAGCGCGACCACGATGGATGTGCGCGGCACGGCCGCGATCGATACCAGCGAAGCCACCCGCATCGCCCAATCCGATACGGTGCTGACACCGCGTTTCTACACGACCGATTTCGAGGAGCTCGACAAGATCGACGTCACCCTGGTCCGCGAGGAATGGGATGCGCTGCTCGCTGAAATGAAGAGCGACCCCAACAAGGGTCATTTCGTGCGCAACGCGGAGTGGGATTCCGACATGTCCCATCTCACCGGCCAGCTTCGCAAGGAGATGATCGACTTCCTCATCTCATCCTGCACGGCCGAGTTTTCGGGCTGCGTGCTCTATGCGGAAATGAAGAAGCGCGGCACTAACAAGGATATCTGCGAGCTCTTCAAATATATGAGCCGCGACGAGGCCCGCCATGCCGGCTTCATCAACGATGCGCTGAAGGATTTCGGCATCGGCGTGGATCTCGGTTTTCTGACAAAATCGAAGAAATACACCTATTTCAAGCCGAAATACATCTATTACGCGACCTATCTCTCGGAAAAGATCGGCTATGCGCGTTATATCACCATCTTCCGGCATCTTGAGAAGAACCCGGACAAGCGCATCCACCCGATCTTCAAATGGTTCGAGGAATGGTGCAACGACGAGTTCCGCCATGGCGAGGCCTTCTCGCTGCTGATGCGCGCGAACCCGCATCTGCTCAAGGGCGGCAACAAATACTGGATCCGCTTCTTCCTGCTTGCCGTCTTCTCGACCATGTATGTCCGCGACCATGCGCGCCCCGCCTTTCACGAGGCGCTCGGCATCGACCCCAAGGAATACGGCATGCGCGTGTTCCGGGTGACGAGCGAGATTTCGCGGCAGGTCTTCCCGCTCGAACTCGACATCGACCACCCCGCCTTCAGGGACGGACTCGAGAAGCTGCTCGTTCTGAACCGGCGCATCGCCGATGCGGACGAGCAAGGCGGCATCACCGGCAAGCTGAAGCGCTACGCGGCCATGGCCGGGGTCGCAACCACGCTTGCGCGGATGTATTTCCTGCCGGTGAAGCCGAACGATATCCCTGCCACCAGCCGGCTCCATCCGAGCTATTGAGGAGAGGGACTTGGAACTCCTCATTCCGGTCGCGCTCACGATCTTCGTCTGGTGGTTCGCCACGGGGGCGGTGCTGTATCTCAACGGCCTGCCCGCATGCACCTTCCGCTGGAGCAACGGGATCACGGCGCTGATCGGCCTGTGCGGGCTCTTCGCCCTCTATCTCGCCCGCGAGGACACCACGCCGATAGGGGCCTATGCGGCCTTCTTCGGCGCCCTCGCGGTCTGGGCCTGGAACGAGATGAGCTTCCTGCTGGGGCACATCACCGGTTCCACCCGCGAGGAATGCCCCGGGGGAGTGCATGGCGTGCGGCGCTTCATCCTGGCCACGCGGAGCATCATCTACCATGAGCTGGTGATCCTCGCCTCGGCCGCGGCAATCGCCCTCGTGACATGGGGTGCCGCCAACCGCTTCGGGCTCTACACCTTTCTGGTGTTCTGGGTGATGCGGCTCTCGACGAAATTCAACATCTTCCTGGGTGTCCCGAACATCACGGTGCAGTTCCTGCCCAAGCACCTTGCCTATCTCGCGACCTATTTCGCGCACCGGCCGATGAACCTGCTCTTCCCGTTCTCGGTCACGGCCTCGACGCTCGCCGCTGCCTGGCTGATCCATCTGGCGATCCAGGCGCCCGCGGGCGGGTTCGAAAGCGTGGGCTACGCGATGGTCGCCACCCTGCTGGTGCTCGGCGTGCTCGAGCACTGGTTCCTCGTCATTCCCCTGCCCTTCGGCGAATTATGGTCCTGGGGCCTCGGTTCGCGCGAGGGCCGGGTGCAGCCATCCGCCCACAAACCTGAAAAGTCCCAGCCTCTTGCCCTGACTTCCGCAATCGCCGCCCCGCCCGTCGGGGGGCCGATCAAGACCAGCCGGACCTGAAAATCCGGGCCAACAGTATCGCTTTGGAGGACACGACCATGAATTTCGAACATTTCTTCCGGCAGGAATTGTCCTCCCTCAAGAAGGAAGGGCGCTATCGCGTCTTTGCGGATCTCGAAAGGCAGGCGGGCCGTTTTCCCAAGGCGACCTTGCACGGGCCGAAAGGCGCGCGCGAGGTTACGGTCTGGTGCTCGAATGATTATCTCGGCATGGGCCAGCACCCGGATGTGGTGGCAGCGATGCAGGAAGCGCTCGGCAAATGCGGGGCGGGCGCGGGCGGCACGCGCAACATCGCGGGCACGAACCACTACCACGTGATGCTCGAGCGCGAACTCGCCGATCTCCACGGCAAGGAAGCGGCCCTGCTCTTCAATTCGGGCTATATCTCGAACTGGGCGGCGATCAGCACCATCGCCGCGAAGATCCCGGATTGCGTCATCCTCTCGGATGCCCTGAACCATGCCTCGATGATCGAAGGCATGCGCCACAGCCGCGCGAGCAAGGTCATCTTCGCCCATAACGACCCGGACGACTTGCGCCGGCAGCTCGCGCGGCTCGACCGCAAGGCGCCGAAATTCGTGCTGTTCGAGAGTGTCTATTCCATGGATGGCGACATCGCGCCGGTCTCGGCAATGCTCGATGTCTGCGAGGAATTCGGCGCCTTCACCTATATCGACGAGGTTCATTCGGTGGGGCTCTATGGCCCGCGCGGGGCGGGCATCGCAGCGCGTGAAGGACAGTCGCATCGTCTCGACGTGATCGAGGGCACGCTGGGCAAGGCCTTCGGCGTGCTCGGCGGCTATATTGCCGGCTCGGCGGCGATGTGCGATTTCGTGCGCAGCTTCGCCTCGGGTTTCATTTTCTCCACCGCCCTGCCCCCGGCCATCGCCGCCGGCGCGCTCGCAAGCATCCGCCATCTCAAGGCCAGCGACATGGAACGCCAGCAGCACCAGCAATGCGTGAGCGAGGTTCGCGTGGCACTCGATGCGGCCGGCATCCCGCACATGATGAACCCCAGCCACATCGTGCCGGTGATGGTGGGAGATGCCGCGCTCTGCAAGCGCCTCAGCGATGATCTGATCGCCGAGTTCGACATCTATGTGCAGCCGATCAACTACCCCACCGTGCCGCGCGGCACGGAGCGCCTGCGCATCACGCCGACCCCGCTGCACACGGCCGAGGATATTGCCCGGCTGGCAGAAGCGCTTTCCTCCATCTGGTCGACCATCGGCCTGAAACGGGCTGCCTGAACAGGCGGCCCATGAGCATGCTGTGAAAAAGTGGAATCCGGTTTTTCACAAAAAAGCATGCGATAATAATAAGATAAGAGCATGATATGCTTCCGTCTGAACACATCATGCTCATGCCCATCGTCAGCAACCCTTCAGGTTGCTTCTGGTACTCATCCAATCGGGCCGAACGGACGTAGACGATTTGTCGCAGGCCCAGAACAGCCATCGTCTCGAGGAACCGCCATGAAGATCGCCTTTTTCTCCCTTCTCGCCGCCGCCGCCCTCGCGCCGGCCGTTGCCCAGGCGCAGGATGCCGCTGCCGGTGAGCGCGTCTTCGCGCAGTGCCGCACCTGCCATCAGATCGGCGAAAACGCCAGGAACGGCGTCGGCCCGCATCTGAACGGCCTGTTCGGCCGCAAGGCCGGTTCGGTCGAGGGCTACAGCTATTCGAACGCCTACAAGGCGCTCGACAAGGTGTGGTCGCCCGAGAACTTCACGGTCTATATCAAGGACCCGCGCGGCGTGACCCCGGGCACCAAGATGGTCTATCCGGGCCTGAAGGACGAAACAGCGATCAGGAACCTCATCGCCTTTCTCCAGCAATTCGATGCGACCGGCAAGAAGAAGTAATCCCGTCACGCGTGAACCATGGATCGGCGAGCCGTCCGGATCATTCCGGGCGGCTTTTTCCTTTCAGGACGGGGTGGCATTGACGCCCCAGTTCCGCGAGGCGACCGCACGAAAAGCCGAGATTTCCGGCGATGAAAGGGTGACCATCCGACCGGAAAATGCTCTAAGGAATGCTGCAAGTCACGCTTTCGAATCCCCGGAGTTCCCATGTCGATCGACCCGCGCATCCTGGCCCTGCAAGAGGAAGTCGCCGGCTGGCGCCGGGATTTCCACGCGCATCCGGAGCTTGGCTACGAGGTGCATCGCACGGCCGGGATCGTGGCGGCGAAGCTTCGCGAATTCGGCTGTGACGAGGTGACCGAAGGCTTCGGCAAGACCGGGGTCGTGGGCATCATCCACGGCAGGAACGGCCCCGGCGGCCGCGTCGTGGGCCTGCGCGCCGACATGGACGCGCTGCCGATCGAGGAGGAGACGAACCTCCCGCATCGTTCGAAGAATTCCGGCAAGATGCATGCCTGCGGGCATGATGGCCACACCGCGATGCTGCTCGGTGCGGCGAAGCACCTCGCCGAGACGCGGGATTTCACCGGCACCGTGGCGGTCATCTTCCAGCCCGCCGAAGAAGGCGGCGCCGGCGGCAAGGCCATGGTCGATGACGGCCTGATGGACCGCTGGAATATCCGCGAGGTCTACGGCATGCACAACATGCCGGGGATTCCCACCGGCCACATCGCCGTGCGTCCCGGCCCGATCATGGCTGCGGCCGATCAATTCGTGATCCAGATCGAGGGCCGCGGCGCGCATGCGGCCACCCCGCATCTCGGCGTGGACCCTGTGGTGGTCGGCGCGCATATCGTGGCGGCGCTGCAGTCGATCGCCTCGCGCAATGCCGACCCGCTGAAGGCGGTCGTCGTCTCGACCACGATGTTCCACGCGGGAACGGCCTTCAACATCATCCCGCAGCGCGCGGAACTCACCGGCACGGTTCGCACATTGGAACTCGGCATGCGTGACCTCGCCGAGAAGCGCCTGACCGAGATTGCCACGGGCACCGCGAAGATGTTCGGCGCCGTTGCGACCGTGAAATATGAACGCGGCTATCCCGCGACCATCAACCACCCGCACGAAACTGCCGAGGCTGTCACCATCGCAAAGCGCCTTTTCGGGCCGGCGGCGGTCGATGCCGAGGTTGCCCCGATGATGGGCGGCGAGGATTTCTCCTACATGCTGGAAGCCCGGCCGGGCGCCTACCTGTTCATCGGCAACGGGGATACCGCGGGCCTGCATCACCCGGCCTATGATTTCAACGATTCCGCCCTGCCGCATGGCATCCAGTTCTGGGCGGAAATCGCGCGGGCCCGCACGGCGGCCTGAGCCTGGAGCATTTTTTCGATTCGGCGGAATGAGATCGGATGCTCTCTCTTTTTCTTGATCGCATTTTCTTCACACGAACCGGTTCCCATCCCCGCCTTCGCGGGGACATGCTTCGCTTGAAAATGCTTTAGCGCGTCAGCATGTCATGCGCGAATTTCAGCGCGATGATCAGTGCGGAGAGCGCGGTCGCCAGCGCCGCACGCCGGTTCAGCAGCTGTGTGCGGTTGATGGCCGTGACGATGCGGTTGAGATCAAGGGAGTTGATATCCTCGCTCTTGCTCACGCGGCGCACCTGATAGCTGCTCGCACGAAACCAGAGATAGGCGGCGGCCAGCGCGGTGAGCAGCGCCAGAAGGTCGAGAAGGAAAACAAGCGACATCCTTCGCCAATAAGGGGCAGACCCGCCTCGTTTCAAGAGCCAATCGGCATCTTTGCGCGCCTTCAGGCCTGATTGCGCCCCTCCTCGACCGCGTGGCAGGCCACGCCGTCGATCATCGCCGGTGCCTCGCGCTTGCAGCGCTCGCCGGCGAGCGGGCAGCGCGGATGGAAGGTGCAGCCCGTGGGCGGATGGATGGGGTTGGGGATTTCACCCGCCACCATCTGCCGCTGGCGGCCGGTCATGCCGAGATCGGGCACGGCATCGAGCAGCATCCGCGTATAGGGGTGACGCGGCGCGCGGAACAAAGCCTTGCTGTCGCTCACCTCCACCAGACGACCCAGATACATCACGCCGATGCGGTCGGCCATATGTCGCACCACCGCGAGGTTATGCGAGATGAAGAGAGTGGTGAGCCCGAATTCCTTCTGCAGGTCGCGCATCAGGTTCAGGATCTGCGCCTGCACGCTCACATCCAGCGCGGAAGTGGGCTCATCGCAGACGATGAATTCCGCGCTCGAGGCGAGAGCGCGGGCAATGGCGATGCGCTGGCGCTGCCCGCCGGAGAATTCATGCGGGAATTTCTTCCCGTCATCCGGGTGCAGACCCACCAGCGTGAGAAGCTCGCCCACGCGTGCCTCCACCGCCTCGCCCTGGAGCAGGCCGAAGGCGTGGATCGGCTCGGCGATGATGCGCGCCACGCGCCAGCGCGGGTTGAGGCTGGCGTAAGGGTCCTGGAAGATCATCTGGATGCGCTTGCGCAGGGCCTGCCGCGCGGCGCTGTCCTTCGCATCGGTCATCGAGACGCCGTCGATCGTGACGGTTCCCGAGGTCACGGGGAGCAGCCCCACGGCCATCCGCGCAACGGTCGATTTGCCCGAACCGGATTCGCCCACTAGCGCGAATGTCTCGCCC
The DNA here is from genome assembly GCA_020252645.1 of Methylobacterium sp. GTDB lineage: Bacteria > Pseudomonadota > Alphaproteobacteria > Rhizobiales > Beijerinckiaceae > Rhabdaerophilum. The sequence goes on along the minus strand of JADCCN010000004.1, from coordinate 145,997 downwards.
TTGCGGATATCGAGACTCACGCCATCGACCGCCTTGAGATAGGCCTTGGGCAGGTTTTCCAGCATGCGGTTCAACCAGGGCCGTGACACATCGAAGACGCGCTTCAAGTCGCGGATTTCGATGAAGGCCACCGGCGCGCCTTTCGCGACGGATTCATTCGGGGCCACGGCGGTCATGGCGTGCCTCCCGCCTTGGGTGCGTAGAGATGGCAGGCGACGAGATGCCCCGGCATCAGGTTCTCGCGCTTGGTCATCGCTGCATCTGGCTCGATCGGCTCGGGCTTCTCCACACGGCAGCGATCGAACACGTGGCTGCAACGCGGGTTGAAGGCGCAGCCCGGCGGAATGCGCGTAAGGCGCGGCATGGAGCCGGGAATCTGCGTCAGGCGCTCTTCCTCGGCCTCGAGCGTGGGAATCGCGCCCATCAGGCCCCGCGCATAGGGGTGGAGCGGGTGCTTCACCACGTCGCGCACCGGGCCGATTTCGGCGACGCGCCCGGCATACATCACGGCGACGCGATCCGCCGTTTCAGCGATCACGCCCATATCATGCGTCACCAGCATCACCGCCGTGCCGCGCTCATGGCAGAGGCGCTTGATGAGCGCGATGATCTGCGCCTGCACGGAGACATCGAGCGCGGTGGTGGGTTCATCCGCCACGATGAAATCGGGCTCCGCGGAGAGTGCCAGAGCAATCACCACGCGCTGGCGCATGCCGCCGGAGAATTCATGCGGATAGCCATCGATGCGCTTTTCCGGGGCGGGAATTCCCACCTCGGCCAGCAACCCGATGGCGCGTTCGCGCGCGGCTCTCGCGGAAAGATCCGTATGCGTGCGGATGGTCTCGATCAGCTGCTCGCCCACGCGATAGAGCGGGTTCAGCGAGGTCAGCGGGTCCTGGAAGATCATCGCGATCTTCCGGCCGCGGATGCGGCGCATCGCCTCGGGCGGCAGATTGTCGATGCGCTGGCCGTGCAGCAGGATTTCCCCGCCCGCGATGCGGCCCGGCGGCTCGATCAGCCCGATGATGGCCGAGCCGGTGACGCTCTTGCCCGCGCCGCTCTCGCCCACGACACCCAAAACCTCGCCGCGGGCGATATCGAAGGAGACGCCGTCGATCGCGCGCAGGGTTCCGCGTCGCGTGGCGAATTCCACGCGCAGGTTTCGGACGGAGATCACCGGCTCGCTCATGACAGAGGCCCGGGAGAAATGCGCATCCTCGGCACGCAAAACCGGAGGCCACTTTGGCGGAAGATGCGCATCACTCACCTCAGCTTCGGGTTCAGCGCGTCGCGCAGCCAGTCGCCCAGCAGGTTCACCGCGAGCACGAGAATGGCGAGCGTGGCACCCGGGAAGGCGACGATCCACCAATCGCCGGAGAAGAGATATTTGTTGCCGATGGAGATCAGCGTGCCGAGCGAGGGCTGGGTCGGGGGAAGGCCCACGCCCAGGAACGAGAGCGTCGCCTCGGTGATGATGGCAAGCCCGAGATTGATCGTGAGGATCACCAGCACCGGGCCGATCACATTCGGCAAAACGTGGCGGATCATGATGACCGGCGTGGGAATGCCCACGAGGCGCGCGGCAGCCACGTAATCCTTATTCTTCTCCACCATGGTGGAACCGCGGATGGTGCGCGCATATTGCACCCAGAAGCTCAACCCGATGGAGATCACCAGCACGGGAATGGCCGTCGTCTCGCGGCTCATGCCACGGAACAGGCCCTGCGCCACGCCATCGATCAGCAGCGCGATGAGGATGGCCGGGAAGGTGAGCTGCACATCGGCGACACGCATGATGATGGCATCGACGCGCCCCCCCATATAGCCCGCGAGCAACCCGAGCGTGATGCCGATGCCGGCCGCCAGCAGCACGCCGAGCCCGCCCACGGCGAGGCTGACGCGCAAGCCGTAGAGAATGGCCGAATACATGTCGCGGCCCTGGTCATCCGTGCCGATGATGAAGCGCGGATCGCCGCCCTGCTGCCAGACCGGCGGGATCGAGGAATCGGAGAGGAACACGGTCGCGGGGTCGAACGGATTGGTCGGCGCGATCCACGGCGCGAAGGCCGCGCCGATGCAGCAGACGAGCACGATGGCCGCGGCGATCATCGTCATCCAGGACGAGCGGAAGCTCGCATAGACATCGGAATCAAGAAGGCGCGCGACAAGGCCGCTCTGGCCACCCGCCACAGGGCCCTTCACCTCTTCTGGGGTCGGATTTGACATGAACGGGCCCTCAGGTTCTCATCGTGACGCGCAGGCGCGGATCGACGAAGCCATAGGCCAGGTCGACCAGCAGGTTGATGGTCACGAACAGGAAGCCGATCAGCATGAGATAGGCCGCCATGATGGGGATATCGACATTCTGCACGGCTTTCAGGAACAGAAGCCCCATGCCCGGCCAGTTGAATACCGTCTCGGTGATGATGGCGAAGGCGATGATGGAGCCGAGGTTCAAGCCGGCAATGGTGATGACCGGGATCAGCGTGTTCTTCAGCGCGTGGCCGAAATGGATGGCACGGGTGCGCAGGCCGCGCGCCTTGGCGAACTTGATGTAATCCGTGCGCATCACTTCCATCATCTCGGCGCGCACGAGCCGCATGATCAGCGTCATCTGGAACAGGCTGAGCGTGATGGCCGGCAGAACCAGCGCCTTCAGGCCCGAGGTCGTCAACAGGCCTGTCGTCCACCAGTCGCCGATCTTCACCACCTGCCCGCGCCCGTTGGAGGGCAGCCAGCCGAGAATGACCGCGAAGAGGTAGATCAGCAGGATGCCGATCAGGAAGGTGGGCAGGGAGACGCCGATGAGGCTCACCGCCTGAAACAGCCGCGCGAGCCAGCTGTCGCGCCGCAGCGCGCAATAGACCCCCATCACCACCCCCACGACGAGGGCGAAGAGTGCCGCCGTCAGTGCCAGTTCGAGCGTCGCCGGAGCGCGCTCGGCGAGCAGCTTCGTCACGGGCATGCGAAACTGGTAGGAAACGCCGAAATCGAAATGCAGGGCATTCCAGAGGAAGCGACCGAACTGCACGAGAGTCGGGTCGTCGAGGCCGAGCGATGTGCGCAGACGCTCCACCTCGGCCTGCGGCGTATCCACGCCGACCATCTGGTTCACCGGGTCGCCCACGAACCGGAACATGACGAAGGCGATCAGCGCAACCGAGACCATGACGGCGATCGATTGCAGGAAACGCCGAATGACGAACGCCAGCATGCTCCACACCTGCAAAAGAAAAGGGCCGCGCGGGATGCGCGGCCCTCCCGGGAGAGTCCGGTTACTTCTTGGTGGCCCAGTAGAGCAGCACCGAGTTATCGGCACGCTGCGTCAGCTGGACATTGCGCGAGACACCCCAGGCGAGCGCCTGCTGGTGCAGCGGCACATAGGCGAATTCCTTCGTCGTGATGTCGAAGGCCTGCTTGATCATCTGGTCGCGCTTGGCATTGTCGCTCTCGACGAGGATCTTGTCGGTGAGCGCGTCGACTTCCTTGTTGCAATAACCGCCGAGATTGGATTCGCCACGGGGCGAACCGTCAGCACGGCAGCCATGAATGTCGAACAGCACATTGTGGCTGTCGAACGTGCCCGGCGTCCAGCCAAGCAGGTAGAAGGAGGTCTTGTAGCCACCGGGCTTCAGCACCTTGGCGAAAAACTGCGCCTTGGGCTGGGCGTTGAGGTTCACCTTCACGCCGATGCGCGCGAGCATGCCCACCACGGCCTGGCAGATCTGTCCGTCATTCACGTAGCGGTCGTTCGGGCAATCCATGCCGACTTCGAAGCCATTCGGGTAGCCGGCATCGGCCAGAAGCTTCTTCGCGGCATCCGGATCGAATTTCGGGCTCTGGTAAGCCTTGGAGAACGAGAACAGCTCCGGCGCGATCATCAGGGCCGAGGGCGTGGAGAGCCCGCGCATCACGCGCGCCTTGATGGTCTCCTTGTCGACGGCCATGTTGAAGGCCTGCCGCACCCGGACATCCTTGAAGGGGTTCTTTCCCTTCACGTTGGATTCGAGCAGTTCGTCGCGGATCTGGTCATAGCCGAGGAAGATCGTCCGCAGTTCGGGGCCAGCGAGGACGCGGGTCTTGTCTGAGCCGTCGACACGCGGGATATCCTGGATCGGAACCGGCTCGATCACATCCACTTCACCCGAGAGAAGCGCGGCGACGCGGGTCGCATCATTCGGGATCGGGGTGAAGATGATCTCGTCGAGATTGTGCTCCTTCTTGCCCCACCAGTTCGGATTGGCCTTGAAGACCGTGCGAACGCCCGGCTGGTGGCTGTCGATGCGGAAGGGGCCCGTGCCATTCGCGTTGAGCGCGATGTGGCTCGGCGTCGTGGCCGAAGCCGGCGTCGGGGCCGCCGAGTTGTTGGCCTCCGCCCATTTCTTCGAGATGATGTACCAGGTATCCCATTGGGCGATCAGGATCGGGTTCGGGCTTTCGAGCTCCACCTCGACCGTGTGATCGTCGATTTTCGTGAACTTCGCACCCCTGGGCACGCGGGTCTGGAAGTTCGAACCCTGCGCGCGCACGCGATCGGCCGAGAAGATCACGTCATCGGCGGTGAAGGGATCGCCGTTGTGGAACTTCACGTTTCGGCGCAGGTGGAAGCGCCATTTCTTGGCACCCTCGAGGGTCTCCCAGCGCTCGGCGAGGCCGGGGCCGATGGAGAGATCCTTACCGCGCGAGGTGAGGCCTTCATAGACATGGCCCAGATGCGCGTTGGTGGTGGTCTCGTTCAGCGTATACGGGTCCAGCGACTTCAGATCGCCCTGGTTCGCATAACGAAGGGTGACGGCCCCGGCCGGGGAAACCGCCATCTGCAAGGCCAACGCGGTGCCGGCTGCCAGCAGCCATTTACGGATAGACATCTTACTCTCCCTGTTCACGAGCCCCTCCCTTTCTTCGCGCGGGAGGCTGCTGATAGCGCTTCAAGTCGATCCTTCCGCGCGTGCAAAATCAAGCCTAAACGGAACCGATCTCCAGAAATTCCTGACGAGCCTAGAGCTTGCTCTCGCAAAAGTGGATACCTGATTTGCGAAAGAAAAAGGGGTAAATCAAGAGCTTAGAGCGGTCGATCTGATCGAATGAGATCGGATGCTCTCTCTTTGTCTGATCGCATTTTCCTCACGCGAACCGGTTCCCATCCCCGCCTTCACGGGGACATGCTTCGCTTGAAAATGCTTCTTTGTTTTTCTGGTCGCATTTTCTTCGATCAACCGGTATCCACTTGATCGGAAAATGCTCTAGGCCGCAGATCGAAGGGTCGCCGGAAAACCCGCCTTCTTCAGCGCATCCTGCACCATTTCCACCGCCACTGGCGTTTCAATGGCAACCGTCCTCGCGCCAAGATCGGCCGCGATGCGCGCCTCGGGGTCGAGTTTCTTCACCACACGCTCGATGGTGCTGACGCAACCGCTGCAACCCATATCGGGAACATGAAAATTCGCCATGATCGGACCTTTCATCCTGCGATCAGGCCTCGCTCTTGCGAAAGCCTCACGCCCGAACCCACATCAGGGAGACCGGGGCATTCATCGATGTAACGACGCCGCCCCGGCTTGCACAAGGCTTCGAAGGCTATAGACCCTGACAACATGATCGCCGCGCCCGCCCTGCCCGTTGCCGAGCCCCGAATCTTTTCGGTGGAGGGGATGACCTGCGCCGCCTGCGCCGCCCGCATCGAGCATGTGCTGCAGCAGGTGCCGGGCCTCGATTCGGCCCATGTGAACCTCGCGACCAATCGCGCGCATGTCGCAGCAGGGCCGGATTTTCCGGATTCCCTTGTGATCGCGGCGATCGAGGATGCGGGTTACGCTGCGACGCGCCTTGACGTCCATCGCGTGCGCGGTGCCTTGGCCGAAGCGCGGGCTGGCGAAGAGCATATCAGGGGCCGGCTTCTGCTCGCCGCTCTCCTCACGCTGCCGGTGTTCCTTGCGGAGATGGGCGGGCATCTCTTCCCGGTCCTGCATCATGCCCGGGCGGACTTCATCGGCGATCACGCCTTCGGCCTGGTGCAAGCCATGCTTGCGACACTGCTGCTCCTGGGGCCGGGGCGCGATTTCTTCATCGGCGGCTATCGCGCGGTGAAGCATGGATCGCCGGATATGAATACGCTCGTCTCGCTCGGTGCCGGTGCGGCCTATCTTTTCTCGCTCGTCAGCCTCGCCGGTCCTGCCTGGCTGCCCGAGGAAGCGCGGCACCTCTATTTCGAGCCGGCGATGGTGATCGTGACGCTCGTTTTGCTCGGGCGCTTCATCGAGGGCCGCGCGCGCCGCCGCGCGACCGATTCCATCGAGCGCCTGGCGGCCCTTCGCCCCGCGCGCTGCCGCGTGCGGCGTGACGGCGCGGTGGTGGAGATCGGGCTGGAAGAGGTGCAACGCGGCGACCTTATCGAAATCCGCCCCGGCGAGCGCATTCCGGTCGATTCCGACATCGTCGAGGGCCAATCCCCCATCGACGAAAGCATGCTGACCGGGGAGCCCCTGCCGGTCTTGCGCGGGCCAGGCGAGCGCGTCATCGGCGGAACGGTGAACCAGACCGGCGCGCTGCTGATCCGCGCGCGCGGCCTCGCTGAGGAGGGCGTTCTGGCCGATATCATTCGCATGGTCGAGGCCGCACAGGGTTCGCGCCTGCCCATTCAGGCTTTGGTCGATCGCATCACGCGTTTGTTCGTGCCGGGCATCCTGCTCATCGCCATGCTGACCTTTGCGGGCGGCCTTGCCTTCGGGCCAGCCCCGGCCCTGCCCTTCGCGCTGGTGAATTCTATTGCCGTGCTCATCATCGCCTGCCCCTGCGCGATGGGGCTCGCGACGCCGATCTCGCTCCTGATCGGCACGGGGCGCGCGGCGGAGGCGGGCATTCTCTTCCGCTCGGGCGATGCCCTGCAGCGCCTCGCGAATATTCGCCATCTCGCGATGGACAAGACCGGCACGCTGACCGAGGGCAAGCCGCGCATCACCGGGGAGGACATTCACGCTCCGCTCGGCACGGATGAGGTTCTGCGGCTCGCGGCCTCCGCCGAGGCGCGCTCGGAGCATCCTCTGGCCGTCGCGCTGCTGGAAGAGGCCAGGGCGCGCGGCCTTTCGCTCGGCGAGGCCACCGACCTGGCGATCGCACCAGGTGCAGGGTTGCGCGCCAGGGTCGAGGGCCACGCCGTGCATCTCGGTTCGTCGGCCTACCTGTCCGGCGCGGCGATCGCGGTCCCAAGCGGCCCGACCGATCTGGCCGGTTCAGAAGTGCATGTCGCGATCGATGGCATCTATGCCGGTGCTTTCGTGGTGGCTGATCGCCTGCGTGCCGATGCGCGCGAGGCCGTGGAGCAGCTTCGCGCGCTCGGCCTCACGCTCTCCATCGTGACCGGGGACCGGCCCGCCGGCGCGAAACCCGTCGCGGAGGCTCTGGGCATTACCGACGTGACCGCCGGTGCGACGCCGGCGGGCAAGGTCGCGGCCCTGGAAGCACTGACGAAATCCGGCAGGCGGGTTGGCTTTGTGGGCGATGGCATCAATGATGCGCCGGTGCTCGCGGCGGCGGATATCGGCATCGCGATCGGTGGTGGCACGGATGTCGCGATTTCCGCGGCCGATCTCGTGCTGATGCGGCATGATCTGCGCGCCTTGGCGCAGGCCATTCGCATGGCGCGGGCCACCTTGCGCAATATTCGCGAGAATCTTGCCTGGGCCTTCGGCTATAATCTCGCGCTGGTGCCAGTGGCGGCAGGGTTGTTCTACCCGCTTTTCGGCTGGCAGCTTTCGCCCATGCTGGCGGCGCTGGCCATGGCGCTGTCATCGCTCAGCGTCGTGCTCAATGCCCTGCGCCTGCGATCGATCTCTTGAGCCGTCTCCTGTCATTTTTCACGGCATGGCAAAGCCCAAGTTTCACGGCATGGCAAAGCCCAAGAGGCGAATGGCTGGTTGAGCCTCTTCCAGCGCCTGCCGGAAGGCGGTGATTTCCGGGGATGAAACGCGATTTTCCAGCACCGCAAAGTCGTAATGTTCCTCCGCCAGAGGGCGGAAGGCCAGACCGAAGGACCGGGCGATCGGTTCGATGGTAAGCCCCCAATCCGCGCGACCCTGCGCGATCGCCGCAGCCACGGCGTGATGCGAGCGCGGCTGGTTGAAATAGCCCTGAGGCTCTGCACCCTGCAACAATCCGTCCATCAGGATACGCGTTCCGGAGCCGGAATTCCTGTTTACCATCAGAATATTGGGATCTTCAGCCACAGATTTGATCACTGACTCCACCGCCTCCCCCTCAAAGCGCGCATCGCCGCGGCGATAGGCAAGGCCCTGCATGCGCCGCCAGCCCTTGATGAGCGTCATGCCCTCGGAAAGAAAACCGCGATTATATTCGCCGCTCTCCGCATGAAGCAGGTGCATCGGCGCGAGATCGCAATCCCCGCGCCGAAGCGCAGCAAGCCCACCCATGCTGCCAACCGCGACAACCCGCGTGCGGATATTCTTCTTTGTAAGCCGGCTGATGACTTCATCGAGCCCGGAGCAATGACTGCCGATCATCGTAAGCCTCGGCACGTGCAGATCGCGGCCGATCAGGCGCACGCCGACGCGTTCCTGCGCAGGCATCTGATCGGACAAGGCGTCGATGGTGAGGAAGCCGTCGGCCTGGGCGAAGGCCGTCACCGCACCCGATCCGCGTTGCAGCGGATGGGCGATGATTCCCTCCGGCGTTTGCGAAAGCGCGACCATCACGAATTCCGTGCGGCCCAGTTCGGAAGGCAGGCGGATCGGCAACCGGGCTTCCACGGTCGCGGCCTCGTGCTCAGGCACGCCGCCGAGGCGGCGGATGACCGGCAGCACGATTTCATGCAGCGTGAACATCGCGGAACTCGGGAAGCCCGGCAGCGCCACAACGGCTTTTCCATCGCAAACCGCAAGGCAGAGCGGTTTGCCCGGCTTCAGCGCGACGCCATGGGCGAGAATGCCCGGCGCGCCCAATTCGCCGATCAGCTTGTAGGTGAAATCACCGGCGCCCTTGGAGGTCCCCCCCGAGAGCATCACCGCATCGCATTCAGAATGCGCGCGTTTCAGCGCCGCGCGCAACAATTCGGGATCATCCCTCACGATGCCATGGGACACGGGTTCGCAACCGGCCTCGGCGAGCGTGGCGGCAATGGCCGCGCCGTTGGAATCGAAGATCTGCGCCGGGCCCAAGGTTCCGCCCGGCGGCACCAATTCATCGCCCGTGGAAAGAACGGCGATGCGCGGGCGGCGCCACACGGCAACTTCGGCCTGGCCGATGGCTGCGATCATCGCGAGTTCGCGGGCTGTCAGCACCACGCCCGGCTCCAGCAGAACCTGTCCGCGCGCAATATCGGAACCGGCGAAGGCGACATGCTGGCCAGGCGATGCGGCCCTGGAAAAGCGCACCTGGCCGGCCGCTTCCTCGGAATCCTCGATCATCATGACGCTATCCGCGCCACGCGGAAGGGGCGCGCCCGTGGCGATGGGTGTGGCCGTGCCGGGCTGCAGCGCAAGGCGCGGCGCGCGACCACAGGCGAGAACCTCATCATTGAGGCGCAGGGTGACCGGGTTCAGGGCATCGGCCAGAGCAAGATCATCCGCGCGCACGGCGAAGCCATCCACACCGGAGCGATCGAAAGGAGGCGTATCGGTCTGCGCCACCACGCGCGCACCCAGCACGCGGCCGAGCGCGCGGTGGAGCGGCAGGCTCTCGAGGCCGAGCGGCTGGGGGTTCAAGGCAGCAAGGAAGCGCGCATGGGCTTCATCCCGCGAGAGCACTTGCAGGAACTGCTCCTGCGGGGAGGTGGAACGGTCGGTCATCGCGCAAGAATCCGGTCATTCATGGTCGAAAAGGCCCCGCCAAGGGGCAAAAGTGAGATTTCCGCGCCGGCGGGCTGGCCCTCGGAACCGGCGGGGATCAATGACACGGCCTGGGCTTGCGCAAGCGTTGCCAGGGTGCAATCCCCGGTTTCCAGCGGCAGCCATGCCTCGCCCTCGCGGCGCAGGAAGGCGAGCTCCGTGAAGCCGATGCTCGAGACAAGCTTGCCGGCAAGGCGCCCCCGGGATTGAACCGGCCTCGCCCCGGAGAGCGAGGCCAGAACCGGCAGCGCCACGGCATGCCAGAGGCCGGTTGCCTCCGCGAGATCGGGCGGGATGGCGAGCCTGATTGTTTCGGCATCGCGGTGCAGCGCACCAAAACGTCCCGGCCTCAAGGCAAGGCTTGCCTCGCCAGGCGGGCCGGCTTCGAGCCGGAATTGTGCCTGAGCCGGGCCGGTGATCATCAAACCAAGGGCGCCCGCCCAGCCCGCGAGGAGATGGCAAACCGCATCCGGCAAGGCTCTATCGAGGCTCACCGCCGCGCGACGCACGCGGGTGGCGGGCACCTTCATGGCAAGGAGCAAAGCCTGTTCCAGCGGGCCGATCCGTGATCCCTCGCGGAGCAGGAGGCGGCCGGCCGGCCAATCCTGCCCTTGCCGGCGAATGCCCTCGCCCGGGCAGATCGTCGCGAAAGCCTCGAGCCCCATGGGCGAGGCGACGACGGCTGGCGCCGGCAGCACGGCATCCGCGCCGTCCGGCAGGGCGTCGCCGGCTGCAAGGCGGGCAATACTCTTTGGCAGCAAAGCCGGCTCATAGGCCGTCGCGCCAATCAGCATCCGCGAGCGCACCGCATAGCCCGGTTCGCGCGCGACGGCCATGCGCGGCCAGCCCTCGGCCATCAGCACATCTTCCGCCGCAATCGCCCCCAGGGCAGCGTCCGGATGGACCTCGACAGCGGCAACAGGTGCAAGCCCTGAGGGCAGGATTTCGGCGAGGGAGAGCAGGCGGGACGCGGTCATGACCTCTGATCTAGGTCGGAAGAGGCTGCTTGTCGCGGGGTCATGGGCGAAATCCGGCCAGATTTCCCGGCGGTCGCGCAATCAGCGCCTGCAGAGAGCCCCTTCCCATCCGGCCGTTGACGCGCCACAATGAAAATCAGATCAAGGAAAGACCTGCCCATGCCTGCCGGAGTCCTGCCGCTCGATCCCGCCATCCGCAGCGCGCTCGAGGGCGTCACCACCGCCACGCTCACCACGGTGCTGCTGAAGAAGGGTCTGCGCAAGGTGTGGATTCGGGGCGGCATGCCGTTGCGGGCGGGTGAGACACGCAAAGTGGGCCGCGCCTTCACCCTGCGCTTCGTGCCGGCGCGGGAGGATCTTGCAACCCCGGAAAGCTGGTCTGCGCCCATCTCGACCCGTGCGGCCATCGAGGCGATGCCGGAAGGCGTGATCGCGGTCGTCGATTCCATGGGGGTGCAGGATGCCGGCATTTTCGGTGACATCCTTTGCGCGCGCATGGCGAAAAGGAAGGTGACGGCGCTTGTGACCGATGGCGTGGTGCGCGATCTCGCGGGCGTGCTCGGCACGGGCCTGCCGGTCTGGTGCTCCGGGGCTGCAGCGCCGCCTTCGGTGGCGGGGCTCACTTTCGTGGGGTGGCAGGAAGGCATCGGTTGCGGCGGCGTGGCCATTTTCCCGAATGACGTGATCGTGGCCGATGCTGATGGCGCGGTGGTCATCCCGCAGGCGCTGGTGGAGGCCGTCACCACGGCCTCGGTTGAGCAGGAGCGCATGGAAGGCTGGATCATGGAAGAGGTGGAAAAGGGTGTGCCCCTGCCCGGCCTCTACCCCATGAATGCCGAGACCAGAGCCCGTTACGACGCGAAGAAGGCCTGAACCATGCACCTCGATTCATCCGCCGCCGGTGTCTTCCCGATCTCGCCCACGCCCTTCCTGCCGGACGGGGCCATCGACTGGGCCAGCGCCGAAAAGCTCTTCGCCCATTACGACGCCATCGGCAGCGATGGCGTCACCGTGCTCGGCATCATGGGCGAGGCACCCAAACTCGAGCCGGCGGAAGCGCTTCGGCTGCTGAAACTCGCGGTGAAACATCTCGCGGGCAAGCCTGTGATCGTCGGCGTTTCAGCGCCGGGTTTTGCCGCCATGCGCAGTCTTGCGCGGGAGGCAATGGAAGCGGGCGCCGCCGGCGTGATGATCGCGCCGCCCAATACTTTGCGCACCGATGACCAGATCGCCGGCTATTATGCGCAGGCGATCGACGCGATCGGCACGGATATTCCCGTGGTGGTGCAGGATTATCCGCTGATCACCAATGTCATCATGACGCCGGGGGTCATCCGTCGCATCGTGAGCGAGAATGCTTCCGTTGTCATGCTCAAGGCCGAGGATTGGCCGGGCCTCGAGAAAATCTCCGCCTTGCGGAAAGCGCAGGCCGATGGCGCGCTGCGGCCCATTTCCATTCTGGTGGCCAATGGAGGGCTCTTCCTCGATTTCGAGATGGAGCGCGGCGCGGATGGCTCGAATACGGGCTATGCCTTCCCGGAAATGCTGATCGACGTGGTGCGGCTCTCGAAGGCGGGAAAGCGCGATGCGGCGCATGACCTTTTCGATGCGCATCTGCCCCTGCTGCGCTACGAGCAGCAGCCGGGCGTGGGCCTCGCCGTGCGGAAATACGTGCTGATGCGCCGGGGTCTCCTCGCCTCGGATGCCCAGCGCAAGCCGGGTGCCGCGATGAGCGCAACCGCGAAAGCGGAAGTGGATTACCTGCTCGCCCGCCTCGCGAAGCATGACAAGCGCGCGGCCTTGTGAGGCCGCTGCCGCAAGATCATTGACGTTGCAGCGCTTTTCGCTTTCGAGGCGGGGCATGCGCCCGGAGCCCGCGTGAGCGGAACCCATGTGCTGGCCGTTTCCTGCGCCAGCCGGCCGGGCATTGTTGCGGCGGTGGCGAATACGCTGTTCGGGGAAGGGCGCAACATCCTCGATGCGCAGCAATGCCATGACATCTTTGCCAACCGCTTCTTGATGCGCAGGGTCTTCGATGGCGGCAAGGGCGGCCGCGCCATGCGCCTCGGGCCCTCCATCGGCGCCAGAAGGTGATGGTGCCGGTTTCGAATGTCGACCATCGCCTCGCCGGCTGGCTCGATCACCACCCCATCGGCGAACTGAACATCAATCTCGTGGGCATTGTCTCGAGCTACACCGCGAGCGACCTCGATGAAGGGTCGGGATATCGAACGGCGCGTTCTCGTCCGCGCCGTCCGCTTGCTGCTGGAAGACCGGGGGCTGTTCCATGGCGAGGTTCTGCTCAACGGCAGGACCACGGTTGTATTCCCGGATTAAGCGGCATCGGCCTTCAGCACGCCACGGCGGATCTGGTCTTCCTCGATGCTCTCGAAGAGCGCGCGGAAATTCCCTTCGCCGAAGCCGTCATCGCCCTTGCGCTGGATAAATTCGAAGAAGATCGGGCCGATCACGGTTTTCGAGAAGATCTGCAGCAGGATCTTCGTCTCGCCGCCGCCAACGACGCCCTCGCCGTCGATCAGGATGCCGTGCTTCTTCATATGCGCGATCGGCTCCTCGTGGCCGGGCACACGGGCATGGCTCTTCTCGTAATAGGTATCGGGCGGGCCCGGCATGAAGCGGATGCCATTCTCGGCGAGGCGATCGGTCGCCGAATAGATGTCGTCGGTCGCGACCGCGATGTGCTGGATGCCCTCGCCCTTGTATTTCTTCAGGTATTCCTCGATCTGGCTGTGCTCGTCCGCGCTCTCGTTGATGGGGATGCGGATGCGCCCGCAGGGGCTCGTCAGCGCGCGGGAGAAAAGGCCCGTCAGCCTGCCCTCGATATCGAAGAAGCGGATCTGCCGGAAATTGAAGAGCTTGATGTAGAAATTCGACCACTTGTCCATGTTCCCGCGGAACACATTATGGGTGAGGTGATCGAGATAGTAGAAGCCCACGCCAGCGGGCTTCGGGTCTTCCGCGCCGAGCCAGGTGAAGTCCTCGTTCGAATAGACCGAGCCCTTCGCGCCGTATCTTTCGACGAAATACAGCAGCGAACCGCCGATGCCCTTGATGGCCGGCACGTCGAGCACCTTGTCGGGGCCGGCATAGGGCTCCGCGCCATGCTTCACGGCATGGTCGAAGGCGTGCTGCGCATTCACCACGCGCCAGGCCATGGAGGGGGCGCAGGGGCCGTGCTCGGCGACGAACTTCGCCGCAAAGCTTTCGGGATCGGCGTTCAGGATGTAATTGATGTCGCCCTGGCGATAGATTGTGACCGACTTCTTCTTGTGCCGCGCGACAGGCTTGTAGCCCATCTGCTGGAACAGAATCGCCAGCTTCTCCGGCTGGGGATGGGCGAATTCGACGAACTCGAAACCATCCGTGCCGGCCGGGTTGTCGGCGGTGATGGTGGCGGGCGGCGCATCATGCGGAAAGGGACCCATGGCATTTCCTCGCTGGCGGGGAGCATTGTGGCTCCGGGCTCATCTCATGGGAACAGGATGCCCGTTTCCGCGCGCAAGGTGCGTGCATTCTCGCGCGGATTTTGCCCGAAATCAGGCGACATCTTGCATATCTATCCTGTCTCATGCACAAATCATGCATGGATCATTTCGATATCAAGCTTCTCGATGCGCTCCAGCGCGATGGCCGCCTCACCAATAACGAACTGGCCGAGAAGGTCGGCCTCTCGCCTTCGCAATGTTCGCGCCGCCGCAGCCAGCTCGAGGAGGAGGGCGCCATCCGCGGCTACCATGCCGCGCTCGAGCCGGGTGCCCTCGGCTTCGGCGTGATCGCCTTCGTGCAGGTGACGCTCGCGACTCATTCGCCGGACAATGCCCGGCGTTTCCAGCAACTCGTGGAACGGGTGGATGAGGTGCAGGAGGCTTTCGCGGTGACGGGCGAGGCGGATTACCTTGTGAAGATGGTCGCGCCCGATCTTCCCTCGCTGGCGACCTTGCTGAACGACATCTTCCTGCCGCATGAAAGCGTGGCGCATGTCCGCTCATCCATCGCATTGACCACCTTGAAGGACAGCCGCTTGTTGCCGGTTTCGCGCAAGGCGCCGCACCGCTAGAGCATGATGTGTTCAGACGGAAGCACATCATGCTCTGATCGTATTGTTATCGCATGCTTTTTTGTGAAAAACCGGATTCCACTTTTTCACAGCATGCTCTAAGCCAAAGGCTGTCATTCGGCCATAATCCGGCTAGATTAGGGAATCGGGCCGGTTGATGCGCCGCGCCTCATGCCTCAGGGAATATCCAGCACATGCCTGCACTTGCCTCCTGCCGCGCGCTTGCCCTTGCCATCGCCGCCATCTCGGTCGCAGCGCTCGGGTTGAACTTCTCGGGGGCGTTGCCGGGCGTGCCCTTCTACATTTCGCTGGGCGGGCTCGCGCTGGCGGCGGGCATCTACGCCACGCCGGGCGTGGGCGCGTTCCTCACCTTCTTCATCGTGTTCTACGGTCTCGGCTATATCGGCCTGATGGCCGTGCTGATGCTCGGCGGCCTGCTTGAATTGGGCTGGGTGGCGCAGATCCCGCCGCTGACCGCCTTTACATCCGCCGCCTTCGGCCTGCTCGCGATCCTGCTCGCGCGGCTGCCGGCGACGCGCGAGGTCTTCCAGATCGCCGATCCCTATTTCGAGACCCGTGACCGGGGAATGATCCGCCTGAAGCGGCTGCCGCAATTCGCGGCTTCCGAACGCTGGATCGCCTATGTGCTTCTGGGCGTCATCATCCTCGTCAACCTCGCGCAGGTGGGAATCTCGGTTCGCCTGAACCAGTGGAACCGGGAATGGTTCGATTCCATTCAGGCGAAGAACGCCGGCGAATTCTGGCGCCTGCTCTACCAGATCTGGGTTCCGATCGTGGTCGTTCTGATCGTCTCGAACATCATCGAGTTCGTGATGGTCTCGGTGTTCAAGATCCGCTGGCGCGACTGGATGACCCAGCGGCTCACCGCTCGCTGGCTCGATGACGGAGCGCATTATCGCCTGCAATTCGAGCGCAATGTCGACAACCCCGACCAGCGCATCCAGGAAGACGTCCGCAAATACACGGAAACAACCTATTCCCTGACCGTCTCGATGATCTCGCAGATATCCTCGCTGGTCTCGTTCTCGGTCATTCTCTGGGGCCTGTCGGCCAACCTGCCCTTTCCTTCAGAAAGCTTCAGGATTCCGGGTTTTCTGTTCTGGATCGCGCTTTTCTATGCCGCCGTGGGCACCATCATCACACATTTCATTGGCCGTCGGCTGATCCGGCTGAATTTCGAACAGGAGCGCTACGAAGCGAATTTTCGCTACATGCTCGCGCGCCTCCGGGAGTTCAATGAGCCCGTGGCGTTGCTGAGCGGAGAGGCCGCCGAGCGCAAGCGGCTTTCTGAAAGGTTCGGCCAGGTCATCCGCAACTTCATGGAGATCGTCGCGGTCCAGAAGTGGCTCTCGGCCTTCATCCAGTTCTATGGTTCAGCCAACAGCGTCATTCCCATTGTCATCACCGCGCCTTTCTATTTCCTCGGCAACATCACTCTTGGCGTGCTGACCCAGACAGCCGGAGCCTTTGCCCGCGTGGATGCGGCGCTCTCCTTCTTCATCGATCGCTATGCGATGCTGGCGGATTACAAGGCCGTTTGTGATCGCCTCAACACCTTCGAGCAATCGATCGACGAGGCTCACAAATCCAAGGCCAGCTCGAAGATCGAGAATGGGACGAGCCGCGAGAATACCCTTGCCATCCCGGCACTGAAGCTCGGCCTGCCCAATGGCAAACCGATGCTCGCCGTGGATGATCTCACCATCCGCGCGGGCGAGCGGACCCTGCTCACCGGCCCTTCGGGCTCCGGCAAATCGACGCTCTTCCGCGCGATCGCGGGCATCTGGCCGTTCGGCGAGGGGCGGATCGATCTGCCTTCCGAAGGCGCGATCATGCTTCTGCCCCAGCGCCCCTATATCCCCATCGGCTCGCTGCGCGAGGCGGTGAGCTACCCGGCAGCGAATGGCAGCTTCAGCGATGACGCCATCCGCGATGCCCTGACGCGCGTGCATCTCACGCATCTGCTGGTCCGGCTGGACGAGGCCTCGAACTGGTCGCAGTTTCTTTCCGGCGGCGAGCAGCAGCGGCTCGCGGTCGCGCGCGCCATTCTTGCCCGACCGGGCTGGCTTTTCCTCGACGAGGCCACCTCGGCCCTCGATGAAGGGCTGGAAGCAGCCGTCTACAAGGCGCTGCACGATGCCCTGCCGCAGACCACCCTCGTCTCGATCGGCCACCGCTCCAGCCTTATCGCGATCCACGACCGGCGCATCGATCTTCAGAAACGGGAGGACGGACTTTTCATGCCGCGCGAGGTTCATACGCAGCCGGCCTGAAAAATCATTCGGCGCTGGTGATCCAGCCAAGGGCCCGCACGTAAAGAAGAATGCGGTGATGAGCCGCAGGTTGTCGCGAAACATTCCCCCGCTTCGCCAACCATTCTGAGGCCGCCAATCCCCCTGGCGGCCTCTTCCTTTTTCAGGGCTTGATCAGTTTTCAGGGCTTGATTATGCCGCGTCGTTCGCGGCTTGCGGCGGCAACGCCCCGGAGAGCCGGTCGAAGAGCGGATTTTCCGGGCTGAAGGCATATTCCGGCGAGGCGACGAGCACGCGCCGCGCACCGGCCGCCACCAGCCTGTCCGCGAGGCGGGGCACATTGCCCCTCGACACCAGCAGGCTCACGATGCCCGCGCCGCCATCGAGCAGGATTTCGCCGCCGAGTTCGGTGATTTCGCGCGTCAGCGCCTCCGGCACGCCCCCTTCGAGGAAGGCGCGGAGTTCGCGCCGCGTGGAAGCTTCCTTTTCCGCATGGATCCGCGCGAGAACCTGACGCGCGGCCTCGCGATGACCGGCATTCCAGTTCGCGACGCGGCTCGCAACCAGCCAGGCCTCGGATTTCAGCATGATGCCATCATCGAGAACCTTCAGCGCATTCGCGGCGAGTGTGGAGCCTGTCGTGGTGATATCCACGATGCAATCCGCCGTGCCGGCCGCAGGGGCGCCTTCCGTGGCGCCCAGGCTTTCGACGATCCGGTAATCCGCGATTCCATGCCGCTTGAAGAAGCGTCGCGTGAGATTGATGTATTTCGTCGCCACGCGAAGGCGCCGGCCCTTGTCATGCCGGAAAGCGGCCGCGACATCCTCGATATCGGCCATGGCATGCACATCGATCCAGGCCTGCGGAACGGCGACGACGACATTCGCGAAGCCGAAGCCGAGCGGCACCAGCATCTCCACCTTCGCCGCGGGATCGGGCAGGGCCTCCTCGATGAGATCCGCGCCCGTCAGGCCGAAATGCACCGAGCCGCGCGCCAGTTCCGCGACGATCTCGCTCGCGGAGAGAAAGGCGATCTCCACGCCGTCGAGGCCGGAAATCGCTCCGCGATAATCGCGCGCGCCGCGTGCCTGGCTCACATTCAGGCCGGCCTTCGCGAAGAAGGCGAAGGCATTTTCCTGCAGCCGGCCCTTGGAGGGCAGGCCGATGATCAGCGGATTGCTCATGGCGCATCCCCCGAAAGGCGTTCGAGCCAGATCGCCGCGCCGATGGCCGGCACCTCGTGGCCAAGCCGCTCGAAGAGCCGGTCGTAACGCCCGCCGGCCGCCACCGGACGATTCGTGCCAGCCCGCCGCAGCTCGAAGACGAAGCCGGAATAATAATCGAGATTGCGCGCAAAACCGGCCGAAGCCTGCAGCGTGGAAAGCGTGAAGCCTCGCGCTTCGAGGAAGCCCGTGCGCAAATCGAACCGTTCGAGCACGGCCGCAAGATCGAGCCCCGCCTCATCCGCCAGCGCCCGCAAGCCGCGCGAGACATGATCGGGCTCGCCGGAAATCGAAAGGAAGCGCCTCAGGATCGCCTTCGGTTCCTCGCCCAGCGCCTGCGAATCCTCGCGCGCGCGATCAAGGAAGCGGCTCGCGATATCCTCCGCCGAGCGCCCCCCCACGGCCGAAATGCCGGCGAGCGAGAGCAGGTCCTTCACGAAGGCCTTGGCCTCGCCGGGGTCGGCATCCTTCAGCGCATCCAGCACGCCGGAATAGCGTGCAAGGCCCCTGGCCTCGGGCCTTCCACCGGCGAGCGGCGCCTCGAGCAGCGCCTCGATCCGCCCCTCGCCGAGCGCGAGGCCGAGGCGACGCGCCAGAACCGGCGAGAGGTTCAGCGTCTCGATGAGGCGCGCGAACAGCGCAAGATCGCCCACGCGAAGGGTGAGACCTTCCGCGCCGATCTCATCCGTCACCGCGCCATGCACCTCCGCGAGGAGATCGGCATCGGCCGCCTCGCGATCCGCGCGCCCGAGGGATTCCGCGCTGAACTGCCAGAATTCAGCATTCTCGCCGGGGCGCTGGCGGAACACCGGGCCGAGCAAGGCGAGATCGGCCCGCCGGCCCACGACGCCGGATTTCAGATAGGCCAGAGCGGCGGGAATGGTGAATTCCGGCCTGAGGCACAGTTCCTCGCCCTCGTCATCGGAGGTGACGAACAGGCGGCGGCGGATATCCTCGCCCGAGAGTTCGAGAAACGGTTCGGCGGGCTGGAGCACCGGCACATCCGAGGCCGCATAGCCCACACGGGCAAAGCGCGCGAGAAGGCGCGCACCGAGCGCATTCACGCCGTTTTCAGACCAGTCGCCGCGTGCGAGGCGCGCCGTGCCGGAGTTTCGCCGCTGGTCCATCCCGATCCCCAGAACTTCGATTTTCGACCCGCTTCTACCAGCGCGCGCGCGACAAGGCGACGGCAAGTTCGAAACGGGATGAATCGTTTAGATGTGTTCGTGTCATTCCCGACGCGGCGCAAGCCGCGAGCGGGAAGCCACATTGTCGCGCAAGAGCCGTGGATTCCCGCCCGGTCCTGCGGACCGTCGGGAATGACAGTTTCGCCTCACCTGTGACGCGCGAGAACCTCGCGCACCTCCTCCACCACATCCGAAACCGGCACAGCGAATTGCGCCTCGGCCTGCTTGGCGAGATATTCGTTGCGGTCCTTGATGTCGGTCAGCGTCGCGCCGAGGATGAGGTCTTTCACCTGAACCTCGCCCTTGTCGCGCTCGTTGGAGCCCTGGATGAGCGCAACGCGGGCATTGCGGCGATCCGCATATTTCAATTGCGCCTTCATGCCGGCGGAACCGAGATAAATCTCGGACGGAATGCCCGCCGCGCGAAGGCTTGCCACGATCTGCTGGTAGCTGGCAAAAGCCTCAGGGGTCTTGTCCATCGCGAGCACGATGACCGGGCCTTCGACCTCGCCGGTCTTCTCACCACGCATTTCCGCGAGCTTGTCGAGCGCCGCGCGCAGGCGCGAGACGCCGATGGAAAAGCCCGTGGCCGGCACGGGCTCATCGAGAAAGCGCGATACGAGGCCATCATAGCGCCCGCCGCCGCCGACAGAGCCGAAGCGGATGGGCCGGCCCTCCTCGTCCTTCACCTCGAACAGGAGTTCGGCTTCGAAAACCGGGCCGGTATAGTATTCAAGGCCGCGGACGACGGAAGGATCGATGCGGATGCGGTCCGGGCCGTAGCCGGCCGCGCGAATTAATTCATAAATCTGATCCAGTTCAGCAAAACCGTCTGCAACAATCGGGTGCGACTTAACTTGCGTGCTCCACTCATTAAGGATCATTTGCTCTGCTTCGGTGCTTGCAAATGTACCCGGCTCGTTGAGTATTGCAGTAAGGATAACTTGAATTTGGAGGTCGTCCAATTCGGCTCCCTTGGTGAAGTCACCACTTTCATCTTTTCGCCCCGAGCCAAGCAGTAGACTAACCCCAAGAGGGCCAAACTTATCCAGCTTATCAATCGCTCGCAGCACGATGAGACGGCGCGCGGCGTTCTCTTCGCCGCCGAGGCGGATGGCCTCCATCACCCCATCGAGGATCTTCCGGTTGTTGACCTTGATGACATATTGGCCGCGCGGGATGCCCAAAGCTTCAAGCGTATCCGCCGCCATCATGCAGATCTCGGCATCGGCGGCGACGGAACCCAATCCAACCGTATCCGCATCGAACTGCATGAACTGGCGGAAGCGCCCCGGTCCGGGCTTCTCGTTGCGGAACACCCAGCCCGCGCGATAGCTGCGATAGGGTTTCGGCAGGTTCTGCCAGTTTTCGGCCGCATAGCGGGCGAGCGGAGCGGTGAGATCGTAGCGCAGGCTCATCCATTGCTCGTCGTCATCCCGGAGCGAAAACACGCCGGCATTGGGCCTGTCCTGATCCGGCAGGAATTTCCCGAGCGCATCGGTGTATTCGAGGAAGGGCGTTTCCACCGGCTCGAAGCCGTAAAGCTCATAGACGCGACGGATTTTCTCCATCATCTCGTTCGTCGCGCGAATATCGGCGGGCGAACGATCAGGCAGGCCGCGGGGTCGGCGGGCTTCGGTACGGGCGGGTTTCGGCGTTTCGGTGCCGGTCTTCTCGGTGCTCATGCAGCGGGGCTTTAGCCTCGTGCGCGGTTCTTGTCACGCCTTCCGCGCGGCCGCCTCGTAAACTTCGAGCAAGGCTTCGAGATCCGCCTCTTCCGGCGGGTGGCCATGCGCGGCATCGAAGCGCGCGGCGATCTCGCGATTGGCGAGCAGCACCAGGATCGCCTCATGCGGCGCATGCCGGGAGACACCTGCAACCTCGGCGGCACTGATGGTGACGCCGAAACGGTTGAAGGCCTGCTGCAGGCAATCGGAGCGATTCATAAACCGTATACTAGAGGCGATTCCCGCGCTTGGGAATTCTGCAATCGGAGCTTGTCCCCGATTGCAGCGCCGGTTGCCCTCACCTCACGCCACGGCGCGGATGAGCTTGCCGAGCTTGTCCACGGTCTCGTCGATCTGCGTTTCGGAGATGACGAGCGGCGGGGTGAGCGCCAGCGTCTCGCCGGTGTTGCGCACCATGAAGCCGTAATCCTCGAAGCCGCGATGCATGGCCGTATAGGCGCGCTTGCCGAAGGCATCGGGCATGGAGGCGAGGTCGATCGCCGCCGTGAGGCCCACGGTGCGAATGTCGAGCACATTCGGCAGGCCCTTCAGCGCGTGGATCGCATCGGCCCAGATGGGCTCGAGCCTCTTGGCGCGTTCGAAGAGATCCTCGTCGCGATAGACGTCGAGCGTCGCCATCGCCGCCGCGCAGGCCAGCGGATGCGCCGAGTAGGTGTAGCCGTGGAAGAACTCCACCATATGCTCCGGGCCCTTCATGTAGGCATCATGGATATGCTTCCTCGCGATCACGCCGCCCATCGGCACCGTGCCGGAGGTGATGCCCTTCGCAAAGGTGATGAGATCCGGCGTGACACCATAGCGCTCGGCCGCGAAGGAGGTGCCAAGACGACCGAAGCCGCAGATCACCTCGTCGAAGATGAGCAGGATGCCGTATTTGTCGCAGATGTCGCGCAGGCGCTTCAAATAGCCCTTCGGCGTGGGGAGAACGCCGGTCGAACCCGCCATCGGCTCCACGATCACGGCGGCGATGGTCGAGGCATCATGCAGGGCGACGATGCGCTCGAGATCATCCGCGAGATGCGCGCCCCATTCCGGCTCGCCCTTGGTGAAGGCCTGCTCGGCGCGATTATAGGTATGCGGCAGGTGGTCGACATGCGGCAGGAGCTGGGTCGCGAAAGCCTTGCGGTTCGCCACCATGCCGCCGACCGAGATGCCGCCGAAGCCGATGCCGTGATAGCCGCGCTCGCGGCCGATCAGGCGGCAGCGATTGCCCTCGCCCTTCGCCTGGAAATAGCCGATGGCCATTTTCAGCGCGGTATCGACCGCCTCCGAGCCGGAATTGACAAAGAAGACGTGATCGAGATCGCCCGGCGCCATCTGCGCGATGCGCGAGGCCAGCTGGAAACCGAGGGGATGCGCGAACTGGAAGGGCGGGGAGTAATCGAGCGTTTCGGCCTGCGCCTTGATGGCCTCGACGATGGGATCGCGGTTATGGCCGGCATTGCAGCACCAGAGGCCTGCGGTCGTATCCAGGATCGCGCGGCCGTCATAGGTGAAATAATGCATGTCCTTCGAGCGGGAGACGATACGCGGGTTTTTCTTGAACGCGCGCTCGGCGGTGAAGGGCATCCAGAACGCCTCAAGGTCGTTCGGCTGGGAGAAGGTGGTGATCGGCGTCGCGGCGCTGGATTTCGACATGAACTTTTTTCTCCCCCGTCAGGCTTGATGACACGGGAAGGATACGCCGACGCGCGCGCGAAACAACCCCGCTTGAGGGCCAAGATGCTGCAATTTCTCGCGGGGCTGGGTGCCTTATGGCGTGGAAATCACCGATCGGCCCGGGCGCCGGGCTGAAGCGCCGGCGGCAGCGCGAATTCCTCGTCCGATTGCGGAAGCTCGAGAAAGGCCTGGTCAGGCTCCTCGCAAACCGCTTCCGCCTCGATTTCAAACAGGAAACGGGGCGTTGCGAGGCCGGCCACCTCGAGGTAGGTCGCCGCGCAGAGATGCCCGCCCAGCCGCCGGTCACGGATGGTGCGATACATCGCCACAGAGCCCGGAACCGTGGCGAAGGCGCTGATCTTCACGAGATCCGTGATGCTCATTCCGGCTTCGGCAAGAATCGCGGTGAGGTTGTCCCACGCGGCCTCCATCTGCTCGGCCAGATCATCCGGCACGGAGCCGTCGAGCCGCTGGCCGACCTGCCCGGAGATCACCAGCCGGCGGGCGCGGGCCGAATGCACCACGCCATGCGCATAGCGCGACCCCGGAGGCGCGATGCCGCGCGGATTGATGGCTCTCGGCATGATCAAGATCCCCACGGCAGGACGATCCCTTTTCGTATCGCGAGCCATCGCTGTTCCAAAAGAGCGATCCGAGAAAATTTTTTGCGCCGGGCGCACTTTCCACAGCCCGTTTGCCGATTGGGCACTCGCCAGCGCCGTTGCGAATCAATAGGTTCATAACAAGTGATTCGCTGTGCTGGGGCGCGCGCTCTCCGATGGAATTTCGATCTCTCCTGAAGGTCATGACAGTCGCGGTTCTGGCCGCGGGTCTGACGTTTGTCGCACAGCGGTACGATCTGCTGGTGCTCATGGTGGCGCTGCTCGCCGTGGCGGTGGTGGCATGCGCCTTCTCGCTGCGCTTCAGCGGCACATTCATGCAGGAGGAGCTCGCGCTGCTGCGCGATCACCTCGAAACCACCCGGCAGCAGGCCGCGATGCTCGCCCGCATGACGCGTGAGATGCGCGATGCGGTCGTGCAGCATGAGACTGCAGCCGCGCCCGATCGCTCGGCGGAATGGGCCGCTCTCAGCGAGATCGTGTGCGACATCGCCGACGAAATGGCCGAACTCGATCGCCGGACCGAACAGGTGGAAGGCGAGCTTTCCGCCCTTCGCCGCGACGGAACCACGCCGCGCCCCGGGGCTTCGGCCTGGTCGACGCCGGCCTCCGCTTCGGGTGCCTCCGCTTCGGGTGTCTCTGTGCCGGCCTCTCGCAACAGCCGGCGTGATGAAATGGTCGAGCCGGCGGCGCGTGCTTCCGCGGCCGGCCTGCGCGAGATTCCGGGCGTTCCGGACCTGGCGACCTCCGGGGAGCCGCCGCGCGCGGTGCGACAATTTGTTGCAGCCGCTATCGCGGCAGACCGTTTCGAACTCTATCTCCAGCGCATCGTCAGCCTGCCGCAGCGCAAGACCCGGGCCTATGAGGTCAGCCTGCGCCCGGACGGCTGCGACCCTCGAATCTCCACGAGCGAGATCCGCACGGCTGTCGAGCATGTCGGCCACCAGCTGGCTTTTGATCGCAAGCTCATGGTTCAGGCCATGCGCCTGGCCCGGATGTTCCAGCAGCGCCAGCGTGACGTGACCCTCGTTGCGGATATCTCGCAGCGCTATCTTCTCAGCGAGCCGGCTTTCGATGAATTGCGCGCGCTGGTCGCCGACGCGCCGAACGCGCCGCGCCGCATCGTGCTTTCGCTGCCTCAACGCTTTTTCAAGAAGGCGATTGCGGTGGAGAACGAGGCGCTGCACCAGCTTTCCGAGATGGGCTTCCGCTTCATGGTGCGCGAAGTGACGGATTACAACTTCGAACTGCCGCGGCTGCAGCAGTCGAATGTCCGCTGGATGCGCATGGATGCAAACCGGCTACTCGCGGCGAGCCAGAGCGAGGAACAGGTCCTCGACGTGGCTGCGGCGGATTTTGCCGCTCTTCTCGCTCGTCGCCAGATTTCGCTTCTCATCGAGGGCGTAAACGAAGAGGCGGCCGTCGCCGAACTCATCGATTTCAACATCGCCTATGCCCAGGGTCACATTTTCGCGCCGCCGCAGGCGGTTCGTCCTGAAGCGCTGGATGACGGTGATTCCGCGCCGCTGCCGCAGGAATCGCGTCTGAGAGCGGGCGAGACCCCGTCGAGGGCCGAGCGTCGCGGCCTGCGTGAACTTGCGCGCCGCGCCTGAGATTCGCTCCCGGGGGTTGTTTCCGGGAAAACGAGCCGTCAGCGAGCGGGTCACCTCGCGAGCGGGTCACCTCGCGATCGGGTCACCTCGCGAGCGGGTCACTTGGCGAGCGGGCTGCTCCGTCTCCTGCCCTGAAGGTTCCGCTGTCCCGATGTCTGCCCGCATTCAGCCCATCGCGCGCCTCTCCGATGTCATCGATCGCTATGACGCGATCATTTCCGATGTCTGGGGGGTGCTCCATAATGGCGTCATGGCCACGCCAGGGGCGCAGCAGGCACTGGCCGGCGCGCGCCGGGCCGGCAAGCCGGTCGCATTGCTGACGAACTCCCCGCGCCTGCCGCATCTGGTGGCGGATCAGTTGCGCGATCTTGGCGTCGTCGAGCCCTGCTATGACGCGCTCGTCTCCTCCGGTGGTGTGACGCGCGAGTTGCTGGAAAGCGAGGGCGCCAAGGCCTTCTACCATATCGGGCCGGCGCGTGATTCCGGTTTGTTCGAAGGCCTGGAAGCGCGGCCCGTCCCGCTGGAGGCAGCCGAGCTGATGCTCTGCACAGGCCTTTTCGATGACGAGACCGACACGCCGGAACAATATCGTCCCATGCTGGAAGCGGCGCGCGCCACCGGGCTTCGGCTCTATTGCGCCAACCCCGATCTCGTTGTCGAGCGGGGCGATCGGTTGATCCCTTGCGCGGGCGCGATAGCGGACCTCTACGAGAAGATGGGGGGGGCCGTGATCTGGGTCGGGAAGCCGAAGCCGATGGTCTATGAACGCGCACGCCAGGCGCTGGAGATGGCCTTGGGCCGGCCGCTCGCGCTGAACCGGGTGCTGTGCATCGGAGATGCGTTCCGCACCGATATCGCCGGCGCCAATGCCGAAGGACATGACGTGATCATGACGCTCGCGGGCATCCATGGCCATCAAATCGGGCTGAGCGGCGGCAACTACGACCTGGACCGGCTGGAAAAGCTCGCCACCAACACGCGACAAAGGCCGACCTATTGCATGGTCAGCCTCGTCGATTGAACTCGCAGGACCTCAGGGGAAATCAGGTCGAGGCGGCGACCGCGTCGATCTTGGCCTTCAGCGTCTGGGCGTTAAACGGCTTCACGATGTAGTTGTTCACGCCGGCCCGCTTGGCGGCGATCACGTTTTCCGTCTTGGATTCAGCCGTGACCATGATGAACGGCGTCGAGTGCAGATCGCGGTCGGCACGCACCTGTTTGAGCAGTTCGTAGCCCGTCATCGGCTGCATGTTCCAATCCGAAATGATAAGGCCGTAGCGTTTCTCGCGCATCTTCGCGAGCGCTTCGGAACCATCGGACGCCTCGTCGACATTCTCGAAACCGAGTTGCTTCAGAAGATTCCGGATGATCCGGACCATCGTCTGATAATCATCCACAACGAGAATGGACGTGCCTGCATCGAAAGCCATGTTTTACTCCACCTGAGGCGATCCGCTCCGAAGCCCTACCGGTGCCGCGCAGCAGAGGCTTCTCCTGTCCTTTGAACCTGGAGTTGAGAACCCACCGGAACGAACACTATGTCGCGGCCTCTTGCGATTATGTTAATGCGGTTCAACTGCGAACCAATTTCGTGATGCTTTCGGCATCCATCGTTCACCCCTGCCTGCCCGACCGGACCAAAATGATCGAGCCTTCCAGCGGATCCCTGGCGATCAATCTGATTTTTCTTGGGAAAGATCGCGCTCCGCTTGTGCGGCCGGTTCTCGCCATCGGCAATTTCGATGGCGCCCATCGCGGGCATGAGGCGGTTGCGGAGGCGGCACGCAGAATGGCCGCCGGCCTGCGGCAGGCCGGCCCCGTGACGGCGCTGAGCTTCGAGCCCCATCCCCGCACCTTCTTCCAGCCCGATCGCCTGTTTTTCCGGCTGAATTCGCCGGAAGAGCGGCCGAAAAGGCTCGCCTCCATCGGATTTGAGGTGCTTGCCCTGCTGAAATTCGATGCCACGCTCGCCGGCACCAGCGCGGAAGATTTTGTTCAGCATCTTGTCGTTGAGCGCCTGGGTGCGGCTGGCGTGGTGGTGGGGCATGATTTCCACTTCGGCAGGGGAAGGCAGGGCACGCCGGAATTCCTGGCGAAAGCCGGCCGGCGCCATGGCTTTGCCGTGCATTTTGTGGAGCCTTTCCGCGACGAGACGGGCGCGATTGTCTCCTCCAGCGCCATCCGGCAGGCCTTGTCCGAAGGGGATGTCGCAACGGCCAATCGCATGCTCGGCTATGCCTATGCAGTTTCCGGTGAGGTCATTCACGGGGCGAAGCGGGGCCGGGAACTCGGCTATCCCACCGCGAATATCGCCCTTGATCGCGGGAATGGCCTGCGTCATGGCATCTATGCCGTAGGGATCGAGATCGACGGCGAACCGCGCGCCGGCGTCGCGAGTTTCGGCCGCCGCCCGATGTTCGATAATGGCGCGCCGCTGCTGGAAGTCTTCGTGATCGACTTTTCGGGTGATCTCTACGGCAAGCGGGTGACGGTGTCCTTCGAGGCCTTCCTGCGCGGCGAGGAGCGCTTTGACAGCCTGGAGGCACTGATCCGCCAGATGGATGCCGACCAGGCCGAAGCGCGGCGGATTCTCTCGCAGCAATAGTGCTTTGCCTGGCCGCGACGGCTTGCTATAGCCCGTGGCATGACAAGCGCCGTCTGGTCACGCACGCGAATTACGACCCCGGTCGCCCCGCGCTGAAGCGCGAGGTGCGGCCGGTCTGCTCATCCGTCGATTTCGCGCCCGCCCGCTTGTTCCTTCCAGCCCTGTCGTGAGCCGCCCATCATGAGCGCCGAGAACGCCCCGTTCGATTACTCCCAGACCCTCTTCCTGCCTGAAACGCCCTTCCCCATGCGTGCGGGCCTGCCGCAGAAGGAGCCCGAAATCCTGAAGCGCTGGGCGGAGATCGACCTTTACGCGCGCATCCGCAAGGCTTCCGCCGGCAAGCCGAAATTCGTGCTGCATGATGGCCCGCCCTACGCCAACGGCAACATCCATATCGGGCATGCGCTGAACAAGATCCTCAAGGATTTGGTCACGCGTTCGCAGAGCATGCTGGGCTTCGATTCCAACTATGTTCCGGGCTGGGATTGCCACGGCCTGCCGATCGAATGGAAGATCGAGGAGGAATATCGCGCCAAAGGCAAGGCGAAGCCGGAGCTGAATTCGGGCGCGGCGATCAATGCCTTCCGCGCCGAATGCCGGGCCTATGCCACGCATTGGTTGAATGTTCAGCGCGAGGAATTCAAGCGGCTGGGCGTCACCGGCGACTGGGACAGGCCCTATTCGACCATGGCCTTCCATGCCGAAGCGCAGATCGCCCGCGAGATCATGAAGTTCAAGGACAACGGGCTGCTCTATCGCGGCTCCAAGCCCGTGATGTGGAGCGTGGTGGAGAGAACCGCGCTCGCCGAAGCCGAGATCGAGTATCACGACCATACGAGTGATATGGTCTGGGTGAAGTTTCCGGTGAGACGTTTATCTCCAATAGCACAGGCTCATTCCTCGGAAATGGGAGTTGAGTCCTTCGGCGCCATGCTGGGTGCATTGGCCAGCACTGGAACGTCAATCTTGATCTGGACGACGACACCCTGGACCCTGCCCGGCAACCGGGCGATCTCGTTCTCGTCCAAGATCGCGTATGGCCTTTATGAGGTAACGGCCAACGAGCGCGATTTCGGGCCGAAGCCGGGTGAGCGTTACATCATCGCCGACAAGTTGGCGGAGGCGGTTGGAAGCTCGGCCAAGATCACGCTGAAGCGCCGCGACGATGTGCCCGGAGCCGTTCTCGTAAAGGTGACCTGCACCCACCCGCTCGCTTCCCTCGGCTACACTTTCGATGTGCCGCTTCTCGATGGCGATCATGTCACCGACGATGCAGGCACGGGCTTTGTCCATACAGCGCCGAGCCATGGCCGCGAGGACTTTGAAATCTGGACCCGCGCGGATGTGCAGCAGCAGCTTCGCGCGCGCGGCATCGAGACGAAAATCCCCTTCACCATCGACGATGACAGCATCTACACCGACGAGGCCCCCGGCTTCACCGGCAAGCGCGTCATCCAGGAGAACGGCGAGAAGGGTGATGCCAACAAAGCGGTGATCGAGGCCCTAATCGAAGCCAAGATGCTCGTCGCAAAAGGCTTCCTCAAACATCAATATCCGCATTCCTGGCGCTCGAAGAAGCCGGTGATCTTCCGCAACACGCCGCAATGGTTCATTGCCATGGATAAGCCGTTCGCGGTCTCCATGGATTCCCGCCCGGCCTTGCAGGCCGTCGGGAATGACAAAACGTTGCGCCAGCGGGCTTTTGAGGCGATCTCCAACACCGAATGGGTGCCGGGTTCGGGCGAAAACCGCATCCGCGGCATGGTTGAGAACAAGCCCGATTGGGTGATGAGCCGCCAGCGCGCCTGGGGCGTGCCGATCACCGTTTTCGTGCATCACGACACGAAAGAAATGCTGCGCGACGCCCGCGTCGACGAGGCGATCGCGCAAGCCTTCGAGACCGAGGGCGCCGATGCCTGGTTCGCGGATGGCGCGAAGGAGCGGTTCCTCGCGCCCTTCGGCCATGACCCCGCGCAATACGAGATGGTGACCGATGTTCTCGACGTCTGGTTCGATTCCGGTTCCACCCACACCTACACTTTGGAAGACCCGGTGAATTTCCCCGGCCTCGCGGGCGTGAAGCGCGTTGTCGATGGCGGCGAGGACCGGGTGATGTATCTCGAAGGCTCGGACCAGCATCGCGGCTGGTTCCAGTCGAGCCTGCTCGAAAGCTGCGGCACGCGCGGCCGCGCGCCTTTCGATGTGGTGCTGACCCACGGCTTCACGCTCGACGAGCAGGGCCGGAAGATGAGCAAATCGCTCGGCAATGTCACCGCGCCGCAGAGCGTCATCGAGCAATCCGGTGCCGATATCCTGCGCCTCTGGGTCGCGAGTTCCGATTACGGCGATGACCAGCGCATCGGGCCGGAAATCCTGAAGAGCATGGCCGAGAACTACCGCAAGCTGCGCAACACCATCCGCTGGATGCTCGGCGCGCTGGCGCATTTCGACGGCAAGCCGGTGGCGGAAGGCGACATGCCGGAGCTGGAGCGGCTGATGCTGCACCGGCTCGCGGAACTCGATCCGGTCATCCGCAAGGCCTATGCGGATTATGATTACAAGCGCGTGGTTTCCGAACTCGCGCTGTTCCTGAACACCGATCTCTCGGCCTTCTATTTCGATATCCGCAAGGACACGCTCTATTGCGAGCCGGCCTCCAGCCTGAAGCGCCGCGCGGCGCTGAATGTGGTGGATCGCCTGTGTGATTGCGTGCTGCGCTGGCTGGCCCCCATCCTCGTCTTCACATCTGAGGAAGCCTGGCTCGCGCGCCATCCGGGCATCGAAGGCTCCATCCATGAGGAAGGCTTCGCTAAGGTGCCCGAGGCATGGCGCGATGAGGAACTGGCCAAAAAATGGCGGAAAATCCGCGTTGCGCGAAAAATCGTGACAGAAGCTCTCGAAAAAAAGCGTGTTGAAAAAGAGATTGGGTCTTCCCTGCAAGCCAGCATCGAGTTCTTCACGCGCAGTGAGACACTTTTTGAAGCGCTCAAAGGTCAAGATTTTGCAGAGCTTTGCATCGTGTCTCGCGCGGCCATTCATTGGTATGCGCCACCTCTAGACGCATTCAAGGCGAAATGGTCAGATACCGATAGCGAAGGCCTGACTGATCACTTGAGCCAAAATGAGCAAATTCATCTTGTTCTTGAGAACGAAGTGAGTGGTGTGGTCGTAGAATCGGCGTCAGACAAGGGCCTCGTGAAATGTGCGCGTTCCTGGCGCTATTTCGACCCCGCGACCGCCAACCCGGCCTATCCCGACATCACCCCGCGCGACGCTGCGGCGATGGCTGAATGGAAGGCGCGCGCGTGAGCGAGACGAGCCTTCCAACCGAGCCCGGCCGCTTCCTGCGATTGGGCCTCCTCGTTGCCGCGCTGCTTCTGGCCGTGGATCAGGCAACGAAGCTCACCCTGATCTTCGGCACCAACCTGCGCCTCACCTGGCCCTGGCACATCACGCCGTTTCTTGATTTCACCGTGGTCTGGAACCGGGGGATTTCCTACGGGCTCTTCCAGCAGGAGACGGAGACCGGGCGCTGGATTCTCACCAGCGTGAAGCTTGTGGCGTCCGTGATCCTGTTCTTCTGGCTGAAGCGCGCGGAGAACCGCATCGAGGCCGTCGGCATCGGGCTCATCATCGGTGGGGCCATCGGCAACGCCATCGACCGCATCTGGCACGGCGCCGTGTTCGATTTCGTGCATTTCCATGTGGGCGATTTCAGCTGGTATGTGTTCAACGTGGCGGACGCCGCGATCGTGATCGGCGTGATCCTCATGGTCGCGAGCCCGTTTTTGACCTTTGGCAACCGGGGTGATGCCTCGTAATTGCCGCGATCTGGCGCGAAAGGGTGATTGGTGCTAGAGCACGTCTCGTTTTGATGAGATCAAAACCGTGCTCTATCTTTTTGTTTTGTCGCATGTTGTCACGCAAAACCGGTATCCACTTTTGCGAGAGCATGCTCTAGAGAACGTCGTCTCGCGTGGAAGGAAGAGTTTCCGATGAGGATCCATTCGACAAGATTGATGATGCGTGTTGCCCTGGCGGGCTTGGTGCTCGGCCTTTTGCCGGCCGTGCCGGCTTCGGCCCAGGATGGCATCGGCATGCGGCAGATCCTTGGTTCAATCGGCATCCTGCCAAGGACCGATCGTGAGCCGATCGAATATCGCGACCGCCCGACGCTGGTTGTCCCAAAGGATACAACCCTCCTGCGCAACCCGGAAGATCCCGAAGCGCATGAGCGCAAACCGTCCTGGCCGGTCGATCCGGATGTGACCGAGCGCAAGAAGGAGCAGGCGCGTCGCCGCGCCCCGGCGCCCGAATTGCTCGCCGGCCAGTCGGTGGATGGTCGCCGCGTCTCCATGGAAGAGATCCGCGCCGGTCGTGCGCCGGCCGGTGCCCAGATGACCGAGGGCACCTGGGGCAACGACAAGACGGGCATTCGCCTCTCGCCGTCGGAATGGGCCGCGGGCACGCCGGTCAACCAGCCGACCTATGCGCCTGGCACCGAACCACCGCGCCGCTATCTCACGGATCCGCCGAAGGGTTTGCGCCAGGCCGCCACCGGCGCGCCGATGCGCCGGACCCAGGAAGCCCCGCAGGGTTTCGACAACAACCGGCCCGAGGATACCTGGCGCCGCCTGGACTGATTGCCCCCGGGTTTGAAAGAACCATCCGGCCGGGACTTGTTCCCGGCCTTTTCTTTGCCCATCTTGGGCTTGTCCCGCCTTGGCAACCGGCACCGCCGTCTTGCCGCGCCCGCAGGAGATTTGACGACATGTCCACGCTTCCCGCTTTCGGGCATTTCCATCTCGAGAATGGCCTGGAGGTCGTCGTCATACCGGATCATCGGGCCCCGGTGGTCACCCACATGATCTATTTCCGGAACGGCGCCGCGGATGATCCGCCGGGCAAGTCCGGGATCGCGCATTTCCTCGAGCACCTGATGTTCAAGGGCACCGAGACCAACCCCAAAGGCTCGTTCTCGAACATCGTCGCGGCTGTGGGCGGGCAGGAAAACGCCTTCACCTCCTATGATTACACCGCCTATTACCAGCGCGTGGCGAAGGAGCATCTCGGGCGGATGATGGCGCTCGAATCCGATCGCATGATGGGCCTCGTGCTCGAAGGGCCGGAAGTGCTCTCGGAACGGGATGTGGTGATCGAGGAGCGCAAGATGCGCACCGACAGCGACCCGGCCGCGCAGCTTCAGGAAAGCCTGATGGCGACCCTCTACGTGCACCATCCCTATGGAACGCCGGTGATTGGCTGGGGCCACGAGATCGAGGAACTGGGGCGCGAGGATGCCCTCGCCTATTACCGCCGCTTCTACCGCCCGGACAACGCGATCCTGATCGTGGCGGGTGATGTCGAGGAAGCGGAAGTGCGCCGTCTCGCCGAGGAGACCTATGGCAAGATCCGCCCCGGCAACAGCGGCAAGCCGGAGCGCCGCCGCGTGCGCGAGCCGGAAATCAAGGCCAGCCGCTTCGTCAGCCTCGCCGACCAGAAGGTCGAGCAGCCCATGACGCAGAAGCTCTATATCGTGCCGAATTACATGTGCGCCCCGGAGAATGATGCGGCGGCCCTGGAAGTGCTGAGCCAGATTCTCGGCGGCTCGCAGACGAGCCGGCTCTACCGTGCGCTGGTGGTCAGCCGGCCGCTCGCGGTCGCTGCAGGCTCCTGGTACTGGAGCGATGCGCTCGATATCGGCCAGTTCGGCCATTATGCGGTGCCGATGGATGGCGTGGCCCTGCCGGACCTCGATGCCGCCGCGGAGGAGGTCATCGCCGAATTGCGCAACACGGATGTGGGCGGCAAGGAACTGGCCCGCGCACGCACGCGCCTCATCGCCGACATGGTCTACGCGCAGGACAGCCAGGCGCATCTTGCGCGGATGGTCGGGTCGACGCTGACGACCGGCGGCAAGATCGACGATCTCGCGCAATGGTCCGACCGCATCCGCAACGTGGAGGCGGCGGATGTTCGCCGGGTCGCGAACCGCTACCTGCTGCCGGGCAAGGCCGTGACCGGCCATCTCACCAAGGCTGCGGCCTGATTTTTTCGCTTTGTTTGATTGGTTCCTGACGATGACGTCTTCCTCGCATCGCACGCGGGTCTCCCGCGTCACCTCGCCGGCCGGTTTCGAAATCTGGCATGCCGAGGACTACACCGTGCCGCTCGTCTCCATGGAATTCGCCGTGCTCGGTGGCGCGGCGCAGGACCCGGCCGGGCGCGCGGGGCTCGCGAGCTTCCTTGCGGGGCTGCTCGATGAGGGCGCCGGCCCGCTCAAGGCCGAGGCCTTCCAGGAGGCGCTCGAGGAGAAGGCGATCGAACTTGCGTTCGGCGCTTCGCGCGACCGTCTCACCGGCTCGATGCGCACCCTGACGGAACATGCCGATTCCGCCTTCGACCTTCTGGCGCTCGCCATCCGTGAACCGCGCTTCGACCCCGATGCCATCGAACGCGTGCGCTCGCAGATCATCTCCGGCCTGAAGCGCGACGAGACCGACCCGCAAAGCCTGACGCGCGACGCGCTGAACCGTCTCGCTTTCGCGAACCATCCCTACGGGCTTCCGACGGATGGCAGTATCCCCGATGTCCAGGCGATCACCCGGGATGAACTGAGGAACCAGCATGCGCGCCTTTTCGGGCGCGACGTCCTGCGGATCGTCTCGGTGGGCGCGATCTCGGCGGAGGCCCTTGCGGCCGGCGTGGATCGTGTCTTCAGCGATCTTTCGCCGGAGGCCAAGCTGGCACCTGTGCCCGAAATCGCGATGCAATCGGCCGGGCATATCGAGATCGTTGATCTCGATGTCCCGCAATCGACGCTCTTCCTCGCGCTGCCCGGCGTTTCGCGGCGCGATCCGGATTTCATGGCGGCCTATCTGGCCAATCACGTGCTGGGCGGCGGCGCCTTCACGTCGCGCCTCTGGCATGAGGTGCGCGAGACGCGCGGCCTCGCCTATTCCGTGTGGAGCAGCCTGCGCTGGTCGGCGCATACCAAGCTTTTCATGGCCGGCACCGCCACCAGCAATGAGCGGGTGGCGGAATCGCTGCGCGTGATGCGGGCCGAGATCAGCCGGATGGGAGCCGAAGGACCGACCGGGGAAGAACTCGCAAAGGCGAAGAGCTATCTCACCGGCTCCTATGCGCTGCAATTCGATACCTCGCGCAAGATCGCCGATCACCTGCTCTCGCTGCGCGTGGATGGGCTGCCGATCGACTACATCGACCGCCGCAACCAGGATGTGGAAGCGGCAACCCTCGATGCCGTGAAGGCTGCCGCGCGGCGGCTCTATGCGGATATCGAACCGCTCGTGGTGGTAACGGGGCGGCCGCAGGGCCTCGCCTGACCGACAAGAACGGACGCATGATAACACTTGCCGGGGTGCCTTTGGCATGGCACCCCACTCGCCGAACAGCAATCGACAGGGCGGGGTCCTGAGGGCCCCGGAAAGCGCGATGAGCCTCACCTCGGACATGCTTGTGGACCGCCGCCGCCTGCGTCGCCAGCTCACCTTCTGGCGTGTGGCGAGCGTTCTGATCCTCATTCTCGCGCTGATCGGCGCGGCCATTGCTTTTGGGCGGCTCGGGATGTCGAGTGGCCGCAGCCACATCGCGCGGATGAGCATCGAAGGCCTGATCACCGGGCGGCAGGAAACGCTCGACCTGCTGCGCGAGATCGAGAAATCGCAGGCAAGCGCGGTCATCCTGCGCATCGATTCCGGGGGAGGCACGACCTCGGGTTCGGAAGCGCTGCACCACGCCGTGAAGGCGCTGGCTGCAAAAAAGCCGGTCGTGGCCGTGATCGACGGGATCGGCGCCTCGGGTGCCTACATGACCGCGCTCGGTGCCGAGCGCATCGTGGCGAATGGCAGCGCGCTCATCGGTTCGATCGGCGTGATTGCGCAGGTTCCGAATGTCTCGAAGCTTCTTGAAACGCTGGGCGTGAAGGTCGAGGCCGTGCGTTCCACGCCGCTGAAGGCGATGCCCTCGGGCGTCGAGCCCACCACGCCCGAAGCGCGCGCTGCCCTGGAAGCCACCGTGGCCGATACCTATCGCTGGTTTCGTGATCTCGTGGGCGCGCGCCGCAACCTGCAGAACGATGCCCTGAATGTGGTGGCCGATGGCCGGGTCTTCACAGGCCGGCAGGCGCTTGGCCTGAAGCTGATCGACGAGCTGGGTGGCGAGAAGGAAGCGATTGCCTGGCTCGAGCGCGAGAAGAACGTAACGCGCGACCTCGGCGTGGTGGATTACAAGCCCAAAAGCCAGCGCGGAAGCCTGCCAGCCCTGGGCTCGCTGCATCGGGCCGCGCGCCTGCTGGGCCTGCCGGTGCCCGAAGCGGTGGATGAAGCAGCCTATCGCCTGCTGGGTCCGAAGGCCCTGGAGGGGCTGGTTTCGGTCTGGCAAATGCCCACGGAATAGGAAACCAGTGCCGGCGAAGCGCGTTTCTTCCTTTCGGCGAGGTCAATTCCGGTCTATTCTTGTTGAAATGATCGTCGGATTCATGCTTTGGAGCGGCGGGCGGAAGCCGGCGGGAGCGAAATTCGATCTGAATGAATGAGATCGACCGCTCTATAGTTTTGTTATTTATCGCATTTTTTCGATCAACCGGTATCCGCTTGATCGAAAAAATGCTCTCACGTGAGGCGGGGAACATGATCAAGTCCGAACTCGTTCTGAAGATGGCGGAAATGAATCCGCATCTCTACCAGCGCGACATCGAAATTCTGGTCAACGCCATCCTGGATGAGATCACCACCGCGCTGTCGCGTGGCGATCGCGTGGAATTGCGCGGTTTCGGCACGTTCTCGACCAAGGAGCGCGATGCGCGCCTCGGCCGCAATCCCCGCACCGGCGCGAAGGTCGACGTTGACGAGAAGCGCGTGCCCTATTTCAAGGCCGGCAAGGAAATCCGCGAGCGGCTGAACGTGAAGCCCGTGAAGGGCAAGGCCAAGGCGAAGGCAAAGGCCTGAAGCCGGGGGCCCCATTGGCATGATGCGCTATCTGAAGCTCCTGCTGCTTGCGCCGATCGCGCTGGTGCTCGTGCTCCTCGCGCTGGCGAACCGGCAGATCGTGACCTTCGTGTTCGACCCTTTCTCGCGCGGGACGGATGCCGCGAGCATCACGCTGCCGCTCTTCGTGCTTGCCTTCGTCGTGCTGTGTATCGGCATCGTGCTGGGTTATTCCGCCGCCTGGCTCGCGCAGGGCAAGCATCGCCGCGCGGCCCGCAGTTACAAGCGCGAATGCGAGAAGCTTTCGGCTGAACGCAGCGAACTGCGCGCGGCCCTGCCGGTGACAGCCCCGGCGCTCCTCAGCCAGAAGTAAGCTTCGGCCATGCGCGTCATCGATCGCGAGGGCGTGGATGCGGCGCTCGATTTCCCCGATCTCATCGCGGCGATCGAGGATGCCCTGCGCGCTGAAATCACCCTGCCCGTGCGGCATCACCACGCGGTGCCGCGCGCCGATGGCGATGCGACGCATCTCATCATGCCGGCCTGGCACAGGAACGTCGGCGGCTTCCTCGGCGTGAAGATCGTCAATGTCTTTCCGGGAAACTCCCTGCGCGGCCTGCCCTCGGTGATGGGCACCTATGTGCTGATGCATGGCGATACCGGGGCACCCCTCGCCGTGATCGACGGCACGCGCCTCACGCTCTGGAGAACTGCAGCCGCCTCGGCCTTGGCCGCGCGCTTCCTCGCGAAGCCGGATGCGAGCGTGCATCTGATGGTGGGGGCCGGCGCGCTGGCGCCCTTCTTCATCCGTGCGCATCGCGCGGTGCGCCCCATCACGCGCACGATCCTCTGGAACAAGACGCGGGCCAATGCCGAGGCGCTCGCGGCCGCGCTTTCCGCGCAGGGCATCGCGGTGGAGGTCGCTGACGATCTCGAAGCGGCAGTGCGGCAGGCGGACATCATCTCCACCGCGACGCTTTCCACCACCCCGCTGGTGCGCGGCGCCTGGCTGAAGCCGGGCGCGCATCTCGATTGCGTCGGCGCCTTCTCGGCTTCCATGCGCGAGACGGATGATGAAGCCGTGACCCGCGCCCGCCTCTTCGCCGATGTGCGTGCGAGCGTGCTGAAGGAAGGCGGCGATTTCGTTCAGCCCATCCAGGCCGGGGTGATCTTCGAAACGAAAATCGAGGCCGATTTGTTCGATCTCGCGCGGGGGGGCGTGACTTTCAGCCGCAAGCCGGATGACATCACCTTCTACAAATCCACGGGCAGCGCGATCTTCGACCTCGCGGCGGCGGCACTCGTGGCGAAGGCCGCGAAGGTGTTGCCGTGAGCCTGCTCGTCAAGATCTGCGGGCTGAAGACCGTGGAGAGCATCGAAACCGCACTGACGGCCGGCGCCGACATGATCGGCTTCGTGTTCCACCCCAAGAGCCCGCGCTTCATCACGACAAGGCTGGCGGCGGCATTGGCTGATGCTGCGGCAGGCCGCGCGAAGATCGCTGCCCTCGTGGTCGATCCCGGCGACGATCAACTCGCCGCAATCAATTCGGCGGTTTCTCCCGATCTCTGGCAGTTCCATGGACATGAGCGTTATGAGCGCCTGCGCGATGTGCGCGCGGTCTTCGGCCTCCCCGTCATGAAGGCTGTCGGTGTCGCGGAGGCGGCCGATCTGCCCGGTGCTGCGGCCTATGCGCGGGTTTCGGATCGCATCCTGCTCGATGCGAAACCGCCGAAGGATGCCGCCTATCCCGGCGGGCATGGCAAGGTCTTCGATTGGTCGATCCTCTCCGCGCTTTCCCCCGATTTGCCTTTCATGGTCTCGGGCGGGCTCACGCCGGAGAATGTCGGCGAGGCGATCCGCACCATCCGGGGCATGGGGTTGAACCTTCTCGGCGTCGATGTCTCCTCTGGCGTCGAGAGCGCGCCCGGCGTAAAGGACCTTGGCAAGATCAGGGCCTTTATCGCCGCCGCGCGCGAGGCGGATCAAACGTAACGGAGCTTCGGGAATGACCCTACAGGAACGGCCGAATTCCTTCCGCTCCGGCCCGGACGAGAATGGCCGCTTCGGCCTGTTCGGCGGCCGCTTCGTGGCGGAAACGCTGATGCCGCTGATCCTCGATTTGCAGAAGGCCTATGAGGACGCAAAGAACGACCCCGCCTTCGCCGCTGAAATGAAGCACATGCTGACCCATTATGTGGGAAGGCCTTCCCCGCTCTATTTCGCCGAGCGCATGACCGAGCATCTTCGCGAGGTTTCTGCGGCCGCCGGCCTGGCAGGTGGCGCGAAAATCTACTTCAAGCGCGACGAACTCAACCATACCGGCGCGCATAAGGTGAACAACGTGCTGGGGCAGATTCTGCTCGCGCGTCGCATGGGCAAGAAGCGCATCATCGCCGAGACGGGTGCCGGCCAGCATGGCGTGGCCACGGCGACGCTCTGCGCGCGCTACGGCCTCGAATGCGTGGTCTATATGGGCGCGGTGGATGTCGAGCGGCAGAAGCCCAATGTCTTCCGCATGAAGATGCTCGGCGCCGAGGTGATCCCCGTGCAATCCGGCTCGAAAACGCTGAAAGACGCGATGAACGACGCGCTCCGCGACTGGGTGACGAATGTCGGGAACACCTTCTACTGCATCGGCACGGCGGCCGGCCCGCACCCCTACCCGATGATGGTGCGCGATTTCCAGTGCGTGATCGGCAACGAGACGAAGACCCAGATGATGGAAGCCGAAGGCCGTCTCCCGGATAGCCTCATCGCGGCGATTGGCGGTGGCTCGAACGCCATCGGCCTGTTCCACCCCTTCCTCGATGATCCTTCCGTGGAAATCTTTGGCGTGGAAGCAGCGGGCCACGGCCTCTCATCCGGCCTGCATGCGGCTTCGCTCACGGGCGGGCGGCCGGGCGTGCTGCACGGCAACCGCACCTATCTGCTGATGGACGAGGACGGGCAGATCAAGGACGCGCATTCGATTTCCGCCGGGCTCGATTATCCCGGCATCGGGCCGGAGCATTCCTATCTGCACGACATCGGCCGCGTGCAATATCTCTCCGCCACGGATGACGAGGCGCTTGCGGCTTTTCAGTTGTGCTCGAAGCTCGAGGGCATCATCCCGGCTCTGGAGCCGGCCCATGCCCTCGCGAAGGTGATGGAACTCGCGCCGAAGCTGCCGAAGGACCATTTGATGGTGATGAATCTCTGCGGCCGCGGCGACAAGGATATCTTCACCGTCGCCGAGCATCTCGGGGGGATGGGATAATCAATTTATCAAATTTATCGATTGACATGATAAATTTGATAAATTAAATTTTGCTGATGGACAGAACGCAAAATCCTTATGCGCCCGGCGCGGGCTATCAGCCTCCAGAATTGGCGGGGCGCGACGTGCTGTTACGCGATGCGCAGATCGATCTCCAGCGCATCCGGGATGGCAAGCCCACCAAGAGCCTGATGTTGCTGGGTTTGCGCGGGGTCGGCAAAACGGTTCTCCTCAATCGCCTGCACACGATCGCGGTCGATCTGCGCTTCCAGGCCATCAAGATTGAGGCTCCGGAAGGCGGGCAATTGGCCCGGCTCATGGTGCCGGAGATCCGGCGTATCCTCCATGGTCTCGATCTTTTGCTGGCGACGAAGGCCGCGCTGAAACGCAGCTTCGGCATCCTGCGCAACTTCGTCAAAGCCTTCAAGATATCGGTGGGGGATGTCGATTTCGGTATCGAATTGACCCCGGGTGAGGGCGATACGGGCGATATCGAGCAGGATGTGCCGGTTTTGCTCCTCTCGGTCGCCCGTGTGGCCAAGGAGGCGAATACGGCTGTAGCCCTC
This sequence comes from Methylobacterium sp., assembly GCA_020252645.1. GTDB lineage: Bacteria > Pseudomonadota > Alphaproteobacteria > Rhizobiales > Beijerinckiaceae > Rhabdaerophilum. The sequence continues at coordinate 105,401 of JADCCN010000004.1, read as the reverse complement.
TTCATCGACGAGGTTCAATACCTTTCGCCATCCGAGCTTTCTGCCATCATTGTTGCATGTCATCAGGCTGCGCAGATGGGGCTCCCGCTCTTCTTCGTCGGCGCCGGTCTGCCGCAGATCGCGGCTCTGGCCGGGAACGCGAAATCCTATGCGGAACGGCTGTTTGATTATCCGGAAATCGGCCCACTTGATCCCGAAGCCGCCCGTCGGGCCCTGGTCGCCCCAGCCCGGCGGGCGGGTGTGGAATATGGGGAAGATGCCGCCGATTCCATCCTTGCGATCACCGAGCGTTACCCTTATTTTATTCAGGAATGGGGCTTTCACGTCTGGAATTATGCTGAAGTAACGCCGATCAGCGCGGCAGATGTGGAAGCGACACAAGCCGCCATCATCCGCCATCTTGATGCGAATTTCTTCCGCGTGCGGTTCGATCGGCTGACCGCGCTTCAACAGAAATATCTTCGCGCCATGGCGGAACTCGGGAAGGGCCCCTTCAAGACCGGCGATATCGCGGCTATCCTCGAAGTGGAGGCGACGACCGTCGCGCCAGTTCGCAAGCAATTGATCGATAAGGGCATGGTCTGGACCCAGCGCCACGGTGAAACGGCTTTTACCGTTCCCCTTTTCGATGCCTTCATGCGGCGGCAAATGCCTGTCTTTGAACGTCATATCCCGAAGCGGCGTTCCCGCTCCCCTTCTCTGGAGCCACATTCATGACCTCCCGCATCCCCGCCCGTTTCGCCAGCAACGCCGCCAAGGGCCGCGCCTCGCTCGTGACCTTCATCACGGCCGGCGACCCCGACCCCGCGACCGGCCTCGCGATCCTGAAGGCGCTCCCGGCGGCGGGTGCCGATGTGATCGAACTCGGCATGCCCTTCTCCGACCCGATGGCGGATGGCCCGGCGATCCAGTGGTCGTCGATGCGCGCGCTGAGATCGGGCATGTCTCTGGCTGGCACGCTTGCAATGGTGCGCGATTTCCGCGCCGGCAATGCTGATACGCCCATCGTGCTGATGGGCTATTACAACCCGATCTATGTCCATGGCGTCGAGAAATTCCTGGCCGACGCGAAGGAAGCCGGCGTCGATGGGCTGATCGTGGTGGATTTGCCGCCCGAGGAGGATGCCGAACTCTGCCTGCCGGCGATCAAGGCGGGGTTGAACTTCATCCGCCTTGCCACGCCGACAACCGATGACAAGCGCCTGCCAGCCGTGCTCGCGAACACCTCGGGCTTTGTCTATTACGTCTCGATCACCGGAATCACCGGCACGGCGACGCCGGATTTCTCGCGCGTTGCGGGCGCGGTGGCGCGCATCAAGCGGCATACGAATTTGCCGGTCGCGGTGGGTTTCGGCGTGAAGGCGCCGGAACATGCTTCCGCCATCGCACAGGGTGCTGATGGCGTGGTCGTGGGCTCGGCGCTGGTGGAAGCCATCCGCACCTCGCTCGATGCCGAAGGCAAGGCCACGGAAAAGACGGTTTCGGCCGTCACGGATCTGGTGTCGAGCCTCTCGCGCGCGGTGCATGCGGTCGCCAGGCGGGCGGCGGAATAAAGGGTTTCCCATGAACTGGATCACCAACCTCGTCCGCCCGAAAATCCGCTCGCTGCTGCGGCGCGAGGGCCCGGAGAACCTCTGGATCAAGTGCCCGGAATCGGGCCAGCTCGTCTTCCACAAGGAGGTCGAGGACAACCTGATGGTGATCCCCGGCTCCGAACATCACCTGCGCATGGGCACGAAGGAGCGGCTCGCGCATATGTTCGATGGCGGCGTTTACGACATTGTGCCGCTGCCCGAGGTTCCGCTCGATCCGCTGAAATTCAAGGATGAGAAGCGCTACACCGATCGCCTGAAGGATGCGAAGGCGAAGACCTCCCTGCAGGATTCCGTGACCGTCGCCACCGGCACGCTCGATCACCTGCCGATAACCATCGCCGCGCAGGATTTCGCCTTCATGGGCGGTTCACTCGGCATGGCGGCCGGCGAGGGCATCATTCTCGCGTTCGAAACCGCCTTGGCGCGCGCGACGCCTCTGGTGCTGTTCGTGGCTTCCGGCGGCGCACGCATGCAGGAGGGCATTCTCTCGCTGATGCAATTGCCGCGCACCACCGTGGCTCTGCGCCGGCTGCGAAACGCGGGGCTGCCTTATTTCGTGGTGCTCACGAACCCCACGACCGGCGGCGTGACCGCTTCCTACGCCATGCTCGGTGATGTGCATATCGCGGAGCCCGGCGCGCTGATCGGCTTTGCCGGCGCGCGCGTGATCGAGCAGACCATCCGCGAGAAGCTGCCCGAGGGCTTCCAGCGCGCGGAATATCTGCGCGACCACGGCATGGTGGATATGGTGCTTCATCGCAAGGAAATCCGCCCCACCATATCGCGACTTTGCCGCCTGCTGATGAAGCGCGAAGCGGCGTGATTCCCAGGACTTTTTTCGTTTGTCGCATTTTCTTGCCGCGAACCGGTTCCCATCCCCGCCTTCGCAGGGACATGCTTCGCTTGAAAATGCTTCCTACCCGGTTTTCGAGGGCCTGATGCGCATATCGGAAGCCTATCTCGAACGCTTTCTCGCCCTGCATCCGAAGCTGATCGATCTCAGCCTCGGGCGCACCGAGCGGCTGCTCGCGAAACTCGGCAACCCCGAGGCGCGCCTGCCGCCGGTGTTCCATGTCGCGGGCACCAACGGCAAGGGCTCCACCATCGCCTTCCTGCGCGCCATGCTGGAGGCGGCGGGCAAGCGCGTGCACGTCTATACATCCCCGCATCTCGTGCGCTTCCATGAGCGCATCCGCCTCGCCGGCACGCTGGTGAGCGAGGCGGAACTGGTGGGTGCGTTCGAGCGCGTGGAAGCTGCGAATGCGGGCGAGCCCATCACCTTCTTCGAGATCACGACCGCTGTGGCCTTCGATCTTTTCGCGCGCGTGCCGGCCGATGCCGTGCTGCTGGAAGTGGGCCTCGGCGGACGCTTCGATTCCACCAATGTCGTCCCCAGGCCGGCGGTGAGCGTCATCACGCCGATCTCCATGGATCACCGCGAATTCCTCGGCGACACGGTGGAGAAGATCGCCTTCGAGAAGGCCGGCATCATCAAGCGGGGCAGCCCGCTGGTCATCGCCCAGCAGGATGAGCGCGCGGTGAAGGTCTGTCTGGAGGTGGCGGAGAAGCTGCGCGTGGAGGCATTCGTTGGCGGGCAGGATTTCCAGGCCTTCGAGGAGAATGGCCGGCTCGTCTATCAGGATCGGGATGCGCTGCTCGATCTGCCGCTGCCGCGCCTTCTGGGCCGCCACCAGCATGGCAATGCCGCCACTGCGATTGCCGCCCTGCGGCGTTTTCTGGGCGAGAGCATCCCGGTTCCGGCCATTGAAACCGGTTTGCAGAATGTCGAATGGCCCGCGCGTTTCCAGCGCCTCACCGGCGCGCTGACAAGGCTCGCACCGCCTGGCAGCGAGCTCTGGCTCGACGGCGCGCATAATGCCGACGGCGCAAGCGCGCTCGCCGAAATGCTCGCCGCGCTGGAGGAGAAAAGCCCGCGGCCGCTGATCCTGATCATGGCGACGATGGCGCGGAAGAACCCGAAGGAATTGCTGCCGCCCTTCGCGGGGCTGGTGCAGGAATTCTACGCGGCCCGCTTCGATCAGGAGGGTGCCCGCCCGGCGGCGGAACTGATGGCAGAGGCCCGCGCGCAGGGCCTGCCCGCCGCTTCGGCCGGCACGGTGGAGGAGACCTTGCGCTTCCTCTGCGCGCGGGATTGGGCCACGCCGCCGCGCGTCGTCATCGGCGGCTCGCTCTATCTCGCGGGCGAGGTGCTTGCGGCGGATGGCTCCCTGCCCAGATGAAAAGGCCCGCATCTGAGCCGCGGGCCGTGAAATCCGCCGGGGAAAGAGAGTTCAGGCCGAGGTCTGAATCCACTTGACGAGATCGCCCTTGGAACCCGCGCCCACCTTGGTGGCCGCAAGCTTGCCGCCCTTGAAGAGCATCAGCGTCGGGATGGAGCGGATGCCATATTGCGCGGCGACATCCTGGTTCTCGTCGACATTGACCTTCGCGATCTTGACCTTGCCCGCCATCTCCATCGCGATCTCCTCGAGCGCCGGGGCGATCATGCGGCAGGGGCCGCACCACGGCGCCCAGAAATCGACCACGACCGGCTCGGCCGAGTTGAGGACATCCGTCGCGAAGCTCTTGTCGGTGACGGCGTGGGTGTTCGTGCCCATGGATCTGGTTCCTGACTTGGGTGAGTTGGAAAAGCCGATCGAAAACCTAGTGACCGAGAGCGCCGGAATCAAGGCAAGTGCAGCCCCGCTCACAGGCTGGTGATGGCCGCGTCAAGTTGCGCATCGGCAAGCATCTCGACATGCCGCAGGCGGGGCCAGCCGAGATGGCAGCGCACTTCGGTGACACCTAACAGATCGGCCAGCAAGGCGCGGTAGAGCGCCATCTGCATGAGAACCCTCGCATCGGGGCCACCCGGCGGGCGAAAGCCGGTCTTGAAATCCAGAAGCTCGATCCTGCCATCCCGCCAGCGCAGGCGATCGAGCCGCGCAGGCACGAATCGCCTTTCGCCGGAAGGCAGGCGAACATGGCCGGCCAGCGCGACCTCGGCACGCCAATCCGGCGTGAGGAAGGGCGCGAATTCCGGGTGCGCAAAGAGCGAGAGCACCTCATCCACCAGCTTGGCCTCGCGATCCCTGGCACCATCGCCAAATTCCTGCCGCAGCAGATCAAGCGCCAGCGATCGCCGCTCGTTCTGCGAAAAACGCGGCAGGAACTGGAGCAGGCGATGGATGAAGATGCCCTCGCGCCGGGCATCGGCCCGCTGGTCCGGCCTGTCCCGGTCAGGCTCGCGCGCGGCAGCGATCACGTGGCTCGGCACGGCCAGGGCCGGCCTTGTTTCGCTTGCCAGCCTCTCGAGCACCCAATCCGGGGCAGGCCATGCCTGTTGAGGCGGCTTTTCGGCCGGGTGTTCCGGGTGCTGGTCGCGTGCCCTCGGCGGCCAGCGCAGGGCGGTCGTGGTGCCATCCTCCGCCGTGATGCGCTGGACGAGGCCCTGGCGTTCCGAGAGGCCCGCCGCCACGAGCGCATGCCATGGCCATTCCTCCACGGGCCTGTCTTTCGGGGGAACCTCCACGGCGCGCGCATTGGCGTTCGTCGCAAGATGGCCCGTGACATAGAGCCGCTCGCGCGCCCGGGTGAGGCCCACATAAAGAAGCCGGCGATATTCCTCGTATTGCCGGGCCCTTCTGGCCTGCCGCTCCAGGGCCAGGGGCTCGGCCTCATCCTCCTTGCGCGCCGTCCAGAGGAAGAAGCGGCCGGATGAGCCCTGTTCCTCGCGGATATTCGTGTCCTTCCCGTCGGCTGGCGTGATGCCGGCCTCGGTGAGGAACACGATCGGCGCCTCGAGCCCCTTCGCGCCATGCACGGTCATGATGCGGACCTGATCGCCTCCCGCCTCGGGGTCGCGCTTGATCTCGTGGGAGCGCGCTTCCTGCGCGGCAAGGAACAGGGCCAGCGATGCCGGGTGGCGCTCTTCGAAGGCGAGCGCATCGGTGAGGAAGGCGTCGAGCGCATCGGCCACATCCGCCCCCAGCCGCTTCATCAGGGCCATGCGGCCGGAAAGGCCTGCCCCGGCCGGGCATTCCTCCAGCAGCAGCCGGGCGAAGAAATCATGCGGGCTCATGTCGAGCGCCCGGGCCTCGCAGCGGGAAAGGGCCGAGTCGATCCGGGCGAGAGCCACGTCTTCGCCGGCACGCCGCGTGATCTCCGCCCGCAGGCTTCCCTCCCGCGCCCGGCAGAGCCGCTCGAGCGCCGGCTCGTCGAGGCCGAAAAGCGGCGTCTTCAGCACGGTCGCGAGGGTCAGGTCATCCAGCGGCAGCAGGGCGGCCTGCGCGATGGCCAGCAGGTCGCGCACGCCGATCTCGCTCTGGATTTTGATGCGGTCCGCACCGGCCACCGGCACGCCCGCGGCCGAGAGCGCCCGCATGAGATGGCTGAAGAACGAGCCGCGCGTGCGCACGAGGATGAGGATATCCCCCGGCCGGATGGGCTTGCCTGTCACATGGCTTGTCTCGCCATCGCGCAGCCAGCCCGCGATTCTGCGGGCGATGCGCTCGGCCAGGCGCTGTTCGGGATGGGACGGTTCGCTGTCGGACTTGGCCTCCAGCGCCCAGCATTCCACCAGCCCCGGGCGGAGCGGAAAGGCGGCATGGTGGGTTTCGGCGACCCCCGTGCTGGTGAGGCCCAGCCGGCGCTGCGGATCGGCAAACACCGCATCCACCGCCTCCAGCACCTCTTCCGCCGAGCGGAACGACACGTTGAGCTGCACGGGATCGGCCACGAGATTGGGGCGCGCGATGATCCTCCGGGCGAATTCCACGCGCCGTTCCTCGAAGATACGCGGCTCGGCCCCCTGGAAGGAGAAGATCGATTGTTTCTGGTCGCCCACGACGAAAAGGCTGCGCGGGCGGTTCACCTGTCCCTCGCCGGAGAAGAAATCATCCGCAAGTTGCCCCACGATGTCCCACATGGCCGAGGATGTGTCCTGCGCCTCATCGACCAGGATATGCTCGATCGCGGCATCGAGCTTCAGCATCACCCAGGAGGCGTGGCCCGACAGGAGCAGCCGGCGCAGGCGGTCGATGAGATCGTCGAAATCCAGCGCCCTGCGTTCGGCTTTCAGTGCCTCATAGGCGGCCAGCATGGCGCGGCTGAAATCGCCCAGCGCGCGGGATTGCCGGGCCGTGCGCAGGGAGCGGCGGTTGGCCATGAAGGTTCCAACCACTTCCGCCCAGCGGGCAACAAAGCAATCAAGGCCGGGGAATTGGCTCACGGTCGATTTCGGAACCAGTTCGGCCCGCAGCTTTCCTTTGTCCGTCAGGCCGAAATCCAAAGCGGCCTGCACAGCCGCCGCGCCCTTTGCGCGCCCATAAGCCTCAAGACGTGCCGCCGCCGCAGCTGTCGTTTTCACGGCACGGCTGCTGGTACGCATCAGGGATGCGAAGGCCTGCGCCTCCCCGGAGGGCGGCAGCGAATCAAGAAGGCGCTCCTCCAACATGCGTTCGTCGAGATCGACCGAACAACCGAGCACGCGCTCGAGTTCCACATCAAGGCTCTCGGGCGGGGCCAGTTCGCCAGCCCTGGAAAGCTTCCGCCAGGCGCGCATGCCCGCTTCCGCCGCCGGGCCGAAGGTTTGCGTGGTCAGAACGTCCGTGAGCGTCACGAAACTCTGCGCGAGACGCGAGCGTGGCTTGCGGGTCGCTTCCAGCACCACCTGCCGGCGCGCCTCCTCGCAAAGGCTGGCATGTTCGGCATCATCCAGCACCGTGAAATGGACCGGCACCCCGGATTCCACAGGCAGGAGGTGCAGCAGCCTTTCCGCAAAGGCATGGATGGTCTGGATCTTCAGGCCGCCTGGCGTCTCCACCGCCTCCGCGAAAAGCTGGCGGGCGCGCGCCTCGCAGGCGCGGTGCTGGGCAGGACTCGCATCGGCACCCAGCAATTCGCCGATGCTCTCGCGCAAGGCGGGCTCGCTGGCCGAGACCCAAAAGGAGAGCGTATCGAAGATGCGGCCCTGCATCTCCGCCGCCGCCGCCTTGGTGAAGGTGAGGCAGAGGATGCGGTCGGGCGGCACACCCTCGAGCAGCAGGCGCAGCACGCGGTCTCGCAGCAGCGAGGTCTTCCCCGCGCCGGCATTGGCCGCCACCCACGCGCTTTCCTTCGGCTGGATGGCGAGCCAGCGGCGACGCTTCAGTTCTTCGGAGATGACGGCCCGTTCGATCACCTCTCGTCTCCGCCCTCGTCCTGCGCGCCGCTGATCGACCATTCGCCCGCCCGGGCGAGATGATCGTAATGCCCCTCCTCCCCGCGATTGTGCCTGGGTCGCAGGCTCGCGTCATAGCCCTTGCGGCCCGTTGCCAGCGAATCAAGTTCCGCCACAAGGCGAGGCAGGATGCCATCCACCAAGGCCGTGAAATCGGCGGGTGCCTTGTCGGCATGCACCGGCAGCACGGGCTCGCGCCCCCCGATCGGCAGGTAGGCGATGCCGGCGACACCGGCGATATCGGGCAGCCCCGCGAAGGCCCCGTCCTGCAGCAGGCGGGCCGTCAACGTGAGTTGCGGGGATGAGTGGGTCTCGATGGCCGGCCAGTTCGGCGGCTTGCCCGTCTTGTAATCCACGATACGGGCGAAGCCCTGCGCATCGATCTCGATGCGATCGGCCTTGCCGGTCAGTTTCAGCCGCGCGCCGGAGGGCAGGTGCAGGGTTTTCTCGGCGCGCGCTTCGGGGATGATGTGCCTCGCGCGGGCTCGCGATTCGGCCTCATAGGCGAGGAAGCCCGGCAGCATGGCTTCGAAGGCGCGCTCCCAGAAAAGCTGCAATTCAGGTTCGGCGGCGAGCATGCGCAACTCGTCGGCAGCCATCGCGCGCAGGCGCTGTGCGGCCTGTTCGGCATCGGGGGCGGGAAGCTCCCTCGTGAAGCGCTCGAGCACGCGATGCAGGATCGTGCCGCGATCCCGCGCATCCGGCGGCGGATCAATGGCTTCCAGCGGTTCGAGATGGAGGATGCGACGGGCATAAAGCGCATAGGGATCGGCAAAGAGGGTTTCAACCTCGGTGATGCCGAGGCGCTCGGGAATGCGCCGTCCTTCCGGCACCGGTCGTGGCGGCTCTGTCGGCAAAGGCAGGCCGGGATCATCCAGCGCACGCAAGGCCTTGAGGCAGGCTTCGCCACGCGCCACCACCGCGCCCTTCCACAGATCCGGCCCGGCAAAGGCCGCGAGGCGCAGCAGGAAGCGCGATGGCAGGCTCGGTGCCGTGCCTACCCTTTTCGCGCGGGTCAGCACGAGATCCGGCGTGCCGGCGAGCATCGCGACGTCATGCGCGGCCTGGCCGATGCGGCGTTCGCCGGGCTGGATGCCGAGCCCGAGGCGCATCGAGCGGTTCAGGAACGGATCGCCCGCCACCGCCGGCGGCACGGAGCCCTCATTGAGCCCGCCAAGAATGATGCGATCCGACTGCATGAGGCGCGCTTCGAGAAAGCCGAGGATGCGCGCTCGGGCCCCGATGGCCGGGGTGGGCGGCAGCGGCGTCGCGGCAAGGCGCTGCTCGATGAGGGCGGGGAGTTCACTTGTCATCATGCGCAGGTCGCCGCCGAGGCGGATCAGCGTCGAGAGGGCATCTTCCAGCCTTTCTGCGCCGGAAAAGGCCTCGGTGAGCGCGTCGGAGCCGGCATCGATGGTCGCGCAGAGATCCCGCACGAGATCGGCCAGGGGACGGGTGCCGGCTTGCGGGCGGAAGGGCGCGAAGGCCCGGTCGAGCGTCGCGGCAAGGGTGGCGAGCGGTTCAAGCTCCTCGCGCGATGCGGGCTTGCCCCAGGGCCAGAGGGGCGGCTGGCCTTCCATCACCCTGCGCACGCGTTCGGCCCAGGGCAAAGCCGGATCGAACCGATGTTGGCGGGCGACAACGATTTCCAGCCGGTGGACCAGGCTGCGCAGTTCCTCGAATTCGAACCCGAAGCGGCTGGCGGGGTGCCGCAGCAAGGCCAGAAGCTCCGCCGAGCCTCCGCTCCCCGCCGCGGCAAGGAACAGCCTCACGAAGAGCCCCGCCTCGCTGCCGGCCAGCGTCGCGCCATCCGAGATGTCCGGCGTGATGCCGAAGGTTTCGAGTTCCAGTGCCACGCGCCGGGCAAGTGCGCGGTCGGCGGTGACGAGTGCTGCCTGCGCATCCGGCTTTTCCAGCGTCTGGCGCATCAGGATGGCGATCAGCCGGGCTTCCTCGCGCTCGTCATGCGCCTCGGCTAGCATCATTCCATCAAGCGCCTTGGCGATGGGCAGATGGGAGCGGGTCTCGAGCCAGCGCGCGGAGGTTTCAGCCGGGCGCATGGCCTCGGAAACCAGCGCGTTCCGCGCCGCCAGCGCCGGGGGCTCCTGCCCGATCAGCTTCACATCCTCGCGGTTGACGCCCAGCAGCGCGAGCGTGCGCTTCAGAACCGCCTGCGGATGCGCGAAACGCGTCGGCAATCGCGCCTCATCCGAGCCCACCAGCGCCCAGGATTGCGCATCGAGCCGCTGGTCGAGCCCCGGCAGGATCACCGCCCCCTGATCGAGCCGGCTCACGACCCGCATCAGCTCGGCCGTGGCGCGCACCGAGCCGGTGGAGCCGGCAACCAGGACGGGCCTGCCCCGCTCTTCCCGCGCGAGACGCCGCGCCTCCTGCCGGATGCGCCGCAGGCGTGCAGACATCTCGTCTTCCACCGAAAGCCGGGCGCAGATCTCCGGCCAATCACGCGCCGCCACGCGGAGGAAGTCGCGGGTGAGCGACCAGTAATCGTCGAACCGGGAAGGGTCGAACTCATCCGGCGTGATGGTGGCGAGGCGCGCGAGATCCTGCCCCTCGATCGCCATTTCGTCGATCAGCCGCCCCAGCGCCTCGGCGAGGTGGAGCGTCTCGGCCAGCGCGGGAGGCGGCGGATTCTCGTCATCCGCCCGGCGGCGCTCGACAATCCGCGCCTGCCATTCGGCCACGGCCGGCCGCAGGCGGAAGGCCCGCTCCAGCGGGGCGATGCGGCGCTTCTCGCCCGCGATGAAACCGTCATCGCCCGCCTCCGCGAGCAATTGTTCGAGGGCATCGCCAGGCTCGGCCAGAGGGCGGATTTCCGGCAGCACCACCGATTGCCGCCCCGCCACCGCGAGGAAGGCCTGCTGGAAGGCAAGGCCCGCGCGCCGGGTCGGCACGTAGAGCACGAGATCCGCAAGGTGGAACGGGTCGCTCCGTGAGCCCGGCGGGAAGAGATGGCCGGCAAGCAGGGCCTCCACCGTGGCGCGGGCAAAATCGAGCCCCGGCGGCAAGGTGAAGACATTGGGCCGCGCACGAGCCATGCCCCGGTCCTCTCAGAATACGCCAAGGCGCAAGGCGGCTTCCGCCTGGACCAGCGCATCCGGCGTCCCCACATGCATGAAGACCCCGTCGAGCCTCAGTCCGTAAAGCCGCCCCGCCTCCTGCGCTTCATCGAAAAGGCGGTTGAGCGAAAAAACCTCCGGGCGATCCGCGAGGAGTTCGGGCTTCAGGATCGCCACGCCGCAATAGGCGAAGGGCACCACCTCATGGCGGCCGGCGCGTTCGAGCCTTCCGTCCTGCAGCAGGCGGAAATCGCCGCGATTGCCCCAGCCGATCGTTGTCACCGTGGGCGCGACCATCAACAGGATATCCATCCGTTCCGGATCGAAATGCTCCATCATCCGCAAGAGGTTCGAGCGGGGTCCATCGAGCCAGATCGTATCGGCATTGAGGCAGAAGAACGGGGCCTTGCCGAGCATCGGCAAGGCCTTCCTCACGCCACCCCCTGAATCGAGCAGGGCCGCTCGCTCGTCCGAGATCAGGATCTTCGGCGCGGCACGGGCAGCGCAATGCGCCTCGATCTGCTCGGCGAGATAATGGACATTGACGATGACGGTTTCGATTCCTGCCTCGACGAGCTGGTCGAGATTATGGTCGAGCAGGGTCTTTCCGCCCGCGCGGATCAGCGGTTTCGGGCGGTCATCCGTCAGCGGGCGCATCCGCGTGCCGAGGCCCGCCGCCAGCAGCATCGCGTGGGTGATGCGCGTGGTTGCGTTCATGGATTGCCTCGGAAGGGGCTGCGAATCCGGGAAGATTTGCTTCGTACCATCCCCTCAGCTTTGCCAAGGCCGGATGCGCAAGGCAACGCCTGAGATAGGTCTCCACGCGCGGCAGATGCTTCATGTAGGCCGGTTTACCATCGCGCCGGTCAAGGCGGATGAAGATGCCGAGGATCTTGGTCGCGCGCTGGGCGCCGAGCAGGGCATAGGCGGCCGTGAAGCTTGCGATATCGAAAGCCGGTTCGGCCATGCGCCGGGCGCGGACATAGGCCGTGATCAACTGCAATTCGAGTGCCTCCGGCACCGTGACGCGCGCATCCTGCGTGAGCGAGACGACATCGTAGGCCGGATGACCCAGCACGCAATCCTGATAATCGAGCAGCCCCACCTTCCGGTGCCCCTCGCGTTCCGCGAGCCAGATGAGGTTGGGGGAATGGAAATCGCGCAAGGTCCAGGTCTTCGGGCCCGACACCACCGGTTCCAGCGCCGAAACCCAGTGATCGACGAAGGAGAGGCGAATGCTGGCATTGGGAGAGCGCTTCGCGGCATAGGGGAAATACCAGTCGAGCAGCAGTTCCGCCTCGATGGTCAGCGCCTCGAGATCATAACGATGAAGCTTGTGCTGCTGTCCCGGCTCCACAGGCAGGATTGCGGGCAATTTGCGCCCATGGAGCGCTGCCAGCATCTCCACCGAAGCGCGGTAGCGCACGGGGATCGGGCCGTTTCCGTCGACGACCCCTTCGAGGCCCAGATCCTCGATGACGAGCAAGCCGGCATCCAGATCAGCGCCGTAGATTTCGGGCGCGGAGAAACCCTCGCGCCGAAGCGCCTCGCCCACCGCCACGAAGGCATGGACGCTTTCGGCCAGATGCACGAGTGTCGAATAGGGCTTGCCGAGGCGGATCGGCGGGCCATCCGGGCGGCGCGGCGCGATCATCAGAATGCCCTTGCGGCCGGTGGCCTCGTCGGTCAGCCGCTCATAGGCGCGGACAGAGGCATCTCCCAGCATGTAGTCGCGGCGCGCCTCGCCGAAGCCGGAGCGGTCGAGTACGGCCTGGATCTGCCGCGCGCGTGCGAGGCGCCCCGCAAAACCGCCATGGCCCGTGAGGGTAAGCCGGCGGCCGGCCCCGGTGCGCCCGGTCGTGGCGAGATGCACCTCAAGACGATCCTCGGCCAGGATTTCACCCGCGCGCTCGGCCCATTCCACCAGCACCAGCGCATTCTCGGCGGCTTCCTCCCAGCCCAGTTCGGCCAGTTCGGCAGGGTCCGCGATTCGATAGAGATCGGCATGGACGATGTTGAAACGCGGGCCCTCATAGGTCTGGAGCAGGGTGTAGGTGGGGCTCGGAACCTCGGCTGCGGGATCGGCCAGAACGGTCCGGATCAAGGCGCGGGCGAAAGTCGTCTTTCCCGCGCCGAGATCACCACCGAGTGTCAGGAGATCGCCGGCACGCAACTCGCCCGCGAGCCGCGTCGCCGCCTGGATGGTCGCCGCCTCGTCCGGCAGGTCGATCACCCATTGCGCCGGCCCCTTCATGCCGAACGCCGTCCGCTTTGCGTCTCGACCGGGCCCAGATCGGGCAGCGCGACAATCGTGACCTGCCCGCCGCGCGGATCATCCCCGAAGGCGATGCTGCCGCGATGGAGCTGGACCAGCGCGCGCGCCATGGAATAGCGCAGCGCATTCTGCCGCTCGATTCCCGGCTGGCCGGCCATGTCGCCGAGGCCGGGGCCGCGGCCGGAATCCGAGACCTCGATCAGGGTCTTCTCGCCCTCGCGGCGCACGGCGAGGCGCACGGTGTCGCCCGTCGCGGAATAGGAGACGGCGTTGGCGATGAGGTTGAAGAGGATATGCGTCATGCGTTTCGGGTCGGCGATGATGGCTGGCAGGCCATTGGCCATGTTGAGCGCCACGCGCACCCTGGCCTCGCCGAGCCGGTCCTTCAGGCCTTCCATCGCATCCTGAATGGCCTGCGCCATATCCACCGGCTCCAGCGCAAGTTCGATCGAACGTTCCTCGACGCTGGCGAGGTCGAGGATGTCATCGGTCAGCGCGAGCACCGCATCGGCGGCCTGCGCAAGCGTCTGCGCATAGCCCTGCTGGCGCTCGCTCAGCGGCCCGAACACGCCGCCCGCCAGGGCCTGCGCATTGCCCACCACCACCTGCAGCGGCGAGCGCAATTCGAAGGATACCGAGCGGATGAACTGCGTGCGCAGGCGCGCGGCATCTTCCAGCGCCTGATTATGCTCGCGCAGGCGCTTTTCGGCCTCGACCGTGTCGGTCACGTCGCTTGCGGCCACGAGGGTCGCGTGGTCGGGCAGCGGGGTCGTTGTCACGATCAGGGTCCGGCCCTCCGCCGTCACCACCTCGGCCTGTTGCTCGGAACGCGCATCGGCGAGACTGCAGACCTGCGCCGCGATTTCCTGCCACAGGCGCGAAAGGCCCGCCTCGCCGGCACGGGCGACCTCCTCGATATGCGGATTGCCCTGCAGAACCTCGGGCTGCATGTGCCAGAGCCGCGCGAAGGCCGGATTCGACAGTTGCAGGCAGCCATCGGACCCAAACACCGCGACACCTTCGGAGAGCGCCATCAGCGTCTCCCATTGGGCATCCTTGAGGCGATCATAGGAGGCGGCGAGCGTGAAGCGCTCGGTCTCGTCCTCGAAGAGATAGGTGACGCCGCCTTGCGGATTGGGCGAGATCACCACGCGCAAGGCCCGGCCATTCGGCAGGGCCCAGGCATGGGTGACACTTTCGACGTTCGCGAATTGCGCGAGCAGCTCCGCTTTCCAGGCCTTGTAATCCGTGGCCTCGGGCAGGCGCCCGTTGAGGCGCAAACGATCGAGAATCTCGCCATTGGTCGGCCGGGTCGAGAGATAGGCCGCGTCGAGCGCGAAGAGATCGCGGAACGCCTTGTTGGAATAGGTCAGTTGCTGGCGCGGATCGAACATCGCGACGGCGGTGGGCAATTCATCCAGCGTGCGGACATGCGCATCCATCTGGCGACCCAGCGCCTCGCGCGCCGCCTCGAGATCGGTGATGTCCAGGGCGAAGCCGCCGCCGCCCTGCTCGCCGCGCACTTCCACGACATCCAGCCGGCGGCGCTCCCCCGCCAGGACAGCGGTCAGCGCGCCGCGGAACTGGCCGCAGCGCTCCGTCTCCTCGCGAATGGCCGCACGATCCGCGCTGTCGAGCAGTTCCACCTGCCGTTCGAGCACCTCGGCTTCGTTGCGGGCATCCACCGCCCGCGCATAGGCCGCGTTCATCCAGAGCAGCCGGCCAGCGGCGTCGCGCAGCCAGGCAGGCTGGGGAATGGCATCCAGCATGCCGCGCATCTGGGAGAACATCCGGTCGATTGCCCGGCGCTCATCCTGCAGCTTCGCGATCTGAAGGCTCTCGCCCCGCAGCTGGCGCATGACCATCACCGCGCGCCCCGCAACCGGGCGTCCCTCGATCTCGACACGTTCACCGCGCAGGGTGCGCAAGGTGGTGCTGAAGAAATGCCCCTCCTGCCGCAGCCGGAAAGCATCGCGTTCGAGGTTCTGCGCATCCTCGGGAGCCAGCCATTCGGAGAAGGCCAGCACGCGCGAGCTCGCATTGGCATCGAGCAGAACGCCGGGATCACCCTCGATCTCAGGCTCGCCGGAAGCACCGCCCCACGCGACCATCACCTGCCGGTCCGCGGCGAGGAAGGTCGCGAGCCGGGTCGCCTGCCCTTGCGCCTCATGCAAGGCGCGCGTGGCCTCCACGGCGTGGTCGCTCCAGGCCTTGCGCGCGCGGATATGCAGGATGGAAATGAAGGTCGCATAGATCGCCACGACCATCAGCGCGAAGGAGAGCGCCATCGCGGCGCTGGTGAGGTCCAGCCCGCCATTCGAGAGGCCGGACAGGCGCAGGCCCGTCGCCGGATCCGGGATGGCGAGGGCCTGGCCGGGAAGGGCCGGCAGCAGCGGACCGGCGCTGGCCAGCCGGCGCGCGAAAACGCCCGACATTCCGCTCCGCACAGATGCCCCATGCATGCCCCGGTATCCCCTTCGCGTTCATCCGCCCAAAACGCGAGACCAGGAAGCGAATCAGTTTCAGTGCCCCAATGACGGGCACTTTAAGCAGGCGAAGAGTCCGGCTGGAAGAGGTTAGCAAACAATTAACGCGCCCGTTTTGAGGCGGGCGCGCCGAAAAATTTTTCAAGCTCTCGGGCCGCGCGAGCCCGCGCCGGGATCAATAGCGGTAGTGATCCGGCTTGTAGGGGCCATGCTCCGGAACACCGATATAATCGGCCTGTTCCTTCGACATCCTGGTGAGCTTCACGCCGAGCTTTTCGAGGTGGAGTGCTGCGACCTTCTCGTCGAGGAATTTCGGCAGGGTGTAGACCTTGTTCTGGTACTTGCCGTTGTCACGGTTCTGCCAGAGCTCGATCTGCGCGAGAGTCTGGTTCGAGAAGGACGAGGACATCACGAAGGAGGGATGCCCCATCGCGTTGCCGAGGTTCACGAGGCGGCCCTCCGAGAGCAGGATGATGCGGTTGCCCTTCGGGAACTCGATCTCGTCCACCTGCGGCTTGATGTTCGTCCACTTGAAGTTCTTCAGGCCCGAAACCTGGATCTCGTTGTCGAAGTGGCCGATGTTGCAGACGATGGCGCGATCCTTCATCTGCCGCATGTGGTCGACGGTGATGATGTCCTTGTTGCCCGTGGCGGTGACGTAGATGTCGGCGCGCGGCAGGGCGTCCTCGATGGTCGCCACTTCATAGCCTTCCATCGCGGCCTGGAGCGCGCAGATCGGATCGACTTCCGACACGATCACGCGGGCGCCGGCCTGGCGCAGCGAAGCCGCAGAGCCCTTGCCCACATCGCCGAAGCCGGCGACGAAGGCCACCTTGCCGGCCATCATCACGTCCGTGCCGCGGCGCAGCGCGTCGACGAGCGATTCACGGCAGCCATAGAGGTTGTCGAACTTCGACTTCGTGACCGAGTCGTTCACGTTGATCGCCGGGAACAGGAGCTTGCCCTCTTCGGCGAGCTTGTAGAGGCGATGCACACCCGTGGTCGTCTCTTCCGAAACGCCGCGGATCGACTTGGCGACATCCGCGAACCAGCCGTTCGGCTTCACGGCGAGGAGCTTCTTGATGAGGTTGAAGAAGATCACTTCCTCTTCCGAACCCGGCTTGTTGAGGAAGGCCAGATCGCCCTGTTCGGCCCTCAGGCCGTAATGGACGAGCATGGTGGCATCGCCACCATCATCGAGGATCATGTTCGGAACGCCGCCGCCCTGCCAGTCGAACAGCTTGGCGGTGAAATCCCAGTACTCTTCCAGCGTCTCGCCCTTGTAGGCGAAGACCGGGATGCCCGCAGCCGCAACGGCTGCAGCGGCATGATCCTGGGTCGAAAAGATGTTGCACGACACCCAGCGCACTTCCGCCCCCAGCGCCACGAGGGTCTCGATCAGCACGGCAGTCTGGATGGTCATGTGCAGCGAGCCGGCAATGCGCGCGCCCCTGAGCGGCTGCCTCGAGCCATATTCGTCGCGGATGGCCATCAGGCCAGGCATTTCGGTTTCGGCGAGTTCGATTTCCTTGCGACCAAAGCCGGCCAGGCCAATGTCGCGAACGAAGTAATCGTGTTGCATCGGAGTTCCTCGGGTGACGACGCGAAAAACGCGCGCGACGCGCCGCAGGCCCCTGCCCGCGCGCTTCCATCGGCGCTATAGCAGAGCCCCGACCGAAGCGCAATAAAGACATAAAGATTTCTTTATATGGCTAGAAGATTTCTTTATGTGGGTCAGTGGCCATGAGAGCGAAATTCGATCTGAATGAATGAGATAGAACGCTCTATGTTTTTGTTATTTATGGTATTTTATTCGATCAACCGGCATCCGCTTGATCGAAAAAATGCTCTCGTCCGGGCGCTTATTCGTCCTCGCCGAAGCGGTTCGCCAGCAGGGCGGAGAGGGCATCGAGCGCTTCCCGCGCCTGGGTGCCGGTAGCCTGCACCGTGATGGTCGTGCCCTGGGCGGCGGCCAGCGTGAGCAGGCCCATGATCGAGGTGCCGCCCACCGTCTCGCCGCAGCGGGTGACGCTCACATCGGCGTCGAACCGCTCGCAGCACTGCACGAATTTGGCAGAAGCACGGGCATGAAGGCCCTTGCGATTGATGACGGGCATTTCCCGCGCGAGCGCCCCGGCAATCACCGGTGGCGGCGGACAAGGAAGCTCGCTTCCGTCCATGTCATTTCCCTGCGAGGATATGGCTGGCGACATTAATGTATTTTCGCCCGGCATCCTGCGCCTGAACCACCACTTCCGCAAGCGGCAGGCTCTCGCGCACTTTCGCGAGCTTCACGAGCATGGGCAGGTTGATGCCCGCGACGACCTCGACATTCGAGCCGTTCATCGCGGAAATCGCGAGGTTTGACGGCGTGCCGCCGAACATATCCGTCAGCACCACGACGCCCGAGCCTGTATCGACATGCTGGATGGCGCCGATGATCTCCTGCCGGCGCGCATCCATGTCGTCATCCGGCCCGATGCAGACCACCGCGAGCTGGGTTTGCTTGCCGACCACATGTTCCATCGCCGCGCGAAACTCCGTCGCGAGCTGGCCGTGGCTGACCAAAACCAATCCGATCATTCAAGATCCTGACCGTTCGCCTGATCCGGTACGCGGATATCGCCCGCGCCCGGAATATCGCTTCGCCGGCATCTGATCCGGCCAGAGAATCTGGCCGGGCCAAACCCACGAAGCGGATCGCCTGAGAGGCAATTCGCTCATTTATGTCGTCAGCGCCGCAACAACAAGAGGAAACAGGAACTGCGCCTGCGGTTGCTCCCCGGTTCTGATGCGGTCAAGGAACAATCCGGGCAGCCGCTCCACCGCATCGCGGGCCGGCTCGGCCGGCCCGGCGGGGTCGAGCGCGATCTCGAGCAGCAGCTGCGCCTCCCGCTGATGCGGGACCGGCAGGATGCCCGTTCCGCGCCGCTCGATCAGCCCGGCAATCGCCGGATGGGGCAGCACGAGAATATGTCTGTCCTCGGCCACGAGGCCCACGCGATCATCGCCCACGAGCAGGCTCGGCCAGCCATGCGCGATCCCCTGCGCGATGAGCGCCTCGGCCAGATGCGATTTTCCAGCCCTGGAACGCCCGGAAATCAGCAATCCCACATCGCCGATCACCACAGCGGTGGCATGAACATAAAGCGGATCTTCCCTCGTGCCCTTCATCGGCCACCTGTGAAGGCGGGCAGCGTCACGATGAAGCGGGCGCCGCCGCCGGCACCCTCGGTGCCCGGCCGGTTCTCGGCCCGCAAGGTGCCGCCATGCGCCTCCACGATCTGCCGCGAAATGGCGAGGCCCAGGCCGGAATGCTGCCCGAACCCCTGATCCGGCCGATCCGTGTAGAAGCGCTCGAAGATGCGCTCGAGTGCGTGATCGGGGATGCCCGGCCCCTCATCCTCGACCATCACCTCCACCCGTCCGCTTTGCCGCCGGGCCGTGACGGTGACCAGGCCGCCGGGCGGGGAGAACGAGAGCGCATTCTCGATGAGATTGTCGAAGACCTGCACCAGCCGGTTGTCATGCCCGCGCACCATCAGGCCGCGCACGGGCCTCTCCTCGGGCACGAGCACCAGTTCCACGCGATGCTGGCCCTCGTTGGCCACCTCCTGCCGCATATCCACATGGGTGCGCAGCAGGGCGCCGATATCGACCGGCTCGGCCTCGCTGCGCTGCAATTCGGCATCGAGGCGGGAGGCATCCGAAATATCGGTGATGAGGCGGTCCAGGCGCTTCACATCATGCAGGATGACGGCGAGCAGACGCTCCCGGCTTTCCGGGTTGCGGGCCAGCGGCAGCGTTTCCACCGCGCTGCGCAGGGATGTGAGCGGGTTCTTCAGCTCGTGGCTCACATCCGCCGCGAAACGCTCGATGGCATCGATGCGGTGGTAGAGCACGTTCGTCATCTCGCGCAGCGACAGCGACAACTGGCCGATCTCATCCGAACGATCGGAGAAATCGGGGATCTCGTGGCGGGCGCGAATGCCGCGGCGCACGCGATCCGCCGCTTCCGAAAGCTTGCGCACGGGCTCGGCGATGGTCCCCGCGAGCATGGCCGAGAGCAGCAGCATCACAACGGCGGCGATCAGGAAGACGGTCACGAAATCGCTCCGCTCCTCGGCGATGATGCGATCGACATCGCCCTCCTGCGTCGAAAGCAGCAGCACGCCGCGCACATGCCCCGCATGCTGGATCGGCGCTGCCGCGTAAACCAGCGTCTGTCCGTCCGTGGATACCCGCACGACCGAACTTGCGCGGCCCTGCAAGCCCCGCTGCACTTCCAGGAACTGGCGGGGGCCGGGGGCCTCTTCCGGCGGGGAGATATCCACGCGGCCGAAGCGCTGCTTCACGGCGTTCCAGGTGCGCGAGAAGAGGGTTTGCTCCTCATCGCTCGCGCCCGGCTCCGGCGTGGCATCGCCCAGGGTGCCGGGCGCATAGAAGGCGCGCGTATCGAGCAGCAGGAAGCCATCCGTGTCGAAAATGCGGGCCCGTGTCCGCGTGGGCGCGACCAGCCGCTTCAGGATGGGCGCGGCCCGTGCCGGGTTGATCGAAAACTCGAACCATGGCGCCGCCGGCTGCTCACGCGCGAGACCCTCGTTCAATTGCTGCTGGAGGAACTTGTCAGGATCGAAGGCCCCGTTATCGTTCTCGGTGGTGAGTGCGCCGGCCACCGCTCCGGCGATGAGTTCGGCCTGAAGCGAAAGCGATTGGCTGCGCGCGTCGATCACCCCGAGCCGGGTCTGGTTCATCCAGAGGAACCCCAGGAACAACGCCGCCAGCCCCGCGAGGTTGAGGATCGCGATGCGCCGCGTGAGGCTCGATGAGAACCGCCGCGCCACCGTGAGCCGCGCGCGGAAGATGAACCGCCGAAGCATGCCGCGCAGGCGCAGCCAAAGGGACGGAGCGTCGACCGACGACGCCGTCGCTTCCATGCCGGGCTCCGGACGCTTCCGGTCGAGCATCAGCCTCCCTCGGGAAAGACGTTGGGATCCTGACCCCGGGGCCAGCCTTACGCTTCCTTGAAGCGGTAGCCGACGCCGTAGAGGGTTTCGATCATTTCGAAATCGTCATCGACAAGCTTGAACTTCTTGCGCAGGCGCTTGATGTGGCTGTCGATGGTGCGGTCATCCACATAGACCTGGTCGTCATAGGCCGCATCCATCAGGGCGTTGCGGCTGCGCACCACGCCGGGGCGCTGGGCCAGGCACTGGAGAATGAGGAACTCGGTCACCGTCAGCGTCACCGGTTCGCCCTTCCAGGTGCAGGCATGGCGCTCGGGGTCCATTTTCAGGTTGCCACGTTCCAGCGCCTTGGCATCGGCTTCCTTGCTGGCGGGCAGGTCCTTCGCGCCGGCGCGGCGAAGGATGGCCTTCACGCGCTCGACCAGCAGGCGCTGGGAGAACGGCTTGCGGATGAAATCATCCGCCCCCATCTTGAGACCGAACAATTCGTCGATCTCGTCATCCTTGGAGGTGAGGAAGATCACCGGCAGGTCGGATTTCTGGCGCAGGCGGCGCAGCAGTTCCATGCCATCCATGCGCGGCATCTTGATGTCGAAGATGGCGAGATCGGGCGGGTTCTGCTTCAGCCCGTCAATGGCGGAGGCGCCATCCGTGTAGGTCTGGATGCGGAAGCCCTCGTTCTCGAGCGCAATCGAGACGGAGGTGAGAATGTTGCGGTCGTCATCGACCAGCGCAATCGTCGGCATCGTGGTTCTGTCCTGTCGCAAGCGCGGCGCGAAGCCGTCGCCATCATGAAACCTGTCGGGCAGATGGGGCTGAATTGCACCAAATTCCAGAGGAAAATCAGCCCCAATCATGGCAAGGGCGATGTAGGCCCGGAATTTCCTCGCTCCGGGCCGGGAAGAACAATGGTATTGCATAAAAAAGACGAACCTCGGAAAAACAATTCTAGCATGACAACCTCGCCTGTCGACATCCCCCGTGATCCGCGCCAGCCGGCGGATTTCGACCCCGTCGCGCTGGGGCGCCACCTGCTGCGCGCGATCCGCGCCGGCGCTCTGGGCACCCTCGATGCCGGCACGGGCTATCCCATCACGACGCTGACATCGGTTGCGACCGATCTCGATGGCGCGCCGATCCTGCTTGTCTCGGGCCTGTCGCATCACACGCAGAACCTGAAGGCGGATCCGCGCTGCTCGCTGCTTCTCGGCGAGGGCGGGCGCGGCGATCCCCTCGCCCATCCGCGCCTGACGCTGGTGGCCGAAGCGAAGCTGACCGAAGACCCGGTGATCCGCCGGCGTTTCCTCGCGCGGCACCCGAAGGCCAGGCTCTATGTCGATTTCCCGGATTTCGCCTTCTACCGGCTCGAACCGATCCGCATGATGCTGAATGGCGGTTTCGCACGCGCTTTCGATGGCGAGGCGAGCCATATCCTCTCGCCGCTTGAGGACCGCGCAGCTTTTGCCGAACTGGAGGAGGGTGCCGTGGACCACATGAACGAGGACCATGCCGAAACCCTCGAACTCTATGCCCGCGTGCTCTGCAAGATGCCCGGCGGCCCTTGGCGCGCCACAGGCCTCGACCCCCATGGGCTCGATCTCGGGCTGAACGATCGCACGGCCCGCATCGCCTTCAATCCGCCGATCCAGGATGGCACCGCCTTGCGGAAAGGACTGAAGCAACTGGCGGACATGGCGCGGGCCGCAGAACGCAAAGACATGAATATCTGAACGTATTGCTACTGAAATATGTAGTTTAACTACAAAAAATCCACGAGCTTTCCTGTCTCTTTCGTCGAAGATTGACCTGGTTTGTAAGGAAAAACGGCAGAGAGGCGTTGCAACAGCAGCATATCGGTTCTAGAGCATTTTCAAGCGAAGTGGGCACCGGTTCGCGTGAAGAAAATGCGATTAAACAAAGAGATAGAGCATCCGATCTGATCCGCTCAGATCGGAAAATGCTCTAATCGCTCGCGGAATTCCCTTTCGGTAGTTCCGCAGTCACTGAGGAAGGAACTCGACCATGAATGTGAACGGCCGCTTCAACCCGACGCTTGGCCCCAACACCTTTGGCTTCGAGGCCCCCGCGGGCTTTTTCCTGAACCTGGAAGCGCCGCAGCTCTATGAAGAGGCCCTCGCCCGCCGCGAGGCGCGCGTGACGTCGGGCGGCGCGTTGCTCGCCGATACGGGCCAGCACACCGGCCGTTCGCCGAAGGACAAGTTCATTGTCCGCGACGCCTCGACCGAGAACCAGGTGTGGTGGGACAACAACAGCGCGCTTTCGCCCGAGGCTTTCGCCACCCTGCTCGCGGATTTCAGGGCGCATGCCAGGGGCAGGGAACTCTTCGCGCAGGACCTTTATGGCGGCGCGGACCCCGCGAGCCGCGTGAAGGTGCGCGTTTACACCGAATTTGCCTGGCACTCGCTCTTCATCCGCAACCTGCTGATCCGCCCCGAGGCGCATGATCTTGCGAACTTCCTGCCGGAAATGACGATCGTCGATCTCCCCTCCTTCAAGGCGGACCCGAAGCGCCATGGCTGCCGCTCCGAGACGATCATCGCGGTGGATTTCGCCTCCAAGACGGTGCTGATCGGCGGCACTTCCTATGCCGGCGAGATGAAGAAGAGCGTCTTCACCTATCTCAACTACGCGCTCCCCAGTGCCGGCGTGATGCCTATGCATTGCTCGGCCAATGTCGGCCCGGCGGGGGATTCGGCCGTGTTCTTCGGCCTTTCCGGCACCGGCAAGACCACCCTTTCCGCCGACCCTGCCCGCACGCTGATCGGGGATGACGAGCATGGCTGGTCGAAGACCGGCATCTTCAATTTCGAGGGTGGCTGCTATGCCAAGACCATCCGCCTCTCGGCCGAGGCCGAGCCGGAGATCTACGCGACAACCCAGCGCTTCGGCACGGTGCTCGAGAACGTCGTGGCCGATCCGAACACCCGTCAGCCGGATTTCGATGACGGCTCGAAGACCGAGAACACCCGCTGCGCCTATCCGTTGCATTTCATCCCGAATGCCTCGGAGACCGGCCGCGCCGGCCACCCCAAGAACATCGTGATGCTGACCTGCGATGCCTTCGGCGTGCTGCCGCCCATCGCAAAGCTCACGCCGGCGGAAGCGATGTATCATTTCCTCTCCGGCTACACGGCAAAGGTGGCGGGCACCGAGAAGGGCGTGACGGAGCCCGAAGCGGTGTTCTCCACCTGCTTTGGCGCGCCGTTCATGCCGCGCCACCCGGCGGAATACGGCAACCTCTTGCGCGATCTCATCGCGAAGCACCATGTCGATTGCTGGCTCGTGAATACGGGCTGGACCGGCGGCGCCTATGGCACGGGCCGGCGCATGCCGATCCGCGTCACGCGCCGCCTGCTTTCGGCCGCGCTTGATGGGTCCCTCGCCAAGGCCGAATTCCGCCGTGATCCGTATTTCGGGTTCGCGGTGCCATCCTCCGTGCCGGGGGTCGAGCCGCATATCCTCTATCCGGTGAAGACCTGGCAGGACAAGGCGGGCTTCGCCAACACCGCGAAGAAGCTCGTCGGCATGTTCGAGGCGAACTTCAAGCGCTTCGAGGCGCATGTGGATGCGGATGTGAAGAACGCCGCCCCGAAGAACCAGATGGCGGCGTGATCACTTCGACCGCGCCATGGCCGTGCCTAGAGCGAAATTCGATCAAGCGGATTCCGGTTGATCGGGGGAAATGCGATAAATAACAATAACAGAAAGCGGTCGATCTCATTCATTCAGATCGAATTTCGCCCTAGAGCATGATGTGTTCAGACGGAAGCACATCATGCTCTTATCTTATTGTTATCGCATGCTGTGAAAAACCGGATTCCACTTTTTCACAGCATGCTCTAAGCCGATGGCTGCCAGGCCGGCGACAAACTGCGCGAGGCCACGCGCGGAAACGGCAACTGGAGAATCGAGATCGTTAAGCGATCCGACGCCGCCAAGGGCTTCGAAAAATCCATCGAAAGCGTCGCCGCCTTCATCCAGATCGCCTCGATCCGAATGCTCAAACGCAAGATCGCAAGGCATTGGAATGCCGCGTGAACGTTTGAATCAGACCCCGGGATTCTGCCGGCCGGCCTCGTGATCGGTAACGCCCCACAAAGTCTCCTGCAGGAGAGCACGCGACCGCCCCCCGTGCGGTGGCGAGCCGGGCGAGGATCGCCTTGTGCTTGACGCCGCTGATCTCGAAGGCATGCGGCGCAAGCCCCCGGATCATGCAGGCGCCATGAAGCCGAATGGTGATGCACTTGTGAGCCATGCGTCCGGCTTTGGCACCCCGTGAACTTTCCAGAACATTAGAGCGGTTGCCGATCTGACTGAATCAGATCGATCGATCTAAGCTATTGATTTACCGCATTTTCTTTCGAAGGACCGGTATCCGCTTCTTCGGAAAATGCTCTAAAGCGCGCCAACCTGCTCTCACGGCGGCTCACACCGATTTCACACAGAACTCACAGGGGATTCCGATCATGGCGAGGTAATATCAAGCATCAAGACAAGGATCTTTGCCTTGGCTTTCAGAAGATATGAAAGGACACCAGCAACGATGAAATAAAAAGCGTTTTCCGAAAGTAGTTGATCGAACTTATCGGCCGCGCGGGTTCCGCGGACATTGTCCCCGCACTGGATGGACTAGTCCGCCAGCCGGTTTGCGACCGAAACAATCGATCGTTTAAGTCTCGCCATCTGGTGAGCAACCGCTTCGGGCGAGGGTTCGGCAAACGCGCCCGGCGGTCAGGCCCTGATGACGATTTTTTCAAAGCACTCAGCAACCGTGGAGGCGTCCGAAATGGACCGTGAAATTGTCGAGATAGTCGGTTTTTTCGCGGCTGGAATGACCGTTACGGCCTTCTATTGCAAGTCAATGCTGACGCTCCGGGTTGCCGCGATTTTCGCCAACCTGCTGTTCATCATCTACGGATCGGGGCTCGACCTGAAACCGGTCCTGGCGCTGCATTGCGTCCTTCTGCCGATCAACATCATGCGCCTGATCACGGTGATGCTGGAGCGGCCAAAAATCCCTTCGCGCGACGTGTCCAAGCCGCGCCCATGAACGAAATGACTGCCAGCTCCACCCCAACAGAGGAAGAAAACCCGATGCCCCGATTCAATCGCTCCCGGCCTGCAATACTTTCGTCGTTGCTTGCAGAACCTCTATCGCTGCTGCGCTACACGGCCACCATCGCCTGCGTTCTGGCAGCGCCGCTGGCAGTGGCCCAGGAGACAAAGTCCTCTGCCTCCGAACCGACCCGCGCAGAGGCGCAGTTGCGCTGCATCACCTGGCGCACCCACCTGACACCGATGATCGATCTGCAGGAGCGCTTCAGGGTGATCTCCCCGGCCCTGGCGCTGGGTTTGCGCAGCGAGATCGACCGCCTCGAGCTTCGCTGCGCGGTCGAGCGTCCGCAAGCCGTGTTCGACCGCTACACCGCGATTGAACAGTTTCTCTATGACGCGACGCAGGATCAATTGCAGATCAACCCCGCCAAGTGCGGCTGCGGCAACCCGAATTAGAGCATTTTTTCGAAGAAGTGGATGCCGGTTCTTCGAAAGAAAATTCGGTAAATCAATAGCTTAGAGCGGCCGATCTGATCGATTCAGATCGGCAACCGCGCTTAAGCGAAATTCGATCTGAGGGCGGAGGCTCGGGGAAAGCAGGCCCCGCTCTTCCCGGCCCGTGGGGTGCAACATGCCGCCTGAACTTGGCGCCTTTCTGCTGGGCTATCTGCTCATCATGGCCTCGCCGGGGCCGAATATGGTCGCCATTGGCACCATCGCGGCGCTGGAAGGCCTGGGCAGCGCCCTGCCCATGATTGCCGGTATCGCTTGCGGGGTCGGCGGGCTCGCGATCTTCATGCTCGCCGTCAGTGAGTTGCCGCAGGTGGAAGCCCTTTCGCCCGCGCTGCAATTTCTGCCGGGGCTGATGCTGCTGACGGTCGCCTGGGCAATCTCTCGCAAGCGCAACTTCGCGCCGGCGGAACGAACCGCCCGCACGCGTCGCAACGGCCAGGGGCTGGCACTGTTTCTGGCAGGGTTTTCCACCGCCGCCAGCAACCCGATCACCATCGCCTATTTCGCCGCGGTCCTGGTTCCGATTGGGCGGGCGAATGTGGCGGAAAGCGGTTCAAGCCTTGCCATCGTGCTCGCCGTTACCGGCGCCGCCGTCCTGTTCTGGTTCGGGTGTGCCGTACTGATGGCGCGCCCGGCCATGCGCGGATTTGTCCGAAAGCGCGAAGGGCAGATCCGCACCGTGGCGGCGACGCTGATCGCGGTGGTTGCGCTGCCTATGCTGTTGACCGCGCTTGGCGTTTTGCCGGGCAGCATTCTCCCGGGCCTCGGGCTCGCCAGCCTGCCGGCGGTGAAGCCATGATCGCGCCCGAGCCGAGCAGAAAACGGGGCTTGCCGGAAACGCACGCCCTGCCGCATCATGATCGGATGAGTGCCGGCGCAACGGCTTTCGGGAACGACGACAACGGACTAGTCCATCGCCGAGGCTATGCGTCGGCGTGCTCTCCGGATGTATTGCAATATCCGGCCTGTGGCGCGGCTTCGCCTTGGGCGCGGCCCGGATATCGTTTTTTGCGGAAGGCATCACTCGGGTGGGTCGAATGCGTCCGATGAATATCCTGATTGTCGATGATCATCCCCTTGTGCGGGTAGGCCTGCGGACAGCCTTGCAATGTGCCTTTCCGGGCGTGGCGATCGAGGAATGCGCCGCGCTGGCCGAAGCGAGGGGAAGGTTGCTGGCCGGTCCGCTCGATGCTGTCATCCTCGATCTCGCCCTGCCGGATTCGAGCGGCACGGAAACCTATCTGGCGCTCCAGCACCTGTGCCCCGGTCTGCCCGTCATTGTCGTGACGGGCTCCGATCCGCGCGATCTCCTGGCCTCGCCGGCTCTCGAAGGGGCGGCCGGCGTGCTGTCGAAGGCGGATGGTCCCGAGGCGATCCTGTCCGCTCTGGGGGAATTGACGAGCTGCGAGCCGGAAACGCTCAACGGCACAAACCGCCCCGTTCTCACCCCCCGCGAGCGAGATATCCTGGTTCTCTGCGCGCGCGGCCTTCAGAACAAGGTGATCGGCCGCAGCCTCGGCATCAGCGAGAACACCGTCCGCGCGCATCTCGCCAGCGTTTTCAAGCGCTTCGGGCTCGCGCATCGCGGCGCGGTCAAGGATTTCCTGGAGCGTGCGCGGATCGGCTGAGCAGAAACGCCTCGTCGAGCTTCTCGCGAAGGGCATGCGCGCCGACCGGCTTCTGAAGCACGAGAATGTTCTCCCCCGGTTTCGGCGCAGCCGGGTCCGCCGTCACCAGCAGGGCGGGGATGGGGAAGCCGGCACGCGCCCGGATGGTGCGGATCAGGTCGAGCCCGTCCATCGCGCCCGGCAGGCGCAGATCCGAGACGATGACATCCGGCATCGCGCCGCCTGCCGCGAGATCGGCGAGCGCCTGTTCGGCCTCGGCACTGGTGGCGACCGCGTAGCCCCAGCCCGCCAGCAACTCGCGCAGGATATCGCGCACCGGAGTGTGATCCTCCACGAGCAGCAGGCGGCCGGCAGCCGGCCGCTCGGGCGGAGCGGAGACCAGCATCTCGGCCATCGCCTCGACATGGGGCGGAGCCGCAGCGGCCGGAAGCGTGATCGCGAACATCGAGCCCCGGCCGGCCCGTGAACGCACCCTGATGGTCCCCCCGATCAATTCGGCCATGCTGCGCGCGATGGTGAGCCCCAGGCCATGCCCGCGCCCGGCCTGCCGGCCCGGATTGGCGAGCTGGTGAAACGGCTCGAAGATGCGTGACAGATTCTCCTCCGCGATGCCGGGCCCGGTATCCCAGACCTGCAATTCGAGCTTCTCGCCCCGGAGCCGGACGCCGACCAGAACGCGCCCTCTTTCGGTGTATCGCACGGCATTGCCGACAAAGTTCCTCAGGATCTGGGTGAGAAGGGTCGGCTCGCCGCGCGCCCAGCGGCTTGTTCCCACGAAGCAGAGGTCGAGCGACTTGTTGGCCGCCTCCACCGCGAATTCCACGCCGACCTGACGAAACACCGAATCGAGCTCCACCGGCGCGAGGTGGGGTTGATAGCCCTTCGAGCTGGCGCGCGCCGCTTCCAGCATGCGCTCCAGCAGATCGGAGATGGCATTGACCGATTCCGCGATGGTCGCGATGCGTTCGGCCCGCAGATCCTTCCCGGCACTTTCCAGCGAGTCGAGCAGCAGGCGGATCGCGTAGAGCGGCTGGCGCAGATCATGGCCCGCCGCCAGCAGGAAGCGCGTTTTCTCGCTGTTCGAGCGCTCCGCCCGGTCCCGCGCCTCGGCCAGTTCCTGCGAGAACGCCTTCTCCTGGTTCCGAAGCCGGATGAGATCGCGCATCGTCCGGTTCTGCAGCATCGAATAGCCGAGATGCGTGACGAGAAACACGAGGCCCAGCAGGGCCATCCAGCGGCCGGTCTCGTCGTCGGCAAGCGCGAACCGCGCCACGACCGGACCCATCGCGCTGATCGCGAAGGCGGCATAGACAAGCCGATCGGCTGAAAGCGAGGCAACGGAACCCGCCGTGAGCCCCACCAGCATCATGATGATGAAAAGCATCAGGGGCGCATCGCCCGAGCCGGTCACCTCCCATCCGAACCAGCCGAACAGGCTGCCGGAAGCAAGGCTGCCGAGCATGAACCCGTTGCGCCAAACCCAGAGCGGCATATCGGCGCGCAAGCGCCAATAGGCCACCACGAAAAGCCCGCGCAGGGCGGCGAGCACGATTGCTGCGATCAGCCAGTTCCAGGCCAGCGCGCTGGGGCCAAGGCGCAGGCCATGCACATAGGCCGCCGTGGGAGCCACCACCAGCACCGCGCCGAGAACGAACGGCATCTGTCGGGCCAGCAGCTCGACCAGTTCCCCCGCGTCATCCGCCCCGCCAATCTGTGCCTTCGATGTCTGGCCTGTCATGGGCTGCCCGCTGCGCGCATCATGGTTCGAAACTGCACTTTGCGATTTACTGGGCCGGTCTTGAGCCTGCAAGTCCGGCGCGCGGAAGTGTTTGACCTCGAGGCAGAACCGGCAATTCCGGAAATCCGCGCATGACCCGGCTGACAGAGAACGGAAAAAAACATTCGATTTCTGCTCAGGAAGCAGAAAACACATGGTCTTTTGCATTTATGCATGTGAAGCCAGGCTGATTTTTGCGCAATTTTCACCGCTCGTTTACTGAAAAACTGCATCGTTCCTCGCCGCCAGGTTCCGAAATCGAACCATTCCGGCGTTGGGAGGCAGAATGCTCGTCCGTCTGTTCAGCCGTTTTGCGGTTGCAAGCGCAGCGCTCGTCGTTCTGGGTGCTTCCGGCACTTTCGCCGCTGCTCCACCGGATCTTGCGAAACTCGCAGGCGATGTCGAGCAGTTGCGCGCGCATCTGAACCATGTCTGGCTGATGACCGCTGCCGCCCTCGTGCTGCTGATGCAGGCCGGTTTCCTTTTGCTGGAAGCAGGCATGGTCCGCTCGAAGAATTCCATCAATGTGGCGCAGAAGAACGTCGTGGATTTCTTCGTGTCCGCTGCCTGCTTCACCGTTTTCGGCTTCATGATCATGTTCGGCCCCACGGTCATGGGGCTGTTCGGGTCGCCGGGCACGCTCTGGGGCTATTCCGGCCTCGATGACTGGACCTACACCTTCTTCGTTTTTCAGGTGGCCTTTGCCGGCACGGCCGCGACGATCGTCTCCGGTGCCGTGGCCGAGCGCATGAGCTATGCGGCCTATATCGTGCTGGCGGCCGTTGTCGGCCTGCTGATCTATCCGGTTTTCGGCCATTGGGCCTGGGGCGCGGGCCTCGTGACGGAGAACAAGCCCTGGCTTGCCGCCAGCGGCTTCATCGATTTCGCCGGTTCCACCGTGGTGCATTCCGTCGGTGCATGGATCGCGCTGGCGGGCATCATCGTGCTGGGTCCGCGCATCGGCCGCTTCGATGCCAATGGCAAGGCCTTGCCGATCCATGGCCATTCGCATGTGCTGAGCGCCACGGGCGCCATGCTGCTGCTGGTGGGGTGGATCGGCTTCAATGCCGGCTCCACCGCGGCGGCCAGCGGCGCGGTGGGCAAGATCGCTGCGAACACGCTGCTCGGCGCATCCTTCGGGGGCATCATCGCGATGCTGATCGGGCGGGCGAAGGATGGCACCTACCTGACCAATCGCCTGGTGAACGGCCTGCTCGCCGGACTTGTCGGGATCACCGCCGGCTGTGATGCCGTCGGCCCCAAGGGTGCCATCGCGATCGGCGCGATCTGCGGGGCATCCGTGGTTTTCGTCGAGGATTTCGTGCTCCACCGGATGAAGCTCGACGATGTCGTCGGCGTCGTGGGCGTGCATGGCGTTTCGGGCGTGCTCGGCACGTTGCTGGTGCCCTTCTTCGCGATGCCCGAGAAGCTGAACGGGCTGAGCGTGATGAGTTCCTTTCTTGTTCAGGCGAAGGGGGCAGGCGCGGCCTTCCTCTGGGCCTTCGGCATGGGTCTCCTGACGTTCTGGGCGATGAAGCGGACCATCGGCATCCGCCTGCCGGAAGCGGATGAACAGCGCGGCCTGAATGCCGCCGAGCACGGCGCCGCGATCGGCACGGGCACCCTCCAGCAGGAACTCTATCGCATCACCCAGCTCGAGCGCGACCTTACCCGCCGTCTCGATGCGGCCTCGGGCGACGAAGCGGCCGAGATCGCCCAGATCATCAATCCGTTTCTGGATGAGTTCCAGCGCGTGCAGGCGGAAATCACCCGGCATGCGGCCCGCATCAACAATGCGTCCCATGTGATCGGCGGGCTTTCCGACCAGTTCCTGCAGGATTCGAGCGCGGTTTCCTCCACCTCCGGCAAGATGGCGATGGCCGCGACCTCGCTCAGCGGGCGGGCCAGCGCCGCGGTGGGCCAGGCCAGCGGCCTGCGCGCGGATGCCGAGCGCGTTTCCCATGCCGCGCGGGACATGACCCAGCGCATCCAGAAACTCGCCGACCGCATGGGCAAGCTTTCCCATTCGGTGAACGACGTGGCCCATGCCGCCCGCGACGGGCGCTCGGTCTCGCAAAGCGCCAATGCGGTGATCGGTCATTCCGAAAGCCAGATGGTGAACCTCGTCGCGGCCTCCGAACAGATCAACGAGATCGCCGAACTCATCGAGGGCATTGCCTCGAGCACCAACCTTCTTGCCCTCAATGCCACGATCGAGGCCGCGCGCGCAGGCGAGGCGGGCAAAGGTTTTGCCGTGGTCGCTTCCGAAGTGAAGGCGCTGGCAAACCAGACCCAGCGGGCGACAGCCGATGTGAAGGCCCGCGTGGCGGCCATGCGCGCCGGCACCCAGCAGGCGACCCGGGGATTTGCCATGCTGAGGGATGTGCTCGGCGACATCAACCGGACGATCGGTATCATCGCCGACAGCGCCGAAGCGCAGGCCGCGCTTGCCCGCCACGTGAATGACGACGTGCAGGAAGTGGCCGGAAAGGTAGAGTTCGTGGCGCAATCCGTGGATCGCATGTCCGGTGAGGTCGGCTCGATTTCGTCCTACATGAGCGATGCGAACCAGGCGATTTCCGCTGCTGCGAACGATGCAAACGCCGTGAACCACGTGGCGGCAAAGTCTTTTGATTCCGCCGGAACGCTGGATCAGCGCGCGAAGGAACTGGGCTCGATTTCCGATCAGCTCCAGCAATCCGCGCAGCGCTTCAAGGTGGCGTGAGCGCCGGCGGCCCGGCTGCAATGCTCGAGAGTTCGGCAAGGCGCTTCAGGATGGTTGGATCCTCCAGGGCAGCATTTTGAGCATTTTTCGATCAGGCGACATCCACTTGGTCGGAAAATGCTCTAGAGCATGCTGCGAAAAAGTGGAATCCGGTTTTTTAAAAAAAGCATTCAATAATAATAAGATAAGAGCATGATGTGCTTCCGTCTGAACACATCATGCTCTAGAGCGCGTCAATCTCGGCAAGCAGCGAGGAGGCGACAGCTAGCCCCTCCGTTTTCGCTTTGGCGCGCAGATCCATCCGCCGGTTTCCAGGCAGCCTCACACCGACCTGCGCCGTGATCTGACTGGCAAGGCGACTGAAATGAGCCACTGCGCCGGGCCCACCGATCATTCTCGGATCAAATGCGATCAGCAGCTGGCCGGTACCCGGCGGTCCGCCCTTGTCATCCAGAAACGAGGTCGCATCAGCCGCAAAAGTGGCACCTGTCAGGCCTGCCGCCAGCAACTCCACCATCAAGGCGAGCGCCGTTCCTTTGGCATCACCAAGGGGTAGCATCGTGCCCTTCAGTGCAGCATCGGCATCCGTCGTGGGCTGGCCTTCCGGGTCGAGCGCCCAGCCCTCGGGAATGGGCTGCCCCTTCTGCTTCGCCGCGAGGATGTTGCCGCGAGCGACTTTCGACAAAGAAAGATCAATCACGATCGGCGGCTGGTTCGGCAACGGGCAAGCAAAGGCGATTGGGTTTGTGCCGAAGGTCGCGGTTTTTCCGCCCCAGGGCGCCATCGCCGCAGGGGTATTCGCGAACAACATGGCCACAAGGCCCGCCTCCGCCAATCGCTCGACCGGATGGCCCGCAACACCACAATGATGCGAACGCCGGATTGCCGCGACCGCAACGCCCATCATCGGAGTCGCTTCTTTCAGGGCAGAGATCGCCGTCTGGATCGCGGGATAGGCAAAGCCATGGCATGCGTCGATCCGAATGAGGGATGGGGTGGCGTGCTCGACAACCGGCCGCGCCATGCCGTCCACCTTGCCGACCTTGGCTTGGGCCGCGTAGCTCGGCACGCGCGAAAACCCGTGGCCCTTGAGCCCGTCCGCCTCGGCCGCGACAAGGGCCCGCGCGACGATGGCGGCGTTTTCCGGCAATGTGCGGCAGCGCTCAAGCGCCGCGCTGACGCGTGCCACAGCTTCCGACAACGAAACCGTGGTGGCACTCATGCGGTTTTTCCCAGATGCGCCAAAACTTTCTCGGCGATCAAATTCGAGACACGGATATTGGATTCGAGGGCGACACCCGCGATATGCGGCGTGAGGATCAGGTGCGGGCAACCCGCAAACACCGCTCCGCTCGCGGCCGAGAGTGGTTCGTTCTGAAAGACATCCAGTGCTGCCCCGCCGATCCGCCCCGAAAGCTCTCGCCCCATCAAACGGTTGCGTGGCCAGGCGCCTGCGATCATGTCGCGCGTGGCATGGTAAGCGCCGCGCAGAAGCATCACCGCATTGGCAATCACCCATTCCGCCACGGAGAGGTCACTTGCCCCCGTCGCCGGAAGGACAGCAATGCCCCGCTCGGCGACCGCCGCTTCATCCATGAACTCGGTCATGACGATATCGGCCATTGCCTACCTCATGAGAAATATACTGGCGGTTGCCAGCATCAGGATGACTATCCCCGCACCGCAGAACACCGCGCCATGGCGCCAGCCAATGGAAAGGAGCGCACCCAGCGATGTGCCAAGTCCCAGGGCGGCAATCGCGATCAGCATGCCCCAGCGCGAAGCTTCGACGAGCAGCGCCTTGACCGGAAGGTAAGCCTCGGCGATCGGCGTTGCGGGCAGCACGGAATTGAGCGCGGCGAGCGCGATAAACACAAATGCGAAGCCCGGCACGGGCACCTTGGCACCGCCAGCCGTGCCCCCTTGGCGGGTGAAATACCAGCCCACCAGCAGCACCATGGGCAGCAGCAACAGCACGCGGAACAGCTTGACGATGACCGCCGTGTTCCCCACGGGCTCCGACACAGCGTAAGCCGCCCCGACAACCTGTGCCATATCCTGAATGGTCAGTCCGAGCATGATCCCGGTTTCATGGTCCGAGAGGCCAAGCCAGCGGCAAAGCGGCGGGTAAGCGAGCATCACAAGGGTGGAGATCGCGTTGGCCATTACCACGGTGAAGGCGATATCGGCGGATTTGTTCTTGTAGTCCGGAACAACGGTCGCGGTCGCAAGCGTCGCGGATGCACCACACACCGCGTTGGCGGCCCCCGCAAGCGCGCCCAGCCCGGCATCGCGCCCAAGGAGTTTCGCCAGCCACAAGCCGGAGAGAAGCGTGAGAACCATAACGACAACAATCATCGCCGCCGTGCCCCAGCCCAGCAAGGCAATATCGCCAGCCGCGATGCGCAGACCAAGCAGCGCAATCGCGTAACGCAGCAACGTTTTCACGGCATAGGTGATGCCAGGCTGGAAGATCGGCTTCTGTGAGATCGGGAACAGCAAGATGCCGATGACAAGCGCGATCACCATATCCGGCAAGGCCAGGCTTGCGCCGGTAATGCCCTTGATCAGCGGCGCGACCAGCACCGCTCCCATTGCGACGCCAAGCGAGAGAAAAAGGCCCGGAGCCCTGCTCCAGGCCTTCGCCGAGCCATCAGCTTCCGGGCCGACTTTCATGGCGTTTGCATCACGCGCTCCGGTAGAGCTTGGTCATCACGAACTCGCGATGCCCGAGCGCCTCCGCCGCCGTGAGGCGGCCATTCGCCGTGCGCATGATATTGTCGATCAGCGCATCACCGGCCTGGCTGATGGTCATGTCACGGCGCAGGATGCCCGAAACATCCACATCGATATGCTCCGGCATGGTCCGCATTGTTTTTGGATTGCCGGTGATCTTGATCACGGGAACAATCGGGTTGCCGATCACATTGCCCTGCCCGGTCGGGAAGGTGTGGATCACATAGCCGCCAGCGGCCATCAGCGTCACGCATTCGGCGGCTGCCGAAGACGTGTCCATGAAGTAGAGACCCGGCCCCTTGGTCGGCGCCTCTGCCGGATCGAGAATGTCGATATAGGTGCATTCACGGCCAATCTTCTCCAGATTGCCAAGCGCCTTTTCCTCGATCGTCGTGAGGCCGCCCGCGATGTTACCCTTGGTCGGCTGGCTGTCCGAGAGATCCGAGGTTTTGTGGGCCTCGATCACGTCATCCTGATAGGCTTTCCACATCTTGTACCAGCGTTCGCCGATTTCTGGGGTCGCTGCGCGCGCCTTGCACAGATGCTCCGCGCCGGTGATTTCCGAGGTTTCGCCGAACACGCCATGGATGCCCTGCGGGATGAGCTTGTCATACATATTGCCGACGGCAGGGCAGGAGGAGAGACCCGTTGTCGTGTCGCTTTCGCCGCATTTCGTGGAAATCCAGAGATCGCTGATCGGGCACTTCTCGCGCTGAAGTTCGCTCGCCCATTGTGAGAATTCCTTGGCCACGTAGGAGGCCTTCGCGATCACGGCGATATCGCCATGCCCTTCAATGCCGAAGCCGACGACCGGCTTGCCGGTCTTGGCGATGCCATCGACGACAATCTTGGTCCAGCCATCCTCGATCCCGATCACCACAACCGCCGCGACATTCGGATTGGAGCCGATGCCGATCAGCGTGCGGAAATGCAGATCGAGATCGAGGCCGAACTGCAAGCGGCCATAGGCATGAGGCAGCGCCAGCACACCCTTGACGTTGTTTGCAACCGCTTCACAGGCAGCATTCGAGAGATCGTCCAGCGGCAGCATGACCACGTGATTGCGCACACCAATGCGCCCATTTTCACGGCGCCAGGCCATGATGCTGTCTTTGGCGAGCCCGCCACGGCGTTTGGGCGCAACAGGGGATTTGAATGCCGGAGCTTCGATCTTGCGCCCCTTCACGGAGGCCAGCTTGTTCTGGTTGAGCGAGAAATTCGCAACAATCGGTGCACTTGCCATGGTTGCTCTCCTCACCAGCGCTTCGTTTTGGCATTGTGCACATGCACATGCTCCCCAACGGCGATATCCGCCTTCGCAATCCCGATATCCTGCCCGTATTTCCAGATCGTCTCGCCCTTCTTGATCGGCTTGAGCGCGATCTTGTGGCCGATGGGAATGTCCATCTTGGCAATGATGCGGAAATCCGAATTGTCGTGGGTGACAACGGCGAGCATGTCGGTTCCGGCCTTCAGGCCTTCGACAACAACCACGCCAACCGTGTCTTTTTTCTCATGAACGAGCAAATGGGGGATCGCCATACGAAGATGCTCCCTGTCCTCTTGTGTCTGCCATGGCGGAGAACCCTGACGATGAGGATCGCCGCTTCTTATTCTTATATAAGATATAAGATTGAGAGGCCTGTCAATCGGCCGATGCAGCAGAAACAGGCATCCGAACGGGCTTTGCAACCGAATTCCCAGAGCATTTTCCGAAGAATTGGATACCGGTTCTTCGAAAGAAAATTCGGTAAATCGAGATCTTAGAGCATGATGTGCTTCCGTTTGAACACATCATGCTCTAGACGCGCAGCACGATCTTGGCAGCGGGCGTTGCGCCCGCATCGATATCGTGAAAAGCGCGAGCCCCTTCAGACAGCGGCCGCTCCTCGAACCATTGCAAACGGCCGAGACGACGCCGCGCGAGCGCCTCGACCGTGTGCTCGAAATCATGCGGCGTATAGCAATAGGAGCCGCTCACCGTCACTTCCTGCAGCGTCAACTTGCGGATATCGAGCCCCTCAAGCCCGGGCAGCAGGCCGAGATGCACGATCACGCCGCCGGGGCGTATCATCCGGCTTGCGGCGATGCGCGTGCCAACGGCGCCAACCGCATCGATGACGAGATCGACGCTGTTCTCTTTCGGATCATTTTCGCCAGGGGCATAGGCCTCAAAACCCTCTGTCCGACGCAGCGTCTCGCGGCGCAAGGGATTGGTCTCGCCAATCGCGATATCCCCGGCGCCAAAAAGCCGCGCGACAATCGCCGATGTCAGGCCAATCGCACCTCCCCCGATCACAACAACGCGGCAGGCCGCCAGCGGCTGATGAAGCTTCCCGGAGCCGATCCGGGCGGCATGCCACGAGACCGCAATCGGCTCGGCAAGAGCAGCCTGCTCAAACGGAAGATGATCGGGGATTCGCACCAGATTGCGGGGTGGAATGCGCACATATTCCGCAAATGCGCCCTGTCTCGGCGGCATGGAGAGTATCTGGCGTGTGGGCGAAAGGTGCCAGCGCCCCTCCATCGCATAGGGGCAGACGGGATCAACGACGAGTGGATTGATCGTGACGCGCTCCCCATGCCGCGGCCCGCCTTCAATCGTCCCTGCGGCTTCATGCCCGAGGATCAGAGGCGCCGGACGGCGGTTATCATGCCCGTGATAGGCATGCATATCCGAGCCACAAATGCCCACGGCATGCACACGCACGATCAGATCATCTGCCTCGGGGGACGGATTTGGCTCGTCGCGATAGGCGAGGCTGTTTGGCCCGTCATAGACAAGAGCCTTCATTGCTCACTCCTATTTCGCTGTAAATCCGCCATCAACGGCGAGCGTTTGCCCCGAGATATAGGCTGAGGCTTGAGAAGCAAGAAACACCGTCGCACCCCAGAGATCGGTGAGCACGCCATTGCGCCCTATCGCGGTTTGCGCGGCGTTTCTTGCAGCCCTTGCGGGATCGTTG
This sequence comes from Methylobacterium sp., assembly GCA_020252645.1. Classification (GTDB taxonomy): domain Bacteria; phylum Pseudomonadota; class Alphaproteobacteria; order Rhizobiales; family Beijerinckiaceae; genus Rhabdaerophilum. Next base: position 67,360 of record JADCCN010000004.1, on the reverse strand, counting down.
AAAACAGGCTCGGTCAGCGGTGTCGGGAAAAAGCCCGGCGCGATCGCGTTGCATGTCACACCGTGTTTCGACCATTCCTCGGCCATGGCGCGCGTCAGTTGGACAATGCCGCCCTTGCCGGCGCCGTAAGGCGCAGAGTTCGGAAATGCGCGTGTGCTTTGCAAAGATGCGAGGTTGATGATGCGCCCGAACCCCTTCGCCGCCATGCATGGCGCTAAGGCTTGCGCCAGCAGGAACGGAGCCCGCAGGTGCAGGGCCATATGCAGATCGAAGGCTTCCGCCGTCACCTCCGAAAAAGGCTGGCGGAGATTGATGCCGGCGGCATTGACGAGAATGTCCGGTTCCGCCTGCAACCGTGCAAGCGCATCGGTCAAGACCTTGGCACAATCCGGCGTAGCAAGATCGACGAGAATGCCACGTGCATCGATATTGTCGCGGGCGAGCCCGGCAATCGAATCGGCCGTTTCGGCCTGCCGTCGGGCCACGAGAATAACGGAGGCACCGGCAAGGCCAAGCGCATGCGCCATCGCAAGCCCGATGCCGCTATTGCCACCGGTGACGAGCGCGGTCCTGCCTGTGAGATCAAAGAGCTGGTGCAACCGAAACGACATCAGCCCTTAACCGGCATACCGAGGTCAATCTGATGCCCCGGCGCGTATTTGTTCATGCGCACATCGCTCGTTCGCGCATGGGCTTCCATGCCCTCGAGGCGGGAAATGCGCGCTGAAACAGGGGCGATTTCCGTGCAGGCATTGCGGGTGATGCGTTGCCATGTCAGCGGTTTGAGGAACTTGTGCACCGAAAGGCCCGCCGAATAACGCGCAGCGAATTTGGTCGGCAGGATATGGTTCGGGCCGGACACCTTGTCGCCGAACGCCACATTTGTCTCTTCGCCAAGGAAGAGTGAGCCGTAATTCGTAAGATTGGCGTGCCACCAATCGAGATCACGGCAATGCACTTCGAGATGCTCGCAGGCATATTCATCCGAGATCTGGATCATCTCGTCGCGCGTGTCACACAGCACGACCTCGCCGTAATCGCGCCAGGCAGCAGCTGCGGCGTCGCGCGCGGTGGGCGGCAGCGCCTCGATCAGGATCGGCATCAGCCGCATCACTTCATCCGCGATGATGCGCGAATTGGTGATGAGCCAGGCAGGGCTCTCATGCCCATGCTCGGCCTGACCGACGAGATCGGTCGCGACGATGAGCGGATCGGCGCTGTCATCCGCGATCACCGCCACTTCCGATGGGCCGGCGAAAACATCGATGCCGACCTTGCCGAAAAGCATGCGCTTGGCTTCCGCAACGAACTTGTTGCCCGGGCCCACCACGATATCCGCCTTCCTGCCTGTAAACAGGCCAAAGGCCATCGTGGCGATGGCCTGCACACCACCAAGACACATGATGACATCCGCCCCTGCCACACGCATCGCGTAGAGCACATGGGGATGAATGCCGGTACCCTTGTAGGGCGCAGAGCAGGCGATGACGGTTTTCACGCCGGCGGCCTTGGCCGTTGCAACAGACATGTAGGCCGAGGCGATATGTGCATAGCGCCCCGTGGGAACATAGCAGCCGGCCGTGTTCACCGGGACCAGCTTTTGCCCCAGGGTCAAGCCGGGACTGATCTCCAGCGCGAAATCCTTCACCGAGGCGCGCTGCGCTTCAGCGAAGCGGCGGACATTTCCGGCTGCAAGCGCGATGTCCTCGCGCACCAACGCCGGGATCGCGCGCGTGATCTCCTCGATCTGGTCACGCTCCATGATGATCGGGCCTGCCCATTGATCGAGCTTGAGCGCGTAGTCCCTGACCGCCGCCTCACCACCCGCCTCGATCCCCGCAAGCATGTCGGTGACGACCTTGCGCGCCGCATCCGTTTCGGTTTCGGGCGTCTTGCTGGCTTTTTTCAGATGCGTAACGGTCATGGCTTTTCCTGGGGCGGGCGTTAGAGCATTTTCCGAGGAAGCCGATACCGGGTCTTCGAAAGAAAATGCGGCAAATCAAGAGCTTAGAGCGGTCGATTTTATTCATTCAGATCGAATTTCGCTCAAGCGAGAAGGACCAGAGCGTGTCGATGCGCTCTGGTCTTGATGGCTCTCGGTTACTTCTTGTCGAATTCGGTCGCGAAGGCCTTGAGCTTCGGATCAGCGGCAACCTTCTTCATGAATTCGTCCGTGATATAGTTCCGGGCTTCGGGGTTGGCTGGAATCGTGCCGACATCGCTGATGAACTTGCCGATTTCTGAGAACCAGCCATCCACGGTCGAAGGGTTCGCACCACGCGCCATGATCTTGATCTGCTCGTCGAGACCGAAGGTGGGGCGGAGCGCAAATTCCTGATCCATCGCGCGGGGCGTGACTTCGAGACCGCCTTGCTTGTAGAAATCAAGCGCCAGCGCGCGGGCTTCGGCAGGATTGGCCTTTGCCCAAGACCAGCCACGCAGATAGACGGCAAGAAACTTGGCCACGTCATCCGGGCGCTCTTTTGCGAAATCCGCCCGCACGATGAGCGCTCCCGGAACAATGGCACCGGCATCAGCGCCCGAGCAGAGGTACTTGGCGCCGGCACGATCTTCAAGCGTGTAGGTATTGGGTGCCCATACCCCGGCAATATCGCCGTTGTTGGAGGTCAGCGCGGTGATGATCTGCGCCTGTCCCAAGTTTACAAATTTCACTGATCCTTGCGAGACCCCCATCTTCTCGAGACATTTACGGGTTGCATAGTCGACTGTGGAGTTCGTGGTCAGCAGGATATTCTGGTTTTCGAGGAGCTTCGGGTTGCTCCTGATCGCTTCGAACTTGTCACCGCGCACCATCATGGCGTTGGTCTTGGACTCATCATTGGTGATGCCGATGGTCAGGATGTTGAAGCGCACTGCGCCCAAGATCGCCGGAACCGAACCGGTGCCACCCACATCCCACGACCTCGAGGGTGCGGCCGCGATTTGCGGTGCACCGGCCGGGAAGGTGGTGAAGTTGGGTGCAAGACCCACATCCTTCCACCAGCCCTTGACGTTCGCATAGTGGAAGGGCAGCGCCCAATAGAGCGAGGGTTGATAGCTCACGCCGATCGGCGTCTGTGCCGAAGCGACCATCGGTGTCGAAGCGGCGATGAGGGTCGCGAGGGTCAAGCCCTTGAGGATGCGTTTCATTCCCTTGTCCTTGGTCATTCCTGTCTCCCTTGACTGGTTCGTTAGGCCGATGGCTTGAGATCCGGGCTGGAGCCCGGTTGTTGTGAAGAGGCTGCAATGGCCTCGTCGATGGCCTCCCGCACGATCTCGGCGATGAGGTCACATTCGTCATCCGTGAGGGTCACGGGCGTGCGGATATCCATGAGACTTGCCAGAACGGCGTGCGTCCGGGCGAGTTCACCCTGCTCACCGGCGTAAATCCAATGGCGCGGCGCGCTGGTAAAACCCGCCTGCTCGGCGGCACCGAACCACTTGATGGGCAAGCCCCGTCTTTTCGCGGTCGCCAGAACCATCTCGATGCCCTGAGGGGGGAGAGCGGGAATCGAAAACTGGATCGATGTCGCGGAGAACCGAGCTTTCGCATCGGGCCTGGGCAGGGCGATCCATTGCGAACGCGCCAAACCCGTGGCGATGCGACGATGGATCGTGTTCCACCGCGCGACGCGGCGAGGAAGCTCTGCCAGTTGCGGGCGCAGCATCGCCGCGGCAAGGGCGGTCATCCGCATGGAAAAGTTCGGCGTTTCGTTCGAGACCCGTCGCAGCGCCTCCGCCCCTGGCGTCGAGAGGTGCTGCGAATGCAGCATGTAACTGCCCGAATGCAGGATCGCGCGAGCCGCAGCCTCGGGCTCATCGAGCACAAGGAAGCCGCCCTCGCCCGCATTCAGGTGCTTGTAGGTCTGCGCGCTGTAGGCGGCGGCAAAGCCAAAGCTGCCGATCATCCGCTCACCCCAGAAGGCCGAGAGCGCGTGCGCGCAATCCTCAACGAGCGTGACCCCCTCGCCTGCGCAAATCCGCGAGACCTGGTCCATATCGGCGATATGGCCACGCATGTGCGAGAGAAGCAGCGTCTTCGCGCCGCTGGAACGGATTTTTGCATGGAGATCTGTCGGATCGATCACGTAATCGCCGGTCACTTCAACGATGACAGGCTGTGCGCCTGCATGAAGGATGGCGCCAGGCACCGGAGCAAGCGTGAATCCATTGACGAGCACTGCGTCACCGGGCTCGACACCGGCAATCTTGAGCGCAAGGAAGATCGCGCAGCCGCCGGAATTCACCGCCACACAGAATTTGCGGCCCACAAATGCCGCGAATTCCTGCTCGAGCAGCGACACGTCGAGTTGATCAGCGCCCATCTCGCCATAGCGAAACAGCCGGCCTGATTGCATAAGCTCCACCGCACGCGCTATTCCCGCCGCCGGAATGGGTTCCGGCTCCGTCAGATCGCGTGCCAGACGACGCGGCTCAGACATTCCTGAAACCCTTTTCCTCGCGCAGCGATTTCCAGATATGGGTGCGCAGGTGCACGAAGGATTCGAGGTCCATGACATCCTCGATCCTGGCGTGGCCGTCCCAGTTTTCGCTCTGGCGCACGGACTTGATATCGAGCACTTCCTTGATCCGCCCCGGGCGTCGCGACATGATGGCCACGCGGTCGGCGAGGTAGACGGCCTCATCCACGGCATGAGTGATGAAAAGCACCGTGCGCGGGTTACGCCGCGCGAGACGCACGAGTTCCTCCTGCATCACCACGCGGGTCTGCGCATCGAGTGCGCCGAAGGGCTCGTCCATCAGCAACACTTCCGGATCGAGAACATAGGCGCGAGCGATGGCCACACGCTGTTGCATGCCGCCGGAGAGCTGATGCGGGAAGGCATCTGCATGCGTCTCGAGGCTCATCAGCTTCAGGGCGGAGGCAATCAGTCCGGCACGCTGATCCGCCGGCAGGTTCTTGTTGCGCAAACCGAAATCGATATTCTCGGTAACAGTTTTCCACGGAAACAACGCAAATTGCTGAAACACCACGGCACGATCGGGCCCAGGCTCGGTGACGACTTTGCCGTTGACACTGACAATCCCGGCACTCGGCGCCTCAAACCCGGCGACCATGCGCAGGCAGGTGGTTTTGCCGCAGCCTGAAGGACCGACAATCGCGACAAACTCCTGATCGGCGATCTTGAGATTGATGTCCTCCAGCACTTTTACGCCGGAACCAGCAGTGCCAAAAACCTTTTCGACCTTCTCGAACTGGATCGAGCCCATCGGTGTCCTCACGCTTCCAGTCCGCGCCGACGGCGCAACCATCCCTCGCCCTGCCGCAGCAGGACATCAATCACCATGCCCACAAGCCCGATGGCGAGCATGCCGACCATCACGGTCGACGTCGCGACATTGCCTTGCGCCTGCACCATCATGAAGCCGACACCCGCCGCGGCGACGATCAACTCGGCACCAACCAGCGACTGCCAGCCCAAGCCCGCCGAAACACGCAATCCCGCGATGATCGAGGGCACAGCCGCAGGCAGCAAAACCTCCATGATCACGCGTGTGCTGGGCGTGCCGAGCATCTTCGCGGCCTCGATCAGGCGTGGCTCGACAAAGCGCGCGCCGCGATAGGCGTTGATCAGGCAAGGCGGGAAAGCGCCAGCGAAGATGATCATCACCGGACCACCGATGCCCGTGCCGAACCAGAGCGCGGCAAAAGGCACCCAGGCGATGGGGGCGATGAAGCGCAGCCCATCGAAAATCGGCGTGACGATATCATCCAGCAGGCGGAACCAGCCCATCATCAAGCCAAGGGGCACGCCGACCAAGGCCGCGAGAACAAAGCCATAGGCATAGCGCATGAAGCTGGAGCCAAGATGCTGAGGCAGCGTCGCGCCCGCAAAAGGCGCGCTCAACAACTCGATGAAGCGGGCCAGAACATGATGGGGCGCCGGCAAGAACTGCGCGGGAACGACACCCGACATGGAGAGAAAGGCCCAAAGCCCAATGAAACCGAACAGGCCTGCGGCGCCCCAGCCAAGGGTTTCACGGAAGGAAAGCGGCTGATCGTGCATCGCTAATCCCTCGCCGCCACGTTCCAAGCCAGGGCCCTGCGCTCAACCGTGCCAAGCAGATAGGTGGTGGACCAGCCCAGAAGGCCAACCGTGACCATGCCGACGAGGATCATTCCGGGATAGATATCCTGCTGCGCCATGTTGAGCACAAACCCGATGCCCATCAGCGCTCCCACCAGTTCGGCCGCCACCAATGTTGTCCAGCTCGCCTGAAGAGAGAGCCGAAGGCCGGTGAAAATCATCGGCAATGATGCCGGCACAATCACCTCACGCACCAGCCGCCAGCGCGGCGTGTCGAGCATATGCGCGGCCTCCAGGACCGGCCGATCAATATTGCGCACCCCGGCAAAGGCATTGATCACCGCGGGAACAAAGGCCGAGAACCAGATCACCATGATTTTCGCGGCACCCCCCAGGCCAAGCCAGAGAATGGCAAGCGGGATCCAGGCCAGGGGCGGAATGGGCCGGATGATCAGGAAAACGGGATTGATTGCGGCTTCTACCTTGCGATTCCAGCCCATCCAGAGGCCGAGAGGCACACCGGTGCAGATCGCCACGGTAAAGCCCATGATCACGAGATTCAGGCTGTGTATGGCGTGATTGACGAGCACAGACCCGGCATAACCCCGAGTGTTGACCTGCAGGAACGACGCCCAGAAATCAGCCGGCGATGGAAAACGCCCGCCGCCAATCAGCCCCGTTGCGGTGGTGACCACATACCAAAGCAGCAACACGCCCAAAATGGTCGCGAGGCCGATCTTTTGCCGGCGGCCGATCATCCACAACACTCCCGTGACCGCACTTATGAATACGCTTTCATCCAAGCTTTCAAATTCATAAGATACTGTCAATCGCGATTTTTTTCGATTTTATGAGAATTGCCTTGTTTTTCTCGGAGCGGAGAGAGAAAGCTTATGAAATTCGTTTCAGAGGCGAACTTGGCTCAGCGCAAAACCAAGTTGATCGATGTCGCACGTGACGCCGGGGTTTCCGCCGCGACGGCGTCGCGCGCCATGTCACAACCTGATCTTCTCAATCCCGAAACGTTGGAGCGCGTGCTGGAGAGCGCCCGCCGCCTTGGCTATTTGCCCGATGGAATGGCGCGCGCACTGGTTTCGGGCCGGACGATGACCATCGGCGCAATCGTTCCGACCCTCGACAGCACGATTTTCGCCCGGGTTTTGCAGGCGATGCAGCTCCAATTGAGCCGCCATGGGTATCAACTGCTGGTCGCTTCCCATGAATCGAGCCCGCAGGCCGAGGTGGAAGCGATCCGGACATTCCTCTCGCGCGGGGTGGATGGGTTGATGCTCGTTGGCGCCGAACGTTCCCTGGCGGCGAGCAGGCTGCTCGCTGCGACCAATATCCCCGTTGTGTTGACATGGTGCGGAGCGGAGCCGGCTCTCGCCGTTACTGTTGATAACGCCAAAGCGGGCCAACTTGCCGCCGAGCACCTGGTTGAGCTGGGACACAGGCGGATTGGCATGATCGTTGGCCATCTTGATTTCAATGATCGCCAATCCGCACGGCTCGCGGGCGCGCGCGCGGCACTCGCGAGACACGGCATTGAAATGCCTGATTTTCTGGTTTCGCAACAGAGCCTTTCACTTGCTGGTGGCCGTGCGGGATGCGCGACGCTGATGCAACTCGATCCGCCACCCAGCGCCATCATCGGGGGTATTGATCTCATGGCGATCGGCAGCTTGCAGGAGATGCAGGCGCGCGGGCTCACGGTGCCCGATGATCTGTCCGTTGTTGGCATCGACGATATTGATATGTCCGCACACCTCACGCCCGCGCTGACAACAATTCACATCCCCACCACACGGATCGGCACCGAGGCCGCATCACGCCTTGTCGCGCTCATCTCGGGAAAAGGTTTGTCGGGTTCCATCAACCTTCCGATTGAACTCGTCGTCCGGCACTCGGCTTCGGCCCCGAAGATTCGGGCATCAGGCTCGAATGGCACTTAAAATTCTTGTATAAGACCACTCAATCCTGGGGTAATCCTGCGGCCAGCCCGTCCTGAGCATTGAAATGACGTCAGATACGCCTGAAGGATCAAGCCCCGGCTTCCGGCCCCTCTACCGTCAGGTCAAGCAGATTCTTGTCAATCGCCTGCGCGATGGAACCTGGCGACCGGGTGTCTTGATTCCGTCCGAAGTCCAGATCGCCGCTGACCTTGGAGTCAGTCAGGGCACCGTGCGCAAGGCGCTCGATGAGATGCGCGGCGAAAATCTGCTGATCAGCCAGCAAGGGCGCGGGACTTTTGTCGCTCGCCATGACGAGGCGCGCATCCTGTTCCAGTTCTTCAAGATTATCCCCAAAATTGGCCCGCCTGTTTTCCCAGAGAGCGAGTTGCGCGGCGTTTCCACCGGCACGGCAAACGCCCAGGAACAGCGCGCCTTGCGCCTCAAGGCTGGCGATCCTGTAATCCGCATCGCTCGATTGCGGTCGTTGGCCGGGCGCCTCACGATTTCCGAATATCTCAGCGTGCCAGCCGGGATTTTCCCCGGATTGGGTGCCGATATCAGGGTGGAGAACAATCTTTATGATCTCTACGCGTCCCGATACGGCATCACGGTATCGCGCAGCGAGGAGCGCATCACCGCTGTGGGCCTGCCGAGCGAGGATGCGACGCTGCTCGGGCTTGCCACGGGCACGCCCGTTCTTGCCATTGACCGGATCGCGATCGCACTCGATGGCCAGCCCGTCGAGTGGCGGCGCTCCCTCTGCTCGACGGCGGACTGTGCCTATGTCAGCGAACTGCGCTAGAGCATGCTGTGAAAAAGTGGAATCCGGTTTTTCACAAAAAAGCACGCGATAATAACAAGATAAGAGTGATGTGCTTCCGTCTGAACACAGCATGCTCTAGAGAATTTTTCCGAAGAAGCGGATACCGGTTCTTCGAAAGAAAATGCGATGAAGCAAAGAAGCATTTTCAAGCGAAGCATGTCCCTCGCGAAGGCGGGGATGGGAACCGGTTCGCGTGAAGAAAATGCGATAAGGCGGGGCGGTGGTTTCGGGCGGACCGGGGCAACGCCTTCAAAGCGGAATGCAAAGCGTTTCGCGCCATCCTGAGGGACAACCATGGCCTTGATTGGTGCAAAGCGAACGAGGGCATCCTCGCCACGCTCCATGCCGCTCAGCCTCAGTTATAGTGGGTGCGATACCATCGGACGAATTGCGGAATACCCTCCGAGAGCGGCGTCGAGGGTTTCTGTCCCGTGACACCTTCAAGAAGTGCGGCGCTGGCGAAGGTCTTGACCACATCGCCCGGCGGCAATGGCTTGAACACCTTCACGGCTTCCACGCCGAGCGCTTTTTCCAGTTCGCCGACGAGTTCGGTGAGCTTAGCCGGCTGCCCGCCCCCAATATTGACGAGCCGATAGGGCGCGACGGGGCTCAATGTATCGCCGGGAATGGGCTTCAGGCCCTCGCGCGCATCGGCAGGCGGCGGCGGCGCGGCCGCCAGCAGCAGGATCGAGGTCACGAGATCATCGATGAACGTGAAATCGCGCCAGTTTTCGCCATGGTTGAAAATCTCGATGGGCTGGCCCGTGAGGATCTTTCGGGTGAACAGGAAATAGGCCATGTCCGGCCGGCCCCAGGGACCATAGACCGTGAAGAAGCGGAAGGCCGTCGTCGGGTTGTGGAAGAGATGGGCATAGCAATGCGCCATCAGTTCCGTGGAGCCTTTTGTGGCGGCGTAGAGCGTGATGGGATGCACCGCCGGATCGGTTTCCTCGAAGGGATACTTGTCGTTGGCGCCATAGGCGGAGCTGGTGGAGGCCAGCAGCAAATGGCTCACCGGGAACGCCCGGCAGGCTTCCAGCAGGTTGAAAGTGCCGACCACGTTCGAGTTGATATAGGCGCGCGGATTCTCGATGGAGTAGCGCACGCCGGCCTGCGCCGCGAGATGAATGACGTGATCCGGCCTGTATTCGCCCATGAGCCTCATCAGCCTTGCATGGTCTTCCAGCATCATCGTTTCATGCTGAAAGCCAGGCTCCGCGCCGAGAATGGCAAGCCGGCGATGCTTGAGGTCGACATCGTAGTATTCGGTGATGGCATCGATGCCGAGAACCTCGTGCCCCTGGCTCAGCAACCGCCGCGATACGTGGAAGCCGATGAAACCGGCATCCCCGGTAACGAGATAACGCATAATCCTGCTCCGAATCAAAGGCCGGAAACAAACCATCTTCCGATCAGAGGCCGTCGATTCCGCGCAACAGCATCTTTGGGCCGAGTTTCATAAAGAGAGTTGTTTTGGCGCGATGTGAATGGGGTGATCCGATGTTTTCGTTGGATGCGCAGGAAATTGTCCGATTTTCAATGAGCCGACGGAGACATCAATCCCAAATTCACCGGGCCGAAGGTGGCGTTGGGCAAAAGTCGGCGTTGGGCCGAAGGTGGTGTTGGGCAAAAGTTGGCGTTGGGCCGAAGCTGGCGTTTTGGCGGGCAAAGGCCTCGCGAAGGCCCGCCTAGAGCATGATGTGTTCAGACGGAAGGACATCATGCTCTTATCTTGTTATTATCGCATGCTTTTTTGTGAAAAACCGGATTCCACTTTTTCACAGCATGCTCTAGAGCGGTTGCCGATCTGACTGAATCAGATCGGATTTCGCTCTCGCCGGACAGAGCTCCGCCCTCGGCGTCCCTTGCGCAGGTTTTCGCACCAAGACACCCTCAAGATCGCATCCCTTTATGCGTTTTCGCCCCGGGTTCACGGGCAAGCGGCTTACGCCGCCATCTTCTTTGGCGCGAAGCGGCCGTAGAAGCTCTCGTTGGTCCTGGCCATCTGCTTCAGCAGGCGGTTGGGCTGGAAGCGGTCGCCATGCTTCTTCGCGAGCCTGTTGCAGAGCGCCACGAAGGCCTTCGTGCCCATCCGGTCGATGTAGGAGAGCGTGCCGCCGGTATAGGGCGCGAAGCCGAAACCGAGGATCGAACCGACATCCGCCTCGCGCACATCGACGATGACCTTTTCTTCCACCGTGCGCGCGGCTTCGAGCGCCTGGATCACGAGGAAGCGATCCCTCAGCTCCTGCACATCGAGCGAATCGGCGTTGAGCTTCACCTTCTGAAGCGCGGCGAGGCCGGGCCAGAGCGCCTTGCCCTTTTCGGCATAATCATAGAAGCCCTTGCCGTTCTTGCGCCCGAGGCGTTGAAGATCGACCACCATCGTTTTCAGCAGGGCTTCCTGGCGGGCGTCGATCGCGGCCTCGCCCAGGTCTTGCTTGGTCGCCTGCAGGATCTTCCAGCCGAGATCGAGTGCCACTTCGTCATTGAGCGAAAGCGGCCCGACGGGCATGCCCGCCATCTTCGCGACGTTCTCGATCATCGCCGGCGGAACGCCTTCCGCCAGCATGAGATGCCCTTCGCGGATGTAGTTCAGCACGCAGCGATTCGCGAAAAAGCCGCGGCAATCATTCACGACGATCGGCGTCTTCCGAATAGCGCGGACGAAATCGAGTGCCACCGCGAGCGCGCGATCCTTCGTGCGCTTGCCGAGGATGAGTTCCACCAGCAGCATCTTCTCGACCGGCGAGAAGAAGTGGATGCCGATGAACTGGCTCGGACGCTCGAAATATTCCGAAAGAGAGGAGATCGGCAGGGTCGAGGTGTTGGAAGCGAGGATGGTCTTGCGGCCAATGTTCTCGGCGATCTTCCGGATGACCGTTTCTTTCACGATGCGGTCCTCGAAGACGGCCTCGATCACGAGGTCGCAGCCCCTGAGCTGCGCATAATCCGCCGAGGGCGTGATGCGGGCGAGCAGGGCATCGCGGTCGGCCGACTTGGCGCGGCCCTTCATGATCTGGTCGGACATCAGCTTGTGCGAATAGGCCTTGCCCTTCTCCGCCGCTTCCATGTCGCGGTCGATCAGCACCACGCTGATGCCGGCCTGCGCCGCCACATAGGTGATGCCCGCGCCCATGAAGCCCGCACCGACGACGCCGATGCGCTTGAACCTGGTCGGCGGAATGTCGGCGGGGCGGCGCGCGCCCTTCTCAAGCTCGCCCTTGGAAAGGAACAGCGAGCGGATCATCGCCGCCGCTTCCGGGCTGCGCAGGATCTGCGCGAAATAGCGGCTCTCGACCCGCAGCGCCAGATCCATGGGGAGCTGGAGGCCTTCATAGACCGCCTTCAGGATGGCCTTCGCGGCCGGATAGTTGTCCGAGGTCTCGCGGCGATAGATCGCGTTGGCCGGGGGCCAGATCATCATGCCCTGGGCCGAATGCACCTTATTGGAAGGCAGCTTGTAGCCCTCCATGTCCCATGGTGCCTTGGCGGCAGGGTTCGCCTTGATCCAGTCCTTCGCCGCCTGAACGATCCCGTCGCGCGGACCGACCGCATGAACGAGGCCCATGGAACGGGCAACCGCCGGCTTGATCTGGTCGCCCTTGAACAGCATCTGCAGGGCATCACCGGTCTGCATCAGGCGCGCGACACGCTGCGTGCCGCCGGCACCGGGGAAGAGCCCGACCTTGATTTCCGGCAAGCCCACGCGGGTCTTGTCGCTATCCGACAAGATCCGGAAATGGCAGGAGAGCGCGAGCTCGAAAGCGCCGCCGAGGCAGGTGCCATGCACCGCCGCTGCGAAGGGCTTCCCGCAGGTCTCGAGCTTGCGATAGAGCAGGCTGAGGCGCGCGGTCGCTTCGAAGAAGAAGGCCATGGCCGGCTCTTCGCCCCTGGTCTTCACGAGCCTGGCATATTCCATGCCGAGGCCCTGCAGCATCGTGAGGTCCGCGCCGCCCGAGAAGGCTTCCTTGCCCGAGGCGATGACACAGCCCTTGATGCTTTCCGAGCCGACCACGTGATCGATGATCTGGTTCAACTCGGCCATCACGTTCTGGTCGATGACGTTCATCGACTTGGCCGGGCTGTCCCAGGTCGCGAGCGCAATGCCGTCGGCGTCGGTTTCGAAGCGGAAATGGGTGAGGTTCATGGCTTTGCTCCTGTCCGCTTGAGTTCACACGCGCTCGATGATCATCGCCGTGCCCATGCCATGGGCGACGCAGAGCGTGACGAGGCCGGTATTGAGATCGCGGCGCTCGAGTTCATCGATGATGGTGCCGAGGATCATCGCGCCGGTGGCCCCGAGCGGATGGCCCATGGCGATGGCGCCGCCATTCACATTGACCTTCCCGGGGTCGATGTCGAAGGCCTGGATGTAACGCAGCACGACGGACGAGAAGGCTTCGTTGATCTCGATGAGGTCGATATCCTTCATCGTCATGCCCGTGCGGGCGAAGAGGCGCTGCGTCACATCCACCGGGCCGGTGAGCACAAGCGCGAGATCGGAGCCGATAGTCGCAAAGCCGCGGATGCGGGCGCGGGGTTTCAGGCCCGCCCTGCGGCCCGCCGCCTTGTTGCCCACGAGAACCGCCGCCGCACCATCCACGATCCCCGAGGAATTGCCCGCGTGGTGGACGTGGTTGATCTTCTCGACCTCCGGGTGGCCCTGGATCGCCACCGCGTTGAAGCCGCCCTGCTCGCCCATCATCGCGAAGGAAGCCTTGAGGCCGCCAAGCGCCTGCATATCGGTATTCGGGCGGATGGTTTCATCGCGTCCCAGGATGGTCAGCCCGTTCACATCCTTCACCGGCACGACCGACTTCGCAAAACGGCCCTCGGCCCAGGCGGCAGCCGCCTTCTTGTGCGAGGCCACGGCCAGCGCATCCACGTCATCGCGCGAAAAACCGTATTTCGTGGCGATGAGATCCGCCGCCACACCCTGCGGCGAAAAGTAGGAGGGGATCGCCACGCTCGGGTCCACCGCCGGCAGCATGCCCGAGGCACCCATGCCGACGCGGCTCATGCTCTCGACACCGCCGCCGACCACGAGATCCTTCTGGCCGGCCATCACCTGCGCTGCACCGGCCGCGACCGCATCGAGGCCCGAGGCGCAGAAGCGGTTGATCTGGATGCCCGGCACCTGGAAGCCGTAATCCGCCGCGATCGCCGCCGAGCGGGCAATGTCGCCGGAAGCTTCGCCCACCGGGTCCACGCAGCCGAGGATGACATCCTCAACCGAGCCCTTCTCAAGGTTGTTGCGGGTGGCAATCGCGCGGAGCGCCGTCTCGGCGAGGCGGAGCGCCGTCACCTCATGCAAGGAGCCATCGGCCTTGCCCTTGCCGCGCGGCGTGCGGACGTGATCATAGACGAATGCGTCGGCCATGGGGGCCTCCCGTTATCGATTATTGTTCGCCAAAACGAGGAATGCGGCGCGCAAACGCGCGCGCCGCCGGAACTCAGAAGGCTTCGGCCGGCAAAGCCATGATGGCATCCGACCCGGTGGAGATGCGGGCGAGATGCGCGCCGGTTTCCGGCAGCATCCGCTCCATGAAGAAGCGGGCGGTGACGAGCTTGGTGTTCATGCGCTCGGTTGCGCCATTGGCACCCGCCGCAAGCTTCTCGGTCGCGACCTTCGCCTGCATCGCCCACATGTAACCCATGGCCACGAGGCCGAAGAGATGCATGTAATCAGTGGCACCCGCTCCGGCATTATCCGGCTTGGCAAGCGCGTTCTGCATGAACCACATCGTCGCCTGCTGCAGGTGGCCCAGGGATTTCGCGAGCGGCGCGAGCAAGGGCTTCAGCGCCTCGTTGCCCTCGTTCGCCTTGATGAAGCCCTGCACCTCGTTGAAGAAGCTGCTGATGGCCCGGCCACCATCGCGCGGCAGCTTGCGGCCCACGAGGTCCATCGCCTGAATGCCGTTGGCACCCTCATAGATCATGGCGATGCGGGCATCGCGCACGAACTGGCTCATGCCCCATTCTTCCACATAGCCGTGGCCGCCGAACATCTGCTGGGCCTTCACCGCATTGTCGAAGCCGAGATCGGTGAGAACACCCTTCAGCACCGGCGTCATCAGGCCGAGATGGTCATCAGCCTCCTGGCGGACTTTCTCGTCATCCGAGCGATGGGCGACATCGCTCTTCAGCGCGGTCCAGAGCACCAGCGCGCGCGCCGCCTCGTTGAAGGCGCGGATGGAGAGTAGCGTGCGGCGCACATCCGGGTGGACGATGATCGGATCTGCGGCCTTCCGAGGCTCCTTCGCGCCGGTCAGCGCGCGGCCCTGAAGGCGATCCTTCGCGTAAGCCACCGCGTTCTGATAGGCGACTTCCGACTGCGCGAGCCCCTGAATGGCCACACCGAGCCGCGCCTCGTTCATCATCACGAACATGGCGTTGAGGCCCTTGTTCTCCGCGCCGACGAGCCAGCCGGTGGCGCCGTCATAGTTCATGACGCAGGTCGCATTGCCGTGAATGCCCATCTTGTGCTCGATCGAGCCGCAGGACACGGCGTTGCGCGCGCCGAGGCTGCCATCGGCATTGACCATGAATTTCGGCACCACGAAGAGCGAAATGCCCTTCACGCCTTCCGGCGCACCTTCGATGCGGGCCAGAACGAGATGGATGATGTTCTCGGTCAGGTCATGCTCGCCGGCCGAGATGAAGATCTTCGTGCCAAAGATCCTGTAGGAGCCATCGGCCTGCGGAGCGGCCCGGGTCTTGATGAGGCCGAGATCGGTGCCGCAATGCGGCTCGGTCAGGTTCATCGTGCCCGACCACGGGCCCTCGATCATCTTCGGCAGGTAGATGCGCCTGATCTCTTCCGAGGCATGGGTGTGCAATGCGGCGATCGCGCCCATGGTCAGGCCCGGATACATCGAAAAAGCCATGTTCGCGGAAGAAGCGAATTCGTTCATGATCGCGCCAACCGTGTAGGGCAGGCCCTGCCCGCCATATTCCGGATCGGCCGAGAGCCCCACCCAGCCGCCGCCGGTATAGGCATCATAGGCTTCCTTGAAGCCCTTCGGCGTGGTCACGCGGCCATCGGCATGGCGGGTGCAGCCCTGCTGATCGCCCGAGCGATTCACCGGCTGGAGCACCTCTTCGCAGAGTTTCGCGCCTTCCGCGAGGATCGCCTCCAGCATGTCGGGCGAAAGATCGGAGAAGCCTGGCAGGTTGCCGTATTTTTCGATGCCGAGCACATCATTGAGCAGGAAGGATACGTCGTCGGTCGGCGCGCGATAGCTCGGCATGAAACTTCCTCCGGAAAAAGCTTTGCGGGCCCCCTCGGGGATGCCTCTCGATTGTTTACATATGAACTATCATGGGTCTTGTAAAGCCCTGTTTTCAACGAAGGTCGCAGGAAATCGGCAAAAGACAACGATGATCTGCATCGTTGCGACAAAAGAGAAGGGCGACGCCAGGCGCCGCCCTCCAAAATGACCGGATTTTGCCGAGAAAATCAGAACAGGCGGAGCACGCTCTGCTCGGCCTGGGTCGCGAGCGAGAGAGCCGTGGAGGCGAGCTGCTGGCGCGTGTTGAGCGTAACCAGCTTCGCCGCTTCCTCGTTCTGATCGGCCAGCACGAGGAGATCCGAGCCGGTCTCGAGCGTCTCGATCATGCTGTTGGTGAAATCCTGGCGGGTCTGCACGACCGAGAGGTTCGAGCCGAAGGTCGAGGCCTGGTTGCGCAGCTTGGTGAGGCCATTGGTGAGGTTGCCGATCGCGTCGTTGATGTCCTTGTCGGACTGGAAATTATTGGTCGAGGCCGCGATACCGAGGCCCGTTGCATTGAATTTCACGCCCGAAATGGTGATGGAAGCCGTATTGGCTTCGTTGAACTGCACTTTCAGCGAGCCGTTATCGAGCAGGTTCACACCACTATAGCCCGAATCTGCCGCCAGCTGGTCGATCTGGCTGCGGAGCGCATCGAACTGCGCTGCAAGATCCTTGCGGGTTGTGTTCGTGTTGGCCGCCGCCGTCAGCGAGGAGCCGCCGAAGAGGGTCGAGACCTTGGCTGCGGCGGAACCGCTGACCGTGAGGGCCGAACCGTCAAGCGCTTCCACAACGATCTGGCCGGAGCCGTTCAGCGAGGCCTGGACCTTGCGCGGGCCCGTGGTGGGGTTCAGCGTGGCGTTGCTGTTGATGGCGGAAATAACATCGTCGACATCATCGCCTGCGGCAAAGGTGAAGGCGGCCGTACCGTTGACGGTGATGGTGTCACCCACCGCGAAGGCGCCAGCGCCAACCGAGGAGAGAACCGTGGCACCGGTGAGCGCCGTGGAGTTCGAGCCGGTCACCTTCGGGGTCGTCGAGGTGGACTGCAGCGCCTGGCGGGCGGAGGCCTGAGCGGACTCGACCAGCTTCGTCAAGGCCCTGATGCCCTTGTCGGCCGCCTCGATGACTTTCACGCCCTGACCGATCGAGTCCAGCAGCGAGGAAAGGTCCCGCGCGCGGTTCGAGAGGCTCGACGAGGTGAAGAAGTTGACGGGGTTGTCCAGCGCGGAATTCACGCGTTTGCCGGTTGCCAGCTTGAGCTGCTGCTGCTGCTGGGAAGCGGATGTCGACTTGATCGCGGAGAGCGACTGACGGACGCCGACGGAGAGAGTGATATCAGCCATGATGGCACCTTTCTGGCCAGGAGTAACCCGAGCCCATCGCCCGGGAACACCACCTTAGGTTGCAGAGTGCTAAATAATCGTTGAGGTTGCAAGGGTGAATTGTTACATCCTTGAATTGTTCTCACGGCCGACGATTCGGCTCCCACTGCCTCCCTCAGTGCGAGCGGCCATTCGGGATCGGAAAGAACAGAATTCTTTCTACCAGCAGGCAGGGGCAAGCCATGAATGAAAAAGAACTGGTTCGTCGGGTCATTGATTTTGGCTTCATCATCAAGGCACAGCTTTACTCTGAAGATACCAAGCTGCTTCGTTCCATCATGAATGTCCTGATCATGGAAGCGGAGGATGTTCTTGAGGAAATGAATGCCGGAACCAGCAACTCCACTTCCTCTGAGAGCGACCAGCGCGTCGGCTCAACGTGAAGAAACGTTTCGGTGGACCCATCCAAGCCCCAGACAGGAATCGCGCAATTCCGGATTGCCACGTCTCAGCACGCCGCCTGCGTCTTTGCAACCTCAAGCAGCAGTCAGCCGGCAATTTCCGCCTGTATTTTAACGAAGTGTTTACCATAACAGGAAAAGCTGCCCGCACGGGAAAAAAAGGGCCGGATCACGCCTGATTCGCACCTTCCCGTCGGCGGCGACGGCCGCTGCATCAAACAACGGGATGCGGGTCGGACAATGGCGAATGCAATGCCGTGGAGCGTGCGGGGGATCGACCCCGAAATCCGCGAACAGGCTGTGGAAGCTGCGCACCGTTCCGGCCTTTCGGTTGGCGAATGGCTGAACCAGGTCCTGGCCGGCAACATCGCTGACGAGGATGACGAGCCCTCGCCGTTGCGCGGCCGCCGGCGCAAGGCCTGGCGCGGGGAAATGCTGAACGACCGGCTGGAGCGCCTCGGACGCAACCGCACCGCCACCGCCGCGCATCGCATGCGCGATTCCGAGCCGGAGAATGGGCCGGAGAATGGCCGCGTCCTCGAACTGATCGAAACCGCCGTGCAGGCGATCGAGCGGCTGGAGCGCAAGACCGCCGAGGCTTCGCCGGCTGTGGCGCGCGAATCATCCGATCTTACCCGCGTCGTCGATGAACTGGAGCGTCGTCTCGCGGTTCCCCAGCGCACGCCGAGCGGCCGTCCGGCGGCTTTGCTGCGTCCGGGCCGGATCGAGGATGCCGAATTCCAACGTGCGGTCTCCGAGATCGACGAGCGCCGCCGCGTGCTCGACGAACCCGCCGCGAGCCGAACGGCGGCACGGAGCACCAACAACAAATCCATCGACGCCATGCGCCAGCAGCTCGACATCCTGCTCGAGCGCATCGAGGACATGCGCGGCCAGGCCGGCCGCGAGAACGTGCCGTTGCAGGAGCGCATCGACCAGATCGCCGGCCGCCTCGAGAACTGGCAAAGCCGTCCGAACGAGGACACGGCCCTGATCCGGCGCGACCTTGCGAGCCTCGCCGCAACCATCGAAACACTCTCGCCCCAGCGCCTCTTCGGCATGGTGGAAAATGCCGTTGCGAGCGTGGCCGAGAAATCCTTCGGCCAGCATCGCAGCCCCCTGCCCGAGCGGCTTCTCGCGCCGATTCTCGAGGTCCAGCAGGAAATCCGCGATATTCTCGGCGAACTTGCTTCCTCCCGCTCGTCGGATCGGCTGAGCCAGGAGGTCAACCTCGTCGCGCGCCGGCTCGATGAGATCAGCCGCCACTCGACCGACCCGGCGCGCATCGAGGACCTGCTGCGCGAAACCAATGCGATCAAGAGCCTCATCGGCCAGGCCGTGCGGGCCCAGCCGCTGGAGGGCCTCGTCTTCCAGATGGAAGCGCTCGGCAAGCAGCTCGAGAATTTCCGCTCCGAGCCGGATCGCCGCGCCGAGCGCGCGGTGATGGATGCCGTGCAGGAAATCCGCGACCGGGTGGAACGGCTTGATCCCAAGGCCGCTTTCCAGTCGCTCGAGCAGCGTCTCTCCGCCATCGCAGCCATCGAACATCGCCTCGGCGCCCTCACGGGCATCGAACGCCGCCTCGACGAGATCGCGCGCGATGTCAGCCGGATCGCCAACGACCAGCAGCCGCTCCCGCAGCTTGATTCCATCGCCGAACGGCTGGAGCGGATCGACCGCGTGCTCGGCGGAACGCGCAACCAGCCGCTGGCAGCCTTCAACAGCCTCGTCGAGAAGATCGACAAGCTCGGCACTTCGCTCGACCGGGCGCAGATACCTGCCGCCAGCGATGAGCTGATGGACATGCTCGAGCGCCTCTCCGCCCACATGGCGGAAGCTGAAACGCGCTCGGATGCGCATGTGCTGGATGCGCTCCAGCATGAGATTTCGCGTCTTGGCAAGAAGCTCGACATGACCGCCGGCGCGCCGGCCGGCCTTGAAGGCCTCCAGAAGGCTGTCGAGACGCTCATGAACCAGTTCGATGAGGCCCGCACCGATCTGCGCGAAGCCGCAGCCGAGGCTGTCGAACGCGCCGCGCGCGAGGCCATCCGCTCCATTGCGCGGGAGGAGAGCACCGATACGCTCGCAGCAGAGGGCCTGCTTCTGCTCAAGCGCGATCTCGGCGACTTCAAGACCGCCCAGACCGAAGCCGATCGCCGGACACGCCAGACGCTGGACGCCTTGCACGGCACGCTTGAAGGCCTCGCAAACCGCCTTGGAGGAATGCAAACCGGCCTGCCGGCCCCCGCCGCACGTGCCGCGCCCTCGCCGCCTGCCCCCGCTCCTGCCCCCGCTTCTGCGCCCGCTTCCGCTTCGGGAATGCCGCGCGCGGAGATCGCGCCTCCGGGCCTGCCGCCGGCAACTCCGATGCGGATGCCGGAAGCGGCGCAGAAGTCGGCTCCCTCGATGACTGCGCCCCGCGGGACCTCCCCGGCGGATGGGCCGGATGATACCCCGGATCTGCCGTTGGAACCTGGCCTGCGGCCGGGACAGCCGCGCCCGGTCGACAGCATGCCGGGGGCCTCCGGCACCCAGGCTCCGGCGGCGGATCCGCGAGCGAATTTCATCGCGGCTGCCCGTCGTGCCGCTCAGGCTGCGGCCGTCCAGAGCCACCAGGTGCTCTCGGACGAAAAGACCGACAGGAAAGCCGCCAAGGCTGCCCGCAAGGCGGCAAAGGCGGCGACCGCGCTCACGGCCGGAACAGATGGCTCCCCCCGGGCCTCGTTCCTGGCCCGCGCCCGCAAGCCGATCCTGCTCGGCCTCGTCGCGCTCGTCTTCATCACCCTCGGCGCCATGAAGTTTCTCCTCCCGCGTGACAGTGGCGAGGTGCCTGCTCCACCCGCGCCGCCCGTGATCGAGCGCCCGGCCGCCGAAAGAACCGAGCCCGCAAAGCCCCAATCGGTGCCGGAGCGCACGGGCTCGATCGCGACCCCGATGGTCGAGCCTTTGGGCAAGCGCGCGACGCGGCTCACCGATTCCGTCCCCATCGCGCAGGCCGATCCGATGACCGTGGGCTCCATCACCGCGGAAGGCACGGCGCGCCCGATCGCGACCGGTCGCGAGGTGCTCGCCGAACTCGGCCGCGAGACAAGGATTACCGGGCAGGATCGCCTGCGTGACGCCGCAACCGGCGGGAATGCCGCGGCCATTTTCGAACTGGGCGCGCGGCTTGCGGATGGACGCGGCGTGGTGCGCGATCCGAAGCTCGCGGCCCGCTGGTTCGAGCAGGCCGCGGCACAGGGGCATGCCCCCTCGCAATATCGTCTCGCGAGCCTCTATCGCGAAGGGCGCGGCGTGGCGAAGGACGCTGCCCTCGCCTTCCAGTGGTTCGATCGCGCGGCAGCGCAGGGCCATGTCCTGGCCATGCACAATGCCGGTGTGCTGCTGGCCGAGGGCGTGCATGGCGCGCCGGATTATGCCGGTGCAGCACTCTGGTTCCGCCGCGCCGCCGAGCACGGCGTGAAGGACAGCCAGTTCAATGTGGCCATCCTTTTCGCCCGCGGCCTGGGCGTGAACCAGGATATGGGCGAGGCCTATCGCTGGTTCTCGCTCGCGGCGATGCAGGGTGATCCGGATGCCGGCAAGAAGCGCGACGACATCGCGGCGCGGCTCTCCAAGGAACAGGTTGGCAAGGAGCGCGACCGCCTGAAGGCTTTCAAGCCGACCGAACCCAACCTGAATGCCAATGAACCCGGAAACTGGGACAAGACCGCCAATCTGCCCTTCCCGCCCATCGGGCGGCCGGGCACACAGGCACAGTAACCGCCTCCGGTCGGTTGCCGAGCCGGAGCTGAGGATCGGGAAGAGGCCGCATGGCGCGGCAAGCCTGTTGCGCCCGTGGCCCCGCCGCCGGATCGGGCCTGGCACGGGTGCTTGCTTTCCTTCCGAGCCTGCCGGCACCCTGTTTCGCGCTGCTCGGCGCCCGCCCCGTGGGCGAGATGGTGGCGGACGAGGCCGAACAGGCCGGGTTTCGCCAGACCCTGCTGCGCCCGCGCGAGGAAGAAGACACGCTGGTGATCGACCCCAGGGCGATCACCATGGCGCACCCCAACCTCTTCACCGCGAAGTTAAATCTGCCGGGCAAGGCACCGGTGGGGCTTTATGCCCTCGCGATCGTGCTCATCGCCGTGCTTCTTGGCTGGATCGCCAATTTCGCGTTCCGGCGCGATGAGCAGGACAAGCTATCGCCGCACGGCAAGCGCGTGAAAAGGCACGGCATGGATCGCCTCGCGCGCCAGCAGATAGGCGCGCGCTTCCTTGCCCCAGCCGAGATCGCGGATGGGCCGATCCGTCACGTCGAGAGCGCCGGTGAGGCAGCCGAAGGCGGGCATCAGCAGCCTTTCGCCCGATGCGAGGAAGCAGCGCCGCCGTTGCATGCCGGCGCGTGTCACAAGCCGTGCCGCCGGGTGCAGGTGGCCCACGATTTCCGGTCTTCCATCCGCTTCCGGCGCATGGCGCAGCCGCACCCCGCCAAGATCGAGATGCGCGACACTCTCGCCGGGAAGATCCGCCGGGTGATGCGGATCATGATTGCCGGTGATCCAGGTGAAGCGAACCTGCTCCGCCAGCCGGGCGAGGATCATCCCCGCCGTGGAGCCGGCCTCCAGCCCGAGATCGGCCCGGTGCAGGCTGTCGCCCAGCAACACGAGGCTTTCGGGTTGCAGGCGGTGCACCGCCGCCTCGAGGCGCTGAAGCGTGGCCAAGCTGTCATAGGGCGGGAGCATCTGCCCGAACCGCGCGAAGGCGGCGGATTTCTCGAGGTGGAGATCGGCCACCAGGAGCATGCGTTCCTCCGGCAGGAAGGCCGCGCCGGAGCAATCGAGCGTGACGCGCAGGCCCGCGATCCGGCATTCAGGGCCGGCCCGTTCCATTTCTGCACCCGCCACAGCGCCCCTCATGCCCCGATTTCCTCCATCAGCCGCGCGGCTTCCTCGCCGATTGCCGCATCACGCGCCTCGCCATAGACCGGCTCCTTGCCGATCTCGAGCAGGATCGGCACCGAGAGCGGGGAGACCCTCTTCAGCGGGTGATGCATGATTCGCCCCCGGATGCGCATCAGCATGTCGGAGAGGCGGCGAAGATCAAGCAGCGCGCTCGCCGCATCGGCCCGCGCGGCCTTGAGCAGGATGTGATCCGGCTCGTGCCGGCGCAGCACATCGAAGATGAGGTCGGTCGACATGGTGACGGCCCGCGCCTTCTTCTCCATGCCCGGAAAGCGTCGCTCGATCAGCCCGGCGATCACCGCGCAATGGCGGAAGGAGCGCTTCATCAGGGCGCTTTCCTCCAGCCATTCCTCGAGATCGTCGCCGAGCATGTCGGGCGCGAAGAGTTCCGGCAGGAAAGATTCGTGGCGTTTCGCCTCTGACGAGACATCGCCGAGCATCCAGATGCCGAGGGCGTAATCATTGGCCACGAAACCGAGCGGCTTCAGCCGGGCGCGTTCGAGCCGGCGCGTCAGCAGCATGCCGAGTGTCTGGTGTGCGAGCCGCCCCTCGAAGGGATAGGCCACGAGATAATGCCGTTCGCCGCGCGGGAAGGTTTCGACCAGCAGATCCTCCGGCCCCGGCAGACGCGATTTCTGCCGCTGGAGTTCCAGCCAGGCCGAGACCTGATCGGGCAGGGCGATCCATGCCTCCGGTGTGGCCAGCATCTGGCGCACCCTTCGGGCCAGATGCGTCGAGAGCGGGAATTTCCCGCCCGCGTAAGATGGCACCATGGGATCGCGCGCCGAGGTTCGGCTGACGATCACGCGATCCTCCGCGAGGCCCTCGAATTTCAGCACCTCGCCGGCGAACACGAAGGTATCGCCCGGCACGAGGCCTTCCGCGAAATATTCCTCCACCTCGCCGAGCAGGCGCCCGAAACGCAGCGCCCTCGTGCCGCCCGCGGGCTTGCCGAGATGCACCTTGAGCATCGTTGATTCGACAATCGTACCGACATTCATGCGGTAGCTCTGCGCGATGCGCGCATGCGCGACGCGCAGACGGCCCTCCTTGTCGCGCTTCACGCGGGCGAAGCGCTCATAGGCCCGGAGCGCATAGCCACCATCGGTGACAAAGCCGAGAACCTTGGCGAAATCCTCTTCCGAAAGTTCGGCATAGGGGGCGGCGTCGCGGATTTCCGCCAGAAGCTCCGCCTCGGATCGCGGCTCGGCGACGAGCATTCCCATCACATGCTGCGCCAGCACATCCAGCGCGCCATCGCGCCTTGTCACCGCGTCCTGTTCCTGCGCGAAGGCCGCTTGAATCGCCGCGCGGCATTCCAGCACCTCGAAGCGGTTCGAGGGCACCAGCAAGGCGCGCGAGGGCTCATCGAGCCGGTGATTGGCGCGGCCGATGCGCTGGAGGAGCCGGCTCGCGCCCTTCGGAGCCCCGACATGGATGACGAGATCGACATCGCCCCAGTCGATCCCGAGATCGAGGGTCGAGGTGCAGACCACGGCATCCAATTGGCCTGCGGCCATCGCCGCCTCCACCCGCCGCCGCTGACCCACATCCAGCGAGCCGTGATGCAGCGCGATGCGCTTTCCCGCCTCGTTCTCGTTCCAGAGGAGCTGAAAGAGATATTCCGCCTGCATGCGCGTGTTGACGAAGACGAGGCTCAGCCTCGCCTTGCCAATCTCGGCATAGATATCGCTGATGGCATGGCGCGCGGAATGCCCGGCCCAGGGCAGGCGCTCCTCGGTTTCGAGCATGGTGAGGATGGGCTCGGCCGCCTCCCCGGGCGCGGCAAGCACGAGATCGGCCATCGCTTCGCCTATTTCCTTCTCGCTTTTCTTCCCCTGCCCCGTGAGCCAACGGCGCAGATCATCGGGCTCGGCGACGGTGGCGGAGAGCCCCGCCGTCACGAGGCCCGGCGACAGCGCCCGCAGCCGCGCGAGGCCGAGGGCGAGCAGGTCGCCGCGCTTATTGGGCGCGACCGCGTGGATTTCATCGACGATCAGCCGCTTCAGCGAGCCGAACAGCTTCCCCGCCTGCGGATGAGCGAGCAGCAGCGCCAGCTGCTCGGGCGTGGTGAGCAGGATATCCGGCGGGCTGGTCATCTGCCGGGCGCGGCGGGAAGCAGGGGTATCGCCCGTGCGCGCCTCGATGCGGATGGGCAGACCCATTTCCGCTGCCGGCGTTTCGAGATTGCGCGCGACATCGACCGCCAGCGCCTTCAGGGGCGAGATGTAGAGCGTGTGAAGCCGCCGCACCGGGCGCGGCGCCATGAGGTCGATGAGGCTCGGAAGGAACCCGGCGAGCGTCTTGCCCGCGCCCGTCGGCGCAATCAGCAGGGCGGAGCGGCCTGCCTGCGCCTTCTCGATCATGGCATGCTGATGGGCGCGCAGGGACCAACCCTTCGCGGCGAACCATCGCGTGATCTTGCAGGGGAGTTCAGCCATCCCGCGACAGCAGGTAAAGCGCTCCGGGCACCGGTTCGCCCCGGTCACGCCGGGCGCTCACTTGCGCGGAATGGCGAATCACGAAACCGGATTCGCGGGCCCAGCGCAGGAGGTCCGCCTCGGCGTGATGCACGCGAAGATCGGCGCCCACGCGGCTCGGCCCCTCGCCCGCATCCTGCACCGTGAAGGCGAAGAGACCGTCGCGGCTGAGCACCCGCCGCGCTTCGCGGAAAAGGGGGGCGAGGTTCTCGATGTAGCAGAAGACATCCGCCGCGATCACGAGATCGGCCGATTGCGCCGCCTCACCCGCGAGCCATGCACCGGCTTCCAAGCAATCGAGGCGGCTGTAGAGGCCCGTTTCCCGCGCGATTGCCAGCATGCGCGAGGAGAGATCGACGCCATTGATCGTCTCGAACTGCCCGGCAAGCGCCTTCGCCATCAGCCCCGTGCCGCAGCCGAGATCGAGCACGCGGGTGTAAACCTGTGGACCCGCCACCTTCGCCAAAGCCCCCGCCAGCAATTCCGGCGCGCGATAATCGAGCGCGGATGTGAGATGCGCATCAAAACGCGGGGCGTAATCATCGAAGAGCGCGGCGACATAGCCGGTCGTCACGGCACCGCCCTCCGCACCCATCCGGGCGAGAAAGGCGCGGGCGCCCAGCAGGTCCGCCTCATCTCCCGATGCAACCACCCCGAAGGCCGCGCGTGCTTCCGCCTCGCGGCCAAGGGCAAGCGCCGCCTTGCCGAGGCCGAGACGCGCAGGCAGCCAATCGGGAACCCGTTCGAGGGTCTGTTCGTAAAGGTCGAAGGCGGCTCGGGCATCGCCATCCGCCCATGCGCCTTCGGCATAGGCGAAGCGGCGATCGGCGAGCAAATCGCCGGAACCCTGCGCGAGACTGGCGGAACGGGCAGCGGAAGACATATGACGGTGCTTACGCGATTTGACGGGCGGCGAGAACAGGCAAGACCATGCGACCTTCCGAACTGCTGCATCCGCGCCCGGAAGGCCTCTATTGCCCGCCCGGCGATTTTTACATCGATGCGATGCGCCCTGTGCCGCACGCGCTCATCACGCATGCCCATTCCGATCATGCCCGGCCCGGCCATGGCGCGGTGATGGCGAGCCGGGAAACGCTCGCGATCATGGGCCTGCGCCTCGGCGAAGGTTTCTCACAGACGCAGCAGGAGGCCAGGATCGGCGAGTGGTTGAATATCAGCGGCGTGGAGGTCGCGTTCTTCCCCGCCGGCCATGTGCTCGGCTCCTGCCAGATCGCGCTCAGATGGAAGGGCCTGACCATCGTCGTCTCCGGCGACTACAAGCGCGAGCCCGATGCCACCGCAGCACCCTTCGAAGTGGTGCCCTGCGATGTGTTCGTGACGGAGGCGACCTTCGGGTTGCCCGTGTTCCGCCATCCCGATCCGCATGGGGAAGTTGGAAAGCTGCTGGTTTCGCTTCAGGAAAACCCGCATCGCGCGCATCTCGTGGGGGCCTATTCTCTCGGCAAGGCGCAGAGGCTCATCCGCCACCTGCGCGAGGCGGGGTATGACCGGCCGGTTTATCTTCATGGCGCGCTCGAAAAGGTGACCGGCTATTATGAGGAGGCGGGCATCGCTTTGGGGCCGCTGGCGCGCGCGGCCGGGCTTCCGCGCGGCAGCCTCGCGGGGGAGATCCTGATCTGCCCGCCTTCGAGCCTCTCGGATATCTGGTCGCGGCGCTTCGCGGAACCGCTCACGGTCGCGGCCAGCGGCTGGATGCGCGTTCGCGCCCGCGCCCGGCAGCGCGGCGTGGAACTTCCGCTCGTCATCTCCGACCATGCCGATTGGGACAGCCTGCGCGCGACCATCCTTGAAACCGGGGCCAGCGAGATCTGGGTCACCCACGGGCAGGAGGATGCCCTCATGCATTGGTGCCTCGGGCAGGGCCTCGCGGCGCAGCCGCTGCATCTCGTGGGCTTCGGGGAGGAAGCGGCGGAGGATGCCGCGTGAAAGCTTTCTCGACCCTGCTGGATCGCCTCTCCCGCGAGCCGCGCCGCACCGAAAAGCTGCGCCATATCGTGCGCTACTTGCGAGAGGCGCCGGACCCCGATCGCGGCCATGCGCTGGCCGCTCTCTCGGGCGCGCTGGATATCCCCGCCGTGAAGCCCGCCATGCTGCGCGCCCTGGCGGCCGAGCGCGTGGATCCGGTGCTCTTCGGCCTCTCCTATGATTTCGTCGGCGATCTCTCCGAGACCATCGCGCTGATCTGGCCTGCGCCGCCGCCTTCGGAAGGCGAGCCCCTGCACCTTGCGCAAGTGATCTCGACGCTTCTTTCGGCCAGCCGTCGCGAGGGGCCGGCCCTGATCGCCCGATGGCTCGACGAACTCGACGAAACCGGCCGCTGGGCCTTGCTGAAGCTCATCACCGGCGCTTTGCGCGTCGGCGTGTCGGCGCTTCTCGCAAGGCAGGCCCTGGCGGAATTCTCGGGCCGCCCCGTCGAGGAGATCGAGGAGGTCTGGCACGGGGTCGAGCCGCCTTACACCGATCTTTTCGCCTGGCTCGAGGGGCGCGGGCCAAGGCCCGATCCGTCCGCCGCGCTCACCTTCCGCTCGCCGATGCTGGCGCATCCGATCGAGGAACAGGATTTCGAGACGCTCACGCCGTCCGAGTTCCATGCCGAATGGAAATGGGACGGCATCCGCATCCAGGCGGCGACGCGATCCAACGGGCTTGCACGGGATGTTCGACTTTTCTCCCGCAGCGGCGACGACATCACCACCGCCTTCCCCGATCTCATCGCGGCGCTGCCGGAAGACGCGGTGATCGACGGGGAACTGGTGGTCGTGCGCGAGGCTGTCGTGTCGACCTTCTCGGATCTCCAGCAACGGCTCAATCGCAAGATCGTCTCGGCGGCGATGCTGCGCGATTCCCCGGTCGCTCTGATGGCCTATGACCTCCTGCAGATCGGCGGCGAGGATCTGCGCCCGCATCCCCTGCCCGCGCGTCGCGCGCGGCTCGAGGCGCTGGTCGAGGCAAAGGCCCATCCGCGCCTCATGCTCTCGCCGGCCGTGCCTTTCGCAACCTGGGAAGACCTCGCCGAGAAGCGCGCGCAATCCGCACAGAACCCGGCCATCGAGGGCGTGATGCTGAAGCGGCTCGACAGCCCCTATCTCGCGGGCCGCCCCAAGGGCTTCTGGTACAAGTGGAAGCGCGATCCGATGATCGCGGATTGCGTGATGATGTATGCCCAGCGCGGGCACGGAAAACGCTCCAGCTTCTATTCGGATTTCACCTTCGGCGTCTGGGAGGGCGACAGGCTCGTGCCGGTGGGCAAGGCCTATTTCGGCTTCACCGACGCGGAACTGAAGGGGCTTGACCGCTTCGTGCGGCAGAACACCGTCAATCGCTTCGGCCCGGTGCGCGAGGTCGTGCATGCGCCGGATTCCGGACTTGTGCTCGAAATCGCCTTCGAAGGTTTGCAGGAATCGACGCGTCATCGCTCGGGTCTGGCGATGCGTTTCCCGCGCATCCACCGCATCCGGAACGACAAGAAGCCGGCGGAAGCCGATCGGATCGAAACCCTCAGGTTGCTTCTGCGGAAGGCGTGAACGGCAAGGCGCCGGGCTTGCGCCCCTGCAGCGCCCTGACGCCCGCGCAGAACAGGTCCGCCAGCCTTGCGACGAGGATCAGCAGCAGGCTTCCCAGCATCAGGCTCAAGGCCAGGCGGCCCTTGAGGGCGGCTTCGGCCGGCAGCAGGAACAGCACGGCCATGGGAGCCAGCACAAGGAAGCGCGCCAGCAGCAGCCGGGAGGAGCGCAAGGCCTTCTCACCGGCTCGCCGGTAGAGGCTGGTCTCGCTGATCAGCAATGCCGCGCCATGCATCAGCAGGCCGATGGCGACAAGGCCGATCAAGGGCGCGGCCTGCATCCAGCCGGCCCCCAGCACCGCGGGCAACCCGCGTGACGCGGCAATGGCCGGCCCGATCAGGCCCGGTTCGAGGCGAAGCTCGGAAATCGGGAAGCTGCCCACGAGGCCGCGCGCGCGGCAGGCCCGGAACGCATCCAGCACATCGCGCGGAGCCTCTCCGCACAATTTCAGCCAGCCGAGAATGGCCTCGTCGAACATGAAAAGCGGCCAGCGCGCCGGCGGCTGGTCGGCGATCTGCGTGACGACGACCTCGTGCAGGCGAATGACCTCCACCATCACGAACAAGGCGCCGGCCAGCGCGATCATGAGCGCGAGCAGGGCAACCAGCATGCTCTGGCCCGCCCGTTCGCGGGCCGGACGCAGGGCGGAAGCAAGGCCGCCAATGGCAAACCCCGCAAGGAGATCGGGCAGCCCCTCTCGCCATTGGCCGGCGGGAATGGCGGTTGTCGCCTCACGCAGCATCGTCGCCAGCGTGCCGCGCAGGCTTTCCGGCGGAAAGGCGCGTTCCACGAAGGCGGCGGCTCCCAGCGGAGCCACGGCCAGAAAGAGACCCATGAGAAGGATCGCCCGTGCGAGCCGAGAGAGGCCCGCCGCTCCGCCCAGCGCGACACCAAGGGCCAATCCCAGAATGATCGGGCCGCGCAAAGCCTCGGCCTCGCGCTGGAGGACGGCGGCGAAACTGGCGCTCACCGGGGGCAGCCACAGGGCGATCAGCACGAGAGCCATGATCGCCAGGGCGAGGCGCCGGAGCACGCCGCCCATGGCAAGGATTTTTCCGCCGGAAACCCCGAACCCCGCTTCTCGCGGGAGCAGCGCGATCGCGCCGAGCATATAGCCGGCGATGAGAGAGCCGGCCCGCGCCGGGTTTTCGAGCGCAACGCCGCCGCTGGCGGCAAGGCCCGCAAGGAGCAGGATGACAAGTCGCGCCACCCGCCCGAAAGCCTGTGCCCGCGGCGGCTCCGCCAGAAAGGGATCCAGCCGATTCGTCGCCGAAAGCACGATCATCAATCCGAAGGAGAGGGCCAGCAGCGCCTGAAGCGCAAGCAGGCCGAGCGGCGCCGGCAGGCCCAGCCGCTCCCCGAGAACCAGAAACAGCGTCCCGGCGGTCGTGATCGAGAAAACGAGAGTCGAAACCATGGAGCCGCCCTCCGCGCCTGCTTTTTCGCCGGGGCGGGAGCGGCTGTCAAACACCGATGGCCGCTCCCCGGGCCACCACCCTGACAGAATGTCGCAGGTTGCGGGGAATTGGATCGGATCATGGTGCAAGCGCAATCTGCGTGTTAATCTCGAAAAAACAACAAGCAACATTCCAAGGGGGAAAAGGGGATGTCGGCAGGACTTTCCACGCCTCTGTCCGCGGATGGCCGTGGCACCATCATCATCGCAGATGATCATCCCTTGTTTCGCGGCGCGCTGCGCCAGGCGGTCAATGGCATCTTCCGCCACCTCCACGTGATCGAGGCCGGCACTCTCGAGGAAGCAACGGCGGCGATTCTGAACGAGCCGGAGGTCGATCTGGTGCTGCTGGACCTGAAGATGCCGGGCGTGAACGGCTTTTCGGGGCTCACCTTCCTGCGCTCGCAATATCCTTCCGTGCCGGTCATCGTGGTCTCGGGCATCGAGGACCCGGCGACCATCCGCGCCTGCATCGAATTCGGCGCCTCGGGCTATATCCCGAAGACCTCCTCCATCGAGACCATGCACGGCGCGATCGCGACGGTGATCGGGGGCGGGCAATGGACGCCACCGCATATCCGGCTCGATGTGGGGGCGGATAAGGAAACAGCCGATCTGGTCCGGCGGCTCGCCAGCCTCACCCCGCAGCAGATGCGCGTGCTGACCATGCTGTCCGAGGGACTTCTCAACAAGCAGATCGCCTATGAGCTTTCGGTCTCCGAGGCGACCGTGAAGGCGCATGTCTCGGCGATCCTGATGAAGCTTGGCGTCGAAAGCCGCACGCAGGCGGTGATCGCCGCCTCGAAGATTGAGCTTCCGGCCTGATCAGCAGGCCGAACTGGCCCAATCGCGCGCGGCCCGTCCCACAATGGCCGGAAGGCCTTCGGGCGGTGCTGCGGCCTCAAGCGTGTCCTTGATTTCCTGAAGCAGCGCCGGCCCCTGATAGATCAGCGCGGTATAGAGTTGAACAAGGCTCGCGCCGGCCTCGATCTTGGCCAGCGCATCCGCGCCGCTGGCGATGCCGCCCACGCCGATCAGCGGGAACCTGCCCTCCACGCGCAGCCAGGTCTTCGCGAGCTTCACGGTGGAGGGCCGGAAAATCGGCCTGCCGGAAAGGCCGCCGGCTTCCTTCGCCTGCGCCTTGTCCTTCAGGCTTTCGGGCCGGGCGGTGGTGGTGTTCGAGACGATCATCCCGTCGATGGGGCGGCGCAGCGCCACTGCCACGATGTCATCGAGCTGGAGATCATCGAGATCAGGCGCGATCTTCAGCAGAACGCGGGTCGCAAGGTTTGCTTTCGCGCGTGCCTCGAGCGTGCGGTCGAGCAACTCCTCGAGGAAGGCCCTGCCCTGGAGATCCCGCAGGCCCGGTGTGTTCGGCGAAGAGATGTTGAGTGTTGCGAATTCCGCATGCGGACCGAGGGTCTGGAGCAGCGCGACATAGTCGCCGATGCGATCGGCGCTTTCCTTGTTCGCCCCGAGATTGACCCCCACGATGCCGGTCCGCCGGCGCTTCGCCAGCCGATGGCGCACGGCTTCCATGCCGCTGGAATTGAGGCCGTAGCGGTTGATGACGGCCTCATCCGGCTGAAGGCGGAAGACGCGTGGGCGCGGATTGCCGGGCTGGGGCTGCCGCGTCACCCCGCCGACCTCCACGAAGCCGAAGCCGAGCCGCAGCACGGCATCGGGCACGCGGGCATCCTTGTCGAAACCCGCAGCCATGCCCACGGGATTGGAGAACTTGAGCCCGAAGGCTTCCACGGCAAGGCGCGGATCATCCGGCCCGCAGGCCGGGAGCGGCAGCATCTCGAGCGCGCGCACGGAGAGATCATGCGCCTGTTCGGCATCGATCGCGCCGATCAGCGGGCGCAGCAGCGGAAAGGCTCGGGCGAACATGGATCAGGCCTCCTCGAAGGCGGGAAGAACGGGAAAGCCTTCCGCATCCTGCCCGATGGGTTTCATCCATCGCACGGCGGGAAGCGCGAGTTCGGCATGAAGATGCGGAAAGAGATCTCCATTGCGAGACGGTTCATCTCGCAGGGCTTCGCCGAGTTCCTTGCCCTCGACCGCCAGCAGGACAAGATCGCTCTGGCCGGCGAAATGCTTGCGGGCGGTTTCGACGAGCTGATGGGCGTAGGAGAAGTGGATGAAGCCATCCTGGCGGTCCACCGCGGAGCCGGCGAATCGCCTGTCCTGCCGAAAGGTCTCCCATTCGGGGCGAGACAGGATCTTGTAGAGAAGCGCCATGCGGCAGACTCCGGCTTGGGCGGGCGCGGCGAGATTTAGGCGGTTGCAGGGGTGCTGAAAAGCGCAATTTTCCGGCCGGAAGCACAGCTTTTCGCGGCATCCCCCTCGCGAGGGCCAAAGGTTTCGTGCAGGATGTTGCGGCATGTTGACCCATTCGCAGATCTGGACGGCCATCGACACGCTCGCGCAGCGACATGGCCTCACGCCCTCGGCACTGGCCAAGCGGGCGGGCCTTGATGCGACCACCTTCAATCGCTCGAAGCGGCAGGGCGCGGATGGCCATCCGCGTTGGCCATCGACCGAATCCATCGCAAAGATCCTCGCGGCCACGGGCGTCGGCGTGGATGAGTTTCTGGCGATCGTCACCAGCGAACCGGGGCCATCGCACCTGCCCTTCCAGTTCGCGGATCACCTCATGGCCGATGCCTTCGACGAGGAGGGGCGGCCGCAGGGCGCCGGCTGGGACCGGATCGAGCCGCTCCAGGGCCTGCGCGGGGATAGCTTCGCGATCGGTCTTGACTGCGACCGCTTCGCGCCGGCCTACAAGCAGGGCGACATGATCATCGCCTCGCCCAGCGCGCCGAGGCGCCGAGGCGATCGCGTGCTGCTTCTGGCAATCGATGGCAGCCTGATGATCGGCGAACTCTGGCTTGAAACAGCCGCGCAGGTGCGCCTGCGCAGCCTTTCGGGCGAGGAATTGCCGGCGCGGAAGACGAAGGACATCCGCCTGCTCGCCCGCATCCTCTGGCTCAGCCAGTGATGCCGCGCGTGCGTCGGAAGGCCTCATGCGCCGCGACGAGCTCGCCGGCAATCGCCTTGCGGATCAGCGCAACCGTGTTCTCAAGCCCGTAGATCGCCGCGAAGGAGCCGAAACGCGGTCCCCGCTCCTCGCCGAGAAGCACGTTGTAGATCGCCGCAAACCACGCATTCGAGACGCCGGGGCGCTCGGGCGTGGCGCCCTTGGCCGCGAAATCCTGATAGCGCGGAACGGCGCGCGCCACATCATAGGCCGCTTCCTGGATGGCCTCGGCCGTTGCATCCGCAGGCATCGCCGCAAGCTTGTCGGCCAAGGTGGCGAAGGCCGCTTCCTCCACCGCATCCGGCAGGCGATAGGCCTTTTTCGGCTTCACGAAATCCTCGAAATAGCGGATCGCATAGCCCACCAGCGCATCAAGACGCGGATGACTCTCGGGCGAGGCCGAGGGCGCATAGCGCTTCAGGAAGCCCCAGAGCACGCCCTTCTCCTCGGCATTGGCGACCGCCACGAGGTTCATGAGCAGCGAGAAGGAGACCTTCTCGGAGGGCGTGTTCTCACCCTCCCTGCCCAGCCGCTCCGGCGGCGGGGGGTTGCCGCCATGGATGTGCCAGACCGGATTTCCCAGCTGGTTCTTCGCATCCTGCCGGGGAAAGGCATCGAGGAACTGGAGATATTCATCCACCGCGCGGGGGATCACATCGAAATAGAGCCTCTTCGCCTCGCGCGGCTTGTGGAACATATACAGCGCGAGGCTCTCGGGCGAGGCATAGGTGAGCCATTCGTCGATGGTCAGGCCATTGCCCTTCGACTTTGAGATCTTCTGGCCCTGATCGTCGAGGAACAGCTCGTAGACATAATGCTCCGGCGGAATGCCGCCGAGGATGGCGCAGATGCGATCATAGATGCCGGCATTGGTCTGATGATCCTTGCCGAACATCTCGAAATCGACATCGAGCGCCGCCCAGCGCATGCCGAAATCCGGCTTCCATTGCAGCTTCACATGCCCGCCGGTGACGGGCAAAGTCGTCTCCGCGCCGTCCTCGTCGAGGAAGGTGACCGTGCCGGCCTTGGCATCGACATGCTTCATCGGCACATAGAGCACGCGGCCCGACTGGGGCGAGATCGGCAGGAAGGGGGAATAGGTCGCCTGCCGTTCCGGCCCAAGCGTGGGCAGCATCACATCCATGATGGCCTGGTAGCGCTCGGCCGCGCGCAGCAGCACGGCATCGAAGGTGCCGTTGCGGTAGCACTCGGTCGCACTCATGAATTCGTATTCGAAGCCGAAGGTATCGAGAAACCGACGCAGCATCGCGTTGTTGTGATGCCCGAAGCTCTCGTAATCCCCGCCGAAGGGGTTCGGAACCGAGGTCAGCGGCTTCTGCAGATGCGGCTCGAGAAAGGCACGATCCGGCACATTATCCGGAATTTTCCTCATGCCATCCATGTCATCCGAGAAGCAGATGAGCCGGGTCGGGATTTCCCCGCCGGTCAGCGCCTCGAAGGCGCGGCGCACCATCGTGGTGCGTGCCACCTCGCCGAAGGTGCCGATATGCGGCAGGCCCGACGGGCCATAGCCCGTTTCGAACAGCACCTGCCTCTTGCCCGATTTCTGGATGCGCGCGACCAGCTTGCGGGCCTCTTCGAAAGGCCAGGCGGGGGAAGTCCGGGCAGCGTCGCGAAAACGGGAAAGATCGGTCATGGAGGCGGTTTTGTTTCCGAAGAAGGTTTTTTGCGGGAGGCGGGAGCCGGTTCGTTACGGCCGGCGCGCCGAACCGTCAACCGCGCAACAGGCGCCGGATCAATAGAATGGAACCGGGAAATGCTTGAGATAGAGCCGCGCGAAGCGGCCATCGCGGCTCATCCGGGTCAGCGCATCGTCGATCGCCTGCCGGAGCGCAACATTGCCCTTGCGCATCACGATGCCCGCGCCCTCGCCGAAATAGCGGCTCTCGGCATAGGCGCCGCCGATGAAGGTGCAGCAATCGAGCGATTCCGAACCGTTGAGCCAGAAAGCGATCGCAATCCCATCCCCGAAGGCAAGGTCCACCTGCCGGCGGCGCATCGCCTCCAAGGCCAGCGCGAAACTGGGGAAGCGCTCGATCCGCACGGCCGGGAACAGGGCGTTGAGATAGGCCTCGTGCCGCGAGCCGCCGACCACCGCGATGGATTTGCCCTGCAGGGCCTGCGCATCGGTGGATTGGATCGCACCATCCTTGTGGCCGGCAAAGCGCGCGGGCACACGATAGACCGGCTGGGACACCTCGAAGCGACGGCGCAGATCCCCGTCAATACGATGCGAGGCAATCACGGCATCGCCCTCGTTGGTGTCGAGCGCCGGCAGGAGAAGATCCCAGCGACGAGGCTGGATGGTGCATTGCGCCTCGATCTCGGCGCAGATCGCGCGCGCAAGATCGATGTTGAAACCCTGCAATTGCCCATCGGCCGCAACGAAATTGAAAGGCGGATAATCGTCTTCCGTGAGAAACCGGATGGTGGCGATGCGCGGCCCGGCACGGCGTTCGATGCGCCGCTCGGGATCGACGAATACCGGAATGCGGATCGGGCTGCCCTGCTGGGCGAATGCGCGCGATGCCGCGCCGGGCAGAAGGCAGGCGAGCAGGCCCAGCAGCGCCAGCGCGCATCGGCCAGGCCTTCGGGCCAGCGTGGGGAACCGGGTGACCAGGCGACGCATTCGGCTTCCTGCTCGGCTTTTGTTCATGTCGGTCATGCCATTTGCGGATGGCACAAGGCAATCGCAACGGTTGCCTTCCGGAGACATTTGCGACAAAGCGACGAGGGATCTTTCGCAACTGCGAAAGCCAGACCTCGATCTGTGACCAAGGGAGTGGCACGGGGATGACGAATTGGGTTTACACGTTTGGCGATGGCCAGGCGGAAGGCAACGCCTCCTTGCGCAACCTTCTGGGCGGCAAGGGCGCGAATTTGGCCGAAATGTGCAGCCTCGGGCTGCCGGTGCCGCCGGGTTTCACCATCTCCACCGAGGTCTGCACCTGGTTTTATGCGCATGACAACACTTACCCGCTCGATCTCGCCCAGCAGGTCGATGCCGCGCTGAAGCATGTCGGCAGGCTCGCGGGCCGCGGCTTCGGCGACAAGGAAAACCCACTGCTGGTCTCGGTGCGCTCCGGCGCCCGCGCCTCGATGCCGGGCATGATGGACACCGTGCTGAACCTCGGGCTGAACGATGAGACCGTGGAAGCGGTCGCGAAGCTTTCGAACAACCCGCGCTTCGCCCATGACAGCTACCGCCGCTTCATCACCATGTATTCCAACGTGGTTCTGGAGCTGGAGCACCACAAGTTTGAGGACATTCTCGAGGAGTACAAGGATCACAAGGGCTACACGCTCGACACCGAGATGACCGCCGAGGACTGGAAGGCGATCATCGTCTCCTTCAAGGATTGCGTTGAGGAAAATCTCGGCCGGCCCTTCCCGCAGGACCCCTATGAGCAGCTCTGGGGCGCCGTCGGCGCGGTGTTCGGCTCATGGATGAATGCCCGCGCGATCAAGTATCGCGAACTGCATTCCATCCCCGAGAGCTGGGGCACGGCGGTGAACGTGCAGGCCATGGTGTTCGGCAATATGGGCGACACCTCGGCCACGGGCGTGGCCTTCACCCGCAACCCCTCCACCGGCACGAAGGAGCTCTATGGCGAGTTCCTCATCAATGCACAGGGCGAGGATGTGGTGGCGGGTATTCGCACGCCGCAGGACATCACCGAAGCCGCCCGCATCGCGGCGGGCTCGACGAAACCCTCGCTCGAAGCGGCCATGCCCGAGGCCTATAGGGAACTCGTGCGCATCTATGGCCTGCTCGAGAACCATTACCGCGACATGCAGGATCTGGAATTCACGGTTCAGCAGGGCAAGCTCTGGATGCTCCAGACCCGCAACGGCAAGCGCACGGCCAAGGCCGCGCTCCGCATCGCGGTTGATCTTGCGAATGAGGGGCTGATTTCGCAGGAAGAGGCCGTGAAGCGCGTCGATCCGGCCTCTCTCGACCAACTCCTGCACCCGACCATCGACCCGAAGGCGACCCGCCTGCAGTTCTCGACCGGCCTCCCCGCTTCGCCGGGTGCCGCGACGGGTGAGATCGTCTTCACCTCCGAAGAGGCGGAAGAAGCCAGGAAGGCCAAGCGCAAGTGCATTCTCGTGCGCGTGGAAACCTCGCCGGAGGATATCCACGGCATGCACGCCGCGGAAGGCATTCTCACCACGCGCGGCGGCATGACCAGCCACGCGGCGGTCGTGGCGCGCGGCATGGGCAAGCCCTGCGTCTCCGGCGCGGGCACAATCCGCATCGACATGGCCGCCGGCACGATGACCTGTGCCGGCAAGGTGCTGAGGCGTGGCGATTTCATCACCATCGATGGCGGCAACGGGCAGGTGCTCGTGGGTGAGGTCGCGATGCTCCAGCCGGAGCTCTCCGGCGAGTTCGGCGCGCTGATGGAATGGGCCGACAAGGCGCGCCGCCTCAAGATCCGCACGAACGCCGAAACCCCGCTCGATGCCCGCACAGCGGTGAAATTCGGCGCGGAAGGCATCGGCCTCTGCCGCACGGAGCATATGTTCTTCGAGGGCGAGCGCATCATCGCGATGCGCGAGATGATCCTCGCGGATGACGAGAAGGGCCGCCGTTCGGCGCTGGCGAAGCTGCTGCCGATGCAGCGCTCGGATTTCGTCGAGCTCTTCGAGATCATGAAGGGCCTGCCCGTCACGATCCGCCTGCTCGATCCGCCGCTGCATGAATTCCTGCCGCATGAGCCGCGCGAGATCCAGGAAGTCGCGGAAGCCATGGGCGCCTCGGCGGAAAAGCTGCGCATCCGCGCGCTGGAGCTGCGTGAATCGAACCCCATGCTCGGTTTCCGGGGCTGCCGCCTCGCGGTGGCCTACCCGGAAATCGCCGAGATGCAGGCCCGCGCGATCTTCGAGGCGGCCGTCGAGGTGGAAAAGCGCACCGGCGCGATGGTGACGCCGGAGGTGATGGTTCCGCTGGTGATGACCAAGCCCGAACTCGACCTTGTGAAGGCGCGCATCGATGCGATGGCGCTGGCGGTGGCAAAGGAAACGGGTATCACCGTGCCCTACCAGGTCGGCACGATGATCGAACTGCCGCGCGCCGCCCTGCGCGCCGGCGAGATCGCGGGCGCGGCGGAGTTCTTCTCCTTCGGCACCAACGATCTCACGCAGACGACGCTTGGCATCTCCCGCGATGATGCCGGCAACTTCCTCGGCTCCTACAAGGCGCGCGGCATCCTCGCCGAAGACCCCTTCGTGACGCTTGACCAGGAAGGCGTGGGCGAACTCGTGAAGATCGCGGTTGCGCGCGGCAAGGCAACGCGCGCCGACCTCAAGCTCGGCCTTTGCGGCGAACATGGCGGCGATCCGGCCTCCATCGCCTTCTGCGAGAGCGTCGGCCTCGATTACGTCTCCTGCTCGCCTTTCCGCGTGCCGATCGCGCGCCTGGCGGCGGCGCAGGCCGCCCTCGGCAAGGTGACGAAGGCTGAAGGCTGAAACTTCTTCAAGCGAAGCATGCCCCTGCGAGAGCGAAACTCGATCTGAATGGAACGGATCGACCGCTCTATGTTTTTGAGATATATCGCATTTTCTTCGATCAACCGGTTTCAGCCCGATCGGAAAATGCTCTAGAGCATGATGTGTTCAGACGGAAGCACATCATGCTCTTCTCTTATTATTATCGCATGCTTTTTTGTGGAAAACCGGATTCCACTTTTTCACACCATGCTCTAGGTGCGGGCGGGAATGGGGCCCAGCCAGATTTGCAGCCCCGGCATGCCCCGAGATGGCATATCGGGCAATTCGATGCCGGCATTGCGCATGAAGGTCCATTGCGCAACGGGGGCGGGCGCAGGATGGTCAGCCCTGAAATGCCCGCCGCGGCTTTCCTTGCGGTTCAAGGCGGCCGTCATCATCAGATGGGCGACCAGGGACATATCGCCGAGCTTGCCGCGCAGGCCCTCCCGCATCACGCGGTCTAGCATTTTCTTTCGCACGGCTCCCTTGAAACCTGGTGCCGCCCCGCTGCGGATCACGCCCAGAT
Organism: Methylobacterium sp.; assembly: GCA_020252645.1. Classification (GTDB taxonomy): domain Bacteria; phylum Pseudomonadota; class Alphaproteobacteria; order Rhizobiales; family Beijerinckiaceae; genus Rhabdaerophilum. The sequence continues at coordinate 27,929 of JADCCN010000004.1, read as the reverse complement.
TTTCCTGCATGAACCGTCGCATTTCGAGGATTTCGGTTGCATCCGCCCGGGTTTCGCCCGGCGCGGAACCGGCATCCCGCATCACCGCATCGGTCGGGTTCCGTGCCTTGGCTGCAATCGCATGGGCAGCCCTTGCCCCGAACACAACCGCCTCCAGCAGCGAGTTCGAGGCGAGGCGGTTCGCGCCATGCACGCCGGTATGGGCGACCTCACCCACCGCGTAGAGGCCCGGCACGCCGATGGCCGCGCCATCCGCATCCACCGCCACGCCGCCCATGTGATAATGCGCGGCGGGCGCGATGGGGATGACACGCGTCACAGGATCGATGCCCGCCGCGACACAAGCCGCATGCACCGTCGGGAACATCTCCGGAAACCTCACGCCGATCGCCTCGCGACAATCGAGGAACGCGCCGTTTCCGGCCTGAATCGAAGCGAAAACGCCGCGCGCAACCACATCGCGCGGGGCCAGTTCCGCATCCCGGTGCAGCTTCAGCATGAAACGCTCGCCATGCTGATCCACCAGCTTCGCGCCCTCGCCGCGCAGCGCTTCGGTCGCGAGCGGAGCGGGATCGCGACCGATATCGAGCGCGGTCGGGTGGAACTGAACGAATTCCGGGTTCACGATGGTGGCACCCGCCCGGAGAGCCATCGCAAGACCCGAGCCCCAGGCTTGCTTCGGGTTGGTCGTCACCGCGAAGAGCTGCCCCGCCCCGCCCGTGGCGAGCACGACATGGCTGGCTTCGAGCCGCAGGAGCCGATCGCCTTCTTGCGCGATGGCGCCGGTGATGCGCCCATTCTCGGCCAATAATCGAAGCGCCTCCGCGCCTTCGATCACCCGGATCGAAGGGGTGCGGCGCACGGCGGCGATCAGCGCCTCCATGATCTTCCGGCCGGCCATGTCGCCGCGCACGCGCACCACGCGATGGTGGGAATGCGCAGCTTCGCGGCTCTGCACCAGCTTGCCCTGAAGATCGCGATCGAAGGGCACGCCGAATTCGAGAAGATCAAGGATGCGATCGGAAGCTTCGGAGACCATCAGCCGCACCATGGCCTCGTCGCAGAGGCCGGCACCGGCCACCAGCGTATCCTGCACATGGCTTTCGATGGAATCGCCCTCGCCGATGGCGGCCGCGATGCCGCCCTGCGCCCAGGCGGAGGACGCGCCCTCCCCCAAGGCTACGGGCGTCAGCACCGTGCAGGGCAGGGGCGCGAGCTTCAGCGCGGTGAAGAGGCCCGCAAGGCCGCCGCCGATGATGAGAATGGAGGGCATGGGCGCGCGAGCTTCTCTCAACGTTGTCTTTTCTCAACGCTGTCATGACCGGGATCGGGCCGCCCATCCAGGAACGGACACCGGATCGCGCCCGGTCATGACAAGAACGGAGCGTTACTGCGTGAGGTTCACCATCCGCTCCACGGAGCGGCGGGCGCGGATGGCCAGTTCCTCGGGGATTTCCACCTGATGCTCGAGGGTGAGCAGGCTGTCGAGGATCTTCGGCAGCGTGATGCGCTTCATGTGCGGGCAGAGGTTGCAGGGCCGCACGAACTCGACATCCCGCGCCGAGGCCGCGACATTGTCGGCCATCGAGCATTCGGTGACGAGCAGCACTTTCCCGCCATGCTGCGCCTTGGCGTAATCGATCATCCCGGCGGTGGAGCCGGTGAAATCGGCCTCCGCGATCACATCCGGCGGGCATTCCGGGTGCGCGATGATGCGGATGGTGGGGTCTGCCTCGCGATAGCGGCGCAGTTCCTCGCCGGTGAAGCGCTCATGCACCTCGCAGGCGCCGTGCCAGGCGATGATCTTCACCCTCGTCTTCGACTGCACATATTTCGCCAGATACTGGTCGGGCACGAAGAGCACGCGGTTCGTCCCGAGGCTCTCCACCACCTCGACGGCATTGGCGCTCGTGCAGCAGATATCGACCTCGGCCTTCACCTCGGCGGATGTGTTCACGTAAGCCACCACCGGCACGCCGGGATAGGCCTCGCGCAGGCGGCGGATATCCGCGCCCGTGATCGAGGAGGCGAGCGAGCAGCCGGCCTTGAGATCGGGGATCAGCACCATCTTCTCGGGGCTGAGCAGCTTCGAGGTCTCGGCCATGAAATGCACGCCGCCCTGAACGATGATCTTCGCATCGAGCCTTGCCGCCATTTTCGCCAGTTGCAGGCTGTCGCCCACCACATCGGCCACGCAGTTGTAGATTTCGGGCGTCTGGTAATTATGCGCGAGGATCACCGCATTCCGTTGCTTCTTGATGCGGTTGATCGCGGCGACATAAGGCGCGTGGAACGGCCATTCGACGCTCGGCACGATGTGCTTCACGCGCTCGTAGAGATGCGCGGTCTCGGCCGCGACCTCCGGGGTATAGGTGAGGTCGGGGCGCGGGAGCACCTCCCGCTCCGCATTGCGGCGCGGCACGGCAGGGCTTTCCAGAAGCTGAACGCTGCTCATCCTCGTGATCCTTTCCGGGCTCGGACAACCGTGCGACCTTTTCCAACTCGCGATGCGCATCACATAAGCTCATCTTGAGCATAAGGCAAATCCGTTTATACTCAAGTTGAGTATATCTCATATCGCTTTTCCGGCGAAAAATCCAGCCTGAAAAATGAAGCTGCCGCCGCAGGCAGGGCGCCCGGTTTTCGCGCGCTCTTCCGGCGCGCGGCCGGGGCATCCGCTTTTCGCGGGTCGATTATTGACATCGCCCCGCGGCTCGGCCTTTCCTGTCGTTCCACTCGCGATGGCCGCTTCCGCATGAATGAATTCGTCCGCCTCGGTCGAAAGGCCCCGGGAGAAATTCGCTTCCGAACCGCGGCGTCGCTTGAGCGCCCCCCCGCTTTCCGGCTTTCCGAAGCGCTTCTGGCCTGCGGCCTCCCGCGGGAGCGGCTCCTGGATGAGGTCGCCCGCGCCGGGGAGATGGGCTCGGATGTCATCGATCTCGGCCTTCGCGAGGGCTGGCTTCACGAGGAGACGCTGCTGCGCGAGATCGCCGCGCGGCTTGATCTCGCCTTTCTCGAGGCGCCTCCACCGGTGGAGGCCGGAATCGGTCTCGATGAAAGCCTGCGCCTGCGCTCCTACCGCGCGGCGGGAAGCGGCCGGGAGGGCCTGCGCGTTCTTTCGCCCGATGGCGCATTGATCCGCGCCCTTGCCGAAGGCCGGATGATCGCGCCTGGCGGCCGCGTGGCCCTCGTCACGCGCCAGAGCCTCTGCGATGCGTTGATCGCCTTTCACGGCGCGGATCTGGCGCGGAAGGCCGCGAGCACCCTGCCCCCGCGCTTTTCCGCCCGCCGGCCCGAAGCGATCCGCCCAAGGAGGCGCGGATCACTTCTGCGGATGCTGCTGGTGTCCATGCTTGCGATCCTCGGTCTTGTGATTGCCTTCCCGGCCCTGCTGACGATCCTTGTGCCGGCGCTGCTCGCGCCTTTGCTGATCGGTGGGGCGATGACAACCGTGATCTCGGCGCTTGCGAGCCGGGAGCCACTGCCCCTCCCTCCTGCGCTGCCGGAAGCCAGGCTCCCAGCTTACACGATCCTGGTGCCGCTCTACCGCGAGGCGGGGATGATCGAGACGCTCGTCACCCATCTCGAGCGGCTCGATTACCCGCGCGACCGGCTGGAAATCCTGCTGCTGATCGAGGCGGATGATACCGAGACGCGCGATGCGCTGCGGGTGCGTCGGGCCGATCTTCCGGGCAATATGCTCATCCTCGAAGTGCCGCCGGGCGAACCGCGCACCAAGCCGCGCGCGCTCAATGCCGGGCTGCCCTTTGCCACGGGTGAGCTGCTCGTCGTCTATGATGCCGAGGACGCGCCGGACCCGGATCAGCTGAAGCGCGCAGCCGCAGCCTTCGCCGTGGCGCATCCGCTCGTCACCTGCATGCAGGCCCGTCTGGCGGTGGTGAATGCCTATGACAGCCTGCTCACCTGCCGTTTCGCGGTGGATTACGCAGCCCTTTTCGACGCGGTGAAGGCGGGCGCGGCTCGCCTCGGCTGGCCGGTGCCGCTGGGTGGAACCTCCAACCATTTTCGCACCGAAGCCCTGCGGCGCGTGGGGGCATGGGATGCCTGGAACCTCACGGAAGATGCCGATCTCGGCATCCGGCTCGCCCGTCTCGGGCACCGGGTCGAGGATCTTCCCTCCACCACCTGGGAGGAATTGCCGGCGACCTTGCGCCCCTGGATGAACCAGCGCACCCGCTGGATGAAGGGCTGGATGCAGACCCTGATCGTGCAGGCGCGCATGCCCCGCGACCTTCTGGGCGAGTTGGGCCCGTTCCGCCTGCTGGCCATCAGCCTCACGGGCCTTTCCGTGGTGCTCGGTGCGCTGGGCTTGCCGCTCTGCCTGCTCTCCCTCGGCCTGCGGCTCTCTATGGGCTTGCCATTCCTGGGAGGGCCGAGCCTCATCGTTCTTTTCGATCTGCTGGTGCTCGTGAGCCTCGCTGCGGCGCTGCTGCTCGAAACGGTGCCGCCACTCCTTGCGCTCTCCCGCCGAGGATCGGTGCATCTCGCGCCGGCCCTGCTGCTGGCGCCGGTGATCTACATCCTGATTTCCGTGGCGGCATGGCGTGCGCTTTTCGAACTTGCGCGCCATCCGTTCCTGTGGCGGAAAACGCCGCACGGCCTCATCAGGCGCGCCGGCGGGCTGGGCAGCTTGCAGGCGGGCAACGCTCAGGAGCAGAGCGCGAGCAGGCCGGTCATCATGGCGGAAAAGACCTCGCGCCCCGCCTGAGACCAGAGCGCGACAGCCAGCCCGAGGGCGGCCGCGATACCCGCGAACCACAGCGCTCGATCCGCGCGCGAGAGGCGCGGCGTGCTGGCCGAGGGCTCGGAAACCGACATGCGGGGCTCCTTCAGGACCATTCCGGCCCGCCTCCCGGGCAGTCAGGGAAGGTTGCGATCGGGGAATTTTCGCATCCCCGGCCGGCAGCGTCAATCAAGATGCCGGGAGCCTCCGGAAGTCACCCGGCGCTTCTGCGGATTTGCCTTCCCCGGCCGGAATGCGGCTGGGGCAGGAGAAAATTTACCATAACGAGGCAGCATGCGCCGAAAGCTCGGCAGTGCAGGTCGCTGGCCGCGCAAGACGATTGATCTGCGGCAGGACATGAATGGTGGATGAGCCTGTAACCGGCATGTTCCGCAAGGAAGCGCTCGAGGCGCGCGGGCGGATCGACGCGCTCGCCTCCACGATCCAGGTCACCAGCACCTGGATGCGCAGCGCCATGGTCGCGCTCGGCCTCGTGACGGTCGGGGCCGTCGCGGCCAGCGCCTATGTGCTGGTGCCGATCCAGATCACCGGCAACGGCGTGATCGTCGATCATTCGGGTCATTCGCGGACGAGCATCACCCCTTCGGCGAGCGGTCTCGTTGAGGCTCTGCTGGTCCGGCAGGGCGAACATGTCGTGAAGGGCCAGCCGGTCGCGCGCCTGTCCGTCCCCGAACTGGCCAATGCCATCCCGCGGCTGCGGGGCACCGTCGAAGCGCTGGTGCGGGAAGATCAGGCGATGGCTCGCCTTGCAAGGCTCGATCACGAGTCGGAAAGCCGGATCAGGGCCGTGAAGGCCGAGAATCTCGACAGCCAGATCGCCAATCTGCAGCGCCGTGCCGAAGGGCTATCGGACCGCGAAAGGGTGGGGGCGGAATTGCTGGCCAGAGGCAACTCCACCGAGGCGCGGATGATGAAGGCGCGCCTCGCCGCGCAGGATGCACAGGCGCAGCTTGATTCCATGATTGCCGATCGCCGCGCGCTCGATGCCGCCGCGCAGGAAGCGGAGGCCCGCCGCGAGCGCGAGCAACTCGAACGCATGCTGAAGATCGAGCAGGCCCGGCTGGAACTCGAGGCAGCCGAGCGCAATCTCGAAGCCGGAAGAGTGGTGAAGTCCCCGGTCGATGGTGTCGTCGCGGATCTGCCCGGCCGGGTCGGCACCCCGATCGCGCCGGGCCAGCCGGTGGTGATCGTCACGGCGGAGAGCCGCAAGGAAGATGCCGGCATGCTGGAAGCGGCGGTCTATGTGCCGCTGGCGGCGGGCAAACGGATCTCCAGGGGTGACCGGGTGCTTCTGGCCCCGGAATCGCTGCATGAAAACGAGAATTTCCGCATTCTGGCCCGTGTGAAGCAGGTTTCGGGCACGGCCTTCACGCGCGAAGCGGTGCTGGCGGCTTTGGGCAACGAAAGGCTCGCCGAACTGGTGACGCGGCAAGGGCCGGTCTTCCAGGTCATCGTCGAACTCGAGCGCGACCCCCGCAACCATTCCGGGATTGCATGGACCTCGATGGCATGGACCTCGATGGCATGGAACTCGGGAGCCGAAGCCCGCGCAACAGTCACGCGCGGCACGCCCGTCGGTGCCCGCATCACGGTTGAGCATGCCTCGCTGATCTCGCTCGCGCTGCCGGCGTTGCGTGGCATTGTCTTTCGCGAGCCGCCAGGCTCGATGGCCGAAAAGCGATGACTTTTTTTGCGCCGCGCCTGCCCGTAATCCTGCAGACGGAGGCTGCCGAATGCGGTGCGGCCTGCCTCGCGATGGTCCTGGCGCGGCATGGCCGGCCGATCACGCTCGAGGCCGCGCGCGTCGCCTGTTCCACGGCGCGCGACGGGGTGGATGCAGACCGGCTGGTGGCAGCGGCCAAAAGCCACGGCCTGGAGGCACGCGGCCTGCGCCGTGAGCCGGAAGCGCTGGAGGACCTTCCCTTCCCCCAGATCCTGCACTGGAACTTCAACCATTTTGTCGTGCTCGAATCCTGCCGCAGGGGCCGTTTTGTCATTCACGATCCCGCCTCGGGTCGCCGCGTGCTGGACCGGCGCGAATTCGGGCAATGCTTCACCGGCATCGTGCTCGTGCTGGAGCCGGGTCCGGCTTTCCGACGCGAGGGGCGTGTCTCGTCGACGATGGGATTGCTGTTCGCGGAAGTCGTGCGCGCGCCCGATGCCGTGCTCGGCGCAGCACTGCTCGGCCTTGCCGCCATCGTGCCGGGCCTGGCGACAACGGGCGTGATTGCCGTTTTTGCCGATCATGTCATCGGGCAGGCACGCCTTGATTGGGGCATCGCGGTTCTGGGTATTCTGCTGGTCGCGGGTGTCGCGCAGTTCATGATCGCGATCCTCAACGAGCTTATCGCGGCTGCCTTGCGGGCCAAGATCGCCGCGCAGGTCGCGGCCGGCGGCATGTGGCGCGCGCTGCACCTGCCGATCTGCTTCTTCTCCCAGCGCAGCGCCGGCGAGATCGTCTCCGGCCTGCGCCGCAACTCGGATCGCGGGCAAGCCGTTGCCGGATCGCTGCTGCGGCTCGTGCCGGAAGGCATCGCCCTGCTTGGCTATCTCGCGGCGCTCGCGGCCTTCGCGCCGCCCATCGCGGCGGTTATTGCGGCCGTGGCGCTCGTCAATTTCCTGCTCATGGGAAGGCTCGCGACAGGGATCTCCGCCACGAATACCGCGCTGCAGGTCGCCGAGGGCGTCGCGGCAGGTGCGCTCACCACCGGCATCGCCGCGCTGGAGAACTACCGCCTGCACGGCCGTGAAATGCTTCTGGCGGAGCGTGTCGCGGCCGCCGGGGAAAAGGCCCTCGAACAGGAGCAGCGGATCGGCCTGCTGCGCACCATCGGCACGGTTGCGCCGCAATTCTCGGCGATGCTGATGATGGCCATCGTGCTCTGCCTCGGCGCCTGGCTGGTGATGCAGGGCCAGCTCACCCTTGGCGGGCTGATCGCCTGCCAGGTGCTTGTCGGGCTGCTCAACGCGCCCCTCGCCGGAATGGCCGGTGCGATGCCGCACTTCCATGAGGCGGCCGGTGATTTCACCCATGTCCGCGACCGGAAGAACCATCCCTCCGCACGGGCCGTCGAGCCCGGCGAGCTTGCGGCAAACCTGCCGCTGACCTGCCGTGGCCGGTTGCGGCTCGAAGCCATCCGCTTCGGATTTGCGCCGGCAAGCCCGCTCTTCCAGGACGTGACACTCGATTTCGAACCCGGACGCCTCGTCGCCATCATGGGCGCATCGGGAGCGGGAAAATCGACGCTGGCGCGAATCGCGGCCGGCTTGATCGAGCCCTGGGCCGGCCGGGTGATGCTCGATGGCGTGCCGCTGGAGCAATGGCCGCAGGACGAACTGCGCCGGGAACTGGCCTATGTGCCGCAGCAGGCGGCGGTTTTCTCGGCCAGCATCGAGGAAAACCTGACCCTGCGCGACATGATGGTGACCCCGCCGGACCTCGCGGCAGCACTTGCTCAGGCAGGATTGGAGAAACTGGTGGCGGAGCGTTCCGCCGGCATGAAGACGCGCCTTTCGGGGCATGCGCCTGAGCTCAGCGGCGGCGAGGTGCAGCGCCTGGCCCTGGCCCGCGCGCTGGCGCGCAAGCCCCGCGTGCTCATTCTCGATGAAGCGACGAGCGCTCTTGATTTCGGGACGGAGACCGGGATTCTCGACCATCTTCGGCGCAGCGGCGCCAGCGTGCTGATCGTCACACACCGCGTGGGTACCGCCATGCGCTGCGACGAACTCGTGCTGATCGCAGGCGGCGGGCGCATCATCCGCGGCCAGGCGAAATCGACGCCCGCCATTGACGCCACCCCGGCCCGGAGGCGCGCATGAGCAGCGCCGGCGGCATGATATCCCCAACCTTTGAGGCTCTGGCCGAGAATATCGGGCGCATCGAGCAGATTCTCGGCCAGGATTTGGGAGGGGCCGAACACCCGTTTCAGCGGCTGATGCGCAGCGGAGCCGAGGCGCTGGGCATCGAGGCCAGATACCTGCCCAGGCCCCATGCCGGCGAAGCGACGGAAACGAGCCTGCGCCGCATCGGCGAAGCCGCCGGGCTCCTGCTGCGGCCTGTCGCGGTCGATGCGAGGTCCATCGCTCAAGCCAGCGCGCCAATCCTCGTCACGCAGCGCAGCACTGGCGAGATGCTGCTTCTGCTGCCGCAGGGCAAGCGCCGGCGCATCGTGCATCCCGCAGCGCCGCCCGAGGCAGGTTGGCTCGACACATCCGCCGATCACGATTTCGAGGATCACGGCTTCCTGCTCGGTCCGCGCCTGCCCGAGAAGCCCGTCACGCGCTACTCACTGGCGCTGTTCGGCCGGAGGATGGTGGCCGGCGAGCTTGCGGTCCATTCCGGCATGATGGCTCTCGCCGGCTTGCTCTTGGCGCTCGTGCCGATCCTCACGGCGCAGCTCATCGGCACAATCGTGCCCGGCGGCGAGATGAGGCTGCTCGCCGGGATCGCGTTGATGCTCGCGATGCTGCTTGCCTGCCATGCGGCCGTGCTGCTCACATCCGGGATCGCGCTGCTGCGCATCGAGGGCAGGCTCGGCCCCATGCTGCGCGCCGCCGCGATCGATCGCGCCGTGCGATTGCCGCCGGAACAGCGCATGCCTGTTCCACCGCCGATCATGGCGCAGGCCATTCGCAGCGTGGAAGGCTGGCATCGCTTGGTCTGGAAGCTGGCGCTCGGCCTTGTGGCGAGCCTGTTCGTGGCCCTGCCGAGCCTGCTGGTGATGGCCTTCAGCGCTCCGGCTGCGGCGCTGGCGGTCTTCTCGGGCGCGATGCTGATGGTGGCCGTTTGCGCCGGCATCATGCTTCTGCGGCGGAAGCCGATTTTTCCTTCGCCAGGCAGCGTGCCCGCAAGCTGGATGGCCACCGCCCATGAAGGCTTCGTGAATGTCGAGACCATCCGGGCGAGTGGCGCGGAAACCGCCATGTTCAACCACTGGGCCGAAGGTTTCGTGACACAGCAGCGCGGCGAGCTGGCTTCCTCGCGGCTTGCCGCGCTGGCCTCTGGTCTGTCCGCCGCGCTCACGCCGCTGCTGCTGGCGCTGGCCATCGGTGCTGTGATCCTGACGGCTGCCGCCCTGCCGGGAGAGGCCGGCATTTCCCTCATCATGGCGACGACGGTGGTCATCGGCGCGGTCCACGCGGCGATCGGCGCAATCGGGCAATCCTTCCTGCTCGCGCGGGAATGGAAACTCGCCGAGCCCCTGCTCTCCAGCGTGCCGCTCCGCTCAAGCCAGGGCGAACACCTCTGGGCGCTCAAGGGCGCGATCCGTGTCGTTGCGGCGAGCTATCGCTACCAGGCAGGCCATGCCCTCGCCCTCAGCAATGCCAGCATCGAGATCGGGCCCGGCGAGCATGTCGGGATCACGGGCGCCTCGGGCTCGGGCAAGTCGACCTTGCTGCATGTCATCCTCGGCATGAAAATGCCGGAGACCGGCGCGGTCTTTATCGACGGGGTCGACATCCGCTCGCTCGACATGCCGGCCATTCGCCGCAGGATCGGCATTGTGGGGCAAGGCGCGAGCCTGTTTCCCGGCACACTGCGCGACAACATCGCGCTCGGCCTTCGTCTTTCCGACGCAGCGATTCTCGACTGCCTCGCGCTCGCTGGAATGCGCGCCGAGGTCGAGGCGCTGCCCCTCGGCCTCGGCACGGTTATGGGCGATACCAACCCCATTTTCTCGGGTGGCGAGGTGCAGCGCCTGCTCTTTGCCCGCGCGCTGGCGAGCCGCCCCAAGATCCTCCTCCTTGATGAGGCGACCAACGCGCTCGATCCTGCCGCGCAGGCCGTGATCACGCGCTCCCTGCGGGCCCGCGGCATCAGCATCCTCGCCGTGGCGCATCGGCTCGAAACCCTGCAGGCCTGTGACCGCCTCTATGTGATGGATCGCGGCGCGATTGTGCAGCACGGCACCTTCACGGCGCTGGCGCGCCGGCCCGGCCTGTTCGCCGCTTTGCTGGCAGCCGGCCAGTTCTCGAGCGAGACCGTTTGATCCATTCTGCTGAGCTTGTAATTGCCTGAAAGCCGGGCATTTGGGAAGCGGGCGCCGGAACGCTTCAAGCATGCCCCTTGCGAAGGCGGGGATGGATGTTGGTTCGTGCCAAGAAAATGCGATCATCCGCAATAGGCCGGAATGGGCGACCTCATTCATTCAGGTCGCTTTCCGCTCCAGGCCAAAACCGGCCGTCTCACTTCTTCTGGGCGCCGACCCATGGCGCGATGTGCCAATCGACCTTGATGCTCCGGGCGCAGGAATTGTCGAAACGGCGCTTCGGGTTATCGATGAAGGCAACACCCATTTCCGCCACGCAGGGCTGGTAGAGCAGCGCGCCGTGGCCCGCTTCGGGGATGATGAAGGCTTGTGCGTTCGTCATCTGCTCGATGGCGATCTTCGCCCAGCTCGCCGGGGTCTGCACGTCGAACACGCTTCCGAAGGAGAGGGTCGGGATGTCGCTCTTCACCGGCACATGCCAGTTCTCGCGCGGCTGCGGCTTGATGGAGCTGCATCCATCATAGAAGGCCTTGGCCAGATCATCGGAGAGCAACCCGACATGCGGATATTTCAGCTTCGCGGTCAGGGCCTTGTAGCCTTCGAGGGAGTTGAACGGGATATCTTCCTGGCAGGCATAGATGTCGAGATAGATGCCCGAGAGGAACGAACCGAGCGCCGCATGGGTATCGCGGCGGATGATGGCGAAGGAGCCCTCGATCTCCCTGGCGTTCATCCCCGTGATCAGCGCGAGCAGGCGATCCTTGGTCGAGCCGGCGAAATGGGCATTCACGAAGGCCTGAAGCCGCTCCCGGCTGGGCGCCGCGGTCTGCATGCTGGTGTAATCGGCCAGAACATGGCTGATCCGCTCCTTGTCGCCGCTGAGGCTCTCCTTCATCGCGACAGCGAGTTCGGTGTCGAACAGACGCGCCAGCGTTCCCAGCCCCTGCCTGGTTTCGGTCGTGTCGCGCAGGCCTTCGACAGCGCGGGCCGCACTTTTCTGAGCGCGCGCCACGATGGCCGCATTGTCCAGAAGCTGCTGGATCAGCGCCTTCTGCTCGGCATCGAGCTTCGCGGTCGCAGCGGTGATTTCCGCATCACCGGGCCTGGGCGTGTCGAATTTCGCGTCGATCAGCTTCTCGACCGTGGGCATCTCCTTGCCGCGCCACAATTCATAGACATAGGCCGGAATGAACCGGGTGACGGGTGTGGAATTGTATTTCCCGTTGCGCATCAGCACCGGCATCACCACCAGTTCCACCGGCACCTTCTCGCCCCGGAAGGTGATTTCGCCCCTGGCCGCCTTGTTGAGCGTCTCCACGAAGATTTTTCCCAGTTCGGGATAGGCTTCGTTGCAAGCCTTGTCCGCCGCGCATTGATCGACAACGTGCTGGATGGCCTCATCGTGCTTCATCGCGAGGGAATTGTAGAGGTTTACCCAGGAGGGCGCGACACCATCGATGATGACGGAGCGGATATTCTGCGGGGCGACGCGCATCACCTCGAGCCCGAGCTTGGTCCCGTAGGAGATGCCGTAGATGTTGTAATCCTTGTAGCCCAGGGCCGAAATGATCACCGGCAGGTCCAGCGCGTTCTGCGTGGTGTTATAGGCCGCGAGCGGAACGCCTTTTGCCGTCAGCTCATCGAAGCAGCGCCTGGTCTGCTCCGCCGTGGGAATGCCGCCGCCGATCTTCATGAAATCGACGAGATTTGCGCTCATCGCCTGGAAGCAATTGACCGACGAGCCCGAAATGCCGGCCGAACGCTGATCGTAAATCACGACGTCGCGCCGTGATCGCCAGGGCCGAAAGAAAAGGTCGAGCGCCGGCAGCATCTTCATCGCGCTGCCGCCGGGGCCGCCTTCGAGATAGACCACCGGATCCGGCTCGGAATAACCGGTCGAGGCGCGCAGGACGGCAAAGTTCAGCGCAACCTTCCGCCCCCCGATCTTGTTGCGCTCCTCCGGCACCTGAACCGCGCCGCAGATCATGGTCACACCTTCGATATCGTGGATCGGCAGCGGACGCGGGCAGGGCATGATCGAGACGACCGGGTTCGGCTGCTGGCTTGCGGTGCGCAGGCCCGCGAAAGGATCAGGCGAGGGCGTGCCGGAGAGCGAGGCGATGAGGGCCAATATCTGCGCGTGATCCATGGTCGATCCCCAATTTGCGGTTGCCGCGGCCGAATTCATTCCCGGCGGTTAAGTCAGGTTTCGACCTCTGAAGCACGATGATCGTTCTAGAGCATGCTGTGAAAAAGTGGAATCCGGTTTTTCACAAAAAAGCATGCGATAACAATAAGATAAGAGCATGATGTGCTTCTGTCTGAACACATCATGCTCCAGAGCGGTTGCCGATCTGACGGAATCAGATCGATCGCTCTTGCGCTTGCGCCGGATCAACCGCCGCGCGATTTATCGGACCGGCGGCACGCAATAATCCCAGTAGCCATGGGTCTTGGCGTAGTCGGTCCAGAACCAGCACACCGTCGGGGAGGGCGCCTTGGGCACGGACCCGGCTACCGCGACCGCGATGATGGCGCCAATGGTCACGCCGGCAACGACTCGACCCCAGAACCAGGGGCGAACCACCGGGATGGGGCGGACCGGCGCCACAATGATCGGGCGGGGGCGACGAACCGGCCTCGCCACCGGGCGCCCTGGACGGACCACCGGCCGAGCGGCGGGCCGACCGACTCGCTGCTGCGCCTCGGCCTGCGTCACGCCGAGCCCGCCGGCAGGCCCGGAAGGGACGGTGAACATCGCGAAAAACCCGAGGCAGACGGCCAAAGCTGACGGCAATCTCATGACACATACTCCCGATGCGACGAGGAAAAGGACAGCAAGAAATGGACAGATGGCCATCCGCTGCAGGATGGCCTTGCCACCTGCTCTGTGCAATGACCGTAATCCTGCTGGACAAGACCCGTCAATATCCGGCGTCCTGACATGTCTTCCGATTTTCCGGGGCAGTTCCGCCGGAAACCGCCGGCCCGAAACGGGTTTGGGATCGTTGCGCCCATCCTTGCAACAGACGAGTTATTGAGATGGGGATTATCCCTTGAAGCAATTATACGCCAAGCGTCCTCTGCCCTAGAGCATGATGTGTTCAGACGGAAGCACATCATGCTCTTATCTTATTATAATCGCATGCTTTTTTGTGAAAAACCGGATTCCACTTTTTCACAGCATGCCCTAGGACTGGCCTTATACGGGGCAGGCGCAAAACTGCGGCAACATCATCTATCCCGGAAACCCCATCACAATAGTCCTCAATCGAAAGAAGGGGCAGCGCTTTTGTCGAACGTTAGAGCATTTTTTCGAAGAAGTGGATACCGGTTCTTCGAAAGAAAATTCGGTAAATCAAGAGCTTGGAGCGGTCGATCTCATTCAGTCAGATCGGCAACCGCTCTAGCGCCGTGCTTCACCGCGCCGCGCTGGTAGCCATCGCTGGTGAGTAAGCCATAGCTGTAAAGCTCGTCGGTGGAGACGATAGCGCCCTTCTCGACATTGTTGAGCACCACGCCGCGAAGCGTGTCTTTCTTCACGTTTGGGATCACTTCTGTGGTGAGGCGACCGTCACGCTCTTTCAGGCCCATGACAATCGTCTTGCCTTCCGCGCCGCGACCGCGTTTGCCCGGACGCTTGCCGCCAACATAGGCTTCATCAAGCTCAACATGCCCTTGCAGCATCGTGAAGCCGTCAACGTTACCCATCAGATCGCGGATTTGCCGCCTTTCTTTCTCCGGCAGGGTCGTGAAGCGGGGTCTTGATCGGCGCGGAGACAGCGGATTTCCGGTCCTTCGCTATCGCGGTATCGGACCGTGCGTTCAGCGCTGCGCGGGCGCTGACATGAGCGCTGCCTTGGGCGCTGCCTTGGGCGTTGCTTTGGGCGCTGCAGGGCGGTTTGTCGGGGCGGCACCCAACTGGCTGCGCAGGCCGCGCACCATCGTAAGGTTCGCAGCGATGCGCGCGTCGGCATTCGGCATGCTCGCGGCACGGGCCAGCATTTCCTCGGCCTTGGCGATATCGCGTGTCAGCAGATAGGAGAGGCCGAGATTCGAGAGCACGCTGGGGTGATCCGGCACGATCTTGAGGGCTTCAGCGTAGAATTCGCGGGCCCGGCTGTGCTGCCCCATCTGGTCCGATACCACGCCCTGGCTCGACAGCACCCGCCAATCCGGGCGGTCGGCCGAATGTGCCTGGCCCAGCACGCGCATCGCCTCATCGAAGCGGCCGACATCGCCCAACGCCCGGCCATAGGCGGACGCCACTTCCTTGTCGCCCACATTCACGATGGAGGCGCGTTGCAGCACGGCGGCCGCCTGCTGGAACTGGCCGCGGGCCCTCAGGGCGCCGCCATAGGCAATGGAAACGGCCTTGTTGCCCGGATCGGCATCATAGCGGCGGGCGAGGCTCTCGATATTCGCTGTTCCGGCTTCGGCCGGCGCGCTTGTTCCGCCCACATCGCGCAGCGATCCGTTGAACTGGCCAAGCCGGCTGGAGCATCCGCTGATGGCGAGGGCGATGGCGAGAACCGGCAGGATGGCGCCGAAACGGCACTTCACCGCGCGCGAAGCGGCGCCTCCTTTACCGGGCATGATGGGCCCCATCCGGTTCGGCATGGAATGATTCCTTCCAGCGGGGGCGGCGCGAGACATTCATCTGCTGGACGTGCACTGCCCACTTCACGGCACAAGAATAACCCGTTAACCCTAATCTGCGGTTAAGAAGCCTGATCCCTTCCGGTTTCCCGATCCTTCCAGCGATTGCAAAGCATCATGAGCGAGCCTTCTTCCCTGCCTGCGCGCATCGTCCATCTTGTCAGCGAGGCCGGCTGGCCCATCGTGCGGGAGGCGCTGCCGCCCATGGCCCGCGGCTATGCGGCCAGCGTCGGCTTCAAGCCGATGTCGGGCCGCGTGCTGGTTCTTCCGGGTGAGACCGGCACGGCCGGCGCCGCCCTGCTCGGCATCGGCAGCGATGAGGGTTTGTCCGAGCAGCCCTTTCTTCTGGGCAAGCTCGCGACCGATCTGCCCGCCGGGCCCTGGCGGGTGGAGGGCCGGATCGAAAACCCCACCCTCGCGCTGACCGGCTTCTACCTCGGGCAATATCGCTTCGACCGCTTCAAGACAGTCACGCGCGAGGCTGTTTCCCTCCAGCCGATACCCGGCGCGGACATCGCTCGCGCCAGGCTGGCGGCCGAGGCTGTTTCAGCGGGCCGCGATCTCATCAATCGCCCTGCGAATGACCTGACGACCGAAGCTCTGGCCCTTGCCGCCCGCGAACTGGGCGAGCGCTTCCGCGCCGAGGTGCGCGAGATCATCGGCGAGGAACTGCTGGCTGAAAACCTGCCCATGATCCATGCCGTCGGCGCCGCTTCGGCGCATCCGCCGCGTCTGGTTGATCTGACCTGGGGGGATTTGCGCGCCCCGAAGGTTACGCTCGTGGGCAAGGGCGTGGTGTTCGATACGGGCGGGCTGAACCTCAAGCCCGAGAATTCCATGCTGCTGATGAAGAAGGACATGGGCGGTGCCGCAGCCGCCATGGCCGCAGCCGAGATCATCATGGGCCTGCAACTGCCGGTGCGCCTCCGGGTCCTTCTCCCGATCGTCGAGAATTCGATTTCCGGCCCCGCCTTCCGGCCCGGAGACATCTATCGTTCACGCGCGGGCACAACGATCGAGATCGGCAATACCGATGCCGAGGGCCGGCTGATCCTCTGCGATGCGCTGACCCTGGCGGATGAGGAGAAACCTGATCTTCTTATGGATTTTGCAACGTTGACGGGGGCTGCCCGCGTGGCGCTGGGGCCGGATCTTCCGCCTTTCTTTACCGATGACGACGAACTGGCCGAGTCCATTTCCCGCATCGCGCGGGACGAGAATGATCCGGTCTGGCGACTCCCGCTCTGGAAACCCTATCGGACGATGCTCGATTCGAAATCGGCCGACATCAACAATGTTTCTTCCGGAGGCTTCGCCGGAGCCATCACGGCGGCGGTTTTCTTGAAAGAATTTGTCAGGAATTCGCGTTCCTACGTGCATTTTGACATTTATGGCTGGACGCCGACAGCTCGGCCCGGGCGTCCGGAAGGCGGCGAACCGCAAGCCGCGCGCCTTGCTGCCTTCCTGGTCGAATTATGGAGTGGCGTAAACAAATGAGCAACAAAAGAAACCAGCAAAAGTTGCTCAAACGCCCCGGAAGCTGCATAGAGTCGTGTAAATTTACAAACTTGAAATGGTCGCAGGATCGCGGTTGAAGCGATGTCAGAAGGGCAGGGAAGCCTTGATGAGCATGAAGCTCCGCCCCACGCAGGCGCTGAAGCTTTGGCATGATGTCGGGTTGGATCTGGTCCGCGGCGCGGAAGTGGACTTGACCGCTCGTCAGATGGTCGTGCTGCTGACGATCTACCTGGAGCCGCCGCCGCATACGGTGCGCGGCCTCGCCCAGAAGCTGGGTGTCACCAAGCCCGTCATCACGCGCGCGCTCGACGCGATGGGCGATCTTGATCTGTTATCCCGCCGCCGCGATCCGGCGGACCGGCGCAATGTCATCATCCAGCGCACGGTGCGCGGCTCTCTTTTTCTCGACAAGATGGCCGATCTGATCGTGGCGCGTGGCGGGCAACTGGCCCTGGAAAACCCGTTGCGCTAGAGCATTTTTTCGAAGAAGTGGATACCGATCCTTCGAAAGAAAATTCGGTAAATCAAGAGCTTAGGGCGCTCGATCTGGTTCAGTCAGATCGGCAACCGCTCTAGAATATCCGATCTGACCGGATCAGCTCGGATGCTCTTAGTTCTTGTTACTGATCGTATTTTCTTCGATCAGCCGGTATCCGCTTGATCGAAAAAACGCCCCAGGGCAAAGATGAATGAAGGGTTGCTTTTTGACGCGATGTGAATCTGCTGATCAGATGTTTTCGTGGGTTGCGAAGGAAATCGTCCGATTTTCAATGAGCCGACGGAGACATATGGCCCAAATTCACCGTGCCGAAGGTGGTGTTGGGCCGAAGGTGGTGTTTTGGTGTGAAACTGCCTCGCGAAGGTCCGCCTGGCCGGATAGAACTCCGCTCTCAGCGTCTCTTGCGGATGTTTTCTCGCCGAAACACCATCAACATCGCCTCCCTTCATGAGTCTTCGGCCTCACCTGGCCTCCTGCCGCTTTGCCGAGTATGCCATGTCGAGCCACATTTCCGCCAGCCACGCCTCCGCCAGCCTCGATCCCCGTCGCCATGCCTTCCGCGAAGATCTCGCCGCAAATGCATTGCGCGACATCGTTTCCGCGCCGCGATATGCCGATCCGCAACCCATGCAGATCCGCGCCTCCAGCGCGCCGCTCCGCAAGGCGCCGAACACGAGCCTCGGTTTCGAGACGGAATTGATCGCGGGAGAGATCTTCGATGTCTATGACCGCACTTGCGGCTTTGCCTGGGGGCAGGCGCGGCGCGACGGCTATGTGGGCTATTGTCCCGAAGAAGCCCTGGGCCCGCTGCTGCCGACCGCGACCCATCGTGTGGCCGATCTGCGCGCTTTTCTCTACCCCGCCGCCAGCATGAAGGCGACGCCCCTGGGGTTCCTGCCTTATGACGCGGAGATCGCCGTGCTGGAGCAGGAAGCCGTCTTTCTGCGCACGCCGCTCGGGCATGTCTTTGCGAAGCACCTGCGCCCGCTGGCCGAACGCCCGGATGATCCGGTTTCCGAGGCGGAGCGATTTTTAGGCGTGCCCTATCTCTGGGGAGGCAAATCGAGCCTCGGCCTCGATTGTTCCGGCCTCGTTCAAACCGTTTGTTCCGCCTGCGGAATTGTTGCCCCGCGTGACAGTGACATGCAGGAGCGCGAACTCGGCTCCCGGCTTGATATGCCCGCCGACCCCGCGACGCTTCCGCGCGGCGCGCTGTTGTTCTGGCCCGGACATGTCGCGCTGAGCCAGGGGGACGGGCAGATGATCCATGCCACATCCTTCTCCATGACGGTTATTTCCGAGCCGATCACCCCTGCTTTGCGGCGCATCGAGCAGCAGGGGCCGGGCCTTCGCTCGGTGCGGCTGTTACCGGCAAGCCGAGTGCCGCTCCCGGGGTTGTGATCGTCCCGGGCCTTTACCTCGATGGGAATCATGCGACACTCCGGGTAAATCAGGGAGGGGCTTGATGTCCCGCTGGCTGTCCGACTTCGGGCGCTGCGCCCGGCTCGCCTGTGTCGCCGCGTTTCTGGCCCTTGCCGGATATGCTCCCGCCAACGCGCAAAATTCAGATCTCTTTCCCAATATCGGGCCGGATGTGGATGTCGCGCTGGTGCTCGCGGTGGATATCTCCTTCTCGATGGATCTCGACGAACTCAACCTGCAGCGCACCGGCTATATCGAGGCGCTGACTTCGCCATTGGTTCTCGATGCCATCCGCAAGGGCATGGTGGGCAGGGTCGCCGTCACCTACATCGAATGGGCTGGGGTCAATACGCGTCATGTGATCGCCGATTGGTCGATCATCGAGGATCAGGCCAGCGCCGAGGCCTTCGTGCAGAAGCTGCGCGAGGCGCCGGTTCGCCGGGCGCGCCGCACCTCGGTGACCACCGCAATCGAATTCAGCATTGATCGCCTGAAGCAGGCGCAGGTGCGGCCCATCCGTCGTGTCATCGACATTTCGGGGGATGGCCCGAATAATGAAGGCGGCCTCGTGACCCGCGCCCGCGATGCTGCCGTGGAGGCGGGCGTGGTGATCAATGGCCTGCCCATCATCATCAAGCGCGGCTGGTCCTCGCCCTTTGACGTGGATAATCTCGACGATTACTACCGTGATTGCGTCATCGGCGGTCCCGGCTCCTTCATGCTCACGATCACCGGGAAGGATCAGTTCACCCCGGCCATCAAGCAGAAGATCCTGCGTGAACTCGCAAGCCCCACGCAGAACGACATCACGGCCACCCCTGCGCGCGGCGAAACCGATTGCACCATGGGCGAACGCCAGTGGCGCCAGCAATGGGAACGGAACTAGTTCCGCGAGGCTTCGCCCGCGGATTCTCAAGTTCCGCGAGGCTTCGCCCGCGGGTTCTCAAGTTCCGCGAGGCTTCGCCCGCGGGTTCTTCAGGTTCCGCGAGGCTTCGCCCGCGGGTTTTTCAAGTTCCGCGAGGCTTCGCCCGTGGGTTCTCAAGTTCCGCGAGGCTTCGCCCGCGGGTTCTCAAGTTCCGCGAGGCTTCGCCCGCGGGTTCTCAAGTTCCGCGAGGCTTCGCCCGCGGGTTCTTCAGGTTCCGCGAGGCTTCGCCCGCGGGTTCTCAAGTTCCGCGAGGCTTCGCCCGCGGGTTTTTCAAGTTCCGCGAGGCTTCGCCCGCGGGGTTCTCAAGTTCCGCGAGGCTTCGCCCGCGGGTTCTCAAGTTCCGCGAGGCTTCGCCCGCGCGGTAGGCGCGGCATTGGCCGGGTCATCCGGCCAGACATGCCTGGGGTAGCGGCCGCGCATGTCGTTGCGCACATCCGCCCATGAACCCGCCCAGAAGCGCGGCAAATCCTTCGTGATCTGGATCGGCCGATGCGCGGGCGAGAGCAGTTCCAGCGTCAGCGGCAGGCGCCCTCCCGCGATGGCCGGATGCTGCTTCAGGCCGAAGAGCTCCTGCACGCGGATGGAAAGCATCGGCGCGTTCTCGCCGTCATAGGCGATGGCGTGGCTGTTTCCCGTGGGCGCGGTGAAATGCGTCGGCGCTTCGGCTTCCAGCCGCTGGCGCGCCGACCACGGGATCAGCGCATCGAGCGCTGTGCCCAGTGTTTCGGCATCGATCTGGTTGAGTGTCGTCTTGCCCGGCAGGAAGGGCGCGAGCCATTCGCCGACAGCTTCGGCCAAAGCCGCATCCGAGAGATCCGGCCAATCCGTCTGCCCCGCCTGCCGCAGGAAGCTGACGCGGGCGCGCAACTGGTTCTGCGTCCTGCTCCAGCCGAGGCGATCGATTCCCGCCTGGGCCGCGGCTTCGGCGAGCACGCTCGCATTCTCTGGCGTCGCCGCCACGGAAAGCGTCGCGGAATCGAGCAACAGGGCATCAAGACGCGTCTCGCGCCGCCGGCGCAAGGCACCTGCACCCGGTTCGAAGCGCGTCACGTCCCGCGTCTCAATGAGATGGCCGAGCACGGCATCGATCTCCGCGCGGGACAGCTCCGCACCGAGCGTGATCCGCGCCCGCGCCGCCGTGCCGGTGAGATCGGCCGCGACGAGATAGCCCGCCTTTGCCAGCGGATCGGTGGCGTCGAGCTGCGCCTGCCGACCATTGGAAAGCAAGACCGCGCCATTGCCACGCGCCTTGCCTACGCGATCGGGGAAGGCGAGCGCCAGCAGCGCGCCGGCGGAAAGCACGGCATCTGCTCCGCGCGCGGGTTCCAGCTTTCTGGCCCGCTCGGCCCAGCGGAGCGCCAGGCTGCGCGCGGCCCGCGCCCTGGGGCTCGGTTCGGAGCGGAAGCGTTCGAGCCGGCTCGCGGCATCGCTGACATTGCCGCCAAGGCCGCGTTCGGAAATGAGCGCGGCAAGGAGCGCGCCCTCCTCCGCCTGCCCGCGCCGTGCGCTTTCGAGCACGAGGGCGGAAAGCCGCGGCTCCAGCGGCAATTCGCGCAAATGCCGGCCGCGCACGGTGAGGCGGCCCGCCTCATCCAAAGCGCCGAGTTCCGCGAGGAGTTTCGTCGCCTCCCGCAACGCCGTTTTCGGCGGCGGATCGAGCAGCGTGAGGCTTGCGGGATCGGCGATCCCCGCACCCGCGCAATCGAGCCGGAAGCGTGAGAGATCGGCCTCGAGGATTTCCGGGCGGTTGAAAGGCAGCAGGCC
Organism: Methylobacterium sp.; assembly: GCA_020252645.1. Taxonomy (GTDB): domain Bacteria; phylum Pseudomonadota; class Alphaproteobacteria; order Rhizobiales; family Beijerinckiaceae; genus Rhabdaerophilum. Next base: position 6,387 of record JADCCN010000004.1, on the reverse strand, counting down.
CTGATCCTGCGCCTCATCCCAGAGCCGGATCGCCAGCCCTGGCTCGGTGCGCCCCGCGCGGCCCCGCCTTTGATCGGCGGAAGCACGCGAGACACGCACGGTTTCGAGCCGCGAGAGGCCGAGATCGGGCTCATGGCGCGGCACGCGAGCAAGGCCGGAATCGACGATGATCCGCACGCCTTCGATGGTGAGCGAGGTCTCGGCAATGCTCGTTGCCAGCACGATCTTGCGACGCCCGGCCGGCGCAGGGCGGATCGCGGCATCCTGTCTTGCGAAATCCAGCGCGCCAAAGAGCGGGCAGAGATCGGTATCGGCCGGGAGTTTCGCCTCTTCCAGCAGGCGCGCGACCCACTCGATCTCGCCCTGGCCCGGCAGGAAGGCGAGGATGGAGCCGCGCTCGCCGCGCAAGGCCGCGAGGATCGCGCCCGCCACCTGCTCCTCGATGCGCCTGGTCGCGTCGCGACCGAGGTAGCGCGTCTCGATGGGAAATGTGCGACCCTCGGAGCGGATGACCGGCGCATCACCCAGCAGGGCCGAGAGGCGCTGGTCATCCAGTGTCGCGGACATCACGAGGAGCCGGAGATCGGGCCTGAGCGCGCCTTGCGATTCGAGCGCCAGAGCGAGGCCGAAATCGGCATCGAGCGAGCGCTCATGAAACTCGTCGAAGAGCACGGCGGCGAGGCCCGGCAAATCCGGATCATCCACCGCCATGCGGGCGAAAACACCCTCGGTAACCACGAGAATGCGGGTTTTTACGCTTGATTTACTCTCGAAACGGGTGCGCAGGCCCACGGTTTCGCCGAGATTTTCGCCCAGCAGGCTCGCCATGCGGCTGGCCGCCCCCCGCGCCGCGATGCGGCGCGGTTCGAGCACCAGGATCGTGCCATCCCCGCGCCAGGGCGCTTCGAGAAGGTCGAGCGGCACGCGCGTCGTCTTGCCCGCCCCGGGCGGGGCGACGAGCAGCGCGCGGTTGCCGTTCAGAAGCGCCTGCCGCAAACCCGGCAGCGCCTCCTCGATGGGCAGCGCCTCGAAGCGCGGGCTCATCAGCCGCCGATGCCGAAGGCCGCCAGCGTCGCCATGTTCACGAGGTCGCTGTCGCGCACATTGATCGGCGCGATCTGCACCGCACGATCCAGCCCGATGATGAGCGGACCGATGACCGTGGAGCCGCCGAGTTCCTGCAGCATCTTCGTCGCGATGGCCGCGGAGTGGAAGGCCGGCATGACGAGCACATTTGCCGGACCGGAGAGCCGGCAGAACGGATAGGCCGCCATGATCTCCGGGTTCAGCGCCACATCGGCGCCCATCTCGCCGTCATATTCGAAATCGACACGGCGGCGATCGAGGATCTGCACCGCCTCGCGCACGCGTTCGGAGCGCTCGGATTCCGGATTGCCGAAGGTCGAGAAGGCGAGAAGGGCCACGCGCGGAATGGAGCCGAGCCGGCGGGCGGCGCCGGCGGCTTCCACCGCGATATCCGCGAGTTCCTCCGCCGTGGGCATTTCATGGATCGCCGTATCCGCGACCATCACGGTGCGCCCGCGCGCGATCACGAGGCTCACGCCGATGGCGCGGTGGCCGGGCTTGTCGGAAACCACGCGGCGGATTTCCGAGAGCGCGGCGGAGTAGTTGCGCGTCACGCCCGTCACCATCGCATCGGCATCGCCCAATGCCACCATGGAAGCGGCGAAAGTGTTGCGGTCATTGTTGATCAGGCGCTGGCAATCGCGCTGCAGATAGCCGTTGCGCTGCAGTTTTTCATAGAGGAACTGCGTATAGGCCGCATTGCGCGTGGAGAGCCGCGCATTGTGGATCTCGATGCCCTCCTTGAGGTCGATGCCATTGGCGGCAGCCGTCTGCTGGATGCGATCCTCGCGCCCCACGAGGATGGCCGTGCCGAGATCCTGCGTGACGAAGCTCACGGCGGCGCGCATCACCGCTTCCTCCTCGCCTTCCGCGAAGACCACGCGCTTCGGGCGGCGGCGCACCTGTTCGAAGACGCGCGCGAGCACCCCGGCCACCGGATCGCGGCGGGCGGAAAGCGCGCGCTCGTAATCCTGCCGGCTCTTCAGCGGCTTGCGGGCCACACCGGTTTCCATGGCTGCAACGGCCACCGCGCTCGAGATGCGCGCCATGAGGCGGGGATCGAACGGCACGGGGATGATGTAATCGCGCCCGAAGCGGGGGCGGGAGCCGGCATAGGCGGCGGCCACCTCATCCGGCACATCCTCCCGCGCGAGCTGCGCGAGGGCCTCGGCGGCGGCGATCTTCATTTCCATGGTGATGGCGCTCGCCTGCACATCGAGCGCGCCGCGGAAGAGATAGGGGAAGCCCAGCACGTTGTTGACCTGGTTCGGATAATCCGAACGGCCCGTGGCCATGATCGCATCCTGGCGGATGGCGGCCACTTCTTCCGGCAGGATTTCCGGGTCGGGGTTCGCCATGGCGAAGATGATGGGGTTGTCCGCCATGGAGGCGACCATCTCCTTCGTGAGCGCCCCTTTCTGCGAGAGGCCGAAAAAGGCATCCGCACCCTTCATCGCATCGGCAAGGCTGCGCGACTTGCTGGGCACGGCATGGGCGCTCTTCCACTGGTTCATGCCCTCGGTGCGGCCCTGGTAGATCACGCCCTTCGTGTCGCAGAGCATGACGTTCTCGGGCTTGAAGCCCATGGCCTTCAGCAACTCCACGCAGGCAATGCCCGCCGCGCCCGCGCCATTCACCACGAGGCGAGTCGAGTGGATATCGCGTCCGGTGATCTCCAGCGCATTGAGCAGACCCGCCGCCGCGATGATCGCCGTGCCGTGCTGGTCGTCATGGAAGACGGGGATATCCATCAATTCCTTGAGGCGCTGCTCGATGATGAAGCATTCCGGCGCCTTGATATCCTCGAGATTGATGCCGCCGAAGGAAGGGCCGAGGTAACGCACGGCGTTGATGAAGGCGTCGGCATCCTCGGTATCGACCTCGAGATCGATCGAATCGATGTCGGCAAAGCGCTTGAAGAGCACGCTCTTGCCTTCCATCACCGGTTTGGAAGCAAGCGCGCCGAGATTGCCGAGGCCGAGGATGGCCGTGCCGTTCGAGATCACCGCGACCATGTTGCCGCGCGCGGTGTAATCATAGGCCGTGGCGGGGTCGGCGGCGATGGCCTTCACAGGCACCGCCACGCCGGGCGAATAGGCGAGCGACAGATCGCGCTGCGTCGCCATCGGCTTGGTTGGAACGATTTCAAGCTTCCCCGGCTTGCCGCGCGCGTGAAAATCCAGCGCTTCCTGGTCGGTGAAGGTGGGGCGCGTGTGGGGGCGCTTGTCGAATTCGCCGGGCATCGTCTTTTCTCTCTTGTCTTTCGGGCCCGGCTGTCCCTCGCAGCCGGCCGGCATGCTGCCGGACCTCCACCCTTACGAAGGTTATCCCCAAGGCTCAAGCCAGGGGCAATCGAACATTCGCATCGGACTTTCGTGGATTTCCCCGGACATGCTAGGCCAAAGTGTCAGGACGCCTTTCCCAAGAGCCCGTTTGCGATGCGCGACCCCGCTTTCGATCCCCCGCAGGAGCCCTACGAGGCCCCGCCGCGCGACCCGAACGCGACGCCCTCCATGGCGCAATATATCGAGATCAAGGCCGCGAACCCGGATTGCCTGCTCTTCTACCGCATGGGGGATTTCTACGAGCTGTTCTTCCGCGATGCGGAAATCGCATCGCGCACGCTCGGCATCATGCTCACCAAGCGTGGCAGGCATGCGGGCGAGGATATCCCGATGTGCGGCGTTCCCGTCACGCGTTCCGATGAATATCTGCACCGCCTCATCGCCGCGGGCCATCGCGTGGCGATCTGCGAGCAGCTGGAAGACCCGGCGGAGGCAAGGAAGCGCGGCTCCAAGGCCGTGGTGCGGCGCGATGTCGTGCGCATCGTCACGCCCGGCACGATTACGGAAGAGGGGCTGCTCGATGCCCGCCGCGCAAGCCTGCTCACCGCCATCGCCCGCCAGAAAACCGGCGAAGAGCAATGGGAATACGCGCTGGCCGCGGTTGATCTCTCCACCGGCGAATTCGTGGTGGGTTGCGTGGGCGAAGCCGATCTTGCCGGCGAAATCGCCCGGCTCGACCCGCGCGAGATGCTTGTGCCCGATACTCTGCTGGAAGAGAAAAACCTCGGCGCTTTCTGGCGCAATCCCGGTTTCGCCATCACCCGGCAGGCGCGTGACGGGTTCGACCCGGCTTCGGCCGAGCGGCGATTGCTGGATTACTTCGGTGTGGCCACGCTCGATGCCTTCGGCGGCTTCTCCCGGCCGGAAGTTGCGGCGCTCGGGGCGCTGATCGCCTATCTGGACCGCACGCAGCTCGGCCAGCGCGCGCCGCTGATGGCGCCGCGCCGGCGCGCCTCCGCCGAGACCATGGCGATCGATGCCGCGACGCGCCTCAATCTCGAACTGACGCGAACGCTCTCGGGCGAGCGCGCGGGCAGCCTGCTTGCGACCATCGACCGGACGGTGACGGCGGCCGGCGGGCGCCTCCTCGCGCAATGGCTCGGGGCACCGATCCTCTCTCGCGCGGTGATCGAGGCGCGGCAGGAAGCCATCGGTTTCCTGATCGAAAATTCCGATCGGCGACGCGCCCTGCGGGCTTCGCTTGGCGAGGCGCCGGACCTCCTGCGTTCGCTGACCCGCCTCGCGCTGGATCGCGCCGGCCCGCGCGATCTTCAGGCCATCGCCCGCGCCATTCTCGCAGCGGCGGAACTGGCGAGCGCGCTTCCCGCCGAGTCGCCGGCGCTCATCGCCGATGCGCGCGAGGCGCTCTCGCGGGCACCCGCCGCGCCCGGCCGCCGCGTGATGGCCGGGCTTGCGGAGGATGTGCCGCTCGTGCGGCGCGACGGCGGCTTCATCCGCGCCGGATTCGACCCCGAACTCGATGAATGCCTCGCCCTGAAAACCGACAGCCGGCAGGTGATCGCGGAATTGCAGGCGCGCTACGCGCAAAGCGTGGATGCGCGCATGTTGCGCATCAAGCACAATAACCAGCTGGGTTATTTCATCGAGGTGCCGCAGGCGGTGGGCGAAAGGCTGCTCCAGCCGCCGCATCAGGGCCAGTTCGTCCATCGCCAGACCATGGCCGGCACGATGCGCTTTTCCACCACGGAACTCGGCGGGCTGGAGCGCAAGATCCTCGAAGCCTCGGATCGGGCGCTGAAATGCGAATTGCGCCATTTCGAGGCTTTCGCCACAGCCCTTCTGGCCGAGGAGAAACCCCTGCGCCGTGTCGCGGAAGCACTTGCGCAACTCGATTGCCTCGCAAGCCTCGCGGAGCTGGCGGAACGGGAGAATTACGCGCGACCCGTCATCACCGAAGGGCTTGATTTCGAGATCGCGGGCGGCCGCCATCCGGTTGTCGAGGCGGCCTTGCGAAAGGCGGGCGAGAGCTTCATCGCCAACCCTTGCGATCTCTCAGGCAGCGAGAAGGGCGGGCGCATCCTGCTCGTCACCGGCGCGAACATGGCCGGCAAATCGACCTATCTGCGCCAGAATGCGCTGATCGCGATCCTCGCGCAGATGGGAAGCTTCGTGCCGGCGCAAAGCGCGCGCATCGGCCTCGTGGACCGGCTTTTCTCCCGCGTCGGCGCCGCCGATGATCTCGCGCGTGGCCGTTCGACCTTCATGGTCGAGATGGTCGAAACGGCGGCGATCCTCAACCAGTCGGGCCCGCGCGCGCTGGTGATCCTCGATGAGATCGGGCGCGGCACCGCCACCTATGATGGCCTTTCCATCGCCTGGGCGGCGATCGAGCACCTGCACGAACAGAACCGATGCCGCGCGCTTTTCGCGACGCATTTTCATGAACTCACCGCGCTCGGAACCCGCCTTCCGCGCCTCGCCCCGGTGACGATGAAGGTCACGACCTACAAGGGCGATGTCATCTTCCTGCACGAGGTGATTTCCGGCGCGGCGGATCGCTCCTACGGCATCCAGGTGGCGAAACTCGCGGGGCTTCCGCCCTCCGTCGTGGCGCGGGCCGGCGGCATCCTGGCGGAGCTTGAGAAGGCGGATCGTGCACGGCCCCGCCTCGGCGGCATGGATGATCTGCCGCTTTTCCATGTGGCACAGAACCCGCCGCCTCCGCCGGTGGCTGGCCCAGACCCTGTCCTCGAGGCGATCCTGGCGCTTAATCCCGATGAGATGAGCCCGCGCGAGGCGCATGAGGCGCTTTATCGCCTGAAGGCGTTGCTCAAGCGGAAGTGAAGCTTAGAGCATGATGTGTTCAGACGGAAGCACATCATGCTCTTCTCTTATTATCATCGCATGCTTTTTTGTGAAAAACCGGATTCCACTTTTTCACAGCATGCTCTAGTCCTGCCTGCCGCGCAGCAGAACCAGCGCGCCATTCCAGATC
>JADCCN010000003.1 GCA_020252645.1 Methylobacterium sp. | reverse complement strand
GCGCCAACGGGAAAAACGGCGCGATCCGAGCCATTTGCCGCTCGCTCAACAAAAACAACCCGCTCATCAGAACCTCCTCGAAAGGGACTCTGAATCACATTCGTTCGCTGATTAATAGGTCCTGATCCTAGGTCGCGGACTGGCTCAATCGCTCGGTTCTGCCGGGTATTGCCCAGGCAGAAACCAGTGCCGGGCAAGAAAAGCCCGAGGACTTTACCATAGGGCTTTTCACATCCGTGCCGCACTCCGTTTCAGACGATCAGGAAGTCCGAAGCCGAGAGGCCAGGATTGCCGCTAAGGGTCGCGAATTGCACGGCACCGCCGCCACCGGAACCATCCGCATCATAGAAAAGCCGACCGTTTGTCGAGTTGTAGATAATGCGGTGGCTCGCCGTGGTTGCCGCGCTGCCGATCTGGAAGGCGGAACCTGCCAATGCCCCTGCTGAAAGCGACGCAAAAGTGGACGAGCTGAGGTGGATCTTGTCCACACCAACCTCGAAATCGAGAATGGTGTCGATATCCGTTCCATTCGCGACTGAGTTGAAGATAAATTTGTCCGCGCCAGTTCCGCCGAACAGAGAATCGCTCCCATTCTCACCGTAAAGGCTGTCAGCGCCTGAATCGCCGTTGAGAAAGTCGTTTCCGTTACGCCCAAACAGTTCGTCCTTTCCGCCGCCACCGCCGAGCGTATTGTTCTGACCGTTGCCAACGATGAGGTTGTCGAGATCATTACCAATGCCAACGGTCACACCCGTCTCGGCCATGCCCAGCACTTCGATATTCGACGTCAGTGAATAGTTGATATCGGTAATGATTGTATCGCGGCCTTCGCCGGCATTTTCGATCAGGACGTCCGAGTAGTCGGTCACGGAATAGACGTCATCACCCGCCCCGCCTTCCAGCCGGTCATTGCCAAGGCCCCCGAACAGCAAATCGTTGCCAAGCCCGCCGATTACCGCGTCGTTTCCATTTCCAGCATCAAGCGTATCGTTGCCGTCATCGCCGTTCACGTAATCGTCGCCATCCCGGCCATAGAGGGAATCGTTGCCTCCCCCGCCGCCGATGATGTTGTTCTGACGATTGCCGACAATCAGGTTATCGAGACTGTTGCCGATGCCGATGCGCACGTTCGTTTCAGCCATGCCAAGGGCCTCGACATTGGCCGTGAGGGAGTAGTCGATATCGATGATGACGGTATCGTTCCCTCCACCGCTATTCTCGACGATGGTGTCCGAATAGTCGATGATCGAATAGACGTCGTCACCGTTTCCGCCGACGAGCGTATCGTTCCCGTTCCCGCCAAAGAAGATATCGTTGCCGTCGCCACCATTGAGGGTATCGTTACCGTTATTGCCGCTCAGGACATTGTTTGCCGCGTTCCCGGTGATCGTATCATTCCCCGACCCGCCATTGGCGTTCTCGATCAGCGACCGCGCATCGCCGTTGAACTGCAGCGCATTGTAGACGTTGCCATCGGCAAGCTGGCCAACGCCCAGATTGGCGCGCTGGAAGGCGCTCGTCGTCGAGGTGATGCTGAAATTGCCCGGTGTGAGATCAATGCTCAGATTGGTCGTGTAGTTCGAGAAATCGTACGTATCGACACCGTTGCCATCCCAGATGGTCATAAAGATGCGGTTGCCGCCTGGCGCACCCTGACCAACGCCGTTGATGAACATTTCGCCGGTCGTCGAGCTCCACGAATAGGTCGTATTGCCCGAATTGGTGTTGAAATTGGCACCATACATCGTCTGCAGGGCAGCGATGTCGTAAATCATGAAGGTCTGGGCGAAGCCATTCGTTTCGTTGGTGTAGCCGGTGGTCGGGCCGCCCGCATAGCTGCGATAGGTCATGATGGAATAGGCCATTTGATCGAAAGCGGTCTGCATCGCGGTGTTGGAAACACCACCAAGCTCGTGTCCGTGCTTCAGGCCAACGGCATGGCCGAGCTCATGAATGACGGTGGCCCAAGCATACTGGCCTTTGATCGGGTTCTGGTATACCGTGTAATTCCGTCCATACCAAATATCTCCGCCCTTCGTGCTGTCCGAGGGGTAATAGGCATAGGCCGTGGGATTTGCGGAATCGGAGAAAGCTGTGCGGATATCTGCAGCCGCGCCTGGCGCGACTTCCTGCGTCACGAGGTTCGTGTATTGGGAAATCAGGCCCATGGCGTAGCGCGTGGTCGACTTCAGCGCGGCAGTCGCTTCGCCGAAGGTCGAGGTTTCTGTATATCCCACCTCATACTGGCTGGCGGCCGTTGGGAACGAGTAGCTCAAGGTGCTCCCGCCCCATTTGTTTCCCGAGAGCACGCCATTGATGTTCTGGTTGGTGGTAGCGCCCTGCGACGCCCAAAAATTCGGGCCACCCCCGCCAAATACGGGCGATTCGGAGGCAGATCCGAAGCCGGAAGTCCCTCGGATCATCGTTTTCATGCCAGAGCTGCCATCGTAGCTCAGCGGGTTCATCGCGCAGATCTGGCACATAGGGGTAGTTCCTCAACGAGTGGAGGGCGGCGGATTGTTGAATTTCCGGAGCGCCTCTTCGGCTTCCGGTCGATAACGAGACGTGGGATGACGCTCCAGAAACTCGCGCAAGGCTTCTGCCATGCCGCGCTGAAGCGCGTCGTCCAATTCCTCGCGTTCGGCGAAATGCCCGGGGCGGGGAAGCGGCATTGTCACGGGGATAATCCCCTCCGGAAAAGCAGGAGCAGCAATAAACCGGCGCGGTTCTGAAAACGATTGGTAAAAAATCGCTGAGTGCGCCGATTGCCTTGCGGGGTGGAATTCGAAATCCATACTTTCCCCCATCATCATCACGCCGGCGGCATAACAGTTATTGCGCTTGAAACTTGACTATACGCGCGTCGCGGCACTCTTCAAGATGCTCTGTACCGACACCCCCTCAAGATCAGAGAGGATCTCTGCAACCGCATCCACCACGGCATCGATCTGCTCAGGCGTATGCGTCGCATTGATGAAAAAGCGCAGGCGGGCGGATTTCTCCGGCACGCCCGGCGGCAGGATGGGGAAGGCGTTGAAGCCGGCTTCCAGCAGCTTTTCGGCCAGCAGAAGCGTGCGGACGGTTTCGCCCACGATCACCGGGATGATGCCGTATCCCCAGGCGTCACCCGTATCGAGGCCCTTGGCCTTGGCGCGGGCGAGGAAGCGCTGCGAATTTTCAGCAAGCTTCCCCACGCGCTCCGGCTCGCGATGCATCAGTTCCAGAGCCTTGGCGGACGCCGCCGCGACGCTCGCGGGCATGCCGACGGAATAGACGAAACCCGGCGCATGGTGCTTCAGCAGATCCACGGCCACCGCACTGCCCGCGACATAGCCGCCGCAGCCGACGAGGCTCTTCGAGAGCGTGCCGAACCAGAGATCCACGCCCGAGGGATCGACATTCTGTGCTTCGAACACGCCGCACCCCGTGCGACCCAGCACGCCGAGGCCGTGGGCATCGTCCACCATCAGCCAGGCGCCGTGGCGCTTCTTGATCTCGATGAGGCGGGCGAGGTCCGGCCCGTCGCCGTCCATCGAGAACAGGCCCTCGGTCACGATCATGCAGCGCGCGAAACGCGGGCGCTCGGCCGCGAGCAGGGCTTCGAGCGCTTCGAGATCGTTGTGCGGGAAGTTGCGCCGCGTCGCGGCCGAGAGCTGCGCGCCGACCATGATGCAATTGTGGATCAGCGCATCATGAACCAGCAGGTCCTTCGGGCCGAGGAAGGTCGCGATGGAGGACACCCCGCCCGCATGGCCCGAATTGAAGGCGATGCAATCCTCGGCGCTGTACATTTTCGCAAGCCCGATCTCGAGATCGCGATGCGGCTGGCGTTCGCCGGCGCTGATGCGGCTCGCGGAAACCGAGCTGCCATAGGTGTGGAGTGCCTGTTCGGCTGCCGCGACGATTTCCGGATGCCCGTTGAGGCCGAGGTAATCGTAGGACGCGAAGTTCACCACCTCGCGGTTGCCGATCACCGCTGTCGCCGAGGAGCGCCCGGTATGCATGCGGTAATAGGGCACGTTAAGATCGGCATAGCGCGCGAATTCGCGCTGGAACTTGATCTGCTGGTATTGCGGCAGGCTCTCGAAGGCGGTGTCGTAGGTCAGCGCCACAGGCTGCATGCGCGGGGTTGCCGGCGCGGCCGGCGCCTTGCGCATCATGTCGAGCAGGTTGTTCAGATCCGGGCCCTTCTCCGAACTCATTGCTCCTTATCCCTTGCTCGAGGCCGTCTTCAGTTCCGCGCTGAGGGCTGCCGCTTCCTCTGCCGAGAGGCTGCCGCCGCCATGCATCGAGGCCATGGATTGGGCGAGATCGGAATAACCCGCTTCAGCCTGCGCCTCGCCACCGATCTTCGTAAGGATGCCAGCAGCGATCTCGCCAAGGCGACGATCCGCCGAGCCCACCATCGGAATCTCGGTGCCGCAGAGCCGCTCGATGGCCAATTGCAATTCGAGCGCCATGAGCGAATCGAGGCCAAGTTCACCGAGCGGGCGGCTCGTGTCGATCTGCTCTTCCGGCATGCGCAGGATGTAGGAAATCTCCCGGCGCAAGGCGCGCACGATGATGGCAACTGCCTCCGCCTGCTCCTTGCCCTCGATGGCGGTGACAAGATCGCCGCCATCCTCGCCCTTTTCCTCGGCGCGGGCGAGGCCAAGGCCGGCAAAGGTCGGCGCATTGATAAGGCGCAGCTTCTCCGCCGCGCCGCTCGGGGCGATGTTCGTGTAGAACTGCGTGGGATAAGCCTGCTTGCCCAGCACCAGCATACGCCCGAGATGCGCGAGCGACTCGCCGGAGGAAATGCCCACCACGCCCGTGGTGCGGCGCAGGCGACGCCCCAGCTGCTTGTCGCGCGCGATGATGCCGACATCCGAGATCGCGCCCCAGCCAATGGCAAGCGCCGGTACGCCCTTGAAGCGCAGTTCGCGCGCAAAGCCTTCGAGCCATGCATTGGCGGCGACGTAAGCGCCCTGTCCCGGGCTGCCGATCACGGTCGTGGCCGAGGAATAGACCACGAAGAAATCAAGCGGCTGCTTCGCGGCCGCAGTTGCGAGATTCTCCGCGCCTTTCAGCTTGGTCGAGAGCACTGCGCGCAGGCGATCCGGCTGGAGGCCCGAGATCATGCCGTCTTCGAGCAGCACGGCGGCATGCACGATGCCGCGCACCGGGCCGAAATCGCGGGCCATGCGGGTGATGAGTGCTTCGACAGCGGCAGGATCATTCACATCGAGGGCCGCGATATCGACCGTGATGCCATGGGCACGCATTGCGTCCACGATGGCCGCGCCGCCATCCTCCACCGCACCGCGACGGGAGGCGAGCGTGATCGCCTTCGCGCCACGCCGCGCGAGCCAGCGCGCAGTGGCGAGGCCAAGGCCGGAGGTGCCGCCGACAACAAGATAGCTGCCCTCACGCATGGCGGGCTTCAGCGCGGCGATATCGGCCATCGCGGCCTTCGGCGGCTTGATCACGATCTTGCCGATATGCTCGGAGGCCTGCATGGCCGCGAAGGCCGTGCCGATCTCGTGGCTCTCATAGACCCGATGGGGCAGGGGCGTGAAGCTGCAATTGACGAGGCGCGTGGAGATCTCGCGCATGATCTCCTCGACGATCTCGCGATCATTCGCCAGCAATTCGTCGAGATCGACGCCGAAATACGAAATGTTCCGCACGAAGGGCCTGAGGCCGAGATGTGTGTTCGAGAGGTAATCGACCTTCCCGAGCTCCACGAAGCGGCCGAAGGCCTTGAGCAGCTTGAAGCTCGCGATCATCGCGGGGCCCGCAAGCGAGTTCAGCACCACATCCACGCCGCCATGGTTCTGGCGGATGGCCTCGGCAAAACGCTCCTGCCGGGAATCATAGGCGAAATCGGCACCCGCCGCCTTGGCGATCGCGCGGCGCTCCGCCGAGGAGGCGCTGGCGATGACTTTCGAGCCAAACGCCTTTGCGATCTGGATCGCGGCAAGGCCCACGCCCCCCGCGCCACCATGGATGAGCACATCCTCGCCCTTGGCGATGCGCGCGCGGATGACGAGCGCGAACCACGCGGTGGCGAATGCCACCGGCACGGTCGCGGCGGCTTCCATCGAAAGACCGGCGGGAACCTCGAAGAAATGCCAGGCCGGGGCGACAAGATGTGAGGCGAAGGTATCGGCCGCGAAGCCCATCACGCGGTCGCCCACAGCGAGTTCGGTCACGCCCTCGCCGACGCGCGTGACGATGCCCGAGCATTCGAAACCGAGTGCGGCGGCCGTGAGGCCCGCGCCAAGCAGGTCGTCATCGAGGATGCCGAGGCCCACGAGAATATCACGGTAGTTCAGGCCCACGGCCGAAACCTCGATTTCCACCTCGCCAGCGCGTGGGCCGAGGCGCGGGGCCTTCATCCACTGAAAGCTCTCGAGGCGGCCCGGTTGCTCGAATTTGAGAACCGCGCGCTCGTTGGGCGCCAACGGCTCGACGCGTGTGAGCCCGCGTCGCATGCGCAGGGCCGCGAGGCCCGTTTTCCTCGCCGAAAGTTCGAGTTCGCCACCACCGAGCGCCAAGGCCTGCGCGATGCGCGCCGACCATTCCGCCGGCGTGAGATCGGTTGCGAGGTCGAGCAGGCGGAAATCCACCGCCGGAAACTCGTTGATCGCCACGCGCAGGAAACCCCACAGGCCACTCTGTACGGCCTTCGGCGCACCCTCGGCCTCGATCGCGCCACGCGTCACCACCGTGATGCGCGGATTTGAACTTTCATGCTCGAAGGTCTCGGCAATGGCCCTCAATGCCTCGATATGGAGTGCCAGCGCTTCCACGCTGTCCGCGCTCGAATCCTCGGCGAAATAGACAAGATGTGCCGGAAGATCTCCCGCACTCACGCGCGCGTCCAGCTTCTTGCCGAGGTGGGTATCCGCCGGGATCGAGAGCGAGGCAGAGCCGGCAAAGGCCGCGAAGATCGGAGCCTTCGGCTGGCCGATCACCACGCAATCCGGCATCAGCGGCACATGCGCGGCCACGCTCGCAGGGGCAGCGGCGCTGAGCAGGGCACCGAGGCCATCGGCCATCGCCTGCGTCGCGATTTCCTGCGCGCCGAAGCGCTCCAGCACGAGCCGGGCGCTGATGGCGTTCACACGCGCTTCAAGCGCGGCTTCGTTCTTCGGCGCGGGCGTGAGCCAGCCGTTCCAGATGCCGCCCAGAAGATCGAGCGTCAGGTCTGTGCCGGGCTGCGCAAGAAGGAGGGTGCTCTCGGGACGCAGGAAGCCCGCGAGCATCTCCGGCAGGCCGTCGCGCACAAGACTCGTCGTGGCGAGCCCCGCCAGCACATCATAGCGCACCGCCGGCTGGCGACCCTCGACGGCCGAGAGATCCAGGAATTCGATATCGGTCTCGAGGCGAAGGAATGCACGCGCCTGATCAATCGCCTTGCGATTGGGAGCCGCCAGCGTGAGTTCGATGCGCCCCGCTTGCGAGAGCGGCTGCAACGCATGGATCACGCCGGCGGTCCAGGGATAGGCGATGAGCACCCGCAGTCGGCGTGAGAAGGTGGTCGTGGCCATCTCAATGGCTTCGCGAAGCGCGGCGAGCACCGGCTGGCCCAGCACGCCGCCCGCTTCCATCTGCTCGCGCAGCCAGACGGGCGGGGAAAGCGTACGGCCGGAGCGGATAGTTTCGTCGATATGCGCCAGCGCGAAGGCGGCAAGGCGCAATTCAAAGGCCGCCTCGGGGAAATTCGTGGCGAGCGTCGTCACCAGTGCTTCCGGCGCGGGCAGGGGGCATTCGGTCGAAAGAACATCGTTCTTCACGAGGCCGAAGCCCTCGCAATTCGCGATCGCGAGATCCGCCAATGCACGCGCCTGCGCATCACCAAAGCGCGCCTGCACAGAGGCTGCATCCACGCGGCCATCCGGCAAAGTGGCCTTCAGCAACTTGTGGCTCAGCGAAATGCCAAAGGCGCGCAGAACCAGCCAGGCCGGCGGCGGATTGGGTTCGCCCGCTTCTGTTTCCAGTGCAGCGCGTGCGCTGGCGAGCGCCTCCGCTTCATCCGGCGAGATCGCGAAAGGCAGATGCTCCACGCGGAAGGTCCGGTCGGCCACGGTTGCTTTCGAGAGGTAGAGCGCCTTGAGAACCGCTGCTTCCACCGAGGCTACCACCTTGCCGGATTCATCCATCAGCGTGACGGAGACAGTCTTGAAGCGGTCGGTTTCCTGCGTCAGCAGCGTGATCGCGCGGCGGATCGGCACGCCATGCCGCCACACGCAAATCTTGCGGAAGCGCACCGGCAGATGGGCCTTCTTCTCGCCTTCTTTCTGGGGGCGCGAGATGAACAGGCCATGGAACGAAGCATCGAGCGAAATGGGGCTCAGGACATGCTTGTCCTCGAAGGCACCAAGGCCGCCCTTGGGCGCGACGAGTTGCGAATCCGTCGTCACGCGGTCGCGCTCGCTGGAGGTTACGAGCTGGAACAGCGGGCCGTAATCGAGGCCGGCAAGGGTTGCTTCTTCGTAAACCTCGGCGGCCGTGTCCTTCACCTTCTCGGCCGCGACTGGCGGGTCGAGCGGCTTCGTTTCCGGCCGCGTCAGCGGGCTGATGATGCCGCGCGCATGCAGCGACCATTCCTGCGCGGAGAAGCGCTTGCGGCTCCAGATTTCCACACTGGACGTGCCGGTGGCATAGCGCACGGAAACCTCGCGGGTTTCATCCTCCGCGATAGCCAGCGCCTTCAGTACGTCGAATTCGTCGAGTTCCAGCGGAACCTCGCCAAAGAGATCACGTCCCGCCGCAAGGCCCATCTCGATGAGGCCCGCTGCCGGCACGATCACTCCGCCATCGACGCGGTGATCGTCGAGATAGGGCACGAGTTGCGGGTCGATCAGCGCGCGCCATTCCGGCGAGCCGTCGGCCATGCGGGCGCCGAGCAGCGGATGACGCTGATCGGATTGCATGGTCTTGCCATAGGCGTTGAAGGCTTCCGCCGTGCCCGGCAGGGCGTAGTCGTTGCGGCTGAACGGGTAGCTCGGCAGCGGCAGCGGCTCAGCCGGGCGTGGACCAAACAGGGTCGCCGTATCGAACGGCACGCCATGCGCCATCAGGCGGCCGATCACGAGATCAACCGCGGATTCGGTATCCTTCTGGGAGAGCGTGGTGAGGCACTCGCCTTCGATCCCTCGGCCCTTCAGGTTTTCCTGCATCGCGCCGTTGAGAATGGCGCGGGGGCTGATTTCCACGAAAGTCTTCGGTTCGCCGCCGGAAGCTGCGAGCACGGCATCGGCGAAGCGCACTTCCTGCCGGATATTGCGCCACCAGTAATCAGCATCGAGCTTCTCGCCCGCAATCTCAGTGCCGGTCACCGCCGAGAAGAAGCGGCTGGTGCCGGCATGCGGCCGGATGACCGAGAGCTCCGCCACCATCGCCTTTTCGAACGGCGCCAGCGCGGAGGAATGGAACGGGTAATCGATATCGAGCGCGATGGTCGCGATGCGCGAGAGGCGGCAATGCTTCGCGAAGCTCTTGAGCAGGTCTGCCGGGCCGGAGAGCGAGGTCGAGGTCGGGCTGTTCGTGGCGGCAATCTCGAGTTCTGGATTTCCGAAAGCCGAAAGCAAATGCTCCACTCTCGTGCGCTCGGCGGCGACCACCATCATCCGGCCAAGGCCGCGCACCTTCTCCTGATGCCTGGAGCGCAGGAAGATCAGCCGCGTGGCATCGGGGCGTGTGAGGATGCCAGCCGCTTCCGCTGCCGCCACTTCACCCACGGAATGGCCCAGCACGCCCTCGGGCCGGAAGCCATGGCGCATAAGGATCGCGGCCAGCGACGACTGGATCGCATAGATCAGGGGCTGCGCAACCGAGGTCTGCTCAAGATCGCCAGCCGGGATCGTCTCCCTCAGGCGGTCGCCGATCGACCAGCCCGAGAGCGGCTGGAAGGTCGCGTCGATCTCCGCGATCTCGGCTCGGAACGCGGCACTGGCGAGATAGGCCGCATGGCCCATCTCGCTGAATTGGGAGCCATTTCCGGAAAACACGAACACGAGTGGCGTGGCTGCACCAGCTTCGGCGGCCACGAAATTGGGGCTCGTATTCTGCCCCTCGGCATAGGCGCGCAGGCCGGCAAGGGCCACCGCAGCCGTCGTCGAGACCGCGAGGCGCAGCTTCTGGATTTCGCGGAAATGGCCGAAATCACGTGCCACGCCGGCAGCCGGAACGCCCTGTTCGATGCGCTCCACAATCTGCCTGGCGAGGTGCGAAAGGGCATCCTTTGTCGCGGCGGCGAGCAGCAACACGGGCACATCAGCAGAGGTTTCCGCCGCTTTCGGCCGCTGCGGCACGGTCTTGATCAACACATGCGCATTGGTGCCGCCGAAGCCGTAATTGCAGATGGCCGCGTATTCGCCGTCCCGAGCAAGGTCGAGCGGGCGCTCCTTCGCGTTGGGCACGAGATTGAGGCCCGCGAAATCGATCGCGTCATTCGGCTTGTCGAGGAAGAGCGAGCGAGGCAGGCTGCCCTTTTCGAGCGCGAGTGCGGATTTCAGCAAACCCGCGAGGCCCGATGCCGCCTCGAGATGGCCGATATTCGATTTCACCGAGCCGATGGGCAGCGGCTTCGAACGGCGCTGGCCGATGGCCTGGCCAATGGCCGTCGCTTCGATGGGGTCACCCACCTTTGTGCCCGTACCATGGGCTTCCACGAAGGCGATCTCATCCGGCGAGACCTTCACGCGGTCGTAGAACCGGTCGAGAAGACGGCGCTGGCCTTCCAGCGATGGCAGCGAGATGCCGCTCGTACGTCCATCGGAATTGACGGCGACATCGACAATCTCGCCTCGTAGACGGTTGCTGTCGAAGCTCGCGAGATCACCCTTGCGCAGGATGAGCACCACCGCACCCTCCGAGCGCACATACCCGTCGCCATCGGCGGAGAAGGGGCGCGAGAGCCCCGTCGGCGACAGCATCCGCGCTTGCGAGAAGCCGATGAACGGCGCCGGCGAAAGGCAGAGATTCACGCCACCCACGACAGCCGTGTCGATTTCGCCCGAACGCAGGGCTGCGACCGCGCGATCCAGCGCCACGAAGGACGAGGAGCAGGCGGAATCAACCGTAAAACTCGGGCCCTGCAGGTTGAAGATGTAGGAAATGCGGTTCGAGAGAATGGAAAGCGAATTGCCGGTCATGAAATGGCTTTCCATGACCGCGGGGTCGTGCGACGCCCCGCTCTGGTAGTCGACCATTGAGGCACCGACATAGACGCCCACATGGTTGCCCGTCAGGCTCGAAGGCGGAATTCCCGCATCCTCGAAGGCTTCCCACACCACTTCCAGCAGCAGGCGCTGCTGCGGGTCCATCTGCTGGGCCTCGCGGGGGGAAATGCCGAAGGGAATCGGGTCAAAACCAAGCGGATCATCGAGGTATCCGCCGGCAAAGGTATAGGCGAAGCCGGGGGTCGGCGCGCCAGGCCGCAGAAAACGCTCCACGCTCCAGCGTCCTGTCGGCGCCGGCTTCACTGTATTGCGGCCATCGCTCAGCAGGCTCCAGAACGCTTCGAGATTGGCAGCCCCTGGCAACCGGCACGCCGCACCGATGATGAAGACATTCTGGTGCGCGTTTTTCTGCCCCACGCCCGTTCCTCACTGCAACCTACAAAAGCGCATAAAGACGCCCGTCACGAAGACAGGTTACCCCAGATCAATTCGCCTTGTTGGGGAGGGCAAGGAAGCTTGTCAACCTTCAATTTCAGGCGGACATTTTGGCGGCTCGTTCGCAGTTGACTGCACGAGGCCCCAACACAGCATGAACGGCCACGAAGCGTCAGGCGTTGGTGACGCCTTCAATTGTAATGCGAGCGATACCATTCCACGAAGCGCGCGATACCATCGTCCAGTCTTGTGGAGGTTTTCCGGCCGGTTAGGGCCTCCAGCAAATCCGCCTTCGCGAAGGTCTTGATGACATCACCGGGCGGCCGTGGTTTCAGCTCGCGCTGCGCTGGGACGCCGATTGCCTTTTCCAGCGCATCGACGGGGGCACCTTCTCCGGCCGGAACCGCTCGAACAGGGCCAACAGGCCTTCATGGTCTTCCAGATAGGCATGAGTCTTGCAAAAGCCATGCTGATCCTGCAACTGCGCTAGCCGGCGATGCTTCAGGTTCACGTCGTAGTAGTCGTTGAGGAAATCAAGGCCATGCACCGCATGGCCCTCGCGGAGCAGTACTTTTGCGACATGAAAACCGATAAAGCCGGCATGGCAGGTCACGAGAATGCGCAATGAAGCTTCCTCCCGTTTCGGGCCTGAACTTGCTGTTTTCCAGCCCGTCAACGCTTCGTCGGGCTAAGCCCCGGCGCTCCATTCGGCAAGGGGCTCTGGCCTTTTGGACGCTGAGCGGATATCGGACGGCACCATCCGATCGCGGGCAAAGAACCGAGAGGCTGCATGACCAAAACGGCACTCATCACCGGCATCACGGGCCAGGACGGCGCCTATCTTGCGGAATTGCTGCTCGCGAAGGGCTACCATGTGCATGGCGTGAAGCGTCGCTCCTCATCCTTCAACACCGCGCGGATCGACCACCTTTATCAGGATCCGCATGAGCGCGATGTGCGCCTGAAACTCCATTACGGCGACATGACCGATGCGACGAACCTCATCCGCATCGTGCAGGAAACGCAGCCCGACGAGATCTATAATCTTGCGGCACAATCCCATGTGCAGGTGAGCTTCGAAACCGCAGAATACACCGCCAATGCCGATGCGATTGGCACCTTGCGCCTGCTGGAGGCGATCCGCATCCTCGGCCTCGAAAAGACGACGCGTTTCTACCAAGCTTCCACCTCCGAGCTTTACGGGAAGGCCCGGGAGGTGCCGCAGAGCGAGACGACGCCCTTCTACCCGCGCAGCCCTTACGCCGCCGCCAAGCTCTATGCCTACTGGATCACCGTGAATTACCGCGAGGCCTATGGCATGCACGCCTCGAACGGCATCCTCTTCAACCATGAGAGCCCGTTGCGCGGTGAAACCTTCGTCACGCGCAAGATCACGCGGGCCGCGGCCTCCATCCATCACGGCCTGCAGGATGTGCTCTATCTCGGCAACCTTGATGCGAAGCGCGACTGGGGCCATGCGCGGGATTACGTCGAAGGCATGTGGCGCATCCTTCAGCAGCCGCAGGGCGATGATTACGTGCTCGCCACGGGCGAAACCCGCAGCGTGCGGGAATTCGTGGAGCGCGCTTTTGCGGAAACCGGCGTCACCATTACGTGGGAAGGCGAAGGCGTGAACGAGGTCGGTCGCGATGCGAAATCCGGCAAGATCCGCGTGCAGATCGACCCGCGCTATTTCCGCCCCACGGAGGTGGATCTCTTGCTGGGCGATCCCTCGAAGGCCCGTCATGAGCTCGGCTGGAAGCACACGACCACCTTCCCTGAGCTTGTGAATGACATGATGCGGTCCGATCTCGATATGGTTCTGCGCGAGCATAACCGGCAGGATCGCGATGCCTGAGCCCCTGTTCCCGCTGGCTGGAAAAAGCGTCTTCGTCGCGGGCCATCGCGGCATGGTGGGGCAGGCGCTGGTGCGCGCGCTGAAGGCACGCGGCATCGAGCCGATTGTCGCGAGCCGCGCCGAGGTCGATCTCGAAAATCAGGCTGAGACCGAATGCTGGTTCGCAAAAAACCGCCCAGAGGTCGTTCTGCTCGCCGCCGCCCATGTCGGGGGCATCCTCGCCAACAACAGCTTTCCGCGTGATTTCCTCTACAAGAACGTGATGATCGCCGCGAATGTCATCGAGGCTGCGCATCGCCACGGCGTCGGGAAACTCGTCAATCTCGGCTCCTCCTGCATCTACCCGAAATTCGCCGAGCAGCCGATCCGCGAGGAAAGCCTGCTGACCGGCAGCCTCGAGCCCACCAACGAATGGTATGCGATCGCCAAGATCGCCGCGATCAGGCTCGCCCAGAGCTATCGCCGGCAATTCGGCGCGGACATGATCTCGCTCATGCCCTCGAACCTCTATGGTCCCGGTGACAATTACCACCCCGAGAACAGCCATGTGCTGCCGGCGCTCATCCGCCGTTTCCATGAGGCGAAGGCGGCAGGCACGAAATCCGTCACGCTCTGGGGCAGCGGCACGCCGCGCCGGGAATTCCTGTTCGTGGATGACCTCGCCGAAGGCACCCTCTTCGCGACCGAGCATTATTCCGGCGAGGGGCATCTCAATCTGGGCACCGGCACGGATGTGACCATCGCGGAACTGGCGGGTTTGATCGCCAAGGTCGTGGGTTTCGAAGGCGCGCTCGCCCATGATCGCTCGAAACCGGACGGCACCCCGCGCAAGTTGCTGGATGTCTCGAAGCTCGCCGAACTCGGCTGGCGCGCAAGAACCTCTCTCGAGGAGGGTATTCGGCTGGCCTATGCCGATTTCCTCGCAGGGGGCGGGCGCAACCGATAAGGGGCAGGTCCCTAACCCGCGATGAGCTTCTCGCGCTTCAGGATCAGCGAGGCCGTGACGACGAGCGCCGCGACACCGGCGATGAGCAGCGTCGAGATCGCGTTGATCTCCGGGCTCACGCCAAGGCGCACGGCCGAGTAGATGCGCATGGGCAGCGTGGTGGCACCCGGCCCGGTCGCAAAACTCGCGATCACCAGATCATCAAGCGAGAGCGTGAAGGCGAGAAGCCACCCGGCGATGATTGCCGGCAGCGCGAGCGGCAAGGTGATTGTCATGGTCACGCGCCATGGGCTTGCGCCCAGATCCTGCGCGGCTTCCTCGAGGCTGCGATCGAGCGTCGCAAGCCGCGCCTGGACGATCATGGTCACGAAGCAGAGCGTCAGCGTCGCATGCGCCAGCATGACTGTCACGAAGCCGCGCTCGACATTCAGCGCCACGAAGAGCAGCAGCAGCGAGAGGCCGGTGATCACCTCGGGCATCACCATCGGAGCGGCGATGAGCCCGCCGAAGAGCAGTTTCGCGCGGCCCGGTCGCGCGCGTTCCAGCGCCAGGGCGGCCAGGGTGCCAAGCACGGTGGCGATGGATGCCGACGCGATGGCCAAGCCCAGAGAAAGCAGGGCTGCGTCCTTCAGCGCCTGGTTCTGCAACAGGCTCGCATACCATTGGGTGGAAAATCCGCCCCAGACCGTCACCAGCCGTGAGGCGTTGAAAGAATAGAGGATGAGAATCCCGATCGGGACATAAAGGAACAGCAGGCCGCCAATCAGCGCGAGCGCATGGACGAGGCGGAAACCCTTCATCGCGCCGCCTCCCGCCGACCCAGCACACCGCGCATGATCATCATCGGCAGGATGATGAAGGCAAGAAGGCTCACGGCCACGGCGGAAGCCAATGGCCAATCGCGGTTCGAGAAGAACTCGGTCCAGAGTACGCGGCCGATCATCAGGGTTTCCGAGCCGCCGAGCAGGTCGGGGATCACGAATTCCCCGATTCCGGGAACGAAGACGAGGAAGCACCCCGCGAAAATCCCGGGCCTTGCCAGCGGCACGGTGATGGTGAGGAAGCGCGTGAGCGGCCTCGCCCCGAGATCGGCGGCGGCCTCGATGAGGCTGCGATCCATCTTCTCGAGCACGGCATAGATCGGCAGCACCATGAAGGGCAGGTAGGAATAGACCATGCCGATCAGCACGGCCGTCTCGGTGTTCAGAAGCCGCAAGGGCTCGCTGGTGAGGCCGATGCCCATCAGCACGCGATCGAGCACGCCCTCGGGCCGGAGGATCGCCATCCACGCATAGACGCGGATGAGAAACGAGGTCCAGAACGGCAGGATGATCAGCAGGACCAGCAGGTTCTGCCAGCGTTTCGGAGCGCGGGTGATGGCATAGGCCAGGGGGAAGCCGATCAGAAGCGCGATGAGCGTCGCCGTTCCCGCGATGCGCGTCGCCGTGAGAAACGCATCGAGATAGAGGCCATCGCCCCAGAGCGTGCCGAAAGCCTCGAAATCAAGCCCCGCGAAGAACGCGCCGATCTGGCCGAAACCTTCCCAGTGCGGTGCATAGGGCGGCACCGCGCGTGCCGCATCCGACAGCGAAATCCGCAGGACCATCAGGAAGGGCAGCACGAAGAAGATCGCGAGCCACAGAAGCGGCGCGAGCGCGGCGAGCCTTGCGCGTCGGTCGCCTTTCACGTCGCGCCATCCAGCAGGATCGGCGCCTCGATATCCCAGGAGAGCCAGACGCGATCATCCCAGCCGATCGGGCGCTCCGAGCGGCGCGTGCGGTTGGTCAGCCCCACACGCATGATCGCGCCATCGGCGAGCTTCACCTGCACCATGGTCATGTCGCCGAGATAGCCGATATCCCAGACGATGCCCGCGACCCGGTTCACTCCTTCATGCGGCGGGCTGAAGCCGAGGGTGATCTTCTCGGGCCTGAGGCCCACATCCACGCGGGTGCCCAAAGCGGGTTTCTCGCCCTCGTCATCGAGTTCGATGGTGCCGATGGCAGGCTGATGAAGCGTCACCACCTCGCCCTCGACCTTCGTGACGGTCGCCTCGAAGATCGTGATATCGCCCACGAATTCCGCCACGGCGCGCGTTTCCGGCGCTTCGTAGATCTCCGCCGGCGTGCCGACCTGCGCAAGGCGGCCCTTCTGCATCACGCCGATGCGATGGGCCATGGTCATGGCCTCGTCCTGGTCATGCGTGACCATCAGGAAGGCGAGGCCGAGCTTCTCCTGCAGGGCCACGAGTTCGTATTGCGTCTCCTCGCGCAGCTTGCGGTCGAGCGCGCCGAGCGGTTCGTCGAGCAGCAGCACGCGCGGCCGCTTGGCGATGGCGCGCGCGAGCGCCACGCGCTGTTTCTGCCCGCCGGAGAGTTGATCCGTTCGGCGCCTGCCGAAATCCGCGAGGCGCACCAGGCTGAGCACCTCCTCCACCCGCGCCGCGATCTCTGCCCTGGGCAGCCCTTCCTGCTTCAGTCCGTAGCCGATGTTCTCGGCCACATTCATGTGTGGAAACAAGGCGTAGGACTGGAACATCAGGTTCGTGGGCCGCTGGTGGGCGGGCACGCCGAGCAGGCTCTGGCCATCCAGCAGGATATCGCCGGAGGTCGGCTCCTCGAAGCCTGCGAGCATGCGCATCAACGTCGTCTTCCCGCAGCCGGAAGGGCCGAGCAGCGCGAAGAACTCGCGCGGGTAGAGATCGAGGTTCACCCCCGCCACGGCTTCCACCGCGCCGAAGGATTTCCTCACCTTGCGAAAGGAGACGAGCGGTTTCGCGCCCGGATCAAGCCACGGCGCGAAACTCGATCGCACCGGGCCTGCGGGGCGCTCGGTGCTCATGAGGCGGGAAGCCGCCCGGTGATGAAGTGCATCATCGCCCGGTCTTCACGCGCGTCCAGAGGCGGTTCACCACCCGCTGGGTTTTCTCGTCATAGGGGGTGATGGTGTAGAGCCGCGCGAGCGTTTCCGCACCCGGATAGATGCCGGGGTCCTTGAGAATCTCCGGCGCGACGTGCTTCTGCGCCGAGAGGTTCGGCGAGGCATATTGAATGAAGACCGAGTTGCTGGCCGCGACTTCCGGGCGGTTCAGGTAGTCGATCAGCTTGTAGGCCGCTTCCTTGTTCGCGGCGTCCGCCGGGATCACGAAGCTGTCGAACCACATCAGCGCGCCTTCCCTGGGGATGGCATAGCCGACCTCGACGCCATTCTTGGCCTCCGCCGCGCGCTTCTTCGCCTGAAGCACGTCGCCCGAATAGCCCACGGCGAGGCAGATATCGCCATTGGCGAGCGCGGTGATGTATTCGGAGGAATGGAACTTCTGGATATGCGGCTTGATTTTCGCCAGCAGGTCCGCGGCCTTGCGCAGGTCGCCCTCGGCCTTCGAATCCGGGTTGAGGCCGAGATAGCGGAGCGCTGCCGGAAACATCTCCTCCGTCGCATCGAGCACGTGCACGCCGCAGGAGGCGAGCTTCGAGACCTTGGCGGGATCGAACAGGATCGACCAGCTATCGACCTCCGCTTGCGGGCCGAGCTTTTCGCGCACCTTCTTCAGGTTGTAGCCGAGGCCCGTGGTGCCCCACATGTAATTGACCGCGAACCTGTTCCCGGGATCGTATTTCGCGAGGCGGCTCACGATATCCGGCCACAGATGGGTGAGGTTCGGCAGCCTGGATTTATCGAGTTCGGTGTAGAGCTTCAGCGGAATGTGCCTTGGCAGGAACGAGGCGGTGACCACCACGAGGTCATAACCGCTCTTGCCGGTGATGAGTTTCGTCTCCACCGTCTCCATCTGGTCGAAGGTATCGTAGATCACCTTGATGCCGGTTTCGCGCGTGAAGGCATCGAGAACGGCGGGGTTGATGTAATCCGACCAGTTATAGACGCGGACCTCGCCCTGCGCCTTCGCGGCCAGGGCTGACAGCATGAGGGCCAGACCGGCCACCAGCCCGCGTCCAATCGAGAACCCCTTCATCGCGCTGCACCTCCGAGGGAAAGACGTGGCGAGAGCGCCACCGGTCGGGGAGAATAGCGCCTCGCGCCCGGCTGAAAAGGGCGTTCGGGTTGTCCCACCGCGAAAAATGCCGGGAGGGCACCCGCGAAAGCCTCCGGAATTGACGGATCGGTTGCGCTCCCCTATCTCCTCGATATGCCTAGGGGAGCCCCGGCCAGCCGTTTCACACGGTTTTCGGGGCTGAGATGATCGCAAGATCCGGATTTCCGGAGGCGCGGCGACCCTTCGAACCTGATCCGGATCATGCCGGCGAAGGGATGGCGCGTTTGGCCCCGTCCGGGTCGTCGCACTCTCAAGCCCTGGAATCCGGGTCTCTGCCATGAACGGAGATCCGCCATGCTGTCGCAACCCGTCTCACGCCGCCTCATCGCCGGTGCCCTCGCGGGCCTGCTGGCCCTGCCGGCCCTCGCGCAGGCGCCGAGGACGCAGCTCCAGGTCTATACAACCCTGCTCCCCGAGAGCCTCGCGGAGTTCAAGAGCGCCTTCGAGGCCGAGAATCCGAAAGTCGAGATCGTCTGGCGGCGGGAATCCACCGGCACGCTGACCGCGCGCATCATCGCGGAAGCCGAGCAGGCGCGCGGCGATGTCATCTGGGGTCTCGCCGTCACCTCGATGCTCGATTTCAAGCGGCGCGGCATTCTCGAACCCTATGCGCCGAAGAACCTTTCGGCCTTGCGCCCGAATTTCCGCGACAGCGAGGCCGTGCCGCACTGGATCGGCATGGAAGCCTGGGTCGCCGCGATCTGCTTCAACACGATTGAAGCCCAGAAGCAGAACCTGCCGCGCCCGGAAAGCTGGTTCGACCTGCTGAACCCGGTCTACAAGGGCAAGATCGTCTTTTCCGATCCCGCGGCCTCGGGCACGGGCTATTTCCATGTCTCGGCCTTCCTGCAGCTCTTCGGCGAGGCGAAGGCGTGGGAATTCATGGAGGGGCTGCACAGGAACATCGCGGTCTACGAGCCCTCGGGCACGCGGCCCTGCCGCCATGCCGCGACCGGCGAATACCCCATCGGCATCTCCTATGAGCTCGCGGGCATGATGGAGAAGGACAAGGGCGCGCCCATCGACATCCTCGTGATGAAGGAGGGCGGAGGCTGGGACATGGATACCGCCGCCATCCTCAAGGGCACGAAGAACCTCGAAGCCGCCAGGGCGCTGATGGATTTCGCCGCGAGCCGGAAGGCCAACGAACTCTACGCCAGGTGGGTGCCACTCACGGCCATCGAGGGCGTTGCCCCGCCGCCGAAGAATTATCCGGCCGGGGTCGCGGCTTCGATGATCCGAAACGATTTCGTCTGGGCGATGGAAAACCGTGACCGCATTCTCGCGGAGTGGCAGAAGCGCTTCGCGAAGCGCTGAGGCTCATTCCTTCTCGGGCAGATCACGCAGGAAGCCGAGCCCCAGGAAATAGATGCCACCCGCCAGCAGCAGGGCCTTGATGACAAGGCCGGGAGCAAGGCGATCCACGATGATCGACCACACCGCCGCCACGCTCCAGATCGCCAGCATGGCCATGGTCATGGGGCGCCAGCGCTTCACGCGCACGGGGTGCACGAACACCACCGGCAGGAACATCATCGCGGCCAGCGCCATGACGATCGACAGCGCCAGCCAGAAAGGCGGCAGGAATACGACGATATAGAAAACCACCACGTTCCAGACGGCCGGAAAGCCAAGGAACCACCAATCATGCGTTTTCATCTTGGTGTCGGCGAAATAGAGCGCCGAGCCAATGGTGATGATCAGGCCCATCACGAGGCCATAGGGCTGCGGCATGATTTCCGGGCGCAGCAGGATCGCCGCCGGCACGAAGACGTAAGTGATGAAATCCACCACGAGATCGAGCACCGCGCCATCATAGCGCGAGGCGGTCTCGATCACGTTCAGCCGCCGCGCCATCGGGCCATCCGCGGCATCGACGATCAGAGCCACGGCCAGCCAGCCGAAACACGCCACGATATGCCCGGAAATCGCGGCTTCCAGCGCCAGAAAACCAAGCGCCGCGCCCAGCGCCGTGAAGACGTGCACGCCATAGGCCATGACATGGACCGGACCTTTCTTCCCGGCCTTGTCCCGCTCTTTCGTCGCCACGCCCCCACTCCGTCACTGAACATCCGACGCATCGGCATAACACCCTTGGCATCACCCGCCAATCCGGGTGACCGACGCCCCGAAACCGGCCCCCGGGGAAAAGTGCGAGACGATCTGATGGCGCGCCGCCGGATAATGCAGCGTCACGGCGGTGACGATCACGCCGCCCTGCCATGTGCGCCGGTCGATGACGAGGCAGGCGGAACCCCTGGGCATCGCGAGGCGCCGGGCCAGCGAGGGCGAGGCGATATCCGCCCGGATGATATGCTCCGCATCGGTCCAGGGCACTTCGTTGAGGAGCCAGGTGCCGGGCGGGGTCTCGGAGAAATCGGCGCTCGCCGCATCCGGCACGATCGCGAGGTTCATCAGCCGGTTCTCGACCGCGCAAGGAAGGTCATCGGCGTAATGCACGAGCCGGAGCGTGAGGATTTCCGCCACCGTTTCGCCCAGCCGCGCGATCTCCGCGGCATCGGGAGCGCGCTTTGCCCGGGAGAGGATCTCGCAGCGATAGGCGCGACCGGAGGCAGCGATCTCCGCCTTGAGATCGTGGATCTTCAGCACGGTCTGTGCCGTGCGCGGCATCGCCACCTGCGAACCCGCGCGCCGGCGCCGCTGGATCAGCCCCTCGTTCGCCAGCGCCGACAGCGCCTTGCTCACGGTCATGCGCGAGCAGCCATAGAGTTCCTTGAGTTCATGCTCGGAGGGGATGGCATCGCCCGGCCGCAACTCGCCCGAGGCGATGCGATTCTGGATATCGCGCCGGATCTCCAGGTAGCGGGGGAGGGCGATGTCGTCCAATGGTCCGTTCCGATGATGCGCGTCAGATCGTGCTGGCCAGACGGTGGACGACCTTCCGATAGGCCGCGGCGACAGCCTCATGCCTGTGATGCCGGCCCTTGTCCACAACCGGTTTTCCTGCCGCATAAACGCGGTCGATCAGGGCATGGCCGCCCGCGAAAATGTAGGAATCGAGCACATAATCGCCCTCGCGGCCAGCGAGATCGGGGGCCTCCGGGTCGAGCGTCACGAAGTCGGCCCGCGCTCCGGGCGTGATGCCCATCGGCCGCCCGAGTGCCTGGGCACCCCCCGCGAGAGCGCGATCATGCAGGAGGCGGCCCGTGGAAAGCCCCGGCAGGCTCATCGCATTGCGCACCCGGCGCGCAAGACGCTGGCTGTATTCCAGCATGCGCAGCTCGCCGGCCGCGCTGATCTCGACATTCGAATCCGTGCCGACGCCGAAGCGTCCTCCCGCCATGAGGAAATCCATGCCGGGAAAGGTGCCATCGCCCAGATTGGCCTCGGTGATCGGGCAGAGCCCCGCCACCGCGCCGGATCGCGCGAGGGCCTGCGTCTCCTGCTCCGCAAGGTGGGTCGCATGGATCAGGCACCAGCGCTCATCCACGGGCTGGTTGGCGAGAAGCCATTCCACCGGGCGCCGGCCGCTCCAGGCGAGGCAATCCTGCACTTCCTTCATCTGCTCGGCGACATGGATATGCGCCGGCCCGGTTGGAAAGGCAGCGACCAGGGCGTCGAGTTCCTCCGGCGTCGCGGCGCGCAGGGAATGGGGCGCGAAGCCGAGCACGGCCTGCGGCAGGCCGGAAATCGCCCGCCCGCTCGCCTCCATGAGGCGCGCGAAACCCTTGAGGTCCGAGATAAAGCGCCGCTGGCCCGCATTCGGGGCCTGCCCGCCAAAGCCGCCATGGGCATAGAAGACAGGCAGCAGCGTGAGCATGATGCCCGTCTCCGAGGCGGCGGCAGCAATGCGCTCGGCATGTTCTGCCGGGTTTTCGTAAGGTGTCCCATCCGGCTGGTGATGCAGGTAGTGAAACTCGCCGACAGCCGTGAATCCGCGCTCCAGCATCTCCATGAAAGCAAAGCCGGCGATCGCCTCGACATCCTCGGCCGTGATGGCGCCGAGGAAGCGATACATCACCTCGCGCCAGGTCCAGAAGCTGTCATCCGATTGGCCGCGCCGCTCCGCGAGCCCCGCCATGCCGCGCTGGAAGCTGTGCGAATGCAGGCTTGCAAGGCCGGGCAGGGCGATCTCCCCATCGGTTGAGGCGGCCTTGACGCCGGTCTCGACCCGCGTGATGAGGCCTGCCTCGTGATGAATGGCCACCCCGCGCCCCCAGCCCGCGGGCAGCAGCGCCTGATCGAAATGGAGCACCGGCATCGGGTCACTCTCCGCCTCTCAATTTCCGCTGGACTTTAGCGCGAGCGCCTCATTATGTATAGACAAAAGAGGTGATGTCGTGACAGCGGATCCTGTGCTTCGCAACGCCCGCCTGGTGACCATGGCCGGGGAGGGCATGGGGATCATCGAAGGCGGCGCGGTCGTCGTGGCCGGCGGGCGGATCGTCTTTGCCGGGGCGGAAAACGACCTGCCGACCGGCCTCGGCGATGCGGAAATCATGGATTGCGAAGGCCGCGTTGTCACGCCCGGCCTCGTCGATTGCCACACCCATCTCGTCTTCGGGGGAAATCGCGCCCGCGAGTTCGAGATGCGGCTCGATGGCGCGAGCTACGAGGAGATCGCCCGCGCAGGCGGCGGCATCCTCTCCACGGTGCGCGCCACGCGCGCCGCGAGCGAGGACGCGCTCATCGCCTCTGCGCTTCCTCGCCTCGATGCCCTCATGAACGAGGGTGGAACCACGGTCGAGATCAAGTCAGGCTATGGCCTGACGGTCGCGGATGAGGTGAAAACCCTGCGCGCGGCGCGCCGCCTCGGCACGCTGCGGCCTGTTTCGGTGTTGACGACGGCGCTTGGCGCGCATGCCATCCCGCCGGAATTCGCGGGCCGCTCCGGCGATTACATCGATCACGTCATCGCCGAGCAACTGCCGGCGCTGGCCGCGGAAAACCTCGCGGATGCGGTCGATGCCTTCTGCGAGGGCATCGCCTTCTCGCCCGAGGAGGTGGATCGCCTCTTCACCGCCGCGCGCCGCATGGGCCTCGCGGTCAAGCTCCATGCCGACCAGCTCTCGAACCGCCATGGCGCGGCGCTCGCGGCAAGGCATGGCGCGCTTTCCGCCGATCACCTGGAACATACCGATGCCGAGGGTGCGGCCGCGATGGCCCGTGCCGGAACGGTTGCCGTGCTGCTGCCCGGCGCGTTCTATTTCCTGCGCGAGAAGCAATTGCCGCCCATCTCGGCCTTCCGCGCGGCGGGGACGCGCATGGCGCTCGCGACCGATTGCAATCCCGGTTCCTCGCCGCTCACCTCGCCGCTGCTGACCATGAACATGGCGGCGACGCTTTTCCGCATGACGGTCAGCGAATGCCTCGCGGGTTTCACGCGCGAGGCGGCGCGCGCGCTGGGGAAACTCGGTGAGGTCGGGACGCTGGAGACCGGGAAATGGGCCGATCTTGCGATCTGGTCGGTCGAGAGCCCGGCGGAACTGGTTTATCGCATGGGGTTCAACCCGCTCCATCAGCGCATCTGGAGGGGAAAACGATGCTGACGATCCATCCCGGCGCGGTTCCACTGGCGGATTGGCGGGCGATCTATCGCGGCGCGGCCTTCCGGCTCGATCCCGCCTGCCGCGAGAAGGTGGAGCGCAGCGCGGCCTCCATCGCGCGGATTCTCGCGAAGGGCGAGCCGGTCTACGGCATCAATACCGGCTTCGGGAAGCTCGCGAGCGTGCGGATTGGCGACCATGATCTCGCCGCCCTCCAGCGCAATATCGTGCTGAGCCATGCGGCGGGGCTGGGCGAAGCGATGCCGAAGCCGGTCGCGCGGCTCATGATGGCGCTGAAGCTCGCGAGCCTTGCGCAGGGTGCCTCCGGCATCCGCCTCGAAACGCTGGACCGGCTCGCAACCCTGCTGGAACTCGATCTCATCCCCGTGGTGCCGGCGCAGGGCTCCGTGGGGGCCTCGGGCGATCTCGCGCCGCTCTCGCACATGACCGCCGCGATGATCGGCGTGGGCGAGATCGATACTCCCAAGGGGCGCAAGCCAGCGATGCAGGCGCTCGCCGAGGCGGGCCTCGCCCCGCTGGAACTCGGCGCGAAGGAAGGACTCGCGCTGCTCAACGGCACGCAATTCTCCACGGCCTATGCGCTTGCGGGTCTGTTCGAGGCGGAAGCCCTGCTGCATGCCGCTCTGGTGACCGGCGCGCTCTCCACCGATGCCGCGCGCGGCTCGGATACCCCCTTCGATCCGCGCATCCATGCGCTGCGCGGCCATCGCGGGCAGATCGACACAGCCGATGCCCTGCGTCGTCTGATGGCGGGTTCGGCGATCCGCGCCTCGCATCTCACGGGCGATGATCGCGTGCAGGACCCCTATTGCCTGCGCTGCCAGCCGCAGGTGATGGGTGCCGCGCTCGATGTTCTGCGGCAGGCCGCGGCGACGCTTTCCACCGAAGCCAAAGGCGTTTCGGATAACCCGCTGATCTTCGCCGAGACGGACGAAGCCCTCTCGGGCGGGAATTTCCATGCCGAGCCCGTGGCTTTCGCCGCCGACATGATCGCGCTGGCGATCTGCGAGATCGGCTCGCTCGCCGAACGCCGCGTGGCGATGCTGGTGGACCCGGCCTTGTCGGGCCTGCCGGCCTTCCTCACGCCGAAGCCGGGGCTCAATTCCGGCTTCATGATCCCGCAAGTCACGGCCGCGGCGCTCGTCTCCGAGAACAAGCAGCGCGCCTATCCGGCGAGTGTCGATTCCATCCCCACCTCCGCCAATCAGGAGGATCACGTCTCGATGGCGGCGCATGGCGCGCGGCGCCTGCTGCCGATGGTCGAGAATGCGCGCGGCGTGTTGGCGATCGAGGCGCTCGCGGCCTGTCAGGCGATCGATTTCCATGCTCCCCTGGCTTCCAGCCCGGCTCTGGAAGCGGCGAAGGGCGCGTTGCGTGCGCGCGTGCCCGCGCTTCAGGAAGACCGCCATTTCCACCCGGATATCGAGGCGGCGCTCGATCTCGTGCGCTCGGGTGCCCTTGTGAAGGCCGCCTCCCTCCCGCTGCCCGCACTCGAGGGCTGAGCGATGTTCACGCTGCCGGATAAGTGGCTGACGGTGCGACAGGGAAACGCGCCGCTTGTCATCAGCCTCCCGCATACCGGGCACGATCTCCCGCCGGAACTCGCGGCCCGCGTCGTCTCGCCCTGGCTCGCGCGGAAGGATTGCGACTGGTGGATCGATGATCTCTACGCCTTCGCGGCGAAGCTCGACGCCACGATCATCCATACTTCCCTTTCGCGCACGCTTGTCGACGTCAATCGCGACCCCTCCGGTGTCTCGCTCTATCCCGGGCAGGCGACGACGGAACTCTGCCCCTCCACCACTTTCGACGGCGAGCCGCTTTACCAGCCGGGGCAGGTGCCGGATGCGGCGGAGATCGCGCTGCGGCGCAAGCTCGCCTTCGACCCCTATCACGCGGCGCTCGCGGGCGAATTGCAGCGCCTGCGCGGCCGGAATACCCGCGTCGTGCTCTATGATTGCCACTCGATCCGCTCGGTCATTCCCCGGCTTTTCGAGGGCGAATTGCCGCAATTCAACATCGGCACGCATTCCGGTGCGGCCTGCGATGCGCGCCTTGCGGCCGAGATCGAAAAGCTCTGCGATCAAAGCGGCAGGAGCCGCGTCACCAACGGGCGGTTCAAGGGTGGTTACATCACGCGCAATTACGGCAAGCCCGAAACCGGCATCCATGCCGTGCAGATGGAACTCGCCTGCCGCGGCTACATGCGCGAGCCCATGCCCGATGTGAGCGAGGCCAACTGGCCCGGTGCCTATGATCCCGCCTATGCCGCGCCGATCCGCGCGACGCTTCAATCCGTTCTCCAAGCCTGCCTTGCCTTCGCGAAAGGGGCCTGATCCCATGAATCGCCTCGACCATTCCCGTCTCGACAATTCCCGCGTGATCCGCGCGCCGCGCGGTCTCGATCTCTCGGCCAAGAGCTGGCTCACCGAAGCGCCCATGCGCATGCTGATGAACAACCTCGACCCCGATGTGGCCGAGAAGCCAGGCGAACTCGTGGTCTATGGCGGCATCGGCCGCGCCGCGCGCGACTGGGACAGCTTCGACAGGATCGTCGCTGCGCTGAAGAAGCTCGAGGCGGATGAGACGCTCCTCGTGCAATCGGGCAAGCCGGTGGGCGTGTTCCGCACCCAGCCGGACGCGCCGCGCGTGCTCATCGCCAATTCGAACCTCGTGCCGCGCTGGGCGACCTGGGAGCATTTCAACGAGCTCGATAAGAAGGGCCTGATGATGTATGGCCAGATGACGGCCGGCTCATGGATCTATATCGGCACGCAGGGCATCGTTCAGGGCACCTACGAGACCTTCGTGGAAATGGGCCGCCAGCATTATGGCGGCGACCTCTCGGGCCGCTGGATCCTCACGGCGGGCCTCGGCGGCATGGGCGGCGCGCAGCCCCTCGCGGCCACGATGGCGGGGGCCTCCTGCCTCGCCGTGGAATGTCGTCCGTCCTCCATCGAATTCCGCCTGCGCACCGGCTATCTCGACGTGAAGGCCGACACGCTGGATGAGGCGCTGGAGATCATCCGCCGCGCCTCGGCCGAGAAGAAGGCGATCTCGGTTGGTCTCCTCGGCAATGCGGCGGATCTCTTCCCCGAACTCGTCAGGCGCGGCATCCGTCCGGATTGCGTGACCGACCAGACCTCCGCGCATGATCCCGTGCACGGCTACCTGCCGCAGGGCTGGACGCTCGCGGATTGGGAAGCCAGGCAGGCGAGCGACCCCAGGGGCGTGACGGCGGCTGCGAAGAAAAGCATGGCCGCGCATGTCCGCGCCATGCTCGATTTTCACAGGATGGGCGTTCCAACAGTGGATTATGGCAACAATATCCGCCAGATGGCGCTCGAAGAGGGCGTGGCGGATGCCTTCGATTTTCCGGGCTTCGTGCCGGCCTATATTCGCCCGCTTTTCTGCAAGGGGATTGGCCCCTTCCGCTGGTGCGCGCTCTCCGGCGACCCGGAGGACATCTACCGCACGGACGAGAAGGTGAAGGAGTTGCTGCCGGACAACAAGCACCTCCACAATTGGCTCGATATGGCGAAGAAGCGCATCAAGTTCCAGGGCTTGCCCGCGCGCATCTGCTGGGTGGGCCTCGGAGATCGGCATCGCCTCGGCCTCGCCTTCAACGAGATGGTTGCGAAGGGCGAACTCAAGGCACCGATCGTGATCGGGCGCGATCATCTCGATTCCGGCTCGGTTTCCTCCCCCAATCGCGAGACGGAAGCCATGCGCGACGGTTCGGATGCGGTGTCGGATTGGCCTTTGCTGAATGCGCTGCTGAACTGCGCGAGCGGCGCCACCTGGGTGTCGCTGCACCATGGCGGCGGCGTCGGCATGGGGTTCTCGCAGCATTCGGGCATGGTGATCTGCTGCGACGGCACCGAGGATGCCGCCCGCCGCATCGCGCGCGTGCTCTGGAACGACCCGGCGACCGGCGTGATGCGCCATGCCGATGCGGGCTATCCAATCGCGCTTGATTGCGCCCGCGAGCATCAATTGAACCTGCCGGGAATCCTCTAGAGCATTTTCCCAAGAAGTGGATACCGGTTTTTGGAAAGATCATGCAACAAAACAAGGAAATAGAACAAAGCGGCAAGTCAGTTGAATCGAAATATGGGCCGATCCGCCTGCTCGCGGCCACGGATCGCCTGGCCCGCCCCTGGAAGAACGGGGGCGGGGTGACCTTCGATGTCCTGAGCTTTCCGGAAGAATCCTCCCTCGAAACCTTTGCCTGGCGCATCTCGATTGCCGAGGTCGCGAGCGACGGCCCGTTCTCGCTCTTTCCGGGCATCGACCGCTCCACCGCCATCCTCCGGGGGGAGGGGTTTCGACTCGCTTTCGGCGACGGGCGCGTGGAAGAGCTGCGGCTCGATGCGCCAGCTTTCGCCTATCCCGGCGATGTCGAGACCGATTGCACTTTGATCTCCGGGCCGGTGCGCGATCTCAACGTGATGACCCGGCGCGGGGTGTATCGTCACCGCCTGCGGCTGGTGAGCGGGGACGCCACCGCCGAGGGCGAGGCCGTGCTCGTCTGCCCGAGCGGCGCGGCGCGGATCACGCTCGCCGATGGCATGAATGTCACGATCTACGACAATGATGCGCTGGTGCTGACCGCGCCGCTTTTCCGCAGCGATGAGCCGGTCTGGCTCGTGGAGTTGATCACGGTCTAATGCGCGGCCGCCAGAACCGCCTCGCTGCGGATTTCCTCGGTCAGCCGGGCCTTCAGCGCGGAGAATTCCGGCGCGGTTTTCAGCGTGTAATGGCGCGGATGCGGCAGGGTGATCGGGAGATCGGCCTTGATGCGACCTGGGCGCGCACTCATCACGAGGCAGCGCGTTGCAAGGAAGATCGCCTCCTCGATATCATGCGTCACGAAGATCACGGTTTTCTGCTCGCGCTCCCAGATGCCGAGCAGCAATTCCTGCATCAGCGCGCGGGTCTGGTTGTCGAGCGCGCCGAAAGGTTCATCGAGCAGCAGCACGCCGGGATCATTGGCGAGCGCGCGGGCAATCGCCGTGCGCTGCTGCATGCCGCCGGAAAGCTGCTTCGGATAATGGTTCTCGAAGCCCCTGAGGCCCACTTTCTCGATGTAGCTCGCGACGATCGCGCGGCTCTCGCGCTCGGGCATGCCCTTCTCGTTGAGGCCGAAGGCGATGTTCTGCGACACTGTGAGCCACGGAAACAGCGTGTAGCTCTGAAAGACCATCCCGCGATCGGCGCCCGGCCCCTCGACCTTGCGGCCATCGAGCAGGATCTGCCCGGAGGTCGGCCGATCGAGCCCCGCGACCATGCGCAACAGCGTGGATTTTCCGCAGCCCGAGGGGCCGAGGATTGTCACAAACTCGTTGTTGCCGATCACGAGATCGGTCGGCTGAAGCGCTGTCACCGGCTTGCCGCCGCGCACGCCCGGGAAGATTCGCCCCAGCCCCTCGATCGCCAGCTTGCTCACGCAAGCCTCTCTTCCTGCACTGGCTTGCTCATGCAAGCCGATTTTCGTGTCACTGGCTTGCTCATGCCAATCTCCAGGGAAACAGCTTCGCGTTCAGGAACTTGAACAGGAAATCGGAAATGAGCCCGATGATGCCGATGATGATGATCCCGAAGATCATCTGGCCTGTCGCAAGCAGAGCCTGGCTGTCGATGATCATGTGCCCGATGCCGCTCGAGGAGCCGATCAGTTCCGCCACGATCACATAGGTCCAGGCCCAGCCGAGCACGAGGCGCAGGATCTCGGCGATCTCGGGCGCATTCATGGGGATCATCACCCGGCCCACGATGCCGGTATCCTTGGCGCCCAGCGTATAGGCCGCCTCCACGAGGTCACGGCGGGTATTCCCCACCACCACGGCGACCATCAGGATGATCTGGAACACCGAGCCAATGAAGATCACCAGCAGCTTCTGCGTCTCCCCGATGCCCGCCCAGAGGATCAGCAGCGGCACGAAGGCCGAGGCCGGCAGGTAGCGCGCGAAGGAGACGAAGGGTTCGAGGAATGCCTCCACCGGCTTGTAGGCGCCCATCAGGATGCCGAGCGGCACCGCGACGATCGCCGCGAGCACGAAGCCGCCGACCACGCGCCAGATGGTGATGGCAATGTCTTCCGCAAAACCGAATTTCGTCAGCAGCAGCCAGCCATCCTTCACCATGGTGATGGGGTCGGCGAGGAACGTCTTTGACACATAGCCGCCAAGCGTGGCAACGGCCCAGGCCGCGAAGAACAGCACGAAGAAGGCGAGACCGAGCAGGATCTTGCGTCCTTCGGAGATGGGTTCAAGCGGCCGCATGGCGCTTCTCTTCCTTCACGCGCCGGGCAAGGGCCTGCCATGGCGCGATGTCCCAGTGGGAGGTGGCGAGCCCCGAAGTCGAGGGCAGCACATGGGTTTCGATGCCGCAGAACCGCTCATCCAGCCGGCCGAAGCGCAGGTTCCTGCGCCCAAGGGCCAGTTCAGCCGCATTCTTGCTGGTGAAGGCGAGATATTGCGGTTGATGGCGTTCGAGGCTTGCCCGCAAACGGTCGATGTGGAGTTCCGCCGCCGAAAGCGTGGAATCCTGCCCGGCGGAGGATTTGGCGAGATCGGTGAGGCCGATCCCGAGAGGCAGAAGAAGCCGGTATTCATCCGCTGCGAAGAGGCGGGGGGTGAGCCCCACCTCGTGCAGGGTGCGCCAGAACCGGTTGCCGGGCCTCGCGTAATAGGCCTGCCGGGCGGCCGAAGCGATGCCGGGGCGGGTGCCGCAGAAGACGATCCGAAGGCCATCGGCAAGAAGGTCTTCGAGAACATCTCCCATAGCGCGCCCCGCTCCCGAACCTTACTGGATGAAGCGCGTATCCGCGAGCTTCGTGATATCCGGGACCGACCTGATGATGCCGAGTTCCAGCAGCAGCTCGGCCGCTTCCTTCGAGAATTCCGCATGCGGGCCGGCGAAGAACGCCTTGTTGGCAGCCCTGTCCTGCCAGCGCAGATGCTTCGCGCTATCCGCGAATTGCTGCGCGGTCTGGCGCACATCGGCACCCATGATGGTGAAGGCCTTTTCCTGCTCCTTCGCGATCATCTCGAGGGCCTCGAAATAGCTGTCCACGAGGGCTCTCACGGCCTTCTCGTTCTCCGCGATGAATTTCGGCGTGCAGCCGAAGGTGTCCATCACCATCGGGTAATCGAGCGTCGTTGCGATGATCTTGCCAGCCTGCGGCGCGTTGCGCACGGCCGAGAGGAAGGGCTCGTAGGTCATGGCGACATCATTCTGCCCGGCGATGAAGGCCTGCGCGGCTGGTCCCGGCTCCATGTTGACGACCGTGACGTCCTTCACCGAAAGCCCGTTCTTCTTCAGGAACCAGGCGAGCGTGAAATAGGGCGCGGTGCCGGGCGCGGAGGCCGCGACCGTCTTTCCCTTGATCTCCTTGATCGAATTGATGTTGTTGCGCACCGCCATGCCATCCGCGCCATAGCTTTTGTCAAGCTGGAACAATTGTGTCGTCGCCACACCATTGGCGTTCCAGACAATCCAGGTCTCCACGGTGGTTGCCGCGCACTGGATGTCGCCTGAGGCGATCGCCAGATGGCGTGAGGCCTGCGGGATCTTCTTGATGGTCACGTCGAGGCCGTTCCGGGCGAAGATGCCGGCCTCCTTCGCGAGCGTGAGCGGCGCGAACCCGGTCCAGCCGGAGATGCCGATCGAAACCTTGGTCTGGGCCGAAGCCGGAGCCGCGAGCCCGGCGGCGAGGACGAGGGCGGCAAGGCGAAGCTTGTTCATGACGGTCTCCCTGATGCTGATCCGCATTCTGACGAAAAATGAAGCATTCCGGTTTTTTATTGTCTAGAGCATTTTCCGATCAAGTGGATACCGGTTGATCGAAGACAATGCGACAAATAACAAAAACATGGAGCGGTCGATCTGATGAGTTCAGATCGAATTTCGCTCTAGACATGATTTCCGCGGTGCAGCGGAATGCATCCGGCGAGCGCGGCCGGCTGTTTCATGGAAGTTTTCAGCCCGGCTCCTGCGAAACAAGATCGAGAAAGCTGCGGACCATGGCGACGCGCTCGCGGGCGGCGAGGCAGGCCACGTATTCCGCGACATCGAGGGGCGCATCCGCAATCGCGATGGCGCGAAAACTGTCGCCCGGGGGCATTTCGCTTTCAAACACGATGCCGAGGCCGAAGCCCGCCGCCACGGCCTCGCGCACGCTCTCGCGGCCCTCGACCTCGATCAGCATGCCCGGCGTGATGCCGCGCTCGGCCAGCGCGGTCTCGAATACCTCGCGCGTCACCGAGCCGCGCTCGCGGATCACCAGATCCTCGCCCGCCAGCGCCAGGAGCGGCACCGTTCCCTTGTTCGCCAGCCGATGCCCCGCCGGCGCGAAGACGACCACGCGGTCGCGCCGCAAGAGCCGGATGGCGAATCGCGGATCGGAACTCGGGCGCGCGGTGATTGCGATATCGGCACGGTATTCCAGCAGGTCATCGAGCACGGTCGAGGAATTGCCGATCCTCAGGCTGAAGGTGAGGCCGGGCGCCCGATCGCGCATCCGCGCCAGCAGCGGCATGGCATGGGTCGCGCTGTCCGCCGCGAGCCTCAGATGCCCTTGCCGCACGGTGCGCACGCCTTCGAGCAGGGCTCTTGCTTCCTCTTCCGCCGCGAAGAGGCGCGTGGTGATGTCGAGCAGTTTCTGGCCCAAAGGCGTCAAGGCCACGCCGCGCCCCTTGCGGTCGAAAAGCGCAGCGTCATGCCTTTCTTCCAGCAGCCTCACCTGGCTCGAAAGGGTGGGCTGGCTCAGCGCCAGCGCTTCCGCCGCCCGCGTGAAGCTGCCGGCGCGCGCCACGGCATGAAAGGCCCTGAACCCGGTGATCGACATGACCCACCTTTTGCTCGACAGCATATCGAGAAAATCTATGACCGTCATCCAAAACACATATTGGACGAATAGGAGCGCGCTCGGCTAGCATGAATCGAAATGCCTGCCCGGAGCCTTCCATGCCCTCTTCCCGCCTGAACCGCGCCGCCTCCGAAACCGGTGATCCCCTGCTGCTCACCCCCGGCCCTTTGACCACCGCGAAAAGCGTGAAGGAGGTGATGGTTCATGACTGGGGAAGCCGCGACGCGACCTTCCTGAAGATCAACCGCGAGGTTCTCGAGCGTCTGCCGGAGATCGTAAACGGCGCGAATTTCGTCACGGTGCCCGTGCAGGGCTCGGGCACCTTCGCCGTGGAGGCGATGCTCACGAGCCTCGTGCCCGCCAAGGGCCGGGTGCTGGTGCTGATCAACGGCGCCTATGGCCACCGCGCCAGGCGCATCCTCGACATCGCGAAGCGGAAATCGGTGGTTTACGAGACCCCGGAGGATACCCCGCCGGACCTGAAGAAGATCGAGGGCATCCTGAAGCGCTCAAAGAACATTACCCACATCTTCGCGGTGCATTGCGAAACCACCAGCGGCATCCTGAACCCGGTCCACGAGATCGGCGCGCTGGCAAGGAAGTATGGCAAGACCTACCTCATCGATTCCATGAGCGCGTTCGGCGCCTTGCCGCTCGACGCCGAGAAGGCGCATGCGGATGCGATTGCGGCCTCCTCCAACAAGTGCATCGAGGGCGTGCCGGGCCTCGGCTTCGTGCTCTGCCGGAAATCGACCCTCGCGGGGGCGAGGGGCAATGCCACAACCCTCGTGCTCGACCTTCATGATCAGGCCGCGAATTTCGAGAAGACCGGCCAATATCGCTTCACGCCGCCGATCCATGTGATCGTTTCCTTCCATCAGGCGCTGATGGAATTCTTCGCGGAAGGCGGCCAGCCG
This sequence comes from Methylobacterium sp., assembly GCA_020252645.1. Lineage (GTDB taxonomy): Bacteria > Pseudomonadota > Alphaproteobacteria > Rhizobiales > Beijerinckiaceae > Rhabdaerophilum. The sequence continues at coordinate 240,378 of JADCCN010000003.1, read as the reverse complement.
GGACGCGGCGGACGCTATGCCCGCAACGGCAAGGTGCTGATCGACGGCATGCGCAGGCTCGGTTTCCGCACCCTGCTGCCCGATGCGCTTCAGGCCCCGATCATCATCACCTTCCACATGCCCAAAGACCCGAAATTCGTGTTCCAGACCTTCTATGACGCGCTGAAGGACCGGGGCTACGTGATCTATCCGGGGAAGCTGACGGTGGCGGATTCCTTCCGCATCGGCTGCATCGGCCGGCTCTACGAGAAGGATATGGAAGGCGCGGTTTCCGCCGTGCGCGATGTGCTCGCCGAGATGGGCGTGCAGGTTCCGGTGAAGTGAGGGGATGATGGCTGCAGTTTCCGTCAACGGCCGCGATTACGCCACCCCGAAAACCCCCACGGTCGTCATCTGCATCGATGGCTCCGAGCCGGGCTATATCGAGAAGGCGGTCGAGGCCGGCGTCGCCCCCAATTTCGCGCGGATGATGCGCGGGGGCGCGAGCATGATCGCCGAATGCGTGATCCCCTCGTTCACGAACCCCAACAATCTCTCGATCATCACGGGTCGCCCCCCTGAAGTGCATGGAATCGCCGGCAATTTCTTCTACGATCCGGCGACGGGCAAAGAAGTGATGATGAACGACCCCTCCTTTCTCAGGGTGCCGACCATTCTCGCCGGCGTGCAGCAGGCAGGTTTCAAGGTCGCGATGGTGACGGCGAAGGACAAGCTGCGGCTCCTCCTCTCGAAGGGCCTCGACTATTCGAAGGGCACGGCCATCGCCTTCTCCTCGGAAAAGGCCGACAAGGCCAACCGGAGCGAGAACGGCATCGAGAAGGTCTGCGATTTCGTTGGCATGGGCGTGCCGGATGTCTATTCGGCGGGGCTTTCGGAATTCGTGTTTGCGGCGGGCGCCAAGCTTGCGGAAACGTTCAAGCCTGACCTGATGTATCTCTCGACGACCGACTACATCCAGCACAAGACCGCGCCCGGCACGAAAATCGCCAATGATTTCTACGCGATGATCGATCGCTATCTCGGCCGTCTCGACGCTCTGGGATACACGATCCTCGCGACCGCCGATCACGGCATGAACGACAAGCACCACGCGGATAAAACGCCCAGCGTCGTCTATCTCGAGCCGCTGTTCGAAAGCTGGCTGGGCAGGGGCCAGGCGCGTGTCATCCTGCCGATCACCGATCCTTACGTGGTCCATCACGGCGCGCTCGGCTCTTTCGCGACGGTCTATCTCCCGGAAGGCGCGGATCGCGCGGCGCTGATCGCCCGGTTGGAGCTCATTCCGGGCGTGCAGGTGGCCATGACGCGCGAAGTGGCTTGCGCCGAGTTCGAATTGCCGCCCGATCGCCTCGGCGATCTCGTGGTGATCTCGACCCGGCATGTCACGCTCGGCACGGCACCGGAGAAACACGATCTTTCGGGCCTCACGGAGCCGTTGCGTTCGCATGGGGGCCTCACCGAGCAGCGCGTGCCGATGATCTCGAACCGGAAGCTCGCGATCCCCGCGGGGCATCGCCTGCGGACCTTCGATGCCTTCTGGGTGGCCCTCAATTGCGTGGAGGCCTGAGCCATGCCGATCTTGCCAAAGCTGCCGGCGCGCAAGGAAGCGATGCGCATCGCGGGCAAACCCGTCTCCACCGATGACGTGATCGAGGTAAAGAACCCCTATGACGGCTCGCTCGTCGGCAGCGTGCCGATGGCGCGGCCCGAGCATGTGCGCGAGGCCTTCCGGAAGGCGAGGGACTTCAAGCCGAAGCTCTCGCGCTACGAGCGCCAGCAGATCCTGCAGAAGACCGCGCAATTGCTGGCCGACCGGCGGGAGGAATTCGCGCGGCTCATCTCGGCGGAATCGGGTCTGTGCTGGAAGGATGCGATCTACGAATCCACCCGCGCCTATGATGTCTGGTCCTTCGCGGGCCAACTCGCGATCAAGGATGATGGCGAGCAGTTCTCCTGCGACATCTCCCCCAACGGCAAGGCGCGGAAGATCTTCACCACCCGCGTGCCGCTGCTGGGCGTGATCTCGGCGATCACGCCGTTCAACCACCCGCTGAACATGGTGAGCCACAAGCTCGCCCCGGCGATCGCCACCAATAATCGCCTGGTGCTGAAGCCGACCGAACTCACCCCGCTCACGGCGCTTGCGCTGGCGGATGTGCTCTACGAGGCCGGCCTGCCCCCGGAAATGCTCTCGGTCGTCACCGGCAATCCGCGCACCATGGGTGACGCGATGATCACCGATCCGGCGGCGGACCTCATCACGTTCACGGGCTCGGTGCGGGTCGGCAAGTATATTGCCGAGAAGGCGGGCTATCGCCGCATCGTGCTCGAACTTGGCGGCAATGATCCGCTGATCGTCATGGAGGATGCCGACCTCGACAAGGCGGCCGAACTCGCGGTGCAGGGTGCCACGAAGAATTCCGGCCAGCGTTGCACGGCCGTGAAGCGCATTCTCTGTGTGCAAAGCGTTGCCGATGAGTTCGTCAAGCGCGTTGTCGAGAAGGCGAGAAAACTCAAATGCGGCAACCCCGCCGATACCGAGGTCGATCTCGGCACGGTGATCAATGAGGTTGCCGCGAAGCTTTTCGAAGCGCGTGTGAAGGATGCGGAAAGCCAGGGCGCCGAGGTGCTCTACGGCCACCCGCGCGAGGGCGCGCTCTTTCACCCGACCGTGGTGGACAAGGTGCCCTTCATGGCCGAACTCGTGCATGAGGAAACCTTTGGTCCGGTCATCCCGGTCATCCGCGTGCCGGACAACATGGATGAGATCATCCGCATCTCGAATTCCACGGCCTATGGCCTATCTTCCGGAATATGTACGAACCGCATCGACTACATCCAGCGCTTCATCGCGGAACTCGATGTCGGCACGGTCAATGTGTGGGAGGTGCCTGGCTATCGCATCGAGATGAGCCCGTTCGGCGGCATCAAGGATTCTGGCCTCGGCTACAAGGAGGGCGTGTGGGAAGCGATGAAGAGCTTCACCAATGTTCGCACCTGGTCGATGCCCTGGAGCGCATGAGAAGCCTGAATAACCAGGCGCAGATACCGTTTCGGCTTGTCATGGAACGGTCTTTGCGCTGCAATGAATGACGGAGCCCGAGGAGCGGGGAGCGCTCTTCAAGAGGACAGGGAGAATACAATGAAAAAGGGTTGGCTGGCCGGCGTGGCGATGGGCCTCGTTCTGGCCATGGGGTGGAGCAGCGCGGCAGACGCGCAGGGTCGCACCCGTGTGACGGTCTATACGGCATTGGAGAACGACCAGCTCCAGCCGTTCAAGCAGGCCATCGAGGCCGATGTGCCGGATGTCGAAATTTCCTGGGTGCGTGACTCGACAGGCGTCATCACCTCGCGCTTCCTCGCCGAGAAAGACAACCCGCGCGCCGATATCGTGCTGGGCCTCGCCGCGACCTCCCTGCTGCTCTTCGAGAAGATGAACCTGCTCGAGGAATACAAGCCCGCGGGTGCGGATGCTCTGAAGGCGTCCTATCGCGACACCTCCGGCCCCTATACCTGGACCGGCATGGATGCCTTCCTCGCGGTCGTCTGCTTCAACACGGTGGAAGCCGCGAAAGAAAAGGTCGCAGCGCCCACCTCGTGGATGGATCTTACGAAGCCGGAATTCAAGGGCAAGATCGTGATGCCGCACCCGGCCTCCTCGGGCACGGGTTATCTCAAGGTGGCGGCCTGGCTGCAGATCATGGGTGAGCAGGCCGGCTGGGCCTATATGGACAAGCTGCACGAGAACATCGCCGTCTACACCCATTCGGGCTCGGCGCCTTGCGTGCAGGCCGCCAAGGGCGAGCGCATGGTGGGCATCGGCTTCGACATGCGCGGCGCGCGCGAGAAGACGCAGGGCGCGCCGATCGACCTCATCCTGCCGAAGGAGGGCGCGGGCTGGGACATGGAAGCCACGGCCATCGTGAAGGGCACCAGGAACCTCGCCGCCGCGAAGAAGGTGGCGGATTGGGTGGCCACAAGGAAGGCCAACGAGCTCTATGGCAAGTATTATGCCCTCGTCGCCCATCCCGATGTGAAGAGCGCCCCGCCGAACTACCCGGCCGATGCCGAGGCCAAGATGGCGAAGAACGACTTCACCTGGATGGCCGAGAACCGCGAGCGTATCCTCGCGGAATGGACCAAGCGCTACGACAGCAAGGCCGCGCCGCGCTGAGCGAAACGGAAAAGGCCCGGCATGCCATGTGCATGCCGGACTTTCCGGTTTCCGCGCTTCCGGGGGGGCTCATGCCGAACCATGCCGCAATGACAACCGAGGCGCCCGGCGCGCCCGAACGGGCTTTCCTGTCCATCCGCAGCCTCACGAAGAGCTTCGGTGCCTTCCAGGCGCTGAAATCCATCGATCTCGAGATCGGCGAGGGGGAGTTCGTCTGCTTCCTCGGCCCCTCGGGCTGCGGAAAGACCACGCTCCTGCGCGCCATTGCCGGCCTCGACCGGCAGACGGGCGGCAATATCATGCTCCGCGGGAAGGATGTCTCGAACGCGCCGCCCTCGGCGCGTGATTTCGGCATCGTGTTCCAGTCCTACGCCCTGTTCCCGAACCTCACGGTCGCGGATAACGTGGGCTATGGCCTCGTGAACCAGAAGAAATCGCGCGAGATGATCGCCGCGCGCGTCTCGGAGCTTCTGGCGCTCGTCGGCCTGCCCGATCAGGCCATGAAATATCCCGCGCAACTCTCGGGCGGCCAGCAGCAGCGCGTGGCGCTTGCCCGTGCGCTTGCGACCTCGCCGGGGCTTCTGCTTCTCGATGAACCGCTCTCGGCGCTTGATGCCCGCGTGCGCCTGCGCCTTCGCGAAGAGATCCGCGCGCTGCAGCGCCGCCTTGGCGTCACCACCATCATGGTCACGCATGACCAGGAGGAAGCGCTCTCCATGGCCGAGCGCATCGTGGTGATGAACCATGGCGTGATCGAGCAGGTCGGCACCCCCGAGGAGGTCTATGCCCGGCCGAAAACGGCTTTCGTCGCGGATTTCGTGGGCCGGATGACCTTCCTCTCGGGCGTGAGGGAGGGGCAGGCCCTCGTGCGCGTGGGCGACCAGGCCCTGCGCGTCGCCGATGCGCCGGGCTTCGCTCCAGGAGAGAAGGTGGAAATCGGCCTCCGGCCCGAGGCCGTGCGCCTCTTGGAGGGCGCGGCTGGCGAAAACCGGCTGGCGATGCGCATCACCGAGCTTGAATATCTCGGTTCCTTCGTGCGCGCGACGCTTCAGGGCGAGGGTGCCTCGCCGCTGACCCTGCTCGCGGATCTGCCTTTCAACGTGATGCAGGATCGCGCCTATGCGCCGGGGCAGGCGGTGATCGCCGAATTGCCGGCTGGCGCCCTTCGCATCTTTCCCGCCCGGACATGAGCGTGAATTCCGCCTTCTTCACGCGGGATCGCGAGGCTTGGGTCGCGACGGCTTTGCTCGCCGGTCTGGCCTTCGTTCTCGTGCTGCTGATTGCGGTGCCGCTCTGGTCGCTGCTGTCGAAATCCGTGCAGAACAGCAACGGGCAGTTCGTGGGGCTTGCCAATTTCGCGCGCTACATCGCCACGCCGGCGCTCGTGGCCTCCTTGTGGAACTCCATCTGGGTCTCCAGCCTCGTCGCGCTCATCGTGGTGCCGCTGGCCTTCCTCTATGCCTATGCGCTCACGCGCAGCCGCATGCCCGGGCGCGGGCTGTTCATGGCCGTGGCGATGACGCCGTTATTTGCGCCATCGCTGCTCTCGGCCATCTCGCTCATCTACATCTTCGGCAATCAGGGCTTCCTGAAGAGCTGGCTCTTCGGCGCGAGCATCTACGGCCCCATCGGAATCGTGCTGGCGGAGGCGGTCTATTGCTTCCCCCACGCGCTGATGATCCTCGTGACGGCCTTGCGCCTCGCCGATGGCCGCCTCTACGAGGTCGCGGAGGCCCTGGACACCTCGAAATCCCGCGTGTTCTTCACGGTCACGCTGCCGGGTGCGCGCTATGGCCTGATCAGCGCGATTTTCGTGGTGTTCACGCTGGTCATCACCGATTTCGGCATCCCCAAGGTGATCGGCGGGCAGTTCAACGTGCTGGCGACAGACGCCTACAAGCAGATCGTCGGCCAGCAGAATTTCGAGATGGGCGCTGTGGTGGGCCTCATCCTGCTCCTGCCCGCGATCTTCGCCTTCTTCGTGGACCGGCAGGTGCAGAAGAAGCAGGTGGCCTTGCTCTCGGCGCGCGCCGTGCCCTATGAGCCGAAGGCCAATGCCAGGCGCGACTTCATGCTGCTGGCCTTCTGCCTCCTGGTCGGCGGGGTGCTGATCGGGATGCTTGGCGTGGCGATCTGGGCGAGCTTCATCCGCTACTGGCCCTACAATCTCACCTTCACGCTGAACAACTACAACTTCGCCAATTTCGATCCACAGGGCTGGGGCGCCTATCTCACCTCGCTGAAGATGGCGGGCCTCACCGCGATTTTCGGCACGGCGATCGTGTTCATCGGCGCCTATCTGGTGGAAAAGACCAAGCCCGCGCCAGCGCTTCGCGGCTTCGTGCATTTTCTTGCGATGCTGCCCATGGCCGTGCCGGGGCTGGTGCTGGGCCTTGGCTATGTGTTCTTCGTGAATGCGCCCTGGAACCCGCTGAACATCTTCTACGGCACGCTGACGCTGCTGGTGGCCAACACGGTCGCGCATTTCTATACGGTCGCGCATATCACTGCCGTGACCCAGCTGAAGCAGATCGATGCCGAATTCGAGAGCGTCTCCGCCTCGCTGAAGGTGCCTTTCTGGATGACCTTCCGCCGCGTGACCTTGCCCATTTCGACGCCGGCGGTGCTCGACATCGCTGTTTATCTCTTCGTGAATGCGATGACGACCGTCTCGGCCGTGATCTTCCTTTATGGCCCGACGACCAAGCTCGCCTCCATCGCCATCGTCCATATGGACGAGATGGGTGCCGTGGCCGCCGCCGCCGCGATGGCCACCTGCATCGTCTTCACGGCCATGGCGGTGAAGCTCCTGCATCTCGCGCTCGATCGGCTGGTCTTCGCGCGCTACCAGGCATGGCGGAAGCGATGAGCGTCGGGCAATCCGAGAGCGATACCAACCTCACCTCGCGCCGGGCGCGCTGGCAGGCCACGCGGCTGGATGCCGAAACGCAGGCGATGCTCGCGAAGGATACGCACCATTTCCTGCGCCAATCCGTCTCCACCCCTTGCCTCAACGTCATCGGACGCGCCGAGGGCATCCATATCTGGGATGGGCAGGGGCGGCGTTACATGGATTTTCATGGCAACAACGTCCATCATATCGGCTATGGCCATCCCCGCGTGAAGGCGGCGATCACGCGGGCGATGGATGAACTGCCCTTCGCGCCGCGCCGCTATACCTGCGAGCGCTCCATCCAGCTTGCGGAAAAGCTCGGGCGGATCGCGCCGGGCCGGCTCTCGAAATGCCTCTTCACCACCGGCGGGTCGGATGCGGTGGAGGTGGCCGTGCGGCTCGCGCGCGCCGCGACCGGGCGGTTCAAGACATTGTCCTTCTGGGATGCCTTCCATGGTGCCGGAACAGGCGCCTCCGCGCTCTCCGGCGAAATGCTGTTCCGCTCCGGCCCCGCCGCGCCGATGGTCGCGGGGGCAGAGCATGTCGCGCCCTTCGCATGTTACCGTTGCGCCTATGGCTACCGGACCGATGCTGAGGGCCACCCGCCGCTCGACCTGTGCCATGCGGCCTGCGCGCGGATGGTGGATTACGTGCTCTCGCGCGAGGGCGATGTGGCCTGCGTCGTCGCCGAGCCCGCCCGCGCCGTGCCCTACATTCCGCCGCCCGGTTTCTGGAAAATCGTGCGCGAGGCTTGCCACAAACGCGGCGCTTTGCTGATCTTCGATGAAATCCCCACCGGCCTTGGCAAGACCGGCCGCATGTTCGCTGCCGAACATGATGGCGTGGAGCCGGATATCCTCGTGGTGGGCAAGGCGCTGGGCGGGGGCATCCTGCCCATTGCTGCGGTGATCGCGCGTGCGGATCTCGATGTCGCGCAGGACTGGGCCTTCGGGCATTACACGCATGAGAAGAACCCCGTGACCGCCGCCGCCGCGATCGAGACCATCGCGGTCATCGAGGAGGAGGGGCTCGTCGAGAATGCAGCGCGTGTCGGTCGCATGGCGCTGGAGCGCATGGCTGCGATGAAGGCGAAGCATGCCTGCATCGGCGATGTGCGCGGGCGCGGGCTGCTCCTCGGCCTGGAACTCGTCACGGATCGGGAGAGCCGCGAACCGGCGGGGGATCTCGCGGAAGCCGTGCTTTACCGCGCGCTGGATGCGGGACTTTCGTTCAAGACGACCATGGGCAATGTGCTGACGCTCACGCCGCCGCTCACAGTCACGGAAAACCAGATGCTTGAGGCACTGGACATCATCGATGCCGCGCTGAGCGTCGAGCAGCACACCTGAATTTTTGTCGAATATCGCGCCGAGATTGAGCAATTCATCCCGATGCTGTGGCGGATATTCCAGATTGAGAAAAAGGATTTCCAGCGATTGCGCCCGAAAAAGCCCGCTTCTTGGGGCAGGCATCGATGGTCCCCGATTTCGGGTATTTTCTCGTTCGCCCGCTCGAAAAGCCGCTGAGACCCATCGCGCAGCGCTAGAGCATGATGTGTTCAGACGGAAGCACATCATGCTCTTCTCTTATTGTTATCGCATGCTTTTTTGTGAAAAACCGGATTCCACTTTTTCACAGCATGCTCTAGCTGATCAGCTCCGGGCAAATCCGCCCGAAAACCTCGGCCACCTTGACGTAATTCGGCCGCTTGTACGGCATCACGCCGGCCACGGCTTCTTCCAGCCTGGCCCAACGCCATTCGGAGAATTCCGGCGAAAAATCCGCGCCGGTCGCGGTAAGATCGATACCATCCTCCCTGCCCGTGAACCGGAAGGCCGCCCAGCGCTGCTGCTGGCCGCGATAGGCCTCGAGCCGGTGGCCCGAGGGCGTGTAAGGCAGGGGGAAATCATAGGCCCACCACTCATCCGTCACCGCGAGGAATTCGGCCTCTGTCACGCCGGTTTCCTCGGCGAGTTCGCGGCGCGCCGCAGCGATGATGTCCTCGGCGGGGTCAATGCCGCCCTGAGGCATCTGCCATTCAAAGCCGGGCAGCACATATTCCGGCCCGTCCGGGATGGACTTGCCGAGAAATACCTCGCCGCGCGCGTTGAAAAGCGCGACGCCGACATTGAAGCGATAGGGCCGGGTTTCAAAAATCATTGCATGCGGATCATCACCAGACCGCCGACGATCAGGCAAGCCGCAAGAATGCGGTTCCAGCGCAGGGGCTCCCCAAGGAACAGCACGGCGATGGCCGCACCCCACAGCACGCTCGTCTCTCGCACCGCCGCGACGAGCGGGATGGGCGCCACCGTCATGGCCCAGATCGCAATGCCATAGGAGCCGCAGGACATCGCCCCGCCCGCGAAACCCTGCGGCAGGAAGGCGAGCATGGGCCTGAGCCCCGCACGGCCCTTCCACCACAACGCGAAAGCCCCGAGGCACAGCCCGTCGAGCAGGAAGAGCGCCGCGGTGTAACCGTGGGGATCGCCCGAGATGCGCGCGCCGATGCCGTCGCTGATGGTATAGAGCGTGATGGAGATTGCCGTGAGCCCGGCAAAGAGCAGCGCCTTGCGGTCCATGTGGGTCGCATCACGGGCGCTGCGGAGCGACATCACGAAAATGCCGAAGGCCAGGACCCCGATGCCGATGCCACCCGTGACCGTCACCGGCTCGTTGAAGACCCAGACGCCGACGAGGCCGGTCATCAGCGGCGCCGAACCTCGCGCAACGGGGTAGACCTGCCCCATATCCGCCCGGGCATAGGCGGCCGAAAGCGCCATGTAATAGCCCAGATGGATGATGGTGGAGGCCAAGAGCCAGGGCCAGGCCTCGGCCTTCGGAAAGCCGAACCAGAACACCAGGGGCAGCGCGAGAATGGTGCCGCAGGTGTGGATCAGCACCATCGCCACGAAGGGCTCGAGTTTCAGTTTCAGCATGGCGTTCCAGCCGGCATGCATGGCAGCGGCAGCGAGAACGATGAGGAAGACCGTGAGGGACAAGGCGGGCTCGAAGGGGCGGAACGTTCAGGAAAGCGGCCTGCTGGTCGCGATGGAAGGCAATCTCCGTTCTTTTGTCAGGCTTTCGCCTGCCGCAAGCGCGACTGGCGGATTTCGCCTCTCGCCTCGAGGATGGGGTGTGCCACCGAGGTGATATGCGCGTTGATGCGCTTGAGGTCGCGCAGGATATCGAGATGCAGCGAGGAGGTCTCGATGGAGGCGGGCGTACCGTCGCGCAGGCGTGCAAGGTGCCGCTCGGTCGCCACCTTTTCCAGCGCGCGGATATTGTCCTTCTCGGCCACGAGATCGCGCGCCATCGTGATGTCGCGGGTCATGAAGAGCGTCATCGCGAGCTTCATCTGCTTGACGATGCGCGCGTGGAATTCGGTCAACTCCGCCCAGCCGGCATCGGAGAATGAGAGGCCGTATCGCTGCTTCTTCGCCGCGAGTTCGAGCAGGTTCTTGCAGATGATGTCGCCGACATGCTCGAGGTTGGTGGTAAACAGGATCAGGTTCACCGCCTGCTTCTGGTCGGCCTCGTCGCTCACCACGCGGGTCAGGCGGGTGAGGTAGAGCTTGATCGCCTCCTGAAGCGAATCCACCTCGTCATCGAGATTGTGGATCGCGTTGCGGCGTGTGTCGTCGGTATCCTCGAAGGTGAGGATCGTCTCGCGCAGCATGGTCTCCACGCGCTCCGCGAGCCGGATGACCTCGCGGGATGCGGCACCCAAGGCAAGATGCGGGCTTTCGAGCAGGGTTTCATCAAGATGCACGGGCCGCGCCGCCGCCAGGCCCTCATCCGGCAGGTCGGGCAACTGGCGCAACAGCATCCTCGCCGCGACATCGAGAAGGGGCAGGAAGAGGATGGCGAGGCCGATGTTGAAGATCATGTGGCTCGCGGCAATCGCGCGCTCCGGCGCCAGCGGCAGGGCGGCTACCCCATCCTGCACCAGCGGCAGGGCCAGCAGGCAGAGCAGCACCCCGGTGGCGCGGAAGGCGAGATTGCCGACGAGTATGCGCCGCGCGACGCGCGGCTCGCGCCATCCCAATCCCAGCGGAACGAGGCCCGCGCCGAGGTTCGCGCCGAGCAGGAATGTCACACCCAGCGAGAGCGGGATCAGCCCCGAACCGACGAGGCTCACGATTAGCAGCACCATCGCCACGGAGGAATGCAAGAGCCATGTCAGCCCCGCGCCGATGATGATCGCCAGCACGGCCTCGTTCGCCAGGCGCGACATCACGAGCACGAGGGTCGGATCGGTGCGCAGCGACAAGGAAGCCTGCACGATCATCCCCAGCGAGAGGATCATCAGCGCAAGGCCGATCACCACGCGGCCGACCTGCCGCAGCGTCGCATTCGTCGAGAGCATGAAGGCGCCCACGCCGCCGATCAGCAGCACGGGCACGAAGGCCTTGAGATCGAAGCTCAGGGCCTTGACCACGAAAGTCGAGCCGATATCCGCGCCAAGCGCCACCGCCAGCGCCGGCGTGAGCGCGATCAGCCCGCGCCCTGCGAATGAGGTGAGCAGCAGCAGGGCCGCCGTGGAACTCTGCATGGCCAGCGCAACCATGGCGCCGAGCCCGACAGCACGCACGCGGTTCTTCGTGGCCTGCATCAGCCAGCCGCGCAATTCCTCGCCGAAAGCGCGTGTCACGCCCGTTTTGACGAGCCGCGTGGACCAGACAAGCAGCGCGATCGCGCCCAGAAGATTGAGGAGAACGGAACCACCGCCCATCAGCGGCTATCCCGGCAGGCAAACCCGATGAGCATGATGTTTCGACCTTTTTCACGCGCCTTTCCGGGCGCGGCTTGCCTCACGCAGAATCGCAATCTTGTTATTCGCCGGCTAAAATATCAAGCGGCAAATCAGCACCTCGGAACCTGTCTTTTGCCGGCTTTTGGCGGTTGCCAAGCCCGTTCCGGCTGTCATGATTGCGACAGGAAAAGGCGCGGGCGGAATGCGCCGAGAGCAGGCGACGGGGAGCGGGCATGGCGGGACAACTCACCTTCGAGGCGCTGAAGGCGGCCGTGAAAACGGGCGAGATCGATACGGTTCTCGTCTGCTTCGCGGATATGCAGGGGCGGCTCATCGGCAAGCGCTTCCATGCGGAATTCTTCGTGCAAGGCGGCCATGAGGAAACCCATGCCTGCGACTACCTTCTCGCCAACGACATCGATATGGAGCCGGTGCCGGGCTACAAGGCCTCGAGCTGGGAGAGGGGCTACGGCGATTTCGTGCTGAAGCCGGATCTCTCCACGCTTCGCCATGTGCCGTGGCTGGCAGGCACCGCGCTGGTGCTGTGTGATGTCGAGGATCACCATCATCACCCGGTTGCCCATTCCCCGCGCCAGATGCTGAAAAAGCAGCTCAGGCGGCTCGAAGAACGCGGCTATCGCGCCTATTTCGCTTCCGAACTGGAATTCTACCTCTTCGACGAGAGTTTCGAGTCGATCCGCGCCAAGCGCTACCACGAGCCGAAGACGGCGGGCCAATATATCGAGGATTACCACATCCTCCAGACCTCCAAGGAGGAGGAGGTGATGCGCGCCATCCGCCTGGGCCTCGCCGGCGCGGGGATTGCGGTGGAAAATTCCAAGGGCGAATGGGGGCCGGGGCAGGAGGAGATCAATGTCCGCTACGCCGATGCGCTGGCCATGGCCGATAATCACGCCATCCTGAAGAACGGCATCAAGGAGATCGCCTGGTCCAAGGGCAAGGCCGTCACCTTCATGTCGAAATGGCGCTATGATCTCGCCGGCTCCTCCTCGCATATCCACATGTCGCTCTGGGACAAGGCGGGCAAGACGCCGCTCTTCCTCGATCACGACGCCGAACACGGCATGAGCGCGCTGATGCGCTCCTTCGTGGCGGGGCAGCTCAAATATGCCCGCGACATCACCTGGTTCCTGGCGCCCTATATCAATTCCTACAAGCGCTTCATGGCCGGCACCTTCGCGCCGACCAAGACCGTCTGGAGCAGGGACAACCGCACGGCGGGGTTTCGCCTCTGCGGCGAGGGATCGAAGGCGATCCGCATCGAATGCCGCGTCGGCGGGGCGGATCTGAACCCCTATCTCGCGTTTTCCGCGCTGATCGCGGCGGGGCTCGCCGGCATTGACGAGAAGCTCGAACTTGGCCAACCCCATTCCGGCGATGCCTATGGCGGGCGCAAGCTCCCCGAAATCCCGAAAACCCTGCGCGAGGCCGCCGAGGCGCTCGACAAATCCAGGCTCCTGCGCAAGGCACTCGGCGATGATGTGGTGGATCATTACGTCCATACGGCGCGCTGGGAGCAGGCGGAATATGACCGCCGCATCACGGATTGGGAATTGTTCCGTGGCTTCGAACGGTATTAAACCGGCTCCAGCCGAGGACAGATCATGACCGTCATCACCTGCATCTCCCCCATCGACGGCGCGGAAGTGGCGCGCCGCCCGGTCGCCAGCGCGGATGAGATAGCCGCCGCACTGGCCGCCGCACGCGCGGCCGAGGCCGAATGGCGGCATGTGCCGCTGGCGGAAAGGCAGGCGGCGGTGAGCCGCTTCGTCGATTGTATGGTGGCGATGAAGGACGAGATCGGCCCCGAACTCACGCGCCAGATGGGCCGGCCCATCCGCTATGCCGCGGGCGAACTCAAGGGCTTCGAGGAACGTGCGCGGCACATGATCGCCATCGCGCCGCAAGCCTTGGCCGATATCGTGCCGGAGAAGCGCGAGGGCTTCACGCGGTTCATCCGTCGTGAGCCGGCGGGGATCGTCTTCACCATCGCGCCCTGGAACTACCCCTATCTCACGGCGGTGAACACGGTCGTGCCGGCTTTGGTCGCGGGCAATGCGGTGATCCTGAAGCACGCGGCGCAGACGCTTCTTGTGGGCGAGCGCTTCCAGATGGCGGCGGATGAAGCCGGCCTGCCGAAAGGGCTGTTCCGCACGCTGGTGCTCGGCCATGAGGAGACGCTGAAGATCATTGCTTCCGGCTCGGTCAACCAGGTCTGCTTCACGGGTTCGGTCGAAGCAGGTCGCGTCATCGAGCGCGCGGCGGCCGGCACCTTCACGGGCGTGGGCCTCGAACTCGGCGGCAAGGACCCGGCCTATATCCGCCCCGATGCGGATTGGCAGAACGCGGTCGAAACGGTGGTGGATGCCGCCTTCTTCAATTCCGGCCAGTGCTGCTGCGGCATCGAGCGCGCCTATGTGCATGCCGATGTCTTCGAGAAATTCGTGGCGGATGCGAAGGCGCTGGTGAAGCAATATGTGATGGGCAATCCGCTGAGCGAGGCTGTCACCCTCGGCCCCATGGCGCAGCTGCGCCTTGCCGATGTGGTGCGCGCGCAATCGAACGCCGCGATGAAGGCCGGCGCGAAACCGCATCTCTGCCCGGTCGATTGGGCTGCGAACCGCGATGGCACGCCCTATCTCGCGCCGCAGATCTTCACGAATGTCACGCATGACATGGCGGTGATGAATGAGGAAAGTTTCGGCCCCGTGCTCGGCATCATGCCCGTGCGCGATGATGCCGAGGCGATCCGCCTCATGAACGACAGCAGATACGGCCTTACCGCCGCGATTTTCACGCGGGATATCGAAGCGGCCATCCGCATCGGGGAGCGGCTCGAAACCGGCACGGTCTTCGCCAACCGGGCGGATTATCTTGATCCCGGCCTCGCCTGGACCGGCGTGAAGGAGACCGGGCGCGGCGCCTCGCTCTCCGTGCTCGGTTACGACGCGCTGACCCGCCCCAAGAGCTTCCACCTCAAACATGTGTAACGCCACCGTCATTGCGAGGAGGGCGCGCAGCGCCCGACGCGGCAATCCAGAAAAGGCTGGATTGCCTCGTCGCTTCGCTTCTCGAGAATGACGCCCATAAACGGAAATGGTCATGATCCTTCGCGGCAACTGGAACTACCCCACCTCCGTGCGTTTCGGCGCGGGGCGCATCTTGGAACTCGCCGATGCGGTGAGGAAGGCGGGCTTCTCGCGGCCCCTGCTGGTGACCGACCCCGTGCTCGCGAAGATGCCGATGGTCGCGGCCGCCAAGGCGCAGCTGGATGCGGCAGGTTTGCCTTGCGCCATCTTCTCCGATGTGAAGCCGAACCCGGTCGCTGCGAATGTGGAAGCGGGGATCGCGGTTCTGCGCGCCGGGCGGCATGATGGCGTGGTGGCGTTCGGCGGCGGCTCTGCGCTCGATGCCGGCAAGGTCATCGCCTTCATGGCCGGGCAGACGCGTCCGATGTGGGATTTCGAGGATATCGGCGATTGGTGGACGCGCGCGGACCCGGCCGGCATCTTCCCCATCGTCGCGGTGCCCACCACCGCCGGAACGGGCTCGGAAGTGGGGCGCGCCGGCGTCATCACCGATGAGACGACGCACACGAAGAAGGTGATCTTCCACCCGCTGATGATGCCCAGGATCACGATCTGCGATCCTGAACTCACCATCGGCATGCCCCGGGTGATCACGGTCGGCACGGGGATGGATGCCTTCGCGCATTGCCTCGAAGCCTATTGCGGGCCGTTCTACCACCCTCTGGCCGATGGCATCGCGCTCGAGGGCATGCGCCTCGTGAAGGAATATCTGCCGCGCGCGGCGAAGGACGGCGCGGATCTCGAGGCCCGCTCCCACATGATGAGTGCTGCCGCGATGGGCGCAACCGCCTTCCAGAAGGCACTTGGCGCGATCCATGCACTCTCGCATCCCGTCGGCTCGCTCTACAACACGCATCACGGCATGACGAACGCCGTCTTCATGCCCTATGTGCTGGAATTCAACCGCCGCGCCGTGGAAGAAAAGCTTGCCCGGGTCGCGGCCTATCTCGGGCTGCAACCGAGCTATCCGGCCTTCCTCGATTTCGTCATGAAGCTGCGCGCGGAACTCGGCGTGCCGCATACGCTGAAGGAACTCGGCGTGCAGAGCCCCGATGTCGCGCTGATGGCGACGATGTCCCCCAACGATCCCACCGCCGGCGGCAATCCCGTGCCGCTGACGGAAGAGGCCTCCGCCGACCTTTTCCGGCGGGCAATCGAGGGACGTGTGTGATTTCAACCGATTGCGGAAAGTTCGTCTTTACCTTGCAACCAATAATTGTAAATCTGGATGCACGCAATGCGTGTGTCGCTGTCTCCGTCTTCCGGGGCTTTCAGGGTCGGAAATCGCGCTTCTAAGCGTTTTTTGCCGCGCATTTGAATGAAATTTCCACAAACTGCGCTCTCGCGGCTCTGCGATCGGCTTAAAGCTTTGTTCCGGTTTCAACGCGAGCGTGCCGGGACTGAATTTTGTTGCCAAGAGGTCAACCATGGTCCGCCAAAAGTTCGCCGCCCTGACGCGCCGTTTCGCGCAAGATCGCCGTGGTCATGTCGCCATGATCTTCGCCCTCAGTTCCGTGGGATTGATCGGCGTCACCGGCCTTGCCGTGGATTATGCACGCGGCTCCCAAGCGAAATCCTCGCTTTTCTTTGCGGCGGATTCAGCCGCCCTTGCCGGAGCCCGCCTCGTCGGAACAGCGGCCGAGCGCGAGGAAGCGGCGAAGCAGGTTTTCGAGGCCAACCTCAATCAGAGCGAACACGATCTGACGAAGGTCGCGATGAAGCCGGAGAACATCGTGAAGGATGGCCGCAACTACGGCTTTCGTGTCACGGCCTCGGCCGACATCCCCACCACGATGAGCCGGATTCTCGGCCACCAGGATCTCAGCGTTTCCACCTTCGCGGAAGCGATCGGGGTGCTCACCACGCCTACCGAAGTGGTGCTCGCGCTCGACACGACCTTTTCGATGACCGGCTGGAAGATCGCTACTCTCAAGGATGCCGCGACCAAGCTGATGGACGATCTGAAGCCGTTGGCGCTGGACCCGGACAAGCTGAAATTCGGCATCGTGCCCTTCGGCCAGTATGTGAATATCGGCGTCTCGAACCGCAACCAGCCCTGGGCGAATGTCCCGCCGGATTCCTCGACCCCGAACACCAGCTGCAAGATGGAGAAGCAGGTGATCGGCTGGACGAACTGCAAGCAGGTCTGGGTGCCCCCGCAGCCGGCGAAGCCGCCGGGCACCTGCTTTAATGACGGTGTTCCCTTTTCCTGCGGAGGCTCTCCCGCCAAGGCCGGGTTCTTCCAGAACCAGTGCCATCCCGTCTACGGGCCGGACAAGGAAGTCTGCAAGACCTGGACCACCACCGCCAAATGGAACGGCTGCGCAGGCTCGCGCAATTACCCGCTCAACACGCAGGACGGCAGCTACGGCACGCGCATCCCGGGCATCATGAACATCACCTGCGGCACGGAGATCCTCGATCTGACCACCGATGCAACCCTGGCGAAGGCCCGCATCCAGGCGCTCACGCCGAATGGCGAGACCTATATCCCGGCGGGCCTGATCTGGGCCTGGCGCATGCTTTCGCCGCAGGCGCCGCTGAGCAACGCTGCGACCCGCACATCGGCAGAGCCCGTGCGCAAGTTCCTGATCCTGATGACGGATGGCCTGAACACCAAGTCGCCGAACTATCCCACGCATAATGGCTCGAATGGTGCGCTCTCGAACCAGCTCGTCAAGGAGATCTGCAAGAACATCTCCAACGATAAGGCCAACGCCATCACCATCTATTCGGTGGCGTTCGATGTGAACGACGTGCCGACCAAGGAACTCCTGAAGACCTGCGCTCTCGATACCGGCGGCCAGTTCTTCGATGCGAAGAATTCCGCGGATTTCCTCGCGGCCTTCTCGAAGATCGGCATGAACATCAGCGAGCTTCGCCTGACGAAATGACCCGCCGGAGGATGCGCCTTGCCGGAGCAAGGGCCCCATCACAAGAACCCGGCAGCGATGCCGGGTTTCTTGTTGTCAGGGCCGGGCAGGGGAGGCTCAGGCCACCTTGCGATCGGCGCCCGCCGCGAATTCAGGCCCGAATTGGGCCTCGGCCGAAAGCGGGCGACCGAACAGGAACCCCTGAGCGTAGCGCGCGCCTTCGAAGATCAGCATGTCGCGCTGGTAGGTGGTCTCCACGCCCTCGACCACGACATCGACGCCGAGATCTTGCCCAAGGCCGAGGATCGCGCGGCGGATCGCCATGTTCATGGTGCCGTCGTCGGTATCCTGGACGAAAGAGCGGTCGATCTTGATCTTGTCGAAGGGGAATTTCTGGATGTAGCTCAGCGAGGAATGGCCGATGCCGAAATCGTCAAGCGCGATCCGCACGCCCAGCAGGCGAAGCTGGCGCAGGATATCGAGGGTGCGGTTATCGTCGGTCAGCAGCACGGATTCCGTAATCTCAAGGATCAACCGATGCGGGGCAAGGCCGGCCATGGCCAGCGCATTGATGACCGACACCGCGAGCTGGTGGTTGCGGAACTGGACCGATGACAGGTTCACGGAAACGGATAATTCTGCCGGAAGCTTCGCGAAGGTGTGGCAGGCCTGCCGGAGCGCGTTTTCGCCGATCTGCAGGATGAGGCCGCTCTCCTCCGCGATTTCCACGAAATAGGCCGGCGACAGCAAGCCCTTGTGCGGATGGTTCCAGCGGATCAGCGCCTCGTAGGCAATCGGCCTGTTGTGCTCGAGATCGACGATCGGCTGGTAATAGAGCACGAACTCGTTGTTCTGGATGGCACGGCGCAGATCCTGCTCCACCTCCCGCCGTGCACGGATTGCCGCGGTCATCCCCTCATCGAAGAAGGCATAGGTGCCGCGCCCGTCGCGTTTCGCACGGTAAAGCGCGATATCCGCCTTCTTGAGCAATTCATGCGCGTCCGTGCCATCGGTCGGGGAAAGGGCCACGCCGACGCTGGCGCCCACGAAGACGCGGCTGCCGCGCACCCGATAGGGCATGGACAGCTTGCGGACGATGCTCTTGCACAGCTGCACCACCGCATCCCGGTCGTGCACTTCCGGCAGGATCACCGCGAACTCGTCGCCGCCGAAGCGCGCGGCCATCCCGGTTTGCGCCACCACGCGCGCGATGCGTCGCGCCGCGAGCTTCAGCAGCACATCGCCCGAATCATGCCCCATCGTGTCGTTCACGTCCTTGAAGTGATCGAGGTCGAGGCAGAGGATGGCAAGCTCCTGCCCGCGACGGTTGGTGGCAATGGCATTGCCCAGCTTCTCGAGGAAGAGCGTCCGGTTGGGCAGGTTCGTCAGCACATCATGAAGGGCCAGGTGCTGGATCTCGCTTTCGGCCTTTTTCCGATCGGTCGCGTCGATCACCATCCCCTCGCAATAGAGGGGGGTGCCTTCGGCATCGCGCACGATCCAGGCCGATTCCGACACCCAGAACCGCTCGCGCGTCCCCGCCCGGTATACCTCGGAGACAAGATCCGAAACGCGGCCTTCCTTCTGCATGATGGCCGCGAATGCATCGCGGCGCTTGGGGTCCACATACCAGTCGCGGGCGAGATCATCGCCCGATTGCAGCATTTCCTCCTCGCAGGAGAAGCCTTTGAGCCGGGCGAGCGCCGGGTTTGCCCGCAGCTGCCGCCCGTCGATCGTCGACCGGTAGATCCCCACGATGGAATTTTCGAACAGTGAGCGGAATTCCGCCTCGGCCTGTTCGAGGCGATCCTCGCGCTGGCGTGAAGCGGTCACATCGGTGAAGGTGCGCACCGCGCTGCCATCCGCCAGCGGTATCGTTCGGACATCGAGCACGCGTCCGTTCGGCCGTTTCCGCTCATAGGCATGGAACCGGTCCAGAACCCCGCCATTGCGCAGGAGATGGATCAATTCCTCGCTCTGGTTTGGGCATTCCCCGTTGCGGATCTGGTATTCCACCAGTTCTTGGAAGGGCATGCCGAGCTGGATGAGGCCCTCGGGCAGATCCAGGATCTCCAGAACGCGCCTGTTGCAGAATTCGATCCGCCGATCGGCGCTGATCTTCATCACGCCCTGCGTCACATGCTCGAGGGTTTCCTCGAGAAGGCGGCGAGCCTGCTCGATCTCGCGCTGGCGGGCGACGATGTCTGTGATATCCGAGAGGACGCGAACTTCACCGCCTTGCGACAGCCGGCGCGTCTGCACGCGCAGCACCGTGCCGTCCGGCCGGGTATGTTCGAAGATGCGGTTGTCCGGTTCATGGGCGGGGGTATGCATCCAATGGCGGAACCGGGATTCCATGCCGTCGAACTCGCCCCTTGCCATCATGCGGTCCAGGATCGCACGGAAGAGCGGGCGACCGCAGCATTCCTCCTGCGTCAGTCCTGTGAAGTCGAGGAAGCGACTGTTGTAGCTGCTGATCCGGCCCTCGCAGTCGATCATCACGATGCCCTGGTCCACATTTTCCAGGGTCATGTTGAGGGTATCGGCCGCCACGGCGAGTTCCGCCTTGCGTGCCGCTACAAAGGCCTGCACATTGCTTTCGAGCCGGGTGACCTCCTTGATCATCACGGCGATCAAATGCTCGTTGCGTCGCTGCTCGCGCTCGGCCTCGGCATAGGCCGCCGCGACAAGCTCGCCCAGCCGATCGATATCCACGCTCTGGTCGGCGCGGGTTGCCTGCGCGAGCTGCGTTTCGAAGAGCCGGCTGGACATCAAGCCTCGTCGCTCGTTTCCGAGGCCGTTGCCACGGTCATGGTCCGGCCATGCCGTTGCGAGAAGCCGGGTCGGGGATGCGGTGAAACCTGGCCACGGAAATCGAAGCCGGTCAGCGCATGCCGCGCGGCCATGGCTTCGGCCGCAGCCTCGATCTTTTCAACCGCGCGCCGGCCCCTCTCGAGCTGCCGCCCGATGCAGGACACCAGGAGCGCCAGCCCTTCCGCTTCGCAGGCGCTCGGCTCGGCCTGGTGCAGGGCCTCGGCGGCGCTGTCGGCCATGAGGGCGGGGCTGCGCATCCATTGCGCATTCCAGCCCTGCGGCTTGCGCCCGGCGAAAATCATCTCGCCGCTGGCCTGATCGATCGAGCGCATCATCCGCGCCCGATCCTGGCCGGGCTGGTGCCGAGGCTCTGCGCGCAAGGGAAACAACAGCGCCGCACCGGGGATGGTGCGCAGGTCTTCCCCCTCGAGATTGCGACGACGGGGTTTGAAAGCCGGACGGCCATCAGGTTCCTGCAGCCCGTTGCCCTGCGACCGGGTGATCATGCGGCGCGGGCCGAAGGGGGGGCAGCCGCCGGCAATGCCGGCCTCGATCGAGAGGTGTTCGCCATAAAGGCCGATCGCCGCGACGCAGCCGCTCGCCGGCGGTGCATTGGCCCCGACAAGGGTCGGCCCGAAGGCCACGCCATCACCGGCCGGAAGGCCGCCGATCGTCACCATGGGGCTCACGGTTTCCTGCAGCCCGGCGACGAGGGCGGTGCCATCGACGTTCAGGCCATCCGAGAAGACCAGCATGGCGCGCAGGTCGGGCGCTGCCAATCGCCGCCCGATGGCGGCACCGGCATCGGCCGAGTGGCTTGCTTTCGCGACCTCCACCGAGGCGAGCCGCGTGCGGGTTTCGTGGAAGCCCACCGCAACGGCCAGCACCCGATCATCGCAGATCTGTGCCGGATCGAAAAGCTCCCCGGCGGAGCAGCCGACAAGGGCGGTGTGGGGAAAGGCCTTGCGCAGCGCCTTGTAGCAGGCGGGATCGGACAGCAGCGCGCCCGCCCCGAAATACAGGACGAATTCAGCTTCGAAGCCCGCTTCGCCGTGCCAGGACAGGCCGGTGCCGGGTTTCCAATCGAATTGGCGTGATCGCATGCAGATACCATGTTCTATGGCTGGAATATTTCTACACAGGCAATTCCTAAAGAAATGCCTTCCCTCAAAGCACAACGCCCCGGCCTGCCGCCTTCAGGGGCAAGCCGGGGCGCAATTCCTGCGCGGAAGGGTTGGTTTCAGGCCGCTGCCTTGCGGCGCGTCAGCCGCCAGATGATCGGAGACAGGACTGCAATCGCCGCCAGCACCAGCAGCGCGAGCGAGAGTGGTTTGTGCAGGAAGATCATCGCATCGCCGTTCGAGATGGTCATCGCACGGCGGAATTCCTGTTCCGCCATCGGGCCGAGGATCATGCCGATGATGACCGGCGATGTCGGGAAATCGAACCGGCGCATCATGAAGCCCATGAAGCCCACGATATAAAGCAGGATGAGATCCACCACCGAGCGGCTGATGCCATAGGTGCCGATGGTCGCAAAGACGAGGATGCCACCATAGAGCAGCGGCTGCGGGATTTTCAGGATCTTCACCCAAAGGCCCACCAGCGGCAGATTGAGCACCAGCAGCATCACATTGCCGATGAAGAGCGAGGCGATCAGCGTCCAGACGAGCTGCCCTTGCGTCGAAAGCAATTGCGGGCCCGGATTGATGCCGTAGCTCTGGAAGGCCGAGAGCATGATGGCGGCGGTGGCCGAGGTCGGCAGGCCTAAAGTGAGCATCGGCACGAGCACGCCGGCGGCGGAAGCGTTGTTCGCGGCTTCCGGCCCGGCCACGCCCTCGATGGCGCCGTGGCCGAACTCCTCGGGGTTTTTTGCAAGCTTCTTTTCGGTGTAATAGGAGAGGAAGGTCGGAATTTCCGCACCACCCGCCGGCATTGCGCCAATCGGGAAGCCGAAGAGCGTTCCGCGCAGCCAGGGTTTCCAGGAGCGCTTCCAGTCCTCCTTCGTCATGCCCACCGGGCCCTTGATGTCGATCACCTCTTCCTGCGTTTTCCTCTGCGCCGCGAGATGCAGGGTCTCGCCCACCGCGAAGAGGCCGACGGCCACGATCAGCACGTTGATGCCATCCAGCAATTCCACGATCCCGAAGGTGAAGCGCGGCTGGCCCGATTGCAGATCGATGCCGATCATGCCGAAGAACAGGCCGATCGCCAGCGCCGTGAGACCCCTGAGCGCGGATGACCCCAGCACGGCCGATACCGTGACGAAGCACAGGATCATCAGCGAGAAATACTCGGCCGGCCCGAATTTCAGCGCGAGTTCCACGACGGGCTGGGCAAGGAAGGTGATGCCCAAAGTGCCGAAGGTGCCGGCCACGAAGGAGCCCACGGCCGCCGTGGCGAGTGCCGCGCCCGCGCGGCCCTTCTTCGCCATCTTGTGGCCTTCCATCGCGGTGATGATCGTGGCGCTCTCGCCCGGTGTGTTGATCAGGATGGAGGTGGTCGAACCGCCATACATCGCGCCGTAATAGATGCCCGCGAACAGGATGAAGGCCGAGGTGGGGTCCACCTTGTAGGTTATCGGCAAAAGCAGTGCGATGGTCAGCCCCGGGCCAAGGCCCGGCAGCACGCCGATGGCGGTGCCGACCGTCACGCCCGCCAGAGCCCAGAGCAGGTTCATGGGTGTCAGCGCGCTGGCGAAGCCCTGCATCAGAAGTGCGAGTGTATCCATGGTGCCCCCCCCCCGGGAACGTCGCTTCGCTGCGGGGCGAGGTTCCCGCCCCGTCCCTGCCTCAGAACAGCTTCTCGATCAGGCCCGTGCCGATCTTGTAGCCGAGAATGCGGTCGAACCCGACATAGGAAATCAGCGCCAGCCCAAAGCCGATCGCGCCGTCGCGCAGGAGTTTCCGGCTGCCGAAGCCGCGCGCCACGCAGGCAAAGAGCAGCGTCGAGGACAGGATGAAGCCGATCCACTCGATGAGGACGACGTTGAGCACAAGCCCGAGGGTCACCCAGCCCAGCGAGCCCCATTCGGAGAGCGAGCCCTCCTGGTCGGCTGCCCAGCCGCCGCGAAACGCCGCGACGAGCAGCATCACCCCGAGAACCAGCAGGAAAACCGCCACGAACCAGGGAAAAACCGATGGGCCGACGGTGGTGTAGAGCACCTGCGGAATGAGCGTCGTCTGCCATGTGGCCGCAAGGCCGAGCGCGATGACGCCGAAGGCCGCGAGCTTGTGCGGCAGGGTCGATTCGATATGTTCGGATGATGAATCGGACATGGCTGCTCCGGTTCCCCCTCTGGATGCGCAAAAGGCAGAACGCAGCGAAGCGCGGTTCGCTGCGAATTTCAATGCCTTGATCGAAGTGCTTCGGAAAGCGGCGCTCAAGAAAGGACGAGGCGATCCGTCATCGCCTCGTCCGGCAGGCTTCGCCCTGTGCCTCAGCTGGCGAGGCCGAGATCCTTCAGGATCGTCGTGGTGTCGGCGACGTTCTGCTTCACGTATTCGCCGAACTTGTCGCCGGTGAGATAGATGCCTTCCCAGCCGCGCGTCTCGAGCGTCTTCTTCCAGGCCGGGCCGTTGACCATCCTGTCCATCAGCGCCACCAGCGCATCGCGCTGCGCGGTGCTGATGCCCGGCGCGCCGAACACGCCGCGCCAGTTCCAGAGCACGATATTGATGCCCTGCTCCTTGAGCGAGGGCACATTGTTCATCGCGGCTTCCGAGGAAACCGCCAGCGCGCGCAGCTTGCCGGCCTTCACCTGCTCCTCGAATTCGCCAAAGCCCGATACGCCGGCCGAGACCTGGTTGCCGAGCAGGGCCGCCTGGGCCGGGCCGCCGCCCGCGAAGGCGACGTAGCTCGTCTGGCGCGGATCGATGCCATTCGCCTTGGCGATCTGGCCCACGAGAATGTGGTCGGTGCCGCCCGCCGAACCGCCGGCCCAGGAGACCGATTTCGGGTCCTTCTTGAGCTGCGCGACGAGGTCCGCCATCGTCTTGAACGGCGAGGCCGCCGGAACCACCACCACCTGCGCCTCGCCGGTGAGGCGCGCGATCGGGGTCACGTCGAGGATGGTCATCGGGCTCTTGTTGGCAATTCCTGCGCCGACCATCACGAGGCCGCCGATCATGATCGCGTTGCCCTGGCCCTTCTTCTGGCCTACGAAGCGCGGCAGGCCGACCATGCCCCCGGCACCGCCGACATTCTCGATCCTGAACTCGCTCAGGATGCTGTCAGCGCGCATCGCCGCTTCCATCGCGCGGCCCGTGGCATCCCAGCCGCCGCCCGGTGCCGCCGGAATGAGCATGTCGAGGCTGGTGATGGCCTGCGCCCGAGCCGGAATGGCCAGCGGCAGGCCAAGGCCCGCCAAGGTGGCGCCCGTTGCACCCGCCTTCAGAATTTCACGCCTGGTCGTCATCTGGTTCCTCCCTGTCTGAACCGTTCGTCTTGTTCTTGTAACGAAAACGAGAAGTCCTCCATCGCTCCGCCATCTGTCAACCGGCCATGTGGCGGAATCGTGAATTCGGAAAGAAAGCCTGCCTGTTCTCGAAGGGTGATGTCCCTTTCGGTGGTGCAGGCCGACGGAGCCGTGTTCCCTGCTGCGCGCGGAGATCCCGCGCGGATGGATCAGCCGGGATAGGCGCGCCAGATGCCGGAAGGGTCCCGGATTTCGAGGCCCTCCGGCCCCTGGCGCAGAGGCTCCGGCCCAATGGACACCTTGCCATGCCCTCCCGGCAGATCGAGCACATAAGCCGGGATCGCCGGGCCGGAAAGCTGCCCGCGCAAGGCACCATAGATCGCCTGGCCCTCGGCGATGCCAAGACGGAAATGGCTCGTGCCCGGTGCGAGATCAGGGTGGTGCAGGTAGAGCGGCCGGATGCGGTTCGCGGCCATGGCGCGGAAGAGCGCCGCGAGCGTCTCGGTCTCGGCATTCACGCCCTTCAGCAGCACGGTCTGGCCCAGCAGCACGAGGCCGGCATCGGCAAGGCGGGCGATGGCGGCTTCGGCGGCGGGCGTGAATTCGCTCGGGTGGTTCGCGTGGATTGCGATGCTCACGGCCCTGCCGGGAATGGCGAGTGCGCGGACCATCCCTGCGGTTACCCGCTCCGGCGCCACCACCGGCACGCGGCTGTGCCAGCGCAGGAGCCGCACATGCGGAACACGCGCGAGCTGCTCGCCCATGGCGCCGATGCGCCGGGCCGAGAGCATCAGCGGATCGCCGCCGGTGAAAATCACCTCGAAGATGCCGGGATGCGCCGCGATGTAATCGAAAACCGCAGCCAACTCGGCGTCATCAAGCGTGCCGTCGCCGTTCGGCCCCACCATCTCGCGGCGGAAGCAGAAGCGGCAATAGACAGGGCAGGCATGGAGCGCCTTGACGAGCACGCGATCCGGGTAGCGATGTACGAGGCCCTTGATGGGGGAATGCGAATGATCGCCGATCGGGTCGGGGCTTTCCGCCGGCATGGTCGCGAGTTCGCGCGCATCGGGCAGGAATTGTGCGGCGATGCCGGGTGCCCCCTGTCGGATGAGCGCGGAAATCGCCGGGGTGATCGCGACGGCGTAACGCGCGGCAACAGCCTCGAGTTCCGGCGTCGCGCCGTCATCCAGCAGCGCGGCTGCTTCCAGATCGCCGATGCTGCGCAGGGTCTTCATGCGCCCTCGCCCAAGGCAAATGGCGTGAAGATCACCTCGTGCACGCTCTCGACCCCCGCCGCGAGCATCGCGAGCCGATCGAAACCGAGGGCTGCGCCCGAGGCCGGCGGCATATGGGCCAGGGCTGCGAGGAAATCCTCGTCGATCGGGTAGCTTTCGCCATAGAGGCGCTGCTTCTGCGCCATGTCGGCCTCGAAACGGCGGCGCTGCTCGGCTGCATCGTTGAGTTCGCCGAAGGCATTGGCGAGTTCGATGCTGCAGACATAGAGTTCGAAGCGTTCGGCGAAGCGCGGATCATCCCGGCAGGCGCGGGCCAAGGCGGCCTCGGAAACGGGATAGCGGTCGAGGATCGTCGCGCGGCCCTGCCCGAGATGCGGCTCGATCCGTTCGGTGAGAATGCGCGAGAAGATGTCCCCCCAGGTGTCATCCTCGGCGATGCGCACGCCAATGCGCGTGGCTTCCGCCGCAAAGGCATCGCGATCTGCCAGGCAGGGCTCCAGCGCGATGCCGGCATGCCGGGTGAAGGCATCCACGAGGCTCAACCGCTCCGGCTCGGCGAGGAGGTTGCAGGCACGGCTGCGGAAACGCGCCTCCCGCCGCCCGCCAATCTCGGCCGCAAGCCGGAGAAGCGCGGCGCAATCGGTCATCAGGGCAGTGTAATCCTCCCCCGCCCGATACCATTCGAGCATCACGAATTCCGGCGCATGGAGGCGCGAGGCCTCCCGCGCCCGGAATACCGGCGCGAACTGGAAGAGGCGATCCTCGCCGGCCGCGAGCAGCTTCTTCATCGCGAATTCGGGCGAAGTATGAAGATAGCCGCGCGCGATCTCGCCCGCGGCATCGACCCAATGCGCCTCGAAGGCGTGGAGATGCGTCTCGTTGCCGGGCGAGACCTGCACGAGGCCCGTCTCGACCTCCCAGAAACCCCGGCCCTCGAAATGCGCGCGGATGGCGGCCTTGAGGCGCGCGCGCAACCGCAAGGCCGGCCTGCGGCGCGCATGGGTTTCGCGGTGCCAGAAGGGCGTGGCGGGCATGGAAGCTCCGGATTCCTCCTGCGAAAGGGTTGGCGTTTCTCCAGGAAGCGGCTATGGAGCCGGACTTTCCGAAAAGCAATCGCGCTTCCATCAGACGGGGATATCCGTGGTCAAGGTCATCGCTTCCTCCATCCGCAAGGGCAATGTCATCGAGGTGGATGACCGGCTCTATTCCGTGATTTCCGCGGAAAGCTTCTTTCCCGGCAAGGGCACGCCGACCACGCAGATCGATGGCCGCCGCCTTTCGGATGGCGTGAAATCCACCTTCCGCTACCGCACGACGGAGCAGGTGGAGAAGGCCTTCGTGGAGGAGAAGGATTTCTCCTATCTCTACCCCGATGATAACGGCTACATCTTCATGGATCAGGAGAATTTCGAGCAGGTGACCGTGCCCGGCGACACGATCGGCGACGGCGTGCCTTACCTCCAGGAAGGCATGATCGTGAAACTCGGCGTGTTCAACGGCGCCGCCGTGACGATCACCCTGCCGCAGCGCGTCATCCTCGAGATCAACGAGACCGAGCCGGTGACGAAGGGCCAGACGGCCTCCTCCTCCTATAAACCGGCGATCCTGTCGAACGGCGTGCGCACGGCCATCCCGCCGCATGTCACCGCCGGCACGCGCGTCGTCATCAATACGGAAGACGGCTCCTACGTGGAACGCGCGAAGGATTGATCGCCTCCCGCGGGGCTGGCGACGGAGACGAGGCATCATGTCCAATCCTCTGCTGGTCGAGATCACCCGCGGCGGCATCGTGGAGAGCGGTCACACGGGCGCCTTCGCCGTGGTGGATGCGGATGGAAGCCTGGTGCTTTCCATGGGCGATATCGCGCGGCCCATCTTCCCGCGCTCGGCGGTGAAGGGTTTCCAGGCCCTCCCGCTGATCGAAAGCGGCGCGGCGGACCGTCTTCATCTCACCGATGCCGAACTGGCGCTCGCCTGCGCGAGCCATTCCGGCGAGGAGGAGCACACGAAAACGGCAGCCGCCATGCTCGCCAAGGCGGGGCGGGATGAAACCTGCCTCGAATGCGGCGCGCATTGGCCGATGCTGAACCAGCGCGCCCGTGATGCGAAAGGCCCCGATGGCGACCGCGCGCTTCAAGCCCTTGTCGCCTCGGGCCTCAGGCCCACGGCCTTGCACAATAATTGCTCCGGCAAACATGCGGGCTTTGTCTGCCTGGCGATTGCGACGGGGCACGACCCCAAGGGCTATATCCAGCCCGGGCACCCCACGATGCGCGAGATCACCGCCGCGCTTTCCGCCATGACCGGCCATGATCTTTCGAAAGCCGCCATGGGCATCGATGGCTGCTCGATCCCGACTTACGCCATTCCCTTGCGGTCTCTCGCGGCGGGTTTTGCGAAATTCGCGAGCGGAGCGGGGCTGTCGCCAGGTCGCGCGCAGGCGGCCCGGCGCCTGCGGCAGGCGGTTGCCGCCTCGCCCTTCCATGTCGCGGGAACGGGCCGCTTCGATACGGTGGTGATGGAAGACTTGCGCGAGCGCGCCTTCATCAAGACCGGCGCGGAAGGGGTCTATTGCGGCGCACTCCCCGAATTGGGCTATGGCATCGCGTTGAAGATCGACGATGGCGCTACCCGCGCCTCCGAGACCGTGATGGCAGCGCTCCTCACGCGCTTGCTCGAACTCGGCAAGGAAGCGAAGGTCGTCACCGAGCGGCTCGATCACCAGATGAAGAACTGGAACGGCCTCGAGGTCGGCCGCATGCGGTCCATCGCGGCGCTACGCGGATAATCTCGAAGCCAGAACCAGCCGCCGCGCGATCGCCGCGCTGCCCGCGAGCAAGGGCCCGAAGGCGATACCGCGTGGATCGCTGCGATTCCTGACGCGCGGAACATGCACAAACACCACCGGCACCTTCGCTTTCGTGCCGCGAAGCGCGAAGCGATAAGCTGCGTTGCAGAGATACGGCCCGGCATTCCGCGACAGGCGCACCGGGTTACCCGCCTCGCGCAGAATGTTCCGCAGGCGGAGCATCGGGGCGCGGCCCTTCAGGATCGCCGGGCCGGAATCGAGGCGCGCGAGCTTCGGCAGGCGCCCCGAGGCATCCCGCGCGGTGCGGCTTGCGCTGTTCCTTGCCACGATCTCCACCGTCACCGCCTTCCGCCTGGCGGCCACCCCGAACATCAGGATCGCGCGCGGCCGCTTCTCCAGCAGGGGCGCGAGGGCCGCTTCCGTCGGGCCATAGCTCACAGGCAGGATGGCGTGACGCACCTTCCAGCCCAGCCACAGCCAGCCGGGCACGCGCGCCAGCGCCTCCACGAGGCGGGCGGACGGGTTGACCGGCACGCCCGGAAACGGGCCGAAGCCGGTGATGAGCAGGTCAGGTCGCATCGGCCCCCTGCGCGGCGACCGGCGGCTGTGAATAGCCAAGCTTCCGGTTGAGCCCATCGAGTAGGCTTGCGGCGGCCTCGGCGATGTTCGTGCCGGGCGGGAAGATCGCCGTTGCGCCCGCCTCCATCAGGGCGGCAAAATCCTGCGGCGGGATCACGCCGCCCACGACGATCATGATATCCGCCCCGCCCTCGGCGATCAGCGCCGCCTTCAGCGCGGGCACGAGCGTGAGATGGCCCGCCGCGAGGCTCGACACGCCCACGACATGCGCATGGCCCGCCACGGCCTGTTTCGCGACCTCCTCGGGCGTGGCGAAAAGCGCGCCGATCTCCACATCGAAGCCGAGATCGCCGAAAGCCGAGGCCACCACCTTCTGGCCGCGATCGTGTCCGTCCTGCCCGATCTTGGCGACGAGGATCCTGGGCTTGCGCCCCTCGTTCTCGGCAAAGGCCTGCACCATGCCGGTTGCGCGGGAAACGGCCGGGTTGTCCTTGCCCACGGCATCGCGATAGATGCCCGAGACCACCCGGATCTCCGCCTGATGGCGGTTCCACGCCTTTTCCAGCGCGAGGCTGATCTCGCCTACGGAGGCGCGGGCGCGGGCGGCATCCACGGCAAGCGCCAGCAGGTTGCCTTTGCCGGAACGCGCCGCGTTTTCGAGCGCAGCAAGTGCTGCATTCACAGCGGAAGGGTGACGCGAGGCGCGCAGCTGCCTCAGCTTCTCGATCTGCCGCGTGCGCACGGCGGCGTTATCGACCTGCAGGATGTCGAGCGGCTTTTCATCCAGCGGCTTCATCTGGTTGACGCCGATGATCGCCTGCTCGCCAGAATCGATGCGGGCCTGCGTGCGGGCCGCGGCTTCCTCGATGCGCAGCTTCGGAATGCCCGCCTCGATGGCCTTCGCCATGCCGCCAAGGCGCTCGACCTCCTCGATATGCGCGAGAGCCCGCCCCGCGAGATCGCCCGTGAGCTTCTCGACCATGCGCGAGCCGCCCCAGGGATCGATGAGGCGGCAGGTGCCACTCTCCTGCTGGATGAGGATCTGCGTGTTGCGCGCGATGCGGGCGGAGAAGTCGCTGGGCAGCGCGAGGGCTTCATCCAGCGCGTTGGTATGCAGCGATTGCGTGCCCCCTTGCGTGGCGGCGAGCGCCTCGACAAGCGTGCGCGGCACATTGTTGAACACATCCTGTGCCGCAAGAGACCAGCCGGAGGTCTGGCAATGCGTGCGCAGCGCGAGCGATTTCTCGCTCTTCGGGTTGAAATCCTTCACGATCCTGGCCCAGATCAGGCGCGCGGCGCGCATCTTGGCGATTTCCATGAAGAAATTCATGCCGATCGCCCAGAAGAAGGAGAGGCGCGGCGCGAAGGCATCGATATCGAGCCCGGCGGCCGTGCCCGCGCGCAGATATTCGAGGCCGTCGGCAAGGGTATAGGCGAGTTCGAGATCCTGCGTCGCGCCCGCCTCCTGCATGTGATAGCCGGAGATCGAGATCGAATTGAATTTCGGCATGTTCCCGGCCGTGTAGGCGAAGATGTCCGAGATGATCCGCATCGAACCCGCAGGCGGGTAGATATAGGTGTTGCGGACCATGAACTCCTTCAGGATGTCGTTCTGGATGGTGCCGGAGAGCTTCGCCGCCGGCACGCCCTGCTCCTCGCCTGCCACGATGAAGAGCGCGAGGATGGGCAGCACCGCGCCATTCATCGTCATCGACACGCTCATGCGGTCGAGCGGGATGCCATCGAACAGCGTGCGCATGTCGAGGATGGAATCGATCGCGACACCCGCCATGCCGACATCGCCGGCCACGCGGGGGTGGTCGGAATCGTAGCCGCGATGCGTCGCAAGATCGAAGGCGACGGAGAGGCCCTTCTGCCCCGCCGCCAGGTTGCGGCGATAAAAGGCGTTGGAATCCTCCGCCGTGGAGAAACCCGCATATTGGCGGATGGTCCACGGGTTCGTCACATACATGGTGGGGTAGGGGCCACGCAGGAAAGGCGCGGCACCGGGCCATGTCGAGAGGAAATCGAGGCCGGCGAGTTCTGCCTCATCCGTCAGCGGGGCGATGGCGATGCCTTCGGGGGTCTCCCAGGCAGAAGCGCGGGCGGCATGCTCGCGCGCAGCCTGTGACGGCGCGCGGCTCGAAGGCTTGGGAAGGGTCGAGAAATCCGGGACCATGGGCATTCTCCCGCTCACGCATTCCGCTCGAGGCAAGAATTTTCGAGCCCGGTCAGCAGATGATCCAGGAACGCGACCAGATCCATGCCGAAGGCGACATAACCGCTCACGCCACTTTCCGCGAGCGGCACTTCGAGATCGCCGGGCTTGCCGGCCATCAGCAGGGGGGCGGCCCCGGCCGCGCGAAGCGCCTGCGCGATTGGGACGGCTTCCGACTGATAATCCGCATCCGCCCCGACGAGGCACGCAAGGGCGGTGCCGGAGGCCTTGAAGGCGCGGACGAGTTCATCGATATCCGTGCCGCCAGCCGAAAGCGGGAAGCCATCGCAGAGAAGCGCCTCGATGCCGCCGGTCTCGAAGGCGTTCTTCGTGAAGGTCGCGCGCGGGGTGAAATCCGCGAGCCGGCCCAGGGGCGCCAGGAAGACGCGCGGTTTTGCGCCCCGCGCGGCGAGCGCATCGGCGCGGTCGCGCAGGGCTTCGAAGGGTGCGGCGAGGCGCATGCTTGGGAATCGGGTCCGCCTCGCGGAAGCGGCGGGCGCAGGCATCAGCACCGAGGTTTCCGCTTCGGTGATGTTCGGGAACTCGCTCACGCCGGTCACCGGAACCATGCGGCTGGCAACCGCGCGCAGGCGGTTTTCACGCGTGGCCGCGATCTTCCGGGCGAAGGCGCCGGTTTCAAGCGCTGCCGCCATGCCGCCGAGGCTGCCCGCGCGCTCGGCCTCGAGATGCTGGACGATGGCCCAGGCCTTCTCCTCCAGCGTCTCGGTGATCTCCTCGATCGCGCCCGAGCCGGAGGCCGGGTCGATCATGCGATGGAGGTTCGATTCCCGCAAAAGGATCAGGCTGGTGTTGCGCGCGAGCCGCCGGGCCTTCTCATCGGGAAGGCCAAGAGCGGCATTGTGCGGCAGCAGCGTGAGGGAATCCGCCCCGCCCAGAGCCGCCGCGAGGCCGGCGATCGACACGCGCAGCATGTTCACGTTGGGGTCGCGCCGCGTCATCATGCGGAAGGCGCTTTCGGCATGGATGAGCGCGGGGGCGGGCTTTTTCACCCCGCAGTATTCCAGCACGCCGGCCCAGAGGCGGCGGAAGGCGCGGATTTTCGACAGCGTGAGGAACTGATCCTGATCCGCCGCAACCGTGAAGGCGATGAGCACTTGCGCCTTTTCGGGTCCGATGCCGCCTTTGCCGAGCAGGCGGAGATAGGTGATGCCCTGCGCAATGAGGCTCGCGATTTCCTGCGCCTCGCTGGCACCCGCCTCATGGAAGGGGCGGGAATCCGCCATCAGGAACGGGCCGGTGAACCCGGTTTCAAGCAGTGCCGCAACCGCCTCGCGGATGCGCGTGCAGATCGCAACCCACGCTTTCGGAATGGCGCCGATGCGCGCCCAATCCGAAAGCGGGCGGATGCCGAACTCCACTTTCAGGGTTGCGCCCGGCAGGTTGCGGGATTTCGCATAAAACCGGAAGAGGTCTGCCGTTTCCGCGCCCGAGAAAGGCGGCGGGTCGATCCGCAGGCGCACGAGATCGCAATGCACGCCCGCCAGCGCGGTTGCCAGCGCCCCCGCTTCGGGCGGCAGGCCGAAACCGCGCGCGGAGAGAGAGCCGGCAAAGGCGATGGTGAGCTGATCTGCGCCGCCCTCGAGATCGGCCAGCGCGAGGCGGTTCGCCTCGGCGGGATCGGGGTGATCGATCGTTGCCGCAATGCCCCAGGGGTTTGCGCCGCGCGCACCGGCGATCGGTTCGGCCTGCGCGTCACGCGGATAGATCGGCTGAAGCGCGATCCCATCCGCGGTGAGGGTCACGAGCTTCTTCTCGTAGGGCGCGCCCTTCAGAACGCCATCGACGAGGCGACGCCAGTCGCTTTCGGTCACGGCCGGGAATTCAGAGGCAAGTTTCGGCGGGGTGAGATCATGGTCAGCCATGGAAGGCTTCTATAACGCGAGCTTCGCCCAAGTTGAAATGGACTTTGGAAGGGGGCTAACCACCGTCGCAGAACGACGAAGAAGCCCCGCGCCGGACGCGGGGCTTCCGAATTCGCTGGGGCTGGCGGTTTCAGACGAACTGGCCGAGGCCGGGAATGGCGCCCACCAGCGCCCCCATCGCATCCTCACCCGCCGTCTCGCGGCCATAGGCGAAGACTTCCTTCGAGAGGCCCTGGATCTGGCCCATGCCAAGGCCCGCACCCATGAGTTGCTGGCCCAGCGCCATCACGCCGCCACCGCCGCCCATCATGCCCATCAATCCGCCCAGAAGACCGCCGCCGCCTTCCGAAGCCGCATTGGCCGCCGCAAGCTCGGCCGCGCCAGGCATGGCGGCGAAGGCTTCCGCCGCCGCTTCCGGCGCTTCCTTCTGCAGAAAGGCGAGGATCATCCCCACGGCCTTCTCGGCCAGAGCGGGATCGAGCCCGACATTCTGCACCACGCGGTTGATGAGTTCCTGCATCATGTTCCCAAACTCCCGGCTGCTCTCTTCACGGCAGTTACGCGATCCAACCGGCAGGGGCAAGCGTGGAATGTTTAGATATGAACAAATTCGGCTGCGCCGATCCCCTCACGTCTCGCCGATGGTCACGCCCGAAGCTTTCGACCGAATGAGAATTGCGCACGAATTTCGCTCGAATGCGATCTTTCCGAAATCAGGGCGAAGCGGATATATGCGCTGGTAGCCTCCTCGAAAACGGCTGGAGAAAGACCTTGGCAGACGCGAAGACCATCCTGATCGGCAAGAGCGAGACCAGGTTCGAGGAATTGACCCTCAGGCTCGCCAATCGCCATGGCCTCGTGACCGGCGCGACCGGCACGGGCAAGACCGTCACGTTGCAGAAACTGGCCGAGGGCTTGTCCGCCAATGGCGTGCCGGTCTTCACGGCGGATATCAAGGGCGACCTCTCGGGCGTCGCGGCCATGGGCAATGCGCTGCCGCCTTTCGTCAATCGCGCCAAGGAGATCGGCGTCGAATACAGGGCCGAGCAATATCCGGCGGTGTTCTGGGATCTCTTCGGCGAGCAGGGCCACCCCATCCGCGCCACGGTGGCGGAAATGGGCCCGCTGCTGCTCTCCCGGCTCATGGAACTCAACGAGACGCAGGAAGGGGTGCTGAACATCCTGTTCCGCTATGCCGATTCCAACGGCCTGCTGCTGCTCGATCTCAAGGATCTCCGCGCGCTGCTCGCTGAACTTGGCAACAACAAGGATTTGCAGGCCGATTTGCAGGCGACTTACGGCAATGTATCCTCGGCCTCGGTGGGGGCGATCCAGCGTCAGCTTCTCGTGCTTGAGAACCAGGGTGGCGCGAATTTCTTCGGTGAACCCGCGCTCGAACTCGCGGATTTCATGCGCGTGGATGAGGATGGCAGGGGCCATATCAACATCCTCGCGGCCGACAAGCTGATGAAATCGCCGCGGCTCTACGCGACCTTCCTGCTCTGGATGCTCTCGGAACTCTTCGAGCAATTGCCGGAAGTGGGCGACCTCGAAAAGCCCAGGCTCGTCTTCTTCTTCGATGAAGCGCATCTGCTCTTCGACAATGCGCCGGCCGCGCTGATCGATGCGATCGAGCAGGTCGTGCGCCTCATCCGCTCGAAGGGCGTGGGCGTGTATTTCGTGACACAGAACCCGCTCGACGTGCCGGACAAGGTCGGCGCGCAATTGGGCAACCGGGTGCAGCATGCCCTGCGCGCCTTCACCCCGCGCGAGCAGAAGGCCGTGAAGGCCGCGGCCGAAACCTTCCGCCCGAACCCGAAATTCAGGACTTCCGAGGTCATCACCAATCTCGGCGTGGGGGAGGCGCTGGTCTCGGTGCTCGAGGGCAAGGGCGCCCCCTCGATGGTGGAGCGCACGCTTGTAGCCCCTCCGGGCGGGCGCGTGGGGCCGATCACGCCGCAGGAGCGCGCGGCCCTGATGCGCGACAGCCCTTTCCGCAACAAGTATACCGAAACGGTCGACCGGGAGAGCGCCTTCGAGATGCTCGCGGCGAAGGCCGAGGCAGCCGCCAGGGCCGCGCAGGGCGGCGGCGGCCTTTTCGACAATGTGCTCGGCGGCCTTCTTGGCGGCAGCGCGCCGGCGCCCGCGCCCGCGGGACGAGGTCGCGCCGCGCCCCGCCCGCAACCCAGCATGGCCGAGAAGATCGCGACCTCCGCCGTGCGCTCCGTGGCAAACACGGTCGGCCGGCAGATCGGCACGGCCATCGTGCGCGGGGTGCTCGGCAGCCTGATGGGTGGGGGGCGGCGTTGAGGCCGTGCTGATCCCCTTCGTCACCGGCTTCGCCATTGGCGGCTCGCTCATCGTGGCGATCGGCGCGCAGAACGCCTTCGTTCTGCGCCAGGGCATCAAGCGCGAGCATGTCTTCGCGGTCTCGCTGTTCTGCGCGCTCTCGGATGCGACGCTGATCGCGCTGGGTGTCGCGGGGCTCGGCTTCCTGATCCAGAAGGTGCCGGGGCTGATCACGGCGGTGACGATTTTCGGTATCGTGTTCCTGCTGGCTTATGGCGTCATGGCAGCGCGCCGCGCGCTGGCTCCCGGTGCCATGGCCGTGGGGCAGGGCGCACCCCTCACGCTCAAGGCCGCGCTCTCGGCCTGCGCGGCCTTCACCTTCCTCAACCCGCATGTCTGGCTCGATACGGTCATCCTCGTGGGCAGCCTTGCGGCGGGCTATGCGGGGCAGGAGCGCTGGGCCTATGGCTTCGGCGCCGCGAGCGCGTCCTTCCTCTGGTTTTTCGGGCTGGGCTATGGCGCGCGGGTGCTCACCCCATTATTTGCCAAGCCCATGGCCTGGCGCATCCTGGATGCGATGATCGCATGCATCATGGGGATGATTGCGCTGAAGCTCGGGCTGTGGATGATGCGGGTCTAACCTGCCCCTCCCGCGAAGGTCGAATCATGTCCCTCCCTGCCGTTCTCTCGCGTCTGGATGCCGGCCGCGAGAACACCCTCGCCCGCCTGAAAGCCTGGCTGGCCATCCCCTCCATTTCCACCGATCCGGCCTACAAGGCCGAGGTGCGGCGTGCCGGCGGGCATCTCGTCGAGGAGCTGAAGGGCCTCGGCTTCGAGGCTTCCTTGCGGGAAACGCCAGGCCATCCGGTGGTGGTGGGTCATCGCCGCCGGCCCGGCAGGCCGCACATCCTTTTCTACGGCCATTACGACGTGCAGCCGGTCGACCCGCTTGAATTGTGGGAACAGCCCCCCTTCGAGCCGGTGGTGAAGGAGATTTCGCCCGGCGGGCCGGCAATTTGCGCGCGCGGCGCTTCGGATGACAAAGGCCAGATCATGACCTTCCTGGAGGCTTGCCGCGCCATCATCGCCGAGACGGGCGACCTGCCGATATCGCTCTCGGTGATGATCGAGGGCGAGGAGGAGAACGGTTCCATCAACCTGCCGGAATTCCTCGAGAAGAACGCAGCGGAGTTCAAGGCGGATATCTGCCTTGTCTGCGATACCGGCATGTGGGATCGCGGCCGGCCGCAGATCACCTCGTCGCTGCGGGGGCTTCTCTACGAGGAAATCATCGTGCGGGCTGCCAATCGCGACCTGCATTCCGGCCATTTCGGTGGCACGGCGCAGAACCCCATCCACATCCTGGCGCGCATCATCGCCGCCATGCATGATGCCGAGGGGCGGGTGGCCGTTCCGCATTTCTATGACGGTGTTCACGAGACGGGTGACAACCGCAAGGCCTCCTGGGAATCCCTGGGCCTCACGGATGCGGATTTCCTCGGCACGGTCGGCCTGAAATATGCCGGCGGCGAGGAGGGGCGCACCCTGATCGAGAAGATCCAGGCGCGCCCGACCTGCGATTGCAACGGCATCTGGGGCGGCTATACCGGTGCCGGCACCAAGACCGTGATCGCGGCGGAGGCGCGTGCGAAGATCTCCTTCCGCCTCGTGCATGACCAGGATCCCAAGGCCATCCGGAAGAATTTCCGCGAATATGTCTCGGGCATGATCCCGCCGGATTGTTCGGTGGAGTTCATCGGCTACAAAGCGAGCCGCGCGGTGCAGGTGAGCGAGGACAGCCCCGATCTGCGCCTTGCGATCGGCGCCCTGCGCGACGAATGGGGCACGGAACCCGTGGTGCTCGGCCATGGCGGCTCGATCCCCATCGTGGGGGATTTCAAGCGCCTGCTGGGGCTCGATGCCCTGCTGATCGGCTGGGCGCTCGACGACGACCGCATCCATTCGCCGAACGAGAAATATGATCTCGTTAGCTTCTATCGCGGACAGAGGAGCTGGGCGCGCATCCTCATCGCGCTGGCGAAACGCTGAGGCTCAATCCACCCCGTGAAGGTCGGGAATGATCTTCAGGGGCGGCAGGCCGGGATATTCATCCGGCAGGCCGGCGCGATTGACCCAGATGGGCATGAAGCCGGCCGCGAAGGCGCCGGCAATATCCCAGCGGTTCGAGGAGACGAAGGTGATATCCGAAGGGTGATCCGCCAGCGCAAGTCGGCTCGCGACCGCATAGACCGGCATGGCCGGCTTGAAATGGCCGGTCTGCTCGACCGAGATCACCTGATCGATGTATCCCCCCAGGCGGCTCGCGGCGATCGCATTCTTCACCATGGCATGCGTGCCATTGGTGAAGACCACCGTGCGGTGACGCGCGGATTTCAGCCGCCCGAGAACCTTCGCCACATCCGGAAAGGCATCGAGCACGCGATAGGCATCCAGCAGGGCGTTGCGCAGGGCCGGATCGCCAAGCCCGAAGCGCGCCATCGCGAAATCCAGCGCGCGCTCGGTCAGCGTCCAGAAATCGGCGCTGCCGCCGCGCCCCATCGCGGTCAGTACCCAGCTGTATTCGAGCTGCTTCTGCCGCCACAGGGCGGAGAGTTCCTGCGCCTTTTCGCCCAGTGGCCCGCCGGCGCGAATCACTGCGGAGTGAACATCGAAGAGGGTGCCATAGGCGTCAAACATGAAGATGCGAGCCATCGTCCCTCCTGGAGATACCAGCCTGAGGCTGATCATCGCTTTTGATCGGTTGATGATTTGTTCGAATAGCACGGCCTGTAAAGCCCGGAGAGATTGACCTTCGGACGGCCTGCCGTTCGTATGGTGAAAGTTTTTTTCGGAGGGCGTGATGGCATGGTCTGAAACCTGGACTTTCTTCGAGGGGCGCTGGCTGGAGGGGAACCCGCCGCTGATGGGGCCGCGCAGCCATGCCTTCTGGCTCGCCTCCACCGTGTTCGATGGCGCGCGCATCTTCGAAGGGGTCTGTCCGGATCTCGATCGCCACGCGGATCGCCTCGTGCGCTCGGCGGGCAATCTCGGCCTCAAGGCCGGGGTCACCCCGGAAGAGATCGTGGCGCTGACGAAGGAAGGCACGAAGAAATTCGCAGCCGATGCACCGCTCTACG
Source organism: Methylobacterium sp. (assembly GCA_020252645.1). Taxonomy (GTDB): domain Bacteria; phylum Pseudomonadota; class Alphaproteobacteria; order Rhizobiales; family Beijerinckiaceae; genus Rhabdaerophilum. The sequence goes on along the minus strand of JADCCN010000003.1, from coordinate 201,188 downwards.
TGAAGCCCATGGTGTGGGCGGAAGGAGAGGGTGTTTCCACCATCCTGCCGAACCCGGATGATTGCCGCTTCGCGCTCTGCCTGTTCGTGGCGCCGATGCCCGAGCCGCGTGGCATGAGCCTGACCCTGTCGCCGTTCCGCCGCCCTTCGCTCGAATGCATGCCGACGGATGCGAAGGCGGGATGCCTCTACCCCAACAATGCACGCTGCCTCTCGGAAGCGAAATCGCGCGGCTTCGACAATTGCCTCGTGCGGGATCTGCTCGGCAACATCGCCGAGACCGCGACGGCCAACATCTTCATGGCGAAGGACGGCGTGGTCTTCACGCCCGCGCCGAATGGCGCCTTCCTCAACGGCATCACCCGGCAGCGCGTCATCAAGCTGATGCGCGATTCCGGTGTTGAGGTGGTGGAACAGGCGCTGAGCTATGAGGATTTCGCCCGCGCGGACGAGGTTTTCATCTCGGGCAATTATTCGAAGGTGATGCCGGTCACGCGTCTTGACGGGCGGGAATATCAGGCCGGTCCAGCCTATCGCAAGGCCCGCGAACTCTACTGGGAATTCGCCCATGCCGGCTGATCACAGGCTCGTGTCCCAATTCGGGATTTTGCCACAATCCCGGCCTTACGGCTCCATAAAGGGTCGGCATGCTCTGCAGATAGAACGGATTTCACGTCTGTGAGCCCCCAGATGTCAGGCGTGGTGTCCTCAAGAAGGTTCGAGACCCCTTCCTCAATCGGCCGCGGCAGAAACCGCGGCCTTTTCGTTGGTGCGGCCGATCACTGGCCCTTCTTCTTCAGCCATGCGCGCATGAAGGCGATCTCCTTCTCCTGCGCGGCGATGACCTCCTCGGCAAGCTTCCTCGCTTCCGGGTCCTTGCCGTGCTGGAGCACCACGCGCGCCATGTCGATGGCGCCCTGATGATGCGGGATCATGCCCTTGAAGAAATCGATATCGGCATCGCCGGTGAAAGGGATGTCCATATCCTTGTGCATCCTGTCATTCGCGGCACGATAGGCCTTCGTTGCGGCTGATTCCGCCTTCGCGGCGGCGGCGCCCTGGGAACCATGCGCCCCATGCCCGCCATGATGCCCGGAATGCTGCGCCTGGGCCGAAACCGTGCAAGCTGCAAGAACCGCTCCGGCCAGAATGATCCGCTTCATTGCTGATGTCCTTCCGTCGTGATGAAATGGGACGGGAGATCGGTTGGCACTGTTTGAGCCGTGATTCACCGGCATTTCCGGTCGTGAAGCCCGGCGAGGCGCGATCACCCGCTCTTCCGCTCGCAGGTCGAGACGCCGAGAATGGAATAGGCCGGGCAGGTGCCGAGAAACGCCGTGAGCACCGGCACCACGCCAATCCATCCCACCCAGTTCCAGCCGGTCTGCGAAAAGCCCAGCGGAATGGCATAGGCGATCAGCACGAGGCCGACCATCACGCGCAAGGCCCGGTCGATCGATCCAATATTGCGAACCATGATGACCCTCCATCCAGTTCTATGGAATGACAAACATATATGATCGCATGAATTTGTTTGCAAGCAAGCCTTAGGCTATCCGACAACATCCTCTCCGGGAAGGCTCGAATCACTCGGGTCGTGCCTGATCATCCTGCTTCGTGGAGGCGGTGCATGCGCAATCCTGCTTTGGCCGGTGGTTTTCTCGGCGTGGTTTTCTTGGCTTCGCCGGCTTTTGCCTGGACCCCGCCGCCCGTTGGCATTCCCTGCCATTCCGCGCGCCATTTCAAGGCCGATACGCTGGTGATCGCCGGGAATTACCTCGGGGGACGCCCAGTTCGCGATGGCGTGGTGGACTGGAAGTCCTTCCAGGCCTGTTTCCATGATGTCGCGAGCTGCGAGCAATGGTTGGGCCGCCAGGCTTCCGCCTATCCGCTGCGGCCGGGTTTTGCGCGTTGCACGCCCATCCGCGTGGGCTTCACGCGCTGAGCGGCCCGAGCGTTTTTTTCGATCAAACAGACATCGAGATCGGAAGCATTATCTCTTTTTCTTGATCGCATTTTCTGAGCGCGAACCGGAATCCACCCCCGCCTTCGCGGGGGCATGCTTCGCTTGAAAATGCTCTAGCGGAAACGCAAGGATAGCTGCGCGATCCGCGCGCAGAACAGCACGATCGCACCATAGGTCAAGGCACCCGCAACCACGTAAGCCCCAAGCTTCTGATAGGCAGGCAGCGTCGCGCCAAGAAACTCCCGCACCAGAAGCAGCGCCGCAACCAGCCAGATCGTGCCGATCAGCGCGACCGAGAGCTGCAAGGCGAGTTCGCCATCCGGCCCGGCCTTCTTCTGGCGGATGGCCAGTGCGGCAAGGATCAGCGCATTGGCGATCGCGCCCATCGCGGTGGCGAAAGCGAGGCCGGCCGCGCCGTAATCGCGCCAGAGCAGCAGTTTCAGGACGAGGTTCAGCGCGATCGCGAGGAGCGAGGCAAAAAGCGGGGTGCGCGTATCGCCGCGCGCATGGAAGCTGCCGACGAGCGAGCGGATCGCCACCACGGCGGGCAGGCCCCAGGCATAGGCCGCGAGAACGGCGGCAGAACTTCGCACGGCCTCCTCGCCGAACGCACCATAGCCGAAGAACCCGGCTATGATCGCCTCGGGGATGAACAGGAAGGCGGCCGTGAAGGGAAGGGCCAGCATCAGCGAGATCGCCAGGCTCTGGTTCTGCGCCTTGTGCGCGCCGGGTTCGTCACCGGCCGCGAGGCGCTTCGACATTTCCGGCAGCAGCACCGTGCCGGCGGCCACCGCGATGACCCCGATGGGCAATTGGTAGAGGCGATCGGCATAGTAAAGCGAGGAAGCTCCGCCCGGCGGCAGGAACGTGACAAGGATTGTGTCGGCGAGCATCGCGATCTGCACTCCCGCCGAGCCGATCACCGCAGGCCCGAAGGCGCGGAAGAAGCGCGCCAGCTCGCCATTCCATCTCGGCCAGACGGGCGGCGCGAGAAGGCCGGCGCGGAAGGCGGCGATCATCAGCAGGCCCGCTTCCAGCACGCCCGCGATCAGCACGCCCCAGGCGGCGGCATGCGCGCCGCTCGCAAAGAAGCTTGCGAGGAGCAATGTGGAGATCATCGCCAGATTGAGGAGCACGGGCGCTGCGGCGCCGGCCGCGAAGCGCTTCTCGGCATTCAGAACGCCTGTCCACAGGACCACGAGCGAGACCAAGGCGAGATAGGGGAAGGTGATGCGCGTAAGTTCCACCGCCAGCCCCATTGCCGCGCCGGCCGCCGCGAAGCCCGGCGCGAGCAGGCGGATGAAGCCGGGCGTGAAGGCCAGAACGAGGGCCAAAAGCAGGCCCTGCGCCAGCAGCATCAGGGCCAGAACCTCGCCCTGAAAGCGCCGGCTGGCAAGATCGCCCGCTTGCGTGCGGATGCGGGTATAGGCGGGCACGAAGGCCGAGGAAAAGGCGCCTTCGCCGAAAATGGCGCGAAAATGGTTTGGCAGGCGGAACGCGACGGCGAAGGCATCCATCATCATGCCCGCGCCCAGCAGCCGGGCGAGCAGGATGTCCCTCAGAAATCCGGTGACACGGGAGATCAGGGTCCAGAGGCTGACGGAAACGAAAGCCCGGATCATGGATGGGCGCGGGCTCTCGGTTTGGCGCGCAAGGGTACGGCCTCGGGCTTTTCCGCAGGTTCGCCGCCGATTTCCTCCGCCACGATGTAGAGCGGCCGGCGCTTCACCTCCGCGAAGATGCGGCCGATATACTCGCCGATGATGCCGAGGAACACGAGCTGGATGCCCGAGAAGAACATCACCGACACCACGAGCGTCGGGAAGCCCGGCACATCCGAGCCCCAGATCAGCGTGCGCAGGGCGATGCTCACGGCATAGGTCATCGCAAAGATCGAGATGCCGATGCCGAGATAGGTCGCGAGCTTCAAGGGCAGGGTGGAGAACGAGGAAAGCCCGTCAAAGGCGAAGCGCGTCAGCTTCTGCAGGCCCCATTTGGACGTGCCGTGCAGGCGCTCCTGCACCTCGAAGGGCACGCCGACGGAGCGGAAGCCCACCCAGGCATAGAGGCCTTTCGAGAAGCGCGCGCGCTCGCCCAGCCGGCGCAGGGCCTCCACCACCTTGCGATCCATGAGGCGGAAATCGCCCGCCCCCTCGGGCAAAGGGATTTCGCCGAACCTGCGGAAGAGGCGGTAGAAGCGCTCCGTCAGCCAGCGGCGGACCGAGCCATCGGTCGAGCGGTCGATGCGCTGTCCGTAGATCATCTCGTAGCCCTCGCGCCAGCGCGCGACGAAGGTTTTCAGGATTTCCGGCGGATGCTGGAGATCGGCATCAATCAGCGCCACGGCCTCGCCTTGGGCATGGTCGAGCCCGGCGGCCAGCGCGATTTCCTTGCCGAAATTGCGGCTGAAACGCAGGGCACGGATGCGGCCATCCGCCTTGGAAAAACGCGTGATGCGAGAGAGCGTATCGTCGCAGGAGCCGTCATCCACGAAGAGGATTTCGAAAGAGGCGACGCATTCCTCCAGCACCGGCACCAGCTTGCCGATGAGCGCATCGATGTTCTCGCCTTCGTTGAAAGCCGGCACGATCACGCTCAGTTCCGGCCTCAGCGGCCGCAATGAAGCTCCGGGACCCGTGGCAGGGCTCATGCTGTCCTCCTCCCTCGCTGCGCGTTTCCACGCCGCTCCCCGTTCCGTTTCTGAACGATCTGCGCCATAACGTGAAGCCCTTGCAGCGACGCGCCGGTTGATAGCGCCCGGCGCATGAATGGAAGCCCAATGCCGAACCTCGCCCGCTTCGTGCTGACCGCCGATGATTACGCGCTGACTCCGGGGGTCAGCGCCGGTATCCTCGATCTTCTGGAGGCAGGGCGGATCGCTGCGGCGGGGGCGATGACGAACCGGCCCCATTGGCGGAGTGGTGCGGCGGTTTTCGGCCAGTTTTCGGGTGCGGCCGATCTGGGCCTGCATTTCAACCTCACCTGCGGGATTCCCCTGACGCGCATGAAGCGCCTCGCGCCGGCCGGCGAATTGCCGAAGCTTCCGGCCCTGTTGCGCGGCGGTGTCGCGGGCCTCCTGCCATCGGCAGAAATCGCCGCCGAGCTTGAGGCGCAGATCGACGCGTTCGAACAGGCGATGGGTCGCCCCCCGGATTTCATCGATGGGCACCAGCATGTCCATGCGCTGCCCGGTGTGCGCAGCGTGCTCGCGGAGGTCTTGCCGCGCCGATTTGCGCAAGCCAAGCCCTATTTGCGAGATCCGGCGGACCGGTTTGCTTCGATCCGCGCGCGCGGGCGCCACGAGGCCAAGGCCGCCTTGCTCGCAAGCCTTGCCCGGCCATTCGCCCCCCGGATGCAGGCGCTGGGCTTCGCCCTGAACGACGGATTTTCCGGCTATTCGCGTTTTGATGCGAAGGCCGATTATGCAGGCGATTTCGCAAGCTACCTTGTGGCCCCGGGGGCGCGACTGCTCATCATGTGCCATCCCGGATTCGTCGATGACGAGTTGCTCGGCCTCGACCCGGCCACCGAAAGCCGCGAGGTCGAGATGACCTTCTTCCTCTCCTCCCGCTTCACCGAGATCTGCGCGGCGGCGGGCATGCGCCCCTCGCGCTTTTCGGAGCTTTCGTCCTGAAGGTTCTCCCATGTCGCTGACTTCTGCCCACTGGATGCCGATTGTCCTGCTCATGGCGTCGAATGTCTTCATGACGCTTGCCTGGTATGGCCACCTGAAATTCAAGGAAACCGCCTTGCCGGTGGTGATCCTCGTGAGCTGGGGCATCGCCTTTGTCGAATATTGCCTCGCCGTGCCGGCGAACCGCATGGGGCATCAGGTCTATTCGGCGGCGGAACTCAAGACGATCCAAGAGGTGATCACGCTCCTGGTTTTCGCCGGTTTTTCCGTGCTCTATCTCGGCGAGAAGATCACGCTGAACCATCTCGTCGGCTTTGCCTTCATCTGCACCGGCGCGTGGTTCGTGTTCCGCGGCTAGCCTCCCCGACGGAGGGCGGATTGACGCGGGGCGGGTCAGGTTGCACAACGAACACAGATCTCAAGGGAACGGGGAAGGCCGCTATGTCCAATTCGAGCTTCGAGCGCCCGCGCGAAATCATCACCTTCTGCCTCAAGCCCTTCGAGGACCAGAAGGGCACGCCCGCCTACGAGGAAGCCTTCCGCCGCCTCGAGCACGTGATCCGCACCTATCAGTCGCAGCTGATCAAGGCGAAGACCCCGGTCGTGGTGGATTTCTCCAACATGCCGACCGTGACCATCAACGAGGATGCCCACGGGCATTGAGGCAAGGCTCGGGGGGCGGGGCGCGCAGAGCCGCCCGTCGCAGTCCTCCAGACCAAAAAAAACGCCGGGATCCCCCGGCGTTTTCTAACGCGTTGGCCCTGGTTGCGGCTTACTTCACTGCCGCTTCGTACATCTCGGCCACGTATTCCCAGTTCACCAGATGATCAACGAAGGCCTTGAGGTAATCGGGCCGGCGGTTGCGGTAATCGATGTAGTAGGAATGCTCCCACACGTCGCAGCCGAGGATCGGCTTGGCGCCATGCACCAGCGGGCTCTCGCCGTTGGGGGATTTCATCACGACGATTCGGCCGTCCTTCACCGCGAGCCAGTTCCAGCCCGAGCCGAACTGCGTGACGCCGGCCTGGATGAAGTCCTCCTTCATCTTCTCGACGGAACCCAGATCCTCGATGATCTTCTTCTCGAGCTTGCCGGGGATCGTGCCGCCGCCATTCGGCTTCATCCACTTCCAGAAATGGATGTGGTTGTAATGCTGGCCGGCATTGTTGAAGAGGCCGGCATTCTTGCCATGGGAGCCGATCACGATCTCTTCGAGGGTCTTGCCCTCAAATTCGGAGCCCTTCAGCAGGTTGTTGCCGTTGTTCACATAAGCCAGGTGATGCTTGTCATGATGATATTCGAGCGTCTCCTTCGACATGAAGGGCTGGAGCGCGTCATGCGCATAGGGAAGATCCGGCAGCGTGAAGGACATGGTGTGAAACCTCAGGAATGACGGGCCGCGAGGGGCGGCGGATGCACCGGCGGAAGCGCCAGACGGCGAGAGATAGGCCCGCGCCGGCCCCAAGGCAATGCGCGCGAGCGGGGTTTCGTGCCGCCATTTTGACGATCGCAAGAAATAATTTACCCTGATGTCCGAAATTAGTCTGATTTTTCAAGGATACGTCGTTCGGGTTCGGGGAGAGCAGGCATCATGAAGCTCATTCATGCCGGGGCCGGATTGCTGGTTCTTCTGGCGGCTACCGCGTTCTGGCTGGCTTTGCAGCTCATCCCCACCGATCTGGGAAACAGCTACATGGTGGCCGCGAGCATTCTCTTCGCGAGCGCGCTCGTCCTGTTTGCTTTAGCTTCGGTCGGCCGCGCGATCGCACATGAAATCCATGCGTTGCGGCTTGCCGTGATGCTGCCGCCAGCGGCGCCGGAGCCACATGCCGCATCGCCGGTTGTTGAGCCGGCCGTCGCACGCCCGGCTGCCCCCGTTTTCGCCGGGGCTGCAGCCGGCGCGGCGCCGGGTGGCGCCATGCACGCCGACCGGTCCGCGATACCCGAAGCAAGGATCCTCGATAATCTCGAGCGCGACCTCTTCGCCGAACTGAAATCACCTCCGCTCAAGATCTCGCCGCTGCCGGACGAGCCAGGACAGGCTTCCGCGACCGGGGACGATTCCAGGGATGCCGCCCTCTCCCGGGCCACGCGGGGGAGCAAGGCCGATGCCGGCAGGAAGGATGATCCCATCCTTCCGCCCCTTCCGAAGTTGCCCGATTTCGAACGCGCGCCTCCCATGCCGGGCCTCATCCATGACGAGGATCTCGCGCGACTTTCGGAAGCCAGAGCCGAACTCGCTCCGCTGGAGAGGCTCGATGTTGTCGGTGCCTATGACAGTGGCGGCACGCGTTTCACCATGTATTCCGATGGCTCGGTGACCGCCAAAGGCGAGGGTGTGGATCGCCGCTTCCCGAGCCTCGATGATCTGCGCGCCTTCATCGATGGCGGGATGAGGGTCTGAGGGCGATCGCGGGCTGCGTGACGCGGCCCCCCGCGCGCCCGGTGCTCACGGGACCGTCAAGGTCCGCTCCGGTTCTCGAAAGCCCGGTGCTGGCTCCCACTGGCCAATTCCTGGCTCTCGCTTTCCCGCGCCGGAAGCATCCCCGTCACTTCCAATGCGAAGGCATAGACGCGCGCCACATCGTCGAGCTGGCGAAAGCGGCCCGAGGCGCCATCATGCCCCGCGCCCATATTGGTGCGGAAGAGGACGGGCCCGCCGCCGGCCATGGTCGCGCGAAGCTTCGCGACGAATTTCGCCGGTTCCCAGTAGGTGACGCGCGGATCGGTGAGGCCGCCGACGATGAACATCGGCGGATATTCCTTCGCGGCGATGTTGTCATAGGGCGAATAGGCGCGCATGGCCTCGAAGGCCTTCACATCCTCGATCGGGTTGCCCCATTCCACCCATTCGGGCGGGGTGAGGGGCAGGGTGGGGTCGAGGATCGTGTTGAGGCTATCCACGAAGGGCACCTCGGCGATGATGCCGGCAAACCTCTCGCCCGCCATGTTTGCGATGCCGCCCATCAGCATGCCGCCGGCGGAGACGCCATGCGCGACGAGGCGCCTTGGCGCGACATATCTCTTTTGCAGAAGGAAATCCGCCGCCGTGATGAAATCGCGGAAGGAGTTGATCTTCTTTTCGCGCTTGCCCTCGCGATACCAGCGGAAACCCTTCTCCATGCCGCCGCGGATATGCGCGATGGCATAGAGGAAGCCGCGATCGACAAGGCTCAGCCGGTCGGTTTCGAAATCGGCATCCATCGCATAGCCATAGGCGCCATAGCCGTAGAGCAGGCAGGGCGCGGTGCCGTCGAGCGGCGTTGAAGCCAGACGCAGGATGGTGATCGGCACGGTTTCGCCATCCGGGGTCGGCGCATAGGCGCGCTCCACGGTGTAGCGCGCGGCATCATGCCCCGATGGCACTTCCTGCCGCTTGAGGATCACCTCTTCGCCCGTATCGAGATTGTGGTCGAGCGTCACTTCCGGCTCGGTCGGCGAGGAGAAGGTGAGGCGCAACGTGGCGCTGTCATATTCCGGGCCGATGGCGCCGGAAATGTCGCCGACGACGGCGCGCGGGCGGAACAGCTTCTCGGTGCCGTTGCGCCAGTTCCGCGCATGGATCGCCGGACCGTCCTCGCCGAGGCTGGACCAGATGAGCCAATTCTTCAGCACATTCACCGATTGGATCGCGCGGCCCGGCACCTCATCCACCAGAACCTCGGCCTTGCCGGTGTCGGTTTCACCCAACGGCAAAGCCAGGATGCGATAATCCTCGGGCTTCCGGCCGCCCCTATCCGCATGGTTGGTGCGGATGATCATCCGGCCTTCATGGTGGTCGATCTCGTATTCGATGCCCGCCTCGCGCGGGAAGACCGGCTCCGGCACCTCGCGCGGATCATCCAGATCGAGCAGCAGCACCTCGGTGGTTTCGTGGTCGTGGATATCGATGAAGGCGTATCGGTCATCCTGCGTGCGATCGAGGCTGACGAACCAGCCGGAATCCGCCTCGCGATAGATCTCGACATCCGCCTCCTGCGGCTCGCCGAGCCGGTGGCGCATCACGCGATAGGGGCGCTGCGACGGGTCGAGTTCAATGTAGTAGAAAAAGTGCCCGTCGCGCCCCCAGACGATATCGCCGGAGGTGCGCTCGAGCCGGTCGTGGTCGCCGCCCGCGCCAAGTTCCCGCACGCGGATGACATAGCTTTCCGAACCCGTGAGGTCCGCCGCCCAGGCCATCAGCCTGTGATCCGGCGAGACGGCGATGCCGCCGATATCGAAGTAATCCAGCCCGCGCGCCTCCTTCGGGCCATCGAGCATGATCTGTTCCCGCCCGCCTTCCACGGGCTTGCGGCAGCAGAGCGAGTATTGCGCACCCTTGCGGTAGCGTTCGAAATAGAGGAATGGACCATCGCGCCAGGGCGGGGCACTTTCATCCTCCACCATCCGGCCGCGCATTTCCGCGATGAGCTGCTTCTGCAGCGCTTTCATCGGGCGGAAGCCCGCCGCCGCATAACGGTTCTCGGATCGCAGGTAACGCGCGATGTCTGCGGGAACCTTCTCCGGCTCCTCGATCACCTCCTGCCAGTTCCGTGCACGCAACCACGCATATTCATCATCGAGCATGACGCCATGCACCACGCGACGCGTGGGCTTGCGGGCAGCGCGCGGCGCGCGATGGTGGGCGAGGGCGGCAAAGGGGGGCATCGGGCTGTTCATTCCGTTCGGGCGCAGGCGTCACGCATGTTGTCCGATGCCGGATGAGCCTTTCAGCCCACGTCTTCCACCGGCTCGAAGTGAAGCGCGTGGCCGTTCATGCAATATCTCAGGCCGGTCGGTCGAGGGCCATCCGGAAAAACATGCCCGAGATGCCCGTCGCAGGAGGCGCAGCGGATTTCCGTTCGGCGCATCCCGAAGGAGCGATCCTCGAGCTCGCGCACGGCATCCGGCCCGATGGTCCGGAAGAAACTCGGCCAGCCGCATCCGGCATCGAATTTCGCATCCGCGATGAAGAGCGGATTCTCGCATGCTGCACAGCGGTAAAGTCCCGGACGCTCCTCATGAAGATGAGGACCCGTGCCGGGACGCTCCGTGCCGTGCTCGCGCAAGATGTAGTATTGTTCGGGCGTGAGCCGGTTGCGCCATTCGGCATTGGATCGGTGGAGCTTCATCAGTAACACCTCGTCTTGGTTCGCTTTGACGTTGGGCTGAAAATGGTGGCAATGCAGCAAGCGAGCAAGTGGCTGACGATGCGAAAACGCCCAGCGCGTGCCGAAGGGCAGGAAATTCGATCAGAATTTTGGATTTCATCACGTAAATCCACTGGAATTCGCAAAATCAACACTTGTTTTTGTTGCATGACAGCATTTTCTCACGTATCTGCCGATATCCATGGGATGTGATTCACGGCGTTGGATCGATTTTCGTGATGCTCACCCCCTAATTGCTTGATGTGGCACCGGGTTGTTCTGCGGCAATGCAAGAAGAACACCCGAAAGGCTGTTGCAGCATGCGCAGGCGGTGAAAACTGCCCACAAAAACCGAGGAAGGAAACAGAGTGATGTTGGACAACAACGAATTGATCGAGCTGACGGCCGAAGTCGTTTCCGCCTATGTCAGCAACAATTCGGTCCCGGCCGCGGATCTGCCCGCGCTCATCAATGAAGTCTATAACGCGCTGACGAAGGTCGGCACCGTTCCGGTAGAAGTCGTGGTCGAGCCCGCAAAGCCGGCGGTTTCGCCTAAGAAGTCCGTGTTTCCCGATTATATCATCTGCCTGGAAGACGGAAAGAAGTTCAAGTCGCTCAAGCGGCATTTGCGCACGCAGTACAATATGTCGCCGGAGCAATATCGCGAGAAGTGGGGCCTCGCGGCCGATTATCCGATGGTCGCGCCGAACTATGCTGCGGCCCGTTCGCGTCTGGCGAAGGAAATGGGCCTGGGGCAAAAGCGCAAGCGGGGGCGCTGATCGGCTTGCCCCCTTCCATGAAAAGGCGCCCTCGTGGCGTCTTTTTTATGTGCAACCTCCGCTGCCCGGAAACTCCGCTGCCCGGAGCCGCCGCGCACGAAACGCCTGGAGCATTTTTTCGAAGAAGTGGATACCGGTTCTTCGAAAGAAAATGCGGTAAATCAAGAGCTTAGAGCGGTCGATCTGATCGAGTCAGATCGGCAACCGCTCTAGAGCATTTTTGCGATCAAGTGGATACCGGTTGATCGAAGAAAAGGCTCTTGACCCTGGACTCGTCAAAGGCGATGCAAAAACATAAGAATTTAATCACATTGAATGGTCAAAAACCGGGGATTTTCGGAAAATTTTCTTATAAATTTGCGATGTTCCAGTTTACCGATCGTTAGCTTCTTCCTAGCTTTCGCCATGGGATCCAGCGGGCCATGGCACTCCCGAGCATCTGAGGCCCGGTTCAGGAGAAGGCGGGATGGTTCGGCAGCAGAAGCAGCACGTTCCGGTGACAGAGCCGGTCACAACCAGGCTTGCGCGGCGTGCGCGCGGCAGACCTCGAAAATTGCCGCCCCCGCGCCGGTTTTCCGCGATCGAGCTGCAGGCCCGGCTTGGCCCGCGGCTCGCCGAAGCGGTGGCCGCCAACTGGCAGGGCTGCTCGCTGCGGGAATTGCGCGCCGGAACCCGTTCTGCGGCACGCGTGGCCGAAGCGCGCCAGGTGGGGATGTATCTCGCCCACACGCTGTTTCATCTGTCGATGACCCGGACCGGAGCGGTATTCGGGCGGGATCGCACCACGGTGCGGCATGCCTGCCAGCTGATCGAGGACCAGCGCGAACGCCCGTTGCTCGACGAGGCGCTTCTGATGCTCGAGGCCGCGCTCGCCCGCTGGGCCGAGGATTTTGCCCGAGCGCTGACGGGAGACGAGCCATGAGCCCGGCTTCGCAAGCAAAACCGGTCGCGAAGGCACGGGACGAGGATCGCCTGCTGGCCCTGCTCGCGGAACCGGGTGCCCATGCGCGGCGCGATGAGGGCATCGTGCAGGTGGTCGTGGCGCGGAAGGGTGTCCCGCTGGTGCGCGGGCGCTTTCCCATGGCAGTGCTCGCGCCGCTGCTCTCATCCGGCGCCGTGCGCTGCGACCAGGTGGCGGGATTGCCTCGCTACCAGCTCACGGCCGAAGGGCGCGCCGCCGCCTTTCGCCGCCAATCGGGCGAGGATGCCTTCGGCGATCAGCATCGCCTGCTGGAAAAAGGGGCAGGCCCGGACGGCGCGCCCGTGAAGCGCAACCTCCGCGAAGACCCGCTGGCTCTTCTTGCCCGGCAGGAGGGTGCAGGCTTCGCGGTGGATGAAGCGAGCCGCGAGGCCGGCGAGCGCCTGCGGCGTGACATCGAGATGGCCTGCCTGCCGCCAAAGGTGACGATCAACTGGGATCGCCTCGTGGTCGATGGCGCCGGCCCCGGTGCCGGCCTCACGATGACGGAGGCCCAGGCGCAGGCCAGGAAGCGCGTGCAGAATGCGATGCTCGCGGTCGGGCCGGATTTTTCCGGGCCGCTGATGGATCTTTGCGGGTTCGGGCGCTCGGTCGGCGAGATCGAGCAGGGGCTTGGCTTGCCGGTGCGCTCGGGCAAGGTCGTGCTTTCGCTCGGTCTGCGGGCGTTGGCCCGCCATTATGGCCTGTCGAGCATGGCACAGGGCACGGCCCGCCAGCCGATCCGTCACTGGGGAGCGGCCGATTCGCGACCGGCCTTCCCGAAAACGGCGTGATCAGCCTTTCGCGGCTTCCGCCTTGATGCGCGCGACCATCGAGGCGAGGCCATTCGCACGCTGGGAGGTGAGATGATCCTTGAGGCCGATGGTGGCGAAGAAGCCCGCTGCATCGAACCCTGCGACTTCCGCCAGCGGGCGTCCATCGAACATCGCAAGCACCAGGGCGACGAGGCCCTTCACGATCAGCGCGTCGCTGTCGCCCTTGATCGAGAGTGAGCCATCCGCGTTCCGGCTCATAAGCAGCCAGACCTGGCTTGCGCAGCCGGGAACGCGATTGGCCTCGGAATAGGCCTCGTGCGGAAGGGGATCGAGCCGGCGGCCGAGATCGATGAGGTAGCGATAGCGCTCATCCCAATCGTCGAGAAAATCGAGATCGGTCACAATGCTTCTGAGGCGCGCGTTGCCGGGGGCGAGGGTGAAGGTCATGGCTGTGGCGCTTCTCTCCGGGCCCGTTTCATCTGGCCCGGCAGATGGCGCGAGCGGATGCGTCGGGTCAAGCCCCGGCGGGCGTGGTGCGGCGGCGCGGCGGCAGCGGCAGATGCGGGGCAGGCTCGCCCGGCGCAGCCGCCTGAAGGCCGGCCGGCGGAGCAGGCATGGCTGTAGCAGGCATGGCCGGAGCAGGCATGGCCGGAGCAGGCATGGCCGGAGCGGCCGAGGGCAGGCTGCCGGTCGATTTCACCAGCCTCCCGGCGGCCTCTGCGCAAATCTCGCGATGGGTGAGGCAGAAATCGAGCGCCTGCTTTGCGAGCAAGGCCTGGTCCGGAAGCGAATCGCGCGCCACCGCCGGGCTGGATGGGCTCGAGAGGCCATTCCAGTTCTTGCCCCCGTCCGAGACGAGATAGAGCGCCAGAAGGGCGACCATGAGGCGAGTGATCATCATCATCATGCTCCTGTCGGTTTCCGGAATAGCGGAAGGGCTTGAGAGAAGCGTTTGCAAATTGATTCAAATTCGATCGATCTTTCGCTTGGGGCGGCAAAGCAGCATTGCAATCGGAAACGCCGAGCGAATTCGGAAGGTTGTTGTTCACCATAGGAATGGAAAGCCGAGCCGGCCGCCGAGCGGGAGCCGGATTCGGGCCGGCCGGGGCTTCCGGCTTCACGCGCGTTTAAGAAGCGCCGCGCGAGGGTCCGTCCAGCGGGGCGCTCCGACGTCTCCGGTTTCCCCTGCCGGATTGGCCGGCCCGCATTGAAAGGTTCGCCGAAGACGCCATGCGAATCGACTGGACACAGACGCTGCTCGGTCAGGATGACCGGAACGCAGCTGCCGCCCTGCGGAGCGAGAACGCGGAAGCGCGCGCCTGGTCGACCGCCCTGGCCGGACGCATGGCGGGCCTTCTCGGCGCGGTGGTGTTCCTTGCCCTCGTGCTCGTGTTGGCGCCGCTGCGCCCTGAACTGGGGTTGCGCGTCGATCATCTCATCGCGCTGTCCGGCCTGCTTGTCTTTCAGGTGGTGGCCTTCGCGCTGATGCGGCAGGGGCCCCGCCCGGCCTTGCTGCTGTTCGGCCCGATTTCCGCGGTGCAGATTCTGCTCTTGGCCGGGCTCGGTTCTCCCGGAGCCGCGCTGGTTTGCGCCATCTTGCTGGCGACGGCGGAATTCTTTGGCCTGTGCTTGCTCTTCCAGGGGCGTAACCGGATCGCGCTCATCCTCTTCGCGGCTGGCCTCGGTGCCGCGGCCGCCGGGTTGATTCTCGCCTCCGGGCATGGACCGACGGTGCTGATGCTGATCGGCATGGCCGTTCCCACATTGACCATGCTGGCGCTGGCCCCCACCCAATCGCCGCTGCTCGACGCGCTGGAACCGGCGCCGCGCGGCATTCCCTTCGGCAAGGAGCCGTTCCGCGAGCACCGGGGGTTGGTGCTTGCAGTCGATTCGACCGGTCTTCTCGCAAGCGAACTCGAGCGCGCACGCTTCGGCTGGCTCGCCTCGGCGGCGGAATGGCCTTACCCCTCGGTCATCGACGCCGTGCTGGTCATCGACCGTCCGGCCCTTTTGCAGGCGCTGTCCCGTGCCATTCATCTGGGCGAGGCCACCCCGAAGCTCGCCTTGCGGCTGCGCCAGGATTCAACCCAGGGCGGCGGGCGGTTCGTGGAGCGCGAATTGTCGGTCGCGCCGGCTCCGGGTCTTCCGGGTCTTGCGCTGGTGGCCCTGGGGCAGGAGGTTGGGTCTCTCCCCGCCGCGCCCGCAGCCGAACCGCGCGCGAGCGCCGATCCTTCGCTCGTGCAGCGTGCGATGCATGACGCCGTCGCCCCGTTCAATGCGAGCCTGGGCTATCTTGAGCTGATCGCCGATCCGAAGCTCGCCCCCCGTGATCTTGCGAGCTATCGCCATTATGCCGGGGAAGCGCGCGGCGCCATGCTCGAGGCGCATCGCAACACGGCGCTGATGGGCCGCTGGCTGAAGCTGCTCGCCGGCCCTGCCGCCCCGGTGCGCGAGCGGGTGGAGATGGTGCGCCTCGCGCAGGATGCCCTGCGTTTCATCCTCGCGGCCGAAGGTGGCGAGGGAGCGGTGAGCCTGACGGGTGAACCGGCGGAGGCCCCCGCGGAGCTGCCCGCTGATGCCGCGCGTTTCGCGATCGGCGTGATGCTGCGCGGCGCGCTTCAGGATCATCCGGGCGCGGCACTGGAAATGTCCGTCGCCACGATCGGGGCCGATGTGCAGGTGGTTCTGCGCCGTGCCGATGGTGGCTCGCTCGCCGGCGGTCGCGAGGACATGTTCCAGATGGCGCTCGAACAGGCCGCGACCGGCGCCTCCCGCGCGGTCTTCACGGCTGATTCCGGGCAGCGCCGCGTCAACTTCCGGGGTGTGGCCACGGCTGCGAAGCCCGCGCGCCACCGGGAACAGCCGCGGCCGCGCGCATCGGGGAGGCTGGCTTCATGATCGGAAGGGTTTTTTCGGAGCGCAGGATGACACCCCGGCGACAGGAAGGGCGGTTCCCCGTTCCGCCGCGGAAAGGCCGGCGGCAGTCCTTGTTCACCCCGATGCGACTCGCCGCTGGCGGCACGATGGTCGCCAGTCTCGCGATCGTGCTCAATGCCGTGATGTTCCAGACCGAGCGACATCCCGAGCCGCTGTTCCGCCCTGTCGCGAAGGCCGACATTTCCGTGCCGCCCCTGCGGCAGGATGTGGCCAGGGCGGCCTTCGAGACCCGCCCCTTGACGGGTGGCAAGCCTGCCCCGGCTACCCCGCCCAATGCCGCGCCGGTTCCGCCCCTTGCGCCGCCCGCGCCGAAGGCCGGGGAAAGGGCAAAGGCCGGCGAGACGACCGAAGCCCTGAATTTCGAGATCCAGCGCGAGCTCGCCAAGCGCGGCTTCTTCAAGGGTGAGCCCGATGGCAAAGCCGGCCCGCGCATGACTGAGGCGATCCGCGATTTCCAGTTCGCCCAGCGGGTGCCCGTCGATGGGCGGCCGAGCGAGGCGCTTCTCAAGGATGTTGTCGCGACAAGGACCACGATGAAGGACGAGCTTCTCGAGCTGGTGAAGCGCGCTTCGGACGTCGAAACCTCGCCCCGCACCGTGAAGGACATCCAGCGCGCGCTGAACAAGGCCGGCTATGGCCCGCTTGCCGAGGATGGCCAGTGGGGGCCGACGACGCGGCAGGCGCTGACGCGTTTCGAACAGGATAATCGCCTTCCGCCCAGGGGTGAGCCGCGCGGCTCGAACCTGCGCATTCTGGCGCAGGTCACCGGCGTGCCGATCGCGCAGTAATGCGGCTCACAAGCGAATTCTTTGTTGCCGCCACCATCCGCCGGGCGGAACTCGGCGGCGCCTTCGCGGCTCTGCGCCGGCGCGGGAGCGCGCAATCCGGCACGGTGTTCGTGGTGGTCGACCGGCTCGACGGCACCTGCATCCTTTATGGCCCGGCACCGCAATCCCTTTACGAGGGTGGGGATAGCGAGCGCGCCTTCACCCGCCTCCACAAGGAGGCAGTCCTATCCCGAGACGTGGCGGAGGCAAGGCTCGAGAAGGAAATCCGCTTCGATCCTGATGTCTGGATTCTCGAGATCGAGGCGCGTGACGGTCAAGCTTTTCTGGACCGAATCCTGTGAAGTGCGGCCCGAGCGGCCTCAGCCCAGGGTTTTCCTTCTCCGAAACCGGACGAGTTTTAGGAGAGGTTTAACACTTCTCCCCGAATTTGGAGCCTAGGAGGTGATTCGGAGCTGCAACCTGATCCGGCGCGCCTGCCACAAGGGAGCATGGGTCATGGGCGAGGTCATTCGCTTGCGGCCCCGACAGGAAGTCCGGCTCCGCCCGAAAACGGATGCAGAAAATGGCGTTGAGGGCGGAGGCGGAGCGGAGATTCTCCTCTTCCTGGGCGTTCGCTACGAACGCCATGACGGGCCAGACGCGGTCGCGGCCAAGGGGCACGCGAAACGCGGCAAGAATCGAAAGAGAGCCTGACGCGGCGTTTCGCGGCGGGACAACACAATTGAACGGAGACCGGCGATGGCACGTCCTTTCGCTGGCCGTGACAAGTTCCGCGTTTTCAACCACGGCTCAGTATCGTTTTTCGCCGGGGCCATGTGCCTCGCGCTTTCGGGCTGCTATTCGGCCACGGGGGATTTCGGCCGCCCGCAATCGGGCGTGTGGGAGAATTCCATCCTCCCCACCATGGGCATCGCGGCCGCCAGCTCACGCGGCGAGCCCGCCTCATGGTTTGCGCTGACCGAAGACGAGAAGGAATTGCGCGCCCGCGCCTGGAATTTCCTGATGCCGGAAACCGACGCCCCGGTTCTGACCCGGATGCAGGATCACTTCGCCTATCATCGCCTCTTGCCCCCGCGCGAAAGCGATATCACGCTCTTTCACCGCACCATCATGGGCGGGCAGCAGCTCGGCAATTCCCCTTCCCTGCGCGTGCTGACCGGCGGCGAGACTTTCCGGTCGCTCACCTCGCGCTATAACCGCGTGCGGGATGTCATCACGGCGGATCACGCGCTGATCCCGTATTTCAAGCTGATCGCCGCGCAGGTCCTGCAGGCGGATCATGTGCGGGCACGCAGCCTCACCCATGTCGCCCACCTCACCGAGGAGCAGTACGAGCAGGCGATCAAGCGGATCTGCGAAAATGCGCTGATCATCGCCCGCGTGCACTGGGCCTTTCATGATCGCGCGGCGCAATATCGCTTTTCCCTCGAGCACCTGCTCGTGGAAGGTCCGGAACGCGAGGCGATCCCGGCCGAGCGGAGCTTGATGGCCTTCGAGGCGGATATCGGCCGTTTCAGGAAGGAAACACTCCTGCCATCGGTCTGCAACGAACCGGTCGCCTTGCCGGAACCGCTGGCACCGCGTCCGCTCGTTCGGAAAGGCTAGAGCGTGCTGTGAAAAAGTGGAATTCGGTTTTTCACAAAAAAGCATGCGATAACAATAAGATAAGAGCATGATGTGCTTCCGTCTGAACACATCATGCTCTAGGCCGCTATCCCGGCAGAGCCTCGCTGCCGCATTGCACGGCTCGCAACACATTCTCGGCATTCGCGCGGCCGGAGGGGCGATCCACCAGCACCTTGATGATCGCGATGCCCGCGCTGTCGGGTGAGGGCACGCGGATTTCCTCGATCGCCTCCCCCGCTTCGTCGAGATCCGCGATGCGCCGCAACTGCTCGGGCGTCGCCAGCACGACATCGAGCGCGCCGCTCGTCGCCGCGCGATCCGAGACGGATGTGATGATCCCGCTTTGCTCCCGCGCGAAAACCACGGCGAGGAAGGTTTCCGACAGGCCCGTGCGCACGCGGAACGGGCCGGCCGTGAGATCGAACCGGCAGACACCGATCGCGACATTCGGATCCACGAACCGCAGCTGACGCACCCGCTCCTCGGGGATGAGCATGATGCCGTTGCCGGTCACCGAGCGCGAAAGGGTGGAAAACACATCATCCGTCGTGGTGCGCGGCAGGGCGAATAGCCCCCCGAGATGAACGAGGCCGGCCACGACCACTGCGATGAAAAGATGCAGCAAAAAGGTCATGCGGCGCATCCCAGCCGCTCGACGCGCGGCAGCTTCGCGCGGTCCAGCACGGTGGCGGTTGCGGAAAGCGGCGTTTCATAGAGCCGCAGGGTGAGGATGAACGCGCCGTTGCCGGGAGCGGGCAGCCAGTTGCCGGCAAGCGGGCGCGCGCCGACTTCAATCGCAACGGCTTCGCCTGCAAAGCGCAGGATTTCCGCCGAGGTGAAGCTCGAACGGGTAAGGGGGGACTCGATCAGCTCTCCATCCGGCGTGGTGATCGTGAGGGTCCAGAACCGCGCGGCGGGCAGGGGCCCGCTGACGCGATAGGTGCAGCGGGCGCTGAGCGTCTCTCCCTGATCATCCACGCTGGCGACAAGGCTGAAGCCTTCGCCATTGGCCAGCGGCAATTCGCCCGAAACGAGCATGCGCGCGCGGGCATAGGGGTCGATGTTTTCGCTGCCGATCCGCGGTGCAAAGCTCCAGGCCCCGAGCTGCTGCCGATCGAAGACGACACCATCGCGCGCAACCAGGGCCGTGAGGCCGAGGCCGGCCACGAGCCCGGCAAGCAGCGCGGCGATGAGGCTCAGAAACCGCATGGAACGATCACGAACGGCCGGGCAAGGCCGGGGCTTGCGAAAGCGGGCGATCCGGCTTCTCGGACGGGTCCTCGGCGAGCGCCTCGATTTCCTTCAGCAGGTTGCGACCCGCCGGCGTCAGTCGCAGGTTCAGCGCGCCCTGGCCCTTGGCGAGATCGGCCGTGCCGGCAACCTCCACAAGCCTCGGATCGCGCTGGGGCATCTCGTTTTCGAGGCCGAAGAGCGGCTTCAACTCGGCATCGAGATGCGCGAAGGCCATCACGCGGGCAAAGGCCATGGCGGGCAGCGAGCCGCCGGTCATGTTGTTCGTGGGGCTGAAATCGTCATTGCCGAACCAGACCACGGAAGTGAAGGTGCCGGAAAAGCCGCCATACCAGGCGTTGCGATATTCATCCGTGGTGCCGGTCTTGCCGCCCGTGGGCACGCCCGGCAGGAAGGCCCGGCGCCCCGTGCCCTCGGTCGGCACCTTCGACATCATGTAGACGAGATCCTTCGCGGCCTGCGGCGGCATGACCTGATCATGGCGGATTTCCGGCGGATCGGGCCGGTAGATGACCTGTCCCTGCGCGTTCAGGACCTCGCGCGCCGTGTAGGGCTTCGAAAGCTTCCCGCCATTCGCGAAGGTATTGAAACCCGCGACCATGTCGATGACCGTCGCCTCGGAGGAACCGATGGGCAGGGAGGTCATGTCACGCAGGTCATTCTGGAATCCGACGGCCCTGGTGAAGGCGATGATCTTCTCGCGCCCCAGTTTGTTGTTCCCCTTGCCGATGGCTGTGGTGAGCTGCACCGGAATGGTGTTGATCGACTTCGCGAAGGCAACCGTTGCGCTCATCGAGCCGGCATAGGAGCGGCCGTAATTCGCCGGGCACCAGTTGCCGACGCAGGTGGGGCGATCGGTCACGATGGTGTCGGGCTTCACGACGCCTTCCGCGAGCGCCGCCGCATACACGAAGGTCTTGAAGGAGGAGCCGGTCTGCCGCATTGCCTGGGTCGCGCGGTTGAACTGGCTCTGGCCGTAATCTCGGCCGCCGATCATCGCGCGCAAGCCGCCATCATGGTCGAGCACGACCATCGCGGCCTGCGAGACGCCGTATCTCGGACCCTGCTCGCGCAGGATCGCCTCCAGCGCGCGCTCGGCATGGCGCTGGAGATTGCGGTCGATGGGGGTGCGGACGGTCAGCACACGCTCATTGCCGAGCTTGCCGGCGGCCGCAAGCTGCCTGATCTGTTCGAAGGCGAAATCGAGCGCGTAATCCGCGACCGTATCGGTGTTGCGCTCGATGGGAGTTGCGGGGTTGCGAAGTGCGGCCGCGACCTGACCCTGCGTGAGGAACTTCGCCTCCACCATGTTCGAGAGCACATCCGCCGCGCGTGCGCGGGCGGCCGGCAGGTTCACGGTGGGCGAAAAGCGCGAGGGCGCCTTGAAGAGGCCGGCGATCATCGCCGCCTCGGCGAGGGTGATATCACGCACATTCTTGCCGAAGTAATGCTCGGCCGCGGATTGCACGCCGAAGACACCGTTTCCGAGATAGGCGCGGTCGAGATAGAGCCGCAGGATCTCGTTCTTGGGCAGGCGCGCTTCCAGCCAGAAGGAGAGGAAGGCTTCCTTGATCTTGCGATCGAGCGTGCGCTCGTTGTTGAGGAAGAGGTTCTTCGCAAGCTGCTGCGTGATGGTCGAGCCGCCCTGCACCACGCCGCCGGCGCGCGCATTCGACATCATCGCGCGGAAAAGACCGCCGATATCGATGCCGAAATGCTCGTAGAAGCGGCGATCCTCCGTGCCGAGGGCGGCCTTCACGAGGTGCTCCGGCAATTGCTCGACCGCGACGGATTCAAGATGAAGGATGCCGCGCTTGCCCAGGACCTGCCCGCCGCTGTCGAGGAAGGTGACGGCGAGATCGGTCTGCTTCAGCCAGTTTTCCTCGTTCACGGCCCGGAAGGCCGGCTTCGCCAAAGCCGTGAGCAGAATCGCGCCGATTGTCGCATAGGTCAGCGCCTCGCAGGCGATCGTCACCATCACGCGGCCGAAAGGGGAGGGTTCCAGGCGGTCGGATGCGTGGCGGATGCGCCAGAGAACTTCGCCAAGGCGACGGCCCATCTGAAAAAGGCCGTGTTCAAGCCCCGCGTCCCAATCACGAAGACGACGCCGGAATTGCTCAGTCCAGGTGACGCGGTGAAAATCCATGCGTCCGAAATCGCGTTGAGAGCCTCGATCTTCTAACCGCTTCCCGGCCCGAAAGCCAGTGGCGGCCATTGACCGCCGGAACGCTTCCGGCGCAGGACAGCGGCCATGAGCGAACCGACACGCCCTTTCTGGCAAGCGAAACCTCTGGCCGCAATGAGCGAGGCGGAATGGGAGAGCCTGTGCGATGGCTGCGGGCGCTGCTGTCTCGTGAAGCTTGAGGACGAGGATACCGGGCGCATCCATTTCACGGATGTCGGCTGCCGGCTGCTCGATGGCGAAAGCTGCCGCTGTCGCGACTATCGGAACCGTTCATCCGAGGTGCCGGATTGCGTGACGTTGCGGCCGGATAACATCGCCGGCCTCCACTGGATGCCCCCGACCTGCGCCTATCGTTTGCTCGCCGAAGGGAAGGGGCTTCCGGATTGGCACCCGCTGGTTTCGGGCCGCCCGGATAGCGTGGTCGAGGCCGGCGTGAGCGTGAAGGGCCGTCTCTCGGGCCATGAGGAGGACTTTTCAGTCCCCGAACTGGTCGAACGCATCCGCGCCTGGCCCGGGCGCTGGCCCAAGGGCGCGCGGCCGGCCCGGAAGGCGAAGGCAGACGGCAATCCCCGCAGTTAAGGTTAATATTCCTAACATAGGAATTTAGTCATTGACACTGTCACGCTGACCGGGCATCGTCTCTTCACGCTCCCGAATTGTGACCAGGACGCCTGAAGCGTTGCGGCACCGGGGGCTTCTGCGAGACCTTTTCATGATTGTCCTCCGGCCCGTTCCCGCAACGGGGCGGCATTTCGCGTTCTGCACGGAAATCCTCCGGGCCGAGGGCGCGCTGTGCTTCGCCCCTGATGCCGAACAGGACGGCCCTGTTCTTCATGGGGGAAGCCGAATGAACTCCAATGGATCCCGTGCGCCATCCGCCGCTTCGCGCGCCAGGCGGCCGAGCCATGCCCGGCGACGGCGCATCGTCTCCCGCCTCTGGCAGACGGCGGAGAAGCAGGTGGATGAGGTGGAAAATCGCCTCGCCGCCCTGCGCGACGATCCGCAGGCCCTCGAGCGCGAGGCCAAGACGCTCGCGATCATCGCACGCACCGTGCGCGATCTCGTGGCCATCGACGACGAGACCGGGGCTGGCCGCGTGGCGGAGAATCGGAATGACAGCGACAACGCCTCCCCGGCCCGCGCCCTTGCCGAGTTCCGTCGCGAACTTGCGGAGCGCCTTGAACAGCTGCGTCACGAGCGGGCAGGGCCCGGCACTCCTTGAGGGCCTTTCGCCGGCCGCCCTGCGCGCCTTCGCGACCGACTGGACGCTCTTCGCCCGCGATGACCAGCTGCCGCCGGCACGAGCACGGGATGGCGGAGCCTGGACGACCTGGCTCGTTCTGGGTGGGCGAGGCGCAGGCAAGACCCGGACAGGGGCGGAATGGGTGAGAGGCCTCGCTCTGGGTTTGCCGCCCTTCAGCATCAGGCCCGTGGGGCGGATCGCCATCGTGGCCGAGACGCAGAATGACCTGCGCGAGGTGATGGTCGAGGGTGTTTCGGGCCTGCGCGCGGTGCATCCGCCGGAGGAGCGCCCCGTCTGGAACACCAGCCGGAGGCGGCTTGAATGGCCGAACGGGGCTGTTGCCCAGGGCTTTTCGGCGGAAGATCCGGAATCCCTGCGCGGGCCGCAATTCGAGGCGGCGTGGTGCGATGAACTGGCGAAATGGCGCTATGCCGAAGCGGCCTTCGACATGCTGCAATTCGGCTTGCGCCTCGGGGACCAGCCCCGCCAGATCATCACGACGACGCCGCGGCCGACACCCCTTCTGAAGCGGCTCGCCAATGATCCGCATGCGGCGGTGACGCGCGCCTCCACCAAGGCCAACGCGGCCAATCTCGCGCCGGCCTTCCTCGCGCAGGTGGTGGATCGCTATGCCGGCACGGCTCTGGGGCGGCAGGAACTCGATGGGCTCTTCGTGGAGGAGAACCCCGATGCGCTGTTCCGGCGCGAAACGATTGAACGCCACCGGGTGGCCGCAGCGCCCGATCTCGAGCGGATCGTGGTGGCGGTGGACCCTCCCGCCGGCGGAAAACGCGGCGGTCGCTGCGGAATCGTGGTCGCGGGACGCGCCGCGGATGGCGCGATCCACGTGCTGGAAGATGCTTCGCTGGAGGCCGCCAAGCCCGAGGCCTGGGCGGCGCGGGCCATCGCGGCCTTCCGCACGCATGAAGCGGACCAGCTTCTGGCCGAAATCAACCAGGGCGGCGACATGGTGGCCAGCGTGATCGCGGCCCTGGACGATGGCGTGCCGGTGACGACGGTGCGCGCGACACGCGGCAAGCGCCTTCGGGCCGAGCCCGTCGCCGCCTTCTATGCGCAGGGACGGGTGCACCATGTGGGGGCCTTCCCGGCGCTTGAAGACGAAATGACGGCCTTCGGGCCTGATGGCCTTGCGGATGGACGATCGCCGGACCGGCTCGACGCGCTGGTCTGGGCGGTCACCGCCTTGTCTCAACAGAAGGATGGCTCCGCCCCGCGCGTGCGCGGCCTGAGCTGACTTACTCGCCCCGGAGGCTTTCATGACATCGATCCTCTCCCGTCTGCTCGGCATGAAGCCGGGGCCGGAGATGCGCGCGCCCGAGCGCAAGACGGGCTTTCCCATGCTGGCTTTCCATCATCCCGGTCGCGGGCTCTTCGGCGAGGCGGGCGGCGTGGCGCTGGTGCGCGCGGGTTTCCATCGCAACCCGGTGGTGCATCGCTGCGTCCGGCTGATCGCCGAGTCGGCGGCCAATGTGCCGCTCGCGCTCACGGTGGATGGCGCGGAGGTGACGGATCACCCGCTCGAAAAGCTGCTGGAGCGGCCGAACCCGCGCGAGAACGGAATTTCGCTGCTCGATGGCGTCTTCACGCATCTGCTGCTCTTCGGGAATGCCTATCTGCATCTCTTGACCGATGGCGAGACGGCCCCGCTCGAGATCCATGCCCTGCGGCCGGACCGGGTGCGGGTTGTGCCGGGGCCGGATGGCTGGCCGCGGGGCTATGAATACAGCCTCGGCACGGCCCGCTCGCTGATCGCGATCGAGCCGGAAGGCTTGCAGCCGATCCTGCATCTCAGGCTTGCCGATCCGCTCGATGACCACCAGGGCTACGCGCCGCTCTGCGCCGCGCAGGTGCCGCTGGAAATGCACGAGGCGGCAAGCCGCTGGAACAAGGCTCTGCTGGATAACTCCGCCCGGCCCTCCGGTGCGCTGGTCTATGCCTCGCCGGAGAACCTCACCGACCTGCAGTTTGATCGTCTCAAGGCCGAGCTCGAACAGGCCTTCTCGGGCCAGAGCAATGCAGGCCGGCCGATCCTGCTCGAAGGCGGGCTCGACTGGAAGCCTTTGGCGCTGACGCCGAAGGACATGGATTTCCAGGAAGCGCGGAACGGCGCCGCGCGGGAAATCGCGCTCGCTTTCGGGGTGCCGCCCCTGCTGCTGGGCTTGCCTGGCGACAACACCTATTCGAACTATGCCGAGGCCAATCGCGCCTTCTGGCGGCAGACGATCGTGCCGCTGGTCCGGCGGGTATCGGGTGCCATGGCGCAATGGCTTCAGCCGGCCTATGCAGGCCGCATCGTCATCCTGCCCGATCTGGACCAGATCGAGGCGATTGCCGAGGACCGCAGCGCGCTCTGGAAGCGCGTGGCCGAAGCCGGCTTCCTGACCGATGAGGAAAAGCGCAACGCCCTCGGTTATGGTGCCACGGCCGAACCGCGCACGGCGCGCCCATGAGTGCGGTGACGGAGAGCATCCTCGCACGCGGCGATCTCGCGCATCTCGTCCTGTTCCTCTGGGCGGGGGCGAGCTCGGGTGCCTGCATTCACCTGCTCAAGGAAAACGCGGCGGCCAACCGGCGTTTCGATGCCTTCGTGCGCGAGATCGCGCGGTTCAACCGACGCCAGGGAACCGGATCAACCGGGGGATAAACAGCCATGTGGCGATTGACACGACCGACCCAGTCCCGACGGGCCCGACGGTCGGGAAACCCTTCTCTTGCGAACGGTTTGGAGCCGGCGCGGCTCTTCAGGCGCTTTTTCGAGCTCATTGAGCGGCTGGAGCGCCCGGAGCCGTGGCTCGAGACGAAATCCGAGCCGCAGCGAAAGCTGCGCATCACGCGGCTCGACGACGATGCTGCGAGAAAGCCCTGAACCAGGGAACAGACCAAAGGAATAGCCCATGCCGAACGCCTTGCATTCCGGCCGGTCCGCCTCCCTGCCGGCCGGAAGAAGCACCCGCGCGCCCGTTCAGAAGAGCGGGGGCGCGGGTGCCGCCCCGCGCATTGACGCGGATGGCTATTTCGACGGCTATGCCTCGCTGTTCGGCGTGGCCGATCTCGGGCGCGACGTGGTGATGCCCGGTGCCTTCCGGGCGAGCCTTGCGCAGCGCACGGCCATCGGCGTGAAGCAGCTCTGGCAGCATGATCCCCGAAATCCGGTCGGGGAATGGCTGGAAATCGCCGAGGATCAGCGTGGCCTGCGGGTGCTGGGTCGGCTCGATCTCGAACTCCCCAAGGCGCGCGAGTTGCACCGCCTCATCACCCGCGGAAGCGTGGACGGGCTCTCCATCGGCTTCAAGGCCGAGAGCGAGAAGCACGACCCGGAGACCGGGCTGAGGCGGCTCGAGAAGCTCGATCTGTGGGAGATTTCCATCGTCAGCTTCCCCTTGTTGCCGCAGGCGCGCATCGCGCCGCGTGGCGATGGCAGGGGCCCATCGGGCGGTGGCGCACATGCCTCTGCCTCTTCCCGGCGCCGGATGGCGCAATTCTGAACCACGAGGATCACCATGACCCATCTGCGTCACCCGGAAGCCGGAGCTCCGGAAACGAAAGCGCTTTCGCAGGCCGAGGAGTTCGACAATCTGAACCGCCTCGTCGCCGAATATCGCAGCGAGAACGACGACCGCCGCGCGGCGGCGGATCCGCTTCAGGCCGAGAAGTTCTCCCGCATGGACCGCGCGATCGACCAGTGCATGGATCGCCTCCGCAACCTCGAGACCAAGGGCCGCCGTCCGGCGCTGGGATTCGGGGATGAGGGCGTGTCGCCCGTTGCTCTCGAACACAAGAGCGCCTTCGATGGCTACATGCGCTCCGGCGAGACCCAGGGGCTCCACCGGCTGGAAATGAAGGCCGCCAACATGACGGCGCCGGATGGCGGCTATCTCCTGCCGCCGCTGACCGAGGAGAGCGTGCTGGCGCGCATTGCCGGTTTGTCGCCGATCCGCTCGATCGCCGGCGTGCAGTCGATCTCCGGCTCGAGCCTGCGCAAGGCGGTGACGCCGACCGGCGCGCAATCGGGCTGGACGGGGGATGCCCCGCCGGGCAATGCCGTGCAGGCCTCGGCTTTCGTGGCACTCGATTTTCCCACGGGCGAACTCTTCACCCAGCCCGCCGCGACCCAGACCATGCTCGATGACACCGCGGTCGATATCCAGGAATGGATCACGAACGAGATCGTCCGGGCCTTCGCGGCGGCCGAGACGACCGCCTTCGTGAACGGCAACGGCAACAACAAGCCGAAAGGCTTCCTGACCTACCCCGTATTGGCGCAGGCCAGCTGGAGCTGGAACAATCTCGGCTTCGTGGTGACAGGCGCGGCCGGCGCCTTCGCAACGACCAACCCCTCGGACTGCCTGTTCGATCTCGCGCATGCCCTGAAGGCGGTCTATCGGCAGAATGGCAGCTTCGTTCTGAACCGAAAGACCCTCGGCGTGATCCGGAAAGTGAAGGATACGACCGGAAACTACATCTGGCAGCCGCCGAGCGTTGCTGGCGCGCGCTCCACCCTGATGAATTTCCCCGTGGTGGAAGCCGAGGACATGCCGGATATTGCCGCAAACAGCCTCTCGGTCGCCTTCGGTGATTTCCAGCGCGGCTATGCGGTGGTGGATCGCATCGGCATCCGCACCATGCGCGACCCGTTCTCCACCAAGCCCTTCGTGATCTTCTACACAACGAAGCGCGTGGGCGGCGGCGTGCAGGATTTCGACGCGATCAAGCTGCTGCGTTTCTCGGTGTAGCGGCGCGGTCAGCGGGTCGGGCGGGGGCGAGCCTCGCCCGACCAGCGCGCCAGATTCTGCTCGATCCATCCGGCCTGCGGCGCCAGGCGAACAGCCTGGCCGATGGTGCCGCAGGAGCGGGCATCGCCGAAGCTCTCGCGGCCATAGACCACGCCGACGATGACCTTGCCGCCGAAGCCGGTGGTGAGAACCGGGCCGCCGGAATCCCCGGTGCAGATCGCGAAATTCGAGAGATCCGCGCTCGGTGACGTGCCGATGCGCAGGAAACGCGGGAAAAGTCGGGGCAGAACGCTTACCGTGGCGCTGCGAAGCGTGCCCGCGCTGGCCTCGTCGCTCTCGCGCTGCATGCCATAGCCCGCGATGAGATGGGTCGCGCCGACGCGATGCTCCACCTCGCCGCGGTCAAATGGCAGCGGCGCGAAGCGCGCGGGCAGAGGGGATTCGAGCCGGATCAGCGCGAGATCGAGCGAAACGCGCTCTCGCCCCGAAAAGCCGGGATGGATCGCCCGGCTGATGACGCGCTGAAGCACATGGCTGCCACTCTCGGCATAGGCCACGACCACCTGCTTCTTGCCAGCCACGCAATGCGCGGCGGTCAGGACCACATCGCGGCCAATCACGGTTCCCGTGCAGGCGCCATGCCGGGTGCCTTCGCGCGAGAGGACCATAACGACATGCGGCTCAAGGCCCGGAGCAGGTTGCGACTGCGCCCCACCCAGCGCAAAAGCGGGCAAGGCCAGGATCACCAGGCTCGCGGTAGCGGCCGCCCGGGCGGCGAGCCGCAGCGCGCGGCCGGATTTTCGAGAAAGTTCCACAGCGCGGACCTTTGCACCGCGCCTTCCTGCCGCGCAAGGCCGATGGGCCGGCGCGGCGTGCTTCTGCGACAGAAAGGCACTGACCCATGATCCCGCTTCTGGTGGATGGGCCGCAGCTCGAGCCCGTGAGTCTCGTCGAGGCCAAGGGCTGGCTCCGCGTGGAGGGCAGCAACGAGGACAGCCTCATCCAGGCATTGATCATCGCGGCCCGCCTGACGGTGGAAAGCGAGGTCGGCCTCGTGCTGCTTGCGCAGAACTGGCGGATCATCGGCGACCAGTGGCCCCCGACAGGAACCATCCCCGTGCGGATCGGCCGCGTGATCTCGGTCGCCGGCGGGCGGGTGTTTCCGGCGGCTGGCGCGCCGCAGCCGATGGCCGCTGCCGATTTCGAAATCGTGAAGGGGGAGGAGCGCGACTCCATCCGCCCGCTTCTTCGCCCGGCGCCGGGCCGCGGACGTGGCGGCATCGAGATCGATGTCCGGCTCGGCTTTGGCGAATTCGCAGCCCAGGTGCCCGAGCCATTGCGCCTCGCGGTGCGCCAGCTCGTCGCCTACTGGTTCGAGAACAGGGGCGACGCCGCCATCGTCGAACGCGGATTGCCCGGCCCGGTGCGGGCCATGCTGCAGCCGTTCCGCAGCCTTCGCCTCGGGGGATTTTCGGCATGAGCAAGGCGCGTGTTTCCATTGCCAGCCGCCGCAATCGCCTGACGCTCGAGGAACTCGCGGAAACCGCGACGCCGCTCGGCGGAGCGACCCTGGGCTGGCAAAATGTCACGACCCTGTGGGGGGCGATCGAAATGACCGGCGGCCGCGAAACGGAAGAGGGCGGGCAGGCCATCGGCCCGCGCACCGGGCGCGTCACGCTGCCCTTCCGCGAGGGAATCGATGCGCGCAACCGTTTTCGCTTCGGCACTCGGATTCTGGAAATCACGGCGGTTTTCGACCCTGACGGCAACCGCCGACAGATCGTATGCCTCGTGCGGGAGGTGACGCCGTGAGCGCGATCCATCCGGTTCATGCATTGAAGGCGGCGGTTCGGACGCGCCTCACGACGAACAGCACCCTGACGGCGCTGATCGGCACGGCGGTGCATGATGCGCCGCCGCGGGGGGCCGAACCGCCCTTCCTCATCCTGGGCGATTCCCAGCTTCGCGAGAACGGCACCAACGAGGCCGAGGCCGTGGTTGTCGATCTCGATCTCGTTGCGGTCACGCGCGAGCGCGGTTCGGCCGAGGCGCTGGCGATCCTGCATGGGGTGCAGGCGGCCATTGTCGCTTCGCCCCTCGCGGTGGCCGAGCACCAGCTCTCGCTGATCCTGATCCGGGAGACGTTCGTTCGGCACGATGAAGCCCGGGCGCTGACCCGTGCCACGGCGCGTCTGCGCGCCTTCCTCCACATCCTCTGACACTCCGAAGGAGAGCCTCATGGCAGCCCAACGCGGGAAGGATATTCTGTTGAAGCTTGCGAATGACGCAAACGCCTTCGTGACCGTGGCGGGCCTGCGCACGCGACGCTTCTCGCTCAATGCCGAGACGGTGGATGTGACCCACTCGGAATCCGCCGGGCGCTGGCGCGAATTGCTGGACGGCGCGGGCGTGCGCCGCGCCTCCATTTCCGGTTCCGGCATCTTCAAGGATGGCGCGTCGGATGAACTGGTGCGGCAGGTCTTCTTCGATGGCGCGATCCGCAACTGGAAGATCTTGCTGCCGGATTTTGGCGAGATCACCGGGCCGTTCCAGATCACCAGCCTCGATTATCGCGGCGAACACGCGGCCGAGATGACCTTCGAGATGGCGATGGAGAGTGCCGGCGCGCTCACCTTCGCCGCGCTCTGAGGCCCGCCATGAAGAGCCAGCACATGACCAACCGGCACAGGGGCGAAGTCAGCCTGAACCTGGGTGCGGAACGTTTCGAGCTTCGCCTCAGCCTGCAGGCGCTGGCGGAGATCGAGGCAGCGCTCGGCGCAGGCGACCTCCAGGGGCTCGGCGAGCGTTTCGCCGGCGGGCGCATCGCGGCGCGCGATCTTGTCGCCTTGCTTGGCGCGGCGATCCGCGGGGGTGGCGCGAAGCTCGCCGATGAGGAGGTCGCAAGCCGGATCGGCGCGGAGGATCTGCCGCGCGCGGTAGCGGCACTGTCCGATCTCTTCGTGATCTCTTTCGGTGGGGAGGCCGCCTCGCGCCCTCCCGCGCCGTAGCAGGCAAGGCAACGGCCCGGCCGCGCGCCTTCCCCTGGCAGGAAGCAATGGCGCTCGGGTTCGGCCTGCTGCGGCTTTCGCCCGAGGCTTTCTGGTCGATGACCTTGCCCGAACTCGCCGCCGCCCTGCGCGGCCTGCGCGGCGAGACCGGCCTTCCGGACGCGCCCGATGGCGAGGCCTTCCACGCGCTGATGCGCCTTTTCCCCGATGAGAGGACCAAAGCCCATGACGGATGAGGAAACCGATATCGGCCTCGATGTATCGGGGGCCGTGAGCGGCCTGACGCGGCAGATGCGCGCGCTCGATACTGTGACATCGCAATTCGGTCGTTCACTCTCCCGCGCGCTGGCCAGCGGCATCACGCAGGGCAAGGGCTTCGACGATATCCTCAAGAATATCGGCCAGCGATTTCTCGAAATCGCGTTGAAATCGGCCTTCAAGCCGCTGGAAAACAGCCTCGGCTCGATGTTCTCCAGCCTGTTCAGCGGTTTCGGCGGGCTGGGCGGAGGCGGCGGGCCAGCGACCTTCTTCGCAGAAGGCGGCGTGATCAACACCCCGCATTTCTTCCCCATGGGGCGCGGCCTCGGCATCGCCGGCGAGCGCGGCGCGGAGGCCATCCTGCCGCTCTCGCGCGGGCCGGATGGAAGGCTCGGCGTGGCGACAGGCGCGGGCGGGAACGGGCCGGTGCGCATCGTGATGAACATCTCCACGCCGGATGCGGAGAGCTTCCGCCGATCCGAGGCGCAGGTCAGCGCGAGCCTTGCGCGCGCTGTGGCGCGCGGCCAGCGTTCGTTGTGAGGAGAGGGCAATGGCCGGATTTCATGAAGTGCGCTTCCCCGTCGAGGTGGCGCTTGGCGCGCGCGGGGGGCCCGAGCGGCGCACGGAAATCGTGACGCTGGCAAGCGGCCGGGAAGAACGCAATGCGCGCTGGGCGCTCTCGCGCCGGAAATATGATGCAGGCTATGGCGTGCGCTCCATCGAGAGGCTTTCGGCCATCGTCGCGTTTTTCGAGGAGCGGCGGGGGAGGCTTTACGGCTTTCGCTTCCGCGACCGGCTCGACTGGACCTCCGCGCCGAAGAACGCACCGCCCTTGCCGAACGACCAGCCGCTCGGCACGGGAAACGGGACGCGGGCGGCCTTTCCGCTCACCAAGCGCTACGGCGCAGCGTATTCGCCCTATGAGCGCCCGATCGCGAAACCGGTGGAGGGCAGCGTCCGCGTGGCGGTGAACGGCGCGGAGCGCGTCGCAGGAACGCATTTCGATTGCGACGCGACCACCGGAATCGTGACCTTCCGCTCCGGGCATATCCCGCCGGCAGGGGCCTCCGTGACGGCGGGATTCGTCTTCGATGTGCCGGTGCGTTTCGACACGGATTTTCTCGAGGTCGATCTGTCGGCCTTCGAGGCCGGGGCCATTCCCAATATTCCGCTCATCGAAATCCGGGTTTGAGCCATGAAATCGCTTCCCCCGACCATCGCCCTGGCGCTCGCCTCCGGGGTCACGACGCATTGCCAATGCTGGCTCCTGACGCGCAGGGATGGCGAGGCTTTGGGCTTCACCGACCATGACCGCACGCTGAGGATCGGCATGCAGGTCTTCGAGGCCGCAAGCGGCATCGAGGCATCCGCCGTCGAAAGCGAGACGGGCCTCGCCGCCGCGAATGGCGAGATCACCGGCGCGCTCTCCAGCGCGCGCGTGACCGCCGAGGATATCGAGGCCGGGCGCTATGATGGAGCGGAGCTGCGCCGCTGGCTGGTGGATTGGAGCGCCCCGGCGCTCGATTGCCTGATCGATGCCGTGACCATCGGCGAGATCCGCCGCAAGGATGGCGCCTTCATCGCCGAGACGCGCAATGCGCTGCATGCGCTCGACCTCGAAAAGGGGCGGCTCTACAGCTCGGCCTGTTCGGCCGAACTGGGTGATGCGGATTGCGGGGTGGATCTCAACAACCCGGCCTGGCGCGTTGCGACCAATGTGGTGACAACCGATGGCCGGCATCGCATCAGCGCACCGCAATTTGCCACGCCGACCGCAGGGCTTTTCGCGCGCGGGCGATTGATGGTCATGACCGGCGCGAATGCCGGGCTCTCGCGGCCGATCCGCATGCATGAGGGAGAGGCGATCATTCTCTGGGAGGGCTTGCCGGCTGATCTTCTCCCCGGCGATTCCGTGGTGGCGATCGCAGGCTGCGACAAGCGCTTTGCCACCTGCCGCGACCGTTTTGCCAATGCACTGAATTTTCGTGGATTTCCGCTGATTCCCGCGCCGGAATTCGCCTTTGTCTATGCCCAGTCGGGCGAGGGGCGGCATCTCGGTCGTCCCCTCGTGCAATTGTGAGGTTCCGATGCCGCGAATAAGCAAGGCCGAGCGCGAGGAAGCCGCGCGCCGAGACGAGATCGTGCGCCTCGCGCGGGAATGGATCGGAACGCCCTACCAGCATCAGGCCTCGTTGAAGGGCGTGGGCGCGGATTGCCTCGGTTTCCTGCGCGGGGTGTGGCGTGAGGCGGTGGGCGAGGAGCCGGAAGCCATTCCGGCTTACTCGCCCGCCTGGGCGGAACTGGGTGCGCCCGATCAGCTTGTCGTCGGGGCCTTCCGGCATCTTCTGCCGCGCCCGATGGATGCGGAAATCCGCCCCGGCACCGTGCTGATCTTCCGCTGGCGCGCGCATCTGCCGGCGAAACATTGCGCCATCGCGACCGGCCCCGAAACCTTCGTGCATGCGCATGACGGGGCTTCGGTTGCCGAAGTGGCGCTTCTGCCGATCTGGCGGCGGAAACTGGCGGGACTCTTTGATTTTCCGGCCCGGAGGGAATGATGGCGACCATCGCATTCGAATTGCTGGGCTCGAGCCTCGGCCAGGGTCTCGGAGGCACTTTTGGCGCCGCATTCGGCAAGGCCGCCGGGGCGCTCGCGGGCGGGCTGATCGATCGCGCCTTCATGGGGCAGGGCGCGCGACGTGTGCAGCAAGGCCCGCGCCTGACCGATCTCGACGGGATTTCCGCCAGCGAGGGCGCGCCGATCCCGCGCATCTACGGCCGTGTGCGGCTGGGCGGGCAGGTGATCTGGGCGACGGAATTCGAAGAGCAGCAGGTTGTCGAAAAGAGCGGTGGCGTGGGTGGCAAGTCTGCCATCGGCGCCCGGCAGAAGAGCATTCGTTATGTCTATTCGGCGAATGTCGCGATTGGCCTTTGCGAGGGGCCGGTTGCCTTCGTGCGGCGCATCTGGGCTGACGGGAAGGCGGTGGATCTCTCGGCAATCACCTATCGCGTCTATCGCGGCGAGGCCGACCAGCCCGCCGACCCGCTGATTGTGGCGAAGCAGGGAACGGGGCAGGTGCCCGCGTTCCGCGGGCTCGCCTATATCGTGTTCGAACGCTTTCCACTGGCGGATTACGGCAATCGCCTGCCGCAGTTCTCGTTCGAGATCGTGCGGCCCATGCCCGGTTTGCCGGAGCGGCTGAAGGCGGTGAACATCTTCCCCGGCTCGACCGAATTCGGTTATGCCACGGAAGAGGTGCGCGAGGATTTTGGCTATGGCACCTCGCGCACGCTCAACCGCTCGCAATGGACGCGCGGCACGGATTGGGAGCAATCCATCGATGATCTCCAGGCGCTCTGCCCCAAACTTGAACGCGCGACGCTGATCAATGCGTGGTTCGGGGACGATCTGCGCGTCAACAACTGCAAGATCACGCCCCGCGTGGAGAAGAAGGGCAAGATCACCACCGGCCAGAGCTGGCAGGTTTGCGGGTTGACGCGCGAGACAGCGCAGGCGGTTTCCGCATCGGAAGGGCGGCCCAATTACGGAGGCACGCCTTCGGATCTTTCGATCATCCAGGCGATCCGGGACCTGAAAGCACGCGGGCTGAAGGTCGCGCTCCACCCCTTCATTCTGATGGATATTCCGCCCGGCAATGGCAGGCCTGATCCCTATTCCAACGCAGCAGACCAGCCGGCCTTTCCCTGGCGGGGGCGCATGACCTGCCACCCCGCGCCGGGAAGGCCCGGAAGCCCTGCCGGGACGACCGGCGTGAATGCCGGGATTGCGAGCTTCATCGGATCGGCGCAGGCCAGCCATTTCGGGCTTTCCGGGGATACCGTGCTCTATGCCGGCCCGGCGGAATGGAGCTTCCGGCGGATGGTGCTGCATCACGCCATGCTCGCCAAGGCGGCGGGCGGGGTCGATACGTTCTTCATCGCTTCCGAGCTTGTCGGCCTCACCCATCTCGCAGCAGGCGGGGGCAGCTATCCGATGGTTGCGGCGCTCACGGGGCTTCTCGGAGAATTGCGCGGGATCCTCGGACCTTCGACGCGCATCACCTATGCCGCAGACTGGACCGAATATGGCGCGCATGTGCGGGGCGGCGGGCAGGAGGTGCGCTTTCCGCTCGATCCGTTCTGGAGCCATCCGGAAGTCGGTGCGGTCGCCATCGATTTCTACCCTCCGGTGACGGATTGGCGCGAAGAGCCGGCGCATTTCGATGCGAGCCTCGCGGAGACACCCCATGACCCCGCCTATCTGGTCGACCGGATTGGCGCTGGCGAAGGTTTTGACTGGTTTTACGCCGATGCCGGGTCGCGCGCGCTCCAGATCCGGACGCCCATCTCCGACGGCGCTTACGGCAAGCCGTGGATCTACCGGCCGAAGGATCTTGCCGGCTGGTGGTCGAACACGCATCGCGAAAGGGTTGGCGGGGTGGAGATCGCGTCCAATACGGGCTGGCAGGCGCGTTCGAAGCCCATCCTGCTGGCTGAAATCGGCTGCGGCGCGGTCGATAAGGGGAGCAATCAGCCGAACATCTTTCCCGACCCGAAATCCGTCGAGAACGGGTTGCCCTATTTTTCCCGTGGCCATCGCGACGACATGATCCAGCGCCGGCTGCTGGAGGCGATGCTCGACCGGTTCGATCCGGCCAGCCCCGGACATATTGCCGCGCATAACCCGGCCTCGCCCGTCTATGGCGGGCCGATGGTGATGCCGGATTTCATCGCGCCCTGGGCCTATGACGCACGTCCGTTTCCGGCGTTTCCCGCCATGCGCGACCAATGGGCGGATGGGGCGAATTTCGCGCGCGGTCATTGGCTCAACGGCCGGCTCGAGATTGCGCCGCTTCCCGAATTGATTGCCACGGTGATCGCCGACCACGCGGCCGATCAGGGATCGGTTGCGGCAATCGGCGAGGCAATCGAAGGATTTGTCATCGATCGCCCCATGACGGCGCGGGCCGTGCTGGAGCCTCTGCTGGACAGCTTTGGCCTCATTGCTTCGGGCGATGGCGCGGAACTCTCGGTCAAGCCGCGTGCTGCCTTTCCGGTGGCGCTGATCGCGCGGGATGATCTCGTGGCACCGACGGGTCGGAATGGCGCGGAAATCGAAATCGCGCGGCTGGAAGAGCGTGACCTGCCCCGCAGCTTCCGGCTGGGCTTCGTCGATCCGGATCGCGATTTCCGCAAGACGATGGTCGAGGCGCGTCGCGACGGCAGCACCGCCCAAAGGGAGGTCAGCGAGGACGTCGCGATGATCCTGCCCAAGGGGCGCGCGCGTCGCCTCGCCGAGCAGCGGCTGGCCGAGGCCTGGGCCGCCCGCGAGGTCTTCCGTTTTGCCTTGCCGCCCAGTGCCCGTGCCATCGAGGCGGGCGATCTTGTTGCGATCGAGACCGAGGCGGGGAGCAGGCTGGTGCGCCTCACCCGCATCTCCGACCAGCGCGAACGGTTCTGCGAGGCTTTATCGCATGATCCGGAAACCATGGGTTTTGCGCCGATCGACGATGATGTGACCGAGCTGCCTGTGACCCCGGCGCTGCCCGGTGCGCCCTATGCTCGGCTCCTCGAATTACCCATCCTGCGCTCCGAGAGTGCCAGTCCCCTGCATCTGGCCATGCGCGCGGAGCCCTGGCGCGGGCCCTATGCATTGACCCGGACGGATCAGGGCGGAACCGTTCTGGGGGAGGCCGTGGCAGCGGCCCGCTTCGGCACTCTGATGACCGCGCTTCCGCCCGGGCCGCTCTGGCGGTGGGATCACGCCTCGAGTTGCGAGATCCTGCTCGTTTCGGGTGCCCTTGCAAGCCTGGACGAGGCCGCCGTGCTCGCGGGCAACAACGCGCTGGCGCTGGTGGGGCCGGATGGTGTGATCGAGATCGTCCTGTTCAGGCAGGCGACACTTGTCGCCGACCGGCGATACAGGCTCTCGGGTCTGTTGCGCGGGGTGGGCCTTTCGGAGACGGCGGCCCTGCGCAACCTCGCGCCGGGCGCGCAGGCGATCGTCCTGGACGATGCCGTGGTTGATCTCGGCCTTGGCGCCGAGCATGTCGGGCAGAGCATTGAACTCGCGATCATCCCGGCCGGGCGAGACATCGGTGATCCCGCCGTGGCCCGGATCGATCATGCAATCGCCGGCAAGGCCTATCGTCCGCTCTCGCCGGTCCATGCAAGGGCACGACGTGAAGCGAATGGAATCCGCCTGACTTTCATCCGGCGTGCGCGGTTCGGCGGCGACAACTGGGAACTTTACGAGGTTCCCCTTGCCGAGGAACGCGAGGAATACCGCATCGAGATCCGAGACGGGGCAACAGTGAAGCGCAGCGTCACGGTTGCGACGCCGGAATATTTCTACGGGAGCGCCGAGGAAGCGGCCGATTTCGGCGCGCCTCGGGGGAGTCTCGACGTCAGCATCGTCCAGCTTTCCACCCGGATTGGCGCTGGCGATCCGCTGGTTGCGACGCTCCGCGTGCACTGAAAGCCCTCCAACCGGAGAATGCCATGGCTGCCGCCAATTTCGAGCGGGCGCTTGCGCTTGTTCTTCAACATGAAGGTGGTTTTTCCGACCATCCATCCGACCCCGGTGGCGCCACCATGATGGGGATCACGCAGGCCACGCTTGGCGCATGGCGCGGGCAGCCCGTGACCAGAGCCGATATTCGCGCGCTATCGCGGGAGGAGGCCAGGGCAATTTACCGGATTCGATACTGGAACGCCGTGGCCGGCGATGAATTGCCTGCCGGGCTCGATCTCGCGGCTTTCGATTACGCTGTGAATTCCGGTCCACAGCGGGTCATCCGGACCCTTCAGGGCCTGGTTGCCGTGGAGGTCGATGGTCGGATGGGGCCGCAAACCCTCGGCGCCATCCGTGCCGCCGAGCCCCGATCCTTGATCGAGGCGCTATGTGCCGCGCGCCTGCGCTTTCTGCAGCAATTGCCAACCTTTCCGGTCTTCGGCCGGGGCTGGACGAGGCGCGTGGCCAAAATCGAGCGCGAAAGCCTGCGCCTCACCCTTTCCAGCCGGCCCGCCGGGACGGCAAACCAAAAGGAGAAGACCATGTTCGATACCAAGACGCTTCTGCAGAGCCGCACGGTCTGGTCCAATGTCGTCGGGTTCGGTTCGATCGCCCTTTCGCTCATGGGCTTCCAGACCATGGGTCTGGATCAGGGTCTCCTCACGGACCGGTTGCTCGAACTCGTGGCGGCGGGCAGCTTCGTGGCCTCGACAGTGTTTCGTGTCATCGCCACCAAGCGCCTGATCTGATGGAAGACCATTCTAACGGGAATCGGTTGGCCTCGAAATTCCCTCAAAGCGGTGTATGAAACAGGAGAACAAGCGGAGCAGGAAAAGCCTGCCCGCCCTGCCGCCTTGAGGAGTTCGTTCGAATGCGTCTGCTTGTGATCGAGGATGATCGCGACATCAACCGCCAGTTGACCTCGGCGCTGGAACATGCGGGCTATGCGGTCGACAGCGCCTTCGATGGCGAGGAGGGGCATTTCCTCGGCGATACCGAACCCTATGACGGGGTGATCCTCGATATGGGCCTGCCGAAGATGGACGGCATCCGCGTACTGGAGAAATGGCGGCGCGAAGGCCGCAAGATGCCTGTCCTGATCCTCACGGCACGCGACCGCTGGAGCGAGAAGGTGCAGGGCTTCGATGCCGGCGCCGACGACTACGTCACAAAGCCCTTCCACATGGAAGAAGTGCTTGCGCGCCTGCGGGCGCTGCTGCGGCGCGCGGCGGGCCATGCCACGAGCGAATTGACCTGTGGCCCGGTCATTCTCGATACGCGCTCAAGCCGCGTGGTGGTGGACGGCAACCCGATCCGGCTGACGAGCCATGAATATCGTTTGCTGGCCTATCTGATGCACCACCAGGGCCGCGTGGTGTCGCGGACCGAATTGGTCGAGCATCTCTATGATCAGGATTTCGATCGCGATTCCAACACGATCGAGGTGTTTGTCGGCCGCCTGCGCAAGAAGCTCGGCGTCGATGTGATCGAGACTGTCCGCGGTCTGGGCTATATCGCGCAGGCTCCGCGCCTGCCGGCCCCGAAACCGAAGTGAAGCCATGCGCTTCACGCTTCCCGGCCCCACCGACCCACGCTCGCTGGCCGGGCGATTGTTCCTCACGGCCATCCTGCTCTCTGCCCTCGTGCTGGTATCGACCGGCACGATCCTGTCGGCCATCAACCGCCGATCCGTGGAGGCGGCTTTCGACGAACGCCTGAAGCTCTATCTCAAGGTGCTCGTGGCGGACGTGGCCGCATTGACGGATGGCAACAATGTCGAGCCCGGCAATCTCGGCGAGCCGCAGTTCCAGATTCCGTTATCCGGCTGGTACTGGCAGATCATGCGGGTCGACATGGAGAGCAGCACGGCCGCAATCCTCCGCACATCGCGATCGCTCTTCAACCAGCGGCTTCCTCCGCTTGTCGAACCTGGCATGCCATCCTTGCGCGGGGACTTCCGCGATGGCTATCGCGGAGGGCCGGAGGGACGACGCATCCGAATTGTCGAGCAGGAAATCGACCTTGGCGAACAGAACCGATTCCTGATTTCCGTGGCTGGCAATGCCGAAGAGATCGTGGAAGAGCGGCGACGCTTCGACTTTGCGGTGCTCACATTGTTGAGCCTGCTCGGCCTTGCGCTCGGAATCTCCGCCTATGTGCAGGTTCGCTACGGTCTGCGGCCGCTGCGCGAACTGAGCCAATCTCTCGCCCAGGTGCGCAATGGCGAGCGCGAGCGCGTGGAGGGCGAATTCCCCGTGGAGGTCGCGCCCCTGGCCGGCGAACTCAACCAGCTGCTCGACATGAACCGCGAGATCGTGAGCCGCGCCCGTGCTCAGGTCGGCAATCTCGCGCATGCGCTGAAGACGCCGCTCTCTGTGCTTCTGAATGAAGCCGGGGGTGATTCCGGGCCGTTGGGGGATAAGATTCGCGAACAATCCGCCATCATGCGCGATCAGTTGCAATATTATCTCGACCGGGCTCGCGCCGCCGCCCGCGCTGCGGCGATCGGCAATTTCACCGAGGTCGAGCCGGTCCTCGCCGCTTTCATGCGCGCCTTCGAGAAGATCTACCGCGATCGGGATATCCGTTTCTCGCTCGAGATCGAGACGCCGCTGCGCTTCCGGGGCGAGAAGCAGGACCTCGAGGAGATGGTCGGCAACCTCGTCGACAATGCCGGGAAGTGGGCGACAAGCGAGGTCCGCATCCTTGTGCAGGCCGCTCCGCAATCCGACCATGCCGCTCCCCAAATCCATCTTGTCGTCGATGACGATGGACCGGGCCTGCCTGAGGAAAAGCGCATCGAGGCCACCAAGCGCGGCCGGCGCCTTGATGAAACCAAGCCCGGCTCCGGCCTGGGCCTGTCGATCGTGGTCGACCTCGCCGGCCTTTACGGGGGCAGCTTCGCGCTGGATGATTCACCACTCGGCGGTCTTCGCGCGCGCCTCACCCTTCCCGCTTTGTGACAACCGATTGCCTCTCCCATTGCTGCTCTATAGCAAAGCGGCCACATAAGGCAGGGCAATTGCGCCATGTCATGGAATGGCCCCGATTGCGGCCTAGTTGAGCAGTACGATGACTCTCTGGTTTGGGATCGTGATTTTGACCTTCGGTGCGGCCGTTCTGGCCCTGCGCCCGCTTCTTCGTCCGCCAAAGGGCAAGACCAGCCTCGACCACGCGATCCAATTCTATGAGGCGCGGCGATTGGAACTGGACCGGCAGGTGACCGCCGGCCTGATTTCCGAAAACGAACGCACGGCGTCCGAGGCCGAGCAGGCGCGTCGTCTGCTCGCGATCGGACGACAGAATGAGGTTGAGCAAGAGCGGAAGACCGGCAGCGCCCGCCGCAGCAAGATCGCAGCTCTCCTGCTTCTGATCGGGCTCCCCGTGCTCTCGATTGCCCTCTACCTTCGCACCGGCACGCCCGACATGCCCGACCAGCCCATTGCGGGCCGGATGACGCCCGGCAGCGATGCGCAGATGCAGCAGGCCCTTCAGCGCATCGAATTGCACCTTGCAAGCAAACCCGATGATGCGCGCGGTTTCGAGGTCATCGCGCCGGCCTATATGCGCCTCGGGCGATATCAGGATGCGGCCTTCGCATTTCGCCGCGTGATTGCGATTTCGGGCGAAACACCGGATCGGCTGGCCAATCTTGGCGAGGCCCTGATTGCCAGCCAGAACGGCATCGTGAATGCCGAGGCCAAGCAGGCCTTCGAGAAGGCGGTCGCGCTCGATCCTGATTTTGCCAAGGCGCTGTTCTATCTCGCCATTGCCACCGAACAGGACGGTGATGTGCCAGGTGCTATTCGGAAGCTCATGGAATTGTCGGCCTCGCTCCCGGAAGGCCCTGGCAGGATGCGGGTGGAAACCGAACTCGACCGTTTCCGCGCAGAGGGCAAGGCGCCGCCGCGCCCGACGGGCGGCCCGCAAAGCGAAGCAGGCAAGGCATTGTCGGAACTGCCGCCGGAAGAGCGCGCCCGCGCGATCGAAGGCATGGTCGATGGGCTTGCCGCCCGTCTTGCTCAGCAAGGTGGGAGCCTCGATGAATGGCAGCGTCTCATCCAGGCGCGC
Organism: Methylobacterium sp.; assembly: GCA_020252645.1. Classification (GTDB taxonomy): domain Bacteria; phylum Pseudomonadota; class Alphaproteobacteria; order Rhizobiales; family Beijerinckiaceae; genus Rhabdaerophilum. The sequence goes on along the minus strand of JADCCN010000003.1, from coordinate 159,312 downwards.
ATGGTGCTCAACCAGCGTGACAAGGCTGCCAATGCCCTGGCCGACGCCCGAAAGGCCCTGGGCGAAAGCGCCACGGCCGAACTTGACCGGCTTGCCGCCGCGCTCGATCTGAAGGCTGCAAACCCGTGACCACGATCCCGACCCGCCGGAACTCCCTCCCATGACCCGCAAGCAGAAGCGTCTCATGATTCTTGGCGGGTTTGGCCTCGTGCTGGTTTCGGCATTGGCGCTGATTCTGACAGGCTTGCGCGATCAGATCGTCTTCTTCCGCTCTCCCAGCGAAGTGATGGCGGGCAAGGTCAAGGCCGGCGAGGCTTTCCGGCTCGGCGGTCTTGTCGAAAAGGGCAGCGTGCTGCGTGAGCCCAACCAGATGGTGCGCTTCCGCGTGACCGACGGTTCCAATGCCATTGCGGTCACCTATCGGGGATTGCTCCCGGACCTGTTCCGTGAAGGGCAGGGTGTAGTGACGGAAGGTCGCCTTGACGCCTCAGGCGCCTTCACGGCATCCACGGTGTTGGCGCGCCATGATGAAAACTACATGCCGCGCGAAGTTGCCGATGCCCTGAAACAGCAGGGGCACTGGCAGCCGGGCAAGGGAGACGGACCACCCAAACCATGAGCAGGGCGAAATGATTGTTGAGATCGGCCATTACGCGCTGGTTCTGGCGCTGGTTCTGACCCTGTTTCAGGCCACCTTTCCGTTGTGGGGTGCGATCCGGCGCGACGCCGCGCTGGTCGCGCTCGGGCCGCAGGCGGCGATCGCGCAGCTCCTGCTGGTCAGCGTATCCTTCGCGGCGCTGACCTATGCCTATCTCGGCTCGGATTTCTCGGTCTCGAATGTTTATGAGAACTCGCACACCCTCAAGCCGCTGATCTACAAATGGAGCGGCGTCTGGGGCAATCATGAGGGCTCGATGCTGCTCTGGGTGCTGATTCTGGCGCTGTTCGGCGCCGGCGTCGCGGTTTTCTCCCGCAATCTTCCCAATGATATCCTGGGCGCGACACTGGCCGTTCAGGCGATGATCGCCGCGGCCTTCCTCGCCTTCGTTCTCTTCGCATCGAACCCATTCCTGCGCCTCGGCCCGGCTCCGTTCGAGGGGCGCGACCTGAACCCGATCCTGCAGGACCCCGGCCTCGCGATCCATCCGCCGCTGCTCTATCTTGGCTATGTCGGCTATTCGATCGTGTTTTCCTTTGCGGCCGGCGCGCTGATCGTCGGGCGGATCGATGCGGCCTTTGCGCGGATGTTGCGTCCGTGGAACCTCGTCGCCTGGATCACGCTCACCCTCGGCATCGCCATGGGCTCCTACTGGGCCTATTACGAGCTCGGCTGGGGCGGTTACTGGTTCTGGGACCCGGTGGAGAACGCCTCCCTGATGCCGTGGCTCACCGGAACGGCGCTGCTGCATTCCGCGATCGTGATGGAGAAGCGCGAGGCGCTGAAGATCTGGACCATCCTGCTCGCGATCATCACCTTCTCGCTCTCGCTTCTCGGAACATTCCTGGTGCGTTCCGGCGTGCTGACCTCGGTGCATGCCTTCGCGGTGGACCCGGAGCGCGGATTGTTCATTCTCATCATCCTCATTGCCTTCATCGGCGGCTCCTTCACGTTGTTCGCATTTCGCGCGCGGACGATGGAAGCGGGCGGGCTCTTCGCGCCGGTCAGCCGCGAGGGTGCGCTGGTTCTGAACAACCTGTTCCTCGCCGTGGCGGCGCTGGCGGTGCTGGTGGGGACGCTCTATCCGCTGGCGCTCGAGGGGGTGACCGGACAGAAGATCTCGGTGGGCCCGCCCTTCTTCAACCTCACCGTCGTACCGCTGATGTTGCCGCTCTTCGTCGCCATTCCCTTCGGCCAGCGCCTTGCCTGGAAGCGAGGGGACCTGCTGGGAGTCACCCAGCGCATGCTTTTCGCGATGGGGCTGAGCCTGCTGGCGACACTTGTTGTCGCCTATCAGATCGGTCGTGGTCCGGCTCTGGCGATCCTTGCGATCGGTCTCGGGATCTTCATCCTCATCGCTTCGCTCGACGAGATCCGCGAACGCGTCATGCGCGGCGGCACCGCCGGTGCCTTCAACCGTCTCATCGGCCTGCCGCGCACTTTCGTCGCGACCGCACTGGCCCATGCCGGAGTGGGCATCATGGTGATTGGCATCGCCTTCACCGCTTTCGAGAAGGAGGCGATCGTCTCGATGAAGCCGGGCGAGACGGTGAAGCTGGGTGAGTATTCGCTCACCCTTCGCGGCATCGCGCCCTATTCCGGCCCGAACTACACATCCACCGTGGCGCATTTCGTGGTGCATGACGGCACGCGGCAGGTGGCCGAACTGCGTCCGGCGAAACGCGTCTATATCGGGCGCCAGATGCCGACCTCGGAGGTTGGTCGCCATCGTGTCGGCTTCTCCGAGGTCTATGTCGCGATTGGCGAGACCTCGGATGGAAACCATGTCGATCTGCGCGCCTACTGGAAGCCTTTCGTGACGCTCATCTGGCTCGGGCCGGCACTGATGGCGCTGGCCGGCCTCCTCTCGCTCTCGGATCGTCGCTTGCGGGTTGGCGCTCCGCGGGTTGCCACCCGCCGTCCCGGGCGCCTGGAGCCGGCGGAATGAGTGCGCTTTCCCGCCGTGCTCTGGTTTTCGGGTCTCTGGCCCTGTCGGGAACGGCGCTGGCCGTGCAGCCCGGCGAGCAGCTGAAGGATGCCGCGCAGGAAGCCCGCGCCCGCAAGCTCTCGGCGGAACTGCGTTGCCTCGTCTGCCAGAACCAGTCGATCGACGATTCGGACGCCGAACTCGCGCGCGACCTGCGCCGCCTCGTGCGGGAGCGGATTTCGGCCGGCGACAGCGACAGCGCCATCCGTCAGTTTCTCGTCAAGCGTTATGGCGAATTCGTGCTGCTCCGGCCGCCGTTTTCCCTCTCGACGGCGTTGCTCTGGAGTCTTCCGGCCATTGCGCTTCTGGGCGGGATCCTCGCTGCGCGTTCGTTGTTCCGGCAGCCCGCCGAGGCCGTGGCCGCGCCCGAGTCCGCCCCCTTGGCGGAAACCGAGAAGCAGGCGCTCGAAGTGCTGCTGGCGAGGCGCGATCAGGCTTGACTTCCTTACCAAAATGTCATGCGCCCGAAAGCTTCGGGCCAGTCGCGGGCGGGCATTATCGGCATCAAGGTCCTGTGGCTGGCCGTAGCTCCCTCCGTCGCCCCCCGCTTCACAGCCAGACGCAGGACCGAACCCACCTTCGCCTTGACGGCGCTGGCTCATGCGTGGCGTTGTATCCGGGCATCTGATCGAGCCCTGTCCCTTATGAAAATCCTCGTTGTCGAAGATGATTCCGAAGCCGGTCGCTATCTGGCCCGCGCGCTGAACGAGGCCGGTCATGTGGCTGACCTGGCGGCAGACGGCGAGACTGGCCTCGAAATGGCGCTCGCCGGCAGCTATGACGTTCTCGTGGTCGACCGCATGCTGCCCAAGCGCGATGGCCTTTCGCTCATCATGGCCCTGCGCGCCGAGAAGCGCACCACGCCGGTGCTGATTCTCTCCGCCCTCGGGCAGGTGGATGATCGCGTGCTCGGCTTGCGCGCCGGTGGCGACGATTATCTCACCAAGCCCTACGCCTTCACCGAGTGCCTCGCGCGTGTCGAGGCGCTCGCGCGCCGCCGGAACCCGCAAAGCGCACAACTGATCTACAAGGTTGGCGATCTCGAACTCGATCGCCTCGCCCATCGCGTGAGCCGCGCGGGCGAGGATATCGCGCTCCAGCCACGAGAATTCCGCCTGCTCGAATATCTCATGCGCCATGCCGGGCAGGTGGTGACGCGCACGATGCTGCTCGAAAACGTGTGGGATTACCATTTTGACCCTCAGACGAATGTCATTGACGTCCATGTCTCGCGCCTGCGCAGCAAGATCGAGCGCAAGGGGCAGGCGACGCTGCTCCATACGATTCGCGGGGCGGGCTACATGATCCGCGACCCCGGCCGCTGAGGCATGGCGCCGGGTTTGCCCTCCGCGGGAAGCGAGCGCGGCTGGCTCGCCGGGCTTGGCCGCATGGCGCGCACCACGGCCTTCAAGCTATCGGCCTTCTACCTCCTGATCTTCGCGCTCTTCTCCGGCATCATCCTTGGATATATCGCCTGGAACACGCGTCGCCTGCTCGATGCGCAGATCACCGAGACCATCGAGACCGAGATCAACGCTCTCGCCGAGCAATACCGGCAGGGTGGTCTGCGACGTCTCGTCGCCGTTATCGAGCGGCGCGGCCGGCAGAGCGGCTCCTTCCTCTACCTCCTCGTGGATGCACGCGGCGACGCGATGACCGGCAACGCCATCCTCCGCGTTCCGGCGCAATCGGTCAGCCCGGGCTGGAGCGAGTTGCGCTATAACTGGCCGGACGAGGCCGAGGAGGTCGCACGCCGTGCCAAGGTGCGCACCTTCATCCTGCCCTCCGGTCTGCGGCTTTTTGTGGGGCGCGATCTCGAAGAGCAGGATCGCTTGCGCGTCACCATCCGCCGCGCGCGCGGGTTCTCCCTGCTCCTGGTGGTGCTGATGGGTGGGTTCGGCGCCTGGTTCGTCACGCGCCGCGTGCTCTCGCGCGTCGAGGGCGTGGCGACGACCTCCGCTGCGATCATGGCCGGCAACCTTGCCGAGCGCCTGCCGGTGACCAGCACGAACGACGAATTCGATCGTCTCGCGCTGCATCTCAACGCCATGCTCGACCGCATCGGCGAGTTGATGACCGGCCTGCGTGACCTCTCGGACAACGTCGCGCATGACCTGCGCACCCCGCTCACGCGCCTCAGGAACGGTGCGGAAGACGCCCTGCGCAAGGCCGAAACGCTGGAGGAGGCCAAGGCCGCGCTGGAGCGCGCCATCGAGGAAAGCGACAACCTGTTGCGCATCTTCGATGCCCTTCAGATGATCGCGCGCGCGGAGAGCGGAAACCTTGCGACCTCCCTCAAGCCGCTGAATCTCGAAGAGATCGTCGCAAGCCTCGCCGAGCTTTACGAGCCCCTTGCGGAGGAGGCTGGCCTCGCGTTTGAAACGAAGATCGAAACCGGTCTCGTGGCCAAGGCCAATCGCGAACTCATCGGGCAGGCGATCTCGAACCTCATCGACAACGCGCTGAAATACGGCCTGAAGCCGGAAGGCGGCGGCTCGCTCGCCATCTCGGCGGAGAAATCCGGCGGGCAGATCCGCATCGCGGTGGCGGATCGCGGCGAGGGCATTCCGGAGGACAAGCGTCAGGCGGTGGTGGAACGTTTCGTGCGTCTCGATTCCAGCCGCGCGAAGCCCGGTCTCGGCCTCGGGCTGTCGCTTGTCGCGGCCATCGCGCGGCTCCATGGCGGCGAGTTGCGGCTGGAGGACAACGCGACCGGCCTCAAGGCTGTGCTCGTGCTTCCGGAGGCCGCGGGTTCCGCCGGAAGGAGCCTTGCGCAAGGCCCCGCCCTGCCCGAAAAAGGGGCATGATCACGCCCGCCTCACTGCTCTCCCGCCTTGTCTCTGCCCCGAAATACGGAAAGCCCGGCACCTCCCGCCTTGCGGATGTGCTGGCTGAGGAGGAGGCTCGTCCGCTCGCCGCCCTCCTTGACGGGCAGGAGACGGCCAGGGCCCTGCTTGCGGGCATCGCCGAAGGCTCGCCCTTCCTCTGGCGCCTTGTGCGGCGTGACCCGGCTGCCGTGGCGGATTTGCTGGCCGCTTCGCCCGAAGCCGGCCTTGAAACCATCTTCGAAGGCATGCGCGCGGCAGGCCGCGCGGGCGATCTTCAGGCCGGGATGAAGGCCCTCCGACAGGCCCGGAACCGCCATGCGCTTCTCGTGGCGATGGCTGATCTCGGCGGCGTATTCGATCTCATCGCCGTCACGCGTGGGCTGTCCGACTTCGCGGATGAGGCAACGCGCGCCGCACTCCGGATCGCGATTGCCCAGCATGGCGAGCATCTTGCGATTCCAGATCGCGAGATGCCCTTCGAGGGGCTTGGTCTTTTTGTGCTCGCGCTCGGCAAGCATGGCGCGCGCGAGCTGAATTACTCCTCCGATATTGATCTCGGCTGCTTCTATGATCCGCAGGCGCCGGCCTTGCGCGACCATGCGGATCATCTCGATCGTTGCGTCGCGATCATCAAGGCGATGGCCAGCATTCTCTCGCAGCGCACGGCGGATGGGTATGTTCTCCGCGTGGACCTGCGCCTCCGGCCCGATCCCGGCACCACGCCGATCGCCATGCCGGTCAATGCCGCGCTCGCCTATTACGAGACCGTGGGCCAGAACTGGGAACGCGCGGCAATGATCAAGGCGCGCGTGGTCGCGGGCGATGAGGCGGCGGGCTCTGCCTATCTCCAGGAATTGCAACCCTTCATCTGGCGGAAATACTTCGATTACGGTGCCATCGCCGATATTCACGCGATGAAACGGCAGATCTATGCCGTGAAGGGGCACGACCAGATCGCGATTGCCGGCCATGATCTGAAACTTGGCCGCGGCGGCATCCGCGAGATCGAGTTCTTCGTGCAGACCCAGCAACTGGTCTATGGCGGGCGGCGGCCCTCCTTGCGCGGCTCGCGCACGCTCGACATGCTCGATGCCCTCTGCCGCGAGACCTGGATCACCCCCGAGGCTGCGAAGGACCTGAGCGAGGCGTATGGAATCCTGCGGACGCTTGAGCATCGCGTGCAGATGATCCATGACGAGCAGACGCAGAAACTGCCGAGGTCCAACGAGGATCTTGGCGGTTTCGCCCGGTTCTGCGGCATGACGCGGGCGCAATTCGACAAGCACCTGACACGCGCGCTGCGGCGTGTGGAGCACCATTACGCGCGCCTGTTCGAAGGCGGCCCGGCGCTCGCCTCCGGCGCGGGCAGCCTCGTTTTCACGGGTGTCGAAACAGACCCTGAAACGCGCGAAACGCTGAAGCGCCTGGGCTTCAAGCAGCCCGAAATGGTGGCGGAAACCGTGCGCGGCTGGCATTTCGGCCGGCGCCCGGCAGTGACGACCCCACGCGCCCGCGAGGTGCTCACCGAACTCGTGCCCGGCCTGCTCGAAAGCTTCGGCCGCGCCTCCGAGCCGGATGGCGCGATCCTCGCCCTGGATGGCGCTTTGCAGCGTATGCCGGCGGCGGTGGAACTCTTCACGATCCTCAATTCCAATGCGAGCCTGCGCCAGCTTTTCGCGGAATGCCTCGGGACCGCGCCGCGTCTCTCGCAGATGGTGGCGCAATCCCCGCATGTGCTCGATGTGCTGATCGACCCGGATTTCGCCAATCTCGGGCCAGATCCCGAAACGCGCCTCGGTCCGCGCCTCGACCGCGAGACGGATTACGAGATGGCGCTGGAACGTGCGCGCCATCTCCTGCGCGGTGAGCGCTTCCTCATCGGCACGCGCGCGCTGTCTCGCCTCATTCCGGTTGTGGATCTCGGCGAGGTGCATACCGTGCTGGCAGAGGCCATCCTGCGGCTTGTTCTTGCCCGCGTGCGACGCGAATTCGCCGATCGCCATGGCGAAATTCCGAGCGGGCAGATGGCCATCATCGGCTATGGCAAGGCCGGTTCGCGCGAACTCACCGCCAGTTCCGATCTCGATCTCGTCGTCGTCTACGAGGCGCCGGCCGATGCGTGGTCGGATGGCGGGAAGTCGCTGATGACCAGCGAATACTACGCGAAGCTCACCCAGCGCCTGGTCGCAGCGCTCTCCGCGCCAATGCGCGCGGGCATGCTTTACGAGGTGGATCTGCGCCTGCGGCCCTCGGGCAAGAAGGGGCCGGTGGCGGCCTCACTCTCGGCCTTCCGGGAGTATTTCGCCTCGGAAGAGAGCGATCTCTGGGAACATCTCGCCCTGTCCCGTGCGCGCGTGCTGACGGGGGATGCCGGACTCTCGCGTGCCCTGACGGACAGCATCCGTGCGCTTGTTGCCCGGAAGCGCGACGAGGTCCGGGTCAAGCGCGAAACCGCCGACATGCGCGCATTGATGCACACGGAAAAGCCCGGCCGCGACCGCTTCGACGTGAAGGATCGCCCCGGCGGGCTCGTCGATCTCGAATTCATCACGCAGGCCTTCGCGCTGGTTCACGCGGCGGAACATGCTGCCTTGGCGGAAGGGAATACCCGCTCCCGTTTGGCGCTGGCGGGCGAGGTTGGCCTGCTGACGGCGGAGGAAACGGAGACGCTGCTCGCCGCCTGGGATGTGCAGATCGGCTTCCAGCAGGTGGCGCGGTTGGTGTTGCCGGGCGCATTTGCCGAAAACGATACCAGCATCACCCTGCGGCGACAGATCGCGCGTCTGCTCGATTACCCGGATTTTCCGCCGCTTTCGGCGGATATCGATCGCCTCCAGCAGGAGGCGCGCGCCATATTCACCCAGCGTATCGGCCCGGTGAAGTAGGGTCAGGCCATCGGCAGGTCGAGCTGGCGCGGGCGCTGCACGATCGGCAGGTGCACCATCATGATGGCGCCGAGTTGCGGCGCGGAGCGGATGCGCAATGTGCCGCCCTGCAGCTCGATGAGCCCGCGTGCGATGGCGACGCTGAGGCCGGAGCCCTTGCAGCCATCATGCAGCATGCCGTCGATATGTCCGAAGGGCTTCGTGAGCGTGCCGATATCGCTCTGCGAAAGATGGCAGCCCCGGTCCGAGATGAAGATGTTGATGTAATCGCCCTGCCGGCGCGCGCGCATCGTGACCGTTCCATGCGTGGGCGAGAGCCGGATGGCGTTGCGGGTGAGGTGGATGAGGGCCTGCGTCGTCGCGCGGATATCGAGTTCCACGGGCATGAGGCCTTCCGGCCTGGCCGAGGTCGGATCGATCTCGATGCGCACATGCTTGCTGGCGGCATCGAGTGCCACGCCGGTCGCCGCATCCTCGAGCAGGTCGCCGATGGGGCTGGAGGAGCGCTCGATCTTCACACGACCGGCCTCGATATGGGCCATTTCCAGGATGTCATCGATGATGGTGAGCAGGTTGCCGCCGGAAACCCGGATATGCGCAGCGTAATCGCGGTATTTCGCGCAAGAGACAGGGCCGAGAACCTCGTTCTCGATCACTTCCGCAAAGCCGAGGATGGCGTTCAGCGGTGTGCGCATCTCGTGGTTCATGTTGGCCAGGAACTCGGCCTTCAGCTTGGTGGCGCTCAATACCTCCACCTTCTGGTCGCGGTAGAGATTGGCGAGATCGGCAAGCTCCTGCGCCTGCTTGCGCAAGGCCTCACGCGAGGCCGCGAGATCGGCGATGGTGCTGCGCAGCTGGCGTTCGTTTTCCAGCAGGTGGTCCTCCTGCGCCTTTCGCGTGGTGATGTCCGTGCCCACCGAAACGAAGCCGCCCGCGCGCGTCGGACGCTCGCTGATCAGCAGCCAGCGGCCATCCTCGAATTGCGCCTCATAGGCACAGGATTTGTTGTCAGCACCGGTTTCCCGGTCGATCTCGATCATGATGCGCGGCTCCTGCGCCTCGGCCATCACGTTCTGGTAGCGCGTGCCGCGAAGGGTGGCCGTGTCGCTGAGCCGGTGGAAGGAACGGTACTTGGAGTTGCAGAGCACAAGCTGGTTGTTCTCATCCCAGAGGACGAAGGCTTCGGAAATGCTCTCGATGGCGTCGCGCAGGCGCATTTCCGCCCGCTCGCTCTCGGCGGCGGCCTCGCGCTCGGCGGTCACATCCATCACCACGCCCAGCAGGCGCTGCGGCTGGGAGTTGCTTTCCGCAAGGCGCGCGGCGCGCATGTGCAGCCACACCCAATGGCCCCTGGCATGCTGCATCCGGAAGATATGGTCGATCTCGCCCGCCTCGGTCGCGCTTCTCTCCACCGCCTCGAGCGGGGAGAGATCGGCCGGATGGATCAGCGCTTCGATGCCGGTGCGCGATACCATGCGCTCGCGCGGCTCCAGCCCGAGAAGACGAAACATGGAATTCGACAGCCAGAGATGGGTTGCGCCGATCCGGCAATCCCACAGGCCGACATTCCCGCGATCGAGGGCCACCTCGAAGCGGTTGAAAAGGCGCTGGGCGCTCTGCTCGGTTTCCCTTGCGCGGGCGCGCTGCTTGTAGAAGGCGAGGCAGAAGGCGATCGTGACCGCACCGAAGGCCAGCAGCAGGGCGGAGATGACCGAGGCATGGTGCTTCCAGTTGGTGAGTTCATCCTCGACCGGCTGATAGGCAACAAGGGTCTGGCCTGTCACGATCTCGCGGGTGATCAGGCTCGCAAGGCGACCATCTGCCAGCGTCAATTGGCGCATCTCGCCCAGGGCGCGCGGCGAGAGCACATCCTCGCCTGCCGCGAACAGGCTCACCGCCATCCGGCCAAAGGTGATTTCGAGGCGACTCGAACGCTGCACCCGGCCATCACGCCCGATGACGAGGAAGGCCCGGCCCGGAAGATCGGCACCCGGCGGCACATGCAGGACCGAATCGGCGGCATCCCCGCCCGAATGATGGCGCGCGGCAGCTTCCGAGACGAACATCTGGGCCGCGACGGCGAGGGCCTGTTCGCTGGAGACGAGCATGTTTTGCCGGCTGGTCGTGTATTGGGCGAGCATGCTGTAGCCCGCGATGAAAAGGAAGGCGAAAACCAGCGCCGGCACGACCCGATCCAGCAGCGGATCGGTTGCTTCGGGGAGATCATTCCGCGCAGGCCGGCCCGGATCGCGCGCCTCGCTGGAGCCAGACCCCTTGAACAGGGGACGCAGTAATCCCCAGCTGGCCGCGAAATCCCGCACCATTCCCGCCCCCTCGATCGTTCCGTCGAATCCGGGGAATGTGCCGCATCGCCCCGAATCACCTGTAGTTGAATCGACGTTGGATTCTCTGTCCAGAGCGTGGCGCGGCACCGGAGAGCCGCTTCTGACGGGCAAAAATGCAACGCAGCTTGCAGTTGCGCCCGCAGATGGAAACCGGATTCCTTGCGGACTCCGTCTGTTCTTATTTTGTTCAGAGCGCCATGCGTTCGTGCAGGCGAGACCTGTGACAGTCTCACGCAAAAGTTGCATTAAAAATTTTTTAACATTTGTCGAGCGTGCAGCCCGGCCGCCGACCGCAGCCGCGCCATTTCCGCCTCAGGCCAGAGTCCGCTCGAGGATGTCCGACAGGTCGCGTGATCGGTCCGGGGCCAGGAGACCGCGCAGCGCCTTTTCCGCTTCCGTCCGACGGTCGGCTTCAAGCGCCTTCCAGGTGCGGAAGGCGGTCGCCAGCCGCGCGGCGAGTTGCGGGTTCTTGCCATCCACCTCGCCGATCACATTGGCCACGAGGCGGTAGCCCGCTCCATCCGCTGCGTGGAAGCCGCGCGGGTTGCCATTGGCGAAGGCGCCCACCAGCGCGCGCACGCGATTGGGATTGCCGAGCGTGAATTTCGGGTGCCTCAGCAGCGCCTCCACCCGCTCTCGGCCCGCCTTGCCGGGAATGCTGGCATTGAGCGTGAACCAGAGGTCAAGCAGCAGCGGATCGTCGCGGAATCGGGCCTCGGCGGCCGCGAAAGCCTGGTCACGCTCCGGGCGATCCGCCGTCACCAGCGCCCAGAGAGCATTGGCACGGTCGCTCATGTTGTTCGCGCGCTCGAACTGCGCGAGAGCAAGGCCTGCCCCCTCGGCCGGGTTGGCGGCGATGAGGTAGTTCAGCAGCCGAAGGGCCAATGTCCGCTTGCCCGCGCTTGCCGCATCGGGGCTGAACGGCACGGGCTTGGACAATGTGTCGTAGCGCTCGCGCGCGAGACTGCCGACGCTCTGGCCGATGGATTTCCAGAGCGCGGTGATCGCCGCGCCGATGGCATCGGGATCCACGTCCTGCCCGATCTCGCGAGCCATCTCGGTTTCGCGCGGCAGCGCGACAGCGAGCGCCGCAAAGGCAGGATCGGCATCCGAATGGCGGATAAGGCGTTCCAGCGCCGCTGCGAGCGTGGCATCGGCCAATGGTGCCTCGCCCTTGCGAATGCCCGCGACGGAGCGCTTCAGCAGGTCGATCTCCACATCCTGCAAAGCCTGCCAGCGGTTGAACGGGTCCGGGTCATGCCCCGCGAGCACGAGAAGGTCGCCCGGCTGCCGGTCGATCTCCACCCGCACCGGCGCGGAGAAGCCGCGGAACAGCGACGGGATGGGCCGCACGGGCAGATGGTCCCAGGTCTTTTGCCCTTCCGCGCCATCGAGCACGAAAAGATCGTCCGAAACGAGGCTCCTGCCCTCGCCATCGAGCAGGCCAAGCTTCACGGGGATCACCTGAGGGTGCTTTTCCGGCTGGCCCGGCGTGGGCTTCGTCACCTGCCGGAAATTCAGCGTGTAGCGCCCCGTGGCCGCATCAAACGCGTCGCGCACGGTCACCAGCGGTGTGCCGGCCTGATCATACCAGCGCATGAACGGCGTGAAATCGCGGCCCGAGACATCGGCGAAGCAGCGGATGAACTGCTCCACCGTGCAGGCCTCGCCATCATGCCGCTCGAAATAGAGATCCATGCCCTCGCGGAACTTCGCCGGCCCGATCAGCAGCCGGAGCATCTGGATGACCTCGGAGCCCTTGTTATAGACCGTCGCCGTATAGAAGTTGTTGATTTCCTTGTATTGCTGTGGCCGCACCGGGTGTGCCAGCGGTCCCGCATCCTCGACAAACTGCGCCGCGCGCAGGGTCTGCACATTGGCGATGCGCTCCACCGGCCGCGAGCGTTCGTCGGAGGAGAATTCCTGGTCGCGGAAAACGGTCAGCCCCTCCTTCAGGCAGAGCTGGAACCAGTCGCGGCAGGTGATGCGATTGCCCGTCCAGTTGTGGAAATACTCATGCGCCACAATGGCTTCGATGTTGTGGTAATCCTGATCTGTGGCTGTTTCGGGCGTTGCGAGAATATAGCGATCGTTAAAGATGTTCAGGCCCTTGTTCTCCATCGCGCCCATGTTGAAATCGGATACGGCGACAATGTTGAAGAGGTCGAGATCATATTCGCGCCCGAACTTCTCCTCGTCCCACTTCATGGAGCGGATGAGGCTGTCCATCGCATAGGCCGCGCGGTTCCCCTTGCCCTTCTCGACATAGACATTGAGCGTCACGCGTCGGCCGGAGGGCGTCGTGTGATAGTCGGTTACCCGATCGAGATCACCGGCGACCAGCGCGAAGAGATAGGCGGGTTTGCGGTGCGGGTCTCCCCACAGCGCGAAGTGGCGCGTGGTGCCGGGAATGTCGCCGCCGCCCACGGGGTTGCCGTTCGAGAGCAACAGCGGCGCTTCCGCCTTTTCCGCCTCGATGCGCACGGAATAGGCCGACATCACATCGGGCCGGTCGAGGAAGTAGGTGATGCGCCGGAAGGCATCCGCCTCGCACTGGGTGCAATAGACGCCATTCGAACGGTAGAGGCCCATCAGGCGGGTATTGGCAGCGGGGTTGATCTTGGTCTTCAGTGCCAGGGTGAAAGCATCGGGCACAACCGGAATGATGAGCTTCTCCGGGCTCGCCTCATAGGCCGAAGCGGCGAGCGCCTTTCCTTCCAGCGCCACGGAGAGCAGCGTCAGATCCTCGCCATCGAGCGACAGGGCCGCGCCGGCGCGCCCGTCCGGATTGCGGCGAAGCGTGAGCACCGCCTCCACCACCGTCTCGGATGGATGCAGCCGGAAATCGAGCGCGACATGGTCGATCAGGAAATCCGGCGGACGGTATTCCGAGAGCCGGATGACGGGCGATTGATCGGGGCGCATGGCTACTCCGCGAGGGGTGGGAAAACGAGGCTCTGCAAGCCATGGGGCAAAGATGGCAGGCGGCTCGTCGCATCGCAACCCGCATCGCGATCACGCGACGGCGTGCCGGTTGCAATGGCGCGAGAGAAGTACCATCAGGCTCATCGCGAGGAAGCCCATCGCCATGAAGGTCAGCGAGATGCCCGCAGCACCGGTTCGGTCGATGATGAGACCGCCGAGCACGGGGGCAAGCGTTGCCGCGAGGCTCGGCAGCAGCGTCACCTTGCCGAGCCGCTCCCCATAGCCTTGCGAGCCGAAGAGCGCGAGTGTCAGCGTTCCCTTCACGATCGTGTTGAGGCCGTTTGCGATGCCATAGGCTGCCGCGAACAGGATGCCGCCGACAAGCACGCCATTCGCCAGCGCCAATGTGACGAAGCTCGCCGCAAAAAGCACGTTCGAAATCTGCGCCGTGCGCAAAGCCGAGTGCTTCTGCGCCGTCGCCATCTCACCGAGCCTTCCCAGCACCTGGAAGACGCCGACGAGGCTTGCGACCAGCACGGCCTCCTTGAAGGTGAAGCCCAATCCTTCCAGCAACGGAAAGGCGAGCATCGACCAGCCATTGCCGACCAGGGAGATGCAGGAGAGCATCACCGTCATCAGGAGGAATGCCATCCTTTGCCCCTCGGGCTTCAGGCCTGCGGGCACCGGCTCGGGCAGCGGCGCGCCATCAAGCTGGCGCTCGCGCCCGTCGAGCAGCCAGGCATGAAGCGGCCCGCAGATGAGGATGTTCACGGCACCGAAAATGAGCACGAGGCTGCGCCATTCCAGCCCGGTCAACAGCGCCGCCGTCACCGGCCAGGCGATGGATGAGGCCAGCCCGCCGATCAGCGTCAGCAGCACGATCGCCCGGCGCGCATTCTGGCCGGACATCCGGGTGAGCGAGGTGAAGGAGGCGTTGTAGAGCGAGAGCGGTGAGCCCAAAGCCACGATGCCCCAGCCCGCGAAATAGAGCACCGGCCCCTGCGCGATGGCAATGACGATCAGCCCGAGCCCCATCAGCAGGGAGCCCAGCGCCATCACCACCCGCGAACCGCGCTTATCCTGAATGCGCCCGACCAGCGGCCCGGCGAGGCCGGAGGTCAGCAGCGTGAGCGATACGCCCGCGAGCATCACGGATTTGGACAGGCCGAGATCGCGCATCATCAGCGCGCCCATCAGCCCCAGCAGGTAATAGGTGGTTCCATAGCCGACGATCTGCGTGAAGCCGAGGCCCCAGATGGCTTTCCGCACACGCGGAGACAGGGGCGACGAGGAAGGCTTTTCGGCAGGGGCGGACATGCCGAAACACGCTTAGACCCGGCCGCCCGAAAAGAAAAGGCCGCGCCTCGCGGCGCGGCCGTTGCTGTCGGGAGACGAGCCGGCGTTACTGCTTCACGCGCTCCTTCAGCAGCGCCACCCAGCGGGTGTTTTCCGAGCGCACGAGTTCGGCCAGCGCTTCCGGCGAAGCGCCCCTGGCATCCGGCACCACGCCGCCGAGATCCTCAAGCTTCTTCCTGGTGCCGGGATCGGTCACGGCCTTCACGAGCGCGTCGCGGAGTTTTGCGAGCACATCCGGCGGGGTGCCCTTCGGCGCGAAGACCGCGTTCCAGGCCGAGACCTGGAATTCCGGCAGGCCGCCTTCGGTGGTGGTCGGCACATCGGGCAGCGAGGGGCTGCGGGCCGGCGTCGCGATGCCATAGGCCTTGATCGTGCCGCCCTTCACCTGCTCGGAGACGCTCACGATCTGATCGCAGACATAATCGACCTTGCCCGCCACGAGATCGTTGATGGCCGGACCCGTGCCGCGATAGGGAATTTCATTCACATCGACCTTCAGCATGGAATGCAGCAATACGCAGGTGATGTGCGAGACCGAGCCGACGCCGGCATGAGCCGCGTTCAGCGTCTTCTGGTTCGCCTGCACGTGCTTGATGAATTCCTGCAGGTTATTGGCCGGGAAATCCTTGCGCGCCACAATCACGATCGGCGTTCCGGCGGCGAGGCCGATCGGCTCGAAATCGGTCTGCGGGTTATAGGCCAGGTTCGGGTAGAGGCCGGCGGCAGCGCCATGCGTGCCCATATGGCCCATGGCGATGGTGTAGCCGTCCGGCGTCGCCTTCGCCGCGCGGGTAATGCCGGTGGTGCCGCCGGCGCCGGCAACGTTCTCGATCACGATGGTCTGGCCGAGCGTGCGGGACATGTGCTCGCCCACGATGCGGGCGATGATATCCGTCGGGCCACCGGCCGCGAATGGAACGATCATGGTGATCGGCTTGTTGGGAAAGGCCTGCGCGGTTGCGCTGGCAATGCCCAGCAGCAGCGCCGAACCGGCCATGAGTAGGCGGCGAGTGAACGACATCAGTTTCTCCCTCGATCATTCTGTCGTGCTTTTCCTGCACCAGAACGGTAGCGCGCAGCGCCATTCCGGCAAGTCCGTAGAATCCATATCCGGCCATTGGCGGCAGCGCGCGGAACGAAAAAGGGCGGGGTGGACCCGCCCTCCTGTCTCAGTCCTCGACGAAGACCTGGTCGCGCTTCTTTCGCAGCGCCGGCGTGATCGCGAGGGCCAGCAAAGCCACGGAGACCACGATCAGCACGGTCGAGATGGGGTGGCGCGAGAAATCCACGAAAGTCCATGGATCGCCCCGCGAGAGCAGCATCGCCTGGCGCAGCTTCTCTTCCATGATCTTGCCGAGCACGAAGGCCACGAGCATGGGCGCCGGCTCGAACCCGAGCTTGATCAGCAGGTAGCCCATCAGCCCGAAGAAGGCTGTGAGCACCACATCGAAGGGCTGGTTGTTGATCGAATAGACGCCGATGGCGCAGAAAAAAAGGATCGCGGGGAAGAGCATGCGGTAGGGCACGCGCAAGAGGCGCACCCACAGGCCCACCAGCGGCAGGTTGATGATGACGAGCATCAGGTTTCCGATCCACATCGAGGCGATGAGGCCCCAGAAGAGGTCCGGCTGCTTCGTCATGATCTGCGGACCCGGAACGATGCCGTGAATGGTCATCGCGCCAACCATCACGGCCATCACCGCATTCGGCGGAATGCCGAGCGTGAGGAGCGGGATGAAGGAGGTCTGCGCCGCCGCGTTATTCGCCGATTCCGGGCCCGCAACGCCACGGATGGCACCCTTGCCGAATTCCTGTGGCCGCTTCGAGAGCTTCTTCTCAAGCGTATAGGCGCCGAAGGCCGCCAGAACCGCGCCGCCGCCCGGCAGGATGCCGAGGATGGAACCGAGCAGCGTGCCGCGCGCCACGGCAGGAGCCGCTTCCATCATGTCCGCTTTCGTGGGCATCAGGTTCGTTACCTTCTGCTGCACGAGATCGCGGCTTTCCTGGTTCTCGAGATTGCGGAGAATCTCGGCAAAGCCGAACATGCCCATGGCGAGCGTCACGAATTCGATCCCGTCCGCCAGGGGCAGGAAGCCGAAGGTCATGCGCTGCTCGCCGGTCTCGAGATCGGTGCCGATCGTGGAGAGCAGCAGCCCGAGGAAGATCATCGCAATCGCCTTCAACACCGATCCCGAGGCGAGCACGATGGCGCAGACAAGGCCGAGCACCATCAGCGAGAAGTAATCCGCCGGCCCGAAAGCCTGCGCCACCGCGGTCAGCGGCTTGCCCAGAGCCGCCACGAGAATCGTGCCGAAGGTCCCCGCGATGAACGAGCCGATGGCGGCGATGGCGAGCGCCGCGCCGGCGCGTCCCTTCTTCGCCATCTGGTGGCCGTCGATCGCGGTCACGACCGATGAACTTTCTCCGGGCAGGTTCACCAGGATGGCCGTGGTCGAGCCGCCATATTGCGCGCCGTAATAGATGCCCGCGAGCATGATGAGCGCGCCGGTGGGGTCGAGCTTGTAGGTGATCGGCAGCAGCATCGCGATGGTCGCGATCGGCCCGATGCCCGGGAGAACGCCGATCAGGGTGCCGACCAGCGCGCCGATGAGGCAGAGCAGGATGTTGGTTGGGGTGACGGCAACCGAGAAACCATGGGCAAGATTGGCAAGGAGTTCCATTGTCAGTTGCCCTTCCTGCTCTGCACGACACGCCGCGCGGCATAGATCAGGGCGGCCAGAACCACGCCCCCCGCGATTGCCTGGACGATGATCGCCGTCGGCTTGCCGGGCGTCATGTCAAGGAACGGCGGCCAGAGCGGAATCGGCTGACCCAGGACCGTGGGGAAGAGCAGGCCGCAGAACGCCGTCATCCCCACCCCGAAATAGAGCGCTTCCACCGCCCGGAACTGCTTGTCGGCCAGCGAGGCCAGCACCACCATCGGCACGCCGATCAACGCGAGCCCGACGACCCGAATGCCAATTGCGAAGATCAGCACCGAGCCGAGAATGGTGGCGAGACCACGCCAGTTCAGGCTGCCGATCGAGGGCCCCTCCTTGAAGATGCCCGAGATCATGATCCAGGCGCCCAGCGCCATCAGCCCATAGGCGAAGAGACGCGGCGCGGTGCCCGAGGCAAAGCCGACACGGCCAGAGGCAGGCAGATGGTTGACGAGATAAAGGGCCAAAGCCGCGATCGCGACAAGAAATGCCCCACCCGCAATGTCCTGGATCGATCGGGCGCTGCCGCCCGGCGGTTTCGCGATCATGCGCTGCCCCTCATGTCGTTTCCCCGCAATGCCGAGCCGGCTCGCGGGCTCCCCATGACCTCTTGGCCGCTACAGGCTTTGCTTCGGTGTGTAAAGTCCTCGATTTGCAGCGAATTGCAAGCCTTCAATCCGCGATGCAAAAACGGATATCTGAAAATAAAACAGGATATACAAAAGAAAAAAATATAGAATATCTATCAATAAAACGGAAAAACAAAAATCAATCATGATCATAAATAGGAGATACGAGAGGATTTATTCGTCTATCTTTATGATAATGACTTTATTATATTGCAAAATTTGCGCAATAACAGGTGAAATTTCCTGAAAAATGCGCTTATGCCCGGGCGGATTGGACTGCGTTTCTGTCAGATTTCCTGCCGTTCGATTTGCACCGTGCCTGCGATTGCGTTACAGCCCTTCCGCATCCATTCCAAACGGAAATCCACATCATGTTCGGCATTCCCCTCGGCGACCTCGTTCCGCTGATCATCGCGCTGTTGGCTGCGGGGGTGCTGACCGGCCTTCTCGCCGGCATGTTCGGGGTGGGGGGCGGCGCGGTCATTGTTCCGGTGCTCTACCAGATTTTCGGGTTTCTCGGCGTGCCGGAAGATGTGCGGATGCATCTTTGCGTCGGCACCTCGCTCGCCATCATCATCCCGACATCCGTGCAATCCTACCGGGCGCATCGCGCGAAGGGAAAGGTGCTGGAGGATGTGCTGAAGGTCTGGGCCGTTCCGGTGGTGCTCTCGGTGCTCGTCGGGGGCGCGATTGCCGCTTTCGCGCCGCCCCTCGTCCTGAAACTCGTCTTCGTGCTGGTCGCCGCCTCGAATGCGACGAAACTGCTTGCGGGCCGGGATGACTGGCGCATCGCGCCGGAACTGCCGGGCAAGGCCGGCATGCGCGCCTATGGCGTGCTCATCGGCCTTGCCTCGGCCCTCATGGGCATCGGCGGCGGGGCCATTTCGAACATGATCCTCACGCTGCATGGGAAGGCGATCCACAATGCGGTGGCGACCTCTTCCGGCCTCGGCGTGCTGATCTCCATTCCCGGGGCGATCAGCTACATCCTCGCGGGCTGGTCGAAGATGCCGGTGCTGCCGCCGCTTTCGGTGGGCTATGTCTCGCTGCTCGGCCTTGTGCTCATCGCGCCGGTTTCGGCCTATTTCGCGCCTTTCGGCGCGCGTCTGGCGCATCGGATGCAGAAGCGCACGCTGGAAGTGGCGTTCGGCCTGTTCCTCGTGGTGGTTTCGGCCCGGTTCATCTGGGGCATTTTCTTCTAGCCAGCGGCGCGAGCATGGCTATTCTCATCGTGTGGAAGCGGGGAGGAGCCATGGTCGCGGCGGATGCCATCAGCCGGCTTTTCGCGCGGATCGATGCCTCGCGCGCGGCCCTTGTGAGCCTCACGCAGGATCTGCTTCGTTTCCCCACCATCAACCCGCCGGGCGCGGATTATCGCGCGATCTGCGCCTATCTCGGGGAATGGCTGGAAGCGCGCGGCGGCGCGGTGCGCCATATCCGGGCGCTGGGGGAGCCGGATGACAGCGACGCCTTTCCGCGCTGGAACGTGATCGGCCGGTTCGAAGGCGGAGAGCCCGGCCCTTGCGTGCATTTCAACGGTCATATCGATGTGGTCGAGGTCGGCCTGGGCTGGACCGTCCCGCCCTTCGAGGGCGTGGTGAAGGATGGCCGCATCTATGGCCGCGGCGCCTGTGACATGAAGGGCGGCATTGCCGCGAGCCTCATCGCGATCGATGCATTGCTGGCCTGCGGGCTACTCACCCGCGGCGCGCTCGAATTCTCCGGCACGGCGGATGAGGAATCCGGCGGTTTCGGAGGCGCGGGCTATTTCGCGCGGCAGGGTTTTTTTGATCGTTCCCGCGTCGATCACGTGATCATCCCCGAGCCGCTGAACCCGGATCGCATCTGCCTCGGCCATCGCGGCGTGTGGTGGGCGGAGGTGGAGATCACCGGCGCCATCGGGCATGGCGCGATGCCCTTCCTCGGTGTCAACGCGATCGCCGGAATGGGCGACCTGCTGGCGCTGATCGAGAAGGACCTGATGCCGCGCCTCGGCAATCGCGTCACGGCCATGCCCTGCATGCCGGAGGGCGCGCGACGCGCGACGCTGAATTTCAACTCGATCCATGGCGGCCAGCCCGAGCCCGGCAATGGTCGCCCCGCGCCTGTCGTGGCGGATCGCTGCCGTCTGGTGCTCGACCGGCGCTACCTCGTCGAGGAGGATTTCACCGCCGTGAAGAGCGAGATCGTCGAACTGCTCGAGCGCGTGAAGGCCGCGCGTGCCGGAATCGACTATTCAATCCGCGAGATCATGAGTTTCGAGCCGACGATGACGCCAACGGATGCCCCGCTGGTGCAGAGTCTCGACCACTGGATCGGGAAGCTCTTCGACCGGCCGGCGAGCCTCGTCGCTTCGCCCGGAACCTACGACCAGAAGCACATCACCCGGCATGGTTCGGTGCAGGCTTGCGTCGCCTATGGACCGGGAATCCTCGATCTCGCCCACCAGCCGGATGAATGGATCGGAATTGATGATATGATCGCTTCCGCCAAGGTCATGGCGGCTGCCGCGCTCACGCTGTTGCACGAGCGCACGGAGAATGCATAAGTCCGGTTGCGCGAAAGCGCATCGCATGTCTGGGGAGGATCGTCGCATGCAACATTCATCCTGCCGGCTGGCGCTTTCCCTGGGGCTTGCCGCCCTCGCCCTGCCGCTCGCCCTGCCTGCCATGGCGCAGGCACCGAAGGACTCGGTGGTGGTCTGCCAGACTCTGGAGCCGCCGATCCTCGATCCCGCGGGTGGCGCGGCGGCAGCCATTCGCGAAGTCACCTATGACAATGTGTTCGAGACGCTGCTGGCCTTCAACGCCGAGGGGCGCATCGAGCCGCGGCTTGCCGAGAAGATCGATTCAAGCGCGGACGGTCTTGCGCATACCATCACGCTTCGCGCGGGCGTCACGTTCCATGATGGTGCCGCGCTGACGGCGGAGGATGTGAAATTCTCCTTCGAGCGCGCGATGGCGCCCGATTCCAAGAACAGCCAGAAATGGATTTTCGCGCCCATCGACCGCATCGAGGCACGCGATGCCCGCACGGTCGTCATCACGCTGAAAAGCTTCGCGGGCGATTTCCTCGATAGCCTGGCCTGGGCCGATGCCACGATCTTCTCGGCGAAATCCGCCGACAAGGCCGCCGCCGAGCCGGTGGGCACGGGCCCCTACCAGTTCGTGCGCTGGAACCGGGGCGACCGCCTCGTGCTGAAGCGCAACGAGAATTACTGGGGCAGGAAGCCGGCCATCGCCAATGCCACCTTCCGCTTCATTTCCGATCCGCAGGCGCAGGTCGCGGCACTCACGGCCGGCGATTGCGACGCGCATACCAATCTCAGCGCGCCGGAAGCCGTGCCGCAGCTTCGCGCCAATGCGAACCTGCGCGTCAGCGTCGGGCGCACCGAGGGCGAGACGATCGTCGCAATGAACAATGGCAAGGCGCCTTTCAACAATCCGAAGGTGCGCGAGGCGATCTCCAAGGCCATTGACCGCGCGCAGGTGAATGAAGGGGCGATCTCGGGCTTCGGCACGCTGATCGGCACGCATTTCTCGCCGAACCATCCGGCTTATCTCGATCTCACGGGCGCGGTGAAATACGATCCGGCCGCCGCGAAGAGGCTGCTCGCGGAAGCCGGTTACCCCAACGGCTTTTCGGTGACGTTGCGCCTGCCGCCGCCGGCCTATGCGCAGCGCGGCGGCGAGATCGTCGCGGCGATGCTCGGGCAGGTGGGGATCAAGGTCTCGATCGAGCCCGTGCAATGGGCGCAGTGGCTGGAGCGGGTCTTTCGCCAGCGCGATTATGATCTCACCATCGTGGCGCATGTCGAGCCGCTCGACATCAACATCTACGCGCGGGATGGCTATTATTTCGGCTATGTTTCCGAGGCGGTGAAGGCTGCCGTGGCCCGCACGAAATCGGCGAAGACCGAGGCGGAACGCATCGCGGCCTTCCAGGAGACCCAGCGCCTCATCACCGCAGACCATGTGAATGTCTATCTCTTCATGCTGCCGAAGATCACGGTCAGCCGCGCCGGCCTCAAGGGCATGTGGAACAACTGGCCGGTGCCCGCCAATCCGCTCGCACAGCTCCACTGGGAGTGAGCGCCCGGGGCGGCCGCGCGGCATCCCGCCATGATCGCCTTCCTCGCGCGCAGGCTGGTGACGCTGCTGAGCACGCTCATCGTCGCTGCCCTGGTCATCTTCTGCGTGACCGAGGTGCTTCCGGGCGATCCGGCGGCCGTCATGCTGGGGCTCTCGGCCACGCCCGAGACCATCGCGGCGCTGCGGGCGGAACTGGGCCTTGATGCGCCGGTTGTCGTGCGGTTCCTCCGGTGGATGACCGGCTTTGTCACCGGCGATCTTGGCATCTCCTATGCGTATCGCGTGCCGGTGGCGGGCCTCATCGCCGAGCGCCTGCAAGTCACGCTGCCTCTGGCAATCATGGCAAGCCTTTTCGCCTCCATTCTGGGCATCACGCTCGGGGCGCTGGCTGCCAGCCGCGCGAACAGCCTTGTTGATTCCGCGCTGATGGCTGCTGCGCAGGCGGGGCTCGCCATCCCGAATTTCTGGTTCGGCATCCTCATGGTTCTGGTTTTCGCCATCGGGCTTGGCTGGTTTCCGGCGGGGGGCTTTCCGGGCTGGGATGCCGGCGTGGTTGACAGCCTTCGGGCGCTCTTCCTGCCGGCTTTCGCGCTGGCCCTGCCGCAGGGCGCCGTGCTCGCGCGCCTCACGCGAACGGCGGTGCTGGAAGCCCTGGGCGAGGATTTCGTGCGTACCGCACGCGCTAAGGGGCTGACGGCGGGGCAGACGCTGCGCCGGCACGTGCTGCGCAACGCCATGGTGCCGGTCATCACCATGCTGGCCCTGCAGTTCTCCTTCCTGATCACCGGCACGATCATCATCGAGAATGTCTTCGCGCTGCCCGGCCTCGGGCGGCTGATTTTCCAGTCGGTTGGCGGGCACGACCTCGTGACCGTGAAGAGCCTCGTGATGATCTATGTCGGCGCGGTCATCCTCGTGAATGCCGGTGTGGACATGGCCTATGGCCTCATCGATCCGCGCCTGCGCTTCGGGCGAGGGGTCGGACGATGATCGATCGCGCGCTGCGCCATCCGAGCTTCGTCCTGGGGCTTTCGATCACCTTGCTGGTGCTGGGCGTGGCGTTGCTGGCGATGATCTGGACGCCGTTCGACCCCACGGCGATGCGGATTTCCGCCCGTCTGCGCCCGCCTTCGGCGACGAACTGGCTCGGCACGGATCAGTTCGGGCGCGATGTGCTCTCCATGCTGATGATGGGTGCGCGCAACGCCCTGCTGGTGGGCGTGGTGGCCGTCGGCATCGGTCTTTCGATCGGCGTCGCGCTGGGCATGATGGCCGCCACCCGCGAGGGTTCGCTTCTCGATGAGGCGATCATGCGCATCTGCGATTTCACCTTCGCCTTTCCGGCCGTGCTGACCGCGATCCTGATCCTCACCTTTCTCGGGCCGGGACTGGTGAATGCGATCCTTGCCATCGGCATCTTCAACATCCCGGTTTTCGCCCGCATCGCGCGGGGTGCGTCCCTGCAGGTGATGGCGCGCGACTATATCCGCGCCGCGCAGGCGGCGGGGCGTTCCACCTTCGGCATCCTGCATCGCCATGTCCTGCCGAACATCACGGGCATTCTGATCGTGCAGGCCAGCGTGCAGTTCGCGCTGGCGATCCTCGCGGAAGCGGGGCTCTCCT
This sequence comes from Methylobacterium sp., assembly GCA_020252645.1. Taxonomy (GTDB): domain Bacteria; phylum Pseudomonadota; class Alphaproteobacteria; order Rhizobiales; family Beijerinckiaceae; genus Rhabdaerophilum. The sequence goes on along the minus strand of JADCCN010000003.1, from coordinate 135,265 downwards.
ATCTTGGCATCGGCACGCAGCCGCCGAACCCTTCCTGGGGGCGGATGCTGAATGACAGCCAGACCTACTTCGCGCAGGCCGCGTATCTGGCGATCTTTCCCGGCGCGGCGATCGCGCTTTGCGTGCTCGGCTTCAACCTGCTGGGCGACGGATTGCGCGATGTGCTCGATCCGAAATCGAAAGAGCGCTGAACCATGCTCCGGGTCGAGCACCTGCACATCCGCTTCCGGGGCACGCCGATCCTCAGGGATCTCTCCTTCTCCATTGACCGTGGCGAGGCCCTGGGGCTCGTTGGCGAAAGCGGCTCGGGCAAGTCCATGACGGCGCTTGCCATCATGGGGCTCCTGCCGCCAGGCATGGAGGCCAGGGGGCGGGTCCTCCTTGAGGATGAGGACCTGCTGGCGCTCGACGAGGCGAGCCTCTGCACCATTCGCGGCCATCGCATCGGCATGATCTTCCAGGAGCCGATGACGGCGCTCAACCCCGTGCATCGCATCGGCGAACAGATCGCCGAACCCCTCGTTCTGCATGGCGTCATGGAACATGCCGAAGCCTTGCGGGAGGCCGAGCGCCTGCTCGAGCGGGTGGGGATCGAGGAGCCCCGTCGCCGGCTCCGCTCCTATCCGCATGAATTATCCGGCGGGCAGCGCCAGCGCGTGATGATCGCCATGGCCATGGCCTGCAAGCCCGCCCTGCTGATCGCCGATGAGCCGACCTCCGCCCTCGACGTGACGGTGCAGAGCGAAATTCTCGACCTGCTGCGCGACCTTCGCCGGCATGAGGGCATGGCCACGCTCTTCATCAGCCATGATCTTGCGGTGATCGCGCGCGTCGCCCGGCATACCCTTGTTCTCTATGGCGGTGCGGCGATGGAAACCGGCGAAACGATCGCCCTGCTGCGCCAGCCGCGCCATCCCTATACGCAAGGCCTGCTTGCGGCCCTGCCGCACGGGCGCAGGCGCGGAACGCGACTCCAGCCGATCCCGGGTTTTGTCCCCCCTGCACGGCTGCTCGCGGAAGGCTGTCCCTTCCACGGCCGCTGCCCGCGCGGAGAGGCGCGATGCGCGGCCGAGCAGCCACCGCTCACCGTCGAGCATACGCGCGCCTGGTGCTTCCATCCCGGGAGGGTGGAATGAACCGCATGCTGGAAGCCCGAAACCTCCACAAATCCTACATCCTGCCGCGGGCCTCCTGGTGGGAGCGGCGCGTGCGGATCGAGGCGGTGCGTGACGTCTCGCTCCATGTCCATGCGGGCGAAACCCTGGGCATCGTGGGTGAGAGCGGTTCGGGCAAATCCACGCTCGCGCGACTGCTGATGGCCTTGGAGCGCCCCGATTCCGGCAGGCTGTTCTGGCAGGGCGAGGAGATCACGGTGCTTTCGGCGGCCGAATTGCGCGCAAGGCGCCACGGCATCCAGATGGTGTTTCAGGACCCCTATGGCTCGCTCGACCCGCGCATGCGCATTCTCGACACCGTGGCGGAGCCGCTCGATGTCGCCGAACCCGGCCTCGCGCGGGAGCAACGCCATGCGCGCGTGGCCGAAATCCTCGAGCGCGTGGGCCTCAATGCCGATATGCTGGCTCGCTATCCCCACCAGTTTTCCGGCGGTCAGCGCCAGAGGATCGCCATTGCCCGCGCGCTCATCACCCGGCCGCGCATCCTCGTGGCGGATGAGCCGGCCTCCGCGCTCGACGTCTCGATCCAGGCGCAGATCCTGAACCTGCTCGGCGATCTCAAGCTGGAATTCGGTTTGGCGATGGTCTTCATCAGCCATGATCTCGGCATCGTGCGCTACCTCGCCGATCGCATGATGGTGATGCGGCACGGTGTCGTCGTGGAAGAGGGCGAGACCGAACGGGTCTTCACGGCACCCGAGCACCCCTATACCCGCGCGCTGATCGCCGCGATGCCGAAGCTCGAGACCGATTGAATGCTGCCGGTTCTGCGATTGCGATTTGGCCTTTTCGCGCATCCGCGCTATGTCAGGCCCATGCTTTCGCCTGAGGATATTCGCTTTTCCGTTGCGCCGATGATGGATTGGACGGACCGGCATTGCCGGTTTTTCCACCGGCTTCTGAGCCGTCGCGCGCGGCTCTACACGGAGATGGTGACGACCGGCGCGGTTCTCCATGGCGATCGCCGGCGCCTGCTGGGCTTCTCGCCGCAGGAGCAACCCGTCGCCTTGCAGCTCGGTGGCTCCGACCCCGAGGAATTGGCCCTCGCGGCGCGGATCGGCGAAGAATACGGCCATGTCGAGATCAACCTGAATTGCGGATGCCCGTCTGACCGCGTGCAGAACGGCCGCTTCGGCGCCTGCCTGATGCGCGAGCCGCAGCTTGTCGCCGAATGCGTCGCGGCGATGAAAAAAGCGGTTTCCATCCCCGTCACCGTGAAATGCCGGCTCGGCGTGGATGATCAGGATACGGAAGAGGCGCTCGGTGCGCTGGCCGATGCCGTGGTCGCGGCGGGCTGCGATGCGCTGTTCGTTCATGCCCGGAAAGCGTGGCTGCACGGCCTTTCCCCGAAGGAGAACCGCGATATCCCGCCGCTGGATTACGCTCGCGTGAGGCGTCTCAAGGCGCGGCTTCCCGCGGTGCCCATCGCCATCAATGGCGGCATCGCGAGCATCGCGGAAGCAAAAGTGCTTCTTGCCGCGGAGGGCGAACTTCCCGGCCTCGATGGCGTGATGCTCGGCCGCGCGGCCTATCATGATCCCGGCCTGCTGCTGGAGGTCGATCCGGGGCTGTTTTGCGAGCAAGGACCGGCGGGAGATCTCTTCGAGGCGCTGGAGCGGCTGATGCCCTATCTCGAAAGCCTCGTGGCGGCCGGGCATTCGCCTCATGCCCTCACGCGGCATCTTCTCGGCCTGTTTCACGGCCAGCCCGGTGCGCGGGGCTTCCGCCGTCACCTCTCCACGGAAGCGGTGAAGGCCGGCGCAGGCGCGGAGGTGCTGCGCGAGGCGCTCGGCCATCTGCGCCGCAGGCCGGAGGCCGCACGGGTGATTGCCGCATGAACGAGGATGCCGTTTTCGCCCGGGTGAGGGAAAGCTTCTCCCGGCAAGGGCTGATGGCGACTTTGGGCGCTGTCCTGGATCACGCAAGCCCCGGCCGGGTTGTGATTGGCCTGCCATTTTCCCCGGCCATCACGCAGCAGCACGGGTTCGGCCATGCCGGGGCGATCACTTCCGTCCTCGACAGTGCCTGCGGCTATGCCGCGCTGACGCTGATGCCCGAGGGCAAGGCCGTGCTGACGAGCGAGTTCAAGATCAACCTGCTTGCTCCCGCCGCCGGCGAGCGTTTCGAGGCGGAGGGCCGCATCATCCGCGCCGGAAAACGCCAGCATGTGGCGATGGGCGAGGCCTTCGCCATCCAGAACGGCGCGCGCAAATCCATCGCCGTGATGCTCGCGACCCTCGTGGTCATCGATGGCGAGGGCGGGCTGTCGAACTGAGGCAATCAGCTCGCAAAGCCGAGCATCGCCTTGTTCTGGTAGCCGAAGACCAGAATGAGCACGACCACGCCCCAGATCAGCAGGTTCCTGAGGCTTTCGCCCATGTTCCCGCGGATTTCCGCGAGGGCCCATGTGCCGATCATCGTCAGCAGGATACCGAAGGCGACGAGGCTCGCGATATCATCGCCGGAGAGGCTGGGAAGGCCGCCGCTGACGGCCAGAACCAGAACGACGCCGAGGGCAAGCAGGATCAGCAGGGTCACGCGGGGCGAATTCATGGTCTCTCCTCAAAACGGGCCGCGCGCGGCGCTGGCGCCGGCGACAGCCAGAAGCAAAGCGATTTCGGTCAGCTGCTGGGTGGCGCCCAGAAGATCGCCGCTGAAACCACCAATCTTGTGACGCATCAGCCGCACGGCAAGCCCCACCGCGAGCAGCACGGGCAAAACCGCCACCCAGATCGCGACCGGCAGTTCCAGCAGCAGCATGCCGCCGGCAAAGAACAGGGCACCAATCCCGATCGCGGCGAAGAGGCCGCTCCGGTCCGGCATCAGTGTCGCGGCTGCAATCCCCCCGGTTCGCGCCGGAGGCAGGACAAGCGTCGGGATCAGCGCAAGAGCGCGCGACAATCCGCCGATGGGCGCGATGGCGATGGCCGCGAAGGGCCCCATCTGGCGGAACAATTCGGAGAGGATCGCGAAGCGCAACAGCAGGTTCAGCGCGAGGCCCGCCGCGCCATAGGCGCCGACACGGCTGTCGCGCATGATCTCGAGGCGCCGCTCCACCGTCATGCCGCCCCAGAGGCCGTCGCAGGCATCGGCAAAGCCATCCTCGTGGAAGCAACCGGTGATGATGACGATGGTGCAGAGCGTGAGTGCGGCGGCGATGCCCGCCGAAAGGCCAAGAATCACGGCGCCAGCCCCCACCAGCGCGCCGATGCCACTGAGGATCATCCCGGCCACGGGCACCGCCGGTGCGATCGCCTTGAAATCCGGCATCCCATGCGGGTTCGCCTCGAAGGGCAGGCGGGGAACCGGCAGGCGGGAATAGAACCGCAGCGCCTGCGCCAGCCGGATCGGCGGCTTCGCGAGAAGGGGAATCCCGGTTTCGGCCGGGGGGTGCTCATCCATCCGATATGCCTTCCGGCTCGCCCCATGCCTTTGGCAACAGGCGCGGGAATCGCCGCCTTGCCGCGAGCCTCCAGCGCATGGTAGCGACCCCGCGTCCCCTCCGCCAGTTGAGGAAATCGTCCCGTGCCTCCCACCGGCCTGCCCTTCGACGATATTCGCGCCCTGCTGCGCGCGCTCCCCGGCCCGGACGAGACCTCGCGGGCGGCGGTGCTGGCCCGCGAGGCTGCGCTCATCAAGCCGGCGGGCGCACTCGGACGGCTGGAAGAGATCGTTGCCCATCTCGCGGCCTGGCAGAATCGGGCGCCGCCGCGCATCAACCGGCCGCTGGTGGCCATCTTCGCCGGGTCGCATGGCGTGGCGAGGAAGGGTGTCTCGGCCTATCCGTCGGCCGCAAACAAGGCGATGCTCGCGAGCTTCTCGAACGGGCAGGCCGCCATCAACCAGATCTGCAAGGCGCATGATCTGGGCCTGAAGGTCTTCGATCTGGCGATCGAGTTGCCCACGGAGGATTTCACGGAAGGGCCGGCGCTCGAGGAGATGGCCTGCGCCGCCACCATCGCCTTCGGCATGGAAGCCATCGCCAACGGCACGGATCTCCTGTGCGTGGGCGAGATGGGGATCGGCAACACCACGGCCGCCGCGGCGATCCATGCCGCGCTCTATGGCGGGCCGGTCGCAACCTGGGTGGGGCGTGGCACGGGGGTCGATGATGCCGGCCATGCCCGCAAGGTGGCGGCGGTCGAGGCCGGGCTCGCGCTGCACCGGGGCGCCCTGAAGGACCCTCTGGAGGTGCTGCGCCGGCTCGGCGGTCGCGAGATCGCGGCCATTGCCGGGGCGATCCTTGCCGCGCGCATCGAACGCGTGCCGGTCATTCTCGACGGCTATGTCGCGACCGCGGCCGCGGCGGTCTTGCACGCGCTGGAGCCATCGAGCATCGCGCATTGCCTTGCGGGCCATGTCGCGGCCGAGGGCGCGCATGCCGAAGTGCTGAAGCGGCTTGGCCTGGCACCCATCCTCGATCTCGGCCTGCGGCTGGGGGAAGGGAGCGGAGCGGCCCTGGCCTGCGCGATCGTGAAGACGGCCATTGCATGCCATACCGGCATGGCGACCTTTGCCGAAGCCGGCGTGCCGGAAAAGGCTTAGAGCATTTTCAAGCGAAGTGGGCACCGGTTCGCGTGAAGAAAATGCGACAAAGAAAAGAGACAAGCATTTTCAAGCGAAGCATACCCCTCGCGAAGGCGGGGGTGGGCACCGGTTCGCGCCAAGAAAATGCGATCAAGATAAAGCGAGAGAGCATCCGATTTCATTCGGTCAGATCGGAACAGGCTTACGCCGCGCGGATCGCGCCCGGCAGGCGCTGTTGCAAGCTGGCGGCCGCCGGCCTGGGGCTGTCGGGATCGACGGCGGCCATCGCGGTCATCACGCGGGTTGCGGGGAAGATGGCGATCACCTCCGTGCCCTCGCGCAACTTGGAGGTGAGGCGGAACGCGCCGCCATGCAGTTCCACGAGGCTTTTCACGATCGACAGGCCGAGGCCTGAGCCGGGATCGGCATTCTTCAGCGCCTGCGAGCCACGCCCGAAGGTCGAGAGCACGGTCTCGATCTCCTCCTCGGGAATGCCCATGCCGTTGTCGCGCACCGAGAAATACTGCCCTCCCGAGGCCGTCCAGCCCGCCTTCACGACGATTTCGGCGCCTTGCGGTGTGAACTTGATGGCGTTCGAGAGCAGGTTCAGCGCCACCTGACGCACGGCGCGCTCATCCGCCCAGAGGCGCGGCATGTTCTCCGTATAGGCGGTGCGGATGATCAGCCCGCGACCTTTGGCGCGCAGATCGAGCATATGCACGCAGGCAGCGACGGTGGAGACGAGATCGATCGCTTCCTCCTGCAGTTCATGCTTGCCGGCTTCGATGCGCGAGAGGTCCAGAACCTCGTTGATGAGTTCCAGCAGGTGCGAGCCGCTGGAATGGATGTCGTTCACATAGGACTTGTAGTGCTCATTCCCGACCGGACCGAACATCTCGCCCCGGATGACCTCCGAGAAGCCGAGGATGGCGTTGAGCGGCGTGCGCAGTTCATGGCTCATGGTCGCCAGGAACTTCGACTTCGCGGCATTCGCGTTTTCCGCATGCTTGGTTGCTTCCTTGAGGCGGATATTGGTCTGCTCGACCTCATGGATCAGCTCGTCCTTCTCGGCGCGCGCCTGCAGGCCGTCGAGGGTCATCTGGTAAAGGCGGCTCGCCAGCACGGCGAAGAGCAGCACAGCGCCGAAGCTCAACCCGGCGATCATCCAGCGCTCGGTCGGCTGGCGGTCCATCACGAGGAAAACGATCGACGTCCCGATCGGAAGCATGGCGCCATAAACCGCCGCCGGCAGCGGATGCGACAGCACCGCCGCGAGTGCCGCGAACAGCAGGATGGAGAACAGCAGGAAGAGTTTCAGGCCTTCCGATCCCGGCAGCCCCACGACAAGCGGCAGCAAGGCCCAGCAAAAGACAAGCGCCACCTCGCTCAGCATCAGGCGGATCATCCAGGCCCGCAGCGTGGAGGCAGCGTTCTCGACCTTCAAAAAGGCACGGCAGACGAGCCATTGCCCGGCAATCGCCAGAGTCGTGATGGTGAACCACATGAGCGAGCGGCCAGGCGCGGTCCAGGTCAGCGTTGCCGCGGCAATCACCGTGGTGAAAGCCTGCACCATCAGAACGGCATCGAGATGTGATTTGGCAAAAAGCCGCGCCAGTTCAATCTCGAAGACACGCCGCAGGCCGGAGAGCGAGGTGATCTTCTCGCGCGTGTCCCGCACCGCGCGTGTCAGATCGCGCCGGCGCGCATCGGCCCTTTCGGCCTGCGCCTGCCTGCGTTCGATCTCGGCAGCCGTTTGAATATGTGGACGCATCGGGACGTTTGGGAAACCGGAACGCTCTCGTTGTCCAGAATGCCTGACAAATCGTTAATCGAAGCTTGGTGGAATGGCGCAACGGGTCAGAAATTTGTGATCTGTTCCGATCCCGGCAGGGAATCAGGTAGGCCATGCCCATGTTTCGCCCCCGCTTCCTTTCCGCGGCTCTCCTCATCGTGGCCTGCGTGATGCTCGCCGTCGTCCTCAACCGCAAGGCGGAGGAGATGGTCGTGGGCAGCGCCCGCGCGCTGGATGGCGACAGCCTCGTCGTTGAAGGGCGCGAGATGCGCCTCCAAGGGATTGATGCGCCGGAATCCCGACAGATCTGCAATCTGGCCGGTCAATCCGTGCCCTGCGGCCGTCATGCCACGCAGGCGCTGCAGCGCTGGCTCATGCGCGGGCCGGTGGCCTGCACGGGCCACGAATCCGATCGGTATGGACGCCTGCTCGTCACCTGCCGGGTTCACGGCACGGATATCAACGCCGATCTCGTGCGGAACGGCTTCGTGGTGGATTTCGGCCGCTATCCGGTTGAGGAGAAGGAAGCGCGCGCAGCCTTTCGCGGCCTCTGGGCCGGAACCTTCGAACCGCCGGCCGAACATCGCCGCCGCCTGCGCGCCGAGGCCGAGGCGAGGCGCGCGAACCCACCGCAACCTTGACCCGCCGCGCCGGGCGTGGTCCCGTTCCGGGGTTGTGATTTGCAGGGAGACGAGGATGCGCCTCTTCGATGGCGGACGGGTGCCCAATGCCCGGCGGGTGCGAATCTACCTCGCGGAGAAGGGGATCGACATCCCGAAAGTGCCGGTTGATCTCGGCAGGATGGATCACCGGACGGCCGAATTCACGGCGCGCAACCCCTTGCAGCGCGTGCCGGTTCTCGAACTGGATGACGGCAGCCACCTGAGCGAATCGATCGCGATCTGCCGCTATTTCGAGGAGCTTCACCCCGCGCCGCCTCTCTTCGGCACCGGAGCGCGGGAGCGCGCCTTCGTGGAAATGTGGCAGAGGCGGGTGGAGTTCGAGCTTTATCAGGCGGTTCAGGCCGCCTTCCGCCATACCCATCCCGGCATGGTGGAGCATGAGGTTCCGCAGATCCCGGCCTGGGGCGAGGCCAATCGCCCGCGCGCCCTCGCCATCATGGCGATGCTGGATCGCGAATTGGCGGACAAGCCCTTTCTCGTCGGCTCCAGTTTCACCGTTGCGGATATCACCTTGCTGGTGACCCTCGATTTCCTGAAGCCCGCGAAGATCCCCCTGCCGGAGCAACTTGCAAACCTTCGTCGCTGGCACGGCGAGGTTTCCAGCCGACCGGGTGCCGCTGCGTGAGACGGCTTCCCATCCTGTTCCTGTTGGTCTTCGCATCCCCGGCCATGGCGGGCGAGAAGCTCTCCGGCGAGGCCATTCGCGAGGCTTTTCAGGGCAATACCGTCGCCGGCTCCTACAGCCAAGGCGGGTTTTTCAGCGAGTATCACGCGCCGGACGGGCGCGCGCTGGGCGATAACGGCCTCACACTCAATGTCGATGCCTGCTGGAACACCGATGGCGACGCGATCTGCTACCATTACGGTCCGCGCAAGGATCGTCGCACCTATTGCTTCACGGTGGAGAGGCAGGGCGAGGAATACCGGCTCTCGGTGCGCGATGATGGTCGGCTCAACGCCATCGCCCGCATCCTCAAGGGAAACCCGGAAAACCATGATGATGGCGGCAGGCGCTGGTCCTGCGATGATCTGCTCGCGGGGCTCGCTTCCCCTTCGCCTCTTGCGCGGCGTTGAGGCGCCGCAGGGACGCGCGGGCGCAGCGGCCCATTCCGACCATGTTCCCGACATGGTTCGGGGATCGAGTGCGTTTGGCCGAGGTTCATCCGGGAGTGCCTAGAGCATGCTCTGGCAAAAGCGGATACCGGTTTTGCGTAACAACATGCGACAAAACAACAAGATAGAGCACGGTTTTGATTCCAACAAAACGAGACGTGCTCTAGCCTGAAATGTGCGTTCTCACGCGTGGAAGGAGATGATCCATGCAACGGATTTCTGCCATGCAACCCCAGAGATTGTTCAACCGGCTGATGGCCACGGGCTTGATGGCCCTCGCCATGCTGGTCGTGGTGCTCCAGCCCGGCTTCGCGCAATCGGGCAAGCGCCTCGCCTTCGTGGTGGGCCTTGCGGATTACGGCGCGACGCAGCACCCCACGGCGCTGGGCGATGCCGGCCTTGTCGCGCAGACCCTGAAGGGCGCGGGATTCGAGGTCATGGAGGCAGCAAACCTCAATCAGAGCGAATTCCGAACCCTGTTCCGCGATTTCTCCGACAAGGCCATGGAGGCCGGGGCGGATGCGGTGATCGCCGTCTATGTCTCCGGCCTCGCCCTGCAGGATGATGGCGACAACATCCTCATTCCCGTCGATGCCCGCCTGCGCCAGCGCAACGACCTCGCGACCGAGGGCCTGCGCATCGCCGATTTCCTGCGCGGCATTTCGGGCCTGCCGGCCCGCGCGCGCTTCGTGTTTCTCGATGCCGCCTACCAGCATCCCGTCCTGCAGCTCGTGGCCGATGGCGGCCGCGGCCTGTCGCTGGCGGATCGCGCGGAAGGCATGCTGATCGGCTTCAACCAATCGCCGGGAAGGGCGGCGCCGCTGCCCACGACCAGCTACAGCCCTTTCGCGATGGCGCTTGCGGAGGTGCTGATCGAACCGGGCCTTCCGGCCGAGGGCATGATGGTGCGACTGCGCCTGCGCGTGCATGATCTCACCCAGGGCGTCGTCACGCCGTGGCTGCTCAACGGCATCGCGCCGGGTTTCATGCTCAATCCGGGTGCACCGGGTGTTGCGGCGGCTGCGGCGCCGGAGGCCAATCTCCTGCGCGAGCGCCCCATGTCGCAGCTCAAGCCCGAGCAGGGCTACGCCCGCGCCGTCGAGATCGACACGATCGCCGCCTACGAGGAATTCATCCGCGCCTTTCCCAGCCATGTGCTGGCCCGTCGCGCGCGCGCCACCGTGGCGGCCCGGCGCGAGGCGGCCTACTGGCAGCGCACCCGTCGCACCAACAGCGAGCGCGCCTACTGGACCTATCTGAAGCGCTACCCCAGGGGTGCCCACGCGGCCGAGGCCGAAGACCGGTTGATCCGGCTCTCGGCACCGGTTGCGCCGCCACCCTCCTTCGAAGAGGTCATCTATGACGACCTTTCGCCGCCGCTGGTCGAGGAGGTGGTGATCTACGAGGAAGTTGTTCTGGCCGAAAGCTGGGAACGCCTGCCGCCGCCCTGGGCCGGACCGGTGGGCTTCCTGCCGCCCCCGCCGCTCGCGATCATCGAGTTGCCGCCCCCGCCAACGCCGCGCCTCGAGGAACGCGGTCTGCCGGTGGTGGCCATCGCGGCCGGTGTCGCGGGGATCACCGCGGCCGCCATCCTCGCCAACCGCGCCTGGCGCCGTCCGCCTCCGGTTCGCGAAACAACCTTTGTGCCGCCGCCGCGCCCGCCGCGCGAGCCCGGTTTCGGGCGTCGGCCAGCGGCGCTCCCGGCTGGCCTTGACCCGCGCGGGCTGACCGCCCCGCAGGTGACGAACCGGCCGCCGCTGGTTCGGCCCAATGTGCCGCCGCCCGCTCCCGGCAGCATTCCCGGTGTGCTGAACCACACGCGTCCCGGCACCATTCCCCAGCCGGTTCCGCCTGTGACACGGCCCGAGACGCGCGTCGTCCAGCCTCCGGCCCAGCGCCCGACCACGCCGCCCCCGCCCGATGGCCGGCCGGCGCCGCCAACCGCGCCGGGCATGAGGCCGGATGTCGCGCCGATCCCTCCCGGGCAGCCCGGTCGTGGGACCCGACCCGCTCTCGCCAATCCGGCGATACAGGGACCGGCGGCCGTCAACCCGCCTCCAGGGGCGACCGGTCCGGCGGCTCGCCCTCAGGGGCTCACTCCGCCCATGCCACCCGCGGTCAATCCACCGCGTCCGCCGGGCTGGCGCGATCCCGCCATGGCCGATCCGAATGATCGGCGGCCGGTCAATCGTGATCCCCTGTTGCGCCAGCGGCAGATCGAGCTCCGGCCGCCGCCGCCGCCGGGGCGACCGATGCCGCAGCAGAACGGGCTCGGCGTGAACCCGATGCCGCGCATGCCGCCGCGCGAGGTTCAGCCGCAGCCAAGGCCGGTCTCGCCCATGGCGCGGCCGATGCCTCCGATGATGCGACCGGCCCAGCCGGCACCTCCGCCACAGCAACAGATGCGGCCGGTTCCACCCATGGCGCGGCCAACAGCACCAACGCCTCCGCCGGCCATGCGTTCGGTGTCGCCCCCGCCCGTGGCGCAGCCGGCGCCGCGGGCAACGCCGCCGGCAGGCCGACCGGGCGATTGCACGCCGCAGATGCGGGCCGCAGGCCAGTGCTGAGACGATAAGCGGCCGGCCCGGCCCGGCCTCTTCTCATTCGCGAGGGGGCAGGCGGCCTTCCGCACCGGGGATGAATGGCGAAATTGCTGCGGGTTTATTCCCCACCCTCAGCAAAAGAGCGGAACGGTTCATGCGGCCCGGCAGGGCCGGGCACCCGAAACCGGATCCTGACCCTCGAGCATTTTTGCGATCAAGTGGATACCGGTTCTTCGGAAAATGCACTAGAGCATGATGTGTTCAGACGGAAGCACATCATGCTCTTATCTTATTATTATCGCATGCTTTTTTGTGAAAAATCGGATTCCACTTTTTCACAGCATGCTCTAGCGCCGTTCCAGCAGCCTCTTCAGCTTCGCCTGCCGCACGGCGGGCGTGTCCTTGCTGTCGAGTGTGCCGAAAAACTGGCCCTTCGCATCCATGAGGTAGATCGAGGCGGTGTGGTCCATCGTATAGCCTGAGGGCGTATCGACCTTGCGGTAGATCGCGCGGTAGAGCCGCGCCATGTTGGCAAGCTCCGCCTCATCCTTCGGCACGAGGCCGATGATGCGGCGATCGAAGGAGCCGGTATACTCCTTGAGCAAGGCCGCCGTATCCCGCGCGGGGTCCACGGTCACGAAATAGACCCGGAAATCCTTCGCGGCATTGCCCAGAGCATCAAGATCATTGGTGATCTCCAGCATCGAGGTCGGGCAGACATCCGGGCAATGGGTGAAGCCGAAGAAAAGCGCATAGGGCTTCCCGCGCAACGAAGCGTCAGTCACGATCTGCCCGTCATGATCCGCGAGGCGGAAAGGGCCGCCAATGCTGGCGACCCCCGTGCCCTGTTCGCGATCAACCGGATTGAGAAGCACATAGAGCAGGGCCACCGTGATGATGCCGATGGCCGCCCATGCGGTAATGCGAACGATTTTCAGGGCGTTCAAGGCTTGTGCCCTCCCTGGTGATTGTGGCCATGGTCATGGCCGCCGGAGGCGCCACGGGCTTCGATCTTGAACTCCACCTCGATGGTGCCCGCGCGCTGGAAAACGAGCGTGCCCTTCACCTTCTCGCCTTCCTTCAGGGGCGATTTGAGGTCGAGGAACATCACGTGATAGCCACCGGGCTTCAGCTCCACGGCCTGGCCCGGCTTGATTTCGAGGCCCTGCGCGAGAGCGCGCATCTTCATCACGTTCCCTTCCATCGCCATCTCATGGATCTCCACGATGCCGGCGGTGACGAGGGTGCCGCCGATGAGGCGATCGGATTCCTTGCCGTTGTTGGTGATCTTCATGAAGCCGCCGGCAACCTTCGCGCCGCCGGGCGTGGCACGCGACCACGGGTGGTCGATCTTGAGATCACCCAGCTTGTAATCATGAGCGGAGACAGGAAAACCCGCGAGAACGGGCGACAGAATGGCCAGAGACAGGGCGAAGAAGCGCAAACGCGCGAGAAGACGAGACATGATCGTTCCGATCCGAATAGAAGAGAATGGGGAAGGCAGGCGGGCTTCAGGCAGCCGCCGGCGGTCCTCTCGCTTCGGGCCGGGAGGTGGGTGCGGCCGATGGCTGGCCCGCGCGGGCGATCGGGGCAGCAACCTCGGAAACGCGCAGGGCCGGGCTCGCAAAACCCTCGGGCAGCTTCGGCATATTGGCCAAAGCCGGAACGCGGCACTGGTCGCAATCATGGTCCGGGTCGGGGCCTTCCCCGGAAAGGCCGCCCTGCAGGCAGAGCGCAAAGCCACCGGCGAAATGCGATTTGCCAGCCAGTTCCGTCCCCGCGCGGGCTTGCGCCACGCCGGCCAGCAGCACCAGAGCCGCAACGAAAGCGATGCTCAGGTCGCGATAGCCGGAAAGGAAACGGCGAAACCGGATCATGATGCTGATCTAGTCCGCCCGGCCGGCGCCGGCAAGCGTGGCACCGCGCCTCATTCGGCCGCCAGCGTGCGCTTGAGGCCGATCTGCACGAGCAGCGCGCGCAAGGCGGGCGGCTTGATGGGCTTGTTGAGGATTTCGATCTGCTCGGCGGTCGCGCGGTCCCGCACCTCCTGCGATCGCTCGGCGGTAATGAGCACGGCCGGCACAATGGAGCGGAAGCGCCAGCGCAGCTTCAGAATGGCGTCGATGCCGTTTGAATCATCGAGGTGATAATCCACGAGCATCACATCCGGTTTCGCCTTGGCTCCACGCAAGGCCTTGATGGCTTCCTCCGCGTCCGACGCGGTCATCACCTCGCAGGACCAGCCTTCCAGCAGGCGGCGCATGCCATCGAGAATCGTCGGCTCGTTGTCGATGACGAGGATCTTCCGGCCCGCCAGGCTCGCCGGGGCCGCTGCGGGGGGCTCGGCCTCTGTCGGGCCCACGCGGGCGCGGCTCGCCTGAGCGCGCGGCAGATGAAGCGTGAAGGTCGAGCCCTTGCCGCTTTGGGAGGCGAGATCGAGCTTCAGATCGAGCACCTTCACGATGCGTTCGACGATGGAGAGGCCGAGGCCGAGCCCGCGTTCGATGCGGGCACCCTGTTCCAGCCTCTGGAACTCCTTGAAGATCGCCTTCTGCTGCTTCTGGGGGATGCCGATGCCGGTATCGGCCACCACCAGGCGCACGCCATGGCGGCTGCGCCGGCAGCCCACCAGCACCTTGCCGGTGACGGTGTATTTGATCGCGTTCGAGATAAGGTTCTGCAGAAGGCGACGCAGCAGGCGACGATCGCTCGTGACCACCAGTGAAGATTGCAGCAGGACCAGTTCGATGCCCTTGCCCTTCGCCACCGGTTCGAACTCGATGCGCAACTGGCCGAGAATCTCGTCGATGGCGAAGGTCGAGTATTCCGGCTTCAGTTTGCCGGCATCGAGCCGCGAGATTTCGAGCAGGGCCGAGAGAATTTCCTCCACCGCGTTGAGCGAGGCTTCGACATTGCGAGCCAGTTCGGCATGCGGTGTCTGTTGCGCGCCTTCGGCGAGCGCCGAGGCATAGAGGCGCGCGGCATTCAGCGGCTGGGCGATGTCATGGCTCGCAGCCGCGAGGAAGCGCGTCTTCGAGGCATTGGCCTCGTCGGCGTCCTTCTTCGCGCGGGCATATTCGGTGTTGAGCCGCATCAGCTCCTCGGTGCGCTCGCGCACGCGATTTTCGAGCGTGACATTGGCCTGTTCCAGGGCCTGCTCGGCCGCCACCGCCTCGGTGATGTCGGTGTAGGTCGTCACCAGACCGCCATCCGGCAGATGGTTCGAGCGGATCTCGATCACGCGGCCGGTGGGCGGCAGATGCAGGCGGCGCGGCTCGCTCTCCTGCACCAGCGAGGTGATGCGCCGGGCGATCACATCCGGCCCCACCTGCTCGCCATAAAGGCCGCGACGGGCATTGTGACTGACGATCTCATCCAGTCCGACGCCGAAATGCAGCAGACCTTCCGGCAGGTCGAAGAGATCCTGGAAGGCGCGGTTCCAGCACATCAGGCGCAGGTCGGAATCGAACACCGTCACCCCTTGCCGCGCATGGTCGAGCCCGTGCTGCAGCAGCATGCGCGAATGCTGCATCGCGGCAGAGGCATCATCCAGCAGCTTCAGCGCGGCTTCCGTGGAGACATTCCGGCGCCGGAGCATCAGCGAGAGCACGAGGCGCGATGAGGCCGCCCCGATGGCCGATGCGAGCACCTGCTCGGAGAAGCGGATCGCGTGGGCATCCGCCTCCTGCCGCGGCTGATCGGGAATGCCGCGCTGATCCTCATAGGCGCGGAAGGCGCGTTCCGTGCGCTCCGGCCCGAGGTAGCGGGAGACGGTCGCGCGCAGTTCGTCCATCGTCACCGAACTGCGCCAGAGCTTGAAGCTGCCGCCGGGATAAGCCGTGTCCGGGCTCGTGAAAAGGCTCGCCTGCACGCGCTCGATCGGGCTCACCTCGGTGATGAGCGACAGGAGGATCAGCAGGGCCAGATTGGCCAGCAGCGACAGCACTACGCCCTGAACAAGCGGCGGCCAGCCCGGAACAAGCAGTTGCGCCGGGGCCAGGGCCTCGATGCCGAGCGGGCCGTGGCGCACGAAATCGCCGACCATGCCGTGCATGCCCGCCAGCGTGGGCAGGAACAGAAGGTAGAACCAGATGCTGAACCCCGCAAGCAGCCCCGCAAAGGCGCCTTTCGCATTCGCCCGCGGCCAGAAGAGGCCGAGGATGAAGGAGGGCATCAATTGCGCAATGGCCGCGAAGGACAGAAGCCCGATCGTCGCCAGTGCCGCCTGCTCCGAGGCGCGATAATACGCAAAGCCCAGCAGCACCATCACCACCACGCCGATGCGGCGAATGGTAAGAACGGTGTCCACCATGGTCTGGAAGGGAGCGTTGCCGGAATCCTTGCTATCGGCCTCGCCCGCGCGCTTGCCGCGGAAATTCGGGCGACGCAGCAGCAGGGGCACCACGAGGTCGTTCGAGATCATGATGCCGCAGGCCACCGATTCCACGATCACCATTGCGGTCGCGGCCGAAAGCGCGCCGATGAAGGCGACCAGCGCCACCCAGCCGGCATCGCCCAGCAGCGGCAGCTGGATGACCATCAGGTCGCGATCGACGCCGGCACCGGGCACGAGGATGAGGCCCGCCAGCGCGATGGGCACCACGAAGATGTTGATCGCCACGAGATAGAGCGGGAACTGCCAGCCCGCCTGCCGCAGGTCGCGCACATCACGGTTTTCCACGACCATCACATGGAACTGGCGCGGCAGCAGCAGGATGGCGCAGCCGGCAAGGAAGGTGGTGGTGAGCCAGATCACGGGGTCGATCTCGCCCGAGAACACCTTCGCGGCTGCCGGCTCGGCGGCTGCCTTGATGAAGAGGTCACCAAAGCCGTCGAACATGAAATAGACGACGAAGACGCCCACCGCGATGAAGGCCAGCAGCTTCACGAAGGATTCCGCCGCGATCGCCAGCATCAGGCCGTTCTGGTGCTCGGTCGCATCCACATGCCTCGTGCCGAAGGCGACCGCGAAGGCGGCCAGCACCAGCGTGACGAACAGCGAGATGTCGCCCAGCGCCGAGAGGCCGGAAATCTGCGGCACATAGCCCAGTTCGCGCAGCACGATGATCTCGAGCGCCGCCGAAATCGCCTTGAGCTGCAGGGCGATATAGGGAATCGTGCCGACGATCGCGATCACCGCGACAAGGGCCGCGACCTTGACGCTCTTGCCATAACGCGAGCCGATGAAGTCGGCGACCGAAGTGATGCGATGCACCCGCGCGATGTGAATGACCCGCGCGATGAGGGGCAACCCCAGCAGGATGACGATCAGCGGCCCGATATAGATCGGGAGGAAGTCGAGCCCGTTGCGCGAGGCCAGCCCCACGGAACCCAGGAAGGTCCAGGAGGTGCAATAGACGGCGAGCGCGAAGGCATAGATCGTCGGCCGGAGCCGGCCCTCGAGCAGGAAACGACCCTTCCTGTCGCCGAAATAGGCAACACCGAACAGGATCATCAGATAGATGAGCGCGCCCGAAACCGCGACCCAGCCGGCCAGCATCTCCGGTCATCCCCCCGTCTTTCACGCCTGCGGCTGCCGCAGGGCTTTCGGATGCATGATCGCGCCGCCGGCCTCCGCGCACAAGAGGCGATGCTCAGGCGATCGCCTTGAGCGTTCTCGACTTTTGACCTAGGTTTCGCGGCCGCGGGCAGGAAACAGGGCCCGAGAGCCGGGGCTTGCGCGGGAGCGGGGGGCTTTCCGGCATCCGCAAAAGGCAGGGGACCATAACAATGCTGAAAGAATTCAAGGAATTCGCCCTCAAGGGCAATGTCGTCGATCTTGCGATCGGTGTCATCATCGGCGCGGCATTCTCCAGGATCGTCGATTCCCTGGTGGGTGATGTCTTCATGCCGATCATCGGTGCGCTGACGGGCGGACTGAACTTCGACAACGCCTTCATCGCCCTCTCCAAGGGCGTGACCGCGACCAACGTGGCGGAGGCCGCGCAGCAGGGCGCCGTGCTGGCCTATGGCAAGTTCATCACCGTCTCGATCAATTTCATCATCATCGCCTGGGTGCTGTTCCTGGTGGTGAAGTGGATGAACCGCCTGAAGAAGACCGAGGCCGCCGCTCCAGCCGCCCCGCCCGAGCCGGGCGCGCAGGAGAAGCTGCTGGCCGAAATCCGCGATCTCCTGAGGAAATGAGCGAAATCCGGAAAGAACGCGAGGGCGGCGGGGGGACTCTCCGCCCTTTCCTGCATCAGCCGCCCGGCCTGTCCATCACGCCATTTCCTCCATCGATCGACATGGCGCGATTGCTCTTCGCCGGTCTTTCCCGCATGAAGAACCATGCTTTCCTCTGATCTTTTCCCCCTTCGCCCCGAAGCTCTGGCTGCGCCGTCAAGCGGCATTGTCGAGGTCTTCGATTATGGTCGCAACAGGCCGGGCCTCCTGCCGCTCTGGGTGGGGGAGGGGGATCGCGCCACGCCGACCTTCATCATCGAGGCCGCCAGCCGGTCGCTCGCGGCAGGCGAGACTTTCTACACGCATCAGGCGGGCATTCCGCCGCTGCGGGAGGCGATCGCGGCCTATCTCAGCCGAATGTCGGACCACAAGGTGGGGGCGGAGCGCATTTTCGTCACGAATGGCGGCATGCATGCGCTGCAGATCGCGGTGCGGATGACGGCCGGTTCGGGTGACGAGGTGATCGTTCCCACGCCGGCCTGGCCGAATTTCCGCGGTGCGCTGGAGGTGGCCGGCGCCACGACGCGCGAGGTGCCGATGCGCTTCGGCAATGCCGGCTGGCAGCTCGAAATCGACGATATCGCGCGGGCGATCACCCCGCGCACGCGGGCGCTGTGCATCAACTCTCCCGCGAACCCCACGGGATGGACCGCGACGCTCGACGAAGTCCGGGCGATGCTGGCACTCGCCCGCAAGCATGGCCTCTGGATCATCGCCGACGAGATCTACGGCCGGTTCTTCCATGAAGCACCCCGCGCGCCCTCCTTCCGCGACCTGATGACCGAGGAGGATCGCATCCTCTTCGTGCAGACCTTCTCGAAGAACTGGGCCATGACCGGCTGGCGCATGGGCTGGCTGGAGGCGCCGCCGGCCCTGGCGCAGGTCATCGTCAATCTCATCCAGTATTCCAGTTCGGGCACGCCCGTTTTCGCGCAGCGTGCGGGCATTGCGGCGCTGGAAGGGGGCGATTCCTTCATCGTCGAGCAGGTGCGGCAGGCGAAGCTCAATCGCGATCAGTTGATCACGACCCTTTCCGCCGTGCCGGGCTTCCGCCTCGCGACGCCGCCGGGTGCCTTCTACCTTTTCTTCGGGGTCGAAGGCGCGACGGATACCCGCGCGCTTGCCTTCGATCTCGTTGATCATGCGGGCGTCGGCCTCGCGCCGGGCACGGCTTTCGGCACGGGCGGCGAGGGCTTCCTGCGCCTGTGCTATCTGCGCAAGGGCGAGGATGTGGCGGAAGCCGCCAACCGCCTCGCGGCGCGCATCCGGGCGCGCGCCATGGCCGATGCCTGATTTCGGCCCGGCGATGCTGCTTCTGCGAACACTGGCGGCCGGGCTCGCCGGCGCGCTGATCTTCAAGGCCCTCGGCCTGCCCGCGGCCTGGCTTTCCGGCTCGATGGTGGGCGTGGTGTTCCTGCTCGCGGCGGGCTCGCGGGTGGCGATGCCCGATCTGTTGCGCGATGTCGGGTTGCTTTTCGCCGGGGTCGCGATGGGTTCTGCGATCACGCCGGAAATGCTCGAAGCGGTCGCCCGTTATCCGCTATCGCTGCTGATCCTGGCGATGACCATCGTGGGGATCACGCTCGCCAGCCGCTTCGTGCTGGTCCGGTTTTTCAACTGGCCGAAGGATGTGGCACTGTTCGGCTCCCTGCCGGGTGCGATGTCCGTGGTTCTGGCCACGAGCGCCGCCGCGGGCATGGATATGTCGCGCGTCGCCATTGTGCAGGCTTTCCGCGTGTTCTTTCTCGTGGCAATCCTGCCCAGCGCCGTCAATTTCTCCGCAACAACCGGTCGCGTGATCGAGGCCGAGGTGATCACCGCCCCGGCCTTCGCGCTGATGATGGCCTTCGCGCTGGCCCTGGCTTTCCTGTTCGAACGCATCCGGATGCTGGCACCTTTCATGTTCGGTGGCATGGCCGCCGGGGGCCTCACCCATGCCACGGGCTGGCTGCCGGGCGCGCCGCCGGCCTTCATCATGGATGCATCGATGTTCCTGATCGGCATTTTTGCCGGCTCGCGCATTGCGGGCATCACGCTTCAGGCGGTGCGAAGCCTGTTCTTGCCGGCTGTTGTCTCGTTCGTCGCGGCCATGGCGGTCACGATCATGGGCGTTGTGCTGGCCATCCTGATCGCGGATGTGCGACCGGCCGAGGCCATCATTGCCTTCGCGCCGGGGGGGCTTGAGGCGATGATCGTGCTCGGCATGGCCTTGGGGCTCGATCCGCTCTACCTCGCCTCGCACCAAGTGGGGCGGTTCGTGGTGATCGCGGCCGCCTTGCCCTTCCTGCTGCGCCGCCGGGCGCGAAACCTCAAGCCAGACGCCAGTTCCGGCGCGTGAGCAGGTCGATCGCCTCGAAGCGCGAGGATCGCGCATAAGTGTGAAGCCCGGACATCTCGCGATCCCCTTCGGGCATCATCCGGCCGATCTCGCGCTGCCTGAAACCCTGATCATCGAGCTGGGTGATTTCGGTGAAGCGCAGGAACTGCCCATAGCCGCCGAGGCAGCTCTGAACCGGCCGGATGAGGCGGCTGCCGTCCCGCAGCACCGGGCCGGCCGGGCGGGAAAGTCGCGCATCGACGAGGATCGGATGCACCCCATGCGGCTGGAAGGGGCCGAGCGGGCTCTCGCCCGAAAAGATCACGAGGACATCCCAGCTCGAGCCGCCGAATTCCTCATTCGCGAGCAGCCACCAGCGCCCGTCCTTCTCGATGAGGGTTGCATCATGCAGCGCGCGGCCGGGGATCAGCACGCTGTGCTCCTCCCAAACCTCCGGAAACTGCCGGGCGCGATAAAGCGTGAGCGCGCCGGAAGCGGCATTCTCAGGCAGCAAGTAGATGTCGCCGTCATGGCGGAAAACGAAGGGATAGGAGAGGTGCGTCCGCCTTTCGAGCATGCGCCTTGGCGAATGGAGCGCGCGGCCATCGGGCGCCAGTTCGGTATAGGCGAGGCAGCCGATGCCGGTATCGTAGGGGAATTCCTCCATCAGCAGGAAAGTGCGCTCGCCATCCTCCCACAGCACCGGATCGGCATAACAGCGCCCGCCATCATCGGGCAAAATCAGGAAACCGTGGGGATGGCCATCGCCATCCGGTCGGAAGCGCCCGGTGACCGGCCGTATCCCGATGCGCCAATGTTCGGCGCGTTGCCGCGCGGGTGCGATGCGCCCGGCCACCTTTTGCGCGGTATGCCGCAGAAAATAGCCCAAGGGTGTCGTGCCGCCCGGCGTCTCGCGCATGCCATTGCGATCCGGCAGGCTGCGCGCGGCACCATCGAGCGCCATGTCGATCACGGTCGCGAGGCGGGCATAGAACCCGACCAGCGACCGGCCGAGGATCTCGCGCTGCTCGATGCCGGGAAGGCCGGCCGCGCGCACCGTTCCGGCGCGATCCCGCAACTCGATCAGCGGAACATGGCCGTTCACAAGGCTTGTTTCCAAGCTGTCGAGGCCGGTCTCGCCATCCAGCCAGAGCGCGAACTCGGCCTCCGGCATCGGGCCGGCGAGCGAGATGATCACACCGCTGCGCGGCTCCGCGGCCGGCAGGGGCAGGCGCAAGCCCGGCGTCTCGGGATCGCGGTGGAGCCTGCGCTCGAAAGCCAGCACGCGCTCCACCTCGGCATCGGCCGGCGCGGAACCCGCCGCTTCGAGATGCGCCGTGTGGCCCAGGCGCTCCAGACCTGCGACCAGAGCCTTGAGCGCGAAGCGCGCACGTTCGGGCGGAACCCGGATGATGATCGTGGAGGGGTTCTTCGGCACGCGGGCAACCGATTCTTCTTCATTTCATGCGATCGAGGACGGGAAACGGGCTCGATGCCTCCCGAAACCGGGGTGGAGGGTACGGCGATTGCGTAAATTTCTCTTCTACATGCCCGCTCTGGCGGGGGGCGGTGCAGAGCGCGTCTGGGCGGTTCTGGCCTCGTCCTTCGCGAAGGCCGGCCATGAGGTGATCTTTGCCGTCGATTTCGACCGTGCGGAGAACCGCGGCTTTCTTGATCCATCCCTGCGTCTCGTGACGCTGCACCGGAACCACGCGATCGGGGTGCTGAAGCTCGCGGCCCTGATCCGGCGGGAGCGGCCCGATGCGACGCTCTCCGGCATCGGCGCGGCCAATCTCAAGCATGCGCTGGCCGCCCTGCTGGCCCTGCGCGCGCGCCGTGCGATCCTCTGCTTCCACGGCTTCTTCCCTTCGGAGCCGCAGCGCCTGTCGCGTTGGGCAAACCGGCTCACGCCGCTCCTCACGCGCATCACCGGCCGCGCCGTGGCGGTGTCGGATGGCCTGCGCGAGGCGCTGATACGGGACCATGGCGCAGAACCCCGCCGCACACAGCGCATCCATAACCCGGTGGACCCGCTCGGCGCCCCGGCGAACCTCTCGCGTGAGGCTCTGGCGGCGCGCGCGCCAATCGTGCTCTTCGTCGGTCGTCTCGTGGCGGACAAGGATCTCCCGACCCTGATCGATGCCTTCAGGCGGGTCACGCACCCGGAAGCCCGGCTCGACATCGTCGGGGATGGGCCGTTGCGCGAAGAGATCGAGGCCCGGGTGGCGGCGCATGGCCTCGGGGATCGCGTGCGATTCCGGGGTTACATCGCCGATCCGTCCGAAGCCTATCGCAGGGCCCGGTGCCTGGTGCTGACCTCGCGCTTCGAGAGCTTCGGCAATGCCGTGGCCGAAGGGCTGGCCCATGGGCTGCCGGTGGTGACGACGAGTGCCGCCGGCCCGGTCGAGATCGTCGAGCAGGGGCGGTATGGAACGGTGGTCCCGATCGGCGATGCGGCAGCGGTCGCCCGGGCGATCGATGGCGCCCTGGCCGATCCGGGTGATCCGGCGCCGCGCCAGGCCAGGGCGCGCCAGTTCTCGATCGCTGATGCCGCGCGGCGTTATCTCGAAATCATCGAGGGCATGATCGCGGAAGATCCGCGCTGAACATCAGGCCCGGGCGATGTCGGGACGGCCTGGGGGTTGCTGGCGCAGCAGTTCCCGCAACATCAGCGCGCACCGGGCATAGCGCCTCGCCATGCGGGTCGGGTTGGTCATCAGCCGCCAGCACCATTCAAGCCCGATGCCCCGCATGACCAGCGGCGCCCGGCTTTGCGTCCCGGCGATGAAATCCAGCGCCGCGCCGATGCAGACAAAGCCGAGCCCCGGTGCCTGTTCGGCCATATGGGCCGCGAAAAGCTCCTGCTTCGGCGCGCCCAGGGCCACGAACACAATCCGCGCACCGGAATCCGCGATGCGCCGCGCCGCATCCTCGGCAGCAGGCGATGTCGGGTCGAAACCGTCGGGCGGCGCTTCGCAATGCACGATCTGCAGGCGCGGATGCCGGGCCTTAAGGCGCCCGGCGCTGGTTTGCAGCGTTTGCCGGTTCGAACCGAACAGGGCAACCGCAACGCCTTCCCGCGCCGCCGCCGCGCAAAGCGGCTCGACCAGATCGGCACCCGTCGTGCGTTTGATGCGGGCACCCTGCCGACGGGCCAGCACGGCAACCGGTGCGCCATCGGCCGTGACGAAATCCGCGCGTTCATAGGCCTCGCGGAAGGCGGAATCATCGCGCCGCTTCACGAGATGATCGAGATTGAGGGTGAAAAGCCTGAAGCCGCGATTTTCCCTCGCGCGGCCGATCGCGGCATCCACGGCGGCGTCGAGCGTGGCGAGATTGATCGCCTGCCCGTCCATGCGCGCCAGCGGGGGATGATCAATGCAGTTCATCATAACCCTCGCGACCTGGGCCATCAGAGCGTCAACGATGCGGTTTGGTGCGCCTGACCGATCGCGACTAGAGCATGCTGTGAAAAAGTGGAATCCGGTTTATCACAAAAAAGCATGCGATAATAATAAGATAAGAGCATGATGTGCTTCCGTCTGAACACATCATGCTCTAGAGCGGTTGCCGATCTGAATCGATCAGATCGACCGCTCTAAGCTCTTGATTTATCGCATTTTCTTTCGAAGAAGTGGATATCGGTTCTTGGACCAGATGATGCGACAAAACAGAAGGATGGAGCATCCGATCTGGTTCAACCGGATCGGATGCTCTCATCCTTGCGGACCCTTTCTATGGCCCGGGAGAAAACCGTCCTTCAAGACAATGCAGACAATCTTGGTAAAGGCTTCCTGAGAGGAAAGCCGGAAACGCTGCGGCGCCTGCTTGGCGCAACCGGAATGGGGGAGAAACCGGGATGGGCCTTTCGCGCCGGGCAATGCTGGCTCTCGCCGGTGGCGTGGCCGCTCAGCCCGTTTTCGGTCAAGGCGGGGGTGATCTGCCGCTCTGGGCGGCCGCCCGGCGCAATGGGATCCTGTTCGGGGCTTCGGCGGCCTGGGAAATCCTGCGCGACAACGATTATGCCAGCCTGCACCGCAAGCATTCGCGCCTTCTGGTGACCGATCTTGCGATGAAATTCGATTACATCCGCCCAAGGGAGGATGTGTTCTCCTTCGAGCAGGCCGATGCGCTGCTGGCCTTCGCGCGCGAAAACGGCATGCCCTTTCGCGCCCATACCCTGTTCTGGAACGATTACCCGCCGCCCTGGCTCAAGGGGAAGAATGCGCGGGAGATCGAGCGCATCTTCGAGCTGCACCTGGAAATCGTGGCGACGCGCTATGCCGGTGCCGTGCAGTCTTGGGACGTGGTAAACGAACCGTTATGGCCGGATTCCGGGATGCCCGGCGGGTTTCGCCGCGGCCCCTGGTATGATGCCATGGGCGAGAACTACATCTTCCGCGCCTTCGAGCGCATGGCGAAGATCGATACCACCGCGAAGCTGGTTCTCAACGAGGCGTTCACCGAGCAGGATGATCGCCTGGGCCGCAATGTGCGCCAGCATTTCCTGCCTCTGGTGGATCGCATGCTCGATCGCGGCCTGAAGCTCGATGCCATCGGGCTTCAGGCGCATCTGAAGCCGGGGCTCGCCTTCGATATCGATGCCTTCCTGCGGTTCATCGAGGAGATCGCGAGGCGCAGGCTCGAGATCTACCTCACGGAATTCGATGTCGATGATCAGCACTATGCGCACGAGATCGCGATCCGCGATGCGGATGTCGCGCGGTTCGGCGAGAATTTCCTGACACCCGTGCTGAAGAACAAGGCGGTGAAGGCGCTCATCACCTGGCATCTCTCGGATCGCTACACGTGGTATCGCGAGCCGGGCGTCGCCGCCCATCGCGTGCGGAATTTTCCGGCGCGGCCCCTGCCTTTCGATGAGGACATGCGCGAAAAACCGCTCGCGGCGGCCATCCGCCGGGCGCTGCTCGCGGCGGGTCCGCGATAGGCGAAAACATCGCAAAGCCGGTAGCAATTCACCAATCATGTTGGTGCCGGCCGGAGCGAAATCACGAGACACGGCATCGATTCTTTCACAATCTGCCGGAAAACCGGCTCCGGCGCGGAACGGCATTCAACCCTTCCGCCAACAGGGGGATGGCCCGATTGGCATGAGCGAAGCGAATATCATTTATGTGGTGGCGCCCACCGGCGCGGCAGGCGGCGGAATGGGCCGCGTGAAGGATGACATGCTCGCAAGCGGCGGTGACGCCGCCGGGCGCTTCCTCTTTCGCCCGCTGGTGACACGGGATGATCGCGGCGCGTCATACTCGCTGCTGCTGCTGGCCAAGGCGGTTCTCGCGATCTGGTTCATGGCTTTGCGCGGGAAACTCGCCTTCGTTCACGTGCATTTCGGCGACAAGGGGAGTGCGGCCCGCAAGGGGCTGATCGTGCTCGCCTCGCGCCTCGCCCTCGTGCCCGTGGTGCTGCATCTGCATGCGGTGGAACTCATCGGTTTCCATGCCGAGGGCTCGGCCTTGCGCAAAGCGGCGCTCCGCCTGCCGTTCCGCGCGGCGAATGTCGTGATCGTCCTTGGCAAGCTGTGGAAGGACTGGCTCGTCAAGGATCTCTGCATCGAGCCGGGCA
The DNA here is from genome assembly GCA_020252645.1 of Methylobacterium sp. Lineage (GTDB taxonomy): Bacteria > Pseudomonadota > Alphaproteobacteria > Rhizobiales > Beijerinckiaceae > Rhabdaerophilum. The sequence goes on along the minus strand of JADCCN010000003.1, from coordinate 109,346 downwards.
AGATCGACATTCTCCATAATGGCGTGCCGATGGAGCCGGTGCCGCGCGTCTTCGAGGCCGGGCGCCCGCGCACCCTGCTGTTCCTCGGCCAATTGATGGAGCGGAAAGGCACGCATGATCTGATCCGCGCGCTGGCGCTCTTGCCGGAGGAGGCGGGCGACTGGCGCGCGGTTTTTGCCGGCAATGGCGACATTCCCTGCTATCGCGGGCTGGCCGCAGAACTCGGCATCGTGAGCCGCGTGACCTTCACCGGCTGGGTGGACCAGAACGGCGTGCGTGAATGGCTGGCGCGCGCCGACATGATGGCTTTGCCCTCCTACAACGAGGGCATGCCGCTGGTGATCCTCGAGGCGCTGGGCGCGGGCACGCCGGTGATCTGCACCCCGGTCGGCGCGATCCCGGAGGTGCTTGAAGAGGACCGCGATGTCCTGTTCGTTCCGCCGGGCGACCATGCGGCCCTGGCGCATGCGATCACCCGTCTCATGACCGATCACGCCCTGCTGCAACGCCTTTCCGATGAAGGCATCGCGCGGTTCCGGCGGCAATTCGCGCTCGATGTGTTCATCTCGAACCTCTTTGCGATCTATCGTCGCCGCTTCGGCCTCGCCATCGAGCCCGCGCGCCGCCCGGAACCTGCCGGATTGCACCATGTTTGAGGATTGCGCGACCGCTTCCGGCCTCGGCGGCAGCACGCTTCGCACGATGCTCTGCATCATCGGGGCGGGGCCGGCGGGCATTTCGCTGGCGCTGCAATTCATCGGCACGGCAACCGACGTGGTGCTGGTTGCAGGCGGCGCGCTCGACCATGAGAGCCGCATGCAAGCGCTCTATGCCGGCGAGGTCGCGGATGAAGCGATGCATTCGCCATTGACCGAGTATCGCCACCGGCAATTCGGCGGTTCCTCCGCCACCTGGGGCGGGCGCTGCCTGCCCTTCGACCCGATCGATTTCGAGGCGCGCCCCTGGATCGACGGCGCGTGCTGGCCCATCGCGCATGAGGAGATCGCCCGTTTCTATCCCGCAGCAAGCGCCTTGGCCGAGATCGGCGAGCCGGTCTTCGATGCCCGCGAGGCCATCCCCGGCGGCATGCGCGAGATGGCCGGGGGTTTCGCGCCCAGGGCCTTCGATCTCGACCGGATCGAGCGTTTCTCGCCGCCCACGCATTTCGGCCGCCGCTATGGCGAGAGGCTCCGGCGCGCGCCGAATATCCGGGTATTGCTGAACGCCCATGCCGTGCAGATCGAGCGCCAAGCGGGTTCGCCGCGCATCGGCCGGGTGAAGCTCTGTACGCTGGAAGGTGCCGAGTTTTCGGTTGCCGCGGAGCGTTTCGTGATCGCCACGGGCGGGATCGAAACCGCGCGCCTGCTGCTGGCCTCGCGCAGGGATGACGCGACAGGAATCGGCAATGCGCGCGATCTCGTGGGGCGGAACTATCTCTGCCACATCGCCGGGACCATGGGCCGGCTGACCTTCACGCGGCCGGCTTCGGAGATTTTCCACGGCTATGAGCGGGCCCGGGATGGCACCTATTGCCGCCGCCGCATGGCACTGAGGCCGGAAATCCAGCGCGAGAAGCGCATCGCCAATATCGTGATGCGCCTGCACCATCCGCGCCTGCCGGACCCCGCGCACGGGCGCGGCATTCTCTCGGCGATCTTCCTCGCCAAGCCTTTCATTTCCTATGAGTATTCGAAGCGCCTGCACGGTGGTGACGCCCTGACGGCCGGCCTTTTTCTGCGCCATGCCCGGAATGTGCTGCGCGAGCCGTTCGACACGGCGGGGTTCCTCGCGAACTGGGCGCGCCGGCGCAGGCTTTCGGCGCGGAAATTCCCCTCGCTCATCATCGCGCCGCGCAACAACAGCTACAGCCTCGATATCCATGCCGAACAGGTGCCGAACCCCGAAAGCCGCGTGACGCTCGGCTCCGCACTCGACGCCTTCGGCCAGCCGCAGGCGCGCGTGGATTGGCGCCACCGCCCCCTCGATCTCGAATCGGTCCGCGTGGCCCTGCATGCCCTGAAGGATGAGCTTGCCCGGTGGGGTGGCGGCATTCTTGAATTCGACGAGGCCGAAATCCCGGATGCCATGCTCAGCGAGGGCGCCTATGGCGGCCACCATATCGGCACCGCGCGCATGGGCCGCTCGCCCGAGGAGGGTGTGGTCGATGCCGATGGCAAGGTCTTCGGCACAGAGAACCTTTATGTCGCGGGTTCCGCGACCTTCCCGACCTCCTCGCAGGCAAACCCGACGCTGACCATCCTCGCCTGCGCCCTGCGGCTCGCCGCGCATCTTCAGTCGCGCCGCGAGCACCCGGCCATCGAGACGGGCAGAGCGGCATGATCACGCTTGTTGCCGGGGCTTCCGGCTTTGTCGGCTCCCGGGTCGTCCACGCATTGCATTCGCGCCTGCCGGGTTCCGTGCGCGCGGGCTTGCGCGAGGACCGCGCGGATTTCGCGCGGCTCGGCATCTGCCAGAGCATCATGGATGCGGCCAGGCCCGCAACGCTTCCTCCGGCGCTCGATGGCGTGACCCATGTCGTCAACGCAATCATGGCCAGCCCCGCCGCGATGATCGGGACCACGCGGAACCTGCTGGCCGCGGCGCAGGCGGCCGGCGTGAAGCGCTTCGTGCATCTTTCCTCCATTGCCGTCTTCGGCGGGCAGGAGGGCCTGATCCGGGACGATTCCCCCTATGGCGCGGATGTCGATGCCTATGGCGCCGCCAAGATCGAATGCGAGCGGCTGGTCCGCGCTTCTGGATTGGAATGGGTCATCCTTCGCCCGGCGCTCATCCACGGCGCGGGTTCGGAGCCCTGGACCGCGCGCATCGGCCGGCTGCTGCGCCAGCGCCGTCTGGGTGATCTCGCCGAGCGTGGCGATGGGCTCTGCAATCTCATTCTCGTGGAGGATGTGGTGGCGGCGATCCTCGCCGCGCTCGATCGGCCGGAAGCCGCCGGGCACGCCTTCAACCTCGCCGATCCCGATCCGGTGACGTGGAATCGCTACCTCATGGATTTCGCGCTGGAGATCGGCGCGACGCCGGTTCATCGCCTGCCGGGCTGGCAGTGGAAGGTCGAGAAACTCGCAGCCATCCCGCTCAAGCTGACGGCCATCGCGCGGGACAAGACCAAGCTCGGAAGCCTGCCGGTGCCCGATGCCATCACGCCCGGCTTTGCCCGGCTTTTCGCGCTGGATCTGCGTTATGATCCGGCAAAGGCCGATCGCCTGCTCGGCTTCCCGAGAACGCCTCATGCCGAGGGCCTCAGGCGCGCGGCGATCTGGTTCGCAAGCAGGCGCTGAATTCAGGCCCGCCAGGCGGCCTGCGCTTTCCAGTCACGCAGGAGGGGCCGGGGCGGCGCGATTTGCGGCACATGGCGTGGCAGCATCAGCAGCAGCATCAACGACAGGCTCGTGAAGCTGGTCGATTTCCCGGCAATCCCGAGGAAGGTCGTGTTCACGAGAAAGAAATAGCCAAGGATGATCCAGCCCCGCGCCCGGCAGCGGGCCATGAGCCCGAACAGGAAGAACATGAGCCCGCTCATGAACATGGCGCTGGGAATGATGCCGTAATTCAGCACGAAGGCCACCCAGAGGCTCTCGATGCCGAAATCCAGCTTGTAGACATGCACGAAGTAGTTGAGGTTCAACTGCGGCGGGCCGAAGAGCAGTTCTTGCCATGTGAAGCCGTTGAACAACTCGAACATCACGATACGCGCCTGCGTGCTGCCCTTGTCCTCGATGAAGCGCAGCAGGAACCTGTCGAAGAACCCCAGGGCCACCAGCGAGCCGAGCAACGCGACACCCATCGGCAGCAGCATGGCCGCAAGCGCCATGTCCCGCAGGCGGAGGCGTGAGCCTGCAAGGAACAGCAGCACCGCGCGCACGCCCGCCACGGCCGCCACCAGCACCAGCAGAGCCAGAGAGACGCGGCCGCCGAAGGCTGCCATGCCAGCGAATTGCAGGCCGATCATCGCCAGCCGCAGGCGTCCCTTGAGACGCGCCCCCCCGCCCAGCAGCAGCATCATCGTGTAGCAGCCGGTCATCAGCGCATTGGCGAGCGGATGGCCCAGAAAGGCCGTCGAGCGCCAGTCATCCGTGATGTGAACGCCGCCGGCCACATAGGGCGTGAGGCGCAGGCCGGTGAGGAATTCGCCAAGGCCAAGCAGGGCATTGACGAGAAAGATCACATGCATGGCGCCTTCCATGCGGTGGCGCATTCCGTCATTGAGGCGCAGGAACAACAGGATCACCAGCAGCGGCACCAGAAAGCTATCGACCGGTGCCGCCGCAGGAAGCTGCTGGTTGCGCACCGCATGAAACAGCAGCAGCGCCCAGGCCAGCAGGAACAGCGCGAAGCGCATGTCGCGCATGAAGGTCGCCCAAAGGCTCGCGAGCGGATTGCCGTCGCGCAGCAGCATCAACGCGAAGAGCAGGAGGGCGAGGTAGGAGGAAGGGTGGAAGCGGGTGGGGCCCGCGCCGCCCGGCGCATCATAGTTCCAGCCCAGGGCAGCGAGCGCCATGGGCGAAACGAGAAAATGCAGCAGCAGCAGCACCAGCATCATCCGGCCGATGAAGCCGTCAAGCCCGTGATCACGGAACGGGTCGCCCATCTCAGGCGGCTTGTTCGATGAAGCCCGCAAACGCGGAGCCGAAGCGCCGGCTCAGCGCCCGCGCCATGGTGCCGGCCGGGTCGGAACCCGCCGGCAGAACGGCGATCACGCCATCGGCCACCTGTTCGACATCGATACGCTCGAGATCGGGCGTGCCGATCGCCGGGCCATCGATCAGGACAATGGCGCAGGCCCCGCGCTTCGGCAGCCGCGTGCCGGTTCGGTGAAGGCCCACCCGGCCATAGGGCAGGAAGAACAGCGAACCGACCCCTGCGGGCGGCAAAGCCTCGACCAGGCTCGGCTGGCCGTTGACATCGATCTGGACGGGGCTGCGGACAGCCGGCAGATGCGCCTTCACGCCGCCCGGCCGGCCTGTGCCGTCGATCAGCAGCACGTTCATCCCCATCTGGGCGAGCGCGAGCGCGAGGTTGACCGTGAGGACCGGCTGGCTTTCGCCGGGCTTCACGCCCGTGATCAGAAAGGTCGAGGTCGTGCCGGTATCGAGGCTCGCGACGAGATCCCCCGCGAAACGACGGATTTCCCTGGCATATTCGCAATCGGGCCGGGTGAGCACCGCATTCGCTGAAATGGGCGCTGAGGCCTGCTTGCGACCGAAAAGCGAGCGCTTTGAGCCCGAAGGCAGGCGCGCATGCAGGCTTTCGGGCGGAGCCGGCCTTGCGAGGGCGGGCCAGCCGCCGGAAACGGGTGTTGGCGCGGCCGGGTTGCGACCGCCGGTCCGGGCCTGCGCCAGCGTTTCGAGGAGGAGCGCCCAGGCCACGCCGAAGAACAGGCCGACCGCGAAGGACAGCAGCAGGATCAGCGGGCGATTGGGAAAGGAGCGCCGCTCCGGCGGGATGGCCGGGGCGATGACGCGACCGGCCGGCGTATCCACCGTGAGGCGCGCGATCTGTTCCTTGTCGCGCAGGAATTTCTCGTAAACCGCCTTCTGCGCTTCCACCGCGCGCTCGAGTTCGCGCAGGCGCAGCAATGTCTGGTTCGTGCCCGTGGCCTCGCGCTTGAGCTGGTCGAGCTGCTTCTCGAGGCTTGCGAGATTGGCCTGCGCCACCTGGTAGGCTGAGCTTGCGCCTTCCGCGATGCGGCTGAGCTCTTCGTTGATCTGCCGGCGCGTCTCCACGATCTGCTCGCGAATTTCGCGATAGGCGGGGTGCTGCGGGCCGAGCGTCGTGCGGGCATTGGCTTCGAGGCGCAGCACTTCCGTGAGCTGGGTGCGCAGCCGCTCGATCACGCCGGATCTCAGGGCCTCGACCGATGTATCGGCCGGGCGTCCCGAGCGGCGGGTGAGTTCCACCTGATCAAGCACGGCCCTGGCCTCGGAAGCGCGACGCTGTGCTTCCACGATGCCGCGGTTGAGTTCGCTCAGCTGCTGTTCCCCCACGAGCCGCCCTTCGACGCCGAGGATCTTGTTCTCGACCTTGTAGGCCTCCACGCGCGCCTCGGCTTCCTTCAGCCGGTCCAGAAGATTTTTCAGGTGGGTATCGAGCCAGTTTCCTTCGCGCTGGGCGGTTTCGTTCTTGGTGTCCCGGCCATCGCTGAGATAGGCGGCCGCGATCGCATTGGCGATGCGGGCGGATTTCTCCCCCGAGCCGGTCTTCACCTGCACCTCGACCACATAGGTGCGGTCGGGGCGCTTCACCTTCACCGCTTCCTTGAGGTGGCGCAGCACATTGGCTTGCGCATCCCCCGGTCCCTTCGCGAATTCGGCATCCTCGCCGAGTTTCTCGGCGGCGATGACGCGCTGGAGCACCGTGTCGCTCTCGATCACGACGATCTGGCTGTCGACAAGGTTGGGATCGAAGAAGCCTCCGGTGCCCGTTCCCTCGATCTGGAAGCTTGCGCGGTTGCGCGGGTCCACGAAGATCATCGTCGAGGCGGTGAATTCCGGCTTCGACAGGAAGGCAAAGGCGGCACCGAGCATCGTGAAGCCGAGGGTGACGACGAGGATGCTCCGCCAGCGTCGGCGCAGGATCGCTCCGAATTCCACGATGCCGACCGGAGTATCGCCGCCCCCTGGCCCGAGAGGAGCCGGCGGGTAGGCGGAAACAGGCCAGCCGGCAGCCGAAGGCGTCGTGCCAGCCTGCGCGGAAAGCCTCCTTGGCCTGCGAGAGCCTCCTGCCTGCCGAACCATCAACCCCGAGAACCTCAGAACGCCACAACGCTTTGTGAACCCGCGCGCGAAGAGGCACTGACGGTTCCGCCGGATCACCGTGACAGAGGATTCTTTACGAAGCGTTCAGCAAGATTGGAGCAAAGACCCGCGCGGGCCACAGCAACCCGGCCCCTTCACCTCTGTGTTTTCGGAAACTTGACGTATTTTTGCGCGGCTGAAGCCGATGCGCGCGGAGGGGATCAGGCAGAATGCAGTTGCAGGCGATCGCCAAGGCGAGGCCCCTGCCGGCCCCCGTCAGCGGAACGCCGGGGGCGGCCCTCTCGGCCAAGCTCCAGCCGATCAGCGCCGCGGGCGATTTCGAAGCGCTCGTCGCGCCTTTTGCCCGCAGCGTTTTCCAGAGCGCGCTCTGGCTTTCGACCTGGCTCGGCACCATGCCGGGCCCGGCGGTCGAGGGCTGCTACTGGCTGAGCGTTGAGGAGGCGGGCGGCGAGCCGGTGCTGGCCTTGCCGCTGGTGCTCCGGCGGGAGAGAAGCGGCCGCCTGCTTTCGACGCCCGATCTTGGTGTCAGCGACTATAATCCGCCTCTGCTCGGCCACCCGGAAATCGTGGCGCGCCAGAGTGCCGAAGCCCTCTGGAATGCGATCCGCCCCGCCCTGCCCGAGGCCGACCTGCTGCACCTCAAGCGGATGCCGCTGGTCCTTGCAGGCGTGCCCAATCCGCTGGTCCATCATGGATTTGCGGTCCCCGACCGCATCTCCGGCTGGGTGGTGGATCTGCCGGAACGCTGGGAGGATTACTTCGCGCGGCTGACCCCCAAGATGCGCGAGAAACTCGGTAAATGCCGGCGTCGCTTCCTGCGTCAGCCCGGAGCCCGGTTCAAGATCACCGAAGATGCAGGCGAGGCCATCACCTGGCTCCGGCGTTTCGACTCCCTGCAGCGCGAACGCATCGAAGACAAGGGCGCACCCTATATCCTCGATCAGGAGCCCTATGCCGGGTTCTACCGCGCATTGGCGCGGGGCGGGTTGCCGCAGAAGCGCGTCGCCATGGCTGCCGCGCTCGCCGGCGAGGAGATCGTCGCGGTCAATTTCGCGGTGCGCGATGGCGCGACCGCCGTCTATCTGCGCGTTGCCAACCAGTTCGGCCCCTGGGCACCCATGGCGCCCGGCCTCCTCGTTACCGAGCACCTGATGCAGCATCTGCACGCGCAGGGTGTTCGCACTTTTGATTTCGCGATGGGCGATTATGCTTACAAGCGTCGTTTCGGTGCCGAACGCCTGCCATTGGTCACGGTCGAAATTCCGCTGAACACGATGTCCGTGCCCGGCGCGGCGCTGCGCTATTTCTACCGGCGGCTCGCGGTTTCCCCACGGATGCGTGCCTTGCGCGACCGCTGGAAGAATGGGCGCGGAACCCCGCCCGCGCCACCCTCCTGCGACTGAGCTATCTCACCCAATGCGCCTTCCGCTTTTCGAAGAAGGCGGAAACACCTTCCATGGCTTCCGGGTTTTCCCATGTATCCGCAAGGCGGCGGATCGTGTCATCGATGACCTGGGCATCGATGCGCGGACCCATGGCGCGGGCCAGCGCCTTCGAGGCCGCGACCGCGCCGGGTGCGGTCGCAAGATAGGGCTTCGCCTCGGCCATCACGGCGGCATCCAGATCTTCCGCCGGGACCACCTTCGCGAGGAGGCCGAGTTCTGCCGCCTCGCGCGCCTCGAAGAGCCGCGCCGACATGAAGACCCGCCTTGCGCGCCCCTCTCCCATCCGCGCCAGCACGTAGGGCGAGATGGTCGCCGGGATGAGCCCGAGCTTCGTTTCGGTGAGGCCGAGCTTCGCACCCTCCGCCGCGATGGCGACATCGCAGACCGCAATCATCCCCACGCCGCCGCCGAAGGCATTGCCATGCACGCGGCCGATCAGCGGCTTTTCCAGCGTATTCAGGGCGTAAAGCATTTCCGCGAGCTTGCGCGCCTCGGCCATGCGCTGGCCGCGCGTCGCGGTCATCTGCTGGCGCATCCAGCCGAGATCGCCGCCGGCGCAGAAGCTAGCGCCTTCCCCCGCGAGGATCGCCACGCGGATGGCCGGATCGGCATTGATGCGCGCCGCCATGGCCGAAAGTTCCGCGATCATCGCGGGCGAGAGCGCGTTGTGCTTCTCCGGCGCGTTGAGCGTCAGCGTTGCGATGCCGGTATCGTCCCAGGTGAAGCGCAGGGTTTCGAGGCGAGGGCTTTCGGGTTTCATGGCTTATCCCCTGAGGCCGCGCGCGAAGGCGGCAACGGATTCGAGCTTTGCGAGGTCCAGACCGGTCTCGTAGCCCCTGGCGTGGAGCATGCGCGCCACCGCGAGGGTATCCACATTGCCCTTCGCGCCCGGCGCATAGGGGCAGCCGCCGAGATTGCCGACGGCGGCATCGAAGACGTGCAAACCCCGCGCGAGGCTAGCCGCGATGTTCTCCAAAGCCCGCCCGCCCGTATCATGATAATGCCCGGCGAGCCTGGCCGGCGGCACCACCCTGCCCACCGCATCGAGCATGCGCCCGATGCCCTCGGGTGTCGCCTTGCCGATCGTGTCGCCGAGGCTCACCTCGTAGCAGCCCATGCCGAAAAGCGCGCTTGCGACCTCCGCTGCCTTCCCCGGCGGGGTGGGGCCGTCATAAGGGCATTCGACCACGCAGGAAATATAGCCGCGCACGGGCATGCCGTCGGCTTTCGCAGCGGCCAATATCGGTTCGAAGCGCTGCAAGCTCTCGGCGATGGAGCAATTGATGTTCTTCCGGCTGAAGCCTTCGGAGGCGGAGGCGAAGATCGCCACCTCATCGGCCTCTGCCGCGCGCGCGCCTTCATAGCCCTTGAGATTGGGCGTGAGCACCGCATAGCCGATGCCCGGCTTTCGCGTGATCCCCGCCATCACTTCCGCCGCGTCCGCCATCTGCGGCACCCATTTCGGCGAGACGAAACTCGTGACCTCGATCCGGTCGAAACCGCATTCGGAGAGGCGGTTGACGAGTTCGATCTTGTCCGCCGTGGGGATGAGACGCGCCTCGTTCTGCAGGCCATCGCGCGGGCTCATCTCGAAAATGCGCACATGCTCGCCCATGCGATTTCCCTCCCCCGGTCCGGTTCTAGAGCACGTCTCGTTTTGATGGAATCAAAACCGATCTCTATCTTATTGTTTTGTCGCATGTTGTTACGCAAAACCGGTATCCGCTTTTGCGAGAGCATGCTCTAGCGGCGGTGGTATACCAACGCCGGCGAGGCAAGGGAAGCCGGTTAGAGCGGTCGATCTCATTCAGTCAGATCGGCAACCGCTCTGGAGCATGATGTGTTCAGACGGAAGCACATCATGCTCTTATTTTATTGTTATCACATGCTTTTTTTTGAAAAACCGGATTCCACTTTTTCACAGCATGCTCTAGTCGCGGCTCGCGCGGAAGCTTTCCACGGCCGCACGCTTCGGCATGGGCGCCACCGCGCCATGGCCGAGGGTGGCGAGCGCCGCCGCCGCATTGGCATAGGCGGCGGCCGCGAAAGGATCGCCCGTGCGGAGCCATTCCGCGAGGAAGGCTCCGTCGAAGGTGTCGCCTGCACCGGAGGCGTCGACCGCCACGACCGGATAGGCCGGCACCAGCGCGCGCGACGCCGGCGTCGCGACCATCGTGCCGTTCCTGCCCAGGGTCAGCGCGACGATTTTCGCGCCGAGGCCGAGATAGAAATCGCAGATTTCATCGGGCGTCTCAAGGCCGGTGAGGATCTGCGCGTCATCAAGGCCGGGCAGCGCGATATCCGCCTCGGCCATCGCCGCATGGGTGATCGCGCGGGCGCGCTCGAGGGGCCAGAGCTTCAGGCGAAGGTTGGTATCGTAGCTCACCACCGTCCCGGCCTTCCTCGCCGCGGTGATGGCCGCGAAGATCGCGTCGGCGCAATTCTCCGAAATGGCCTGGCTGATGCCCGAGACATGCAGCACGCGCACCTCCGCGATGAGATCGGCGGGAATCTCGGCGGGCGTCATGCGGCTCGCGGCCGAGCCCTTCCGCCAGTAGCTGAACTGGTGGCCATCCGCGCCATAGGTGATGAAATAGATGCCCGTGGAGCCATCGGCGCGGGTGATGACACGCGAGGCATCAACACCCTCCGTCGCCCAGAGGCGCAGGAAATCCGCGCCGAAGGCATCCGCCCCCAGCGCAGTGAAATAGGCACATTCGGCACCCTGCCGCGCGGCCGCGATGATGGCGTTGGAAGTATCCCCGCCATGGCCCGGCAGGTAGAGCCGCTCACCACCGCGCGTGACCTCGGCGAATTCCATCATGGGTTCGCCGATGGCCAGCAGATCGAAACACCGGGCAGCCGGAACGAGCAGGGAGGAGACGGAAACCGGCGCGGCAGGCATGGACACACTCATTTCATACGATGATTACGAGCCTCTCTTCGCGTATTCCGCCTCCGGGTGCAAGGGACGGGGTCACAGCCTCCGGAAGGAGACCGAGATGCCGAAGGGCTCGCGGGCCTGAAACTCCGTGGCATCCGCCGCCGCGCCGAGCGGCCTTGCCAGGCGGTCGAAGTCGCTCCCGTCGCGAATGGCGAAGGTCATCGCCTCGAGGCCCGTGACATCGGGGTCACGCGGGCCTGCACCCGCGCTGTTCCAGGCATTGAGCCCGATATGGTGATGATAGCCGCCCCAGGAGAGAAAGCGCGCGCCGGGCCGGCGATGGGTGATGTCCATTCCCGGAACATCCTGCCACCACTTCGCAGCATGATCGACATCGCCTACCTGCAGGTGGAAATGTCCGATTCGCGTTCCCGCCGGCAGGCGCGGGGTTTCATCGCCGGGGCTTGCGTGTTGCACAAGAATCGCGCTCGCCCATCGGGCCGGTCGTCATGTCGACGCCTTCGTGGTCGCGACGCCAATCTGCTCGCGGGCGATCGGCATAAACCTCGATGCCGTTGCCTTCAGGATCGCCGAGGTAGAAGGCCTCGCTCACCGCGTGGTCGGACGCGCCCTGAAATCGCGCGGCGAAGTGTGATTGTATTTTTCCTACTCACATTGTAGTTTTTATACTTCTCCGGTCCGGATTGGAGAAGAGCCGCATCGCGAGGCAAATCCTGCCATGTGACGGAAGATATGCCCGAGGAAACGCGAATGCCGAGTTCCACCCCGCTCTCACCCGTTCTGGAGGCGGTACGCTCCCGCATCGAGGCGCGCTCGTCGGAAAGCCGGACGGCTTATCTCGCGCGCCTCGCGACCATGCGGCGGGACATGCCGCCCCGGCGGAAGCTCTCCTGCGGCAACCTCGCCCATGCTGCCGCAGCCTGCTCGGCCAGCGAAAAGCTGAAGATCGCGAGCGGTTCCGCGCCCAATCTCGGCATTGTCACCTCCTATAACGACATGCTCTCGGCGCATAAGCCCTTCGAGACCTATCCGGCCATCCTCAAGGCGGCCGCGCGGGAGCTTGGCGCCACTGCGCAGGTCGCGGGCGGCGTGCCCGCGATGTGCGATGGCGTGACCCAGGGGCAGCCGGGCATGGAGCTGTCGCTCTTCTCCCGCGATGTGATCGCGATGGCGACGGCGGTGTCGCTGTCGCATAACGTGTTCGATGGCGTGCTGATGCTCGGCGTCTGCGACAAGATCGTGCCGGGATTGCTTATCGGCGCGCTGAGTTTCGGGCATCTGCCGGTCGCCTTCGTGCCGGCCGGACCGATGCCCTCGGGTCTTCCGAACGACGAGAAGACCCGCGTGCGGCAGGGCTATGCCAGCGGCGAAGCGGGCCGGGATGCGCTGCTCGAGGCCGAGATGAAGAGCTACCACGCGCCGGGCACCTGCACCTTCTACGGCACGGCGAATTCCAACCAGATGATGATGGAACTGATGGGTTTGCACGTGCCCGGCACGGCCTTCATTCCGCCGGGCACGCCATTGCGAGAAGCCATGACGCGCGAGGCCGTGCGCCTCGTGCTCGCCCGCGCGGCCGAGGGGATGGGCATCGGCGGGATGCTCGATGCCCGCGCCTTCATCAATGCCATGGCAGGCCTGCATGCCACGGGCGGCTCGACCAATCACCTGATCCATCTCGTCGCGATGGCGCGTGCCGCGGGCTATCGCATCACCTGGGAGGATTTTGCGGATCTTGCGAAGGCCGTGCCTTTGCTCGCGCGGATCTATCCCAATGGTTCTGCGGATGTGAACCAGTTCCAGGCGGCGGGCGGGCTCGCTTTCGTGGCGCGCGAACTGATTGGGGCGGGGATTCTCTTCGAGGATGTGCCGACGCTGGCGGGGCAGGGCCTCTCGGCCTATGCGAAGGAGCCCGTGCTGAATGGTTGCGGCATTGCCTACCGTGAACCGCCGGCGGTTTCGCCCGCGCCGTCGATCCTGCGCGGCGGGGCCGATCCCTTCTCGCCGGAGGGCGGCCTCGCGCTGGTCACGGGCCCCCTGGGTCGGGCGATCGTGAAGACCTCGGCGGTGGCGGCCGACAAGCAATCGCTCACCGCGCCGGCCCGTGTCTATGAAAGCCCGGAGGCTTTCCAGGCGGATTTCAAGGCCAATGCCATTACCGAGGATGCGGTGATTGTCGTGCGCAATCAGGGCCCGAGGGCGAATGGCATGCCGGAGCTGCATTCGCTCATGCCCATGCTCGGCGTTTTGCAGAATCGCGGGCTCAAGGTCGCGCTTCTCACCGATGGACGCCTCTCCGGCGCATCCGGCAAGGTGCTGAGCGCGCTGCATCTCACGCCGGAAGCGAAGGAGGGCGGGGCGATCGCGCGGCTCCGGGATGGCGATGTCATCACCATCGATTCCGTCGGCGGGCGGCTGGAAGTTGAGATGGATAACGCCGAATTCGCGCGCCGCATGCCGGCGGTCTCGAACCAGCCCTCCGCCGGGGAAGGGCTGGGCCGCGAGCTGTTTGCCGGCTTCCGCACCGGTATTGGCCGCGCCGATGAGGGCGCCTCGATCTTCTGGGGGGCCTGACCCCGCGTCAGAGCATTTTCCGATCAAGTGGATACCGGTTGATCGAAGAAAATGCGATCAATCAGAAAAACAGAGAGCGGTCGATCTGACTGAATCAGATCGATCGCTCCAGCTCAATCGTAGCGCAGGTCGCGCGCCTTTCCCCGGAACACATAATAGCTGAAGGCCGTATAGCCCGCGATGAAGGGCAGCACGAAGACCGCCCCGAGCAGGATGATCCAGAGGCTTTCCGGCGCGCTCGCCGCATCGGTGATGGTCAGCCGTTCCGGCACGATATAGGGGTAGAAGGAATAGGCGAGCCCCAGGAAGCCGAGCGTGAAAAGCGCCATCGCCCCCAGGAAAGGTGCCATGTCGAGGCTGTGATCCGCGCGCGGCATGCGCTTCAGGAACACCCAGAGCGCCAGGAAGAACGCGCCGGTCATGATCGGGATGGGCAACAACCCGATGATGTTCGGGAAGCTGAACCAGCGCTCGAAGATTCGCGGCGAGACGAGCGGCGTCGCGATGGAAACCCCGATCATGCTCGTAAGCGTCAGCAGAAGCGTCGCCTGAGCCCAGCGCACGGCTCGCGCCTGCAAGGGGCCGTCCGTCTTCGCCAGAAGCCAGGTCGAGCCCACGAAGGCATAGGAAGCGGCAAGGCCGAAACCGGCGGCGATCGCGAAGATTTCCGGCCAGAAACCGGGCTGGAACCCCATGATGTAGCGCCCGAGCATGTAGCCCTGCGTGAGGGCCGTCAGCAGCGAGCCGCCGATGAAGGCCCGGTCCCAGGCGCCCTGATAGCGCAACTGCGCCTTCACGCGGAACTCGAAGGCCACGCCCCGCAAGGTGAGGCCGAGCAGCATCAGCGCCACGGGAAGATAGAGCTGCGTGAGGATCAGCCCATGCGCGGCGGGGAAGGCCACGAGCAGCAGGCCGATGCCGAGGACGAGCCAGGTCTCGTTCGCATCCCAGAAGGGGCCGATGGTCGCGATCATCCGGTCGCGCTCGGCGCGGTTTCCCCGCGCCATCAGCATGCCGACGCCGAGATCGTAGCCATCGAGGATGACGTAGGCCAGGATCGACACCGCCATCAAGCCGGCAAAGATCAGCGGGAGGTGATCGGCGATGAGCATCATGGCCGTCACTCCGCCGGTTGCAGGCGGGTGGGGCCGGGCATCGGCGCCGGCGTCGGGTTCCCGCCCTTCTTCGCAAGGTGGAACAATACCGAGATATAGGCGATGAGCAGCACCCCATAGATCGCGATATACATCGCGAGCGTGGTTCCGATCATGCCGGCGGGCACGGCGGAAGCAGCCTGCGCGGTGGTGAGCACGCCCGTCACCAGCCAGGGCTGCCGACCGATCTCGGTCACATACCAGCCGGCAAGCGTGGCGATCCAGCCGGAAAAGGTCATCGCCACGAAGGCATAGGCGAGAAGCCTGGGCAGCTGCCCGTGCCGCCACAGGCAGTAGGCGCCGAGCCAGCTCAAGGCGAGCATGGCGAGCCCCACGCCGACCATCACCCGGAAGGCATAGAAGACCGGCGCTACAGGCGGATGCTTGCCTTCAAACTCGTTCAGGCCCGGCACGATGCCTGCCGGATCATGTTTCAGGATCAGGCTCGCGCCATTGGGAATCTCGATCGCGTAATCGTTGCGGCGCTCTCGCTCGTTGGGGATGGCGAAGAGCACGAGCGGCACATTTCCGCGCGTCTCCCAGTTGCCCTCCATCGCCGCCACCTTCGCGGGCTGATGTTCCAGCGTGTTGAGGCCATGCAGATCGCCCACGAGAATCTGCACCGGGATCAGCACCGCGCCGAGCGTCACGCCGAGGCGCATCGCGAGCGCCACATCACGCCCCCTGTCTCCGCGCAGCCAGCGCCAGGCCGAGAGACCGGCGATGAGGAAGGCGCAGGTGAGGCCCGAAGCCAGCAGCATATGCGCGAGGCGATAGGGCATGGAGGGGTTGAAGATGATCGCCCACCAATCCGTGGCATGCGCCACGCCATTGCGCAGTTCGAACCCCGCAGGCGTGTGCATCCAGGAATTCAGCACGAGAATCCAGAAGGCGGACATCGTCGTGCCGAAGGCGACGAGGAAGGTCGCCATGGTGTGCACCCAGTTCGGCACGCGGCGGAAGCCGAAGAGCATGATGCCGAGGAAGGTCGCCTCGAGGAAGAAGGCCGTCAGAACCTCGTAGGCCAGAAGCGGGCCGGCGATGTTCCCAACGCGCTCCATGAAGCCCGGCCAGTTGGTGCCGAACTGGAAGCTCATGGTGATGCCCGAGACCACGCCCAGCGCGAATGAGAGCGCGAAGACCTTCACGAGGAAGCGATAGGCGTTCATCCAGGCTTCGTCCCTCGTCGCGTTGAAGCGCAGCTTGATGAAGAGCAGCACCCAGCCCAGCGCGATGGTGATGGTGGGGAAGAGGATGTGAAAGGAGATATTCGCGCCGAACTGGATGCGGGCGAGCAGGATCGGGTCCAGAAAATTCGGGTTCATGGTTGTCAGCCTTCCTTGCCGGCGGGGTTGCGCTTGCCGCCGGGCAGCGCGAAGAGCCGGTCCTTGATGTCGAGCACCTTCACGATCTTCGAACCGAGGCTCAGGAGCTGGACGAGCCGCTCGGTCTCGAGCTTCTGCACATCGGCGTACCAACTCGTGAGAAGCTCGATGAGTTCATGCATCTCGCGGATGCGCGCCTGCGCGTGACGCTCGCTCTCGCTTTCGGGCGAGCGCATCAGCAATTCGCGCAGAACGGAGAGGGTCGGGTCGATCTCGCGCTTCTTGCGCTCATCCACCAGCGTTCGCACGATGGCGTAGATGTCCTCCGGTGTATGGAAGAACTCGCGCCGGTCGCCGGGGATGGAACGCTGCCGCAGCAGGTTCCAGCTCTGCAATTCCTTGATGCCCATGGAGACGTTGGAGCGCGAGATGCCGAGGCGCTCCACGATATCATCGGCGCAGAGCGGCCGTTCGGCGATGAAGAGCACCGCATAGATCTGACCCACCGTGCGGTTGATGCCCCATCGGCTGCCCATCTCGCCGAAATGGAGGACGAAAGCTTCGCAGAGCGGAGGCAGGGTCATGGGTCGCATCCTGAATTTTCAGATATTTCTGAAAATGGGGAACCTTGCATCCCTGTCAAGAGCTACCCTGTCGCAGGCCGTTCCTGCGCTCTGGCCGTCGGGGCATATTGGCGGGCGATGATCTGCATCCTTCGGCCATCCGCCGCTTCCTGCTGCGCAACCTTGCGCACGGGTTCCACCGCATCCATCGTCGCGGGCCGCTCGCCAGCATAACCTGTGGGGAGAACCGAGCCGATCTCTCGCGATCCACCGGCGCTCCCGGGAACCTCACCTTCTCGGCGGGATCATGTTTCAATGCCTGTGCCGGCATTGGGGGATGATGCGGGATTGGGGGTCAGCAGGGATTTTTCGATATTGATGAGCGCCTCAAGCGGCTGAGTGACCTCGGCGATCAACTCGAGCCTTTGGCAAAGCGGTTGACCCCCGGATCAGGTCCGCGAATCCCGCAAAGGTCGCGTTGATGGAAACGGGCTGCTCACAAACCTCGAACAACCGTCTTGATGCGGGCGTCCATCGAGCGGAGCATAGGAAAGCCAAGGCCGATGATGGCATCCAAACCTGGGCTCATCGGCCGCTCAATGGGCTTTCAATTGTGCCTTGCCGCCCAGGGGAATGGTCAAGGTGAAAATGGCGGCGTCCCCTTCGAGCCGATTCTTCGTGTTGAACTCGCGCATCCAGCGCAAGGATGTCACCACCGGATAGTCGCCGACTTCGAACGTGTAGTTGATGCTGGGGCCGATCGCCGATACCCGGCCCTTGAAACCGCCCAGAACGGCACCGCTGCCCGAATCTCCGGTGAGCTGCTGATAGTGATACCCAACGATGCCAACCGAGAACTTCGGCGAGAAATGCTGCATGATCGCCGCTTCAACGTGAAATTCCGTGCCAGTCCGGTAATTGGTGCTCGGGTTTTCACCATTGAACGTGATGCCCGGCGAAACGGAAATCTCGAACCCGTTCTGGGGGTTCAGATAGGTCATGGAGCCGGTCAGGTCGGCCGCCCAGCGGTTGAACCCCATATTGACCAGACTGGTGCGCGAATAGCTCCCGACCGGAATATTGACGAGGCCCGTCAGCTTCCAGTGGTAATGCCCGGAATTCCAGCCGATGAAGGCCGTGGCCAGGGGATCGCCAATCGCAAAGGTATCGTCGGTGACCCGACGGGTCTGGCCGGGCCCAAGGATCGATCCGCCCGGAAAGGTGATCGCGGCGCGCGCGGTAACATTGACATCGGTTGTCTGATAACCGACCGGGACAAGAACCCCAAACCCCACCTTGCCGCCGAGAACCGGTGTGGGCGAAACCCACAGAAGGGAACTCACGTTGATTGCGACATCCGCCTTGACCGTCAGATCAGCATCTGCCTTCAAAGTCGGAAAACTGGGCAGTTTTCCGCTTTCGTGCCCCAAGGTGCGGCTCAATGCCGCCGCGCCTGAGCCTTTGGCATGATAAAAATACCCGAGGCCTGCATAATAGAATCCGGAAGGTGGCATCATGCCAGCCATCGAGGTTGTGCTGCCCAGGAGATAGACGCTCTTGCCAATTTCGGCAGCGTTCGCCGCTCCGCCATAGACGAGTGAGCCGGCAAGCAGAATACCAACGCCCAATTTTTTCATGTCTTCGCCCCGCACCGATTTTTATCCCGTTTTCACGGTCTTTTTAGGTCGAACCAAGCAAGGCATTCAATATAAACAACCTTGGCCTGGACACATTTTTTCTTTGTCTAGAGCATGATGTGTTCAGGCGGAAGCACATCATGCTCTTATCTTATTATAATCGCATGCTTTCTTGTGAAAAACCGGATTCCACTTTTTCACAGCATGCTCTAGAGCGGTTGCCGATCTCACTCGATCAGATCGACCGCTCTAAGCTCTTGATTTACCGCATTTTCTTCGATCAACCGGTGTTCACTGGATCGGAAAAAGCGCTAGCCTGCCTTTGCACAGATCGGGGATTCGCTGGCGGGAATGACGTTATTCTTCTTCACATATTCATTCCAGAGGCCGATCATGCGCGCCTTAACCTTCGGTTTTGCGGCGGAGAGATCGTTCAGTTCCGCCGGGTCGGTTTTCAGGTCGAAAAGTTGCCAGTCCCCCGGTCCTGCCGGTTTGCAAAGCCAGAGCAGTTTCCAGTTATTCTGCCGGATGGCGCGGTTGCCGAAGATTTCCCAGCCGAGCCAGTCCGAGGGCGTGCGCACCGTTGGCCGCGAGCGATCAAGGACCGGGGCGAGCGTTTTGCCCTGGATCGGCGCAATCGGGCGACCCATGAATGTCTCCGGATAGGTCACGCCAGCGGCATTGAGGATGGTCGCAGGGATGTCCATCACATGGGCCAGAGCTTCGGAAACGCGGCCGCTGCCATTCACGCCGCGCCCCGCGACGATCAACGGCGCGCGGATGCCGCCCTCGGAATGGAAGCCCTTGAACATCCGGAAGGGGCCGGCTCCGACCTGCGCCCAGGCCGGGCCATACTGGATGAAGGTGCCCTTCCTGCCCCAGTTCTCGATCTTGCTGCTGTCCCAGGGGGCGCCCAACGACCACAACAGATTGCCTTCCGGACCGTTATCCGAGAAGAAGATGAAAAGCGTATTGTCGTAGAGATTGTTGGCCTTGAGATAACGGACGAGTTCCCCGATCTTGGAGTCCATCTGCTCCATCATCGCGGCAAAAAGTTCCATCCTGCGGGCGGATTGGCGCTTCTCTTCCGGCGACAGCGAATCCCAGGCGGGGATGTTGGGCAGTTTCGGGAAGGTATTCGCGGTCTTGCTGATGATGCCGAGCTGCTTCATCCGCTCGATGCGGGCGGCACGCACCTTCTCGTAGCCCTGATCATAGCGGCCCTTGTATTTGTCGAGCCAATTATCGGGCAACTGGAAAGGATCATGCGGCGCCTGGAAGGCGAGATAGGCGAAGAACGGTTTGCCGTCGGCCCGGTTCTCCTCGATATTGCCGATGATCGACTGCGTATAATTGATCGTCGAATGGAAGCCTGGGGGCAGCGCCTCCAGCTTCTTGCCATTCTGCGTGTAGAGCTGCTTCTCGCCCTTGTGGCCCCACATATCCTCGAAATGGCTGCCGCCGCCGGGCATCAGGGTGAGGTCGCGGTCGAAGCCGCGCGCCGCCGGCCAATGGGCAGGCTCTTCGCCCATATGCCACTTGCCCGCCATGTAGGTGTGATAGCCCGCGATCTTCAACAACTGGGGGAACGCCACCACCCGGTCATTGAGATGGCCTTCATAGCCTGGCTTGCCCTTCTGGTTGCTCGCCGTGAATTCCGCCATGTTGCCGAGCCCGGCAATATGGTTGTCGGTGCCGCTGAACATCATCGACCGCGTCGGCGAGCAGGTCGGGCCGACATAGAAATTATTGAACCGCACGCCCACGGAGGCCAGCGCATCGATATTCGGGGTGCTGATTTCGCTGCCGAAACTGCCAAGATCGGCGAAGCCCGCGTCATCGGCGACGATCAGGACGATATTCGGCGCCGGCTGCTGGGAGAACCCGGTCACCGGAGCAAGGAAGCTCAAGGCTATGGCGGAAACCATGGCGACGGGCCGCTTTTTCAAGGCGAGATCGGCAAGGTTCCGGATGCTTTCGATTGTCGGCAACAGCATATGGGCCTCCCCTGCCGCGCGATCCATCTGCGCTTGAAACACAACCCGAAGCCTGAGCGGGTTCAGTCGCCGGTTCCTTGTCCTCCATCAACGAGCACGGTCCTCCATTAAGGAGCGAAGCTACACCGGCTTGAAATGATTGAGGCAAGCATCGTCCGCCCGAATTCATCGCCGTTCGAACTGAACAAATCCGGCACGAGCGCCCTGCCATCACGCACCCTATCGTATCCATTGAGGATCGCAACCCGGAGACTGTTTGGAAATGTGGGCGCGGGAGCGCAGATGATCCCGGATGCGCTGCGCAAGCGCTGGGCCTCGGTGAAGCACCTTTTCGCCAAGGGCGCCCGTGATCGGCTCAAACCCATGGCCGAGGCGGCCGATCCCGACTTCGTCGCTGAAATCATCCGGCGCAGCGACCGGCAGAAGGGCTTCGAGGTCCTGCCCCGCCCCCGGGTCGTCGAAAGAACTTTCGGCTCAATGACTTGATGGCGCCGCTCGGTCCGCGACCATGAGCAACTAATCGATGTTGCAACCGCCATGATCCCTGTCGCAACGGGCGGCATCCTCGTGCGGAGCAACGCTCATCCATGAGTTTCCGAACGGACCCTCGGGGTTGGGAACCGGCAGAGCGGGCGCGCCCGTTTTTTCGGGTCCAATCAAGCGAACCCGACCGCCGCACAAAGGGGAAGAACTCGTTCAAACCATTGATTTATAAAGAGAGAATTGGTGGAGCTAAGCGGGATCGAACCGCTGACCTCTTGAATGCCATTCAAGCGCTCTCCCAGCTGAGCTATAGCCCCAATTCTTCACCATCCCGGGAAGATGATGCCTGGTCTACTCGCCTTCCGCAAAAGGCTGCGGCGGGAGCCGAA
Organism: Methylobacterium sp.; assembly: GCA_020252645.1. Classification (GTDB taxonomy): domain Bacteria; phylum Pseudomonadota; class Alphaproteobacteria; order Rhizobiales; family Beijerinckiaceae; genus Rhabdaerophilum. The sequence goes on along the minus strand of JADCCN010000003.1, from coordinate 88,098 downwards.
GCGCCCGGCGCGGGTTTCTGTCACAACGTCTCTCGCACCGCAAGGGGAAAGACGGAAAAAGCGGAAACTCAGGTTTCCTCGTCTTCCTCAAGGTCGCCGTCGATGAGGCCGGCGACGTCGCCATCATCCTCATCCTCTTCCGGCTCGAGGAAGGTGTCATCCTCGTCGCCGATATCATCCTCGATCTCGATGTCATCCACCACGGCGGCCTTGGCCGGATCCTCGGCCTCCACCGTTTCGAGCGGCACGAAGTTGGGATCGGCGACCGCGAGTTCCGTCTCGTCTTCCTCAGCCTCCGGCGCCTTCGCGGCGAGCTTCGCCTGCGGATCGAACATGCTGCGCGGGTACTTCTGGCCCGTGTAAGGCGACACGATCGGGTCGCGGTTCAGGTCATAGAACTTCTTGCCCGTCACGGGGCAGGTGCGCTTGGTGCCGAGTTCAGGCTTCGCCACGGTCGAGGTCCCGTTTCAAAAGGGGTTTCGAGGGATCAAGCGCCCGAACCGCGCCCATCGACGCCGAACGGTCTCTTGCAAATTCGGGATGAAGCCCGTTAGAGGGTGCGCTTGCGCCTGTCAATGCGCGTGACGCGTCATCGCGCCTTACCCGGCGCGAAGCCGGAGCGGAGCCGGCTCGCCGGTGCCGCATTTCGAGGATGAACGATGATGAGCCACGCCCAATCTCCAAAGCCGATGCGCGCCGAGGCCGGCCATCCGCTCAAAGGCACGCTGAAGGTTCCCGGTGACAAGTCGATCTCGCATCGCGCGCTGATCTTCGGCCTGCTCGCGGTGGGCGAGACGCGCGTGACGGGCCTGCTCGAAGGCGAGGATGTGCTGCGCACGGCCGATGCCGCCCGTGCCCTGGGCGCGACGGTGGAACATCTCGGCCCCGGCGAATGGCGGGTGCGGGGAATGGGTGTCGGCACCCTGCTGGAGCCGGCGCATACGCTCGATTTCGGCAATGCCGGAACGGGCTCGCGCCTGATGATGGGCGTGATCGGCGGACACCCCATCCGCGCGACCTTCGATGGCGATGCCTCGCTGCGCAAGCGCCCGATGGGCCGGATTCTCGATCCCCTCCGCAAGATGGGCGTCGAAGTGATTTCGGCCGCCGAGGGCAATCGCCTGCCGCTGACCATTCGCGGGGCGCAGGAAACCATCCCGATCACCTATGAGACGCCCGTCGCCTCTGCGCAGATCAAGTCCGCGGTTCTCTTCTGCGGCCTCAACGCGCCGGGCGAGACCACCGTCATCGAGAACGAGGCCTCGCGCGACCATACCGAAAAGATGCTCGCCTTCTTCGGCGCGGATGTGCGCGTGGCGCCCCATGGCCCGCATGGCCGTCAGGTGACGCTGAAGGGCCAGCCCTCGCTGACACCCCGCCCGATCTTCGTGCCGGCCGACCCGTCCTCCGCGGCCTTCCCCATCGTCGCGGCGCTCATCACGCCGGGTTCGGAGATCGTGGTGAAATCGGTGATGATGAACCCGCTGCGCGTTGGCCTCCTCATCACGCTGAAGGAGATGGGTGCGGATATCGTCGAACTCGAACGGCGCGAGGAGGGCGGCGAGACGGTGGCCGATCTCTGCGTGCGCCATTCCGCGCTCAAGGGCGTGAACGTGCCTGCCGAGCGCGCACCCTCGATGATCGACGAATATCCGATCCTCGCGGTGGCTGCCGCCTTCGCGACCGGCGAGACGCGCATGAACGGCCTCAAGGAACTGCGCGTGAAGGAATCGGATCGCCTCGCGGCGGTGGCGGACGGCCTGGCGGTGAATGGCGTGGAGCACAGAATCGTCGGCGATGATCTGATCGTTTTCGGCAAGGGCCGGCCCGCGCCGGGCGGCGGAGCAGTGCAGACGCATATGGATCACCGCATCGCCATGAGCTTCCTGGTGATGGGCCTCGCCAGCACGAAGCCCGTGGGCGTGGATGACGTGACCTTCATCGCCACAAGCTTCCCGGATTTCCTGCCGCTCATGGTCCGTCTGGGCGGGAGAATCGTGTGAGCCAGCCGCTCGTGATCGCGGTGGATGGGCCGGCCGCCTCCGGCAAGGGCACGATTGCCAGGCGCCTCGCGGGCGAATTCCACCTGCCGATGCTCGATACGGGGCTGCTTTATCGCGCGGTGGGGCAGCATATGGCCGATCTTGGCCTCGACCTCGATGATGAAGCCGCCGCCGAGCGCATCGCGCGCGATTTCGTGCTGGAATGGCTGGTGGATGAGCGCCTGCGCACCCGTGCGGCGGGCGAGCAGGCGAGCCGCGTCGCGCGCCATCCCGGCTTGCGGCGGGCCTTGCGCCAGTTCCAGCAGGATTTCGCCCGCAATCCCCGCGGCGCGGTGCTCGATGGGCGCGACATCGGAACGGTCATCGCCCCCTGGGCACCGGTGAAGCTTTGGATCGACGCGGATGTCGGCGTGCGCGCGCATCGCCGTTTCCGTGAGCTCGCCGGGCGGGGGGAAGCGGTGGAAGAAGCGCAGATCCTTGCCGATCTCGTCGCACGCGATGCGCGGGATGCGCCGCAGATGCAGATCGCGGCAGATGCCATCCGCCTCGATACCACGCATCTCGGGGTGGAAGAGGCCGTCGCGGCAGCCCTTGCAGCGGTGAAGGCGCGCGTCCAGACTTAACGAAGCACCGCGCCTGTTGCCAACGAGTACGCCCCATGAAGAGCGACGTCACAATCCGCGATTTCGAACCCATCCCGCTGCCCGATTATGCCGAGATGCCGCCGGAGGCGATGCGGGCGGAAGCCCTGCGGTTCCTCGCGGTCATGCAGAAGCGCCACACGGTGCGCGAGTTTTCGCCCCGGCCCGTGCCCCGCGACATCATCGAGGCCTGCCTGCGCGTGGCCGGCACCGCGCCCTCCGGCGCCAATCACCAGCCCTGGCATTTCGCGGTGATCGGCAACCCCGATCTGAAGTCGCGCATCCGCCGCGAAGCCGAGATCGAGGAGCGCGCCTTCTATGCGGGCAAGGCGGGCGAGGAATGGCTCGGCGCCCTGCGCCCGCTGGGCACGGACCCGCAAAAGCCCTTCCTCGAAATCGCGCCCTGGCTCATCGCGATTTTCGGCGCGCGCAGTTCGACAAGCGCCGACGGCGTGACACGCAAGAACTACTACGTGCCGGAATCGGTCTCGATCGCGACCGGTTTCCTCATCGCCGCCTTGCATCAGGCGGGCCTCGCGACGCTCACGCATACGCCGAGCCCGATGGGTTTCCTGAACGAGATTTGCCAGCGTCCGGCCAACGAGAAGCCCTATATCCTGCTGGTAGCGGGATATCCGGCCGAGAATGCCCATATTCCGCTTTACGCGACCGAAAAGAAACCGCTCGAAGCCATTTCCAGCTTCTTCCTCTGAGCATCCGGGAGATCAGGATGGACCCTGCCGAGCCACAACGCTTCAAGCCCATCCCCGGCTTCTGGCTGATCCTGATCGCCAATGTCGCGATCTATGCCGCGTTGGTGATGGTCGATGGCGATACGAATATCGGTGCGCGCACCATCGCGACCTGGGGCGGCCTCCTGCCGCAGCCATTCATGGAGGAAGAGCCCTGGCGCTACCTCACGGCGGGTTTCCTGCATTTCAGCCTCGTGCACATCACCGCGAACATGATCTGTCTCCTCGCCTGGGGTGTGCCGCTGGAGCGCGGCATGGGAACGCTGCGGTTCCTGCTGCTTTTCCTCGCGAGCATTCTCGGCGGATCGTTCCTGTCGGTCGCGATGCATGAGGCGCCCTTCATCGGGGCCGGTGCCTCCGGCGGCACATCGGGCCTGCTGGGTGCGCTCATGGGCCTGTGGTTTCTCGGCCATATCGGCGTGCCGGCCTCGTTCTTCATCATCAATATCGGGTTGAATATCGGCGTTGCGCTTTTTGCTCCCGGGGTAGATTGGCAGGCCCATCTCGGCGGGTTCATCACCGGCATGGTGCTGGCCCTCGTGCTGGCTCCAAGACCGGGCTGGAATGCGAGGGATTGACAGCATCTCAAATATGAGAGAGATTCCCGTTTATGGGAAATTTGTCATTTGCCACGGCCTCCATGTATCCGGAATCGCTTGATCGGCAGATCGGCGCGGGCCTGCGTCGTCTCCGGCAATCGCGCGGCTGGTCGCTGGATGAGCTTGCGACCCGCTCGGGCGTGAGCCGCGCCACGCTCTCGCGCCTCGAGAATGCCGAGGTGAGTGCCACGGCGGTCGCGCTGTGCAAGCTGGCCAGCGCCTTCGGGCTCACGGCCTCGCGGCTGCTGCATCAGGTCGAAACCGAAGCCTCGCCGCTGATCCGGCGCGGCGAACAGCCGCTCTGGGAAGACCCGGCGACCGGTTTCGCCCGCCGGGCTGTTTCGCCGCCCGCGCAGAACCTCGCCGGCGAGGTGATCGAGGGCGCGCTGCCCGCTGGCACGGTGATCTCCTACGATCTTCCCCCGCGCCCTGGCCTCGAACATCACCTGGTGATGCTCGAAGGCGCGCTGACCCTTTCGATCGAGGGCGTGGCGCATGATCTGCGCCCCGGGGATTGCCTGCGCTACGTGCTGCATGGCCCGACGCGTTTCGAAACGCCGCCCATGATGGGCGCGCGCTATCTCATCTTCATGCTGTGAGGGGGAACATGGCCTTCGAGATCCGCCCCGGCGATTTTTCCGATCCGCGTGTTCGCGCGCTTCTCGAGCATCATTATACCGAGAACCGAGCGGTCTCCCCGCCCGATTCCTGCCATGTGCTGGATTATTCCGCGATGCAGGTGCCGGAAATCACCTTCTTCACGCTCTGGGAGGGCGAGGAACTGCTCGGCATGGGCGCGCTGAAGCAGCTCGATGCCGAGGAAGGCGAGGTGAAGGCCATGCGCACCATTCCCGCCGCCAAGCGCCGCGGCGTGGGCAGCGCCGTGGTGCAGCACGTGATCGGGGAAGCACGCAAGCTCGGCCTCAGGCGGCTCTATCTCGAGACGGGTTCCTATGATTATTTCCGGCCCGCGCGCGAACTTTATCAGCGCCACGGTTTCGCGGAATGCGGCCCCTTCGCAGGCTACAGGCCCGATCCCAACTCTACCTTCATGGTGCTTAACCTTCCATAGGGCGTGAGGCTGCCGCGCTTGCCGCGCTTGCCCGCTTCTGCTATTGCGCAGCCCAATTCGCCGGACCTTCGCGGGTTCTGGCGGTTTTGTCGTTTTCCAAAGGCGACTGAACCGGCAGCTTCGCGGCGAGGAAACCACACATTCCGCCGGACGGTTCCGCGACTTTCGCACTGGTCGCCCGCTCGGGCTTCATCGCCATCCGGCGATGGCCGTCAGGATTGGAATGGAGCGCAACGAGGAAGCACCAGTGCCCGCGCCGGAGGCCGTTTTGCGGCAGGCGCATTCCGGAGATTTCATGTCCACCACTCAAATGAACCCGTCCCGCGAGGATTTCGCGTCCCTTCTCGCCGAAAGCTTCGAGAAGGCGGATACTGCTGAAGGCACCGTCATCAATGGTCGCGTCGTCGCGATCGAGAAGGATGTCGCGGTGATCGATATCGGCCTCAAGACCGAGGGCCGTGTCGCGCTGAAGGAATTTGCCGGCCCGAACAAGGATTTCGTGCTGAAGATCGGCGACCGCGTGGAGGTTTATCTCGAGCGCGTCGAGAACGCGATGGGCGAGGCGGTCATCAGCCGTGACAAGGCCCGCCGCGAGGAGAGCTGGGTGCGCCTCGAAAAGGCTTTCGAGGCCAAGGAAAAGGTCACGGGCTCGATCTTCAACCAGGTCAAGGGCGGCTACACCGTCGATCTCGACGGCGCCGTGGCCTTCCTGCCGCGTTCGCAGGTGGATATCCGCCCGATCCGCGATGTCGGCCCGCTCATGGGTGTGCCGCAGCCCTTCGAGATCCTGAAGATGGATCGCCGCCGCGGCAACATCGTCGTGTCGCGCCGTACCGTGCTTGAGGAAACCCGCGCCGGCCAGCGCCAGGAGCTCGTCTCGAACCTCGAGGAAGGCCAGATCATCGACGGCGTCGTGAAGAACATCACCGATTACGGCGCCTTCGTGGATCTCGGCGGCATCGATGGCCTGCTGCACGTCACGGATATCGCCTGGCGCCGCGTGAACCATCCGTCGGAGGTGCTCACCGTCGGCCAGACCGTGAAGGTCAAGATCGTCAAGATCAACCAGGAAACCCACCGCATCTCGCTCGGCATGAAGCAGCTCCAGGGCAACCCCTGGGAGGGCATCGAGGCCAAATATCCGATCCAGGGCAAGTTCACGGGCCGCGTCACGAACATCACCGATTACGGCGCGTTCGTGGAGCTGGAGCCGGGCATCGAAGGCCTGATCCACGTCTCCGAGATGAGCTGGACCAAGAAGAACGTCCATCCGGGCAAGCTGCTCTCCACCTCGCAGGAAGTGGAAGTGCAGGTTCTCGAGGTCGATCCCGTGAAGCGCCGCATCTCGCTTGGCCTCAAGCAGACGCTCGCCAATCCGTGGGAAGCCTTCGTGGACAAGCATCCGGTCGGCAGCCTTGTCGAGGGCGAGGTGAAGAACAAGACCGAGTTCGGTCTCTTCATCGGCCTCGATGGCGATGTGGACGGCATGGTGCATCTCTCGGATCTCGACTGGAACCGTCCGGGCGAGCAGGTGATCGAGGAATACAAGAAGGGCGATTATGTGCGCGCCGTCGTCCTTGATGTGGATACCGACAAGGAGCGCATCTCGCTCGGCATTAAGCAGGTGGGCTCGGACCCGTTCGCGGGCGCTGCCGACACCGTCCGCAAGGGCGCGGTGGTCACCTGCGAAGTGCTGGAAGTGAAGGATGGCGGCCTCGAGGTGAAGATCTCGGGCTCGGACATCACCACCTTCATAAAGCGCTCGGAGCTGGCGCGAGACCGGGGCGACCAGCGCCCGGATCGCTTCGCGGCCGGCGAGAAGTTCGATGCCCGCGTGGTGCTCTTCGACAAGAAGACCCGCAAGATCCAGGTCTCGGTCAAGGCTCTCGAAATGGCCGAGGAGAAGGAAGCGATGGCGCAATATGGTTCGGCCGATTCCGGCGCGACTTTGGGCGACATCCTCGGCGCGGCCCTCAAGAAGGGCAAGTAAGCGCCGGCCCTCCCGGGCTTTGGCAAGCATCAGGCCGGCGGGGAAACCCGCCGGCTTTTTCATGCGGGATGGCGGTGAAGAACGGGCTGACTGTCCTCCCGCCCGCGCCTATAAAGCTTGCCATGAGCACCGCACTTCTCTCCAAGAAGCCCGGCCCGGGCGATCACGTCATTCTGGTCGATGGCTCGTCCTTCGTTTTTCGCGCCTATTTCCAGTCGATCCGGCAGGACCAGCGCTACAATTACCGCTCGGATCGCCTGCCCACGGGCGCGGTGCGCATTTTCGCGACCAAGCTCTTTCAGTTCGTGCGAGAAGGCGCGCGGGGCAGGAAGGCGACCCATCTCGCGCTTGTTTTCGACAAGAGCGAGGATTCCTTCCGCAAGGCGCTCTACCCCGCCTACAAGGCGAACCGCTCGGAGCCGCCGGAAGAACTCGTGCCGCAATTCCCGCTGATGCGCGCGGTTGTGCGCGCCTTCGGCTATGAGCCGGTGGAGATGGCGAAATACGAGGCGGATGACCTGATTGCGACCTACGCCACCGAGGCCGCCGCGAATGGCGCGGAAGTCACCATCGTCTCGGCCGACAAGGACCTCATGCAGCTCATCGGGCCGGGAATCACGCTCTACGATCCCGCCTCCGGCGAGCGCGAGGAAAGGCTCGTCGGCGAAGCGGAGGTGCTCGATTATTTCGGTGTGCCGCCCGAAAAGGTGGTGGAGGTGCAGGCGCTGGCGGGCGATTCCACCGACAATATCCCGGGAGCACCGGGAATTGGCGTGAAGACGGCGGCAGCGCTCATCACCGAATATGGCGATCTCGAAACCTTGCTGGCCCGTGCGAATGAGATCAGGCAGCCGAAACGCCGCGAAACCCTCACCGACCCGGATGTGGTCGAGAAAATCCGCATCTCGAAGACGCTTGTCACCCTCCTGCGCGATGTGCCGGTGGAGCACGCGCTCGAGACGCTTGTGGCGCATCCGCTCGACGCGCCGAAGGCTGTGGCCTTTCTGAAAGCCATGGAATTCACGACACTCACCAAGCGCGTGGCGGAACTCTCGGGCGTGGATCTTGATGCCATTCCGCCCGATCCGGCTTTTGCCGCGGCCGGCAAGGGCGGGTTTGTGCCCCCGGCACCTGTCCTGGATGCGGCGAGCACGGCGCCCGCCGCCGTGCCCGCCGTCATGCCCTCCCCCGATGCGCTCACGCCGGCGGGCTTTGCCGCCGGGCGCCTCGCGAAGCTCATCGCCATGCCGGTGAAGCCCGAGAGCTACCCGGCGATCCGCACGCTCGCTGAACTCGAAGCCTTCATCGTCGAGGCGCGGGAGCGGGGCGTGGTGGCATTCGATACCGAAACCTCATCGCTTGATTCCATGCAGGCGGAGCTCGTCGGCGTGTCGCTGGCCATCGAGCCGGGTCGCGCGGTCTATGTGCCGCTGCAGCATCGCACGGGCGACGGGCTTTTCGATTCCGGCCTCGTGCCGGAGCAGATCGCGCTCGCCGATGCCCTCGCCGCCCTGAAGCCGCTGCTCGAAGACCCGGCCACGCTGAAAATCGGCCAGAACCTGAAATATGATCTCAACATCATGCGCCGGCACGGCGTCGATATCGCCCCGCTCGACGACACGATGCTCATCTCCTACGCGCTCGATGTCGGGCGCGGCGGGCATGGCATGGATGAACTCTCCCTGCGCCATCTCGGGCATCAGCCAATCTCGTTCGGCGAGGTCGCGGGGAAAGGCAAGGCGATGGTGAGTTTCGATCGCGTTCCGATCGATCGCGCCACGGCCTATGCGGCGGAGGATGCGGATGTGACGCTCCGCCTCTGGCTCGCGCTGAAGCCGAGGCTTGCGGCGGAAGGCCTCGCGAATGTCTACGAAACGCTCGAACGCGGCATGCCGGATTGCCTCGCGAAGATGGAGCGGCGCGGCATTGCCATCGACCGGCAGATCCTCTCGCGCCTCTCGGGTGAATTCGCGCAGGGCATGGCGCGGCTCGAGGCGGAAATCCACGAGTTGGCGGGCGAGAATTTCAATCTCGGCTCGCCCAAGCAACTGGGCGATATCCTCTTTGCCAAAATGGGCCTGCCCGGCGGGCGCAAGACCGCGACCGGTGCCTGGTCCACGGGTGCCGATGTGCTCGAAGAACTTGCCGACCAGGGCCATGCCCTGCCGGAAAGGCTGCTGGAATGGCGGCAACTCCAGAAGCTGAAATCCACCTATACCGATGCGCTTCCGGGCTATGTGAATGCCGAGACGGGCCGCGTGCATACGTCTTACGCGCTCGCCTCCACCTCCACGGGGCGGCTCTCCTCCAACGAGCCGAACCTGCAGAACATTCCCGTGAGGAACGAGATGGGCCGGAAAATCCGCCAGGCCTTCATCGCGCCGCCGGGCCGCCTGCTGATCTCGGCGGATTATTCCCAGATCGAATTGCGCCTGCTCGCGCATATCGCGGAGATCCCGCAGCTCCGGAAAGCCTTTGCCGAGGGCGTGGACATTCACGCCATGACCGCGTCCGAGATGTTCGGCGTGCCCGTGGCCGGGATGACGAGCGAGGTGCGCCGGCGTGCGAAAGCCATCAATTTCGGCATCATCTATGGCATTTCCGCCTTCGGGCTCGCAAAGCAGCTGGGCATCGGGCGCGAGGAGGCGGGAGCCTACATCAAGAAGTATTTCGAGCGCTTCCCCGGCATCCGCGACTACATGGAAGAGACGAAGCGCCGGGTGAAGGCGGAGGGTTTCGTCGAGACCATTTTCGGCCGCAAATGCTTCTTCCCGAACATCGACACGAAGAACCCGAGCGAGCGTGCCTTCCTCGAACGCGCGGCCATCAACGCACCGATTCAGGGCTCGGCGGCCGATATCATCCGCCGTGCGATGCTGCGGATGGATGCGGCGCTCGCCGGCGTGAACTCGCCAGCCGAGATGCTGCTGCAGGTGCATGACGAACTGATCTTCGAGGCGCCGGAAGGGGCGGTGGCCGGGGCCATCCCGGTCATCACCCGCGTGATGGAGGAAGCGCCGCTGCCAATCCTCGATCTCAAGGTGCCGCTGAAGGTCGATGCGCGCGCCGCCAGGAACTGGGACGAGGCCCATTAGAGCATGCTGTGAAAAAGTGGAATCCGGTTTTTCAAAAAAAGCATGCGATAATCATAAGATAAGAGCATGATGTGCTTCCGTCTGAACACATCATGCTCTAAGGGGCAAGACACAGGAGGTCGTCGATCACGTCCAGGGCATTTTCCGATCAATTGGATACCGCTTCTTCGAAAAAATGCTCTGGCCGCGGATTCCTGCCCGGCTTTACGCCTCGCGCCGGAATTCCGAGAACCGGCGCATGAAGCGGCGGTCGATCCAGTCCTTCCACCACCACACCCACCGCCCCGCCATGGCAAGCCATGCGCCACGGCCGGCAATGGCCGAGCCATCACCCGTCATCAGGATCGTGAGGAAATTCCTGTCCGGCCGGTGCGGCATAAGAGGCTCGCCCCGCAAGGCCCGCCGGATGTTCCCGGTTAAGGCGGCACCCTGCCGGACGGCGAAAACCCCCGCCTTCGGCATGGGATCGGCAATCACTGTCGCACAATCCCCGACGGCGAAGATCGCCGGATCGGTGATCGAGGCGAGCGTCGATGCGATGGAAAGAAAACCTCCATCGGCCGTGGCAAGCCCTGTCTCGGCCAGCCAGCTCGGCGCCTTGGCCGCGGTTGACAGGAGGACGGCATCGGCCTCGACAAAGCGTCCATCCTCGGAGCGAATACCATCGGCATGGATGTCGACGACATGAAAGGAATCCAGCACGGTCACGCCATGGCGCGCGAGAGCAGCGCGAACACGCTGGCCGACGCCCGCGTTCAAGGTCGGGACGAGCCTGTTGCCAGCCGCGATGGCAATCCGGAACGGGCGGCCAGCAGTCGCGACATCCCGCAGGCGTGCTTTCAACGCAAGCGCCAGTTCGATCCCGGCGGCGCCGCCGCCCACCAGCACGATCCGCCGTGGTCCATCCGGGCGTGCGGCGTCGGTGAGAAGAGCATCCAGCCTCTCGAGGAAGGTGCTGATCGGCTTGACCGCCATTCCATGCCGGCCGGCACCTGTGATCCCCGAAAGATCCGGGGTGATTCCGACATTGAGCGAGAGAATGTCATAGGGGATTTTCCTGCCATCGGTGGTTCTCACATGGCGGCTCGCGCGGTCGATCCCGTTCGTGGCGGAAGTGATGAGCGCCACGCCTGAAACTCTGGCGAGACGCCCGAGATCGATATGCATTTCGGCATGGCTGTAGAACCCGGCAATATGGCCCGGCAACATCCCCGAATAGGGTGTCAGCAACCGATCCGTCACCAGCGTCACCGCAAGATCGGGCTCCGGGCGTTCTGCAAGAGCGCGGATCACCTGGACATGCGCATGACCGCCACCGACCAGCACCAGTTTCCGGCTCATTGGAACAATCTCTCCCCCAGTTCAGCCATAACCGCGCGCGTGCGCGGGGCCAATCCGTCCCGCACGGCCAGTTGTTCGCGAAGCCAGTCGAGATCGGCGCGCCCGTCGATATCGCGCCGTGCGGAAAGAAGCCCGACCGGCATGTGGGCTAGAGCATGCTGTGAAAAAGTGGAATCCGGTTTTTCACAGCATGCTCTAATGGAGTCTCCATGGAAATCCGGGCCCCGGCCATCACGCATTCCGGCCCTCGAAGCGCTTGCGCAAAGGAATGGCCGCGAGCGAAAGGACGGCGAGCCCGACGAGCCCCGCGATGATCTCGGGCGTCAGGATCGAACCCGGCGTGATGGCGCCGCCCTGATCCAGAACCGAACCCAGGCCCGCCCCGGCGAGCGAGAAGACAGCCGTGCCCGGAATGATGCCGAAAAAGGTGGTGAGCACATAGGTCAGCAGCTTCACGCCCACAAAGGCCGGCACAAGATTGACAAGGAAGAACGGAAAGAGCGGCACGAGACGAAGCACGAGCAGATAGGGCCCGGCATTGCGCCGGATGCCCTCCGCCAGCTTCGCCGCCGGCGCTCCGAAGCGATCCAGCGCGTTCTCGCCAAAGATCGCCTTGGCGAAGAGGAAGATCAGCGTGGCGCCGATGGTAGCGCCGGTCACGGTCAGCAGCGTTCCGAGCGTGGCGCCGAACAGGAATCCTCCCGCCAGGGTGAGGAAGACGGCGCCCGGAAAGGAAAAGGCCACGGCGACGACATAGACCGCGACATAAGCAAGGCTCGCGAGCACAAGGCTTCCCTGCACCCCGTTCGTCAGCGCTTCGCGATGCGTTTTCAGGGTGTCGAGCGAGAGATAGCTCGCAAGGCCGGACCAGCGCAGCAACAGAAACGCACCGATGGCCGCGAGCACCAGCCAGAGGCGGCGATCCTTCAGGAGCGAGGAGAACGACATGCCGGTCTCTTTCAGGGCAGGAAACGTTGCACAAGCCCCACCAGGCGGCGGGTGAAGGTGCCGAAAAGCTTCGGCGTGTAATAGCTGCCGGCTACCCTTTTCGAGATTTCCGAGAGGGTGGGGTATGGCAGGACAGCAGACGCGATCGCGCCGATCTTCAACCCGGCGGAGATGGCGAGGCCCCAGGTTCCGATCAGCTCGCCTGCCCGCGGGCCGACGATTGTCGCGCCCAGGATTCGTCCCCTGGGCCCGAGGATGACCTTGGCGAGGCCCTCGGTCGCCCGTTCCGCCTGCGCGCGATCATTCAGCGCGAAGGTCCAGTTCAGAACCTCAACCGCATGGCCGGCCTTTCGAGCCTCGGCTTCGGTGAGCCCGGCATGGGCGAGTTCCGGATCGGTGAAGGTCACCCAGGGCAGGGCCTTGTCATCCACCTTGGCCGGGAGCCCGAACAGGGCATTCCGGATGACGATGCCGGCATGATAGCCGGCGATATGGGTGAATTGCGGTCCGCCCGCCACATCACCGATCGCAAAAACCTTGCGATTGCTCGTGATGAGCCGCGCATCGACCGTGATCCCCTTCGCCGTGAAGGCAATGCCGGCCGCATCGAGCCCGAGATTCTCGATATTCGGGCGCCGGCCCGCGGCAATCAGGATATGGCTGCCCGAAATCGCCGGGCCGAATGCGCTCTCACCCTCCAAAGTGACCGTGACCATGCCCTCCGCGCGCCGGACTTCGCGGACACCCACCTTCTCGACCAGCCGCACGCCCTCGTTCTGCAACGAAGCGCGGACGACCTCCACCGCCTCCGGCTCATCCCTCGCGAGGATCCCGAACTTCTCGATGACAGTCACCTCCGAACCCAGACGCCGGAAGGCCTGGGCCATCTCGATGCCGATCGGCCCACCGCCGACAATGATGAGATGCGCCGGACGCTCCTTCAGATCGAAAATCGTTTCGTTGGTGAGGTAACCCGCCTCGGCAAGGCCGGGGATGGGCGGCACCGCCGCCCGCGAACCCGTGGCGACAACGAAGCGCCGCGCCTTGATCCGCTGGCCACCGGCTTCGACCGTTTCCCGATCGACGAAATGCCCGGCCGCCTCAATGACCATCACGCCAAGGCCTTCGAACCGTTCGACGCTGTCATGCGGCGCGATGGCACCAATCACGCCGTGGACATGGTCATGCACTTCAGGGAAGCGCACATCCGGCTCGCCGCCATGAATGCCGAAACGCCCGCCGATGCGATGGGCATGCGCCATATGGGCCGCGGCAATCAGCGCCTTGGAGGGAACGCAGCCCGTATTCAGGCAATCCCCGCCCATCTCGGCCTTTTCGATGAGCACCACCGAAGCGCCCATCTGCGCCGCGCCGGCCGCGACCGAAAGTCCTCCCGAGCCCGCCCCGATGATGCAGAGGTCGGCGTGGATGGCATCGCCCCGGAGCTCCGGGCGTTTGGGCGGCAGCGAGGGTGCAACAAGACCAGCCATGGAAACTCCGGATCTGAGAAATGCGCCTGCCAGTTTTCAGGAGGGCTGCGCAACATGGCTCTCTTCACGACCCGCCAACAAGGCACGTGCCTTCAGCCCGGGTCACTTCTCAACGAAAACCCCGGGTCAAATCTACGCGGGAAAAAATCAGATGTGGCTCCTTATCCAATCGACCAGCCTCGAAATGGAGCATTTTCAAGCGAAGCATGTCCTTCCGAAGGCGGGGATCGATGCCGGTTCGCGCCAAGAAAATGCGACAAAACAGAGAAATGGAGCATCCGATCTCATTCGATCAGACCGGAAAATCCTCTAGAAAACTCGATGCCGCAGATAAGCGGCTTGCGGATCCTCTCCTGCGCGGATGGCCTTCACCATCTCGCCCTCAGTCGCCATCTTCGCTTCCGCTGCAGCAACCACTTCTTCAACATTGGCGGAGCTGATGAGGATCACACCGTCCCGATCCGCAAGCACATGGTCATCGGGAAAAACGGCCAGCCCGCCGATCGCAATCGGCTCTTCGAAGGCTTCGGCGCGCCAGGCGCATACGATGTCGATCGGTGTTGCGAAGCGAGCAAAGACCGGAAATCTTTCGTCGATGATGGCCTGAATGTCACGGCAGCCGCCATCGACGATGTAGCCCCGCACACCTTTCTTGCGAAGGGCCTCTGCCGAAAGCCCGCCGAACAGCGCCCGCGTGTCATCTTGTGGTTGAACCATCACCACTCGATTCGTTGGCGCTCGCGACAGAAGACCTGCCCATTCGTATAGAGAGGTGTGTTTGTCCAGCGTTGGGTCTGGTCGTCCCCGCACTGTGAAAACGGGACCGGCGCATCGCATGGAGGGATCGAGAGCGGTGATCATGCGCGGCAGAACGCGGATCATCAGCCCCATATCCTTCATAACATCATGGATCACCGAGGAATGGCAGGCAGCCAAACGATCGGCCAGCGTGGCTTCGCGTGTCATGATTGAGCTCCCGCCGCTTTGTAGACCGCCTGGAAATCATGGTTCAGACGCCGGACCATCTGTTCGACATTTCCCTGGCTCTTGAGAAAGGCGTTTACTTGTTTGCCGGCCTCCTCGAAGAAGTGAACGAAGCCGGGCATCCGGGGCCGCAGGTAAGCGGACGTCAATGTTCGCAATGTTCCGGAAAAAAAGCCATCTGTGGCGGCGTCGCAGCGGGGGTCTAGCCAGGCTTGCAGCATACCCGGCTGACCGCCATCATCGAAATAATGCGTGCGCTGGTAGTCAGGGTGGCAAAGATGGAGGCCGTAGGCAGCTGCCTCGGCTGGATGTTGGCAACGCGTGGTCACGCCGAATCCCGCGCCACCCAACAATGTTCCGGCCGAGCCCTGCCGGCCCGCTGCCACGATATCGCCGAAGCGCAGGCGTCGCCGGGATTCGGCGCGGGCATAGTTGGTGTAGCCGAACGCATAGGGCACATAGGCGATCTCGTCGCTGGATGCCATGCGCTCGAAAACCTGAATCGGATTGAGCGCGAGCGAGTCCGGATGTGACAGCTCAACCAATCGACGGAGCATGGTCAGGACTGTCGCGCCATGCTCTGGATCGAGCAGCAACCCATTGGGGCGCGGCGGCGGGTGCCCCATGTTCGCGGCCAGTGTCAGAACATGGCAGATGATGTCTGTCGGACAACCGGTCAGGGCGACCCACAAACCTTGCTCCCGAAGATCGCCGCAGAGGCGCAGCAACTGTTCAAAGGTCGCCGGCGGGTGGCGCCCGGCCTTCGCCAGAAGATCCGGACGCCAGACCGCAACCTGGGCAGCGGCGTCGATCGGAAGTCCGTAGGTGCCCCCTTTCCATCGATAGGATTCCCAGGAGGCTCCGAGCGCCCCCTCATCGAGCCATGTGCGTTGGTCGGGAGTGATGAAGGGCGTCAGATCCGCCAGCAATCCGCGGGCCTCCGCCTGTCCGACGAACGGGTGATCGAAGACGATCATGTCGAAGCGTTCGGCGAGCCCTTCCAGTGGCATTTCGCCGAAATCTCTCAAGCTGCGGACAGTCCAGCTGATCTCCACGTCCTGTTGGATGGCGCGATAGCGTGCGATGCTGGCCGCCAGCGGCGCATATCCGCGCGCGTGATCCCAAGTGATGCCCGACAACCGGATCGTCATGAATGGCCCCCCCGCTTTTCCTGCTTCTTGCGCTCTGATCGCTCAACGAAGGCACGGATGCGATCCATGCCGTCGCCGGTCTCAAACAGCTGGCCGAGCGCTTCGCCTTCGGCCAGAAGACCGCTCTCCAGACCATCGGACCAGGCGACAAGATTGAGGCGTTTGACATCCGCCACCGCGTTCGTCGGATGCCGCGCGATGTCGGCGGCAAGTTCGAGCGCCGCCATTCGCGGATCGGCCGCGATCCGGTTGATGACCCCGCGCCGCTCCATCTCGGCTGCATCCGCGAACCGGCCCGTCATCAGCAACTCAGCGGCGATATTCGGGCCGAGCTTGCGCGCCAGACGTTGCGTGCCGCCGCCACCGGGGACCAGTCCGAGCTTGACTTCCGGCAGCCCGAGCTGTGCGCCGGGATGGGCGATGATCATGTCGCAGGCGAGCGCGATCTCGAAGCCTCCACCCAGGGCATAGCCTTCGATCGCTGCAATAACCGGCTTCGGGAGTGCCTCCAGAGCCGCATAGACCCGGGCGGCGCTGATCTGGAATGCCCGGAAGTCCTGGGCGCTTTGCCGGGCATAATCCTTGATATCCGCTCCGGCCATGAAGTGACCGCCTGCGCCTGTGACAACCAGCGCCCGAACCGCGGGATCGCGCGCGACCTGCTCGATCGCCAAAAGGATTTCTTCGACCATCGCCCCGTTCAAGGCATTCATCTGATCGGCGCGATCGAAGATGAGCAGGGCGGCTGGTCCTTCGAACACGAGGCTGATCGTCATGGGAGCGACCCTGCCATTGCAACCGGTGCGAACACCGCTCCAGATTGCAGGAGCTGGTCGATCTCTGGCTCGCTGCGCCCCATTTCCCGCAAGATCTCGCGCGTATGCTCCCCCACAGAGGGAGGATGCCTCCTGACGGCGCCTGGCGTCTCTGAGAAGGTGATCGGCACGTTGACGGTCTGGATGTCGCCGATCTGCGGATGCGCCACGCTTGTGAACGCCTGCATATGGCGCACTTGCGGATCCTGCGGCACATCGGCCTGATCGACGACCTCGCCGCACCACAGGTCGAACGTGAGCAGCCGCCGCATCCAATGATCCGTTGTTTCTTGCACGGTCACGGCTTCGATCGCGGCATGGACCTCATCCCGACGGTCGAACAGCATGGCGGGATCGTTGAAGTGCAGGAGATCGGGTGCCTCCAGCGCTTCGCACAGCGTGGGGAAGGGATTCATGGCAATGTTCAAGAAGCCATCAGCGGTTCTGTAGGTGCCGAAGGGAGCCGGCATGCCGGGATGCGCGATGCCCGATCGCGGACGCTCGAAGCGGTTCCCCGTGTTCAGGATGGTCACGAATTCCTGCATCTGGTGGGCGAGAAGCGCGCGCAGCAGATCCACTTCGATTTTCTGGCCCCGCCCTGTGCGGTTCCGATGATGCAGGGCAGCCAGAACTCCGTAGACCATATGGTAGGAGCCGAGCTGGTCGGCGATCGATACGCCGAGGGGTGTCGGCGACATATCTGCCCGCCCCGTGACAGACATGAGGCCTGACAAACCCTGAAGCAACAGATCCTGCCCGGGCCGTGCAAGATAAGGACCGCTTTCGCCATAACCGGACCCGGAGCAATAGATCAGGCCCGGGTTGTTGCGCGAAAGCGCATCATAGCCGAAGCCCAGCTTTTCGATCACGCCCGGACGGAAATTCTGCAGGATGACATCTGCTTTTTCAGCGAGTTCAAGCAGGATCGCCTTGCCATCGGGATGCTTCATGTCGACGGAGAGGGAGCGCTTGTTGCGATTCCAGGCCAGAAAGCTTGGATTTTCGATGCCTCCGACCTTCTGGTTGAAGAAGGGTGGAATCTCCCGAAAGAGATCGCCGCGCTCATGGCGTTCGACCTTGATGACATCGGCACCCAGATCACCCAGCATCTGCGCAGCGAAGGGCCCGAACAGAAGATGGCTGAAATCGAGAACCTTCAGGCCCGACAGCGCACCGCTCATGCCGCCACCTCTTTGGCCAGGGGTGGCGCGGATGATCGACCGCCAAGGGCTGCCGACAACCGTTGCGCGCTGGCGATGATCGCGGCCTCCGCCTGATCGACGCCAACCGCCAATCCGCGTTGATCCAGGAAAGGCATGGTCAGGACCGCGACGACACCATGGTGATCGAAAACCGGTCGCGACAGATTGATGACGCCGGAAACAACCAGGCTCTGGCGGCGTTCGCCTCCCGTCCTGCGGATCTCCTTCAGGCGCTGCTCGATGTCTCCGGCAAAATCCGGGCTTTGCCTTTTGGCGTCCTCCAGCGCGTCGAGTTGCCCGCCAAATGCGAGAAAAACCGCTCCCGAGCTGGTTTCCAGAACCGGAAAGCGAGCGCCCATGCGCACGGCATAATGCATCGGCCGCGGCGAATCGACCTGGGCGATCACGAGGAGCTGTCCACCAGTGACAATGGCGAGATGACATGACTGCTCCGCCTCCGCGGCGAGGCGCTGCATTTCCGGCAGCGCCGCACTCAGCAGGCGGTTCATGGGAGGATGTTCGGATGCCAGTTCGAAAAGCCGCAATGTCAATGCGAAGCTGTCGCTCTCTGCTTCGCGCCGGATGTAGCCGCGCGCTTCAAGCGCCAGCGCAATCCGATAGATTTCACCCAAGGATCGGCCCATTTCTCGGCACATCACGGTCAGCGACATACCACTGGCCTGACGTGCCAGGAGCTCGAGGATATCGAGCCCCTTCTCGAGCGCGGGCGCTCGGTAACGCGCTGCGGAAACTGGGTCGCCTTCGTTGATGTTCGTCGTCATCTTGCTTGTCCTCAGCGGCCCAGCGCCTTTCGCACTTCACCGACCAGATTGGGAGTCCAGTTCGGGAAAGCGGCAGCAATGCCTTCGGCATTTCGGGCGAAAGCCGCGCGATCGACGTCACGGACAATGGTCATGCCGCGACGCTCGATCTCGGCCACGGATTCATCATAGGACCGCGTCGCTTCACCGGTCATCCAGTCGCACATCTCGTTTGCCGCCTTCTGCAAGGATTGCTGTTGCGGCGCGGGCAAAGCGTTGAAGGCACGAAGGCTCATGACGATCACAGAGGCATCGAGGATGTGGTTCGTCTGCATGTAGAAGCGCGCCGCTTCGGTATGCTTCTGATCCAGCAGGGCATTGGGCGGCGCTTCCGCCGCATCGATCACGCCCTGGCTCAGCGCCGAATAGACTTCCGGCCATGGCATGGGAGTCGGCTGCCCGCCCATGGACCGCACGAGCTCCGTGTAGATCGCGACAGGCTGGACGCGCACCTTCAGGCCTGCCGCATCCGCGGGCGTGCGCACGGGCCGATTCCGTGTGTAGAGATCCCGCGTGCCGAAGTTGAAGGCGCAGAGGAGCTTGATGTTGTTGCGGGCGAGTCCCGGCTCCCAGCTCTTCACGAGGGGGGATTCTATCAGTCGCTTCACTTCTTCAAAGTTATTGTAAAGAAAGGGATAAACCAGGACGGAGTAATTCGGCGCGTATTGCGCGATCGTCCCCGGCCCAACCTGCGTGATGATGTTGGCGCCGAGCGTCAGCTGTTCCAGCACAGCCGAATTTTCGCCGAGCTGGGCGCTGGGGAACAGTTCCATCCGCACACCTGCCTGCTCCAGGGCGGCACGCATGCGCTCGGCGCCCCGGTGGACAATGTGGGTGGGCGAATTCATATGGCCAAAGCGGACCGTCGGGCCGGATTGGGCAAAAGCCGGGCTGGTGCCCATCCAGGCTGCCGACAGCATGGCCGCGCCGGCGAGGGCTGCAATCTTCCTCATGATGTTCCTCCCTTTTTGTGGTCTTGTTGCTGGTTGTCGGTTCACAGATAGCCGAGCCAGGTCGACAGGCCGGGCACCGCCGCAAGAACTGCGGCGATGATGAGCAGCATGACGAGCCAGGGCCAGGATTCGGCGATGAAGGCCGGCAGAGGGACCTTGGTAATCGCGCAGGTCGTGAACATGATCGTTCCGACCGGCGGCGTGATCCCTCCGAGATGGATCATGTAGACAAAGAAGATTCCGAAGTGGACGGGGTCGATCCCCAGCTTGGCGGCCGCCGGCGCGAACATCGGCGCGAGGATGAGGATCAGCGCCGTGCCCTCGACAAACATGCCGGCAATCAGCAGCAGACATCCCACGACAAGGAACAGCACCGGTGGCTCTGACGCGAGCCCGACAAGGCCGGCGGCCACTTTTTGCGGAATTTGTTCGAAGGACAAAGTCCAGCTCAAGGCAGCCGAGGCCGCAAGGATGATCATGATGACGCTGGTGGTCACCGCCGTCGATGACAAGGACGTCATGAACTCGCGCCAGTTGGCCTCGCGGTAGATCAGGCAGAAAGCTGCGGCGTAAAGCACCGCCACCGCGCCGGCTTCCGAGGCTGTGAAGACACCAAAGCGGATGCCCACCACGATGATAACCGGCATGAGCAGCGCTGGAACCGACGACAGGAAGCTGCGCCACAACTCAGCGCGGCCCACAGGCTCGCTGTCCCGTCCATAGCCCCGGCGCTTGGCGATCAGATGCGCGAGCATCATCATCGCTGCTGTCATGAGGAGGCCGGGAATGATCCCCGCCATGAACAGGCGCCCGATCGAGGTGTCGGTGACGAAGCCGTAGAGGATCAGGCCAATGCCCGGGGGAATCATGGGCGCGATGAGCCCGGAGGCGGCCGTCACGACCGAGGCATAGGCGGGGCTGTAGCCTCGCTTCACCATTTCGGGCACGAGGGTCTTGGCGTCCATCGCCGCATCGGCATTTGCCGAACCCATCATGCCGGCCTTCAGGGTCGACAGAACGATGTTCACCTGAGCCAGCCCGCCGATCATGTGAGCGGTCAAGGCTGACGCGAAATGCATCAACCGCTTGGTGATGCCGGAAATATTCATCAATTCGCCGGCCAGGACGAAAAGCGGGATAGCGATCAGCGGGAAGGATTGCGTGCCGACGATGAGGTTCTGGACATAAGCCACCTCCAGAATATCCGGATCGGCCATCGTCACCGCCACGCCCGTTCCCAAGAGAACGAAAGCGATGGGCAGACCGATGGCGGTCAGCGTGAGGAAAACGACGATGAGCAGCGCCGGATTCATAGAACGCCTCCGGCGGCATGCGGCAGAGCGCGCCCGGTAGCGCGGCACCAGAGTGCATAAACCTCATAAAGAGCGAAAAGCGTGAAGCCCGTAGGCACGGCGGCATAAAGCCAGGCCATGGAGATCCGCATCGTCGCGATCTCCATCCGTGTCCGCGTCGTCAGATCATAGGCGTGGAACGCAATGAAAACCGCAATGGTGATCATCAGCAGCCGCATTGCCACCTCGGTCGCAAGAGCGAGACGGTGCGGCAGCAACGCTGTCAGCATGTCGACCGCAAGATGCGCGCCCTCGTGCGCGGCGCGCGCCAGACCCAGGAACACGAGCCAGACGAACAGGATCACTGCAAAATCAAAGGAGAAAATGAGAGGTGCGTTGAAGACGTACCGAAACACGACGGCGATCGCGACGATCGCCACAATCAGAATAACCAGCAAGCGGAGCAGCCAGACATATGTCGAGACGGCGATCGTCACGAGCCTCTGCATGTTTCCCACCGCGGCACTCTTCATGGCATAAAGCGTCTTTCATTAAAAAAAGCAGATTTTATATATGACAGCAAGAGGAGTTTTGCGTGGGCGCCTTTCGCGCCTTCTCCGCGTGGCGGAGGCTCGGCTTTTCAGCCTCGAGAGGTGTGGACGCGCAGCTGGATCGCCACAGCCCGTCCATTGGATCATGGCCAGTGAATGTGATGGGTCCGGTGCAAGGATCACCGGACAAATCCTACAAGATCAGACCCCGGACGCTCCTTCGGACGGCCGTCCTCGATGGCCGCAATTCCAAGCCCCTTGCGTGCGCAGAGCTTCTATTCGCCTGCGTTTCATTGCGCTCGATCTGAGCGCGCGGACTGGACTTTCTGGCGCGAGAATTCTGGCCGCCCACCCCTCGGAAGCTTTCTTCGCCACCTTGCGAGGCACCTCCGCGCCCCAAATTGGCCATTCGCCGAGCTTCCGCGCCCGACCGCCGGCGGGGTCATCAACGACAAGCGGGTCGAGCGCCTCTGGCGGCGCGAGGGGTTCACGGTTCCGGCCAGGCAGCCGAAGAAGGGCCGGCTCTGGCCGGCGGTGGCCGCCCGGCACGAGATGCGGTCGGATGGCCAACTGGCTCTTGTCAAGCCTGATCAGGTTCATCGCTCGCGCAACGAAGCGCGCATGGCTGGAAAAGTGATGGGAAGTCTCGTATCGACGGAGCCGGCGGGTGTGGCAGGAAGGACGGGGCGGCCGGGATCGGTGCAAGCAGCCAAATCCTACGCGATATCCTATCTTTATGCACCATCCGCCAACCCAGGGAGCCCCGTCTTGAATAAGATGGGCCAGACCGCGCCATCCGCAACAACGGTCTGCCGGCCGCTGCGTGGCATGCGCGCGCCTCGGCCCGGCCCCTGCTCCCCCATCTGGGGGAGGCGCAGCGGCGGTGGGCTCCCTATGGCATTTTCCGATCAAGTGGATATCGGTTCTTCGAAAGAAAATGCTGTAAATCAAGAGCTAAGAGCGGTCGATCTGATCGAGTCAGATCAGCAACCGCTCTAGAGCATGCTGTGTTCAGACGGAAGCACATCATGCTCTTATCTTATTATTAACGCATGCTTTTTTGTGAAAAACCCGATTCCACTTTTTCACAGCATGCTCTAAGGTCGTCTTCGGCGTCGCCCCGGGATGCGGCCAATGCGCGGCAACTCATCCCCTCATCAATCGCCGCAAGAAGCCGGCAAAGCAAATCCATCGAAAGAAGCGGACCCGTCCCTGCCGGCCTCCATCCCCGGCACGGAACCGGAACAGGATTGGGCGCACTTCCGGAATCCCCTTGCGATCCACGCCGGCCGAAAAAAGGCTCCGGGTGATCAGCGCAGCTTTCCGCGCGCGGCGACATCTTCGGTGCCGAGGATTTCGTGGCCTCGCACATAGACCAGCTCGCCCACGACATTCACCACCGGGCAGATATGGTTGGGGATGACCCGCACCACCTCGCCCACCAGGGGCCGATCATTGCAGCGCGAGAGATCCAGCATGCCATGCTCCTCGGCAAAGCGCGCGATCATCGCCTCCGGATGCTCAAGGATGAAACCATGACCTCTGAGATCCCAGCCGGTCTCGGTCGTGAGCGTTTTCGAGCCCGCATCCAGGATGCCGCGCTCCGGCCCGCCCCGGCTGACCACCGTGGTATAGACGAGCAGCGCGCAATCCGCCTCGATGGCGAACCCGGCGGCCATCATCATGCGATCGTTGAAGATCGAGGTGCCGGCGCGGTGCTCCGTCTGGCCCTTGAGGGAACCGAGGTGCAGAAGGTTCGGCGTGCCGCCGGAGGAGAGGTCATCGCAGGGGATGCCCTCGCTCGCGAGCGCCGTTTTCACCTCGGCCACGAAGGCGTTGGTGGCTTCCGCCGCATCCTCCGGCGGGTAGACCATCAGTCCGGCGAGGTTGAGGCCCGGCGTCGCGGCGATCATCCGCGCAAGCATGATCGCCTCGCCCGGCGTCTCCACGCCGGCGCGCTTGCGGCCCGTGTCGCATTCGATCCGCACGGCGAGGTCGCGGCCTGCCATTGCGGCGGCCTTCGCGAGTTCGGAAACCACCAGAGGGTTATCCGCCGCCACCGTCATCTCGGCATCCTGCATGAGGCGCGCGAGGCGGGCCATCTTCTCGTCGCCGAGCAGATTGTAGGAGATGAAGATATCCTTCGCGCCACCCTCGGCCATCACCTCGGCCTCGCCGAGCTTCTGGCAGGTGATGCCTTTCGCACCCGCATCAAGCTGCATCTGCATCAGTCGGATGGATTTATGCGTCTTGATATGCGGGCGATTGGCGACGCCCGCGGCGTTGCAAAGGCCTTGTGTCTTCGCGATATTGCGCTCGACCACATCGAGATCGACCACGAGCGCGGGCGTGCCGATCTCGCGGGCGATGCGCTGCTTCAGCGTGCCGGCATTGCCTGTTCCCATCACGACCTCACGAGCAGGATGGCCTCGATCTCCACCGCCATACGGTTCGGCAGAGAGCCCATGCCGATTGCCGAGCGCGCGTGACGGCCCGCCTCGCCGAGAACCTCGACGAGGAGATCCGAGCAGCCATTGACGACCTTGGGGTGATCGGCGAAATCCGGCTCGGCATTCACCATGCCCAGGAGCTTCACCACCGCCTCGATGCGCGAGAGTTCGCCAAGCGCGGCCTTGGCCACCGAGAGCAGCTGGAGGCCCGTGAGTCGTGCTTCCTGATAGGCCTCCTCGACGGAGATATCGCGCCCAAGCCGTCCCTGCCGGTAGGTGCCGTCCGGCCGTTTCGGCCCTTGCCCCGAGAGGTAAAGGAACGGCCCGGCCATGCGGAACGGCACGTAATTCGCCACGGGCTTCGGCATCACCGGCAGCACAAGGCCCATTTGTTCAAGGCGTTGCTCGGGAGTCATGACAACCTCAGCTCGCGATCTTCGGGAAACGGCTGGAGCGTCTGGGGTGCCACCATCTGCCTTTGAGCACCACCCCTTCGCCGATAATCTTCTGGTTGCCGATCAGTTCCTCGCCCACGACATCCATGTATCTGAACTTGCCCTCGCGGATGGTGAGGATGGTCGCATCGCCCAGCGAGCCCACCTTCAGAGACCCATATTCCGGACGCCGGAGCATCATGCCGGCATTGAGCGTGGAGGCCGCAATGACATCGTTCAGGCCCATCCCAAGGCAGAGGAACTTCGACATCGTCGTCACCTGATCATAGGCCGGACCATCGATGCAGAGCTGATGCACATCCGAGGAAATCGTATCCGGCAGGAAGCCATTCGCCAGCATGGCGCGTGCGGTCTTGAAAGCGAAGGAGCCCTTGCCGTGGCCGATATCGAAAAGCACGCCGCGTTTGCGCGCCGCCAGCACCTCGGCCTTCACCGTGCCCTGCGCGGTGGCTGCGGAATTCGGGAAAGGCCGGAAGGCATGCGTGAGAATATCGCCCGGCCGCAGCATGCCGATCACCTCCTCGTAGGAGGGCGGCGGATGGTCGATATGGCACATCAGCGGCATGCCGACCTCGTTGGCCACCTGCAGCGCCACGTTCAGCGGCGCGGTGCCCTGATCACCGGAGGAATGCAAACCTACCCGCACCTTGATGCCGACGATGAGGTCGCGATTGGCATCGGCGACCTCGGCGCAGGCGATCGGGTTCATCAACGCCATGTCGCGGCTTTCGCCCACCATCACGCGCTTGTCGAACCCGTAGATGCCGGCATGGCTGACATGCAGATAGGCGAGAATGCGCGCCTCGCCCTTCTCGATCACATGCTTGCGGAAGCCCGGCCAGTTGCCGGGCCCGGCCGAGCCCGTATCCACCGAGGTGGTGACGCCTGACACACGGCAGAATTCATCGGCATCGATTCCCAGCGAGGTGCCGCCCCAATAGACATGCGTATGCATGTCGATGAGCCCGGGCGTCACGATATGGCCCGAGACGTCGCGGATCTCCTTCGCACCCTTGAGGTCCTTGCCGAAGCCGGAAACCTTGCCGCCGGTGAAGGCGACATCGATCACGCCATCATGCTTCTGCGAAGGATCGATGACGCGCCCGCCTTTCAGGATCAGATCATGCATGGCCGTTCCCCTTTCTTGTTCGCCTATTCCGGCGGTTTCGCGCCCTTGCGCTCCACGAGCATGCGGTATTGTTCCGGCTCGCGGTGGCGGGCGAAGTTGAAGGTCGAATTCTTGTAGCTCCGGCCGAGATCGAGATCGCAGCGCGCGACCACGAGCTCATCCTCGCGCGTGACGGCCTGCGCGACGATCTCGCCCGTCGGCGCGATGATGGCCGAACCGCCGATCATCTCGCAGCCCTCCTCGACGCCGCATTTGGCCACACCCACAACCCAGGTCGCGTTCTGGTAGGCGCCGGCCTGCATTACGAGATGATTGTGGAAGTCGCCGAGCCGGTCATGCATCGGCGCGGGCGGGTTGTGCACGGGCGTATTGTAGCCGAGCAGCACCATCTCCACCCCCTGCAAGCCCATCACGCGGTAGCTCTCGGGCCAGCGCCGGTCGTTGCAGATCATCTGTCCCAGCAGCGCGCCGTTGAGATCGGGGCCCGCACGCACCACCGGCCAGGAGAGATTGCCGACCTCGAAATAGCGCTTCTCGAGATGCTGGAAGGCACGCCACGGCTCATGTTCCGCATGGCCCGGCAGATGGATCTTGCGATATTTCGCGATTTGCTTGCCGCTCTTGTCGACGATGATCTGCGTGTTGAAACGGCGCGTCCTGCCCCCCTCATCGACCTTCTCGGCAAAGCCGAGCATGAAGGCGAGGCCCATCTCCTGCGCTGCGCTGAACAGGGGCGCGATCTCGTTCGAGGGCATCTCGTGCTCGAAGAACGTGTCGATCTCCTCCTGATCCTCCATGAACCAGCGCGGGAAGAAGGTGGTGAGGGCGAGTTCCGGGAAGGCCACGAGATCGCAGCCGCTGGATTTCGCCTGCCGCATCAATTCGATCATGCGCGCTGCGACCGCGCTGCGGTTATCCGATCGCTGGATCGCGCCGAGCTGGGCGGCGCCCACGGTGATGATGCGGCTCATTTGGAGACCTCCTCCGGTGTTTTTCCCACGATCTGGCGATAAACTTGCGGGTCCGTCGCCCCTTCCGTGCCGTAGAGCAGCACGCGCGAGGTCGCATCGAGCCCGAATGCCTCGCGCATCTCCGGGTCCTTCGCCGCGCGGAACAGGCCCGCGAGCCCCGCGACACCCGATTCCCCGCCCACGACATGCAGTTCCGCGAGGCGGCGCATGGCGGCCTTCGCCTCGTGATCCGTTACGGTCATGAAGGCATCCGCGCCGGGTTGCAGAAGCTTCCAGGCGAGTGTGGAGGGCTCACCGCAGGCAAGCCCGGCCATCACCGTATCGAGATCGCCGCCGACGGCCTTCCAGGTGCCGGCACGGGCGCTCTCATAAAGGCATGCGGCCTTGTCCGGCTCGACCACGATCAGCCTCGGGCGGCTCGCGCCGTATTTCTCCCAGCGGTAGGAGAGCACAGCCGCCGCGATGCCGCCAACTCCGCCCTGCACGAAGACATGGGTGGGTTTCGCGCCGGCCTCCTCGGCTTCCATCGCGAGCACGGCATAGCCCTGCATCACATCGCGCGGCACATCCTCATAGCCCGGCCAGGCGGTATCCGAGACGATCTGCCAGCCATTCCTCGCAGCCGCCTCCGCGCAGGCGCGCACGGAAGCATCGTAGTTGGAACCCTCGCGACGCACTTCGGCGCCAAAGCCGCGGATGGCCTCGGCACGGCCCTCGCTCACGCCCTGATGCACATAGATCACGGCCTTCACGCCAGCCTTGCGCGCGCCCCAGGCGACTGCGCGGCCATGGTTGCCATCCGTCGCGGAGGTGACGGTGAGCCCCTGCGCCGTGCCGCGCGCGGCGACGAGCCTTTGCACGGCATAGGCCCCGCCAAGCGCCTTGAAACTGCGCAGCGTGAAGCGGCTCCCCTCATCCTTGTAGAAAATCTGCGCGAGGCCGCCTTCCGCCGCGAGTGGCGCGAGATTGCGCAGGGGCGTCGGCTCGTAGCCCTCCCATTGCGAAATGGTTTCGCGCGCGCGCTTCGCGCCTTCCAGCGACAGGATCGCCTGCTCCTCGGCGCCGTAGGCGCGGTTGCGATCGAGCGATGGATTGAGCAGCCAGCCGGACATTTCAGATCGCGCTCACCGGCTTCAGCATCGGGTTTTCCGCCTCCGGACGATCATGCAGGTGGCAGGCCGCGACATGCTGCGGCCCACGCGACTTCAGCAACGGCTCCTCGCTGCGGCAGCGATCGAAGGCGTAAGCGCAGCGGGTGTGGAAGCGGCAGCCCTTCGGCGGGTTGATGGGGCTCGGCACATCGCCCGTGAGCAGGATGCGCTCGCGCCTGATCTCCGGGTCCGGCACCGGCACGGCGGAAAGAAGCGCCCGGGTATAGGGGTGCTGCGGGCGCGAGAAGATCGCATCGCGCGGGCCCTTCTCCACGATGCGGCCGAGATACATCACGGCCACGCGATGGGTCATGTGCTCGACGATCGCGAGATCGTGGCTGATGAAGAGCAAAGCCAGGCCCAGTTCCTTCTGAAGGTCCTGCAGGAGGTTCACGATCTGCGCCTTCACCGAGACATCCAGCGCGGAGACCGCCTCGTCACAGATGATGAGCGAAGGCTCGGCGGCAAGCGCGCGGGCGATCCCTATTCGCTGGCGCTGACCGCCCGAGAATTCATGCGGCCAGCGGCTCGCGGCCTCGCGCGGCAAGCCGACCTTTTCGAGGAGATCGCCGACTCGCCTGTCGATCTCGGCCCGGTTCGAGGCGAGGCCGAAATTCGTCATCGGCTCGGCCAGAATGTTCCGCACCCGCATGCGGGGATTGAGCGAGGAGAACGGATCCTGGAAAACCACCTGCATCTGCCGGCGCAGGGGCCGCAGCTTGCCCGGGGAGAGATCGTCGATCCGCTGGCCGGAGAGCGAAACCTGCCCGCCGGTGATTTCGTAGAGCCGGAGGATCGATTTGCCGACCGAGGATTTCCCGCAGCCGGATTCACCCACGAGCGAGAGCGTCTCGCCCTTCTGGATGGAAAAAGAGACGCCATCCACCGCATAGACGTAACCGCGCGGCGCAAGGAAACCACCGGGCAGCGCGAAGTGCTTCTTCAGATCATTGACCTCGAGAACCGGGATGCTCATGCCGGTGCTCCTTCACGCGTGACGGCGTCATCCTTCTGCGCGAAATGGCAGGCGACGATCTGCCCCGGCGCCTTCAGTTCGAGGCCGGGCGCGACCTCGCGACAAACGGGCTGAACCACGGGGCAGCGGCCCGCGAACACGCAGCCCGCGATCTTCTTCTTGAGGTTCGGGACGAGGCCGGGAATTTCGGCAAGCCGCGTCGAGTGCCCCTCGGCAGAGGAACCGAGCCGCGGCACGGCGCCGAGCAGGCCGCGCGTATAGGGGTGGCGCGGCGTGCGGAAGAGCTCGCGCACCGGCGCCTCCTCCACCTTGCGGCCGGCATACATCACCACCACCCGGTCGGCGACTTCCGCCACGACGCCGAGATCATGCGTGATGAGCATGATGGCCGCCCCCACGCGGAGCTTCAGGTCGCGCATCAGGTCGAGGATCTGCGCCTGAATGGTGACATCGAGGGCGGTTGTCGGCTCGTCCGCGATCAGCAATTGCGGCGAACAGGCGAGGGCGATGGCGATCATCACGCGCTGGCGCATGCCGCCCGAAAGCTGGTGCGGATATTCGTTCACGCGGCGTGCGGGCTCGGGAATGCCGACGAGGGTCAGCATTTCCACGGCGCGCGCCTGCGCCTCATTGCGCGAGAGGCCCTGATGGAGTTGCAGCGTCTCGCCGATCTGCTTGCCGATGGTCAGCACCGGGTTCAGCGAGGTCATCGGCTCCTGGAAGATCATCGAGATCTCGTTGCCGCGGATCTGGCGCATCTCGGCCGTCGAGCAATCGAGCAGGTTCCGCCCCTTGAAGCGGATGGCGCCGGCGATCTTCCCGGGCGGTTCCGGGATGAGCCGCAGGATCGACATCGCGGTGACGGATTTCCCGCAGCCGGATTCGCCCACCACCGCGAGTGTCTCGCCCGCCTCGATGGAGAAGGACACGCCATCCACCGCGCGGTTGATGCCGTCGGGCGTGCGGAAATGCGTCTGCAGGTTTTCAATGTCGAGCAATGGCATGAGCCTAGATCCTCTTCGCCATGCGCGGGTCGAGAATGTCGCGCAGGCCGTCGCCAACCAGGTTCACGGCGAGCACGGTCAGCGAGAGGAAGATGGCCGGGAACATCACGATATGCGGGCGCACCTGCCAGAGCGTGCGGCCATCGGCCATGATGTTGCCCCAGGAGGGGATGGTCGGCGGAATGCCCGCGCCGATGAAGCTGAGGATCGCTTCCACGATCATCGCCGAGGCGCAGATGTAGGTGGCCTGCACGATCATGGGGGCGAGCGTGTTGGGGAGGATGTGGCGAAGGATCACCGTCGGCGTGCGGGTGCCGGCGGCGATTGCGGCATCGACATAAGGCTGCTCGCGAAGCGTCAGCACGACGCCGCGCACAAGGCGCGCGACGCGGGGGATTTCCGCGAGCGTGATCGCGAGAATGACATTCCCCACCGAGCCGCGAGTGAGCGCCATCAGCGCGATGGCGAGAAGGATCGGCGGGATCGACATCATGCCGTCGACGATCCGCATGATGATTCCGTCGCTCCAGCGCACCATGCCGGAGACGAGGCCGATGGCGAGCCCGGCAATCGAGGCTGTGATCGCCACGCCGAAACCCACAATGAGCGAGATTCGGGCGCCATAGACGACGCGCGAATAGATATCGCGCCCCAGATGATCGGTGCCGAACCAGTAGAGCTCGCTTGGAACGCGGTTGCGCCGCGAGGGCGCGAGCGCGGTCGGGTCCACGGTGAAGAGCAGCGGCGCGAAGACCGCGATGAACATCATGAAGCCGAGGATGAAGATGCCCGCGGCCATGGCCGGGTTGCGGAGGATGAAACCGAGGAGGTCCTTGCGCGGCGTCTTTTGCGGAATGATGTCCGGCAGGTCGGGCGCGACGACAAGTCCGGGCGGGCGGGAAGCGGGTTCCGACATGCTCGCCCCCTCAGTAACGGATGCGGGGATCGATGAGCGTGTAGATCACATCGACAATGAGGTTGATGAGCACATAGACGAACGAGAACATCAGCACGACACCCTGGATGACCGGGTAATCGCGGCGGAGGATCGCATCCACCGTCAGGCGCCCGAGGCCGGGGATCGCGAAGACGCTCTCGGTCACCACCGCGCCCCCGATGAGCAGCGCGACACCGATGCCGATGACCGTGACAATGGGCACGGCGGCATTCTTCAGCGCGTGCAGGAAGAGGATCGCGGTCTCACCCACGCCCTTGGCGCGCGCGGTGCGCACATAATCCTGCTGCAGCACCTCCATCATCGTGGCGCGGGTGATGCGCGCGATGAGCGCGATATAGATGAAACCGAGCGCGACAGCCGGCAGGATGAGGTTTTCGAGCCAGGGCCAGAAGCCCCTGGCGAGCGGGGTATAGCCCTGCACGGGCAGCCAATCGAGCTTCAGCGCGAAGATCCAGGCGAGCAGGTAGCCCACCACGAAGACCGGCACCGAGAAACCCAGCACCGACAGCGCCATGATCGCACGGTCGATTATCGAATTCGCCTTCCACGCCGCGATCACGCCGAGCGGAACAGCCACGATGATGGCGAGGATCAGCGTGACAATCATCAGCGAGAGCGTCGGCTCGATGCGTTGAGCGATGAGATCCGAGACCGGCAGGCTCGTGAAGATCGAGGTGCCGAGATCGCCCTGCAGCACGCGGAACAGCCATTCCGCGAACCGCACGAGATAGGGCCGGTCAAGGCCGAGCCCCGCGCGGATGCGTTCCACATCCGCCGGGGTGGCCTGATCGCCGGCGATGATCGCGGCGGGGTCGCCCGGCGCGATGTAGAGAAGGGAAAAGACGAAGAGCGCGACAAATCCCATGACCGGAATGGTCGCCAGCACGCGTCGCAGCAGAAACCCTGACATCCCGTCCCCTCTCTTCTTGCCGGAGGATTGCCGATCAGCTCTTCGAGACATCCCAGAAGAACGGCAGCGGGCCCTTGGTGATCCCGTTCACATTCTTCCGCCACGCCTGGTAGCTGAGGAAGAGGCCGGTGGGAGCGTAGATCACATCCTCCAGGGCCGCCTGGTTGAGGCGCGCCATCGCGGCCTTTTCGCCCGCAAGATCCGCCGCGTCAAACCAGTTCTCGACCTCCTTCTCCACACGCTCGCTGGTGGGCCAGCCGAACCACGCCTTGTCGCCGTTGCCGCGAATGGCGGTGTAGGAGGACGGGTTGATGCAATCCGCACCCGCATGCCAGGTGTGGAACATGCTCCAGCCGCCCTGCCCGGGAGGCGTCTTCTGCGCGCGCCGCGCACCCACCGTGCCCCAGTCAGTCGCCACGAAATCGACATTCATGCCGAGGCGCTTGAGGAGATCGGCGGTCACTTCACCCTGGGCCTTCACGGCCGCGAGATCCTGTCCGACGACGCAGGTGACGGGCTCGCCCTTGTAGCCGCCCTCTTCGAGCAGTTTCTTGGCGGCGTTGATGTTCCGCATCTTCAACACCTCGCCACCGGCTTCGGTGTAGAGCGGCGTGCCCGGCGTGAAGAAGCCCGGAAGCGGCTTCCAGAGCGCGTTGTCGTCGCCGACGATCGCGCGCATGTAATCTTCCTGGTTCATCGCCGTGAGGATCGCGCGGCGGATCTTCACGTTGTTGAACGGCGCATGCAGGTGGTTCATGCGGAAGGCGCCGATATTGCCGAGCGGATCAGCGATATCGACATTGATGTTCCGGTTCGCCTTCAGCAGCGGGATGAGGTCGGCCAGCGGGGTTTCCCACCAATCCACCTCGCCCGATTGCAGGGCCGCCGAGGCGGTCGCCGGGTCGGGCATGATGACCCATTCGATGCGATCGAAATTGATGCGCTTGCCGCCCGAGAGCCAGGAGGCTTTCTCCTCGCGCGGCTTGTAATCCGCGAAGCGCTCGAAAACCGCCTTCGCGCCCGGCACCCATTCGTTGCGCATGAAGCGCATCGGGCCGGAGCCCACGAATTCGGTGATCTGCTGGAAAGGATCGGTCTTGGCGATGCGCTCCGGCATGATGAAGGAGCAGGGCGAGTTGTTCTTGCCCAAAGCCAGCAGCATCTTCGGATAGGGTCTCTTCAGCGACCAGCGCCAGGTGACATCATCCACCGCGACGATCTCGTTCTGGATGGCGCGGATCATCAGGCCCATCGGGTCACGCGCGGACCAGCGGACGAGCGAGGCGACGACATCCTTCGCGGTCACCGGCACGCCGTCATGGAATTTCAGGCCCGGGCGCAGCTTGAAGGTCCAGACGAGGCCATCGGCCGAGACGCTCTCGCTCTCCACCATCTGGCGCTTGGGCTGGAAATTCTCGTCGATGCCGTAGGGCGTATCCCAGACGAGGGCCGCAGCGTTGCGAACCACATATTGGGTGCCCCAGATGGGGTCGAAATTCGCGAGGTTCGCCTGAGGCACGAATTTCAGCACGCGGTTGTTCGCGCCTTGCGAAATCGCCGGGGTCGCGAGCCCGCCGGTGGCGGCCAGCAAGGTCGCTCCGCCGGTTGTCTTGATGAATGTTCTGCGGTCCATCGTGGTGGTCTCCCTGTTGTTCTTGCGACGAGGTTGTTTCTGGCTGCCGCCCCGTCGATGCACGAGCGCACAGCACGTTGGATGCGTCTTGAGCGAAATTCGATCTGAATGAACGGATCGACCGCCCTTTGTTTTTGTTATTGATCGCATTTTCTTCGATCAACCGGTATCCACTTCTTCGAAAAAATGCGTCTAGAGCATGATGTGTTCAGACGGAAGCACATCATGCTCTTATCTTGTTGTTGTCGCATGCTTTTTTGTGAAAAACCGGATTCCACTTTTTCACAGCATGCTCTAGAATACGCCTCGTTTTGATGGAATCAAAACCGAGCTCTCTTCTATTGTTTTGTCGCATGTTGTTACGCAAAACCGGTATCCGCTTTTGCGAGAGCATGCTCTAGCTCCAATTCCGCTTCGCGGTTCCCGTTCTGTCGTGGCCCTCCCCGATCCTTCCCCTCACCCTGCAACTTTGACGCCGGATTTCGGCGCGCTGATCGGCGCGAAAGGTCGCGCCTTTTCAAAAGCCTCGGCGACCGCCATCACCAGCCGGTCGGCCCCGTATCGGCCCACAATCTGCAGCCCCGCCGGCAATCCGCCGCGCGTGAGGCCCGAGGGCACGGAGGCCGCCGGCTGCTGCGTGAGATTGAAGGGGTATGTGAAGGGAGTCCAGCGGGTCCAATCCGTGCCGTAGCGGCCGTGCTGCGGGGAAAGGCAGCCTGCCTCGAATGCGGGCAGCGGCAGCGTGGGCGTCACCAGCAGGTCGAAGCGATCATGGAACGCGTTCATCCGCATGGCGAGCGCGTTGCGCTGGTAGAGAAGCGCCTCCAAATAGGCCGCGGATGAAATGCCCTCGCCCATCCGCGCAATCGCAACGAGGCCCGGGTCCATGCGCGCCTGATCGGCCTTCGGGATGCTCGCCAGCGCGAGCGCGGCGCCGGAAGCCCAGAGCACCATCAGCGGTGCGATGGGGTCCGCGAAGCCGGGATCGGCTTCCTCGACCGCAGCACCCAGCGAGGCCAGCACATCCACCGCTTCGCGCGTGAGCCGGGCGATATCCGGATCGACCTCGACCTCGAAGCCGAGCTTCGCCGAAAAGCCGATGCGCAGGCCCATGAGACTCCGGCCGAGCCCTTCCGCGAAATTCTCCGGCGGCAGGTTCGCCATCATGTCACGCGGATCAGGCCGGGCGATCACATCCAGTGCCAAAGCGCTGTCACGCACCGTGCGGGTGAGCGGCCCGAGATGCGCCAGCGCGCCCATGGTCGAGATGGGGTAGGCCGGCACGCGGCCAAAGCTCGGCTTGATGCCAAAAACGCCCGTAAACGCCGCAGGAATGCGGATCGAGCCCGCGCCATCCGTGCCGAGATGGACGCAGCCGAGGTTCAGGGCCGCACAAACAGCCGCGCCGGAAGAGGAGCCGCCCGGCGAGGTCGAAAGATCCCAGGGGTTGCGCGTCATGCCGGTCAGCGGGCTGTCGGCGCAGCCCTTCCAGCCATATTCCGGCATGGTCGTCTTGCCGAGGAACACTGCCCCCGCCGCGCGCAGCTTGTCGGCCACGGGGCAATCCCGTGCCTCGGGTGTGGCGGAAGACACCGCCGAGCCGCGGCGGTTCGGCCAGCCCGCGACCGCGAGATTGTCCTTGATCGTCACCGGCACGCCATCGAGCGGGGAGAGCGGCACCTTCTGACGCCAGCGCGCCTCGGAGGCGCGCGCCATGGCGAGCGTGGTTTCCGCATCGCGATGCACGAAGGCATTCACCCGGGGCTCGAAAGCCTCGATGCGCGCAAGATGATCCCGCGCCACTTCCACCGGCGAGAGTTTGCCCGCCGCGAAGGCGGAGCCGAGATCGGCGGCGCCGAGCTGCGAGATCGCGCTCTCAGGCATTGGCTTCCTCCCAAGCGATCTCGGCCATTACGTTTGCGCCCGCGATGATGTCGGCCTCGGTCGAGAACTCCTTCGGATTATGCGAGAGACCGCCAATGGAGGGAACGAAAATCATCGCGGTCGGGCAGAGCGTGGCCATCATCTGCGCATCATGCCCCGCGCCCGAGACGATGCGGCGCACGGAATGCCCATGCGCCCTTGCGGCGCTCTCCACCCGCGCAATCAGCCGCTCGTCGAAAGGCTGCGAAGGGAAGCGCGCGAGATCGCGAATCGCAACGACCACCTCCGCCTTCTCTGCCGCTTCCGCCGCGAAAGCGCGGATTTCGGCTTCCGCTTCGGCCAGCAGGGCATCATCGGGGTTGCGCAGGTCAAGGGTGCAGATCACCCTCTCCGGTACGACGTTCACGTTTCCCGGTTCAACGCGGATGACGCCCATATTCGCGAGCTGGCCCGCGATGCGCCGCGTCACCTCATGCGCGAGGAGGTTGACGCGCGCGGCGGCGAGGCCCGCATCCCTGCGGTATTTCATCGGAGTCGTGCCGCCATGGTTCGGCTGGCCCGTGAAGGTGATTTCCAGCCAGGTGATGGCCTGCACGCCCGTCACCGCGCCGATGCGGAAGCCTTCCCGCTCCAGCACCGGCCCTTGCTCGATATGGAGCTCGAAATAGGCCCTGGCCTGCAGGAACCCCGGCTTTTCCGTGCCCTTGTAGCCGATCTTCTCGAGCTCCTCGCCCAGCACGAAACCCACCGCATCGCGCTCGGCGTAAACCTCTTCCGGCGTCATCGCGCCAGCCCAGACGACCGAACCCAGCATATCCGGGTGGAAGCGCGCGCCTTCTTCGTTCGTGAAGGCGATCAGCGCCATGTCGCGCTTCGGCCTAAGGCCAAGATCGCGCAAAGTCGCCATGAGTTCGAGCCCGGCAACCACGCCCAGCGCGCCATCATAGCGCCCGCCGGTGCCGACCGTATCGATATGCGAGCCCAGGATCACCGCCGGGCCATCCTCCTGCCCCCTGAGGATGCCGACGATATTGCCGACCATATCCACCCGCATATCGAGCCCGAGGCCGCGCATGCGGGCCGCGAGCCAGTTGCGGCCGAGCCGGTCTTCCTCGCTGAGCGCCATCCGCCGGCAGCCACCCTCGGGGGTCGCGCCAATGCTGGCGAGGTCCATCAGGGTGGATAAGAGGCGCGGGCCGTTGATGCGGATATTGCTTGCCATGCGCTATTCCCGCAGGCCCGCAGCATAGCCGAAGGCAACGGCCGGGCGGGCGGCGGTTTCCACCCACACGGCCTTGGTCCGGGTGTATTCATGCAGCACATCCAGCCCGCTGGAACGGCCATAACCACTCATGCCGAAGCCGCCGAACGGCACGGCGACATGGATGGTCTTGTAGGAATTGACCCAGAATGTGCCCGCGCGCACAGCCGCCGCGACACGATGCGCGCGACCGACATCGCCGGTCCAGACCGCACCTGCGAGGCCAAAGGCCGTGTCATTGGCGAGCGCGATGGCTTCCTCTTCATCCTCGAAGGGAATGGCCGCGAGAACCGGCCCGAAAACCTCTTCCTGCGCAAGGTTCGCCTTGTTGGAGAGGCCGGCCACGATCGTCGGCGCCACGAAATAGCCTTCGCCCTGCTGCGCGCCGCCGGCAACAAGCTGGCCGCCTTCGCTCACGCCCGCCGCGATGAGATCCTTCACGCGGGTGAATTGGCGGGCATTGTTGATCGGCCCGATCTCGGTTGCGGGGTCGAGCGGATCGCCGAGTTTCAGCTTCTTCGCGCCCTCCGCGATGCGGGCGACCAGTTCGTCATGCACCTTGCGATGCACGAGAAGCCGTGACCCCGCGACACAGCTCTGCCCCGCGCCGGAGAAGATCGCCGCCTGCGCGCCGATGGCCGCGCGGGCGAGATCCGCATCCGGGAAGACGATATTCGCGCTTTTTCCGCCGAGTTCCAGCACGGCGGGGATGATGCGCTTCGCAGCGGCCTCCGCGATCTTCCGCCCCGTCGGCACGGAGCCGACGAACACAACCTTTTCCACCGCCGGCGATTCCAGCGCCGCCTGCCCCGTGGTGTGGCCATAGCCGGCAAGCACATTCACGACGCCCGCGGGCAGGCCCGCCGCCTCGGCGATGCCGGCGAGCGCAAGGGAAGTCAGCGGCGTGAGTTCGGAAGGCTTCAGCACCACCGCATTGCCTGCCGCGATCGCCGGGGCGATCTGCCAGCCGGCGGTGAAGATCGGCGCATTCCACGGCGTGATCTGCAGCGCCACGCCAAAGGGCTCGCGGCGGGTATAGACGAGATGCGAAGTAGGGACCGGGATCACCTCGCCATGCAGCTTGTCGCACCAGCCGCCGTAATATTCGAACATCTCCGCGACCCTGGCGACCTCGACCCGAGCATCACGGATGGGTTTGCCCGCCGCGAGGCTCTCGAGCCGCGCCAGCGCCTCGAGATGCGCCCGCACCTGCCGGCCGATCTCCTGCATGATCCGGCCGCGATGCGCCGGCATGAGGGCTGACAGGGCACGAAAACCGGCGCGTGCCGCTTCCGTGGCCTGCCCTGCCACGCGCGCACCGGCATCGGGATAGGTGAAAAGCGCCTGCCCGTTCGCGGGGTTCATGACCGTGATCGCCTCGCCCTCGCCCAAGACAATCTCCCCGCCGATCCGCGAGCCCACCGCCGGCAGGACGGCCGCGAGGGGTTCGAGGCAGGCAGCGAGCGCGGGAGCGATGGTCATGCGCCGCGCTCCGGGTTGCGCAGCGTCACGATGCGGTTGAAATCCTCGGCATCCGGCAGGGCCTCCGCACTCTTCGCCCAGATCCCGGCCACCGCCTTCGCCAGCGGAAGGGCGATGTCGAGTTCGTCCATCCATTGTGCTGCGAGGCGGATATCCTTGCGCATCAGCCCCATGGAAAAACCGGAATTGAAGGCACCATTGGCGATCCAGTTCGGCAGGTTCACCTCGCTCACGCCCGAGCGGCCGGAGCCGGCATTGATGCCGGAGAACACGGTCTGGACATCGAGACCGGCCTCCTCGATCAGCCCCATTGCCTCGCGGAGCAGCACGAGATTGGCGCCGCAGAGCAGGTTGTTCACGAGCTTCGTCACGTGTCCGGCGCCGCCGGGCCCGACATGCACGCGCTTCGCGCTCATCGCCTCGAGCAGCGGCATGGCGCGGGCGAGGTCAGCGGCCTCGCCGCCGATCACCATCGTCATGGTGCCGGCAAGCGCGCCCCTGGGGCCGCCGGAAACGGGCGCGTCGAGCATCGCATGACCGGCGGCGCGCAGCTTGCAGGCGAGTTCGCGCGTGACCGCAGGCTCGGAGGTCGTGGTGTCAATCACCAGCGTGCCGGGGGCGGCATGGGCCAGAACACCTGCGCTTCCCTCGATCACCGCGCGCACGGCCGCGGCATGCGGCAGCGAGAGAATGAGGATGTCGCATGCGCTGATGAGCGCCGGCAATTCATCGGCGATCGCGATGCCCTCGGCGGCGCGCGCAGCCCGCGTTTCGGCGGAAAGATCGAAGCCCAGAACAGCGTGGCCATTGCGCAGGAGCGAGAGCGCCATGCCCCGCCCCATGTTGCCCAGCCCGATCAGTCCTGCCGGCATCAACAGCACCATTCCCGTTAACGAGAAAAGCAGGCTATGCGGCGAGCGCGGCCTCTGCATAGGTGTTTCGCCATGCGTTACCGTTGACTTGGGAGCAACAGTCGATCCAGTCTCGCGCGGAGGGGAAAATGGCGGACCGGCTGGACGATCATCACCTGAGGTATCTGGTCGAGGCCGTGCGGCGCGGTTCGGTGCGCGCGGCGGCCGATTTTCTGGGCGTCAACCCCTCGGTGGTGAGCCGCCAGATCGCGGAACTCGAGAGCGAGCTCGGCATTGCCCTGCTCGAGCGCCTGCCGCGCGGCGTGCGCGCCACGGAGGCGGGGGAATTCCTCGCCACCCATTTCCGCCTGCAGATGACCGAGCGCAGCGATGCCCTCGCACGCATCCGCGAAATGCGCGGGCTGATGCGCGGGCATATCTCCCTGATCATCGGCGGCGGCTTCGTTTCGGATATCATGTCCGGCCCGCTCACCCGGTTCTGGGAGCGGCATCCGCGCATCACCATGACGGTGGAGATTGGCGGTGCGGACGAGATCACCCGCGCGGTTGCGGAAGATCGATTTCATCTCGGCATGGGCTTCAATGTGCCGCCACATCCGCAGGTGCGCGTGGAGGAGGCCGCGACGCAGCCCCTGGCCTTGATCGCGCGGCCCGATCATGTCCTGGCCCGGCATGAGGGGCCGATCTCGCTGCGGGAGATCGCGCTTTACCCGCTCGCCCTGTTGCCGGCCGGCGCCGGCGCGCGCCAGCGCGTGGCCCTGGCCGAACAGGCGGAGGGCATTGTGCTCACGCCCCGCCTGAACACGAGTTCGCTGGAAATGCTGCGCCAGTTCGTGCGAGACGGGCATGGGCTCACCCTCCTGCCGGCATTCGCGATCAATGCGGAGAGTGCGGCCGGAATGCTTGTTGCCCTGCCGGTGCAGAGCAGCATCCTCGCGAGCACGCAATCGCAGGTCATCACGCGGCTGGGCCGCGCCTTGCCGGCCGCCGCGGTGGAGTTGCTGCGGTTCCTCGTGCGCGAAATGCGCGCGTTCCGGCGCTGATCTCTCAGTAGAGGGTCAGTGCCGGAAAGTAGCTTACCAGCATCAGGATGATCATCGCCACCGCGAAGAACGGCCAGAGCTCCCGCGTCGTCTCCGCCATCGAACATCGCGCGATCGAGGCCGAGATGAAGAGCGTCGTGCCGATGGGCGGTGTGTAAAGTCCGATCCCGAGATTGATGATCATGATGAGCCCGAGCTGCACCGGATCGAGTCCGATCGCCGCCGCGAGCGGCACGAAGATCGGCCCGAGCAGCAGGATCGCCGGCGGCAGGTCGAGCGGCATGCCGATGAGCAGCATCAGGATGTTGAGCGCAAGGATGATCAGCAGCTTGTTGTCGATCGTCGCCTTCACCCATTCGGCGAAACGCGCGGGCACCTGGTCAAAGGTCAGCAGCCAGCCGACCACGGCACTGCCCATGATGACGAGCATCACCACGCCCGTGGCGATGCCCGCTTCCACCATGGATTGGCAGAAGCGCTTCCAGCTCAGGTCCCGGTAGAGGAGGAGGCTGAGAAGCAGCGAATAGACCACCGACAGAACCGCCATTTCGGTGGGCGTCGCAAAGCCCGCGCGCAAACCCGCCAGAATGAGGATCGGCAAGGCCAGAGCGGGAATCGACCGGATGGCGAGCCTCAGCAGCGCCCTGCGATCCACCGGCTCGGTGGAAGGCCGATAGCCGCGGCGCTTCGAAATCCACCAGCATACGCCGATGAAACCGGCGGCCATCATCAGCCCCGGCAGGATGCCCGCAATGAAAAGGTCCGCCACGCTCACGCCGCTCACCAGCGCATAGAGGATCATGGGAATGGAGGGCGGGATGAGAATGTCGATGACGGCGGAGGTCGCGTTGTTTGCCGCCGTCAGCCCGGCCGGATAGCCCCGCTTCTTCTGCCAGGGGATGAGCACGCCGCCGAGTGCGGAGGCATTGGCGACCGCGCTGCCCGAGACGCCGCCAAAGGCGACTGAGGCAACAACCGTGGTGGAAAGCTCGCCACCGCGCCAACGCTTCATGCCCTCGGTCGCGAAATCGAGGAGCTGCTGGCCGAGCTTGCCGCCCATCATCATGGCGCCGGCAAGCGTGAAGAACGGCAGGGCCAGCATGGGGAAGGATTGCGTCTGGTCGAACATCTGCTGGGCGATCAGCATCAGCGGCAGCCCGTTGCCGTCCCACATCACCGCGACCGCTCCCGCGATCACGAGGCCATGGCCCACGGGGATCGCGAGGATCATCAGCACCGCGAAGGCGATCACCATGGTGAAGCTCATGCTCGGGCCTCCCGGTAATCCAGGCTGAAGCGCCGGCTTGTCCCGAGAAGAGCAATCCGCACGGATGAGGTGATGTGAACGATAGAGAGCGCGATGCAGCAGGCGGCGATGGCCCAGTAGCCATGGCTGCCGGGCAAACCGAGGACGGGGCTCTTCTCGATCCTCGTGATGTCTGCCACGAGCATCGCCTGCTGGAAGAGCACGGCATAGGAAATCACGATGATCGCATTGCCCAGATGCAGCAGCCAGCGACGGCGCCGTTCGGTGCCCACGAATTCCAGCAGCCAATCCACCGCCATGTGCCCGCCGGCCTGCGCGGCGACCACGATTCCGCCCGCGATGAACCAGGGAAAGAGCCGTTCCGGCAATTCCTGCAGGGCCGCGAACCCGCCGGAGGGCATGAGGTAGCGCGTCAGCACATTGGTCGTCATGATGACAGTCAGCGCGATGCCGCTGATGAGGATCAGCAGCCGGCCAGCCATCGTGATGGCCCGTTCGACCGCGCCGGCCGCGGCAATCGCGGCTCGCCCGGTCCGGGAGAGGGGGAGAACCTCTCCCGTCCCAGTCGGTTCCAAGGGATCAGCTCTTGGGCGCGGCTTCGGCGACCTGGGCCACGAAGGCACCGAAGGGCTTCGCCTTCCAGGCCGTCAGCACACCCGCCGTCGCCGCACGGAAGAGCCCGCGATCCGGCTCGTTCACCGAAACCTTGCTGTTGGCCTTGAACTCGACCAGCAGCTTCGAATCCGATTCCGCCATCAGCTTGCGCTGGAGAACGCCGGCTTCCTTCGCGGCATCCTTGATGATCGCGAGCTGGTCCGGCTTCACCTTGCGGGTCGCGATCTGCGACATCAGGAAGGGCGTCGATTCCCATTTGTGGCCGGTGATGCTGATGAAGCGGTTCACCTCGAAGAGTTTCGCGGAATGGATGTTGGCGAGCGGGTTTTCCTGCCCGTCCACGACGCCCTGCTGGAGCGCGACATAAAGTTCGCCGAAGGCGATCTGCTGGGTCGCGGCACCCATGGCCTGGAAGATATCCACCGTCATCGGGTCCGGCGGGGTGCGGATCTTCAGGCCGTTGAGATCGGCCGGGCTGTTGATCGGGCGCTTGGAATTGGTGGTGTGGCGAATGCCGTTATCCCACCAATCGAGCGGCACCATGTTGACCGCCTCGAATTTCCTCGCGAGTTCCGCACCGACCGGTCCGGCCAGCAGCTTCACGGCCGGCTCGGAACTGGCGAAGAGGAAGGGCAGGCCCAGGGCGCCGATTTCCGGAACGAGCGCCGAGGCCGCGCCCTGGCTGTTCGCCGTGAGATCGAGCGCGCCGGTGCGCAGGCTCGTGAGCATCGAGGCATCCGAGCCAAGCTGCTCGGAGCCGGCGATCTTGATCGCCAGTGCGC
Organism: Methylobacterium sp.; assembly: GCA_020252645.1. GTDB lineage: Bacteria > Pseudomonadota > Alphaproteobacteria > Rhizobiales > Beijerinckiaceae > Rhabdaerophilum. The sequence continues at coordinate 45,555 of JADCCN010000003.1, read as the reverse complement.
CCTTGGTGCGTTCCGAGACGAGCTTCGCGAAATGCTCCGCCGCGAGCGTGCGCGGATTGCCCGGCGCGGCACCATGGCCAAGCGTGAGCGTGACGGCGGCCTGGGCCGAGAGCGGCACCGTGAGGATGGCTGGGCTCGCGAGCGTCGCGGCCGCCGTTTTCATGAACTGGCGTCGATCAGGAAGGCGGGTCATGGGCATCTCCTCGTGGGTCATCGGGTCGAGCCCCTCTGGCGGGGGCCTTCCGGTTCATCCGGTGCCGCACCACGCGGCACCCGAAATTTCTGGGCTCAGAGCCAGCCCTTGAGCGTGCGGACAATGGCCTGGGTCGAAATCCCGTAGCGGTCGTGCAGGGTGGGCAGCGCGCCCGCGAGCAGGAATTCATCCGGCAAGGCGATATGCCGGAACCTCGCCGGATGGATGCCGTTGAGCAGGAAATCCCGCGCGACAGCCTCGCCGAGGCCGCCGATTTCCGTGTGGTTCTCGGCAACGACCACGAGACGGCCGCCCTTCCCGGCCTCGGCGCGGATCGTCTCGAAATCCAGCGGCTTGATCGTCGGGCAATGCAGCACCGCGACGCCGATCCTGTCCTTTTCGAGTTCCTTCGCCGCTTCGAGCGCGCGCATCGTGAGCAAACCGGAGGAGATGACGAGGATGTCGCCACCCTCGCGGATCATCTGCGCCTTCCCCAGCTTGAACCGGTAGCCGTATTCGTCGAGCACCAGCGGCACGTTTCCGCGCAGGAGGCGCATATAGGTCGGGCCCTGATGGTCCGCGATCGCCGCCGTGGCCTGCTCGATTTCAAGCGCATCGCAGGGGTCGACGATGGTGAGGTTCGGCATGGCGCGGAACAGCGCGAGGTCTTCCGCCGCCTGATGGCTCGGGCCATAGCCGGAAGTGAGGCCCGGCAGCGCGCAGACGATCTTCACGTTGCGGTCTTCCTCCGCGATCGTCTGGTGGATGAAGTCATAGGCGCGGCGGGAAGCGAACACCGCATAGGTGGTGCAGAAGGGCGTAAATCCCTCCGCCGCCAGCCCCGAGGCCGCGCCGAACAGGATCTGCTCGGCCATGCCCATCTGGTAGAAGCGATCCGGATAGGCCTTCGCGAAGATATGCAGATCCGTATACTTGCTCAGATCCGCCGTCATGCCGACGATATCCGGCCGTGATTTCGCGACCTCCACCAGGGCATGGCCGAAGGGAGCGGGCCTGGTCGGCTGGCCCTCCGCGGCGATGGAGGCGATCATCGCCGAGGTGGTGGCGCGTTTCCGGCCCGGCACGAAAGGGGCGAGTTTCGGCTTCATGCCGACCTCCCTGCATCCAGCGCCTCGAGCGCCAGCGCCCATTCATGCGCATCGACGCGGATGAAGTGGCTCTTGTCGCGCTGTTCGAGGAATGGCACGCCCTTGCCCATCAGGGTATCGGCGATGATCATCCGGGGCCGGGCGCCCCTGTGCTCCTTCGCGTTGTCGAAAGCCTGCCGCACGGCCTCGAGATCATTGCCGTTGATGCGCTGGGTGTACCAGCCGAAGGCTTCCAGCTTCTCGGCCAGCGGCTCGAAATTCGCGACCTCCCTGGAGGGGCCATCGGCCTGCATGTTGTTCACGTCGATGATCGCGATCAGGTTGTCGAGCTTGTGATGGGCGGCCGACATGATCGCCTCCCAGACCGAGCCTTCATCGAGTTCGCCATCGGAGAACAGCGTGTAGACGAAGCTTTTCGAGCCCTTGCGCTTCAGGCCCAGGCACTTGCCCACGGCAATCGCGAGGCCCACGCCCAGCGAGCCGCCCGACATCTCCATGCCCGGCGTGTATTGCGCCATGCCGGACATCGGCAGGCGGCTGTCATCCGAGCCGTAGGTTTCGAGTTCTTCCTCGGGGATGATCCCTGCCTCGATAAAGGCGGCGTAGAGCGCGATGGCATAATGCCCGTTCGAGAGCAGGAAGCGGTCGCGGCCCTCCCAATCCGGATCGTCCGCCCGATAGGTCATCGCATGGAACCAGGCGACCGCGAGGATATCGGCGATATCCAGCGCCTGCGCGATATAGCCCTGCCCCTGAACCTCGCCCATCCGCACGGCATAGCGGCGGATGTGATAGGCGCGATCCGCGAGCGTCCTGTTCGGCAAATCAACCATGGATGAGCATGCCCCCATTCACATCGATCACCGCCCCGGTGACATAGGCCGAGAGATCGGAGGCGAGGAACAGGAAGCAGCCCGCGACATCGGATGCCTCGCCGAGGCGGCTCAGCGGAATGCCCTTGCTGATCTCAGCCTTCATCTCGGGCGTGAGCTTGCCGCCGGTGATGTCGGTCTGGATGAGGCCGGGCGTCACGCAGTTCACGCGGATGCCGTCGGGCCCGAATTCGCGCGCCATGGCCTTCGCAAGGCCGAGCACGCCCGCCTTCGCCGCCGAATAATGCGGGCCGCCGAAGATGCCGCCACCGCGCTGCGCCGAAACCGAGGACATGCAGGCGATGGAACCCTGTTTGCGTGCCCGCATGGAGGGCAGGAAGGCCTGGCTGAGGAAGAGCACGCCCTTGGTGTTGATGTCGAGGATGCGGTTCCAGCTCGCCTCGTCGATCTCCAGTGTCTTCACGGGCTGGGTCACGCCGGCATTGTTGATGAGAATATCGAGATGGCCGAAGGTCTTGAGAACCTCGGCCGCCGCCGCATCGCAGGAAGTCTTGCTCGCGACATCGCAGGCGATGCCGATATGCCCGGCACCCAGTTCCGCCGCGGCCGCCTTCGCCGCTGCGGCATCGATATCGAGAATGGCGACCCGCGCGCCATGTTTCGCAAAGAGCTGCGCCGTGGCGAGACCGATCCCGCGCGCACTCGCCGCGCCGGAAATGGCGGCCGTCTTGCCCTCGAGGAGCATCATCCGTTTCTCCCTGTGCCGCGCCTCGTCGGAAAGCGCATGATGTTTCACAGAAGGAACGGCAGAAGACGCCCGCTGACAAACGGTGGTTTTTCAACATAAGATGAATTTCTTTCAACTGAAAGGGCTTAACCGCTCTTGCCGCCGTTTGCTTCTTCGCGCTTTTCGCCCGCAACCGCCCGTGATCACCCATCCCCCAACGAACTCCATCAAATTGAAGTCAAGGATCGATGCTCCAGAAAGTCTCGCTCTCGGCCATCCGGATTTTCGAAACCGTTGCGCGGCGCGGATCGCACAAGGCGGCGGCGGCGGAACTGAACCTTTCGCCGAGCGCCATTTCGCACGCGCTCAAGAACCTCGAGCAAACCATGGGCGTGCAGCTTTTCGAGAAGGATGGCCGGCATGTGCGCCTCACCGTCAGCGGCGATGTCTTCATGCAGCATGTCGTGGCGGCCTTTGATGAATTGCGCCGGGGCTTCGACATGGTCTCCGCCCGGCCGAGCAAGAAGGTGCTGCGGCTCCATTCGGCGCCGTCCATCGCCTATGCATGGCTCACGCCGCGCCTGCCGCAATTTCTCGCCGCCCATCCGGGCATAGAGGTGCGCCTCTCCGCCGGCACGGATTACCCGCGCTTCAAAACCGACGATTTCGATGCGGACATCGTCTATGGGCCGATCCACGCTCCGGGGGTGATCGCCGTGCCGCTCGCCCGCGAGACCGTGACGCCGCTCTGCTCGCCCGAGATGGCAAAACGCATCCATGGCCCGCGCGACCTGCTCGATTGCAACCTCATCCTCAGCGACAACAAGCAGGTGCGCTGGCACCACTGGTTCGATGCCAATGGCCTCAACCCCGTACTGAACCATGATCTGCGGTTTGACCGGAGTTTTCTGGCGCTCGCGGTTGCGGCGGATGGACTGGGCATCGCGCTGGAATCGACCCTGCTCGCCGAGCGCGAGATTTCCAGCGGGAAACTGGTCGCCCCGCTCGCGAGCGCATCAGTGAACATCACCTATATCGGGCATCATCTCGTCTACCCGCGCGAAACGCGGCAGGGTGGCATCCTGCGGATGTTCTCGGATTGGCTCGTGAAGGAAATCGTGCAGCCGCGTGACGATGGCGGCTGGTCGCTGACGAAAGCGGCCGGGCGCGAGGGGATCGGCGTCTGAGAGGCCGGCAGGAAGGCGTGCCGGTCGGAGGCGCGAAGCCATACCGGGCGCTTGCCTTCGCGAAAGCCCCGAAGGCTCAGGCCTTCATCACGATGACCTTGGTCTTGACCGCGGTGCGATCATAAAGATCGAGCATGTCCTGCGCGAGCAGGCCCGTGCAGCCGCTGGTGAGGTTCGTCCCGATCGTATCCGGCTCACTCGTCGCGTAGATTGTGTAGAGTGTGTAGCGATTGTTCTGGTAGAGATAGAGCGTGCGCGCGCCGAGCGGGTTTTCCGGCCCGCCCGGCATGCCGCGGGCATATTTCGCGACCTCCGGCTGGCGCTTGATCATCTCCGGCGGAGGGGTCCAGGTCGGCCATTCGGCCTTGCGGCCGACATAGGCCTCGCCGTGCCAGAGGAAGCCCTCGCGGCCGACATTCGCGCCATAGCGCGTCGCCTTGCCCTCGCCCTCGATGCGATAGACGAAGTAGTTCGCGTTATCGACGATGATCGTGCCGGGTGCCTCGTCTGATTCGTAATTCACCCTGCGGCGGAAATATTTCGGGTCGACCTGGCTGATATCGACGGCGGCGATCGGGAATTTCTTGTCCGGCATCGCACCGTAATGCTTCTCGGCCTCGGCAAGGCTCATGCCGCCATCATTGGTCACGCAGCCCGCGAGGCCCAGCGCGCCGGCGCTGGCGGCCGCCCCGAGCAGGAACGACCGGCGATCAAGACCCCTTCCGATCAAGCCCGTTCCGGCTTGTGCAGGGCGGATGTGGCGGCTCATGTTCGAATACTCCTTCTGCCCCGCGCCGGGCCGGAAACAATGCGCAACGCGCGGGCAGCCGCGCGACGTGGCGCCGAAAATGCCTCCAGATCGCGGGAATGGCAAGCTCGGCAGCCGCTCATGGTGAAGCTCGCCGCTCAGGCGAAGCGCTTGTCATAGGCGAGGACGGCCTCCAGAAGCACCTGAGCGCCCGCCCCGCATTCCTCCAGCGTGGTCGCCTCCGCCTCATTGTGGCTCACGCCGCCCGCGCAGGGCACGAAGATCATCGTGGTGGGCGCGACGCGCGCGACATAGGCCGCATCATGGCCTGCGCCGGAGACCATATCCCGCATGCGATAGCCGGATTTTTTCGCTCCCTCGCGCACGCAGGCAATGAGATCGGGGTGGAAGCGCACGGCGGGATTCTTCCAGATCCGCTTCTCCTCGAAGGTGAGGTCCAGCGGCTCAAGGACGGCCGGCAAAGCAGCGCGGAACGCAGCTTCCATCCCGTCGAGCGTCGCCTCATCCGGGTGGCGGAAATCGACGCAGAAGAAGACTTCGCCCGGCACGACATTGCGCGAATTGGGTTCGACTTCCATCAGCCCCACGGTTCCCACCGCATCCGGCCCATGCGCCAGGGCGATGCCATGGATCGCCTCGACCATGCGGGCCGCGCCCAGCAGGGCATTCTTCCGCATATGCATCGGCGTTGCGCCGGTATGGGCCGACTGGCCATGCACATTCACCTCGTACCAGCGCATGCCCTGCACGCCGGTGACGACGCCGATCATCATCTCTTCGGCCTCCAGGATGGGGCCCTGCTCGATATGGAGTTCGAACATCGCGCCGATGCGCCTCTGGCCCGCCGGCTCCGTGCCGCGGTAGCCGATGCGCTCCAGTTCGGCGAGGAAGGTCTTGCCGTCGCGATCCTCGCGCGCATAGGCGAAGTCCCGCGTGAAGGCCCCGGCGAAGACACCCGAAGCCAGCATGGCCGGGGCGAAGCGCGCACCTTCCTCGTTGGTCCAGTTCACGATCTCGATCGGCGCGTTCGTCTCGAAGCCGGCGGCGTGCAGCGTGCGCATCACCTCCAGGGCCGCGAGCACGCCGAGCACGCCATCGAACTTGCCGCCGGTGGGCTGCGTGTCGAGATGGCTGCCCATGCAGATCGGATCGAGATCGGGCCGCTTGCCGGGCCGGCGCGCGAAGATGTTGCCGCAATCATCCACCGTCACCGTGCAGCCCAAAGCCTCTGAGGCCGCCCGGAACCAGTCGCGCACCGCGCGATCCTCATCCGACAGGGCGAGGCGATGGATGCCGCCCTTCTCGTTGGCACCGATCCTGCCCGTCTCCATCAGGCTGTCCCAGAGGCGCTGCGGGTTGATGACGAGATTGGTAGCGCTCGCCGGGTTCACGGGACGACATCCATCTTGCGATCGACCGGCCGGGGGGCCGAGATTTCCTTCCATGTCGCATTGGCGACATGCGTCGCGGGGAAGGGGGGCCGGGCCACGAAATCGCCATCGCCCCGCTCGGCCCGCAGGTCTCCATCCTTGCACGCGATCCTGCCGCGCGAGAGGGTGATCCACGGCACGCCCGTGCATTTGTAGCCTTCGAACACGTTGTAATCGATGCGGCTCACCTGCTTCTTGGCGCGGATGGTCCTGGTCGCGGCGGGGTCCCAGATCACCAGATCCGCATCCGAACCCGCCGCGACGGCGCCCTTGCGCGGATAGATGTTGAGGATGCGCGCGATATTGGCCGAGGTGACGGCCACGAACTCTTCCTTCGTGAGCCGCCCCGTGCCGACGCCCGCGGTCCAGAGCACCGGCATGCGATCCTCGAGGCCGCCGGTGCCATTGGGGATCATCCTGAAATCCTTGCGCCCGATGCGCTTCTGCTCGGTCGTGAAGGAGCAATGGTCGGTCGCGACCACCTGCAGCGAGCCCGCCTGCAACCCGGCCCAGAGCGAATCCTGGTGCTTTTTCGGCCGGAAGGGCGGCGACATCACGCGGCGGGCGGCGTAATCCCAGTCCTTGTTGCGGTATTCCTCTTCGTCGAGCACGAGATGCTGGATGAGCGGCTCGCCATAGACACGCTTGCCCGCAGCGCGCGCCCGGGCGATCGCCTCATGCGATTCCCGGCAGGAGGTGTGCACCACGTAGAGCTGCGCGCCGGCCATGTCGGCAATCATGATCGCGCGGTTGGTGGCTTCGCCCTCCACTTCGGGCGGGCGAGAATAGGCGTGGCTCTCGGGGCCCGTGGCCCCCTTCGCCATCAGCATTTCCTGCAGGCGGAAGACCACATCGCCGTTCTCGGCATGCACCATCGGCAGAGCGCCGAGCGCGGCGCAACGGCTGAACGAGTTGTAGAGCTCGTCATCATTCACCATCAGCGCGCCCTTGTAGGCCATGAAGTGCTTGAAGGTGTTGATGCCGTAGGTGTTCACCACCGCGTCCATCTCGTCGAACACCTGTTTCGACCAGGACGTCACCGCCATGTGGAAGGAATAGTCGCAGGCCGCCTTCTCGCTCTTGTGGCGCCAGGCCTGATAGGCCTTGAGCATGCTCTCCCCCGGGGCGGGGATGCAGAAATCGACGATCATCGTCGTGCCGCCGGAAAGTGCGGCCTTGGTGCCCCATTCGAAATCATCCGCCGAGACGGTGCCCATGAACATGAGCTCCATATGCGTGTGCGGATCGATGCCGCCCGGCAGGATATCGCAGCCGCCGGCATCGATGATCTCCGCCCCGCGCGGCCGCGCAAGATTCTCGCCGACCGCGATGATCTTCCCGCCATCGATCAGGACATCGGCGCGCCTCGAATGATCGTGATTGATGACGGTGCCGCCGCGAATGAGCATGGCCATGGTTTCTCTCCCGGGAAATCCTTGGGCGGATGCTGCGCGCATCCTCTGGTCGTTGGTCGCTGGACCGTGGCGGGAAAGCCCGCCACGGCCCGTTCGGCTGGAAAGCCGGCTTATTTCAGCGCGGCGTCGATCACCGCATGCGTCCAGGCGCCGACGGGCTTCTTCGAGATCACCGGAGCCTCGCCGCCCGCGCCGAGCAGGGTCGCGACGGTGCGCTCGTAATCGGCCGGATCGAGCTTGCCGTTCGAGCCGGCGGTCAGCTTGTTGATCTCGCCCATCATGCGCTTCTGGTGGTGTTCCTTCTGCGCGCCGGTCGTGTCGTTCTCGAGCACGATCTTCGCGGCCTCGTCCGGGTTGGCGCGGGCATAATCCCAGCCTTTCATCGCGGCGCGCACGAACTTGGCCATGCGGGCCGCGAAGGCCGGATCGGACAGGCGCTGCTCCAGCACGTAAAGGCCGTCTTCCATCGTGGAGACGCCCTGGTCGGTGTAGTTGAAAACCACGAGGTCTTCCGGCTTCAGGCCGGCATCGATCACCTGCCAGTATTCATTATAGGTCATGGTCGAGACGCAGGCCGCCTGCCTCTGGATCAGCGGATCGACGTTGAAGCCCTGCTTGATGACCTTCACGCCGCCGGGCGAGCCATCGGTCTTCAGCCCGAGCTTCGCCATCCAGGCCATGAAGGGATATTCATTGCCGAAGAACCAGACGCCCAAAGTCTTGTCCTTGAAATCGGCCGGGGTCGCCACACCCGAATCCTTGCGGCAGGTGAGCATCATGCCCGAGCGCTTGAAAGGCTGGGCGATGTTGACCAGCGCAACGCCCTTCTCGCGCGCGGCGAGTGCCGCCGGCATCCACTCGACGATGACATCGGCACCGCCACCCGCGATCACCTGCGGCGGCGCGATATCCGGGCCGCCCGGCCTGATCGTGACATCAAGGCCTTCCGCCTTGAAGAACCCCTTGTCCTTCGCGACATAATAGCCCGCGAACTGGGCCTGGGTGACCCATTTCAGCTGGATGGTCACCCGCTCCTGCGCGCTGGCAGGCAGGAGCGCACCCAGCATCAGGGCCGCTCCGACAATGAAACTCTTTCTCATTTCCGCTCTCCCCTATTGGCCCCGCGTCCGGAGTGGCGCGCGAGGTGTGAACCGTTTTTCCTATTTCTGCCGGTTGGAGGGGTGCCAGAAGGTCACCCTCCGCTCGGCGAGAACCAGCAAGGCATAAAAGGACGAACCCGCGATGGCTGCAATCGCGATCGTCGCCCAGACCATGTCGACCGCCATGCGCCCGACCTCGGTCGAGATCCGGAAGCCCATCCCCACGATCGGCGTACCGAAAAACTCGGCCACGATCGCGCCGATCATCGCCAGCGTCGCATTGATCTTGAGCGCATTGAAGATGAAAGGCATGGCGGCAGGCAGTCGCAAGGCCAGCAGCGTGCGCGACCAGCTCGCGCCATAGCTGCGCATGAGATCCCTTTCGAGATGCCCGGCCGAAGCAAGCCCCGCCACCGTGTTCACCAGCATCGGGAAGAAGGTCATCACGACCACCACCGCCGCCTTCGATTGCCAGTCGAACCCGAACCACATCACGAGGATGGGTGCGATTCCGATGATCGGCAAGGCCGAGACGAAATTCCCGATCGGCATCAGCCCGCGCTTGAGGAAGCCGAAGCGGTCGCAGAGCAGCGCGATCAGGAAGCCTGCCAGCGAGCCCATGATCCAGCCGGGAATGACCGCGCGGATCACGGTCTGCACGAAATCCGCGCCGAGGGTGGGGAGCGAGCCTGCGATCCGCGCGCCGATCATCGAGGGTGGCGGCAGGAGCACGGTCGGAACCTTCAGGCCAACGCAGATCACCTCCCAAAGAAAGAGCAGCGTGAAACCGAAGAGGAAAGGAATGCCAACGCTCGCGGCGCGCGCGAGCACGGTCGGAGCGCGTTCCGGCACGGCGCTCCAATGCTGGTTCGCGAGCCAGAGCAGCAGCCATGCCGTGAGCGCTGCGAGCCAAAGCAGAATGCCACCGGTGCCATGCGCCAGCACCATCGCGAGGAAGGCCGCGCCCATGCCGGCGAGGCCGGGCAGCAGGATGCGAGACGAAGCGCCGGGGCCGGTGCTCATCCCCGTCCCCCCATCGCCTTGAGGGTGAGGCGCTCGGCGAGGCTCACCAAGGCCAGCAGCAAAGCCGCGAGAATGGCCGCCATGAAGAGTGCCGACCAGATCTGCACCGTCTGGCCGTAATAGCTGCCCGAGAGAAGACGTGCGCCGAGCCCGGCCTGCGCGCCGGTGGGCAACTCACCCACGATGGCTCCGACGAGGCTGATCGAGATCGACACCTTCAGCGAGGCGAAAAGGAAGGGCAGGGCCGCCGGCCAGCGCAGCTTGGTGAAGGTGACGGGGCGGGAGGCATTGTAGGTGCGCATCAGGTCGAGCTGCATCGCATCGGCCGAGGAGAGGCCCTTCACCATGCCGATGGTGATGGGAAAGAACGAGAGATAGGCCGAGATCACCGATTTCGGGATCAGCCCGGTCAGCCCCAGCGATCCCAGCGCCACGATGATGATCGGCGCAATCGCGAGAATCGGGATCGTCTGCGAGGCGATGATCCAGGGCATCAGGCTTTTCTGCAGAACGCGCGAATGCTGGATCGCGATGGCGAGGCCAATGCCGAGCAGCGCGCCGATGAGGAAGCCCACGAGGGTCGCCGACAATGTCACCCAGGCATGGAACAGCAGGTTGCGGGGGTTCAGCACCATGCCATCCGCCGTCTGGCGGAAAAGGCGTGTGCCGATGGTGGAATGATAGAGTTCGAACACGACCTGATGCGGCGAGGGCAGCACCGGCCGCTCCAGCGCCCAGGCGACGGCGTAACGCTGGCCAAGGCCCTGCACGTCCTTGAGTTGCGGCAAATCCGCATTCATGGGCAGGCAGGCGAGATACCAGATCACCACGATCAGCGCCGTGATCGTCACGACGGGTACGACGGCGCCCTCGCCGCCCCGGCCGGCCATCCGCGTTGCAAGGGCCGCGCGCTCAGTCATCGTAGGAATGGCCGGCGCGCAGCCCCTCCCGCACGCGATGCGCGATCTTCAGGAATTCGGGCGTCTCGCGGATGTCGAGCGTCCGCCGGGCGCCGAGGTCGCAATCGATCACATCGATGATCCGGCCGGGGCGCGGCGACATCACCACGATGCGCGTGGAGAGAAACACCGCCTCGGGAATGGAATGCGTGACGAAGATCACGGTCTTGCGTGTCTCGGCCCAGAGGCGCAGCAATTGCTCGTTCAGGCGGTCACGCACGATCTCGTCGAGCGCGCCGAAAGGTTCGTCCATCAGCAGCAAGGCCGGCTCGAAACTGAGCGCCCGCGCGATCGAGACCCGCTGCTGCATGCCGCCGGAGAGCTGCCAGGGATACTTCTTCTCGAACCCCGCGAGGTTCACCATGGCGAGGTAGCGCCGGGCGCGTTCCTGCCTTTCGGCCTTCGAGTAGCCGAAGACCTCGAGCGGCAGCATCACGTTCGCTTCGGCCGTCCGCCACGGATAGAGCGCCGGCGCCTGGAAGACATAGCCATATTGCCGGCCGAGCCGGGCGGCCTCGGGCGTCACGCCATTCACGCTGATCGAGCCGGAGGTGGGCTTCTCGAGATCGGCGATCACGCGCAGAAGCGTGGTCTTGCCGCAACCGGAAGGACCAATAAAGGAGATGAACTCGCCGGGCCTGACCGCGAGATTGGCCTTCTCCAGCGCATAGACGGGGCCATCCGCGGTCTCAAATGTCAGCGACAGATCGCGAATCTCGATCGCCATGCCCGTGGTCACGCGCTCGCCCCCTGCTCCATATCCTTCCGCCCCACACACCATGGCGCCCCTGAGCCAGAGCAAGCGCCATGCCGCATCATGATGCCGTCCGCCGCCCGATCCTGCATGCCCGATATTCGCCGTGATCAGGAATTGACCATCTGGTCAGAAATCGTGCAATGTCCATGCTTGGATCATTCCCCGAATCGAAATGGACAGACGGAGCCGAATGATGGGCGCGGCGAACAGCCTTGCCGAACTGGCGAGCCCCGGCCATACCGGGAAGACTCGTGGCGGCGAGGCCAATATCGAGCGCATTCTCGATGCCGCGCTCGCGGTTTTCGCCATGGATGGCTTTGCCGGCGCAAGGATCGACGCCATCGCCGAGCGCGCGGGGCTCTCGAAACCGAACCTGCTCTATTACTTCCGCACCAAGGCCGATCTCTATCTCGCGGTGCTGCGCCGCACGCTCGACATGTGGCTGGAGCCGCTGGCCGAGATGGACACGCAGAGCGACCCCGTGGCGGCGCTGACCGGCTACGTGACGCGGAAGCTGGAATATGCCCGCGACTTTCCGGAAGCCTCGCGGCTTTTCGCGATGGAGGTGATGCGCGGCGCGCCCATTCTCCACACCATTCTCGAAAATGACCTCAAGCGCCTCGTCGCCTCGCGCGCGGCGCTGCTCGCGCGGTGGATGGATGCGGGACACCTGCCGCGCCGCGACCCGAAGCATCTGCTTTTCCTCATCTGGGCGACGACCCAGCATTATGCCGACTTCGCCGCGCAGGTGAAGGCGCTGACGGGGCAGAGCCTCGATGATCCCGGCTTTTTTGGCGAGGCCCGCCGCGCTGTGCTGCTGGCCGTTCTCGGCCGGTCCTGAACCGGGCATCGCCCCTCACCCCGCCGCATGTTTCGCGGGGCGCGGATCTTGCGCGTTCGGGTTGTTCGGATGCTCGATCCAGCTGCGGTGACCGCCGACCTTGATGCCGGTGCGCCGGTCGATCTCGCCCTCCGCGAGCGGCACCATCGTGATGCAGTTCTCGACGGGGCAGACCACGGCGCAGAGATTGCAGCCGACGCATTCCTCCTCGATCACCTCGAAATGCCGCTTGCCGTCCAGCATGCTGGTGATGGCCTGATGCGAGGTATCCTCGCAGGCGATGTGGCAGCGTCCGCAGGAGATGCAGAGGTCCTGGTTGATGCGCGCCTTCACGACGTAATCGAGGTTCAGGTGCTGCCAGTCGGTCACCTTCGGCACGGCACGGCCGACGATTTCATCGACGCCCGCATATTCCTTCTCATCCATCCAGGCTGACAGGCCGGCCGTCATTTCCTCGATGATCCGGAAGCCATAGACCATCGCGGCGGTGCAGACCTGCACATTGCTGGCGCCGAGCGCCATGAACTCTGCCGCATCGCGCCATTTCTCGATGCCGCCGATGCCCGAGATCGGCAGGCCGCGCGTTTCGGCATGGCGGGCGATCTCCGCGACCATGTTCAGCGCGATGGGCTTCACGGCCGGGCCGCACATGCCGCCATGCGTGCCCATGCCGCCAACCGGGGGCCAGGGTGTCATCGCGTCGATATCGACGCCCATCATCGAATTGACCGTGTTGATCAGCGAGACGGCATCCGCCCCGCCCTTCTTCGCCGCCTCCGCCGGGCGCAGGATGCTCGCGACATTGGGCGTGAGCTTCACGATGACCGGCATGCGCGTATGCTGCTTGCACCAGCGCGTGACCATCTCGATATAATCCGGCACCTGCCCCACGGCCGCCCCCATGCCGCGCTCGCTCATGCCGTGCGGGCAGCCGAAGTTGAGCTCCACGCCATCGGCCTCGGTTTCCTCCACCGCCGCGAGAATCGCCTTCCAGCTGTCCTCCGTGCAGGGCACCATCAGCGAGACGACCAGCGCGCGGTCCTTCCAGTCCCGCTTGACCTGCTTGATCTCCTGCAGGTTCACCTGCAGCGGCCGATCCGTGATGAGTTCGATGTTGTTGAAGCCGATGACGCGCCGATCCTGCGCGTGGATCGCGCCATAGCGCGGGCCGGAGACATTGACGACCGGCGGTCCATCCTCGCCGAGCGTCTTCCAGACGACGCCGCCCCAGCCCGCCCTGAAGGCGCGAACCACATTATAGGCCTTGTCGGTTGGCGGCGCGGAGGCGAGCCAGAACGGGTTGGGGGATGAAATTCCGGCGAAGGTCGAGCGAAGGTCAGCCATGGTCTCACGCCTTTCCGTTTGCCGATGATGTCAGGAAATCATGGATGGAGCGCGCCGCCTGCTTGCCATCCTCCACGGCCGCAACCGTGAGATCGAGCCCGCCCGCGACGCAATCACCGCCAGCCCACACGCCGGGGAGCGAGGTCTTGCCGGCCTCGTCGACAGCGATCCGCCCCTTCGCAAGCGCGAGGCCCTGCCCGGCGATATCCTCCGCCCGGAGCGCCTGGCCGATCGCGACCAGAACCTGATCGGCCGGCAGCGTGACCATCTCCCCGGTGCCGGCGAGCGCGCCATCGCGGCTGATCGTGTATTCGAAGGTCACGCCGGTCACCGCGCCGCCGGATTGCTCGACGCGGGCCGGACGCAGATTGGGCCGGATGAGCACGCCACGGGTTTGCGCGACCTCCTGCTCATAGGCCGAGGCACCCATTTCCGCCTGGCTGCGGCGATAAGCGATGGTCACCTGCTCCGCGCCGATGAGGCGTGCCTGCACTGCCGCGTCGATCGCGGTCATGCCACCGCCGATCACCACCACATTCCGGCCCACGGGCAATTGCGACTTGTCCGCCGCCTGCCGGAGGCGCGCGATGAATTCGACCGCATCCCCGATGCCGCTCACGCCATCGCCGATGCCGAGATCATTCGTGTCACCAAGGCCCATGCCCAGGAAGATCGCATCGAACCGCCCCCTGAGATCGGCAAGGCTGACATCGCGCCCCAGGGCCTTGCCGTATTCCACGCCGATGCCGCCGACGGCGAGGATGTAATCGAGCTCGCGGCGGGCGATGTCATCATTCGCCTTGTAGGCGGCAATGCCGAACTCGTTGAGCCCGCCGCCCTTGGCCCTGGCCTCGAAGATCGTGACGCGATGGCCGTGGCGCGCCAGAGCATGGGCACAGGCGAGACCCGCCGGGCCGGCCCCGACCACGGCAACCGCCTTGCCCGTGGGTTTGCCGGCCGTGTAGAACTGCTTGCCCGCCGCGAAAGCCGCATCGGTCGCGTAGCGTTGCAGGCGCCCGATCTCGACCGCGCGGGTCTCGGATGTCTCCTTGACGCAGGCCCCCTCGCAGAGATTTTCCGTGGGGCAGACCCGGGCGCACATCGCGCCCATGATATTGGCGTCGAGAATGGTCCTGGCCGCGGCGACGGGCTGGCCATGGCTGATCTGCCGGATGAAGAGCGGAATGTCGATGCTCGTCGGGCAGGCCGCAACGCAGGGCGCGTCATAGCAAAAGAGACATCGCTCCGCCGCGACGCGGGCTTCGTTGGGCTTCAGGGGCGCCACGAGATCGGCGAAATTCGCCGCGCATTGCTCCGCGGTCAAACGTCCCGCCCGGATATCCCCCACGACGCGTTCCTCAGGCATCACGCGCTCCTCCCGACCGGATTGCTGGCATGGCGGCATCGACGGCGGCGACCCCTTCCACATGGTTCGCGACTGGAACCGAGATCCGACTTTGACCAAACGATCAAATTAGCGGAAGCTTGTCAATTGCGGCGCCGGAGGACAGTCCCCTGCGGGGCCGTTGCCGGGTTCGTGCAAAAAAATCGGGAGCGGATGATCGACAGACCGATCGTGCGTGCTAGCTCTAGAACAAGGGCCAGATCGCTTGAGCGGCGCCTTTCCAGGGGAGATTCAAACAATGAAGCGTCTTGCAGTTTCGGCCGCCTTTGCGGCGTTCATGGCCATTCCTGCCTCTGCGCAGGTGAAGCCGGCCATCACCTTCGATGTCGGCGGCAAGTTCGACAAATCCTTCAACGAGGCGGCTTTCAACGGCGCCGAGGCCTTCAAGAGGAAGACCGGCATCGCCTATCGCGAATTCGAGATCCAGAACGACGCGCAGCGCGAACAGGCGCTGACCCGCTTCGCGCGGGATGGCCATTCGCCGATCATCGCCATCGGCTTTTCCAATGGCTCGGCGCTGAAGAAGGTCGCGGCGGAATTCCCGAATGTGCGCTTCGCGATCATCGATTTCGTCGTTGATCTGCCGAATGTGCGGTCGATCGTCTTCAAGGAACATGAAGGCTCCTATCTCGTGGGCCTGCTCGCGGCCCAGGCCTCGAAATCCGGCAAGGTCGGCTTCGTGGGCGGCATGGATATCCCGCTCATCCGTCGCTTCGCCTGCGGCTATGTGCAGGGTGTGAAGGCAGCAAAACCCAATGCCGAAATCTTCCAGAACATGACCGGCACCACCGGCGCGGCCTTCAACGATCCGCTGAAGGGCGGCGAGCTTGCCCGTTCGCAGATCGCGCGCGGCGCGGACGTGATCTATCATGCGGCGGGCAATACCGGCGCGGGCGTGCTGCGGGCGGCGGCGGATGCCGGCATCCTCGGCATCGGCGTCGATTCCAACCAGAACGGCATGCATCCCGGCAAGGTGCTGACCTCGATGCTCAAGCGCGTCGATATCGCGGTCGAGAAGGTGCTGACCGATGCCCATGCCAACCAGTGGAAGTCGGGCGTCACCGTCCTGGGGCTCGCGGAAGGCGGCGTGGATTGGGCGCAGGACGACAACAACAAGGCCCTGATCACGGCCGAGATGCGCGCGGCCGTGGAGAAGGCCTCGGCGGACATCAAGGCGGGCACGGTCAGGGTGCATGATTACATGGCCGACCAGAAGTGCCCCGTTCAGTAATCGGACGGATCGGCTCGGTTCCCCTTCGATGAGCAACCCGGCCATCCGGCTCGTCGGCATCGAGAAGCGTTTCGGAGCGGTTCAAGCGAACCGCTCCGTCGATCTCGTGGTCGAGGACGGCTCCATTCACGGCATCATCGGCGAGAACGGCGCCGGGAAATCGACGCTGATGTCGATCCTCTTCGGCTTTTACGAGGCCGATTCCGGCGAGATCATCGTGCATGGCGAGCCGATCCGCATCCGCTCCCCGGCGGATGCGATCGCGGCGGGCATCGGCATGGTCCATCAGCATTTCATGCTGGTGGATACGATGAGCGTGGCCGAGAACGTGATGCTCGGCATGGAGGGCGGCGTCTTCACCGAAAGCGGGCTCGCAGAAGCGCGGGCGGAGATCCTGCGCTTTGGCACGGATTACGGGATCGAGGTGGAGCCCGACGCCATCGTCGGCGAACTCTCGGTGGGTCTCCAGCAGCGCGTCGAGATCATCAAGGCGCTCCATCGCGGGGCGCGGATTCTCATTCTCGATGAGCCGACCGGCGTCTTGACGCCGGCAGAGGCGGAGCGGTTGTTTCGCGCCCTGGCGGAATTGCGGCGGCAGGGGCGCACCATCCTGCTCATCACCCACAAGCTCAAGGAAATCATGGCGATCACGGATCATGTCTCCGTGATGCGCCGCGGGGCGATGGTCGCGCATCGCAAGACCGGCGAGACCAATCCGCAGGAACTCGCCGAACTCATGGTGGGCCGCCCGGTTGGCCAGCCGGTCCGCGCGCCCGGCATCACGGGCCAGGATGTGCTGCTCGACGTGCGGAACCTGAAGGTCACGGATGCGCGCGGCGTGCTGCGCGTCGATGATCTCACTTTCTCGGTGCATGCGGGCGAAATCCTCGGCATCGCGGGCGTTTCCGGCAACGGACAATCGGAACTGGTCGAGAGTCTTGCGGGCATGATGCCCCGGCGGGGCGGCGAGGTGTTCGTGTGCGGCAAGCCCGTGCCGCCGGAGGCCGATGCCGGCACCCTGCGCGCGATGGGCCTCGCCCATGTGCCGGAGGACCGGCAGCGCATGGGTCTGGTGAAGATTTTTCCCGCCCATGAGAGCGCCATTCTGGGCCGGCAGGACAGCCCGGTTTACGGCAGCGGCCTCTTCATCGACCAGAAAGCCGCCATTGCGGAAACCGCCGGCAAGATGTCCCGCTTCGATGTGCGCCCGCCCGACCCTTTGCTGAAAACGGCGAATTTCTCCGGCGGCAACCAGCAGAAGATCGTGATTGCACGCGAGGTGGAGACCGGGCCCGACGTGCTCCTCATCGCCCAGCCGACGCGCGGGGTGGATATTGGTGCCATCGCCTTCATCCATCGCCAGATTCTGGATCTGAAGGCTCAGGGCAAGGCCATTCTGCTCGTATCGGTGGAACTCGACGAGATCTTCGCGCTGTCGGATCGCATCTGCGTGATGTGCGGCGGGCGCCTGATGGGCATGCGCCGCACCGAGGAGACCGACCAGAACGAGATCGGCCTCATGATGGCCGGGCTGGAAGCTGCGCCGGGCGAGAACGCGGCATGAGCGCCAGGCCTGTCACGTTGCCCCGCTGGGCGGATGTCTTTCTGCTGCCGGCGCTCAATGTGGGCCTCGCCTTTCTCGCCTCGGGCC
Organism: Methylobacterium sp.; assembly: GCA_020252645.1. Classification (GTDB taxonomy): domain Bacteria; phylum Pseudomonadota; class Alphaproteobacteria; order Rhizobiales; family Beijerinckiaceae; genus Rhabdaerophilum. The sequence continues at coordinate 27,581 of JADCCN010000003.1, read as the reverse complement.
TCGTGGTGCTGGCGATCGGGGAAAGTCCGATAGAGGCCACGGCCCTGCTGCTGCGCGGCGCTCTGGGCCATGCCGAAGGCATCGGCTTCACGCTCTATTACACGACGAACTTCATCTTCACCGGGCTCGCCGTGGCGGTGGCCTTTCATGCCGGGCTCTTCAACATTGGCGGCGAGGGCCAGGCGATGCTTGGCGGCATCGGCGCTGCCATCGCGGCGCTGATGCTGGGTTCGCTGCCCGGCATCATCGCGCTGCCGGCGGCCATTCTCGCGGCGGCGTTGTTCGGCGCGGGCTGGGCCGCCATTCCCGGCTGGCTGCAGGCCAGGCGCGGCAGCCACGTGGTCATCACCACCATCATGTTCAATTTCATCGCCAGCGCGCTGCTGGTCTATCTGCTGGTGGATGTTTTCAGGCCGGCGGGCATGATGGAACCCTCCTCGCGGGTTTTCGAAGAGGGGGGCAAATTGCCCTTCCTGCATGAGATCGCCGCAAGCCTCGGGGTGAAACTGCCGAAATCGCCGCTGAACCTCTCTTTCGTGCTGGCGCTGGCTTCAGCCGCGGCGGTGTGGCTGCTGATCTTCCGCTCGCGCCTCGGCTATGCGATCCGGACCGTGGGCGCGAACGCAACCGCGGCGCGCTATGCCGGCATCTCGCCGGAGCGCATCACCATCCTCGCCATGGCGATTTCCGGCGCGCTGGCGGGAATGATGGCGGTGAACGAGATTCTCGGCGTGCAGCATCGCCTGCTGCTGGCTTTCACCGCCGGCTACGGTTTCGTGGGGATTGCCGTGGCGCTGATGGGGCGCGGGCATCCGGCCGGCATCGTTTTCGCGGCGCTGCTCTTCGGCGTGCTCTACCAGGGCGGCACGGAACTCGCCTTCGACAAGCCGAACATCTCGCGTGACATGATCGTGGTGATCCAGGGCCTGGTGATCCTCTTCGCGGGCGCACTGGAATTCATGCTGAAGCCGTGGGTGGCACAGCTTCTTGCGAGAAGGGAGCAGGCGTGATGGAAACCTATCTCCTCGCGCTCGGCATTCTCGATTCCGGTACGCGGCTTGCCGTTCCGCTGCTCTGCGCCTGTCTGGCCGGGCTCTATTCGGAGAAGGCGGGCGTGGTCGATATCGGGCTCGAGGGCAAGTTGCTCGGCGCGGCCTTCGCCTCGGCGACGACCGCGCTTGCAACCGGCTCCGCCCTGCTGGGTCTGATGGCGGGCATCGCAATATCCCTGATGCTCGCGCTCGTGCATGGTTTCGCCTGCATCACCCAGCGCGGCAACCAGATTGTCACGGGCGTTGCGATCAATGTGCTCGTGGCCGGCCTGACGGCGCTCCTCGGGCATGCCTGGTTCCAGCAGGGGGGGCGCACGCCTTCGCTCGAAGGGGCGGCGCGCCTGAACGAAATCCAGCTGCCCTTCGCAACCAGCCTCGAATCCGTGCCCATCCTCGGGCCGTTTTATGCCGAGGTGGTCTCGGGCCATGCCTTGCCGGTCTATCTCGCGTTTCTCGCCGTGCCGCTCACCTGGTTCCTGCTCTATCGCACGCGCTGGGGCCTGAGGATCCGGGCGGTGGGCGAGAACCCCGCGGCGGTGGATACGGCCGGGATTTCCGTCACGCGCCTGCGCTATTCGGCGGTGCTGGCCTGCGGTTTGCTCTGCGGCATCGGCGGCGCCTATATGTCGGTGGCGCTGGCCGCGGGCTTCCTGCCGCACATGACTGCGGGGAAGGGCTTCATCGCGCTGGCGGCCCTGATCTTCGCGAAATGGCGACCGGTTGCGGCCCTCTGGGCCTGCCTGCTCTTCGGGCTGCTCGACGCGGCGGCGATCCGCCTTCAGGGCGTGGTGCTGCCCGGTATCGGCGAGGTGCCGGTCCAGGCGATCCAGGCGCTGCCCTATGTGCTGACGGTCATCCTGCTCGCAGGCTTTGTCGGTCGTGCCATTCCGCCGAAAGCGAGCGGCTTGCCTTATGTGAAGGAGCGATGATCATGCCCCGTGCCGAATTGGCGGATACCGCGCTCCGGAAACTGTTCGATGCAGCGAAGCTCGCCTTCGAGCGCGCCTATGCGCCCTATTCCCGTTTTTCGGTGGGGGCCGCCATCCTGAGCGAGGATGGCCGGATCTACGCCGCGCCGAATGTCGAGAATGCCGCCTACCCCGCGGGAACCTGCGCCGAAGCCGGCGCGATTTCCGCGATGATCGGCGGTGGCTCGCGGCGCATCGCCGAACTCGTGGTGGTGGGTGCGGGCGAAGGGCTCTGCACGCCCTGCGGCGCCTGCCGCCAGCGCATCCGCGAATTCGCCGGGCCGGAATGCCCGATCCATATTGCGGGGCCCGAGGGCATCCGCGCGAGCTTCACGCTCTCCACCCTCCTGCCTTATTCCTTCGGGCCGGAGAATCTCGGCGGCGGAGCCTGATCATGGAAGCCTTGTCGATCATCCGCCGGGCGGCGGGCGAACACCCTGTGGCGGCGGGCATCGTGCTGGGCTCGGGGCTGGGTCAACTGGGCGAGCAGGTCGCGGGGGCTGTTTCGGTTCCCTATGAGGAGCTGCCCGGCTTTCCCAGGGGCGGCGTCTCGGGCCATCAGGGCCGGCTGATCATCGGCCAGCTCGGCGGGCGTCGCGTCGCGGTCTTCTCCGGCCGCGAGCACTATTACGAGCACGGCAATTCCGCCGCCATGCGCCCGGCTTTGGAGATTCTGAAGGCGCTCGGCGCCTCGATGTTGATCCTCACGAATGCGGCCGGCTCGCTTCGGAGCGAGATTGGTCCAACCTCCATCGTCGTGCATTCGGATTACGTGAACTGGTCCGGCCGCAACCCGCTCATTGGCGAACCGGGCGATGCGCGCTTCGTCGACATGCGCGACGCTTATGATCCTGCCCTGCGCGCGAAGCTGCGCGATGTGGCGGCGCGTGAAGGCATTCCCTACCATGAGGGTGTCTATTTCTGGTTTTCCGGCCCTACCTTCGAGAGTCCGGCCGAGATCCGCGCGATGAAGATCCTCGGTGCGGATCTTGTCGGCATGTCCACCGTGCCGGAAGTGATTCTCGCGCGCCGTCTCGGCTTGCGCGTGGCGGCACTCTCGATGGTGACGAACCTCGCCGCCGGTTTTCAGGGTGCCGAGATTTCGCATCACGACACCAAGACGGTGGCGGCCAAGGGCAGCGCGGCGATGATCCGCATGATCACCGGCCTTCTGGAGGCGGGCCCATGAGCACCAAAGCCGAGATCGCGCTCGCCCGGCGCGCCATCGCGCTGCTCGACCTCACCGAGTTGGGGGACAATGCGAGCGAGGCGGATGTCGCCAAGCTTTGCGCCAGGGCGAAGGGCGCGGCGGGCATTCCCGCCGTGGCGGCGGTCTGCGTCTGGCCGCGTCACGTCGCCGGGGCCAAGGCCGCGCTGGAGGGCACGGGCATCCGCATCGCGACCGTGGTGAATTTCCCCTCCGGCGAGGAAACCCTGGCGGAGGTGCTCGCGATGTTGCAGGCGGCACTCGAAGTCGGTGCCGACGAGATCGACCTCGTGTTGCCCTGGCGCGCCTTCCTTTCGGGCGACGAGGAAACAGCCGCCGCGATGATATCCGGTGTGAAGGCCGCCCTGCCGGTGGATCGCCGGTTGAAGGTCATCCTCGAAAGCGGGAGCTACCCTGATGGCGCATCCATCCGCCGCGCGGCGGATCTTGCCATCCGCTGCGGCGCGCATTTCATCAAGACCTCGACCGGCAAGGCCGGGAACGGGGCGAGCCTCGACGCCGCGCGCGCGATGCTCGGGGCCATTCTCGCGGTGCCGCGTTCCGTGGGTCTGAAGCCCTCCGGCGGCATCCGCAGCTTCGCCGATGCGGCGGCCTATCTCACTCTCGCTGACGCCATGATGGGCCCGGGCTGGACCGCGCCGGAAACCTTCCGCTTCGGCGCCTCGGGCCTGCATGACGCGCTCGTGGCGGTCATCAGGGGCGGCGAAACCCATGCCGGCAGGAAGGCTTATTGAGATGGATCTCCCGCAGGAAATCATCCGGAAGAAGCGCGACGGACGCGCCTTGGAGGAGGCCGAGATCGGCTTTCTCATCGCGGGGCTCGTGGATGGGCGCGTCACCGGCATGCAGGCGGCGGCTTTTGCGATGGCCGTGTTCCTCAATGGCATGAGCCGCGCCGAAGCCGTGGCGCTGACCCGTGCGATGACCCGCTCCGGCACCGTGATGGACTGGAATGACCTTGCCCTGCCCGGCCCGGTGCTCGACAAGCATTCGACCGGCGGCGTGGGCGACCTCGTGAGCCTGATCCTCGCGCCGGCGGTTGCGGCCTGCGGCGGCTTCGTGCCGATGATCTCGGGCCGCGGTCTGGGGCATACCGGCGGCACGCTCGACAAGCTCGAGGCCATTCCCGGCTATTCGACCCGGCCGGACCCGGCGCTCCTGCGCAGGGTCGTGCGCGAGATCGGCGCCGCGATCATCGGCCAGACCGAAGACCTCGCGCCGGCCGACAAGCGCCTCTATGCCATCCGCGATGTGACGGCGACGGTTGAATCCATCCCGCTCATCACGGCTTCCATCCTCTCGAAGAAGCTCGCGGCGGGCCTTGAGGGCCTCGTGATGGATGTGAAGACCGGTTCCGGCGCCTTCATGGCCTCGCGCGAGGATTCGCGCGCCTTGGCCGAGAGCATCGTCGCGGTCGCCAATGGCGCGGGGCTCAGAACCACCGCGCTCATCACCGACATGAACCAGCCGCTCGCCCCTGCGGCCGGCAATGCGGTGGAGGTGATGAACGCGATTGAAAACCTCATCGGCACGCGGAAGGACCGGCGCCTGCTCGACGTGACCATCGCGCTCGGCGGGGAGATGCTCGCGACAGGCGGCCTGGCGGCGAGCCCCGGGGAGGGTCGCGGGAAGATTGCGGCAGCCATTGAAAGCGGGCGCGCCGCGGAGGTGTTCGGCCGGATGGTGGCGGCTCTCGGCGGACCTTCCGACCTGATGGAAAAGCCGGCCCGGCATCTGCCGGCCGCGCCGGTCATCCGGCCCGTGCCGGCTGGAAAGGCCGGGCGGATCGGGGCCATCGACACGCGCGCGGTCGGCCTTTCGGTCGTGGCGATGGGCGGGGGGCGCACGCGCGCCGAGGATGCGATCGACCATGCCGTCGGCCTCACGGACCTCGCTGAACTCGGCAGGACGGTGGCGGAGGACACGCCCCTCGCCCTGGTGCATGCGCGCTCCGATGCTGAATTCGAGGCGGCCGGGCGCACCATCCGCGCAGCCTATTCGATCGGCGAGACAAGCCCGCCAGATTTCCCGCTCATCGCCGAACGCATCACGGATTTTGCATGAGAAAGGTGCCGATATGAGCCGGGCGCTGCTCATCGTGCTCGATTCCGCGGGCATCGGCGGCGCGCCGGATGCCGCGCGCTACGATGACGAGGGCTCGAACACGGTCGGCCATGTGGCACTCGCCTGCGCCGCGGGGAAAGGCGACCGGCCGGGCCTGCGATCGGGCCGGCTGCATCTGCCGAACATGGTCGCTCTGGGCCTCGGCGAGGCGATCCGCCTCGCCTCGGGCCTGCATGCGCCAGGGCTCGAAGGCGAGCCGGTTCTAGGCCTTCACGGCGCTGGCACCGAGACCTCCAACGGCAAGGATACGCCTTCCGGACATTGGGAAATCGCCGGTTTCCCGGTGGATTTCGAATGGGGCTATTTCCCGCACACCGAGCCCTGCTTCCCGCCGGAACTGATCGCGGCATTCCTTGCCGGAACGGGCCTCCCCGGCATCCTCGGCGACAAGCACGCCTCGGGCACGGAGATCATCGAGGAATTCGGGGAGGAGCATCGCGCCAGCGGCAAGCCGATCCTTTATACTTCCGCCGATTCCGTGTTGCAGATCGCGGCGCATGAGACGACGTTCGGCCTCGCGCGGCTCTACGGGATCTGCGCGGTGATGCGCGAACTCACGCGCTCGCTCGCGATTGGCCGCGTGATCGCCCGGCCTTTCGTCGGCGAGAAGCGCGGCGCGTTCCGGCGCACGGCGAACCGCAAGGATTGGGCGATCGAGCCGGCCGAACCGACCATTCTCGACCGGCTGACGGAAGCGCAACGCAAGGTCATCACCATCGGCAAGATCGGCGACATCTTCGCGCATCGCGGCACGGGCGAGGAGATCAAGGCGGCGGGGAACGCTGGCCTGCTCGATGCGGCCCTTTCCGCTTTCGAGCGCCTGCCCGAAGGCGGGCTCGTTTTCGCAAACCTCATCGATTTCGACGTGGAATACGGCCATCGGCGTGATGTGCCGGGCTATGCGGCCGCGCTTGAAGCCTTCGACCGGCGCATTCCCGAGATCATGGCGCGGCTCGGGCCCGGCGATCTCGCGATCATCACGGCCGACCACGGCAACGATCCGACCTGGCGGGGAACAGATCACACCCGCGAGCGGGTGCCTATCCTCGCCTTCGGGCTGGGCATCGGGGCTGGTTCGATCGGCGTGCGCGACAGCCTCGCGGATATCGCAGCGAGCCTTCTCGATCATCTCGGCCTGAAGCCGGGCAGGAAGGGAACATCTTTCCTGTGATGGAGCAGCCCAGGAGGCCGGAGCGGCTTCGCGTTGACGCCGCCCGGGCAACATGGAACGTTTCGATGGACATGAACCAGGCAACGGCATGACAAGCAACCGCAAGGGCCATATCCGCATCACCTCGCACCCTGAGCCGGGTGCGGCGAGCAACCGCCACCCTATCCATTGGGGCTCGCCAGACCCCGCGAAGCGCGGGCCCGTCATCGGCACGGTGTCCCGCCCGCAGGATCGCAATGTCATCGGCGCGCATGGCGGCACCTATTCACTCTACCGGGCGCTCGCGGTGTCATCCGGCGCGCTGAACGCGCAGGCCCGGGCTGATTTTACCAATACCGAGCCGGTGGCGAATATCGGGCCCTTTCCGCAATGGGGCGAGCCGGGGCGGATCGTCTCGCTCGATCCGTTCGGCCATCGCGTCACCGAATACTACGCCCGCGAGATGGCCGGGGGGCTCGACCTGCGCCCCACCATCGCCATCACCAAGGCGCGCCTGCACCTGCCGGAAATCCGCGAGGCCATGGCGAAGGGGGAACTCAGGCCCGATGGCGAGATCCTGAAGGAAAAAGGCGATATCGCCGTCACCAAGATCGCCATCGATCCGGTCTGGTGGCTGCCGGGCATTGCCGAGCGCTTCGGCACCACCGAGAAGGCCCTGCGCCGCACGCTCTTCGAGGAAACCGGCGGGATGTATCCGGAACTCGTGACAAGACCGGACATGCAGGTGTTCCTGCCGCCCATCGGCAACATCACGGCCTATGTCATGGGCGATGTGGCCGCTCTCGCCAAGCCGCGGACCCGCATCACCTGCCGCGTGCATGACGAATGCAACGGCTCGGATGTGTTCGGCTCGGATATCTGCACCTGCCGGCCCTATCTCATCCACGGCATCGAGGAATGCGTGCGCGCCGCACAGAACAGGGGCGCGGGGCTCATCGTCTATAATCGCAAGGAGGGCCGGGCTCTGGGCGAGGTGACGAAGTTCCTCGTCTACAACGCCCGCAAGCGGCAGGAAGGCGGCGACCAGGCCGCGACCTATTTCGAGCGGACGGAATGCGTAGCCGGCGTGCAGGATGCCCGCTTCCAGCAATTGATGCCGGATGTGCTGCACTGGCTGGGCATCTCGCATATCGAGCGGTTCATCTCGATGTCGAACATGAAATTCGATGCGCTGACGAATTCCGGCATTTCCATCGGCGAGCGCGTGCCGATCCCGGACGGGCTCATCCCTGATGATGCCAATGTGGAGATGGAGGCGAAGAAGGCCGCCGGCTATTACGCGCCCGATGGCGCGCCGGACCGTGAAGAGCTGGAGCGGGTGGTTGGCCGTGACCTCGAAAAATTCTGAGGCCGCCGCGCTGCTCAGCGCATCCGCCGTGCGAGGCAAGGCGCGCCAGATCCTCGCCCTCGCCAAGGCCGATGCGCTCGCCCATTTCCGGCTCGATCTGGCACGCCTGCCGGCAGTGGCGGGCCTCGTTGCCGAGGTGACGCGGCAGGCCTATCCCATGCTCGATGTGCCCTTCCATGCGCGCTGGCGGCATTTCCTGCATGGCGGGCGGGATCGCTGGGCGGAACTCGATGCGAAAACACGATGGCCGGGCCCCGCCGAACGCGCCCGCTCGGCCTTCGATCTCGTGATCGTCTCCGTGCTGCTCGATGCCGGAGCGGGTGCCGCCTGGCGCTACCGCGATCCGCTGAATGGCATCGAAACGGGACGCTCGGAAGGCCTCGCGCTTGCAAGCTTCGACATGATGGCCGCCGGCGCCTTTTCGGATGACGCCGCCGAACCCCTTCGCGCCGATGCGACGCGGCTTGCGGGCCTATCGGTTGAACAGCTCGCGGCGGGGTTTCAGGTCGGGCCGGAAAACCCGCTTGCGGGGCTTGAAGGCCGGGCGAAGCTCCTGAACGCGCTGGGACGCGCCGTGCTCGCCGATCCGGCGATGCAAGACCCGGCCGGCCGGGCGCGACCGGGCGCGCTTTTCGATGTTCTGACACGGGGCGGTCGGACCACTCTCCCCGCTGCCGGGATTCTCGCCGCGGTTCTCCGGCATTTCGGGCCGATCTGGCCGTCGCGCCTCAGCCTTGGCGGCGTGCCACTGGGCGACACCTGGCGCCATCCGCTGCTGGAGGATGGCAGCGAGACCGGCGCGCTGGTGCCCTTCCACAAGCTTTCGCAATGGCTGTCCTATTCGCTGATCGAGCCGCTTCAGGCCGCAGGAATCACCGTGACGGAAATCGACGGGCTCACAGGGCTTGCGGAATACCGGAATGGCGGGCTGTTTTTCGATGGTGGCGTCATCGTGCCGAAGGATGAAGCCATCCTTCGCGCTGCGCATGCGCCGGATTCCACCGTCATCATCGAGTGGCGGGCACTCACCGTCGCCCTGCTGGATGACATCGCGCCCATGGTGCGCGAGGCGCTGGGCGTGGCGGAGGCGGATTTTCCGCTGGCGTGCGTGCTGGAGGGCGGAACCTGGGCCACGGGCCGCAGGCTTGCCCGCGAGCGCCGCCCCGATGGCAGCCCGCCGCTCCCGATCGTGAGCGATGGCACCGTGTTTTGAACGAGGCCGACCAGGGCTCCCAGGAGGAGCCCTCGAAGACAGGATAGAGGACCATGCAGGGCGTCACGATCGTCAAACACCCCCTCGTGCAGCACAAGCTCTCGCTGATGCGTGACAAGAACCGCTCGACATCGGGCTTCCGTCAGCTGGTGCGGGAGATCGCGATGCTGCTGGCCTATGAGGTGACGCGCGAATTGCCGATGACCACGCAACGCATCGAGACGCCCCTGCAGGCGATGGATGCGCCGATGATCGACGGCAAGAAGCTCGTGCTGGCCCCCATCCTGCGTGCAGGCCTCGCTTTGGCCGAGGGCATGCTCGAGCTGATCCCGGCAGCGCGTGTCGCCCATATCGGCCTCTACCGCGACCATGATACGCTGGAAGCGATCGAGTATTTCTTCAAGGCGCCGCAGGATCTCGCGGATCGCCTGATCATCGTCACGGACCCGATGCTGGCGACCGGCAATTCGGCAACTGCGGCCATCGAGCGGCTGAAGGCGCGCGGCGCGCATGACATCCGCTTCGTCTGCCTGCTGGCGGCGCCGGAAGGCATCGCGCAGATGCAGGCCCAGCATCCGGATGTGCCGATCTGGACCGCGGCAATCGACGAGAAACTCAACGAGAAGGGCTATATCGTGCCCGGCCTCGGCGATGCCGGCGACCGGCTCTACGGCACGCATTAGAGTATGCTGTGAAAAAGTGGAATCCGATTTTTCACAAAAAAGCATGCGATAACAAAAAGATAAGAGCATGATGTGCTTCCGTCTGAACACATCATGCTCTAAGGCGCCGTGCGCCCTTTCAATGGGCGCGGAACTGGGGCTACATTCAAGGCGAACAGGGTGACCGCCCAGGCGCCTGCCACAATCCCGGAGTTCACGAGCATGAGCGAGATCAACAGGCGTGACGCCTTCAGGATTGCGGTCGCGGGCGGGCTCGCCGCGACGACGATCATGGCCGGCAGCGCCGAGGAAGCGCTGGCACAGGCGGCGAGCCAGGGCGCGACGCCCACCTTCCGGCTGCTTCTGGTCAACGACATCTACAAGATGGGCGAAGTGGCCGGGAAGGGCGGCTTCGCCCGCCTGGCCGCCATCGCGCGGGCCGAGAAGGCGGGCCCCGTGCCCTGCTTCTATGCGCATGCCGGCGACATGTATTCGCCCTCGCTGATGTCCGGCTTCGACCAGGGCGCGCATACGGTGGAACTGCTGAACGTCATGCCGCCGGATGTCTTCGTGCCCGGCAACCACGAATTCGATTTCGGCAAGGAGAATTATCTCAAGCGCCGTGCGGAAGCGAAGTCATTGTTCATGGCGGCGAACCTGCGCAACGCGGATGGCTCGCCGCTTCCCGGCCATGAGGATCGCAGGATCTTCGAGATGGGCCCGATCAAGCTCGGCGTCTTCGGCGTGGCGCTCGCCAATACGCCGCTGATGTCCTCGGCGCAGGGCTTCACCTTCTCGGATGAAATGGCCGCCGTGCGCGAGCAATCGAAAGCCCTGCGCGATGCCGGCGCGGATATCGTGGTGGCCGTCACGCATACCGATTTCACCCGCGACCTCGAGATCGCGCGCTCGCGCCTCGTCGATGTGCTGCTGACCGGGCATGATCACGACCTGCGCATTTCCTATGACAACCGCGTGGCAATGGTGGAATCGGGCGAGGAGGGCGAATACGTCACCGCCATCGACATGTATTGCATCATCGGCGAGCGCGACGGAAAGCGCAGCGTGACCTGGCGGCCCGTTTTCCGCCCGATCGATTCCGCGCTGGCCGAGCCCGATCCGGCTGCGCTTGCGATCGTGAAGAAATACGAGGCAGATCTGTCGAAGGAACTCGATGTCACCATCGGCACGACTGCCGTGGCACTCGACAGCCGCTCCGCCACCGTGCGCAGCCAGGAGGCTGCCATCGGCAACCTCATCGCCGATGCGATGCGTATCGCCACTGGCGCGGATGTCGCCATCACCAATGGCGGCGGCATTCGCGCCAACAGGCAATACGCCCCCGGCACCACGCTGACGCGGCGCGACATCCTCTCGGAATTGCCCTTCGGCAACTCGACCGTGATGATCGAGATCACCGGCAAGGACATCAGGGATGCGCTGGAGAACGGCGTCTCGCAGGTGGATAACCGCGCGGGGCGCTTTCCGCAGGTCTCGGGCCTCAGCTTCACCTATGATCCGAAGGCGGCGGCGGGCAGCCGCGTGCTTTCGATCGAGGTCGGCGGCAAGCCGATCGATCCGGCCGGAAAATACAGGGTCGCCTCGAACGACTTCATGTTCGGCGGGGGCGACGGCTATGCGGCTTTGGGGCGCGGACGCACGCTGATCGGCAAGACCGACGGCACGCTGATGGCCAATGTGGTGATGGTGCATGTGCGCAAGCTCGGCACCGTCAGCAGCACGGTCGAGGGGCGCATCCTCGCGAAGTGAAATCCGGTGCGCGCCACATCGGTCGACCTCATCCCGCCCGCGCCGGATTCGAGGCCGTCCATCCACTCGCATCCCAACCGGACCACTGGGCGGTGGCCGATCACTCCCGCGACGCTGCGGCTGGATCGTCGATGGTCCGCTGGCTGTGCACTGATACGGGGGACAGCTGGAGCATTTTTTAGAGCATGCTGTGAAAAAGTGGAATCCGGTTTTTCACAAAAAAGCATGCGATAATAATAAGATAAGAGCATTATTTGCTTCCGTCTGAACACATCATGCTCTAGAACTGGCCGAAAGAGATCGGATGCGAGATTTCTTTGTCTGGTCGCATTTTCCTCACGCGAACCGGTTCCCACCCCCGCCTTCGCGGGGACATGCTTCGCTTGAAAATGCTTATCTCTTTTTCTTTGTCGCATTTTCTTCACGCGAACCGGTTCCATCCCCGCCTTCGCGAGGGGCGTGCTTCGCTTGAAAATGCTTCTTTCTTTTTCTTTGTCGCATTTTCCTCACGCGAACCGGTTCCCACCCCCGCCTTCGCGAGGGGCTGCTTCGCTTGAAAATGCTTCTTTCTTTTTCTTTGTCGCATTTTCTTGGCGCGAACCGGTTCCCACTTCGCTTGAAAATGCTCCAGGTCGGCGGCGCGTGGCGTCAGGGGCCGGGATGGTGACCCGCGATGACCTCCAGCCCGCGAATGGCGAACCGCCGCGCGAGCGGCGCGACCTTCGCGGCATCCGCACCCGAAGCGTTGCCCTGCCTCGCGCGATCCGCGATGCCCACGAAGATGACCGCGAAACGAAAGAGCGCGAAGGCCTTGTGGAAGGGCAGCGGCCGGGCGGCCGAAGGGTTGGCTGCGGCATAGCGCGCAAGGAATTCGGCCTCCGTCGGCAGGCCAAGGGCTTCGAGATCCAGCCCGAGAATTCCGCCATATTCATCAGGTGAACTGTGCCAGGCCATGGCGCAGAAGCCGAGATCGGCCAAAGGATGCCCGAGGGTCGAGAGTTCCCAATCGAGGATCGCGACCACGCGCGGCTCCGTCGGGTGGAAGATGACGTTCCCCATGCGGTAATCGCCATGGGCAAGGCTCACCGCGCCATCATCCGGCGGCAGGTTTGCGGCGAGCCAGGCGCCGAGCTGGTCCAGCTCGGGGATGGGACCGCTCGTGCTCTCCTGCCACTGGCGCGACCAGCGCGAGAGTTGCCGCTCGAAATAATTGCCGGGCCGGCCATAATCGGCGAGCCCCACCGCATCCGGCCGCACGCGATGGAGCCGTCCGAGGGAATCGGCAAGGCCCATCCACAGCGCGTGGCGCTCGCTCGCGGGAACCTCGGGCAAGGCACCGTCGGAGAAGACCCGGCCCTCCACGCGCTCCATGAGGTAGAACGGCGTGCCGAGGATCTCCGGCGTCTCGTGGTAGAGAACCGGGCGCGGCACCGGCACGCCCGCAGGATGGAGGGCGGCGAGCACGCGATATTCGCGGTCGATGGCATGCGCGCCCTTCAGCAGCGGGCCGTTGGGCTGCTTGCGCAGGACCATGCGGCGCCCGCCGAATGTCAGGAAATAGGTCGGGTTCGATTGCCCGCCGGCGATGCGCTCCAGCCGATAATCCCCCGCCGCACCAAATTTCGCATCGAGGAAGGCGCGGAAGGTGCTTTCGTTGAAATCCGGGGGCAGGGGCATTGGCATTCCCTCAGGCCCCGACCGGCCATTGCCAGAAATCACGCCCCTCGGCCCCGAGATTGCGGTTCAGCACCATCTTGTGCACGTCATCCGCGCCATCCACGAGCCGCGCCTGCCGGGCGTAGCGGTAGATCCATTCGAGCGGCGTATCCTTCGAATAGCCGCGCGCGCCGTTGATCTGGATGGCCGTATCCGCCGCCTTGTGCAGCACATTGGCGACATGCACCTTCGCCATGGAGACCTCCTTGCGGGCAAAACCACCGCGATCGAGTTCCCACGCGGCCTTCATCACCAGGAGGCGGCCGATCTCGATCTGCATCGCGAGATCGCCGAGCATCATCTGGATGCTCTCGCGCCTGGCGAGCCGGTCGCCGAAGGCGAAACGCTCTCCAGCATAGGCCCGGGCGATCTCGACGCAGCGCTTCGAAAGGCCCAGCCAGCGCATGCAATGGGTGAGGCGCGCGGGGCCGAGGCGGATCTGCGTGAGCTTCAGGCCGTCGCCCTCGTTCATCAGAAGGTCCGCGGCCGGGATTTCGAGACCCTCGAACACGAGTTCGCAATGCCCGCCATGCTCCTCCGGCCCCATGATGGGGATGCGCCTTTCGATGCCCCAGCCCGGCGCGGCGCGATCGAACAGGAAGGCCGAGAGGCCCTTTCGGGGGTCATCCGAGGTGCGCGCCATCAGGATGAAATGTCCGGCATCCTCCGCGCCGGTGATGAACCATTTGCGGCCCTCGATCACGTAGCGGTCGCCCTTGCGGGTGGCCTTGGTGAGCATCATCGAGGGGTCGGAGCCGGAGCCGGGATGCGGTTCGGTCATCGCGAAGGCGGAGCGCACGCGGCCGGCGACGAGGGGCGCGAGCCAGCGCGCCTTCTGGGCGGGGGTCGCGACCTTCTCCAGCACCATCATGTTGCCGTCGTCGGGCGCTGCCGAATTGAACACGACCGGGCCGAAGATCGAGCGGTTCATCGCCTCATAGCACACAGCCATGCCGACCTTGCCGAGGCCCTGGCCACCGGTTTCGGGGGCCAGTTGCAGGCACCAAAGCCCCTCGGCGCGAGCGCGGGCACGCAACGGCTCCAGCACCTCCGGGCGGATGTTGTCATGCGCGTCGTAAGCGGAACGATCCGCCTCCAGCGGCAGGATGTGATCCTCGACGAAACGCGCGATCCGCTGGCGGAAATCCTCGATGCGCGGGGAAATCGTGAAATCCATGATTGTTTCCTAGAGCGATGAGACGAGGTGGCCGCCATCAGCCACGAGTTCCGTGCCGGTCATGAAGGCGCCGGCCTCGGAGGCGAGCAGCAGCAGCGGGCCATCGAGATCGCTCATCCGGCCAAGACGCCGCTGCGGGATACGCGCGACCAGCGCCTGCCCGGCGGGTGATGCGAAGAAATCGCGGTTGAGATCCGTCTCGATATAGCCGGGGCAGAGCGCATTGACGCGGATCCTGTGCCGCGCCCATTCGAAGGCGAGGGCGCGGGTGAGCTGCACCACGCCGGCCTTCGCGGTCGCATAGGCCGCCACATTGCCCGCAACGCGCAGGCCCAGGATCGAGGCGATGTTGATGATCGAACCGCCGCGCCCCTCCGCCACCATGCGCGCGGCACTGGCCTGCGCCACGCGGAACACGCCCGTAAGATCGGTATCGATCACGCGGGACCAATCCTCGGCGGAGGTTGTCAGCGCCTTGCCGTCATGGCTCAGGCCGGCATTGTTGATGACGATGTCATAGGCGCGCCCGCCGCAGGCCTCGGCCACGGAGGCGGCATCGGTGACGTCCAGACGAATGGCTTCGACCCTGCCGCCGGCCTGCCGGATGGCGGTCGCCGCCTCGCCCAGCAGAGCTTCGCGCCGCGCGCCCATGGTCACGCTCGCGCCCGCCTTCGCTAGCACTTCGGCAAAATGCCGCCCGAGACCGGAGGAGGCTCCCGTGATGAGGGCGCTTTTTCCCGCCAGGCTGAAGATATCACCCATGCTTGCGCCCCTTCCGCCTCAGATTTCCCCGCGCCGCCGACGCTCGGCATCATCCCATGCCGTCCGTGCCCGATCATGCGGCATGAAGCCAAGGCCCTTTTCGGCATCGGAGGATACCGCGATCTGCGACGTCCCAATATCGATCACCGCCGGGGCATTGGCGAGCGCGCGGATGATCGCGGCGTAATCGGAATGGCGCAGGGCGGTATCCTTCACGGCCGGATGCCGGCCGAGCACGGCCCGGCCCCCGAGTGGGGTAGACGTTCGTTCCGCCGGTGATGATCATGTTCTTCCTGCGGTCGATGCGGCAAATGAAGCCCTGGGCCTTGCGCATCTCCATATCGCGCATCGCCATATCGCGCAGCGAAATTCGGCGGATTGATCCGCCCGCGCAGAGCGCGAAGAGCGTGAGGCGGCCGAGCTGGGGCGAGGTGGTCCGATGCCGCGCGCCTTGCGTAGGCGGAACATGAGCAAACCTCCTTCCTCCCGCCTTTTCCTGCCCATGCGCGCAGCCGGCCTGGCGCGCCTCGCGGAATTCCTCCCGGCCGCGGGGCGCGCCTATGCCAATCGCCGCAACTCGGATCACGGGCCGGATGACCGGGCGAATGTCTCCATCCTCTCGCCCTATCTGCGCCATCGCCTCGTGACCGAGCGCGAGGTGCTCGACCGCGTGCTGCGACGCCACAGCCTCGAGGCGGCGGAGAAATTCGTGCAGGAGGTGTTCTGGCGCGGCTATTTCAAGGGGCATCTCGAAACGCGGCCCGAGATCTGGAACCGCTATCAGGCGGCCTTGTCCGGCCAGCAGGCCGCTGTCGAGGAGGGGGGCGGCTTCGCCCGGGCCTATCGCAAGGCGGTGGAGGGACGCACGGGCATCGATTGCTTCGATGCCTGGGTGGAGGAATTGCGCGAGACCGGCTATCTCCACAACCATACGCGCATGTGGCTGGCCTCGATCTGGATCTTCACGCTGCGCCTGCCCTGGGAACTCGGCGCGGATTTCACTTTCCGGCATTTCATCGATGGCGACCCTGCCTCCAATACCCTCTCCTGGCGCTGGGTGGGCGGCTTGCACACCCGCGGCAAGACCTATCTCGCGCGGCCCGACAACATCGCCGAGCATACGGGCGGGCGCTTCCGCCCCAAGGACCTCGCGCGCGAGGCCATCGCGCTCGACGAGCCGCCGCTGCCCGCCGCGAAACCCGCGCGCCCGGCGGATGATGCCGCGCCCGCCGGCCCCGCCCTGCTGCTGCTGACCGAGGAAGACCTCCACCCCGAGAGCCTGCCGCTGGCCTCGGCCGAGATCCGCGGGATCGTTGGCTGCCATGCGACGGCGGCGCGATCGGCTTTCGCGGTTTCGGATCTGGCCCTCGCCTTCGCGGAAGGGGCGATGGCCGATGCCACGAGCCGCGCCAGCGCCCATTTCGGCGTCGAGGCGGAGCCTCTGCAGGCGCTGCGGGCGGATGACCTCGCCGGGCGATGCCGCGCGCTGGGGGTGGAGCGCATCCTCACCGCCTATGCGCCCCTGGGGCCGATGGGCGAGGAACTCGCCCGCCTGCGCCCGGCTCTCGCCCGGGCCGGCATCGCGCTCACCGAAATCCGCCGCAGCGAGGATGCGCTCATCTGGCCGCATGCCACGAAGGGCTTCTTCGGCCTGCGCGAGCGCATCCCCGATCTCGTGGCGCGGATGGGGATCGGCGCGGAAGCGATGCAGCCCGATCTCTTCACGCGCGATGCGCGCCGCGCGGCCGCCCACCGATGAGCGCGCGGCCCGTCACGGTCTGGTTCGATTCGGCCTGCCCGATCTGCGCGCGGGAAATCCGGGTGATGCGCGCGCTCGATTGGCGCCGAAACATCGCCTTCATCGATCTTCACGCGCCCGATGCCGCCTGCCCGATCGACCCCGCCCTGCTGCTCGCGCGCTTCCATGCGCGGGATGCCGAGGGGCAATTGCATTCGGGCGCCGCCGCCTTCGCGCTGATGTGGCGGCATGTGCCGCTTTTCTGGCCGCTGGGGCAGATGGCGCGCATTCCCCTCGTGCTCGCGCTGCTGGAACGCGCTTATCTGCGGTTTCTCGTCTGGCGGCAGGGAAGGCCCGCGCGGAAGGTCGCGGCCTGAGGTCGGCCTGAAGAACCTGCTCATCAAATGTGCAACGGCGTGCTGCGATAGGCAGGCCTCGCCAAATTGCAGGCAACGCGGCGGGGCGAATTCTTTCCGCGGTGCCGCATGCAGGCCCGGCGAACACAGCCTTCACCGGGTGGGGAAGCGGCTGGCACAACCGTTGCTTTGCCTGTCAGACCAGCCAGCCGCTCGCGCTGGCGATCTGCTCCAGGGAGCCATGTCCATGCCGTTCGATCGCTTTTCCCGCCGCTCATTCCTGCAAGGCGCCGCCGCGGGCACGGCCGCCGCAGCCCTTGGCTTTCCGAGCCTCGCACGCGCCCAATCGGGCGTGACGATCGGCATCGTCTATGTCGGCCCGAAGGATGATTTCGGCTGGAACCAGGCGCATGCGGTCTCCATCGGCGTGCTCAAGGCCACGCCGGGCGTGAAGATCATCGAGGAAGAGAACGTGCCGGAAACGGCCGCCGTGGCGAAATCCATGGAATCCATGATCAATCTCGAAGGGGCGAACCTTATCCTTGCGACCTCCTTCGGCTATTTCAACCCCTTCATGGTGGATGTGGCGAAGAAGTATCCCAAGGTCACCCTGCGCCATGCCGCCCCGCTCTGGGAGAAGGGCAAGCACCCGGACAATGCCGGCAGCTATTTCGGCTATCTCGATCAGGCGCATTACGTGAACGGCGTCGCGGCGGGCCTTTCCACCCGGACGAACAAGATCGGCTTCGTGGCCGCAAAGCCCATTTCCAGCGTGCTGCGCAACATCAACTCGGTGCTCTGGGGCGCGCGCTCGGTGAACCCGAACGCCACGCTGCAGGTGATCTTCACCGGGGACTGGGCTTTGCCCGTGCGCGAGGCGGAAGCCGCGAATGCGCTTATCGGCGCGGGCTGCGACATCCTCACCTGCCATGTGGACAGCCCGAAGGTGGTGATCGAGACCGCCGAGCGCCGGGGCATCAGGTCGCTGGGCCATAATGCGAGCCAGGCGCCGCTGGCGCCGAAGGGCTTCATCACCGGCGCGGAATACAAGTGGGAGACGATCTACAGGATCTTCGCCGAGGCGATCGCCAAGGGCCAGACGGTGCCGAACATGGTGTTCGGCGGCTATGACCGGGACATGGTGCGCAACACCGCCTTCGGGGCCGGCGCCGAGGAGCCCGCGCGCAAGGCGGCCGAGGCGGCGATTGCCGATCTCAAGGCCAACAAGCCGATCATCCGGGGCCCGGTGAAGGACAACAAGGGCAATGTGGTGCTGCCCAATGCGAGCTACGACAATTTCGATCGCGTGCTCGACGGCATGAACTTCCTCGCGGAGGGGGTGGTCGGCTCCATCACCTGAGCGAGGCGCAGGGCCGCGCCCGTTGCGGGGGTCGATCGCCATGAACCAGCCCGTTTCCATCCCCGCCGGCCCTGCCGCGGCAGGCCGCATCGGCCGCGAGCGCCTCGCGCGCCTCCGGCGCGGGGCGGAGGCCTTGGCGATCCCGCTGCTGGCGCTGGTGATTTCGGCCGGCTTGTTCTCCATCTTCCTGCTGATCCTCGGTAAATCGCCGGTCCAGTTCTACAGCCTCATCTGGCTCGGCGGGTTCGGCACGCCGTTCTCGTGGTCGAACACCCTGCTGCGCGCCGCCCCGCTGATGCTGATGGCGTTGGCGGTGGCGATCCCCGCGCGGCTCGGCCTCACGATGATCGGCGGCGAGGGGGCGCTCGTGCTCGGCGGGTTCGCGGCGGCCGCCATGGCCGTGCCGCTGATCGGCACCACGAACCCGGTGCTGATGCATGCGCTGATGCTGATCGCCGCGATGGCCATCGGCGCGATCTGGATCGGGATCGCGGGCGGCCTGCGCCATCATCGCGGCGTGAACGAGACGATCTCCACCCTGCTGCTTTCCTACATCGCCATCGCGATCATGAACTTTTTCGTCGAAGGCGCGCTGCGCGACCCCGCCGACCCGAACAAGCCCTCGACCAGGGCGATCGGCAGCGAGGCGATGATCGGCAAGATGCCGGGCATCGATGTGCATTGGGGCCTTGCGGTCGCGGTGCTCGCCTGCATCCTGCTCCATGTGCTGATGCAGCGCACGACCTATGGCTTTGCCTGCCGCATCGCCGGGGGCAATGCGCGCGCCGCGCTCGCGCAGGGCCTGCCGGTGGGGAGGCTGATCGTCAGCGCCTCGATGATCGCGGGGCTCTGCGCCGGTCTCGCGGGCTATTTCGAGGTCGCGGCCGTGCATGGCAAGGCGAATGCCTCGCTGGCCGCCGGCTACGGCTTCACCGGCATTCTCGTGGCGTTTCTCGCGCGGCATAACCCGCTGGCGATCATTCCGGTGGCGATATTGTTCGGCGGCATCGCGGCGGCGGGCGGCATCATCCAGCGCCGCATGGGCCTGCCGGATGCAAGCGTGCTGCTTCTGCAGGGCATGACCTTCCTCGTGCTGCTCGCGAGCGAAACGCTCTATGGCCGCTTCCGCCTGTTCAACCCCGCCGCCCGGACGGAGCGCACCTGATGGATGGCTCTTCGGCCCTCGTGACGGTTCTCGCGGCGATGATCGGCGGCGCGATCCGCGTCTCGACGCCCTTCCTGTTCGTGGCGCTGGGCGAGATGCTGACCGAGCGTTCGGGCCGCATCAATCTCGGGCTCGAAGGCACGCTCGTGCTCGGCGCGATGAGCGGCTATGCGATCTCCTATCACACGGGTTCGCCCTGGCTGGGCCTGCTCGTGGCGGGCTTCGCGGGGATGATGATGGGCACGCTCCACGCGCTGATCTGCCGGCTGCCGAAGGTGAACGACATCGCCGTGGGCATCGCGCTGATGCTCTTCGGCCTCGGCATCGCGTTCTTTCTCGGCAAGGCCTATATCCAGCCCACCGCGCCGCGCCTGGGCTCGATTCCGCTCGGCTTCTGGAGCAGCAACCCGCAGATCGAGCAGGCCCTTGAGATCAACCCGCTCTTCCTCATCGGGATTGCGCTCGCGTTCTTCCTCGCCTGGGCGCTGAAGAACACGCGGCCCGGCCTCATCCTGCGGGTCACGGGCGACAGCGAGGCCGCCGCGCGAGCGTTGGGCCATCCCGTGATGCTGATCCGCCTGATGGCAACGGCCGCCGGCGGCTTCCTCGCGGGCATCGGCGGGGCTTTCCTCTCGCTCTACTATCCCGGAAGCTGGAACGAGGGCCTCTCCTCGGGGCAGGGGCTGATGGCCGTGGCCCTGGTGATTTTCGCGCGCTGGGACCCCATCCGCTGCCTTTACGCCGCGATGCTCTTCGGTGCTGCGGGAGCGCTCGGCCCCTCCCTGCAGGCCATCGGCATCACGCAAGGCTATTATTTCTTCAACGCCGCTCCCTACATCCTCACGCTTTTCCTGATGATCGGCTCGGCCGGCTCGAAGAAGGCGCTGCGGGATGCACCGGGCGAATTGGCACTCACGCGGTGAGGAAAGACGCAATGCCCACGCTGCCCGCCGATCCCTATCCATGGCCGTGGAACGGCGCCTTCAGCCCCGCGAATACGGCGCTGATCGTGATCGACATGCAGACCGATTTCTGCGGCAAGGGCGGCTATGTCGATGCGATGGGCTATGACCTTTCGCTCACCCGCGCGCCGATCGCGCCCATCCGCCGCGTGCTCGAAGCGATGCGCGCCAGGGGCTACTGGATCATCCATACCCGCGAGGGGCACCGGCCCGATCTTTCCGATCTGCCGGCGAACAAGCGCTGGCGCTCGCAGCGCATCGGTGCCGGCATCGGCGATCCCGGCCCGTGCGGAAAGATCCTCGTGCGCGGCGAACCCGGCTGGGAGATCATCGAGGAACTCGCGCCGCTGCCGGGCGAGACCATCATCGACAAGCCGGGCAAGGGCTCCTTCTGCGCGACCGACCTTGAAATGATCCTGCGCCAGCGCGGCATCCAGAACATCATCCTCACCGGCATCACCACCGATGTCTGCGTGCACACCACCATGCGCGAGGCGAATGATCGTGGCTTTGAATGCCTGCTGCTGGAGGATTGCTGCGGCGCAACCGAAAAGGGCAACCACGACGCCGCGATCAAGATGGTGAAGATGCAGGGCGGGGTGTTCGGGGCGGTGGGCAATTCCGCCATGCTGATCGCAGGCCTGCCATGAGCGCCGGGCCCGCCCGCCGCGCCATCGGCCTCGAAGCCATCGCCATGCGCAAGGTCTTCGGTGCGCTGGTGGCGCTCGATGATGTGTCGCTGAAGGTGCCGGCGGGCTCCTTCCATGCGCTGCTCGGCGAGAATGGCGCGGGCAAATCCACGCTTGTCAAATGCATCATGGGTTTCTACCAGCCCGATTCCGGGCAGGTGCTGGTGGATGGCATGGAGCGCGCCATCCGCAACCCGAAGGAAGCGGCGGAAGCAGGGATAGGCATGGTCTACCAGCATTTCACGCTGGTGCCTTCGCTCACGGGTGCTGAAAACCTCGTGGTCTCGCGCCCGCATGGCCGGACCGTCATCCACTGGGCGGAAGAAAATCGCGCGCTCGAGGCCTTCCTTGATCGCATGCCCTTCCGCGCGCCGCTCGACCGGCCCGTATCGCTGCTCTCGGCCGGCGAGAAGCAGAAGCTCGAAATCCTGAAGCAGCTCTATCTCGACCAGCGTTTCATCATCCTCGACGAGCCGACCTCCGTGCTTACCCCGGGCGAGGCGGATGAGGTGCTCGGCCTGCTGCGCGACATGACCCGGCGCGGCGAGGTGACCGTGCTGATGATCACCCACAAGTTCCGCGAGGTCACGGCCTTCGCCGATGATCTCACGGTTCTGCGCAAGGGTGCCTTCGCCGGAAGGGGCGTGGTGAAGGAGACGCCGGTGGAGAGCATGGCCGCGATGATGATCGGCGACACACCCATCCGCGAGCGCGCCGACCGGGTGGCCCACGAGAACAGGCCCGTGGTGCTCGACATTGCCGGGGTCTTCGCGGATGCCGATGACGGCCGCCCGGCCATTGAGGCGATCAACCTGAAGATCCGCGCCGGCGAGATCGTGGGCATTGCCGGCGTTTCCGGCAATGGCCAGAGCGCGCTGGTGGAGGTGCTTTCCGGCCAGCGCCCCATGCGGTTCGGCCAGCTCGCCATCCACGGCGAGGATTACCTGCCGAACCGCGCGAGCATGGCGCGCCTGAAGGTGTTCGGGCTGCCGGAGGAGCCGCTGAAGAACGCCACGGTGCCGAAAATGTCGGTGGCGGAGAACATGGCCTTCCGCTCGTTTGACCGGCCGCCCATCGCCTCGCTGAAATATTGGCTTTCGCCCGCGCCCATGCGGAAGCAGGCGGAAGAACTCATCGCGAAATACCGCGTGAAGACGCCCTCGCCCGATGCGCCCATCGCGGCGCTCTCGGGCGGCAACGTGCAGCGCAGCGTGCTCGCACGCGAACTTTCGGGAGATGTCGAGGTGCTGATCGTCGCCAATCCGTGCTTCGGGCTCGATTTCGCCTCCGTGGCGGAAATCCGCGCGCAGATCATGGATCAGCGCAACCGGGGTGCCGCGGTTCTGCTCGTCTCGGAGGACCTGGACGAAATCCTCTCGCTTTCGGATCGCGTGGCGGTGATGTCCGGCGGGCAGATCACCTATGTCGAGGAGATCGGGAAAACCGACCGCGCGACCATCGGCGCGCATATGGCCGGGGGAGGGCATTGATGGCCGCGATTTCCATCCCCGCCGAGCCCGGCCCCTTCCCGCTGGCGCCGGGCCGCACCGCGCTGATCGTGATCGACATGCAGCGCGATTTCCTCGAGCCCGGCGGGTTCGGCGAAGCGCTCGGCAACGATGTCTCGACCCTGCGGCCCGCCATTGCGCCGGTCGCGCGGTTGCTCGCCCTGTTCCGCGCGAGGGGCTGGCCGGTGATCCATACCCGGGAATCGCACCGGCCCGACCTTTCGGATTGCCCGCCCGCGAAGCTCTCGCGCGGCGCGCCGGGCCTGCGGATCGGCGATCGGGGGCCCATGGGGCGCATTCTCGTGCAGGGCGAGGCGGGCAACGCCATCCTGCCGGAATGCGCGCCCATTCCCGGCGAGATCGAGATCGACAAGCCGGGGAAGGGCGCCTTCCACCGCACCGATCTTCAAGCCATGCTGGAGGCGAGGGGCATCACGCATCTCGTCTTCGCGGGGGTCACCACGGAGGTTTGCGTGCAGACCTCCATGCGCGAGGCGAATGATCGCGGCCATGAATGTCTGCTGATCGAGGAGGCGACCGAAAGCTATTTCCCCGCCTTCAAGGCCGCGACGCTTGCGATGATCCGCGCGCAGGGCGGCATTGTCGGCTGGACGGCGAAACTCGCGGATTTCGAGGCGGCCCTGGCATGACGGATGATCGCAAGGGCCGCTGGGCGGGGCGCAACGAGACGAAGGATCGCGTGCGCGAGGATGTCTGGCAGGAGCTGGAGAAAAGCGGCTTCGGTGTCGGCCCGGTCTGGAGCGCCATCCCGAATTTCGTCGGGGCGGATCTCGCCGCCTGGCGTCTCGCGCAGACGCCGGAATGGCAGGCCGCGCGGACGGTGAAATGCAACCCCGATCCGCCGCAGATCCCCGTGCGCCTGCGGGCGCTGCTCAATGGCAAGGTTCTCTATGCGCCCGTGCCCTATCTCACGGAAGGTTTTCCGTATCTGCGGATCGACCCCGCAAGGCTGCGCGAGAAGGGCGTGAGCTTCGAACTCGCCGCGACCTCCGAAGGCTACATGATGCATGGCGAGCGCATCGATTTCGAGGCGGTGGAGCCGCTGGATTTCTGCGTGGTCGGGTCGGTCGCGGTCACGCGGTCGGGCGGGCGCACGGGCAAGGGCGCGGGCTTTGCGGACCTTGAAACCGGCATTTTCCGCGAATTGGGCATCATCCGCCCCAGCACGCCCATGGCCACGACCATCCATTCGAGCCAGCTCGTCGCCGAGCCGCGCGTGGTGATGCAGGCGCATGACAGCCCGCTCGACTTCATCGCGACGGAGAGCGAACTCATCCGCACCGGCAATGTCGCGCCGCGCCCGGCGGGGGTGGATTGGGATTCCGTGCAGCCCGACCAGTTCGAGACCATCCCCTTCCTGCGCGACCTTCACGCGCGGATGCGGGCGAGGAAAGCCTAGAGCACGTCTCGTTTTGGTGGAATCAAAACCGTATTCTATCTTATTGTTTTATCTCATGTTGTTACGCAAAATCGATATCCACTTGATCGCAGGAATGCTCTGGAAAACTCGGGGCGATCTCGGGGTGATTCAGTCCTCGCATGGTTTTTTCTCCCTCCTCGCGGCCTCGTTCCGCAGGGGCCGAAAGCAACCGCACGCCTGACATCGCAAGGCGCCGCGATCTCTTGTGCGCCTTCAAAAAAGCTGCACAAAACACGACGGAATGGACAGGAACCGGGCCGGGAAGGAATGGTGGGCGCGACAGGGATTGAACCTGTGACCCTTCGCGTGTGAAGCGAATGCTCTCCCGCTGAGCTACGCGCCCGATGGTCGGGGGATACGCGAGAAGGATGGCGCCCGTCAAGCGCGGGGCGCGGGGAATCTCGCCTGCCCTGCAAGGCACCCTTGCACGGCAGGCGATCTCAGTTGTAAAAATACAACTCAGTTGGAGCGGCTTGCGCTGGATGCCCTTTCATCCGCTCACGCTTGCGTGAAGGGGCTTGCCTTGTTGACGGATGGCTCGGCATAGGGAAGCCTTATTGGAAACTCGTTCTGTGCCGAATCTCCGGGAGTTGGCTCCATGCGCTTTATCCGCACTCTCGTCCTTGCCGGTCTTGCCGGGTTTGCGACCCTGTCGCATGCCTCTGCCGAAATCGATCCCGTGACCCGCCAGCCGCTCCACCTGGCGGATGATGTCCGCTTCTTCGCCTCGCCGATTCCCCGCGAGGAGGTGGCGTACAAGGGCCGCCACGCCCCGGGCACCATCGTGGTGGATACCAACGAGAAGCGCCTCTACCTCGTTTTGCCGAATGGCCGCGCCATGAAATATGGCGTGGGCGTGGGCCGCCCCGGCTTCTCCTGGGCTGGCACCAAAACCGTGACCCGCAAGGCCGAGTGGCCATCCTGGACGCCTCCGGCCCAGATGCTGCGCCGCCGCCCCGATCTGCCGCGCTTCATGCCGGGTGGCGAGGGCAACCCGATGGGCGCCCGCGCGCTTTATCTTGGCACCTCGCTCTACCGCATCCACGGCTCGAACGAGCCGGAGACGATCGGCCAGGCCGTGTCGTCGGGCTGCATCCGCATGCTCAATGCCGATGTGATCGATCTCTACGAGCGTGTCCGCGTCGGAACCCGCGTGGTCGTGATGCGCTGAGCGCGCGTGCCGCGGCAGGTTTCAGGGCCGGTCTTTCAGGACCGGCCCTTTCCGTTTCAGACCCTCTTCCTTCAGAGCATGATGTGTTCAGACGGAAGCACATTATGCTCTTATCTTATTGTTATCGAATGCTTTTTGTGAAAAACCGGATTCCACTTTTTCACAGCATGCTCTAGTGGCGCGCCGCGAATTTCGGTTCGCGGCTCAGGCCTTTCTCGGCGAGTTCCGCCTCGTATTCGGCCATGATGGCCTCGCCCTGGCTCGCGAAGCGGCGGAGAAGCGGCCAGCCATAGATGCCGCTGTCATGCATGTCGTCGAAGCGGATACGGATGGCGTAATTTCCAACCGGTTCGACGCCGAGGATCATCACATGGCTCTTGCCGGGCACGGTCTTGCGCTCGGAGGGTGAATGTCCCTGCACTTCTGCCGAAGGCGAACGCACGCGCAGCAATTCGGCCGAAATTTTCCCGGAATATCCGTCATCGAAGGCAACGATCAGCGATTTGCGATCCTGCGCGACACGCAGCTCGGTGGGCCAGGCGGTGTTGTCGGTCATCTCGGAAGCCTTGCGGTTTCAAGGAACCTCGCGCCTGAGATTGGCGCAAGCGCTACCGAGTTAGAGCGTGGCAGGGTTCTTGCCAACATAACTTCTCTTGCCAGCATAGCCCCTCTTGCCAACATGACCCCCGTTGCCAGTATATCGCCTCTTGCCAAAGCCGATAGAAGCGGCAGTTTATGGAAGAACAAGAGGGGTGCGGGCCAACCGCAGCCCGCCAGAGGATGAGTTCCGGTTCATGACCACGCCCAGCATATCCTCTGCTCCGGCCTTCGAGCTTGTCGATCCGTTCGGTCGCGGGATCGAGTATCTGCGCGTTTCGGTGACGGATCGCTGCGATTTCCGCTGCGTCTATTGCATGAGCGAGCATATGAGCTTCCTGCCGAAGCAGGATCTTCTGACGCTCGAGGAACTCGATCGCCTCTGCTCCGCCTTTGTGCGGCGGGGCGTGCGCAAGCTGCGCATCACCGGCGGCGAGCCCCTGGTGCGGCGGGACATCATGACCCTCTTCCGCTCGCTCTCGCGCCATCTCGATTCGGGCGCATTGCAGGAACTCACCCTCACCACGAATGGCTCGCAGCTCCAGCGCTTCGCGCGGGAACTCGCAGAATGCGGCGTGAAGCGCATCAATGTCTCGCTCGACACGCTCGATGCCGGGAAATTCCGTGCGATCACCCGCTGGGGGGCGCTCGACAAGGTGCTTGCGGGCATCGATGCGGCGCAGGAGGCCGGCCTCAAGGTGAAGATCAACGCGGTGGCGCTGAAAGACTTCAACGAGGACGAGTTCCTGCCCATGATCCGCTGGGCGCATGGCCGCGGCATGGATATCACCTTCATCGAGGTGATGCCGCTGGGCGAGGTCGACGGCCATCGCGCCGATCAATATCTGCCGCTGAGCCAGATGCGCGCGGGCCTGATGGATCATCTGACGCTTGAGGAATCGAGCCATCGCACGGGTGGACCGGCGCGCTACTTCACCGCGCAGGAAACCGGCGGGCGTATCGGATTCATCACGCCGCTCACGCATAATTTCTGCGAGAGCTGCAACCGGGTGCGCCTCACCTGCACCGGCACGCTTTTCATGTGCCTCGGCCAGGAAGACGCCGCCGACCTGCGCAAGCCCCTGCGGCAGAGCGAGAGCGACGACGCGCTGATGCGCGCCATCGAGGCAGCGATTTCCCGCAAGCCCAAGGGACATGATTTCGTGATTGACCGGAAGACGAACATTCCGGCCGTCGGCCGTCACATGAGCATGACGGGCGGCTAGAGCATGCTGTGAAAAAGTGGAATCCGGTTTTTCACAAAAAAGCATGCGATAATAATAAGATAAGAGCATGCTGTGAAAAAGTGGAATCCGGTTTTTCACAAAAAAGCATGCGATAATAATAGGATAAGAGCATGATGTGCTTCCGTCTGAACACATCATGCTCTAGAAGGCTTTTGC
>JADCCN010000025.1 GCA_020252645.1 Methylobacterium sp. | reverse complement strand
GAAAATGCGACCAGAAAAACAAAGAAGCATTTTCAAGCGAAGCATGTCCCCGTGAAGGCGGGGATGGGAACCGGTTCGCGTGAAGAAAATGCGATCAAGAAAAGAGATAAAGCATCCGATCTCATTCGGTCGAATCGAAAAAATGCTCCAGGCTCAGGCCGTTGCCACCGAGCGCGCTTTCAGGCGGCGGATGATGATGGCCAGAGCCACGAGCATGGATTGAAACACGACGATGGCCGGGCCGGTCGCGGCATCGGCATGGAAGCTCAGCAGAGTGCCGGCAAGCGAGGAGAGCGCCGCGACGCCCATCGCGATCGGCAGCATGCGATCGAAACGCTGGCTCAGGAGCGCCGCAATCGCGCCCGGCGCGATCAGCATCGCGACCACGAGCAGGACGCCCACGGCCTTCATGGCCGCGACAATCGCCAGGGCCAGCAGGATCAGCAGCAGCGAATCGAGCCGGCCGACCGAGAAACCGATGGCGCGGGCATGGGCAGGGTCGAACCCGGCAAGCAGCAGGTCGCGGCGCTTCGCCAGCACGATCAGCGTGGTCGGGATCGCGATGAGCGCGATCTCCGCGACATCGCTCCATTCGAGGCCGAGCATGTTGCCGAAGAGAATATGCGTGAGGTGCCGGTCGGTCTCGACCTTCAGGAACAGCACGAGGCCCAGGGCGAACATGCCGGAGAAGAGGATGGCCATCACCGCATCGGGCCGGATGCGGCTTGCGCCGGCCATCCTGCCCGTGAGCCAGGCGGTGAACAGCCCGGTTGCGAAGGCGCCGAGAGCCAGCGGCAATGCGAGCACATGCGCCACAACGATTCCCGGCAGCACGGCATGGGAAACGGCATCGCCCATCAGCGACCAGCCGCGCAGCACGAGGAAGCAGGAGAGGGTCGCGCAAACCAGGGCCACGAGAAGGGCAGCCGCAAGCCCGCGCTGCATGAAGCCATGGGCGAGCGGTTCGACGAGGAGCGCCGAAAGGCTCATGGCTCGCCCGCTTTCGTCGCGCGCCGCAGCCGCCACGCCCGCCATTGCCCATGCTTGGGCGCGAAGAGGAAGGCGAGGGCGAAGAGTGCGGTCTGTGTCAGCACGATGAGCCCGCCCGTCGCACCATCGACGAAGAAGCTTGCATAGGCTCCCAAAGCACCGCAGACCGCGCCGAGGGCCGAGGCGAGGCCGAGCATCACGCCGAAACGGTCGGTGAGGAGATAGGCCGTGGCACCCGGTGTCACCACCATCGCGATCACGAGAATGGCACCCACGGCCTGCATCGCCGCGACGCTTGCGGCCGAAAGCAGCGCGAAGAACAGCAGGCGCAGGCGCCACGGATCGAGGCCGGAGATGCGTGCCTGCGCCTCATCGAAGAAGGCGAGCATCAAATCGCGCCAGCGCAGGGCCAGAAGCGCCAGCGCCAGCATTGCGATCGCCACGACCTGCAGGATGTCGCCATCGGAAATCGCGAGGATGTTTCCGAAGGCGATGGTCTGCACGCTGACGGAAGTGGGTCTGAGCGAGGCGATCATGAGCCCGAGCGCGAAAAAACCGGTGAAGACGAGGCCGATGGCGACATCCTCCTTGAGCGATGTGAGCCGGCGCACGAGCGCGATGCCGCCTGCCGCGAGCAGGCCTGACAGAAAGGCGCCAAGCGCGAAGGGATAGCCGGCAATCGCGGCAATCGCCACGCCTGGCACCACGGCGTGCGAGAGCGCATCACCCATCAGCGACCAGCCCTTGAGCACGAGGAAGGCCGAGAGCGCGCCACAGAGGGCCCCCACCAAGGCGCTGACCGCGATGGCCCTGGCCATGTAGGAATAGGCGAAGGGCTCGAGCAGCGCTTCCATCAGCGCGGCTCTTCCGGCGGGCGTTTCACGAGGGTTTCGGCATCCCGAGGGCCATAGAGCACGAGCGGGCGCTCGTCATCCGTGAGAACGGTCACGCGGCGGTCGTCATCGTCGTCATGGAGGGCGCCACCGCCCAGCCGGATATGGCGCAGGCTCCCGCCGAAGGCTTCCGCGAGGTTCGCTTCCGTGAACGTGGTCGCGGTCGGTCCCTGTGCCACCACGGTCTGGTTGAAGAGCACCACCTCGTCGCAGAAATCCGGCACGGAGCCGAGATTATGGGTGGAAACCAGCATCAGCCGGCCTTCGTCTCGCATCATGCGCAGCAGCGCGATGATCGCGTTCTCGGTCTTGACATCCACGCCCGTGAAGGGCTCGTCGAGCAGGATGATCTCGCTCTCCTGCGCCAACGCGCGAGCAAGGAAGACGCGCTTGCGCTGGCCGCCGGAGAGTTCACCGATCTGCCTTTTGCGCAGTTCCGCGAGGCCCACGCGCTCCAGTGCCGCACCTACCGCGGCGCGATCCGCCGCGCGGGGAATGCGCATGAGATTCATGCGCCCGTAGCGGCCCATCATCACCACGTCCTCGACGAGCACGGGGAAGGTCCAGTCCACCTCCTCGGCCTGCGGCACATAAGCGACGAGACCGGATTTCAACGCCTCGCTCACGGGTTTGCCCGAGAGCGTCACCGTGCCGCGGGCAGGCGCCAGGAAACCCATGATGGCCTTGAAGAGGCTCGACTTTCCTGAACCGTTCATGCCCACCAAAGCGGTGATGGTGCCAGCGCGCAGCGCGAAACTCGCCGCACGCACGGCGGTGACGCCATTCGCATAGGTGACCCACAGATCGCAGACCGCGAGACCGGGCGAGAATGGCCGGTCCTGTGGTGACGGATCATTCATGTGCCGAAGCCTCGTGCGATGGTCTCCGCCGTCACTTCCAGAAGCTTGAGGTAACTGGGCACCGGGCCATCCGCCGTCGAGAGGGAATCCACATGGAGAACGCCACCATATCGGGCGCCGGTCTCGCGGGCCACCTGCCTCGCGGCACGATCCGAGACTGTGCTTTCGGAGAAAACGACCGGGATCCTGTTCTTCCGCACGAGATCGATGAGCCGGCGAACCTGCTGCGGCGTGCCCTGCTCATCGGCGTTGATCGGCCAGAGATAGGCCTCGCGCAGGTTGAAATCGCGGGCGAGATAGCTGAAGGCACCCTCGCTGGTCACCAGCCAGCGCTGTTCTTCCGGAATGCGCGAAAGGCGCTGACGCAAGGGTTCCTCCACCGCGCGGATCTTCGCGGCATAGGCCGCCGCGTTTCGGGCGTAGGTTTCCGCATGGATGGGGTCGGCCGCGCTCAGCGCCTTGCGGATATTCTCGACGTAAACGAGCGCCGCCTTTGGCGACATCCAGGCATGCGGATTGGGCTTGCCTGCATAGCCGCCTTCGCGGATGGGCATGGGCTCCACGCCTTCGCTCACGACGGCGCTTTGCGCATTCTTCAGGCTTGCGAAGAACTTCTCGAACCAGCGTTCGAGATTGAGCCCGTTCCACAAAATCAACTGCGCGCCTTGCGCCCGCACGATATCCTGCGGGGTCGGCTGGTAATCATGGATCTCCGCGCCGGGCTTGGTGATGCTCTCGACGATCGCAGCTTCGCCCGCGACGTTCTGCGCGATGTCCTGGATGATGGTGAAGGTGGTCGCGACCTTGAGCTTCGCCCGGTTCTGGGCGGCAGGCGTGCCCGGCCATGCGCAAAGCGCCAGAGCGCCAACCAGCAGCTTCCTGCGGGATGGAGGCAGGACCGCAAGGGCGCAGCCCGCATTCGATGTCATGCTTCACGCCATGGGTTGGATCTCATGCGGCAATATTATTGCGAATGAATTGCATCTGTCAATCTTGTTGGGAATAAATCGCAAGTCGAGCGTTGCATCCGGCTCCGCCTGAGGTTATGCCTCAGGCATGAGTGGCGAAATCGAGCGCTACGAGCGCTTCCGGCAGGATTTGAAGGCAGCGGGCATCCGGCTGACGGGTCCGCGCAAGGTGATCCTGCGCGTGCTCGCCGAGGCCGAAGATCACCCGGACGCGCATGCGCTTTTCCTGCGCGCCTCGGCGATCGATGCCTCGGTATCGCTGTCCACGGTCTATCGCACGCTGAAATTGCTGGAGGAGCGGGGCGCCATCCAGCGCCACGCTTTCGAGGATGGCCGCTCGCGTTTCGAGAATAATGATGTCGAACACCACGATCACCTGATCGATCTCGATACAGGCGCGGTGATCGAATTCCGCTCGGAAAAGATCGAACATCTGCAAGCCGAGATCGCGACCGAACTCGGCTATGACATCATCCGCCACAAGCTGGAACTCTACGGCCGTCGCCGGCCGAAGAACTGAGCCGGAGCATTTGAAAGCGAAGTGGTTGCCGGTTCGCGTGAAGCAAATGCGACGACAACGAGAACGCGCCTTATTTCAGCAGCTCGAAGCGGATATCCTGCTGGCCCTCCATCAGCACCTTGCGGCCGAGGGTGTAGAGATTCTCGAGCCCGCTTGTGAGCGTGATGAAGTGGTTGCCCGAGAGCTGGCCCGCTTTCGAAGCGAAGTTCACATAGCCATAGGCGAGCAGGATTTCCGTCTCCGAGACACCGCCCGGATAGAGGATGATCTCGCCCGGCGAGGGGTAGCAGGTGTTGTTCTCGTAGCCCACGCCGAAATCGAGATCGCCAAGGGGCACCCACACGCCCTCGCCCGACCAGCGGACATGGATGATCTTCGAGGAGAAGGTGAGGTGTTTCTTGAAGGCCGCCACGGTCTTCGGCGCGCGCTTATGCTCGAAGCGGGCCTCGAAGACGTAAGGACCAGCGGTGATTTTCAGATCGGCCATGGAAAGCTCCAGTGAGTGGAAAGGTCAGGCGTGCTTTTTCGCAAGATCGAGCACGGCGCGGAAAAGCGTAGCGGTGGCGATGCCGAGATCGGCCTCGGAGGTGAATTCCTCAGGGCTGTGGCTGATACCCGATTTCGAGCGCACGAACAGCATCATAAAGGGCAATTTGCCACGAAACGACATGGCATCATGCCCCGCGCCGCTGGCGAGGAGGCGGATGGGCTTCTGCACCACGCTTTCCGCCGCTTCCGCCATTAAGAGGCGCAGGCCGGAATCGCATTCCGAAGCGGGCGCTTCATAGGTATAGGCGAGGTTCGCCTCCACCTTTCGGGCGGCCGCAACGGCCTCGATGGCCTGGCGGATGCGCGCCTCGGCCTCCTTGCGAACGGCGTCGATTTCGGAACGGAAATCGAGCGAGAATTCCACTGCGCCGGGAATGGTGTTCACGGCCCCGCCCGGCACGCGCAATTGCCCGATGGTGGCGACAAGGCCTTCGGTCTCCCGGCCGATGCGTTCCACCGCGAGCACCATCTCGGCGGCCGCCGACAGAGCATCGCGCCTCATCGCCATCGGCACGGTGCCGGCATGGCCGGCCGATCCGATGACGCGGCAGGAACCGCGCGTCACGCCCTGAATGGCCGTCACCACCCCCACCGGGCGGTTCTCGGCCTCGAGCACCGGGCCCTGCTCGATATGGAGTTCAAGATAGCCGAGCCCGCTCTGCCCCTGCCATGGCGCGGCGGGGTCGCCCTCGGGGCATCCGAATTCGGCGAGCGCCATGCGGCGCGTGACGCCGTCCTCGCCCTTCTCATCGAGGATTTTCGGGTTGAACCGCCCCGCAACCGCCGCCGAGCCGGTGAGCGTGGAGGGAAAGCGCACGCCTTCCTCATCGCCGAAAGCCAGAACCGTGAGGCCGAAAGGCAGGCGCCGGCCCGCCGCATGCAGCCGGCGCACGATCTCGATGGCCGAAACCACACCCGTTGTTCCGTCATATTTCCCGGCATCGCGCACGCTGTCGATATGCGAGCCGAGCAGCAGATGCGGCGCATCGGGATCGGAGCCGGGATAGCTGCCGATCAGCGTTGCCAGCGGGTCCAGCCTGACGCTCATCCCCGCATCGCGCATCCAGCCTTCCACAAGGGTCGCGGCGCGGCGATGGCTCTTCGAGAGGTAGAGCCGGGTGATCTTGCCCGGCTCATCGGTGATGGCCGCGAGTTCGTCGAGACGCGCGAGGACGGCCGCGCCGAGATCGGCCGGCGAGGGAAGCGCGAAGGCACTCATTTCGAATTGACCCAGAGCGAGAGCATTCGCCGTTCCTCGGCGGTCATTTCGGTGATGTTGTTGGGCGGCATCGAATGCGTCAGCACGGAATGGAGGCGGATCGCCTCCTTCTGCCGCGCGATGCGCTCGGCGGTGTCGAGCATCACGCCCTTCGGCGCGATGCCGATGCCCTGCCAGACCGGCTCTCGCGCGTGGCACATCGAACAGCGCGAGGTGACGATCTGCTCCACTTCGAGCGGTGCCTTTGGCAGCGTGGCCGCGACCGCCGGCTCCACAAGCGCCGAGAGGCCGAGCCTTTCGCGCCCGGCGGGGGAGGCGCTCATGGTGATCCACGCGGCGATGGCCAGCGCGAGCGTCGCCACGATCCAGGTCCACCATTGATGGCCTTTCCCGGCATGATGCAGGTTGAAATAGAGCCGCACGAGCGCGCCGGCGATCATCACGAGGCCGACGATCACGAAGGTATAGGGCGTCGACCAGACCAGCGGGTAATGGTTCGAGACCATCAGGAACACCACCGGCAAGGTGAGGTAGTTGTTATGCGTCGAACGGATCTTCGCGCGCTTGCCCAGCGCCGGGTCCGGCACCTGCCCGGAGGTCAGCGCCGCGATGATCTTCTTCTGCCCCGGAATGATGATCATGAACACATTCGCCGACATGATCGTCGCCATCACCGCGCCGACATGGATCATCGCGCCGCGGCCCGAGAAGAATTGCTGGAAAACCCAGGCAATGCCCACGATCAGTGCGAAAAGCACGGCTGACAGCGCCATCTCGTTCTTCGCGAGCGGCGAGCGGCACAGCGCATCATAGGCGCCCCAGCCGATGGCAAGGCCGAGCAGGCCGATCGCCCCGGCCGCAAACGGCGAGAGCTGCCGCACGGCGGGATCGATCAGATAGAGATCGCTCTGCGCATAATAGAGCCAGACCAGCAGGAAAAACCCGGTGATCCACGTCGAGTAGCTCTGCCATTTGTGCCAGATCAGCTCCTGCGGCAGATGCGCGGGCGCCTCGAGATATTTCTTCACCTCATAGAAACCGCCGCCATGCACCTCCCAGGTGGCACCACCCTTGCCCGCAGGAATATCCGGCACGTCCCTCAGCGTCGCATCGAGATGCATGAAGTAGAAGGAAGAGCCGATCCAGGCCATCGCGGTGATGATATGTGCCCAGCGGAGCAGCAGATTGCCCCATTCCGCGACGATCGGGTCCATTCGTTCCTCTTGCGCGTCAGCCAGCCGGCACAAACCAATCGGGATTCGGCCTCCCGGGAGCACTCAAGCATAGCGCGCGCCCGGGTTGAAGCCGCTTTGGCGCCGGGAGCGAAATTCATGCCGGATCTTCCCGCCGCAACCTCGAGGAAAAGAGGCAGACAGGCCGGAGCCTGTTCGCGGGATGCATGATCCTTCTGGCCGGGCCAGGGTTTCATTTTGCACTTTCCAGCGCATTTCCATTCTGGAAGATTATGTTTCAAGAGCCGCCGATCGAAACAGGCGCATGGGGAACACCGTGGTGGATCGTTACAATCAGGGCCGCGCCACGCGCAGCCGCGTTCTCGGCGAGGCGCATGTCGCGCGCTCGGAAGCGCAGAAGACCGCCTTCGACGAGCCCTTCATCAACCTCATTACCGAGGCCGCCTGGGGGCATGTCTGGTCACGCGACACCATTTCGCTGCGCGAGCGCTCCATGCTCACCATCGCCTTGCTCGCGGGCCTCGGGAACGACCAGGAGCTCGCCATGCACATTCGCGCCACCGCGCAGACCGGCGCCAGCGAGGCGGATGTGATGGAAGCGCTGCTGCATGTCGCGATCTATGCCGGCGTGCCGCGCGCGAACCACGCGATCAGGATCGCCAGGGACACCTTCGCCGAAATGGCGAAGGCCAGGGCCTGACGGGGGAGAAGCAGCCATGAAACCCGCTGAATATCACCAGCGTGACAGGCTCTGGCAGCCACCGCAGCTCACGCCGAACTACAAGACCAGCGTGCCCCGCTCGCCTCGGCAGGCGCTGCTTTCCCTCGAGCAGTCGATGTCGGAGATCACCGGCCCGGTCTTCGGGCATGGCGATATCGATCCGATCGACAACGACCTGATCAGGAACTACGCCAAGACCGGCGATCCCATCGGCGAGCGCATCATCGTGCATGGCCGCGTGCTCGACGAGAATAACCGGCCGGTACCGAACACCCTCGTGGAAATCTGGCAGGCCAATGCGGGCGGCCGCTACCGGCACAGGAAGGATACCTATCTTGCGCCGATCGATCCGAATTTCGGCGGCTGCGGCCGCACCCTGACCGACCCGGACGGCTTCTATTTCTTCCGCACCGTGAAGCCCGGCGCCTACCCCTGGCGCAACTGGGTCAACAACTGGCGACCGGCGCATATCCATGTCTCGGTCTTCGGCGCGAGCTTCTCGCAGAGGCTGATCACGCAGATGTATTTCGAGGGCGATCCACTCATCGCGAAATGCCCGATCGTGAATTCCATTCCCGATCCGCGCGCGGTCCAGCAGCTGATCGCGCCGCTCGACTTGAACGCCGCGATCCCGCTCGACAGCCTCGCCTACAAATTCGACATCACCTTACGCGGGCGCCGCTCCACGCTGTTCGAAAATCGCCTGGAGGGGAACTGAAGCGTTTCCAGGAAAAGTGGAAGCCGTTTTTCGTTGGAAACGAGCCAATCAGGGAAGAACCATGCCCCAGCCGCTGGATTACCGCAAGGAAACACCCTCGCAGACCGCCGGCCCCTACGTGCATATCGGGCTTGCTCCGGGTGCCTCAGGGTTCGATATCTACAGCAATGAACTCGGGCGTGACATTGCGGGGCCGGATGCTCCCGGCGAACGCATCCGCGTCGAGGGGCTCGTCCATGATGGCACCGGCGCGCCGGTGAAGGATGTGCTGATCGAGGTATGGCAGGCCGATTCGAACGGCATCTATCCGCACCCGGAAGATCCGCGCTTCGCCAAGGTCGCGACGGGTTTCCGGGGCTGGGGGCGCGTCATCACGGATTTCGACACCGGCCTCTGGAGCTTCACAACCGTCAAGCCGGGAGCGGTGAGGGGCCGGAATGGGCGCATGCAGGCCCCGCATCTCTCGCTCTGGATCGTGGCGCGCGGCATCAATCTCGGACTGAACACGCGGATTTATTTCGCCGACGAGGAAAAGGCGAATGCGAACGATCCGGTGCTGAACATGATCGAGCAGCAGCATCGCCGCGCCACCCTTCTCGCCAGCCGCGAGATGCGGGACGGCAAACCGGTCTATCGCTTCGATATCCGCCTGCAGGGCGAGAACGAGACGGTTTTCTTTGATCTGTGAGCCGGCTCATCGGCATGCATCCTTATGCGTCGCGCTTCCCCGCATGGCCGCGAGTTCCAGTGCTTTGCCCGCGCCCGTCTTGTCGAGAATGCGCGCGCGATCATCCACGCCCGGAAGGCGGGGAGGCGGATTTAAGGTCGATGGTCCGTCCGTCGAGATCGCGCGCAGGCCTTCAGCCCAGAGCGGCAGCCATGCCCTTCGCGAGTTCTTCCTCGCCCATCAGAACCTTGTCCGCCCCCACCTTTCTGAGGTATTCCACGGCCTCCGCGCTATGCGCCCGCGCCACCACCCAGATGCCGGGATTGGCCGCCTTCGCCGCTTCGACGAGATGCCCGGCCTCGAAGGCATCCGGGATGGCCGAGATCAGGTAGCGGGCCCCGGCGAGGTTCAGCCTTTCCAGCATGGCGGGCTCGCCGCAGGGGCCCAGGAAAGCCTCCACGCCCTCCGTCTTGAGTGCCTCGACCGTCTCGGCCTCCTCCTCCACAACGAGATGGGCGATGCCGCGCGCCTGCAGGTCCGCGCGCAGGCGCGATCCGACGCGGCCATGCCCCACGAGAACGGCGTGATCGGTGAGGCGCGTCGGCTCCTCCTCTTCGGGAGGGGCGGGCGGAGCGGCGGGTGCAACCGGTGCCTTACCGGTGGCGCGCTGCGAATAGATGCGGTCAATCGTAAGAAACATCAGCGGGTTGACGAGGATCGACAGGATCGAGCCCGCGACGACGAAATCGCTCGCGGCCTGCGGCACGATCGCGAGCTGCACCGCCAGCACGATCAGGATGAAGGAGAACTCGCCGATCTGCGCGAGGCTCGCCGAAATCGTCATGGCGACGCCGTTCGAATAACCAAAGGCGCGCACGATGAGATAGGCCGCGACCGATTTTCCCACCGTGATGATCAGAAAGGTGGCGATCACCGCGAAGGGATGATTCGCAAGAACGCGCGGATCGAGCAGCATGCCCACGGAAACGAAGAAGAGCACCGCAAAGGCATCGCGCAGCGGCAGGGTTTCCTTCGCGGCCTGATGGCTGAGCGGCGATTCCGCCAGCACCATGCCGGCGAAGAAGGCCCCGAGCGCGAAGGAAACACCGAACAGTTTTGCCGAGCCGAAAGCGACACCGAGCGCAATGGCGAGCACCGCGAGGCGGAACAGTTCGCGCGAGCCGGTATGGGCCACGTAATGCAGCATCCAGGGGATGAGCTTGCGGCCGAAGACAAGCATGGAGGTGACGAACAAGCCCAACTTCGCCGCCGTGATCAGCAGCGTGCTCCAGACCGGGCCCACACCCAGCAGGGCCGCAAGGCCGGGGCTTGCCATCTCCGCCGGTGCCTTGCCGCCGAGCAGGGCGGCCAGGGGCGGAACGAGCACCAGTGTCACCACCATCACAAGGTCTTCGACGATCAGCCAGCCGACGGCGATCCGGCCCTTCTCGGTCTCCACCTGCCGGCGTTCCTGCAGGGCGCGCAGCAGCACCACGGTGCTCGCAACCGAAAGCGCCAGACCGAAGACAAGGCCCGCGCCCATGCCCCAGCCCATCATCGAGGCGAGGCCCATGCCGAGCATGGTGGCGACAGCGATCTGGCCGAGCGCGCCGGGCACGGCGATCGCCCGCACCGAGAGCAGATCCTTCAGCGAGAAATGCAAGCCCACGCCGAACATCAGCAGGATGACGCCGATCTCCGCGAGTTCCACCGCGAGCTTCTGGTCCGCCACGAAGCCGGGCGTGAAAGGCCCCACCAGGATGCCGGCCACCAGATATCCCGCGATGGGCGGCAACCGGAACCGTTGCGCCAGCACGCCCAGCACGAAAGCAAGACCAAGGCCGACAGCAATCGTGGCGATCAGCGGGGTATCGTGCTGCACGGCTTTCCTCCTCCCTCGAACGGGGTGGCGTCGAGGGGAGGTAAGGCCGCGGCGCTTCTTTTTCAACGATCGAAATCAACATGTCCGCCAGAGTGTTATTCCTGCGCCATGCGGAAAAAACGACTGCTTTGGCAGTGCAGCTGCCGCGACGGCCGGAATCGAGATCCGCGGAGCGGCAGAACACACCCGACGATCCGCGGGCCGGGGCAGTGAAAATCAGGTTCAAGTTCGATTCAGTCAAAGCATTTTCAAGCGAAGCATGTCCCTCGCGAAGGCGGGGATGGATGCCGGTTCGCGTGAAAAAAATGCGCTGCAGGCGAGGTGCGGATCATCCGTCCCGCCGGTTCCTTCGAGGCACCGCTGGTGAATGCATTGAGCCCCATGCCCCGCCGGGTCACAGCGGCGGAATGATCAGCCGTGCCGGGCGCGCCAGTCGCGCAGGCCCGAGCGGATCTCCCGGAAGAACAACGCGCCGATCACCAGGGTATAGGTGACCATCCCCGTGAGGATGGCCAGAACGAGGCCTTTCACCGTCGGCAAGATCGGGAGGCCTATTTTCGGCATCCCGTAAAGCGCGAGCATCATCACGGCGGTGGCCAAAGCGATCTTCAGGTAGAAGCCGAAGGGCGCGTGCAGCCCGAAACGCCGGTTGAGATAGGCATAATCGGCGATGGCCACCAGCAGGGCCGCGATCGTGGTTCCGATGACGGCGCCGGTGATGCCCGCCCAGTAGAGCCCGAGAGCGGCGGCGATAAGAGTCACCAGGGCCTCCAGTCCCTCCATGGTCACCATGGATCGGGGTGCCTCGAAAAGCAGATACATCTGGTCCCAGCCATGCATCCGCAGATTGCGGATCGCGGCACCCAGCAGCGCCCAGGGCAGGATGGCGATGGTCGCCGCGCGATATTCGCTCGCCACAAGCAAGGTCACGAACGGCTCGGTGATCGCGATCACGCCCGCGGTCGATGGGGCGATCAGCCCGAGCAGGAGGGCGGAATTATGCGCGAGCTGGCGTCGCGCGCCTTCTGCGTCGCCGGCATCCATGGCGCGCACCGCGAGCGGATAGGCCGCCGCCGTCACAACCATGGCAGAAACGGTCGCGAGACGCCCCGCAAGGCCCCAGCCCACCGAAAGGAGGCCGAGCGCCGTTGCACCCGCCCCAAATTGCACCACGAAGCGAATGCCTTGCGCGGCCATCCAGCCGAAGAGGTTCGAAATGCTGATCGGCACGCCGAAAGCGAGAGCGGCACGCAGCAAGCCCATATCCGGCCGGCCGGGCAAGGCCAGCGCACCCATGCGCAAGGCCACAATCAGCGCAATGACCGCATGGACCAGGGCGAAATCCAGCAAGATGCGGGCCGGGCTCGCCCCGAAAGTCGCGATCAGCAGCAGCGTGAGCAACAGTCCGCCGAGCGGCGCACCGAGTTGCAGCAAAGTGTAATCGAGAATGCGAACATCCCGCCGCGCGCGCTCGCTCAGGAAATTCACATAGCTGCGGGTCAGCACATAGAGGCAGGCGCCGAGCAGGAAGGCGAGCGTGGGTGTTTGGCCGCCAAACGTCACGAGGGCCATTGTCGCAAGAACCTGCAGCACGGCCGTGCCCAGCAGAACCGCCGATTCGGTGCGGGCCAGGCGGGCCCGCGCCTCCGCTTCCTGATGACTGCCGGCATAACGCAGGAAATAGGTTGTCCACCAGGCAAGGCAGACCTGGAAGATCAACTCCTGGCTTGCGAAGACGAGCATGGTGAGCCCGTATTCCGCCGCGCCAAGGTAATGCGTGAGAATGATCGCGGTTGCGAATTGCGTCAGCGGCGAAAGGATCTGGGCCGGAGAATAGGCCAGCGTCTGGCGGATCAACATGCCTTGACGGCCCCCGGGATCGAGATCAGTGGTTGGGCCGCACTCAACACCAGAAGGATTAGCAGGCCCTTATGCGCATTTCTCGCCCATGCATGCCGGTCATGCGGCACATTGATCACTGGCAGCGGCGAGGCGACTGCAACCGGTGCGCCACGCAGTCCAATGCGAACCGATCCGGCGAGCATTTTCCCTGCTGACAGGAAAAATAGAAAAGTTAGGACCGGTCGACCAAATTCGCGTGGAGAACAGCGCGTCTTTTCAATGAGGTAGAGATGTTTTCCCTAGAGCGAAATTCGATCTGACTGAATTAGATCGACCGCTCTTAACTCTTGATTTACCGCATTTTCTTTCGAAGAACCGGTATCCACTTCTTCGGAAAATGCTCTAGGCCGTGTGGACGACTTGCCGCACGCAATGGTTTGAGTGTTCCTTTGGAGAATCCGATGTGATTCATGGGTTTCCGACTGATTTGGAGGTCGGAAGCGATGTCGACGCGGATGAGCGAAGAGGATTGGGCGGCGACGCT
>JADCCN010000024.1 GCA_020252645.1 Methylobacterium sp. | reverse complement strand
TGCAATGCGGCAGGGGGTGCTAGAGCATGATGTGTTCAGACGGAAGCACATCATGCTCTTCTCTTATTGTTATCGCATGCTTTTTTGTGAAAAACCGGATTCCACTTTTTCACAGCATGCTCTAGAGCGAAATTCGATCTGATTGAATCAGACCGTGCGCTCTAGTTTTTTTTATTTCACGCATTTTTTTCGATCAAGCGGTATCCACTTGATCGGAAAACGCTCTCATGGCCCCGTTCCGTCAGCGGAGAATGCCGATGCCCGCGACCCTGATTGACGGCAAGGCCGTCGCCGCCAACCTGCGTGCGGAAATGGCGAGCCGCGTCGCCGCCCATGTCGCGGCGGGCAAGCGCGCGCCGGGCCTCGCCGTGGTGCTCGTGGGCGAAGACCCGGCGAGCCAGGTCTATGTCGCCTCGAAAGCCAAGCAAACCACCGAGATCGGCATGATCTCGATCGAGCACAAGCTGCCGGCGGAGACCTCCCAGGCCGAATTGCTGGCGCGGATCGCCAGGCTCAACGCCGATCCGAGCGTCGACGGCATTCTCGTGCAATTGCCCCTTCCGCCGCAGATTGATGCCGATGCGATCATCGAGGCGATCGACCCTGCGAAGGATGTCGATGGGTTCCACCCGGTCAATGTCGGGCGGCTCGCCACGGGCGGAAAGGCCTTCGTGCCCTGCACGCCGCGCGGCGGCTTGCGCCTGATCCGCACGGTGCGCGCTCATCTTTCCGGCCTCCATGCCGTGGTGGTCGGCCGCTCGAACATCGTGGGCAAGCCGATGGCGCAATTGCTGCTCGCCGAGGATTGCACCGTGACCATCGCGCATTCCCGCACGCGGGATTTGCCCGCGATCTGCCGGCAGGCGGATATCCTCGTAGCGGCGGTGGGTCGCCCCCTGATGCTGAACGCCGCGCATGTGAAGCCCGGGGCGATCGTCATTGATGTCGGCATCAACCGCGTGCCCGCGGGCGAGAAGACGAAACTCGTGGGCGATGTGGATTTCGAGGCGGTTCTCGACATCGCCGGCGCGATCACGCCCGTTCCCGGCGGCGTCGGCCCGATGACGATTGCCTGCCTGCTCGAGAACACACTTGACAGCTACGAGATGAAGCTCG
This sequence comes from Methylobacterium sp., assembly GCA_020252645.1. Classification (GTDB taxonomy): domain Bacteria; phylum Pseudomonadota; class Alphaproteobacteria; order Rhizobiales; family Beijerinckiaceae; genus Rhabdaerophilum. The sequence continues at coordinate 33,175 of JADCCN010000024.1, read as the reverse complement.
GCTGATCAACGCGTCGTCTTCTGTTGAACCAAGCAGCGCCCGTCGCGCGCGGCGAGCCCGGCTAGCCGCCGTGGCAGAACCTGCTTCAGCGCAATGCGCTCCTCGCGGCTCATGCCGATCCAGCCGGCAATCTCCGCGCCCGTGCGCCCGCAGCCGAGGCAGAAGCCGGTGACGGGATCGAGCGTGCAGAGCCTGATGCAGGGGGAGGTGTCGTTCATGGGATGCTGACTGCCCGCAATCACCCGCCCGGATCAAGAAAAATCTCTGGCAAAGGGCGAACGCCCGCCGGCCGGTCAGGCCGCCCCCGCGGAGGCGGTGAGCGAAGCGAACTCGCCGCGAGCGAAACCAATGGTGAGCTCGGTGGGATTCGAACCCGATTTTCTTGCGGATTTCGCTCCGGGCAAAGCCCGACCGCGAAATCCATGTCCAGTCGTGGGTTCGAAAAGGCCGGCCACGCCAATGGTGAGCTCGGTGGGATTCGAACCCACGACCCCATGATTAAAAGTCACGTGCTCTACCGACTGAGCTACGAGCTCTCACCAACTGGTGGGGGCGAGATAGGCGGTTCGGCGGGGGCGGTCAACCGGCTTGCCGAGAAAAGAGGCGTCAGCAGGCAAAGGCCGGACGGGAAAAGAAAAAGGCACGGCGGACCGGGCCACGGGCCTCCAGGTTACGCTCAATCGCGCGCCGGCTGGGGGCCCGCTGTGGAAAGGGCAGGCCAGCCTGCGCGATGCGCAGGAGACAAGTCGAAACACTTCGTATAGGCGCATCCACGATTGCAACGCGCCTCTGCCTGTCCGCCCTCGGGAGAAATCCGCCATGCCCGCCCCGAACGAAGCCGCTTCCTGCCTTGCCGTCATTCTCGCGGCCGGCGAGGGGACGCGGATGAAATCCGCCCGCCCCAAGGTGCTGCATGAGGTGGCAGGGCTCAGCCTTGTCGGCCATGCGCTGATGAGCGCCGAAGCCGCGGGCCTTGGCCGCGCCGTGGTGGTGATCGGCCCGGACCGGCCGGATGTCGCGAAGGAAGTCACCCGCCTCATGCCCGAAGCCGAGGTGGTGGAGCAGCGCGAGCGGCGCGGCACGGCCCATGCGGTGCTGCAGGCGGAGCGCGGAATCGCTGCGGGCCACAAGGCGATTGTGGTTCTGTTCGGCGATACCCCGCTCGTGCGGCCCGAGACCATCCGCGCGCTGGCGGAAGCCGTGCAGCAGGGCAAGACGGCCGTGGCGGTGACGGGCTTTCAGGCGAAAGACCCTGCAGGTTATGGCCGGCTGATCCTCGATGGCACCGATCTCATCGACATCCGCGAGCACAAGGATGCGAGCGAGAATGAGCGGGCCATCACGCTCTGCAATGGCGGGCTGATGGCCCTGCGCGGCGAAGTCGCGCTGGAACTCCTGAAATCCGTGCAGACCAGGAACGCGCAGAACGAATTCTACCTCACGGATTGCGTGGGTATCGCCCGCGCGCGCGGGCTTTCGGCGCGGGTCATCGAGGTGGCGGAGGAAGAGGCGCTCGGCGTGAATGATCGCGTGCAGCTTGCAGCCTGCGAGGCCGTGCTGCAGAACCGCCTGCGGGAGCGGCACATGCGCAACGGCGTCACGCTGATCGCGCCCGAAACCGTGTTCTTCTCCACCGATACGGTGATTGGCCGTGATGTGCTGGTGGAGCCGCACTGCGTGTTCGGATCGGGCGTGAGCATCGCCGAGAATGCGGTCATCCATGCCTTCTCGCATCTCGAAGGCGCGAGAGTGGCTGCAGGCGCCACGGTTGGCCCCTTCGCGCGGCTCCGGCCTGGCGCGGCGCTGGGCGAGGGAGCGAAGGTGGGGAATTTCGTCGAGATCAAGAATGCCGATCTCGGCGCGGGCGCGAAGGTGAGCCACCTGACCTATCTCGGGGATGCCACGATCGGCGCGGAGGCGAATATCGGCGCGGGCACGATCACCTGCAACTACGATGGCTTCCGCAAGTTCCGCACGCAGATCGGGGCAGGGGCTTTCATCGGCTCGAATTCCTCGCTTGTCGCGCCGGTCACGGTCGGGGCGGGCGCTTTCATCGGCTCGGGTTCCGTGGTCACGAAGGATGTGCCACCCAATGCGCTGGCGGTGGCCCGCGGGCATCAGGTGACGAAGCAAGGCTGGGCCGACCACTTCCGCGCGCGTCCGGAGAATCAGGTGAGGAAAAAACCATCCCGCTGAAAAACCAGCCGCTTCCCGGCGTCACAAATCGTTTCGCAACGTGATTTGTGCGCATGCGAAGGTTCTGGCACCAGTCAGGCGCGCCGGAATACCAAGGGAATCGGAGGGCTCATGTGCGGCATCGTCGGCATTCTCGGCAAGGAAGCGATCGCGTTCGACATCGTCGAGGGCCTGAAGCGGCTCGAATATCGGGGCTATGATTCCGCCGGTGTCGCAGTGCTCGAAGGTGGGGAGATCACCCGCGTCCGCGCGGAGGGCAAGCTCCGGAATCTCGAGGCGAAGCTGCGCGAGGCGCCGCTTTCCGGCCGCGCCGGCATCGGGCATACGCGCTGGGCCACGCATGGCAAACCGACCGAGAACAACGCGCACCCCCATGCCACCGGGCGGCTCGCGGTCGTCCATAACGGCATCATCGAGAATTTCCGTGAATTGCGCGAGGAATTGCAGGCGGAGGGCCGCATTTTCGCCTCCGAAACCGACACGGAAGTGGTGGCCCATCTCGTCACCGCGCTGATGGACAAGCAGATGAGCGCGGAGGAGGCCGTCGCCGCCGCCCTGCCGCGCCTCCATGGCGCTTTCGCGCTGGCCTTCCTCTTCAAGGGCGAGGACAACCTGCTGATTGGCGCGCGACGCGGCGCGCCTCTGGCTGTGGGCCATGGCGATGGCGAGATGTATCTCGGCTCGGATGCCCTGGCACTCGCGCCCTTCACGAATACCATCACCTATCTCGAGGATGGCGACTGGGTGGTGCTGGATCGCGCTTCCGCGCGCTGTTTCAACGAGAAGAACCAGCCTGTGAAGCGCAAGGCGCAGAAGACGCAGGCTGGCGCCTTCCTGGTGGACAAGGGCAACCACCGCCACTTCATGGCGAAGGAAATTCACGAGCAGCCGGAAGTGATCGGCCGCACACTGGCGCATTACATCGATATGGGCACCGGCGAGGTGCGCCTGCCGTTCAGCCTGCCCTTCGACTGGGCGAAGGTAGGCCGGCTCTCGATTTCCGCCTGCGGCACGGCTTTTCTCGCGGGCCAGATCGGCAAATACTGGTTCGAGCGCCTCGCGCGCCTGCCGGTCGAAATCGATATCGCCTCGGAATTCCGCTACCGCGAAGCGCCGATGACGCCCGGCGACGTGATGCTCGTGATCTCCCAATCGGGCGAGACGGCCGATACGCTCGCGGCCTTGCGCTACGCCAAGGAGCAGAAGCAGCATATTCTCTCGGTGGTGAACGTGCCGACGAGCACGATCGCGCGTGAGAGCCATCTGGTCGCGGGCACCCTGGCGGGGCCGGAGATCGGCGTGGCCTCCACCAAGGCTTTCACCTGCCAGTTGACCGTGCTCGCCTGCCTCGCCATCGCCGCGGGCCGGGCACGCGGTGTGCTGAGCGGGAGCCGCGAAAAGGAGCTTGTCACGCAGTTGATCGCCATTCCCGGCCTTGTCGCGGAAGCGCTGAAGCATGAAGCGCCGATCGAGGCGCTGGCGCGGGAACTTTCGAAGGCGACCGATGTGCTTTATCTGGGGCGCGGAACCTCGTTTCCGCTGGCGATGGAAGGCGCGCTGAAATTGAAGGAAATCAGCTACATCCACGCGGAAGGTTACGCGGCAGGTGAATTGAAGCATGGCCCCATCGCGCTCGTCGACGAGACCATGCCGGTCATCGTGCTGGCCCCGCGCGATGCCTGGTTCGAGAAGACCGTCTCCAATGTGCAGGAGGTCGCGGCGCGCGGCGGGGCCATCGTGCTCATCGGGCCGGAGGGTATCGGCCGCGAGGTTGCGGTGGAAACGCTGGCCGAGATCGAGATGCCCGAGATGGCGCCGGATTTCACGGCTTTCGTCTATGCCGTGCCGGCGCAGCTCATCGCCTATCACACGGCGGTGGTGATGGGGAAAGACGTGGACCAGCCGCGGAATTTGGCAAAAAGCGTGACGGTGGAGTGATCGGCGCTTCGAGCATGGGTTATTGCCGGGTGCCTTCGCGGCGTTCGACAGAGCTTCTCAATGTTGGAGGCGGGCGATCCGGGGTTGTGCCCCGCCGCGCGCCATGCACAATTCCAGCATGACGCTGCGCTCCCTTTTCGGTTCCGCCCTGTTGTTGCTCTGCACCGGTCTCGCCGCCGTATGGACGGCCGGTCTGATCTGGTTTCAGGGTCCCGTGCTGCTCCGCACGCTGGCACTGGTTGCGTTCTTGTCGTTCAGCGTCACGGTCCTGATCGCTTTCTTCACGCGTCGCCGCCGGCGGGCGATGGCGCTGTTTCTTGCGGTCTTCGCGGCCGCGCTGGGCTGGTTCTTCTCGCTGACCCCCAGCCACGATCGCGACTGGCGCCCGGAGGTCGCGCGCCTTCCGGTCGGTGTCATCGAGGGCGACCGGCTGAGCCTGCGCAATGTGCGGAATTTCAACTGGATCAGCGAAACCGAGGCCGATCCCGAGCGCTGGGAGGACCGGGAATATGATCTTTCCCGATTGGAAAGCGTCGATCTCTTCCTCAGCTACTGGGGCAGGCCGGAAATGGCCCATACGATCCTCAGCTTCGGCTTCGGCAATGGCGAGTTCCTCGCCTGGTCGGTCGAGGTGCGCTACCGGCAGGGCACCGGCTTTGACGCCATGGCCGGGCTGTTCCGCACCAACGAAATCATCCTGGTGGCTGCGGACGAGCGCGACGTGATCCGCCGTCGCACGGAGATCACGCGGGAGGATGTCTATCTCTTCCGGCTCGGCGGCGGGCCGCCCGGCTCGATGCGCGCCTTTCTGACGGGCTATGTCGAGGACGCCAACGCTCTGGCAAAAGCCCCCGCCTTTTACAACTCGCTGACAACCAACTGCACGACCGTCGTTCTGCGGCTGCTGCGCGGTATCGGCATCCACCTGCCGCTCGATTGGCGGCTCATCGCCAACGGCTTTCTGCCCGAATTCCTCTACGAACGCGGCGCGGTGGATCGCTCGCTGCCTTTCGAGCAGTTGCGCGCCGCCTCCGCGATCAGCGAGAAGGCGCGCCTTTACCGGGACGATCCCGAATTTTCGACGAAGATACGCCAGTCAATCCCGGGCATGGGGGGCAAATCCTGAGAATGGAGCCACAGCGCGAAGCCACGGCGCCCGCGATCTCCGGCCATTTCAGCGCCTCTGCGCCACGGGGGTGTAATCGCGCAAAGGCGCGCCGGTATAGATCTGGCGCGGGCGGCCGATGCGCTGCGAGGGATCCTCGATCATTTCCTTCCACTGGGCGATCCAGCCCACGGTGCGCGCCAGCGCGAAGAGCACCGTGAACATGTCGGTGGGAAAGCCCATCGCCTTCAGCGTGATCCCTGAGTAGAAATCGATGTTCGGGTAGAGCTTCTTCTCGATGAAATAGCTGTCCGACAGCGCGATGCGCTCGAGTTCCACCGCCACATCGAGCAGCGGGTCATCCTTGATGCCGAGTTCGGCGAGAACCTCATGGCAGGTCTTCTGCATGATCTTGGCGCGCGGATCGTAGTTCTTGTAAACTCTGTGGCCGAAGCCCATCAGGCGGAACGGATCGTTCTTGTCCTTCGCCTTGGCGATGTATTTCGGAATATTGTCCACATGGCCGATCTCCTGCAGCATCTGCAGGGCGGCTTCGTTGGCACCACCATGGGCCGGGCCCCAGAGGCAGGCGACACCCGCCGCGATGCAGGCGAAGGGATTTGCGCCCGATGAGCCCGCGAGCCGCACGGTCGAGGTCGAGGCGTTCTGCTCGTGGTCCGCGTGCAGGATGAAGATGCGGTCAAGCGCGCGGCTCAGCACCGGGTTCACCTTGTATTCCTCGCACGGCACCGAGAAGCACATGCGCAGGAAGTTCGAGGTATAATCGAGCGCGTTCTGCGGATAAACAAAGGGCTGGCCGATGGAGTACTTGTAGGCCATCGCCGCCAGCGTCGGCATCTTCGCGATCATGCGGATGGAAGCGACCATGCGCTGATACGGGTCCGAAATGTCGGTCGAGTCGTGGTAGAAGGCCGACATCGCGCCGACAGAGGCGACCATCACGGCCATCGGATGCGCGTCGCGGCGGAAGCCCTGGAAGAAGCGGGCCATCTGCTCATGCACCATGGTGTGGCGCGTGACGCGGTTGACGAAATCGCTTCTCTGCGCGGCGGTGGGCAATTCCCCGTAAAGCAGCAGGTAGCAGCTTTCGAGGAAGTCGCCATGCTCGGCGAGCTGCTCGATCGGGTAGCCGCGATAGAGAAGCACGCCCTCATCGCCGTCGATATAGGTGATCTTCGATTCGCAGGCCGCCGTGGAGGTGAAGCCCGGATCATAGGTGAACATGCCGGTGCTCGCATAGAGCTTGCCGATATCCACCACGGCCGGACCGATCGTGCCGGCTCGCACCGGAAGGTCCAATACCTTGTCGTCCATCCTCAAGGTCATCGAATGGGCTGTCACGGCACCCTCCCTCCTGTTTCGCGCGGCCGGCCGCATCCCCGCGTCCCGGCCATCAATCCACGGTCCCGCGCCTCAATGCTGCGCTGCCGCATGACCCTACGATTGAGCCGTAAACAAACCACCCCGCCTGTCAAGCCGGGCTTCAGGATGATGCCGCGCGTTGTCCGCATGGGGCTGCCGCGGAAGGCGCCATTCCACCACGCCTTTTCACGCGGCCTGATCCCGCAATCGACCGAGGCATTCCTCGCGGCCAAGCACCACGAGAACCTCGAAAATTCCCGGTGAGGTGGCCCGCCCGGTGAGGGCGGCCCGCAGGGGCTGGGCCAGGGCACCGAGCTTCAGGCCGCTGGATTGAGCTTCCGCGCGCACGGCTTCCTCCAGGCTCGCGGTTTCCCAGATCGGAACCGCCTCGAGGCGCGCGAGCAGCCGCGCGAGGACCGCCTTGCCATCCTTCGCGAGGATCTCGCACGCCTTCTCGTCCATCACGAGCGGACGCTGGGCGAAGAGAAAGCGTGATCCGTCAATGAGTTCCACCAGTGTCTTCGCGCGCTCTTTCAGGCCCGGCATGGCCGCGATCCACTGCGCTTCCTTCTCCGGCGTGAGCGCCGCCGCGATCGCCTCGCCACCCTCGACATGGGGCAACACCGGCCGAAGCGCCTTCAGCAGCGCCAGGTCATCGGTCTTGCGCATGTAATGGCCGTTGATGCTCTCGAGCTTCGCGAAATCGAAACGCGCGGGCGAACGGCCCACATTCCTGAGGTCGAAGACGGCGGTCATCTCGTCGGTCGAGAAGATTTCCTGGTCGCCATGCGCCCAGCCGAGGCGGACAAGATAGTTCCGCAAGGCTTCCGGCAGGTAGCCCAGCGCGCGATAGGCATCGACACCCAGCGCGCCATGGCGCTTGGAAAGCTTGGCGCCGTCCGGCCCGTGGATCAGCGGGATATGCGCCATCTGCGGCACCTTCCAGCCATTCGCCTCGTAGATCTGCGTCTGTCGCGCGGCATTGGTCAGGTGATCATCGCCGCGGATGACATGCGTCACGCCCATGTCGTGGTCATCCACCACCACGGCGAGCATGTAGGTCGGCGTGCCATCCGAACGCAGCAGCACGAGATCGTCGAGGTTCTCGTTGTCCCAGGTCACCGTGCCCTGGACGAGATCCTGCACGATGGTCTGCCCGCCGAGCGGTGCCTTCAGGCGGATCACGAATTTGCGGCCCTCGGCCTCTGCTTTCGCGTGGTCCTCCGGGCCCTTGTCGCGCCAGCGGCCGTCATAGCGCATCGGCCTGCCCGCCGCTTTCGCGGCTTCGCGCATGGCCTCGAGTTCTTCCGATGTCGCATAGCATTTGTAGGCGCGGCCATTGGCAAGCATCGCCTCGGCCACTTCCTTGTGCCGCGGGGCGCGGGCGAACTGGTAGATGACATCCCCGTCCCAGGAGAGGCCCAGCCATTCCAAGCCGTCGATGATCGCGTCGATCGCCTCGGGCGTCGAGCGCACGCGGTCCGTATCCTCGATCCGCAGCAGCATCTTCCCGCCATGGCGGCGCGCGAGCAGCCAGTTGAAGAGCGCCGTGCGCGCCCCGCCGATATGGAGGAACCCCGTCGGCGAGGGGGCGAAGCGCGTGACGATGGGATCAGACATGGGGAAAAGCGGCTTTCACATCGGAAAACGGGATTTCGGCGGGCATTGCCCGGCCTTTCCGCGCGCTCTAGCATGAAGGCGCGGGCGCGCAAATGCCCGTTTCACCCTTGCGCGGGAGGGAGCGCCGCGCCGATGACCCGCCGGGCCCCTTCTCGCGCTGTTGCCGCCGTGCTCGCAAGCCCCGGCGCGCGGTGGCATGCGGGACTTCAGGGACGCGTCGGCAACCTGCTTGGTCGCTGGTTGGAAGAAGAGCGCGACCGGCGCACCGGCTTTCTGTTGCTGCCCGTGGCTTTCGCGCTGGGGATCCTTGCCTATTTTGCCGCATCCGACGAGCCGTCGCCCTGGGCCGGGCCGGTTCTGCTGCTGATCGCGGCCATTTTCGCGATCCGATTCGACGGAGTTCCACGCGCGATCGCCATTGCCCTCGCAATGATGGCGGCGGGATTCACCGCCGGCACCTGGCGCACCGCCAGCATGGCCGCGCCGATGCTCGAACGCGCGATCCCGGTGACCATCTCCGGCCATGTCGAGCAGGTCGATGCCGGTCCGCGTCGTCATCGCATCCTGTTGCGCGTCACCCACCTCGCGGATGAGCGCGCCGCCAATCCACAACGCGTGCCCTACCGGGTGCGGATCGGCGCGCCGGGCCGACCCAATGTCGAGGCTGGCGCCCATGTCACCTTGCGCGCGCGGCTCGCACCGCCATCCGAGCCGGCCATGCCGGGCGGCTATGATTTCCGGCGCGATTCCTTCTTCCGCGCCGTGGGCGGCGTCGGCTACGCCATCGGCCGCATCGAGGTCGCGCCACCCAGGGCGGAACCAGATTTCAGCCTGCGTTTCAATGCTTTCATCGATCGCGCGCGCAATGCGATGACCGATCGCATCGCGCAGACCATCGGTGGCGAGGCCGGCGCGCTCTCGGCCGCACTGATCACCGGGAAACGCGGCCTGATCTCGCCCGAGACGAATGACGCGCTCAGGGCATCCGGCCTCTATCACATCGTCTCGATTTCCGGCCTGCATATGGTGCTGGCGGCAGGCGTGATGTTCTGGACCCTGCGGGCCCTGCTGGCGCTCTCGCCGGCGCTCGCCTTGCGACACCCCATCAAGAAATGGGCGGCGGCCGGGGCCATGCTCGGCTCCATCGCCTATTGCGTCTTCTCGGGGTCCGAGGTGGCCACCGAGCGCTCGCTGATCATGATGCTGGTGATGCTCGGGGCGATTCTCGTGGATCGCCCCGCGCTCGCCCTGCGGAACGTCGCGATATCCGCGCTGATCGTTCTCGCGCGGGAGCCCGAGGCCCTGCTGGGGCCGAGCTTCCAGATGTCCTATGCGGCCGTGGCGGCGCTGATCGCCGGAAATGATCTCTGGCGGCGCTACCGGCCGGAGCCCGAGCCCGAGCCGCGCGGGCGCTTCCGGCCGGGCTTCATGGAGCGCGCGGGGCGGGCCATGCTGATGGCGTTCCTCGGCATCGTGGCGACCACCCTTCTCGCCTCGCTCGCGACCGCACCCTTTTCAGCCTGGCATTTCCACCGGCTGAACCCCTATGGCCTTGTCGGCAACGCGCTCGCGATCCCGCTCGTGAGCCTCGTGGTGATGCCCGCCGGCGTGATCGGAACAATGCTCCTGCCTTTCGGGCTGGATGGCTGGGTCTGGCTCGTGATGGGCGAGGGAATCCGGGGTGTTCTGTTCGTGGCCGAGAAGGTCGCCGGCATCGAGGGAGCAGCACCGCCCGTGCCGAAAGCACCTGGCCATCTCTTTGCATTGCTGGTCATCGCCCTGCTGGTGCTGGTGATTTTCCGTTCGCCCCTGCGGTTCCTCGCACTACCGCTTGTTCTGCTCTGGGCCATCCTGCTCAAGGCGACGCCCTTGCCCGACCTGATGATCGCACCCGATGGGCGCATGGCGCTGTTTCGTGATGCAAGCGGAAGCTATACTTTGCTCTCGCCCGCTTCACCCTCGAGCTTCACGCTCCAGCAATGGCTGCCCGCGCTCGGCGATGCCCGCCGGCCCGATGACCCGACATTGCGTCAGCGCGCGCATTGTGACCGGAAGGGCTGCACCGGCACCCTTCCGGATGGCCGGAATGTGGCCCTCAGTCTTACACCCGAAGCCGCTCGCCTCGATTGCCAACGCGCGCAGATCGTCATCACCCCGGTCAAGGCTGAACCCGCGCTGTGCGGACCCGACCGCCTGCTCCTCTCCGCGGAGAGCTTCGCCCGCCATGGCGCCCAGAAAATCCACTTGCGCGACGGCCGGATCGCTGCCCGTGAGACCAGCCTCGATCCGCGCAAGACAAGACCCTGGCGTCATACTCCACCCCCGATGACCGAAGAGCCGGAACCCGGCCCGATCGCAACCGGCTTCCCGGAACGCCCCACCTCATCCCCGCAGCGGCCACGCGCGCCCGAGCGGCCGGAACCGGAGGAAGACCCCGCCCTCGCGCCTCAATAGCGGCGGATGAGGCTGACCAGACGTCCCTGCACGCGCACGCGATCCGGCCCGAAAATGCGGGTCTCGTAGTTCGGATTGGCCGCTTCCAGCGCGATGGAAGCGCCCTTGCGGCGCATCCGTTTCAGGGTAGCTTCCTCGTCGTCGATCAGCGCGACGACGATATCGCCCGTATTGGCGCTTTCCTGCTTGCGGATGATCACGAGGTCACCATCGAAGATGCCCGCCTCGATCATCGAATCGCCACGAACCTCGAGCGCGTAATGCTCGCCATGGCTCAGGAACTCGGGCGAGACATCAATGGTCGAGGAGCGATTCTGGATTGCGGAGATCGGCGTGCCCGCCGCGATGCGGCCCATGATGGGAATGGCGACCGGGCGCTGCGTCTCCGGTTCGGCCGGGGCGAGCGCGCGCACCTTGCCGAGATCACCCTCGATGACGCTTGGCGCGAAACGCTGGCGCCCGGGCCGGGGTGTCTGGGCATCCGGCAAGCGGATGACTTCCAGCGCACGGGCACGGTTCGGCAGGCGACGGATGAAGCCACGCTCCTCCAGCGCGAGAATGAGCCGATGGATGCCGGATTTCGATTTGAGGTCCAGAGCTTCCTTCATCTCATCGAAGGAGGGGGGAACCCCGTTCTCCTGAAGGCGCTCGTGAATGAAGCGCAGCAATTCCATCTGCTTGCGTGTGAGCATTTTCGCGAACCCCGTCTGCGGCCCCGACTCGGGCAAAACAAATCCTGAACATCTTTACCATGTTCAGCTTGTGTTCCGCAAGCGTTCGTTCCGGATATATCCCCTTTGAACATGTTAATCACATCTTCAACAGATTTGGGATTTATGAGAGTGTCATGACTGAGAAAATCTACGCGCGGGTTGGGGAGAGCATCGTGCCGCCGGAAAGCGACATTGAGTTCAAGATTGATTTTCGAGAAGATGAAGGATCGCCGGCCAGAGTTTTCGAGATTGCGTCTGATCTCATTCGGGCGTTTGAGGATCTGGACAGCGTCCTAGTAACGTCTGTTGATTCCAAAATTTCGACGTCAATGATTTTGGAGGATGTTGAAAAATCTAGCCTAAAAATCTTTTTGAGAAACAGGTTGAAATCTATAGATGATGGGGCTTTGAAGGAGCTTGACTGGAAACAACAAGTTGGCGCTTTTCTCGTAAAGGCAAAATATATTGCTATCGAGTGGCTCGACAAGAAAATTGACGCGGATACACCGCCAAATATTGAAGATTTGTCTGAGCGTCTGAGGAAATTAGCAGTCGAAACCGACGCTAAGCACATGCCTGACTACGCTCCGATTAATCTTCCACGCCTAGCCCAGTCCCTTGACTCAATTCAGAGAACAAAAAAGAAATTTAAGGACGGAGAAGCTCTTACAATTACACTGGCCGACAGAGAATACAAAGTCATCACGACATCAGACTGGCTTCCGTCTGAACACTTGCCTCCTGTTAAAATGGAGCAAGAACTATCAAACGATGCTGATATGGTTCTTGTGGTTAGGCGACCTGATTTGCTGGCTAACGCCCAATGGCAGTTTAAGCACGGCAAGAACTCGGTCTCTGCGTCGATTTCGCACGAAGAGTGGCTAAGGGAATACCACCAAAGGCGGCATATCATCATCCCTGGTGACGCACTCAAGTGCCGTGTGCGCTTTCTGACGAAGTATGATGCCAAGGGAATATTGATCGACCAAAAGGTCGAAGTCATTCATGTCTATGGCGTCATCCCTGCCGCCGAGCCGCCGGGGAGGCTGTTTGATGAAGACTGACGGGATCAACGAGCGTTTTGACCGCCTTTTGGCCGCGATGGTTCGAGGCGAGGGGCCTTCTGGAACGAAACCAGCAAAGCCTCGAACATCAGCCAAGGCGCGTGCCGAAGGTTATGGCGATACTCGAACTCCCAAAGATACTTCTGCAAGTGCTTCCGGGAAACCCAAACGTAAGTCCCCTGAATCCCCCGCTTGAGGTTCGACCAGAAGGCTTCAATCGTGTTGGTATGCGCTTCGCCGCGCCTCCATTCCTTCTTGCGGTGGTTGACCGAGGCGTGATCGTAGCCACCGCGTGCTGGCAAAGCTTTGTAGAGCGGCGCTTCGTCCGTGTAGACGGTTGAGCCTTCCTTCACCCACTGGCGCACTTGCGGGATGACGGTGCGGCTGTTCCGATCCGGGATGAGGCGCGTGACGATATCGCCGTCGCGCTCGATCATGCCGAGAATGACGGCCTTGTCGTCTTCGCCGCGCTTGTCCTTACCGCCGATGAAAGCCTCGTCGACCTCGACAGCCGGATCCTGCGCGCCCGTGCCGCCAAGCGGGCGGTCGCCATCGACCGAGCCCATATACTTGCGGATTTCGTGGCACATGCGCCACGCGGTCTTGTAGGTCACGCCGATCTGGCGTTGCACCTCCTTCGCGGCCACGCCGTTGCGGGAAGCGCAGAACAGGAACATTACATAGAACCAATCACGAAGTGACGTTCTAGTCTTTTCAAAGGGCGTTCCGGCAGTCGGGTAGACTTGATGACCGCAATGCTCGCACTCATAGCAACGACGAGATTTAACGCGATGGTAGTTAGCCTCACGCTGGCATCCATAACATACGAAACGCTTGCCGTAACGCGTGCGCATCAGGTGCTCTAGACACACTTCATCGTTCGGAAACGCTTCAAGAAACTGTTTGATGTTCGTCGGTTTCGTGCTCATGCGAATCTTACCGCATGTTTTTACTAACATGTCTAGAGGGGATATATCCGGTTCGTTCCGGCCGGGATTACAGATACAGGATGCGGCAGGTCTGGCCGGCGGTCGCGGCGGCCGCGCCCGGCGCGCGGATCACCAGCGCCCCGGCCCGCGCGAACACCGAGAGCAGCGATGAATCCTGATCCGCGAAGGGCGTGGCGACCGGCACGCCCTCGGCATCCACGGAGAGGCTGGCGCGCAGATAATCCTCCCGCCGATCATTCTGCGGAAGGTCACGGCCGAGCAGCGCCGTCCGGGTGCGATCCGCGCCCGCTTCCGCATCGGCCTGCATCGCCAGCACGAGCGGCGCCAGGAACAGCGTGCCGCAAACCAGCGCGGAGACCGGATTTCCCGGCAGGCCGAGATAGAGCATGGCGCCGAGGCTGCCGAAATTCAGCGGTTTTCCGGGCCGCATGGCGATGCGGTAGAAATCAAGCAGCGCGCCACGCGCCGTCAATACCGGGCGCACGAGATCGCGGTCTCCCACGGAAGCGCCGCCGATGGTCACCAGCAGATCGGCCCCCTCGGCCATCGCGCGGTCAATCGCGGCATTCAGGCTTTCGGGCGTGTCGCGCGCGATTCCGAGATCGAGCACCAAGCCGCCCTGCGCCTCCACCAGCGCGGAAAGGCCGATGAGATTCGAGGCAACGGTGGCTGCGGGCGGCACATCCGGGCCAGGCAGGGCGAGTTCATCGCCCGTGGCCAGAAGAGCGATGCGCGGCTGGCGATAGACCGGCACGCAAGCGTGGTTCATGGCCGCAGCCAGCGCGATATCCGCCGGGGAGAGCCGCGTGCCGGCGGAAAGACCCGTCTCGCCGGCGGTGAAATCACGCCCGGCGCGGCGGATGAAACTGCCGGGTTTCGCAGGGCTCGCGGGCGTCACGAGCCCATCCTGCGCGCGCGCATCCTCCTGGATCAGCACGGCGTCGGCACCGTCCGGCAGCTTCGCACCGGTGAAGATGCGGATGGCCGTATGGGGTTCGAGCCTGCCTTCGAAGGGGTGGCCGGCAGCACTTTCGCCGAGAAGACGCAAGGGTTCGCCGGGCCGGCAATCCTTCGCGCGCAGGGCATAGCCATCCATCGAGGACATGGCGAAGGGCGGTTGCGTGCGCGTGGCCACGAGATCCGCCGCAAGAACGCGGCCCGCGGCGCGGATGATCGGGATGGTTTCGGCCTGTTTCGGCAAGGCTTCCGCGCGCGCGAGCAGGCGCGCAAGCGCTTGCGCCACCGGCAGGAGCGGCGTGTCGCCGGCCATCAGCCGCTCGGATCGGCGACCCAGTCGCCGCTCTTGCCGCCGCGCTTCTCGAGCAGGCGGATGCCCTCGATGCGCATGCCGCGATCGACCGCCTTCGCCATGTCGTAGATCGTGAGGCAGGCGACGGAAACGGCGGTCAGCGCCTCCATTTCAACGCCGGTCTGGCCGGTGACGCGCGCAAGCCCACGCACGACGAGGCCGGGCAGGCTCGCATCGGCCTCGATATCGAGCGAAACCTTCGTGAGCAGCAGCGGATGGCAGAGCGGGATCAGTTCGTGCGTCTTCTTCGCGGCCATGATGCCGGCGATGCGCGCCGTGGCGATGACATCGCCTTTTTTCGCAAGGCCGTCGCGGATCAGCGCCAGCGTTTCCTTGGCCATCACCACGCGGCCCTCTGCCACGGCCTCGCGCGAGGTCAAGGCCTTCTCGCCCACATCGACCATATGGGCGGCACCGGTTGCATCCAGATGCGTGAGCGTGCTCATCACGCGACCTTCCTGGCCCTGGAAAGACCCAGAAGATCGCGCGTCGCGGCTTCCACATCCGCCTGCCGCATCAGGCTTTCGCCCACGAGGAAGGTCGAGATGCCGCTTTCCCGAAGGCGCTGGCAATCCGCATGCGTGAAGATGCCGCTTTCGCCCACCAGCAGCCTGTCCTTCGGCACGCGCTTCGAGAGCCGCTCGGAAACCGAAAGATCGACATGGAAGGTCTTGAGGTCGCGGTTGTTGATGCCGAGAAGGGGCGAGGGCAGCCTGAGCGCGCGATCGAGTTCGGCCTCGTCATGCACCTCGATGAGGCTGTCCATGCCGAGCGCCGCGGCCGTGGCGACGAGATCGGCCGCGAGCGCATCATCGACGCTCGCCATGATCACGAGGATGCAATCCGCCCCCATCGCGCGGGCCTCGAACACCTGATAGGGGTCGATCAGGAAATCCTTGCGGATCACGGGCAGGCTCACCGCCGCGCGCGCCGAGGTGAGGTGGCTCGCGGCACCCTTGAAATATTTCCGGTCCGTGAGGATCGAGAGGCAGGCCGCCCCGCCGGCTTCATAGGCGCGCGCCAGGGCGGGCGGATCGAAATCCGCGCGGATCAGGCCCTTGGAAGGGCTCGCCTTCTTGATCTCGGCGATGAGCGCGAATTGCCCCGCCCGAACCTTGCGCGTGAGTGAAGCGAGAAAGCCACGGGGAGCACGCTTCTTCTCGGCGCGGGCGCGAAGCTCCGGCAGCGGAAGCCGCGCCCGGGCGGCGGCGATTTCCTCGCGCTTCGTGGCCTCGATGGTGCGCAGAATGTCGCTCATGCGTCCCTCACGCGTTCGAAGCCGCGATCACGCGGTCGAGCAGGGCCGCAACCTGGCCGGAATCAATCGCCCCGGCGGCCATCCCGGCGCCATCCTTCAGGGTCGCGGCCTTGCCGGCCACCAGCAGAACGCCCGCCGCGTTGAGGATCGCGATATCGCGATAGGCTCCAGGCTTGCCGGAAACGACATCGCGCAGGGCGGCCGCGTTCCGGCCGGGCTCGCCGCCCTTCAGCGCCTCGGGCGCGGAGCGGGGAAGCCCCGCTTCCTCGGGCGTAACCTCGAAGCGGCGAATCTGGCCGTTCGCGAGTTCCACCACATGGGTCGGGCCGGTGGTGGTCATCTCGTCGAGCCCATCCGAACCATGGATCACCCAGGCGCGCTCGGTGCCGAGATCGCGAAGGGTCTCGGCGACGGGCTCGAGCCAGCTCGCGGAGAACACGCCGAGCAGGATGCGCTTCACGCCCGCGGGGTTCGAGAGCGGTCCGAGGATGTTGAACATCGTGCGCGTGCCGAGTTCGGTCCGCACCGGCGCGACATTGCGCATGGCCGGGTGATGCGCGGGCGCCAGCATGAAGGCAAAGCCGGTTTCATCCAGGATTTTCGCCACGATATCCGGGGATTGCCCGATCTTCACCCCGAGCGCCTGAAGCACATCCGCCGCACCCGATTTCGAGGAGGCCGCGCGGTTGCCATGCTTCGCAACCGGCACGCCGCAGGCAGCGACAATCAACCCGGCGAGCGTCGAGACATTCCACGAGCCCGAGGCATCGCCGCCCGTGCCCACGACGTCGATCGCGCCGGCCGGCGCCTCGACCTTCACCATGCGCTCGCGCATGGCGCTCACCGCGCCGGTGATCTCCTCGACGCTTTCGCCGCGAACCCGCAGGGCCATCAGGAAGCCCGCCATCTGCGCCGGCGTCACCTCGCCGGAGAGCATCTGCGCGAAGGCGAGCGATGCCTCCTCGCGGGAGAGGGGCAGGCCGGCGGCGGCCTTGGCGATGAGGGGCTTGAAGGCTTCCATGCTGCTGCTCGCGTCACGCGGCCTTGCGGCGCGCATGGAATTCGCGCGCCAGATCAAGGAAATTGCGGAAAATCTGCTGGCCGCCCTCGGTCGCGATGCTCTCGGGGTGGAATTGCACGCCGAAGGTCGGGCAATCGCGATGCTGGAGCGCCATCACCAGGCCATCCTCGCTTTCGGCGGTGGGCATCAGGCAGGCGGGAAAGCTCGAACGCTCCACCACCAGCGAGTGGTAGCGCGTGACGGTCAAGCCCTGATTGAGCCCGCGGAACAGGCCCCTGCCATCGTGGCGGATGGTCGAAACCTTGCCATGCACGGGGTAGGCGCGAATGACCTTGCCGCCGAAAGCCTGCCCGATCGCCTGATGGCCGAGGCACACGCCGAGCAACGGCACCTTGCCATGGGCCTTCTCGATGGTCTCAACCGAAATCCCGGCTTCCGAGGGCGTGCAGGGGCCGGGGGAGACGACAATCGCATCATGCGCAAGCGCGAGAAGTTCATCCGCGCTCATCGCATCGTTGCGATAGACATCCACCTCCGCGCCTTCTTTCGCAAGCGCGTGCACCACGTTGAAGGTGAAACTGTCGTAGTTGTCGATCAACGCGATGCGCATGGAGCTTGCCTTGCCCGGCAGAGAAACTCTTCAGGACAAAGCGGAGAAGCAGCCGGACGTCAAGGCGAAGCCCGTCCTAGGCCGTCCAATCCAGCACTTTCCGATTGAGATCCTCGATCACATCCGGCGCGGGCCGCTCATCCGGCATCGGCATGGTCCGGGCCTGCGTTTCCCGGTAGGTCTTGATCGAAAAATCGACCGAGATCATCGAATTCGCCTCGCGCAGGGCATCGGTCATGATCTGCATCGTGAGGATCGTGGCCTCGTCACGGCTCAGGCCGAACCGGCTCTGCAGGGCGTGATGAATTTCGCGATGCAGGCGGGGCGCATCCTTGAGATGGCCCACAGCCTTCAACTGGCCGATGCCGGTCGAGACGTCGCGGGTGACCGTGGCGGGGACATTCCCGAAAGAGCCCCGCTGAAAAGAGAACTGGCTGACAGAATATGCGGCAGAGACAAGCATGAAACCCTCCTTCTGAGGCATTTCCCGGAATGAGGATCGACCGACAATGGATAATGATCATTGAAGATCCGCAGTCGAGGCGAAGGAGAGGAGCCCCGCCTTCAGAAGATGGCAAAGAAAGGGTTACTGCCCGCGTTTGGCTTGGCTTGCAAACCGCACCGCTTCCTCCGCCGCGCGGAAGAGGGCTTTTGCCTTGTTCTCGCATTCCGCCTGTTCGGAAGCGGGCACGGAATCATGCACGATGCCGGCGCCGGCCTGCACATGCATCATGCCGTCCTTCACCAGCGCGGTGCGCAGCATGATGCAGGTATCCATCGCGCCATCCGCGCCGAAATAGCCGATCGTGCCTGCGTAGGTGCCGCGCTTGTCCTTCTCGAGTTCGTCGATGATCTCCATCGCGCGGATCTTCGGCGCGCCGGAGGTCGTTCCCGCCGGGAAGCCCGCCGCGAGGGCATCGAGGATGTCGTATCGGGCGCTGTCCAGCTCGCCCTCGACATGCGAGACGATGTGCATCACCTGGCTGTAGCGCTCGATGAAGAAGGAATCCGTCACCTTCACCGAGCCCATCTTCGCGACGCGGCCCACGTCGTTGCGCCCGAGATCGAGCAGCATCAGATGCTCCGCGCGTTCCTTCGGATCGGCGAGGAGGTCCTTCTCGAGCGCCATATCCTCGGCCGGGGTGGCGCCGCGCCGGCGGGTGCCGGCAAGGGGGCGCAGGCAAACCACCTTCTTCTTCTCCGGCCCATCCACCACCTTCACGAGGATTTCCGGGCTCGAACAGACGATCTGGAAATCCTGGAAATCGAGATAGCAGAGATAGGGCGAGGGGTTCACGCGGCGCAGCGCGCGATAGAGCGAGAAGGCATCGAGATCGAAAGGCGCAAAAAAGCGCTGCGAGAGCACGACCTGGAAGATATCGCCGGCGAGGATGTATTCCTTGGCCCTGGCGACCATTGCGTGGAATTCTTCCCGGCTGGTGTTGGATTGCGCCTCGGGAATGCGCGCGGAGAGATCCGCCGGCCTGCCCGCATGTTCCAGCGGAGCATCCAGCGTCGCCATCACCGCGTTCAGCCGCTCGAGGGCGGATTCATGGGCCGCCTTCGCGCTGGCACCCTCCTTCGGGAAGACCGGCGTCACGACAACCAGTTCATCCTTCACATTGTCGAAGATCAGCACGACCGTCGGGCGGATCATCAGCGCGTCGGGGACACCGATCTGGTCGGGCTTCGCAGGCGCGAGGCGCTCCATCTCGCGCACCATGTCATAGCCCATGAAGCCGAACACGCCGCTCGCCATGGGCGGGAGATGCTCGAGGGCGGGAATGCGGCTCTCTGCCAGAACGGCGCGCAAGGCTTCCAGCGGCTTGCCCGGGATGCTTGCGAATTCCGAACCGTTGCGCGCGATTTCGCTCGCCCCGTTGCGGCAGCGCCAGACCAGATCCGGCAGAAGGCCGATGATCGAGTGCCGGCCCCGGGTGGCGCCGCCTTCCACCGATTCCAGCAGGAACGAGGGCTGCTCGCCTGCATGGGATTTCAGCTTCAGATAGGCCGAGACAGGTGTTTCGAGGTCCGAAACCAGCCGCAATGCCAGGCATTGGGGCTGGCCGGCCTGATACAGGCGTTCGAAGGTCTCGAAATCCTGCGCAGCCTCCATCAATTCGCCTGCCCCAGCGTCTGGGCCAGCAGCGCCTCGTTGATGGCTACGCCCGCTTCCCTGCGCAGAGCCGCGACATATTGGCGGAACACGTCATCCGCCATGCCCTGCGCCAGCTGGCGCGAGAAGGCCGAATTGGCATCCGCCGCGGCATCATAGGGCAGGAGGGTCGATGCCTTCGGCAGGACCAGCAGGCGGCCGATGCCGTCCGGTGCCACCGCGCTCGCCACCTTGCCGATCTCGCCCGCGAAGGCGCGCTCCACTCCATTGCGGCCGAGAACCGGATCATTCGAGGTGCGGCGGATGGCCGAGAAGATCTGCACCGGCGCGCCGAGTTCGGCCGCGACAGAATGGAAGCTCTCGCCACCCTCGATGCGCTTGACGAGCGCGGTCGCGAATTCGCCCATCGCCCTGGATTTCCGATCGGCGAGGTAGCGGGTGCGGATCTCCGCCTCGACCTCCTCGAAGGCCTTGTCGCGCGCGGGATCGACGCGATTGATCTCGAACCAGACATGGCTGCCGTCGCGCAGGTGGAGCGCCTCGTTGT
This sequence comes from Methylobacterium sp., assembly GCA_020252645.1. GTDB lineage: Bacteria > Pseudomonadota > Alphaproteobacteria > Rhizobiales > Beijerinckiaceae > Rhabdaerophilum. The sequence continues at coordinate 12,891 of JADCCN010000024.1, read as the reverse complement.
CGAGGCCGATATCGGAGGCGAAGATCGCGTTCAGCGTCTCGGCGCCGCCCGGCACCGTCAGGCGCTGGCCATCGGGGCCGTTGCCGTTGCGATCCAGACCCTCGATCACGAGCGGGCTGAGCCCTGCCGCCTGGCCGGCTTCGGTCAGCGACTTGCCGGCAATGCGCTGGTCCTCGATCTTCTTCACGAGGTCATCGACCTTGTGCCTCACGGCCGCGTCGGTGGTGAGTTTCCGCGTCCGGGCGTCGAATTCCACCTCGCCGCGCACCTCGGCGAACGGCGTTGCCTGGCCGGGCTCGACCTTTGCCACGCGGATGAGCACGAAGCCGAACGGATCGCGGATCGGCGCGCTCACACCACCCTCCGGCAGCGAGAAGATCGCTTCACGCGTCGCGGCATCCGCCACTTGCGCGCGGGTCTGCAGGCCGAGATCGACATCGACCTCCCTGAGGTTCTTCTCGGCCAGCAGCGCCTCGAAGGTGAGGCCAGCGGCGAGCCGGTCGGCGGCAGCCCTTGCGGCGGCCTCGGAATCGAAGAGCAGGCGGAAGGCGCGGCGACGCTCGGGCGAGCCGAAGCGGCCATTCGCCACCGCCTGATCATAGAAGGCGCGCAACTCGGCCTCGCTCAACGTCACGCTGCCCGCGAAAATCTGGGGAGAAACGGTGAGAACCGTCGCCTGCCGGGTTTCCACGGTGCGGAATTCCGCCCTGCGCTCCTCGTGGAAGGCCTTGAGCGCTTCCGCCGTGGGCTCGGCCGGCTCGGGCACCTTCGCGGTGGGGATGACCACCACTTCGAGGCTGCGCTCCTCCTCCCGATACTGGTGCAGGGCGGCGTTGAAGGTCGAGGGCGCGGTCATGCCGCCCACAAGCCCCTGAAAGAGCTGCTGGCGCAGCAGGAACTCGCCCTGCTGGCGCAGGAAGGCGGGCTCGGAAAGCCCGCTCTGCTGGAGCAGCGAGAGATAGCGTTCACGGTCGAAGCGGCCACCGGTCTGGAAGATCTCGGCTTCAAGCACGGAACGGCTCACGCCCTGCTCATCGAGCGCGAGGCCAAGGCGATCGACCTTGGCTGAAAGTGCGGCGTCGTCGATCAGGCGGTTGAGAACCTCCCGATCAAGCCCGAAAGCCCGCGCTTCCGCGGTCGTCACCGGGCGGCGGATGCGCCGCTGCAGGTTCTGCAACTCGGTGTTGAAGGCGTTGCGATAGGCATCCGCCGTGATCACTTCCTTGCCCACGGTGGCGACGTTGCGGGTGGAACCACCGCGGAAGATGTCGCCGATGCCCCAGATCGCGAAGGAAACGATCAGCAAGCCCATCACGACGATGAGGACGACGCGGCCGAGCCAGTTGGAGGCGGCGGAGCGAATGGCGGTCATCATGGGCGGAACGATGCTCCGGAAGCGTTGGCGCTGGGCGCGCTTGGATCAAAAACCGGGCCGGACCATAGGGATGGCGAAAAGAGAAGGCAAGGCGCGGCCTGCTCGCGCGTTGAACGGTCGCGCGCGGCGTGCTATCGGCCGGGCCGGAACATTCCCTGCCTTGTCGGAACCTGATCCATGCGCAAGACCCTGATCGCCGGAAACTGGAAGATGAACGGCCTCCGGGCGGACCTTGCGGAAATCCAGGCGATGGGGAAGGGCGCAACACCCGCCCTGCGCTCCAGGGTGGATCTCCTCGTCTGCCCGCCGGCAACGCTGATCTTCACCGCGGCTGCCGTGTGCATCGGCACGGGAATCAGCATTGGGGCGCAGGATTGCCATGCCAAAGCCTCCGGTGCGCATACGGGCGACCTCTCCGCAGCCATGCTGTTCGAAGCGGGTGCCGGCGCCATCATCGTCGGCCATTCCGAGCGGCGCACCGACCATGCCGAGAAGGATGCCGTTGTGAAGGCCAAGGCGGAAGCCGCGATGGGGCAGGGGATGATCGCCATCATCTGCGTGGGCGAAACCCGCGCCGAGCGCGAGGCCGGCAAGGCGCTCGCGGTCGTGCGTCGCCAGATCAGGGGCTCGGTCCCCGCCGGCGCGCGGGCGGATCAGGTTGTTGTTGCCTATGAGCCGGTCTGGGCCATCGGCACGGGCCTGACCCCCACCCCTGCGGATATCGCCCAGATGCACGCGGATATCCGCAAGACGCTGAAGGCCGTGCTCGCGAAGGGCGAGGCCGGGAAATGCCGCATCCTCTATGGCGGCTCGGTGAAGCCCTCGAACGCCGCCGAAATCCTCGCGCTCGCCGATGTCGATGGCGCACTGGTGGGCGGCGCGAGCCTCAAGGCCGCGGATTTCCTCGCCATCGCGCATGCGGCGTGATGCGTTTTTACGTCTTTGCCTTCCTTGCATTTCCCGGTATGGGAGCCCAAATCCCTGCGGATCGCGGCTCCCGCCGCCCGTTTCCCCTTGCTGGACCGAACCGACCGATGGAAACCGTTCTGATCGCCATTCACCTCGTCATCGTGCTGGCGCTTGCCGGCGTGGTGCTCTTGCAGCGCTCGGAAGGGGGCGGCCTCGGCATGGGTTCGAGCCCCTCTTCCTTCATGACGGGCCGCGGGCAGGCGAACCTGCTCTCGCGCACCACGGCAATTCTTGGCGCGGCATTCTTCGTCACCTCGCTGACCCTCGGCGTCCTGGCCGCCCGCAACGCGCCGAAGCGCGCTCCCGTTGGCATTGACGCGCCGGCCCCGCCGACCCTGCCGGGCCAGACCGCGCCGGCTCCGGGCTCTGGCCCGAACGTGCTCGATCAGCTCCGCAACCTGCAGGGTGGCACCGCGCCGAACCAGTAAGCCGGCGTTCGGGCGCGCGGCCCGAAATCCAGGCGTCATCCTTGTGGATGGCGCCTTTTTCATTTGCGCAGAATCGGCGCGCTGGATTAAGGCTCGGTTCCCATGACGCGGTACATCTTCATCACCGGCGGCGTGGTTTCCTCCCTCGGCAAGGGTCTCGCCTCCGCAGCCCTCGGCGCGGTCCTGCAGGCGCGCGGATACACCATCCGCCTGCGGAAGCTCGACCCCTATCTGAACGTGGATCCGGGGACCATGAGCCCCTATCAGCATGGCGAGGTCTTCGTGACCGATGACGGGGCGGAAACCGACCTCGATCTTGGCCATTACGAGCGCTTCACCGGGGTTTCGGCCAGGAAGTCGGACAATATCACGACGGGCCGCATCTACCAGGAGATCATCGCCAGGGAACGGCGCGGCGATTATCTCGGCGCGACCGTGCAGGTCATCCCGCATGTCACGGATGCCATCAAGAACTTCGTTCTTGCGGGCAATGAGGGCTACGATTTCGTCTTGATCGAGGTGGGCGGCACGGTGGGCGATATCGAGGGCCTGCCATTCTTCGAAGCCGTGCGGCAGTTGCGCAACGAATTGCCGCAGGGCCATTCCTGCTACATCCACCTGACTTTGCTGCCCTATATCCCAAGCGCCGGCGAGCTGAAGACCAAACCCACCCAGCATTCGGTGCAGGAATTGCGTTCGATCGGCATCCAGCCGGATATCCTGCTCTGCCGCTGCGATCGTGAAATCCCCGAGGGGGAGCGAAAGAAGCTCGCGCTTTTCTGCAATGTGCGACCCTCGGCGGTGATCGAGGCGCGCGATGTCGACCAGATCTACGCCGTGCCGCTCGCCTACCATGAAGAGGGGCTCGACCGTGAAGTCCTGCGCGTCTTCGGCCTGGAGGAAGGCCCGGAGCCCGATCTTTCGCGCTGGCAGCATATCGTTTCGACCCTGCGCAACCCGGAAGGCGAAGTCACCATCGCCATCGTGGGGAAGTATACGGGCCTGAAGGATGCCTACAAATCGCTGATGGAAGCGCTTCACCACGGCGGCATCGCCAACCGGGTGAAGGTGAATTTCGACTGGATCGATTCGGAAATCTTCGAGCGCGAGGATGCCTCGAGCTACCTCGAGCATGTCCACGGCATTCTCGTGCCCGGCGGCTTCGGCTATCGCGGCGCGGAGGGCAAGATCCAGGCCGCGCGCTTCGCGCGGCTGCGCCATGTGCCATATTTCGGCATCTGCTTCGGCATGCAGATGGCGGTGCTGGAAGCCGCGCGCAATCTCGCGGGGCTGGCTGGCGCATCCTCCACCGAATTCGGGCCCTGCGATGTGCCGGTCGTCGGCATGATGACCGAGTGGATGAACAAGGGTCAGCTCGAAACGCGGCGATCGGGCGGCGATCTCGGCGGCACGATGCGCCTTGGGGCCTATGAATCGAAGCTGGTCGCGAATTCCCGCATCGCCGGCATCTATGGCTCGGATGTCATCCACGAGCGCCATCGCCACCGCTACGAGGTGAACATGGCCTTCCGCGCGCCGCTGGAGGCAAAGGGCCTGCTCTTTTCCGGCGTCTCGCCCGATGACCTGCTGCCCGAGACGATCGAATACCCGGATCACCCCTGGTTCGTGGGCGTGCAATATCACCCCGAGCTGAAATCGCGCCCCTTCGAGCCGCATCCCTTGTTCGCAAGCTTCATCGCTGCGGCGATCGCGCAGAGCCGGCTGGTGTGACGCTTCCCTTTGCGGCTCCGGCGAGGCAGGATGTCGCGCCGGAACCGGGGGAATCGCCATGTTCGAGATCGAGGGACGCATGTTCGCCGGCATTTTCGGCGGCCTGCCGCATTTCATCCTGTATTTCCTCGTGGCGGCCGCCCTGCTCACGATCTTCGTGCTCGTCTATATCCGGCTCACCGCGCATGACGAAGTCGCGCTGATCCGCGAGGGCAATGTCGCGGCGGCGCTGGCACTCGGGGGAAGCCTGATCGGCTTCGTGCTGCCGCTCTCGAAGGCCGTCGCGCAGGCCGTGAGCATCCCCGACATGCTGATCTGGGGTTTCGCCGCTTTCGTGGTGCAGCTTCTCGCCTATTTCGTCTGCCGCTTCATCGTGCCGGGTCTTTCGGCGAAGGTCGGCGCGGGCAACATCGCGGCCGGCATCACGGTCGCGAGCGTCAGCCTCGGGGCAGGGCTCCTCAATGCTGCCTCGATGAGCGTGTAGTGTTTTTTCGCGTTGTCGCATTTTCTTGCCGCGAACCGGGGTTCACCTCGCTTGAAAATGCTCCGGGAGGGACCATGAAACGCTCCTCGATGATCTTCCTCGGTGCAACCGGCCTGCTGATCGCCGGCGCATGGCTCGGCCGTTCGGGCGGACCGGTTTCCGACAGCGACCAGGCCGAGATCTATGAGAGCCTTAGCGCCTGCGTGACCGCCAGCGCGATGACGCGCGACCAATGCGAGGCGGAATTCGCGGCCGCCGAGGAAAAGCACCTCACGGATGCGCCGCGCTTCAACGCGCAGGGGGATTGCGAGGCGCAATATGGCCCGGGCCAGTGCAAACCCGCGACCATTGCCGGCACGACCTCCTTCCTCCCCAGTCTTGCGGGCGTGATGATCGCGCAGAGGCTCCTCGGCCAGCGCCAGCCGCAAGCGCTTCTGCCGCCCTTGCGCAACCAGCAGCCCTGCGCGCCGGGCTTCACGCCGGCCACGCAGCCGGGCTGCGTGGTGCCGCGCTCGACCTCGTCCGCCGGCCTTGTAGGCGGCTGGCGCAGCTATTCCACCGCCGCCGGCACGACCGTGAGCCGAAATGCATCCCAGCCCGGGCCCGTCACCGTGCCTCGCAGCCTCACCACCGGGCGGGGGAGCGTGCCGAGCCTGCAGAGTTCGACCGTGACGCGCGGCGGCTTCGGCTCGACCGCGCGCTCGACCTCCTCCTCCTCGTCCTCCTGATGCGTCGCCTGACGCTTCCCGAAAGGCCGGACTGGCGCGACACGGCGCAGCGCATGGGCTTCACCTTCCACACGGCGGAGGGCGCGCCCTATTGGGACGAGACAGCCGCCTTCGGCTTCACGCTGCGCGAGATCGAGGAGGAGATCGAGGCGCCCTCCGCCGAGCTCGAAGAGATGTGCCTCGCCTTCGTGGCCGAGGCGATCGTCAGCGAGGAAATCCTCACTTCGCTGGGCATTCCGCGCGATTTCTGGGGTGCGATCCACGAGAGCTGGCAGCAGGGGAACCGCAATCTCTATGGCCGGTTCGATTTCGCTTATGCGGGCAACGGACCAGCCAAGCTCTTGGAATACAACGCGGATACGCCCACGGCCTTGTTCGAGACCGGCGTGTTCCAATGGGTCTGGCTGGAAGAACAGATCGCGCGCGGCGTGCTGCCCGCCGGATCGGACCAATTCAATTCCGTGCATGAAAGGCTCGTGGAGGCCTTCCGCAACCTGCGCGGCGGGTCAGCCTACCGGCTGCATCTCGCCTGTGCGAGGGTGAGCGCGGAGGATCGCGGCACGGTCGCCTATCTCGAGGATTGCGCGAAGGCCGCGGGCCTTTCGACGCAGTTCCTCTTCATGGACGAGATCGGCGTTGCGCGCGACGGCACCTTCGTGGACCTCGCCGATGGCGCGATCGACGTGCTTTTCAAGCTCTATCCCTGGGAATGGATGTTCCGGGAGGAATTCGGCCAATCGGTCATCGGCAGCCGCACGCAGTTCATCGAGCCGATCTGGAAAGCCGTTCTCTCCAACAAGGGGCTAATGCCGCATCTCTGGCGGATTTTTCCGGGGCACCCGAACCTGCTCCCCGCCTATTTCGCCGGGCGGGAAGGCGTTGATCTCGGCGCTTCCTATGTCGAGAAGCCCATCCATTCCCGCGAGGGCGCGAATATCCGGATCATCCGCGAAGGCGCGCCGGTCACCCGGACCTCGGGCCCCTATATTGGCCCGATCATGCGCCAGAAGCTCGTTGAAATCCCGGATTTCGGCGGCGGCCATGTCGTAATCGGCGCCTGGATGGTCGCGAGCCAGCCGGCGGGCATGCTCATCCGCGAGGATGAAAGCCCCATCACCGGCAATCTCGCGCGCTTCGTGCCGCATGTCATCGAAGCATGACCAAAACGAACCTTGGCCGGGCTTTGCGCCTTGTGGCCGCATGGGCTAGAGCACGTCTCGTTCTGATGGAATCAAACCCGAGCTCTATCTTATTGTTTTGTCGCATGCTTTTTTGTGAAAAACCGGATTCCACTTTTTCACAGCATGCTCTAAACGCCGGATAGCCAAGCTTGTTAAGGAGATGGCATGTCGCCGCGCCCCCTCGATCACCTGGTTCTCGGCACCGCCGATCTCGATCAGCTCGCCGGAGAGTTCGAGGCGCTGGGCCTGCGCGCGGGCGCGCGCAACCGGCATCCCTGGGGCACGGAAAACCGCCTGATCCAGTTCGCGGACGAAACCTTTCTCGAATTGATCTCGGTGGGGGAGGGCGCGCAGGTGCCGCCGCATCAGCCGGGTTTCTTTTCCTTCGGTGCCTTCGTGGCGGAAGCGATCGCCCGCCAGCCCGGCCTTTCGATGATGGTGCTGAAGAGCGAGAATGCCAGGGCCGATGCCACGCGTTTCGCAAGCGAAGGCGTTGGTTCCTTCGCCCCGTTCGATTTCAGGCGCAAGGGCGTGAAGGCGGATGGCACGGAGGTGGAAGTCGCCTTCACCCTGGCCTTCGCGCATGCGCGGGAGCTGGCCGAATGTGGTTTCTTCGTCTGCCAGCAGCATTTCCCGGAGAATTTCTGGTCGCCTGTTCTCCAGCAGCACCCCAATGGTGCCAGCGGCATCTCCCGCGTGACGCTCGTGGCGGAAAACCCCTCCGATCATCACATCTTCCTCTCGGCTTTCGCCGATTGCCGGGAGATGCGCGCTTCTTCATCGGGGATCGCGCTGGATTGCGGCGGGACGCGGCTGGAACTTGTCACGCCCGACACGTTCCGCTTCCTCTATGGTGTCGAAGCCCGGACGAGCCCCCCGCATTTCGCCGGCTTTGGCCTCAGGGTCGCCGAGCCGGCCGCGGTCGCCAGGCAGGCGGTGCGGATGGGGCTTGGCATGGTTTCCGCCGGCGATGCCTTCACCATCGAGCCGCGCCCCGGCTTCGCCACGGCGATCCGGCTCGAGCGGCCGGCGGAGTGACGGGCGCTGGCCGAGCCTCTCGGCATGGCGGGGCTTGCGATCAAGCCTCCGAGGGCCTATCGAGAAGGCCCTTCGGACCCCTCCCGGAGAACAGAGGATCATCGATGACGGATGTGACCATCGGTCCCGTGACTTTCGGGAACTACCGGCCCTTCGCGCTGATCGCCGGCCCCTGCCAGATGGAAAGCCGCGACCATGCCTTCGCAATGGCCGGCAGCCTGAAGGAAATCTGCGAGAGCCTGGGTATCGGGCTCATCTACAAATCCTCGTTCGACAAGGCGAACCGCACTTCCGGCAAGGCCGCGCGGGGCATCGGGCTTGAGAAGGCGCTGGCGGTCTTTGCGCAGATCAGGACAACATTCGGCCTGCCGGTCATCACCGATGTGCATGAGCCAGGCCAATGCGCGGAAGTGGCAAGCGTCGTGGATTGCCTGCAGATCCCCGCCTTCCTCTGCCGGCAGACCGATCTGCTCGTCGCGGCCGCGAAGACCGGCGCGGCGATCAATGTGAAGAAGGGCCAGTTCCTTGCCCCCTGGGACATGCGAAATGTCGTCGCGAAGATCACCGATGCCGGCAACACCCGCGTGATGGCCTGCGAGCGCGGCACGAGCTTCGGCTACAACACGCTTCTCACCGATATGCGCGGGCTGCCGATCATGGCCGGGCAATGCGCTTGCCCGGTGATCTTCGATGCCACCCATTCCGTGCAGCAGCCGGGCGGGCAGGGCGGTTCCACCGGCGGGCAGCGCGAATTCGTGCCGGTTCTGGCGCGCGCCGCGATCGCCGTGGGGGTTGCCGGGCTCTTCATCGAGACGCATGAAAACCCCGACAAGGCCCCCTCGGATGGCCCGAACATGGTGCCGCTCCACGAGATGAAGGCGCTGCTCGCGCGGCTGCAGGCCTATGACAAGGTGACGAAAAACCTCTGAGCGGGGTTGACGCGGAAGGCCAGCTGCCGCACGCCGCAAAACAGCTTCTTCAATTCTCGCGATCACTCTCCCGGACATGTTCTCGACATCGCCCCTCCTGCTTGCCTTCCTGTTCGGTTTCTCCGCGCCGCAGACCGAAGGCGATGCCGCCTGCAACCGCATCCGCGAGAAGGAACGCCAAGCCTATTGCCACTGCATCACGGCGCATGGCGGCAAGGTGGAGGAGCATGTCAGTCCGGGCCGCTCCGCTTTCGCGCGCGAGCCGGGCAGGCAGGCGGGAATCATGTCCTGCATGGAGCGGCGCGGCTTCGGCGTCTGATCGGCTCAGCGGCCCCGATAGGGTGCCACGCCCTGATCGGGCAGCCAGATATTCTTCGGCACCTCGCCATGCTGCCAGAACACGTCGATCGGGATTCCCCCGCGCGGATACCAGTAGCCGCCAATGCGGAAGAAGACCGGCTCGAGCAGTTCCACGAGCTTGCGGCCGATCCCGACCGTGCAATCCTCATGGAAGGCGCCGTGATTGCGGAACGCGCCGAGAAAGAGCTTCAGCGACTTCGATTCCACGAGCCACTTCCCCGGCACGTAATCGATCACGAGGATGCCGAAATCCGGCTGGCCCGTCACCGGGCAGATCGAGGTGAATTCCGGGCAGGTGAAACGCGCGAGATAGGGGCTGTCCGGGTGCGGATTGGGCACACGGTCGAGCACGGCCTCCTCCGAGGAAGCGGGAAGGGCAGAGGCCTTGCCAAGCTGCATGGTTTCGAAGGAAGCGGCCATGGGATCATTTCCTTTGGGGGGAGTTGTCCGCGCTTCTAGAGCATTTCCGAGCGAAGTGGAGCCCAGTTCTTCGAAAGAAAATGCTCTAGCCTCCGGGCCCTGTTTTCCCCGCATGCCGGATGGCGAAAAAAGCGGTTTCCACTTTTTTCCGGCATGCTCTAAGGAGCCAACCGGCGGGACTTGCGAATATCTCTGTGGAGGAATTGGACTCATGACTTTGATTGTGGATGTGATTGCACGCGAGATCCTCGACAGCCGCGGCAACCCGACCGTCGAGGTCGATATCGTGCTCGAAGATGGCTCGATGGGCCGCGCCGCCGTGCCCTCGGGCGCCTCCACCGGCGCGCATGAGGCGGTGGAACTGCGCGATGGCGGCGCGCGCTACATGGGCAAGGGCGTGACCGGGGCGGTCGAGAATGTGCTGACCGAAATCTCGGATGCGATCACTGGCATGGATGCCGAGGACCAGATCGCGATCGACCACGAGATGCTGAAGCTCGACGGCACGAAGAACAAGTCCCGCCTTGGTGCCAATGCCATTCTCGGCGTCTCGCTCTCGGTGGCGAAGGCGGCGGCGGAATCGCGCGGCCTGCCGCTCTATCGCTATGTCGGCGGCGCCAATGCCCGCATGCTGCCCGTGCCGATGATGAACATCGTCAATGGCGGCGCGCATGCGGACAACCCGATCGATTTTCAGGAATTCATGATCATGCCGATCGGCGCGCCGTCCTTTGCGGAAGGCCTGCGCATGGGCGCGGAGGTGTTCCACACGCTCAAAAAAGCGCTCAAGGATGCCGGCCACAACACCAATGTGGGCGATGAGGGCGGGTTTGCGCCGAACCTCAAATCGGCCGAAGCGGCACTCGATTTCGTGATGGCCGCGATTCAGAAGGCCGGCTTCAGGCCGGGCCGGGACGGCGATATCGCCATCGCGCTCGATTGCGCCTCGACCGAGTTCTTCAAGGACGGCGTGTACGATTACCACGGCGAGAAGAAGAAGCGCGATATCAAGGCGCAGGTGAAATATCTTGAGAAACTCGTTTCAGATTACCCCATCGTCTCCATCGAGGACGGCATGGCCGAGGACGATTGGGAGGGCTGGAAGCTCCTGACCGATCGCATCGGCGCGAAGTGCCAGCTCGTGGGCGATGATCTTTTCGTCACCAACGTCACCCGCCTCGGCCAGGGCATCAGGACGCAGACCGGCAACTCGATCCTCGTGAAGGTGAACCAGATCGGCTCGCTCACCGAGACGCTCAACGCCGTGGAGATGGCACAGCGCGCGGGCTACACGGCCGTGATGAGCCACCGCTCGGGTGAAACCGAGGATTCCACCATCGCCGATCTCGCGGTCGCCACGAATTGCGGGCAGATCAAGACCGGCAGCCTTGCGCGTTCGGATCGCACCGCGAAATACAACCAGCTCCTGCGCATCGAGCAGGAACTGGGCGACATGGCGATTTATGCCGGCCGTGCGGCGCTGAAGGCCCTGGCGTAATCGGATGCCCCTCAGCCCGCGTGGCCTCGCGGCCTTGGCCATGCTCGGTGCCGTGGCGATCTACGGTGCCAACTTCGCCATCTCGCGCCATGCGGTGCTCAACGGCTTCACCGTTCTCGACATGACGGCCCTGCGCTTCGGCGTGGCGGCCGTTCTGCTTTTTCCGCTGTTCCTGAAGGCCGGCGGTTTCAGGGATTGTGCCGGAATTGGCTGGGGCAGGGGCCTCGTGCTGACCCTTTCCTCCGGCCTGCCGATGACTCTCCTGATGATGCAGGGGCTTTCGCTCTCGCCCGCTGCGCATGGCGCCTCCATCGGCCCCGGCACTGTCACGGTGATCGGCGCGGTGGGCGGCTGGCTCATTTTCGGGGCTGATCCCGGCCGGCGGGGCTGGCTGGGAATCGGGGTTGTTCTGGGCGGCCTCGTGCTGATCGCGCTGGCGGCGACAACCTCCGGCGCGCGCAATGTGCTGCTGGGGGACCTTTGTTTCTTCGGCGTGGGCCTGCTCTGGGGAGGCTATCCGCTGCTGCTGCAATTGTGGAAGGTGGATGCGCTGCGCGCCACCGCCGTGCTGGCCGTGTTATCGGCGCTCGCTTTCTGGCCCTGGTATCTCTTCAACGGCGCCGAGCGCCTGCTCGCCTTGCCTTTGGAGGCCGTGATTTTCCACGGCTTCAACCAGGGTGTGCTGAACATGATCATCGGCCTCTGGATGTGGGGCCATGCGGTGAAGCTCGTGGGAGCGGCCGAATCGGGCAAGTTCCCGCCGCTCATCCCGGTCATCGGCACGATTTCCGCCATCCCGTTGCTGGGCGAATGGCCGGGCGCGGTGCAATGGGCGGGCATCGGCATGATTGTCGCAGGCCTCGCCATCACCAGCCGGCGCTGAGCTTCAACGCTTGATCAGCATGCCCTGCCCGGTTGGCAACGTTAAGATGCGCAATCCATAGCGGGCCGCGAATTCGTTCCAGGCTCGATATTGCTCCTCATGTCCCGCAAAGGCGTAATCATCCAGCACGATCACCGCGCCGGGCACCAGGCGCGGCCAGAGAATTTCCGCTGAATCGATCTCGGCACCCGCGTGGTTCAGGTCGACGGAAAGATACGCAATCCGGCCGGTCTCGATCCCCTCGAGCGAAGCGGGCAGGCGGCCCTTCACGAGCTGCGCATTCGGAAACTCGGCGAAGACCGACTTCGTGAACTCATAAACATCGCTGTGATACATGACCGCGTTGCAGCGGGCGATCTCGGCCGCCTCCTCGGCCGACGCGCCCTTGCCGGGAATGCCGGTAAAGGTATCGAACAGGAAGAAGCGGCGATCCGCATGCTTTGCGAAATCCGTGCAGCGGCAGATCATCGAGGACAGGATCCCCGTATGCACGCCGAGTTCGACGAAATTGCCCTCGATCTGCAAGGCGCTCGTCGCTGCCCAGACACAGACATGCGCGCGCCAGCGGATATCCGGCACTTCCGGCCAATATGGCATGTTGGCCTGAGCAACCTCGGCCCAGGCCTTTTCGAAGACCGGCTCGCTCATGAAGGAAATGTTCTTGTGCTTCACGCCCAGGCCATCGGACGCATAGAGCATGATGTGTTCAGACGGAAGCACATCATGCTCTAGGACCAATCGACATTCAGGGTTCAGTTTTTGTGTAAGGCGTGATTCATGGGGTTCCAGATTCTCTGAACTGGAGCCTGACGATGGCGAAGCCGAAGCGTTACGAACTGAGCGCCGAACAATGGGGCAGAATTTGCG
>JADCCN010000023.1 GCA_020252645.1 Methylobacterium sp. | reverse complement strand
GACGGTTGTCGCAAACCCAAGCCTCGCCCGAAGAACGATCAATGGCCACCGCCATCATCCCGGCTGCTACCGCGCTGTTGAGGGCGCGCAGCCGGGACGATGGCTAAAGTCGAGCTACACCACGTCCCGGGACGTCACCCACTTCTTCGGAAAATGCTCTTGGTGCGAGGCGTCGCTCCCCGGCGCCTGCCCGGCAGCAAGATCGTTGTTTCCGAACTGTGATATCGGCAAATCCCGGGCGCCCGGGCCCGATTGCCTGAACGATCAGCGTCAACCGGCGAAGCTCTCAACCAGACGGGACAGATTTGGCTCCTCGAGCTGGACTCGAACCAGCGACCATTCGATTAACAGTCGAACGCTCTACCAACTGAGCTATCGAGGAATGCCGTATTCGGCGATTTAGAAAAATCGGACGCCGATTGCAATCCCTGAAATCACCTTCGTTGCGTTAAGATTTCCTGAAGCCGGCCGCGCCCGTCGATAATTCGGCGCGAAAGAGGGCATCGGGCCGCCGGGGCGCTTGCGCTTTCGATCACGCGCTTGTTATACGGACCCCCGATTGCAGATGGTGGCCTCGTGGCGGAGTGGTGACGCAGAGGACTGCAAATCCTTGTATGGGGGTTCGATTCCCTCCGAGGCCTCCAGAATCGCATATCCGGGCCGGTGCCCCTGGGCCGGAACGGTTTACTCGGGGGAGTTCATCATGCCGGACCTGTCGCAATCGCGTCGCGTGATGGTCGATAACCAGATCCGCACCTTCGATGTGACGGATCGTGATGTGCTCGCGGCTTTCGATGTGGTTCCGCGCGAGCGTTTCGTGGAGCCGGCCGATCTCCCGCTCGCCTATTCCGATGCGAAGCTTTTCGTGAAGGGCGCCAATGAAAGCCGGGCGCTGCTGGTGCCGCTGGTTCTCGCGCGCCTCGTGCAGGCGCTTGCGCCGAAATCCGGCGAATCCGCGCTCGATTGCTTCGGCGGGCTCGGCTATTCGGCCGCGATTCTGGCCGATATCGGCCTCAGGACGACTTTCGCAGAGACGGATGCGGGCCTCTGCAGCCGCGCCGCCAAGGCGCTCGCCGGCACGGCCGAGCCTGTTCGGATTCTGCCGGCCCGACCGATCGCGGCAAATTCTGCGGTGTTGGATGGCGAGAATTACGACGTGATTCTCATCAACGGCGCGGCCGAGCGTGAGCCGGCTGCCTTGCTGGATCGCCTGAAGGATGGTGGCCGTCTCGGAATCATCGTCCGGCGGGGGCGAGCGGCTGAGGCCCGCATTTACCTGCGCAGCGGCCATGCCGTTTCGCACCGCATCGCGTTCGATGCGCAGGCGCCCGTGCTGCCGGGCTTCCAGGAAGAGCTGGGCTTCGTTTTCTGAGGCCATTCTGCGGCCTCTTGTTGCGGCTGATTTTCTGAAAGACTTCACGAGAGTATTTTCCGATCTGACCGAATGAGATCGGATGTTCTATTCCCTTGCTTGATCGCATTGTCGTAACGCGAACCGGCATCCACCCCCGCCTTCGCGAGGGACATGCTTCGCTTGAAAATGCGATCAATCACAAAAACAGAGAGTGATCGATCTGATTGGTTCAGATCGAATTTCGCTCTCGAGCATGCTCTTGCAAAAGTGGATACCGGTTTTGCGTAACAATATACGACAAAACAATAAGATAGAGCACGGTTTTGACTCCATCAAAACGAGACGTGCTCTAGTTTGACACGCTGTCGCGCGACCTGTGCCTTTTGGGAAACAGGTGCAGGCGAATCACCGCCCCTGCATTCATCAAAGCCCTAAGAAGATGTTTACAGCGTGGAATTGCAGGCTAAAACTGCAGTTACTCGATGGTTTGAGCTTGGATTCCGCCCATTGCCGTTTGCCATCGAACCTTCCGGTTTCGTCGAGCCGGCGCAGATTTCTCGGGGAGTTTTCATGCGGCGTGCATCGGTTTTGGCTTTTGGATTGATGTTGGCGGTTTCTCCGCTGGCTCTGTCGTCTGCCTCCGCGCAATCGCTGGAAGCGGCGCTTTCGAGCGCATATCGGTCGAACCCGGATCTCAATGCGACGCGGGCCAACCTCCGTTCGGTGAACGAGAACATCGCGAGCGCGATGTCGGGCTACCGGCCGCGCGTCACCGGTTCGGCGGATTACGGAATTTCGGTCACCGATTCGCGTTCCCCCGGCCGGCAGAACACGACCAATCTCAACCCGGCTGGGCTTGGGCTCTCGGTTTCGCAGACACTTTACAATGGCGGCCGCACCGGCAATTCCGTGCGCGCGGCCGAATCGGGTGTCCTCGGTTCGCGGGAAACATTGCGCAATTCCGAGCAGAACACGCTGCTCGATGCCGTGACCGCCTATATGAATGTGCTGCGCGACACGGCCATTCTCAGTCTTCGCCAGAACAACGTGAACGTGCTCGCCGAGCAGGTTCGGCAGACGAAGGACCGGTTCGCGGTCGGGGAGGTGACCCGCACCGACGTGGCCCAGGCCGAGGCCCGGCTCGCCGGTTCGCGGTCGGAACTTGCCATCAGCCAGTCCAACCTGCGCGGCTCGGTCGCCCGCTTCAAGCAGGTGACGGGTATGGAGCCGAAGAAGCTTTCACCGGTTCAGCCGGTTACGGCGGCTCGCCTGCCGAATTCGCAGGGCGAGGCCGTCAACCGCGCCTTGCGCGATCACCCGGCCATCGCCGCGGCGCTGCATGGCGTGGATGCGCAGCAATTGCAGGTAAAGGTGGTGGAAGGCGAATTGCTGCCCACCATCACGCTCACGGGTTCGCTGGCACGGCGGTTTGATTCGCAGGTTCCGGATGACCGGCGCAATTCCGCTTCGGTGGTCGGCGCTGTGTCGATCCCGTTCTATGATGGCGGCTCGGCCTATGCCCGCACGCGGCAGGCAAAGGAAACACTCGGCGAGCGGCGGTTGCAGGTCGATTCGGCGCGCGATCGCGTCGTCGCTGCGGTGATCGCCTCCTGGGCGCTGATGGAAGCGACCAAGTTCCAGATCGAAGGTGCTGCCGCGCAGGTGCAGGCGGCCGAAATCGCGCTCAACGGCGTCCGCGAGGAATACAAGGTCGGCCAGCGCACCACTCTCGATGTGCTCAATGCCCAGCAGGAACTGCTGAATGCCCGCGTGGCACAGGTGACTGCGCAGCGCGACCGCGTGGTGGCGAGCTATTCCGTGCTTTCCTCCATCGGCCAGCTTTCGGCGCGTTCCCTCGGCCTGAAGGTCTCGATCTATGATCCGAAGGTGCATACCGAGCAGGTGCAGGACAAGTGGTTCGGTCTGCGCACGCCCTCGGGGGAATAATCGAACTTTCCCCAGCCTTGTAATGCTTCGCATTGGCGGGGCTCTTGATCGATGGCGCGAGAGCCGCGATTCTTTTCAGGTGATTCTGAACGTGTTGTGGAGGTGTTGTCCGCAGACGGCTTTTCGAATCGCGAGGGTGTCGCTCGGGACACCTGACCGTAACGGAGTGATCTATGGCCAATAATGCCGCCGCCGCCTTCCAGCCACAGCAGCCGGGTTCCGAGCCGTCCATGGAGGAAATCCTTGCCTCCATCCGGCGCATCATCGCGGATGACAGCCTCGGCAGGAAGAAGGACACCACCCCTGCGGCTGCTCCGCTTCCACCGCTCCCGGCGCCCGAACCTGTCATCATTGAGCCCGATGAGGATCTGGATGCCGACGTGCTTGATCTTGCCGGGGTCTCGGCTCTTGCCGATGAGCCGCATGAGGATGAGATGATGGTCGGCGAGGCCGAGGATGCCATGGTCGAGCGGCAAGATTTCTCCGGCCAGCCGCAGCCCGCGCCCGTGATGGTCGCGCCGCCGCCAGCCCCGGTGCCCTTGGCGACGCCGGCGGCGATGGAGGGGCATATCCTTGGTCGCGAAACGAGCGGCCTTGTGGCCAATGCCTTCGCGCAACTCTCGCGCGGCACGCCCATGCCGGCGCCGGGCCGCAGCCTCGAGGACCTGGTCGTCGAAATGCTGCGCCCCTTGCTTCGCGAGTGGATGGACAGCCATCTGCCGGACATTGTCGAGCGCCTGGTGAAGGCCGAGATCGAGCGCGCGGCGCGCGGCAACTGATTGCCGCCGAAAAGCGGTTGCCGGTTTTCGGGCCAGCGATCAGCCAGGGGACGAAAGCCGCGCATGGCACGGCAACTGATTGCTGCCGAAAAGTGGTTGCCGGTTTTCGGGCCAGCGATCAGCCAGGGGACGAAAGCCGCGCATGGCACGGCAACTGATTGCTGCCGAAAAGTGGTTGCCGGTTTTCGGGCCAGCGATCAGCCACGGGACGAAAGCCGCGCATGGCACGGCAACTGATTGCTGCCGAAAAGCGGTTGCCGGTTTTCGGGCCAGCGATCAGCCAGGGGACGAAAGCCGCGCATGGCGCGGCAACTCATTCCTGGCGCTTGACGCATGGATACATCGCGTTAATGCCAAAGATACGGTTCGGGCGTCCCACCGGGGCGCCCTTTTTTGTCGTGCGGGACTCTCCCGTTCGAGTGAGTGACGGATTTCGCTGAAATGATGGACAAGACCTTCGACCCCGCGCGCATCGAGGCCCGCTGGAGCGCCGCATGGGAAATGGCCGGAGCCTTCAAGGCCGGTCGCATCGAGGCCGAGCCCTATACCATCGTCATTCCGCCGCCGAACGTCACCGGCTCGCTGCATATGGGGCACGCGCTCAACAACACCTTGCAGGATATCCTCTGCCGCTACTGGCGCATGAAGGGCCGAGACGTGCTCTGGCAGCCGGGCACCGACCATGCCGGCATCGCTACCCAGATGGTGGTGGAGCGCAAGCTGGCAGCCGAGGGCAAACCCGATCGCCGCAGCATGGGCCGCGACCGGTTCCTGGATGAAGTCTGGTCGTGGAAGGAAGAGAGCGGCGGCACCATCATCCACCAGTTGAAGCGCCTCGGGGCCTCCTGCGATTGGAGCCGCGAGCGCTTCACGATGGGCAACCGCGAGGAGGGCGAGAAAGGCCAGATGCAGCGCGCCGTGCTGCAATTCTTCGTGACCCTGCGTGAGAAGGATTTGCTCTACAAGGCGAAGCGCCTCGTGAACTGGGACCCCAAGCTCCTGACCGCGATCTCCGATCTCGAGGTCGAGCAGCGGGAAGTGAAGGGGCATATGTGGTATTTCCGCTATCCGCTCGCGGGTGTGGAATTCAACCCCGAGGATGAGCGCAGCTTCATCACCATTGCCACCACGCGCCCCGAAACCATGCTGGGAGATGGCGCCGTGGCGGTTCACCCGGAAAATGAGCGCCTCGGCTGGATGATTGGGAAACAGGTGATGCTGCCCCTGGTCAATCGCCTCATTCCGGTGATCGCGGATGAATATGCCGACCCGGAAAAGGGCACCGGCGCGGTGAAAATCACCGCCGCGCATGATTTCAACGATTATCAGGTCGCCAAACGCCACAATGTGCCGCTCATCAACCTGATGACGCCAACCGCGCATATGGTGGATGAGCCGCATATGCCCGAGGCCTATCGCGGGCTCGACCGCTATGAATGCCGCAAGCGCGTCGTGGCCGATCTCGATGCCTTGCAGCTTCTCGCGAAAATCGAGCCGCATACGCATATGGTGCCGCATGGTGATCGCTCCGGCGTGGTGATCGAGCCGCTGCTCACCGATCAATGGTATGTCGATGTGAAGCCCCTGGCCGAAAAGGCCATGGCATGGGTGCGCAAGGGCCAAATTCGCATCCATCCCGCCAATCGCGAGGCGGATTTCTTCCGCTGGATGGAGAATATCGAGCCCTGGTGCGTCTCGCGGCAATTGTGGTGGGGGCACCAGATCCCGGCCTGGTATGGGCCGGATATCCTGGCGGACGGGCGATTGGCATACGAGGTCGGTAACACCGATAAGTTGGCGATGCGCCGTGAAGGCAGGTTCATTTGTCTTGGTGAGCCGGAGGCAATATCAAAGGCCCAAGAGTTTTACGGCTGCGATGTCAAAATCACTTCAAGCTTGGATACAGCAATAGAGCTTTCTCAGAACACTTCAGACAATAACATCTATATCTGGCGCGATCCCGACGTGCTCGATACCTGGTTCTCCTCCGCCCTCTGGCCGTTCTCCACCATGGGCTGGCCGGATGAGACACCCGAACTCGCGCGCTACTATCCCGGCTCGGCTCTGGTCACCGGCTTTGACATCCTGTTCTTCTGGGTGGCGCGCATGATGATGGCCTCCGCCGCCACCGATCAGGCGCCCCCCTTTCATACCGTCTATCTCCACGGCCTCGTGCGCGACGAGAAGGGCCGGAAGATGAGCAAATCCGTGGGCAATGTGATCGATCCGCTGGTGGTGATCGAGGCTTTGGGGGCCGATGCCCTGCGCTTCACGCTCGCGAGCCTCGCGGCGCAGGGGCGCGACCCGAAGTTGGGCGTGAAGACCGCCGAGGGCTATCGCAACTTCTGCACCAAGCTCTGGAACGCCTCGCGTTTCGCGGAAATGAACGAGTGCCGCGCGGTTTCCGGCTTTGATCCCAAGGCCGTGAAGCTGCCGCTCAATCGCTGGATCATGGGCGAGGCGGATCGTGCGCTCGCTGAAATCGAGGCAGGGATAGAGGGCTACAAGTTCAATGAAGCGGCGCTTTCGGCCTATCGCTTCACCTGGAACATCGTCTGCGACTGGTATCTCGAACTCGCCAAGCCCGTGCTGCAAGGTGAGGACAGCGACATAGCGTTTTCAAGCGAAGTGGGCACCGGTTCGCGTGAAGAAAACGCGTCCAAACAATGGAATGCGAAGGATGAAACGCGCGCGGCCGTAGCCCTCGTGCTGGATCGCACGGTGACGATGCTTCACCCGTTCATGCCCTTCATCACCGAGGAGCTGAACGCGGCCTATGGTGAATTCGCTGGAGAGACAACAGCGTTTTCAAGCGAAGTGGGCACCGGTTCGCGTGAAGAAAACGCGTCAGGAAACAAGAGGGGGCAACTCTGCACCGGCCAGTGGCCGCAGCCCATCGGCCTCGCGGATGCGTCCGCCGAGGCGGAAATCGGCTTTATGGTCGATCTCATCTCGGAAATCCGCTCCGCGCGCGCCGAGATGAACGTCCCGGTCGCAACATTGGCGCCGCTGGTGTTCGTGGGGGCCGATGCGGCCGGCGTGACGCGCGCGAAGGCGGCCGAGGATGCGCTCCGCCGCATGGCGCGCGTTTCGGAAATCCGGTTCATGCATGAAGCGCCGGCGCAGAGCGTGCAGATCGTGGTGCAGGGGCAGGTCGCCTGCCTGCCGCTCGCGGGGATCATCGATTTCGCCGCCGAGAAGAAGCGCCTGACGGGCGAGCGCGAGAAGCTCATGAAGGACATGGACGGAACGCGCCGCAAGCTCGACAACCCCGATTTCGTGGCCCGCGCGCCCGAAGAGGTGATCGAGGAGAACCGCGAGCGCCTCGCCGAGGCCGAGAACCGCATCGCGCGCATCGACGAGGCGCTGAAGCGGCTGGGGTGAGGCGATGCGGGCATGGCACTGGCTCGGCACTGTTCTCGCAGGCCTCGCGCTGCTGCTGGTGCTCGCCGATGCGCCGGGCGGAGGCGGAAGACCTTCAGGCGAGGCGGAAGCCGTGCTGCTGCTCTCGCATGGCTATCACAGCAGCGTCGTTCTGCCCCGCGCCCGGCTCGCCGAGATCGCCGCAACCGAGAACCTGCCGGCCCTGGCCGCACTGACCGGACGGTTCGCCGGCCATGACTGGCTGGAGATTGGCTGGGGCGACGAGAATTTCTACCGCAACGTCGCGCAGCTCGAGCTTGCGACCGTTCCCCACGCGCTCCGGGCGCTGTTCCTGCCCGGGAACACGGCCGTGCTGCATGTCGTGGGCTTCTCGGTCTCCCCTGAGGTCGCGTTTCCGCAGGGCGATTTCCTGCGCGTAATGCTCCCGGCCGGAGGCCTCGCGCGGATGGCGCTGGGGATCGACGCGACCGCCTCGCGCGCGGCCGATGGCGACCTCGTCGATCTCGGGGCGGGTCTTTACGGGCCGAGCCGTTTCTTCCGTGCAGGCGGCACGTTCTCCATCCTGCAGGTCTGCAATCATTGGGTGGCGGGGCTCGTGCGATCCTCCGGGCTGCGTAACAATCGCCTGCTGGCGCTGCTGCCGGCGGGGCTGTTCCTCGACCTGCGGTGGCGCGCCGGCGCGACCCGCTGGCCGCCGGGGTGACCGGTGAGGGCGAGGGGGCCGGAGGCCTGCGAGGCGCTTCCCGCGCCGCTTTTCACCGCCGATGGACGAAATGGTCCATTGGATTTGTGATGTTTCCGCCACAGGCTGATCCAATTCGAAATTCGCCTGCGGGCGGCACCATCTCCGCCGCTTTTGCGCCACAAAGCACGCGCCATCCATAGTTCCGCTAACGGCCTTGGAACATTCGCGTTTTCCCGCCAGGAAACGGGTTCGGACGGTTAACCGAACCGTTCTTTCGTCCAAGCCCGGCAATTGAGACAGGCGCGCTCCTGTGGCAATCGCAAGGCTGGGTGGAAACCGGCAAAAGAGATGCGTTTTCAGGGACGAAAAGGAACGGGCGATGACTGAATTCACTTATAACAAGGCGAAGCTCCCGAGCCGCCACGTGACGGAAGGACCGGAGCGCGCGCCGCACCGTTCCTATCTCTATGCGATGGGCCTCACGAAGACCCAGATCCACCAGCCGCTGGTGGGCGTCGCCTCGTGCTGGAACGAGGCGGCACCCTGCAACATCTCGCTGATGCGCCAGGCGCAGGCCGTGAAGAAAGGCGTCTCGGCCGCCGGCGGCACGCCGCGCGAATTCTGCACGATCACCGTCACCGATGGCATCGCGATGGGCCATCAGGGCATGAAGTCCTCGCTCGCTTCGCGCGAGGTGATCGCCGATTCGGTCGAGCTCACCATGCGCGGCCATTCCTATGATGCGCTGGTGGGCCTCGCGGGCTGCGACAAATCCCTGCCGGGCATGATGATGGCGATGGTGCGCCTCAACGTGCCGTCGGTCTTCATCTATGGCGGTTCGATCCTGCCGGGCACCTGGCGCGGCCAGCAGATCACCGTGCAGGATGTGTTCGAGGCCGTCGGCAAGCACTCCGTGGGTGCGCTTGACGACCAGAGCCTCGAGGAAATCGAGCAGGCGGCCTGCCCCTCGGCCGGGGCCTGCGGCGCGCAATTCACCGCCAACACCATGGCGACCGTATCCGAGGCCATCGGCCTCGCGCTGCCCTATTCGGCGGGCGCACCGGCGCCTTATGAAATCCGTGACAGCTTCTGCATGACCGCCGGCGAGATGGTGATGGAACTCATCGCCAAGAACATCCGCCCGCGCGACATCGTGACCCGCAAGGCGCTGGAGAACGCGGCCGTGGTGGTCGCGGCCTCGGGCGGCTCCACCAATGCGGCCTTGCATCTTCCGGCCATCGCGCATGAATGCGGCATTGAGTTCGACCTGTTCGACGTTGCGGAAATCTTCCGCAAGACCCCGTATATCGCGGACCTGAAGCCGGGGGGCAAATATGTCGCCAAGGACATGTTCGAGGTCGGCGGCATCCCGCTGCTGATGAAGACCCTGCTCGACCATGGCTACATGCATGGCGACTGCCTGACCGTCACCGGCCGCACCATGGCCGAGAACCTCGAGAGCGTGAAATGGAACCCCAACCAGGACGTGGTGCGCCCGGCCGATAACCCGATCACCGTCACCGGTGGCGTGGTCGGCCTGAAGGGCAACCTCGCGCCCGAGGGTGCCATCGTGAAGATCGCCGGCATGGCGCAGGACAAGCTCGCCTTCACCGGCCCGGCGCGCTGCTTCGACAGCGAGGAACTCTGCTTCGAGGCCGTGAAGAACAGGCAGTACAAGGAAGGCGAGGTTCTCGTCATCCGTTACGAGGGGCCGCGCGGCGGGCCCGGCATGCGCGAGATGCTCGCGACCACGGCGGCCCTCTATGGCCAGGGCATGGGCGACAAGGTTGCGCTCATCACCGATGGTCGCTTCTCCGGCGCGACGCGCGGTTTCTGCGTGGGCCATGTCGGCCCGGAAGCCGCCATTTGCGGTCCGATTGCCCTGATCCGCGACGGTGACATCATTGAGCTCAATGCGGTCACAGGTGCGCTCGACGTTCGCCTTACGGAAGCCGAATTGGAAGCGCGTCGTAAGGACTGGAAACCGCGCGAGACGGATTATCAATCCGGCGCGCTCTGGAAATACGCCCAGCAGGTTGGCTCCGCGCGCGATGGCGCCGTGACCCATCCGGGCGGCAAGGCCGAGAAGCATGTCTATGCGGATATCTGACACGTTCCGACCGTCAGCGGCGCCATTGGCGCTTTTCGTCGCCCTTGCTCTGCAGGGGGGCGCGCTGGCTTTCGACGTGAAGGAAGGGCCGGCCCCGGCCAATCCGCCCAAGGGCATGCTGTTCAAGTCCGTCGGTGACTCGCTGCGGGAGGGCCTCAACGCCCTCTCCAGCGGCAATTCCGAAATGGCCGTGCAGGCGCTGGGCTATGCCGCGCGCGAAGGCAATGTCGCCGCGCAATGGAAGCTCGGCCGGATGTATCAGGATGGCGAGGGCGTTCGCCGAGATGATCTCAAGGCCTACCAGCATTTCTCCCAGATCGCGAACCGCCATGCGGATGTGAGCCCGGATTCGCCGCATGCCCGCGTGGTCGCACAGGCTTTCGTGGCGCTCGGCGGCTATCATCTCGCGGGCATCCCCAATACCCGCGTGAAGCGCGATCCGACCCGCGCCACCGAGATGTTCCATTACGCCGCCGCCTATTTCGATGATGCGGATGCGCAATATCACCTGGGACGCATCTTCTCCGAA
Source organism: Methylobacterium sp. (assembly GCA_020252645.1). GTDB lineage: Bacteria > Pseudomonadota > Alphaproteobacteria > Rhizobiales > Beijerinckiaceae > Rhabdaerophilum. Next base: position 23,945 of record JADCCN010000023.1, on the reverse strand, counting down.
GGGGCGGCGGGGCCGCGCGATCTGCATCAGGCGGCGCGCTGGTTCAACCTCGCGGCCGAGAAGGGCCATGTGCCGGCGCAGGCGCGTTTGGGCCAGATGCTCTTCAACGGCGATGGCGTGCCCCGGCAGGGCCCGCGCGGGCTGATGTGGATGCAGGCGGCCGCGAACAAGGCCTTCCCCGGCCGCGATGACTGGGTGGTGGAACTCAACACTCGCGCCCGTTCGCTGGCCACGGAAGATGAGCGCCGCCTGGCGGATGCCTACCTGCGAAAACACGAGCGTTCCGGTCGGTAAGGCCGATGAGAGCATTTTCCGATCCAGTGGATACCGGTTGATCGAAGAAAATGCGATCAATAACAAAAAAGAGAGCGGTCGATCGGATTGGATCAGATCGACCGCTCTCGAGCATTTTCCGATCCAGTGGATGCCGGTTGATCGAAGAAACTGCGATCCATAACAAAAAAGAGAGCGGTCGATCGGATTGGATCAGATCGACCGCTCTAACCCCTGAGCCGGCACCAGACCGGCACGTGATCCGAGGGTTTTTCCTCCGCGCGCAATTCCCGATCGATTCCCGCTTCCATAAGCCGGTCGGCCGCCAGCGGCGAGAGCAGCAGGTGATCGATGCGGATGCCGTTGTCGCGTGGCCAGGCGCCGGCCTGATAATCCCAGAACGAATAGAGCCGGGCATCGTCGCTGGTCGCGCGGATGGCATCGGTGAAGCCCAAAGCGCAGAGGCGGCGGAAATCGGCGCGCGATTCGGATTGGAACAGCGCGTCGCCGCGCCAGTTCTCGGGAAAGCGCGCATCCTGCGGCTGGGGGATGACGTTGAAATCGCCCGCGATGATCAGCGGCTCCTCGAGCGCGAGCAAGCCTTCGGCATGGCGCGTGAGCGCGGCCATGAAGGCGCGCTTATACTCGAATTTCGGGCTGCCCACGGGGTTGCCGTTGGGGAAATAGACACCCGCAATGCGCAATACCGCACCGGATCGGTGCCCTTGCGGCAGGCTCACCACGCCCTCGATGTAGCGCGCCTGTTCATCCGGGAAGCCCGGCAAACCGCGATGCTCGATCTCCACGCCATGGCGCGAGAGGATGGCCACGCCGTTGAAGGTCTTCTGGCCGAAGGTCTCGACCCGGTAGCCCAGGGCCTCGATCTCCTCGCGCGGGAAGGCCTCGTCGAGGCATTTCAATTCCTGCAGGCAGACGACATCCGGCTCGCGGGATTTCAGCCAGCGCATGAGGTGCGCAAGCCGCTGGCGGATGGAGTTGACGTTGAAGGTCGCGATCAGCATGGCCTTCCTGTAGCAGCCCCTGCGGCCAAAGGGCAGAGTGCGTGTGCATTGCCTTTGGGATAGCCGCATGTTTCAAGCCGATCGATCCTTCTTCGCGGCCTATGGCGAGCGCCCCAGAGCATGCTGTGAAAAAGTGGAATCCGGTTTTTCACAAAAAAAGCATGCGATAATAATAAGATAAGAGCATGATGTGCTTCCGTCTGAACACATCATGCCCGAGAACATTTTTCCGAAGAAGTGGATGCCGGGCTGCTGCCGTCCCTTGCGCGGCTCTCGCCCGCCCGCCACCTTCCCCGGGCTCATGAACCCGGGGATGCGGGGAGATTAGGCGCGGTGAGGGGAGGGGCGGGGATAAGTGAGGAGTTTTAAGTTATTTCCTGACTTTAACGGTCACACCTTCCCAGAATGCCGCCGTACGTTCTTTTGCTAACTTCATTGAATGAACCCAGTCAAAATCCGTTTTCCTGACATAAATCTCCAGATTTTTAACAATAACAAGACTTTCTCTTAGTAAAAACGTTTCATCTCCATAGCGAAGTGCTGGATTAAGCCGATTGACCTTTGTCTCATCGTTTAGGTGGTGCGCTATCCACTGATGGCGAGTATTTTGTACACGTTGATGTTTTTTATTTCGGCAGATTTTTTCAATAATTTTGATTGATTGAAGAAGTTTTCTTTTAATATGAATGTCGATTGTCGACAAATTTGCGATCACGCTGTGATCATTTATCAAGCATGCGACCGTGGGCAGACTATTTCTATCCGCAGATGGATTATCCCAGATCGCACACAGTTTTAGAACTTCATAGTCATATGTTATGCTTATAAGGTGATTGTAAGTGTGAGCGGCAACTGACTTCTGGATTTGTGATTTGATTAATTGACTTTCTCTAAGATAAAAATTTGTTTCTCGCGTTAATAGAGAGCGAGTTAGATTATTGCCTATTTCTAATAACGCTTTGATCGCTAGATCAATTCGTTGATCGGCGCTCAAATTTTTGGGCCAAGATGTTGCGTTTGATTTTTTGGTCACGCCGCCTCCGCCGCTTGCCGCAAATCCTTACGCCGCCCGGCCCTTGTGCCCTGTGGCATCGCCACGGCCGGCGAGAAGGCCGGCGATCGAGATATCCTCGTCGAGGGCTTCCCAATGCAGGCCCATGGGGCTGATGGTGACGGCCTTGCGCTCGGCGGCACTGGCGCGTGCAAGGCGCGGGAACCAGGCGAGGGGCACGCCGAGCGTGCGGCCATCCTCCAGCGTGACCCACATCTGCGCATCGTCGAAACGAATGTCAGTTGCTGAAATGGTCATGCCAGGCCCTTTCGATGCTGTCGCGATGCTGCTCCACGAGCTGGATCATGTCACGAAGTTCGCCTGCATTGAAGCCTTGGCTCTCGGCAAGCGAAACGGGCGGGCCGAGCCAGATCTTGGCTTCAGCACCCGCCCGCATGATGTGCACATGGCTGGGTTCGCGAGGATCGCCCTCGTTAGAATAGAAGAAGAGGCGATAGCCTTGCGTTCTTAGAACGGTCGGCATCGTCTCTCTCCATCAGTTCCTCACGAACAACCCGTCGTGGAACCACACGTATCGCACTTCAAACACGTGCCGTTGCGCACGAGCGTGAAGTTGCCGCATTCGCCGCAGGCATCGCCCACATAGCCCTTCATCTTGGCAATCGAGCGCTTGGTGGCGACATCATCGGCGGCCCTGGCCGGGGTCGGCCTGGCCGCCGCCGCTTCCGCGAAGCCGAGGCTCTCGATCGCTGCGGCGATTTCCGCATCGGCCTTCAGCGCGGTGGCACCCGAGGTGTGGAGCGCATAGACCGTGGAGGAGGCCTGAGCGGTTGCCGCGCCGCCCGCCACCGCGAGGAGGTTGGTGGAGCGGCCGCGCACGAGGCCGGTGGAGATGTGCCGCGCCGCGGGCGGGGGCGCGTCCTCATCCGGCAGGCCCTCGGCCTCGTCACCCCGGCCGATGGTCGTGGAGCCGAGATCCTCCGGCGTGACATGGGCGAGGTCTCCGCGCCCGAGATAGGAAACGGCGAGTTCGCGGAACACGTAATCGAGGATGGAAGTGGCGTTCTTGATCGCGTCATTGCCCTGCACCATGCCCGCCGGCTCGAAGCGGGTGAAGGTGAAGGCATCGACATATTCCTCGAGCGGCACGCCATATTGCAGGCCGAGCGAGATGGCGATGGCGAAGTTGTTCATCATCGCGCGGAAGGCCGCCCCTTCCTTGTGCATGTCGATGAAGATCTCGCCCAGGCGGCCATCATCGAATTCGCCCGTGCGGACATAGACCTTGTGGCCACCCACGATCGCCTTCTGGGTGTAGCCCTTGCGGCGGTTCGGAAGCTTCTCGCGCTCGCGCACCTTCTCGATGCGCTCGATCACGCGCTCGATGATCTTCTCGGTCACCTGCACCGTGCGGGCCACGGCCGGCTGGGCGAGCAGGGCCTCCACCGCCTCATCGGCCTCCTCGGCCTCGTCCTCGATCAAGGCGGCGTTCAGCGGCTGGCTGAGCTTGGAGCCATCCCGATAAAGGGCGTTCGCCTTCAGCGCGAGCTTCCAGGAGAGCAGGTAGGCCGATTTGCAATCCTCGACGGTCGCCTCGTTGGGCATGTTGATGGTCTTCGAGATCGCGCCCGAGATGAAGGGCTGCGCCGCCGCCATCATGCGGATGTGGCTCTCGACCGAGAGATAACGCTTGCCGAGGCGACCGCAGGGGTTCGCGCAATCGAAGACCGGGTAGTGTTCCTTGCGCAGATGCGGGGCGCCTTCGAGGGTCATCGCGCCGCAGACATGGATGTTCGCGGCCTCGACCTCCTTTTTTGTAAAGCCGAGGAAGGGCAGAAGCTCGAAGGCCATATCGCCCAACTGCTCGTCGGTGACGCCGAGCGTCTTCATCTGCCCGTCGCCGAGGGTCCAGCGGTTGAAGACGAACTTGATGTCGAAAGCCGAGGGCAGGGCCTTTTCGAGCTTCTCCAGCGTCTCGGCCGTGAAGCCCTTCGCGGCGAGCGAAGAGTGGTTGATGCCCGGCGCCTGGCGCAGCGAGCCATGACCCACCGCATAGGCCTCGATCTCGCCGATCTGGCTCTCGGAATAGCCGAGCGTGCGCAGGGCCGGCAGAACCGCCTGGTTGATGATCTTGAAATAGCCGCCGCCGGCGAGCTTCTTGAACTTCACCAGCGCGAAATCGGGCTCGATGCCGGTGGTGTCGCAATCCATCACCAGGCCGATCGTGCCCGTGGGTGCGATCACCGAGACCTGCGCGTTGCGGTAGCCGTGCTTCTCGCCCAGCGCCAGCGCCTCATCCCAGGCGAGCGTGGCGCGGGGGAGGAGATCGGGGATCGGGCAGTTCCTGTGGTCGAGCGGCACCGGGTTGACCGAGAGACCCTCATAACCCGTGGCCTCGCCATGAGCCGCACGGGCGTGGTTGCGGATGACGCGCAGCATGTGGCCCGCGTTCTTCCTGTAGCCCGGGAAGGGGCCGACTTCCGAGGCGATCTCGGCCGAGGTCTTGTAGGAAATGCCGGTCATCACCGCGGTCAGCGCGCCGCAGAGCGAGCGCCCCTCCTCCGAATCGTAAGAGAGGCCCATGGTCATCAGCAGCCCGCCGATATTGGCGTAGCCGAGGCCGAGGGTGCGGAATTCGTAGGAGAGTTCCGCGATCTCCTTCGAGGGGAACTGCGCCATCAGCACCGAGATTTCGAGCACGAGCGTCCAGAGGCGGATCGTGTGCTCATAGGCCTTGATGTCGAAGACGCGGGCTTCCGCATCGTAGAACCGCAGCAGGTTCATGGAGGCGAGGTTGCAGGCCGTGTCGTCGAGGAACATGTATTCCGAGCACGGATTCGAGGCGTTGATGCGCCCCGAGGCCGGGCAGGTATGCCAGTCATTCATCGTGGTGTTGAAGTGCAGGCCCGGATCGGCCGAGGCCCAGGCGGCGTAGCCGATCTTTTCCCAGAGGTCGCGGGCCTTGAGCGTTCTGGCCACCTTGCCATCCGTGCGGCGGATCAGCTTCCACTCGCCATCGGTTTCCACGGCGCGCAGGAAATCATCCTTCAGCGAGACCGAATTATTCGAGTTCTGGCCGGCGACCGTCAGATAGGCCTCGCTGTCCCAATCGGTGTCGTAGGTGTCGAAGGCGATGTCGGTGTAGCCCTGCTTCGCGAACTGGATGACACGCTTGATGTAGTTATCCGGCACCATCATCTTGCGCGCGGCCTTGATCTCGCGCTTGAGGACGGGGTTCTGCTCGGGGTCGAAGCAGGCATCGCCCGGGCCGTCGCAGTTCACGCAGGATCGGATGATCGCCTTGAGGTGCTTCTGGACGATCCTGGAGCCGGTCACGAGCGCCGCGACCTTCTGCTCCTCCTTCACCTTCCAGTCGATATAGGTCTCGATATCCGGGTGGTCGGCATCGACCACGACCATCTTCGCCGCACGGCGCGTGGTGCCGCCGGACTTGATCGCGCCGGCGGCACGGTCGCCGATCTTGAGGAAGCTCATCAGGCCCGAGGAACGCCCGCCGCCCGAGAGCTTCTCGCCCTCGCCGCGCAGGGCCGAGAAGTTCGAACCCGTGCCCGATCCATATTTGAAAAGGCGGGCTTCACGCACCCAAAGGTCCATGATGCCGCCCTCGTTCACGAGGTCGTCCTTCACGGCCTGGATGAAGCAGGCATGCGGCTGGGGATGCTCGTAGGACGATTTCGACTTTGTAAGCTTGCCAGACTTGTAATCGATGTAGAAATGACCCTGTCCCGGCCCGTCGATGCCATAGGCCCAATGCAGGCCGGTATTGAACCATTGCGGGGAATTCGGCGCCACGCGCTGGGTAGCCAGCATGAAGCACATCTCGTCATAGAAGGCCTCGGCGTCGGCCTCCGCGGTGAAGTAGCCGCCCTTCCAGCCCCAGTAGGTCCAGCAGCCGGCGAGGCGGTTGAAGACCTGCTTCGCGGAGGTTTCCGAGCCGTAGCGCTCATTCTCGGGCAGGGCCGCAAGGGCAGCCTCATCCGGCGCGGAGCGCCAGAGGAACGAGGGGACATCGTTCTCTTCCACGCGCTTCAGCTTCGCCGGAACGCCGGCCTTGCGGAAATATTTCTGCGCCAGCACGTCGGCCGCAACCTGGCTCCAGAATTCGGGGACCTCGAGCCCTTCGAGCCGGAACACGATCGACCCGTCGGGGTTCTTGATCTCCGATCTGGTCGTCTGGAAGGCGATCCCCGCATAAGGAGACTGGCCTGCCTTGGTGTGAATCCGTTCGAATTTCATCTCTGTCAGTCCCCTGCGGGCGCTCGGCCCGTCTCGATGCGCGGGATGAAAATCCCGCCGACCCACGCGAACCGCGTGCGCCCCCGTTTGCAAAAATGTCGCTTGTTGAACGCCCCTCCGCCGGCGGACGGCCCGACCTTTCCGGCCTCAGAGAGGGCGCCCCGGCACTCTCTTCAGCCTGGTCGTTGATATCCGCCCGGAGCACGATTTCTCCCGGCGGTCCCGACTGCCTTTGGTTCGCCAAGGCTAGGACGGCGGCTCGCCGGCCGTCAACATCTAGTTATGTCCGGACATCAGGATCGCAACATCTGGTGGAGAAAGTGTGAATCTTGGGGACAAGTCGGCGATTCCCGCCAAAGCCCTCTATTCTCTCGCGGATTCGTTTCTGCCTGCTCAGGCGACCATATCGTCCGGAAAAATCAAGACGGATTCCGCCCTGTCCGCCAGCCATTGCGCTGTGCCGGCGGAGGCGCATCCGGAAGGCTTCGCCGCGTCTTGTGATTTTCTGCGCGTAGAAATTCGCGCCCTGATTGCATCGAATCGACGAGGCAATCATGAGAGGTAAACGACTCACCCGGAACCATGACCGAAGCGTGACAGGCGCCCTGCCGGACCAACGAAGCTTCGAGCAAGCTGTGGATGGCTTGCGCCCGAAGCGGCTTTACGCAAGCGGGCGAATTTGCGAGAAGCGCGGTCGGAGAGCGCCCGGGACGGCCGGGCACCCGGACCTTCTTTCGAGGCGTGCCATGAAAAACTTCCTTCTCCAGTTCTTCACCTGGTGGAACGGGCAGACGCTCGGCACGCGGCTCTACACCTGGCGCATGGGCGAGAAGGTGGGCACCGACGAGTTCGGCAACACCTATTACCGCACGCGCGGCGGCGCGAAGGACCCGGCCCTCGGCCATGAGCGCCGCTGGGTGATCTATAACGGCGAGGCCGAAGCCTCGAAGATCCCGCCCGGTTGGTATGGCTGGATGCACCATCGCTTCGACACCACCCCCGCGCAGGAAGATTACCGCCCGCGCGAATGGGAAATGCCGCACCAGCCCAATCCCACCGGCACGGCCAATGCCTATCGCCCGGAAGGCTCGGTGCTGCGCTCGGGCGAGCGCCCGCCGGCGACCGGCGACTACGAGCCGTGGAACCCGGCGCGCTGAGCGCCGGCGACTGCCCTTTTTCCGGCACGATTTGCATGCTAGAGCGCGGGCCCCGGGCAATGTGCCCGGATGCCGCAGGTTAATCGGGGCCGGATGCCGTAAGATGAGCCTTTCCTTCCGCATCACCGGTTTCGCCCTCGCGGCGGCGCTGCCCCTGCTGGCCGCGCCCGCGCTCGCCGACAAGATCAAGAACCCGACCGCCGTTTTCTCCGGTCTCGACAAGATCACCGGCCGCATCATCTCCTTCGAGGCGGCGGTGGACGAGACCGTGCAGTTCGGCTCGCTCCAGCTCACGGCGCGCGTATGCTATTCCCGGCCGGCATACGAAAACCCGCAGACCACGAGTTTCGTCGAGGTCGATGAGGTCGGCTCCGACAACAGCTACAAGCGGTTCTTCACGGGCTGGATGTTCGCCTTGAGCCCGGGCCTGAACGCCATCGAGCATCCGGTTTATGATATCTGGCTCGCCGAGTGCAAAGGCGGCAAGGACATCATCAAGACGCCGCCCGAGGTGGAAGACGAGCCGCCGCCACCGGCTCCGGCCGAACTGCGCCGCAATCCGCGCCAGGCGCAGCCGCTGCCGGGCACGCGCCCGCCGGGACCGGGCGGGGCGACCTCTGCGCCGCTGCGCCTGCCGGGTGCGCCGGGTGTGCCTCCGGGTGCTGTTTTGCCGCCGGGCAATGTGGCCCAGCCGCCGCGTCCCGCGCCGCAGCAGCGCTTTTTCCCCACCAACCAGGGCATGGGCGGCTTGCGTGATCCCGCCGGTCAGGGGCGGTGAGGCGCGGGCTCCAGCCATTCCAGCACGGTTTCGGCCGGCGGCGTGACATCCTTCGGCCAGACCGCGAAATCCGCCGGCTGGTGGATCGCGCGTTCGAGCATCTGGCGATAGCGCAGCCGGGGGATTTCGATCGCGCCGAACTGGCGCAAGTGATCGGTCACGAACTGCGTATCGAGCAGGCGATAGCCCCCCGCGCGCAACCGCGCCACGAGATGCGCCAGCGCGAGCTTCGAGCAATCCCTCTCGCGGTGGAACATGCTCTCGCCGAAAAAGGCGGCGCCGATCGCGACGCCATAGAGCCCGCCGACGAGTTGGCAATCTTTCCGCACCTCGATGGTGTGACAGAAGCCCTTCTCGAACAGCGCGCCATAGAGCTGGCGGATGTGGCGGTTGATCCAGGTCTCGCGCTCGGGTCCGCGCGGGGCGGCGCAGGCGGTGATGACGCCCTCGAAATCACGATCCGCCACGACTTCATAATCGTGGTTCCTCACAAGCCGCGCGAGGCGCCTCGGCAGGTGGAAAGCATCGAGCGGGATGACGCCGCGCAGCTTCGGCTCGATCCAGTGGAGGCCCGGATCCTCCGCGCTCTCCGCCATGGGGAAGATGCCGGCCGCATAGGCCCGCAGCAGGATCTCCGGCGTGACGGGGAAGTCCTCGCTCATGCCCATGAGCCTCGTTGGCCTCAGGCCGGGTTGTCCATCCCGCCATTCTTCAGGAATTTTTCAAGCCAGTGGATGTCATAGAGCCCGTCCTGGATTTCCGCGTTGCGCACGAGCGTGCGGAAGAGCGGCAGGGTGGTCTCGATGCCATCGACCACGAATTCATCGAGTGCGCGCCTCAGACGCATCAGGCATTCATTGCGGGTGCGGCCATGCACGATGAGCTTCGCCACGAGCGAATCATAGTTCGGTGGAATGCGATAGCCCTGGTAGACAGCCGAATCGACGCGCACGCCGAGCCCCCCCGGCGGGTGGAAATAGCTCACCACGCCCGGCGAGGGGCGGAAGGTCGCGGGATGCTCGGCATTCACGCGGCACTCGATGGCATGGCCGTTCACCTTCACGTCGGACTGCTTCACGGAGAGACCCGCGCCCGCCGCCACCTTGATCTGCTCGTTCACAAGGTCGATGCCGGTGATCATTTCCGTGACGGGGTGCTCCACTTGAATCCGGGTGTTCATCTCGATGAAGTAGAACTCGCCATTCTCGTAGAGGAACTCGATGGTGCCCGCGCCGCGATAGCCCAGCTTCTTCATGGCGTTGGCGACGATCATCCCGATCCTGTCGCGCGCTTCCGCATTGAGAGCCGGGGAGGGGCCTTCCTCCCACACCTTCTGGTGGCGGCGCTGGAGCGAGCAATCGCGCTCGACGAGATGGATGGCGTCGCCCTGGCCGTCGCCGAGCACCTGGATCTCGATGTGGCGAGGCTTTTCGAGATATTTCTCGAGATAGACAGCGTCGTCACCGAAGGCGGCTTTCGCCTCGCTGCGCGCGGTCTGCAGTGCTTCCACGAGATCATCCTCGCTGCGCGCAACCTTCATGCCGCGCCCGCCGCCGCCGGCCGCGGCCTTGACCAGAACCGGATAGCCGATGCCAGCCGCGATGCGCTTCGCCTCGACATCATCCGTGATGCCGCCCTCCGAGCCCGGCACGACCGGAATGCCAAGGGCCTTCGCGGTGCGCTTGGCCTCGATCTTGTCGCCCATGGTGCGGATATGCTCGGAGGTGGGGCCGATGAAGGCGATCTTGTGCTTCTCCAGCACCTCGGCGAAGCGCGCATTCTCCGAGAGGAACCCGTAGCCGGGATGCACCGCATCCGCACCCGTGATCTCGCAGGCCGCGATGATCGAGGGGATGTTGAGATAGCTGTCGCGCGGGGCGGGCGGGCCGATGCAGACGCTCTCATCCGCGAGCTTCACATGCATCGCATCGGCATCGGCCGTGGAATGCACGGCGACGGTCGCGATGCCAAGCTCCTTGCAGGCGCGCAGGATGCGCAAAGCGATCTCGCCGCGATTGGCGATCAGAACCTTGTCGAACATGCGCGTAATCCCTGACGTTATTCGATCACCACAAGGGTTTCGCCGTATTCCACCGGCTGGCCATCCTCGATCAGGATATGCGTGATGGTGCCGGCACGGGGGGCGACGATCTCGTTGAAGGTCTTCATGGCTTCGACAAGCAGGATCTTCTCGCCGGCCTTCACCACGGTGCCGACCTCGATGAAGGGGTTCGCGCCCGGCGAGGGTCGGCGATAGGCCGTGCCGACCATGGGCGAGCGCACGGCACCGGGATGGGCGGAGAGATCGACCGCAGCCGCCGCCGCAGCCGGGGCGGCCGCAACGGCCACGGGCGCAGGCGCGGGCGCGGCCGGCGCGGAAACGAATTGCTGCATCGGCGCGGCCTGCACGGTCACCTGCCGGGCGACGCGGATGCGCAGATCGCCCTTTTCCACCTCGATCTCGGTGAGATCGGTTTGTGAAATCAGCGCCGCGATCTCGCGGACGAAATCGGGATCGATGGGCTGGCTCTTGTTCGACATGTCTTTGGACACGGGCAGTTTGACCTTCATGAACGGAACACTCGCTTGGCGCCGGTTCAGCTGTTGGGCTTCATCTCGAGCAGGGCCTGAACGGCGAGGCGGTAACCCGCAATGCCGAAGCCCACGATGATGCCCGCCACAACCGGCGAAATGTAGGAATGATGGCGGAATTCCTCCCGCGCATGCACATTCGAGATATGCACCTCGATCACCCGTGCGCCCGCGCCCTTGATGGCATCGCGGATGGCCACCGAAGTATGCGTGTAGGCCCCGGCATTGAGGATGACATCGGCACCCGAAAGGCCCGCCTCCTGAATCCAGGTGACCAGCTCGCCCTCGTGGTTCGATTGCCGGCAGGTGATGGCAACACCGAGTTTCTCGCCCAAGGCGCGCATCTCGGCCTCGATATCGGCCAAAGTGGCGGCGCCGTAGATGCCGGGCTCGCGACGGCCGAGCAGGTTGAGATTCGGCCCGTTGAGAACGTGGATCTGGCGCATGGCGCGACGTGACACTCCTCGAAAGAGACGGTCCGAAATCCCCTTGGACCCGAAATCCCTGGCGGCGTGTCTAGTCGGTTCCGGAACGAAATGCAAAGCCGGCGTTGCGATGCCGGCCTTCCATCCCCCGAAAAGGCTGTCATGAAGCGATCAGCAATCCGCGCGTCTGCACTTGCGGTAATTGGCGATGCGCGTCGCCAGCGCCTCGTAGCCGCGCGCGCCCACCACGATATCCTCGGCCACGACGTAAGACGGCGTGCCGTTGATTCCGAGCGCGCCGGCGATCATCTTCGTCTCTTCCACCGCATCCTCGAAGCCGGGCTTCGCAAGATCCGCCTCGAGGCGCTTCATGTCCGCGCCGACATCCTTTGCAACGCCCAGCGCCTCGGCGCGGCCGATGCGGCCCTGCTGGCCCATCAATGCGAGATGGAATTTCCAGTAGGTTTCCGGTGTCACCTGCTTTTTCAGCGCATAGGCGATGGCTGCGGCTTCCTTCGAGCCTTCGGAGAGGATCGGCAGATCCTTCAGGATGATGCGGAGATTCTTGTCGGTCTCGACGAGCTGCCGGATGTCGTTGAGGCCGCGCTTGCAGAAGCCGCAATTGTAATCGAAGAACTCGACCAGCGTGACATCCCCGTTCGGGTTGCCGACCACCATGTCATGCGGCGAGGAATAGAGCGGGCTTTTCGGGTCCGCCGTCACCTGCCGGATGGAGGCCGCCTGCGCTTCCGCCTGCCGGCGCTCCAGCTCCACGGCCGCTTCCTGCAGGATCTCCGGGTTCTTCACGATGTATTCGCGGATGATCGCCTCGATCTCCTCCCGCGTGAAGGCTTTCGCCGGGCCGCCCTGCTGGGCGAGGGCCGGGGCGGCGAGGAGCGCGAGCGCGAAACTCGCGGCTGCGAGGCGGGGGAAGAGGGAAGCCATGAGGCGTGTCCTTTGTCGAGGGAAAGGCGGCGGGAGGGCGCGAGCCTTACCCGTCAGGAGTTGCGTTCGGGTTTCTGTTCGAAGATGTCGGTTGCAAGACGATGGCCCGGCGTGCCCGGCGGCAGCAGCCCCATGGCGCGCCGCGCCAGCCGGCGGGCTTCCTCGCCCTGCCCGGCAATGAGGGCGGCCCGGGCCGCGGCGAGCGCCGCATTGCCCTCGTCGCCCTTCCGGCCATAGGCCTGCGCGAGATAGCGGAAGCCTTCGTAATTGTCCGGGTCGCGGCCCGTGGCATTGGCAAGTTCGCGGATCGCCTCATCCATGAAGCGGGGGTTGTCCGTCGCCACCAGCGCATGGCCGAGCATCGTGCGGATCAGCGCCTGCCCCGGGGCGAGGGATACGGCCTTGCGCAGAGGGGCGATCGCCTCGTTCGGGCGGCCCCCTTCCAGCAGCGCCTGGCCCTTGAGTTCCCAGAAAAAGGGATTTCCCGGCTGCGCCTGGATGAGCGCATCGATCTGCCGGATGGCATTGTCGAGCCGCCCGGTGCGGTATTCGATGATGGCGCGGGCATAGCGCGCGGGCATGGAATTGTCATAGGCCGGATAGCGCCGCGAGATCTCGCTCGCGGTGCCGGTGAAGCCATAGAGTTTCGCGCGGACCATGTCGTGCCGCAATTGCCGGGCGGGCGGGTCCTTCTGGTTGAAATGCGGGCTCTTTGGGGCGATCTCGCGCAGGGAAGCCACGCGATCCGCCGCCATCGGGTGGCTCAGCAGGTAGCGATCCATGCGCGTGGCCGCGAAGAGCTGCTCATTCGCCATGCGCTCGAAGGTTTCGAGCATGCCTTTCGCCGATTGGCCCGTCGCATCCAGCAATTTCAGCGCCGCGCGATCGGCCGCGGCTTCCTCCGTGCGCTGGTAGGCGAGGAGATAGCGCCGCGCGAGTTCCGAGCCGCCCGTCAGCGCGCCCATCGCGCCATAACCGTCGCTGCCGACCTGCCCGCTGCGCGCGCCGCCGATGAGGGCCGCGCCGCCCAGAATGGTGCCGATGATGGCAATGGCCTGCGCGTTGCCGAGTTCCTGCCGCAGGCGCGCGAGATGCCCGCCGGCGATATGCCCCGTCTCATGCGCGAGCACGCCGATGATCTGGTTCGGCGTGGTCGATTCCATGATGGCGCCGATATTCACGAAGACGCGCCGCCCATCCGCCACGAAGGCGTTGAAGGAGCGATCCGACACCAGCACCACGCGAATGAAGCCCTTGCGCAGACCCGCGGCCCCCAGAAGCGGATCGAGGTATTCGCGCATCAACTGCTCGATCTCGGCGTCGCGGATGAAGCTCATGCGCGGGCGGTTCGGCTGCTGCGCGAAGGCCGGCGCGAGGCTCTGGGCGAGCAGCGCCAGAGCCGCCAATCCGGCCACCATCGGCCGTGCACGGGGGCTCAGCAGGGAAAGACGGGTGGAAAGGCGCATCGCGGCTCGGCCGAAGCAAAAAAGGTCTCTGATCGGACTAGTGCAGCACGCCAATGCGGTCAATTCAGGGCGGATCACGCCATTTGACAATCGCGTGAGGCGCGATCAAGGGAGGGCGACCATTTTTCGAGGGATTTTTCATGTCTCGACCGCCTTTTTCCGTGCCTGTCGCTTCCCGCCGCTCGAACATCGCCTCCTTCATCGCGATGGATGTGATGCGCGAGGCCAAGACGCTCGCGCGGGCCGGCGCGGAAATCGTGCATTGCGAAGTGGGCGAGCCCGGTGCCGCGCCACCGCGCCTGGTGCGGGAGGCGGCGATCGCGGCGCTTTCGGGCGGTCGCGTGAGCTACACCGAAGCCCTGGGCATTCCGGCCTTGCGCGAGGCCATCGCCCGGAACTACGCCACGAAATACGGCGTGAATGTCGATCCCGCCCGCGTGATCGTGACCACGGGTTCTTCGGGCGGGTTTGTTCTCGGCTTCCTCGCGATGCTCGATCATGGCGGGCGGATCGGCATCCCCAATCCCGGCTATCCGGCCTATCGCAACATTCTCGATGCGCTGGGCATCGAATCGGTGCCGATCGAGACGGGCCCGCAGAGCCGTTTCGCGCTCTCGGCTGCTTCCATTCGCGCCGCGCATGCCGAGAAGCCGCTCGATGCCGTTTTGCTCATGAGCCCGGCGAACCCCACGGGCGTTCTCACGCCTGCTTCCGAAGTGCGGAAAATGGCCGAGGCCTGCGCCGAACTCGGAATCTGGCTTGTCTCGGACGAGATCTATCACGGCCTCACCTATGAGGGGGAGGAGGCGACGGCACTCGCCTCTTCCGATGACGCGGTGATCGTGAACTCGTTCTCGAAATATTACTGCATGACCGGCTGGCGCGTGGGCTGGCTGGTGGTGCCCGAAAGGCTCATCCGGCCCATCGAGTGCTTGCAGCAGAACCTCTCGATTTCCGTGCCTTATCTCAGCCAGATCGCGGCTGTGGCCGCTTTCCAGGCCACCGAGGAACTCGAAGCGATCAAGGCGGGGTATGCGAAGAACCGCGCGATCCTCATGGAAGCCCTGCCCCGCCTGGGCCTGCCGCCCCTGCCGATGGATGGGGCGTTCTACGCCTATTGCGACATCGCGCAATATTCCAACGATTCCATGGATTTCTCGCGCCGCGCCCTGCGCGAGGCCGGGCTTGCCATCACGCCGGGGCTCGATTTCGACCCCGTGGGGGGCAACCGTTTCGTGCGTTTCTCCTATGCGGGGAGCGAAAAGGATATCGTGACGGCGGTGAAAAGGCTCGAAGGATGGCTCGGGAAGTAGGGGCTTCTCCGCCGTCATTGCGAGCGGAGCGAAGCAATCCAGAAGCGGGTAAGCCTGATCTGGATTGCCATATCGGCCTGCAGCCTCCTCGCAAGGACGAGCACATGAGATGCGGGTCCCCATCAACCGGGTTGACGCCCGGGCGGTGCGCAGCGAAAAGCGAACCATTCCGCATCCGCCAAAGAGGCCGGTTTCATGTCGCTCGATATCCGTTCCGCCCATCCCAAGCAGTGGATCAGGGGCGCGAAAGCCGATTGGGAAATCATCATCGGCATGGAAATCCACGCGCAGGTGAATTCCAGCGCGAAGCTGTTCTCCGGCGCCTCCACCGCTTTCGGCAATGAACCCAATGCCAATGTGAGCCTGGTCGATGCCGCGATGCCCGGCATGCTGCCCGTCATCAACAGGGAATGCGTGGCGCAGGCCGTGCGCACGGGCCTCGGCCTCAAGGCCGAGATCAACCGGACCTCGCGCTTCGACCGGAAGAACTATTTCTACCCCGATCTGCCGCAGGGCTACCAGATCAGCCAGTTCGCGCACCCCATCGTGGGCGAGGGCGAGGTGATCGTCGATGTGCCCGGCGAGGCCGAGCCCATCATGGTGCGCATCGAGCGGCTGCATCTCGAGCAGGATGCGGGGAAATCCATCCATGACCAGGACCCGCTGAACTCCTTCGTTGATTTGAACCGCGCGGGCGTCGCGCTGATGG
This sequence comes from Methylobacterium sp., assembly GCA_020252645.1. Lineage (GTDB taxonomy): Bacteria > Pseudomonadota > Alphaproteobacteria > Rhizobiales > Beijerinckiaceae > Rhabdaerophilum. The sequence continues at coordinate 7,996 of JADCCN010000023.1, read as the reverse complement.
AAATCGTCTCGAAGCCGGACTTGCGCTCGGCGGAAGAGGCGCAGGCTTTCGTGACCAAGCTTCGCACCATCCTCAGGTATCTCGGCACCTGCGATGGCGACATGGAGAAAGGTAACCTGCGCGCGGATGTGAATGTCTCCGTGAGGAAGCCCGGCGAAAAGTTCGGCACGCGCTGCGAGATCAAGAACGTCAATTCGATCCGCTTCATCGGGCAGGCGATCGAAGTGGAAGCCCGCCGGCAGATCGGCATTCTGGAAGATGGCGGCATAATCGACCAGGAAACGCGCCTCTACGATCCGGGCCGGCGCGAGACGCGTTCCATGCGCTCGAAGGAAGAGGCGCATGATTACCGCTACTTCCCCGATCCGGACCTGCTGCCGCTCGTGCTGCCCGAGGGCTTCGTGGAGGAATTGTCCCAGCACCTGCCGGAACTGCCGGACGCCAAGAAGGCGCGCTTCATCCGCCAGTATGGCCTCTCGGCCTATGATGCGAGCGTGCTGGTGGCCGAGCGCGAAAGCGCGGATTATTTCGAGGCCGTGGCCAAGGGCCGCGACGGCAAGATTGCCGCGAACTGGGTCATCAACGAGCTTTTCGGCCGGCTGAACAAGGACGGCAGGTCGATCGAGACGACACCGGTTTCGGCAAGCCAGCTCGGCGGTATCATCGATCTCATCGCGGCGGGCACCATCTCGGGCAGGATCGCCAAAGACCTGTTCGAGATCGTCTTCACCGAGGGCGGCGACCCGAGGATAATCGTTGAGCAGCGCGGCATGAAGCAGGTGACGGATACGGGTGCGATCGAAAAGGTCGTGGACGAGATCATCGCCGCAAACCCCGAAAAGGTTCAGCAGGCGCTGGCGAAGCCCACGCTCCTCGGCTGGTTCGTAGGTCAGGTGATGAAGGCCTCGGGCGGCAAGGCCAATCCGGGCGCGGTGAACGACCTGCTGAAGCAGAAGCTGGGGATCGAGTGAGCGCGCGGCTTCGCCCGACCGCGCGCGAAGATCTGTCCGCCATCCGGGCGCTGCTGGCTGCCACCTGGCACGCCACCTATGATGCGCTGTTCGGGGCGGAGCGCGTCTCCGCCATGACGCGTGCCTGGCATTCCGAGGAGAATCTCGGGCGCGAATGGGAAGAGGCGGAAGCCTTCCCGGCGAAGCGCATCTTCCTTGTCGCGGGGGAGGAGCATGCGCTGGTTGCCACAGCGTCGGCGGTTATGTTGGACGCAGAAACCGTGAATCTGACGCGGCTCTATGTTCTGCCGGATCATCAGAGGCAGCGGCTCGGCCAATCGATGCTGGAACGTTGTCTGGGGCATTTTCCCGGTGCCCGTCGCGCCCAGTTGCAGGTGGTGGCAGGCAATGCTTCGGCGGTCGCCTTTTACCGGCGCCACGGTTTTGTGGAAGCCGCAACAGCCCCCGAAGCGATTGAGCAGGGGCAGCGCGATCCTGCTTGCTCTTTCGTTATGGAACGGCTCCTGCCCTTATTCCAGCCGGGGCATTGAGGCTGGCGCGGCACCGAAAAGACATTTACGAACATCGCCCTCTCTCCGCCCCGCTGTTGATACCGACGATGCGGACCTCTTCGGCCTGCTGCCCATCTGCTTCGCCGGATATTCCGGCTGCTGCGCCGATCCGCATGGGGGGTCTGCCCGATCTTGGGAAGGGCCTTTTCATTTCGGCAGCGGCAACAGGCCCTGGATCATGCCGTAGCTTTCCGCAAAATGGGTTCGGAACCATTCGGAGGATATGAGCAGGTGGCTCGGCGCGAAGAACACGCATATCCAGCCGAAGGAGCCCACGATGTTCGCCGCCATGAAGGCCGACGGCGGCATGCGCGAGAGCCCGGCGACGATGGGGATGATCACGCGGATCGGGCCCATGAAATGCCCGAGAAACACGCCGACCACGCCCCAGCGCCGCGTGAAATCCTGTGCCCGCGCGACAATGTCGCTGTAGTTCCGCACCGGCCACATGGTCAGGATGCGCCCCTGCATCGTGGCGCTTAGGATATACATTAACGAGAAACCGAGGCTCGCCCCCAGCGCACCGGCCAGAAGCGAGGGCAGCAGCGGCACGCCGCTCGCAGCCATCAGGCCGCCGATCGCGATGAGCAGGAAGGTCGACGGAATGAAGATCGAGACGACGATGATCGTCTCGCCCAGGGCCATCAAAAAGATGATGAGCGGCGCATAATCCTGTTTCGCCCGGATGAAGTTCAGGATGTCGTCGGTCGAAAGATTGAAAGGCATGGGGTCCGGACTGAACGAGGACGCCGTTGCCGCAAGCGGCAGGCAAAGGTGGAATAAAGGATACCCGGTCTTTCGTCCAGTGATCTGGCGTTCTCAAGGCGAAAAGCGGCTCTGAAAAGCCGCTTTCCTTGGTTTCCGCCGGGTTGATCGCTCAGAAGCCGATCTTGCCCGAAAGGCTCGCACGATGCTGCAGCTTGCCGCCGCTGCCCACAGAGCCGCGGTAATCGAACGAGGTCTGCACGCCGTTGATCGTGCCACTCAGGCCAGCACCGAACAGGAATCCGGGGCTCTCGATCCGTCCGGCGCGGGCAGCGAAGTTGGAGCCAGGGCTATCCGCGATATAGCCTTTCAGGCTCGAGCCGGTCTGGCCGAGGAAGGCCTCATAACCGAACACGGTATGCGCCGCGAGGGTCTGCGAGAGCGCAAATTTCGTCTTCACCTCGCCCGCAAGGAGGAAGGTCGAGACCGAGCGGCTCGAATAGGCCAGTGGCGCGATCACGCCATTTTCGGAAAAGGCCTGCATCTGCCCGAAGAGGTATCCGAACCGCGCCGAGGGGGTCACGATCATGTTTCCCATTGGCATCGCGTAGCCCGCCTGCGCAATGGCGCTGTAGCCATGCGCGGTGGTCGAGCCCTTGTTCTGCAGGTTGCCGATGTTCAGATGCCGCTCGAACTCGCCGATGCGGGTAATGCTCCCGCCGATGGCTCCCTGCACGAAGAGGCCGGAGCCGCGCGACCAGCGCGCCATCACGTCCGCGGCGAAGGTCGTGGGCTGCATCGTCACCTTGTTGCCATAGGCCGAGGCCGACGCTTCGCCCGTCTTGGCCGAGAGGCTGAGGCCCATGCTGGTCTGGTCCGTGAGATGACGGATGAAGCCGAATTCGAGGCCGGCTGCACCAACCGAATAGCCGCGCATCGCGCCGCGCGCGCCGACATTCGCCTGTTCGCCAATGATCGAGATGAAGACATCGGTCTTGCCGGCATCCGGCCGGTATTCGCTGATGCGATCAAGCGCGCGGCTCGCGGCCATGCGCCGGTCCTGCACGGCGATCTCGGTGATGGCGGCGGCCGAGAGGGCGCGATCCGGAGCGTTGAGATATTGCGACACCGCATTCGCCACCAGCGCGTGGCCGGCCGTGGTGGGGTGCACGCCATCCCAGAACAGGTAGGTGTTCTGCACGGCTTGCGTCGCGGTTACGCAGGCGACGGTCGTCAGGCACTGGTTGGTGACATTCGCGAAGCCGAAAGCCCCCGGATTGGCGATCGCCGCGCTGAACAGCCCGGCAACATTCACCTGCAGCACGCGCGTGCCCGGTCGCGCCGCGACGACGGCCGCAAGGCCATTCTTCAGCGTGGCGTTGAAAGTCGAGGTCGAGAAGCTCGCGAGCGGGGAGGCCGGGCTCGTGTTGAAGTTCGGCGCAAGTCCGATATCCGGCAGGCTCAACACCACAATGGTGCGCGCGCCGGCGCCGGCCAAGGTGTTCACCTGGTTCACGACATCGTTCGCAGCCCCCGAGGCGATCGCGCCCATGGCGGCCGTGTTCTGGTTCGCCGGAACGGCGATGCCCTGGAAGATGTTGTTGGCACCGGCCCAGAGGGTGACGATGTCAGTTGCGCCGAAGGTGCCGCCACCGGCGAGGAAGGTGCCGATCTGTGTGACCGTACCTGGCGGCAGCGCCACAGCGTTGTCCGTCCGGGCGCCACCGAAGGCGAAATTGACGCTGCCTGCGGGCGTGAGGCCACCGGTCCAGCCCGCCTGCCCCGGCGAGAGATACTCGACGAAGGTGCGCCCGTTCGAGAAGCGCCCGTTGAAATAGGGCGGCGGCGGCATGCCTGTGGCGGCGAAGAGATTGCCGATATCCGACAGGGAATCGCCAAATGTCACGTAGCGCGGCGCCTGAGCCTGCGCCGTTCCGGCCAGCAGAACAGTCGCAAGTGCGAGAAGCCCGGCCGAAGCCTTGCCCTTGATCATGTTCGTTCCATCCCCGATTTAGATCTTGATTGTTCTTGAATGAATAATCCCCGAGGTTGCGCGCCCGGTCAACGGGGGCAGGCGATGCGCTTCCCGTGATTCTTGGCGAGATCGCACGAAGCTGGGCGCGAAAGCCTCAACCGTTGTGCAAATGCAACGGTTTGACGGTGCTCAGCGGCCCTGCGCCTTGAGGCGCGCGCCGCATTCCACGTTGAAGGCCCGCCAGGTCTTGCCCTCGGCCGTCAGCTTGGCCTTGTTCTGCCGCCATTCCTGCCCGCAGGCACGCATGCGGTTGTCGTTCGCAAGCTGGGCTTCCGAACGCTTGCGCCTGGGCTTGGGTGCCTCGGCGGCCGGGGCTTGCGCTGCCGGCGCGGCGGCCGCCGGCGCGGGGCGGGAATTGGCCGGGCGCAGGGGGTTCTGCGGCGCAGGCGCGGTCTGGGCCAGCGCAACGGAGGCAGGCAGGCCCAGGGCGAGGGCGAGGGTGGCAAGGCGGCAAGGCATCATGGCGGATTCCAATCGTCGAGCCGGAATGAAGCTCCGGCATGGCAAAGCTTAGCGCTGCCCGCGAAGGCCCGCCAGAGCCCGATAAGCGGCTTCGTGGCCCGGCCCGGCGCTTTCTCACAACCGCGCGATCAGCTTGCGGAATCTGCGCGCGCCCCCTGCCCATCGGCGCGCGCCACGCTTATGATCAGTCGATCAGGCCGTAGGGCCGTCTTCACGCGAAGGACAGAACCGCCGATGAAACCCATCGATCTCTATTACTGGCCCACGCCGAACGGCTGGAAAATCTCCATCATGCTCGAGGAATGCGGGCTGCCCTACGAAACGCACCTGATCGATATCGGCAAGGGCGACCAGTTCAAGCCGGAATTCCTCGCGGTGTCGCCCAACAACAAGATTCCGGCCATCGTGGATTACGAGACCGTGGGGGGCGAGCCGATCTCGGTCTTCGAAAGCGGTGCCATTCTCCAGTATCTCGCGCGGAAAACGGGCAAGTTCTATCCCGTCAACGAGCGGAACCGTGTCGAGGTGGATCAGTGGCTGTTCTGGCAGGTCGGCGGTCTCGGCCCAATGGCCGGGCAGACCCATCATTTCCGCATCTATGCGCCGGAGAAGATCGAATACGCCATCAATCGCTACACCAACGAGACCAGGCGCCTTTATGGCGTGATGAACAAGCGGCTGAAGGATCGCGAATATCTCGCAGGGGATTACTCCATCGCCGACATCGCCTGCTACGGCTGGGCCAAGCTCTGGGAGCGGCAGGGGCAGGATATCAACGAATTTCCGCACATGAAGCGCTGGCTCGATGCGATCGCGGCCCGTCCGGCCGTGCAGCGCGGCCTTGCGGTCGGCGCCGAGAAGCGCGACCCCTCCAGCGCTCGCATGCAGGACCCGAAGGTTCAGGAGATCCTGTTCGGCAACAAGCCCAAGGGGTGAGGCTGCTTTCGCTCAACTGAGTTTCGCACCCTTGGGCGCGAAGCGGGCCCAATTCCCCCGCAGAAAGACCGATTTCCGCACGGATCGAGCCAGATCGGAAATCGCGCCCTGTTTTGCCGCGTCTTTTTTCGAACAACCGGTATCCGCTTCTTCGAAAAATGCTCTAGAGCATGCTGTGAAAAAGTGGAATCCGGTTTTTCACAAAAAAGCATGCGATAATAATAAGATAAGAGCACGATGTGCTTCCGTCTGAACACATGATGCTCTAGCCGATTTCGGGCCCGGATGGTCCTGCTTCCCTCTTTTGAGTCTTGGCATCCAACCGTTCTGCAACCACCGAATTTGCCAAGGCATCGATCATCGTGTTTCCGAGAATGGACCTGTTTGACGAGACCAGATCAGCAGAAGCATCGGTCAATCCCCCAAGGGCTTCGAGAGCGGTCTGAGCGACCGAGATCGAGCTCTCGACTGCGGCTTCGATGACCGCTCCAACCACTTCGTCGATCATGCGGTCAACTCCCATCCCGTGTCACATCCGACCAGAGCCAAAACTGGAGCACCGGAGCCGGAGAACCGGGCCATAACGCGATCTCCGGACAAAACGCGCCCTCACTGGGGCGAATCTATGGCAGGCCCCCGGTTCTGCGGCCCGCGCCTCAATTCGCGCGCGACCAGCTCACCGAGCGGCAGATCCAGCCGCCGGCAATACAGCCCGCCGTGGTGAGTGCATTGCCCGAGAGTGTCATCTTGCCGGAATAGGTCTTGCCGTCTTCCGGGTTGAAGGCCTGTCCGGCCCAGCTGTTCGCGCCATTCGGCTTCATGTCATAGAACACGCGCTGGCCGACGCTGGATTTCGATTCGGCCGGGTTCCTCAGCCATACCACCGTGCCGCAAATCGCCTCGCCGCATTTGGCGAAGCGGACACGCGATTCGCCATTTTCACGCAGCCATGTGCCCAGAACCTCCTGCGCGGACGCCATGCCCGGCAGGGCGAGTGCGCCGGCAAGGACCGCGCCGAGCGCGAGAATGGTTGTCTTGACGCGAGCCATGGTTTCCTCCCCCCTGCCGGGTTTTTCGCGGTCGGGTCGCCTTTGGTGAGGACAGAATAGTTCAGTTCTAAACAATGTCCAGCCGGATGTGGAGCCTGCGGCCTTTTGGTCGGGATGGTTTCGGGAAGCTTCTGTTCACCCTGTGCGCGGCGCTTGAATGCCGCTGAAATGATTGTGAAAATCGACGTTTCAATCTCAAAGGAGCTTCAATTGCCTCCAAAGCGGCAGAGTCTGGTAACGACGCTTGTTCAGCGGTTTTTCGAGAAGTTTCCTCAAATTCGAGCCATCCGATCGGGGCCATAGCAACGTGCCACCGGGGGAAGACAGGGTTCAGGCAAGGGAACAGAACATGGCGACGATGGGCATGAACGGATCGGGCGAACCGGTCGCCGGCTTCTTCGAAAAGGCGGTGGATTTCGCAACCGGGCGCTCCGGCGCTCTCGATTTCATCGAGGCGCACAAGTGGTTCAATCTCGCGGCGATGCGCGGGGATGCCGAGGCAGCGCGCCGCCGGCAGGAACTCGCGGCGGAAATGGCGCCGGGCGAGGTTGCCCGGGCTTTGCGGCTCGCCCGGGAGTGGATTTCAACGCATTAAGCGCGGCCCTCGGCCTCGGGCTCTGCCTTCCCGGCCCGGGCATGGCGCAGCCCGACCGGAAAAGCGCTTCCTTCGGGGCTTGAAACCGTGGCGTCGCTCGGGCATAGACGGCTCACGCCGGTTCATCGGCGCCGGAGACGTGGCCGAGAGGCTGAAGGCACTCGTTTGCTAAATGAGCATACCTCGAAAGGGGTATCATGGGTTCGAATCCCATCGTCTCCGCCACTCACCCCCTCAAGAATTCTCTGTTCGCGGGCCCGCGCGACAAGCTGCGGGAATGACGCGGCTTTCGGTGGCGATTCCGTTTCCTGGCTGAGAATATGCGCGCTTTCCCGGGGCGGTTTCCGGCTGGTCTGACGCGCGGTCTCGGGCTGTCGGCGAGGACGGTCGGTTTCGGTGCGTTTTCACGAGAACAGGGAATTTACAGGGAAACGCCATCGCTTTTGGCGGCTTGCGCGCGATTCCATCAGTCGGGCCTGATCAGATATGCAGTGATTTCAGTAGGTTGGATGCGCAAATATCGGTAATTCCCTGTTTCGGCCATAACAGGGAATTCGCTCCCGCCGATCAGGGAGTTTGCCGCCCCGAAACAGGGAATGCGTTTGGAATAACAGGGACGTTGAGAGGTCTCACCCCGTCATCCCAAAGAGGCGCCGCTGTTCGCTCCATAGCAGAGGGATCTCGCTGTCGAT
>JADCCN010000022.1 GCA_020252645.1 Methylobacterium sp. | reverse complement strand
TAACCCCATCGAGCAAGTCTTCGCCAAGCTCAAGCACCTCATGCGGGACGCCTCGCCACGATCCGTCGAAGCAACATGGCGAAAGGCAGGCCAGATCATCGACCTCTTCACGCCGCAGGAGTGCTCAAAATATCTCGCCAACGCTGGTTATGATTCCGTGTAAAAACGTCACGCTCTAGCGGGGTAGAATCAGCGTCCGAGCGCGATTTTCTGCTCTTCGGCCAGCGCCTTGGCGCGGGCTTCCACAACGCGGTCGATCGCCTTGTTGAGATTGTGGATGATCTGGACCGCAATCGGATTGGCGTAATCCCGGATCTGGCTGCGATAAACCGCGCGCACCGCATCCACATGATGGGTAATGAGCTGGACGGGCAGGTAATCCGGCTCGATCTTGTCGAGGAGCTTGGCGAGGCTGCCGGCGATTTCCGCGGCCAGCGGATAGCCGAATGCCGAAGCCTGGCCGCGAATGTCATGCGCGGCGCGGAACAGGTTCGAAATGTCGCGCTTGCCCGGGCCATTGCTGCGATACTCATCGAAGGCCGCAACAAGACGGTTCACCTCGTCACCCATCCAGTTCTGGAAATCACCGGAGAGGTCTTTCATCGCGCTTTCGGCCGCGGCGATCGACAGATCATCCACGCCGCTGGCATCGGAATTGCGCACTGCGGCCTTTGCGCGCAGCGTGCCGCTGAGATGGATGAGGCGGGTGCCGCCGAAATCCTGCTCGATGGTGTTCGGCACGTTGCTTTCGGGAGCATTCGGACGGGTCATGACGATGCTGATTCCTTTAGGCCAAAGGACCCTTGAGGAAGTTCGAGGCAGTGCCGCGACCCCGATAGGCTTCGGCCTTGACGAGGTGCCGGCGGTCCGGCCCGAAATAGTTTTCCGTGCGGATGAAGGGGCGCGGGTTGAGCACCACCTTCGCAATGCGCATGTAGAGCCCCTTGGCCGAAATCGGCTTCACAAGCATTTCCGAAACGCCGGCATCGCGCGCTTCGAACACACGGCTGCGCTCGGCATAGCCGGTGATCATGATGATCGGCACGAAGGGATTGGGGCTCGTATCCGGCTGGCGGATCATCTTGGTAAGCTCGATGCCATCGAAGACCGGCATCGACCAATCGGTGATCACGACATCGGGGAGATGGGTGGCAAACGCCTCGAGGCCGGCCGCGCCGTCCTCCGCCTCGATCACTTCCCGCGCGCCGAAGCCGTGCATCAGGGAGCGGATGATGCGGCGCATGTAGCCGTTATCGTCGATGACGAGAAAGCGAAGCCGGCTGCAATCGACGCGGAACATGGCGGTACCGGTCGCGTCACGGGGTTCTCCCGGAGGGCATGGCCTGTGACGCGGAACTGCAGCCAACACCCGACAATCGCTTCTGCGATCGAGCCTCGACCTTAGACTGGCTTTGTTAACGCAAGTTGAAAGCGCGCGCTCCGATTTTCCGGCCGGCACAACCCGGCGCTGCGATCAGGCGTCGAACTGCTCGCGCAGGATGCGCTCGTCGAGGCCGTGCCCGGGGTCGTGCAGCATCGCCAGCGTGACCGAGTGATCCATCTCGATCTCGATATTGCGCGCATCGCGGATCTCGACATGGTCTGCGACGGCCGAAACGGGGCGCTTTTCGGGTTCCAGCACGCGGATGCGCACGCGCACGCGATCCGGAAGCAGCGCGCCGCGCCAGCGCCGGGGCCGGAAGGCCGAGATCGGCGTCAGCGCCATCAGCGGGGCGGCAAGAGGCAGGATCGGGCCATTGGCCGAAAGGTTATAGGCGGTTGAACCCGTGGGGGTCGCGAGCAGCAGGCCATCCGCAATCAGTTCGGGCAGGCGCACGGTGCCATCGACCGTGATCTCGAGCTTGGCGGCCTGATGGGTCTGCCGCAACAGCGACACCTCGTTGAAGGCCCGCGCGCGCGTCTGCGCGCCCTGTCCATCGCTGACCACCATGTTGAGCGGATGGACGATCGAGCGCGTGGCCTTGCGGATGCGCTCGATGAGGTCATCTTCGCGGAACTCGTTCATCAGGAAGCCGACCGAACCTCGATTCATGCCGTAGATTGGCTTGCCGGTGCCAAGGAAGCGGTGGAGCGTCTGCAGCATCATGCCGTCACCGCCCAGTGCGACGATCACATCGGCGGCCTCGGGCTGACATTCGCCATAAAAGCGGCGCAACCGCTGCATCGCGAGTTCGGCATCCGGCGCGCCGGAGGCGACAAAGGCGAGGGCCGGCTTGGCCTTGCGCCATGGCTCAAGCGCGCTGGGGGAGGGGATGGGCTGCTGCAAGGCTGTCTCGCTCCGCGATTGATCATCTGGGCGTCGTCGGCCGGCTTGTCGCGCGCCGGCATGACGGAACTGTGAAACGCGGAAAGGCGCGCTTTGCAAGAGCTTCCGTCGCGACCGCCCGTGCATGACGCGGGATCGCGGGCATCCGCGAGCCGAAAAGGCGCAAAGGCGCCCGCGAGGGGCGCCATGTGTGTCCGGCGCGGAGACTGCGCTCAGAGCACGCTCGACCATGGCGCCGGCACCAGCCGGTAGCCCGCGCCTTCCCGGGCGATAAAGCCGGTGGAGGGAAAGTTGCCATGGTAGAAGGAGACCTGGATCCTGTCGGTCGCCGCCATGTCGAGGATGCGCTTGCGGGTGGCAACCGCCTTGTCCGCATCCATGTCGAACATCACGCGCCATTCCGGGTTCCGCGCGAAGAGCAGCGGCGTGTTGGTGATATCGGCGACATATATCAGGGTCTTGCCGCCCGAGGAGATCGCGAAGGCGGTGTGGCCCGGCGTGTGGCCCGAAGCATCGACGGCGGTGATGCCGGTGACGACTTCCTGGCCCCATGTGAAGCGCTTCACGTCATTGGCGTTCGGCTTCAGCACACGATGCACGCCCGCGAAGGCGCCTTTCATCGCATCAGGTGCAGCGGCCATGCGGGCATCGTCCATCCAGAACGCCCACTCGTTTTCCGGAACCATGATCTCGGCATTCGGATAGACGAGTTTACCGTCCTTCGCGCGCGCACCCTGCAGATGATCGCCATGGAAATGGCTCAGCAGGACGACATCGATCTGCGACGGTTCGATGCCGAGCGACTTCAGCTGCGCCACGGTGCGGCCATTGGTGGGGCCGCCATTATCCGCAAAGCCCGTATCGATCAGCACGAGCTTCGAGCCGTTATTCACAAGCAGGGTGGTGAAGTAGATGTTCAGGGTGTCGGTGGGGAGAAAGTTCTCCGCCAGCACGGCCTGCACATCCCTGAGTTCGGCATTGCGCACGAAGCTCGCATCGAGCGGGCGCGCGGCGATGCCGTCATGCAGCGCTGTCACCTCGATGGCGCCGACCCTGAAGCGGAACGTGGCGGGGCTCACGGTGCCGGCGAGCGGGGCAGCCGCCTGCGCCGCCCCGAGGCTGCCGGGAAGGAGTGCGGTGCCGCCCATCCATGCGGCACCGAAGCCGGCTCCTGCGGCGAGAATTTGCCTGCGTTGAAGAGACATTCTGTTTCTCCCGGTTGGCGCCCTGTGCATCATGGCGCGTTTGCGTGACGACTGCTGTCACCTCGAGCTCCAGCGCATCATCGCCAGAACGCCGGAACGCAACTCTTTCCCGCTTCTCTTCATGATCACATCGTCGTGAGATCGAGTGATCCGGACTTCGCAGGTTTGCAAGGAAAAATGCGCAGCGCTTCACCGTTCCTAAAGAATTCGATGCAACTTTCAGCGCATTAACCATGCTATGGCCCAGCCGGACGAGAATCGTCATGAAGCTTTCACTTCCCCGCTTTTCGATTCCGAGCCGGTCGTTCGGGCGCGTTTTTTCCTCGGTCCGGTGGAAAATCGCCGTCATCGCGTTGGGTCCGATCATCGGCGTCTGCCTGACGATCGGCCTCGGCCGATATGCGGAACACCAGCGCCGCGATGCGGATCAGGCCTTCACGCGGGCGCAAGCGGAACTGCAGGAGGTGGAGAACCTTGTCGCGAGCCTGAGCCTCGTGCAGAGCCAGGTCTCGAGCTTCCTCGAGGATCGCTCCGAGCGCCTTCAGGGCGAAATCATCTACGGCCTCAACGCCTCGCGCGAGAACATCAATAAGATGAAGAACAGCGCGGATGAGCGCATGCGGGAGGCGGCGACCAGCGCCGAGACGCGCCTTGATGGCCTGATCCGTTCCGTGAATCTTCTGCGTGATGCGGTGGTCAAGGTCGGGCGCGCCTCGAACCAGGGCCTGACGGAAGATCTCGACCGCACCACGGAAATCCTGAGCGTCGTGTTCCAGGGCTCCAAAGCCAATGACGAGCGTTTCGGCATGGCCGCACAGGCCTTCTTCGAGTTGATGGGCGTGGAAATGCGCTATCGCTGGAAGCGGGATGAAACCCTGGCCCCGCGACTTGACTTCCTCCGTTCGAGCCTCGTGGGCCTGCTGGAGCGTTCCGACTGGGACAAGAAACAGGCCCAGTTGCTCATCGAAAACCTGAAGAAGCAGGGCGAGGTCTTCGCCGCCTGGCGTGACGGAATCGTGGCCGAGCGCGCCGCGCGCGACGAGGCCGTGACCCATGCCCGGCGGACGCTGGCGGCCACAACGGCCCTGCGTGAGCGCGCCGATGCCCGCATGGTCGATGCGCGCGCCCTGAGCGCCGACACCATCCGGATGGCCGAGCAGTTCGCCTGGGGTTCGGCCGTGCTCGCCGCGTTGATCTGCATCGCCCTCGTGCTGCTGGTCGGTCGCTTGCTCAGCAATGCGCTGTCTCATCTCGCCGACGTGATGCGCAAGGTGGCCGATGGCGATACCAGCGTCTCGGTTCCCTTCGAGAAGCGCTCCGACGAGATCGGCGGCATGGCCCGTGCGCTGATGGTTTTCCGCCAATCGATCATCGAGCGCGAGCGCCTCGCGGCTGCGGCCGAGCAGGAAGCGCGCGACCGCCTGCGCCGTGCCGAGAAGGTGGAGCAGTCCGTCACCGCCTTCGGCAATGCGATGGACCGTGCGCTCAACACCCTCCATGGGGCGTCTGGCGCCATGCGCCACGCCTCCCAGGCGCTCGAAGCCGATTCGCATGCCCTGACCGCGCAGACCCACCTGGCCGAGGAGGCGACCGCTTCGGCCTCCCGCGAGGTCTCCTCCGTGGCGGTGGCGACCGAGCAGCTCTCGAAATCGGTGGATGATGTGTCCCGCCAGGCCTTGCGCTCCACGGAAGTGGCGAACCGCGCGGTCCAGCAATCCGAGCACGCGACCTCGATGATGACCGAACTCGCCCGCGAGGCCGAGCGCATCGGCGATGTGGTCGAGCTCATCCGGTCCATCGCCGGCCAGACCAACCTGCTCGCGCTCAACGCCACGATCGAGGCCGCGCGTGCGGGCGAGGCCGGCCGAGGCTTCGCGGTGGTCGCATCGGAGGTAAAATCGCTCGCGGGCCAGACCGCCAAGGCGACCGAGGGGATCGTCAACAAGATCACCTCGATCCAGTCGGCCTCCTCGGATGTCTCGAACGCCATCGGCCTCATCGGCGGCATTCTCCAGGAAATGTCCTCCATCGCGGCCTCGGTCGCGTCAGCGGTGGAAGAGCAGTCGAGCGCACTCGCCACGATCGCCCATAATGTCAACGAGGCGGCCCGCTCCTCGACCGAAGGCGTGACCGCGATCAAGGACGCGGAGAGCCGTGCGATCTCCTCGCGCGCGACCGCGGGAGACGTGGCCAAGGCCGCAACGAACATCTCGGAGGAGGCCAATTCGCTGGAGGGCGTGGTTTCGACCTTCCTCGATGAAGTGCGGGCGGCGTGACGCCCGGCATTTTCACCGCAAAAGCGCGCGGGGCGAGGATCTCGCGCGTTTTTCGCTTCAGCTGCCGGTTTTTCGGATTTTCTTGACGCGAACCGGCATCCATCCCCGCCTTCGCAGGGACACGCTTCGCTTGAAAATGCTCTATCCCGAGAACAGCAGGTCCTGGGTCATCTCCGGAACCGCCGAGAGGGATTTCAGGGCCCCCTTCAGCGCTTCCCGCTGCTCGGGGCCGAGGCTCGAGACTTCGACGCGGGTTGAAGGCGGCTGCCCCTTGGCGATATCCGCGAGTTGCTGGTCGAGAATGCATTCCATCAGCACGGCTTGCGCGCGCTCCATCGCGGAAAGGTCGCTATCCGCGCCGATCTTTCCCGCGCGCAGGGCCGCGAGCCGCTCCGCCGTGTTGCGGGCCGGTATGCCATGGCTGAGCGCGAGGCAGCGCGCCGAAGCGACGATGGGGAAAAGACCACCCTTCTTGAGATCGAGCCGGCCATCCTCCTCCGTGCGGAAACGGCCGAACAGGCCAAGGGGCGGCGACCAATGGCCGAGCTGTTCCGCCAGCAGCTTCACCATCGCCCGCGAGCCATGGGCGCGGCTGCGCGCTTCCGAGGACAGCGCCGCGGCGAGCCCGACATCGCCATGGACGGCGCGGAAATCGTAGAAGATGTCGACCGCGAGCAGATCATCCGGCGTCGTGGTCTCGGTCCAGCTGCGGATGCGGTTCGACCAGGCTTCGGCATGGCCATTCCAGGCCGGGTTGCTGGCCATCACGCCGCCCTTGCAGAGCGGGATTCCGATTTCATGCAGCAGCATCGTCATCGCCTCGCCATGGGCGAGGAACCAGGCCTCGTTCTCCGCCATGCCCGCATGGATGGTTGCATTATCCTGGTCGGGCACGAGCAGGCTCTCGCCGCGTCCGGCCGAGCCGAGCACGAGGGTGGCATAGCGGGCCGGGGCAGGGCCCAGACCGCGCGATTCCAACTGCTTTTCGGCTTCCAGCGCGGCCCTGCGGGTCAGCGCGCCGATCTCGCGGCTGATGACGCCCGCGCAATCCGTTGCGCTCACGCCTTCCACGCGCAACCGCGCGATCACGCCGGGCAGGCGCCCCCAGGCGCGGGCGAGATCGGCCGGCGTGTTGGCGGTGTCGATCGCGTCGCCGAGCGCGAGCGCGTCGGAGGCCCGGATGCGCAGGAGATCGCGCGCGGAAAGCGCACCCACGAGCTGGCCCGCCTCATCCACCACGCCGAGATGGCGGATTTGCCGCCGCTCCATGCGGCCGATGGCGCGATAGATGAAGGCCTCGGCCGGCACGGTGAGGAGCGGGCGCGTCGCGATCACCGAGAGGGGTTTCGCAAGGGCGGCCGGGCCGTTGGTGCCGATCTGGCGGATGACATCACGCTCCGTGACGATGCCGGTCTCGCCGCCCTCGAAGGCGACGAAGACCGAGGAGATGCCCTGTTTCGCCATCCGCTCCGTGGCGTCGCCGAGGGTCGCGGCCGAGGGCAGGATGACCGGCGAAAGGCTCGCAATCTCCTTCACGCGATGGCGGAAGGGATAGGCGTCGATGCGGGCGAGCGCACCTTCGCTCACGGTGGGGCGCACCGGCTCCACCCAGCCCGCGCGGGCATAGCCCTCCAGCGCATGGGTGAGTTGGCGGCAGGCGGCCTCGGCCTCGCCGAAGGTGCGGATGCTCTTCTCGCGCAAGGCGGGCAGCAGGGCGAGGAACAGCCGGGCGGTCAGCCGTGCATCGGCCAGCGCGTCATGCCGACCGCTCACCGCCAGGCCGAGATGGCTCGCCAGCGCATCCAGCGTGAAACCGCCGAGGCGCGGAAAGCAAAGCTCCGCGAGCAGGCGCGTATCGAGCACGCGGTTCGCGGGGGGAGGCAGGCCGGCGAGCTTGCCTTCGCGTGCGAGGATCGCGAGATCGAAGCCGATATTGTGGCCAATCAGCACGGCCTCGCCGGCAAAGACCCGGAAAGCGGCATAAGCCGCGGGGAAGGCCGGCGCATCGGCCACATCTGCATCGCTGAGGCCGTGGATGGCCGAGGATGACGGCGGGATGGGCGTGCCGGGATTGACCTTGATCTCGAACGGCGCATCCTCATCCGGATGGCCGGCCACGAGCCGAACGGCGCCGATCTGCAGCAGACGGGCCTGCGCCGGGTCTAGTCCGGTCGTCTCGGTATCGAAGACGACGGCATCGAGCGCAAGCAGCGGCTCAGTCGAGATCAGGGCCGGCATGGCTTCAGGCTTCTCCCGTTGGCAAGAACCCGGCCTTCCGGCCGGTCTTGCGGAAAGGGTAGCGGCATGCCGCGCGAAGCGCCATGCGATGGCGCAAGTTTAGCCGTTGCCGCTCATGAGCCCCATCAGGCTCGGAAGGGTGATAAGGAAAATGGCACCGAGCCACAGGGCCATCGAGGTGGAGTCGCTCTGCTGGCGTCCCGTGAGGCGCTCGAAGATCGCGGCCGGAATCCCCGCGACCATCACGCTGCCCACCGCCACGATCAGCGAGGCGAGATAGAAGGTGATCACCGGCGAGGTGATGCCGTATTCGCGCAGGATCGGCCCGAACGGAATCGCGACGAAGCTGAAATAGGGCGAGAAATGCATGCCGTTCAGCAGGGACAGGGAGGCGATGCCGATGATGTAGCCATCCTGCTTCAGCAGCGCCTCGCGGCGGTCCATCTCCGACATCATTGCGCTCCCAGTTGCGGCAGAAAGCCATACATCACTGCGAGAAGCAGCCATGAGATGCGCAGGATGATGAGCCAGAAGACGGCGAAGATCATCACGAGCCCCGGCGCCACGATGCGTGGGGTGATGGCCTGAACGGCGTGGAGAACGGGGTCCGTCACCTGGCAGAAGACCCGCCAGATCACGAGTTCGCTCTGCGGCCTGAAAACGAGCGAGAGCAGATACCGCCCCAGCAGCGTGTAGAGCAGGATCGAGATCAGCATGTTCGGCCCGTTATAGAGCCAGAACGCGGCATTGGCGGACATGCGCGAAACCTCGTCGTCATGCGGCAGGATCGCCGCATCTGGTTTCTTTATGGGATTTTCCCGGGTGAAGAAAAGGGGCGGGAGATCGCTCTCCCGCCCCGGTTTTCGTAAAGCGACGGTCTTAGTGGGCCGCCACCAGGCCGCTCTTCTCGTCCATCAGGGTCTTGCCCTTCGGACGGCGGCAATCGTCGATGAACTGCTGGAGTTCCTTCGACGGGGCCGGGGTCATCATCGACACCACAACCATCACCAGGAAGCCGACGGGCAGGCCGAAGGCAGCCGAGGAGATGTTGTTGATGTTGAACCAGCCGACGCGGCTCTGCAGCGGGTGGTTCGCGAGCACCGG
>JADCCN010000021.1 GCA_020252645.1 Methylobacterium sp. | reverse complement strand
CGCGCCCCTGCCGTAGCATCCGCCAACGGGAGCGCGGTTGAACCCGCGCCCCTGCCGTAGCATCCGCCAACGGGAGCGCGGTTGAACCCGCGCCCCTGCCGTAGCATCCGCCAACGGGAGCGCGGTTGAACCCGCGCCCGCGATGCCGATATCGATCAATCGCAAGGCGGGATAGCCCCAATGCCGTGCCCGAAGATCGGGCAAGAGGCGCAAGCAAGTGGGGCAGGCAAATGGGGTAGGCAAGTGGCGCAGGTTTGAGGCGAGGAGGCCAGGCAAGCCAACAATCCCCTTTTCTTGCAGAGAGTTAACGGGTTTTGAGTTACATCGCGCACCGAATGGTGCAAGAAGGATGTCCGGTGCGGCGCCTTGAACCCCTGCCCCGGCGACGAAGGCTCGTGCGATGGATTCCCTTTTGGAAAAGCGCAATCCGACGATGACGGAAAGCGACATGCTGGAACTCGAAGGTTTCCTGCCCTACCGGCTGAACGTGTTGGCATCGCTCGTCAGTCACAGCCTCGCGCGCGTCTATGGCGAGCGGTTCGGCATCTCGATTCCCGAATGGCGCATCCTCGCGACCCTCGGCCAGTTCAACGAGATGACCGCCCGTGAGATCGGCCAGCATTCGCGCATGCACAAGACCACGGTCAGCCGCGCCGTGTCGGCGCTCGAGAAGCGCCAACTCCTTGCGCGCCGGCCGAACGATCAGGACATGCGCGAGGCCTTTCTCGCGATGACGCCGGACGGCCAGGCGATCTATGCCGAGATCGTGCCGCTGGCGCGCAGCTTCGCCCGCGATCTCACCCAGGATATCCGGCCGGAGGATCTCGCGGTGCTCGATCGGGTTCTGGCCCAGCTCATGGGCCGGCTGAAGGCGAGCGGCTCGGACCGCGAGGACGAGGCCTGAGGCCGGATATTGCGCCCGTTCGCCGCTTTCTCCGTCCTGATTGGCCTCTGGCATATGAAATCGCGTCCGTCCGCCTTGCTCGCTTCACAATCGGGCCGTAACGGATATTGATGGACCGGAATCAACCGGCAGAAGCCGATCTCGAAGGCCAGGGGCTCGATGCGCGAAGGCAAATTCCTTTTCCGGAGCATGGGCCTCGTGCTTTCGGGCCTGTTCGCTCTCGCCCTTGCCGGCGCGGCGCATGCTCAGCCGGCGATGTGCGGAACGATCCGGGCCGAGATCGCCAATCTCGGGCGAGACACGATCGGCGGCAACCCGCGAGAAGCAGCGCGCCTGCGCGCCGAGATCGCGAATATCCGCAATGCGATCCGCGCGAACAATTGCGACGACCGCGGCTTCTTCGGTTTCGGTGGCCCTTCGCCGGTCTGCGCGCCGTTGCGTGCGCAGGCGCAGCAGATGGAGGCGCGCCTTCGGCAGGCGGAGCCGATGGACGCGAATGCGCCGCGCCGTGCGCAGCTTCTCGCCGCCTATCAGCGCTATGGCTGCGACACCTCCCAGCCCCAACAGCGCGGCGTGATCTATGCCCAGCCGCAAACCGGCCTTCTCGAGCGGCTCTTCGGCTCCAGCGCGACCTTGGACCAGCGCCGCGAAACGCTGACAACGCTGGAGGCCGATCTCGACCAGGAGCTGCAGGAAAAGGCCCGCCTCGGCGGCCGCACGCCCGTTTGCGTGCGCACCTGCGATGGCTTCTTCTTCCCCGTGAACTTCGAAGGTCTGACCGCCCGTGACGAGCATGGCCGGGTCTGCGAGGCGCTCTGCCCCGCTGCGGAGACGGTGGTGATGTATATGCGCCTCGGCGCGGAAATCGAGACCGCCGCGACGCGGGACGGGCAGGCCTACACGGCGTTCCCCTTCGCGCTGAAGTTTCGCGAGAGCCGTAACAATGCCTGCTTCTGCCGGCCGCCGGGCTACACCGTCGCACAACTCGCCAGGGGGCAGGAGGATTATGTCGAAGCGCGGAAGGGCGACCTTGTCGTCACCCGCGAGCAGGCCGAGGCCATGTCTCGACCCAGGGAATTGCGCGGCCCGGCCCCGCAGCGCCCGCAGGCGAATGCGCGCGGCCAGCAGCGCAACCAGCCTGCCCCTGCTCCTGCGCGCGCCGCAGAGGAGCCCGCCCCGGTTCCCGAAAGCGCCATTCCCACGGCCGGCACCGCCTCTGCCGGCATCGGGCCTCGCCTTGGCAACGAACGCGTGCTGAATGGTGCGCAGGGGCAGACGCAGGAAGTGGTGGGCGCGGATGGCGTGCGCCGGCAGGTCAGGGTCGTAGCGCCGGCACCAAACGCGCCAGAGCCTCAGCCCGCCCCAAGAGGGGCAGCACGACCTTCAACTCCGGCCCCTGCTCGCGCCCCGTAAGCGCGAGGCGCAAGGGCATGAACAGCGCCTTGCCCTTGCGGCCGGTTTTCGCCTGAATCGCGCCCACCCACTGGCTCCAGCTTTCCGCCCCGAAGGGTTCGGCAGGCAGCAATTCGGCGCATTCGGCGAGAAAATCCGTCTCGGCCACGGCGAAGTTCTGCGGCTGCATCAGCAGGCCCCACCATTCGCGCGCTTCCTCCAATCGGCTGACATTCCCGTGGATGGCTGCCCAGAAGGCTTCGGCCCTGCTCCCCGCGATGCCAAGGGCAGCGAGCGCTTCCCGAAGCGCCGCGAAGGGCCTGGCATGCAGCAGCTTCACCGAGAGATCGGTGATTTCCGACGGATCGAATTTCGTGAGCGCGCGGGAGAATTTCGAAAGGTCGAGCAGATCCGCCAGCGCCCCCAGCCCTTCCAGCGGCCGGATGGATTCGGACGTGCCGGTCAGTGTCGCGACGATCGCTACAGCAAGCGGGTCCACCCCCTCCGCGCGGAAGGAGCGCAGCGAGAGCGCGCCCGTGCGCTTCGACATCTCCTCGCCGGTGGCCGAGGCGATGAGGTTGTGATGCGCAAAACGCGGAAGGTTCGCCCCCAGCGCGTGGAACAATTCGATCTGCACCGCCGTATTCGCAACATGATCCTCGCCGCGCAGCACATCGGTGATGCCGAAATCCGCGTCATCGATCACGCTCGCGAAAGTGTAGAGCACCTGCCCGTCGGCGCGCGCCAAAATCGGGTCTGACAGCGAGGCCGTCTCGATATGGCATTCGCCGCGCACGCCATCCTGCCAGCGAACGGTGTCGCCGGAGAGCTTGAAGCGCCAATGCGGCTTGCGCCCCTCGGCCTCCAGCCTTGCGCGTTCGGCTTCGGTGAGCAGAAGAGCCGCGCGATCATAAACCGGCGGAAGACCCCTCGCCTGCTGGCGCTTGCGCTTGCGGTCGAGTTCCTCGGCGGTCTCGTAGGCGGGGTAAACGAGCCCGCGCGCCCTGAAATCCTCGAGCACCGCCGCATAGCGCGCCGCACGCTCCGATTGCTGCTCGATCCGGTCCGGCGGGATGCCGAGCCAGGCGAGATCTTCAAGAATCCCGTCCGCATATTCCGGCTTCGAGCGCTCGGTATCCGTATCATCGAAGCGCAGCAGGAAGGTGCCGCCGCTTTTCCGCGCCAGAAGCGCGTTCCACAGGGCGGTGCGGGCATTACCGATATGCAGGTAGCCCGTGGGCGAGGGTGCGAAGCGGAAGGTAGGGGACATCGTGCGTTAACGCCTCAGCAAGATTGATTCACAAAAATTTAACGACGTTTTGAATAAGATGATCCATATTGGAGCAGTTAGAGTTGGAGTTTTTCATGCCGAAGGCGCGTGATGAAAAAATCAAGCTGACCGCGAGTTTTTTAAACTCCATAGCCGGTGCTTGTGTCACGGTCGGCATTCTCGGCCCTTTGATTGCCGTGTTTCTCAACTTAGGTGATGCACAAACCAAAGTGCCCCCATGGGCGTTGATCGCCAATTGCCTGTTTTGGAGCGCATCCGCCTATGCTATGCATTATGCAGCGCGCAAGATGCTGGATGATTTGGACATATGACCACGGAAATGCTCATCGTCCTGTTCGGTCTGCCGGTGCTCGTGGCGGCCTTCGGTGGCTTTGTGTATTGGATGCACAAGGAGCCGCGCAGTCGCGGCAATTGACCTTTCACCCATCATAGGCCTCCCCCAGATTCTTCATCGGCTCGGGCTGGATTTCCGGATCGGGCGCATAGGCCCCTTCGGAGCGGTCGCGGAAGCGGTTGACGATCGGATAGCGCCGGTCGCGGCCGAAATTCCTGCGCGTCACCTTCACGCCCGGTGCGGATTGCCGGCGCTTGTATTCGGCGATGGCCAGCAGGTGCTCGATGCGCTCGACGGTCGCCCGCTCATGCCCGCGCGCCACGATATCGGCCACGCGCATCTCCTTTTCGACAAGGCATTCGAGAATATCGTCGAGGACGGGATAAGGCGGCAGCGAATCCTGGTCCTTCTGGTTCTCGCGCAATTCAGCCGTGGGTGCCTTCACGAGGATATTCTCGGGAATCACCGTGCCATCCGGGCCCTTCGCACCTTCCGGCTTCCAGCGGTTTCGCAGGGCGGAGAGGCGGTAGACCTCCATCTTGTAGAGGTCCTTGATGGGGTTGAAGCCGCCATTCATGTCGCCATAGAGCGTGGCATATCCCACGCTCATCTCGCTCTTGTTGCCGGTGGTGACGACCATCGGCCCGAACTTGTTCGAAATCGACATCAGGATCGTGCCGCGCGCGCGGGATTGCACATTCTCTTCGGTGATGTCGCGCGCGGTGCCCGCGAAAAGCGGCGCAACGGCCGCCTCCAACCCCTCGACCGCGCTGGCGATGGGCAGGATATCGTAGCGGATGCCGAGCGCGGATGCGCAATCCTTGGCATCCTTCAAACTGTCTTCCGACGTGTAGCGGTAAGGCAGCATCACGGCATGCACGCGATCCGGCCCAAGGGCATCCGCCGCGAGCGCCGCCGAGATCGCGGAATCGATCCCGCCGGAAAGGCCGAGAACCACGCTCGCGAAGCGGTTCTTCTCGACATAATCGCGCAGGCCCAGCATGCAGGCCGTGTAATCCGCCTTGTCCTGCTCCTCGAGCAGAGCCTTCGGCCCTTCCCCGATGCGCCACCCGGAAGCACCCTGCTCCAGCGTGACGAGCTGCAATTCCTCGCAAAAGCCGGGCATCTGGAAAGCCAGCGCGCCACCGGGATTGAGCCCGAAGCTCGCGCCATCGAAAACAAGCTCGTCCTGCCCTCCGACCTGGTTGAGATAAACCAGCGCGAGCCCGCTCTCGGCCACGCGCGCCACGGCGACATTCATGCGCTCTTCCACCACCCCGCGCCGATAGGGCGAGCCATTCGGCACCAGCAGGATTTCCGCGCCCGTCTCGGAAAGGCATTCGACCACTTCCGCGGCCCAGATATCCTCGCAGATCGGCAGGCCGAGGCGCATGCCGCGCAAGGGGAGCGGGCCGGGCATGGGGCCGGAATCGAAGACGCGCTTTTCATCGAACACACCGTAATTCGGCAGGTCGACCTTGAAGCGCACGCCGGTAATCCGCCCCTGGTCCAGCGCGGCGATCGCATTGAAGAGCCTGTCGCCCTCTTTCCACGGCAGGCCCATCAGCATGGCGGGGCCGCCATCGGCCGTGTCGCGGGCGAGTTCATCCAGCGCCTGCCGGCAGGCATCCTGCACGGCCGGTTTCAGCACGAGATCTTCCGGCGGATAGCCGATGAGGAACAATTCCGGGAACATCACGACATCCGCGCCCTGAAGCGCGGCCTTCGCGCGTGCCTCCCGCGCGCGCTTCAGATTGCCGGCGACATCGCCGAGCACGGGGTTCAACTGGGCAAGCGCGAGGGATCGGCGGGCAGGAGCGGGGTTCATGGATTCGCATGTAATCCCCTCCGCCTCCCCTGACAATCGCGGGCTTGGCGACAGCCCCGCGGGAGCGTTCCAAATCGGAGCGTAACGCACAGGAAGCACTTAACGGGGGAGTAAGGTTACTTTTTTATTCTCCAGGTGTTGGCGCCCCCTGCCTCGTGCCGGAATTGCGGGTTCCATCGAAGAATGGCCGGGTTAAAGGAGTGCAGTCATGTCGGTTCGTCTTCTGCTCGGGAGCCTCACGATCGCCGCCCTCGCGGGCACCGGCGCGAGCCATGCGGCCGACTATCTGCGCGGTGCCTATGCACAGGATGCGTTGCAAAAAAGCGAGGGCATCGATTGGGCCGGCGCCTATGTAGGCGGCTATGTCGGCTATTCCAGCGCGCAGATGGATGCGTCGGGGCTGCGGGGCAGCCTCGCGCGCGAGGCGATGCCAAATTCGACCTATACCGGTCTGCTCGAGAGCACGATCAACCTGCGGAAGACCACCCAGGAACAGACCGCCTTCGGGGGCTTCGCCGGCGTCAACTATCTCTGGGACGACGTGGTGCTGGGGCTCGAAGTCGATTACACGCGCTCTTCTTTCAGTTCCTCCACCACCGCGGGCCCTTACGGTCTCACTCGCACGACGGGCACCGTGACGGAAACGGTGACCAGCACGACCACCGCCAGGGCCAGAGTGCGGGAATGGGGCACCCTTCGCGGCCGCGTTGGCTGGGCGGCCGGATACTTCATGCCCTATCTCACGGTCGGCATCGCGCTCGGCAACATCGATGGCCGCGCGAGCACTACCGGTTCATGGGAGCGCGACGATACCAGCGCGCCACCGCCCACCAGCGGCACCTTCGCCAGCTCGGTTGGCCGGCGCGGCATCGCCTATGGCGGCACGGTTGGCGCGGGCGTGGACATGACCCTGTTCTCGAACATCTTCCTGCGCGCGGAATGGCAATACATCCAGTTCTCCTCCAGCGGGGGCCGGCCGGAAGTCAGCATCAACACGGCCCGGGTGGGCGGCGGCGTGAAATTCTGATCGGTTGCCGGGCCCCCACGGCAATCGCATAAAAAAGCCCGGCTCGATGAGCCGGGCTTTCCGTTTGTCGGGCCCGTGATCGGGGTTCAATGGTCGGGGTTCAATGGTCGGGGTTCAATGGTGGGGCCTCAACGGCAGACCTGCACCCGCTGGAAGCGCCAGCCATAGCCATCCCATACCTGCTGTTTCCTCAGCTTGCAGACCGGACCGCGATAGACATAGCCCGTCTCCGAATAGCCGTGATAGCGGCGGTGATGGCGATAGCCATGGCCCGGATAGGGATGATAGCCCGGATGATAATGCTCTGGCTGCCGGAAGAAGCTGCGCTGCCAATGATCGGCCGGGGCGTGGATGCCGTCGAACGTTTCAACATCATCGACATAAAGGCCGCCGTGACGTGTCTCGTTCGCCTGGGCGGCGATGGCACCCACGGCCAGGGCACCGAGAATACCCGCCGCAATCAGCGCACCCTTGCGACCGTTGCGGGCCTCTGCCTCGCCGGCACTCATCGTGAGGCCGGCACCCATTGCGAGGGCGGCGAACGCGATGGCGGCAATCTTCTTGCCGAAGGGAAAGAATGTCATCATGGCTCCGTCTCCGAACCGGAAGACCGGGCGAACGCGATCCGCTCGCATCCGGTCCTCATGCTGGCAAGATTACAGCCTTGACCTTGGCTCGAACCTGAACGGCTTTGTTGCCTGCCGTTCAGGTTCAAAAAGAGCGGTTACTCGCACACCTCGACGCGGCGATAGGTGTAGCTTTCGTCGTCCAGCCACACCTTCCTGCGCTGCATGTGGCAGGTCGGGACATAACGCGGGCGGCGGCGCTCGACGATCACCTCTTCCTCGACGATCGGCTCGGCCTGGGGTCGCCCTTGCATGAGCATGTACAAGCCGGCGGCGCCCACGGCGAGGCCGGCGGCCGCGGCGGCGTTGCGGCCCTGAGCAGCCTGCGACGGCGTGTGGAAGAGAATGACGAGCGCTGCGACAAAGCCGGCGCCCACGGCAGAGAGATGATAACGCATGACCGATCCCCGTTCTGAGGCGGTCAGGATTCCTACCGAAACCTTAACAAAACCTCTCGGAATCGCGGCAATCCCGTGACATGGGCAACGCTTTGCCGCCAAGCGAAAACATGGGAAACGAGGCATTAAAAAAGCGGGCCCGAAGGCCCGCCGTCATCTGTCTTTGGCGGAGAGGGAGCTTTATTCCGCCGCCGCCGCCGGCACCAGCGTGCCCAGTTCGCTCTTTTCCTTCTTGATCAGGTCCGCGACGAGGAAGGCGAGCTCGATCGCCTGCTCCGCGTTGAGGCGCGGATCGCAGAAGGTATCATAGCGGTCGGCGATCATCTCGTCGGTCACGGTCTTGGCCCCGCCGGTGCATTCCGTGACGTTCTTGCCGGTCATTTCGAGATGGATGCCGCCGGCATAGGTGCCTTCGGATCGGTGGATCTGGAAGAAGCTCTTCACTTCCTGCGTGATGCGATCGAAGGGCCGGGTCTTGTAGGCGCCGAGCGAGATCGTGTTGCCGTGCATCGGATCGCAGGACCAGACGACATTCCGGCCCTCGCGCTTCACCGCGCGGATCAGCTCCGGCAGATGATTGCCCACCTTGTCCGAGCCGAAGCGGCAGATGAGCGTGAGGCGGCCCGGCTCGTTATCCGGGTTCAGGATATCGATGAGCTCGAGCAGGCCGTCCGGCGTGAGCGAGGGGCCGCATTTGAGGCCGATCGGGTTCAGGATGCCGCGGAAGAACTCCACATGCGCATGGTCCGGCTGGCGCGTGCGATCGCCGATCCAGAGCATGTGGCCGGAAGTCGCGACATAATCGCCGGGATGGGTCGAATCCTCGCGGGTCATCGCCTCTTCATAGCCGAGCAGCAGCGCCTCATGGCTGGTGTAGAACTCGGTCAGGCGCATTTCCGGGTGCGTCTCGGAATTGATGCCGATGGCGCGCATGAATTGCAGCGCCTCGGTGATGCGCCCGATGAGATCGAGATAGCGATGCGAGGCCGGGCTGTTCTGCACGAAATCGAGCACCCATTTCTGGGCGTTGTCGAGGCTCGCATAGCCGCCGGTCGCAAAGGCGCGGATCAGGTTCAGCGTCGCCGCCGACTGGCGATAGGCCTCCACCTGCCGGCGAGGATCGGGCATGCGTGCTTCCGGCGTGAATTCGATGCCGTTGATGATGTCGCCGCGATAGCTCGGCAGCTCCACGCCGTCATGCTTCTCGACCGGCGAGGAACGCGGCTTCGCGAACTGGCCCGCGACGCGGCCGACCTTGACCACCGGCGAGGAGCCGGCATAGGTGAGAACCACCGCCATCTGCAGGAAAACACGGAAGAAATCGCGGATGTGGTTGGCGGAATGCTCTGCGAAGCTCTCGGCGCAATCGCCGCCCTGCAGCAGGAAGGCCTCGCCCGCCGCGACCTTGCCCAACGCCCGCTTGAGCTTGCGCGCCTCGCCCGCGAAAACTAGCGGGGGAAAGCTCCGGAGCTGCTTCTCGGTCGCTTCCAGAAGGGCGGAATCCGGATAGCTCGGAACCTGCGCGATCGGGAAAGAGCGCCAGGACACCGGGGTCCAGGGCTTCCTTGCAACGGTTTCGAGCACACGCGAGGTCATGACAGCACCTTGTTTCGAAAGATCGCCCTCCCCCGAGGGCGGCGAGGCTCTTTAGCCGCAAATGCCCGTTCTGGCGAGAGGAAATGCCTTTTGCTGCATCCTTCCCGCTCGAGGCGCGGGTCTGTCACCTTGCGCGCTCAAACCGGGCGGTGCGGGTGTGCATCGTCACGAGTTCTTCAGCCGCGCTGGGGTGAAGCGCCATGGTGGAATCGAAATCGCGCTTCGTCGCCCCCATCTTCACCGCGATGCCGACGAGCTGGATCATCTCGGCCGCCCCCTCTCCGAGGATGTGGCAGCCGAGGATTCGGTCGGTCTCGGGGTTCACGAGCAGCTTCATCATCACGCGGTCATCCGAACCCGAAAGCGTCGCCTTCATCGCGCGGAAGGAGGTCTTGTAGAGATCGACAACCGGGAGAGCCGCGCGCGCATCCGCTTCCGTAAGACCCACGGTGCCGAGTTCCGGCGTGGTGAACACCGCCGTGGGGATGTAGCTGTGATCGACCTGCCAGGGCGCGATGCCCTTCGCACCCCCGAACAGGCTATCGGCCACGGCATGCCCCTCGCGGATGGCCACGGGGGTCAGGTTCACGCGGTTCGTCACGTCTCCCACCGCGAAGATATGCGACACATTCGTGCGCGAGGCGGAATCAACCGCGATCGCGCCATTCTTGCCGAGCGCGACGCCCGCCTTTTCGAGGCCAAGGCCTTCCACATTCGGCGTCCGGCCGATGGCGAAGAGGATTTGGTCCGCGAGCAACGTCTCACCCGCCCTGGTATGGCCGACAAGCCCCCCGGCGTTCTTCTCCACGCGTGTCAATGTATCGTTGAAGACAAATCGGATGCCCGCCTTGCCGAAGGCATCTATCAGGCCATCGCGCAGGTCGTCATCGAAGCCGCGCAAGGGCTTCTCGCCGCGATGGATCATGGTCACTTCCGCGCCGAGATCGCGGAAAATGCCCGCGAATTCCAGCGCGATATAGCCGCCGCCGGCAATGATGATACGCCTGGGGAACGCCTGGAGATCAAACACTTCGTTGGATGTGACGACGTGCTCGATGCCCGGCAGGCCGTGATCGAGATTGGGCCTGCCGCCGGTGGCGATGAGAATGTTCCGCGCGCGCATGACGCGGTTTTCGTTGACGATCCGAACCTCGTGCGGGCCTTCGAGCGCCGCGCGGGATTTCACCACGGTGACGCCCGCGCTGGCCTGCCCCTTGGCATAGAGGCCTTCAAGGCGGGTGATCTCGGCCTCCTTGGCCGAAACCAGCGCATTCCAGTCATGGGAAGTTTCGCCGACCTGCCAGCCGAAGCCCCTGGCCTCGCGGAAATCGCGCGCGAAGCGGCCGGCGAGCACATAGAGCTTCTTCGGCACGCAGCCGCGGATGACGCAGGTGCCGCCCATGCGGAATTCTTCCGCCAGCATCACCGTCGCGCCATGGCCCGCCGCGATGCGCGCCGCGCGCACGCCACCCGAACCGCCCCCGATGACGAAGAGATCGATGTCAAATTCCAAAGCCGCCTCCGATCGATGCTCGACGCGCCGAACCCGGCCGCAACATTCGAGACAAAAACGGCGCGGAATGCTTTCGCCCGCGCCGCATCACATGTTCGCGCAAGGTCCGGTCAAAGCGGCGCACCGCGCTTTGCCATCTCGGCGCGGAAGATCACCATGGCTTCCTGGCCCACCACCTGCGTCCATTGCTCGAGATAGGGCAGCATGTCTTCCATGAAGGCGGGCAGCGTCTGGACATATTTCCTGCCGACGGGGCTCGTGAGGAAGGCGTTCACTTCCTTCAGTTCCGCCTCGGTCATGCGGCTGGCGAGGTAGCCGGCGACACCCTTGAGGCCGTCATTGGTCATTTCGACCATCTTCCCCTCCACGACCTTGAGGGATTCCTCGATCTGGCGAACGAGTTCCGGGCGCGTGCGGCTCATGTTGGCGCGCAGCATCTGCACGACATTCGGCGTGCTGGCCTCGAAGGTGCGCATCAGGCCGGAGGTCTTCAGCACCTCGGCCGCGATCGCGATATGCGAAGCCGGGAGGTTGGCCGGCGGCACGAGCGGCGCGACAGGGGCCGTCTGCGCGAGGGCCAGGCCGGACACCGCCAGCGCGCCGGCCAGCGCACCAGCCAGCGCAAGGACGCGAAGGGAAAGCACGCGAGAAAAACCGTTCATGGAGCACCCGTCTCTTGCTGGCCCGATGAAGTCAGGCCGGGATTGTTCAAGACCTGATCACCGCCAGGCCGGCAGAAAAACAGGCGCCTTTCGCGCCGAACACCTTCCGCTTCGCCCTTACGGCCTTCCGGCGAGGACGACAACCCCCTGATGGGAAGCGAGATATGCGGCGGAACGGAGGCCGCACAGGCGCCTTGCCCGGCTGATCATCGCGCCGGAGGCGTGCAGACCACTTCCTGATCGCCGCGCACGAAGCAGACGCTGACATCCCCCGTCCGACGATTGACACGATAGATGCCGGCCTCGGCCCGGTGGTTCGAGGGCACGAGGGCGTAATCACCGGCCTCGCCGGCCTTCGCTCCCTCGCCGGCCGGGTAGCAGAGGGTGATGCCGACCGAGTGATCATCCTTGATCGCATAATTGCAGGCCCCCATCTCCCCGGTGGCGCGATCGACCCGGAAGATGCGGTTCAACTCCTGGTGGGGGGCTGGCGCGAAGATGAAGTTCTCCGCCCGACCCGACCCGGCGCATGACAGGAAGACCACGACAGGCAAAAGGCTGCGATGGAGCATGATCCCCTCCCCGTAACCGGATGACGAGCGTCCACTTGAAGCGAATCGCTTCTCTCCGCTACGGAACGCTAACCGATCACCGGCGGAAAATCCGCCCCGACCCGATCGGGTTTTCCACGACAGGAAGGTTCGCCCCGATGCGCGGCACGCTGGTTTTCGATCTTGACGGCACGCTGGCCGAAACCGCGCCCGACATCATGGCGACGCTGAACATCCTGCTCACCCGCGAGGGCCTGCCCGCACTTCCGACCGCGAAGGCGCGCGAACTCGTCGGCGCGGGTGCGAAAGCCCTGATCGAACGGGGCTTCAGGGCCTCCGGCGTGCCTTTGCTCCCCGAGAAGCTGGAGCAGCTCTTCGCGCAATTCCTGCCGATCTATCTCGACCGCATCGCCGAGGAGAGCCACCTTTTCGACGGCGTGGAAACCGCGCTCGATCGCCTTGCCATGAAGGGCTTCACCCTCGCGATCTGCACGAACAAGCCGGAGCCGCATTCATTGGCCCTGGTGGAAGCGCTGGGCGTGAAGGATCGCTTCCGCGCGATCATCGGCCGCGAGACCTTCCCGTTCTTCAAGCCCGATCCGCGCGTGCTGGCCGAAACGATCCGTGCCTGCGGCGGCACGAAAGAGCGCGCGATCATGGTGGGCGACAGCATCACGGACCTTCAAACGGCACGCAATCTCGGGGTGCCGACCATCGGCGTCAGCTTCGGTTACACCAATATCCCCATGGCGGAGCTGGCGCCCGACCGGCTCATCCACCATTTCGATGCGCTGGACGAGGCCGTGGAGAGCCTGCTTTCCTGATCAGCCGCCGCAGGCGAGGCTGGCCACCGAACGCCCCGCTTCCGCCGCGACCGTGCTCATCGCCCGGGGCATGCCGGCTGCGGCAGGGGCGAGGCCCGCGAAATCCGCGAGCGCCCTGGCATCGGCGCTCGCGGGAACCGCAAGCGCAGTCTACTGCACTGATAAAAAACAAGAAAAAATTCGATTTTCAAAAGAAAAAAACCAACAGATTACGCCTCTAGAGCATGATGTGTTCAGACGGAAGCACATCATGCTCTTCTCTTATTATTGTCGCATGCTTTGTTGTGAAAAACCGGATTCCACTTTTTCACATCATGCTCTAGCGATCGAGCCGTGCGATGAGGCTGGACGTATCCCAGCGGTTGCCGCCCATTTTCTGCACTTCGGAATAGAACTGATCCACCAGAGCGGTGACGGGCAGATGCGCGCCATTCTTGCGGGCTTCATCAAGCACGATGCCGAGATCCTTGCGCATCCAGTCCACCGCAAAACCGAAATCGAACTTGGCCTGGCTCATCGTCCTGCCGCGGTTCTCCATCTGCCAGGAGCCGGCCGCGCCCTTGGAGATCACCTCCAGCACCGCTTCGATATCGAGGCCCGCGCGCTTGCCGAAATGGATCGCCTCGGAGAGGCCCTGCACGAGGCCCGCGATGCAGATCTGGTTCATCATCTTGGTGAGCTGCCCCGCGCCGGAGGGGCCGAGCAGGCGGCAGGCGCGGGCGAAGCTCATGATCACCGGCTCGGCCCTCGCATAGGGCTCGGCATCGCCGCCGCACATCACGGTGAGAACGCCGTTTTCGGCACCGGCCTGGCCGCCCGAGACCGGGGCATCGATGAAGGCAAAGCCCTTCTTTTGCGCCGTGACATGCAGTTCCCGCGCAACTTCGGCGCTGGCCGTGGTGTTGTCGACGAAGATCGCGCCCGCCTTCGCCCCGTGGAATGCGCCGTCCGGCCCCGTCATCACGGCGCGGAGATCGTCGTCATTGCCCACGCAGGCGAAGATGAAATCCTGCTCCTCGGCGGCTTCCTTCGGCGTGCGGGCGGCCTTGCCGCCATGCTGCGCCACCCATTTCTCGGCCTTCGCCAAGGTGCGATTATAGACCGTGACCTCGTGCCCGCCCTTGTTCCTGAGGTGGCCGGCCATGGGGTAGCCCATCACGCCGAGCCCGAGGAATGCGACCTTCGCCATCGTTATCTCCATTGTTCCTGTTCTGGCGGGGACGGCTCAGCGCAGCACGAGATGGCGCGTGAGCCGCGTTTCCATCAAGCCCCAGACCCGTCGGATGATCTCCACGAGGGCGAGATAGATCAGCGCCGCCCAGAGGTAAATGGAGAGGTCGAAACTTCGCGCGAAGGCAAGGCGTGTCGCGCCCATCAGGTCAAAGAGGGTCACCAGCGAGGCAATCGCGCTCGCCTTGATCATGGTGATGAGTTCGTTGCCCAGCGGGCGCAGGCCGATGATGAAGGCCTGGGGCATCTCGATCTTGAGGAGGATGGCCGCGGAGCGCATCCCCAGCGCGCGCCCGGCCTCCACCTGTCCCTTCGGCAGCGCCTGCAAGGAGCCGCGCAGGATTTCGGCCTGGTAGGCCGCCGTGTTCATGGTGAAGGCGAGCAGGCAGCAAAAGATGGGCTCGCGGAAGAACCACCACAATCCGATTTCCTGCCAGAACGGCCGGAAGGCTCCGAGCCCGTAATAGATCAGGAAGAGCTGGCAGAGCAGCGGCGTGCCTCGGAAAAAGGTGGTGTATCCGACAACCGCATGGCGCGCCGGCGCCGGCCCGCGCAGGCGCAGCAGCGCCAGACCAATGGCGATGACGAAGCCGAGCGTGGAGGAAATCCCCACCAGTTGCAGGGTCAGCACGAGGCCATCGGCCATGCGGCAGCCGTAGCGCTCCAGCACCTCATGGCCGAGATAGAAACCGGGAGCCTCGCACCATTTCATCGCGCATAGCCCCGGTTTGCGCGTATTTCCATGCGGCCGATGCCCCAGGCCGAGAGCACGGAGAAGATGAGGTAGATGAAAAGCGCGGCGGAGAAGAACAGGAAGGGCTCCTTCGTCGCCACATTCGCCCGGGTTGCGATGAACATCAGGTCATGCAGCGTGATGACCGAGACAAGCGAGGTCTCCTTCAGCAGCACCATCCAGTTATTGCCGAGGCCGGGCAGGGCCACCCGGAACAGCTGAGGCAGCACCACCAGCCGGAAGACCTGACCGCGCGTGAGGCCGAGCGCCGCCGCCCCCTCGCGCTGGCCCTTCGGGATGGAATTGAGGGCCCCCACCCATACCTCGGAGGAGAAGGCCGCAAGCACCAGGCCGAGCGCCACCATGCCCGCGATGAAGGGCGAGATCGACAGCGAACCCGGGAAGCCCATTCCCGTCCAGAGTTTCTGGATCAGGATCTGCCCGCCGAAATAGATGATGTAGAGCGTGAGAAGCTCCGGCACGCCACGAAATACCGTCGTGTAGAGCGTTGCGAGCCCGGAAATGATCTTCGATCGCGAGCGGCTCGCCAGCGCGACCAGCAATCCCAGCGCCAGCCCGAAGGGCAGGGTGGCGGCCGCGATGGAAATTGTGACGAGTGCGCCCTGCAGCAGTTCATCACCCCAGCCTGTATCGCCGAAGGAGAGCAGGGAGAGATATTTTTCCATGCGGGGATAGGCCTCGCAGGCGGGCCGTCACAGGGGGAAGACGGGGCCGGTTCCAGCCCCGTCTCGCGGGTTCAGGCGAAAGGCCGCTTCTTACTGGATGGCCTTCTTGCCCAGCCACTTCATCGCGTGCTTGTCGAGCGTGCCATCGGTCTTCGAATCCGCAATCGCCTTGTTCAGCATCGCCTTGAGCGCGGCATCTTCCTTGCGGATCGCCATGCCGACGCCCGGGCCGTGGATGGCCGGATCACGCTTCACTTCGGCGATCACCTTGCAGCAATCCTTGCCCTTGTTCTTGATGAAGCTTTCAAGCGCCTCGAGGTCGGCCACGATGTAATCGAGGCGGCCATTCAGCAGGTCGAGGTTGGCTTCTTCCTGGGTGGGGTAGGGGCGGATCGTCGAGTTCTTGTAATAGGCCTCGAGGAAGTTCATGTGGATGGTCGAGCCCTGGGCGCCGATGGCCTTGCCGCGAAGTGCTGCGGGGGAAATGTCCGTCGAGGTAATCGACTTCGCGCCCACCATCGCGATCGGCGTGGAAGTATAGACATCCGTGAAATCCACGCGCTTCTGGCGCTCCGGCGTGGCGTTCATGCCGGCGACGATCACGTCATACTTCTTCGAGAGCAGCGCGGGGATGATGCCATCCCAATCCTGCACCACCCAGGTGCACTTCACCTTCATCTTCGCGCAAAGATCGTTCATGTAATCGATCTCGAAGCCTTCAAGCTCCTTCTTCGCGTTCAGATTGTTGTAGGGCGGGTAGGCGCCCTCGGTGCCGATCTTGATCTCGGTTATGGCCTGAGCCTGGGCGCCCGTGGCGAATCCCGCCAGGGCAAGAGCGGCCGCCGCGAGAAGAACGCGTTTGGTGGTCATGGATGAACTCTCCCTGTTTTCATTGGGGCTCCGGCAGCTTTCGGCCGCCGTTCCTGAAAGGAGACTGCCAAGGAATGTTCCGCTTGGCAATCGAAGCGGTATGCCATTCTGCATGACAATTTGCGCAAGACGAAATGCATGCTGCGCCCATCATGGGTTGAAGCTCGCCGCGGGTGACGACTTCCTTGCATGCCGGGACGGCATCATCCGCGCATCGCAGGGTCGGCCACGCGCCGCCACGCGCCGGAGGGATGGCGCAAACTGCCGGAACTTGCGCCAGAGACCGGGCAAATCGCCAATCGCGCCCCACGAGCCTGATGCGCGGGCGCATGACTTCCGAATGCGGAAGCATTGACCTTGTGCGCTTTGCGCCCATAACCGGCACAGCGATCCGATCCGTTCCAGATAACCAGAAGAACGCCCGACATGTCCGACAAAGCCGCCATTCTCAAAGCACTCGAACAGGTCTCGATGCCCGGTGGCGGCACGCTCGCGGCCAGCGGCGCCTTGTCAGACATCATCGTGCATCAGGCAAAGGCCTATTTCTCCCTTTCTGTGGCCGCGGATCAGGTTGCCAATTCCGAACCTCTGCGGAAGGCGGCGGAGGAAGCCGCAAAGGCCGTGCCGGGCATTGCCTCGGCACTGGTGACGCTCACGGCGGAGAAGGCGCCATCGCGCGCCGTGCCCGCCCCAGCGCAGGAAAAGCCCGCCGGCCCGGCCGCATCCGGCCCCATGAGCCCGGCGCG
This sequence comes from Methylobacterium sp., assembly GCA_020252645.1. Classification (GTDB taxonomy): domain Bacteria; phylum Pseudomonadota; class Alphaproteobacteria; order Rhizobiales; family Beijerinckiaceae; genus Rhabdaerophilum. The sequence goes on along the minus strand of JADCCN010000021.1, from coordinate 8,086 downwards.
GCTCGCGGTGCAAGGCGTAAAGCACATCATCGCCGTCGCGAGCGGCAAGGGCGGGGTGGGCAAATCCACGACATCCTGCAATCTCGCGCTTGCCCTGGCCGCGCGCGGGCTGAAGGTTGGCGTGCTGGATGCCGATATCTACGGCCCCTCCATGCCGAAACTCTTCGCGATTAACGGCAAGCCGAGTCTCGCGGGCGGGCGCACGCTGAACCCGATGCAGAATTACGGCGTGAAGGTCATGTCCATCGGCTTCCTCGTGGATGAGGAAGCGGCGATGATCTGGCGCGGGCCCATGGTCATCTCCGCCATCCAGCAGATGCTGCGCGAGGTGGCCTGGGGCGAACTCGATGTGCTCGTGGTGGACATGCCGCCGGGCACGGGCGATGCGCAACTCACCATGGCGCAGAACGTGCCGCTCGCCGGTGCCGTCATCGTTTCCACGCCGCAGGATCTCGCGCTGATCGATGCCCGGCGCGGCGTGGCGATGTTCCGCAAGGTCGAGGTGCCGATCCTCGGCGTCATCGAGAACATGAGCTATTTCATCGCGCCGGATACGGGGAAGCGCTACGATATCTTCGGCCATGGCGGTGCGCAGGCCGAAGCGGTTCGACAGGGCGTGCCTTTCCTCGGCGAAATCCCGCTCGCGATGAATATTCGCGAGCGATCCGATTCCGGGCTGCCGGTGGTCGTCACCGAGCCGGATGGCCCGCATGCCGCCGCGTATCTCGCCATTGCCGACCGGGTCTGGAACCTGCTGGGAAGGGACACCGCCCGGAAAGCCGCCCCGCGCATTGTCTTCGATTGAAATGCCGCACACTTGCGGCTGCCTCATGCCCCATGCGAGAAAAGCGCATGGAACTATGTCGGTCCCTTGCGGAAAAACGGTTGCGTAAAGCGCAGGCTGGCCTACAAGTCACCCGGTGAATTTGAAGGTTTGGGAGAGAACCGCCTTTGAAACCACGACCAAAAAAGGGAGAAAACGAATGAAGCGCCGTCAGTTTCTGACCGCCGCCGGTGCCGGCCTTGCCGCCGGCGCCATTGCGAAACCCGCCATTGCCCAGTCCATGCCTGAGGTGAAGTGGCGCCTGACCTCGAGCTTCCCGAAGTCGCTCGACACCATCTATGGCGCCGCCGAGGCGTTCTCGAAAGCCGTCGCCGAAATGACGGACAACAAGTTCCAGATCCAGGTTTTCGCGGCCGGTGAAATCGTGCCGGGCCTTCAGGCCCAGGACGCCATCACCAATGGCACGGTAGAAGTCGCGCATACCGCCTCCTATTATTATGTCGGCAAGGACCCGACCTTCGCGCTCGGCACGGCGGTTCCCTTCGGCCTGAACTCGCGCCAGCAGGACGCGTGGTTCATGCATGCCAACGGGATGGACCTCCTGAACGAGTTCTATGCGGGCTTCAACATCCATGCCCTGCTGGGCGGCAATACGGGCTGCCAGATGGGCGGTTGGTTCCGCAAGGAAATCAAGACCGTGGCCGATCTCAACGGTCTCAAGATGCGTATCGGCGGCTTCGCCGGCCGCGTGCTTACCAAGCTCGGCTCCGTGCCGCAGCAGATCGCCGGCGGCGACATCTATCCGGCGCTCGAGAAGGGCACCATCGATGCGGCGGAGTGGGTTGGTCCTTATGACGACCAGAAGCTCGGCTTCAACAAGGTGGCGCCGATCTATCACTTCCCGGGCTGGTGGGAAGGCGGCGCCGCGCTGCACTTCTTCATCAACAAGGCGAAGTGGGAAGGCCTGCCGAAGGTCTACAAGGCGATCCTCGAGAACGCTTCGCACTACGCCAATACGGACATGCAGGCAAAGTATGACGCCCGCAACCCGCCGGCGATGAAGTCCCTCTTCGCGGCCGGCACGCAGTTCAGGCCATTCCCGCCGGATGTGATGCAGGCCTGCTGGAAGGCGTCGAACGAGATCTACGCCGAAACCAACGCGGCGAACCCGAAGTTCAAGAAGGTCTATGACAGCATGGTCGCCTTCCGGAATGACGGGTATCTCTGGTGGCAGGTCGCCGAAATGACCTACGACCAGTACATGATCAACTTCGTGACGCGCGGCTGACTAGCCCACGCCACGCGAGATCAGGAACGGCGGCCCTCGGGTCGCCGTTTTTTGTTGCGATCGGGGTCTCCCGCGTCGCGCATGAAAAAAGCCCGGTCTTGCGACCGGGCTTTCGTTTTTCGGAAGGCCGCGGGCGTTATGGCGCCTTGGGCTGGGGCATGCCCGGCATGATGATGCCGCCCGGCGCGCCGCCACCCGGACCGCCGAGGCCCGGAATGCCGCCGCCGAAGCCCGGCGGGGGGCCGAAGCCGCCGCCGCCCGGAATGGTGAGGTTGCGCATCTGCTCTTCCACCTTCTTCGGGTCGATGGTGACCTGCTGGCCCTTGTAGACCATCACCATCTGCGGGAAGGCGATGACAAGGCCGACCATGATGCACTGGATGACCACGAACGGCACCGCGCCCCAGTAGATCTGACCGGTTGTCACCGGCTCCATCGAATGGCCGGTCACCTTGTCGGTATAGGGCAGCTTCGGCGCCACAGATCGCAGGTAGAAGAGCGCAAAGCCGAAGGGCGGATGCATGAAGCTCGTCTGCATGTTCACCGCGAGAATGACGCCGAACCAGATGAGGTCGATCCCCAGCTTCTCCGCCGGCGGGCCGAGCAGCGGCACGACGATGAAGGCGAGTTCGAAGAAGTCGAGGAAGAAGGCGAGCAGGAACACCATCACGTTCACGACGATCAGGAAGCCCGTCTGCCCGCCCGGAAGCGAGATCAGCAGATCCTCCACCCAGCGATGGCCGTTCACCCCGTAGAAGGTGAGCGAGAACACGCGCGCGCCGACCAGGATGAAAACCACGAAGGCCGAGAGCTTCGCAGTGGAATCCAGCGCCTGGCTCATCAGGCTGAAGTTCAGGCGACGCTTGGCCAGAGCGATGATCATCGCACCGGCAGCACCCATCGCGCCCCCCTCGGTCGGGGTCGCAAGCCCGATGAAGATGGTGCCGAGCACGAGGAAGATGAGGCCCAGAGGGGGCATCAGCACCACGATGACCTCGGTCGCGAGACGCGAGAGCAGGTTGAGCTTCAACGCCTTGTTCGCCACCGCAATGGCATAGGCCACGATCATGGCGGCAAAGCCCGCGATGATCCCCTCCGAGCCCTTCTGCACGTAACCGACGAGAAGGTTGGATTTCCAGAAGGCGAGGCCGAAGGTCAGCAATGCGACGACCGCCAGCGAGGTGACGCCGCCGCCCAGAGTCCGCGCCTCGCTCGGCAAAGCCGGGCAGGTTTTCGGATACAGGACTGACATCAGAAACACGTATCCGGCGTAGAGGCAGGCCAGCACGATGCCGGGGATGAAGGCGCCCTCATACATGTCACCCACCGAACGGCCGAGCTGGTCGGCCATGACGATGAGAACCAGCGAGGGCGGGATGATCTGCGCCAGCGTGCCGGAGGCCGCGATGACGCCCGAGGCGAGACGGCGATCATAGCCATAGCGCAGCATGATCGGCAGCGAGATCAGGCCCATCGAGATGACCGAGGCCGCGACCACGCCCGTGGTGGCCGCGAGCAGCGCGCCCACGAAGATGACCGCATAGGCAAGGCCGCCGCGGATCGGGCCGAAGAGCTGTCCGATCGTGTCCAGCAGGTCTTCCGCCATGCCCGAGCGTTCAAGGATGAGGCCCATGAAGGTGAAGAACGGGATCGCCAGCAGCACGTCGTTGTTCATCGTGCCATAGACGCGTTCCGGCAGGGCCTGCAGGAAGTTGGGCACGAAGAGGCCCATTTCGATGCCGACCACGGCGAAAAAGAGGCCGCAGGCAGCCAGCGCAAAGGCCACCGGGTAACCCAGAAGCAGGAAGATCACCAGCGAGGTGAACATGATGGGGGCCATGTAATACTCGACCCACCCAAGGAAGCCCGGCTTTTTCACCACCGGCAGTCCGGAGGCAAAGGCGGGATCGGAAAGGAGCAGCGCCACGATTGCAATGGCGATCAGCGCGCCCGTGATACGAACGAAACGATTGAACATCGGACTGATCCTGACCGTTACTTCTTGACAATGCCGGCTTCTTCAGCGGCCTTGAGCAGGCGTTCAGCTTCGGCTTCCGCCGCGGCGCCATGGCCCACCACCGCATTCCCGTCTTCAAGATCGCCGCGGATGATGGCGACACGCTTGATGAGTTCCGAGAAGGCCTGCAGCAGCAGCAGCGCGAAGCCGAGCGGCACGAGGATCTTCGCCGGCCAGACCGTGAGGCCGCCGGCATTCATCGATTGCTCGTTGATCTGGAAAGAGCGCAGGAAGAACGGCCAGCCGTGCCAGATCATGATCCAGCAGAAGGGGATCAGGAAAAAGACATGGCCGAAAACATCAATCCAGTCGCGGGTGCGCTTGGCGAAATGGCTGGTCACCACGTCGATGCGGATATGCTCGTTTTTCAGGAAGGTGTAGGCCGCCCCGAGCATGAACACGGCGCCGAACAGATACCACTGGGCTTCCAGCCAGGCATTCGACGAGGCGTTGAACAATTTGCGGACAATCGCGTTGACGGTGGAGATCACCACGGCCGCGAGGATCGCCCATTTGATGAACTGGCCGATGCGTGTGTTCAACGCGTCGATGATCCCGCTGATTTTCAGAAGATTTTGCACGCCCCTCTCCCTTCGGACCTGTCCCGCGCGTTGGTTCGCACGGCATCTTCATGTTTGATCCGGCCGCATCTTTCTCAAGTTGCCGCCGCCCCTTTCGTGTCGCGCGTGGTGCATGGCACCACGCATCGGGCCCAGGAAGGCCTTGGAACATTCGCATGGCAGAAGGATTTCCCCCGCACAACCGCCCCCATCCTGCGGTTTTTGGCATGCGCTCCCTGCACGGCACGTCTCGTAAACATGGTGCTAACGCAGCGCGTCGCCCCTGACAAGCGCCCTCACCCTTCCGCGCACAGGCTCAGCCCGGCGGGCCTGCCGCGCGTTCGGCGCGCCGGCGCACGCGCTCCCGGTGGATCGTGTAGACACCGCTCGCCAGGATGAGCATCAGCCCCGCCATCGCGACGGGGCTCGGCGCCTCGCCGAACATCAGGAAGCCGATGATCACCGCCCAGACGATCACGCTGTAGCGGAAGGGCGCCACGGCCGAGAGATCGGCCTCGCGATGCGCCTCGATGATGGCATAACTGCCGATGAGGACCAGCACGGCCGCCGCCGCCAGCGCCATCAGCATGTCGGGCGGAACGGGCTTCCACACGCCGCCTTGCAGCGCGAGAACGCCTCCGGCCACCAGCGTGCCGCAGGAGGTCGCCAGCGTCAGCATCAGGCTCGGCACATGGTCCGGCATCCGCCGCGTCAGGGTATCGCGCAGCGCAATCAGCACGGTGCAGCCGAACACCATCGCGACGGCCCAGATCGGCACCGCGCGGCCCTCCGGCTGCAGAACCAGCAGGATGCCGATAAAGCCGACGGTGATCGCGCTCCAGCGGCGCCAGCCCACCTTCTCGCCCAGGAACAATGTCGAAGCCGCCGTGATGAAGAAGGGAGCGAGCATGGTGATGGCGATCGCCTCCGCAAGCGCGATGCCCGCCAGCGCGCCGATATAGAGTGTGGCGATGATGCCTTCGAGGCCTGCGCGCATCAGCGCAACTCGGCTCACCGCATGGCGAAGATCGCTGAAACGACGCGTGATGAACACGATGATCACCAGAACCAGAAGGCTGAACAGGCCACGGATGAACAAAGCCTGCCCCGTATCCAGCATGGTCCGGGCGTATTTCATGAAGGCGTCATTGCCGGTGAACACCAGCATGGCGAGCATCATCGCAAGAATGCTGCGCAGGTTGGTCTGGCTTTGCGGCATCTCTCCCGGCCGATCTCGAACGACGCCGCCCGGCAGGCGGTCAGGTGCAGGGAAGCCCTCGCGGGCCCGGCGCGAGGCGTCCCTCGTAGCGGATGCATTCCGGCAGGGCAATCATCGGAGAATTGAATCGACGGCCGCTTTCAGCGTTAACGCCGGCTTAAGCTGCTCCGGCTAAAAGAATAATGTCTCCAAATGCATGCAGAAGGCAGCCTTCTTGGCGAGGCAGAACATCCCAACTTCGTGTTCAAGGGCCTGTGCATGACCTCCAGATTACGCCTTTTTTCCCGACGTAAATCGCCGCGTATTGCGCTCCCCGATGCCATCGAGGCCGCACTCCCCATCGAGCGGGCGACGGCAGTGAAATCTGCCGATTCGGCCGTAACCCAAGCACTGGACCTTTTCGAGCAGGATGTCCTCCGCATTTCGAGCGCCCTTTCGCGCGAGAGCAGCGATGCCGCCGCGCATCTGGGACAGAGCATCACGCGTCTCGATGCCGTGAAGACGGCCATCGATCGTCTGCGCCGGCACAGTGAATCGGTCAGCGATCAGGTTGCGGGCGTCTCGCAATCGACCGATCTTCTGGCAGGAGCTGCGAGCGAGATCGTCGGCACGATCGAACGGGTTCATCGCTGCAGTGCCTCCGCGCAGGACCGCGCCGAGGCCTCCACGCGCGATTTCCAGAGCCTCGGCGAAGCGGTTCGGGAGATTGGCAGCCAGCTGAACGCCATCGGCGAGATTGCTTCCCGCACCAACCTGCTGGCGCTCAATGCCACCATCGAAGCGGCGCGGGCCGGCGAGGCCGGTCGTGGCTTCTCGGTCGTGGCGCAGGAGGTGAAGGCCTTGTCCGTCGCCTCCGCGCAGGCCGTTTCCGGCATCCGCGAGCGCATGGCGGCGCTCGAAGCCGTGACCCAGCGCGCCATTGCGGGGATGACCGGCATTTCTGCCGATATCTCTGAACTTGCCCCGATCTGTGCCGGCATTTCCGATGCCGTGCAGGAGCAGCGCACGACCATCGAAGGCCTGCGTCAGCAGATGGAAAATGCGCAGGTTGCGGTGGTGGGTGTTGCCCGCGAGGTCAGTTCCATCGCCGAAGTCGCCGCCGAAGCTCGGCAGAACAGCCTCGATGCGAACGAGATCAGCCGCCAGGCCGCGGGCGAAGCCTCGCAGCTTGGCCGCCGTGTCGTCACGGTGCTGCGTTCGATGCCGGTCGCCAACCGCCGCCGGCATGAGCGCTACCCGATCGATCTCGCGCTGCGCATTCGGAACGGTGTCGGCGCGCTCAGCGCGCATAGCTTCGATGTCAGCGAAGGCGGGATGCTGATCCGCTCGGTCGAGGGCTTCGCGCCTGCTGTCGGTACTGTTCTGGATGTCGAGGCGACGCGCCTCGGCAGCGTGCGCCTCAAGGTGGTGAATGTCTCGTCCCTTGGCATTCATTGCGCCTTCGCCGATCCGCCCGCGATGCTCCTGGAAGCGGTCGGGCGTGAGATCGGATCTTTCCGGGAACTCCATCAGCCGCTCGTCGAGCGCGCGGTGAATTTCGCGGCAGAGATCACCGAGGCGATCGAGCGCGAACTGAAATCCGGCAAGCTCAGCATGCCGGCCCTGTTCGATGTGAATTATCGCCCAATTGCCGGCACCGATCCCGTGCAATACGAGACGCAATATCTTTCCTGCCTCGATGCCGTGCTGCCGCCCATCCTCGAGAAGGCGCTTTCGGCTGATAGCCGGATGGTATTCGCGCTGGCGATCGACCGCAACGGCTACATCCCGGTGCATAACCGCAAGTTCAGCCAGCCGCAGCGGCCGGGTGATCGCGCCTGGAACATCGCGAATTGCCGCAACCGCCGGATTTTCGACGATCGTGCCGGCCTTCTGGCCGGCCGTGTCATCCACGATTCCCTGATCCAGACCTATAATCGCGACATGGGCAATGGCGTGACCGTCCAGATGAAGGAAGTGGATGCGCCCATCCGCATCCGCGGCCAGCATTGGGGCGGCGTGCGGATGGCCTATCGGCTCTGATCAAGGCATCTTCAAGCGAAGGGGGAACCCGCTCGCGTCAAGAAAATGCGTCGAAGCAAAAGCCTTCTAGAGCATGATGTGTTCAGACGGAAGCACATCATGCTCTTATCCTATTATTATCGCATGCTTTTTTGTGAAAAACCGGATTCCACTTTTTCACAGCATGCTCTTATCTTATTATTATCGCATGCTTTTT
>JADCCN010000020.1 GCA_020252645.1 Methylobacterium sp. | reverse complement strand
CATGACACTGGAAACTCTGGCCACAATGAGCGATGATCCCCTCGTCAGCATGCCCGCTGTGGCCGCCTGACATCAACCCGCCCGGGCCAATCCCAAAGCGGTCAGTGGTCAGAAGCTACACCATGAACTGGGACACGACCTCCGGATAGTCAGCTTTCAGGCCACCAAGAAGCGCTGCGCGCCCGGCGTCCGCATCAAAGAAGTGGTATTGGGTGAAGGGGTGTTCGAGAGCGAGGGCTCGGTGCGGGGAGCCTTTGATGAACTGCTCTTCGGATCGAATGAACTCGTCGTCCAGAAGATGAAGGTCCTCATCATCAGCGCCCGCCCAGGCATCGCGAATTCTTGAGCGCCCTGCGCCAGCGAACGCATCAATATAGACCAGTTCGAAGGGCTGTTTCTTCAGCGCGACGGTGTATGCGTGCAAATATGCTTCGAGGCCATCGAGCTTCTGTCGGGCCCAACGGCCAACTGTGTTCTCAACGTGCGACTTCTTCAATGCCGACGGCGCTCCATGCGAAATGGCTCACGCTGAAATCTGATCGAGGATTGGCTTCGGGACGATCTGCCAGGGAAAGCCGTTCCATTCTTCGCCATCTAGCAGACGCCCGCCCGACTTCGGACGGGCACCGCCCCATTGCTTGAAGAAGAACGCTACCTCGTCACGGTCGCAGATGTCCCGGATCTGTCTGGCCCAGCTCTCGTCCATGGGGCGAGCCCGCGGCCCGCTCTCGCCGCCGACGATGGCCCATGCGATGCCGGCTAGATCCACGTCGCCGATAGGACCGAGTAGTGGCTCGAACGATATGAAGCGCGCATCCGAGTTGATCTGCTTCAGATGCTCGATCCGGCTCGTATGCGCTGCGTCCTCAACCGACACTCCGAGCCAGATATGGCGCGGGACCGATCCGCCATCATACCGCTTCCGGACATAATTGCGCATCAGCGAGCTGCGCTTGGTCAGCACCTGATAGACATGCCAGTTCGCCTGCTCCATGGCATCGAACACTTTGTCGATGAACGTGCGGTCGATGTCCTTGTGGAACAGGTCGCTCATCGAGTTCACGAAGATCATCCGCGGCTTTTTCCACTGCGCGGGCTGCATCAGCCTTGATGGCCAAAGCGTCAGGTCGAAGCCTTGTTCGTAGGGGTGTCCAACAACCCCGCGCCAACGTTCCGCAAAGCGTTCAGCGTAGCAGTTGTCGCAGCCCGGACCGATCTTGGTGCAGCCCGTCACCGGGTTCCAAGTTGCGTCAGTCCATTCAATTTCCGACGTTTGCGCCACGGGTCTGCCTCGTTATTGGACCTCATCCTATCCGAGGTTCGCCTCAGAACAAAGAACGAACCTTCGGCCTTCGAATAAGAAATTGCTGCTTCGATTCAACAGCCTATTTGGGAGCGATTGAGGTTTCGTTAACCAAAGAAAAATCGAACTTCCGACCCGGTCGGATCGTCTAACCGCATGAAGAAGCTAGAGTTTCCGGCCGTATGGCGGCGGCTTCAGTCCACAGGTCGGGAGAGAAACTGGCCATTCGGAGAATGCGACCCGGAGTTCGCGGGCAGCGCAGTGCAGAGGTCGAACCTGCAAAGCCTTTGGAACGTTGCGCTTTCTTCTGCCGCACCGTGCGCTGGGAGACGCTTCACTTGAAGGCAATGGCGGAGAGGGAGGGATTCGAACCCCCGGTACGCTTGCACGTACTCCGCATTTCGAGTGCGGCGCGATCGACCACTCTGCCACCTCTCCGGGGACGCGCGAACGCGTGGTCAGACGCGCCGGATACAGAAGCCGCGCGCGAAGTGCAAGGGGTTATGAGGATGGCGGGTTTCCGGGCGGCATCGGTCGCCGCAGGAAATCGAGAAAGCGCCGCTCACCTTCCGGTGTAAACGCGATCAGGCGCGATTTGCCCTCCCGCCGTGCCCAGCCGAGGTCGAGAATCCGCGAGAGGCATGCCGCCCCCAGAGCGCCCGCGAGGTGGGAGCGGCGCATGCTCCAATCCAGGCATTCGCGGCAGAACACGCGCCTTCCGACCGTGATCTCATCGCAGCTTATACCCAGGGGCGCAAAGAACTCGGCACTCGATTGGCCGGGCACCAGGCCATCGGCGCTGGCTTGCAAGGCGCCGGCAGCGATGGCCGCCTCATGCAGCCGCACGCCGAGTTCACCGGCGAGGTGATCGTAGCAGATGCGCGCCCGGCGCATCGCGGGGTCGCGCGGGCCGGGCCTTGTGCGCGTCGCACCGAGATGGGTCGCAAGGCCCATGATGCTCTCGATCAGCCGCGCCACCTCGGCATCGGCCAGCGCCCAGTAGCGATGCCGCCCCTGCGGACGGGGAAAGATCAGCCCCGCCTCGTGGAGTTTTGCGAGATGCGAGGCGACCGTCTGCGGCGCGATGCCCGCTTCCTCAGCGAGTTCGCTCGAGGTCAGCGCCATGCCGCTCATCAGGGCCGCGAGAATGTTGGCGCGGGCGGGGTCGCCGATCAGCGCCGCGATGCGCGCAATGTCGGGGCCGGTTTTCATGCAATCAGAGTACGTTTCCCAACTCGGATGATCAAGAACAACACTACGATGATGCTCGAAGCATGCCAGGTGAAATCCGGCCTAACTCGCTCCCAGCGACACGGGATGAGCCGAAGGTTGGCATGGCGATCATGGATCGGGATGGGATATCGAAAAAAGCGCTGCCCCAAGCAATGCCGGGCCCAAGGCGGCTCGTCTCTGCGCTGCTCCGACTTTGGAGGCAGTACCGTACACTCTGCATGCTCGCTGAGCTGGAGCCGCACCAACTCGGGGACATCGGCCTGACAGCGGGCGATCTGCGGGATGCTGCGGACGCACTCAAGGCCGGGCACGCTCTGCCGCTCCTCGACAGGCGTCGATATGCGCATGCCTTACGGGATGTTTCACCTTGACATCGCGATCCTTTTGCTCTTAACAGCTGATCCCCAGCGCGGCAACAGAACCGCGCTTTTCGTTTTGTGCCTGACCTGTCCGAAAACGGAAGGCGCGGGCGGAACAATCAAAAAGGCTGCCCGGCGGTTCTTGGGTTGCGGGACATGGTTTCCGTCACCCAAAAGGCGCTGAAGGCGGTGCGAGAAAAGGAACCATTTATGTTCGCAGTCATCAAGACTGGCGGCAAGCAATACAAGGTTGCCGCCAACGACGTCATCACCATCGAGCGCCTCGAGGCCGAGGCCGGCGACATGGTGTCTTTCGATCAGGTTCTCATGCTGGGCGGTGACACGGTCACGCTCGGCACCCCGATTGTGGCGGGCGCCACGGTCGCCGGCGAGGTGGTCGAGCAGGCCCGCGGCCCGAAGGTCATCTCCTTCAAGAAGCGCCGCCGGCAGAATTCGAAGCGCAAGAAAGGCCATCGTCAGGATCTGACGATCGTCCGCATCACCGAAATCCTCACGGGCGGCGGGAAGGCGGCGGCGAAGGCCAGGGCCGCGAAGCCGGTTGCGGCGGAGGCTCCGGCCGGGGCGGTCGATCCGTCTAACCTCTCGCTCATCGCGGGCATCGGCCCGACAATCGAGAAGAAGCTCCGCGCGGCGGGCATCACCTCCTGGTCGGAAATCGCGGCCTGGGGCGAGGCCGACGTGGCGAAGTGGGACGAGGAACTGAAGCTGCGCGGTCGCATCACCCGCGAGGAGTGGGTGGAGCAGGCCAAAGAGCTTCTGGCCGGCAAGCCGCCGCGCGCGAAGGCCGACCAGGCCGAACTCGCTTCGGGCAAGGATTATTGATCACGAGGATATGTCGGCAGCGCTGACATTTTTCCGCGTGATTTCGTGACAATTCTGGGCTAACGGTCTCCGCAGCAGGTTTCCCGCGCCCTTTTTCAGGATATCAGGAGCACTTCCATGGCTCACAAGAAAGCAGGCGGCTCGTCGCGCAATGGCCGTGATTCTCACGCCCAGCGTCTCGGCGTGAAGAAGTTCGGCAACGAGGCCGTTCTCGCGGGCAACATCATCGTGCGCCAGCGCGGCACGCGTTGGCATGCCGGCACGAATGTCGGCATGGGCACCGACCATACCCTGTTTGCGACCGCCGATGGCCAGGTGGTCTTCAAACAGAAAGGCCCGCGTCAATACGTCAATGTCGTACCGGCAGCCGCCAAGGCGGCAGAATAAACCGGCGAGGAGCCAAACCTCCCCGCCGGGCTTCTCGGAAGAGAACCACAGGCGGGCGAGCGGGGGAGGAAGGCCAGGAGCCTGAAGTCCCTCACAAAAGCGAAACCGCAAGCGGGGAGGTCCGGGAAACCAGACTTCCCCCTTGTTTTTTCACGGTCCTGTCGCTTTCGGCCTTCAGAGCTTCACGCGATAACGGACGGAGGTTTCGCACCATGTTTCCGGAATTGTTTCGCGATGATGTGTTCACACTGGAGACCGCGCGGCTTTTCTTGCGTTGGCCCAAGGCGAAGGATGTCGGCCAGCTCGCCGAGATCATCGGTGAGAAGGTTGTCTCGCAGGAAACCGCCACTTTCCCGCACCCCTTCACGCTGAAGCATGCCGAGGAGCGCGTGCTGAAGGCGCGCGGCCTCAATCTCTCCGGAAAGGGGCTGTCTCTGGTTCTCGCGAGCCGGCGCGATCCGCAGGCGGCGGTGGGCCTCGTCGGAGTCTCGGGAGGCCTGTCGGAGGATCCGACCGAGCTCAGCCTCGGCTATCTGCTCGCACGCTCCGCCTGGGGGCAGGGGCTGATGACCGAGGCGGTGCAGGGCCTGATCGACGCGAGCTTTCTCTATTCGGAAGCCTCCGCAATCGGGGCCTCGGTGCGCGTCACGAACCCGGCCTCGCGGCGGGTGCTGGAGCATTGCGGCTTCCAGTATGCCGGCTCGGGCATGAGCGCGCGGCCGGCCTGGGGGGACAGCGTCTCGGTCGATCATTATCGCCTCTCGCGCCGGCTCTGGGCGTCGCTCAAGGGCTGGCGCGCGCCGCTTCCGACCGAGAGACCGGAATTCCGGGAGAGTGCCTGAGCGCGATTGATCTTTTCGCAGCCCTCGCGCGTAACACTCGCGGGGGCATGCCAGAGAGGTTTTCATGATGCGCTTTTCCCGCCTTCTTCCTGCCGCCTTGCTGCCGCTGCTGCTCGCTCCCGCCGAGGCCGGGGCCCGCGATCTCAAGCTTGAGGAATTCTTCAAGGGCCGCACCTATGCCTATGGCTGGTTCGGCGCCATCAACGGCTCCACACGCCGCTTCAAGGTGGTGCTCGATGGCCGCTGGAACGGGCAGGTTCTCACGCTGCGCGAGGCCTTCGAATATGAGGATGGCGAGAAGGACGTGAAGACCTGGCGCTTCCGCAAGACCAGCCCCACCACCTATCTCGGCACGCGCGAGGATGTGATCGGCGAGACGCTCGTCACGCTCGATGGCCCGATCGCGACCTTCACCTATGACGTGAACCTCACGCCCAAGGCCGAGCCGACGATCGTGCGCTTTTCGGACACGCTGCTGCTCGAGGCCGATGGCACCCTGCGCAACACCGCCTGGGTGAGCCGCTGGCACCTGCCGGTGGCGCGCGTGAATGTGAATTTCGCCCGCACGGAGGAAGGCGCGCTGGCCATTCGCCCCTGATCGGCTCCGCTTTCCTTGCCTTTTCGGCTGCAAGCCTTTAGCCGAAGGTCATGAAATTCCTGGATCACGCGAAAATCTATATCCGGTCCGGCGATGGCGGGGCGGGTTGCGTCTCGTTCCGCCGCGAGAAGTTCATCGAATTCGGCGGTCCTGATGGCGGTGACGGCGGCAAGGGCGGCGATGTGTGGGTGGAATGCGCCGATGGGCTCAACACCCTCATCGACTACCGCTACCAGCAGCATTTCAAGGCCAAGGTGGGCATGCACGGCATGGGCCGCAACCGCGCCGGCGGCAAGGGCGCGGATGTGGTGCTGAAGGTTCCTGTCGGCACCGAGATTCTCGATGCCGAGACCGAGGAACTGATTGCCGACATGACCGAACTCGGCCAGCGTTTTCGGCTCGCCAAAGGCGGCAATGGCGGCTTCGGCAACCTGCATTTCGTCTCCTCGACCAACCGTTCGCCGGATCGCGCCAATCCCGGCCAGGCAGGCGAGGAGCGCTGGGTCATCCTGCGGCTGAAGCTGATCGCGGATGCCGGGCTTGTCGGCTTGCCCAATGCCGGGAAATCAACTTTCCTCGCGGCCACCACCGCCGCAAAGCCCAGAATCGCGGATTACCCCTTCACCACGCTCCATCCCGGCCTCGGGGTGGTGCGCGCGCAGGGTCGCGAATTCGTGCTCGCGGATATTCCCGGCCTGATCGAGGGCGCGCATGAGGGCCATGGCTTGGGGGATCGCTTCCTCGGCCATGTCGAGCGCTGCTCGGTGCTGCTGCATCTCGTGGATGGCACGGGCGAGCATGCCGGGAAGGATTACAGGGTCGTTCGCCACGAGATCGAGGCCTATGGCGAGGGCCTTGCGGAGAAGCCGGAGATCGTCGCGCTTTCCAAGATCGATTCGCTCGATCCCGAGACGCGCAAGAAGCAGCTCGATCGCCTGAAACGCGCCTGCGGTCAGAAGCCGCTCGCGCTCTCCGCCGTTTCGGGCGAGGGTGTGCAGGAGGCCCTGAGCGCCTTGCTGGCGATCATCGAGGTCCAACGCAAGGCGGGCACCGGGAAGGAGCCCGCCAAACCCTGGCAACCCTGATTTCCACCCGGGAGGGGCGGCCCCGCAGCGCGCTTCAGCGGATCGGGACGATGTTTTCCTCGTCCGGCGGCAGGAGAAGATCGGCGAGATCCTCGTCGAGTTCCCTGGACGGCCGGTTGCGCAGCATGTTGCTCTCCGCACGCAGCTGGTCGTTCTCCGCCCGCAAGGCAGCCAGCTTGTTCTGGAACTTGGCGGTTGCCTCCGAGATCGTGGCCGCATTGGCGCGCACGGTTTCGCTCAGCGATCTCTGTTTCAGCACCAGGTTCGAATTTTCGACACGCAGCACATCAAGTTCGAGTTCCAGCTTGCGCCGGCTCTCCACCTCGGTCGCGAGCAGGCTGCTCGTGGAGGCGAGAGCTTCGCTGCTCGAATTGGCCTGGCCGCGCAGCTCCGCCATTTCGCGCTGCAGCGTCTCGATCTGCAGGGTGAACTGGCCGATCTCGCGATCACGCTGGGCGCGTTCCCGGCGAGCGGTGGAAAGCTGGCGGGTTTCCTCGTGGAACCGCGCGCGGGATTCTTCGAGCATCGTCTCGATGAATTGATAACGGGAGCGCGAAGCCTCGAGCTGCGTTTCGAATTGCAGCTTGGTTTCCTCGCGTTCCTTCAGGAGCTGCTCGTTGTCGGCACGCAATTGGCGCGACGTATTGCGCTCCTTCTGCAAGGCGGCAACGACATTCGACAACTTGTCGTTGACCGAAGCGAGCGTGCCCTCAAGCTGGCCGACCATGGCCTGCATCGCTTCCAGCCGCTCCTGATTCCGCTGGTTGGTGAGGGTGAGTTCGTTGTGGGTGTTCTGCTGGGTCGCCAGATCCTGACGGAGATTGACGAGATCCTGCCGCAGCACCAGCAATTCGTCATCGGCTTGCGACTTGTCGACGCGCAGGGTCGAGAGTTCGAATTCCGCCGCATCACGGGCGGCTGTCGTCTCGCGCAGCAGGGGCTCGATGCGGTTGAGCCTCGCCACAACGTCCGCATGTTCGCGCCGAAGGTCGTTCAGGCTTGCTTCCATCGCGCCGGAGCGCTCGCGCAGGCTTGTATGGGCGCTTTCCTCGGCCTTGAGCTGAAATTGCACCCGCTCGAGTTCCGCCATGGTGCGCGTCAATTCAAGGCCCAGCGTGCCGGCCTTCTGCTGCTCGCTGTTCAGCGTCTCTTCCGTGACCTCAAGGCGATTGCGCAGCAGCGCCATGGAATTCACGGCATTCTCGATGGGCGCCATCACCTGCCGGAACTGGTCCGGCAACTGGGTGAGCGCCTGCAGCGAATTCTCGAATTCATCCAGCTTCGCCCGAACGGTTTCGCGGGCGGCACCCAGGGCGCGCGCATCGAAGTTCTTGAGCAGATGCACTTCCGCGGCATTCGGGTCCGCCTCGCCAGCCTTGGATTGCTGGGGGCTTCCAGACGGATTTGACGTCGGATTCACAGGCTTGCTGTCGCGTTGAAGGCGCAGGAAATCCCAACTCATGATCGGCCTCAACTCATCTCTTCTAGCCAAGGGGCGGCTCGAGAGTTTATTTAGCAGATGGTCCCCCCGGCCACAATCCGTGAGCGGGTCTTTGCTCGTGCATCGTTGCAGAATTCGGGAGCGGCCGCAGGCTCAACCCGGCCCAGTCCTGTTGGAAGAAGCGCCTTGAACAACCCCGATTTGCCGAGTTTCCGCCGCATTGTCATCAAGGTGGGCTCCTCGCTTCTGGTCGAGAAATCGGGCGGGTTGAAGGAGCCGTGGCTGAAGGCCCTTGTGGATGACATCGCAGACCTGCACGGGGCCGGGGCGGATATCCTCGTCGTGTCTTCCGGCGCGATCGCCATGGGCCGCGACGTGCTGAAGCTTGGAAAGCGCGTGCTGGAGCTTGAGGAAGCGCAAGCCGCCGCCGCAGTGGGGCAGATCGCGCTCGCAAGGGCATGGTCCGAGAGCCTTGCCGGGCATGGAATCACGGCGGCGCAGATCCTTCTGACCTATGGCGATACCGAGGAGCGCCGGCGCTACCTCAACGCCCGCGCCACCATCGGCATGCTGCTTGGCCATCGCGCGATTCCCGTCATCAACGAGAATGATACGGTCGCGACCCAGGAGATCCGTTACGGCGACAATGATCGCCTGGCCGCGCGCGTGGGCACCATGGCCTCGGCGGATTGCGTGATTCTGCTTTCGGATATCGACGGCCTCTTCACCGCCCCGCCGCAGAAGGACCCCAAGGCCGAGTTCGTGCCGATCGTTCCGCGCATCACCGCCGCGATCGAGGCGATGGCCGGCGGCGCGGCCTCGGAACTCTCCCGCGGCGGCATGATGACGAAGATCGAGGCAGGCAAGATCGCGACCTCCGGGGGCGCCGTCATGCTCATCGCCAATGGCACGAAGCTTCACCCCATCCGCGCGGTGTGCGAAGGCGCGCGCTGCACCTGGTTCCTCTCGCCCTCGACCCCCGTCACGGCCCGCAAGCGCTGGATCGGCGGCACGCTGGAGCCGAGCGGCACGCTGACGGTGGATGATGGCGCGGCGAGCGCGATGCGGGCGGGCAAGAGCCTGCTGCCCGCGGGCGTGCGGCGCGTGGAAGGCTCGTTCAATCGCGGCGATTGCGTCGTCGTGCGTGGCATGGATGGCGGGGAGATCGCGCGCGGGCTCGTGGCTTACGATGCGGTTGATGCCGTGCAGATCGCCGGGCGATCCACCCGCGACATCGAGGCGGTTCTGGGCTATGCAGGACGCAAGGAAATCATCCATCGCGACGATCTCGTGATGAGCGGCGAGGGCACCTCCTGATGAGAGCCAATGGCCTGACGGTCCTTTATGCCGACAAGACGCGGCTGCGAGCCGACCTGCTCGCCATGGGGCGCAAGGCCCGCGCGGCGCAGCGCGCGCTGATGCTGCTGGGCGCGCAGGCGAGGGCCGAGGCCCTGCGCGCCTCGGCCGGCGCCATCCGTGCCGCCCTGCCGCAGATCCTCAAGGCCAATGAGGCGGATGTGAGCGAGGCGCGCGGCAGCGGCCAGAATGATGCCTTCATCGATCGGCTGCTCCTCACGCCCGAGCGCGTGGAGGGAATCGCGAAATCGGTGGAGGATATCGCGGATCTGCCCGATCCCGTCGGGGCTGTAATCTCCGAATGGACCCGGCCCAACGGCCTGAAGATCAGCCGCGTGCGAACGCCTCTCGGCGTGATCGGCGTGATCTTCGAGAGCCGCCCGAATGTCACGGCCGATGCGGGCGCGCTGTGCCTGAAGGCAGGCAATGCGGTGATCCTGCGCACCGGTTCGGGGGCCTTGCGTTCGGCCATCGAACTCGTGAAGGCCATGCAGGCGGGGCTCGCCTCGAAAGCGGTGCCGGATGGCGCGATCCAGCTCGTCCCGGTCGCGGATCGCGAGGCGGTGGGACTCATGCTCGCTGGCCTCGATGGCGCGATCGATGTCATCGTGCCGCGCGGCGGGAAAAGCCTCGTTGCGCGCGTGCAGGCCGAGGCGCGCGTGCCGGTTTTCGCGCATCTTGACGGCAATAACCATGTCTATGTGCATGAAAAGGCCGATCTTGCCATGGCCCGCACGGTGCTGCTGAACGCCAAGCTCCGTCGCACGGGCGTATGCGGCGCGGCGGAGACCCTGCTCGTCGATCGAGCCTGCGCGGCCACCCATCTCGCCCCGCTGGTGAAGGCCCTGCTCGACGCGGGCTGCGCCGTGCGCGGCGATGAGGCGACGCTCGGCGTCGATCACCGCGTCACCCCGGCCTCGCAGGAGGACTGGAGCACGGAGTTCCTCGATCGCATCATCGCCGTGAAGGTGGTGGAGGGGCTCGACGAAGCCATCCGCCATGTCGAGACCTATGGCTCCCACCACACCGATGCGATCATCACTGCTGACGAAGCCGCTGCCCGCCGCTTCCTGACGGAAGTGGATTCGGCCATCGTGCTGCACAATGCCTCGACGCAATTCGCGGATGGCGGGGAGTTCGGCTTCGGCGCGGAAATCGGCATCGCCACGGGGCGCATGCATGCGCGCGGACCCGTGGGCGTGGAGCAGCTCACGAGCTTCAAATATGTGGTGAAAGGCGAGGGGACCGTGAGGCCGTAACCGGTGCGGATCCCTCTCCCCCCCACTTCTCCGGGCTTGCGCGTCGGCCTGTTCGGCGGGTCGTTCAACCCGCCGCATGAAGGGCATCGCCTTGTAGCGGAGACCGCGTTGCGACGGCTCGGTCTCGATCAGGTCTGGTGGATCGTCACCCCGGGCAACCCGTTGAAATCGAACAGCACGCTTCCCTCGCAGGCCGAGCGGGCGGGGCTGGTGCGCGATCTCGTGGGGCCGGACCGTCGTATGGTGGTCAGCGGCATCGAAGCCCGGATCGGCACGCGCTACACCGAGCAGACCATCCGCTTTCTGCGCTCGCGCCTGCCGCAGGTCCATTTCGTCTGGCTGATGGGCGCGGATAATCTTGCGGATTTCCATCGCTGGAAGAACTGGGAGAACATTGCCGGCCTCGTGCCCATGGCGATCATCGATCGGCCCGGCTCCACGCTGAAGGCGGTTTCGAGCCCCGCCGCAAGGATGCTCGCGCGCTTCCGTATCGACGAGAGCGACGCGCGGCTGCTGGCTCGCCTCCCAGCCCCGCGCTGGCTTTTCCTGCATGGCAAACGCTCGCCGCTCTCCTCCACGGCGCTTCGCGAGAAAGCCCGGGAAATGCGCCGAGCGCGCTGCCTCCTCGCATGCGCCGGATCGCGCTTAAGGAAAACTTAAGCCGGGTCGGTCATCATGAGGCATGCAAGATCAAGGATTGGTCGAATGTTCGCGTCGAGTGGGTCTGTTTCTTCTTTCGCCGTCTACAAGCGGCTCACCCCGGAATTCATGGCGGCCAGCACCGCGAAGCTCGCAAAGAGCAAGTCGGTCCAGAACGAAGTCGATTACTTCAGGAACAAGGTTTCGCGCCTGAACAATGTCGATGACGTCTTCAAGGATCGCCGCCTGATGCGCTTCATCCTGCAAGCCTATGATCTCGAAGACCAGATGCAATATCCGGCCCGCATCAAGCAGATCATGAAGGACGACCCCACGGCGGAAAGAACCCTGCTGCAGCGCATGACCAGTCCGGGCTACCGCGATATCAACACCGCGCTCGATTTCTTCAAATCGGGCCTGACGAAGCTCAAGAGCGAAGCGCTCCAGAACGATATCATCGCGCGCTATCACTCCGCCCGGAACGTCGAGCAGATCACTGAGCTGAGCCCGAACCTCGAAG
Source organism: Methylobacterium sp. (assembly GCA_020252645.1). GTDB lineage: Bacteria > Pseudomonadota > Alphaproteobacteria > Rhizobiales > Beijerinckiaceae > Rhabdaerophilum. Next base: position 9,438 of record JADCCN010000020.1, on the reverse strand, counting down.
ATGCGCTCTATTTCGAGCGCAGGATCGGCAAGGTGAAGAACGGCTACGAAATCCTCGGCGACCGGGCCCTGTTCAATGTCGCCAGGTCCGCGCTGAACCTTCCCCCCTCTGTGAGCGCGGGGAATATCGAGCGCCTGAAGATCATGATCGAGAGCAAGCTCGACATGAGCAGATTGAACGACAGCAAATATGTGAAGGGGCTCGTCGAGCGGTTCCTCGTGCTGAAGGACGTTGAAACGCGCCAGAGCCAAGGCGGCGGCCTGATCAACATGTTCGCCTGAGGCAAATCCGGCTTGAATTTCGATGCCGGGCGGCGCAGAAATCGGAAAAGGCTGATCGGCATCGGCCCCAACCGGAGAACGGAACCCTGATCACGAAGCCTGAAGCCGGGTTGAAGCCCGCCCCCTCGCGCCGCGCGGCGCCTCTTTCGCCTGCCGCTCTCGTCGAGGCCCTGCACGGCATCATCGATGATGCCAAGGCCGAAGATATCGTCACTCTCGATCTGGCTGGAAAGACCTCGATCGCCGATGCGATGGTCGTTGCCTCGGGCCGGTCGGATCGCCATGTCGGCGCGATCGCCGAGCGCATCATGTCGGCGCTCAAGGAAATGGGACAGCCTGCCCCGCGCGTGGAGGGGATGCCCGTCTGCGATTGGGTGCTGATCGATGCGGGGGATGTCATCGTCCACCTGTTCCGGCCCGAGGTGCGGGGCTTCTACAACCTCGAAAAGCTCTGGGGCATGGGGCGGCCGCAGGAGGGCGCGCCGGCCGAGGAGGCCCAGAAACCGGGGCCTGCGCGCAAGGTTGTGGCGAAAACCGCCGGCGATGCGGAGGATGCGCCGAAGTCGCGCCGGGCGCCCGCCCGCAAGCCGGCGATCCGCACGACGCCGCGCAGAAACGCCGCGCCCCGCTGAGGGAACGGGGCGGTGAAGCTCGATCTCGTGGCCATCGGGCGCATGAAGGCCGGGCCCGAGCGGGAACTTGCGAACCGCTATCTCGAACGTTTCCGTCCACTGGGGCGCGGGCTGGGGCTCGATGGCATCCGTGTGGTCGAGCTCTCCGAAAGTGCGGCGCGCCGCGATGAGGATCGGAAGGCGGAAGAGGCGTTGGCGATCGCCGCCGTCATTCCCGAGGGCTATGCGCGCGTCGTCTTCGACGAACGCGGCCAGAGCATCGACAGCGCGACCTTCGCGCGCCGCATCGGGGACTGGCGAACCGGGAACCGCGCCGGGCTGGCTTTCGTCATCGGCGGGGCGGATGGATTGGCCAGCCTGCTTGTCCGGCAGGCCGATCTCGCCCTGTCCTTCGGGCGGATGACGCTGCCGCATCAGATGGTGCGCGTGCTGGCGGCCGAGCAGCTTTACAGGGCCGCGACGATTCTTGCCGGTCATCCCTATCACCGGTCATGATGGTCACGGGGCGGGGAGGAGAGCCGGAATGCGCCTGATTCGGCATCGCATCACGCCCGTTTGCGCGCTGCTCCTGGCGCTGCTGCCGATGGCCCTTGCGCAGGCGCCCGAGAAGCCGGCGGGCGAAACGCCGCTGGGCTTGGACAGGCTTCGGGGAGTCGAGCGCGAGATCGAGCGTTCCACCTTCGAGCAGAAGCGGCTGGGATATGAAATCGAGAACCTCTCGAACGAGGCGCAGGCCCTGCGCGGGCAACTCGTCGATATCGCGCGCAAGGTGCGCGCGGCCGAAGATCGCATGGCCGAGGCGGAGAGCCGGCTCGAAACCATCGCCGCGCAGGAAAATGCGCTGCGCCTGTCGCTCGTCGCACGCGAGCAGGTGACGGTGGAGGTGCTGGCGGCGATGCAGCGCATCGGCCGGCGCGCCCCGCCGGCCTTGCTGGTCGCGCCCGAAGATGTGCTTTCCTCGATGCGTGCGGCGATCCTTCTCGGCGCGGTGGTGCCGGAACTGCGCGAGGAAGCGCTGGCACTGGTCAAGGACCTGAAAATTCTGGTGGATCTGCGACGCGACGCCGCTGGTACCCGCCAGCGCCTTGCCCTGGAGCGCGACCAGGTCGCCGCCGAGCGCACGCGCCTCGCGGATCTGATCGAAAGCCGCCAGCGGCAGATCGGTTTCAACCGCACCCAGCTGGATTCCGAGAAGCAGAAGGTGGTGACACTCTCCCGCGAGGCCCGTTCCTTGCGTGATCTGATCGCACGCAGCGAGAACGAGATCGTGGGCTCTCCGCAAGCCGTTGAGTTTGCGCGCCGAGCGCCTCCGCCGGTTCGCGGTGCCGAGCAGGTCGCGAGCCTGCAGTCCAATGCGCCAGCCGGCAGCCGCCTTCAGCCGCGCCGGCCTTTCGCGGAGATGCGCGGGCAGGTGCCGATGCCGGTTTCCGGCAGCATCATCCGCCAGTTCGGGCAGCCGGACGGGGTGGGCGGCACGGAAAGGGGAATCACGATCCAGTCGATCCGCGATGCGACCGTGGTTGCACCGGCCGATGCCTGGGTGCATTTCGCCGGTCCCTACCGGGGCTATGGCCAGCTGGTCATCCTCAATGTGGGCGCCGGTCACCATATTGTGATGGCGGGGCTGGGTCGCCTTTCGGTCGAGATCGGGCAATTTGTGCTGGCAGGTGAACCGCTGGGCAATCTTGGCCTTTCTCCTGCCATACAGCCGGGCGACAACGTTGCGTCTTCACGTCCGGCGCTCTACGTTGAGTTCCGGAAAGAGGGTGCGCCGGTGGATCCGGCCCCCTGGTGGTTACCCCATTCAGCCGAAAAGGTCCGCGGATGATGCGCAAAATTCCACTCTTCCTCTCCGGTGTCGCGCTGGGTGCGATCGCGCTCGTGGCAATCGACGAGGCGCGGTTCAGCATGTCGGCGAATGCGGCGGCGTCGGATACCTATCGCCGCCTCACGCTTTTCGGCGAGGTCTTCGACAAGATCCGCTCCGATTACGTGGACAAGCCCGACGAGGCCAAGCTGATCGAGGCGGCCATCAACGGCATGGTCCAGTCGCTCGATCCGCATTCGAGCTTCCTCGACCAGAAATCCAACCTCGAGATGCAGCAGCAGACCCGCGGCGAGTTCGGCGGTCTCGGAATCGAGGTGCAGATGGAAGAAGGCCTCGTCCGGGTCGTGACGCCATTCGATGAATCGCCGGCCGCGAAGGCGGGCATCCAGGCCAACGACCTCATCACCCACATCAACGAGGAGCAGGTCCAGGGCCTCACCCTGAGCCAGGCCGTCGACAAGATGAAGGGGCCGCGCGGCACCGAGGTGAAGCTGAAGCTGCTGCGCAACAAGCGGGACGTGGTGGATGTCACCATCGTGCGCGACATCATCCGTCCGCCGGTCGTGCGGGCCCAGAAGGAGGGCGACGATATCGGCTACCTGCGCATCGGCTCCTTCAACGAGCAGACCAACGAGGGCCTGAGGAAGGAAATCACCCGGCTGACCAACGAGATCGGCGCGGACAAGCTCAAGGGCTTCATCCTCGATCTGCGCAACAATCCGGGCGGCCTGCTCGATCAGGCGGTCTTCGTGGCGGACAGCTTCCTCGAAGGCGGCGAAATCGTCTCGACCCGCGGCAAGTCCAGCGACCAGACGAGCCGGGCGCTCGCCAAGCCCGGTGACATCACCAGCGGCAAGAAGGTCGTGGTCCTCATCAATGGCGGTTCTGCCTCGGCCTCCGAGATTGTCGCCGGCGCGTTGCAGGATCAGGAGCGCGCGACGATCGTCGGCACGCGGTCCTTCGGCAAGGGCTCGGTGCAGTCGATCTTCCAGATGCGCGGCAACTCCGCGCTGAAGCTCACGACGCAGCTCTATTACACGCCCTCGGGCCGCTCGATCCAGGGCAAGGGCATCACGCCGGACTTCATCGTCCAGCAGGATGTGCCGGAAGCCGAACGCGCCCGCTACGAGATCAAGGGCGAGAGCGCGATACGTGGCCACATCAAGGTCAACGAGGAAGAGCAGGGCGGCTCGTCGGGCTATGTGCCGACGGATCGCTCGAAGGACACGCAGATCCTCTGGGCCACGAAGTATCTGCGCGGCGAGGTCTCGCGCGAGAACCCGGGCGAGGGGGTCACGGTCACGCCGAAGCAGGCCAAGCCCGAGGCGCGCGCCAATATGGGCAAGCCCGCCGAGAAGAAGAACTGATGCCCTGATCCGCCCTGGCGGCCAGGAGAGACGGGAAGAGGCCGGCTTGTCGAAAGCCGGCCTCTTGCCGTTTCGCGGCAGAAATCTCGGCTGAAAGGCTGTCCATTAAACCAAACTTAATCACGGCTCTTTACCACTTGGAGTGGAAGCAGGCCCGCGTCCAATGGAGCGGGGGTTGTGGACGGGAGCCCCATGGCGTTCGAAAGCCTCGCAACACCGCTCGGCACGAAGCCGAAGGCATCCGGAAAGCCGAAAGGTTTTTCCGTGCCGCGGGTGCTGCTGGCCGTCGTCGCGTTTGGCATTGCCTTGTTCCTCGCCTATGCCGCCCTGCAATCGAGCCGCCGCTCCGGTCTGCCCGTCGCCGTGGTGCCGATCGAGCGCGATCAGGGTGCCAAGGGGGATCTCACCCGCCCGCCGGCCGAAGGAGCGGTTGCGCCCGCACCGCCCAATCCGGAAGGAGGTCGCGCCAGCGCCGCGCAGGTCGAGACCGAGAGCGGTGTGCGCGTGGTGCGGCAGAATGGCGGGCAGGCGCCCGGCGCCGCCGTCATCCGGGTGCCGGATGCCGCGCGCCCGGAGGGCGACCGTCTGGTGCTTCCTGCGGCTCCCGATCCCCGCGTGGTCGAGCGCGTCCCGCTCGGCCTCCTGCCGAAGGTTGCCGATGACGGCACCCTGCCGCGGCAAATCTATGCGCGCCCCTTCGCCAGCACCACGAAGCCGCGAATCGCCGTGGTTCTCACCGGCGTCGGCGTCAGCGCCCGCTCCACCACCGATGCCGTTACGCGTCTCCCGGGTGATTTCACGCTGGCCTTCGCGCCCTATGGCCGCGACCTCGAAGCGCAGGTGATGCGCGCGCGGCGCGACGGGCACGAGGTCCTGCTGCAGATTCCGATGGAACCCTTCGATTTTCCGGACAGCGATCCCGGCCCCCATACTCTGCGGGCCGGCGGATCGAGCAAGGAGAATATCGACCGTCTCCATTGGCTGATGACGCGCTTCCCCGGTTATGTCGGATTGATGAACTACCTGGGCGGCAAGCTGCTCTCGACGCCGGCTGCGCTGCAGCCCGTGCTCGACGAGATCGGGCGTCGCGGCCTGCTGTTCCTGGATGACGGAACCACGCCGCGCAGCGTGGCTTCGGATATCGGCATGCGCCTGAACCTGCCCGTGCTGAGGGCCGATCGCGCCATGGACGCCACCGGATCGACGCGTCCACTCGCGGCGATCCTCCAGGAGGCCGAGGGCCTGGCCCAGCGCCAGGGCCGTGCGGTCATCACCGTGCCGGCCCTTGCCGCCAATATCGAGACACTGATCAACTGGGAAGCAGATCTCGCCCAACGCAACATCGTGGTTGCACCGCTGAGCGCCGTTCTGGGAGTGCGCGCACCCTGATAACGGGAAAAAGGGAGTGAAGCCATGGCGATGGTCTTTTCCCGTATTGATTTTGTGCCCGCGAAGGCCAAGAAGAAGATCAAGAAGAAAGACGCCATGGCCAGGGATATCACTCATCTGCCCTATCGGCCTTGTGTGGGCGTGGCCCTTTTCAATCCGGCGGGGCTTGTCTTCGTCGGCAAGCGTCGCACGGACAAGGTGGGTGCTGCGCATGAGGGCGGCTATGCCTGGCAGATGCCGCAGGGCGGCATCGACCCTGGCGAGGAGCCGTTGCAGGCGGCCTTGCGTGAACTCTACGAGGAAACCAATGTCCGCTCGGTCGAGCTGATCGCCGAGGCGCCGGAATGGTATCGCTACGATCTGCCGCTGGCGGTCATGGGCCGCGCGCTGAAGGGCCGCTATCGGGGGCAGACGCAGAAATGGTTCGCCTTCCGCTTCACCGGTGCCGAGAGCGAAATCAACGTGCAGGCGCCGGGCGGCGGCACCCATCGGCCGGAATTCGCCGATTGGCGCTGGGATCGCCTCGAGAACCTGCCGGCGCTGATCGTGCCCTTCAAGCGCGGCGTCTATGATCAGGTGGTGAGCGTCTTCGCCCGCTACGGCGCGCAGGGCTAACCATGCCCAGGATCGCCATCATCGGCGGCGGCCCCGCCGGGCTGTTCGCGGCTGAACGTCTCGCCGCCGCCGGCCATGCCGTAACCTTGTTCGACCGCATGCCCTCGCCGGGTCGAAAGTTCCTCATGGCGGGGAGGGGTGGGCTGAACCTCACCCATTCCGAGCCGCTGGAACGGTTTCTCGCCCGCTACCCGGATTGCCCCGAGGCGCTGGAAAAGGCCATTCGCGCCTTCCCGCCGGATGCGTTGCGCGATTTCGCAGCCGAACTCGGCCAGCGCACCTATATCGGCACCAGCGGCCGCATCTTTCCCGAGGCGATGAAGGCCTCGCCGATGCTGCGCGCCTGGTTGGACCGGCTCGATGCCAGGGGTGTGGGCTTCAAGCTGCGCCATGATTGGCAGGGCTGGGACGAAACGGGCGCCTTGCGCTTCGCCACGCCCTCCGGCCCGGTTGGCGTGGCGGCGGATGCAACCCTGCTCGCGCTGGGCGGCGCGAGCTGGCCGCGCCTCGGCTCGGATGGCGGCTGGGCGAAGCTGCTGGCTGCGAAGGGCGTGGCGGTGGCCCCGCTTACCGCCTCCAATGTCGGGGTGCTCTGCGAGTGGTCGGACAAGATGCGCGAGCGCGCGGGCGAGCCGCTGAAGCGCACGGATTTCGCGATTGGTGTGACGGGTGTGATCGGCGAGGCGGTCGTCACCGGGAAGGGCATCGAGGGTGGGGCGATCTATGCGCTTTCCGCCGCCATTCGTGCGGCGCTCGCGAAAGGCGCAGTGACGCTGATGCTCGATTTCCGGCCTGATCTGACGCCCTCCGCGCTGCTGGGTCGGCTCGCCGAGGGTCGCAAGGGCGACAGCCTCGCGAACCGGCTTCGCAAGGGCGCCGGGCTTTCTGCCGCGCAGGTCAGCCTGCTGCATGAGGCGGCTTTCCGCGAGGGCAGGAAACTCGCGGATGAAGGCCCGCAGGGTCTGGCGCGCTCCATCAAGGCCTGCCCCGTGCCGATCAGCGGCATGGCCGGGCTGGATCGGGCGATTTCCACCGCCGGCGGCGTGCCTTTCGAGGCGCTGACGCCGGATTTCATGCTCAAGGCTTTGCCCGGCACCTTTGTGGCAGGCGAGATGCTCGATTGGGATGCGCCGACCGGCGGCTACCTGTTGCAGGCGACCTTCGCGACGGGCAACGCGGCCGCGCAGGGCATTTCGCGCTGGCTGATGGCGCGCTAGAGCGGACTCCAATCTAATTGAACGAGGCCATCCGTTCTAATCTCTTATTATTTCACGAACTTTCTTCGACCAACCGGTATCCACCTGGTCGGAAAATGCTCTAGCCGCCCAGCGCCTCGCGCAGGATTTCCAGTTCCAGCCAGCGATCTTCCAGGCCCGCCAATTCCGTTTGCGCCTTGGCGAGCAGGGCCGTGGCATCGGCGAAGGTCTTGGGATCGCGCGTGTAAAGGGCGGGATCGGCGAGCCTTGCCTCGAGCTTCACGATGACGCCGCGGATCTTTTCCATGGCAGCGGGAAGCGTTTCGAGCTGGTGCTTTTCCTGAAAGCTCAGCTTGCGCTTTGCTGCCGCCCTTGGCGCCTCGCCTGCGGGGGATGCAGCCTTCACGCGTATCTCGGCCTCTCGCCGGGGTGTCGAGGGCAGGGCATCGGGCGGCAGGTCGGAATAGCCGCCGGCATGGATGATCCACCGCCCGGTGCCATCCGGCACGATGATGCGATCCACCACGCGATCCACGAAATCGCGATCATGGCTGATGAGGATGACCGTGCCGGAGTAATCGGCCAGCAGATCCTGCAGCACATCCATGGTTTCGAGGTCGAGATCGTTGGTCGGCTCGTCGAGCACCAGCAGGTTCGAGGGCAGGGCGAGGGCGCGCGCGAGCATCAGCCGGGCGCGCTCGCCGCCCGAGAGCACGCGCAGGGGCGTGCGCGCCTGCTCGGGGCGGAACAGGAAGTCCTTCATGTAGCCCACGACATGGCGCGGCTTGCCGCCGACCATCACCTGGTCCGAGCCGCCGCCGGTGAGGATATCCGCCACGCTTGAATTCGGATCAAGACTGTCGCGGTTCTGTTCGAGCGAGGCAAGTTCCAGCCGCGCGCCATGGCGCAGCGTGCCGGAATCCGCTTCCAGCTTGCCGATCAGCAGATTGACGAGCGTGGTCTTGCCAGAACCGTTCGCCCCGACAAACCCGATGCGATCGCCGCGATGGATGCGGATCGAAAAGTCCCGAACCAGCACGCGCTCTCCATAGGCCTTGCCAAGGTTTTTTGCCTCGATCACCAGCGTGCCGGATTTCTCCGCTTCCGCCGCCTCGATCTCGGCCTTGCCCTGCACGCCGCGATAATCACGCTTCTCGCGCCGCAAGGCCCGCAATCCTTCGAGCCGACGGACATTGCGCTTCCTTCTGGCGGTGACGCCATAGCGCAGCCAGTGCTCCTCGTCGGCGATTTTCCGGCCAAGCTTGTGCTGGGCCTCTTCCTCCTCCGCGAGGATCTTGTCGCGCCAGGCCTCGAAGCTCGCGAAACCTTCGTTGAGACGCTGCGTTTCACCGCGATCGAGCCATATGGTCGCGCGCGTGAGGTTCGAAAGGAACCGCCGGTCATGGCTGATGAGGATGAGCGCGCTTCTCCGCGATTTCAATTCGGCTTCCAGCCATTCGATGGTGGGGAGGTCGAGATGGTTGGTCGGCTCGTCGAGCATCAGGATGTCGGGATCGGGTGCCAGCGTCTGCGCCAGCGCGACGCGACGAGTCTCCCCGCCCGAGAGCGGCACGGGGGGCTTGGTGCCATCAAGGCCGAGGGCTTCGATGAGTGTGCGCGCGGCGTGAACGTCATCACCGGGGCCGAGGCCCGCGAGCACGGCCTCCTCGATGGTCGCGAAGCGGGAGAAATCCGGCTCCTGCGGCAGATACCGCATGGTGGCGCCGGGCTGCACGAATCGCGTGCCGGAATCGGCCTCCGCGAGCCCCGCCGCGATCTTCAGCAGCGTGGATTTGCCCGAGCCGTTCCGCCCCACGAGGCAGATGCGTTCGCCGGCTTCCACGGAGAGATCGGCCTTTTCAAGAAGCGCCGTGCCGCCAAAGGTGAGGCCGATGCCGGTGAGTTGCAGAAGAGGAGGAGCCATGTGCTCTTGCTCTAGAGCATTTTCAAGCGAAGTGGGAACCGGTTCGCGTGAAGAAAATGCGATCAAACAAAGAAAGAAGCATTTTCAAGCGAAGCATGTCCCTCGCGAATGCGGTGATGGGAACCGGCTCGCGTCAGGAAAATGCGATCAACCGGTTTTCGCCTGATCAAAAAATGCTCTGGAAACCCGATTGCCGGGATGGCGCT
>JADCCN010000002.1 GCA_020252645.1 Methylobacterium sp. | reverse complement strand
GCAAAAGCCTTCTAGAGCATGATGTGTTCAGACGGAAGCACATCATGCTCTTATCCTATTATTATCGCATGCTTTTTTGTGAAAAACCGGATTCCACTTTTTCACAGCATGCTCTTATCTTATTATTATCGCATGCTTTTTGTGAAAAACCGGATTCCACTTTTTCACAGCATGCTCTGGAGCATTTTTGCGATCAAGCGGATGCCGGTTGATCGAAGAAAATGCGATCAATAACAAAAACATAGAGCGTTCGATCTCATTCATTCAGATCGAATTTCGCTCTATCGTTAATTTTTAGGGTTAATCGGCGCTTAACCGTTTTCCGGCAGTTTTTCTTCGTCTGATTCCTGTGGCCACGTCTGTGCGCGTCGCGTGGCGGATCGAAAACGAAGGAAAGAACCATGCTGCGCCTCACGACGCTCCGCCTGGCAGGCCTGGCCGCCGCGCTTTCGGGCGGAACGGCTTTCGCGGCCGACATGCTCGGCCATCCGCCGCCGCCCCCGATGCTGGCCCCCCCGCCGGCGCAGATCGATGTCGGTAGCGGCTTCTATCTGCGCGGCGATGTGGGTGCCGCCTTGCAGGATCACAGCAGGCTGGATCTGGTTCCCCCTGTCGCGAACTCCTCAACGCTGCAAAGCTCGCTGAAATCGGCTGCTTTCGTCGGTGTCGGCGTCGGCTACCAGTTCAACCCGTTCTTCCGAACGGATGCCACGATCGAATATCGCGCATCGTCCCGGTTCTCGACGACGAGACAGGTCACCGGCTTGCCGCCGCCCGACCCGGTCGGCTGGAACATCACCAGGGGCAACCTGTCGGGTGTCGTCGGTCTCGCCAACGCCTATGTCGATCTCGGCACCTGGAATCGCATCACGCCTTTCATTGGTGGTGGTATCGGCTTCGCGACGATGATGACCTCGGACGTGAAGGATGCCGGCTTCGGTGCCTTCGCCGGCGGCTCGGGTTCGGCTTCGACGAGGACCGAGACCCGCTTCGCCTGGGCGATCCATGCCGGCCTCGGCTACGACCTGACGACGAACATCAAGGCCGAGGCGGCCTATCGCTACCTCAATATCGGCGACGTCACCACCGGCCGCATTGTCTGTACGGTGCCCTGCACGACCATAAACGCCAGGATCAAGAACCTCGAGAGCCACGATCTGAAGGTCGGCCTGCGCTATGTCTTCGCAGATACGCCGATCGCCTATTCACCGGGCCCGCTGGCTCGCAAATACTAGAGCATGCTGTGAAAAAGTGGAATCCGGTTTTTCACAAAAAAGCATGCGATAATAATAAGATAAGAGCATGATGTGCTTCCGTCTGAACACATCATGCTCTAGAGCATTTTTTCGAAGAAGTGGATACCGGTTCCCATCCCCGCCTTCGCGAGGGACATGCTTCGCCTGAAAATGCTTTCGGCGATCCTGAAGGCGCGGAGAAATCCGCGCCTTTCTCGTTGGAGTGCGAGCGAGCATCGCAGGAAGATTTTCCCTTTTTCGCAGGGGAGCGGTTGCATTTGTCGCAAAACAGGCGTAGCCCCGCCGCGGGTCATCTTCCCCCAACGGAAGACACCCATCTGCAAGGATGGAGACATTGCTGATGACGAAGACCGCGCCTGCCGCAACGGCGCCCGCAAACCTGCCGCGCGTTGCGAACTTTTCTTCCGGCCCCTGCGCCAAGCGCCCCGGCTGGTCCCTCAAGGCCCTGAATGATGCTCCGCTTGGCCGCTCGCATCGCGCGAAGATCGGCAAGACGAAGCTGAAGCGCGCCATCGACCTGACCCGCGAAATCCTGAAGGTTCCGGCCGATTACCGGATCGGCATCGTTCCGGCCTCGGATACCGGCGCGGTGGAAATGGCGATGTGGACGATGCTGGGCGCCCGCCCGGTTACCCTGCTCGCCTGGGAATCCTTCGGCGAAGGCTGGGTGACCGATGCCGTGAAGCAGCTGAAGCTTGCCGACGCGGAAGTCATCACCGCCGGCTACGGCGAACTCCCGAACCTCAAGAAGGTGGACACCAGGAAGCGCGACATCGTCTTCACCTGGAACGGCACGACCTCGGGCGTGCGCGTGCCGGATGCGGAATGGATCGCTGCGGATCGCGAGGGCATTACCATCTGCGACGCCACCTCGGCGGCCTTCGCGCAGGACCTCGACTGGGCGAAGCTCGATGTCACCACCTTCTCCTGGCAGAAGGTTCTCGGGGGCGAAGCGGCGCACGGGATGCTCATCCTCTCGCCGCGCGCGGTCGCCCGCCTCGAAAGCTACAAGCCGGCCTGGCCGCTGCCGAAGATCTTCCGCCTCACCAAGGGCGGCAAGCTGATCGAGGGCATCTTCGAGGGCGAGACGATCAATACCCCCTCCATGCTCTGCGTCGAGGACTACATCGACGCGCTCCTCTGGGCGAAGAAGGCGGGTGGCCTCGACGGCCTCATGAAGCGCGCCAACGCCAATGCGCGGGTCATCGCGAATTTCGTCAAGGCGAATGACTGGATCGACTTCCTCGCAACGAAACCGAAGACCCGCTCCAACACCTCCGTCTGCCTGAAATTCACGCATCCGAAGGTGGTCGCTCTCCCGGCCGACCAGCAGGCGGCCTTCGCCAAGGCGGTGGTCGGCCATATCGAGAAGGCCGGCGCGGGCCATGATCTCGGCCATTACCGCGATGCCCCTCCGGGCCTGCGCATCTGGTGCGGTGCGACCGTGCAGGCGCGCGACGTGAAGGCGCTGCTGCCCTGGATCGAATACGCCTTCGCGACCGAACTCGCGAAACTCGGCTGAGCCAAGGCTGACACTCCCGGCGCGCCGAAAGGCGCGAACGGGAACCCGTTCTTTCCCGTCTTTTCATTTGGATTCCCGCGCGGTCCTGCGGCCCGTCGGGAATGACGCCTCGAGGTGATCCCATGACCAAACCCCGCGTTCTGATTTCCGACGCCCTTTCCCCCGCCGCCGTGCAGATCTTCAAGGATCGCGGCATCGACGTGACCTTCGATGCCTCTCTCGGCAAGGACAAGGACAAGCTCGCCGCGATGATCGGCGATTATGATGGCCTCGCCATCCGCTCGGCCACGAAAGCCACGGCGAAGCTGCTCGAAAGCGCGAAGAACCTGAAAGTGATCGGCCGTGCCGGCATCGGCGTTGACAACGTGGACATTCCCGCCGCCACGGCGCGCGGCATCATCGTGATGAACACGCCCTTCGGCAATTCCATCACCACGGCCGAGCACGCGATCGCGCTGATGTTCGCGCTGGCCCGCCAGATTCCGGCGGCGGATATCTCCACGCAAGGCGGCAAGTGGGAAAAGAACCGCTTCATGGGCGTGGAACTGGAAGCCAAGACCCTCGGCCTCGTCGGCGCGGGCAATATCGGCTCCATCGTCGCCCGCAAGGCGATCGGCGTCGGCATGAAGGTCATTGCCTATGATCCCTATCTCACCCCGGAGCGCGCCGTCGCGATGGGGGTGGAGAAGGTTGAACTCGACAAGCTGCTCGCCCGTGCGGATGTCATCACGCTTCACGTGCCGATGACCGAGCAGACCAGGAACCTCCTCTCGCGCGCGGCTCTGGCCAAGACGAAGAAGGGCGTGCGCATCATCAACTGCGCGCGCGGCGGCCTCGTGGACGAGGAAGCCCTCGCGGAAGCCATCAAGTCCGGCCATGTCGCGGGCGCGGCCTTCGACGTATTCTCGGTGGAGCCGGCCGAAACCAACCCGCTCTTCGGCCTCGACAACGTGATCTGCACACCGCATCTCGGCGCCTCGACTTCCGAAGCGCAGGAGAACGTGGCCCTTCAGGTTGCCGAGCAGATGTCGGATTATCTCCTCGCCGGCGCCATCACCAATGCGGTGAACTTCCCCTCGATCACGGCGGAAGATGCGCCGAAGCTGAAGCCCTTCGTGGCTTTGGGCGAGAAGCTCGGTTCGTTCCTGGGTCAGCTCACCGAAGCGCATATCAAGGGCATCCGCATCGCCTATGAAGGCAAGGTGGGCGAACTCAATACCCGGCCGATCACGGCGGCGGCCGTGGCAGGCGTGCTGCGCCCCTTCATGCCGGGCATCAACATGGTCAATGCGCAGGCCATCGCGAAGGACAAGGGCATCGCGGTGGAAGCCATCAGCCGCGATGCGCCGGAGAACCTCGAAAGCCGCGTGAAGATCTATGTCGAGGCGGAGGACACCACCCGCCACGCTGCCGGCACGGTGCTCTCGGATGGCCTGCCGCGCATTGTCGAGATCCGCGACATCAAGATGGATGCGGAATTCGCGCCCCACATGCTGTACGTGCGCAACGACGACAAGCCGGGCTTCATCGGCCGTTTCGGCTCGCTGCTGGGCGAGAAGGGCATCAACATCGCGACCTTCAACCTGGGGCGCGACAAGCCGGGCGGTGATGCCATCTGCTTCGTCGCGGTGGATGATGCGATCTCGGATGACGTGCTCGCGGCCATCAAGGCCATTCCGCATGTGAAGCGCGCGAACCGGCTGATGTTCTAGAGCATGCTGTGAAAAAGTGGAATCCGGTTTGTCACAAAAAAAGCATGCGATAATAACAAGATAAGAGCATGATGTGCTTCCGTCTGAACACATCATGCTCTAGAGCATTTTCCGATCTGAGCGGATCAGATCGGATGCTCTATCTCTTTGTCTGATCGCATTTTCTTCACGCGAACCGGTTCCCACTTCGCTTGAAAATGCTTCTTTGTTTGATCGCATTTTCTTCACGCGAACCGGTATCCATCCCCGCCTTCGCGAGGGACATGCTTCGCTTGAAAATGCTTCTTTGCTTGATCGCATTTTCTTCGATCAACCGGTATCCACTTGATCGGAAAATGCTTTGAGTTCCCCGCCTTCCCGTCCAGATCCGAAGGCGGCCCGCAAGGCCGCCTTTTTCATGCCCCTCGATTCACACCCGCCTCGCGCGCTCGGCGATCGCGATGCCGCCGAGCACCAGCACGAGCGCCGCCGCATGGTGCCAGCCGAAGGGCTCGCCGAGAAAGAGCACCGCGAGCCCCGCGCCAATCACCGGCACGAGATTGGCGAAGATGCCCGCGCGGCCCGGACCGATCAGCTCCACCCCGCGCATGAAGAAAATCTGCGACAGGAAGCTTGGGAAAACTGCCACGAAAGCCAGCACAGCCCAGCCTTGCGGGGTCGGCAATTGCGCCTTGCCGGCGATGATCTCGCCGATCAGGAAGGGAATGGAGGCCACGCCGGCCACCAGAGCCAGGGCCGCGAAGAAGACCGGACCGCTCATGGCAGGGCGCTCCTTCAGCTTCACGGTGTAACCCGCATAGAAGGCGCAGGCGATGATCATCAGAATGTCGCCCGCGTTGAATTGCAGTTCGAGCAAGCGCTCGGGATGGCCATTCGTCGCCACCAGAACCACGCCAAGGATGGTGATCGCGACGCCGATGATCTGCACGCCGCGCACCGGTGTCCGGTAGAGCAGGAAGGCTCCGAGCAAAACGCAAATGGGGATGGCGCCCTGCAACAGCGACATGTTCACCGCCGTGGTGAATTGCGCGGCCTGGTACATCATCACGTTGAAGACGGTGTAACCGAATGTGCCCATGAGGATCATGAAGCGCGGATAGCGCTTCAGCGCCGCGATCCCCTCCCGCACATCCGGCCGGTAAAAGGCGAAGAGCAGGATCGCCACCCCCAGCCACCGCCCGGCCGTGAGCACCATGGGTGAAACATGCCCCACCGAGAAGCGCGCCACGACCGCATGCGCCCCCCAGAAGAACATGGTGAGGCCAAGCATGACATAGGCATTCGCATAAAGGGCGCGGAAAGCGTGGGGCATGTCTTCATTCAGGGATTGCGAAGCGTAATCAAAGTGGGAAAATAGGATCGGTATCGGTTTCCCGCGCTTTCCGAAAGGCTCTTTCATGCCCCTTCGCTTCCTTGTGATGGAAGGCAGCCCCGCTCCGGCCCGAGAACGCTATCGCGAGGCACTCGGCCGCACGCCCGCGCAGCATTATGGCGAGCTGCTCGTGCAGGTGGCGGGCGGCGGAAGTTTCGACATCGTTTGCCCGGCTGATCCCGGCGCCAAGCTGCCCGAAGGTGCGGTCCTTACCGATTATGACGGCGTCGCCATCACTGGCTCGCCGCTGCACATCTGGAAGCGCGAACCGGAATCGATCCGCCAGATCGAGCTTGCGCGCGAGGTCTTCCGCAGCGGCGTGCCGTTCTTTGGCTCGTGCTGGGGCCTGCAGGTGGCGGCGGTAGCGGCGGGCGGCCACGTGCAGAAGAACCCGCGCGGCCGCGAGTTCGGCTATGCCCGGCGCATCGCACCGACGGCCGATGGCGCGCGCCATGCGCTCCTCGCAGGCCGGCCGGCCCTTTTCGATGCGCCTTGCTCGCATCTCGACGAGGTCACGGCCTTGCCAGCGGATTCGACATTGCTGGCCTCGAACGCCGTCAGCCGCGTCCAGGCGGCGGAGATCCGCTATCAGGGTGGGACTTTCTGGGGCGTGCAATATCACCCGGAATATGTCCATTCGGTGCTGGCCTATATTCTCGACCAGCGCGCGGGTGATCTTTTGGCGGAAGGCTTCTTCGTGGACAAGGCCCAGAGCAGCGCCTATTCGGCCGATCTCGTGGCGCTCGATGCCGAGCCGCGCCGGGATATCTGCTGGCGCCTTGGCCTGAATGCGGATGTGGTGGACCCGATCCAGCGGCGGACGGAGATCGCGAATTTCGTCGCCTGGTGCAAGGCGGAAGCCAGCCAGCGCGATGCGGCGTGAAAGCGCCCGCGTGGCGCCACAGCTTTGCCGGCATTGAGCGATCGAGAATGGGCCGCCGCATCCTGCGGCTTCTTCTCGGGGATATCCCATCCATGACCACGCCTCGCCCGGCTTCCCGCCTTCCGCCCCTCGGCCGCGCGCTCGGCCTGATCGCACCCCTCGGTCTCGCGGCGATCCCCGCCCATGCGGCGACGATCGAGGCGCGCTCACGCATCGAACGGGTCACGCTCTATCCCGATGCGGCGATTGTCACGCGCAGTCTCTCGATCGACCTGCCGGCCGGCAGCCATGATATTCTCCTTCCCGATCTGCCGATGGCGGCCGATCCGGCCTCGTTGCGCGCGGAGGCGAGCGGCAATGGCCGGCTCGTGCTGGGCGGCATCGACCTGCGCATGGGCGTGGCGGAAGCCAGGGCCGATGCCGAGCTTGAGGCGCGCCTGAAGGCGAAGCGTGAAGCGCGCGATCGAAACGCAGATCGCATGGAGAGCACGGAAACCCGCAAGGCCATGGTTCAGCGCCTGGCCCAGGGTGATCCGGCGCCGAGGGACGGCAAGCCGCTCGATCTCGAGAGCTGGCTCAAGGCGGTCGATGCGGTCGGCAAGACCACGCAGGCGCTGAATGACGAACTGCGCGGGTTGCGCATCGAGGAAGCGAGGATCACCGAGGAAATCGCCGCGCTCGAAGCCGCGATCGGCCAGCCCGGCGCGCAGAACCCGCGCCGCGTCGCCGCCATCGCCGTGGAAGCGCCGGAAGCGCTCAAGGCAACGCTCACGGTGTCCTATCGCGTGGCGGGCGCCTCCTGGCGGCCGGTCTATGATGCCCGGCTCGATACGCGCGGCGCGAAGCCCGCGCTGGAACTCACGCGCCGCGCGCTCATCCGCCAGCGCACCGGCGAGGATTGGCGCGAGGTGAAGGTGGCGCTCTCCACCTTGCGCGTGCAGCGCGGCACGGCGGCACCTGTTCCGGGGAGCGAGCGGCTCGGCTTTCACGAGCCGCCCCCGCCCCGCCCGCTGCCCATGCCCATGGCTGCGGTGCCGGTGCCTGATCAACCGACCACGGGCATAGAGGAGAGCCGCCGGCAGAGGATGGCCGCGGAGCGGATGGAGCCCGCCGAAGAGCAGCAGGCGCAACTCGCAACCAACCCCTTCCATGCCGAATTCGCGGTGCCCGGTGCCATCAGCCTGCCCTCGGGCAATGAGGAGCGCAGCCTGCGGCTCGCGAGCGAGGCGATCGAGCCGAAGCTCCAGCACAAGGCCGCGCCCTTGCTCGATCCCACCGCCTATCTCGAAGCGAGCTTCAACTTGAAAGGCGACGCGCCCCTTCTGCCGGGCGAGGTGCTGCTCTCCCGCGATGGCGCTTTCATCGGGCGCGCCCGTGTGCATGCCATTGCCGGCGGCGACAAGGTCGAACTCGGGTTCGGTGCGGATGAGCGTGTGAAAATCACCCGCGTGCCCCTGCAGAAGGAGGCGCGCGACCCCGGCATTTTCGGCTCCAACCGCACGGAAGATCATCGTTTCCGCACGGATATCCGCAATTTCCACGCCTTCCCGGTGGCTTTGCAACTGCTTGATCGCCTGCCGATCAGCGAGGATCAGGCCATCAGCATCGAGCGCCTGCCGGAAATGACCAGGCCGGATGTCGAGAATGTCGAGGATCGGCGCGGCGTGGTGGCGTGGAACCTCGCGCTCGCCCCGCAGGAGGCGAAGGCCATCGTCACGGCCTGGCGGGTGCGCTGGCCGCAAGGCAAGGTGCTGCGCCCGCAACCCGTGCTGCGCTGAAAAGGCCTCGCCTCTCAATCCTCTGGCCGCGGCGGCGGGCTTTCGCCTTTACCCCGGCTCCACCTTCCTTTATCGCCTTTTCTTAAAAAGGAAGGGTCGGCAAAGGCCGGCCCCTTGAGAACTTGAGGTCAGCATGGCCAATGTGGTCGTGGTCGGCGCCCAGTGGGGCGACGAGGGCAAGGGCAAGATCGTCGATTGGCTGTCGGAACAGGCCGACATCGTGGTGCGCTATCAAGGCGGCCACAATGCGGGCCATACGCTCGTCATCGATGGCGTGGTCTACAAGCTGAGCCTCCTGCCCTCGGGCATCGTGCGGGGCGGCAAGCTCTCGGTCATCGGCAATGGCGTGGTGGTGGACCCCGCCGCGCTGATCGACGAGATCGAGCGCCTGCGTTCACAGGGCGTGGCGGTGACGCCGGCCAACCTGAAACTCGCGGATAATGCCGTGCTGATCCTGCCGCTGCATCGCGAACTCGATGGCTTCCGCGAGAATGCCAATGCCGGCACGAAGATCGGCACCACGAAGCGCGGCATCGGCCCGGCCTATGAAGACAAGGTGGGCCGCCGCGCCATCCGCGTGCAGGACCTTGCGGAACCGGACGCGCTGATGCCGAAGATCGAACGCCTGCTCGCACATCACAATGCCCTGCGCCGCGGCCTCGGCCTCGAAGAGATCGCGCCGGAATCCCTGCGCGGCATGCTCGTGGAGATCGCGCCGAAGATCCTGCCTTACATGGATCGAGTCTGGGATGTGCTCGACCATGCCCGCCGCGAGGGCAAGCGCATCCTTTTCGAAGGCGCGCAGGGCGCCCTGCTCGATATTGATCACGGCACCTACCCCTACGTCACCTCGTCGAACACGGTGGCGGGCCAGGCCTCGGCGGGCTCGGGGATGGGCCCTTCCTCGATCGGTTATGTTCTCGGCATTCTGAAGGCCTATACGACCCGCGTCGGCGAGGGCCCCTTCCCCACCGAACTCTTCGACGAGACCGGCAAGCAGATCGGCACGCGCGGCCGCGAATTCGGCACGGTGACAGGCCGCCCGCGTCGCTGCGGCTGGTTTGATGCGGTGATCGCGCGGCAGATGATCAAGATCAACGGCATCAACGGCATCGCGCTGACGAAGCTCGATGTGCTCGATGGCCTGCCCGATCTGCAGGTCTGCACCGGCTATCGCCTCGATGGCCGGGTGATCGAGTATCTTCCGGCGAGCGAATCGGCACAGAAGCGGGTGGAACCGGTCTACGAGACGATTCCGGGCTGGTCGGGCTCCACGGCGGGCGCGCGCTCCTGGGCGGATCTTCCGGCCGAGGCCGTGAAATACGTGCGTCGCATCGAGGAACTCATCGGGGCGCCTGTGACCCTGCTTTCCACGAGCCCCGAGCGCGATGATACGATCCTGATGAAAAATCCGTTCGAGGGCTGAATCGAAAGCGCCCATGGCCGATTATTATCCCCTTCTCACGCGCGCCATCGCCACGCTGCCGGATCGCGATCCGGCCAGGCGGCAGGCCATCTATCGCCGGGCGAGAGAAGCGCTGGAACGGCAGTTGCGCAGCCTCGATCCACCGCTGGGCGAGGAGGAAATTCTCAAGGAGACCTTCGCGCTTGACGACGTGATCCTGCGCATCGAAGCGGATTTCACGGAACTGCCGTCTCAGCCGATCCTCGCCGGGGCGCCGGTGGAACGGTCGGGCGCATTGGTGGAAGAGCCGGCAAGCGTCGAGCCCTTATCGGGGGCGGCAGAAGATGAAGAGGCGGCGACGGCCTTGCAGCCCT
Organism: Methylobacterium sp.; assembly: GCA_020252645.1. Lineage (GTDB taxonomy): Bacteria > Pseudomonadota > Alphaproteobacteria > Rhizobiales > Beijerinckiaceae > Rhabdaerophilum. The sequence goes on along the minus strand of JADCCN010000002.1, from coordinate 852,566 downwards.
CGCGTTCGCGCGGGCCGGGCCGGCCGCGCATTGCCAGCCGCGAGGAGACCGAAAAGGGCCGGCGCAAGCTCGGCTTCTGGGCTGTTGCCGGTGGCCTGGCCATCGCCGTCATGGCCACCTTTGCCTATCTCAAGAAGGAAGACCCGGCCCATTACATGCAGGGCGGCATTCCCTTGGTGGAAGCCCCGCAGACAAACGAGGGCGACGCCGCGAAACGCGAGGGCCGGCTCTCCTCGGCTCCCGCAGAAACGCCGCCAGCGAGCCCGCCGGCCGCCACCAGCGGCACGGCTTCCGCTCCTGTGGAGGCGCGCCCGCCGGCCCCAGTCGTGAGCCGCGCCTTCATGGTGCTGGAGACCCAAGGGACGGCACCGAACCAGTTCGAGGGCGTCGCAAACTGGAGTTTTGCGGCCGATCCCGCTTCCAGGACGGGCGAAAGGGTGCTGCGCGTGCAGGTGGAATATGTCGGTGCAGGGCTCTCCATCGACATGGCTCTCTCGCGGAACACCGACAAGACAATCCCGGCATCGCATACCTTCTTCGTCACCTTCAATCCACGCAACGCACTGCCGCCCGTCCGCGAAATGAGCCCGATCGAGTGGCGAGAGCTTGAAAGTCAGACCGGACCAGCCCTCGCCGGGCCGCTGGTGCCGATCCAGGACAATGTGTTCCTGATGGGCCTCGACAACAGCGAGGCCGCCATCCAGCGGAACCTGGACCTGATCCGCCTGCAGCGCTGGATGGTGTTTGACGTGCGCCTCGCCACGGGGCGTCGCGCAGCCTTCCTGATCGAGAAGGGCCCGCCCGGCGAACGCGCGGTGAACGAGGCGCTCGCGGCCTGGAAGTGATGGTCGCTCGCACAGCATTTTCAAGCGAAGCATGTCCCTCGCGAAGGCGGGGATGGGAACCGGTTCGCGTGAAGAAAATGCGAGAAGACAAAGAAGCATTTTCCTCGCGAAGGCGGGGATGGATGCCGGTTCGCTTGAGGAAAATGCGATCAAGCAAAGAGATCAGGCATCCGATCTGATTGGATCAGATCGGAAAATGCGCAAGCGCGACACCGGCTTTTCACGAAGCCTCGCGGGCAAGCCATCCATGCTCGTCATGTTCCTGAGCGCTCAACAGGCCAAGGAGAGAATCGGCTGTTCCTCGATGAAAGCGCATTGGCGCTCGTCGATCTGATCGAACCGCTCGGCCTGCCTCGCCCCCTCAAACGAAAAGAGCGCCTTGCGGCGCTCTTCTCCTGGCGAAACCCGCCATGCGTTTCAATGCACGGATTCGATCTCGCGGATGTTTTTCATGACCGCCTGCTGCACCTTCTCGAAGGCGCGGGCCTCGATCTGCCGCACGCGCTCGCGGGAGATGCCGAACTCCTCGGAAAGCGCCTCCAGCGTCAGCGGCTCATCGAGCAGGCGACGCGCCTCGAAGATGCGGCGCTCGCGTGCATTGAGCGTGGAGATCGCCTGCCCGAGGGCCAGATGGCGGTTATTGTTCTCTTCGGAACGGGTTACCAGCGTTTCCTGGTTGTCGCTCTCATCCACCAGCATGTCCTGCCATTCGGAGGTGGAATCCTCCTTCATGGAGACATTGAGCGAGGAATCGCCGCCGAGGCGACGGTTCATCTCGACCACCTCGTGCTCTTCCACGCCGAGGCGCTTGGCGATGAGCTTCACCTGATCGGGGCGCAGATCGCCCTCGCCCAGGGCCGAAAGCTTGCTCTTGGCCTTGCGCAGGTTGAAAAACAGCTTCTTCTGGTTGGCGGTGGTGCCCATCTTCACCAGCGACCACGAACGCAGGATGTATTCCTGGATCGACGCCTTGATCCACCAGATCGCGTAGGTCGCGAGGCGGAAGCCCTTGTCGGGGTCGAAGCGCTTCACGGCCTGCATGAGGCCGATATTGCCTTCGGACACCACATCCGACATGGGCAGGCCATAGCCGCGATAGCTCATCGCGACCTTGACCACGAGACGAAGATGAGAGGTGACGAGTCGGTGAGCGGCGCGGGGGTCCTCATGCTCCTGGTGGCGCTTGGCGAGCATGAATTCCTCTTCCGGCTTGAGAACCGGAAAGCGGCGCACTTCGGTGATGTATCGAGAGAGACCACCCTCACCCGACAGGACGGGCAAAGCGACGTTGGACATTTTTCCTCCTTCGGGCCCCATGCTGGCAACCCAGATCATCGCGGTGCAACACCCACGATGGCACTTCACTTATAGCATATCGCGCTGATGGCCAAAACAAGGCAGAAATCAAACTTCAGCGATCGGCCTTGTGTTCGCCGCCTCCGCCGCCCACCGAACGAAACGTCTCAGGGGCCGAAAAGCTCCCGCTCCAGGGCCGCGAAATCCGGCGGTGGCTTGGTCTCGAAGCGCATTTCCGCGCCCGTCACCGGGTGTTCGAAGGCCAGCAATTCGGCATGAAGCGCCTGGCGGCCGAGCTTCGCCAGCGCGGATCGCGCGCCGGGCGCGAGATGCGGTTCACGCGTCCGGAAGCCCGAGCCATAGAGAGCATCGCCCAGCAGCGGGTGCCCGACATGGGCGAGATGCACCCGGATCTGGTGCGTGCGGCCCGTTTCAAGGCGGCAGGAGACGAGGCTTGCGACCGCCTTCGCCTCGCCCGCGCTCTCGTCGAGAACCTGATAATGCGTGATGGCGAAGCGCGCTTCCTTGGCGCGGCTGACCACCATCTTCTCGCGGTTCTGGCGCGAACGGGCAATCGCTGCATCGATGGAGCCCGATTTGCGCTCGAACGCGCCCCATGAGATGGCGCGATAGGCGCGATCCAGCGGCCCGGTGCGGCCGTGATCGGCGAATTGCTCGGCAAGGCCCTTATGGGCGGAATCCGATTTCGCAACCACCATCACGCCCGACGTATCCTTGTCGAGCCGATGGACAATGCCAGGGCGCAACACACCATTGATGCCCGAGAGGCTCTCGCCACAATGGGCGAGCAGCGCATTCACCAGCGTGCCGGTTTCGTGGCCCGCGGAAGGATGGACCACGAGCCCCGCCGGCTTGTCGATGACGATGATATGCGCATCCTCATGGAGAATTGTCAGCGGAATGGACTGCGGAACCGGCGTGGCTGCAACCGGCGGCGGCTCGTCGAGGATTACCGCCTCATTGCCCGAAAGCTTTTTCGCAGCGTTGATCTCGATCGCACCGTTGAGCTGCACGCGGCTTTCCGCGATCATCTGTTGAATGCGCCCGCGCGAGAAGCCATCGAGCCGCCCGGCCAGCGCCTTGTCGAGGCGCTTTCCGGCGTCCTGAGGCTCGAAACGGAATTCCAGGCGGGCCATGGCGCTCTCATCGCGGCGGCAAGACGGCCCCGCATCGAAGGCCTTGCGATATCGCGCGCCAGCCCCTATAGCAACTCGCCTTGAGCTCCCATCGTCTAGAGGCCCAGGACACCCGCCTCTCACGTGGGTAACAGGGGTTCGAATCCCCTTGGGAGCGCCATTTCTGGTCAAAACCGGGAAGAATTGCACGGCCGCTCGCGTGCCTCCTGCGGCGATCCGGGGTTGCTGCCGCCGGCCTTGAATTGGAACAGAGCTGGCTCGGGAAAACCGGATCGTCGGCCGGCCGGTGAGCGGCGCTTAGATCATGCTGTGAAAAAGTGGAATCCGGTTTTTCACAAAAAAGCATGCGATAACAATAAAATAAGAGCATGATGCGCTTCCGTCTGAACACATCATGCTCTAGACGGCGGGCTTTGTACTCGACGCGCTGGAGCAGCCCTGCGTGCCCGCAAGGCCGACCGAGAGCCTGAACCACGATAGCGACCTTGGATTGCGCCCTTCAACCTTGAGGCGCCCCCAGATCAACCGCTGCTTAACCAATTAGGTCCAAGGTCAGTTTTTAGTTATATCCGGACAGAATTGGCGGGGGAATGCGATGTCTCGACCGGTAAAGTTTCTCATGGCGTCCATGGCCGTTGCCGGCCTTCTCACGCTGGGTGCGCAGGCCGCACCCAGTCAGGGCGATGTCTCCAAGGAAATCAACCTGATCACCAATGCGGCCACGGCCGTGGTTGCCGGCCTGCAGGCCAAGATCAATGCGGGCACGCTGCCTGCCGAGGAGGCTGATCCGGGCAAGCTTCGGCAGGCCTTCCTCGAGCAGTTCCGCAAGCTCGCCAATGCGGATTTCCAGCCGGCGCCCGACCCCAAGCTGGAAGAAATTCGCAAGATCTTCGCGGAAGCCTTCGATGCGGTTACCACCAAATACCGGGCCGACATGGTCAAAGGGGGGCAGGACGCCTTCGTGCCCGCTTTCTTCCGCGCGCAGCTGCTCGAGATTTTCAACAAGCAGGCGAATGGCAAGTACCAGGCGATCGTCACGACGCGGCCAAGCGAACTGATCAATCGCGATTCCGCGCCGGACAAGATCATCGCGGACAAGGCCGTTCTCGATTTTGTCGCCGGCCTGCTCGACAAGGGCGAGGTGGAGCCGAAATCGACCCAGATCGGCCAGCGTCTGGTCAGCTATTGGCCGATGCGGATCGCTGAATCCTGCGCGACCTGCCACCTCAGAAACGGGTTGGAGCAGAAGGTCGGAGCTTTCGGCGGCGCGACAATCGTTGTCGTCGAGCCCAGGTTCTGAACATCGCGTGGGGCATCATGACGATCAAACGGCGCTTCAACTGGACTTTCGCCGGGGTGATCCTCGCGTTCCTTCTTGGGGGAATGGTGCTGTGGTCTATCCTCGCAGCCAACCAGCAGAGCTTTGCCTCGGCATCCGCTGCGCTCTCGAAGGCCGAGGGGTTCCGCACCCTCCTCACGGTGGTTCGCGAGTTCAAGGCCGCATCGCTGGCACAGGCCGTGACCCGGCGGCGCCCCCAGGAAATACAAGCCCAGCAACTCCGCGAAAGGCTGCTGAGCCTGCTGGAGGAAAAACGGGCGGTGGCGCCAGAGATGGTGGCGACCGTGACCCCGCTGATCGCGGAATACACAAAGATCATGTCGCTGATCTCGGACGAACTGGCCAGCACGAACCGAAACCGGGGTGTCAATCTCTATTCCAGCGACGCCGCAAAGCGCGAACAGCATATCGTCGAGCTGGTCGAGAAGATCGTCGCGGAGCAGGTCGCAAAGGCGGAAGGCGAGCTTGGCGCCCTGCAAGCCAGCCAGAACCTCATTGAGCTGATGCTGGTCATAGCCAGCATCGTGGTCCTGGGATCGTTTGTCTTCATCCTGATGGCCGCACGGAAGGTTCTGGCGGATTTCAGCCACATGGCTTCGGTGATGGAGAATATCGCCGCCGGGCAGACCGAGCGCGAAACCCCCTTTCTCGAACGCCAGGACGAGATCGGCGTCATGGCGCAGGCCCTGCAGGCATTCCGGCAAGCCCAGATCGATCGCCATGAACTCGAGCACAGCCTCACCGCCCAGGCCGAACAGCGAAGGCAGGCTTTCCTGTCCCATGTTTCCGGCCAGTTCGGCGAAAATGTCGATGGCATCGTCAACGACCTGAACCAGTCTTCGGGCCAGATCCTGAGCCTCGCCAACGACATGCAGGACCAGGTTACCCAATCCGCCCGGAAAATCGAGGATGTCGCCATCCTCTCCTCCGGCGCCCGTGAATCCTCGCAGGCCCTGACTGTGGTCGCCGAGACCATCGCGCAATCCGTCAACGACGTGACGGTCTCGATCGCGCAGAGCGAGGCCTTGACCGGCAATGTGGCAAAGGAAGCAACGGCCGCTCTTCAGCGCGCGGAAGCTCTCGCTGCGAATGCGCGGACAATCCAGGGCTTCACCCAGTCCATCAGTGCAATCGCGTCGCAGACCAACCTTCTTGCCCTCAATGCCACGATTGAAGCGGCCCGGGCGGGTGCTGCCGGACGCGGCTTCTCCGTTGTGGCCGGGGAGGTCAAGGCACTGGCCTTGCAGACCGAGCAGGCGACGCGGGAAATCACGAGTCAGATCGGGCAGATCCTGCATGATACCACGGACCTGTTTTCCGCAATCGAGGCAATCGAGGGTGCGGTGAGTGCGCTTGACCGCCAGAACCAGGCGATCGCCGCGATTGTCTTGCGTCAACAGGAGACCAAGGCCCAGATCGCGCAATTCACCTCCGGAACGGCCGGCCATTGCGACGAGGTCAATGCTCGCCTCTCCGAGATCACGAAAAATGTCGCCGAGACTGGCCGGGCCGCGCAGGCCATGCTGGCCGCTGCCGAAGCGCTCGCCGGCGATTCCGAAAAGGTCGCGGCGGATGCCCGTGCCTTTGTCGCGGAAATCCAGGCCGCCTGATCGCCAGATCCCACGGGGAGCCGCCGAAACGAGGCGGCTTGCCGCTGGCAGAGATGGCGGCCGGAGCGGAAAGCGACCTCGCAGAACCAGGTCGCCGTCAGGCTATTGCGGCTGTTCGCATTTTCTTTCGATCAACCGGTATCCGCTTGATCGCACAAATGCTCTGGAGCAGGATCGCCCTCGTCTTTTCCCGCGGGACTGAACGGATATCAGGGGCTGAGCGCCGGATGAGAAGCAGAGGCAAGGGCAAAAGGAACGAGACCCTACCATCGGCATCGCTATCTCAAAAGACCATCTCGATACGCATCGCCTGCCCCTCGGTGAACACCGGCGGTTCGACAACACGCCGGCTGGCCACAAGGCGCCGAGCCCGCGCAGGCCATCCGCGCCGCGCGGGCGGGCGAAAAGCCCGCGGCGGAGGTCCATCTCCCGCCATCGACGACGGCGTGAAGGGCGGCGGCATCATCGAGGCGGCGGAGCGCTCATCGGCTCCCGCGCGTGCCGGGTCGAGCTTGGCTGAGCGGAGACAGGCCGCTGATGATTCATGCAATCTTCACCGTTGGCGGCGAAGCTGTCGGTTGAAGTCCATGTCGGCCTGAAACCGTGACCGCCAGAATCCAAACCCGCCAGAAGGCTCTCAATGATCTCAGCCCTCAAGAGCTTGACGCGGCGCCCCGCCGCCGATCCCGCCAATGAGGAGCTCGTCCTGCTCCGCGCGGAGAACGAGCTGCTCAAGGCGGTAATCGAGGCTGTCCCGGTCGCAGTAGCGGTCTACGACCGCGATGACCGGCTTGTCCATTACAACACCGCCTATGTCGCCTTCTACAAGGATGTGCTGCCGCATCTGAAGCAGCCGATATTTTACAGCGATCTGGTGCGGCGCAACCTTCAGCATGTCGGCTTCAAGGGCGATCTGGAGGCCGAGGTCACCAAGCGCGTCGCCCTGCAGCGCGAGGGCGACGGCAAGCCGGTGGAGCGGACATATGCCGATGGCTCATGCCGGCTGATCAGTAAGTCGCGCATCATCGGCGGTGCCATCGCCGGCTTCGCGCAGGACATCACGGCGCTGAAGCTGCGCGAGGCACAGCTCGACGCCAGCAAGGCCGAGCTCGCCCTGATCGCCACCACGATCGTGCCGAACGCGGTGGCCGAGTTCGGCGGCGTCGCGCAGGAACTGGCCGGCGCCGGCGACAAGGTCCGCGAGCTGGTGGGCAAGTCCTCCGAGCAGGCGGTCGCCACAGGGGCCGCCGCCGAGGAGCTCGCCGTGACCGTCGAGGATGTCGCCAAGAACACGCGATCGACGGCGGACTACGCGCGGGAGAGCCTGAAGCAGGCCGAGAGCATGAACGCCCAGATCGGCGGGCTGGCGGCGGCGCTGGCGCGTGTCACAAGCTTCGCCGACCTGATCCGCGGCATCGCCGGCCAGACGGATCTTCTCGCCCTGAACGCCACGATCGAGGCGGCGCGGGCCGGTGAAGCGGGACGGGGCTTTGCGGTGGTGGCATCCGAGGTGAAGGCGCTGGCCAAGCAGACCGGCCAGGCGACCGCCGACATCGCGGAACAGGTCGCCCGCATCGAGATGCTGATGCAGGAGACCAAGGGCACCACCGGCAACATCATCGCCGCCATGCACGGCATTTCGGCGCGCTCCACCGAGATCGCCGGAGCCGTCGATCAGCAGCTGGCGGCGGCGCAGTCGGTGTCGGACCACATGAACGACGTGATCCACCGCAACGGGCTGACCCAGGAGGCCGCGGCAGCCGCGGCCGCTGTCAGCCAGCGCGTCACCGCGACCTCGCACACCCTGCGCGAGACGGTTGTGCGCGCCATGCAGACGGTCGGCTGAGGCCAGAACTGGCCAAAATCAACGGTTGAGCCGCACCGCGCCCGCATCCGCCATATCATCGCCGGTCAGCAACTCCGCATGGCGGCTGAACTCCGGCCCGTGGAAATCGGCGTGCAATGAGGGGTCTGACGCAGTTTCGCTGCCCCTCAGCAGGGTGGAGCGCCGATCAATCGGGCTTGCAGAAGATCGATCTTGCCTCGGCCATACATCCGCGACCAGACGGAAGGTGTTCGCATGGCTGATGGCCTTGGCAACCTTGTCGAGGCGCTTCTGTTGGCTTGGATCGATGCCAGAGGCTAGAGCATGATGAGTTCAGACGGAAGCACTTCATACTCTTATCTTATTATTATCGCATGCTTTTTTGTGAAAAACCGGATTCCACTTTTCACAGCATGCTCTAACAGGGCTTTGGCCTCATCACGCCTCTTGCGGGCCTCCGAAAGGCTTACCGCAGGGTATGCTTCAAATGCGAGCGACTTCTGTTTTCCGGCGAAGCGATAAGCCATCCGCCACAGCTTGGACCCGTTAGGCTGGATCCAGAGCTGCAATCCCTCGCCATCCGAAATTTTCTGGAGCGCATTTGTCGGCTTGGCAGTGCGAATCGCGACATCGGTCAGCGCCATGTTGGTATCCGCCTGTTGGTATCGCCCTGTTGGTATGGGCTCCGATACCAACAAAGATACCAACAAATCTGTTGGCTTCAAGCGCACGAAAATGGACGCCCGCGAACGCCTTCGGACGTATAAAGCTTGATTTATTTCGATTTTTCAGACGTTTACGGACAATCACGAACGTCTGCGAAGGGGGGGTGGTGCCGCAAGAGGGAATCGAACCCCCGACCCCATCATTACGAATGACGTGCTCTACCAGCTGAGCTATTGCGGCGATGCGACGTTGCTTTAGCGGCAAGCCGACCACCAGGCAAGGGTCCATTCGCGGGCGGGCGCGCATTCTCCCCCGGCCGAAAGACCGTCCATTGCCGCATGCGGCTCGCCGCCGGCCAGCGAACTGACAATCAAGGGAAGGCGGCGCCTCAGCCGAACAGGCGGAAGCGTTTTTCCGGCTTGGGCGCATCCGGGTCCGGCCCGGGATCATCCGGAATGAAAGGCTGCACCGCGTCCTCTATGGGTCGCGGCGCTTCGGGTGCCGGCGTCGGCGTGGCCGGAAGATTCACCACCGGAGGCACGGGAGGCGGGGGAGGCACGGGAGGCGGGGGAGGCACGGCTGCCGGCGCCGGTTCCTCCTGTCCGATTTCCAGCGGAGCGGGCACTTCGAACCGATCGGCATCAATGCGCGCGCGAATAGCGGCATCCTGCGCCTGCGGCGGTTCCTGCCAGCGATAGGCGCCAATGACGCCGGAAGGCGAAACCGGCTTCCAGTGGTCGGAGACGGAATCTTCCGCGACCCAGGCCGGATCGCGCGGGGCACGGGAGGCGCGGGCGAGCCAGGAACGGACGAGGCCTTCGTTGCCGCTTTCGGCATCTTCGAGTTCGGCCATGAGAAGGCATGCGCGCGCGGTCGCCTTTTGCAGCACGAGGGCCTCGATGGCCTCGCGCGCCACGGCGAATTCGCGCGCATCGATCGCGGCGCGGGCCAGGATGAAGCGGGATTCGCGCGCATTCGGCGCGAGCTTTTCCAGCGTGCGGGCGCGCTTCAGCCGATCCAGCGCGGAATCCCCGGGACGCGCCGCGAGATGCGCCTCGGCAAGATCCGGGTGCGGTCCAGCCTTCCAGGCGGTTTCGAGCACGCGCGCGGCCTTTCCGGTATCGCCCTGCGCGGCGAGCCGACGGGCGACGATCACGGCCGCAGGAACGAGGGCTGGCGCAAGACGCAAGGCATCCTGCGCGAGGGCGAGCGCCTCGTCCGGCTGGCGTTCCTGGCTCTCGAGCGCGGCGGCCGTGAGCAGCACGGAGCGCAGGCGACGGCCCTCCGCCTTGTCGATGAGGCGGCGGGAGACGCCCTGCTCCACCACGCCGATGCCCCCGCGCCAATCACCCTCCTGCGCTGTCATGCGCAGCATCGCATCATTGGCCCAGCCTGCGTCGGGGCTGCTGCGCCAGGCCTCTTCGGCCAGCATGCGGCTTGCCTCGCCATCGCCGCGGCGGGAGGCTTCCACGAAGAGGCCGCGCAGGCCGAGGCCGTGGGTATCCGGGCTGTCCAGCATCGCCTTGAAGGCGAGTTCCGCGCCCTTCTCGTCGCCTGCCAGCTGCGCGGTCTGTGCCTTCAGGAGAAGGGCAAGCGGCTCATTGCCGAGCAGGCGTTCGGAATCGCGCGCATGGCGCTCGGCCTGCCGCCGGTCGCCCACGCCCACGGCCACGAGGCCGCGCGCCACGGCGAGCTGGCCCTTTTCGCGTTTGCGCATGCGGTTGGCGAGGCCGATGAGGCTCGGCAGGCGGAAGATCAGCCGCAAAAGCGACCAGAGGATCATCAGCGCGACGAAACCGGCGAGAAACCCCGCAAGGCCGATGAGCAGACTCACGCGGTATTCGGTTTCACCCCATTGCAGCAGCACATGGCCAGGCGTATCCGCGACCTGCGCAAAACCGAAGGCAAGCGCCAGGAGCAGAAGGAAGAAGGCTAGAAGTTTCAGCATGCGGGCTTCCTCACGGCTTTGCCGGAGCGGCGGCGCGGGCAAGCCCGGCCAGGCTCTCCTGCCGGATCTGGCGAATGGCATCGCCGGCCTTGGCGCGAGCCTCTGCCTTCGCCTTCCAGCCCGCGAAACGCTCGGCACGCGGGGCGGAGAGACGGCCGACGAGGGTGATCGCGGTTGCAAGATCGCCGCGGCCCAGGGCCTGCTCGGCGCGTGCAAGGTGGGCGGCGTCATCCGTGCCGGTGATTTCCCCCGTGCGACGCACCTCGACCAGCGAGGCCGCGCCTTGCCGCAGGCGGGAGAGGAAATCGGCCTGCTGGCCTGTGCCAGCCTCGGCGCTGGCTTTCGCGAGATCGCGCAATTCGGTGCCGAGGCCCGCGAGCGAGGGCGGCGGGTTCTGCGCATAGGCCGTGATTGGTGCGAGCCGATCGGCGGAAACGCCCAGCGCCTTCAGGGCCTCGATTGCGCCGCCCAGTGCCTCATTGCGCTGGAAGCTCTCGGCGAGGTTCTGGCTCACCACGGCTGCGGCGGAAGCGCGTGCGAGCTCGCCATTGGCCGAGGTGACAGCTTTCGCAAGCGTCGCGATCTGGTCGTTGAGCCCGGTGAAACGCGCAATCTGCTCCTCCGCCTGCTTCGTCGCGGCCTCGACCGAGCCGCGCAGGCGCTCGAACTCGGCGGTGGTCTCCGGAGCGGGGCCGGCACTGGGCGAACCTGTCGCCACAGGGCGTTCCGCGATGGTTTTCAGCTGAGATGCAAGCCGCGCGATTTCCGCCTGCAAGGCCTGTTCGCGCGGCGCGACCTCGGCGAGAGCCTTCTCGGCCTTCGCGAGGCGATCGGTGAGTTCGGCGGGAATTGCCGGCGCGGAAGGCGGCTTCACCTGTTCCAGCCGCGCGAGGCGCTGATCGAGGGCGCTGCTGAGTTTCGAATCGGGGCCGCCCAGCAAAGCCTCCACGGCGAGGCTGCCGCCTATTCCGGCGACGAGAGCGAGCAGCAGCGGCATGGCCATGGAGGGTCTGGCGGCCGCAGGCGGGGGCTGGGTTTCGATGGCCGGCTGCTCGGGCAGGCGCGGCTCTCCCGCAGGCGCGGCAGCCGGCTCGGCCTTCATTTCGCGCGCTGATTCGGCCGGAAGATCGATCTCGACCGGCGGGCGTGTTTTCTTCGGGCGGGCATTCTCATCCGGCTTGGTCGAGGCGGATTCGCTCTCATCGCCGTTCCTGGGCGTGGTTTGCATGGGCTGAACCTCCCCGTCCTGCACTGCGATGCTTCGCTTGTCCGCCACCCATCAAACGAAAACGCGGCGGGGCGTCAATCGAATTGCGTATCGGTTTGTTCCCGCGCAAGGGCGAGGGCTGTGCGCACGAGGCTCGTCGCGTTTCGCTCGGGCGCGAGCGCAATGCGGGGCTCGAAGGGCAGAGGCCCGATCGCCTCCCGCAAGGTGCCCGCGACCGCGGGCGAGAGGCAGGCCTGCCCGGCGCGCCACAGGTTTTCGCGACGGGGCGAATGCGCGACGCCCCGCGCGAGGCTCGCGGCGCTCTCGCGGCTGAAATGCAGCACGGCATCGATGTGGCCCGCAAGTTTCGCCTCGACCTCGTCCGGTGCCGCGCCTTCCTCCATGCGATAGCGCCGCCAGAGATCGAGCATCAGGCCAGCGGCTGCCGCATCCGCCTCCAGTTCCGGGCGGCGCGGCTCTCCCGCGAGATAGACGGCGCGTTTTCCCGCGAAGGGCGCGAGCAGCGGCCTCAGGCTCGCGGCCTCACCGCCTGCGATGCGGATATCCGTGAAGCCCGCCTGCCGCGCGGCCTCGCCGGTGACGCCGCCCACCGCAAGACAAGGCAATGCGAGCCAATCCGGGGGGATGGCTTCGCCGAGCCGGAAGGCGCGCGGCGAGGTTGCGACCAGGAGATCGGGCCGCGCCGGCGCGGCTTCGAGGATCGCTGCCTCGCGCCGCGTGGTGAGGAGAACCGCCTCGCCGCCAAGATCCGCGATGAGCCGCGCGGTATCGCTGGCATCCGGCTCCGCGCGGGTTACCAGCAGGCGTGGGCGGTTCATCTCAGCCGACCAGCCCGGCCGGGATTTCCGCGCGGAGTTCCCGGCCGAGGGAGGCGCCGAGTTCGGCGGCCCGCGCTTCGGTGGGGGCTGCGAGCATTGCCTTGCGCGTCCAGGCGCGCGAGCCGTCGGGCGCCAGCACGATGCCGGCGAAAAGCAGGCCGCCCTCCACCAGCCGGGCCGAGCCACCGATGGGCGTTCGGCAGGAGCCATCGAGCACGCCGAGGAAGGCGCGTTCGGCTGCAAGCGCCAGTCCTGTCTCGCGATGGGCGATGGCACTGGTGAGGGTCAGGATGCGCGCGTCGCCGTCACGGGCCACGAGCGCGATCGCGCCCTGGCCGACAGCCGGGGTGAAGCTCTCGGGGTCGAGCGCTTCGGTCGCGTGTTCTGCGAGCCCCAGGCGATTGAGGCCGGCCATGGCGAGCACCACGGCATCGAAGGTGCCGTTGGCGGCCTTGTCGAGGCGCGTCTGCACGTTCCCGCGCAGCATCTCGATCACGAGATCGGGCCTCAGCCGCTTCAGCAGGGCCTGCCGGCGCAGCGAGACAGTGCCGACCTTCGCGGCTTGCGGGAGGTTGGCGAGCGATTTCCAGCGCGGTGCGATCAGCGCGTCACGGATATCGTTGCGGGGCAGGTAGCCCGCGACCACGAGGCCATCGGGCAGGGTTGTGGGCAGATCCTTCGCGGAATGCACCGCGAGATCGACGCGCCCCTCAAGCTGCGCCGCGTCGATTTCCTTCGTGAAGAGGCCCTTGCCGCCGATTTCCGAGAGCGGCCGATCCTGCGTTGCGTCCCCGGTGGTGCGGATGATTTCGGTCGCGACCGCATCCTCGGAAAGGCCATGGGCCTCGCGCAGGGCGGCGGCGGTCATGCGGGCCTGGGCCAGCGCCAGCGGCGAACCGCGCGTGCCCAGGGTGAGAAGAGGCGCAGATGCGGTCACGCGACGGGTCCTGTCGGTTCGAGCCTTCCCCCGAAGGCCACTCTTCGTCTAGAACGGCCGGGCGGGCTTCGGCAAGAAGCCTGATCCATTTCGCCAGAGCCCGGGCAAGCTCCGGGAATGAGACGGGAAGTCACGGGAAGTCATGGTGTCGATGCGCGTGCTTGGCCTGGAGACCACTTGCGACGAGACCTCTGCGGCCATTGTCGAGTTCTCGCCGGATGGTTCGCGGCGGATTCTCTCCAACCGCATCCGCTCGCAGATCGCCGAGCATGCCCGCTTCGGCGGCGTGGTGCCGGAGATCGCCGCGCGTGCCCATGTCGAGATCCTCGACCGCATGATCGACGATGCCCTGAAGGAAGCGGGCATCACCATGACGAACCTCGACGGCATCGCGGCGGCGGCGGGCCCGGGGCTCATCGGCGGTGTTCTGGTGGGGCTCACCACGGGCAAGGCGCTGGCGCTGGCGCTCGGCAAGCCGCTCTTGGCGGTGAACCATCTGGAAGCGCATGCGCTCAGCCCGCGCCTCACCGAGGATATCGGATTTCCCTACCTGCTGCTGCTTGTTTCGGGTGGGCACACGCAACTGGTGGCCGTGGAGGATGTGGGGAAATACCGCCGCATCGGCACGACCATCGACGATGCCATCGGCGAGGCCTTCGACAAGGTCGCGAAGATGCTCTCGCTCGGCTTTCCCGGCGGCCCGGCCGTGGAGCGCGCGGCGGAGAAGGGCGATGCGAACCGTTTCGCCCTGCCGCGCCCGCTCATCGGCAAACCGGAGCCGAATTTCTCGCTCTCCGGCCTCAAGACCGCCGTGCGCCTCGCGGCCGAGGCCGTGCAGCCCCTCACGGAGCAGGATTGCGCCGATCTCTGCGCGAGCTTCCAGGCGGCGATCGTCGATTGCGTGGTGGATCGCACACGGATCGGCATCCGCGTCTTCCGCCAGCGGTTGGGCAGCCCGACGGCTCTGGTGATCGCCGGTGGCGTGGGCGCGAACCGGCCGATCCGGCTCGCGCTCCAGCGCGTGGCGATGGAAGCCGGCCTCAAGTGTCTCGTGCCGCCGCCGGCGCTGTGCACGGATAATGGCGCGATGATCGCCTGGGCGGGAATCGAGCGCTGGCGACGCGGCATGAGCGATGGCCTCGATTTCGCCGCGCGCCCGCGCTGGCCGCTCGACGAGACGGCGGCGAAGCCTGGGGCCCGCGCATGAGCAGCAAAAGTGGGAACCGGTTTTGCGTCCGCGAATGCGCGCAAGGGAGGGAAACGCGAGCATGAGCAGCAAAAGTGGGAACCGGTTTTGCATCCGCGAATGCGCGCAAGGGAGGGAAACGCGAGCATGAGCAGCAAAAGTGGGAACCGGTTTTGCGTCCGCGAATGCGCGCAAGGGAGGGAAACGCTCGCATGATCACCAACAAGGTCGCGGTTCTTGGTGCCGGTGCGTTTGGCACGGCCTTGGCGCTGGCCTTTGCGCGGGCCGGGCGCGATGTGAGCCTCTGGGGCCGAGACGCCGAACGCATGGAGGCGATGGCGAAGATCCGCCTCTGCGATGCGGCCTTGCCAGGCTTGCCACTCGATCCGCGCATCGCGCCGGTGGCGGATCTGGCGGCTTTGGCGCAAGCGCCGGTGCTGGTACTCGCGGTCCCGACGCAGGCCTTGCGCTCGGTTTCAGAAGCGCTGGCGCTGGTGCTTTCGCCCGGCCATGCGGTGGTTGCCGCCGCGAAGGGCATGGAGCAGGGTTCCGGCCAGTTTGTCACCGAGGTGATGGCCGATGAACTGGGGCCGCAGCGTTTCGGCGTGCTTTCCGGCCCATCCTTCGCGGAGGATATCGCGCGCGGCCTGCCCACCGCCGTGAGCCTTGCCATGGCCGAGGGAATCGATGCGCAGGCGCTCGCGGCGCATCTTGGTTCGCCGGGTTTCAGGATCTACCACACGACCGACATCCGGGGGTTGGAGATCGGCGGCGCGGCGAAGAACGTGCTGGCGATCGCGGCGGGCATTGTCGCTGGTTTGGGCCTGGGGGAAAGCGCGCGGGCGGCGATCGTCACCCGCGGTTTTGCGGAGTTGCGGCGTTTCGCGGGCTCGCTCGGCGCGCGGGCCGAAACGCTGATGGGCCTGTCCGGTCTCGGCGACCTGATGCTGACGGCCTCCTCCGCACAGAGCCGGAATTTCTCGCTTGGCCTGGCTTTGGGGCAGGGGAAGGCGCTTCAGGAGGCATCCGGCGGCAAGCTCGCCGAGGGCGCCTTCACCGCCGCAGCACTCGATGACATGGCGCGCGCGCGCGGCATCGACATGCCGATTGTCGCCGGTGTCCGCGCGATCCTTGACGGAAAGCTCGGCGTAAAGGATGCGGTTGCGGCACTGATGGCGCGACCCTTCCGGGAGGAGTGATCATGCCCCATTGGCTCGTGAAATCCGAACCCTTCAAATGGTCCTGGGACAGCCAAGTCGCGGCCGGCGCCAAGGGCACCCATTGGGATGGCGTTCGCAATCATCTCGCCAAGAAGAACCTCATGGCCATGAGACGCGGCGAGCAGGCCTTCTTCTACCATTCCAACGAGGGGCTGGAGATCGTCGGCATCGTCGAAGTGATCCGCGAGGCCTATCCCGACCCCACCGCCGAGCCGGGCGAGCCCTGGGTGGTGGTGGATTTCGCCGCCGTGAAGCCCCTGCCGAAGCCCGTCTCGCTGCAGCAGGTGAAGGCGACGCCGGAGCTCTCCAAGATGAGCCTCGTCACCTCGATGCGGCTTTCGGTGCAGCCGGTGACGGATGAGGAATGGGCGACCATCACGAAGCTCGGCGGGCTCTGACATCCCGTCGCCCGGCAACGAAAAACGCGCGAGGTTTCCCCCGCGCGATGGTCGCCGTCCTGACGTGTCCGATCAGAACTTGTAGCTGAGGCCTGCGCGCACAGCATGCGTATCGAGGCGAACGCGGGTCGCGCCACCGGGAACGCCGGGCGTGCTGTGGGTCTTCGCGCCGAAATCCGAGTATGAATAATCGAGGCGCGTCACGAGATTGTCGGTGATGGCATAGGCAAGGCCACCGCCGATGGTCCAGCCGGCACGCGTGTCGGAGAAAGCCGACGAGCCGCCGACGAAAGTGGTGTTGCCGTTGTAATCGGCCAGAGCCACGCCACCCGCGATATAGGGCAGGAAGCGGCCGACTGCATAGCCCAGCGTCAGGCGGGCATCGCCGCCCCACTGGTTCTCGATGCGCGAGGTGTTCGCAACGGCCGCATAACCCGTATTCGAGCGCGTATCGAAATTCGCGAAGCCGCGCACTTCAGCGCCCGCCACCATGTTGTTGTTGAACTGGTAGCGATAGCCGGCATGGCCCCCCAGCGTGAAGCCCGAGGGATCGGTCGAGGCCGAGGTGGGAACACCCGGCAGCCGCAGCCGCGCATTGCCCCACTGGTAGCCGGCATCCACACCGACATAGCCGCCGGTCCAGTTGAAGGCCATGGTGGGGGTGAAGGCAGGAGCAACCGGCTGGCTGCGCCGCACCGAAAGATCGGCCGCGCTGGCTGCACCGGCAGCCATAAGACCTGCGCCGACGAGGAAGGGCGTCAGTTTCCGCATTACAATTTTCCTTGGTTCACATTCTTCGCCGGACAATGACGGCCTTCGCTTGCTGACAACGCATCGTGGCGCGAGTTGTTCGCGGAGGTGGAGATTTCGCGGAGCTTTTGTGGCAGATACCCCGCCCATTCCGCCCGGAAAACGGCAGTGCCGCCCTCTTCCTTACCGGAAAGTCGATCGGCCGAATTGCGGATATGCCAACATCTTCCTTGCCTCCGCGCTTTCCGTTAAGACCGACAACAAGCAAGAAAAGCCGGCGCGAGTCTGGCCAGCAATTGCGTGGTTTCGGTTCGGGAGAACGCTCATGTCCGAGAAGATGTACGAGGTTTCAGCCGCGTGGAAAAAGCGCGCTCATGTCAATGATACCAAATACAGGAAGATTTATGCGGGCTCGGTGAAGGATAACGATGCCTTCTGGCGCGAGCACGGCAAGCGGATCGACTGGTTCAAGCCCTACACCAAGGTGAAGAACGTCTCCTTTGCGCCGGGTAAGGTCTCGATCAAATGGTTCGAGGACGGCACAACCAACGTCTCCTATAATTGCGTCGATCGGCATCTTGCGAAGCGCGCGAACCAGGTCGCCATCATCTGGGAAGGCGACGACCCGAAGAACTCGAAGAAGATCACCTATGCCAAGCTGCACGAGGAAGTGTGCCGCATGGCCAACGTGCTCAAGGCCAATGGCGTCAAGAAGGGGGATCGCGTCACGATCTACCTGCCGATGATCGTGGAAGCGGCCTATGCGATGCTCGCCTGCACACGCATCGGCGCGGTGCATTCCATCGTGTTCGGGGGCTTCTCGCCGGATGCGATTGCCGGCCGCATCGAGGATTGCGAATCGAAGATCGTCATCACGGCCGATGAGGGCCTGCGCGGCGGCAAGGCCGTCCACCTCAAGAAGAACGTCGATATTGCCTGCAACAAGGTCAATCCGGCGGTCGAGAAGGTGATCGTGGTGAAGCATACCGGCGGGCATGTCACCATGCAGGAAGGCCGGGATGTCTGGTATCATGACGAGGCGGCGAAGGTTTCGACCCACTGCCCGCCGGTGGAAATGAAGGCGGAGGATCCGCTCTTCATTCTCTATACCTCGGGTTCGACAGGCAAGCCGAAGGGCGTGCTGCACACCACCGGTGGCTACCTCGTCTATGCCTCGATGACGCATCAATACGTCTTCGATTACCAGGAAGGCGACATCTACTGGTGCACGGCCGATGTGGGTTGGGTGACCGGCCACAGTTATATCGTCTATGGCCCGCTCGCCAATGGCGCCACGACCCTGATGTTCGAGGGCGTGCCGAATTATCCGACCATGTCCCGCTTCTGGGAGGTGATCGACAAGCACAAGGTCAACACCTTCTACACCGCCCCCACGGCCATCCGCTCGCTGATGGGTGCCGGCGAGGAGATGGTGAAGAAGACAAGGCGCAAATCGCTGCGCCTGCTCGGCTCGGTGGGCGAGCCGATCAACCCGGAAGCCTGGCAATGGTATCATCGCGTGGTCGGCGACAGCCGCTGCCCGATCGTCGATACCTGGTGGCAGACGGAAACCGGCGGCATCCTCATCACCCCGCTGCCGGGCGCTACCGCGCTGAAGCCGGGTTCGGCCACGCGCCCGTTCTTCGGCGTGATGCCGGAAGTGGTGGATGCCAATGGCGCGGTGCAGAAGGGTGCCTGCGAAGGCAACCTCGTGATCGCCGACAGCTGGCCCGGCCAGATGCGCACGGTCTATGGCGACCACAAGCGCTTCATGGAGACCTATTTCTCCGCCTATCCGAACAAGTATTTCACGGGTGACGGCTGCCGCCGCGATGCCGATGGCTATTACTGGATCACCGGCCGCGTCGATGACGTGATCAACGTTTCGGGCCATCGCATGGGCACGGCGGAAGTGGAAAGCGCGCTGGTGGCGCATGAGGCGGTGTCGGAAGCCGCGGTCGTCGGCTATCCGCACGACATCAAGGGCCAGGGCATCTATGCTTACGTAACCCTGATGAACGATGTGAAGCCCTCGGAGGATCTGCGCAAGGCGCTCGTCACCACGGTCCGCAACGAGATCGGCCCGATCGCCACGCCGGACAAGATCCAGTTCGCGCCGGGCCTGCCCAAGACCCGCTCGGGCAAGATCATGCGCCGCATCCTGCGCAAGATCGCCGAGGACGATTTCGGCTCTCTCGGCGACACCTCGACGCTGGCCGATCCGAGTGTGGTGGATGATCTCATCGCCAACCGGCAGAACAAGAAGGGCTGATGGCCCTTCCGCCCGCGTTTTCGAGGTTCTCCCCGGACTGAAGAGCGGCGCGAGCCGCTCTTTTTTATGCGGGCCGGCTTGCATTTTGTTTCGATCAACCGGCACCTATCCCCGCCTTCGCCGGGACATGCTTCGCTTGAAAATGCGATCAATAACAATAACAGAGAGCGGTCGATCTCATTCAATCAGATCGACCGCTCTAAGCTCACGATTTACCGCATTTTCTTTCGAAGAACCGGTATCCACTTCTTCGAAAAAATGCTTTAGCGCATGATGTGTTCAGACGGAAGCACATCATGCTCTTATCTTATTATTATCGCATGCTTTTTTGTGAAAAACCGGATTCCACTTTTTCACAGCATGCTCTAGACCGCCACGGAATGCCGTCCGGCGGATTGGCCGAGATAGGCATCGAAGCGCGAGGCGATGAGCCGCAGGAAGGGTCGGCCGGCCTCCGTCACCAGCAATGTGTCACCATCGCGCTTCACCCAGCCGCGCCGGGTTTCATCCACCATGTCGCGGATTGTTGCGCGAATTGCGGTCTTCGCTTCTTCCTGCGCATCGGTTGCGGCGAAATCCGCTTCCGCGAGGCGCATCTGGCACATCAGTGCCTCGATCACGCCCCGGCGCATGCGATCTTCCGCCGTCATTGCGATGCCGCGCGCGGCGGGGAGCTTGCCTTCCGAGATGGTCGCGAGATAGCGCCCGGTCGTGGGTTCGTTCTGCACATAGCCTTGCGGCAGCGAACCGATGGCGGAAGCGCCGAAGCCGATCAGCGCCTCGGCCGGGTCCACCGTATAGCCCTGGAAATTCCGCCGCAGCGAGCCGTCCCGCGCCGCGATCGCCAGCCCGTCGCCGGGGCGGGCGAAATGGTCGATGCCGATGCGGCGATACCCGTTGGCCACGAGGAAGGCCGCCGCATTCTCGGCCTGCAGGAAGCGCGCCTCCACCCCCGGCAGGGCTTCCGGCGGGATCATCTCCTGGTGCTTCTTCATCCATGGCACATGCGCATAGCCGAAGAGCGCGATGCGATCCGGTGCCAGAGCGACGACCTGCTCCAGCGTTGCCATCAGCCGCGCCTCGGTCTGGTAAGGCAGGCCGTAGATGGCATCGATATTCAGCGAGCGCACGCCCTTCGCACGGAAGGCATCGGCCACGCGCTTCGTTTCCTCGAAGCTCTGCTCGCGGTTGATCGCCCGTTGCACTTCCGGATCGAAATCCTGCACGCCGAGGCTCACGCGGGTCAGGCCCGCCTGCGCCAGCGCCTCGATACGCGTGTCATCCAGCCCGCGCGGGTCGATCTCGACCGCAAAATCGCAATCGGAGCGCAGGCGGAAGGCCTCGCGCGTGGCCTCCGCGAGGCGCAGGATATCCTCCGCGCTGAGCATGGTCGGCGAGCCGCCGCCCCAGTGGATATGCGAGACGGAAGCACCAGCCGGCACGCGTTCGCCCACCAGGCGGATTTCGCGGATGAGCCCGCCGAGATAGAGCCCCACCGGCTCGTAGCGCCGGGTGATGCGCGTGTGACAGCCGCAGAACCAGCAGAGGCTGTCGCAGTAGGGCACGTGCATGTAAAGCGAGAGATCGCTCGCCGCCGGCAGCGCCGCGAGCCATTCCGAATAGGTCGCGGCCCTGAGGCCCGCATGGAAATGCGGCGCGGTCGGGTAGCTTGTGTAGCGCGGCACAGGTTTCGCGGCGAGGCGGGCGAGATCGGCGGCAAAAGAAGAGCCGTGCGAAGAGCCGGGCAAGGACATGGGGGCATACGCCTTCTGTTCACGGGCGAGGATGCCTCCCTGTGCCCGCTTCCAACGATCCGTGCCTTGCGCTGGAGCAAGTCCGGGCGTGCGTTCTTCACCTTCCGCTAACCCTCGCGGCAAGTCGCCACGCCCTGGAAACCCTTTCGCGAGCCCCCGCGTTCGAGATTGGCAGCCTGGGCTTCTCTGCAACCGGAGGACAGGGAATGAGTTCGATTCTGGACCGGCGCGCCTTTCTGGGCGCCATGACGCTCGGGAGCCTGATGCTTCCCGCAGCCGCGGGCGCACGCGGGTTCGTCGAATTTCCGCATGGCTTCGAGCCGGGTTCGGTGGTGGTTTCGACGCGCCAGCGCATGCTGTTCTTCGTGCAGGGCGATGGCACGGCCATCCGCTACCCGGTCGCGGTCGGCATGCCCGGCAGGCAATGGTTCGGCACCCGCACCATCGATGGCAAGCATTATCGCCCGGCCTGGTCGCCGCCGGCCGAAATACGCCGCGCCAGGCCTTCGCTGCCCGATGTCATTCCGGGCGGTGCGCCCGATAACCCGATGGGCGCGGGCGCGCTGACCATCGCGCCGGGGGAATATGCGATCCACGGCACCTCGGCCTCGATGCGCGCCTCGATCGGGCGTTATGCCTCCTTCGGCTGCATCCGCATGCTGGACGAGGACGTGCTCGATCTCATGGCGCGTGTGCGCATCCCGAGCCGGATCACGGTGGTGGCGTGAAGGATTTGTGCCGGTATCCTCCTCATTGCGAGGAGGGCGACAGCCCGACGCGGCATTCCAGCAACGGGACTGGATTGCTTCGCCGCTCGCGCTCCTCGCAATCACGGGCCGGCCGGCTCACCAACATTGATCAAGTCATCCTGGTGGATGGGTGAATCGGTCGATATAGGCCTGCGCCCGCGGCAGGGGGTTGTGCAGAAACCGCTCCGGTTCTCGCAGCCACAAGCCTGGATATGTCTTTGATTTTTCTTCCGAGATCAGGGCTTCTGGATGAACTTCAATGAGTTGGCCGCGCCATTCCGGCCAAGATCGCAAGGCCCTGCGCCGGAAATGGTCGAGAAGCGCATCCCGCTTCGAATAGCCGAGATAATCGAAAGCGCAGGCGTCACGCAAAACGATGATATGGTTTGTGGGCGAGCCATCGAGCGGCTTGATCCAGAAAGGTCTCGCACCGCTTCGTGGAAACCTTTCCAGAAAGGCATAGGCGAGAATATGGCAGGCTCCGGCGGCGAAGAAAACACGATCAGGCAGATTCCATCGGATCGTCTGATCGTGTTTTGGGCCGGGAGTACGGCGGATATAGACCATGACCTCCCTCAAAAATCACTGGCGATGCCCTTCACTTCCCAATCGTCGTAACGAACGGGATCCTTCCCGCCGCGGCCGTTGATTTCGGCCTGTCTTGCGAGGTCAGCCTCGCGTGCTTCGAATGCGGCACGGCGCGCAGCCGCCTCCGCAATCGCGCGCTGGGCGGCCGGTGAGAGTGATTTCGGCTGCAGAGCGGCCGTTTCGCCGGTTTCGGGTTTCTCCGACATGGGGTAGAGCCTCCTGAACCACTCGGATATAGGGCTTGCCTTCCGCCCCTGACCAGAGCTTTCGAAAAAAGGCCCGGCCGCTTCATGCGTTTTTCCGCCGATGATCTTGTCGCCTCCGTGCTCTATCGCGACGAGGCCGTGCTGGTTATCGACAAGCCCTATGGCATTGCGGTGCATGCCGGGCCGAAAGGCGGCGTGACGCTGGATGCCTTCCTGCCCGATTTGCGCTTCGGCGCGCCCGAAAAGCCGCAGCTCGCGCATCGTCTTGACCGGGAAACCACGGGATGCCTCGTCTTCGGGCGGAACCAGAAGGCGCTCCGGCGGCTCGGCGCGCTGTTTCGCGCTTGCCTCGTGAAGAAGACCTACCTTGCCGTCGTCTGCGGTCGCCCGGGCGAAGAGGAAGGCGTGATCGACCTGCCGCTCGCGCGCCGCAGCCACGACAAGCGATCCTGGTGGATGAAGGTCGATCCGGCGGGTGATCCGTCGCGCACGCGCTATCGCAGCCTGGGGCAGGCGGATGGCTTGGCGCTTCTGGCGCTTTCGCCCGAGACGGGCCGCACACACCAGCTGCGCGTGCATTGCGCGGCGATGGGCTGGCCGATCGCGGGGGATCGTGTCTATGGCGGGGATCGCGCCATGGCCGCATCGCCGGGGCTTTTGCTGCATGCCGCGCGGATCGAGTTGCCCTTCTACCCGGGCAAGCCCGCCCTCCGCATCGAGGCGCCCTTGCCTGAACCCTTCCGCCAGCTTCTGGAAAGCTTGCGCATGAGCCTTCCCGGAGACACCCCATGAGCCGCTGGCAGGGACCGAAACGTCCGCCCCGAGAGAAATCCGGAGAAAAGGGCCCGCGCGCCGAGCCGCCGGGCTTCCGCGCCCGCCTCGTTGCCGCCCGCGCCCATCGGCGTGTGATGCGCGAGCGGCGACCCATCGACGAGGCGATTGCGCTCGAGACCAAAACCGCACCGCTTCCGCCGGCCGATCTCGGCCTCGTCAGGGCGATCCTCACGGTCGCCTTCCGCCGTCGCGGCACCATCCGGCAGGCGCTGGCCTCGCGCGCGGCGACGGGCGAAATCGCTGAGGCCGGGCCTTTGCAGCCGCTGCTCGAAACGGCGCTGGCGCAGATCCTCTTCATGGATGTGCCCGATCACGCCGCGGTGGATTGCGCGGTGGAAATCGCCAAGCGCGACAGCAATGCGAAACATTACGCCGCCTTTGCCAATGCGCTTCTCCGGCGCATTGCGTTGGAGAAGGCAGAAATCCTCATGAGCATGCCGGATACGGTGGATGTGCCGGAATGGCTGTTCGAGCGCTGGTCGCGTGCCTACGGGGCCGAAAGGGCCGCAGCGATCGCGCGCATCCACCGGCAGGAGCCGCCGGTCGATCTGACCATCTTCGCGCCGCTCTCGCCGGAGATCGCAGGGCGGATGCTTTCCACGGGCTCGTTCCGGCTGGAGACCGAGGCGGCCATCGCCGCGCTGCCGGGCTATGCGGAAGGCCGCTTCCAGGTGCAGGATGCGGCCGCGGCCCTGCCGGCGCGGCTCGTGGGCGCGAAAGCGGGTATGCGCATTGCCGATCTCTGTGCGGCGCCCGGTGGCAAAACGGCGCAGCTGGCTGCCACCGGTGCGACCGTGCTGGCCGTGGAGCGCAGCGCCCGGCGTGCCGAACGTCTGCGCGAGAACCTCGCGCGCCTGAAACTCCCCGCGGAGGTAATCGTGGGCGATGCCCTGACGCTAGAGCATGTTGCGCAAAAGCGGATACCGGATTTGCGTAACAACATACAACAAAACAATAAGATAGAGCACGGTTTTGATTCCATCAAAACGAGACGTGCTCTAAATGGTGGGATGTTCGACGCGATCCTGCTCGATGCGCCCTGCTCGGCCACCGGCACCATCCGCCGGCACCCGGAAGTCGCCTGGACGAAAACGCTCGCGGATATCCTCGCCTTGGCTCGTCAGCAGCGGGCGATGCTGAATTCGGCCGCGAAAAGCCTCAAGCCCGGCGGCATTCTCGTTTATGCCACGTGCTCGCTGGAGCCCGAGGAAGGCGAGCGGCAGGTCGAGGCCTTTCTGGCCGATCATCCACAATTCATGCGCCGGCCGGTGAGTGTCGAATCCGACGGTGTTCCCTCCGAAATGCTCACTTCGGCGGGTGATTTGCGGGTTCTGCCCTGTCATCTTGCACGAGAGGGCGGCGCGGATGGGTTTTTTGCCGCCCGGTTGCAACACCGGGCCTGATCGGTCACAAGAGTATGGTTCAAGGTTAACGCGTCAGGGTGGGGTTAGGGCGTTGGATTCGGCAAGAAGGGTGCGGCCGGGCATGCGCCTTCGCCTCAAGCAGGCATGGCTGAAGCTGCGCCTCGCTCTGGCGACCACCCCCCTGTTCCGCGGCTTCTACCGCGCCCGCCGTTTCGCCCTTCTCGCCCCGCATATCCACCTCGCCGATCCCTCGATCGCCGCCGATATCGCCGCGGGACAGGTTGTGCTGGGCGGTCGCAGCCTGCTCTGCGGCGATCGTTCGCCCTTCCATGTGGCACCGCCCTCCGAAGGGTTTGTCCGCGCGCTCTACGGCTTCGGCTGGCTGGCCCATTGCGATGCAAGCCCCCTGCCGGAAGTGCGCGCCCATGCGCGCAAGCTGGTCCGGGATTTCCTGAAACTGCCCGAGAACAGGCGCTCGGTCTTCGCTGACCACCCCGCCGTGGTCGCCCGGCGGGTGATCGCCTGGGTGACCCATTCCGGCCTGCTCGCCGAGGGTGAGGATCGCGCCGGCTATGAGCGCCTGCTCGACCAGCTCGCGCGGGATGGAGCCATTCTCGCCGTCTATGCGCGCCGGTCCGATCTGGGCGTCGGGCGCCTTCTGGCGGCGGTCGGGCTCGCGTTTCATGCGCTGGCTCTCGATCGCGTGCGGAAGGCGATCCCGCGTGCCGAACAGAGCCTCGATCTCGCACTGGCCGCGCTCGTGGCCCCGGATGGCGCGACCCATGACCGGGATTGCGGCACCGTCGCGCTGATCGCGGCGGACCTCGTGGCGATGCTTGCGCTTTACCGCGCGAGGCAGATCGCGCCCCCGCCGGCCATCACCTCCACCCTTTCGGACATGATCGCCTTCCTGCGCCTTCTCCAGCAGCCGGATGGCGGGCTGACGCTGATGAATGGCGGCGGGCGCATTGCGCGCGATCTTGCCGGAGAAGTCATCCGTTCCCGGCGCGGCCCGGTGAGCCTGCTGACATCGGCCGTGGAAACCGGCTTCGAGCGGCTCGAGAATGCCCATGCCGTGCTCATTGCCGATGCCGGAAACCCGCCGCGCCGCTCCTGCGCGGGGCGCGCCGGCGCCAGCGCTCTCGCCTTCGAATTCTCCAGCCGGGGGGACCGGATCATCACCTCCTGCGGCATGCCGCCGGGTGCCGATGCCGGCATTGCCCGGGCCTATCGCTCGGCGGCGGCCCATTCCTCGGTTCTGATCGACGGGGATGGCCTCGGCACGCTCTATGATGTGGCGACGGTGACTGGCGAGACCGAAACCCGCCTGAAGCCGCTCTCCGGCGCGGTCGCGCCCTTGCGGGCCCGGAGCGAGACCGGCGAGACGCTGACGCTTGGCCATCGCGGCTTCATCGACACGCATGGCTATGCGCTCGAACGGCAACTCACATTGATCGATGCCTTTGCCGGGCTGATCGGGCGTGACCGGTTCGACGACCTCACGGGCGAGGCGCCGCACCGGGTGGTGACGCTCGCCTTCCATCTCAATCCGCGGCTTCTTCCGGTTCGGCTCGGCCGGGCTGATGCCATGATCCTGCGCCTGCCCGAGGGCAAGCCGGGCTACGACCAGTTCCTGTTCGAGGCACCGGGCTACCAGATCCTCATCGAGGAAAGCCGTGTATTCGAGGAGGGCTCGCCCAACAGCCGCTCCCATTGTCTTCTCATCGAGGCCGAGATCGCCGGCTCCACGGAAATCGGCTGGCGCATTCTCCCCTACATGCCGGAATTCACCTGATCGCCATCCGGCGCATGGCCGTCTCGCCGAACGGAAGATGGCGCGGGGGGAAACCCTATGCTATGCGCCCGCGAGCTTTCCCGACAGCCGGAAATCCCTGATGCCGACGAAAACCCGCCCCATCCAGCGCGCGCTGCTCTCCGTTTCCGACAAGACGGGCCTCGTTCCCTTCGCGCGGAAGCTTGCGGCGCGCGGCATCGCGCTGGTCTCCACGGGCGGCACACGCGCGGCGCTCGCAGCGGCGGGCTTGCCGGTCATGGATATCTCGGAGCTCACGGGCTTCCCCGAGATGATGGATGGCCGCGTGAAGACCCTGCACCCCAAGGTTCATGGCGGCCTGCTCGCCATGCGCGGCAACCCGGAGCACGAGGCCTCGCTGCTGGCCCATGCGATCCAGCCCATCGACCTCGTGGTGGTGAACCTCTACCCTTTCCGCGAGACGGTGGCGCGCGGCGCGGATTACGACACAACGATCGAGAACATCGATATCGGCGGCCCGGCGATGATCCGCTCCGGCGCGAAGAACCATGACGCGGTGTGCGTGGTGGTCGATCCGCGCGATTACGATGCGCTGCTGGCCGAACTCGATGCCTATGGCGGCGAAACCCGCTTCATCTTCCGCAAGGCACTGGCGGCCAAGGCCTATGGCCATACCGCCGCCTATGATCGCGCCGTTTCGATGTGGTTTGCCGGCGTCACGGCGGATGGCCCGCAGCTCGCACCCGAAAATGCCGAAGGGATCGAACTCCGCTACGGCGAAAACCCGCACCAGAGCGCGAAACTGGTGCTTGACCCCGCGAGACCCCGCATCGGGGTCGCGGGCGCGCGGCAGGTGCAGGGCAAGGCGCTCTCCTACAACAACCTCAACGATGCCGATGCCGCCCTTGAATGCGTGGCGGAATTCGACGCCAGGCGCACGGCCGCCATTGCCATCATCAAGCATGCCAACCCCTGCGGCGTGGCGGAGGCCGGGCGCCTCGTGGATGCCTATCGCGCGGCGCTCGCCTGCGATCCCGTCTCGGCCTTCGGCGGCATCGTTGCGGCAAACCGCACGCTCGATGCCGAGGCCGCGAAGGCCATCACGGAGATTTTCACCGAGGTGATCATCGCGCCGGACGCGACCGATGAAGCCATTGCGCTGATCGGCGCGAAGAAGAACCTGCGCCTGCTGCTCACGGGCGGCCTGCCCGATCCGCGCGCGGCCGGTTTCGTCTCGCGCAGTATCGCGGGCGGTTCGCTCGTGCAATCGCGCGACAATGCGGTGGTCGATGACATGGCGCTGAAGGTTGTGACAAATCGCGCACCCACCGAGGCCGAAATGGCCGATCTCCGCTTCGCCTATCGCGTGGTGAAGCACGTGAAATCGAACGCGATCGTCTATGCGAAGAACGGCGCGACCGTCGGCATCGGCGCGGGCCAGATGAGCCGCGTCGATTCAGCCCGCATCGCGGCATGGAAGGCCGGCGAGGCGGCGAGGGCCCTGGGTTCCGAAAAGCCGCTGACGGTCGGCTCGGTCGCGGCGTCGGATGCCTTCTTCCCCTTCGCGGATGGTCTCGAGGCGCTGGTGGCGGCGGGCGCCACGGCGGTGATCCAGCCCGGCGGCTCGATGCGCGACCCGGAGGTGATCGAGGCCGCGAACAAGGCGGGCCTCGCCATGGTGTTCACGGGCACGCGCCATTTCCGGCACTGAGCTTCCGCACAGACATGAAAAAGGCCGGGGTGACCCGAAGTTTCTTGCGCATTGTGGTGGCGCTCAACTCCGCGCGAGATCGCCCAGCAGGCCCCCAAGCACGGTGAGCTTTGCCTGGTTGAGCTGGCCTGCGCGCAGATCACGGATGGTGCGCTTGGCGCTTTCCACGGCCGCGCCCTTCTCTGCCACCCATGCCGCGATGCTGCCCTTGCCGTCTTTCAGAACCTCCACCGCGATGCGGCGCAGGGCCTCCTCGGTGGCGGCGGCCGCGCGGTCGATGGCGAGGCGCTCGAAGGGGTCGGTCGCGCGCAGGCCGGCGGCATCCTCCTTCAGGCCCGCGAGATCGAATTCGTCGCCGAGCGCGAAGAGCATGCGCACGGCTTCGGTGACGCCGGCTTTCGTGCGCTCGGCCACCAGCGCGCCATCGAGCGCCATGCCGAGGGCGGGAATGTCGACAATCCGCTCCGCGAGCGCCACGGGCACGCGATCAGCCTTGCAAGCCTCCAGCTGCTCCTGCCGGATGGCGAGGGCCTCCGGCGCGAAGAGGGTTTTCGCATTCGTCGCAACCCCGCTCACCGCGCCGCCGAAGCGCTTCGCAAGCGCTTCGAGGCCCGGCGCGAAATCGACATTGCGCAGGAACCAGAGCATGCGCTCGGCGGCGTGGTCGGCCGCGTTCGCATAGAGTTCAAGTTGGCGCGCGCCGCTGATCTTCGTGTCAAGCGCGTCGATGGCATGGTTGATCTCGAGAATGCCGAACACATCGCGCGCCAGCGCATAGGCGCGCACGATATCGGCGATGGAGCGCCCCGTGCGGCCCCGCAGGCGGATGACGATGCCCGGCCCGCAGCGATTGATGACGGCATTCGCAAGCTGCGTCGCGACAATCTCGCGGCGCAGGCGATGCTTCTCGATCGCATCCGGGAATTGCTCCTGTACCGGCCTGGGGAAATAGCGGCGAAGCTCGAAGCCGAGATAGGGATCATCCGGCACGTTGCTCGCGAGCAGGTGATCGTAAAGCGAAAGCTTCGCATAGGCCAGCAGCACCGCAAGCTCCGGGCGGGTGAGGCCCTGACCCTTGGCCGTGCGCTCGCCAACCTCGCGGTTCGAGGGGAGATACTCCACCGCGCGATCGAGCCGCCCCTCGGCTTCCATGGCCCGCATGAGATCGACCATCTCGGCATTGAGTGCCGCGCCCTGTCTTTCAGCCAGTGAAATTGCGAGGGATTGCAGGTAGTTGTTGCGCAAAACGAGGCGGGCCACCTCGTCGGTCATCTCCGCGAGCAGGATGTTGCGCGCCTCACGTTTCAGCCGCCCATCGGCCTCGGGGATGGCCAGGGCGATCTTGAGATTCACTTCCACGTCGGACGAGTTCACGCCGGCGGAATTGTCGATCGCGTCGGTGTTGAGCTTCACGCCCTTCTGTGCTGCCTCGATACGGCCCTTCTGGGTCATGCCGAGATTGGCACCTTCGCCGATCACGCGGGCATTCACCTCCGCGCCGGTGATGCGGATGGCATCATTGGCGCGGTCGCCCGCTTCGGCATCGGTTTCGGCGGAGGCGCGGATATAGGTGCCGATGCCGCCGAACCAGAGGAGATCGACCTTCGCTTTCAGGATCGCGGTCATCACCTGCTGGGGCGTGGCTTCCGCGAGATCAAGCGCGAGGGCCAGGCGGATTTCCGGGCTGAGCGGGATCTTCTTCAAGGACCGCGAGAAGACGCCGCCGCCCCTGGAAATGCGCTTCGCATCGTAATCCTGCCAGCTCGAACGCGGCTTCTCGAAGAGACGCCGGCGCTCGTTGAAGGAGGATTTCGGATCGGGGTTCGGATCGAGGAAAATGTCGCGATGGTCGAAGGCCGCGATGAGCCTGATCGCCGGCGAGAGCAGCATGCCATTGCCGAAAACGTCGCCCGACATGTCGCCCACGCCTGCCACGGTGAAGGGTGTCGACTGGATGTCGATGTCCATCTCGCGGAAATGCCGTTTGACGGCTTCCCAGCCGCCGCGCGCGGTGATGCCCATCTTCTTGTGGTCGTAGCCGGCCGAACCGCCCGAGGCGAAGGCATCGCCCAGCCAGTGCCCGCGCGCTTCAGAAATGCCGTTCGCGGTATCCGAGAAAGTCGCGGTGCCCTTGTCGGCGGCGACCACGAGATAGGGATCGTCGCCATCATGGCGAACGGTTCCGGCCGGCGGCACGATCCTGCCGTCGCGGATCGTATCCGTGAGGTCGAGCAGCGCGTTGATGAAGATGCGATAGGCGCGCGTGCCTTCCGCGAACCAGGCATCGCGATCCGAGGCCGGCGGCAGCAGCTTCGGCACGAAACCGCCTTTCGCGCCCACCGGCACAATGACGGTGTTCTTCACCTGCTGCGCTTTGACGAGGCCAAGGATTTCCGTGCGGAAATCCATCGGGCGATCCGACCAGCGCAGGCCGCCGCGCGCCACCTGCCCGAAACGCAGGTGCAGGCCCTCGACATCCGGCGAGGAAACGAAGATCTCGTAGAGCGGGCGCGGCAGGGGCAGGTTCTCCACCGCCGAGCATTGCAGCTTGAAGGCGATGGTGGGCCGTGTCTGCCCATCCACGCGCTGGTAGACATTCGTGCGCAGGCTCGCCTCGATGAGGTTCAGCAGCCGGCGGAAGATGCGGTCATCGTCGAGGCTGGTGATACGGTCGATCTCGCCAAGCAGCGTCTCGCGAACGGCCGCCGCGACAGGGGCACGGTCGCCCGCCTTCTGCGGCAGGTCGGGGTTGAAGCGCACATCGAAGGCGCGGATCAGCCCGCGCGCGGCGGCAGGATAGCGCGCCAGGGCATCGGCGATGTAGACCTGCCCATAGGGCACCCCGATCTGGCGCAGATAGCATGCATAGGCTCGCAGGATATCCGCTTCGCGCGGCGCGAGCCCGGCCTCGGTGATGAGGAAGTTGAAGCGATCCGCTTCCATGCGGCCCGCAAAGATCGCATCAAGCGCGGTCTCCAGCGGTTGTTCCAGCGCGGTAATGTCGATGGCCCCGCCCCTGGCGCGCACGAGGGTCATGTCGTGCAGCCAGAGCGTTTCGCCCGTGCCGCCCGAGGGTTCGACGGGATAGGAGCGCTCGTTGATGACCGTGAAGCCGAGATTTTCGAGGATCGGCACGCGCTGCGACAATGTCACCGGCTTGCCGAAGGAGAAGACCTTCAGGCTGGCCCGCGTTTCCGGTTCGCCAGCCTTGCGGGTGAGGCCGAAGGCATAGGGCTTCTCCGGCGAGAGGCGATCAAGAATGCGGATATCGGCAATGGCCTCATAGGCGCCGAAGGCCTCGCGATAGGCCGCGTTGAAGGCCGAACCGAAACGTGGAAACCAGGCGCGGGCCTCGCTCGGCGCGGTTTCCTCCAGCGCATCGCGCAGGCCATCGGACCAGGTGCGCACGATGGCATGGATACCCTCTTCGAGTTCCGCACGGCCGATCTTCGGCGTGGGCGAGTTGATGCGGCCGATGATGTAATGCGTGCGCGCCAGCGGCCCCTCGGGATAGGCCGGATAGGCTGCGGAGACATGCCCGTCATAGACCCTGGCGAGGAATTCGCCGATGCGCAGGCGAACGCTCGTATCGTAGCGGTCCTTCGGAACATAGACCATGACCGAGACGAAGCGATCGAAGCGATCGACGCGGGCCAATGCCCGCAGGCGGGGGCGCTCGGTCAGCGCCAGCACATCCATCGAGAAATTGTAGAGCGTCTCGATATCGACCTGGAACAATTCGTCGCGCGGGTAATTCTCCAGAACGTTCAGCAGCGCCTTGCCGGAATGGCTGGCGGGGTCGAATCCCGCCCGCTCCACCACGCGCGCCACCTTGTGGCGCAGATAGGGCACCATGCGCGCCGCATTGTTGTAGGCCGAGGAGGTGAAGAGACCGATGACGCGCAACTCGCCTTCCAACTCGCCACGGACATTCAGGATCTTCACGCCGACGTAATCGAGATAGACCCGGCGATGGATGCGCGACTTCACATTGGCCTTCTGGACAAAGAGCGGGGTCGGCTCCTGCAGGAAGGCCCGGATCTCGGGCGTGATCACCACGAGCCGGTGGCCGCGCCGCAGCACCTTCACATCCGGATCGCGCAGGATGCCGAGGCCGTCGCCGGGGATGGGGTCGGTCGAGATGTCGCGCGTCTCGAAGCGGTATTCGCGCATGCCGAGGAAGGTGAAGTTTTCCGCAAGCAGCCAATCGAGGAACTGCACGGCTTCGGCGATCTCGTCCGCTGGCAGCATCGGCGGGTTCGCGCGGTAGCGCGTGGCGATCTCGGCGAGGCGGCCCCGCATGGGCAGCCAATCGGCGACGGCGGCGCGGATTTCGCGATAGATGAGCTCCAGCGCTTCAGTCAGCGCCTTGCATTCGCCTGCGCCGAGCTTCTCGGCGATCTCGATATGCAGATAGCTCTCGCGCTGCACCGGCGACATCTCTCGGCCCGTCGCGGTGCCGAGAAGTCGTTTCAGCGCGCCATCAACGCCGCGTTCCACCGCGAGGATGGGATGCGCCACAAGGCGCAGGGACATGCCGCGTTCGCCGAGTTCGGCCAGCGTCGAATCCAGCAGGAAGGGCATGTCATCGTTCACGACCTCGATGACCGAGCCGGCACCATTCGCCGAATCGCGGATCGAGACCTTCGCCACACCGAATTCGCGCCTCGCGAGATGTTCGGCCGCGCGCCGACCGATGGCGAGGCGGAGAGCCTCGGGGAAGGCGCTCGCATCCTCATGATCCACACCGGAGAAGACAAGCCGCGCGAGGGCTTCGCCCAGGCCCGGCGCGTTCGCGGGAAGATCGACCACGCGGCTCGGATCATTCGGCATGGATGAAAGGTCTCCGGGGAAGCGGAACGCGCCGGCGGGGCTCACCTTCCGCGCATGGTTATGCTTGAATGGGTGTCCTCGGCAGCGTCGGCGGCGAAGGGGTCTTTCCCCTTTCGTCGCAGGCCTGCCTGGCGCAAATCCTGCGCCCGGCTCAAAAAGGAGGCAAGGGTGAACCTGTCCGAAACCGCTCTTCCATGCAATAATTCGATCGGAGACCCGAAGGATGTGACCGCTCTGGCGCTAGAGGCCGCCGAACTCTCGCCCGGAATGGCCGCCTATTTCGCGAAGTGCAGGGAAAAGATCGGCTATGTGCCGAATGTGCTGATCGCCTATTCGCACAACATGGCGAAGCTCGAGGCCTTCGCCAATTTCTACAACGATCTGATGCTCGCGCCCTCCGGCCTCACGAAGCTGGAGCGGGAGATGATCGCGGTGGTCGTCTCGGCGGAAAATCGCTGCTGGTATTGCCTGGTCGCCCATGGCGCGGCGGTGCGGCAGCTCTCGGGTGATCCGGCCCTCGGCGAAGCGCTCGCGCTCAATTACCGGCAGGCGAAGGTGACGGAAAAGCAGCGCGCCATGCTGGATTTCGCGCTGAAGGTCGCGCGGGCCTCGGCCGAGATCGAGGATGCGGATCGCGATCGCCTGCGTCAGGCCGGATTCGGCGAGCGGGACATCTGGGATATCGCGGCTGTCGCGAGTTTCTTCGCGATGTCGAATCGAATGGCCTCGGCAACGGGCATGCAACCCAACCCGGAATATCATGCCCTCGCCCGGGAGGCGCCTCGTGCAACAGAGGCGCCTTTGCCCGGTCCGGCAAAAAAATAGGCGGCCGCGCGAGGTTTTCGCGGGCCGCCCTGCCATGATCGGTGGATCGGCAGATCAGGGATGCGAGCGAGGGGGCTGGGGGGCGTAGGGTCTCGCTGGCACCATCACCGTGGCATGGAAAGGGTTATCGCGTGTGCCTCGGGCGCGCGAATGGTCGAATTCAGGCCAAACTGTGGCACCGCTGACGTCTGTGTGATTCTTTTCGTCAGGCATTTCGCAAGAAACCCGGCGCAGGATCATGCGTTGGCAAAAGAGAGTTGCCAGCCAGGGACATTCTGCCACACTGACCTCGGAGTTCGGAATGAATGCAGCAGACCAGAAGGCTTTGGCGGAACACAGGGCAGCGGGTGGAGCGGTGGTCGTTCCCTTCGCGCCGCGGAAGATGGTGGAGGATGTTCGTTTCGATCGTCGCGAGTTGAGCGAAATCCTCAACGTCTATGGCC
This sequence comes from Methylobacterium sp., assembly GCA_020252645.1. Taxonomy (GTDB): domain Bacteria; phylum Pseudomonadota; class Alphaproteobacteria; order Rhizobiales; family Beijerinckiaceae; genus Rhabdaerophilum. The sequence goes on along the minus strand of JADCCN010000002.1, from coordinate 817,990 downwards.
GCCATGTCGCGGCCGGCGAATGGCGCGACTACGCCATCGATTTCGGGCGCGACCGTGCCGTGTTTTCCATCCTCCGCCATGCTGGCGAAACGCCGCTCTACCGCATCGAGAAGGACCCCAGGCGCGCAGCGAAGCAGGGAGCCTATGCGGTCATCGCCCAGGGCGGCAGGGTGCTGAAGCGCGGCTCCGATCTCGCGCGCGTGCTGAAGGTGCTGGACAAGCCAACCCGCGTGATCGACTGAGATCCTCCGGGGCCGGCGGGGAGATTGCTTTCCCGGGCGCCCATGAAAAAGCCCCGGTCCATGAAAAATCCCCGGCCCATGAAAAAGCCCGGTCCATGAAAAAGCCCCGGTTTCCCGGGGCTTTCGCATCATTTCGAAGTGCCGATCGGTTATTCCTGGTTGCGGGCACCGAAGAGCTGCAGCAGCATCTGGAACATGTTGACGAAGTTCAGATACAGCGTCAGCGCGCCCATCAGCGACCATTTCTGCATCAGAGCCTGGTCGCCGGCCACCACATCATATTCTTCCTTCAGGCGCTGGGTATCCCAAGCGGTGAGGCCCGCGAAGACCAGCACGCCGATCACGTTGATCGCGAACTGAAGGGCCGACGACTGCATGAAGATGTTCACGAGGCCGGCGATGATAAGGCCGAACAGGCCCATCATCATGAACTTGCCCACGCCGCTCAGATCCTTCTTCGTCGTGTAGCCGAACAGCGACAGGGCGCCGAAGGCCGCGGCGGTGATGAAGAACACCTGGGCGATGGAGCCGAGCTTGTAGATCACGAACACGCTCGACAGCGACAGGCCCATGATGGCCGCGAAGCTGTAGAACGTCCCGAGCAGCGCGCCATAGCTCATCCGTTCCCAGCGGAACGACATCAGCAGCACGAAGCCGAGCGGGGCCAGCATGACCACCCACTTCAGCGGGCTCAGCCAGATGGCCTGGCCAAACGGGGTGAGCGCCAGACGGCCATTTACGCCAGTCGTGGTGCCGAGCATGAACGCGCCAATCGCCACCAGACCGGAAATGGCCAGCGCGACGGACATGTGGTTGTAGATGCCGAGCATGTACGAGCGCAGGCCAGCGTCATACTGGGCGGCGCTCATGGAACGGCCCATGCCCGCGGCATAGGGGGCATAAGCGTTGCGATCGTAATCAGCCATTGGAGCCTCTCTCCTGCCAGGGCGACAACCGTGTCACCCATGGTTCCCCTATATATTACGTTCTTCCTGAAATTTCTCAAGAGGGGGGAGTGTAGCGAGCGCCGATTTAAGGCTAGGCGGCACAGCGCCAACCGGCCTTCAACAATTATGTCAGAATATCGGCAGAATTAAACTGCGCAAGTCTTCAAGCATGGCGCAAGTATGGAGCAGGTTTTTGCCCCAGTATGTGCCATGTCCCGATCAATCCAAGAATAATCGTGACAACAAAGGCAGAAAACGCCATCGAGAGTGTTGACGCGAGCGGCAGAACGAATTCCAGTCTCATGATGCCGGACACCACGAGCGACGCTCCGGCTACTCCGCAGACAATGCCGAATATCACGGCAATGGCTCCCAGAGCCGAGTATTCGACGATCATGGCGGCTAAAAGCGTCGAGCGTGTGGCGCCGAGCGTCTTCAGGATCACGCTCTCGCGCTGCCTCGTGCGGGCCGATGCGGCCAGCGCGCCGCCCAGAACCAGGATGCTCGCCGCCAGCGCGATGGCGCTCGCCGCGCGGATGGCGAAAACAAGCTGCGAGACCAGGCTGTCCGCAGCCGCGAGGGCTTCCTTCACGCGCACCGAACTGATGGTGGGGAATTCGCGCGCGATCTTCCGGGCCAGCGCGATTTCCGTCTGGGCCGTCGTGCCGGGCGGTAGCGTCACGGTCGCGAGAAAGGTGTGCGGCGCGCCTGCGAAGGTGTTCGGCGAGAAGATCATGATGAAGTTGATGCCGATCTGCTGCCAGCGAATTTCCCGCAGGTTCGCCACCTTCGCGGTGATGCGGCGGCCCAGAACATTGACCGTGACCGTATCGCCCACCCTGAGGCCCAGATTGTCGGCGATGTCTTTCGAGAACGAAACCTGTGGCGCACCGCGATAATCCGCCGGCCACCATTGACCTTCCACCACGCGGGACCCCTCCGGCGGCGCCGCGGCATAGGTGATGCCGCGATCGCCCTCGAACACCCAGGCATCCTCCACGCCGCGGAATTCGCCGGCGCCGAGGCCGCGCATCTCCACGATGCGCCCGCGCAATTGCGGGGTCCGCACCACCTCGCCGCCCGGCGCCTCTGCCTTCAGGAAGGCCTCGAAGCGGTCCATCTCGCGCGAGGGAATGTCGATGAAGAAGAAACTCGGCGCGACGCCGGGAAGGGTCGCGCGGAATTGTCGCACGAGATTGGTGTCGATCAGCATCAGCGCGACGATCAGCGTCAGGCCAAGGCCGAGCGAGAGGATCACCGATGGCGTGAGACTGCCCGGCCGATGCAGATTGGCGATCGCGACGCGGAGAATCGGGTTTTTCGCGCGCGGCAGGCGCGCGGCAAGGCGCATGACGAGCGCGGAAACCAGCCGCAGCGTCAGCAGGGCGCCGCCCGCCGAGATCAGATAGATCGTGGCGATGCGCTTTTCGGTCGCAGTCTCCACGACCAGGAAGCCGAAGGCCATGACGGCCAGCACCACGATCGCGATATCGATGATGCCCGGCCGCCAGGGTGGCGCGGCGATCTCGTCCCGGAACAGCACGGTCGGCGGCACGGCGCGGGCCCGCAGCAATGGCCAGAGCGCGAAGGCCGTCGCCGTCACCACGCCATAGCCGAGGCCGAGCAGAAGTTCGCGGGGGTAGATGCCGATCTGCAGCGGGAAGGGCAGCAGATCGCCGAAGGCCAGCAGGGCTGTCTGCGGCAGGAGCGTTCCGAGCGCGAGCCCGATGACGATGCCGATCAGCGCGAAGGCGAGCACCTGTGCGAGGGACGAGAAGAAGACAAAGCGGCTGGAAGCGCCAAGGCTCTTCAGCGTCGCGATGCGGGGAATCTGTTTGTCGGCGAAGGCGCGGGTGGCATTGGCCACGCCCACCCCGCCGATCAGCAGGCTCGTGAGGCCGACCAGCGAGAGGAACTGCGTGAAACGGCCGATCTGCCGTTCGAGGCCGGGCGAGGCGCGCAGGCGCGTCACCACCTGCCAGCCGGCATCGGGAACGGCCCTGGCAATGGAATCGAGGGCGGCTGCCAGCCGCGCCTCATCGGCAATGCCGAGATCGAGCCGGTAGGAGAACCGCGTGAGCGAACCCGGCTGGATGAGGCCGGTGCGCCGCATGGCTTCGGTGCTCATCAGCACGCGCGGACCAAATCCGAAGCCGCCGGAGAGTTTGTCCGGTTCGCTGAGGAGATGGGCGGCAATGCGGAATTCCGCTTCCCCGATGCGCAGGCGATCGCCGATGCCGATACCGAGCCGGCCCGTCAGCAGGGGGTCGACCACGAGCCCCGCCAGGCCGCTCGCATCGGGCGCGAGAAGCGCATGGAGATCGGCGGGCTTCGTCCCGTTCGGGCCTTCGAGGCCGACCTTGCCCGCCACGGGATAGGCTTGTTCCACCGCCTTGATCTCGACCAGGGTGCTCTCGTCGCTGGCGCTGCGGGCCATGGCGCGGCTGAGGATCTGCACGGAAACGCGACCCTCGCGCTCCAGCGCGGCGCGTTCGGCCGGGGTCGCCTCGCGCTGGATGAGCGTGAAGGCGGCGTCCGCGCCGAGAATGAGCTTGCCCTCGCGGGTGAGGCCGTCGGTGAGCGCGCGCGACAGGCTCACGACGGCGACAATCGCCGCCACGCCCAGCGCGATGCAGGCGATGAGAATGCCGAACTGGCCGATGGAAGCGCGCAATTCGCGCTTGACCAGCCGACCGATGAGCGGGAGACCGTTGAAGGAAGAGGCGCTCATTCCGCCGCCCCGAGAAGATCGCGCTGCTCCACGATCTGCCCGGCGCGGATGCGGACGACACGATCGCAGGATTCCGCGAGGCCCATATCGTGCGTGACCAGCAGCAGCGTGGTGCCGCGCTCGCGCTTCAGGCGGAAGAGCAGCGCGATGATCTCGCGGCCCGTCGCTTCATCGAGATTGCCGGTCGGCTCATCCGCGACCACGATGGCCGGCCGCGGCGCAAGCGCGCGGGCAATCGCCACGCGCTGCTGCTCCCCGCCCGAGAGTTGTCCGGGATAATGGTTCAGGCGATGGTCGAGGCCCACGGCCCGCAATTCGGCTTCCGCGCGCTCGAAAGCGTCCTCCGCGCCCGCAAGCTCCATGGGAATCGCGACGTTTTCGCGCGCAGTCAGCGTGGGAATGAGGTGGAAGGACTGGAAGACGATGCCGATGTTCCGACCGCGGAACTGTGCGAGCTTGTCCTCGGAATAGCCGGTGATGTTCTCGCCCGCGATGTGAATTTCACCCGTATCCGGCCGTTCGAGGCCTGCGGCGGTCATCAGCAGCGTGGTCTTGCCGGAGCCGGAGGGGCCGACAAGACCCACCGCGAGACCGCGCGGAATATCGAGCGACAGCTTCTTGAGGATGTGCACACGCGAGGCGCCGGAGCCGAGGCTCAGATCGATATCACGCATCCGGATCGCCGGCTCAGCCGCGGTTTCGACGATTTTCGTCATCACGTTCATGTCCATCCCCGCTTGCGGGCGAGCCGCATGCGGCCCATCTCGGTCTTGTATACGCCGGTGATCGCCTTCAGATGGTGGCTGCCGGCTGAATTCCCAGCGACCGGAGCAGGAAAGGTTTCCCGGCCATGCGATTTTGTTTCTCCGGCCCGGCGGCAAGAGATGCTGCCCGTCCCCTGCTTGGAATTCTCGTGGTTGTATGGGGCTTTCTGATGGCAGGCACGATGGCCGAGGCGCGCTCCATCCGGCTTGTCGCTCTGGGCGACAGCCTGACGGCGGGCTACCAGCTTGCCGGAAAGGATGCCTTTCCTTCGGTGCTGGAAGCGGCGCTGAAGGCGAAGGGGCATGATGTGGTGATCGAGAATGCCGGCGTTTCCGGCGATACCACCACGGGCGGCCTCGAGCGGCTCGACTGGTCGGTGCCGGAGGGCACCGATGGCGTGATCCTCGAACTCGGCGCGAATGACGCGCTGCGCGGCCTCGACCCCGCAATCCCCGAGAAGGCGCTCGACCAAATCCTCACGAGGCTGAAGGCGCGCAATATTCCGGTGCTGATCGCCGGCATGTATGCGCCGCGCAACAATGGCGAGATCTACGCCAAGGCCTTCGATGCCATCTATCCGCGCCTCGCCCGGAACCATGGCGCGATGCTCTACCCGTTCTTCCTCGATGGCGTTCAAGGCGATGCGAAGCTCAATCTCGCCGATGGCATCCACCCCAATCCTGCCGGCGTGCGCGTGATTGTCGAGCGCATCCTGCCGACGGTCGAAGCCTTCCTGAAGTCGCTGCCGAAGGCGTGAAGCCTTGTCAGCCCTCGTTCAGGCGGCCACAAGCAGAGAAAAAGACGGCCAAGCGAGGAAGGAAGCGCGCATGTCGAAACTCGATCTCTGGAAAGATCCCTGGCCGCTCGACGAGAAGCAATGCCCCTGCGATGTGCATTTCACGCGCTGCCTCGCCGCGCATGGCCTCAAGAACCAGCGGATCTTCCATTTCGGCACGGGCGATCACCATCATGTCGGCCTGCAGGCGCCGGCGGGCGGGCATTCCGTGCTCGGCATCACCGCGACCGAGGCCGAATATTCGAGCTATATCCGCCTCGTGGTCGAGAATCCCGTGCTGGGCAAGCACTACAAGGTGCTTTTCTCGGATATCTACCAGACCAATCTCGCGCTTCTGCCCGAATTCGACATTGTCACCCTGTTCCATGTCGGCGAGTTCTGGTCCGCGAACAATGCGCCTTTCGCGAGCCTCGATGATGCGGGTCTGATCGAGGGCATGGCCGGCAAGCTCGCATCCGGCGGGCGATTGTTCCTCTATACCGGCTCCTTCGCCTATGACGTCGCGGAGCGCCTCATACCTCCCATTGCCAGCCGTGCGGGCCTGCTTGAAGAGCCGCGTTTCGAGACTCTCCGGGTGTTCCGGAAGACCTGATCATCGCCTGTGGATGGCCATGGAAAAAGAATGCACAAAATTCACGCGCTCTTGCTAGCGTCAAACGGTCAGCGTGATTCGGGGGAGGGTGCCATGCCACGGCTCTTCATCGGTCTCGAAGTGCCGGAGAGCATCTCGACGAGGCTCTCCCTGCTCCGTGCAGGCTTGCCGGGTGCCCGCTGGGTCGACCCTTCCGATTATCATGTCACGCTCCGCTTCATCGGCGATATCGATCGCCGCCTCGCCAACGCGGTGGATGAGGAGCTGGCCGATCTCTATGGCGAGCCGGTCCGTGTGCGCCTCACGGGTCTTGGCGTGTTTGGCGGGGACAAGCCGCACACGCTTCATGCCGCGATCGAGCCCTCGCGTCCCCTGGTGGGACTGCAGGCCGATAGCGAGCGGCGCCTGAGGCGGCTTGGCCTGCCGCCGGAGCAGCGGAAATTCGTGCCGCACATCACGCTCGCGCGTTTGCGCGGGGCTTCGACTTTGGATCTCGCCGATTATCTCTCGGCCTATGGCCATATGGGCGGCGTGGAATTCATCGCGGACCAGTTTGCTTTGTTCTCGGCCCGCGACATGGTCGGTGGCGGGCCCTATATCGTGGAAGCGGCCTATCCGCTGCACTGAAGAGGCCTTTCATGACCAGAACCCTTGCCCCCGCGAGCCGGAAGGCCGCGCTCGAAACCCTGCCGCACTGGATCTATGACGAGACGCGCGAATCAATCTCGCGGCGCTTCAGCTTCGAGGATTTCGTGGAGGCTTTCGGTTTCATGAGCCAGGTGGCGCTTGAAGCGGAGAAGATGAACCACCACCCGGAATGGACGAATGTCTATCGGCACGTCGATATTCGCCTGACCACGCATGATGCGGGCGGGTTGACCGAACTCGATCTTGCTTTGGCCCGCGCCATCGAGCGGATTGCCGCCCGCCGGCACGGCTGAACTCCGAAAAAGGGCCGGGCGCGGCAGGAGAAGATCGACCGCCCGCCGGCTTGAGGGGAGGCGGCCTCTCCTCCCCGCCCGGCTCTTCAACGGATACCGGAAATGTTATTTCGGCGCCATGCGAATCGCGCCATCGAGGCGGATGCTCGTGCCGTTCAGCATGTCGTTCCGGCAGATGCTTTCCACCAGTGCCGCATATTCCGCCGGGTTGCCCAGCCGCTGCGGGAAGGGCACGGCGGCGGCAAGCGTCTTGCGGTATTCCTCGGAGATCTGGTCGAACATCGGGGTGTGGAAGATGCCCGGAAGGATGCTGACGACGCGGATGCCATGGCCCGAAAGATCGCGCGCGACCGGCAGGGTGAGGGCCAGCACACCGCCCTTCGAGGCGGAATAGGCGGCCTGGCCGATCTGGCCATCCTCTGCCGCGACCGATGAGGTGTTGACGATCACCCCGCGCCCGCCATCCGGCGTGACGGGTTCAAGACCGGCCATGGCGACCGAGCTTTTCGCGATCATCCGGTAGGAGCCGATCAGGTTGATTGCGACCACCTTCGTGAAAGCTCCGAGATCATGCGCCTTGAGCGCGCCGGTCTCGCGATCCTTCGAGACCGTGCGCTGCCCCGCGACGATGCCCGCGCAATTCACCAGAATGCGCTCCACGCCATGCCTGGCGCGCGCGGCGGCAAGGGCAGCATCGACCGAATCATCGCTCGTGACATCACACATCTGGAAAAAGCCGCCGATTTCCCCCGCCACGCGGTTTCCCCGCTCGGCATTGAGGTCCAGCAGCGTCACCCGCACGCCGAAGCTCGCGAGATGCCGGGCGGTGGCCTCGCCAAGGCCGGATGCGCCGCCCGTGACAAGGGCGGCGATGGTGGAATCGAGCTTCATTTCCGTCTCTCCCTCTGGTTTCCGGCAGCGGTAGCGGCTCGTGGTATACCACGCAACCCCGCCGGAGGTCGGATGCGCGGGTTCGACTTGAACTTGCCGCAATCACCCGCAGAATCGCGCCTCGTCACCGGAGGTTTTCGAGCATGAGCATCGAATGGCGTGAACCGATGAGCAAGGCCGAGATGCAGGCGATGCGTCGTGCCGCGCGCGACGAGGCGGGCATTCTGGCCGAGGTTCTGGCGATGATGCGCAAGCTTGCGCGCGCGCTGCCCTTCGCGGAGGATGTGCTCGCGGCCTATGTCTGCGTGCGCGATCCCGCCACGAGCCGCCGCGTCAAGCTCATCCTGCTTGCGGCCCTGGCCTATCTCGTCATGCCGATCGACGGCGTCCCGGATTTCCTGCCGCTGATCGGCTTCGGGGATGATGCCGCAATGATCGCGGCGGCAATCGCCGCCGTGCGCGGCGCCATTACGCTCCAACATCGGGAAAAGGCGTGCAGCCTGCTGGACGAATCACAATACGCGGACTGAGCATCAGCGCGATTCTTCCACGCCCGCCGCTTCGAGCCCGCGCCTGAGGCGCGTGAAGGCGAGGCGCAGGCGGGATTTCACGGTGCCCAGCGGAATGCCCGTGCGCTCGGCGATCTGCGAATGCGAGAGCCCTTCATAAAAGGCAAGTTTCACGAGGCTCTGCTGCTCGTTGGGCAATTCGGTCACGAGGCCGCGCACGATGTCATCGCGCTGCTGGCCGTCAAAGGCCTGGTCGATTTGCCCCTCGGAGGCGATCTCGAGAATCGCGGGCGATTGCGGATCGACATAATCCGTGCGGTCGCGCCGCGTGAGATCGATGCGGCGGTTGCGTGCGATGCGATAAAGCCAGGTCGAGAGCGCCGATTTCGAGGGATCGAACAGGGAGGCCTTGCGCCAGAGCGTGATCATCACGTCCTGCGCGATTTCCTCGGCCTGCGCGGCATCGAGGCCGAGCCGCTGCAGATGCGCTTCGATTCGCGGCGCGAAATGGTCGAAAAGGGTCGTGAAGGCTTCCTTGTCGCGGCTTTCCGCCACGCGCGCCACCAGACGCGACCAATCCTCGGCTCGCGAGCCGCCCGCGGAAGCGAATGCCGGGGGGTCAACTTTGTCCATGGCTAGGCCTCCCGACCTTATCGGGAGCAACTCCGTCACAAATAAGGCTCGGCGCAAATCACGATATCAGGCCCGTCCGGTGAATAGTGTAACACGGTGTCGCCAGAGGGCGCGAGGAAATTCGCGACGATATGTCTTATTGATTTTGCCTGCCTAATTGTTTCGTCACCGCAATTTTGCCGGTTTTGCCCTTAGGAGATGGCGCCGCGGAGCTTCCCCCATCCGGCGGGATGAGCTAACGCAGATGCCGGTAAACTGAACCGGGCCATGGCAGGCCGTGGCCGGAAAAGGCAAGCAGGAGAAACGATGATCGGTCGTGCAATCGCGGTGCGGCAGGGTGCCCCTGGTTGGAATGCTTCCCGTTTGGTGCTCGCGGTCGGGCTGGTTATGGCCTGTGCGAGCGCGGCCGTGGCCCAGCAGCGCCCCCCGGCCAATGCCCCGGCAGCGCCGGCGCAGCCGCGCGCAAACCCGAACGAAACCTTCGAACTCGGGACCTTCGGGGACTGGAAAGCGGCGGTTTCCGGCCAGGGCCGCGCCCAGGTATGCTATGCCTTGGCCTCGCCGAACGAGCGCCTGCCCAAGAACCTGAAGCGCGACCCCGCCTCCATCTTCGTTTCCACCCGCATCGGCGATGGCGCCAGGAACGAGTTGGCGATCCGGCTCGGCTTTGGCGCGAAGCCCCGGGAAGATGCCACGCTCACCATCGGCACCGCCAATTTCGCGTTGGTGACCGAGGGCGAGAACGCCTTCCTGAAGAACCCGGCGCAGGAGGCCCAGCTGCTCGATGCGATGCGGCGGGGCCAGAATGTGCTCATCAAGGTGACCTCGGCGCGCGGCAATGCGCTGACGGATCGCTACAGCCTGAAGGGCTTCGCGCAGGCCGTGGAGCGCATGGCCAAGCAATGTCCGGGCTGATCCCCCGAAAGCCGGAAGAGGAATACCCGTGACGCCTGATCTCGCTCTTCCCTCGGCGCCCGTCGCGGCTGCCGCCTCGCCGGTTCCCGCAAAGCCGACGCTGGCGGGCCTGCCGCGCGCGGCTCTGGGCGAGTTCCTGCGCGGGCAAGGCGTGCCGGAGAAGGAAATCCGCATGCGGGTCGGCCAGATCTGGCACTGGCTCTATGTGCGCGGCGCGACCGGTTTCGACGAAATGACCAATGTCGCAAAAACCCTTCGCGCGCTGCTGGATGCCAGCGCGACTTTGGCCCGCCCCGAGATCGTACGCGAGCAGGTCTCGGTCGATGGCACGCGCAAATGGGTGCTGCGACTGCCCTCCCGCACCGCCTATGACAAGGGTGCCGAGGTCGAGTGCGTCTACATCCCGGAGAAGGATCGCGGCACGCTTTGCGTGTCTTCGCAGGTCGGCTGCACGCTGAACTGCTCCTTCTGCCATACCGGCACGCAGAAGCTCGTGCGCAATCTCGAGGTCAGCGAGATTGTCGGCCAGGTGCTGGTCGCGCGCGATCGCCTGGGAGATTATCCCGGCCGCGCCCCGCCGGAAGGAGCCTTCGTGCCGGATGATGGCGGGCGCCTCGTCTCGAACATCGTCTTCATGGGCATGGGCGAACCCCTCTATAATGAGGAGAATGTGCGCAATGCCATCGGCGTGCTGACCGATCCGGAAGGCTTGCAGCTCTCCCGGCGCCGCATCACGGTCTCCACCTCCGGCGTGGTGCCGGAAATCGCGCGGCTCGGGGCGGAAACCGGCGCGATGCTGGCGATCTCGCTGCATGCCACGAATGACCCGCTGCGCGACGAGCTCGTGCCGATCAACAGGAAGTACCCCATCGCCGAGCTGCTGCAGGCCTGCCGTGATTATCCGGGCGTATCGAATGCGCGGCGCATCACCTTCGAATATGTGATGCTGAAAGGAGTGAATGACAGCCTCGCCGAGGCGCGAGCCCTGGTGAAGCTTCTGAGGGGCATTCCGGCGAAGATCAACCTCATCCCTTTCAACCCCTGGCCGGGTTCTATCTATGAGTGCTCGGATTGGGAGAGAATCGAGAAGTTTTCCGATCTCGTCTTCTCCGCCGGCTATTCCTCGCCGATCCGCACGCCGCGCGGGCGGGATATTCTCGCGGCCTGCGGGCAGCTGAAGAGCGATACCGAGAAGATGCGGGCCCGCGCCCGCCTGATGCTGGAAGAGCAATTGGCGCTCGGTGCGGAATAAATGCGCCTCTATGTTCAGGTTCGTGTAAAGTTAACTTGAATTCAGCATGGAAATGCCCCGTTCCGCCCGCTATCGGCAAAGTTTTTGTAAAGAAGGGGTTTTAGCCTGATCGCATTCGTCGAGGGGACACTCGAAGGGAATGCGTCATGAATCTGCTCGGCCGCGCCATCGCGCGTTTTCTGGAAAAGCCGATCCGAGGCTATGAACCGGCGGTCTCGCCGGATTTCAGCGCGCTGACTTGCGTCCTCAAGCCCGGTGACGTCGTGCTCGTCGAGGGCAATATCCGGGTTTCCTCGGTCATCAAATATCTCACGCAATCCACCTGGTCGCATGCGGCGATCTATGTCGGTGATTGCCTTTGTCGCGCCGGGCCGGATGGCGAGCCGCATGTGCTGATCGAGGCCGAAATGAGCGAGGGCGTGGTTTCCTCGCCTCTCTCGAAATATCGCAACACGCATCTGCGCATATGCCGCCCTGTGGCGCTGAAGGAGGAAGACCTGGATCGCGTCATCGGCTTCCTGAAGCACCGCCTCGGGCATGGCTATGATGTGAAGAACGTGCTCGACCTGATGCGCTTCCTGGTGCCGATGCCCGTCCCCACCCGCTGGCGGCGGCGCATGCTGGCGCTCGGCTCGGGGGATCCCAGTCGCGCGATCTGCTCCACGCTCATCGCCGAGGCCTTCCAGTCCGTGCGCTACCCGATCCTGCCGCGGGTCGAGACGGTCGACGGTCGCCGCAAGGTGAAATCGCGCTATGCGCGGCGGGAGATCCTGCATATCCGCCACCACTCGCTCTACACGCCGCGCGATTTCGACATCTCGCCCTATTTCGCGATCGTGAAGCCGACGATCGAGAGCGGCTTCGATTACAAGGCGCTGAAATGGACGAAGGGCTTCGCGGTGGCGCCCACGCGTGCCCGGCCGCAGGGGATAGAGCCGCAGCGGGGGCCTGGTGCGGGTGCCTCTGCCGTCGATTGGGTGCCCTCTGCCCCGCGCTGATGCCGCCCGGTTTGCGCTTGGTCGGTCAGCGACCCTGTGTCCGCAGCACCTGCACCGCGAAGAAGGTGAAGACGCCCGCGAAGGAATAATCGATTGCGCGCATCAGCTTCGGATTGCATCGCATGGTCTCGATGAAACCTTCCGCCACCAGGATGAGCGCCACCGCGAGCGGCAGGGCGAAGATCACGAAGTAGATCCCGAGAAACAGCAGCTTGCCTTGCGCATGGGGATCGTTCGCGGCCACGAATTGCGGCAGGAAGGTGAGGTAGAACAGGATGATCTTGGGGTTGGTGAGGTTTATCCCCAGCCCCTGCGCAAATGTGCGCCGCATGGAGATATCCTTGGGGTCTCCCCGCTCGATGTTCAGCGCCGAACCATGGCGGATCGCATCATAGGCCATCCACAGGAGGTAGAGCGCGCCGACGATCTTCACCACGGTGAAGGCCGTGGCCGAAGCCGCGATCAGCGCCGAAAGGCCGAAAGCTGCGGCCATGGAATGCACGAAATTCCCGAAGCTCGCGCCGCTCATCGCGGCAATCCCGGCGCGGCGGCCGCCTTGCATGGTCTTTGCGAGGAAGAAGCTCATATCCGGTCCGGGCGTGATGAACAGGATGAAGCAGGCGAGCGAATAGCTCAGCATGGTCGCGGTGTCGGGCAGGAAGGTCATCAGGGAGGCTTTCTGCGGGCAACGAACAGCCAGGCTAACGCCGCGCTGCCGCCAAGGCCACCCGATTTCGTGCGCTGCCGATCGGCTTTGCGCGGATCGCGGATCGACAAGCCGGCCCGGCCGGGTCTAGCATTGACTTTTCAATGCTAAGGGAGGGTGCCATGCGGACCCATCGGATTCTCGCGGGGCTCGTCATCGGGCTGGGCAGCATGGCGGTTGCATTCGCCCAGACCGCGCCGACCGCAGCCCCGCCGATCATTGCGCAGAATGCCCGGCTGCTGCCGGTTCTGGCGCAGAAGGGCATGGTCGCCTCGCAGGAGCGGCTCGCAAGCGCCATCGGTGTGGATATCCTCAAGCGGGGCGGCAATGCGGTGGATGCGGCCGTGGCTGTGGGCTTCGCCCTGGCGGTGACCCTCCCGCGCGCGGGCAATCTTGGCGGGGGCGGCTTCATGCTCGTGCATCTTGCCAGAACCGGCGAGACGGTCGCGATCGATTACCGCGAGATTGCACCAGCCGCCTCCACGCCAACCATGTTCCTCGGCGCGAATGGCGAACCAGACCCGCAGAAATCGCGGGATTCCGGGCTTGCGGTGGGCGTGCCGGGCACGGTGCGCGGCATGGCGCTGGCGCTTGAGAAATACGGCTCCGGCAAGTTCACTCTGGCGCAACTCATCGAGCCTTCCGTGAAGCTCGCGCGCGAGGGCATTCCGGTGGCAGAGGATCTCGCGGATTCGCTGCCGGGCGCCATGGGCCGGATGAGCAGGTTCCCCTCCTCGATGGCGATCTTCGCCAAGGACGGCAAAGCCCTGCCGCGCGGCTCGATGCTGGTGCAGGCTGAACTCGCGAACACGCTTGAAGCCATCCGCCAGCAGGGGCCGGATGCCTTCTACAAGGGGCGCATCGCCGAGCAGATCGTCGCCGCCGTGCGCGAGACCGGCGGCATCATGACGCTCGAGGACATGGCGAATTACAAGGCGGTGATCCGCCCGGCGGTGACAGGCCGGTATCGCGGCTACACGCTTGCCTCCATGCCGCCGCCTTCCTCGGGCGGGGTGCATCTCGTGCAGATCCTCAACATTCTTGAAGGCTACGATCTCAAGGCCATGGGCGCAGGCTCGGCCGCGAGCCTGCATGCCCTGGCGGAAGCGATGAAGCCGGCCTATGCCGATCGCGCCACCTTCCTTGGCGATCCCGACCGCGTGAAGGTGCCGGTGAAGGGCCTGACCTCCAAGGCCTATGCCGAGAAGCAGCGCGCGAAGATCGACCTCGCAAAAGCCACCAAGGCCGATGACATCCGCGCGGGCGATCCGCTGCCGCATGAGAGCGACCAGACCACGCATTATTCGGTTGTAGACAGCGAGGGGAATGCGGTCGCGAACACCTACACGCTCAATTTCTCCTATGGCCTGGGCCTCGTTGCCGCAGGAACAGGCGTGCTGCTCAACAACGAGATGGATGACTTCTCTGCCAAGCCCGGCGCGCAGAACGCCTATGGCCTCGTGGGGTCGGATGCGAACTCGGTGCATCCCGGCGCGCGGCCGCTCTCCTCGATGACGCCGACCATCGTCTTCCGCGATGGCAAGCTCTTCATGGTCACGGGCTCGCCCGGCGGCAGCCGCATCATCTCGACAACCTTGCAGGTCATCACCAACGTGATCGATTTCGACATGAACCTCGCGGAAGCCGTGGCGGCACCCCGCATCCACCACCAGTGGAAGCCGGATGCGCTGCTCGTCGAGCCGGGCCTGTCGCCCGATACCCTGAAGCTGCTCGCGGAGCGCGGCCAGAACGTGCGGCCCGGCGCGGTCTCGGGCTCGGCGAATTCCGTCCTGCTGCAGGGGGAATGGCTGCAAGGCGCGGCTGATCCGCGCCAGCGGGGCACAGCGGCGATCGGTTACTGATTTGATAAGTCGGTTGTTTTCTTCACGTCAGCCGCAACCGCGTCATGTGAAGGGGCCGATGGATCAGCCTTGGGCGCTGGCGGAGAACGCAGCGCCCAGCACCTCGCCGGGCGCCTCGAGGCTGCCGGCCTGCACCACCAGCGAAAAACCGTCGACTTCCCCATGGTCGAGCATCCCGGGGGTGATCGCAACCGTCGTATTCCCCCTTGTGGCCGCACCGAGATCGACGAGATCGCGCACCACATTCGCGTAGGTGATGGTTCTGCCCATGTTCTCGCCCCGGCGGATCTCCACCGATTGGCGCAGGCTGACCGGCATGAGAATGATGCGCGCGGGGACCGCGCCGTCACGGGAAATGGAAGCCTTCCAGCCGGCATCGGCCTTCGTCAGCGTGACGCTTGCGAGTTCCGCGCTGTTGCCCGGAGAGCGCTGCAGGCGCGTGAGCGCCGACAGATCAGACCCCACGCAATGGGCACGCCCATTCACGATGGCCTGCGGCGTATAGACGCGCTTGTTGGCGACGCCCGCCGCATAGGCCTTGTGGCGCCGCGTGAAGGCCGGCTTGGCGAACGTATCCTTCCAGCCGAGGTAATCCCAGATTTCCGTGGCGAAGGTCAGCGGCAGCATGCCGGGCTCGCTGGCGAGCCTGAGCATCAGTGCATCTGCCGCCGGGCAGGAGGAGCAGCCCTGCGAAGTGAAGAGTTCGATGAGCGTGATGCGCGCCGGAGCCGCACCCTGCGCGCGGGCGAGGCCCGGCACGAGGCAAGCCACCGCCATTCCGCGACCGAAGGCACGGCGGCTGAGGCTGGGGGGGCGGCGGAGTGACATCATCGGAAGACCTTAAGCAGGTTTCACCGAAATTTGCGAATCACAAGCCGGTGTATTTTTCGTGCTTTCTTGCGAGAATGCCGCCGGAGAGGGCCCCGGCGGCTGGTTCCTGCGATCGATTCTTGCGATCGGTTCTTGCGATCGATTCTTGCGATCGATTCTTGCAATGGGCAGCAGCGGTTTACGCCGCGAGCTGGCGCAGCACGTAATGCAGGATGCCGCCATTGCGATAGTATTCGAGCTCATCCAGCGTGTTGATGCGGCAATCGAGCGGCAGGTCGAAGCTGGTGCCGTCGGCACGCGTCACTTTCGCCACCACCTTCTGGCGCGGCTGGATGGTCGCGAGGCCGGGGATATCGACGATTTCGTCGCCCTTCAGCCCGAGGCTCTGCCAGGTCACGCCTTCCTCGAAGGTGAAGGGCAGGATGCCCATGCCCACGAGGTTCGAGCGATGGATGCGCTCGAAGCTCTGTGCCACAACGGCCTTCACGCCGAGAAGCGCGGTGCCCTTGGCCGCCCAGTCACGCGAGGAGCCGTTGCCGTATTCCACGCCCGCGAAGACCACGAGCGGAACGCCTTCGGCCTCATAACGCATCGCGGCGTCGTAGATGAACATCTTCTCCTTCGACGGCTGGTGGATGGCGTAGCCACCTTCCGGCGTATTGCCGGCTTCATCCTTCACCGCGAAGTTCCGGATGCGGATATTGGCGAAGGTGCCGCGCATCATCACTTCATGGTTGCCGCGGCGCGTGCCATACTGGTTGAAATCTGCCGGGCGCACCTGGCGCTCGAGCAGATAGGCCCCGGCAGGCGACGCCGCCTTGATCGAACCGGCCGGCGAGATGTGGTCGGTCGTGATCTTGTCGCCGAAGAGCGCGAGGATTCGCGCGCCCCTGATGTCGGTGATCGGCTTCGGCGTCTTCGACATGCCGGCGAAATAAGGCGGGTTCTGCACATAGGTCGAGCCGGAATTCCAGGCGTAGGTGAGGCCCGAGGAGGCCTTCACGCCCTGCCAGCGCTTGTCGCCCTTGAACACATCGGCGTATTTCGAGGAGAACAGGTCGCGCGTCACATACTTGCCGATGAATTCCTGAATCTCCTTCGAGGAGGGCCAGATATCCTTGAGGTAGACGGGCTTGCCGTCCGAACCCTCGCCGAGCGGCTCCTTCGTGAGGTCCTTCGTCACCGAACCCGCCAGCGCATAGGCGACGACCAGCGGGGGCGAGGCGAGGTAATTCGCCTGCACATCCGGGGAGACGCGGCCCTCGAAGTTGCGGTTGCCCGAGAGCACGGCCGCCGCGATCATGTTGTTGTCGTTGATCGCCTTCGAGATCTCCGCCGGCAATGGTCCCGAATTGCCGATGCAGGTGGTGCAGCCGAACCCCACGAGGTTGAAGCCGAGGGCATCGAGATCTTTCTGCAGCCCGGCCTTCTCGAGATACTCGGCCACCACCTGCGAGCCCGGCGCAAGCGAGGTTTTCACCCATGGTTTCGTAGAGAGGCCCCTGGCCAAAGCGTTGCGGGCAAGCAGGCCCGCCGCGATCAGCACGCTCGGATTAGAGGTGTTCGTGCAGGAGGTGATCGCCGCGATCACCACGTCGCCATGGGAAAGCGAGAAGTTCCGGCCGTCGACCGGGGCCTTGCGGTTCTCATCGCCGCCCTTCTTGTATTCGCTGACGAGCGCAGCGGAGAAGCCGGCCGCCACGTCCGACAGCGTGATGCGTCCCTCCGGCCGCTTCGGGCCGGCGAGAGACGGCAATACGGTCGAGAGTTCGAGGCTGAGCGTGTCGGTGAAGACCGGGGCGGCGGCACCCCTCTCGCGGAACAGGCCCTGCGCCCTGCAATAGGCTTCGGTGAGCGCGATGCGATGCTTCTCGCGTCCCGTCATGTTCAGGTAGTTGATGGTCTCGCTGTCGCAGGGGAAGAAGCCGCAGGTCGCGCCATATTCCGGGCCCATATTGGCGATCGTCGCGCGGTCGGCGAGGGTCAGATGGTCGAGGCCGGGGCCGTAGAACTCGACGAACTTGTTCACAACGCCCTTCTTGCGCAGCATCTGCGTGACGGTGAGCACGAGGTCGGTCGCGGTGACGCCCTCGTTCAGCTTGCCCGTCAGTTCGAAGCCGATGACTTCCGGCAGTAGCATGGATTGCGGCTGGCCGAGCATGGCGGCCTCGGCTTCGATGCCGCCCACACCCCAGCCGAGAACCGCAAGGCCGTTCACCATGGTGGTATGGCTGTCGGTGCCGACAACGGTATCGGGATAGGCATGGATCGAGCCATCCGGCTGGCGCGCGGTCCAGACGGTCTGGGCGAGATATTCGGTGTTGACCTGGTGGCAGATGCCGGTGCCCGGCGGCACGACGCGGAAATTCGCGAAAGCGCCCTGGCCCCATTTGAGGAAGTTGTAGCGCTCCTCGTTGCGCTCGTATTCGAGCGCGACATTGCGATCGAGCGACTTCGCCGAGCCGAATTCATCGACGATGACAGAATGGTCGATCACGAGATCGACCGGCACCAGCGGGTTGATCTTGTTCGGGTCGCCGCCGAGCTCGACCATGCCGTCGCGCATCGCCGCGAGGTCCACCACCGCCGGAACGCCGGTGAAGTCCTGCATCAGCACGCGGGCCGGGCGAAAGCCGATCTCGGCCTCGTCCTTGCCCTTGTTGACGAGCCACTTCGAGACATTCTCGATATCGGCCTTGGTGACGGTGCGATTATCCTCGTGGCGGAGCAGGTTCTCCAGCAGCACCTTCATGGAGTAGGGGAGTTGCGAGACGCCTGCGAGGCCATTCTTTTCGGCCTCGGGAAGGGAGAAATAGACATAGGTCTTGCCATCGACGTTAAGTTCTTTGCGGCATTGGAAGCTGTCGAGCGACATCGGGAGTCCTTGAGTTCAGAATCCGGGGTCAAAAAATCCGTGAACGGACGCAGGCGGGGTGGCCGGGGGAGCCGTTACAGCCTCGAAACGGCGGGATTGGACCACCGGGCCGAGCGCGGCAGACCGGGTTCTCCGGCGCCGCGTGCGCCGCTCCGGGAGTGCCCGGACCCCGCGTCTTTGACCGGACGCGCGGCGCAACCGGGCCGGTCTATAGATCATTTCCGAAAAGACCGCTACACGAACGATGGTTTGAGACCGGCCTGCTTTGGCATATCAACATCGCGGGTCATCCCGGGGGGATTCTTGACCGCCTTTCCCAGCCTTCGTCTGGTTGCATCGGGCCTCGCCGTGCGGCGCGGGCCCCGTTTCCTGTTCCGCGGGCTCGATGTCACGCTCGCGCCCGGTCAGGTGATGCAGCTCACCGGCCCGAATGGCAGCGGAAAATCGACCCTCCTTCGCCTGCTCGCGGGTTTTTCGCCGCCCGATGCCGGGATGGTGAAACTCGAAGGCGCGGGCGAGGAGGCAACGGGCTCCTTCCTCCATTATTTCGGCCATCGTGAAGGGCTGCGCCCGGCGCTGACCGCACGCGAGAACCTCGCCTTTCTGGCAGGTCTTCTCGGCGGCGATGAGGCGCGCATCCCCGAGGCCCTCGGCAAGCTGGGCGTCGCGCGCCTGATCGATCTGCCCGTGCGCGTGCTTTCCGAAGGGCAGCGGCGGCGCGTGGCCCTCGCGCGGTTGCTGGTGATCGACCGCCCGGTCTGGCTGCTCGATGAGCCGCTCGCCTCGCTCGATGTCGAGGCGGTCGCGACGGTCTCCGCCCTCGTCGGGGAGCATGCCGGGGCGGGCGGCTCGGCGCTGGTCGCCACGCATCAGCCGCTCGCCGCCACCAACGCGACGCTCGATCTTGCCGGGCGCCGGGAGGCTGCGGCATGAGCGCCGTCTCGGCTGTCCTTGCGCGCGACCTGCGCCTCGCCCGCCGCGCGGGTGCCGGGGCGAGCCTCGGGCTGATGTTCTTCCTCGTGCTCATTGCCATCGTGCCCTTTGCGATCGGGGCCGACCAGAAGCTGATCTCGCGGCTTGCGCCCGCGCTTCTCTGGATCGCCGCCCTGCTCGCGACGCTTCTCGGCCTCGACCGGCTGTTCCAGGCCGATGAGGAGGATGGCGCGCTCGACCAGTTCCTGCTTTCCGGCGGGTCGCTCACGCTGCTGGTGCTGGCGAAGGCGCTCGCACATTGGCTGGTCACCGGCCTGCCGCTCAGCCTCGCAGCGCCGGTTCTGGGCCTGATGCTCGCCATCGAACCGCAGGCGATGCTGCCGCTCGCATTGTCGCTGCTGGTGGGCACGCCCGCGCTCACGCTCATCGGGCTTGTGGGCGCGGCGCTCACGGTCAGCCTCAATCGCGGCGGATTGCTGCTGTCGCTTCTGGTGGTGCCGACCGCGATCCCCACGCTGATCTTCGGTGTGGCGGTGGCGAAGGCTGCGGCAGAGGGTCGCGATTTCGCGATGCCCTTGACGGTTTTATGCGGCACCACACTCTTCGCGCTGGCCATTTCGCCCCTTGCGGCTGCCCTTGCGCTTCGTCAAGCGCGGGGGTGACGTGAATTGCGCGGAAACGCGCCGGCCGTTAAGGGAGGGCGAAGAAGGAAAACATGACCGACCAGACCTCCGGTTCCTTGCTGCGCCTTGCCAATCCGGCCGTGTTCAACCGGCTCGCGGATCGGCTGATCGGCCCGTGCGCGGTGCTGACCACATTGCTGTTCATCTGGGGGCTTTATGGCGCGTTCTTCGTGGCCCCCCCGGATTACCAGCAGGGTGAGACGATCCGCATCATGTTCATCCATGTGCCTTCGGCCTGGATGGCGATGTTCGTCTATGCCGGGATGAGCCTTTCCGCGCTGGGCACGCTGATCTGGCGTCACCCGATGGCGGATGTTGCGCTGAAATGCGCTGCCCCGCTCGGCGCGGGCTTCACGTTGCTGTGCCTCGTCACGGGCTCGCTCTGGGGCAAGCCGATGTGGGGCACGTGGTGGGAATGGGATGCGCGGATGACCTCCGTGCTGGTGATGTTCCTGATCTATATCGGGGTGATCGCGCTCCAGCAGGCGATCGAGGAGCCCAATCGCGCGGCGCGCGCTGTGGCGATCCTGACCCTGGTGGGCGCAGTGAACCTGCCGATCATCAAGTTCTCGGTCGATTGGTGGTCCACGCTGCACCAGCCGGCCTCGGTGTTCCGCCTGGATGGCCCGACGATCCACGGCTCCATGCTCGGCCCGCTTTTCATCATGGGGATCGCTTTCCTGCTGCTCTACATCACGCTGCTGATGCTCTTCATGCGCGCGGAAGTGATGAACCGCCGGGCGGAGCGGCTCGAACTTCTCGCGGCCGAGGCGGATTGATGTCGGGGCAGTATTTCGGTTTCATCGCGAGCGCTTACGCGGCGGCGATCCTCGTGCTGGGCGCGATGATCGGTGGTGCGGTCCTCCGATATCGCAGTGCCAGGACGCGCCTTGCCCGGGCCGAGGGCTTGCGCGAGAGCGAGAAAGCCAGGCGATGAGCGATGCCGCGCGTCCCGCCCGCCGCTGGGTCTGGTTCCTGCCGCTCGTGGTCTTCGCGGGTCTGGTGGTGTTGTTCCTGTTCCGGCTCTTCGCGGGCGATCCGTCGAAGCTGCCCTCCGCGCTGATCGGCCAGCCCGCGCCGACGCTGACCCTTCAGCCCGTGGAAGGCCTGATGCATGAGGGCAGGCCCATGCCCGGCTTCGGCCCGGCCGATCTCGCCGCGGGCAAGCCCGTGCTGGTCAATGTCTTCGCAAGCTGGTGCGCGCCCTGCCATCAGGAGCATCCGTTCCTGATGGATCTCGCCAAGGCCGGGCGCATCGGGATGATCGGATTGAATTACAAGGACAAGCCGGAGAATGCCCGGCGTTTCCTCGGGCGGCTCGGCAATCCCTATGCCCGGGTGGGCGCCGATCCCGATGGCCGCAACGCCATCGAATGGGGGGTCTATGGCGTGCCGGAGACCTTCCTTGTCGATGGCCGGGGCATCATCGTCTTCAAGCATGTCGGGCCGCTGACACCCGAGATCATCCGTGACCGGCTGGAGCCGGCGATCAAGGCCGCTGGTGGCTGATCACTTCCCCGCGAGTGCATTTTCTGCCCGCATCAAACCCGTGGCGCATCATCACGCAGAGCATGGCGCGGAAAAGTGGGAACCGGTTTTCCGGTCCGCCATGCGATCCACGAACATGCGATCCACGAACAAGCCCGTTGATCACTTCCCCGCATCAAACCCGTGGCGCATCATCACGCAGAGCATGGCGCGGAAAAGTGGGAACCGGTTTTCCGGTCCGCCATGCGATCCACGAACATGCGATCCAAGAACATGCGATCCAAGAACAAGCCCGATGATCATTTCCCCGCATCAAACCCGTGGCGCATCATCATCGGCGTCTGCGCCAGCGCGAAGCCCATGGTGAGCGGCATGACGCCCCACACCTTGAAGGCCACCCAGAAATCGGTGGTCTGCGTGCGCCACACGAGCTCGTTGATCGCCGCCAGCACGAAGAAGAACACACCCCAGCGGAAGGTGAGCTTCTTCCAGCCCGCGGCATCGAGCTGGAACACGCTGTCGAGCACATAAGGCAGGAGCGGTTTCCCGAAAGCGAGGCCGCCGAGCAGAACCATGCCGAACAGCGAATTCACGATGGTCGGCTTCAGCTTGATGAAGAGATCGTCGTGAAGTGCCAGTGTCAGCCCGCCGAAGATCAGCACCACGGCGCCGGATACCAGCGGCATGATCGGCAGGCGGCGATAGAGCAGCCAGGTGGCGATCAGCGATGCCAGCATCCCCACCATGAAGACGGCGGTGGCAATGAGGATCGGTGCCTTGTCGCCGCTCACGATGCCCTGGCCGAAGAGGGCGCCGACGACAGGCTTGAACCATTCGGGCTTCGAATTGGCCGCGAAGAAGAGCACCAGCGGCCCCATTTCAAGCAGCAGTTTCGTCAATCCGTTTTCGGGGCGGTGCGTGGCGTTTGGCTCGGTCATCATTCGATCCGTCATCATTCTTCGGTCGCTTTTTCTTCCCGCGAACCGGACCCCGCTTCGCTTGAAAATACGATTGCTCGGGGCTGGACCCCATGCATCCCTGCCATTACACCTCCAGCCGCAAGCCGCAAAGACCAAGGCCATCCCGGAAGGTTTTCCATGTCCTCCATACCCGTTCCTGTTCTCGAACCGCGCGTGAGCCTCGCCATCATGGGGGAGGGGGAGCGCTTTCCCGTGCGCCGCGGCTTCTGCATCGGGCGCAATTATGCTGCCCATGCCCGCGAGATGGGCTTCGATCCGGATCGCGAGCCGCCCTTCTTCTTCCTGAAGACCGCGGAGGCGATCTTTCCGGTCGAGGCGGGCGTGCAAACCCCGCTGCCCTATCCGCCGGGCACGTCGGATTACCACCATGAGGTGGAACTGGTGGTAGCGCTTGGCAAGGGCGGCAGGAACATCCCCGAAGACCGGGCGATGGAGCATGTCTTCGGCTATGCCGTGGGCCTCGACATGACCCGCCGCGACCTGCAGGCCGAGGCGAAGAAGCTGGGCCGGCCGTGGGAGATCGGCAAGAGCGCGGATGCCTCAGGCCCGGTCGGGCCGATCAGCCGCGCGGGCGCGGCGGGCTTTTCACTCACGGGGCGCATCACGCTCTCGGTCGATGATGTGATGAAGCAGGATGCGTCACTCGGCGCGATGATCTGGTCGATCCCCGAGCAGATCGCGATTCTCTCGCAGTTCTTCGAGCTCAAGGCGGGCGATCTCATCTTCACCGGCACGCCCGAAGGTGTCAGCGCGGTGAAACGCGGGCAAGTGATGGTGGGCGAGGTGGAAGGCCTCACGCCCATGCGGCTGAAGGTGGTTTAGAGCACGATGTATTCAGACGGAAGCACATCATGCTCTTATCTTATTATTATCGCATGCTTTTTTGTGAAAAATCGGATTCCACTTTTTCACAGCATGCTCTAATGCATTTTCCAATCCGGCGGATACCGGTTGATCGAAAGAAAAGGCGAATACCAGCGGACATCATGATTGACCGTTGTGAGCGCATTCCGATTGATGTGATGGTCTGGGGAAGTGCGATGAGGTTTGGCCACGCTTCGCAGGCCGCGTCGAGCCTGGCGGTCTTGGCAAGCTGGCCGATCGGGTCGGCGAAGCGTTTGGCTTGCCGGGGATTGACCTTGACGATGGGCATCTGCGCCGCCGCGAGCGCTGCTTCCAGCTTGCGGTGATAGGGGCCCGTCGGTTCGCAGACGATGCGTGCCGGCCGTTCGCACGCTTCAATGCGCGAGGATTTTCGAGAGGAAGACCTGCGCGCGCGCGCTGCGCGGCGTGCCGAAGAACTCGTCCTTGGGGCGATCCTCGATGATTTCGCCCTTGTCCATGAAGATCACGCGATGCGCGACCTTGCGGGCGAAGCCCATCTCGTGCGTCACGACCATCATGGTCATGCCCTCGCGGGCAAGCTCCACCATCACGTCCAGCACTTCGGTGATCATCTCGGGGTCGAGCGCCGAGGTCGGCTCGTCGAAGAGCATGGCGATCGGGTCCATGGCCAGCGCGCGGGCAATGGCCACGCGCTGCTGCTGGCCTCCCGAGAGTTCGCCGGGGAACTTGTGGGAATGGGCCTCCAGCCCCACGCGCTCCAGCAGGGCCACCGCCTTGGCCATGGCTTCATCACGGCTGCGGCGCAGCACCTTCTCCTGCGCGAGACAGAGGTTTTCGGTGATCTTCAGATGCGGAAAAAGCTCGAAATGCTGGAACACCATGCCGATGCGCGCGCGCAGTTTCGGCAGATTGGTCGAGGGGTCCTGAAGATTGATCCCATCGACATGGATCGCGCCGGACTGGAACGGCTCCAGCGCGTTCACGCATTTGATGAGCGTGGACTTGCCCGAGCCCGAGGGCCCGCACACCACCACCACCTCCCCTTTCTGAACCGCAGTGGTGCAATCCTTCAGCACCTGGAACTGGGGGCCGTACCATTTGCTGACGGCCTCTATATCGATCATCGGCATGGATGAACCTCAACGGATGATGGCGGTCTTCGCCTGAAGCGCGCGCACGAGGCGCGAGGCGGCAAACGAGATCACGAAAAAGACAAGGGCGGCGAAGAGATACATCTCGATGAGACGCCCATCGCGCTGGGCGACCTTCGAGGCCGCGCCGAGGAAATCGGTGATCGAGAGCACGTAGACCAGCGACGTATCCTGAAAGAGGACGATGGTCTGGGTGAGGATCACCGGAAGCATGTTGCGCAAGGCCTGCGGCAGCACGATGTAGCTCGTGACCTGCCGGTAGGTAAGACCCAGGGCATAGCCCGCCGAAACCTGCCCTTTCGGGATCGACTGGATGCCCGCGCGCATGATCTCCGAGAAATAGGCGGCCTCGAAGAGCGTGAAGGTGATGAGTGCCGAGGAAAACGCACCCACGACCAGAGGCCGCTCCGATCCGGTGATGATCTGTCCGAGATAGGGCACGAGGAAATAGAACCAGAAGATCACCAGCACGAGCGGCAGGGATCGCATCAGGTTCACATAGCCGGTGGCGATGGCGCCCAGCACCTTCATGTTCGAGAGGCGCATCAGCGCGAGCAGCGTGCCAAGCACGAGGCCCCCGAGCGCCGAAAGCGCGGTCAGCAACAGCGTGAAGCTCATCCCGTCCCGGAACAGGTAGGGCAGCGAGCGCCAGATGACGTCGAAATCAAACCCGCTGATCATGGCTCATTTCCCCGCGATATAGCCGGGCACGGCGATGGATTTCTCGAGCCGGCGCATCCCGAAAACCACCACCGCGTTCAGCAGGAGGTAGAGGATCGTCGCGGCCGTGAAGGCCTCGAAGACCTGGAAGGAGAATTCCTGCATGGCGCGGGCACGGGCCGTGAGTTCCATCAGGCCGATGGTCAAGGCCACGGAGGTGTTCTTCACGGTGTTCAGCGCTTCCGAGGTCAGCGGCGGCATGATGATGCGATAGGCCATCGGCAGCAGCACGTAGCGATAGGTCTGGAAGGGGGTGAGCCCGAGAGCCATGCCCGCCATGGCCTGCCCGCGCGGCAGCGATTTGATGCCCGCGCGCAATTGCTCGGCGATGCGGGCGGACATGTAGAGGCCCACGCCGACGGCGCCGGTCCAGAATGGCGCGTTCGGCAATTGCTTCAGCCACATGCCAGCGGCTTTCGGCAGCAATTCCGGCAGAACGAAATACCAGAGGAAGAGCTGCACCAGCAGCGGAATGTTGCGGAAGAATTCGACATAGGCCGAGGCGAGGATGCCCACGATGCGGCCCGGCAGGGTGCGCATCACGCCGACAATCGAGCCGAAGACCAGCGCGACCGCCCAGGCGAGAAGCGCCGTGGCGATGGTCCAGCGCAGGCCCATCAGCAGCATGTCGAGATAGGTGCCGGTGGCCTCCGGCGACATTTCCCAGAAGATGCCCCAGTTCCAATGATAGCTCATGTGTCCCCTCCCCCCAAAGGCGGTGCGCGCAGCGGGGAGTTTGCGCGCACCTTTCGCGTCGATCCGGATGGATGGCGGGCGCGATCAGTAGGCCGCCGGGTCCGGCGAATCCGTCGGGCTGGAGAAGACCTTCTTCATCTTCTCGTTCATCGGCACGTTGAGGTTCAGGCCCTTCGGCGGAATGGGGCTCTGGAACCACTTTCCATAGGTCTGCATGCCTTCCGCGCTGCGATAGAAGGCAGAGGTTGCCTTGTCCGCGAGCGCCTTGAACGGCGCGTCATCCTTGCGCAGCATGATGCCATAGGGCTCGGGCAGCGAGAAAGCGTCATCCGAAAGCTGGTAGAGCGAGGGATCACGCGCCGAGGCGACGAGGCTCGCGAGCAGGATGTCGTCCATCACGAAGGCGGCGGCGCGATCGAGTTCGACGAGCAGGAAGGCTTCCGCATGGTCCTTCGCCGGGATCACGGTGATGCCGAGATTGCGGGCGGCATTGGCCTCCACCACCTGCCTGATGTTGGTGGTGCCGGCGGTGGAGACCACCGTCTTGCCCTTGAGGTCATCGATATTCTTCAGGTTGTTCGCCTTCTTCGATACGAACGCCGAGGCCGTGAGGAAGTGCGTGTTGGTGTAGGCCACCTGCTTCTGCCGCTCGGCATTGTTGGTGGTCGAGCCGCATTCGAGATCAATGGTGCCGTTGGCGATGAGCGGGATGCGCGTGGCCGAGGTGACCGGCACGAGCTTCACCTCGAGGTTGTCCATCTTCAGTTCGGCCTTCACCGCATCGACGATCTTCATGCAGATGTCCATCGCGTAGCCGACTACCTTGGCCTTGTCGTCGATATACGAGAACGGCACCGAGCTTTCGCGATGCCCCAGCGTGATGCTGCCGGTTTCCTTGATCTTCTTCAGCGTGCCCGTGAGGGTCTGGGCCGAGGCGAGGCCCGGCGTGACCAGAAGGGCCATGGCGAGTGCCAGTTTCTTCATTTCTTGTCTCCCTGTTGAAAGTCCTGTCTTTGAAGTCATGCCCGGCTCGGGCCGGAACGGTCTTCCCAATGATGTGTTGCGCAAGTCGGTTGGCCCTCGCGGCTCGGAAAACCCCGGCGCGCGCCTGAACCCGCCCGGGAATGGGACAATAAGGCCGCAGGCAAGCCGCGCGCCAATGCGATCTGTGCATGGGCGATATCCTGATTTTCGGTCGGATCGGGGGGCCCGCCCCGGCCTATTCGCGGCCGAGCAGGCGATCGGCGATGAGGCTCGAAACCGGGCGGGGCCGGAAATCCCTGGCCAGCCGCGCGGGGTCGTAATCCTCCTGCACCCATTGGAGGAAGCTCTTGCCCTTCGTCTCGCCTTCATCGCGGAAGGCCTCGAGGAAGGCATCGAGAATGCCCGCCTGCGCATAGCGGAAATGGAGTTTCCGCAGCGTCAGTTCCTGCATGGCGCGCCTCGAATCCGCGCCCTCGGCCACGAGAAGGTAGAGCGCGGCGAAAAGCCCCGCGCGATCCGCGCCCGACTTGCAATGCGCAAGCACGGGATAGTCGAGGCTCGCAAGGAAGGCCGGCAGGGCGAGAAGCGTCTCGCGATCCGGTGCCTCGCGCGAGCGCAGGACAAGATCGACCACCGTCAGGCCAAGGCGTTCCGCCGCGTCCTTCTCCAGTTGCCATGCGCCATGCGCGCGTCCGCCACGCAGGTTCACGATGGTGCGAAGCCCCCTGGCCTTGAGCCGGGCAAGATCGCGCGGAGACGGTTGCGCCGAGCGCCAGACCCGCTCCCCCACCCGGTGCCGGTTGAGATGGAACAGGCGCAGCACGCCATGATCGACCACCAGCAGGTCGGCCCAGGCGCGCACACGTTCGCGTAACGACCGGATAGGCCGGTTCCAGCGAGCCTCACGTCTCAGGAGGCGCGTATTGACGAGGACTTCGCTGGATTCAGAGCCGGACATGGCGATGCGGATAGCATCGCCCGCGCGGCTTTGCAAAACAGGGCGGCGCGCGGGCCCTTCCGCATTGGCCTTATTCGATGGTCCGTCTTGCTGCGATGCGGCGGGATCGTTAGAGAGCCAGAAATCGTGACGCCTGCTCCGGAGCTGCTCCCATGAGACTCGACGCCATCGCCATCGGCAGGAATCCGCCCGAGGATATCAATGTCGTCGTGGAAGTGCCGATCGGCGGCGAGCCCATCAAGTACGAGATGGACAAGGAGGCCGGCACCATCGTGGTCGACCGCTTTCTTTATACCCCGATGCGCTACCCCGGGAATTACGGCTTCGTGCCGCATACGCTCTCGGAAGATGGCGACCCGATCGACGTGCTCGTGGCCAATACCCGCCCGATCATCGCCGGTGCGGTCATCAATGTGCGCCCCATCGGCGTGCTCATCATGGAAGATGACGGCGGCGGGGACGAGAAGATCATCGCCGTGCCATCGCCCAGGCTGACGCAGCGTTACGCGCATGTGCACAACTACACGGATCTGCCCGAGATCAGCTGGAAGCAGATCGAGCACTTCTTCCTGCATTACAAGGATCTCGAACCCGGCAAATGGGTGAAGCTGAAGGGGTGGGGCGATGCCGCCATGGCGAGGAAGCTCATCACCGAAGCGGTGGAGCGTGCCAAGGCGGCGAAATAGAGCATTTTCCGACCAAGTGGATACCGGTTGGTCGAAGAAAATGCGTGAAACAATAAGGAAACCGAGCATTTTCCGACCAAGTGGACGCCGGTTGGTCGAAGAAAATGCGTGAAATAACAAAAACAGTGAGCGGACGGCCTGATTCAATCAGATCGGGGTCCGCTCTCATCAGCCTTCCACGCAAGCGGTGAGATCGCCGACACCGCCCATCCTCTCGAACACGCGGCGGGAGGCGGCGCTCGCACGTCCGGCATCGCGCAGGATCGGGTTCGGCAGAACGGAAGCCAGTCGCGCGGCTTCGGCAGCGTTCAGCGCGCTCGCGGACTTCAGGAAGTAATGCCTGGCTGCGGCCTCCGCGCCGAAAATCCCCTCGCCCCATTCCGCCACGTTGAGATAGATCTCCATCACCCGCCTCTTGCCCCAGATGGTGTCGATCAGCAGCGCGATCGGCAGTTCGAGCCCCTTGCGGATGTAGCTTCGCCCCGGCCAGAGATAGACATTCTTGGCCACCTGCATCGTGATGGTCGAGGCACCGCGGCCGGCTCCCCCCTCCTCTTCGAGCACGGCCCGCAACTCCACGAAATCCACCCCCCAATGGCTGCAGAAGCGCTGGTCCTCGGAGGCGATCACCGCACGGGGGAGCGTGGGTGAAATGCTGGAAAGCGGCACCCAGTGGCGCTCGACCGGCTGGAAGGTGACCCATCGGCCGATCATCAGGGTCGATGCGACGGGCAGGAAACGGCCAAGCGCGAGGCTCGCCACAAAGGCGAGGAGCAGCGCGAGAAGGAGCCGCCGGAGAAGCCTCATCCGCTCATCAGAATCCGCAGTGACTGCTCATAATGCAGGCGTTCGACCATCTTTCCGTTCACCACCAGAACTGCCTTGCCTGCATTGGCCTGCGCCTCGAAGGCCTGCACGATGGCCAGGGCTTCCGACCGCTCGGCATCCGAGGCCGAGAAGATGCGGTTCGCGGGCTCGATCTGCTTCGGATGGATCAGGGTCTTGCCATCGAAGCCAAGGCCCCGGCCCTGCAAAGCCTCGCTCTCGAAGCCCTGGGCATTCGAAAGATTGCCGAAAACGCCATCGAGCACCGTGAGCCCATAGGCGCGGCCAGCCAGCAGAACGGTCGAGAGCGCGTGCAGAAGCGCCAGCCGCGACGGCGTCGGGGTAAGCCGCATTTCCTTGGCGAGATCATTGGTGCCGAGCACGAGGGCTTCCAGCCTTGCGCCTTCGTCGGCGGCAAGGCTCGCAATGGCCGCCGCATCCAGCACGGCCTGCGGGGTTTCGATCATCAGCCACAGGCGAACCGCATCCGGTGCAAGGCTCGCGGCCATGGCCTGCTCCGCGCGCGCCGCATCCGCCGCAAAGCGAATCTTCGGGAAGAGCACGGCATGCGGCCTGGCCGGCAGGATGGCCGCGAGATCCTCGGCGAGATCGGCATTCTCCGCGTCCTGCGCAAAGCCATTGACCCGCACGATGACGGGCCTCGCGCCGAAATGCCGGATCTCCAGCAATCCGCGCGCGATCATGCGTGCGCGAGCCTTGTCTTCCGGCGCTACCGCATCCTCGAGGTCGAGGATCACCGCATCTGCGGCCAGCGTCGCGGCCTTGGCCAGCGCCCGCTCGTTCGTGGCGGGCACGTAGAGGACGGAGCGGAAGGGCCGGGGGGCGGCGGAAAGCGACAACATGGCAGTTCTCTGCGAAAACGATAAACCGGGCTCGGCTTTCGCAGCGTAGGCACGCATGAGGCCTCGAAGGCAAGGTCAAATGGCGTGGAAGGGCAGATGAACCGGATTGCGGGCGTGGATGGTTGCCGGGCGGGCTGGATGACAATCTGGCGCGAAACACCGGATGGTGCCTTCCGGTTCCATGTCTTTACCACGCTTGTCGAACTCGAGCGCGCGCTGCCCGATCTCGTGGCTCTCGCGATCGACATGCCCATCGGTTTGCCGGATCGGATCGACGGCTCGGGGCGCGCGCCGGAAAAGGCGGTGCGCCCGCTCCTGGGCCAGAGGCAATCGAGCGTCTTCTCCATTCCCGCCCGCGCCGCAGTGGAGGCCGAGGATTACGGCGAGGCCTGCCGGCGGGCTTTTGCGGCGTCCGATCCGCCCCGCAAGGTGGCGAAGCAGGGCTTCAACCTCTTCCCGAAAATCCGCGAACTCGATCGCTTCCTGCGCGCGCGGCCCTTCATGGTGCATCGCGTGGTCGAGACACATCCGGAACTCGTGTTCCGGCGCATCAGGGGCGAGCCATTGGCGAAACCGAAGAAACTGCCTGAAGGTCGTGCCGAACGCCTCGGTCTGCTGGCGCAAGCAGGGCTTCCCCCGGCGCTGCTCGCGGCGTCACCGCCTCCCGGCGCGGGCGCGGATGATCTGCTTGATGCCATGGCCTGCTGGCTGACGGCGGAACGCCATGCGCGGGGCGAGGCCATTCCCCACCCGGCACAACCCTCGCATGATCGCTTCGGGCTGCCGATCGCCATCTGGGCGTAAAGAACGCCATCTGGGCGTAAAGAACGCCATCTGGGCGTAAAGAACGCCATCCGAGCCTTATGGATGCCCCCTCTGCAAGTTTCGAGGCTTGCAGGGCGGGAAAATCCGTGGTGAAGCCGGTGCTTCATGACCGGAACGCCGCGCCCCCCTGTTTGCGCCGAGTTTCCCACCCGCCTGCTGGAGGGATACAACACCTTTCGCGAGGGGCGGCTGCCGCGCGAGCGCGCCCGCTTCGAGGAAATGGCGGAGAACGGCCAGAAGCCGGAAATCATGGTCATCGCCTGCTGCGACAGCCGCGTCTCGCCCGAGGTCATCTTCGATGCGCGGCCGGGCGAATTATTCGTGGTGCGCAACGTGGCCAACCTCGTGCCGCCCTACACGCCAGATGGCGAGCTGCACGGCACCTCCGCGGCGCTGGAATTCGCGGTGCAGGCGCTGAGGGTGCGGCACATCGTGGTGATGGGCCATGGCCGCTGCGGGGGCGTGCATTCCTATGTGCGCCGCCTACGCAATCCGACAGCGGAGGATGCGCTCTCGCCCGGCGATTTCATCGGGCGCTGGATGACGCTGATCAGCCCGGCGGCGGAATCGCTTCCCGCTCAGGACGAGGAAGGCGACCGGGAATATGCCGAAAGGCTCGCGGTGGCCTCGATCCGCAATTCCATCGAGAACATGCTGACCTTCCCTTGCGTGAACATTCTGCATGGGCGCGGCCAGCTCGCGCTGCACGGCGCGATGTTCGACGTGCAGACCGGCCTGTTGCGCACCCTGTGAAGCATTTGCAAACCGGGCAGGCGCCGGTTGGCCTGATGCCCTCAGATCGACTGCTCGGAGAAGAAGCGCGGCAGTTCGGCGATGCTCGCGAGCACGGCATCGCTTTCCGGCGCGAGGCGTTCCGGCGTGCCCGTTCCGGTGAGCACGGCAAGGCAGAGGCCACATCGCGCGGCGCGGCCCATGCGCATGTCATGGCGGTTGTCACCGACCATCGCGATGGCGCTGGCGGGAAGGCCGAGGGTTGCCGAGAAGGCAAGGGCCATGCCGGGTTCGGGCTTCACGCCATGGCCGGAATCATAGCCCGCGACGAATTCCACGAGATCGGCGATGCTCTCCAGTTCCAGCAGGCGGCGGATGGCGGCCTCGCTGTCGGAACTGGCAAGGCCCAGGCGGAAACCGGCCGCGCCGAGCGCCTCGAAAAGCGGGCGCAGGGGCACGACCGGCACGCCGCGCTCCGCCGTCGAAACGAAGAGCCGGTCGAGATCGGCAATCAGCGGCCCACGCGGCAGCCTTGAGCCATGCTCCCGGAAGAGATCGGCGATTTCCGCGGTGTTTCCCGCCGCGAAGATCGTATCCGCGGCGGTGATCAGCGTTTCCGGGTCCATGCCGCCGGCCTTCATCAGGCGGCGGGCGAGGTCGGAATCGCCGGGTGCGGCGAGATGCGCGGCCTCGCGCAGAACCGGGCCCCAGCTCCTCTGGAAATCGATCAGCGTGCCGTCCTTGTCGAAGAGGATGGCGCGGATGGCGCGGCGGCGGGCGGAATCAACCATGGATCGTCAGATGCTCCGCGCCGCGAGGCCCTTCATGAGGATCGGCCCGGCGGGTTCGCCCCCGGGTGAGCCAACCGGCGGTTTGGGCGTGCGCTGGAAGAGGCGGCGAGCCCCCTGGGCATTGCCTTCCGGTTCATGCATCGGCCAGAAAGCCATCCGGCCGCCCCTGGCAGAGGCGAGGATGGCTGCTTCGAGCAAATCGTGGCCTGCGCGATCGGTCATGCGGAAAGAACTCCCGACCTTCGCATAACACGACCTTTTTTGATTCTGGACGCAAAAATAGACATCGTTTTTTTAAAAGTGCGGCCATGCTCAGCCGATTCCCGATTGCATTTTCCGCCCCGGCTGGCACGATTCCCGGCAAAAGGGAGAGAAGGCATGGCGGGGGGAATGCCTGGCAAGCTCGCGGCACCGGAAAACGGGCGCGGGCGGCACAAGATCGTCTCGGCGGCGGAGGCGGTGGCGCTGATCCGCGACGGCGACACGGTCGCGACCGGCGGTTTCGTCGGCATCGGCTTTGCCGAAAATCTCGCGGTGGCCCTTGAAGAGCGCTTCCTCGCCAGCGGTCGCGAGGCACCCGATGGAGTGGGAAGCCCGCGCGATCTCACGCTTCTCTATGCCGCCGGACAGGGCGACGGCAAGGAGCGCGGCCTCAACCATTTCGGCCATTCCGGCTTCGTAAAGCGCGTGGTGGGCGGCCATTGGGGCCTTGTGCCGAAGCTGCAGAACCTCGCGGTTTCCGGCCGGATCGAGGCCTATAACCTGCCGCAGGGCGTAATTTCGCAGCTTTATCGGGACATCGCCGCGGGGAAGCCGGGGCATTTGAGCCGCATCGGCCTCGGCACCTTCGTCGATCCGCGATTCGGGGGCGGCAAGATCAACAGCGTGACGAAGGAGGATCTCGTCACACGAATCGAGATCGGGGGCGAGGAGTTCCTCTTCTACAAGGCCTTTCCCGTGCATGCAGCCCTGCTGCGCGGCACCACCGCCGACCCCGATGGCAACATCACCATGGAGCGCGAGGCGCTGACGCTGGAGGCCCTGGCCATCGCCATGGCCGCGCGCAATTCCGGCGGCATCGTCATCGTTCAGGTGGAGCGCGTGGCCGAGCGCGGCTCGCTGCCGCCCCGACAGGTCAAGATCCCCGGCGTGATGGTGGATTGCGTGGTGGTGGCGGAGAAGCCCGAATACCACATGCAGACTTTCGCGACCGCCTATGACCCCGCCTTCGCCGGCGAAATCCGCGTCCCTCAGGATTCGCTTGCGCCCTTGGCGATGAGCGCGCGCAAGATCATCGCGCGCCGCGCCGCGATGGAGTTGCGGGCGAATGCGATCGTCAATCTCGGCATCGGCATGCCCGAAGGCATCGCCGCGGTGGCGGCGGAGGAGCGCGTGGTCGATCTCGTGACGCTGACGGCCGAGCCGGGCGTGGTCGGCGGGATTCCCGCCTCGGGTCTCAATTTCGGGGCCGCAACGAATACGCAGGCCATCATCGACCAGCCCTACCAGTTCGATTTCTACGATGGCGGCGGGCTGGACCAGGCCTTTCTCGGTCTTGCGCAGGCCGATCGGCACGGCAACCTCAACGTTTCGAAATTCGGGCCGAGGCTCGCGGGGGCGGGCGGCTTCATCAACATCAGCCAGACCGCGAAGGCGGTGTATTTCGTCGGCACCTTCACGGCGGGCGAAACGGAAATCGCCATCACCGATGCCGGCTTGCGCATCCTGAAGGAGGGCGGCACGACGAAATTCGTCGAGGAGGTGGAGCACCGCACCTTCTCCGGCGCCTATGCGCTGAAGCGCGGCCAGCGCGTGCTCTACATCACCGAGCGCTGCGTGATGCAGCTCACGCCGGAAGGCATGGAGGTGATCGAGATCGCGCCGGGCATCGACCTTGATCGCGATATCCTCGCGCGGATGGCCTTCCGCCCGATCGTGAAGAACCCGCGCCTGATGGATCAGCGCCTGTTCCGCGAAGAGCTGCTCGGCCTGCGCGATGCCATGCTTGCCCTGCCCATCGCGCGGCGCCTCTCCTATGATGCGGCCGAGAACCTTTTCTTCATCAATTTCGAGCGGCTGAGCCTGAAATCCCTCGCGGAAATCGAGGAAATCCGGGCCTCTGTCACCCGGATGCTCGCGCCTGTGGGGCGCAAGGTGAAGGCCATCGCCAATTACGATCACTTCACGATCCCCGACGACCTGATGGACGAATATGCCGCAATGGTCGCGAGCCTCACGCGCGATTTCTATTCGAATGTCACGCGCTACACGACATCGGGCTTCCTGCGCATGAAGCTGGGATCAGCCCTGGAAACGCGGGGCGCCGCTCCGCAAATCTATGATACGGCCGACGAGGCCCGCGCGCGGCTCGGCACGGAGAGCTGATCAGGGCGAGACAAAGCGCAGGACGGTCTCGATCACCTGTTCGCGGCGCTTCGCCAAGGCGGCGGGGCTGCCCATGTCATGGCCGAACAGCGCGCGGATCGTCGCGCGGTTCGATACATTGTAGAATGACAGCGCGCTGATCGTGAGGTGGATCTCGATCGGCTCCAGGCCCGCGCGGAAAGCGCCCTCCCCCATGCCGCGATCATAAATCGCGCGGATGGTCGAAAGCGCGGTGAGGTTCAGCGTCTGCACGCGCTCGGATTTCTCGATATGGCGCGCGTAATGGATGTTCTCGTCCATCACGAGGCGCACGAAATCCGGGTGGCGCGCGTGGTAATCGAAGGTCTCTCCCGCGAGCCGCGCCAAAGCCTCGCGCGGCGGCAGCAGCGACAGATCGAGATGCTGTTCATGCCCGCGAATGCCCGAATAGGCTTCCTCCAGCACCGCGACATAGAGACTGCGCTTGTCTCCGAAATAGTAATAGATCATCCGCTTGGAGGTCGCGGTGCGGGCCGCGATGTCATCGACCCGCGCGCCTGAGAAACCATGCTCCACGAAGGCCTCGCGGGCCGCCGCGAGGATGTTCCGCTTCACGCCCTGGGGGTCTTGCGTCCAGGAATGCGAGCGCGGTGCGCTGGTCTTGGCGTCATCCACCATTGGCGTGACTCACCGGGCTGTTCGCGGCCGAAATCGCGTTGTTGGGTCGGGCCGGCGCTTCGCACGGCGTGACCTGCGACAGGATCTCTTGCCCGTGCCGCATCTTTTGCCCGTTTTGCAGGCCAGGTCCGAAGCCAGAAGGAGCAAGGCCGGTTGCCTCGGGCAGGAAGGTCATGGGCGCCTCGCAGGGGCCTTGAAAAATCGAGCGCGACTGAGCCCGGAAATCCGGTTCAAGGTCAAGTCCCGCTTGACGAATGAACCATTTGGTTCATTCTTCGCGCATGTCCGGAGACCCCTCGTGACAGACCTGCTTGACGGCACATCGCGGCTGATCCTTCATCTCGGCTATCCGACGGAAGGCTTCCGCGCGCCGCTGATCTATAATCCGTATTTCGCCTCCATCCGCCTGAAGATGGCGGTGATCCCCATGGGATTGAAGGCCGAGGATTTCGACGCGGTTTTCCCCGGGCTTTTCCGGCTCACGAATGTGCATGGCGCGCTGATCACCATGCCGCACAAGATCCGCGTCCGCGACTTCCTCGCGGAGATCTCGCCGGCGGTGGAGATCGCGGGTTCCTGCAACGCGGTTTTGCGCCGCCCGGACGGATCGCTCCTGGGCGACATGTTCGATGGCGAGGGTTTCGTGCGCGCCATGGAAGAGAAGGGCGAGGTGATCGCCGGTCGCAGCGTGCTGATTCTCGGCGCAGGAGGCGCGGGTTCGGCCATCGCTGCGGCTTTTGCCGCGCATGGTGCGGCGATGATCCGCCTGCACGATTCAAACCCCGCCATGGCCATTGCGCTCGCAGAGCGCATCGCCCGGCATTTTCCCGCCGTGACCATCGAGACCGGCCGGGCGGATGCCGAGGCTTGCGACATCGTCGTGAATGCGACGCCGCTCGGCATGTTGCCCGGCGATCCGCTGCCGATCGCGGTGGAGAGCCTGCCGGCCGGTGCTTTTGTCGGCGATGTGGTGATGAAGGGCGGGAAGACCGCCTTGCTCGAGGCGGCCGAGGCGCGCGGCCACAAGATCCAGCTTGGAATCGACATGCTCTATGCGCAGATTCCGGCCTATCTCGCCTTCTTCGGCTTGCCGGTGACGGATTCCGCCAGCCTGCGCCGCATTTCCGGCGCGACCTGAGCGAAAGCCCTAAAGACCAAGATCGTCGATAATCATGTTCTCGTCGGCAGAGCGCAGTCGCGATTGTGCCGCGAGCCGGATGCCGGCATTCGCCGCGCCATAACCGGCATAGCCGTTGCGCTCCACGATCTCGAAGAAGAAGCCGCCTTCCAGCGTGGTCGTATAGGCCTGCAGGAACGTGCCGTGTTCATCGCGATCATAAAGGATGCCCAGCGCCTTCAGCGCGTCGATTTCCTCCGGGGAGAGGTCGGTGCGGGCCTCGAGATCGTCGTAATAGTTCTCGGGGATCGGCAGCATAGAAACACCGCTCTTGCGCAACCTGGCGATGGTGCGGCGCATATCCCGCGTGTTGAGCGCGATGTTCTGCACACCCGAGCCGAAGAAGTCCGTCACGAAGCGCGCGGAGAGCGTGCGATGGCTCTGCGAGCCATTGAGCACGAGGCGCAGGCCCTCGCCGGCTCCGCCGATCCCACTTTCGATCACCTGGCTCTGCACCACGCCGGCGGGGTCCACCACGGCCTGGCTCGGCGTCTTCCGTGCCTCCAGCAGCGAGGTGTAGAAGAGCTGCCAGGTCAGCATCTCCTCATATTGCATGGTCTGGGAGACATGATCGACCGCAAACAGCCCGGCATCGGCCGCGCCATCAGCGGGAAGGGGTTCGAAATCGATCTCGGCCCAGCGGCCGAGGCCCGAGGCATCGTCCATCACATAGATCAGGCTGCCGCCGAGGCCGCGCACGGCAGGGATGTCGAGCTCGCCCGGCCCCACCGCACCGGCATGGGGCGCTTCGAGCAGCGCGCGGGCGCGGGCAATCAGCGCGCGCGCATACGGCACCTTCAGGGCCATGGCACAGACCGAGGTGCCATGCGTGATCTGATAGGAATGCACGAAGCCTTCCTTGTCGGAATTCACGATGAGCCGGATCTCGCCCTGCCGGAAGAGCGCGACATCCTTCGAGCGGTGCTGGCCCGCCTTCGAGAAACCCAGCGCGCCGAGAAGCGCCTCGAATTCCCCTCTTGCGGCCTCGTCCACGGCAAATTCGATGAACTCGACGGATTGCACGGGTGCCGCCGGCGGCATCGGCGCGCGGCCGGCATTCCCTCGAAATCGCGGAAGGGTTGGCAGGTGACGATCTTGAGCCCGAGATCCTCGCAGATCAAGCGCACCTCGGCCGGCGAGCCGGGATGGGCGATGAGATCGTTCTCGAAAATCTCGACCGCGCCGAAGCCGGCTTTCGCGATGGCCTCGAGCTTTTCGAGCAGGTTGCCCGAGATGCAGACGGTGGCGATAGAGGGGATCATGCGAGCCTCACCGATTGGCCCGTGGCGGCCGCCTGCCGGATCGCCTCGATGACACGAAGGCTTTCGAGACCCTCGCGGCCGGGCACGAGCGGCGGCTCGCCGTTGCGGATGACGCGGCAGAATTGCGCGATCTGCGCGCGCAGGGGATCAACGGGCGGAAGGCTTTCGCGCTCGCCGACCATCGGCTGCCACCAGCCTTGCTTCGGCTTGTGCCGCCAGATTTCGAGGCGCGGCAGGCTGAGAGAGGCATCCCGACCGCCGATCATCAGATAGGCCTCCCCGGTCGCGGGATAAGCGGGGTTCTCCGCGCTGGTGAGTTCCCAGCTCCAGGGCGAGGGGATGGCGTCGGAGAGCGTGAAGGTGCCGAGCGCACCCTGCGCGAAGCGCATCATCACGGCGGCGCTGTCCTCCACCGCGAATCCGCGCTGCTCATTGGCCGCAATTGCCCAGACCTCCGTGATTTCCCCGCAGAGATGGCGGATGAGGTCAACCTCGTGGATGAGGTTGACGAGGATCGGCCCGGCGCCCGGCTCGCGCCGCCAGCGCAGGTCGAAATAATCATCCGGCTTCGCGATCCAGAAGAAACCGTGCACGGCCACGAGTGCGCCCAGTTCCCCCGCCGCGATCTTCGCCCTGGCACGCGTGATGATGGGGTTATGGCGGCGATGATGGCCCACCGCCAGCGGCACACCCGCCTTCTTTGCCGCGGCAACCAGTTCTTCGGCGCCCGAAACCGTATCCGCGAGCGGTTTTTCGACGAGCACGGGGATCCCCGCCTCGATCACCGCGAGGCCGTGGGCGACATGCATCGCGTTGGGCGTGGCGACGATCACGCCATCCGGCTGGTCCGGGCCGGAGCCGTCGAAGCCGGCTTGCCATCGCCAACCCCGCTCGGCCGCCAGCGCGCGCGCTTCGGGCGAGGGGTCGATGATGCTGTGCAAAGCGGCGGACGGCGCGGCGAGGATATGCTCGATATGCCGCCGGCCGATCAATCCGGCGCCCATCACGGCCAGTCGGACCGGGGCTTCGCTCACCATCAGCATGCCTCCGCCATCGCGCCGCCGAGGAAGAGCTGCGCCACGCGCGGATCATTCAGGATATCCCGTGCCGGACCCTGAAGGCGGGCGCGGCCTGTTTCCAGCACGAGGCCTTCATCGGAGATTTCCAGCGCCGAGCGGGCATTCTGCTCGACCATCAGGATGGTCACGCCCTTGTTCCTGAGGTCCTTCAGGATGCCGAAGGTCTCCTGCACCAGAAGGGGCGAGAGGCCGATGGAGGGCTCGTCGATCAGGATCAGCTTGGGGTCGAGCAGCAGGCCGCGCATGATCTCGAGCTGCTTCTGCTGCCCGCCGGAGAGGGTCGAGGCCTGCATGTCGGCTTTCTGGCGCAGGGCCGGGAAGCGATCAAGCGCGGCCTCGATGCGGCTTTCCATGTCGGTGATCTGCGGCCCCGCCGCCACCGCGCCGAATTCCAGGTTGTGGCGCACGGAAAGCTCGGGGAAGATGTTCCGCCCCTGCGGCACATAGACGATGCCGGCTTCCAGAAGCTTCCTCGGCGGCCAGCGCGTGATGTCGCGCCCATCATGGCGGATGGTGCCGGAGGAAAGGTTCAGCAGGCCGAAGATCGCCTTGAAGACGGTGGATTTACCCGCGCCATTCGGGCCGATCACGGTGGTGATGGCACCGCGCTTCACCTTGAAGCTCGCGCCGTTGAGAATGGTGATGTGCCCGTAGCCGCCCACCACGTTCTCAAGTTCGAGGATCGTGTCGCTCATCGGGGTCTCTTCCATGCCTCAATGTCCCAGATAGGCTTCGATGACGGCCGGGCTGGCACGCACCTCGGCGGGTGTGCCGACCGCGAGCACCTTGCCTTCGGCCATCACCACCACGCGGGTGCAGAGGCTCATCACGAAATCCATGTTGTGCTCGATGACGACGAAGGTCGCGCCGGCTTCGGCATTCAGCATCTTGAGCCGCTCCTTGAGGTCGCCGAGCATGGCGAGGTTCACGCCGCCGGCCGGTTCGTCGAGCAGCACGAGGCGAGGGCCCGCCATGAAAGCCATGGCGGCATCGAGCAGCTTCTGCTGGCCATAGGAAAGGCTGCCCGCCTTCGCATCCGCGAGATGCCCGAGGCGGAAGAAGCCGATCATGCGCTCGGCCTCGTTGGTCAGCCCCGCATCGCGCGGGCCGAAAAGGCGCGAGAGCATGGTTCCCCTGTGCTCCTGCCCGGCGAGGATGAGGTTCTCGCGCACCGAGAGTTCGGGGAAGACCTGCAGGAGCTGGAAGGTGCGGCTCACACCGCGCTTGCTCATCTCCTCGGGAGAGAGGCCGGTGACATCCTGCCCGTCGAGCCGCACGCGGCCCGAGGTGGGCGTCAATTGCCCGAGGATGCAGTTGAAGAGCGTGGATTTTCCGCAGCCATTGGGGCCGATGATGCCAAGGATCTCGCCCTCATGCACCTCGAAGCTCACATCCTCGACCGCGCGGATGCCGCCGAAATGCTTCGCGACGCCTTCGACCTGAAGCACGGTTTTCACGGCCTGCCCTCCTTCACGGGAAGGTTGCGGCCCATCGGGCGGCGGCGGATGGCATTCCAGCCGCGTTCGAGAAGGCCCATGATCCCCTGCGGGCAGGCGATCAGCAAAGCCACCACGATGGCCGCGAAGAGGATAAGATAAAGCCCGCCCGTGACGCGCAGGTATTCCGGCAGCACCACGCCCAGCAGCGCGCCGATGAACGGCCCGAGCTGATAGCCGGAGCCGCCGGCCACCACCATCAGCAGCAGAAAGAACGAGGCGGAAAGTGCAAAGGGCGAGGGATCGATGAACTCGACCAGAGGCGCGTAGAGCGCGCCGGCAAATCCCGCATAGGCCGAGCCGATGGCAAAGGCGAGGAGCGTGTAATTGCGGATATTGATGCCGAGCGAGGCGGCGCGCACCGGGTTCTCGCGAAGCGCAAGGAAGGCGCGACCCCAGGGGGAACGGATCAGCCACCAGAGCGCCAGCGCGAGGATCAGCGTCACCAGCACCACGAAACGATGAAAGGCGAGATGGCCGTCGAGTTTCATGCCGAAGAGGGTCGGGCGCGGGATGTTCGAAAGGCCGAAGACGCCGCCCGTCAGCCATTGCTCGTTGCGGAGCACCAGCCAGACCAGCGTGGAGAAGGCGAGGGTCACAAAGGCGAGATAATGCGCCTTCACCCGCAAAGCCGGGAAGCCGAGCACGAGGCCGACCGCGAAGGTCAGCAGGCCGGAAATCGCGAAGGCCGATAGCCAGCCCATGCCAAGCTTCGTCGTCAGCAAGCCAGTCGCATAGGCGCCGATGCCCATGAAGGCGGCCTGCGCAAGGCTCTTCAGGCCCGCGAGCCCCAGAGTGAGGTTCAGTCCCATCACGGCGATGGCCGTCACCAGCCAGAGCGAGAGCACATAGGTGCCGTAGCGGCCCATGCCGGCCGGCGCAAACCAGAGCAGCACGGCCGCAACCAGCAGGGAGACGAGCACGCCGTCAGTGCGTCTCCAGAACGCGCGGGCGGGCGAAGCCGCATCGCCCGTGAAGGACGGGCTATCGCTCATACGCGTCGCTCCTCCTTGCGGCCGAAGAGGCCTTCGGGCTTCACGAGGATGATGATGACCAGCAGCACCAGCGGCACCGCAAGGCGATAGGAGGTCGAGATATAGGCCGCCGCCAAGCTGTCGAGCACGCCGACGATCAACCCGCCCGCCAGCGCGCCGCGCACCTGGTTGAAGCCGCCGACGATGGCCGCGATAAAGGCGAAGAGGCCGATGACCTCGCCATTCGAGAATTTCGCAAGATAGATCGGCGAGATCAGCACGGAAGCAAGCGCGGCCAGCCCCGCATTGATGAGGAAGGTCAGCATCACCATTCGCGCCACGGGAATGCCGAGGATGAGCGCGACGCCCGGGTTCTGCGCCGCCGCCTGCATCTGCCTTCCCGTGCGGGTGCGGGTGACGAACCATTGCAGCCCGCCAATCGCCACTGAGGCGACGATAATGATCGCGATATGCTGCAGCGAGATGGAAATCCCCATGAAGCTCAGGGTCTGAGCCGGGAGCAGGGATGGGAAGCTCTGTGCTTCCGCCGAGAAACCGTCCTTCGCGCCTTCCTTCATGATGATCGCCAGCGCCATGGTGGCGATCGCCAGGGGCAGCACGCCGTGCCGGATCATCGGATCGACGATGGCGATCTTGAAGCCCCAGCCGAAGAGCGCGATGAACAGCCCGATACCCAGCACGGCCGCGAGCCAGAACGGCGCGCCCGCGAGCTTGACCAGAGCGAGGATGAGGATCGCCGGGAGCATCACGAATTCGCCTTGGGCGAAATTGATGGTCTGCGAAGTCTGCCAGACCAGCGTGAAGCCGATGGCGGCCAGCGCGTAGATGGCGCCTGTCGCGAGGCCCGCGATCAGATAGGCGATGAATTCGGCCATCGCTTTACGTCTCCGGGAATTTCTGGGGTTCACATCATCCCGGCTTTGCGGCCGGGACGATGGAGGGAGGAGCCATTTGGATTACGGGTTGATCATCGGCAGGGTCTGCTTGATCACCTGCCTGCCCGCCACGACCTCGGCGAGGAAGCTTTCGCGATCGAGGTCGCCATTTTGCTCAATCCTGGTTTCGATCATGATGCCGGGCTCGTCCTTCGGGGTAATGCGCGCGCCACGAAGCGTGTCGGCGAGGCCCTTCTTGTCGAACTTCTTCTGCTTCTCGGTGGCCCATTTCACCATGTAGACGGCCATGTAGCCCTTGAGACCGTTATGGTCCGAGGCATAGTTGAAGCGCTGCTGGAACTTCCTGCCGAATTCCTGGAAGGCCGGCACCGGCGCGTCGATCGAGAGGCCGACATGGCCGCGCGCGCCGTTGGCGGCGTCGCCCGCAAGCTCGATCACCTTCGCGCCGAGAAGCGTGGTCTCACCCACCATGGGCTTCTCGATGCCCTGCTGCTTCGCGGCGCGCAGGAAACGGGCGCTTTCCTCCTCGTTCAGATAGACGAACACCGCATCGGCATTGGCATTCTTCACCTTGATCGCATCGGAGGCGAAATCCGCCTGGCCCTGCTCGGTGGAGACATCCGCCACGACCTTGATGCCGCGTTTCTCGAGTTCGGGGAGGATCGCGTCGCGGCCACCCTTGCCGAAATCGTTGTTCACCCAGACGACCGCGACGCTCTTCGCCTTGACGTCGTTCTGGAGATAGGCGGCGATCTTCGGCATCGCGGCAGCCTGGCTCAGCGAGGTGCGGAACAGATAGGGGTTGCCCTGCTTCGTAAGGCCCGCCGCCTCGCCGCCGACAATCTGCGCAATCTCGGCGCGCTGCGAGATCTGCATCGAGGCGCCGATCGGGCCGGAAAAGACCGGGCCGAGCACCGCATAGGTGCCTTCGTCGATCGCCCGCTGCACGGCCGCGCGGGTGTTTCCGGGGTTGGTCTGGGTATCGTAATGCACGATCTCGATCTGCCGGCCGAGGATGCCGCCCCTGG
This sequence comes from Methylobacterium sp., assembly GCA_020252645.1. Lineage (GTDB taxonomy): Bacteria > Pseudomonadota > Alphaproteobacteria > Rhizobiales > Beijerinckiaceae > Rhabdaerophilum. The sequence goes on along the minus strand of JADCCN010000002.1, from coordinate 774,368 downwards.
CATTGATCTCGGCGACGGCGATATCGATGCCGTTCTTCCAGTTGGTGCCGGCGGTCGCGCCCGCGCCGGAAAGCTCCACCACATTGACGAGCTTCACCTTTTCCTGCGCCAGCGCTGGCGACAGGCAAAGAATCGTTGCAGCCGCGACAAGCATTCGGCGATCCATGGTATCCTCCCTCTTCTTCTTGCTTCTTGCTTTCTCCCCGGCGGTTGCCTTGTGCCGGCAACTTCCCGGGTTTCAGCCGGGATAAAACACGGCCCGGAAACCGAACGCAACGACCACTTCATGCGCTGAGCCGAACGTCATGTCATGATTTTGATGATCCGACCCAACCTTGCATTTCCGTGCGCATCAGGCGAACGAAATTCTCGGCGCGGCGTTCTTGGCGTAGTGTTCTTGGCACGGCGTTCTTGGCACGGCGTTCTTGGCGCGGCGTTTTTGATGCGGCGAGAGAGCGCCCGATCCGCCTTACCCGGCGCGCAGGCCGTGGTGGCGTGCTTCACGATCGCCATGTCCCGGCCGAATTTTCTTGCGCGATCGGGACTTTGCGGGAACTTGAGAATGTGCAGGAACTTGAGAATGTGGAGGAACAGGTGGTGCGGAACCGGCCCAAGCCCTGCCCCTGACATCCGGGGCCCGCGCAGATTTTGACAATTCCGGATGCGTGTGGTTCTTGCTGATCGAAGCCTGCGGGGAAGCCTCAATCCTGATGCTCGGGGCTCTGGTTTTCGCGGGGGGCATCATGACAATACGGCTCATTGCCTTGGTTCTGGGTGTCGCACTGGCGGTTTCGGGCTGTGCTTCGTTGCAGGAAACCTCGGATGGTGTTCCCGCAAGCGGCGCTCCGGCTTCTGCGCTGACCGAGCGTCCGACGGAACTCACGCGCGAGATGCTCATCGGGCGCTGGGGCGTTGCCTCCTTCCGCGAGGAGAAGGACCGCGCGCGCGCCACCGCGCAGGCGCGCTCCTTCTGCACCCGCCAGCCCTATGAGATCACCGCCGGGCCGCGGAACGGCGTGATGATGCACGCGGCGGATGATCCCAAGCTCTACGAACTGCGCCTCAAGGGCGCTTCGGACGGCAAGACCTATCTGGGCTTCGAGGCCCCGCCCGGCGATTGGCAGGATCGCGTCATTCTCTCCGCCTCGAACGACCAGCTGGTGATGCGTTTTGTCGATCCCGAGATCCATAACCGCTACGGCAACTTCATTTATGTCCGCTGCAAGTAAGGGGAGGTCCGATTGATCCGTTTTCCGCTGCTTCTCGCGTTTCTCGCAAGCGTTGCGGCCATCCCGGCTTCGGGGCAGGGGCGCACGCCGCCGCCTGAAACCATGGATATCGGGGATGAGCCAGGCCGCGTTTCAACCGCCGAGACAGTGATCGAGGATGGCCCCTATGCGCGCCAGATGGTGTTCTTCCGAACGAATGAGCCGCCGAACACGTTGGTGATTCACACCTCCGAGCGTTTCCTTTACGTCGTCATGGGCAACAACCGCGCGCTTCGCTACGGCATCGGCGTGGGGCGCGAGGGCTTCCAGTGGACGGGCCTGCAGAAGGTGATGCGCAAGGCCGAATGGCCGGACTGGACCCCGCCGCCCGAGATGATCCAGCGCCAGCCCTATCTGCCGCGCTTCATGGCGGGTGGACCGGGCAACCCCATGGGCGCACGGGCGCTTTATCTCGGCTCCACGGTCTATCGCATTCACGGCACCAACCAGCCCGAAACGATCGGGCAGGCGATCTCCTCTGGCTGTTTCCGCCTCGCCAATGGCGATGTGATCGACCTTTTCGAACGCGTGCCCGTTGGCGCGAAAGTCATCATCCGGCACGGACCGCAGGTCTGAGGAGATTATCATGTCCTGGCGCAAGAGCCTCGCGGCCGCCTCGCTCGTCCTTCTGGGCCTGGCCTCCGGCGCTTCGGCCCAAACCGGCACGCTGGAGCAGGTGCGCCAGCGCGGAACGCTGCAATGCGGCGTGAGCATGGGCCTTTATGGCTTTTCCTTCCAGCAGAACGGGAAATGGGCCGGGTTCGACGTCGATTTCTGCCGCGCCGTGGCGGCGGCCGTGCTTGGCAACGCGGATCGCGTGAGCTTCCTGCCACTCTCGGCTTCCGAGCGTTTCGAGGCGCTGAAGTCAGGCAGGATCGATATCCTCTCGCGCAATTCCACCTGGACCCTGCAGCGCGAGGCGGAGCTTGGCCTCATCTTCGCGGGCGTGCTGTTCCATGACGGCCAGGGCTTCATGGTGCGCAAGAACGCGAACATCACCTCGGCGCTCGAACTCGGCGGCAAGAAGGTCTGCGTGCAGGCCGGCACGACGAGCCAGAACGTGGCGCGCGATTATTTCGCGGCGAACGCAATGACGGTGGAACTGAAGGTCTTCCCGGATGCGGCGGCCACGTTGGCGGGCTTCACCAAGGGCGAATGCGAGGCGATGACCACTGACAATTCCGGCCTGTTCGCCGAGCGCCTGAAGCTCGAGAAACCCGGCGATGCCGTGATCCTGCCTGACATCATCTCAAAGGAGCCCCTCGGCCCGGTGACGCGCGCGGATGACATGCGCTGGCACATGATCGTGAAATGGGTGGCCTTCGCGCTGATCAATGCCGAAGAACTCGGCGTTTCCACCAAAACGCTCACCGCCGCCGCGCAATCGAACAAGCCGGATGTGCGCCGCCTCATCGGTGCGGAAGGCGGCCTCGGCAAGATGCTCGGCCTCTCCGATGACTGGGCGCGGCGCGCCATCGAGGGCGTGGGCAACTATGCCGAACTCTATGAGCGCAATGTGGGCACGGGTTCCCGTCTGGGCATCCCGCGCGGGTTGAACCAGCTCTGGAGCGAGGGCGGCATCCTCTTCGCGCCCCCCCTGCGCTAGAGCATGCTGTGAAAAAGTGGAATCCGGTTTTTCACAGCATGCTCTAGCCAGCCGCAAGCGAAAGCCGTCTCAGGTGCCCGGCCCGCCGGCATCCACCACAACACTCTGTCCGGTGATGGCGCGGGCGGCTTCGGAGGCGAGGAACAGGGCGAGAGCCGCGATATCCGCCGGTTCGATGCGGATTTTCAGGGCCTGCTGCTCCAGCGCCCTGGCCAGATTTTCCGGGGTTGCACGCTCGGCCAACTGGCGCTCGGTCATCACCCAGCCCGGCACGATGGCGTTGACGCGGATCTTCTCCGCCCCGAATTCCCGCGCGACGGTCTTGGTGAAGCCGAGGATCGCCGCCTTTGCGGTTGTGTAGGCCACCATGCCGGGCGTGTTCTTCATCCAGGAGGTGGAGCCGAGATTGATGATGGCGCCACCTCCGCGCGCGGCCATGCCGGGCGCCACGGCCTGCGTCACGAACATCACATGACGCAGGTTCACCGCCATCCGGTCGTCCCATTGCTCCGGCGTCAGCGTCATGAAGGGGTGGCGCGCATCCTGGCCGGCATTATTGACAAGCACATCGAACCCGCCCGTCTGCGCCTCGAGCGCCGCGATGGCGGCCCGGGTCGCCGGAATATCCGCGAGATCGGCCGTCTCGGCCAGCAATTCGGGCTTCTGCGCGCGGAATGCCGCGACCATCCCGGCTTCGCGATCAAGGATCGCCACGCGGGCGCCTTGCGCGAGAAAGGCTTCCGCAATGGCGCGTCCGATGCCGCCCGCACCGCCTGTGACGAGCACGGCCTTCCCGGCCAGATCAGGGTAGGCAGGTTGCACGCTGGATCACCCGGCGAATTGCCCGGCGGGCCAGCCGGCCACGCCCGCATCAGCCGCGAAAATGCCGCCCGAGAACGGGGCATCCGCGAGGATGCGCGCGGGCAGGCGGATGCGCGCCGAGGTAATGTAGAGCGTGCGGTAATCCGCCCCGCCAAAGGCCACGCTGGTGGGGCGCGGCACCGGCAGGCGCAGATCGCTCATCATCCGGCCCGAGGGATCGAAGCGCCGCACCGCCCAGCCATCCCAGAGAGCGGACCAGACACAGCCCTCGGCATCCACCGTGAGGCCATCCGGCCGCCCGTCGGCGGGATCGACCATCGCGAAGACGCGACGATGGGCGAGCGTTCCCCGTGCGGGGTCGAAATCATAGGCATAGATGGCACCGGCCGCAGAATCGGCGAAGTAGAAGGTGCGACCATCGGGGCTCCAGTCGAGCCCGTTGGCGACCGTGAAGGGGCCATCCATCCGCTGCCAGCGCAGATCGGGGTCGATCCGATAGATCGAGCCGGTCTTGCGCATGGCATCGAGGCTCATCGTGCCGGCCCAGAGCCGACCCTGCGCATCGCATTTGCCGTCATTGAAGCGGTTTTCCGGCTTGTCGGCTTCGGGGTCGACCATGGCTGCGAGCGCGCGCCTGTCGAAATCGAGCGCCTCCAGGCCTTCCATGGTCAGGGCAGCGAGACCGCCCGTCTTCCGCTCGACGATGGCGCCGACAAGGCGCGGCAGCGGGCAGGTATCGTTCGTGCCGGTCGCGGGATCGAAGCGATAGACCGCCGGCGCCAGGATATCGATCCAGTAGAGGCGGTTCTCGCGCGCGGACCAGACCGGCCCCTCGGCAAGATTGGCCCCCCAGGGCAGCACGCATTCCACATTGGGCGAGACGGCGCGCGGCGGCGCGGATTTCGACTGGATCGACACCAGGCTCGCCCCGACATTTCCTGAAATCATGCGGGCCGCCTCCATGAGATCGCGGCCGATGATGTGCAGCCGGTCGAGCCCGATCCGCGCCGATGGGCCAAAGACGCCGATGGCCGCGATGGCCTTGCCGGTGTGGTCGAAGACCGGTGCCGCGGCGGAGACGACGCCATCGAGATGCTCGCCGAGCGAGATCGAATAGCCGCGCGCCCTTGTGATCGCGAGATCGGCCACGAGCTGCTCGGCATCCGTGATGGTTGTTGTCGTGTGCTGTTCGAGCGGGATGCGGGCGAGGATCATCCGCTGGTCATGCGGTGGCGAGAAGGCGAGAAGCGCCTTGCCTGGGGCGGTGCAATGCAGCGGCGCGCGCCGGCCCACCTCGATCCGGAAGCCGAAAGGACCGCCGCCGCTGCGCTGGTCGATATAGATCACCTGGTCATTGTCCATCGCGGTCAGCGCGACGGTCTCGTGGGTTTCGGTCGCGAGGCGTTCGAGCTGCGGGGCAGCGGCCCCGCGCAGGTCGAAGGTCTCCCAGACGCGATGCGCCAGTTCGAACAGCCGGTTGCCAAGGCGATAGGTGTTGTCGCTCGGCTCATGGCGCACCAGCCGGAAGGTCACGAGCGTGTTCAGCATGCGGGCGAGCGTGCCCTTCGGCAGGCCGGAGGCGATCTGCAGATCCTTGAAGCGCGCGGGCTGGTCGCGCTCGCCGATCAGGTCGAGCAGATAGAGCCCCTTCGCAAGGGCCGCCGCGCCGCCGGGCACATCCCGTTCGTCGGGTTTCAGGACCTGTGCTTCGCCCGCCATGCGACGGCAGCCTCCTCGACCATGCGCGCGAAGGGCCAGGCCGGGGCAAAGCCCGTCTCGGCCCGGAACCGCGCATTGCTGGTTTCGTAGAACACGCCCGCGCCGGGCAAGTCCACCATGCAGATGGGATAGCCCGTGACCTCGGCCAGCATCGGCAGGGCTTCGGCGAAATCCACCGGATCGGTTGCACCGAGATTATAGGTGCCGCCAATCGTCACCTCGTGGTCCAGCGCCAGAAGCAGGCCGGCCACCATGTCCCGCGCATCGGTGATGTGCATGCGGAAAGGGCGCCCCGCTTCATTCCGGGCCAGAACCATGGCGGGTCGCCCGGGATCATGCCGGCGAAGCAGATCCGCCACCGCTTGGTTGCCGAAGGCTTCCTGCTGGCGGATGCGCGATTGCAGGAAGAAGCGCGGACCGGAGAAGAAGCTGTCGGGATCCAGCAGCTCGGTTGCATCCTGCGTGTGCGAGAACCGCAGGATGGTGAAGGCGAGGCCCGCACTGCGCCCGGCCCAGCGCACCATCTCCTCGCCCAGGAGCTTCGTCAGGCCATAGGCCGAGGCGGGCGCGAGCGGATGCGCCTCATCTACCGGCAGATATTGCGGCATATTCTCGGGATAGACCTCGCCGGACGAGGCGAAAAGAAACCGGCGCGCCTTCTGCGCCGCCGCGGCGGCGAGCAGCACGCGCGTGCCCTCGACATTCGCCTCGAAGAGCCTGGGCTGATCGGCCAGGAGCCACGACATGAAGGCTCCGAGATGGAATATGATGCGCACGCCCTCCATCGCACGCGCTGCGGCGTCAGCGTCACTGAAGGCGCCGGTCACTTCCGAATAGCCCTCGGTGCTGCGGCCGGAGGGCCGGGCATCGAAGCCGCGCACGGTTTCGCCCCGCGCCAGCAGGGCCTCGACGAGGTGCCGCCCGATGCGTCCGGAACTGCCGGTGACGAGGATCATCGAGAGGCTTCCTTCAATGGATCGCCTTGCCGCTTGCGGGGTCGAAGACATGGAGAAGGGCGGGATCGATGGAGAGCGTCAGCATTTCGCCCAGCCGCACCGGCCCGGCATTCATCAGCCGCGCGATGAGGCGGCCCGCCTTGCGCCCGTCATCGGTGGCGGGAACGCTCATCCGGCTTTCCTCGGGGATGTCGAAATAGACGTATTTCTCCGAGCCGAGACCCTCCACGAGGGTCGGCTGCACCGCGAAATTCAGCGCGCCTGCGCCGAGCAGCATGTGCTCCGGCCGGATACCGACGATGACATCGCTGGTGGCTGCCTTGACGGGGAGGGTGACGGCCTGGCCCAGAACCGCGTGGCGCCCATCCTCCAGCTGGCGGGCCTTCACGAAATTCATGCCCGGCGAGCCGATGAAGCCCGCAACGAACAGGTTCGCCGGGCGGCGGAACATGGTATCCGGGTCGGCGATCTGCTGGATTTCGCCATGGCTCATGATGACGATGCGATTGGCCATCGTCATGGCCTCGATCTGGTCATGCGTGACGTAGATCGTCGTCACGCCGAGCCGCTGGTGAAGCGCGGCGATCTCCGCGCGCATGGTCACGCGCAGCTTCGCATCGAGGTTGGAAAGCGGTTCGTCCATCAGGAAGGCCTTGGGCTCGCGCACGATCGCCCGGCCCAGGGCGACGCGCTGGCGCTGCCCGCCGGAGAGCTGGCGCGGCCGCCTTTCCAGCAGATGCACCACATCCAGGATGCGCGCTGCATCCGCTACGCGCCTGGCAATCACATCCGCCGGGGTTCCGCGCATCTTCAGGCCGAAACCCATGTTCTGCGCCACGGTGAGATGCGGGTAGAGCGCATAATTCTGGAAGACCATCGCGATATCGCGGTCACCGGGGGCGAGGTCGGTCACGTCGCGATCGCCGATGCGCACGATGCCGGATGTCGCTTCCTCGAGGCCGGCGAGGATCTTCAGCATCGTGGATTTGCCGCAGCCCGAGGGGCCCACGAGCACCACGAATTCGCCATCGGCCACCTCGAGGTCGAACCCCTTGAGGATCTCGAGCGGCCCGTAACTCTTCCGGACATTCCGGATGCTGATCGATGCCATGGCCTGTCACTTGTCCGATCCGGCGGTCAGGCCGCCGACAAGATAACGCTCGAAAAACAGGTAGATGAGCAGGATCGGCAGCGCGACGAGAATGGACGCCGCCGAGATATCCGCCCAGTTCGAGATATACTCGCCCTTCATCGTCGTGATGCCGAGATTGGCAGTCCAGTTGCCCTGCGCGCTGGTGAGGAAGGTGCGCGCATAGGCATAATCCGACCATGAGAGCACGAAACCGTAGAGCGCGGTTGCCGCGAGCCCCGGCGCCGAGACCGGCAGGATAACCCGGAACAGCGCGCCGAGCGGCGAGCAGCCATCCACCATCGCTGCCTGTTCGAGTTCGCGCGGGATGGTGTCGAAATAGCCCTTCAGCATCCAGGTGGTGAAGGGGATGATGAGCGTGGCGTGGGCGAAGATGACCGACCACATCGAGCCGATGAGCCCGAAGGTGCGGAAGATGCCGAAAAGCGGAATCACCAGCAAGGTCGCCGGCAGCATCTTCGCGGTGAGGATGAAAAGACCGAGGCTTTCGCCGCCGCGCACGCGGAATCGCGAGAGGGAGTAGCCGGCCAGCACGGAAACGACCATCGAGATCGAGACCGCGCCGATGGCCGCGAGTGCCGAATTGCCCAGCCAGAGGAGGATCGGCCGCTCCTCGAAGATCTTGGCGAAGACGCCCCAGCGAGGTTCGGCCGGCCAGAAATTCGGCGGCAGCTGGCGCAGTTGATCCGGCTGCGAAAGCGCCGTCACCACCAGCCAGTAGATCGGGAAGATCAGGATCGCGCAGGTGAGGATCACGCCGGCATAGAGGAAGGCTTGCTGCAGGGCTGAAGCACGCATGGTGCCCTCACAGGCTTTCGGGGGCGCGATGCATCATCAGCTTCGCCGCGATGACGCAGATGACCAGTGTGACGATGCCGATGGCCGAGGCGTAGCCCATGCGGAAGAAGCTGAAGGCCTGCTCATAGGTCATGATGGAGAGCGTCTGCGTGGCCTTCAGCGGTCCGCCGCCGGTCAGCACGTAGATGATCGAGAAATCCCGGAAGATCCACAGCATCACCAGCACGATCGTCACGCCGATCACCGGCATCAGCGAAGGCAGGGTGATGTGAACGAGCCTTTGCCAGGCATTCGCGCCATCGACGCGCGCCGCGGCATGGTAATCCTCGGGGATGGATTGCAGCCCGGCCAGAACCATGATCGAGACGAAAGGATAGCCCTTCCAGATCATGGTCGTGGCGACGGCCGCGAAAGCCGGCCCGGGCTCGGAGAACCAGTTGATCGTCCGGTCGATGGCGCCGATCTGGATCAGCAGCCAGTTCATCAGTCCGAAGGAGGAATCGAACAGCCAGGCGAAGATCACCACGGCGATCACCTCGGGAACCGCCCAGGGCATCGCCACGAGGAGGCGCGCCACCGCGCGGCCCTTGAAGCGGTTATTGACCAGCAAGGCCGTGCAAAGCCCAAGCAGGAAGCAGCAGGCGGTGACGATCACCACGAGCTTCAGCGTCACCCAGCAGGCATTCCAGAAATCCGGCGAGGTGAAGAGACGCGTGTAGTTGTCGGTCGTGAAGGGACGGCGCGGCTGATCGATCCGCGCGATCCCCACATTCTGGAACGAGATGTCGATGGAAACGAAGAGCGGATAGACGATGATCGCGCCCACCAGCAGCACGGCCGGAGCCAGCAGCAGGTAGCCGAGCCAGTGCTGCCGGCTCGGCCTTGCGAGATCGAGGAAACGCCTCTCCGCCATCATCCCGGCCTTACTGCTTCTGGATGGCTTCGGCCTTCTGCTGCATCGTGGCAGCGACGGCCTTCGGGTCGAGATCGTTGATGATCATGCGCTGGGCTTCTTCCATGATCATCTTGGCGAACTCGTTGTACTGGATTTCCAGCCCCCTGGGGATGCGATCCACACCCGCTGCCGAGGCCTTCTTCGCCATGTCGACGAGGATGTCGAAATGCGGCGTGTCCTTCTTGGCGGCCGAGGTGTCGGCGCGCGGGCTGGGCGGGGTGGAGGCCGCGAGCGTCGCATAATCCGACTGGAACTTGTCGGAGCTCGCGATGGCGATGAAATCCCACACCAGCGCCTTCGCATCGGCCGGGATTTCCGAGGCCATCCCGAGGATGTTCGAGGAGCCGCCGAGCGGCGGGTTGAACGGCACGGGAGCGATCTTGATCTGGTCCCTGGCCTTGCCCTTCTGGATGATGGGGTAGAGCCACGGGCCGTCGAACTTCATCGCAATGCGGCCATCGGCGAACATCTGGCGCGTTTCGCCGGCGGAGAGATCACGCGGGGTATAGCTGTTGCGGACGATTTCCTTCCAGCGGGCCAGCCCCTCGATCATCTGCGGGGTGTTGATGGTCACCTTGCCCTTGTCGTCGGTCCAGCGGCCGCCGGCATCGAGCGTGTAGTTCATCAATTCGCTGAGATATTGCCCGCCGCCGCCCTTGGTTTCGTGGCCGGTGCCGAACTGGTCGGGAATGCGGTCACCATTGGTATCCTTGGTCAGAACCTTGAGCGCCGCGAGATATTCCGCCCAGTTGGTGGGGGGCTTCAGGCCCTCCTTCGCCAGCATTTCCTCATTATAGGCGAAGATATTGCCGAAATAGAGCATCATCAGGCAAGCGGTCTTGCCCTTCCACTCGCAGGCGCTCTGCCCGGCCCAGCCCCTGAGGTCGAGATTGGCCTTCTTCACATAGGGGCCAAGATCCTCGAGCCAGCCCTGATCGGCGAATTTCTGGAACTCGAACGAGGCGAGATGCACGATTTCCGGCGGCTTGCCGCCGGCGAAGAGCGTGGTCATGGTGTCGGCATAGGCGCCACGCTCCACCTTGGTCCATTCGATCTTCACATTGGGGTGCTTGGCCTCGAAGGCCTTGATGACATTGGCCCACCAATCACCAACGCCGCGCTCGTCCTTCTGCCAGGAGACAAATTTCAAGGTCTTGGTCTGTGCCATGGCCGGGCCGGCGACAGCCAGTGCAATGGCGGCGGCGCTGCCGAGAATCAACCGCCTGAATGTCTGTGTCACGTCATCCTCCCTTGGGTCGTTCTTGGTTATTGTTCGAGAATGGCGAGCGCCGCCGCAGAGGGGCGCACGCCGAGGCCCGCACCGGGCGGCAAGCTGTATTCGCCCCCCTCGCAAGCGATGGCACCGTCGAGATATCTCGCGTTCGGCACCACGATGGAATGCTGGAATTCATGCGCCGTGACGGCTGCTGCCGCAGCGCTCGCATGCAGGCTCGCAGCCAGGAAAATCCCGATGCCGATGGTCGCATGCGGGATCATCTCGCAATGATGCACCTGCGCGAGGCCGGCGATCCGCATGAACTCGGTGACGCCCTTGTGGCCCATTTCCGGCTGAAGGATCGCGCAGGCCCGCCGCGCGAGCCGCGCCTGGGCATCGAAGGCCGTGCGCCATTCCTCGCCCGCCGCGATGGGCGTCGAGACGGAGGCGGCGACTTCCGCGAGGCCGTCGAGATCTTCCGGATTCACCGGCGCTTCGGCAAACCAGAGGCCATGCGGTTCCATCTGCTGGATGAGCATCCGCGCACCGGCCGCGCTCTGGGCCCAATGCATGTCGCAGGCGATGCGCGCCTTGGGCCCGAGAGTCTCTCGCAAGGTTTCGATCTCGCGCTCCACACCGTCATCCGCCACGGGGGCGGCGAATTTGAAGGCGTTGAAGCCTTTCGCCTGCCACTCGGCGGCCATCATGGCGCGGGCCGGGCGCGAAGGCTTCGGGAGGCCGGAGAGATAGGCCGGGATCGTCTCGCGCCTCTGCCCGCCGAGCAGCTTGCAGAGCGGCCGGCCGGCGATCTGCGCCGCAATATCCCAGAGCGCAATGTCGATCGCCGCGAGCGCATCGAGGTAGTAACCGCCCGTATAGCCGCGCACTCGCATCAGGTCGTAAAGGCGGTCATGCGTCGCGGTGGCGTCGAAGGGGTCCGTGCCGATCACGAAATCCGCGAGCAGGTCGTCGATGATGGCCATGGTCGCGCGAGGCGCGACGATGCCATAGGTTTCGCCCCAGCCGATGACGCCATGGCGCGTGCGCAGGCGCACCAGCACGTTGCGATCGAAGGCCGGATAGACCGTACGGTTGCCCTTGCGCACGAAATAGCCTCGCGCATTGGCCTCCTCGCCCGGCCGCAATGCGCCGAGATAGGGCGTGTCACGCGGGATCGTGATGACGAAGCTCTCGACGGTGGCGATCGTGTCCCTCACGCGGCTTTCCTCACCGGGGCGGCTGTCAGCAGATCGGGAATGCGCGCCAGAAGCGCGTCGATCTCCGCGAGGTCGCGAGGATCAAAGGCGGGAATCTTCGCGCGGACGACATCATTCGCCAGCACGCCGCGACGCATCAGCACGCGTTTCGTGAAGCGCATGCGTGCATGGCTCTGGATCATCAGCAGCGGCAATGTGCGCTCATAGAGGGCGCGCGCCTCCGTCTCGCGGCCCGCTTCAAGCGCGGCCCACATCGCGACATGGATGTCGGTGATCTCGACTGCGGGCATCGCGCCGCAGGCCCCGCGCAGGAATTCATCGATGAGGAAGCGCGCGCCCCCGCCGCCGAGCACGCCGGCGATGCTGGCCGGCTTGCCGGCAAGGAGCGTGCTGATGGGCCCGCCGGAGGGAATGGTCTCCTCCTTCACATAGCGGATTGCGGGGTTCTCTTGCGCCACCCGCAGCACGGCGGCGGGAGAAAGATCCGATCCGCGCGGGGCCGGCGCATTCTGCAGGATGATCTCTGCCGCAGGGCAGGCCTCGGCAATCGCCCCGTAGAAGGCCGAGACTACCGCCGCATCCGCCCCGATGGCCTTCGGAGCCTGGATCATCACCGGCACGATGCCGAGGGCGAGCACTTCGCGCACGCGGTCGATGACGTCGGCGAGGCTGCTGGCGCTGGCCCCGGCCATGATCGGCACCTGGCCGCCTGTTTCCGCGATGACCGCCTCGAGCAGCATGCGCCGTTCCAGGGGCTGAAGCTCGTCCACCTCACTCGCGAAGCCGGGAAAGACCACACCCGCCGCGCCGGAATCGATCGCGAAGCGGGCGACGCGGCGCATGGCCGGGACATCGATCGCGCCATCCGCGAGAAAGGGGGTGCACAGGACAGGCCAGACGCCCTTGATCATCAGCCCCCCTTTATGATCCATCTGAGAATGATCCATATTATGGACCATTGAACCTATATATGGACTTTACTCAACCGGCCGGTTACGGTCAAGGCGTTTCGCGGGTCGGGTCTTCGGGGCAGGATGGGAATATGCAGGACAGAATCGTCGTCGACTGGGGGTCGAGCAATTTTCGCGCTTACCGGTTCGGGCCGGATGGCACGGTCATCGACCGGCATCAGGCGGCGGCGGGTATCCTGTCGGTCATCGATGGCCGCTTCGAGGATACCCTGCGCCGCGAGATCGGGCCCTGGATGGCGAAGGAGGGCCGGGACATCTGTCTCTCGGGCATGATCACCAGCCGCAACGGGTGGGTGGAGACACCCTATCTTGCCTGCCCCGCGACGGTCGCCGGCATTGCGCAGCATGCGCTGGTGCGGGAGCTCGCAGATGGCACAAGGTTGCATTTCATGCCCGGTGTCTCGGCGCTTGCGCCTTCGCCCGATGTGATGCGCGGGGAGGAAATGCAGGTCTTCGGAACCGTGGGAGCCGCGGATGATGCGACCATCGTGCTGCCCGGCACCCACAGCAAATGGGTGCGTGTTGCCGGCGGGGCGATCAACGGATTGCGCACGTTCCTCACCGGCGAGGTCTTCGCCCTGCTGAGCCAGCATTCCATCGTGGGCCGGCTGATGCCGAAGGATCCGGCACCCTTCGACGAGGGCGCCTTTCTGGCGGGCGTCGATCTCGCCTTCAGCCCGGCTTCGATCAGCCTGCTGAATGACATTTTCACGGCCCGCAGCGGCGCTTTGCTCGGCGCATTTCCGGTTGAGTCCATCGCGTCCCGCCTCTCCGGCATGCTCATCGGGCATGAGCTGGCGGCAGGCCTGGCGCTTGAGACGGGCACTGCCGCGCGCCTCGTTCTGATCGGCGAGCCCGTGCTCGTCCAGCGCTATGCACTGGCGCTCGCCCATCGCGGGCGGGCCGCCGAGATCGGGCCAGCAGAGGCCGCCGTGGAAGGCTTTCGCAAGCTGGCTTCCACCGGAGCGCTGGCATGAATGCCGCGAACGAATTTGCGCGGCATGTCGCGGCCTGTCCGCTCATCGCCATCCTGCGGGGGGTGAAGCCGGACGAGGCCGTGGCGATCGGCGAGGCGCTGTTGGCCGAGGGGATGCGCATCATCGAGGTGCCGCTGAACTCGCCCGCGCCCTTCGAGAGCATCAAACGCCTCGTGAAGGCCCTGGGAAGCCGGGCGATGATCGGCGCAGGCACAGTCATGAGCGCGGCGGAGGTGGAGGAACTCGCCCGTCTCGGTGCGGGTCTTGTGCTGTCGCCGCATTTCGATCCGGCCGTGGTGCATGCGAGCCGCAGGGCGGGGCTCGTATCCGTGCCCGGCGTGCTCAGTCCCACCGAAACCTTCGGCGCCTTGCAGGCCGGGGCCTCGGCCCTGAAGCTCTTCCCCATGGAGATTATTGGAGAGAAGGGCGTGAGAGCCCTGCGGGCGGTGCTTCCCAAGGATGTCTGCCTGCTTGGCGTGGGCGGCATCGACGTGACCAACATGCGCAGCCTGAAAGCCGCGGGCTGCCAGGGATTCGGCCTCGGCTCTTCGCTTTTCAAGCCGGGCATGACGCCCGAGGCTGTCGCCGTCCGTGGGCGTCACCTGATCGCAGCCCTCGCATGATGTCCGCCTCGACCTCCCTTTCGGGCAGCGATCTTTCCATCACCGTCGCACGACGCGGCGCAGAGCTGACCTCCATCCGCGATTCCTGCGGCGAATGGCTCTGGCAGGGCGATCCTGCCATCTGGGCGCGGCAATCGCCCGTGCTGTTCCCGATCATCGGGGCTGTGCCGGGAGGATTGGTTCGTTATGGCCAGCAGGAATGGCCGATGCCGAGCCATGGATTCGCGCCCCTCTCGGAATTTGCGCTGATCACGCGGGAGCAGGCCCGGGGGACGTGGCGGCTGACGCAGAGCGAAGGGACGCTCCGGCATTTTCCGTTCCCGTTCCGGCTCGACATCGAATATGCGCTGGAGGGGCGGATGCTCGCCATGGCCGCGCGCGTGGAGAACACGGGCGCGCAGTCCATGCCTTATGCCTTGGGGTTCCATCCGGGATTTGCCTTGCCGATGCCGGGCGGGAGCGGCGCCCCGTTGGCGGAATACGGCATCGCCTTCACGCATGAGGAGACCCATCTCCATCGCGTGACGCCCCTGGGCCTCGTCGCCGCGCAGGGCACGGTCGATCTCTCCGGGCGGTATCTGCCGCTGGGGGCTGCCCGGTTGAGCGAGGGCGCCATGGTTCTCGGCGCTGTTCGAAGCGAGCGCGTGTGGCTGGGCGCTGCGAACCGGCCCGGAATCGGGGTTGATCTCGGCGGGTTTGCCCAGCTTGGCCTGTGGTCGAAGCCCGGTGCGCCGTTCTTCTGCATCGAGCCATGGCAAGGGTTGCCGGTTCCCGCGGGCTCGACGGCAGAGGTCGCTGATCTGCCGGCCATGACAAGGCTCGCACCTGGCGCGATCCGGGAGCATCGCTGCGTGGTCCGCTTTGGCGTCGAGCGCGCCGACTGGATCTAGAGCACGTCTCGTTTTGATGGAATCAAAACCGAGCTCTATCTTATTGTTTTGTCGCATTTTGTTACACAAAACCGGCATCCACTTTTGCGAGAGAATGCTCTTATCATATTATTATCGCATGCTTTTTTGTGAAAAACCGGATTCCACTTTTTCACAGCATGCTCTAGGCGCTTCGCCTGCCCTGCTGCGGGCGGCCGAGCTGGACCGACCGGGAAAACCGGCGCAAGGCCTGCCGCGTAAAGGAGAAATCGCGTTGCCAGAGAGGCTCCTGCCTTGCCCCGTTCGCGCCTGCCGTTCCGCCGAGCCCTTGTCGCCAGCGCGTTTCTTGCGCCCATTCCGGCGGCGTTCCCCATCCTTGCGCAGGAGCCGGATCGGGTGCGGATCGGCAATTTCGGGATCGATCGCATGGAAGTCACCATCGGCGAGTTCCGCGCCTTCGCGCGCGCCTCCGGGCTTGTCACCGCAGCCGAGCGGGAAGGCGGTGGCTTCGAATATGCCGGCGGCTGGGTGCGGCGGCCGGGTTGGAACTTTGAGCGGCCGCAAGGCCAGCCGGCATCCGAGAACGAGCCCGCCGCGCATGTCACCTGGGAGGAGGCTTCACGCTTCTGCGCTGCACGCGGCGGGCGCCTGCCGACCATCGCCGAATGGCGTCTTGCGGCCTATACCGAAACCCGCGACCTTCCCTCCGATGGTTTTGTGAAGGGCCGGACTTACGCCTATCCCGTGGGTGATGCGCCCGAAGGCATGAACAACAACCGGCGCGCGCAGGTTGCCGTTGGCACCACGAAACGCGGCGTGAACGGCCTGTTCGACATGGGCGCCAATGTCTGGGAATGGATGGCGGATCGCCGCGGTGCCGATGCGCTGACCGCTGGCGGCTCCTGGTGGTATGGCCCGGCCCAGACCCGGGTGGATGGCGCCCAGTGGAAGGCTGCCAGCTTCCATGCGGTCTATATTGGCTTTCGTTGTGCCTCCGATGCTGCGGGGTGAGGCATGAGGCCGGGGCTCTCGCGCCGCGGCCTCGCGGGGCTCGCCCTGCTGGCCGGCCTGTCCTCCCTGCCACAATCGGCGCCGCGCGCCTCGGAAGCTGAAGCCTGGGCCGCCCTCGGGCAGGGCGCGATCGTGCTCTTCCGTCATGCCCATGCGCCCGGTGGCGGTGATCCGCCGGGGATGCGGCTGGGCGATTGCGCCAGCCAGCGCAATCTCGATGGAACGGGTCGCGCGCAGGCGCGCCGGATCGGCGAAGCCTTCCGCAGCCGTGGCATTCCTGTGGGCCGCGTTCTCACTTCCCAATGGTGCCGCACGCGCGAGACGGCCGAGCTGGCTTTTCCCGGCCGCAAGGAAGAGGAACCGGCCTTCAATTCCTTCTTCGATGACCGCTCGAAGGGGGCGGGCCAGACGGCTGCGGCCCGCCAGGTGCTGAAGGGCTGGCGCGGACCAGGTGCGCTGGTCGTGAGCACGCATCAGGTGAACATCACCGGGCTCACCGGCATTGTTCCCGCCTCGGGCGAGGGGCTTGTCGTGCAGCTCGAGGGCGACACGGTTCGCGTGCTCGGGCGGATCAAGCCCTGACATCTCGCATCAGGGGCGGGGCCGCTTCTGCATGATGTCCTGGACCAGCGTGCCGACATCGCGCATCTGGTCGGCCAATGGCGTCGAATTGCGCCAGACCATCCCGATTATCCGCGAGGGACGGGGTTGGTCGAGCCGTTGCAACGCCACGCGGGCCGAACGCGTCTCGATCGGCAGTGCCATCTCGGGCACCAGGGTCACGCCGATTCCGGCACCGACCATCTGCACGAGCGTGGAAAGGGACGAACCCTCGATCAGGTCACGGGGCGGGGTCTGGGCCGGCGCGCAGAAGGCGATGGCCTGGTCGCGGAAACAATGGCCCTCCTCCAGCAGCAGCAGCCGCATGGCCCGCAGGCCTTCGGCGCTCGGCACCGGGTGATGCGCCTCCTCCGCCGGGCGCACCAGCACGAATTCCTCCTCGAAGAGCGGCATGCCGGTCAGGCCCGATTCGGGGAGCGGAAGCGCGAGGATGGCCGCATCGAGCCGTCCCTCCTGCAGGTCCTCGACCAGTCTCTGCGTCACTGCCTCGCGCGGACGCAATTCGATGCCGGCATAGCGATCCTGCAGGGCAGTGATCAGGTCGGGAAGCAGATAGGGGGCGACCGTGGGAATGATGCCGATCCGCAGCCTCCCCAGAACGGGCTGGCTGCGGGCGCGAACGAATTCCTCAAGCTCGTCCACGGCCCGCAGGATGTCACGGGCCCGTGCGGCGAATTCCTCGCCGAGATGGGTTAACCGCGCCTGCCGGCTCCCCCGCTCGACGAGCTGTGAGCCGAGATGCTCCTCAAGGTCGCGAATCTGCGTAGAGAGGGCGGGCTGAGAGATCGCGCAATCCTCCGCCGCGCGCCCGAAATGGCCGTGACGGGCCAGCGCATCGAAATAGCGCAGATGGCGCATCGAAAGGGCTTTCATAAGCTTTTCCTATCGAAGTATTCCAAAAATGCAATTGGAATTTATGGAGCTCTGCTGCTAGGAAAATGAAAGATGCATGCGGCAGGGCCGGGCGCCGGCGCGTGCGACAGATTACATCTTGGGAGAGTTTCAGATGGATTGGATGGATTCAACCAGCCTGGGCAAATGCCCCATGGCGCATGGCGCATTGACGAATGCCGGTAGCGGCGCGATGGCCTGGTGGCCAAAGTCGCTGAACCTCGACATCCTGCATCAGCATGACGGCAAGACCAACCCGCTGAAGGGCTTCAACTATCGCGAGGAGGTGAAGAAGCTCGACTATGCCGGTCTGAAGCGGGACCTGCACGCGCTGATGACCGACAGCCAGGCATGGTGGCCGGCCGACTGGGGCCATTATGGCGGTCTGATGATCCGCATGGCCTGGCACGCGGCCGGCTCCTACCGCGTGCAGGACGGGCGCGGCGGCGCCGGCACCGGCGACCTGCGCTTCGCCCCGCTCAATTCCTGGCCCGACAACGCCAATCTCGACAAGGCGCGCCGTCTGCTCTGGCCCATCAAGAAAAAATACGGCAACCGCATCAGCTGGGCCGATCTCATGATCATGGCCGGCACGGTGGCTTATGAGAGCATGGGCCTGAAGACCTTCGGCGTGGCTCTGGGCCGCGAGGATGTCTGGCACCCGGCGAAGGATGTCTATTGGGGCTCGGAGAAGGAATGGCTCGCGCCATCCGACAACCGCTATCTCGATGTCACGAAGCCGGAGACGATGGAAAACCCGCTCGCCGCCGTGCAGATGGGCCTGATCTATGTCAACCCGGAAGGCGTGAACGGAAAATCCAATCCGCTGCTCACCGCCTTGCATATCCGCGAAACCTTCGCCCGCATGGCGATGGATGACGAGGAGACCGCCGCGCTCACCGCCGGTGGGCACACGGTCGGCAAGGCGCATGGCAATGGTTCGGCCGCCAATCTCGGCCCGAGCCCGGAAGGCGCGGAAATCGCGGAGCAGGGCCTCGGCTGGATGAACCACACGACCCGCGCCGTGGGCCGCAACACGGTCACCTCCGGCATCGAGGGCGCCTGGACCACCAATCCCACCCGGTGGGACATGGGCTATTTCAAGCTGCTTTTCGGGTATGACTGGGAACTCAAGACCTCGCCCGCCGGCGCGCATCAGTGGATGCCCATCAACATCAAGCCGGAAGACATGCCGCCGGATGTGGAAGACCCCGCAATCCGCACCATGCCGATCATGACCGATGCCGACATGGCCATGAAGATGGACCCGACCTATCGCGCCATCTGCGAGAAGTTCATGGCGGACCCCGCGAAGTTCGACGATGCCTTCGCACGCGCCTGGTTCAAGCTCACCCATCGCGACATGGGCCCGAATACGCGCTATCTCGGCCCGGATGCGCCGACCGAAATCCTGATCTGGCAGGACCCGGTTCCGGCTGGCCCCAAGGGCTGTGACGTCGTGGCAATGAAGGCGAAGATCGCGGCTTCCGGCCTCTCCGTCTCCGACATGGTGGCGACGGCGTGGGATTCGGCCCGCACCTTCCGCAAGTCGGATTATCGCGGCGGCGCCAATGGCGCGCGCATCCGCCTCGCCCCGCAGAAGGATTGGGAAGGCAACGAGCCGGCGCGTCTCGCGCGCGTGCTCGGGGTGCTCGAGCCGATCGCGGCATCCTCGGGCGCCTCGATCGCGGATACCATCGTGCTCGCGGGCAATGTCGGCATCGAGAAGGCTGCGAAGGCCGCCGGTTTCGACATCGCCGTGCCCTTCGCGCCGGGTCGCGGTGATGCCACGGCCGAAATGACCGATGACGATTCCTTCAAGTGGCTGGAACCGCTGGCCGATGGCTTCCGCAACTGGCAGAAGAAGGATTATACGGTTTCGCCCGAAGAACTGTTGCTCGACCGCGCGCAGCTCATGGACCTGACGGCGGCCGAGATGACCGTTCTCATCGGCGGAATGCGGGCGCTGGGCACCAATCACGGCGGCACGAAGCATGGCGTCTTCACAGCCCGTGAGGGCGCGCTGACGCCGGATTTCTTCGTGAACCTCACGGATATGGCGAATTCCTGGGTTCCCACCGGCAAGAACAGCTACAATATCGTGGATCGCAAATCGGGCGCGGTGAAGTGGACCGCGAGCCGCGTGGACCTCGTCTTCGGCTCGAACTCCATGCTCCGCGCCTATTCGGAGGTTTATGCGCAGGACGACAATGCCGGGAAATTTGTCGAGGACTTCGTTGCCGCCTGGACCAAGGTGATGAACGCGGATCGTTACGAGCTGCAGGCTTGAGATACATTCCGCCATCTAATCCGGCGACACAACCTTCAGCCCGGCGGATGGCCTCCGCCGGGTTTTTCTTGTCGCATTTTCATCACGCGAACCGCAAAACCACCCCTGCCTTCGCGGGGGCATACTTCGCTTGAAAATACTCTAGAGCATGCTGTGTTCAGACGGAAGCATATCACGCTCCTATCTTATTATCATCGCATGCTTTTTTGTGAAAAACCGGATTCCACTTTTTCACAGCATGCTCTAGAGCGGTTACCGATCTGACTGAATGAGATCGACCGCTCTTAGCTCTTGATTTACCGTGTTTTCTTTCGAAGAACCGGTATCCACTTCTTCGGAAAACACTCTAGCGGCCACCATAGACCGGCTTCCGCTTCTCGGAAAAAGCCCGCAGCCCTTCGACAAGATCCTCGCGGCGGGCATGGACGGCGAAGACCTCCAGTTCATGGGACAAACCCTCATCCAGACTGAGGTCGGGCATCTTGCGGAGCATGCGCTTCACGTCCCGCAGGGCGAGCGGGCTGTAGCCAGCCATGGCGCTGGCCAGGCGCCCGGCTTCGGACAGGAGCTGATCTGCCGGGAGAACCGCATTCACAAGCCCGGCCTCTGCCCACCATGAGGCCGGCTTCATCGCGCCGGTGAGAAACAGCTCCGCTGCCTTGTTGATCGGGATCTTCCGTGGCAGGCGGGCCGCCGCTCCGCCGCCGGGCAGCACTCCGTAGCGCAAATGACCATCGCCGATTTTCGCGCCCTCCGCCGCCAGAACCACATCACAGCACAGAACAAGTTCCAGTCCGCCCGCGACCGTCGTGCCGTTGACGGCCGCGATCACCGGGATTTCCAGCGCCTCCAGCCGAGCGAACAGCGCACTGATCTCCCGGACGAATGCCTCCAGCCGGTCCGGCTCGCCGGCTTCAAGCATGCCGAGGAACTCCTTGAGATCGCCGCCGGCACAGAAGGCCTTGCCGGCCCCGGTCAGCACCATGGCACGGCAGGTCGGCCTGGCCGCGATGGTGTCGAGCGTGGTGGCGAGGGCGCGGATCAGGCCGACCGAAAGCGCGTTGAGCTGCTCCGGCCGGTTGAGTGTGACCCAGGCGATCGCATCGCGGATGTCGCACAGAACAGGGCTCTGGGTCATGGCGTTCCCTTCTCGGTCAGCATCTTCTCGGCTTCATGGCGCTGGATCTTGCCCGTGGTGCTGCGCGGCAGATCCTCGAAGGCGACGAAATGCACCTCGCGCGGGCGTTTGTAGCCGGCGAGCGAAGCACGGCAGAGCCGATCGACATCCGCCGCGTCGAGATCATCGGCTTGGCGGGCAATCAGCGCGACCGGGATCTCGCCCCAGCGCGCATCCCGTTTGCGCACGATCACCGCATCGCGGATGCGTGGATCGGCCAGCAGGACACGCTCGATTTCGGCGGGATAGATGTTCTCGCCGCCGGACTTGATCATGTATTTCGCCCGATCAACGAAATCGAACGAGCCATCCGGGTTCCTGATGAACATGTCTCCCATGCGGAAGCGGCCTCCGGCAAAATCCTTGCGGTTGGTTTCCGGCGCGTTCCAATAGCCGCTGAACAGGGTCGGACCGCGCACCGCCATCTCGCCGGGTTCGCCATCGGGCACCGCGTTGCCCTGGCTGTCGACCAGCCGGATATCAACCAGCGAATTCGGCCATTTCGAAATCGGGCCAAGCAGATCCTCCGATGACATGCGCCGCGCCGAAGCGGGCGGCAAACCGGTTTCCGTGGAGCCGAAACTGTTGAGGTAGGGCGTGCCGGACAGGGTCGCGAGATCAATCGCGAGGGCGCGCGGCACCAGATCGAGCATGGCGCCGATGATGCGGATACTCTTTACCAGGATCTCTTCGCTGCGCAGGATCTCCACCACGGGTTCGATCGAACCCGGCATCAGCAGGTGCCAGCCCAACGGATAATCACGCATGATTTCCACGATTTCGCGCGGCTGGAAGCCATCGACCACATGCACGATGCCGCCGGACATCAGCGTCGCCAGCATCTGGTCGGTCGAGCCCATGTGGAACATCGGCGCCCAGGCGATGAAGCCATCATCCCGCGTGATGCCGAGATCCATCCGGCCCACGGCCATCCGGGCGATTTCCGCGCGATGGCTGATCAGAGCACCCTTGGGCAGGCCCGTCGTGCCGCTGGTATAGAGAATAATCAACCCGGCCTCGCCACTGATGGCCGGGCGGTCGCTCAGGGGCACGGCCCCGGCGATGGCATGGCGATAGGTCTCTTCCAGCGTCCAGCACGGCAGAGCGCTCCGTGTCGCGGCAAAGGCGGCCTGGAACCGTGCCGAGACGATGAACAGCGCCGGCGAAACGAGGCGGATGCAATGATCGAGCTCGGCCGTCGATTGCCGCCAGTTCTGGCAGGCGACGATCAGCCCCAGACATCCCGCCGCCAGCTGGATCTCGATGTATTCGCTGCGATTCTCCGAGAGCAGCGCAATCCGGTCGCCTTGTTGCAGCCCGAAATCCCGGAAGACGGTCGCCAGCCGCAGCACGCGCTCGCGCAGCGCGCCATAGGTGATTTCCCGGCCTTTCTCCCGCAGGGCCACCGCCTCCGGCTTCATCCGGGCCCGGTGCAAGAACAATTCGGTGACGGTCGTGCCACCCGCCATCGCGGTTTCCGGGAGAGCCATGGCGCCGCTTGTCATTCTGATCTCAACCCTCTCGAACGTCGCGGAGCCCGTTCGGGGCTCGCATGCGCGGCATGATGGCGTCTGGCGCCACCCGCGATCAAGCACTCACAACGGCCGTCGGTCCTCGATGACCACGCCATCCCGCGGCAGCGTTCCGAGCGCGACCCTCTCCACCATCGTATCGAGCTTGAGGATGGCGCGGCTGGCGGCCGCTATGGCGGCGAGGTCCGGGCCATCGCCCGTCTGTTCCAGCCGCAGCGTGAGCAGATCGCGGTCATTCTCCCGGCCGATCACGAGCCTTGCCCGCACGCCGCCGGGCAAGGTGGCCAGGAGCCAGGCCACCTGTTCGGGCCGAACAAACATGCCGCGGACCTTCGCGGTCTGATCCGCCCGGCCCATCCAGCCCCTGATGCGCAGGCTGGTGCGACCGCAGGGCGAAAGGCCGGGCAGGAAGGCCGAAAGGTCGCCGACGGCTAGGCGGATCAGCGGCTTCGCCGGGTCCAGCACGCTCACCACGACTTCGCCCACCTCGCCTGGCTCCACCGGCATGCCCGTGCCAGGGCGGACCAGCTCCACGATCACGCCTTCATCGACCACCATGCCTTCGCGGGTGCCGGTTTCATAGGCGATGATGCCGCATTCCGCTGTCGCGTAGCATTGATAGGCATCGATACCGCGATCCGCCACCCAGGCTTGCAGGCTGGGCGGAAACGCCGCTCCGGAGACGATGGCGCGTTCGAGCGAGGAGGCGTCCCGGCCTTTTTGATCGGCCGATTCGAGCAGGATCTTCAGGTAATCCGGCGTCCCGGCATAGACGCCGGGGCGATAGGCTTCGATGAGATCCAGCTGGGCCTCAGTATTGCCCGGACCGGCGGGAATGATGGCACAACCCAGAAGGCGGGCACCGCCATCGAAGCACCAGCCGCCGGGCGTGAGATGGTAGGAAAAGGTGTTCTGGACGATCTGGCCGGCGCGGATCCCGGCCGCGAACATCGCCCGAGCCGCCCGCGAGGGGTCGATTTCCTGCGATTCCGGCTCGAAAATCGGTCCCGGGGACATCATCAGCCGCTTCCAGCCGCCCAAGGGACCCGGCATCAGGCCGCCGAACGGGAGCCGGGCCTTCTGAAGCGCAGGCAGGTCTGATTTGCGCAGGACCGGCAGGCCGGCCAGGGCGGAAAGGTGGTCGATCGCCGCGGGCTCCACCGGGCCGAGATGCTCGCGCCAGCCGGGGATGGTCATGGCCGTGGCCAGACAGGCCCGCAGGGTTGCCAGCTGATCAGCCAGCCTTGTGGCGGGGTCACGCGTTTCAAGCGAATCGAAGAAGGCCGGACCGGTCATGACAGCCAGCGCTTTCGGCGGCGGTAATGCTTCACCGCGTGATAATCGACGCGCTGATGCCCGCCAAGATAGGCTTCGACAACATCGGGGTTGCTGCGCAGCGAGGCGGCATCGCCACTCATCAGGATGCGGCCATTCTCGATCAGATACCCGGAATGGGCGATTTCGAGGGCGGCTGTGGCATTTTGCTCCACCAGCAGCACTGCCACGCCGCTGGTTTCGTTGATGCGGCGGATGATGTCGAAAATCTCGTCCACGAGGAAGGGCGCCAGGCCGAGCGAAGGCTCATCCAGCATCAGAAGACGCGGCTTCGTCATCAGGGCCCGGCCGATGGCCAGCATCTGCTGCTCCCCGCCGGAGAGATAGCCCGCCGAGGCATTGGCCCGTTCCGCGAGGCGCGGAAACAGCTGGAAGATCTGGTCGATCAGCGCGGAAACCTCGCCGCGGTTGCGATGCATGGTCGTCGCTGCGAGCAGATTTTCCTGCGGGGTGAGATGGCCGAAAACCCGCCGACCCTCGAGGACATGAACCAGGCCCATCCGGACACGCTGCGGCGGATCAAGCGCCAGCAGGGAATGACCGTCGAACAGGATTTCGCCGCGTGTCACCTCACCGCGTTCCGGCGCGAGCAGCCCGGAAATCGACTTGAGCACGGTGCTTTTCCCGGCGCCATTGGCCCCGAGCAAGGTGACGAGCCCGCCTTGCGGCACCTCGATCGAGACGCCCTTGACGGCAAGAAAGACCCGGTCATAGGCGACTTCGATATTGTTCAGCGTCAGCAATGACATGGCAGGGTTCCCTTCGCGCCAGCCCGCCAGAGCGGACCGGAAGGTTCCGCCCGGACGAGACGATCCGGGCGGACAGGCGGGTCGCGTTCGCAGACCGGCGGCCTACTTTCCGCTTTTCTTGAACTCCGCCGAGTATTTGCGGATTTCGTCCCACACCACGTCCTGGTTCGCGGAGAACCAGCCGGTGACCGGCACGAACCTGCTGCCATCCCATTGCGCCACGCGGCCCATGCCTCCGCCCTGGTGATCATCCGGGGTGATGGTGGTGGGGGGCAGCAGGCCTTCGGCCGTGAAGTCCTTGATGGACCTCAGGCCGGCATTGAGCCAGGGCCCGGTGACAGGGCCATTCGGCGCCTTCTGGGCCGCGAGGCGGATGCCCTCGGCCATCAGAGATGCCATTTGCACACCATAATTGTAGT
The DNA here is from genome assembly GCA_020252645.1 of Methylobacterium sp. Lineage (GTDB taxonomy): Bacteria > Pseudomonadota > Alphaproteobacteria > Rhizobiales > Beijerinckiaceae > Rhabdaerophilum. Next base: position 749,196 of record JADCCN010000002.1, on the reverse strand, counting down.
AGCCGGTTCCGACCTTGGCTTCCGCGCCGGCGCCCTTGCCCTTGGCGACCACCTCGGCCAGGACGTCCCTGATCACCTTGGGCTCGCGACCGCCAACGCAGGGCTCGATCTTCATCACACCCTTGCTTGCCGCGCGGCCGACCACATCCATGTCCGATTCCGACAGCCAGACGCTGGAGGAAACCCGGTCCATCGGCAGGCCGTTGCGGATCGCTTCCGACAAGGCCACGGTCTGGCCGACCGCCGCCCCCCAGAACACCGTGAAATCCGGCCGCGCCCGGCGCACCTGCGGCCAGATCGCGGATTGGTCATTGCCCGGCGGCGTGTAGGGGAAGGCGTTGAGGGTGAAGCCCTCGCGCTTGGCGAGCACCTCGAGGATCGGCAACGGCTCCTTGCCGAAGGGGGTGTCGATATGCACGAAGGCCAGCCTCTTGCCCTGCAGAGAGCCTTTTTCCAGCGTCTTGAAATGCTGGATGATCAGCCCGGCCTGGGTCCAGTAGTTGATCGAGAGCGGCAGCACATAGGGGAAAGCCGAGCCATCCGCCGCATCCGACCGGCCGGAATAGGCCGTGATGAGGTTGATCTTGTCCTCCAGCGCGCGCGGCACCAGTGCCCGGGCGACGGGGGTCGAGAGCGGATCGATCATCACCGCGCCCTCGCGTTTGCCGCGCTCATAGGCCTCGATGGCCCGCGGCAGATCATTGGCGTGGTCCGAAACATCGATGACGATCTTGAAGCCGCCGACGCCACCGCGCTCGTTCAGCAGGGTAAAGTAGTCCCGCTGACCCTGGCTGTATTCCGAGGTTACAAACGTGTAGATGCGCGTGAAGTCCATCGGCGCGGAAATCCGCACCACCTTTTCCTGGGCGAAGGCCCCGGTGGTGCAGATCGACGGCGCCGCGATCCCGGCGGCCGCACTGGCAACGAAACTCCGTCTGGTCATCTTCATTGGCGTCTCCTCCTTGGTTGCGGCCGGTCCCTATCGTTGCGCATGGCGGAAGGGCCATACGAAGAGATAGGTCCGGACGTTCGAATAAATCTTGGCGAGCCCGTAAGGCTCGTAGAGCAGGAAGCCGATCACCAGGGCACCATAGGCCATGAGCGGCAGATGGGCGCGCAGGTCGATCGGCAGGGAAAGGCCGAATGTGCCCAGGACATCGCCCAGCGCATTATTGATCAGGATCGGCGCGAAAAGGACAAGGGCCGCGCCGAAGAATGGTCCGAGCACGCTGCCAAGGCCGCCGACAATCACCATGGCAAGGATCTGGATCGACAGGTCGAGATGGAACTGATCCGGTGAGATGGCGCGGAGATAACAGATGGCGAGCACCGAGCCGACCACGCCGCCGATGAAGGACGAGACCCAGAAGGCCAGCAGCTTGTATCGCAGGGTCGAGACACCGAGGATCTCGGCGGCATAATCCTTCTCGCGCACGGCGGCCAGAGCCCGGCCGAAACTGGTGCGGCGGACATTGAGCATGAACAGGGTAATGACCGCGCAGACCGCCAGTGCGAAGTAGTAGGTCTCGCGTTCACCGGCCAGCGAGATGCCGAGGAAGCGGACCGGCGGGGCCTGCAGGGTGGCCAGGGCACCGCCGGAAATCGCGGGGGTCTGGGAAATGACGAAATCGACGATCGATTGCATCGCCAGGGTCGCCATGGCGAGATAGATGCCTTTGACGCGCAAGGCGGCAGCGCCAAAAAGGATACCGATGGAAGCGCTGATCAGCCCGCCGGCGATCATCGCCAGTTCAAGCGGGGCGCCGAAACGCACGAGATGCACCGAGCCATAGGCACCCATCGCCATCACGGCGCCATAACCGAGATGAACCTGACCGGCGCCGCCCATCAGCAGGTTCAACCCCAGCGCCGCGGAAGACCAGATGAGCCAGGGCAGCAGATACCCGGTGACATAGAGCCGGTCGAACAGGAAGGGTGCCGCGAGCAGGATGCCGATCACCGCAAGAACAAGGAACCGGTCGAAACCGAGCGGGAACAACTGCCTTTCGTCCTGATAGCGCGTGTGGCGGATGCCGGAGCGACGGTAGAACATGGTTTACACCCTCTCGATATGCGCTTCGCCGAACAGCCCGTGAGGCTTGACCAGCAGGGTGACCAGAATGATGACGGAAGCCACGACATCGCGCGTGCCGCCGCCGACCAGCGGATCGATCAGCCCGGTGGCGAGGCTTTCGGCGATGCCGACAATGACGCCGGCAATCAGCACGCCGCGGATGGAATCGAGGCCGCCGAGAATGGCGATGGCGAGGCCCTTGATCAGAAGCAGCGAGAGTGACCAATCCACGCCCTGCGTCGCACCCCAGAGCATGCCGGCGGCGGTGGCGGCCATCGCGGCCATGCCCCATGCCACGGCGATCGCGCGTTCGACGCGGATTCCGACGGACCACGAGGCAGTCTGATCATCCGCGACGGCGCGCATCACCACGCCCTGGCGGGAGCCGAAGAACCAGATCGAGAGCAGGATGAGCACCATCGCAATCACGCCGCCGGTCAGGGTGGCGCGGTTCAGCAGGATGTCGCCGATGAAGAGCGGAGCCTGGGGAATGCCGAGATCCAGCCGCTTCACCGCTGCTCCGAAAACGCCCGGCAACAGGCCGCGCAGGAAGATCTCGAGGCCGAGGGTCAGCATGATGGTCATCAGCACCGGGTGGCCGATCATCCGCCGCAGGGCCATCCGCTCGATCAACAGGCCGAAGCCGAACATCAACGCCATGGCAATCGGGGCGATGACCAGAACCGGAACGGCCATCAACGTGGCGAGCGCCCAAGCGACATAGCCGGCCGTCATGGCGATCGCGCCCTGGGCCAGATTGACAATGCCGGAGGTCTTGTAAATCAGCACCAGGCCGAGCGAGATCAGCGAATACATCATTCCGATGAAGATGCCGTTGATCGCCAGTTCGACGATCAGAATCCAGTCGATCATGATCGCACCTCGCTGATGGTGAGCGTCCGGATGATTTCACCCTTCCCGCCGTTCTCATAGGTGATGACGGCGCGGAACGTGCATTCCCGCGCCGGACCGTAGAGCGCGTCGATCAGGGTGGCATAATGGCTCTCGATCACGTTGCGCCTAAGCTTCCGGGTGCGGGTGATTTCACCGTCATCCGCGTCGAAATCCTTGTGAAGATTGACAAATCGGCGGATCTTGAGGCCCTCGGGCTGGATCTCGTTGACATGATCGACCACCGATCCGATCAGGGCCTGCACCTCTGCCTTCTGGGAGAGGTCCGCATAGGATGTGTAGGAGATCGCCCGTTCCTCCGCCCAATGACCGACAGCGTCAAAATCAATGCAGATGATGGCTGTCAGCCGGTCCCGCCCGGCACCGAGCACGGCGACATTGCGGATGTATTGGCTGAATTTCAGGCGGTTCTCGATGAAGTTGGGAATGTAGCGCTCGCCCGCCGCCGTGCGGACCACCTCGCTGACGCGGCCAAGCACGACCAGATCGCCATCCGGCTCGATCCGGCCAGCGTCCCCGGTATGGAGCCAGCCATCGACCAGCGCCTTCGCCGTGCTTTCCGGGTCGTCGAAATAGCCGGTGAAGACCGAAGGTGACCGGACGAGGATTTCGCCGTCCTCGTTCAGCTTGATCTCGACCCCCTGCATCGGCCTGCCTACGGTATGCAGCTTCACATGGCCTTCCTGCTGCGCGGCGGTCAGCGCGCAGGTCTCGGTCTGGCCGTAGAATTGCTTGAGCTTGATGCCAAGAGCGCGGAAGAACACGAACGTATCCTCGCCCAGCGCCTCGCCGCCGGTATAGGCGCGGTCGCATCGCGCAAGGCCGATCCAGTCCCGCAGCGGGGCGCGGATGACGAGATCACCGATCCAATCGATCAGCCGTTCCGCCAGGTTCGGGCTGTGGCCGGCAAGACGCTTCTTTTCGAGAGCCACGGCGCGCGGCATGAAAATTTCGAACAGTTTCCGCTTGAGCGGGGTCGAATCCTGCATTCCGACCTGGATTCGCGTCAGCATCTGGTCCCAGGCGCGCGGTGCGGCGAGGTAGAATGTCGGCGAGGCCTGCCGGAGGTCATGCAGCACGGTTTCCTGCCGCTCGGGAATGTTGGTAATGCAGGTCATGACCACCGCCGCCGAGACGATGAAGGCGAAATCCCCCACCCAGGCCATCGGGAGATAGGCGAATATCTCGTCATGACGGTGGAAATAGCCGCTGGCGGCGGCATTCAGCACGCCCCGGGTCGCGTTCTGGTGCGTCAGCGGAATGCCCTTCGGCACACCCGTGGTGCCGGAGGAATGCAGCAGAACCGCATAATCGCCGGGCTGGGCGGCGGTCAGGAGCCGGGGTATCAGCCCGGGTTCGGCTGCGAGGCGCTTTCGCCCGGTCTCGATCAGCGCATCGAGCGAAACCAGCCCGTTGCCTGGATAGCCGCGCAGACCGCGATCATCGTCATGGGCGATGACCGTGGGCCGACCCGTGGCCTCACGCAGTTCAATCAGCTTGTCGACCTGCTCCTGATCCTCGGCGATGGCGAGCTTTGGCGCGCCGTGACGGGTTGCGGCGATCAGTTCCTCCAGCGGCACATCGGGATAGGCGGGGGAGGGAATCGCGCGCAGCATCATCGCTGCGAACATCGCGTAATAGAGCCGCGGGCGGTTGTCGCCGATCAGCGTCATCACGTCGCCAGGCTTGAGGCCCGCGCTCTCCAGCCCGATGGCGATGGCCATGGTCTCATCCAGCACTTCGGCCCAGCTCTGCTCCTGCCATATGCCGTAGCGGCGCTCGCGGAAGGCGATGCGGCTGCCATAGGTCGCGGCATTGCGATGCAGGGCTGCGACCAGCGTGGAGGGTTCGCCATCGGGTGCCTTGGCCCAGGGAATGGAAGCGGGGTTCATGCTGCCTCGCCCCCGGATGGACGGGGCGCCTGCACCTCGGCCATGCCGGCGCGGCGAGCCGCCCGCTCGCCGAGATAGGCCTTGATCACCGCCGGTTCGGCAATGGCTTGCCGTGGCGGCCCCTGCGCGATGATCTCGCCATTGCACAGAACCACCGCCCGGTCGCAGATGGCGGTCACGACATCCATGTGATGCTCGATGATCAGGATGGTGACGCCGCGCTCCTCGCGGGCATCGAGGATGAAGCGGGCGATGTATTCCTTTTCCTCCTGGTTCATTCCGGCCATCGGCTCGTCGAGAATGAGAAAACGGGGCTCGGAAACCAGCGCCCGCGCCAGTTCCACGCGTTTCTGCAATCCGAGCGGGATCGCCTCGACCGGCTCGTCGCGGATATCCTGCAACTGCATGAACTCGATGACATCTTCGACGATCCGCCGCTGGGCGATTTCCTCGCGCTGCGCCCACCACCAGTAAAACAATGTTCCAAGGGCGCTCGGGTTCATGTGGATGTGCCGGCCGATCAGGATATTGTCGAGCACGGTCATGCCCTTGAACAGGGCGAGATTCTGGAAGGTGCGGGCGATGCCGCGGCGGGCGATGCGATCCGGTTTCTCGCCGGTGATGTCATCGCCGAACAACCGCACCCGCCCGGCATTCGGCCGGTAGAAGCCGGTGGCGACATTGACCGTGGTGGTCTTGCCGGAGCCGTTGGGGCCGACAAGGCCGAAAATCTCGCCGGGCCGGACCTCGAAGGAAATGCCCTTGAGTGCCTTCAGGCCGCCAAATGACAGTTCCAACCCATCACAAACCAGAACCGGCGCCTCGCCACCCTGCATCCCGGCCTCCTTCAGGGCTCTTGGAACCAGGCGGGCCTGCCGCCGGTCCAGGTGTCGCCCCAGATCTGGGCGCCGCCGGCCACGTGAAGTATCTCCCCCGTCACATAGCCGGCCGCCGGCCCGCCCAGCCAGGCACAGGCCTCGGCGATCTCCCAGGCGGTGCCGACCCGCATCATCGGGTTGGTCCGGGCGTAGGTTGCGACCTGTTCCGGCTTGTAGACACGCCAGCCCGTCGTTTCGATCGCCCCGGGTGCGATGCAGTTGATCCGGATGCCGAGGGGGGCCCATTCAACCGCCAGCGCCTGGGAAAGACCGATCACCCCGGCGCGCGCCGCCACAGTATGCGCCACGCCGTGCAGACCGCGCGTGACCACGACAATGTTGACGATGCTGCCGGGGCGTTTGCCGTCGCGCCAGCCGCGCGCCGCCCGCTGCATCATGAAGAACGTGCCGTTGAGATTGGTGTTGACGACAGCGTTCCAGCCGCGCGGGCTCATATCGAGGGCGGCCTGCGGAAACTGGCCGCCTGCGCTGTTGACGAGGATGTCAATCCCGCCCTCGGCTTCCAGCCGGGTGAAGAACGCATCCACCGCCTCGACCTCGCGGATGTCGACCGCATGGCCCGAAACATCGAGGCCAGCCTCGCGCATCACCGCGACGGTGCTGTCCAGCTTGGCCTGATCGCGGCCGCTGAGCACGACCCGCGCGCCAAGTCGCCCAAGCAGCCAGCCAATGGCGCGGCCAATGCCGCCGGCACCTCCGGAAACGAGTGCCGCGCGGCCGGCAAAGCTGCCCGGTGCATAGATCGTCGTCCGCGTCGCCAGCGTGGCATCATCCTCGCCGAAGGGAGGCGGTTCAGCCATGCCGCTTCATGTCCTTCAGCAATTCGCCGGCGATGATCATCTTGCGCACTTCGGTGGTGCCGGCGCCGATCTCGAGGAGCTTGATGGCGCGATAGAGCCGGTTGATCTCCGATTCCCAGATATAGCCCGAGCCGCCATGGATCTGCATCGCCTTGTCGAGCACGCGGTGACAGGAATCCGCCGCATACATCACCGAGGCCGCCGTCAGGGCATGGATATCGCCCCGGCCGCCGCCGCCGATTTCCAGCGGCGCCGATTCCGCCAGCACGCGGTAGACGAAGGTGCGCTGGGTTTCGACCTCGACGTAAATGTCGGCCAGCATGGATTGCACCATCTGGAACGAGCCGATCGGCTTGCCGAATTGCCGGCGGGCCTGCGCGTACTCGACCGAGAGATCGAGTGCGCGCTCGGAAATGCCGAGGCACAAGGCCGCCACGATCGCGCGCTCGAGATCCAGCCCGCTCATCACGACCGAAACGCCGGCATTCTCGGTGCCAACCAGATTTTCGGCCGGAACCCGGCATTCATCGAAGACAAGCTCGCCGGTGGGCGAGCCGCGATAGCCCATCTTCTCGAGCTTCTGGGCGACGTGGAAACCGGGGAAATCCTTCTCGACGATGAAGGCGGAGACGCCATGCGCGCCGCGCTCCCGATCCGTCTTGGCATAGACCAGCAGCACATCCGCCACCGGCCCGTTGGTGATGTAGATCTTGCGGCCGTTGAGAATGTAATGATCGCCTTCGCGGCGGGCGGTGGTTGCCATGGAGCCGAGCGCATCCGAACCGGCGCCGGGTTCGGTCAGACCCAGCGCGCCGACCAGCGCGCCCGCGCAAAGGCCGGGCAGGTATTTGCGGCGCTGCGCCTCGTTGCCGTTCCGGTAGATGTTGTTCGCGCAGAGATTGTCATGCGCCACCACCGACAGCGCCATGGCGTGGTTCCAGCGGGCGAAGGCCTGCGCAACCAGGCCGGCCGACACAAGGTCCATGCCCGCGCCGCCGTATTCCTGCGGGATGGCGACGCCGAGAAAGCCGTTTTCGCCGATCTTGCGGAAGGCGTCGGCCGGCCAATATTCCTCGTTGTCCATTTTCGGCGCGAGGCCGTAGAGTTCCCGCCGAGCGAAGTCATCAGCCAGATCCAGCGTGGCACGTTGGTCCATATCCAAATCGAAAGCATGCCCGTTGTGACCGAGCCTCGCGTCCATGGTCGTGTTCCTCGCGTTAGGCCCAGCTTCGATCCGAACCTGTTATTGAATTCATATCATCAAAGCCATTCTGGCCTGTCAATGCAAAATCCTGCGCAAATATTGGCCAGAATTGGGGAAACTCAGCTCGTTGCGGCGCAGCAGAGGATCTTGTTGACAGCCTTATGAATGAAATTCATTTATTTGTGGATCCATTTATTTGTGGATTCTGGAGGAAACCGTGACAGACGATGTGCGAACGCAAAGACGCGGGGCGGCGCTGGAAGTCACGATCCATCGCGAGGAACGGAGGAATGCGCTGAATGAAAGCGTGGCGACCGGCCTGATCTCGGCGCTCGACCGAGCCGAGGCGGATACGGAGATTCGCGCCGTCATTCTCACTGGTGCCGGAACCAGGGCCTTCTGTGCCGGTGGAGATCTCCAGCCTGCTGCTGATGGTTCACCCTTCACGCTCGATGTCGCCGATCCGCGCCATTATGTCGCGCGGCTGCTGCGCCGGATGGATGGCTGCCGCCTGCCGCTGGTGGCGCGCGTGAACGGTCATGCGCTGGGCGGAGGGCTCGGGCTGGTTTGCGCCTGCGATCTCGTGGTGGCAGACGAGGCGGCGATGCTGGGCACGACCGAGGTTCGTGTCGGCCTCTTTCCGATGATGATCCTGCCTTATCTCCTCCGGGTGATGCCGCACCGGCTGATGATGGAATTGTGCCTGACCGGCGAGTTGATCCGGGCGGGAGACGAGATGGCCCGGCCCATCGTCAATTATGCCGTGCCGGCGGCGGAGCTTGATGCAAAGCTCGACTGGTTGATCGATCGGGTGGTCGGAAAATCGCCGACCGGTATCCGGCTCGGCAAGCAGGCGCTGGCGCAGATCCGTGAAATGCCCGCCGATCACGCGCTGGAATACGCGCAGCTCATGCTCGCCACGCTGGCGCGGACGCAGGATTCGAAGGAAGGCTTCGCCGCCTTCATCGAGAAGCGACCGCCACACTGGACGGGGCGCTGAACGCATGGTCCCGGCCGAGGCGCGCATGATCCGGATTGGCTGCGGAGCCGGCTTCTGGGGCGACAGCCCGGATGGTCCGCGCCAATTGGTCGAGGGCGGTGAAATCGATTATCTCGTGCTCGATTATCTCGCCGAGATCACCATGTCGATTCTGGCGCGGATGCGGGCCAAGGCGCCGGACCAGGGCTATGCGACCGATTTCGTGACGCATGTCATGGCGCCGCTGGCGCGCCGGATCGCCGGGAAGGGCATCCGCGTGGTGGCCAATGCCGGGGGAGTCAATCCGCTGGCCTGCCGGGATGCGCTTGCCCGGGCCTGCGAAGCGGCTGGCGTGCCGATGAAGATCGCGGTGGTGCTGGGCGATGACCTGACCGACCGCGTGACAAATCTGGCAGGGGCCGGCCTGCGTGAAATGTTCACAGGTGCCCCGTTTCCAGCCCGGGTGAGCAGCGCCAATGCCTATCTCGGCGCGTTCCCGATCGCCGCCGCCCTGGCAACCGGCGCGGATGTCGTGATTACCGGGCGCTGTGTTGATTCCGCGCTGGTTCTCGGCCCGTTGATCCATGAATTCGGCTGGTCTGAAACCGATTTCGACCAACTCTCCGCCGGCAGCCTGGCCGGGCATGTTCTCGAATGCGGCGCCCAGGCGACCGGTGGCATCACCACGGACTGGCGCGCGGTCGAGGCGGGCTGGGACGACATGGCGTTCCCGATCGCGGATTGCGCCTCCGATGGATCGTTCATCGTCAGCCGCGCGCCGGGTCATGGCGGCCGGGTGACGCCGGAAACCGTGGCGGAGCAGATCGTTTACGAGGTCGGCGACCCGGGTGCCTATCTCCTGCCGGATGTCGTCTGTGACTGGCGCGCGGTTCGGCTCGAGGCTGCGGGGCCGGATGGCGTGCGGGTCAGCGGCGCGCGCGGAACGGCGCCGACGGACCAGTACAAGGTGAGCGTGACCTATCCCGATGGCTGGCGGGTTTTCACCACCATGATGATTGTCGGGCCGGAGGCGGCCTTGCGCGCCGAGCGGGTGGGGGAGGCGATTTTCGCCCGGGCGGGGCGGCTGATGACCGCGGCGGGCTTGCCGCCCTTTGCCGAGACATCGGTGGAGGTTCTTGGCGCCGAAACAAGCTATGGCGCCCGGTCTCGCACACGCGAAGCCCGCGAGGTGGTGCTGAAGCTGGCGGCCCGCCATGCCAACCGGGAGGCGCTGGAGATTTTTTCCAGGGAAGTGTTCCCCGCGGCCACGGCCATGGCGCAAAGCCTCACCGGGTTTGCCGGTGGCCGGCCCACGCCGCAGCCGGTGATCCGGCTGTTTTCGTGCCTGATCGACAAGGATGAACTCACCATTCGCGTCCAAGCGCCGGATGGCAAGGATCAGGTGCTGCCGGTCCCGCGGTTCGGGGCCGCGCCGCCGGTCCCAGCCGAGCCGCCTGAGCCTCGGGGAGTGCTGGCGGGCATCAAGGCCATGGTTCCGCTGATCGCGTTGGCGCATGGGCGCAGCGGCGACAAGGGGGACATCGCCAATATCGGCATCATGGCCCGAAAACCGGAATTCTGGCCGATCCTTCATGCGGAACTGACCGCTGAGAGGGTGCGGGAAACGCTGGCGCATTACGTGCGTGGCGCCGTGGAGCGGTTCGAATGGCCCGGGCTGACGGGGTTCAACTTCGTGCTGCATGAAGCGCTGGGCGGCGGCGGCATCGCCTCGCTGCGGCATGATCCGCAAGGCAAGGCGCTGGCCCAGGTGCTGATGGATCTGCCGATTGCGGTGCCGGAAGGCTGGTGCGCACCCGGCGGATTGCTGGCCGGCAGGGCGATCCCGGCCAAGAAGGGGGAGGCCATCCCATCATGAACGCCCCGGCCTTTTCGAAAGTCCTGATCGCCAATCGCGGAGAGATTGCCTGCCGGGTGATCCGGACGCTGGATGCGATGGGCATCGCTTCGGTGGCGATCCATCATCCGGTGGAAGCCGCGGCCCGGCATGTCCGGATGGCGGGCGAGGCGGTGGTGATCCATGGCGACACCCCGGTTGCCGCCCATCTCGACGGGGCGCAGATTATTGCAGCAGCCAGAGCCACGGGTGCGGAGGGGATCCATCCCGGCTATGGCTTCCTGTCCGAAAATGCCGGTTTCGCGCGGGCGGTCATTGAGGCCGGCTTGACTTTCATCGGCCCGGACCACGACACCATCGCGCTGATGGGCGACAAGATTTCCGCCCGCACCTTCGCCGCCGCGCATGGCGTGCCGGTGGCGCCTTCGGTCTTGCAGACCGAGGATCTCGCGGATTTCACAGCCCGGGCGGGGAAGATCGGTTTTCCACTGCTGATCAAGGCGGCGGCGGGTGGCGGCGGCAAGGGCATGATCATTGTCCGCCATGCGGATGAGCTTCAGGCCGCGGCGGCAAGGGCCGCCAGTGAGGCACTGCGCTATTTCCGGGATGGCCGGATTTATGCGGAGACTTATGTTGAAGCCCCGCGCCATATCGAGGTGCAGGTGCTGGGCGATGGCGAGGGTGGCGTGATCCACCTCCATGAGCGCGAATGCTCGGTGCAGCGCCGCTTCCAGAAGATCATCGAGGAAGCGCAGGCGCCAAACCTCCCGCCGGACCTGCGCGAGGAGATTTGCGCCGCTGCGGTGCGCATTGCCAAAGCGGCGCGCTATCGCAATGCCGGCACGGTGGAATTCATTCTTGGCGCGGATGGCCGGTTCTTTTTCCTCGAGATGAATACCCGGCTGCAGGTGGAGCATCCGGTGACCGAGATGATCACCGGGATCGATCTCGTCCGGGCGCAGATCGAGATTGCGGCAGGTGCCGCTCTGCCTTCGGCGCTGCCGGTGCCACGCATTTCCGGCCATGCGATCGAATGCCGGATCTGCGCCGAAGACCCGGCCCGGGATTTCCTGCCGGAATCGGGGCGGATCGGCCGGCTCGCCTTCCCGACCGCGCCCTGGCTGCGGTTCGAGCATGGCCTGACCGAGGGGCAGGCGATCACCGCGGATTTCGATCCGATGCTGGCCAAGCTGGTGACGCATGGGCCAGACCGCAACACGGCGATCAACCGGATGATCGAGGCCTTGAAGCAGCTGACCCTTCTCGGGGTGACCACCAATATCGATTATCTGATCCGCGTGCTCGATCACCCTGCTTTCCGGGCCGGAGATCTCCATACCGGCTTTGTCAGCGCGCATGGCCCGGCCCTGGCCATGCCGCCACCGGGCCGGCAGGCACGGGACCATGCCGCCATTCTCGCCGCGCTCGGATGCCGGGAATTCGCCGACCTCGTCTTCGCCACGCCCGAGCCCTTTGCCAGCATGGGCTTCTGGAGGAACTGACGCGATGCCCTTCAAGCTCCTCCTGGATGGTGAGCCCTGCGAGATCGAGATCCTGGCGCGCCAGCCGCGGCTTCTGCTGGCGGTCAACGGGCGGACCTATGCGGTCGAGCCCAGGGCTGGCGATGGCATGGTGCGGATCGATGGCGAAACGGTTGCCTTTGCCCGCGCGGAGATCGGCGAGACGCAGTTCCTGCGGATTGCCGGGCGGACCCATGTGGCGGAGCTGGCGCGCCAGGGTGGCGCCGGGGCTGGCGGAGGCAGCGGTGCCAATGCCGTGAAGGCCCCGATGCCGGGCCTCGTCATCCGGGTGCACAAGCAGGCGGGCGAAGCGGTGGCGCGGGGGGAAGCCGTGATCACCATCGAAAGCATGAAGCTGCAGATGGCGCTGGGCGCGCCGCGGGATGGCGTGATTGCCACCCTGCTGGCGGAAGAGGGCGGCAGCTTCGACAAGGATGCCGTGCTGGCGCTGCTGGTCAGCCTCGAGGGAGAATGACGATGGATCGCCTGCAATCGACGATCAGCGTTTCCAGCGAGGCCTTTCGCCGGCATGACGCCCATAACCGGCGGCTCGTGGCGGAATTGCGCGCCAGGCAGGAAGCGGCGCGGCATCAGCGCCCGGCGCGCGATCTCGAGCGGCTGGCGCGGCAGAAGAAGATGCCGGCGCGGCAGCGGATCGAAAAGCTGCTCGATCCCGCTACGCCCTTCCTCGAACTCTCCACCCTGGCCGCGAACATGGCCTATGGCGGCGATGCCCCTTCGGCCAGTTCGATTGTCGGCATCGGCGTGGTGGCTGGTCGTGAGGTCATGATCCGCGCCGATGACCCGACGGTGAAGGGCGGCGCCTGGTATCCGCTGACGATGAAGAAGATTGTCCGCGCGCTGGATATCGCCATGGAGAATCGCCTGCCGGTGGTTCATCTGTGCGATTCCGCGGGCGGTTTTCTGCCGCTGCAATCCGAATTGTTTCCGGACAAATATGTTGGCGGGCGCATTTTCCGCAATCAGTCCTTGTTGTCGAAAATGGGCGTCAAGCAGCTGGCGCTGGTTTTCGGGCATTGCACGGCCGGCGGCGCCTACATCCCCGGCCTTTCGGATTTCAGCGTGATCGTCCGGGGCAGCGGCGCGGTGTTCCTGGGCGGGCCGCCGCTGGTCAAGGCGGCAACCGGCGAGGAAGTGACGGTCGAGGAACTCGGCGGCGCCGAGATGCACACCAGCGTTTCGGGCACGTGCGACTGGCCGGCCGATAACGAGGATCACGCCATTGCCCTCGGCCGCGAGATCGTCGCGCAATGGGACCGGCCGAAGAAATGGGAGGCGCAATGGCAGGCACCGGAGCCGCCCCTCTATGATCCGACGGAACTCTACGGAATCATTCCGGACGATATCAAGACCAGCTTCGACATGCGCGAGGTGATTGCCCGGATTGTCGATGGCAGCCGCTTCCATGAATACAAGCCGAATTACGGCACCACGCTGGTTTGCGGCTTCGCCCATATCTGGGGGTTCAAGGTTGGAATTCTGGCCAATAACGGCGTGCTGTTCAACGATTCATCGATCAAGGGCGCGCATTTCATCGAATTATGCGACCAGAACAAGACGCCGCTGGTCTTCCTCCAGAACATCACGGGTTACATGGTCGGCCGGGAATATGAGCGGCGCGGCATCACCAAGGATGGCGCCAAGATGATCATGGCGCAGACCTGCTCGAAAGTGCCGAAATTCACCGTGATGTGCAATGCTTCCTTCGGCGCCGGCAATTACGGCATGTGCGGCCGCGCCTTTGACGGGCGGTTCCTGTTCACCTGGCCGAATTCGCAGATCGGGGTCATGGGTGGAGACCAGGCGGCGAAGACCCTCGCCGAGGTCAAGATCAACCAGATCCGGCGCAATGGTGGCGATGTCGACCCGCAGGAAATCGAGGCGCTGATCAGCCAGACCCGCGCCGCCTATCAGGAGCAGCTCTCGGCCTATTATTCCACATCCGAATTGTGGGATGACGGCTTGCTCGACCCGGTCGATACGCGCAACGCGCTCGGCATGGCCATTTCCGTATCCCTCAATGCGCCGATAGGAGAACCTGGCTATGGCGTCTTCCGGTTCTGAGCCGATCCGCTGCTGGTTCGATTTTGCCTCGCCCTATGCCTATTTCGCAGTGCCCGGCCTGCAGGAGATCGCGCGGCGGCATGGCCGCCGGATTGAATACCGGCCCCTGCTGCTCTTCGCGGTGTTCCGGGCCCTCGGCATCGCCGCGCCGCTCGATGTTCCCGCTCGCAAGCGCTATTTCTTCGAGGATATGGCGCGGTCCGCCGCCTTTGCCGGCCTGCCGCTGGCCGAGCCGGTCAAGATACCCTTCGCGTCCCATCTCGCGGCGCGGCTGTTCTACGGCCTGTCGGCCGAACGGCCCGACCTTGCCGAAGTCTATGTCCAGGCGGTGCTGAGCCGGTTTTTCGGCCAGGGCGAGGACATCGCCTCCGTGCCGGCCCTGCAGGCGGTTCTGGCCGGCCTCGGAGTCGATCCCGCGCGGGCAGAAGCCCTGATCGCGGCCGGGCGTGACCGATTATCGGCCTCGGTCGAGGAGGCGGTGGCCGAAGGGGTGATCGGTTCGCCCTATATGGTGGTGGATGGCGAAGGCTTTTTCGGCGCCGACCGGCTGCCGCAGATCGCATGGCGGCTGGCCTGCGGGGAGAGGTGACGATGGATATGTTCATTCTCGACGCGGTGCGCTCCGCGATGGGCGGCTTCGGGGGCGGGCTGGCGGATGGGTGGACCGGATGAAGACCGCCTTTGGCTGGGACCTGGCGCTGCCGATCATCACGGCGCCGATGTTCATTGTTTCGGGCCGCGATCTCGTGCTGGAGGCGGTGAATGCCGGATTTGTCGGCACGTTTCCGGCGCTCAATCTCCGGACCACGGATGAGTTCCGCCGTCGGCTCGACGAGATCGGGCAGGCGCTGGGCGATCGACCGCCGGAACGGCGGGTCTTCGGGGTGAACCTTGTCGCCCATCCTTCCAACCCGCGCCTCTCGGCGGATCTCGAGGCGGTGGTGGCGGCCAAGGTGCCCCTTGTCATCACCTCGCTTGGCGCGGTGAGCGAAATCGCCCGGGCGGTGCAGGGCTATGGCGGCCTCATCCTGCATGATGTGATCAACCGCCGGCATGCCGAGAAGGCGGCGGAAGCGGGCGTCGATGGCCTCGTGCTGGTCGCTGCCGGTGCGGGTGGCCATGCCGGGCTGCTGAACCCCTTCGCCTTCATCGCCGAAGTCCGGCAGTTCTTCCGGGGCGCCATTGCGCTGGCCGGTGCCCTTTCCACCGGCGCGGATGTTGCTGCCGCCCTCGCGGCGGGGGCGGATTTCGCCTATATGGGCACGCGTTTCATCGGCACAGCCGAAGCCAATGCCAAGGCGGGCTATCGTGAGATGCTGGCGCGGAGCGGCACGGATGATATTGTCTACACCGCTGCGGTCTCGGGCGTGGCTGGCAATTTCCTGGCGCCGTCGCTGCGCGCGCACGGGATTGATCCTGCGGCCCTGACAACGACGAACAAGCAGGCGATCCAGCTCGATCTCGACCCCAATACGCGGAAATGGGTCGATCTCTGGGCGGCGGGGCAGGGTGTTTCCGCCATTGCCGATGCGCCGCCCATGGCCGAGCTGGCCCAAAGACTGCGGGATGAGTTCGAAGCGGCGCGACAGCGGCTCGCATCGCTCTAGAGCATTTTTTCGATCCAGTAGATACCGGTAGACCGCGAGAAAATGTGACAGGGCAAGAAGAAAGAGCGGCCGATTTTATTCGATCGGATCGGAAACCGCTCTTGCCGTTATTCGAATCGGGCAGGGCGTCGGGCCAGGAAGGCGGTAATGCCTTCGCGAAAATCCGCACCGGAGGCATGGGCCATGAAGCCGGCCTTCTCCAGGTCGAATTGCGCGTCCAGCGTCCCGGTCACCGCCCCGCGGACCAGCCGCTTGATGCCGGCCTGCGCCTTCCGGGCGCCGGAGGACAGCTGTTCAGCCAGCGCGAAGGCGCGGTCCATCAGCTGCTCCGGCGGCACCACCTCGTTGACCATCCCGAGTGTCAGGGCCGTTTCGGCGCTGATCCGCTCGGGCGAGAGCAGGAAGGCCAGCGCCCGCTTGGGGCCGAGAAGCTGCGTGACGCTCCAGGAACAGCCGCCATCGGGGTTGGTGCCGATCTGGGCATAGGCGGAAACGAAATGGGCATCCGCCGCAGCGATGCAGAGATCGGAACCCAAAGCGAGGCTCACCCCGCCCCCGGCCACCGGGCCCTGCACGGCCGCGATGACGATCTGATCGCAGATCGCGATCCGCCGCATCGTGCCATGGAACAGGTCGATCAGACAGCCTGCCATCTCGCTTGCATGATCCAGATCCGCGGCGAAGGCGGAGAGATCGCCCCCGGCCATGAAGGACCGCCCCTCCCCGGAAAGGATGATGACCCGGATGCCGGCGTCGTTGGCAAGGTTCTCGATTGCCGCAAGAAGGGCACGGCCCAGCGATTCGTCCAGGGTGTTGAGGCTTTTCGGGCGGTTCAGCCGGATATGCCCGATCCGGTCACGACGTTCAACGAGGACAGAGTTTTGATGATGGACGTTCATTGATGTTCGTTCCTCATCCACCTCTGCGGGACCTGAAGACCGCGCTCGCAAGCGAGCTTGCAAGAGACGCCGCGCTTGAATGAGAAAACCACCTCAATGAACGAAATTCAACAATGTCATGCAGGGCGTTGGGCATCGAGAACCGCTTTCAACCGGGCCGCGGTGATTTCCAGCTCCGCCGTCACGGCTTCCAGCCGTCTTGCGAGCTGTGCCTGCTCGCTCTCGACCTTGGGCGCGGCGACGCCCAGCCCGCTGACCAGGATATCGATGATGCCGTCCGTCACCGCAACCGCATCCAGTTCGCCCTCGCGGCGCAGGAAGGCCCAGGCCCGATGCTCGATCGCGCCATAGACCAGATCGCGGATCAGGATCGGCGAAAGGCCCGGCCGAAATTCCTGATTGGCGATTGCGCGTTTAACGACCTCCATGATCCGGTTCGTATAGGCGCGGTTCAGGCGAAAGAAGTTGCTCTCGCGATAGCCAGGCTCGAGGCGGATTTCCTGGAGCAGCAGGCGCGCAAGGCCAGGCTCCGACTTGATGGCCATCACGTGCTGGTGGATCAGGAATCGGATTTGGTTCCATGTGCCCTGCACGGCCGGAAAGTCGGCCTCGTGCCGGTCCAGCATGCTGATGTACCATTGTTCGACCACACGGGTCAGCAGGTCGCGCTTGTTTGCGAAAAAGCGGTAGATGCTGCCTTCCACCACGCCTGCCCGATCGGCGATATCGGTGATCAGCGCATCATTATAGCCCTTCTCGTCGAATATGGCCTTGGCGGCCGCCAGAATATCGGCAATTCGCTTTTCCGGCGGCAGGCGTCGGACCTGACGACGTGTTTGGACCTTGGACATGGCGCTTCTTGAAATCCCGTGCCGGAGTGCCTTGCTTGCCACGATTAGCATCTGTTGTAGGAATATGTACTTTAGCTGATTCTTGGGCATCACCTTACGGTGGTTGGACGGGTTTCTATGATTGCCCCGATGGGACACAGAGAAGTGTCACAGTGGGACCGGGAGAATCCTTGCCCGGTTTTGTGAGAATGTGATGATAAAGGAAAAACAATGTCAAATAATTCAGAAGTCAATATGATTTCAATTACTCCGGCTGCTATTGCAGAACTGTCATTGTTTTTTAAAGAATTAAAAAAGCAGGTAAAAGAAAATAAAAAACCAGTTATATCTATCATTTGGGCGCTAGAGCGCAGCGCTAATGCTGGCAAGGATTTACCTCACATCAAATTTGGCCCTGGTATTGTTGTTGGTGCAGATTTCATCGAAAATGATAGAGTATCCGGCGTTACTTATGTCGATGAAATGCCTATATTATTTAGGATTCCATACCAAATTTTAATTGATCAAGGGACCATAATTGACTTAGATATAAACAAAAACAGAGTAGAGAAATTTTACTTACGTATGGACTGATTTATTGTTGTCGTCATTCCAGTGGCGAAATCTCTCCGGCTGATGAACTCAATCATCCCCAGAAGCAGGTCAACCCGCTCTTCGTGGCTTGGCTCGCGGCCATCAATCGCTTCATTGATTGCATGGAGGCGCAGAACCGCAGTATCGGCCCCGCATTGGATATCCAGGGCAAGCCTGAGGTGAGACGCCGGAAACGCCGCCGGATGGATCACTTCGATTCGAAAGGAGCGATCGCTGCCTCCGGCAAATCCCGGAGGTTTGCGATCGCGATCACATCGCGAAGACCGACGATTGCGGCAGCGGGAACAGGCCTGTTGGGCGGCTCCCCTGAAACGGGACACTGACGGAAGCCGGGGTCTGATCTCTGCTGGTCTCCATCGAAAATGCTTCTCTCTTTCTTTTTCGCATTTTCTTCACGCGAACCGGTTCCCATCCCCGCCTTCGCGAGGGACATGCTTCGCTCGAAAATGCTTCTCTCTTTGCTTGATCGCATTTTCTTCACGCGAACCGGTTCCCATCCCCGCCTTCGCGGGGACATGCTTCGCTCGAAAATGCTTCTCTCTTTCTTTTTCGCATTTTCTTCACGCGAACCGGTTCCCACTTCGCTCGAAAATGCTCTCGAATATCGAAACGCCGGAACCGCGATGCAGCCTTCAAGGCGCTTGTCGCCCTTGAAGCGCTGGAGGGCGAGCGGAGTGCCGCAGCTCGCCACGGCCTATGGCGTCCACCCCGATTCTCCTCCCTTGACTCTTGTTTCCATTTCTCTCCTTACTAGAACAAAATAGGAACATAACTCGTGCAAGCATATCCGCCTCCCCTGCGACAAGGCTGGTCCGCGCCCTCCGGCGAGGCGGGGAAAGAAGGCGCGCGCATTGCGAGCCTGCCCATTCTTGCCCGCGCCGCCCTGCATGAATTCTATGCCGCCCGCGCGGCCGATCACGCAGCCTTGAGCGGCTGCGCGCTGGCCATCGGGCAGGTTCTCGCGCAGGGGCGCCCCTGCCTCTGGGTGCGGCAGGAGGCCTTCGACCGGGAAGCGGGCCATCCCCATGCGCCGGGCCTGTGCGAATTCGGGCTCGACCCGGCGAGCCTGATGATCCTGCGCGTGAAGGATGCCAGGGCCGCCCTTCAGGCCGGGCTGGAAGGCGCGCGCTGCGCGGGCCTCGGCGTGGTTTTCCTCGAACTCTGGGGCGAGGACCCGGCCTATGATCTTACGGCCAGCCGGCGCCTGGCGCTTGCCGCGCGCGCATCCGGCGTGCCGCTCCTGCTGGCACGAATCGCCGCGAAGGCGCGGCCGAGCGCAGCGGAAACGCGCTGGGAATTGCGCGCCCTTCCCTCCCGCGCGCTGGCGGCGCAAGCCCCCGGCCTCCCCGCTTTCGAACTCACCCTGCTCCGGGCCCGCAACGGGCGCGAGGGCCTGCACGACCATCTGGAATGGAATCGCGATGCCCGCCAATTCCTGTCCCGAACTGCAACCGACACCCGCCCCGCCGAGCCTGCCCTGCCGTCGCTACCTGGCGCTGTGGTTTCCGTTTCTTTCGACCGACCGCGCGCGCCGGAGCCGGACCTCCTCCCGCGACGGGAGGCCGGCTGAGCGCCCCTTCGCGCTGGTCGAGAAGGATCGCGGCGCGCTGCGCATCGCGGCCATCGATGCCATCGCCGCCCGCGTCGGGCTCAGCCCGGGCATGGCGCTGGCGGAGGCGCGCGCGCTCTGGCCGAATCTCGAGACGGAGGAGGCCGCACCGGAGGCCGATGCGCGCTTCCTGAAGCGCGCCAGCGAGATCTGCGAGATGTTCACCCCTCTGGTGGCGATCAAGGGCCGGGATGGCCTGGCGCTGGATATCACCGGCTGTGTGCATCTCTTCGGCGGGGAGAGCGAGATGCTGCTCCGCGCGTGCCGCCGCCTGCGCAGCCTGGGGCTCACCACCTTCGGGGCCATTGCCTCCACGCCCCATGCGGCCCGGGCCTTCGCGCGCTACCGGCGCAACACAATCGCTGGGCCGGCCGAGGATGAGACGCTGGCACGCGCCCTGCCGGTCTCCGCGCTCGATCAGGATCAGGCGACGAGCATCGCGCTGGGCCGGGCGGGATTTCGCACCCTCGCCGATCTCGCGGATCGGCCATCGCACATGCTCTCCGCGCGGTTCGGGGAGGACCTCGTCGCGAGGCTTCACCGCATCCTCGGCCGCGAGGATCTCCGCATCACGCCCCTGCGCACGCCCCCGCTGCTGATGGCCGAGCGGCATTTCCCCGAGCCGATGACGCAGATGGAGCATCTGCTCACGGTTCTGGCCCGGCTGATGGACGATGTCGCAAACAGGCTCGAGGCGCGCGGCGAAGGGGGGCGCAGCTTCGAGCTCACGCTCTTCCGGGCCGATGGCGCGGTGCGCCGCATCGGCATCGAAACCGCGAGCGGCACCCGCGAGGCGGCGAGCCTCGTGCGGCTCGCGCGGCTGAAGATGGAGACGCTGGCTGATCCGGTCGATCCCGGCTTCGGCTTCGATGCCCTGCGCCTCATGGTCTTGCGTTCGGAGCCGCTCCATGCCGTGCAAGCGAGCCTTGCGGAGGGCGCAAAGCCGGAGGACGAGGCCCGCGCGCTGGCCGATCTTGTGAACCGGCTCGTGGCGCGGTTCGGGCGCGAGAATCTGCGGCGCTTGGTATCGCGAGACACGCATGATCCCGCGCTCGCGGGCGGCATGGCGGAGTTTCTCTCGGCAAACCCTGCCATGGCATGGCCCGCGCCGGAAGCCGGCCAGCCGCCCG
The DNA here is from genome assembly GCA_020252645.1 of Methylobacterium sp. Lineage (GTDB taxonomy): Bacteria > Pseudomonadota > Alphaproteobacteria > Rhizobiales > Beijerinckiaceae > Rhabdaerophilum. Next base: position 728,286 of record JADCCN010000002.1, on the reverse strand, counting down.
CGCGGCCGCTGACACTCTTTGCCCATCCGCAGCCCATCGAGGTTCTGGCCGAGGTGCCGGACAGCCCGCCCCTGCGCTTTCGCTGGCGGCGCATGCTGCACGAGGTGACACGCGCCGAAGGTCCGGAGCGCATCGCCCCGGAATGGTGGCGCGAAGCCTCGCCCGCCCCCGCCACGCGCGATTACTACCGCATCGAGGATCAGGCCGGGCACCGCTTCTGGATCTTCCGCGAGGGGCTTTACGAGGATCGGAACAGCCAGCCGCGCTGGTTTCTGCATGGATTGTTTCCATGAGAAAACAATCCTCGGCCCTCTTCGCCGAACTGGTCTCGGCCACGAATTTCTCCTTCCTGCGCGGGGCATCGCCGGCGGAGAATCTCGTGTTCACGAGCCTGCTTCTCGGGCATGAGGGGCTGGGCATTGCAGACCGCAACACGGTCGCGGGCGTGGTGCGCGCCTGGAATGCGCTGAAGGAATTGCGCGAGGGCGGCGCGCTTGCGCCGATCAGGCAGCGCGAGGGCTCCGGCCCCGGCGAATATCGCTTCGAAGATCGGGCGCTTTCGCCGGAGGGAGTGGAAGCCGAAGCCCTGCACGCTTTGGTTCAGGCTCGCGCGAAAAGCTTCCGCCTCATCACCGGCACGCGGCTGGCCTTCGCGGATGGCTCGCCGGATATCGTGGTTTACCCGGAAAATCGCACCGGCTGGGGGCGACTCTGCCGTTTGCTGACGATCGGCAACCGTCGCGCGAAGAAGGGCGAATGCCACGTCACGCTCGATGATCTTCTCGCCGATGCGCGCGATCTTCTGCTGATTCTGATGCCCGGCCGCGACCGGCGGAACCTCGCGAATCTGCTGTCCCGCCTCGCGGAGGCAGCACCCGGCGCGCTCTGGCTCGGCGCCAGCATGCCGCGCCGGGGCGATGATCGCCGAAAGCTCGCGGAGCTGAATTCCATCGGCGCGGCGCATCGCATCCCGCTTCTGGCCACGAATGACGTGCTCTATGCCGAGCCGGGCCAGCGCGATCTTCAGGATATCCTCACCTGCATCCGCGAGGGGCGGAGGCTCGAGAATGCCGGCCGCCTGCTGGAGATGAATGCCGAGCGGCATCTGAAGCCGCCTTCAGAAATGGCACGCCTCTTCGCGGATCACCCGGAGGCTCTGGCCGAAACACGCCACATCCTCGCCCGCGTGGATTTCGATCTCGGCGAACTGAAATACGAATACCCGGATGAACCCGTGCCGCCGGGCCGGGATGCGCAGGGCTGGCTGGAGGAACTGACATGGCGCCATGCCGCCATGCGCTACCCTGATGGTTTGCCGGCGAAGGTCGAGAAATTGCTGCAGGCCGAACTCGCCCTCATCCGCAAACTGAAATATGCGCGCTATTTCCTCACCATCCACGACATCGTGCGCGTGGCGAACGACAAGGGCATTCTCTGCCAGGGGCGGGGCTCGGCGGCGAATTCCGCCGTCTGCTATGTTCTGGGCATCACGGCGGTCGACCCGGCCGAGCATAATGTGCTCTTCGCGCGCTTCATCTCCGAGGAGCGCCGCGAACCCCCGGATATCGACGTCGATTTCGAGCATGAGCGGCGCGAGGAGATCATCCAGCACATCTATGAGCGTTATGGCCGCGAGCGAGCGGGGCTCGCCGCGACCGTCATCCATTACCGGCCGAAAAGCGCCATCCGCGAGGCGGGCAAGGCCCTGGGCCTTTCGGAGGATGTCACCACCGCGCTTTCCGGCACGCAATGGGGGAGCTGGGGTTCGGATATCACCCGCAACCAGGTGAAACAGGCGGGGCTCGACCCGGATAATCCGTGGATCGCTCGCGCCGTGGGCTTCGCGAAGCGCCTCATCGGTTTTCCGCGTCACCTCTCGCAGCATGTCGGCGGCTTCGTGCTGACGCGCTCACGGCTGGATGACCTCGTGCCCATCGGCAATGCCGCCATGCCCGACCGCACCTTCATCGAATGGGACAAGGACGATATTGATGCTCTGGGCCTGATGAAGGTCGATGTGCTGGCCCTGGGGATGCTCACCTGCATCCGCAAGGCATTCGAATTGCTGAAGGATCACGCCGGCGTCGAGATGGGCCTCGCCGAGGTGCCGCAGGGAGACACGGCGACCTACGACATGCTCTGCCGCGGGGATTCGGTGGGCGTCTTCCAGGTGGAAAGCCGGGCGCAGATCAACATGCTGCCACGGTTGAAACCGCGGGAATTCTACGATCTCGTGATCCAGGTGGCGATCGTCCGCCCCGGCCCCATCCAGGGCAACATGGTGCACCCCTATCTGCGCCGGCGCAGCGGTGCGGAAGCCGTCATCTTCCCCTCGCCCGCGCCGGAGCACGGCCCTGCGGATGAGCTCCACGCCGTGCTCGGCAAGACAAAGGGCGTGCCGCTCTTCCAGGAACAGGCGATGCAGCTTGCAATGGTGGCGGCGAAATTCTCCGATGTGGAGGCGAACCAGCTTCGCCGCGCGATGGCGACGTTTCGCAATGTGGGCACGATCGGGCGCTTCGAGAGCCTGATGGTCGAGCGCATGGTGGCGCGTGGCTATGATCGCGAATTCGCACAGAACTGCTTCGGGCAGATCAAGGGCTTTGGCTCCTATGGCTTCCCGGAGAGCCATGCCGCGAGCTTCGCGAAGCTTGTCTACATCTCCTCCTGGATCAAGTGCCACCACCCCGCGATCTTCGCGGCGGCCTTGCTGAATTCGCAGCCCATGGGCTTCTACGCGCCCGCGCAGATCGTACGCTGCGCCCGCGAGCACGGCGTGGAGGTGCGGCCGGTGGATGTGAACCATTCCTTCTGGGACAACACATTGGAGCATGATGCGAAAGGCGACCTCGCCCTGCGCCTCGGCTTCCGTCAGGCGGAGGGCATCCATGAGGCGGAGGCCAAACGGCTGGTGACCGCGCGGCGCGAAGGCTTCCGAAGCGTGGAAGCGCTTTCCAACCGCGCGCGGCTCTATGGCCGCCCGATGCGCGCGCTCGCGGATGCCGATGCCTTCCGCTCCATCGGGCTCGACCGGCGCGGCGCGCTCTGGGAGGTGCGCCGCCTGCCGGAGGACGATCCCCTGCCGCTTTTCACGAGCGCCGAGGCGCCTGAACTGGGCCTTGAGGCCGAAGCAAACCTGCCCGAAATGAGCCTCGGCGAGCATGTCGCGACCGATTACCAGACGCTCCGCCTTTCGCTGAAATCACATCCCATGGCGGTTCTGCGCCCGCTCTTCCGGCGCGAGGGCGTGTGCTCGGCGGCGGAAACCGCGAGCCGCGCCGATGGGCGCTTCACGCGCATGGCAGGGCTGGTGCTCGTGCGCCAGCGGCCGGGCAAGGGCAATGCCATCTTCATCACGCTGGAAGACGAAACGGGTATTACCAATTGCGTGCTCTGGGCGCGACAATTCGAGGCGCTGCGCCGCCCTGTGATGGCCGCGCGGCTGATGCTCGTCGAAGGGCGCGTGCAGAAAAGCCCGGAAGGCGTGGTGCATCTCATGGCCACCCATGTCATCGACCGCTCCGGCATGCTCGATCATCTGTGGGAGGCGGGCGCAACGGGTGCAGGATTCACGAAATCGCTGCTGGCGCCGGCCGATGAGGGATCAACCCTCGGCACACCCGGCAATGCGCGTGATCCGCGCCACAACCCAATTCCACCGCCATTGCATCTCGCGCCGCCCCCGCGCCACAGGCACCCGCGCGATGCGCGCATCCTGCCAAAAAGCCGGGATTTTCATTGAAAGCGGCCCTCAGAGCATTTTCAAGCGAAGCATGCCCCCGCGAAGGCGGGGGTGGGAACCGGTTCGCGTGAAGAAAATGCGAAAAAGAAAGAGAGAAGCATTTTCCAGCGAAGCATGCCCCTCGCGAAGGCGGGGGTGGGAACCGGTTCGCGTGAAGAAAATGCGAAAAAGAAAGAGAGAAGCATTTTCAAGCGAAGCATGCCCCTCGCGAAGGCGGAGGTGGGAACCGGTTCGCGTGAAGAAAATACGATCAATCACAGAAACATAGAGCGGTCAATCTCATTCATTCAGATCGAATTTCGCTCTAGAGCATGCTGTGAAAAAGTGGAATCCGGTTTTTCACAAAAAAGCATGCGATAATAATAAGATAAGAGCATGATGTGCTTCCGTCTGAACACATCATGCTCTAGCCCTGCCGCAGGCGAAAGCGCTGAATCTTGCCGGTTTGCGTCTTCGGCAATTGCGCCGTGAACACCACCGACCGGGGATATTTGAACGGCGCAATGGTCACCTTCACATGCTCCTGCAAGCGCTTGATTGTCTCGGCGTCACCGGCGATCCCGGTGACCAGCACCACATGCGCTTCCACGATCTGCCCGCGTTCCTCATCCGGCACGCCGATCACCGCACATTCCTGCACATGGGGATGGGCGAGAAGCGCCGCCTCCACCTCCGGCCCGGCGATGTTGTAGCCGGCGGAGATGATCATGTCGTCGGAACGCGCGGCGAAGTGAAAATAACCCTCCTCGTCCTGCCAGAAAGAGTCTCCCGTGAGGTTCCAGCCCTCCCGAACATAATTCTTTTGCCGACTATCCGAGAGGTAACGGCACCCCGTGGGCCCGCGCACCGCAAGACGGCCGACCTGCCCCCTCGACATCTCCCTCATCGCCTCATCGACAATGCGGGCCTCATAGCCCGTCACCGGCTTCCCCGTGCAGGCCGGATGCGAATCTCCGAATCGATTGGAGATGAAAATATGCAACATCTCGGTCGCCCCAATGCCGTCGAGCATCGGTTTGCCGGTCTTGCGCATCCATTCCTCATAGACCGGCGCCGGCAAGGTCTCGCCGGCTGATACCGCCGCTCGCAGCGAGGAGAGATCGGCGCCCTCGTCCATCGCGCGCAGCATCACGCGATAAGCGGTGGGCGCGGTGAAGCAGACCGTCGCCTTGTAGGTCTGGATGATTTCGACCATGTTCGGCGGAGTGGCGCTTTCGAGAAGCGCCGCCGTCGCGCCGAAGCGCAGCGGGAAAATCGCGAGCCCGCCGAGGCCGAAGGTGAATGCCAGCGGAGGCGAGCCCACGAACACATCCTCCGGCGTGACCTTCAGAACCTCCCTCGCATAACCATCGGCAATGATGAGCAGATCCCGATGGAAATGCATCGTCGCCTTGGGTTCACCCGTCGTGCCAGAGGTAAAGCCGAGAAGCGCCACATCATCGCGCCCGGTTTTCACCGCATCGAAGCGCACGGGCTTGCGGAGCGCCGCACGATCAAGCTCGGCATCATGGTTCGCGGTGCCGTCAAAGCCAATCACATGCGAGAGCGTGACGCTGGTCTTTGCCGCCGCCACGAGGTCATCCATCAGCCGCGTATCGCAAAGCGCCAGGCTGACTTTCGCCTTGTCGATGATCTGCGAAAGTTCGCCCGCCCGCAGCATCGGCATGGTGTTTACCACCACCGCGCCGGCCTTGGTGGCCGCGAGCCAGCAGGCAACCATGGCCGGGTTGTTTGCGGAGCGGATCAGCACCCGGTTGCCCGGCTTCAGCGCATAATCCTCGACGAGCGCATGGGCGATGCGGTTGGTCCAGTCCGAGAGCTCCTTGTAGGTGCGCTGACGGCCGTTGCCGATGAGCGCGGTATGATCGCCAAAGCCACGTTCGACCATGCGGTCCGTCAGTTCCACCGCGGCATTCAGCCAGGCGGGGTAGTCGAATCCGTCAAGCCGGATCTCCGGCCATTGTTCGAACGGTGGAAGGCTGTCGCGGGCGAAGGTGTCGACATGGCCACTGGGCCCGAGGACGTTGGTCTGTGGCATGGCCATGCTCCTCAGAACTCGGGAAGGACCGCCGTGGCCTCGATCTCGACCTTGGCGCGGTCCTCTACCAGGGCCACCACCTGCACCAGCGCCATGGCAGGGAAATGCCGCCCGAGATGCGCGCGATAAGCGCGTCCGATCTTCGGGAGGCTGGCGAGATACTCTTGCTTGTCCGTGACATACCAGGTGAGGCGCACCAGATGCTCGGGTCTTGCGCCGGCCTCGGCAAGCACAGCGACGATGTTCTTCAGCGTCTGCTCCACCTGGCCGGCGAAATCGTCTGTCTCGAATTCCTGATCCGAATTCCAGCCGACGAGGCCGCCGAGGAAGATCATCCGGCCTCTGGCCATGATCCCGTTGGCGTAGCCTTTAGCCGGCTTCCAGTTTCGTGGATGGAGAACCTCGTGCGGAGATGTCTTATTGATCTGCATCAGAGATTTCCCTTCATGTCGGAGAGCAGGGCGCGGGCAATCACGACGCGTTGCACGTCGGATGCACCCTCGTAGATGCGCAAGGCCCGGATCTCGCGGTAAAGGCTCTCAACGATCGAACCTTTGCGCACGCCATCGCCGCCATGAAGTTGCACGGCGAGGTCGATGACGCGCTGCGCCGCTTCCGTCGCGTGGAGCTTCGCCATCGCCGCCTCGCGCGTCACGCGAGCCGCCCCCCGATCCTTTGTCCAAGCAGCGCGATAGACGAGCAAAGCCGCCGCATCGATTTCCAAGGCCATATCCGCCAGGTGGCCCTGCACCATCTGGAGTTCACCGAGAGGAGCACCCCCGATTTTTCGCGTCTGCACCCGGGCCAGGGCTTCATCCAGCGCTCGGCGGGCGAAGCCAAGCGCAGCCGCGCCCACGGTGGAACGGAAGACATCAAGCACCGCCATGGCGATCTTGAACCCGTCACCCGGGCTGCCGATCAGTGCGGTTTCCGGGACGACCGCATTTTCCAGCCGCAGCCATGCGAGCGGGTGCGGCGCCATCACGTCGATGCGCTCGACCACCTCGAATCCGGCTGTCGCCGCGGGAACGAGGAAAGCCGACAGCCCTTTCGCACCCGGTGCTTCGCCCGTTCTGGCAAAGAGCACATAGATATCGGCGATCCCACCATTGGAGATGTAGGTCTTCTCGCCGTCGAGCCGGAACCCACCGGGAACGCGCGTGGCTTTTGTCGCGATACTCGCGACATCCGAGCCGGAGCCGGGCTCCGTCAGCGCGAAGCCGGCGATCGCGCTGCCGGCTCGCGTGCGGCCGAGCCATGTCCGCTGCTTCGCCGTGCCGAAGAGGCTCACCGCACCCATGCCGAGACCCTGCATCGCAAAGGCGAAATCGGCGAGGCCATCATGCCGCGCCAGCGTTTCGCGGATGAGGCAGAGCGTGCGCACATCCAATGCTTCGCCGGCTTCAGAACCAGTATGCCAAAGCCAACCCGCTTCACCCAGCTTTCGCACGAGTTCGATGCAGGCAGTATCGACATCGGCATGATCCACCGGCAGATGGACCTTGGCCCAATGCTCCAGTTTCCCCGCGAGATCGCGATGGCGATCCTCGAAAAACGGCCAGGCCAGGAAAGAGCGATCGGCCATCTCAATGGCCCTCGAAGATCGGCTTTTCCTTCGCCACGAAGGCGCGATAGGCGCGGGCGAAATCCTCGGTCTGCATGCAAAGGGCCTGCGCCTGCGCTTCCGCCTCGATTGCCTGTTCGAGACTCATGTTCCATTCCTGGTTGAGCTGCGTCTTGGTGATGCCATGCGCGAATGTTGGCCCCGCCACGAGCTGGCGCGCGAGCGTGACTGCGGCCTCGTCGAGCATTTCCGGCGGATGAAGCGCGTTCCAGAAGCCCCAGCGCTCGCCCTCCTCGGCGCGCATCGCGCGACCGGTATAAAGCAGCTCTGCCGCCCGCCCCTGCCCGATGATTCGCGGTAGCATCGCGCAGGCACCCATGTCGCAGCCCGCAAGGCCGACGCGCGTGAAGAGGAAGGCGCATTTCGCCGCCGGCGTCGCAAGGCGCAGATCGGAGGCCATGGCGATGATCGCGCCCGCGCCCACGCAGACGCCATCCACCGCCGCGATGATGGGCTTGCCGCAGCCGAGCATCGCCTTGACGAGATCCCCGGTCATCCGCGTGAAGGCGAGCAGCCCCTTCATATCCATGGCGACGAGCGGTCCGATGATGTCATGCACATCGCCGCCGGAGCAGAAATTCCCGCCATTCGAGGCGAAAATCACCGCATCGACATCCTCGGCATAGGCGAGCGCACGGAATGTATCGCGCAATTCGGCATAGCTTTCGAAGGTCAGCGGGTTCTTCCGGTCCGGGCGGGCGAGGCGGATGGTGGCGATGCGATCGCTCGCCTCCCAGTGGAAATGTTTCGGCGAGAGACCGGCCATGCGGTTCATGTCTTGTCCTTCGTCAGGCGCCTAAAGATGCTATTCAGCGTTTCGAGGTCCGATTCGGCGAGTTGCGCGAAGAGCCGGTCGATCTCGGCTTCGTGCCCGGCCGCGATGCGCTCGAATTCGGCGAATCCTCGCTCGGTCAGCGACACGGCGACCGTCCGGCGATCCGCACTCGAATGCGCGCGGATGACGAGCCCCTCCTTTTCGAGGCCATCGACAATCACGGTCACGTTGCCGCCGGAAACGAGCAGCAGCCGGCCGAGCTCGCTCATGGTGATGCCCTCACGGCGGCGCCAGAGCGCGGCCATCACGTCGAAGCGGGGCAATGTCGTACCATGTTCCACGCGCAGAAATTCACGCAGATGCCGCTCGCCGCTGCGCGTGACGCCGAGCAGGCGGATCCACATCTTGAGCCGGCGCCTGGAGAGGGATTCGGGCGCGCGCAGATCCATCAGGCTTCGCCCCCTGCGAGCGGGAGGGCCTGCCCGTTCATGCCGCGCGCCTCCTGCGAACAGAGCCAGAGCGCGAGGCTGGTGATTTCAGCAGGCGCGATCAGACGGTTCTGCGGGCTGGTCTTCGTGAGCGCGGCCAGCGCCTCCGCCTCATCCAAGCCGGTCCTGGCCCGGATATTCGCCACCGAACGTTCGGTCATTTCCGTGGCCACATAACCGGGGCAGATGGCGTTGACGGTGATCTCGCGCTTCGCGATTTCCTGCGCGACCGCCCTGGTGAGGCCCACCACGCCATGTTTCGCCGCCACATAGGGCGCGACATAGGGGTAGCCGCGCAAACCCGCGATGGAGGCGATGGCGATCAGACGTCCCCAGCCCGGCATCTGCTTCAGCCCTTCGCGGAAAGTGAGGAAGGTGCCGGTGAGATTGGCGCCCAGCATCGCGTGCCATTGCGCAAGGCTGGTCCTGGCGAAGGGCGCGCTCTCGGCCGCTCCGGCATTGGCGATCACGATCTCGCAAGGCCCGGCTTCCAAGAAGAGCCGCGTGACGCTTTGCTCGTCGGTGACATCCGCCTGAACGGCACGGGCGCCCGTCTTGCGAGCCACCGCCTCCAGCGCATCCATGCGCCGGCCCGCGATCACCACCTCCGCACCGGCTTCCGCGAAGCCGCGCGCGAGATCGGCCCCGATGCCCGAGCCTCCGCCGGTGATGAGCGCGCGTTTGCCGGCGAGGTTCATGCGCGGATCGTCTCCTGCGCCTGCTCGCGAAGTCGGCGCGCCTGATCGCGCCCGGCGAGATAGGGAAGCGGCCAATCCGTCTGCCGGTCGCCGAGCTGGATCGCGGCATGGAGCGTCCAGTACGGGTCCGCGAGATGCGGCCGCGCGAGGCAGACGAGATCGGCGCGGCCTGCCATCAGGATGGAATTCACCTGATCGGCTTCGGTGATGTTGCCCACGGCCATGGTGGCGATGCCCGCCTCGTTGCGGATGCGATCGGAAAATGGCGTCTGGAACATGCGGCCATAAACAGGCTTCTGCTCCGGCACGGTCTGCCCGGCCGAGACATCGATGATATCCGCGCCCGCTTCCCGGAAGGCCGTGGCGATCTTCACGGCTTCCGCCGGCGTCACGCCCTCTTCGCCCATCCAGTCATGCGCGGAGATGCGCACCGAGATGGGCTTTTCGGCGGGCCAGGCCGCCCGCATCGCGCGGAACACTTCCAGCGGATAGCGCAGGCGGTTCTCGAGGCTGCCGCCATACTCGTCCGAGCGGATATTCGTCTTCGGCGAGAGGAACGAGGCAATGAGATAGCCATGCGCCGCATGGAGTTCCACCATGTCGAAACCCGCCCGGTTCGCGCGCTTCGTCGCCTCGGCGAATTCCGCCGTCACGCGGTCCATGTCGGCCCGGTCCGTCGCCCTGGGCACGGCGTTCCTGGCGGTCCAGGGGATGGCCGAAGCCGCCATCAGCGGCCAATTGCCGGCGGGCAACGGATGATCCGCCTCCTCCCAGCCCAATTGCGTGGAGCCCTTGCGGCCGGAATGCCCGATCTGGCAGGCGATCTTCGCGGATGTCTCGGCATGCACGAAATCGACGAGGCGCTTCCAGGCCGCTTCATGCTCCGGCGCGTAGAGGCCCGGGCAGCCCGGCGTGATGCGCCCCTCGGCCGAAACGCAGGTCATCTCGGTGAAGAGGAGCCCCGCGCCGCCCTTCGCGCGCTCGGCGTAATGCACGAAATGCCAGTCGGTCGGGCAGCCATCCACGGCCTTGTACTGCGCCATGGGCGAGACCACGATGCGGTTCTTCAGGCTCATGCCCTTCAGCCGGAAAGGCGCGAAAATCGGCTTGCGACCGGGTTCGCCACCGGCCTGCCGCTGGAACCAATCCTCGGCATCGGCGAGCCATTCGGGATCGCGCAGGCGCAGGTTCTCGTGGCTGATGCGCTGCGAGCGCGTGAGCAGCGAATAGGCGAATTGCAAAGGCGGCATGTCGAGATAACGCTCGACCTCCTCGAACCATTCAAGGCTGTTGCGCGCCGCCGATTGCAGGCGCAGCACTTCGAGCCGGCGCTCGGCCTGATAGCGCTCGAAAGCGGCGGTCATGTCCGCCTCCGAATGCAGATATTCAGCGAGCGCGATGGCGCTGTCGAAAGCAAGCCGCGAGCCGGAACCAATCGAAAAATGCCCGGTCGCCGCGGCATCGCCCATCAGCACGACATTCTGGTGATACCAGCGCTCGCAGATGACGCGCGGGAAGTTCATCCACACCGCCGAGCCCCGCAGATGCGCCGCGTTCGACATCAGGTCATGCCCGCCGAGATGGCTCTCGAAGATCTTGCGGCAGGTCTCGACCGTCTCTTCCTTGGACATGCCCGCGAAGCCGGTAGCCTCCCAGGTCTTCTGGCTGCATTCCACGATGAAGGTCGCGGTATTGGCGTCGAACTGGTAGACATGCGCCCATACCCAGCCATGCTTCGTCTTCTCGAAGATGAAGGTGAAGGCATCGTCGAATTTCTGGTGCGTGCCGAGCCAGACGAACTTGCAGAGCCGGATGTCGATATCCGGCTTGAAGATATCGGCATATTCGTTGCGAACCACCGAGTTGATGCCATCGCAAGCGATCACGAGATCAAATTCGCGGCGATATTCCTCCGCCGTTCTGAACTCCGTCTCGAAGCGCATTTCGACGCCGAGTTCGCGCGCCCGCTCCTGCAGCAGGATGAGCATCTGCTTGCGGCCGATGCCCGCGAAGCCATGCCCGCCAGACACCGTGCGATGCCCGTCATGCACTACGGCGATGTCATCCCAATAGGCGAAATGATCGCGGATCGCTTCGGTGCTCCTGGGGTCGTTCTTCTGCATGCGCGAGAGCGCGTCATCCGAGAGAACCACGCCCCAGCCGAAGGTGTCGTTCGCGCGGTTGCGCTCCAGCACGACGACCTCATGCGCGGGGTCGCGCAGCTTCATCGAGATCGCGAAGTAGAGCCCGGCCGGGCCACCACCGAGGCAGAGAATACGCATGTCCGTCTCCCCGAGACAAAGCGCATCCGATCACGGATTTTCATCTCTTTCAAGTTTGAAATATCGAGTTTGAAAGATTTGCCATTTCCTCCCCTTGCGATCGAGCCCGGCATCGCGCAACCATGAAAGCGGGAGGCCAGGAAATGATCGACTGGACAGACGCCTACAACAATATGGGGCACATCCCCGGCGGGCCGGATTATCCGCCGCGCTGGATGGCCAAGGCGGCCGCTTTCCGCGAGGCGATGCTGGCCGGGGGACGCGCGGAGCTCGACATCCCCTATGGCGAAAAGCCCCGCAACCGGTTCGATCTTTTCCGCCCGGAAAGTGCAGCGAAAGGTCTGCTGGTCTTCGTGCATGGCGGCTGGTGGATCGCCTTCGACAAATCCGTCTGGTCACATCTGGCGCAAGGCGCGGTCGCGGCGGGATGGGCGGTCGCCATACCTTCCTACACGCTGGCGCCCGAGGCCCGCATCGGCGAGATCACGCGAGAAATTGCCCAGGCCATCACGGTTGCCGCGCCACGCATCGGCGGGCCGATCCTGCTCGCGGGGCATTCCGCCGGCGGGCATCTCGTCACGCGGATGGTCTGCCGCGATGCGCCGCTTTCCGAAGCGGTTCTGGCGCGAATCCGGCGCGTCACCTCGATCAGCGGATTGCATGATCTGCGCCCGCTGATGAAGATCGCCGCGAACGAGAAACTGCGCATTGATGCCGCCGAGGCTCAGGCCGAAAGTCCCGCGCTGCTCGAACCCCTGCCCGATGCCCGCGTGGCCTGCGCGGTGGGCGCGGAGGAGCGGCCGGAATTCCTCCGCCAGAACGATCTGCTCACGAATATCTGGTTCGGGCTGGAGGCCAGGACCTCCAGCCTCCACATTCCGGAATGCCACCATTTCAACGTGGTGGATGGGATGAAGGATCGCGATTCGCGCCTGACGCGGCTGATCCTGGGCGAAGGCGAATAGGCTTTATCCATTGTCGCATTTTCTTCACGCGAACCGGCGATCACTTCGCCTGAATATGCTTACCCCATCCCGTGCGTGCGGGAATAGGCCGGGCGATCCGGCTGCTTCCAGGCGGAAACGAACGCATCGGCCGGGCGGAACACTTCCACCTTGAGGGGAAAACACGGCGCGACATCGCTCGAATGCTCCGAACCGCAATCCCCGCCCGGGCAGGCGGAAAGCGCGCCGAGGAGGTCGATTTCCGCGAAGAACTCGATGAAATCGCCGGGCCGCACCGGGCTCGCTTTCATGAAATATTGTTGGCGGTCGCGCGTGAAGCCCGTGCACATGAAGACGTTGAGCACGTCATGCACGTGCATCTCGGCCTCCCGCACCGGCAGGCCGCTGGCCTTGGACAAGGCGCGCGAGAGGTTCGAGTGGCAGCAATAATGGTAATCCCCGCCGCTCAGCAGACGATGCGTGTAGGGATCGCAGCGCGTGCCGATCACGTCATGCACGCCGCCGCCATCGGCATCGAAGCCATACCAGTCGAGCGTATCGCGGGTGATGGTCGCGAGCGGCCGGAGGTTCGGAAGATTGCTCCAGAGCCGCATCCCCGTGCTCACATGCGTGCCGTGCAGCGCACGGGTTTTGCCGGAGAAGAAGCGCTCCGAAAGGTCGTTCGCATTCCACAGGTTGAGGTCGCCAACCTGCGGCCCCTCGATGCTGGTGATGCGGAAGAAATGCGCGGACGGAACGGTGAAGCTCTTCGCATCGCGCGGCGGCACGATCACCTCGTCCAGCTTGGTCAGGCTCGCGCGGGCCTGTTCGAGCCAGGCCATGTCCGGCTCGGGAAGCGTCTCGACCGGATAGCAGACAATGGCCGGTTTCGCGCGTCGCGCGGCGGCATCGGCGGGCGCAGGAAAAGCGGGCGGGCGTCGCATATTCAGGTCTTGTAGAGATGGCGATAGGTATCGCGCAACACGTTTTTCTGCACCTTGCCCATGGTGTTGCGCGGCAACTCCTCCACCACCAGAACCCGCTTCGGCTGCTTGAACCGGGCGAGCCGCCCCTCGAGCGCCGCGAGGATGGCCTTTTCGCTGATTTCAGCACCTTTCACCGGCACCACGACCGCAGTCACGCCCTCGCCGAAATCCTTGTGCGGCAGGCCGATCACGGCGCTCTCGCTCACGCCGGGCATGGCATCGATCTCGCCCTCGATTTCCTTCGGGTAGACGTTGTAGCCGCCGGTGATGATGAGATCCTTCCCGCGCCCGAGAATGTGCACATAGCCGCGCGCATCGCGCTTGCCGAGATCGCCGGTGATGAAGAAGCCGTCCGCCCGGAACTCGGCGGCGGTCTTCTCCGGGTTTCGCCAGTAGCCCTTGAACACGTTCGGACCCTTCACCTCGATCATGCCGATCTCGTCGGCCGCGAGCGGCGTGCCGGTTTCGGGATCGGTGATGCGCAGCGAAACACCCGGCAGCGGGAAACCCACCGTGCCTGCGATTCTTGATCCGTTTTCCGCCCCGTCATAGGGGTTGGAGGTGTTCATGTTGGTCTCGGTCATGCCGTAGCGCTCGAGAATGGCATGTCCCGTCTTCGCCTCGAAGGCGCGATGCGTCTCGGCCAGCAGGGGCGCAGAGCCAGAAATGAACAGCCGCATCTTCGCGGTTGCTTCCCGGGTGAGGCCCGGATGATCGACAAGACGGACATAGAAGGTCGGCACGCCCATCATGGTCGTGGCCTTCGGCATCAGCGAAAGCGCCTGCGCGGGCTCGAATCTCGGCAGGAAATGCATGGAGGCGCCCGAGAACAGGATGACATTCGTCGCCACGAACAGCCCGTGCGTGTGGAAGATCGGCAGAGCGTGGATCAGCACATCCCGGCTCGTGAAGCGCCAGGTTTCCACCAACGCGCGAGCATTCGAGGCGAGATTCTCGTGGGTGAGCATCGCCCCCTTGGAGCGCCCCGTCGTGCCGGAGGTGTAGAGGATCGCCGCGAGGTCATCCGCGCCGCAATCGACATCCGAGAAGGTCGCCGAAGCCGCCAACGCCTTGTCCAAGAGCGAACCGGCGGATTTCGCAGCACTTTCCCGGAGGCCGAGCGTCTCGAGCTTCGTACCGGCCTTCGTGGCGGCGGGGCGCAGGGCTTCCGCCGTCGAAGGATCGCAGACAAACACGGCCGGCTCGGCATCGCCGAGGAAATATTCGATCTCCGCTGGCGTGTAGGCCGTGTTCAGTGGCAGGAAGATCGCCCCGGCCCGCACGCAGGCGAGATAGAGCATCAGCGCTTCGATGCTCTTCTCCACCTGCACCGCCACGCGATTCCCCTTCTTCACGCCCAGCGCGGTGATGGCATTCGCGAAGCGGGCGGAAACGGCCAGCACATCGGCATAGCTGCAGGTGCGCCCATCGGGCAGATGCGCGAAGGGCGCCTTTGCGGCCGGCATCCGCTGGGCAATCTGGTCGAAAAGGTGGTTCGGCATGGTCGGATTCCGGTTCTGTCAGGAGGCCTGCTCGCGGCGGATGGCGGAAGGCGCTGCGCGCTGCCTCCTGCACCGAAGCGCAGGCCGTAACAAGCCCATGGATGGCAAATTCCTCGTGATTTTCCGCGATGGATGGCAGATTGCAGAGATCGTTGAGCATCGCGGCACAGGAATGCCGCCAACCCTTCTCGGAAAAATCCGCGCGCGTGTTCGGCCGTTCCAGCCAGATGGCGGAAGCGCCTGCGTCCCTGTCGCCGCCGCCGGGAGGCGCGACCCTGTGCGGGTGCAGGGCGAACGGTTCTCGGAGCGGATCGCAAGCCTTGCGCAGCTCAACATAGCCTGAAACGATCTTCCGCGGCCCGAGGGCCGTAGAAGTTCGCGGCGGAAACGATCCGCCCCGGAACCACAACAAGAGCCGGCACGCAAACAGCCGGAAAAGGGAGGACCACCATGCCATTTCCCCACGGGAAGACGATCCGTCGCGCCACACTCGCCGGCCTCGCGCTGGGTCTCGTGGCCGGCCTCGCGCCGCAGGGCGCCTTGGCGCAAGCGTGGCCCACGGCCCGCCCCATTACCCTTCTCAATCCCTTCCCTGCCGGTGGCGGCACCGATGCCTTCGCCCGCCCGCTGGCCGCAGTGCTGGACAAGCAGCTGAACCAGCGCGTGATCATCGATAATCGCGGTGGCGCGGGCGGCACGCTGGGTGCCGGCCAGGCGGCCAGGATGACACCGGATGGCTATACCTTCTTCGTGGGCGCCGCGCATCACACCATCGCCCCGGCGATCTACCCGAAGCTTGAATATGACCTCGAGAAGGATTTCGTGCCGATCGCGGTGATCGCGATGCCGCCGCAAGTCGTCTCGCTGTCGCCGAAAGCGCTTCCGAACGTGAAATCGCTGAAGGATTTCATCGCCCATGCCAAGGCCAATCCGGGCAGGGTCAATTTCGGCTCCTCAGGCAATGGCTCGACGCACCATATCGCGGGCGAGATGTTCAAGATGCTCGCCGGCGTGGATCTTGTGCACGTGCCCTATCGTGGCGCCGGGCCGGCCATGCAGGATCTCGTCTCGGGCAAGATCGACGTGATGTTCGACGGGCTCGGCTCCTCCGCGCCGCAGATCCAGGGCGGCAATCTGCTGGGCCTTGCAGTGGCTTCGGAGGCGCGCAATGCCGCCGTGCCGAATGTGCCGACCGCCGCGGAAGCCGGCCTCAACGGCTATATCGTCTCGACCTGGTATGGCGTCTGGGCCATCAAGGGCACGCCGCCGGATGTCATCGAGAAGATGACCGCCGAAATCCGCAAGGCGCTGGCCTCGGACGAGATCAAGACCATCTGGGCCAATAACGGCTCGGCCATTCCCAGCATCTACCGCGATGATTTCGCGAAGTTCATTTCGGCCGAGATCCAGAAATGGGGCAAGGTCGCGCGCGAGGCGAAAGTGACCGTCAGCAACTAGAGCGGTTGCCGATCTGACTGAATGAGATCGACCGCTCTCAACTCTTGATTGACCGCATTTTCTTTCGAAGAACCGGCATCCACTTCTTCGAAAAAATGCTCTAATTTCGAAAAGGCCGGGGCGCAACGAAAGCCCTGGCCCCGCGCCATCAGGTGGCGCGCCCCGGGCCCATTGCGCCGAACTGGGCGGCAATGGGTTCTTTCTTGCCGAGAATATGCCTTTCCATGAGCGCTGCGAGCTTCTCGCCATCCCGTTCGATCATCAGGCGGAGCATGTCCTCATGCTCGTCGATGGCGCGCCGCCACTGCTCCGGCGTCTTGTGCGCCGCGTAGCGGAAGCGCTGGATGCGGCTCGAGAGCCCGGCATAAAGCTGGGCGAGCGTGGCATTCTTCGCCGCACGCATCATCGCCTCATGGATCTGGCGGTTCAGCGTGAAGTAATGCGCCTCGTCGCGCTTTTCATAAGCCTCGAGCATGACCTCGTGCAATTCCGCGATATCCGCGATCTCGCTGTCGCTGATGCGCATTGCGAGGAGACGCGCGGCGTTTGCCTCGAGCCCCGCGATCACCTCCAGCATCTCGTCGATTTCCGCCTCGTTGACGGCGGCGACACGCGCGCCGCGATTGGGCAGAAGCTCCAGCATGCCCTCGGTCGCCAGAATCTTGATCGCCTCGCGCAGGGGCGTGCGCGAGATGCCGAAACGCTCGGCGAGTTCAAGCTCGTTGACGCGCGAATTCGGCTCCAGTTCGCCCGAACGGATGAGGTCGCGAATGCGCTCGGCCACCTCGTCATGAAGATAGCGGCGATGGATGCCATCGATGGCCGAAATGCGGGTCATATGCTTGGTCCTCCCCTCGCCAGTGCCTGATCCAGCACGCGCACGACATGCAAGGCATCGCGGCGCAGGCCATCCGCGATCTGGTGGCGGCAGGAGGTGCCATCGGCGACGATGATGTCTTCCTCCCCCGCCGCTCGGATGGCCGGCAGCAGGCTCGCTTCCGCCATCGCGCGGGAGATTTCCAAGGTTTCCGCCTGATAGCCGAAACTGCCGGCCATGCCGCAGCAGCTGGATTCGATCGACTTTACCTGCAGGCCCGGCACGGCCCTGAGGCAGGCTTCCACCGCGCTCATCACATCCGCCGCCTTCTGGTGGCAATGGCCGTGGAGATGCGCCACGCGACCCCGCTGATCCGCCAGCGGCAGGGTTACGCGTCCGCTTGCGAGATCGGCCGAGAGAACCTCCTCGATCAGGAATGCTGCCTTGCCGATGGCCGCGGAATCCGCGCCCGGCCTCACCGCGCACAACTCATCTCGCAGGGTCAGCAGGCAGGAAGGTTCGAGCCCGACGATCCGGGCACCCTTCGCCGCGAAGGGTGCATAGGCGGCAACCAGCCGCCCCATCTCCGCCCGCGCCTCCGCCACCTGCCCCACGGAAAGGAAAGTGCGCCCGCAGCAGGGCGGACGCTTTCCCTCCGCCGGTTTCGCGCGATGCAGGCGATAGCCCGCCGCCCTGAGCACGCGCATGGCGGATGCGAGATTCTCCGGCTCGAAATTCCGGTTGAACGTGTCGCCCAGGAGCACGAGATCGAGCCCGTCGCCACGCACTTCATCCGGTGTCGAAAAGGCACCATCCTCGCGCCAGGGCTCGCGCCATTCCGGAAGCGGGCGTTCAGCGGAGAAACCGGTCACGCGTTCCATCAGATGCCGCAGCAGCGGCACGCGGTTGCGCAAATTCGCGATGCCGCGAAAGCGCTGCGCGAGCGGCGCATAACGCGGCAGCCAGCCCACGAGGCGATCGCGCAAGCCCAGACCATGCCGCGCGGCGTAATGGTGCTGGAACTCGATCTTCATCTTCGCCATGTCGACGCCCGTCGGGCATTCGCGCTGGCAGGCCTTGCAGCCCACGCAGAGGCTCATCGCCTCCTTCATCTCGGGCGCGGTGAAGGCATCGCGTCCGAGTTGGCCGGAGATCGCGAGGCGCAGGGCATTGGCACGCCCCCGCGTCACATGGGCTTCATCCTCCGTCACGCGGAAGGAGGGGCACATCGCTCCGCCGCTGCGTTTGCGGCAGGTGCCGTTGTTGTTGCACATCTCCACCGCGCCGGCGAAGCCGCCCCATTCGCTCCAATCGAGCGCAGCTGCTGCGGGAAGCGCGGCGGCGTATTCGGAATCGAACCGCATCAGGCTGCGATCATCCATCGGCAACGGCGCGACGATCTTGCCGGGATTGAGCCGGTTCGCGGGGTCGAAGGCCGTCTTCACCTCCGAGAAGGCAAGGCTCAGCCGCTCACCGAACATCGGCGCGATGAATTCCGAACGCGAAATGCCATCGCCATGCTCGCCCGAATAGGAGCCCTTGCAGCGCCGCACGAGCTCGGCCGTCTCCTCGGCGATCGCGCGCATGGCCCGCACGCCCGCTGCCGTTTTCATGTTGAGGATCGGCCGGACATGCAGGCAGCCGACGCTGGCATGGGCATACCAGGTGCCGCGCGTGCCATGCTTCTCGAACACCGCCGTCACGGCGTCGGTATAATCCGCGAGATGCTCCAGCGGCACCGCGCAATCCTCGATGAAGGAGACCGGCTTCCCATCGCCCTTCATCGACATCATGATGTTGAGGCAAGCCTCGCGCACCTCCCAGACCTGCTTCTGCAAGCCGGCATCGAGCACCTCGACCACCGCATCGGGGAAGCCGTGGTCGGCCATGCATTGCTCAAGTCGGCGAAGATCGGCGCGAAGGCCATCGGGATCGTCGCCGGCAAATTCGGTCAGCAGCAGGCAATCCGGCTGCCCCCTGGTGATGCGCGAGAGCGTGCGCACGAAGAGCGGAATATCCGCCCCGAGCGAGAGCACATTCCGGTCCACCAGCTCCACGGCCGTCGGCCCGAGCGCCACGAGATGCTGCGTTGTCTCCATGGCCGGGCGAAAGCCGGGAAACTGGCAGACGCCCATCACGCGATGCTTCGGCAAGGGCTTAAGCTGCAACTCGATGGCGGTGAAGGCGGCCAGCGTTCCCTCGGAGCCCACGAGCAAATGCGCAAGATTGGCATCGGGCAGGAGCAGGCTATCGAGATTGTAGCCGCCCACGCGACGCTGAACCTTCGGGTAGCGCGCTTCGATCTCCGCACGCTCGCGCTCGGCGAGATCAAGCATGGCCTCTGCCAGAGGTTGCCCGCCCGTCCCCGCACGCCGCCCGAAGCGCATCGCCGCGCCATCGGCCAGAAGCGCATCCACCGAAAGCACGTTGTCGACCATCTTGCCGAAGACGAGGCTGCGTGCGCCGCAGGAATTGTTGCCCGCCATGCCGCCGATGGTGCAGCGGGAGGCGGTGGAGGGCTCCACGGGAAAGAACAGGCCATCAGCCCGCAGGCGCGTGTTGAGGCGCTCCAGCACCATGCCCGGCTGCACGCGCACATTGCGGCCTGCAGCATCATAGTCGATGACTCCGTTGAAGTGACGCGAGCAATCGATCACCAGACCCGCGCCAATGGGCTGGCCGTTCTGCGAGGTGCCGCCGCCGCGGAAGATCACCGGCACCTCATGTTCCCGCGCGACCTCGAGGGTCGCGGAAACATCCAGGGCCGAGCGCGGAAACACGACACCCATCGGCATGATCTGGTAGATCGAGGCATCCGTGGCATAGCGGCCGCGCGTGAAGGCATCGAAGGCGGCCTCGCCCTGCAGGGCCTTGCCGAGGCGCCGCTCCAGCGCGACATTGCGGGTGGCGGCCGTGCTCAATCGCCGATCGAACCCACCCATGCCTGCCTCCCGATCCACGTCTCACGAAGCCGCTGAAAGCGCGGTTGCAGCGCCGGCCCCGCTTGACGATTTTTATAATACAAAATACAAAATGACAAACAGGGGCCGGCCTGCTTTGGTGAGGCTAGGCCGAGAACTGGAGAGACAATCCAGCAAATCGCTCGCATCCTTGACGAAAAGAAGCCCGGAGACTTCCCGCCATGATCGCAACCGGCCGCCATTTCCTGCAGATTCCGGGCCCAACCAACACACCGTTACCTGTTCTCGCGGCCATGGCCAAGCCAACCATCGACCATCGCGGACCGGAATTCGGCAAGCTCGGGCTCGATGTGCTCTCTCGCATCCGCGGCGTTTTCGGCACGCAGAATCCGGTCGTGATTTATCCGGCCTCGGGCACCGGTGCCTGGGAAGCGGCGCTCGTCAACACGCTTTCGCCGGGCGACCGCGTGGTGATGTTCGAGACCGGCTGGTTCGCGACCCTCTGGAGCCGCATGGCGAGGCGCCTGGGGATCGAGGCGGAATTCATTCCTTCGGACTGGCGAGCCGGCGCGGATGCCGCGGCCATCGAGGCGCGCCTCCGGGATGACAAGACCCACGAGATCAAGGCGGTCTGCGTCGTCCATAACGAGACGTCCACGGGCTGCGTCACCGACATCGCCGCCATCCGAAAAGCGATCGAGAATGCGAGGCACCCGGCCCTGCTGATGGTCGATACGATTTCCTCGCTTGCCTCCATCGATTACCGGCATGACGAATGGGGCGTGGATGTCACCGTCGGCGGCTCGCAGAAGGGCCTGATGCTGCCGCCCGGCCTTTCCTTCAATGCGGTTTCCGACAAGGCGCTGAAGGCGTCCAAAGCCGCGCGCTTTCCCCGCTCCTTCTGGGACTGGGAGGAGATGATCGCGATCAATGCGAAGGGCTATTTTCCCTACACGCCGGCGACAAACCTGCTGCAGGGCCTGAAGGTTGCGCTGGACATGCTGGAGGAGGAAGGCCTTCCGCAGGTCTTCGCCCGGCATGATCGCGCCGCAGAAGCCACGCGCCGCGCCGTGCGCCACTGGGGCTTCGAGACGGTCTGCGCCAAATCATCGGATTATTCGTCATCGCTGACGGCGGTCTTCCTGCCGGAGGGCCATTCGGCGGATAATCTGCGCAAGATCATCCTCGAACGCTCGAACATGAGCCTTGGCAACGGCCTCGGCCGCCTGGCGGACCGGGTGTTCCGCATCGGCCATCTCGGTGATTTTCATGATCTGATGGTCACAGGCACGCTTTCAGGCGTGGAGATGGGCCTCGCCGTCGCCGGCATTCCGCACAAGCCGGGGGGCGTGCAGGCGGCCATGACCTACCTGCAGGGCAATGCCTGATGCAGGCACGCCGCAGACAGACGAAAGCGGCCCTGCGGAAAGAAAATAAAGAACGGCTGAGCCACCGGAGCACCATTCGGTCCGGTGATCGAAAGCGCCGCAACGGGCGCTCCGGAACGGGTCGGGGCCGGAGAGGCCCCGAGCAGGGCTTACTCGACCGGGCGCAGACGATCAGCGGCGGTCTTGCCCGTGCGGCGGTCGGTCATCAGTTCGTAGGAGAGCTTCTGGCCTTCATTCAGGGTTGCGAGGCCTGAACGCTGTACCGCGGTGATATGCACGAAGACATCAGGCCCACCGGCATCCGGCTGAATGAAGCCATAGCCCTTCTGGGTGTTGAACCATTTCACGGTTCCGGTCTGCATAGGCTGTCCTTCTCAAGTCGGATCCCGAAAAAGCCCTTCCGCCTTTTCGAAAGTCCAAGGTAAAGCATCCCCCATGTTCTGCAAAGCTGCAAGCCCCAAAGAATCCTTTTGGCGCCTCGCAGACCGAAGAATTTTCCGGAAATCTGTAAAAAACAGAAAAAACATCTTGATTTACACAGATTAAGCGGCGGCCCTGGCCTCAGCCTGCACGCAGGCCTGCCGCACGGGCGGCGACGGAGACGTCCGCCAACCCCTCTCCGCGCTTGATGCGGAGCAGCGCCGTCTCGTTCTCCAGGGTCGCCGCGCGCCGCTCGGCCTCGCTGAGGGTGATCTCGCGCGCCTGCAATTCATGGCGAAGATCGGCGGCGCGACGGGTCTCTTCCGCCAGGGCCGCGCGCAGGTTCTCGGCCTCGCAGCCGCGTTCCTCAAGATGCAGCCGACGTTCCTCGGCGAGGTCCAGAGCGGCATTGTGGCGGGCCGCGAGCGTATCGCGCTGCAATTGCAGCCCGACGATCATCGTCTCGGAAAGCTGGCGTGCCTCGCGCAGTTCCGCGAGTTCGGTCTCGAGGTTGCGGAACTGGTCGCGCAAGGCGGCGAGTTCCACCGCGCGATCGGCAAGCAGGCGCTCGCGCGTGGCGAGATGGGCGAGAAGCTCGGCCTCTGCGCGCAACCGTTCACCGGTTTCGGCGCGCGCCGCCAAGAGATCCGCCCGCACCTTCTCCTCGCGGCGGGCATTCAGCGCCATTTCCACCGAAAAGCGCGCGCGCAGGCGATCACGCTCGGCAGCGATTTCATCGGGCGTGAGCGGGAGATGCTGTTCCAGGGCCCGGCGCGCGAGCCGTGTCGCGCGGCGCCAGAATGCCGGCAGGAGCAGCAGCCAGATCAGGGCTGCGACCAGCATTCCGAGCACGAGGAACAACAGGGGCTCGATCATGAACTGCGGCGCGTGCCTTCCTGATCATCCGATGGTTATCGCCGGCAAGGCACCCTAGAACGGATTCCAGGTCGCCTCCTCGGTGAACTTCAGGTAGCCGATATTAACTCCAAGTCGGGCTCCGACGCCAGAGCGGATCGGCACGACCAGAATATCCTGTGCCGTGAGCGCCGTCATGCCAAAGCCGCCGACGAAATAGGCCGAGCCATCCACGCCAACGAAGCGCGAAAAGATGTCATCCACGCGTCGGAGCCTGTAGACCAGCATCATGGTGCGCGCGCCCTCGCCACCCCAGTCGAAACCCACCGAGGGCCCCTGCCAGAACACCTTCCGGTCTCCCGCGTTGCGCGTGTAGAGCACACCCTCGCCATAGCGGAGGCCGCCGAAAAAGGCCCCGGAGGCTTCCTGGCCCAGGATATAGCCGTTCGGCTCGCCCCAGCGGCGCGTGGCCTCCTCGACCGTGAGCGCGAGCCCGCGCGAGACGGTTCCGAAGAACTTGTGGCCGGCATTCACCACTTCGCGCGGCGCAAAAGTGGGCCGCTCGCCCGGTCGCGTCGATTGCGCAACGGCTTGATAAGGAAATAGCGCGACAAGAAGAGCAAGGATAGCGGCGAGGAGGCTTGCAGCGGACCGAGCGGTCCGGTGTCCCTTCGCCCCTTCGAGCCAAAGCAAAGAATTGCCGGAGCCGAGCATCATGATCATCCTCTCTGTGTCTTGCCGAAGCCTCGAACGGGCGGAACCGCACCTTCGGACCACACGCATTCTGCCGCGTCTCTTGTTGATACAAGGTTTCCGGAGCGTTTGCGGCGTTCTCAAGGCCGTGGCGATCGCCTTCACCATGGCCGGCCTTTCGAACCTGCCTCTGGCGGCCGAAGGTCTCCGGGTGCAGGAGAAGCTGGTCACCGATCCATGGAGCGGCGCAGCCATCGGCGGCTTCGATCCGGTGGCGTATTTCGTCGATCAACGACCGGTCCCCGGCTCGCCGGAGCACCTCGCGATCCATGCCGGCGTCGCCTGGCACTTCAACTCCGAGAGCAACCTCGCGGCTTTTCTCGAAAGCCCGGAAACCTACCAGCCGGTCTTCGGAGGCCATGATCCGGTGATGGTCGCCAATGGCGTTCCGGTGCCGGGCCATCCTCGTCTCTTCGCGATTGTCGAGGGCCGCCTATACCTGTTTCGCCTGGCCGAGAACCGGGAGCGCTTCCTCGCCAATGCCGGTTTCCGGCGCGAGGCAGAGCGCCTCTGGCCGGAAATCCAGGGCCTGCTCTCACCCTGATCAAGGTGCGGGCAGGGCTCCATAGGCCATGAAGGGGGGCGCCGCCCAGCCTTCCGAGGTCCGGCCATAGGTCAGCAGATGACCCTCATCATCCAGAAGGCCGCCCCCTGCCGCGCGCAGAAGTGCATCACCGGCAGCGATATCCCATTGCATCGTGCGCGTGCGCCGCGGGTAGAGATCGGCCTCGCCCGTCAGCAGCTTCACGAATTTCAACGCCGAGCTCATGCGGATGATCCGGCCCGCACCACAGCGCGCGAGAATTTCGTCGGTCTCGGCGTTGCCATGGAAATGGCTGGCAAGCGCCACCGGCATCTCGCCCACCGGACGAACAGGCCGCGGCGATAGCCTTCTTGCCCGGGAAAGCACGCCTCGCGCCGACCAGAGCTGCGATGCGCCCCACCAGGTTTCATCCTCGATCGGCGCATGCAGAACGCCTGCCACGGGAATGCCGCGCCGGATGAGGGCGATGCAGACACAGAAATCCGCCGTGCCGGCAATGAAGGCCCTCGTCCCGTCGAGCGGATCGACGAGCAGGAACTCATCGCCGCCGTGCACGCCATGGCTCTCGGCATTCTCTTCCGAGATCACCGGCAGCGCCGGGAAGGCCCTTGCCACTTCCTCAAGGATCAGCGCCTCGGAGGCCCGATCCGCTTCCGTGACCGGCGATTGATCCGACTTCAGCACCGGCCGGGGCCGCAAGGGATGAAAGCCGGCGAGGACACGCCCCGCCTTGCGGGCAATCTCGGCAAGCGCGGCCGCAAGCGCATCGGGCGGGTGCAAGGCGGTTCCTTCCCGGGTCCATCCCTTCCCGCAAGGCTCGCTTGCCCGTTGGCGAAGGCGCGTGGAGCATGTATCACGCGGAGAGACTGGAATTAGAACGCGGGGGCAAAGCGATTCGCAAGGCCGTGCCGAACGGCCGGTCGCGCTTTTTCGCCGCCGGCCGAGGAGAGCAGAGCATGAACGAAGCGCTCAAGACCATCGATCTCACCCCGCTCGATCTCGCGGCCCTGCTCTGCAGTCGCGTATGCCATGATGCGGTTGGCCCGGTGGGTGCCATCGTGAACGGCCTCGAACTGCTCGATGAAGATGACAGCGCCGAAACGCGCGAGATGGCCCTCGAGCTGATCCGCAGAAGCGCCCGGCAGGCCTCCGCCCGCCTGCAATTCGCCCGCATCGCCTTCGGTGCGGCGGGTTCTGCCGGCTCGACCGTCGATACGGGTTATGCCCAGCAGCTCACCGAGCAGTTCGTGGCCGATGAGAAGGTGAAGCTGTCCTGGAACACGCCGCGGCTCTATGTGGAAAAGAACCGCGTGAAGCTCCTGATGAACCTCGTGGTCATCGCGCTCTCTTCCATTCCGATCGGTGGCACCATCGAGGTGCGGATGGAAGGCGATGCCGAAAACCCCGTGTTTCATGTGGAGGCGCGCGGGCCGAAGCCGCGCATCCCGCCGCACCTCATCGACCTGCTGCAGGGCAAGAGCGAGAGCGGTGCCGTGGATGCGCATGGGTTCCAGCTTTTCTATACCGGCGAAATCGCCCGGGCCTCTGGCATGAAGGTCGATGTGAGTCTCGAAGACGGGCTCGTTCGGCTCGTCGCCGGCTCGAAATAACGGCGCAGAAATACAACCTGAAGTTTTTTTGCCCCCTCGGCGTGAAGAAAGCCTCGAGCACAACCAATCGGTAACCGTTCTCGGGCAGGGTCTGCGGAAGTATCAACGCCCCAAGGGGCCTTCCCGGACATACCCGCGATGGATGATCTTCTGCGCGACTTCGTTGTCGAAACGTCCGAACATCTCGAGACCGTCGACGCCGAGTTGGTGAAATTCGAACGCGATCCGAACAATGGGGCCACCCTGGCCCTGATTTTCCGGCTTGTTCACACGATCAAGGGCACATGCGGCTTTCTTGGCCTGCCGCGCCTGGAGCGCCTCGCCCATGCAGCCGAGGACGTGATCAGCCAGTTCCGCGAAGGCAAGCCCGTCACGGCACCGGCGGTCACGATGATCCTGAAGACGATTGACCGGATCAAGGGCATCGTATCGGAGCTGGAGCAATCCGGGACTGAGCCCGAGGGCGATGACGAGGATCTGATCGCCATTCTGAAGGCGCTGGCGAAGGAAGATCCGGCAGCCACGGCGTCCGCCGCCGATCCGGCCATTCCTCTGAAATCATCGGGCCCGCCACTCCCGGTCGATACCACCGGCACCTTGGCCTTCCAGGTGCTGGAGCGCCCGCTCAAGGAAGACGAGGTGACCCTCGACGAGCTGGAGCGCGCCTTCCGGGATGCGCCGGGCCCGTCCCCCATCGAAAGCGAGGAAGCCGCGCCCGAGGCGGAAGCAGCGCCTCAGCCGACCATGGCCGCGTCTCAGCCATCAAGCGCGGCGCCCGTCGCTTCGGCAGCGCGCGCAGAAGGCGAAGGCGGCGAGAGCGAGGCCCATGCCAATTCGATCTCGAAACAGACCGTTCGCGTGGCCGTCGGCACGCTCGATCGACTGATGACCATGGTTTCCGAGCTGGTGCTGACCCGCAACCAGCTGCTGGAAATCGCCCGCCAGCGCGACGATTCGGAATTCAAGTCGCCGCTTCAGCGCCTTTCGCACATCACCGCCGAATTGCAGGACGGGGTGATGCAGACCCGCATGCAGCCGATCGGCACGGCCTGGACCAAGCTCGCCCGGGTCGTCCGGGACATCTCCGGCGAACTGGGCAAGAAGATCGAACTCATCCAGTCCGGCGCGGAGACCGAAATCGACCGCCAGCTTCTGGAGATGATCCGCGATCCGCTGCTGCACATGGTGCGCAACGCGGCGGATCACGGCCTTGAAATGCCGGATGAGCGCGTGGCGCTCGGCAAGCCGGCCACCGGCACCATCCATCTGCGCGCGGCGCAGGAGAGCGGCTACATCATCTGCGAGGTCTCCGATGATGGTCGCGGCATCGATGTGAACCGCGTGAAGGCCAAGGCGATCGCCAACGGCCTCACCACCGAGTCCGATGTGGCCCGGTTGACGGAAGAGCAGATCCTGCGCTTCGTGATGGAGCCGGGCTTCTCGACCGCCGCGAAGGTCACCAACATCTCCGGCCGCGGCGTTGGCCTCGATGTGGTCCGCAGCCATGTGGAGCAGGTCGGCGGCTCGGTTGATCTGCGCTCGCGGCCCGGCAAGGGCCTCGCGGTCACCATCAAGCTGCCGCTCACTCTCGCCATCGCCTCCGCGCTTATCGTGGAAGCGGCGGGACAGCGCTTCGCCATCCCGCAGATCGCGGTGGCCGAGCTGGTGCGCACGCAGAATGACGGCGATGTCCGCATCGAGAAGCTCAACGGCCAGTCCACGCTTCGCTTGCGCCAGCGCCTGCTGCCGGTCGTCGATGTCGCGCAGGTTCTCGAGCTGCCACGCGAGACGAACGCCGCCGAGCAGGATAACTGCCTCGTCGTCGTCTGCCATGTCGGGGGCTCACGTTTCGGCATCGTGGTCGATTCGATCCACCAGACCGAGGAAATCGTCGTCAAGCCGATCTCCTCGAAGCTCAGGCATATGTCGGTCTATTCGGGTGCGACCATCCTCGGCGACGGTTCGGTGATCCTGATCCTCGAACCGGCCGGCATTGCCCGCAACATTCTCGATACCGGCTCGCGCGACAGCGTCGCGCAGAACGACAACGATCTTTCGGCCGACCTGCATGCCAATGGAGAGCGTTCGCTGCTGCTGCTCTTCAAGGCGGGGGGCGGTGGCGGCCTCAAGGCCATCCCGCTATCCTTCATCGGCCGTCTCGAGGAATTCGAACGCTCGAAGATCGAGGATGCCGGCGGCAAGGCAGTCACGCAATATCGCGGCAAGCTGATGCCCATCCTCGGCTATGGCGGCATGGACGGCCTGGAGCCGGAATCGCGCCAGCCGGTGCTGGTCTTCCACCAGGAAGATCGCGAGATCGGCATGGCCGTGGACGAGATCGTGGACGTCGTGGAGGTCGCATTCACGATCGACACGACGCATGCGACCCCGGGTACGGTGGGTGCGGCGATCATCGACGGCAACGCGGTCGACATCATCGATGTCTCCGAACTCGTGGCGCCCGAACATGCGAGGCAGCAGTCGGCGGGCCCGGCCGGCGGCCCGGATGTGCTGGTGGTTGAGAGTTCCGAATTCTTCCGCGCCCTCTTCGCGCCGCTGCTCCAGAATGCCGGCTACACCATCAACGTGGTTCCGAGCCTTGCGGCCGCGCGACACGCCATCGCCAAGGGCAAGCCGGGCGTGATCGTGCTCGATCTCGACCAGCCGGGCGAGGAAGCCTTCACCTTCGTGAAGGAACTGTCGGATGAGTTGGCCCGCCCGCCGGGCGTGGTCGGAGCGGTGACGCGGGGTGGTCCGCGCGTCATCCAGAAAGCCAAGGGCGCCGGGCTGCATGACCTTGTCGGCAAGTTCGATCGCCAGGGGCTGCTCGCCGCCATCGGCGAGGCCCGGACCGGGATGCAGGGTTGGGAGGTTGCGGCATGATTGGCGAAAACCGGATGCGCAACGACGCCATGATCGATAACGAAACCCAGCTCATCAGCGTCACCATCGAAGGCCAGATGATCGGCCTGCCGATCACCGCCGTGCGCGATGTCTTCGCGATCACGCGGATGACGCCGGTGCCGCGTGGCGGCCGGGCCGTCGCCGGGCTTGTGAACCTGCGCGGGCACATCGTCACGATCCTCGATCTGGGTGCCCTGCTCGGATCGCGCATGGGCGATCGCCACTCCAAGGGCGGTGATACGATGGCCGTGGGCGTGGAATGGAACGGCGAGGTCTTCGGCCTTGTCGTCGATGAAATCGGCGACGTCCTGTCGCTGACCTCCGATTCGTCGGAACCCATGCCGGCGAATATGGGCCAGACATGGGCGCGCTATACCCGGCGTGTCCACAAGCTCGAGCGGAACCTGCTGATCGAAGTCGATCTGCAGACGCTGCTCGATTCCATGATTCTGCAAGCCGCCTGAACGGGAGACCTGCAATGACCTACTGCCTCGTGGTGGACGACAGCTCCGTCATCCGCAAAGTCGCGCGACGGATTCTCGAAGGACTCGATTTTGAAATCGCCGAGGCAGAAGACGGTCAGCAAGCCGTTCTCGCCTGCACCAATCGAATGCCGGATGCCATCCTGCTCGATTGGAACATGCCGAACATGGACGGCTACCAGTTCCTGATGAAACTCCGCACCATGGCGGGCGGCACGCATCCGAAAGTGGTGTTCTGCACCACCGAGAACGATGTGGCGCATATCGCCAAGGCCATGGATTCCGGCGCGGACGAATACGTGATGAAGCCCTTCGACAAGGATATCCTCACCTCGAAATTCGCCGAAGTGGGCCTGCTCGCGGCCTGATTGCCGCCGGGCCCGGTTC
This sequence comes from Methylobacterium sp., assembly GCA_020252645.1. Taxonomy (GTDB): domain Bacteria; phylum Pseudomonadota; class Alphaproteobacteria; order Rhizobiales; family Beijerinckiaceae; genus Rhabdaerophilum. Next base: position 698,668 of record JADCCN010000002.1, on the reverse strand, counting down.
TCGCCTTCGCCTTTTTCAACCGGAGCCTCACTCATGGTGGCCCTGCCGCAAAGACAACCGATGGCCATGGCGCCGCCTCGCGTTCGCGTCGCGATCGTGGATGATTCGGTTGTCGTGCGCGGCCTCCTGTCGCGCTGGCTCTCGGAGACGCCGGCCATCGAGGTCGCCGGAACCTTCCGCTCGGGTCGCGAGATCATCGAGGCGCTGCCGGCGCTTCAGCCGCGGATCATCCTGCTCGATCTCGACATGCCGGACATGGATGGCCTTACCGCCTTGCCGCTGATCCTGTCGAAATCGCCGGGCACGCGCGTCATCGTGGTCTCCTCGCTCTCGGTGCATGGCGCCGAGATGACGATGCGCTGCCTGATGAAGGGCGCGACCGATTACCTGCCGAAGCCCTCGAACCACCGCGAGGTCTCGACCTCTTCGGATTTCCGGCAGGCGCTCATCGCCAAGGTGTTGGCCGTGGGCGGCATTCGTGCCGCGATGCGCCAGCAGCAGGCGGCTCCGGCTCCACGCCCGACACCCACCCCGGCACCCACCCCGGCACCCGCTTCCTCCAACCCGCTCTTCGCCCGCACCTCCGCCGCCGGCCGTGTCGTTTCCCGGCCGGCCCCTGCCCCCGCTGCGGCGACAGCGGTGGCTGCGGCACCGCCGGGCCGCGCCTCCGCCGGCATCCGCCCGCTGGAGAAAACGCGCCCGAAGGTGATTGTCATCGGCGCTTCCACCGGCGGCCCGCAAGCGCTGGTGAGCCTGCTGAGCCACATGCCGCGCGTTGCGAACCGCATACCGATCGTCATCGCCCAGCACATGCCGCCGATCTTCGGCGCGATTTTCGCGAGCCATCTCAAGCAGCATGTGGGGCTTCCGGCCTGCGAGGCCGCCGAGGGCAAGCCGCTGAAGGCCGGTGCGATCTACCTCGCGCCCGGCGGCTGCCATACCGTGATCCGCCGCCAGCCGGACGGACAGATGATCCTGACCATGCTTCCCTCGGAAGCGCGCGGGCCCTGGCGGCCCTCGATCGACCTGCTCTTCACAAGCGCGGCTGATTGCTTCGGCGCCGATACGCTGGCGATCGCGCTCACCGGCATGGGCAGGGACGGAACCGGAGGCGCGCAGGATCTGATCCAGCGCGGTGCCAATGTCATCGTGCAGGACGAACCTTCAAGCGTGGTCTGGGGCATTCCCGGGAGCATCGCCGAGGCAGGCCTTGCCGCAGCCCAATTGCCGCCCGAGAAGCTCGGGGAACTCGCGCAGTCTCTGGTGGAAGGAAACGCAGCATGAGCATCCATGCGATCCAGAAGACGATCGAATTCATCAAGCACGCGGCCGGCATCGTGCTCACGCCGGAGAAGGCCTATTTCGTCGAGGCTCGCCTCGCGCCGGTTCTGCGCGAGGAGAATATCGCCAGCCTCGACGATCTCCTGCGCAGGATCGAGACCGGAGACCGCCGATTGCAGCAGCGCATCATCGACGCTCTGACAACCAACGAGACCTTCTTCTTCCGCGATCGCCAGCCCTTCGACCATTTCCGCGATGTCATCATGCCGGAGCTGCACCAGCGCCGCTCGCCGGAGAAGAGCATCCGCATTTGGTGCGCTGCCTGCTCCTCGGGGCAGGAACCGTTTTCGCTCGTGATGCTGCTCGACGAGATGCGCGCGAGGATCGGCAGCCGCCAGGTGGAGATTGTTGCGACCGACATTTCGGAATCGATCCTGGCGAAGGCCAAGACCGGGCTTTTCAACCAGTTCGAGGTGCAGCGCGGCCTGCCCACCAAGCTGCTGCTGCAATATTTTCAGAAGCAGGGCGACAACTGGAAGATTTCCGACGATGTCGTGCGCCGCGTGAACTTCCAGAAGTTCAACCTGATGGATGATCCGCGTTCGCTCGGCACTTTCGATGCCATCTTCTGTCGCAACGTGCTGATCTATTTCGACCGCCTCACGCGCTCGAAGGTGTTCGACAGGCTCGCAAGCCGGCTTGCGCCGGATGGCTTCCTGCTGCTGGGCGGCGCGGAATCGACCTTCGGTGTCACCGAGCGCTTCGTGAGCCATTCGAAGGAGCGCATGCTGCTCGTGCCGGCACCGGTTCAGAAGCCGGAGCTGCGTGTCGCGGGCGCCTGACCCAGGGCGGCCGCAGCAACAGCGAAATTCGATCCGATCGGAAAATACTCTCGCTGTTCAGGAAGCCGGGCCGCAAGCCCGGCCTTTTCGTGACTGCTGACCAGGGCCCGGAGCCTGGGTTCAGGCCCCTGGTCACGCCCCGAAAAAAACCCGCCTCTGAGGAGGCGGGTTGCGAATTCCTGGAAGATCAGCCGGGTTCAGGCAGGGATTTTCTCGTCCGCGTCGGTCGGCTCGCGCAGCACATAGCCACGACCCCAGACCGTCTCGATATAGTTGCGGCCGCCCGAGGCATTCGCGAGCTTCTTGCGCAGCTTGCAGATGAACACGTCGATGATCTTCAGCTCCGGCTCGTCCATGCCACCATAGAGATGGTTGAGGAACATCTCCTTGGTGAGCGTCGTGCCGCGGCGGAGCGAGAGCAGCTCCAGCATCTGGTATTCCTTGCCGGTGAGGTGCACGCGGTGCCCGCCGACTTCCACAGTCTTCTGGTCGAGGTTGACGATGAGATCGCCCGTCGAGATGACCGATTGCGCATGGCCCTTGGAGCGGCGCACGATCGCGTGGATACGCGCCACCAGCTCGTCCTTGTGGAACGGCTTGGTGAGATAATCATCGGCGCCGAAGCCGAGACCCTTCACCTTGTCATCGATGCCGGCCATGCCCGAGAGGATCAGGATCGGCGTCTTGATCTTCGAGACGCGGAGCGAGCGCAGAACCTCGTAGCCCGACATGTCCGGGAGGTTCAGGTCCAGAAGGATGATGTCGTAGTCATAGAGCTTGCCAAGATCGATGCCTTCCTCGCCGAGATCCGTGAGGTAGACGTTGAAATTCTCGCTCTTGAGCATCAGCTCGATGCTCTTGGCTGTCGCGCTGTCGTCTTCGATGAGGAGCACGCGCATTTTTTCGAAACCCCAATTTCCGTCACGGATGGCATTCGCCACCGGCGAGCGGAACAGTCCGCCACACGGGAGCGCTTAACTTCTCGACAAAGATACGCCCGAAGAGTTAACAAATCGTAATTCGTTAAGGCAAGCTTGCCGGATGAAAGAACCAATTAATCTAACCTGAGGGGCAATTTATAAAGCTTTGTGCAGCGGCATTTGCTTTTGATTCACCTTTTGAGAAAATTCCACCAAGCGACTCACAGGATTCACGATTTCGCCTCCTCGGCGCGATCACGGGCGGCAATCGGACCATGGAAGACCGTGGCGTCCTCCCCAGTCCCTCGCGGCCGCTGATTGTCGCGGATGGCGAAACCATGCGAATCTTGGTTGCGAATCACGCCTTCAGCGTCAAGAGATCGCGGGCCCGAAGGCTCGCTCACAGCGGAGCAACAATGTCCGGACAGACCCTTCAAGGCCTGATCGACGAGATGCCCGAATACACGGTGTATGGCCGCGTGGGCGCGGTGCGCGGGCTGACGATCGAAATCGTCGGCCCCCTTGGCCATATGGAACTGGGCGGGCTTGTCTCCATCGAGACCGACCGCTCCGAGCCGGTGCTCTGCGAGGTGGTTGGCTTTGATTCAGGCCGCGCCCTTGCCATGCCCTTCGCGAATGTGGAAGGCCTGCGCCGTGGCTGCCCGGCGCATGTGGTGAGCCGCCGCGCGGCGATCCGTCCCGATCATTCCTGGCGCGGCCGCGTGATGGATGCCTTCGGCCGCCCGATTGACGGCAAGGGCCCGCTGCGGCCCGGCCCCCGCCCTTACACCTTCCGGAACGAGCCCCCGCCCGCGCATAAGCGCCAGCGCGTTGGCGCGCCGCTTGATTTGGGCGTGCGTGCGCTCAACGCCTTCCTGACCTGCTGCAGCGGCCAACGCCTGGGTATCTTCGCCGGCTCGGGCGTGGGCAAATCCGTGCTGCTCTCCATGCTCGCGCGCAATTCCTCGGCCGATGTCTCGGTGGTCGGCCTTGTGGGCGAGCGCGGCCGCGAGGTGCAGGAATTCCTGCAGGACGATCTCGGCGAGGAAGGCCTCGCGCGCTCGGTCGTGGTGGTTGCCACCTCGGATGAGCCGGCCCTGATGCGCCGGCAGGCGGCCTATCTCACCATGGCGATCGCCGAGTTCTTCCGCGATGAGCGGATGAACGTGCTCTGCATGATGGATTCCATCACCCGCTTTGCCATGGCGCAGCGGGATATCGGCCTCAATGTCAACGAACCGCCGACGACCAAGGGCTACACGCCCAGTGTTTTCGCCGAATTGCCGCGCCTGCTGGAGCGTGCGGGGCCGGGCGAGGAAGGTTCGGGCACCATCACCGGCATCTTCACCGTGCTGGTCGATGGCGATGACCACAACGAGCCGGTGGCCGATGCGGTGCGCGGCATTCTCGACGGGCATATCGTGATGGAGCGCCGGATCGCCGAGCGCGGGCGCTACCCGGCCATCAACGTGCTGAAGAGCGTTTCCCGCACCATGCCGCGCGCGGCAGACCCGAATTACCTGCCGACCATCGTGAAGGCGCGAAACCTCATGGCCACCTATACAGACATGGAGGAACTCATCCGCCTTGGCGCCTACCGGAAGGGAACGACCCCGGAAGTGGACCGCGCGATCGACGCCAATCCCGAACTCGAAAGTTTTCTTTCGCAAGGTAAGGAAGAATCAACCTCCCTCGGTGAAAGCTATATACGTCTCGCGGAGATTGTTAATCGACTGGGGGAATAGCATCAGGCTTTCTCCCGGTCGGCCCCGGCGTAACTCGGGGCCGGTCAAGGAGTAGTCAGGACCATGAAGTCGCGCGATACGTTGATCCGTCTGAAGCGGTTCCACGTCGATGAAAAGCGCCGGCGCGTTTCGCAGATCGAATCGATGATTGCGGACTTCCAGCGCATGGCAACGGATCTCGATCGGGAAATCGAAGGCGAGGAGCGCAAGGCCGGCTTGTCCGACCCCGCCCATTTCGCCTATCCCACCTATGCGAAAGCCGCCCGCACGCGGCGCGACAACCTTCTGCAATCGGCGGCCGACCTTCAGGAACAGTTCGAGGATGCGAAGGCCGCGCTGAGCGAAGCCTTCGAGGAACTCAAGAAGGTCGAGATCCTTGAGGATCGCGAAAAGGCGGCGGAGCGTGCCGAGATGGCCTTGCGCGACCAGATCGAGACCGATCGCATCGCGGCTCGGATGCGGTTTGCCGCAGGGCGCCTCTGAGGATCATTCCTCGATCAGCGGAACATGGGCGGCGGCATCCCGCGGGAGGGTGCCGTCGAGCCGTGGATCGGGAAAGAATTCCAGCGCGTTCGCAAAGGGCAGGAAACCGATTGAGCGGTAGAAACCCAGCGCGCCCGGCGCATCGAAATTGCATGTGTGGACCATGAGCGAGGGGGCTCCGCGCGCGTTGGCACGCGCAAGAGCCCCTTGCGCGAGCGCGCGCCCCACGCCCCGCCCGATGAGCCGCGGCAATAATCCAAGATAGGCGAGTTCCGGCTCGTTCTCGCGGAAATCAATTTCGACAAGGCCGCAATCACCCTGCCGGTCCACGAGGATCATGGCCTCATGGTCCGCATGCGACAGCAGGCTTTCCAGGGCGGCATCGTCGAGTTTCAGGCGGCCGAACCACAGCCAGTCCTGCCCGATGGCCCGGAAGAGCAGGCGATAGCGCATGATTTCCTTCCCGGAAATCCGCTCCAGCCGGAAGCCGTCCGGCAACGAAGCGGCTTGCGGAACGTTTCGGAGCGGGTGGCGCAGGAACATCGTGAAGACCGCGAGCCGCCCCGGCGGCAGGAAGTGATAGCCGTCGCTCAGCATGAGCTTGTCTTTCTCCAGTCATGTTTCGGCCCGTCATCCGCCCGCGGGAGCGTGAGAATTTGCGGGCAGAGCTTGCCTTCGCCAATCCGGTCGGGCAGTGGTGCGGCAGTGTTCGCGCCAGAGGCGCAGAATGGGGCAGTGATGAAGCGGGTCAAGGATTTCTTCTGGCCATTGATTGGCCTCGCGGCGGTCATCTGGTCGCTGGATCTGCTTTACAGGAAGCTGCGGCTGGAGGCCGTCGAGGGCGCGAACAGCTCGGCCGATGCGGCGCTCGTCTCGCGGCTGGATCAGGCCGGCTTCTTCGAGAGCCTCTCGATCATCGCAAGCCAGATCGGGCACAAGCTCGCGGCCATTCCCACGCAGGGCTACCTGCTGGCGGCGCTATCCACGCTTTTCGCCTATTGGGCGCTCGCCTGGTATGACCGGATCGCGCTGATCCATCTCAACCGGCAGAAGGGCATTTCCTGGCTCTTCATCACCACCTGCTCGTTCGTGACCTACGCGATCTCGCATAATATCGGCGGCTCGGTGTTTTCCGGCGGCATGGTGCGCTACCGCGCCTATACGTCGAAGGGGCTGAGCGCGCCGGAAGTCGCGGTGCTGGTGGCGCTCTGCTCCTTCACCTTCGCCTTCGGCACCATCGTGCTCGGCGGACTGGTTCTGACCTTCGAGCCCCATATCGTGAGGCCACTGGCCCCGCTCTCCGAGAGCATCATCCGGATCATCGGGCTCGGCATGCTGGCCTTCTGCGTGCTCTACACCATCGGGTCCTGGCTGAAGTTCCAGCCGCTGGTCATCCGGGGCTTCAAGCTGGAATATCCCGGCCTTCACATCGTCTGGCGTCAGTGGATCGCGGCACCGATGGAGCTTCTGGGGGCGGCGGGCATCATCTATTTCGCGCTGCCTGAGCAGGGAAATCCCGGCTTCTTCATCGTGCTCGGCGCATTCCTGCTCTCGTTCTCGGCCGGCCTGCTCTTCCAGGTTCCGGGCGGCGTGGGCGTGATGGAAGCAGTGTTCCTGAAGGTGATGCCCGGCATTCCTGCCACGGCGGTCTTTGCGGCCCTGCTCGTCTGGCGGCTCTTCTACCTGCTGATCCCGCTGGCGATTTCCATTCCCGTGGTGATGCTTTTCGAGCGGGAACAACTTGCGAAGAAGAAAGCGGGAGCGGAGAACGGCGAGAATCCGCCTCCCGCCTGATCCCGATCAGATCGAACCCACCGTGCGCAGCCGGGCGCTGGGGTGGATCTCGCCCTGCGCGATCACGGCCGTCTGCGGGCGGAACCGCTCGACAACCATCCGCACATAGGGGCGGATGGCGTTCGAGGTCACGAGCACCGGCATCTCGCCAAGCTTCGCGGCCTCCTCGAAGCGGTCGCGCAGCGTGATCACGAAATCATGCAGGCGCGAGGGCTGCATGGCGAGATGCTTGATCTCGCCATCCCCGATCAGCGTTGAGCTGAAGGCATCTTCCCAGGCCGGCGAGAGCGTGATGAGCGCGAGCTGGCCGGTGGGGCCCGTATGCTGCGAGCAGATCTGCCGCGCGAGGCGGGTGCGGATATGCTCGACGATCATGCGCGGATCGCGCAGCGCACCAGCCACTTCCGCGGTCGCCTCCAGAATGGTGCCGAGATCGCGGATCGAAACGCGCTCCGCCAGCAGCAATTGCAGGATGCGCTGCACGCCGGTGGTGGAAATCTGGCCCGGCACGAATTCCTTCAGCAGTTCCTGATGCGGCTTGGGAAGTTCCTTCAGGAGCTTCTGCACCTCCACGAAGGAGAGCAGCTCGCTCATGTTGTTCTTGATGACCTCGGTGAGGTGCGTCGCGATGACCGTGGCCGGGTCCACCACGGTGTAGCCGCGCAATTGCGCCTCGTCGCGCAGGGCCTCGTCGATCCAGGTCGCCGGCAGGCCGAAGGTCGGCTCCAGCATATGCGCGCCCGGCAGCTGCACCTGCCCGCCCGAAGGGTCCATCGCCATGTACTGGTTCGGGAAGACGATGCCGCCACCGGCCTCGATCTCCTTCAGCTTGATGACATACTGGTTCGATTCGAGCTGCACGTTGTCCACGAGGCGCACGGAAGGCAGCAGGAAGCCCATCTCGGCCGCAAGCGTGCGGCGCAGGGCCTTGATCTGGTCGGTGATCTTGTCCTCGCCGTTCTGCCCCTGCACCAGCGGCAGCAGCGCATAGCCGATCTCGATGCGCAACTCGTCGAGGCGCAGAGCATCCTGCACAGCCTCCTCGGAGGGCTTCGCCTGGGCAGCGGCCTGCTCCATCACGGCCTGGGCCTGTTCCTTCAGGGTATCGAGCTGCTGCTGGCGCTGCAGGCGCAGGGCCATGTAGACCGCGCCGGCTGCAAGGCCGAGGAAGGGCAGCATCGGCATGTTCGGCAGCAGCGAGATGATGACCATCACGAAGGCCGACATGCCCAGCGCCTTCGGCACGGAGGCGAGCTGCTTGGTGAGCGCCTTGTCGGCTGCACCGGTCACGCCCGCCTTCGAAACAAGGAGGCCTGCGGCGGTGGAGACGATCAGCGCCGGGATCTGGGTCACGAGGCCGTCGCCGACCGTGAGCAGGGTGTAGGTGCGGGCCGCCGAGGAGAAATCCATGCCCATCTGCGCCACGCCGATGATGATGCCGCCCACGATGTTCACGAACACGATGAGAATGCCGGCGATGGCATCACCGCGCACGAATTTCGAGGCACCGTCCATCGCGCCGTAGAAGGAGCTTTCATCCTCCAGCGCCTTCCGGCGGGCCTTTGCCTCATCCTGATCGATGAGCCCGGCGGAGAGATCGGCATCGATCGCCATCTGCTTGCCGGGCATCGCGTCAAGGCTGAAGCGCGCCGCGACTTCCGCGATTCGCCCCGAACCCTTGGTGATGACGACAAAGTTCACGATCACCAGGATGATGAAGACGATCAACCCGATGACGAAATTGCCGCCCATCACGAAGGTGCCGAAGCTTTCGATGACGTGGCCGGCGGCCCCCGTTCCCGTATGCCCATGCGTGAGGATGAGCCGGGTCGAGGCGATGTTCAGCGCCAGTCTGAGCATCGTGGCAATGAGCAGGATCGTCGGGAAGGCCGAGAATTCCAGCGGCGCCGCGATGAACAGCGCCGTCATCAGGATCAGCACGGAGAGGATGATCGAAAAGGCAAGGAACAGATCCAGCAGGAACGGCGGCAGCGGCACGATCATCACGACGAGGATCGTGAGCACGCCCATCGCCATGATGATGTCGGAGCGGCGCATGACCGCGCCGAATTCCTTGGCCGTGATGGTGGAGCCTAGCCCGGCGAAGGGATTGGAAGATCCTGGCCCGCCTGCGGGAACGTCGCTCATGCCTGCCTCGCCTCTCGGTTGCGCAACCCGAATCACGCCGCGTTCTCGCGGGCGTTCCCGTGCCGGGCAATTTTTGCCGGGTATATGGTTAACAGGAGGTTACGATCGGGTGCGGCGCCCCGAAATGAGAGGAGCCGGACAGTTCCCTGCCCGGCTCCTGGCTGCCCCCCGGAAGGGTGGCTTCACGCCATCACAACACGCGCGGTGCCCGGATCGGGAATATCGAGGCCATCGGCCGAATACTCGTTGAGCTTGTTGCGCAGGGTGCGGATCGAAATGCCGAGGATCTTCGCCGCATGGGTGCGGTTTCCAAGGCAATGGTCGAGGGTATCGAGGATCAGCTCGCGCTCGACATCCGCCACCGTGCGCCCCACCAGAGCGCGAGTCGCGGCCTCGGCCAACTCGGCGGCCTTGCGGGCTGTGGCATCCGATGCCGTTTGCGCGAGACTCTCGCCCTCGGGCGTGAGAATCGCATCCGGCGCGATTTCCGAACCCATCGAGAGCAGCACCGCGCGATGGATGGTGTTCTCGAGTTCGCGCACATTGCCACGCCAGGGATTGGTAAGGAGCAGGCGCTTCGCATCATGGCTGATGACGCGATTGGGCAGCCCGTTCATCTGCGCGTATTTCTTCGCGAAATGGCCGGCGAGCTCGATGATGTCCGCCGGACGCTCGCGGAGCGCGGGGATCTTCAGGTTCACGACATTCAGGCGATAGAGAAGGTCCTCGCGGAAATGCCCGGCCTTCACATGTTCGAGGAGGTTGCGGTTCGAGGTCGCGATGATGCGGATATCGACCGGCACCGGGCGCTGGCCGCCCACGCGGTCGATGACCCGCTCCTGGATGGCGCGGAGCAGTTTCGCCTGCAGGCGCACTTCCATTTCGGAAATTTCATCGAGCAGCAGCGTGCCGCCATCGGCCTCCTCGAACTTGCCGATGCGCCGGGCGATGGCCCCCGTGAAGGCACCCTTTTCATGGCCGAACAGCTCGCTTTCGAGCAGGTTATCGGGGATGGCCGCGCAATTAACCGAGACAAAAGGCTTCGAGGCCCGCTTCGATTTCTCGTGGAGGAAGCGCGCCATCACTTCCTTGCCGACACCCGACTCACCGGTGATGAGCACGGAGGCATCCGACCCCGCGATCTGCTTCGCGAGCTGGACGACACGCGCCATGCTCTCGTCGCGGAAGATGATGGAGGTCTCGGTGCGGCTGACCGCTTCCAGCACGGCCGCGATGAGTTCGGGATCGGGCGGAAGGGGAATGTATTCCTTGGCGCCTGCGTCGATCGCCATCACGGCGGCGCGCTTGTCGTTCGAAACGCCGCAGGCCACGATTGGCGCTGTCATGTGCTCGGCCGCCAGCCCCTCGCACAGGGCGCGGATGTCGATTTGCACATCGACCATCAGAAGATCGGCGCCCTTGCCCTGCCGGAGATGCGAAAGGGCCGCTTCCACGCCATCCACCTGCGCCACGGAGGCGCCGCGTTCCCGCGCGATCTTGGCCGCGGTGATGAGTTCCCCGCGCAAGGTTCCCACGATGAGGAGCCGCATGGCCGTTCTCCCTTTTTTTTGGTCTGCTGCGCCGGGGCGCAGCCTGTATCTGGTCCTGCTGCGCCGGGGCGCAGCCTGTATTTGGTCCTGCTGCGCCGGGGCGCAGCCTGTATTTGGTCTGCTGCGGCGGGGTGACGCGCGTCAGGGTGACGAGCGGCAGGGTGACGCGCGTCGGGGTCGCCTCAGCGGTCGCTCTTGATGATTTCGGTCATGGTCACGCCGAGCTTGTCGTCCACGAGCACGACTTCACCGCGCGCCACCAGGCGATCATTCACGAAGATGTCGATCGCCTCGCCCACCCGCCGGTCGAGTTCGAGGATGTGGCCGGGGCTCACGCGCAGGAGGTCGCCCACGCCCATTTTCGCGCGTCCCAGCACGGCCGAGACCTGGACCGGCACATCGAAGACATGCTCGAGATCAGCCGCGGTCTTTGCACTCGGGGGTTGCTCGCCATCCGTGCCATAAGCGGCCGCCACGAGTTCGGCGGTCGATTCCAGATCGCTCAGCGGAAGCATAGTCTCGGTAGACATGGGGCGAACTCCTGTTCGTGATCTCGGATGGTCAGAGCGCACCGCGCTTCAGCACGATGTCGAGCGATTGCTCGATGAGATATTCCAGTTTTTGGCGCTCGCGCACGATCCCGCCTTCCGCCCATTCGATTCGGCAATCACCGGTACGAACAGCAGGATCAGGAAAGACGAAGAGCTTGAGATTGATGCCGTTTTCCCGGAGCAGGAATGCGAGGCGGGACTTGACGTCATCCACCAGCGAAGGGTCCACGCGCACCGCCACATGCGGGGCACCGCGCAAATCGTTGAGGATCGCCCGCGCGGTCGCCTCGATGGGTGCGACCGGCATCTGCTCGACCAGTTTTCCGGCCAGCTTGCGCGCGAAGACCTGGGCGAAATGCAGCGCTTCCCGGCGTGCATCGGCCTCCGTGGCGCGCAGTTGCTCATCCGCCGAACGCAGTTGGTTCGCGATCTGCGCCAGGGCGTCGGCGATGCGATTCGCCTCGTCGTCGCGCTGCTGCCGGCGGCCATCTTCGAGGCCGCGCGCATAGGCTTCCTGATGGGCCTTCTCCATCAGCCGCGCATGCTGGGCATAGGGAACCGGCAAGTGGGTGCCCTTCTCGAGATATATCGAGCTTGCCGTTGCCTGGCTGAAGTCTCGCTGGAAGTTGAAGGCGTTGCGTGTTTCGGCCATCGCTTTTGCCTGCTCAGTAGATCAGTTCGTCTTCGGCGCGGTTCTTGGCGATCGTGATCTCGCCCTTGGCGGCGAGTTCCTTCGCAAGCGACACGATGCGCGTCTGCGCCTCGTCCACTTCCTTCAGGCGCACCGGACCGCGCGAGGTCATGGCCTCCTCGAGATTCTTCACGGCGCGGCTCGACATCTGCTGGAAGAAGAACTTCTTCATCGACGGCGCCGCACCCTTGAGCGCGGTCGCGAGCACATCGCGATCCGAGAAGCGGATGAGGGTCTGGCACGAGCCCGGATCGAGCTTCGCGAGATCCTCGAAGGTGAACATCAGCGAGCGGATCTTCTGCGCCGCCTCGCGGTTGCGCTCGTCGAGCGCGGCGAGGAACCAGCTTTCCGTCTGCCGGTCGAAGGAGTTGAAAATCTCGGCGATCATCTCGTGGCTGTCGCGGCGCTGGGTGATCGAGAGGTTCGAGATGAATTCCGTGCGCAGCGTGTCCTCGATATGATCAAGCACTTCCTTCTGCACCGGCTCCATGTTGAGCATGCGCGAGACGACTTCGAGCGCGAATTCATGCGGGAGCAGCGCGAGAACGCGCGCGGCATGCTCCGGGCGCAGGCGGGAGAGGATCACGGCGACGGTCTGCGGATATTCGCCCTTGAGGTAGTTGGCGAGCACCTGGTCCTGGACGTTCCCGAGCTTCTGCCACATGTTGCGACCGGCCGGGCCGCGGATCTCGTCCATCAGGGCCGAGACCTTCTCCTGCGGAAGGATTTTCATGAGCAGGGCTTCGGTGCGGTCATAGTCGCCGGTCACCGCGCCGGCGGTGGCCATCATCGACACGAATTCGTGCACGAGCTGCTCGACCGCTTCCGCCGTCACCGAGCCGAGGCGGGACATGGCGCGGGAAACCTGCCTGATTTCGTCCTCGTCGAGCGCGCTCCAGATGGGGCCGCCATATTTGTCGCCCAGCACGAGGAGGATGATCGCGGCCTTTTCCGGCCCGGAGAGGAAGCGCGTGAGCTCCCCCTTCGGTGCGGTTGCCGTTGCGACTTCTGTGGAGGGCTTGGCCATGGGTCAGGTCCTGTCCGTCTTCTCTCGTTCTGGGATCAGCGCGGCTGGGAGATCCATTGCCGGACGATGGCAACGGTCTCACCGGGATTTTCTTGGACGATCTGCCCCAGCTGGTCGATCACGCCTGGCTGCAGGTTCTTCGTCAGCTGGGTCATGTTGGGCTGCTGCTGGTTGGAATTGGCGGCCGCGAGGGCGCCGGTGATGCTGTTGGCCGCGGCCTCCTGGCCCGGCGCCGGCAGGGCCAGCGTCTGGCCGCCTTGCGCCGCCGCGCCGTTCGCAATCATCTCGCCACCCGCCCCGCCGAGGCGCGGATTGACCCCGATGCCCATCTGGCGGAGCAGCGGCCGGATGACCAGGAGCGTGATGAGCAGGGTGAGCACGCAGAAGATCGCAAGCTCGACGAGGCGCAGCACGTCCTCCTTCGAGAGCGCGATGAGCTGCTCCAGCAGGGTCGGCTGCTTGCCATCCATCATCGGGAAGCCCTCGGCGAAGCGCAGGTTGATCACCTCGATCTGGTCGCCGCGGTTGCGGTCGAAACCGATCGCCGAGCGGACAAGGGCCGCGATGCGCTCCAGCTCTTCAGAGGAGCGGGGCTGGTAGGCCGCTTCCGCGCCGCCCGGGCCGGGGGTGTAGACGCCATCCACGAGCACCGCCACCGAGAGGCGCTTCACGCGGCCACCCTCGATGATCTCCGTACGGGTGGTCTTCGAGATCTCGTAATTGATGATTTCCTCGGAGCGGGCGGTCTGTTCACGCTGCTGCGGGTTGCCCTGCTGCTGCTGTTGCTGTTGCTGCGCCTGCGGCAGTTCGTTCGCCACGGACACCTGGCCGTCGCGCTGCTCGGAGCTCTGCTGGTTCTCGGTGCGGGTCTGCGTGGAGCGAACGACGCGGCTCTCGGGATCGAAATTGTCCGTCACCTGCTGGATGCGGTTGAAATCCATCTCGGCGGCAACCTGCACGCGGGCCCGGCCACGGCCGACCACGCTCGCCACGATCTCCTCGACCTGACCCTTCAGGCGGCGCTCGTAGCTCGATTGCTTGTCGGCGGCGATCGCGGCCATATCGGTATCGGTGCCCGCGCCATCGGCGAGCAGGCGGCCTGATTCATCCACGATCGACACCTTCTCCGGCTTCAGCCCATGCACGGCCGTAGCCGCGAGGTGGCGGATGGCGCGAATCTGGCCGGCATCGAGCTCACCGCGCAATTTCAGCACGATCGAGGCGCGCGGCTCCTGTGCATCCCGCTGGAACAGCTTCCTCTCGGGGATGGCGAGGTGCACGCGGGCATTCTGCACCCGGTCGATGGTGCGGATCGTGCGCGCCAGTTCACCTTCCAGCGCGCGGAGCTGGTTGATGCCCTGCACGAAGGTGGTGGAGGAGAAGCTGTCGCCCTTGTCGAAGATCTCGTAGCCGACCGTGCCACCCATCGGCACGCCCTTGGAGGCGAATTCCATGCGCAGGCGGCTGATCGAATCGCGCGGCACCATCACCGTCTGCCCGTCGCCGCGCAGTTCGTATCTGACACCCTTCGAATCGAGTTCCCGCGTGATGGTATTCGCGTCCTGCATCGACAGCTCGGAGAAGAGCACGCCCATCGGGGGCTGCGACATGCGGATGAGGAGAAAGGCGAAGAAGCCGACCAGCGCGAGCGTCACAGCGCCCATCGCCACGAGACGCTGCGGTCCCAGCTTGTTCACGATATCGAGGATCGACTTCACGGTTCTCACCTTCGCCTGAGCACATCCTGCCCGACCGCAGGACCCGTTGCACCGGGAGTTCTTCCCGCGCTAGGCAAGATTTGCCCGGTGGTTGGTTACCGCGCGGTTAACCGCCGTTCTTTTTTTGAACAGTCGTTTCAAATTCCGGGTATTACCGCTCCCGGAGAGAGGCTCCATGACCAGCATTCTTCCCCTCGCCGTCACCATGGGCGATGCCGCCGGCATCGGACCCGAGATCATCGCGCGGCATTTCGCGGCCGAAAAGCCACGGGATCTGGTCGTGGTTGGCGATTTGGCGCAGATGGAGCGCGCAATTCGAATGATCGGCGCCGAAATCCCGGTGGAGCGCGTCGAAGGCCCGATACCGGCCCCGGCCGGATGCATGGCCGTGCTGCCGGTGGGATCGCTCCCGGCCGATTTGCCCTATGGCGAGGTCGATGCGCGCGCCGGGAAGCTTGCCTATGCAGCGATTCTCGCGGCCATCCGGCTGGCGAAGTCCGAACAGGTGAGCGGAATCGTCACGGCTCCGGTTCACAAGGAAGCCCTTCACGCAGCCGGGGTGCCGTTTCCCGGCCACACGGAAATCCTCGCGCATGAAACCGGCACGCGCGATTTCGCGATGATGCTCGCGGACGAGAAACTGCGCGTCATTCTCGTGTCCATCCATGTCTCGCTCGCGGAAGCTCTCCGCCGCGTGACTCAAGAAGCGGAGTTGCGCACCATCCGTCTCGCGGATCAGGCCTGCCGTGCCTTGGGCATCGCCAAGCCGCGCATCGCCGTGGCCGGGCTGAACCCGCATGCGGGCGAAGGCGGGCTCTTCGGACGCGAGGAGATCGAGATCATCGCGCCAGCCATCGCGGAGGCGCGCAGCGCAGGCCTCGACGTGCATGGCCCCTTCCCGCCCGATACGATCTTCATGCAGGCGCGGCGCGGCGCCTATGACATCGTGGTCTCGCAATATCACGACCAGGGACTGATCGCGGTGAAGCTCAACGGCATCGAAAAGGGCGTGAACGTGACAATCGGCCTGCCGATCATCCGGACCAGCGTCGATCACGGCACCGCCTTCGACATTGCCGGCAAGGGCATCGCGGACCCGTCGAGCCTCAGCGAGGCGATCCGCGTCGCGCGGCAGATGGTGGCGGCGCGGGGCGGTTGAGAGACGCCCACAAAATGCGAAAAAGCCCGCCGGCGAGGCGGGCTTGAGGAAACCGGCGAAAAAAACGATTACTGGCGATAATGCTGGATGCGCGTGGTGCGCAGGCCAGCGAGCCCGTGGCTGTCGATGGAATGCTGCCAGGAGAGGAATTCCTCCACTGTCAACGTGTAGCGGCTGCACGCTTCGTCGAGCGAGAGCAGGCCGCCGCGCACCGCCGCGACGACTTCGGCCTTGCGACGGATGACCCAGCGACGGGTCTCGGGGGGCGGAAGATCGGCGATGGTCAGGGGGCTGCCATCGGGGCCGATCACATACTTCACTCGCGGGCGAAGCGGCTCACTCATCGGGTACGCTCACAAAACGCTACAATTACTCCCGCCAAGATACAGAGCCGCCTGTTAAAAAACGGCTAAATGGGGGCGATCAGTTGCGAAGGATGGTTTTGACATCCGTCAGGGCCAGATCGAGGCTGCCGACCTTGATCCGCGGGATGTTGCCGGAGACATCGACGCTGTCCACGCGGGCCAGCATGAACGGCTTCACGTCCATCACCTTGTTGACGGTATCCAGCGCCGAAACGGAAATCTTGTATTCGCCCGCAGCAGCCTGGCTGCCATTGGGCAACTTGCCGTCCCAGACAAATTCCTGCTCGCCCGCCGTCAGCGTCTTCGAGCCGACATGGACGGTCTTGCCGTCCTTGTCCTTGATGGTGATCGAGGCGGTGCCGGCACGGGGCGCATTCATCAGCCACTTCACCTTGCCATCCTGCATGGGGCTGCCGTTTCGATCAACCGTGACGTTCGCCCCGACGAAGCCGAGCGCCGAGGTGGCGTTGCCGACCCTGTTGGCCGAGACGAGCGTGGACAGCGTCTCGTTGGTGCGCAGCTGCTGCTCGACACCCGCGAACTGCACCAGCTGCTGGGTGAACTGGTTCGTATCCAGCGGATCGAGCGGAGACTGGTTCTTGAGCTGCGTGGTGAGCAGCTGCAGGAACTGGTCGAAATTGTTCGCGATCCCGCTCCGGGAATTGGTGAGCGAATTGGAAGCCGTGCTGGTTTGGCTCGCCGTGTTCGACGACGCAAGGCTCGGCAGATTGGTGATCGAAGTCATGTGTTTCTCCTCCTCGTTCAGACGACGAGGTCAAGGCTGGAATTGGGGATCATCACGCGACGCATCACAAACTCGGCCGGGCGCTGCGCGCCTGCCTCTTCACTGTCTCCGGCCCGGTCGGGCTTGCCCTCGGCACCATTCTCGCGCTGGCCGTCGCGACCCTGCTGCTCGCCGCGGAGCTGGAAACTCAGGCCATCCGGCGATTGGCGCAGGCCCGCCTGTTCGAAGGCCTGCTGGAGGGTCGGCGCGTCACGCTTCAGCATGGCCAGAGTCTCGACACGGTCGACAACGAGGCTGGCCTTCACCTCGCCGTCTTCCTTGAACTCGAGTTTCACGTCCACGCGGCCGAGTTCGGCCGGGTCGAGGCGGATCTGGAAGGTCTTGACTCCGCGCACGGCCTGCATGCCGATCTCGATCGGCAGCATCTGCAACGGTGTCGGCCGAAGCGCGTCCTGTCCCGCATGCGCGGTCGGGATTGCGGCCAGAGCCCGGTCGAGGCTGCCGACCAGATCGCCGGAGCGATGCATGGCACCCTGCGCAAGAGCGAATTCGTTGATCCAATCGGCGAAATTGACCTTCGAAACCTCCGCGGGCGTTGCGGCCTGATCGGCGTGCATCGCGGCGTTGGCGGCCGTTTCACCGGTCTGGGCCTGCATCAGCGCGATGAGATCGGCCGAGCCCTTGACGCCCGCGGGGACTTTGCCGTCACCAGCCGGAATCTCGCCCATCGCAATTGTCGTCAGAATGGCGGCAGCCGGGGTCTCTGCCACCATGACGGCAGAGCGCGCCACGCCCGCCGCGATGGCCGAATTCTCGCCTTCGGCTTCACCATTCGCAGCAAGCACAGCGGGAACCGGAACGGCAAGGGCCGGCTCCCTGGCCTTTTCGATCGCCGGCGGGGCGAGAGCGGGATCGGCCGTCGCTTCCGCCGCGACCGGAGCCGTTTCCGCCTCCTTCTCGGCATCGGCAGGCTGGGAAGCCGTTTCCGCCTTCTCTTCGGCATCAGCAGGCTGGGCAGCCTTTTCCGCCTTCTCTTCGGCATCAGACGGCTGGGCAGGCTTTTCCGCGCGGCCTTTCTTGGCTGCGCCCTCGGCCGAACGAGCGGGCTTCTCGCGCGCTTGCTGGCCCCCCTCAAGAGCCTCGCGCCGCGCCGTCGCGCGTGCCTCCTCCTCGGCCGTTGGGGTGCGCGGCGCAGGCGCTTCATCCTGCATCTGGATGGGATTCCGGGGGTTCTCGGCGGCCTGGGACACGAGTGACCCGAAGGGCACGGTCGGAACCGAGCCCGAACCCGTCTTGGTATCCCGCTGCCCCGGAGGAACAGGTTCGGCGACGGACGGGAACGAGGAAGGCGAAGCGATCTCGATCATGGCATCCTGCAACTCAGGGAGTGAACTCTGAATCCCTCCATGCAAGGCCAAGGCCACCAAAGACAGCGTTTCAGGCCATTGTTATTGCTGTATCTTTTTCGCCGGGGCCGGAGAGGCCGCTTCCTGCATCACCGCAACCGGGCAAATTCTGCCGGTTTTCGCCCGCGACACTGGAACATTCGACCCAAAAGGCTTATGCATCGCGTCGTTCCCGGACCCTTGAATTCCGGCGAGATGCCAATGACGCTGAACGGACTGGACATTGCCAAGCCTGCCGAGAAGACACGCGTGGTCGTCGCGATGTCCGGCGGCATTGATTCGTCGGTCGTTGCGGCCCTGTTGGCACGCGCCGGCCATGAGGTGATCGGCATCACCCTTCAGCTCTATGATCATGGCGCTGCGACCCATCGCCCCGGCTCCTGCTGCGCGGGGCGTGACATCCAGGATGCGCGCAATGTCGCCCGGCAGCTCGGCATCCCGCATTACGTGCTCGATTACGAAAGCCGCTTCCGCGAGGACGTGATCGAGAGTTTTGCCGACAGCTATGCACGCGGCGAAACGCCCATCCCTTGCGTCGAGTGCAATCGCACCGTGAAGTTCCGCGATCTTCTGGCCTTTGCCGAGGAACTCGATGCCGATTGCCTCGCGACGGGGCATTATGTGGAGAGCCGCGCGCTGGCGGGCGGCGGGCGCGGGCTGTTCCGGCCGATCGATCTCGACCGTGACCAGAGCTACTTCCTGTTCGCGACCACCAAACCGCAGCTCGCGAGGCTCCGCTTTCCCCTTGCTGGCATGACCAAGGCCGAGACGCGCGCCATTGCCCGCGAAATCGGCCTTTCCAATGCGGACAAGGCCGATAGCCAGGATATCTGCTTCGTGCCTTCCGGAAACTACGCGGAACTCGTGCGCAAGCTGAAGCCGGAGGCCGACCGGCCCGGCACGATCCGCCATCTCGATGGCCGTGTGCTGGGCCGGCATGCGGGCACGTTCCGCTACACCATCGGCCAGAGGCGCGGCCTTGGCATCGCCGCGCGCGAGCCGCTCTATGTCATCCGTGTCGATGCCGATCGTTCGGAAGTGATCGTCGGCCCGCGTGAGGCACTCGCCCTGCATGAGTTCCCGCTGCGCGATGTGAACTGGCTCGGCGATGCGCCGATCCCGCCGGATGGCCTCGCGGTTCAGGCCCGCGTGCGTTCCACGCGCGCTCCGAAGCCGGCCATGCTTCGGCAGGACGAGCGCGGCATCGTCGTCGAGATTTTCGAGGGCGAGGAGGGCGTCGCGCCGGGGCAGGCTTGCGTTTTCTATGATGGCGATGGCGCCGGCGCGCGCGTGCTCGGCGGCGGCACCATCATGCGGCAACTGGAAAGGCGCAGTTCCGTTGTGCCTACCGAAGAAGCCGTTTCTGCCCTTTCCTAAATCGCTTTGCAGGAGGCCCGCATGCGTGATTCCAACGCCGTGAAGGATGTGTCGCTCTCGACCATCACCAAAGCCTACGAAAAATGGGCGCCGTTCTACGATCGTGTCTATCACAAGATGCTGAGGCCTTCGCAGCTCAAGGCCGTGAACGCCGCGATGGAAAATGGCCCGCGCGTGCTGGAAGTCGGCGTGGGTTCCGGCCTCGCGCTTGGCTATTATCCGCCCGAGGCGCAGGTGACCGGTATCGACCTCTCGAAACCCATGCTGCACAAGGCCGAGGAAAAGATCGCTGCGCAGGGCCTGAAGAACGTCACCGGGCTTGCGGTGATGGATGCCTGCCGCCTCGGTTTCCGCGATGGCACCTTCGATGCCGTGGCCGGCATGTTCATGATCACGCTGGTGCCCGATGCGGAAGCCGCGCTCGATGAATTCATGCGCGTGCTGCGGCCGGGGGGCGAGATTGTTCTGGTCAATCACATCGGCGCGGAGAAGGGCCCGATGGCGGCCTTCGAGACCGTGGTGGCCCCGATTGCCAAGAAACTCGGCTGGCGGGCGAATTTTCCGCTCCAGCGCCTGCGCGACTGGGCGGCGAGCCGCGGATTCGAGGTTCATGATGTCGACCCGCATGGGCCGATCCACTATTTCACGCTCATCCGGTTGAAGGACCGGCGGGCGGACCGCGCGCCGCTGGCGGCATGATGCGGATTTGGGGCCTGAAGGCTTTGCCGGACTTGACATCGCAAGGCAGGCGCTTCTAAGGCTCCGATCGGATGGCAGTGTAGCTCAGCTGGTTAGAGCGCGGCACTCATAATGCTGAGGTCGGTGGTTCAAGTCCACTCACTGCTACCACCCCCCCCCAGCCCTCCCCGGCCAAGCCGGGCGCGTTTCCCTTGTCAGTTCACGTAGCCGGGGCAGGTTCCGGCGGGAGCGGGGTTGAACTGCACCTTGTTGACCTGGCGCGAGCGCATGAAGAGCCGATCGCTGAGCGGCATCTCACCGCCAGAGGACGCGCCCTTGAACAACTCATCCACGACCTGCGTCGCGACCGATGCCTGATAGCGCATGTCCACCTCGGCATAGACGATCGAGGTGCGCGCCGTCCTGAGGCCGGCCGGCACGGCATTCGAGGTCGAGCAGCGCGCAAGCGCGGTGAAATCACCCCGCAGGGCCGAGTTGGTGGGAACCACCGACCAATCGACGAACACCTTGCCCGAACCATCGATATCGAAGGAAGTGACGCGCATGCCGAGCCGCTGGGCCGGCTGCGGCCACAGCACCGCCTCCGTGGCCTGGAAGATCGAATCCATGTCCGTCTGGCTCACGGCCTGCATCTGCGTCGTCATGTCGGCGAGGGTGCGGGTGAGCAGGGTCACCTTCTTGTCGGCCGTGAGTGCATCGGTGGCGACCACCATGCCGACCCAGACCATCACCATGGCCGGAACCATCAGCGCGAACTCGGTGGCCGCGACGCCGGAGCGGCTCTTGCCAAAGCGGCGCAGCAGGCGCCCCGCAGGACGGGCGAAGCGGATGAAAGGGCGGGAAGAGGACCGTTTCTTCATCATGTGCACCTCAGCAAGCTCCAAAGGGCTCGTTCTTGAAGGCAGCCGAGCCCCCGAGCAGAACCCTGCCATTGTTGAGGCTCGCCACATCGTTGCGGATCATGGCCGTCAGCCCCTGCGCCTCGTAATAGGCGCGGATCACCACGATCTGGCAGGGCTTTCCGGGGTTGAATTGCAGGCCACCGGGGTCAAAGGCCCCGTTTTTGACCGGGTTCGGCATGGCCGCAACGCCGAAGGTGGAGAAGGCGCGGACATCGAACTTCACCTGTTCGCAAGGGATGATCCAGCCAACCTGGCCGCAGAACCCCGCCTGGAAGGCCGCCAGCTGCGCCGCGCCATTGCCGGCGCCGGCCACCTGGCCCGTCATCGTCAGGCGCTTGGCCTCCTCGACACCCGCCTCGATGGCCGTTTTCCGCAAAAACAGCGTGCCCGTTTCGAGCATGGCCAGCAGGAACCCGAAGAACAAAGGTGCGATCATCGCGAATTCGACGGCCGAGGCGCCGGAGCGATTGCGCGCGAACCGCCGGAAAACCCGCCGGTCTTTCCTGCTGCGACTGGTTTCGGACATTTCCGCCATGCCTGCGCTCCCGTCATTCCAGGGTATCGCGAGAAGCACGTCTCCAGCTTCTCCCGCCCTGAAGAACAGGCATATCAGGAACACCTTGCCTTTCAGTTTCGGGCAGCCGCGAAAAGGCCGCGCGAACAGTTTACCGATCGTTCACCCTTTTTCCCGTTGTGCGAGCACGGGTCTGACGCGCGCGAAACGCGCCATCTTTTCATCAGGCGCCGGGGTTCATCCGGTGCGAGGGAAGAAACTCAGCGCTTGGCGCCCGCCGCGCTGCTCTGGTTCGCGAGAGCATCCCGGCGAAGGCTCTGGTCGGCAGCGCGACCAAAATGCTTTTCCTCATCACCGAGCGCGACGGTCGGCTGGCAATTCGGCGCGCAATGATAATGCGCGAAATCCAGGCCGCGCATCACGAGCAGGCCGTTGCCCGGCGGCGCGGAAACCGACACGAAGGATTCCGAGATGATCGTGCCGTTCATATCGAGCGCGATGAAGTTCGTGCGACCGGGCATGCGCCCGGTGATGATGAGCACGCCATTGCGCTGAACCGTGACATCGGCGATGGCGGGATTGCCGACAATGATCGTTTCCGTGCCGTTCGGCAGCTTCAGAAGCTTCGCCTGATCGAGGAAAACGCCGATCTGTTCGGGGCCGGCCTCATTGGCAGAGGCCGGTGCGACCAGGGCGATCGCCGCCAGCATCGCGCCAAGGGCAGGAACACGGAGCCGGGACATCGCACACCTCTTGCAACAGGCAGGCCTACACTGGGGATCGCCATGCTCGAGCAATGGCAAATCAAGGTGAATTTTCGGTAAAGCGCCCGGTTTTTTCAGCATGGCACGGAAGCATTGCCGGCCGGGGATCAGGCGGTTCGTCCGCCGATCAGACCGCAGGAAGAGCCACAAACCAGCCGCCATTGCGAAAACACAAAAGACTTCATAAATCAAGATACGCGCGTTAAGAGTCTCTTAGCGGAACATTTCGGGATTCATCATCGCTTAAAACTAGTATTGCTTGCCTCAGGTCAAAAAAATACAAATAATGTTTTAAATTATGCTGCCAAGAAACGGGGTGATTGGTTTTTCAGTATTTTAACCACGCTGTTCGCAACCCCCGAATTCTTGTCCGGTTTTTGATCGCATTAACTGTCGGGCAACGACATGGGACTAGCTTGGCCTTGTTTCCGGCATGAGCCGTTTCCCACGAGGGCGGGGCGCCGAAGACCTTTGGAGCAGAGCAAAAGGAGCACACCATGTCGATTTTCAACCGTTTCGTGAAGGACGAGGCCGGCGCCACCGCGATCGAGTATTCGCTGATCGCCGCCCTGATGGCCGCCGCCGTCATTGCCGCGCTCTCGAGCTTCTCGGGCAGCCTGCAGACGGCCTTCACAAACATCGGCACCACGCTGACCACCAAGACCTCTCCGACGCCGTAAGCCGCGAGCGACCAGACGCCGATCGTTCAAGGGCAGCCTCCGGGCTGCCCTTTTTTTCGTTGAAGACGGCGCTTCTCGACGCTTCGTCATTATTTCTGAAACGGAAGCAGTCTCGTCACAATACGTCGTCTTGCGAAAAAACCGTTTCCACGGAAGATTTGTCGCCATCATTCCGGTTCCGGGTCATGAAGGGGTTTTCTCGTGGCGACCATGACAATTCGCGGCGCGATGGCTGCCCGCTACGAGGAAATTCTAACCAGGGACGCCCTCGATTTCGTCGCCGGCCTGCAGCGCGCCTTCAACGGCCGCCGCAAGGAATTGCTGGCCGCGCGCGTCGAGCGCCAGAAGCGTTTCGATGCCGGCGATCTGCCACGCTTCCTGCCGGAGACCGCCGCCATCCGCTCCGGCGCTTGGCGCGTGGCACCGATCCCGCATGATCTGCTTGATCGCCGCGTGGAAATCACCGGCCCGGTCGACCGCAAGATGGTGATCAACGCGCTGAATTGCGGCGCGAAGGTCTTCATGACCGATTTCGAGGATGCGAATTCCCCGACCTGGTCGAACAACATCGAGGGCCAGATCAACCTCAAGGATCGCTGGGACGGCAGGATCGACTTCACCGATCCCGTGTCCGGCAAGGCCTACAAGCTTGGCCCGAACCCGGCCGTGCTGATCGTGCGGCCACGCGGCTGGCACCTCGACGAGAGCCATCTCGAGATTGATGGCGGGCCCTGCTCCGGCTCGCTCTTCGATTTCGGCCTCTATTTCTTCCACAACGCGAAGAAGCAGATCGCCAAGGGTTCGGGGCCCTATTTCTACCTGCCGAAGCTCGAAAGCCATCTCGAGGCGCGGCTGTGGAACGATGTGTTCGTGATGGCCCAGAAGGCGCTCGGCCTGCCGGTCGGCACCATCAAGGCGACCGTTCTGATCGAGACCCTGCCCGCGGCTTTCGAGATGGACGAAATCCTGTTCGAACTGAAGGATCATATCGTCGGGCTCAATTGCGGCCGCTGGGATTACATCTTCTCCTTCATCAAGAAGCTCGCCGCGCAGAAGGATTACGCGCTGCCGGATCGCAGCCAGGTGGTGATGGGCAAGGCCTTCCTGCGCGCCTATTCGCTGCTGCTGATCAAGACCTGCCACAAGCGCGGCGCCTTCGCGATGGGCGGCATGGCGGCGCAGATCCCGGTGAAAAACAACCCGGCGGCCAACGAAGCCGCCTTCGCCAAGGTGCGCGCCGACAAGGAGCGCGAGGCCGGCGACGGCCATGACGGCACCTGGGTTGCGCATCCCGATCTCGTTCCGGTGGCGATGGAGGTGTTCAACCGCCTGATGCCGCAGCCCAACCAGTTGGGGGTCGCGCGCAATGACGTAAACATTGCCGAGAAGGAATTGCTGGAAGTTCATGCCGGAACGCGTTCCATCGAGGGTTTCCGCGAGAATATCCGCGTGGGCGTGCAGTATATCGAGGCCTGGCTGCGCGGCCGCGGCGCCGTGCCGATCTACAACATGATGGAAGACGCGGCGACTGCCGAGATCTCCCGCGCGCAGATCTGGCAGCAGGTGAAATACGGCCTCGATTTTGTGGATGGCACGAAGGCCTCGCCCGGGCTGTTCGAAACCTGCCTCAAGGAAGAGATGGAGCGGGTGAAGGGCGAAGTGGGTGCGGAAGCCTTCGAAAAGGGCCGCTTCCCCGAGGCCATCGAACTTTTCCGCAACCTTTCGCTCGCGCCGAGGTTCGAAGACTTCCTGACGGTTCCGGCTTACCAGAAGATCGTCTGATCCAACTGCCGGAAGAATCGACTGGAGCCGGTTCGGTGAATTTCCCTTCACCGCCCGGCTCTCATTTTTTCGGCGCCATTTCTGCACGCGAACCGGTTTCCATCCCCGCCTTCGCGCGGGGCATGCTTCGCCTGAAAACGCTTTGTTCCCCACTTCGCTCGAAAATGCTTTAGAGCATGATGTGTTCAGACCGAAGCACATCATGCTCTTCTCTTATTGTTATCGCATGCTTTTTTGTTAAAAACCCGATTCCACTTTTTCACAGCATGCTCTAGGCTCGCGGGCGTCGCCATCCGCGAGCCTTTTCATGTCCGAATTCCTCTCCCGCCTGCGTGCGACCGTCGAAACCTATCTCTCGCGCGATGCCGAAGCCGATGAATGGCTGCCGGTGCTCACCTGGCAGATCGACCAGCAGCACGCGCTCGATTGCCGCGACACCTATCCCGGCCACCTGACGACCAGCGCCATCATCCTCTCGGCGGATGGCACCGAAACCCTGCTGATCGACCACAAGACCCTGAAGCGCTGGCTCCAGCCGGGTGGTCATTATGAACCGGCAGCGATGTTCTGGCACTCCGCGCTGCGGGAGGCGGAGGAGGAAACCGGGCTCGCCGGCCTCCCCCTTCACCCCTGGCACGGAAAGGCGGACCGGCCCTTCCTCATCGACAGCCATGCCGTGCCGGGCAAGGCGAGCCGGGGCGAGCGGCCGCATCTGCATCACGACCTGCAGTTCCTGTTCCTGGCTGACCCCGCTTCGCCACTTGTCGCGCAGCTTGAGGAGGTCTCGGCCGTGCGGTGGCACGAGGTGGCGGCGCTGGGAGAGGTGACGCCGCGCGGCCTCAAGCGGCTGAAACGCCTCGGGCTGGCAAAATAAACCTTTCGGACGGGTCTGGTTGCCACTGAAAATGTCGCAATTCGCCTCTATCTGATGCGTCACGTCGCCCTCTTGGGAGCAACCGGGCGACGAAATGGAGGAAGGGATGAACCCGCAAGAGCGTCAGGTGATTGACGGTATTTTCGACCGCCTGAAGAACGTTGCAAACCAGCCGCGCGACCCGGAAGCGGAGCGCCATATCGGGGACCTCGTTCAGAAACAGCCCTATGCGACCTATGCACTGGCCCAGTCGGTCTATGTGCAGGAACAGGCGCTGCTGAACCAGCAGCAGCAGATCGAACAGCTTCAGGCGGAAATCGAGGAGCTGCGCTCGCGTCCGCAGCAGCCGGCTTCCGGCGGCGGTTTCCTGTCGGGTCTTTTCGGCGGTGGCAGCCAGCAGCGCGCGCCGGAGAACATGCCGGCCTATGGCCAGCGTCGAGAGCCTCCGCCGGCTGCCGCCGGTCCATGGGGCGGGCAACCGCAGGCCGCGGCACCCGGCCCGTGGGGCCAGCCGCAGCGCCAGGGCATGGGCTTCCTCGGCACGGCCGGTGCCGCTGCAGCCGGCGTGGCCGGCGGCATGTTGCTCGGCTCGATCCTCTCCTCGGCGCTCGGCGGTGGTGCGGCGCAGGCTGCGACCTCGCAAGCGAACAGCCTCTTCGGCAGTAACACGTCGCAGGAAGGTGCCGGCGCGCAGGAAGAGCAGGGTTACGAGGATAATGCCCAGGATGCGAGCTGGGATGACGGTGGATTCGGCGACGACAGCTTCGAGGCTTGATCGCGCGGCCTGCTTGCCGCACGGCCTGAAGCCCCCAAAAACGAAGGCCCCGCAACATATCCGCGGGGCCTTCTCACTCCGGGGGGCCGGTGGAGTGTGACGGAATTCAGAGGACCACGACCCGCGTGCCGACTTTCACCCGGTCATAGAGATCAATGACATCCTCGTTGTTCATGCGAATGCAGCCCGAGGAAACCGCACGGCCGATCGTCTCCGGCTCGTTCGTGCCGTGAATGCGATAGAGCGACGAACCGAGATAAAGCGCCCGCGCGCCGAGTGGATTATCGGGACCACCCGACATGAAAGGCGGGAGATCAGGGCGACGCTTCAGCATCTGTGCCGGCGGCCGCCAATCCGGCCATTCCGCCTTGCGGGTGACGGATTTCACGCCCGCCCATTCGAAGCCCGGACGACCCACGCCGATCCCATAGCGCAGCGCGCGGCCATTGCCCTGCACAAGATAAAGGAACCGGTTCGGCGTATCGATCACGATCGTGCCCGGGACATGTGGGCCGTGATAGGTCACTTCCTGCCGCTCGAATTCCGGATCGACCGCAGCGCGGATGCGCGCCTCATCGCGGCGCTGGATCAACTGGCCCTCTTCGGGCAGCGCTGCGAGCTGGCGGGAGCGCTGCACCGGCGGATTGATCGCATGGCCGCGCCCGGCATGACGCGGCAACGCATCCGGCAAGGCCTGGCGGGCCATGACGGGAGCGCCTTGCCGATGCGAGGGCACAGCCCCCGTCATCAGGAATTCGATGAAGCCGCCGCCCATCTGCGAGGTGCCGCGATAGGGGTCTGCCTGTGCCGGCAGGACGGCGACCGAGGCAAGCAGAAAGGCGGAAAAAAAGAAAGCGACGCGAGACATGACACACCTTCCTGGCCAGCCCCGAAAGGGCTGGTGAACCGCCCGCCCTGCGGCGATGGCGGCATGAGACAGGGAAACGAATAGGGATCAAGCGTCGCTGGATGGCAAATATTCATGATTAATAAAAAATTTTGTTCAGGCTATTCCTTTTCTCTCAAAATTAACCCTAACAACCTGTGAAAAAAATGCGTTGAAACTTCTTGTTCATGATGACGGAACAGTTATCCTGGCCGGCCTTTAGCGTGAACCACTGTTTAACTCGAATCGCGCAACGGTTGCGACCTGTTTTCGCACATCCAGCAACGGCGTTTCGAAGTCCCATGAGCATCCCCCAGCGTAAATTCCGCATTGAAGGCGGCACGGGCCGTTCCACTCTGGAGGTCGTGCCAGTCGCGTTCGAGGCACCTGCGATCGCAATCCCCGAAATGCCGGTCGCTGCCCGCATCGAAACGGCTCCGTCTTCCACCGCCGTGCTCGATGAGGTCCGCGCTCTGCGCATGATGATCGAGCCGCTTTACGGCGTGCTGGAAAACCTCAAGGAGAATTACCGCGAGGAATTGAGGTCCTTCGCGAGCCTCAAGGTCGACATGACCGAGATCGAGAGCGCCATTGCGGGCACCAAGAAGGAGCTGGCGGCTCTGAAGGTCGGCCACAATATCGGTGGTGTGGAGGTTGCCGCGCTGGAACTCGAGACGGTCGTCTCGCAGACCGAAGTGGCCGCGAACGACATTCTCGCTGCGGCCGAATCCATCGAGACCATGGCCGGCGCCATCCAGAGCGAGACAACGCTGGACGCCTGCAAGGGCCTGGCAAACGACATCGCCGATAAGGTGACCATCATCTACATGGCCTGTAACTTCCAGGATCTCTCGGGCCAGCGGGTGCGCCGCGTGGTGGACACGCTGAACTTCGTCGAGAGCCGCATCCACAAGATGATCGATGCCTGGGGTGGCCTGCAGGCGCTGCATGAACTCATCGAGCAGGAAATCCAGACGCAGGAGGAAGAGCGCGAGACCGAAGGTTCGGCCGCCCTTCTCACCGGCCCGGCGCCGGTCAATGCCGAGGACCATGTCGATCAGGACGCGATCGACGCCCTGTTCCACTGATCCGGGATATCAAGATCAGCTTTCGGAACGGGGCGAACACGCCCCGTTCTGCGTTCCGGCACGCAGGTTGGCCACAGAAGCGCGCAAACGGGCGCGATGCTGGCCGCAGGCCGGAACCAGGATGGCAAGCGCCATGGATCGAACCGGAGCGATCGACGGGACAAGCGCAGCGGGCCATCGAAACTCCGGCGCCAGGGTCGCTTTCCGCTCCGGCACCGGCGCGGAAGGCAAGGTGAAAGCGGCATTGCGCAAAAGGCTGCCGCGTGCGGCCGCTGCCTGATTGCGAGGTCGGCCAGCCTCCACTAGTCTTAGATTCGTCGCCGGTTCCCTCCGGCCCTCCCCGACCGAGACCGGCCTTGCCTTTCTTCGAACATTTCTCCGCTGCCCTGAGCCAACAGGCCGCGAGCCCGGCCTTCTGGCTGATCGGCGGCGTCACGGTGTTTGTCATTGCGGCCTCGAAGGGCGCGTTCGGGGGTGGCGCGGCCTCGCTGGGCGTACCGATGCTCTCGCTCATCATGGAGCCCGTCAGCGCGGCGATCATCGTGGCGCCGCTCATCTCGATGATGGACATGTTCACCCTGCGCACCTTCGGCCCCTCCTCCTGGTCGAAGCCGGATCTGCGCGTGCTCCTGCCGGGTCTTGTGCTGGGGCTGGGGCTCGGCTGGCTTGCCTTTGCGAGCGTCGATCCGCGGCTTGTGGCGCTGATGATCGGCACGATCAGCCTCGCCTTCGCGCTGCACTGGTTCTGGAAGCGGCGCGGCAAGCCGCGGGGGCAAGGCAAGCCTGCCAGCGCCCCGCTGGGCTTCATCGCCGGGGCGGCCTCCGGCTTCACCACCTTCATCGCGCATTCCGGCGGTCCGCCGGTCACGATGTATCTGATGCGCCGAAACCTCGGGAAAACGCTGTTCGTGGGCACCACGGCCGCCATCTTCACCATCGGCAACATCCTCAAGCTTGGACCCTATGGCATGCTGCTGATGGCACGGCCCGATACACTGGCGGGGGCGCTGCTTTATGCGCCCATCGTGCCTTTCGGCGTCTGGCTTGGCCTGCGCCTCCATCATCGCCTTTCCTATGAAGGGATCATGCTGGCGACGAATGCGCTGCTGATCATCGGCGGGGCGCGGCTGATCTGGCAGGCGCTGGGATCGCTTCTGTCGTGAAGCGGCACCTCCCCCTGCCCTTCCTGCTGGCCCTCGCCGGCATCGCCGTGCTCTGCATCATGGACGCGGTCATCAAGGCGGTGGGCGCGCGCTACCCCACCTTCCAGCTGGCCTTCCTGCGGTTTCTGGCCGGCACGCTCTGGACGGTTGGCGCGGTGGCCATCCTGCGCCCGGCCTTTCCGTCCAGGGAGACGATCCGCGTGAACAGCTTGCGCGGCGTCATCGGCGTCGTCACCGCGACAAGCTTCTTCTATGCGCTGCAAACCCTGCCGCTGGCGGAAACCATCGCCTTCTCCTTCCTCTCGCCGCTTTTTCTCGCCTTTTTCGGCGCGCTGATCCTCGGCGAGGCGATCCGCCGCGAGACATTCAGCGGCCTCGTGCTGGGTTTCGTCGGGATGTTGGCGATGACCTTCGGCCATGGGCTGACCACGGGCGGGCCGCTCATCAGCGCGGGCCTGCATATTCCCGGCGTGCTCGCGGCAATCGGCTCGGCCATCAGCTATGCTTTCGGCCTCGTGCTGCTGCGCCAGCGCGCCCAGCAAGATGCGCTGATCATCATCGTGCTGTTCCAGACCACCGTGCCGACCTTGCTGCTGATTGGCCCTGCCTGGTGGGTGTGGCAACCGGTGCCCGGCGGCGACCTCTGGCTGTTCCTCGCCATCGGCGGGCTCGGCCTGTGCGGACACATGCTGCTCGCCAATGCCTTCAAGCGGGCGGAAGCCTCGCGCCTGGCGCCAAGCGAGTATTCGGCGCTTCTGATCGCCGCCATCCTTGGCTACGCGTTTTTCGGCGAGGTGCCGGGCATCGCGACGCTGGTTGGCGCCATGCTGGTGATCTCGGGAACGGTCATTGCCATGCGCGGGAAAAGCGGCTGACATCTCCCTGCCGGGCTTGCCCCCGTGCCGGTCCGGCATGGGCGAAAACCGCGTTTGCCCCATGCAACTTTACGCGCCACGCGATCTTGACACCCGCCAAGCTCGTCGCCATATGATTTTAGCACTCATCAATCATGAGTGCTAACTGGTTTCACGAAGGGGTGTCTCGCGTCGAGGATGAACCCGGTTCCGGCCCGATGGGCCCCGGAAATCCCCCGCGAACCGCGCCCCGCCTCCTTATGAAGCCTTCAAGAGGAAGTTCAAAATGAAGTTTCGTCCCCTGCATGACCGTGTGGTCGTGAAGCGCATCGACAGCGAAGAGAAGACCAAGGGCGGCATCATCATCCCGGATACGGCGAAGGAAAAGCCGCAAGAGGGCGAGGTCGTG
The DNA here is from genome assembly GCA_020252645.1 of Methylobacterium sp. GTDB lineage: Bacteria > Pseudomonadota > Alphaproteobacteria > Rhizobiales > Beijerinckiaceae > Rhabdaerophilum. Next base: position 667,476 of record JADCCN010000002.1, on the reverse strand, counting down.
GCCGTTGGGCCAGGCGCCCGTGACGAAAGCGGCAAGCTCGTGGCCCTCGATGTGAAGAAGGGCGACCGCGTGCTGTTCGGCAAGTGGTCGGGCACGGAAGTGAAGATCGACGGTGTCGACCTCCTCATCATGAAGGAGAGCGACATCATGGGCGTGATCGCCTGAGCAACCCGGCACAATTCCTCAATTTCGGAGTAAGTTAACATGGCTGCGAAAGACGTTCGTTTTTCGTCCGATGCGCGCGACAAGATGCTGCGCGGCGTCGACATCCTCGCCAATGCGGTGAAGGTCACCCTCGGTCCCAAGGGCCGCAACGTCGTCATCGAGAAGTCCTTCGGCGCACCGCGCATCACGAAGGACGGCGTGACCGTCGCGAAGGAGATCGAGCTCGCCGACAAGTTCGAGAACATGGGCGCCCAGATGGTGCGCGAAGTGGCCTCGAAGCAGAACGATGCCGCCGGTGACGGCACCACCACCGCGACCGTTCTCGCCCAGGCGATCGTTCGCGAAGGCGCCAAGGCCGTTGCGGCCGGCATGAACCCGATGGACCTGAAGCGCGGCATCGACATGGCCGTGGAAGCGGTCGTTGCGGATCTGAAGAAGAACTCCAAGAAGGTCACCTCGAACGACGAGGTCGCGCAGGTCGGCACCATCTCGGCGAATGGCGACATCTCCGTCGGCAAGATGATCGCGGAAGCGATGCAGAAGGTCGGAAACGAGGGCGTGATCACGGTCGAGGAAGCCAAGACCGCCGAGACCGAACTCGATGTCGTCGAAGGCATGCAGTTCGACCGCGGCTATCTCTCGCCCTATTTCATCACCAATGCCGAGAAGATGGTGGCGGAGCTCGAGGATCCCTACATCCTCATCTTCGAGAAGAAGCTCTCCTCGCTGCAGCCGATGCTGCCGATCCTCGAATCCGTGGTGCAGACCGGCAAGCCGCTGCTCATCATCGCGGAAGACGTGGAAGGCGAAGCACTCGCCACGCTCGTGGTCAACAAGCTCCGTGGCGGCCTGAAGGTCGCGGCCGTGAAGGCACCGGGCTTCGGCGACCGCCGCAAGGCCATGCTTGAGGACATCGCGATCCTCACCTCCGGCACGATGATCTCCGAGGATCTGGGCATCAAGCTCGAGAACATCTCGCTGAAGGATCTCGGCCGCGCCAAGAAGGTGCGCATCGAGAAGGAAAACACCACGATCGTCGATGGTGCCGGCAAGAAGAAGGACATCGAAGGCCGCGTGGCGCAGATCAAGGCGCAGATCGAGGAGACCACCTCGGACTACGACCGCGAGAAGCTCCAGGAGCGCCTGGCGAAGCTCGCGGGCGGCGTCGCGGTGATCCGCGTCGGGGGCTCGACCGAGATCGAGGTGAAGGAAAAGAAAGACCGCGTGGATGACGCGCTGAACGCCACCCGCGCCGCGGTGGAAGAGGGTGTGCTCCCGGGTGGCGGCATCGCCCTGCTGCGCGCTGCTCAGGCCATCGGCAAGGTGAAGGCCGTCAACGAGGACCAGAAGATCGGCGTCGAGATCGTCAAGAAGGCGCTCACGTCTCCGGCTCGCCAGATCATCGACAACGCCGGCGACGACGCCGCCGTGATCGTGGGCAAGCTCATCGAGTCCAAGAACTACAATGACGGCTACAATGCCCAGGTCGGCGAATATGTCGACATGGTGAAAGCCGGCATCATCGACCCGACCAAGGTGGTTCGCACGGCGATCCAGGATGCGGCTTCGGTCGCGGGCCTGCTCATCACCACGGAAGCCATGATCGCGGAAGCCCCGAAGAAGGATTCTCCGGCTGGCGGCATGCCGGGCGGTCCGGGCATGGGCGGCGGGATGGATTTCTGATCCATCCCTAGCCCAGGCGTTCAACCATGCTCATTCCGGGCAAGCCCGGAATGAGTGGCGGCGGGACGGATTTCTGATCCATCCTACCCTTTGGTTCGAAATGACGAAGGCCCAGAGAAAACCGGGCCTTTTTCGTCAGTTCTGAACCGCGAACCGGACGCCCGAAGTGCGCCGCTCGCCATTTGCGGTGGCAAAAACAAATTTGACGAAGAACGAATCCTTGCCGCTAAAGGAAGCGCCGGGCGTGTAGACGATGGACGCCCCGCTCTGGCGGACAATTCCAGCCTTGGGCTGCCGGACAATCTCGATATCGGCCAGCGTTGCCCCGGTTGCGCGCATCCCGCCTGGGGATCGGACGCTCACGGGAATCGTGCAGGCCTGGCCCGCCTTCACGCCAGCGATGCTACCATCCGAGCGATTACCGAATTTCGTGGAATATAGGGCGACGCATTCGGCCTGCGCCGCTCCCAGGCTCCCCAGGAGCATCATTCCTGCCAAACTGATCAAGCGCATCTCTTTCTCCATCATTCCGAAAACCGCCCGCGATCATGTTCTGAAGTCTTGCATCTGCGCAAGTCTCCACACGCTCGTGCGCTTGATCTCGTTGTCTTCCAGCGCGCCGACCGTCTGCACCGCATAGGTCGCAAGGGCCTCAAGCCGCTCCTTCGGCAGATAGGCGCGGCCGGGATCGCCGATCAGCACGATCACGCCCCGCGCCTGCTCGGCGGCCAGCCAGGCGATGACCCGGGCAGCCAGAGCCTGCTCGTAGCAGATGTCGCCCGCAAGAACGACGTCCCAGTCTCCTGCTTCGCCGAGCTGATTTTCGCCCGTAGCGGTCACGGAAACGCCATTCGCTTCCGCATTGATCGCGATCGCCTCCAGAGCGAATTCGTCGAGATCGGCGCAGAGCACGCCTGCGGCACCCGCCTTCGCCGCCGCAAGACCAACCAGCCCCGAGCCGCTCGCAAAATCGAGAACGCGACGCCCCGCCACCGTTTCGGGATGATCGAGCACATAGCGCGCCAGCGCCTGCCCTCCCGCCCAGGCAAAGGCCCAGAAAGGCGGCGGCAGGCCCATCCGGTCGAGGTCTTCCTCGGTCCTTTGCCAGAGCGCGATTGCCTCATGGGCAAGACGCAGCCGGATTTCCGGCACATGCGGCACCGGCAGCAGGATGGTTTCGGAAAGGATGAAAGCCCGGCGATCGAACACGAGACACCTCCTCCGGATTGCGAAAGACCACGAATCCGCGCGGAAAGTGACGCGGCAATCGGTCGCCCGTCCTGTGGCGACACCGACCCGTATCTCGACAGGCGGTCATAATGCTGCCGCAAGGCCCGTTGCATCCAGAGGCAGCCCGGCCTATCCGGTGTTGTCCGGTTTTCCAAGCGTGGTTGCGTTTTTCCCATGAAGTTCGCCCGCCTCACAGCCGTCGGCGTCATCCTGTTCACCGCGCTCTGGATCGGTTCGGGATATCTGCGCTCATCGACGCCCACTGCGCCGCCGAACCGCATGAGCGAAGCCGAGCGGCCGCTTTTCCGCGTTCTGGTGGAGATTGGGAAGGCGGAACCGCATGCGCGCCGCCTCGCGCTCACGGGGCGCACGCAAAGCGATCAGCGCGTGCTGGTGAGCGCGCGCACCAACGGCATCGTCAAGCGCCTCGCCGTGAAGCGCGGAGCCATCGTGCAGCCCGGCGACCTCATCGCCGAACTCTCGGATGAAGCGCGCGAGGCGAAGGTCATCGAGGCAAGGGCCCGGCTGTCGCAGCGCGCGGCTGAACTCGAAGCGCGCCAGCAGCTGGCGCAGCGCGGCAATTTCCCCACGCTCAACCTCGAGCAGTTGCGCGCCGAGAAGGAGGCGGCTGAAGCCTCGCTGGCATCGGCGGAGGCCGAGCTTGCGCGCACGCGGATCACCGCACCGATCGCCGGCATCGTGAACGATCTTCCGGTCGAGATGGGCCAGGGCGTGCAGATGGGCGCGATGATCGCGGACCTCATCGCGCCCGACCCCATGCTCGCGGTGACCGAGGTTCCGGAGCGTCGGCTCGGCGGGCTGCGCCTCGGCGACCCCGCCACCCTGAAGCTTGCCACCGGCGAAACGCGCGAGGGCCGGATCAGCTTCATCGCCCGCCGGCCGAGCGGGCAGACCCGCACCTTTCGTGTGGATGTCATCTTCGCGAATAGCGATGGCGCGATTGCCGACGGCATTGCCGCCGAAGTGCTGTTGACGCTTGTGCCCGTGGCCGCCAGCCGCGTCCCGCGCTCGGCGCTCACCTTCTCCCCGGAGGGCAAACTGGGGCTGCGCATCGTGGATGAAGGCGATATCGTCCGTTTCCGCCCGGTGGAAATCATTGATGATGAGACAACTCATCTCTGGGTGACCGGCCTCGAACAGGGCATGCGCCTCATCACCCGCGGGCAGGATTTCATCCGCGAGGGCCAGAAGGTCGAGCCTGTCACCAGCATCGAGGCTCTGGCCAAGCCATGAGAACCCAATGATGAGCGCGCTGATCCGCTACGCCATCACCCATGGCCGGCTCACGATCTCCGTCCTGCTGTTCCTGCTCGTCGCCGGCATTTCCTCCTATCTCACGATCCCGAAGGAGGCGGAGCCGGATGTGGCGATCCCCATCGTCTATGTTTCGGTCACCCAGCGCGGGATTTCGCCTGAAGATGCCGAAAGGCTGATCCTTCGGCCGCTGGAAACGCAGCTGAAATCGGTCGCGAACATCAAGGAAATGCGCGCTTCCGCCTTCGAGGGCGGCGGCTTCGTGCTGCTGGAGTTCCGCGCAGGCCAGGATGCACGCCGCGCCATCGCCGATGTGCGCGCCAAGGTGGAGGACGCCAAGCGCGACCTGCCTCGCGATGCCGACGAGCCGAAGGTGACCGAAGTCAGCCTCGCGCTCTTCCCGGTGATCATCGTGGCGCTGAAGGGCGAGGTGCCGGAGCAGACGCTCGTGAGATTGTCGCGCCAGTTGCGCACGGCCATCGAGCAGGTGCCGGGCGTGCTCGCGGCCGAACTGAAGGGTGCGCGCGACGAGGTGGTGGAAATCCTTGTCGAGCCTTCGCTTCTTGCCGCCTATGGCGTCTCGCTGGATGACCTGATCCGGGCAGTGGGGGCGGGGAACACGCTGATTGCCGCTGGTGCAATGGAAAGCGAACAAGGCCGCTTCTCGGTGAAGGTGCCGAGCCTGCTCGAAAAGCCAGAGGACATCCTGACGCTCCCGGTGCTCGCCAATGCCGGTGCCGTGGTGCGGCTCGGCGATGTCGCCGAAGTGCGGCCCACCTTCAAGGATGCCACGAGCATCACCCGGGTCGATGGCAAACCGGCGATCACGATCGAGATCTCGAAACGCGCGGGCGCGAACCTGGTCGATACGGTCGATGCCGTGAAGCTGGTGCTGGAGCGGGCAAGGCCCCTGCTGCCGCCGACCGTCGAACTCGTGACCACGCAGGACCGCTCGGTGAATATCCGCACCATGCTGGGTGACCTGCAGAATTCGGTGATTACCGGCGTGCTGCTGGTGGCGACCGTCATTCTCGCGACCCTCGGCTTCCGTGCGTCGCTGATCATCGGCCTTGCCGTGCCTTTTTCGTTCTTCGCGGGCATCATGGGCCTGCAGCTCTCGGGCCTCACGGTGAACATCGTGGTGCTGTTCGCGCTCATCCTTGCGGTGGGCGAGTTGGTCGATGATGCGATCATCGTGACCGAATATGCCGAGCGGCGCATGGCCGAGGGCATGGACCCGCGCGAGGCCTATGAGCTTGCCGCGAACAAGATGGCGGGCCCCGTGGTGGCCGCCACCATCACGCGTATTGCCGCCTTCTCTCCGCTGATGTTCTGGCCGGATATCGTCGGCGAGTTCATGAAATACCTGCCGATCACGCTGATTGCGACGCTCTTTGCCAGCCTTGTCTTCGCACTGTTCTTCGTGCCGGCGCTCGGCGGAATTTTCGGGCGCTCGACGCCCGGGGGAGGCGAGGCAGCGCTGAAACAGGACGGGCTCTACATAAGAAGCGTGCGGCTCGCGCTGAAGCACCCGGGCAAGACCCTTCTTGCGACTTTCAGCCTGCTGATTGCCATTCCCATGGTGCATGCGCATTACGGCAAGGGGGTGGAATTCTTCCCCGATGTCGAACCGGATTACGCGCTGGTGCAGGTGCGCGCCCGCGGCAACCTGAGCCTCGCCGAGAAGGATCAACTCACCCGCATTGTCGAACAGCGCCTCTTCGCCATGCCGGAAATCGCGACGATCTACACCCGCGTCGGCGAGCGCCCGCGTGGCAATGACGAACTCTCCGAGGATACGGTCGGCATCGTGCAGTTCGAGTTCGTGGATTGGCAGAAGCGCCGCAAGGCCTCCGCCATCATGGCCGAGATCCGCGAGAAGATGGCCGATCTGCCAGGTATCGAGGTGGCCGTCTCGAAGCCGCGCGCGGGGCCTCCGACAGGCAAGCCGATCCGCATCGAGCTTTCGGCCCTCGACCCGGAATTGCTGGAACCCGCCGCAAAGAAGGTTGTGCAGTTCCTCGAAAGCGATTCCCGTTTCAAGGATATCGACAATGGCCTGCCGCTGCCGGGCATCGACTGGACCCTGCGCATCGACCGGGGCGAGGCCGCGAAAGTGGGTGCCGCCGCCGGCACGGTCGGCACGGCGGTCCAGCTCGTGACCAATGGCGTGAAGCTCACCGAGTATCGCCCGGCCACGACCGACAAATCGGTCGAGGTGCTGCTGCGCTTCCCCAAGGAGAAGCGCTCCATCGACGTGCTCGACGAGATGCTCGTGAACACGGTCGCGGGCCCGGTGCCGATCTCGACGCTGGTCACGCGCGAGGCCACGCGATCCGTCGGCACGCTGAACCGCGTGAATGCCACGCGCGTGATCAACATCGCCTCGAACCTGGGCGAGGGCGTGCCGAGTGCGCAGGCGCAGGCCGATGTCGCGAAAGCGATTGCGGGCATGGGCTTTGCCGAAAAAGGCATTCTCGTGCGCCTCAAGGGCGAGGACGAGGAGCGCTCGAAAGCCGGCGCCTTCCTCACCAAGGCCTTCACCGCGGCCATGTTCCTGATCTTCGCGGTGCTGCTGGCGCAGTTCAACAGCTTCACCCATGTCGGCCTGATTCTCTCGTCGGTGATCCTGTCGACCATCGGTGTCTTCATTGGCCTCGTGGTGATGCAGCAGCCCTTCGGTGTGGTGATGACCGGGCTCGGGATCATCAGCCTCGCGGGCGTGATCGTGAACAACAACATCGTGCTGATCGACACCTATGCCGAGTTCCGGCGCGAGGGCATGGCTGCGACCGATGCCATTCTGAAAACCTGCGCCGAGCGTGCGCGCCCCGTGGTGATGACCGCCATGAGTTCGGTGCTGGGCGTGGCGCCCATCGCCTTCGGCATGAATATCGAGTTCCTGAACCGCGAAGTGACCTTCGGCGCGCCGGCGACGCAATGGTGGGTGCAGCTCTCGACCGCGATGCTCTTCGGGCTGACCTTCGCGACGATCCTCACGCTCATCGTCACGCCGGCTTCGCTGCAGATGGTCGCGAATATCTCGGAATGGCGGGCGCGACGCAGGGCGGTGCGCCTCAAGCCGCAACCGGCGGCTGGCTGACCAGGGCGGCGAGATCGAGCATTGCCTCGTGACCGGTCTTCTCGCCGTTCTTCCGCAGCCGGGCCTCGCCCGCCTTCCGACCGCGGGCAAACAGCTCCTTGCGCGTTTCCCGATCCGACCGAAGGAGATCGGATGCTCTCTCTTCATCTTTGTCGCATTTTCCTCACGCGAACCGGTTCCCATCCCCACCTTCGCGAGGGACATGCTGTGAAAAAGTGGAATCCGGTTCTTCGAAAGAAAATGCTGTAAATCAAGAGCTTAGAGCAGTCGATCTCTTTCAGTCAGATCGGCGATCGCTCTAGAGCACGTCTCGTTTTGATGGAATCAAAACCGTGCTCTATCTTATTGTTTTGTCGCATGTTGTTACGCAAAACCGGTATCCACTTTTGCGAGAGCATGCTCTCGCAAAACCGCATGCTGATCGGGCTGGCTGCGCGCCGCCACCCGGAAGCGCGAGCGAAATGGGGCGAGCGGCCAAAGGCGAAGCCTTACTGCGCCGTCCAGCCGCCATCGATCGAATGGGTCGCGCCCGTGATGGCGGAGGCGGCATCCGTGCAGAGATAGACCGCGAGGCTCGCGACCTGCTCGATCGACACGAATTCCTTCGTGGGCTGGGCCGCGAGGAGGACATTCTTCTTCACCTCCTCCTCGGTCATGTTACGGGCCTTCATGGTGCCCGGGATCTGCCGCTCCACGAGCGGGGTCCAGACATAGCCCGGTGCAATGGCGTTCACGGTGATCTTCGCGGTTGCCACCTCGAGCGCCACCGTCTTTGTCAGGCCTGTCACGCCATGCTTCGCGGCGACATAGGCACTCTTGAAAGGCGAGGCGACGAGGCCGTGCGCCGAGGAAATATTGATGATGCGACCCCAGCCGCGTCTCTTCATGCCGGGAATGACCGCCTTGATGCCATGGAACGCGGCCGAGAGATTGATGCGGATGATCTGGTCCCATTTCTCGTCCGGGAAATCCTCGACCGGCGAGACAAACTGGATGCCCGCATTATTGACGAGGATATCGACCGAGCCGAAGCCGGCCTCGGCCTTCGCCACCAGGTCGCGGATCTCGGCCGGCTCAAGCATGTTGGCGGGGTGGTAGAGCGCCTTCACGCCGAATTCCTCCACAAGGCCGGCGCGAAGCTTCTCGATCTCGGCCGCATCGCCGAGGCCATTGAGCATCACGTTGACGCCCTCGGCCGCCAAAGCCCTCGCAATGCCAAGACCGATGCCGCTGGTGGACCCCGTGATGACCGCGTTCCTGCCCTTCAGCGCCATGCCTGTTTCTCCTCTGCCGCCATTGTGCAGTGCACTCTAGCGGGAACAGGGTCGACATACCAGTTTTCCGGCAAGCTTTTCGAGCATGAAAATCTCGCCAATTGGTCCTGGAAGCCCTATAGATCAGCGCATGAGCTTGCTGAACCATCCCTCCTCATGCTGCGGGCATGATCACGGCCCTTCGATTCCACGCCTGCTTGTGGAAGCAGAGACCGCCTGCAAGGCACGTGGCGCGCGCCTGACGGAACAGCGCCGCGATGTGCTGCGTGCGCTGCTGGAGCATGGGCACCCGCTCGGCGCCTATGATCTCATCGAGAAGCTTCGCCCCGAAACCGGCCGCAGCCCGGCACCGATCGCGATCTATCGCGCGCTGGATTTCCTGCAGCAGCATGGGCTGATCCACCGGCTCGAAACACTCAACGCCTTCATCGCCTGCCCGCATAGCCACCGCGCGGGCGAGCGCATCGCCTTCCTCATCTGCGAGCAATGCAGCCATGTGGACGAGGTGGTGACGAAGGAAATCGATTCCGCCCTGCATGGCCTGGCGGCCCGCCACGGCTTCACACCCCACCGCACCGTCATCGAGGTGGCCGGCACCTGCCGCACCTGCCGGGCAGCCGGCGAGGCCCGCGCGTCATGAATATCGCGACCACGCAGATTGCGCCGCCCCATGGCCCGCGCAACCGCCACATGACCGTTCCGGTGAAAGTGGGAAACGTGACCGTGGGCGGCGGCGCGCCCATCGTCGTGCAATCCATGACGAACACGGATACCGCCGATATCGCGGGCACCATCGCGCAGATCGCGGCCCTTGCGCGTGCAGGTTCGGAGATCGTGCGCATCACGGTCGACCGCGATGAGGCCGCCGCCGCCGTGCCGCATATCCGCGATGGCCTTGCGAAGAAGGGCCTCGACGTGCCGCTGGTGGGCGATTTCCACTATATCGGCCACAAGCTGCTCGCCGACCATCCGGCCTGCGCCGAGGCGCTCGCCAAGTATCGCATCAACCCCGGCAATGTCGGCTTCAAGGACAAGAAGGACCGGCAGTTCTCGGCCATTGTCGAGATGGCGATCCGGCACGACAAGGCCGTGCGCATCGGCGCGAACTGGGGTTCGCTCGATCAGGAATTGCTCACCATCCTGATGGATGAGAATGCCCGGAACGGCAGCCCGCTCGATGCCGGCGCCGTGATGCGCGAGGCGATGGTGCAATCGGCCCTTCTCTCGGCCGAGCGCGCCGAGGAGATCGGCCTGCGGCGCAACCAGATCATCCTCTCGGCGAAGGTTTCCGCCGTGCAGGATCTCGTCACCACCTATCGCATGCTCGCGGCGCGATCCGAATACGCCATCCATCTCGGCCTTACGGAAGCCGGCATGGGCTCGAAGGGGCTCGTCGCCTCCTCGGCCGCCCTGGGCGTCCTGCTGCAGGAGGGCATCGGGGACACAATCCGCTTCTCGCTGACGCCCGAACCGGGCGGGGATCGCACCCTGGAAGTAAAGGCCGCGCAGGAATTGCTGCAGACCATGGGCTTCCGCACCTTCGTGCCGCTGGTGGCCGCCTGTCCCGGCTGCGGACGCACCACTTCCACGGTGTTCCAGGAACTCGCCCGCGACATCCAGAGCTGGATTTCCACCTCCATGCCGGAATGGAAGTCGCAATATCCCGGCGTCGAGGGCCTGAAGGTCGCGGTGATGGGCTGCATCGTGAACGGCCCGGGTGAATCCAAGCACGCGGATATCGGCATTTCGCTGCCGGGAACCGGCGAAACGCCTGCCGCTCCCGTCTTCATCGACGGGCAGAAGGCGGTGACCTTGCGCGGGGCCGCCATCGCCGCCGATTTCAAGACCCTGGTGCAGGAATACATCGAGAAGCGCTTCGGGCTTTCGCGCTGAAACGGCTCAGGCTGCCTGCACCAAGCTCTGGAAGAGGCCGAGGCCATCCGTGCCGCCGACGAGGCTTTCAACGAGGTTTTCCGGGTGCGGCATCATGCCCAGCACGCGGAGGTTTTCCGAATAGACCCCGGCAATGGCGTGGCGCGAGCCATTCGGGTTGCGCTTCGTCACATCGCCCAGGGCATCGCAATAGCGGAAGGCCACCCGGCCCTCGCCCTCAAGGCGGGCCAGTGTTTCATCATCGGTCACGTAGTTGCCTTCGCCATGGGCGATGCAGACCTCGATGACCTGCCCCTTCGTGTAGAGGCCGGTGAAAGGCGTATCATTGCGCTCGACGCGCAGATGCTGCATGCGGCAGACGAATTTCAGCCCGGCATTGCGCATCAGCACGCCCGGCAGCAGCCCCGCTTCGCAGGCGATCTGGAAGCCGTTGCACACCGCGAGCACATGGCCGCCCTTCGCGGCATGATCCCGCACGGCATCCATGATGGGCGCGCGGGCGGCGATCGCCCCGCAGCGCAGGTAATCGCCATAGGAGAAACCGCCGGGCAGCACCACCACATCGGTGCCGGCCGGCAGGGCCTGATCCGCGTGCCAGGCATGGACAGCCTCCCCCCCTGCGAGCGTGAAGGCCCGGGCAATATCATCCTGGCGATTGATTCCGGGGAAGGTGATGATGGCTGCGCGCATGGAAGGCCTTCTCTAGCGAGCGGCCGTTTTCGGGCCACCATCCTTGATGGTCAGGCTGCCTACGGCCTCGTCAAGGTGGCGTCTTGAGACCCGGCCGTCCTCGGATAACGTCAAGATACTAACAATCGTTGCGCCAACGAAGGCTTGGACACTGCGAACTTCCACCATCTTGCCATCGATCTCGCTCGTGGCATCGATCCAGAATGCAGGATAACCCTTCATCGGCGCGAGGCGATAGGAAACGTTCTTACTGCCTTCACGGCGGAGCTCTTGGACATTCTTTTCGGCCAGGTTTTTCAGAGCCGCAGGATCAGGGCTCCGTGTCGGACTCCGAGAATTTGAGTAGACGAGAACCGTTGGCTTTTCGCAAGCAAGCGGGCGACAACGAAAAGAAGCCTTGAAAACGGCCCCATTCTCACGACGGGAAAGGACCCAGCGATCCTTGTTGGGCTCAAAGCTCAGTCGAGTTGTCCCCGCAGGAACAGGCGCATCGAACTCCGCCGCTGAAATTTCTCGACTACCTTGCGTCTGGCACCCCGCCAGCAGCATCGCTGCTGCGAAAACCGCGAAAATTGCTTTCATGACATCCCCCAATGACTCAGATAATCAGCCCATGCACCCCGTCAGCCCACCACCTCGACCTTGTAATTCTCGACCACCGTATTGGCAAGAAGCTTCTCGCAGGCCTGCTTCAACAGCGCCTCGGCGCGGGACTTGTCGGCTGTCTCGACCTCGATATCGAACACCTTGCCCTGCCGCACGGAGGCGATGCCCTCAAGGCCGAAGGACTTCAGCGCGCCTTCGATCGCCTTGCCCTGCGGATCGAGAACGCCGTGCTTGAGCGTGACGGTGACCTTAGCCTTCATGATCTTGGGCTTTCATGGGATCAGCGCTCTTTGTCGGAAAAAGAAGAAGCGGGAAACGAACGCGCCCGCTTAAGGAATTTCCGCCGTTGGCGCAACCGAAAGCGGCGCTCACTGCACCAGTTTCGGGCCTTCCGCCTTGGGGTTCTCGCCCTCGGTGAGGATGCCCAGGCGGCGCGCCACTTCCGAATAGGCCTCGATCAGCCCGCCCATGTCGCGGCGGAAGCGATCCTTGTCCATCTTGTCGTTCGACTTGATGTCCCAGAGGCGGCACGAATCGGGCGAGATCTCATCGGCGACGACGATGCGCATCATGTCGCCCTCGTAGAGCCGGCCGCATTCCATCTTGAAATCGACGAGGCGGATGCCGACGCCGAGGAACAGGCCGGTGAGGAAATCATTGACGCGGATGGCGAGGGCCATGATGTCGTCGATTTCCTGCGGGGTCGCCCAACCGAAGGCCGTGATGTGCTCTTCGGAAACCATCGGGTCGTTGAGCGCGTCGTTCTTGTAGTAGAACTCGATGATCGAACGCGGCAGCGGCATGCCTTCATCAAGGCCGAGGCGCTGGGCGAGCGACCCCGCCGCCACGTTGCGCACCACCACTTCCAGCGGAATGATTTCCACTTCGCGGATCAATTGCTCGCGCATGTTGAGCCGCTTGATGAAATGCGTCGGCACGCCGATCGAGTTCAGCTGGTTGAAGATGTATTCCGAGATGCGGTTGTTCAGAACGCCCTTGCCGTCGATCACGTCATGCTTCTTGGCGTTGAATGCGGTGGCGTCATCCTTGAAGTGCTGGACGAGCGTTCCCGGCTCCGGGCCCTCGAACAGGACCTTGGCCTTGCCTTCATATATGCGGCGGCGACGATTCATCGGGATGTACCGGGCTTTGAGAAAATCCATGGGTGCCGTGGCTCCTTCACGCGCGAGAAGCGCCGGCGTTCGCGGGTTCGGGCCTCGGGCCGGAACCGGCGCGGAAAGCAGAAGCTCCGCGCAGGGGCCCGACCGGGCCTTTCGACCTATCCCTAGCCCATCCGGAACCGAGATACAATGTTGCGTTGCCAAATGGTGGGGGATAGCCCCGCGAGCCAGGCGCGCATCGCCCATTGATTTCGTGCCGATCGAACCCTATTCCCCATCGGGACACCCCGAGCGACCTTCCCGATGCGGAGACCAGACATGACCACTTTCGACGAACGCAAGGATGCGGCCGAAAAGAAGTTCGCGCATGATGCCGAACTCGAGTTCAAGGCCAATGCCCGCCGCAACAAGCTGCTGGGTCTCTGGGTCGCCGAGAAGCTCGGCAAGTCCGGCGCGGATGCGGAAGCCTATGCCAGGAGCGTGGTGATGGCCGATTTCGAGGAAGCCGGCGATGACGACGTGCTGCGCAAGGTGAAGAAGGATCTGGACGCCGGCGGCGTCTCTGTCGATGATGCCGCCATCCGCAAGGCGATGACGGAACTCCTCGCCCGCGCCATCGACGAGATCAAGACGGGCCGCTGAGCCCGTTCGCTCCCGCCGGTTCGGCCGGAAGACCGGGGCATCCGGAACACGAGAGCGAGGCGCGACCATGAGCAACCATCTGACCGGTTTCCGGGCGCGGCTTCAGGCCGGGCCCGCTGCCTTTGCCGCCTGGTGCGGCATGCGGGACCCGGCCGTGGCCGAGACCATCCTCAAGGAAGGTTTCGACTGCGCGATCCTCGACTGGCAGCATGGCTACCATGATCAGGCCTCCGTCGAGGCCGGCATCCTGCTCGCGCAGGCCTGTCGCAAGCCAGCCATGGTGCGCATCGGTGTCGGCGATTTCGCCGGTGCCGCGCGCTTTCTCGATTGGGGCGCGGTGGGTATTATCGCGCCGATGATCAATTCCGCAGCCGATGCGAGAATGCTCGTCGATTTCCTGAGATATCCGCCACTCGGCAGCCGTTCCTGGGGGCCGACACGCGCCATGGGCCTGATGGGCCTTTCCAATGGCGAGCAGCTCGAGCGCGCGAATGAGACCTGCATCGTGATCGCCATGATCGAGACCCGTGAGGGCTTCGCGGCTCTGGACGAGATTCTGGCCGTGCCGGGTCTCGATGGCGTGTTCGTCGGGCCCGGCGACTTGTCTATCGCGCTCACGAACGGGGCGGCCATCGACCCGCTTCACGCGGAGGTGACGGCCGCCGTGAAGGTGATCGCGCAGAAGACCAGCGCCGCGGGCAAGATCGCCTCGGCCTTCTGCCCGGATGGCAAGCGCGCGAATGAACTCGCGAAGCTCGGTTACACGTTGCTCTCCGTCGGCACGGATGGCTTCCTTCTGCGATCCGCGGCACGCGCGGAACTGGTGCGGGCCAAGGCCTGAACGCCTTCAGCGCGGCAGGTTCTGGGCGATGAATTCGCCCCCGTGGCGCAATCCGTCAGGGTCGATCCCGTGACCGACCCCGATCGAGAGATGCCACTGGCAGGGAATATCCGCCTTGCCGAAGCCTGCCATCGCATCGAACAGCGCATCGACCGGGATCACGTTGTCCTGGTCGCCATGCACCAGCAGGATCGGCGGCTTGCCGGTTGCCTGTTCCCTGAGGTGCTCGCCCCCGACAAGATGGCCGGAATAGCCGATGATCGCCGCAGGTGGCACGCGCCGGCGCAAACCGACATGCAACGCCGTCATCGCGCCCTGGCTGAAGCCGACCATCGCCAGCCGATCCGCCCCGAGGCCGTGCCGCGCCAGTTCGGCATCGAGGAAGGCATCCACATCCGCATGCACCTGGTTCACCCCGCGCCAGCGCTCGCCGGGATCGCGGAAGGTCAATTCCCACCATTGCCGGCCCATGGGCGACATGCCGCAGGGCTCCGGCGCGTGCGGGGAGACAAAAGCGGCATCGGGCAGCAATTCCTGCCAGTGCCGCCCGAGATCGATCAGGTCGTTCCCGTCCGCGCCATAGCCGTGCATGAACACCACGAGCGCGCGCGCCTGGCCGGAGGCCGGCTTCAGGCGGGGACCATCAAGCGGACGTGGCATTTCTTCCTCCGGCACTTTTCATGTGCATCTTCTTCACGCGAACCGGCGACCATCCCCGCCTTCGCGGGGACATGCTTCGCTTGAAGATGCATTTCAGGCCGCGCGCAAGGCCTCGACCGGGTCGAGCCGCGCAGCCCGGAAAGCGGGATAGAAGCCCGAGACGATCCCGACAAGCCCCGAGAAGACAAAAGCCGTGACCACCACCAGCGGATCGATGAGCAGCGGCCAGCCCGCCTTCATCGCCGTGATGATGGCGATGCCCATGCCGGCCGCAATGCCGATGATCCCGCCGATCAGCGCGATGGTCGTCGCCTCGATCAGGAACTGGCCCATCACATCGAGCGGACGCGCCCCCACGGCCATCCTGAGGCCGATCTCCTTCGTGCGCTCGGTGACGGATACCAGCATGATGTTCATGATGCCGATGCCGCCCACCACAAGGCTCACGGCGGCCACCGAGAGCAGCAGCATCGCCATGGTGCGGGCGCTTTCCTCGCGGGTCGCCTGGATCTCGGCCATGTTGCGCAGCGAGAAATCATCGTCGCGGCCATCCTGGATGCGGTGGCGCTGGCGCAGCAGGCGCCTCATCTCCTCCTCGGCGGCGGAGAGATCCTCGCCTTCCCTGATCTTGACCATGATCTGGTTGACCGAGCGGTTCTTCGCGCGGTTGGTGCCCACCACGCGCTGACGCGCGGTCTGCAGCGGCAGGAGGATCACGTCGTCCTGATCCTGCCCGAACATGCTCTGCCCCTTGGGGCTCATCACGCCGATCACCTCGAAGGGCACATTGCGCACGCGGATCTGCGCGCCGACAGGATCATTCCCGCCGAAGAGCTCGCGCAACACGGTCTGGCCGATCAGCGCCACCTGTCCGCCGCGGCGGGTTTCCTCCTCGGAGAATTCGCGCCCGCGCTCCACCGCCCAATCGCGCGCCACGAAGTAATCGAGATCGACGCCGATGGCGCTCGTCGCCCAGTTCTGCCCGCCTGAAACCACCTGCACGCCGCCGCGCACCAAAGGCGCGGCCGCCTGCACGGCGGGGATCTCGGTCTTGAGGGCCTGCGCATCGGCATCGGTCAGGGTCGAGGCATTGCCGGTGCCGAGCCGCGCGCCGCCCTGCGTGATATTGCCGGGAATGACGATGATGAGATTGGCGCCGAGCGACTGGATCTGCGCATTCACCCGCTCCCGCGCGCCATTCCCCACAGCGACCATGGCGATGACCGCCGCGACGCCGATGACGATGCCGAGCATGGTCAGCACCGAACGCAGGGCATGCGCGCGGATGGCCGAAAGCGAGGAGAGGATGGCATCGAGAAAGCTCATGACGGGAAACTCATGCCGCCTCCGACCATTCCGCGAGCGCGAGCGCCGCATCGCGCGGGGCCTGTTCGGTGTCGGAGACGATCTTTCCGTCGCGGAAGCGGATGACCCGCGAGGCAAAGGCCGCGACCTCCGACTCATGCGTCACCACGATCACGGTCACGCCCTCGCGGTTCAGGGCCTGGAAGAGCGCCATGATGTCGAGCGAGGTGCGGCTGTCGAGCGCGCCGGTCGGCTCATCCGCGAGCAGGCAGGCGGGCCGGTTCACCAGCGCGCGGGCAATGGCCACGCGCTGCTGCTGGCCGCCGGAGAGCTGGAGCGGCAGATGCCGCATGCGATCGGCGAGGCCCACGCGAGCCAGGGCCGCTTCCGCACGGGCACGACGCTCGCGTTTGGGCAGACCGGCATAAAGCATCGGGAGTTCGACATTGCCGAGCGCATCGACCCGCTGGAGCAGGTTGAACTGCTGGAAGACAAAGCCGATTTCGCGATTGCGCGTGCGCGCGAGCTCGGTCGGGGGCAGGCGTCCCACGTCCACGCCCTTGAGGCGATAGGAGCCGGCGCTCGGCTGATCGAGACAGCCCAGCACATTCATGAAGGTCGATTTGCCGGAGCCTGAAGGGCCCATCACGGCAACGAACGAGCCCTGCCGGATCTCGGTCGTCACGCCCGCCAGCGCCACCACGCGCTCCTCGCCCATCTGGTAGATGCGCTCGAGGTTCTCGACCGCGATCAGGGCGGGGGAGATGTCCGCTGCCATGACTCAGAACCCGAAGCGGAAGCCGGTGGAGGCCCGGTTGCGCGGCGCGCTGACCACGCCATTGATAACCGCATCGCCCGGCTTGATCTCGCCGGAAAGCACCTCCGTCCACGTTCCGTCGGTCGCGCCGATGCGCAGGCTCACCGGCTTCGGATTGCCTTGGGAATCCAGCACATGCACCCGGCCCGGCACGCCCGCCTCCGCCACGCGCTGGGCACCCGCGCGCCCCTGCGCATCCTGGCCACGCGGCACCCGCGCCTCGCGGAAGGCGCGATATTTCTCACGCTGCTCCGGCGTCAGGATGGCCTCGAACTCGCGCGAAAAGCGCTGGCGTTCCTTGCGCGCTATCTCGCGGCGCTCCTCCGGGCTGCCTGCATGTTGAAGGGCCTCGCCCATGGCGCGGCCCAGCTTCTGGGCCTCGGCGAATTGCCTGTCATCCAGCGCCAGTTCGGCCTTGAGGCTATCGAGTAGGGCTGTTGCCTGCCGCACCGGGCCGCCGCCGCCAGCGGCAGGCGGGGAGAAGGGACCGGCGTTATCGTCAACCGGAACCGATGCGCTGGCCCCGCCCTCTCCGGGAGTGGCGGATGCGGCCCGGGACGCGCCGGGCGGCTGCCAGCGCAAGGCGGCATTGGAGACACGCAGAACATCCGCCTTCCGCTCGGTGAAGATGCGGGCATTGGCGGTCATGCCCGGAAGCAGCGCGAGATCGTCGTTCTTCACGGTGACGATGGTGGTGTAGATGACGACATTCTGCACGGTCTGGGAGCCGAGCCGGACGAGCCGCACGGTGCCGGTGAAGGTGCGCGCGGGATAGGCGTTGACGGTGAACTCGACCGTCTGGCCCGGCTTCACGCGGCCGACATCGGTTTCATCGAGGTTGATGTTGACCTCGATGGTCTTGAGGTTCTGGGCCACGAGGAACAGCGTCGGCGCCTGCAGCGAGGCGGCCACGGTCTGCCCGAGTTCGACATTCCGCTGCACCACCACCCCATCAACGGAGGAGCGGATCTCGCTGTTCGCAAGGTCCACCTCGATCTGCCGCACCACGGCCTCGGCCTTGGCGATCTGCGCTTCCGAGGAAGCCTTCTGGGCTTCGACAACCTTCAGATCAGCCTCCAAAGCCGCGATCTGAGCGCGGGCCGAGGCCACCTGCGCTTCCGCGGATAGTGCGGCAGAACGCAGCGCATCACGCTGGGTCGTGGCATTCTGCAGGGCGACATCCGTCGCGATGCCCCGCTCCTTCAGGCTCGACTGGCGCTCGAAAGTCGCCTCGGCATCGCGGAATAGCGTGCGCGCCCGCTCGGCCTGGGCCTGCACATCGCGCAGAACCGCGTTGACGCGCTGGAGATCGGCGCGGGTCTTCTCGGCCTGCGCATCATTGAGCTGGCGGGCGGCGCGCGCCTGCTGGAGATCGGCCACCGAACCATCGCGGCGCGCGAGCAGGGTGTCTCGATTGAGGCGGGCGAGCACCTGGCCGGCCTTCACCTCGTCATTGTGGTCGGCGAGGATCTCCACCACCTGCCCGGAGAGCTGCGAGCCGACGATCACAGTCGTCGTCGCCAGCACGGTGCCCGTGGCGGAGACGGTCGCGATGATCGGCCCGCGCGAGACATGATCCGTGCGATAGCGCGCAGCCTCGCCGGTTTCATCCGCCGTGCGGGAAAGGAAAGCCCAGGCTCCGAGACCGCCCGCGAGAACCAGAAGGATGAGGAACGCCTTGCGCATGGCCCTTCATATCACCCGGCGTTCGGGCCTGTCACATGAAGGCTTTGTCATGTGCCCTCACCGGTCGCGATCGCGATTGAAGACGAGCACATCGACCAGCGGGCCGGCGCGAGAGCCGAAGGTGGAACCGAGCGCGGCAATCGCCTCCGCCGTCACCGCGGCGAGCCGCATGCGGGCGCCTTCGAGGCCCATCAGGCTCACCAAAGTCGCCTTGCCGGCCCTGGCATCCTTCGCCACCGCCTTGCCCACCACGGCCGCCTCGCCCTCGATGTCGAGCAGGTCGTCGCGGATCTGGAAGGCGAAGCCAAGGGCCTCGCCATAGGATTTCAAGGCCCGGCGTTCGGCCACCGGCACCGGAGCGGCGAGCAGGCCGCCAGCTTCCGCCGCGAACCGGATCAGCGCGCCGGTCTTCAGCGCCTGAAGATGGCGAATGGAGGAAAGCCCCTGCCGGGGTGGCCGGCCGTTCTTCGAGAAGCGGCCCTCCGCCGCCAGATCCAGCATCTGGCCGCCGACCATGCCGTCGAGCCCCGAGGCCTCGGCAAGCGCCGCGACCAGCTTCGCCCGCGTGGAAGCACGCGGAGCGGTGCGGCGATCGGCGAGGATCGCGAAGGCCATGGTCAACAGCGCATCGCCCGCAAGAATGGCGGTAGCCTCGTCAAAGGCGATATGCGCCGTGGGCTGGCCCCGGCGCAGGTCGTCATTGTCCATCGCGGGCAGGTCGTCATGCACCAGCGAATAGCAATGCACGGCTTCAAGCGCGGCCGCGACCCGGAGGGGGCCTTCGCCATCAAGGCCGAAGAGCCGTGCAGTTTCAAGGACGAGATAGGGCCTGAGCCGCTTTCCGCCCGCGAACACCGCATGCCGCATCGCTCCGACCAGCCGCTCGGGCCTGCCGCGCTCCGAAAGAAAGTCACCGAGGCAGCCTTCCACCGCCGAGGCATGGCGCTCCAGCCGCGCCCTGAATTCCGCCTGCATCGCCAATCCCCCTGCCGACCGCGCCGGCCCCCGCCCGCAGAGGAAGCCGGCTGCAATGGAAAATCAAGCCAAGTCGCGCGCTTCTCCCAAACAAGCGCGTTTCGCGCTGGCTTTTGGCCATTGATGCGTGTATAGCCCCGCTTCTTCCGTTCCGGCCGGGATCGTGACGGGCTTCGATGAGGCCCACGAGTTCGGCTTTTGCCGCGGGGCAAGGCCTCGCGAACCTTTGGAGTAACACGATGGCCGTTCCCAAGAAGAAGGTCTCGCGCTCGAAGCAGGGCATGCGCCGTTCGGCCGATGCGCTCTCCGCGCCCACCTATGTCGAAGACAAGAACACCGGCGAACTGCGCCGCCCGCATCATGTGGACCTGAAGACCGGCCTCTATAATGGCCGCCAGGTTCTCACGCCGAAAACCGCCGAGTAACGGCGCGTCCGGGCAGGGTTTCGGATTTTCAGTGCTGAAAAACCCCGGGCGGTTCCTCCGTCCGGGTTTTTCTTTTCGGGCCGGGAGGATGCACCCCGAGCCCAACCTCGCCAGCTGTTCCAAGCCTCAGGCGCGGAATTCGGATGGCGTCGTCTCTTCGGCAAGGCGAGAAGGCTTGTGCGCGGCAGCGAAGGCATAGGCCCGCTCGCGGGCCGTTGCGACATCGCGCCGCCCCAGCACCTTGCGCAGATCCGGGTTGCCGGTGGCGATCATCTGCACCAGGAATTCCGGCGCGCTGGCTGGTCTGTGTCCCGGCGCGGCCCCGGAAGGCGGTATCGCCCGGGCGGGACGGTCATCCCGGGACGATTTCTGCCGGAAGCCGGAGGAAAATGTTTCAGTCTGGTACAGAACGGGGACACTGATCTTGCTCATGCCGATCGGACGGCAAGGGGCGTGCCGGAAGCGGGTTAACCATCTGTCTTGTCCGAAAGAGCCCGGAATTCCGCTGCATCGGAAAATAAACAACCTGTGCGATCATCAACTGTTAACGTTCTGGTTGCATTCTAGGCCTTCAGTCGAAACAGGTCCATCTCCGCCCGCGCTCGAAAAGGCACGGTCGACGGCCCCAGAAAAGAGTGATGGCGATGATGACTCAAGGCAGCGGGACGATCATTCCTTTCTCGGGGAAGCCGGAGAAAGAACTCGTGCCAACAGACATGCTGCTCGACGGAACGCGCGACCTCGGCGAGGCAACCTATGCCTGGAACATCGAGACGGATGTGATGAACTGGGGCATGGAGGCCACCCACATCTTTGGCGTGCGGGAAATGGCGGCGCTCAGTTCCGGCACGGCCTTCGCGACACTCATCGACCTGGCCAGCCCGCATTCCCGCCATTCCGAGGTTTTCGAAAGCGAGCGCCGCGACCAGGGAACGGGCGTTTCCTTCTCCACGCGCTACCTCGTGAACCCGGCTCCGGGCCTGCGTTTCTGGATCGAGGATACCGGCCGCTGGTTCGCCAATGAGCAGGGCCGGCCGCGGCTGGTTCACGGTGTCTGCCGGCGTGTGCTGGCGCCGACCTCCGAGGAAATCGCGCTCGTCACCAAGCGCCATTTCGACCCGACCACAGGCGCCCTGACACGTGCCGATTTCTGCAACGCGCTCGGCGATGCGATCGTCACGAATGCCAAGGATTCGCGCGGCCTCGTGCTGATGATGGTCGCGGTGGATGATCTGGCCCAGCTCAACAAGACCTATGGCTATCCTGTCGGCGACGAAATCATCGCCGCGATCGTGCGCCGCCTGCGCGGGTTGATCCGCCGTCGCGACATTCTCGGCCGCTATGCGACGAACAAGATCGGAATCGTGCTGGCGCCGAGCCTCGCGGAGCATATGGATTTCGTGGCGAACCGCCTGGCCTCGGCCATCCGCGGCGTTCCGATCGATACCAGCGCCGGGCCGATCCCCGCTTCCGTGCATGTCGGCGGCGTGGCCATCCCGCGTGATGCCAGGACGGCCATCGAGGCGCTCCATGCCTGCGAGGAAGCGCTGAGCGATGTCATGGATCGCACCGACCAGGCGTTCCTCGCCTTCAGCAGCGACCCGGCAACGCGCGCCAAGCGCAGCTCCAACCGCGAATCCACCGATACGGTTCTCACCGCGCTCAACGACCGGCGCATTGAACTTGCCTTCCAGCCGATCGTGCACTCGGGCAGCGGCGAATTGGCGATGCATGAAGCGCTTGTCCGGATGACCACGCCGGCAGGCGAACTGATGGGGGCCGGCACCATCGTGCCGGTGGCCGAGCGGCTTGGCTTCCTGCATCTCATCGATCATCGCGTGATGGAGCTGGCGCTCGAAACCCTGCGCAGCCGCCGCGACATCCAGCTCACGGTGAATGTGGGCGTGGAAACGGCCCTGCATCCGGACTGGATGGCAGCCTTCCGGGCTCATCTCGCCATCGATGCGAGCGTTGCCCGGCGCCTCGTGGTGGAAATCACCGAAACCTCGCTCATCGAGGATGTTCAGGGTGCCCAGCGCCTGATCGAGGCGATCAAGGATTGCGGCGCACGTGTCGCGATCGACGATTTCGGGGCGGGCCACACCTCGTTCCGCAACATGCGCCTGCTGCCGATCGACATCCTGAAAATCGACGGGACCTTCATCAAGAACCTGGCCCGCTCGGAGGATGACCGCTTCTTCGTGCAGACCCTGCTGCAGCTCGCGCGCCACCTGCGCATCGAGACCGTGGCCGAATGGGTGCAGGACGAGGAGACGGCGAACCTGCTCACCTCGTGGCGGGTGGAATATCTGCAGGGTGATTTCGTGGGTGTCGCCACCCAGCACCTGCCGGAACCGCAATCATCGGTTCGCGCCATCGCCTGAACAAGGCCTTCCGTGCATTCCTGCCCGGAGACCCTGTTCGCGAAAGACCTTACTTGTCCTTCTTGGGCTCGCTGCCCGGCTTGGATGGCGGGAAACCGCCGAAGGAAAAGGCGCGCATCGCCTCCTCGAACATCGCCATGTTGGTGCGCACCTGCTCGTCCATCGCGGCCATGGCCTGCTGGCCCAAGGCTGCGGGATTGAATGCCGTGCCGCCGAAACCCCTGGTCATCTGCTCGCGCAGCTTGTCCTGATCGGACATGAACCGCGTGAGCGACATTTCGAGATAGCGCGGCACGAGGGCCTGCATGTGGTCGCCGTAGAACTGGATCAACTGGCGCAGGAAGGTGATCGGAAGGAGGAACTGGCCCTTGTTTTCCTGTTCGAAGATGATCTGCGTCAAAACCGAACGCGTGATGTCCTCGCCGGTCTTGGCATCGGTCACCACGAAGTCCTCGCCGGCCCGCACCATCTGCGCGAGATCTTCCAGCGTCACATAGGAGCTGGTGCCCGTGTGATAGAGGCGACGATTGGCGTATTTCTTGATGATCGTCGCGTCTTTCGCGCCTTTTTCGGCCATGAACTCCACCATTCCCTCTTCTGGCGAGCGGCCAATGCTGGCCACCATAGGGTGATTGCAACCCCGCCCTTCCACCATCGTCGTCATCCGGTTTTCCGTCTTGACGATGGTTGCCTGTCGCGTCTCATAGCATTTAGGGTCAGGTCCTACAAATTCGTGTCATGCGGCCGGCCGCAGGAGGAAAACATGGCTTCTCAATCGATCGTCATCGCGAGTGCGGCCCGCACAGCCGTCGGGGCCTTCAGCGGCGCATTCGCCGATGTGGCGGCGCATGAACTGGGCGCCACGGCCATCAAGGGTGCCCTCGAGCGCGCCGGCGTCTCGCCGTCCGAGGTCGACGAAGTGATCATGGGCCAGGTGCTCACGGCCAATACCGGGCAGAACCCGGCGCGTCAGGCCGCGATGGCGGCTGGCATCCCGCAGGAAACGACTGCCTGGGCGCTGAACCAGCTCTGCGGCTCGGGCCTGCGCACGGTGGCGATCGGCATGCAGCAGATCGCGAATGGCGACGCCAGGATCATCGTGGCCGGCGGCCAGGAATCGATGACTCTGGCCCCTCACGCTGCCTATCTCCGCTCCGGCACCAAGATGGGTGAGATGAAGATGGTCGATACCATGCTGCGTGACGGCCTCTGGGATGCCTTCCAGGGCTACCATATGGGCCAGACCGCCGAGAACGTCGCCGCCAAATGGCAATTGACGCGCGACGAGCAGGACCACTTCGCGGTTGCCTCGCAGAACAAAGCCGAGGCGGCGCAGAAGGCCGGCAAGTTCAAGGACGAGATCGTCTCGCATACCGTGAAGACCCGGAAGGGCGATGTGGTGGTCGATTCGGATGAATATCCCCGGCACGGCTCCACGCTCGATGCCATGGCAAAGCTGCGTCCGGCCTTCATCAAGGACGGCACCGTGACCGCCGGCAACGCCTCGGGCATCAATGACGGTGCGGCCGCGGCCGTGCTGATGAGCGAAGCCGAAGCCGGCAAGCGCGGCATCACGCCGCTCGCGCGCATCGTCTCCTGGGCCACCTGTGGCGTTGATCCGTCCATCATGGGCACGGGCCCGATCCCGGCCTCCCGCCGGGCCCTCGAAAAGGCCGGCTGGAAGGTCTCGGACCTCGATCTCGTGGAGGCGAACGAAGCCTTCGCCGCGCAGGCCCTGGCGGTGAACAAGGATATGGGCTGGGATCCCTCGATCGTGAACGTCAATGGCGGCGCAATCGCCATCGGCCACCCCATCGGCGCCTCAGGTGCCCGCATCCTCAACACGCTGCTCTTCGAGATGAAGCGCCGCGGCGCGAAGAAGGGCC
The DNA here is from genome assembly GCA_020252645.1 of Methylobacterium sp. Taxonomy (GTDB): domain Bacteria; phylum Pseudomonadota; class Alphaproteobacteria; order Rhizobiales; family Beijerinckiaceae; genus Rhabdaerophilum. Next base: position 642,815 of record JADCCN010000002.1, on the reverse strand, counting down.
TCGCCACGCTCTGCATTGGCGGCGGCATGGGAGTAGCACTCTGCGTCGAGCGCTGATCCTTTCGGATATAGCCCCCGCGCGCCGGCCGGAACGAGCGCGCGGGTGAGAATCGAAGACCGGAAACGCCAGATAACGAGGGGATCGGACAATGGCACGCGTCGCATTGGTGACTGGGGGCTCGCGCGGCATCGGCGCGGCGATTTCAAAGGGGCTGAAGGCCGCGGGCTACAAGGTCGCGGCCTCCTATGCCGGGAATGACGAGGCGGCCGCCGCCTTCACGAAGGAAACCGGCATTCCGACCTACAAGTGGGACGTTTCGGATTACGATGCCTGCGCTGCGGGCATCGCCAAGGTGGAAAGCGATCTCGGCCCGATCGACGTGCTTGTTAACAATGCCGGCATCACCAAGGACGGCATGTTCCACAAGATGACGAAAGACCAGTGGTATGGCGTCATCAACACCAACCTCAACTCGCTCTTCAACATGACCCGTCCGGTCTGGGAAGGCATGCGCGCCAGAAAGTTCGGCCGCGTCATCTGCATTTCCTCGGTCAACGGGCAGAAGGGCCAGATGGGCCAGGTGAACTATTCCGCCGCCAAGGCCGGCGATATCGGCTTCGTAAAGGCGCTGGCGCAGGAAGGCGCGCGCGCCGGCATCACCGTCAACGCCATCTGCCCGGGCTATATCGGCACGGACATGGTGCGCGCCATCGCGCAAGATGTGCTCGAAAAGGCGATCCTGCCGCAGATCCCGGTGGGGCGCCTCGGCGAGCCGGAGGAGATCGCCCGCGCGGTGGTGTTCCTGGCGGCGGACGAGGCCGGCTTCATCACCGGCTCGACCCTTTCCGCCAATGGCGGGCAATACATGGTCTGAGCCCGGTTTTTTGGGGATTTTCACCGGAAGGGCCGGGAAACCGGCCCTTTTCTTTTCATGCATCGGCGGTTACGCGCATTGTCTCATGCATTCTCTCTCCCGCCCCACCCTCATCGGTCTCGGTGCCATCGCCATCTGGGCCACGCTCGCGCTGTTCACGGCGATGACGGGGAAGATGCCGCCATTCCTCACAACCTCGATCTGCTTCGCACTGGGCGGGCTTGTGATCATCAGTCCGGCAGTCTGGCGCCGCGACTGGTTGAAGCTGAAGCCGACCATGCCGGCCTTCCTGCTGGGGCTCTACGGCCCGTTTGGCGATACGGTGATCTATTTCGCCGCGCTGAAGCTCGCGCCACCGGCGGAAGCGAACCTGATCCACTATCTGTGGCCGCTGCTGATCGTGCTCTTCGCAGCAATGCTGCCGGGTGCTGGATTGCGACCGCGCCATCTCATCGGAGCGCTGATGGGGCTTGGGGCGCTGCTGCTGCTCGTCGGCGGAAAGCTCGGCAGCGGCGCCACGGAAGCCGCCTGGTGGGGCTATGGCCTTGCACTGCTGGGAGCGGTGGTGTGGTCGAGCTATTCGGTGCTGTCCCGGCTCGTGGCCTCCTCCTCCACCGAGAGCCTCGGCGTCACGATCCTCATTGCGAGCGTGCTGGCCTATCTGCTGCACCGCCTGCTGGAGGCACCCTATACCGGCTGGAGCTGGACGAATATGTTCGGCCTTCTCGGCCTCGGCCTCGGCTCGCAGGGCCTTGCGCTGATCTGCTGGGATATCGGCATGAAACGCGGCGATGTGAGCTTCCTCGGCGTCGCCTCCTACGCGACACCCGTGCTTTCCACCATGCTGCTCGTGGCGTTCGGCTATGCGCCGGCGAGCTTTGGGCTGGCCGCTGCCTGCGCCCTCATCGTGATCGGCGCGATGGTGGCGCGCAAGGGCTAGAGCATGCTGTGAAAAAGTGGAACCCGGTTTTTCACAAAAAAGCATGCGATAACAACAAGATAAGAGCATGATGTGCTTCCCTCTGAACACATCATGCTCTAGAGCGGTCGATCTGCCTCAATCAGATCGACCGCTCTAAGCTCTTGATTTACTGCATTTTCTTTCGAAGAACCGGTATCCACTTTTGCGAGAGCATGCTCTAATTCTTTCAGCCCTTCAACCAGATCGTCTCGTAGTAGTAGAGATCGCGATAGCCGAGGCCGGCATAGAGCGCCCTGGCGATCGAATTCTTGACCTCCACCTGCAGGAAGCCCTTCCGCGCGCCGGCCGCGACCGCCTCTGCCAGCAGGGTCTCGACCAGGCCGCGCCCGAATCCCTGACCACGCGCGGCGGGATCGAGCATCACCGAGGCGATCTCGGCATAGCCGCGATCGACGGCGCTGCAGGCAAAGCCGATCGCGCGCCCCTCGCGCCGCACCGTTGCGAAGAAGGCGGGGACGCGGATGGCCCCGACGATCGCCCTGAGATGCGCCGGCGATCGCTTTTCCGGTGTCTGGAAACGCGAGATGCCTTCGAGCCATTCCGGGCTGGGTTCGCGCGCGATTTCAACATCCGTGCGGCGCGGAAATCTGGCGCCCGTGAAATCTGCGATCATGCCGAAGCTTGCATCCTTGAGAACATAGCCGCGCCGGTCGAGCCGCTTGCGCGTGGCGCGACTCATCAGGGGCGTATCGCGGAATGTCGGGGGCAGTTGTGCCTCGCGATAGAGCTGCTCGATCACCGCGATATCCCCTTCGCCAAGATCGGCCTTGGGCTGCATGGCGGAAGCCGAATTCGCGCGGCCGGAATAGCCATTCGCGAAGCGCACCGCGAAGCCCTCGATCATCAGGGTGCCGGGCGCCGGCCAGCAATTCACGATGCGCTGCTCGCAAGCCCGCACCTCCGCGAGATCACCGTAGAGTGCCGAACTCACACGCCACCCTTGCGCGGCCTTGGCCGCCAATCCTTCGGTGCCATTTCAAAGCCGGCAAACTCGAAGCCGGGCGACACCGTGCAGCCCACGAGGCTCCAGGCGCCGAGGCTGGTCGCGCTTTGCCAGTGGTTCTTCGGCACGAGGATCTGCGGGCGCTGCCCAGCCGCGAGGTTCGGGCCGAGATGATGCGCGGCGGCATCATGCCCGTTGGGGCTGATGGTGATGACCATGGGCGCACCCGCATAATGGTGCCAGATCTCGCTCGCATCGCAGCGATGCCATTCAGACACCTCGCCGGCTTCCAGCAGATAGTAGATGGCGGTGCCGACGGAGCGGCCCTTCGCGTCTGTCTCGGGGTCGCGGAAGGTCTCGCGGAAATGCCCGCCTTCGGGATGCGGTTGAAGCCCGAGCAGGCGGATGATCTCGCGGGCGGAGAGACTGGAATCAGACATCGGAAAATTCTCGAAAACCGGAGACGGAAGACGGATCAGAACCTGTTCTTGGCCTCTCGTCGGGCCGCGAATTCCGCCACATCCCTCGCGCGGAGGAAAACATTGGTCGCGCGCTCTTCTCCCACGGTCGTGGGCACGGTCGGGATGCCGCCGGCACGCATCGCCTCTATCATGCGAAGGCGCGCCCGGATCGAGCCGTTCTCCGGCTCGGTGGCAGCCGCGAATCGCGCATTCGAGAGCGTGTATTCATGGCCGGAGAAGATGCGGGTCGTCTCCGGAAGGCTGCCGATGCGCCGAAGCGAGGCAAAGAGCAGATCCGGTGGCAGGTTGAAGATGCGCCCGCAGCCCATCGTGAACATGGTATCGCCGACGAAGATCACCTCTTCAGCCGGCAAATGAAAACTGATGTGATCCGCGCAATGGCCCGGCGTATCCCAGACCTCGACCGCGATTTCGCCAATGCCGAACCGGTCACCCTCCCTCACGAAGCGATCGGCCTTCGGCAACACATCGCTCGCGAGCGCCGGCGCGATCACCCTGGCTCCGTATTGGGCCACCAAAGCCGGCACGCCCGCAATGTGGTCGTGATGCCCGTGCGTGATGAGGATGAGATCGAGGCCCCAGCCGCGCTTTTCCAGCTCCGCCATCACGGGTTCGGCGGCCGGCGCATCGACGAGCGCGACCATGCCCGTCGCCTCATCGCGCAGCAGAACGGCGTAATTATCGGCAAGACAGGTGAAAAGCGCGATCGCCATCGCTATTCTTTCTCAGGGTGGGGATGATCCATCCTTGCGCGCCCCATGCGCCTTGTCCAGCGAAAGAACCAGCAGCGTGCAACCCGACGTCATCGATCTCCGGTCTTTCTATGCGAGCCCGCTGGGACGGGTGGCGCAACGGATGATCCTGCGGGCCATCCGCACGCGCTGGACGAGCCTGCAAGGGCTGGCGCTGCTCGGGCATGGCTATGCGATTCCCTATCTCGATGACCTGCGGGAAGGCACCGAGCGCACCATCGCCTTCATGCCCGCCCGGCAGGGCGTGGCGCCCTGGCCGCGCGGCATGCTTTCCGCCGTGAGCCTCGTCGAAGGCTCGGAACTGCCCTTGCGGGATTCCGTGATGGACCGGGTGGTGCTCGTCCATTCGCTGGAAGTATCCGACGACCCCTCCGCGCTGATGAGCGAGATCTGGCGCATTCTCGCGCCGGGCGGTCACGTGATGATCATCGTGCCGAACCGGCGCGGGCCGTGGGCGCGGGTGGACACCACCCCCTTCGGCGCCGGCCAGCCCTTCTCGCGGCGACAGCTCACAGCGCTTCTGCGTCACGCGCTCTTCACGCCCACGCACTGGAGCGAGGCGCTTTACGTGCCGCCGATCAGCCGGCGCTTCATCCTGCAGACCGCGATGGGTTGGGAGCGCCTTGGCGCGAGCCTGTCGCTGCCCTTCGCCGGGCTTCACGTGATCGAGGCGACAAAGCAGGTCTATCGCCCGGCCCTGGCGGGCAAGATGGCCCGCGTGCGCGGGCTGCTGCAGCCGGTGCTCGTACCCACGGGAGGCGCGGCCGCGGGGCGCAAAGGGGACGGCCTGGAGCTTTTTCCGATCTGATCGAATGAGGTCGGGTGCTTTATCTCTTTCTCTTTCCGCATTTTCTTCACGCGAACCGGAAACCACCCCCGCCTTCGCGAGGGGCATGCTTCGCTTGAAAATGCTCTAGACCGCTGATTTCCGCGCCAGCCAGAAGATGCCCTGCTCGCCGACAAGGTTCCAGAACCACCATGGCATGGTCACGGCCACATGGTTGCCAGAGGCATCGAGCGCGCCGGCCCGCACGATCTTCGCATTCACCTTGTCCGCGAGTTCCACGAAGTCGCGGATGGTGCAGAAATGGATATTCGGCGTGTCATACCAACTGTCGGGCAGGTTCTCGTTTACCGGCATGCGCCCCTGGAACATCAGGCTCGCGCGGATGCGCCAATGCCCGAAATTCGGGAAGGAGACGATGGCGTTCCGCCCGATGCGCAGCATCTCTTCCACCACGATCTTCGGGCGGCGCGTGGCCTGAAGCGTTTGCGAGAGGATGACATAATCGAAGCAATCATCGGGGTAATCGAAGAGATCGGTATCGGCATCCCCCTGGATGACCGCAAGGCCCTTGGCGACGCAGGCCGCCACGCCATCCCGCGAGAGTTCGATGCCGCGCGCGTCGACCCCCTTGGTCGCGGCGAGATAGGCGAGGAGATCGCCATCGCCGCAGCCCACATCGAGCACGCGCGCGCCCGCGCTCACCATCTCGGCGAGCAGGCGGTGGTCGGATCGAATGGCCGGGGCCTGCTTCGGATCGCTCATCTCAGCCCCTCACACCGATGCTCGACGCGGCCGCATCGAGAAATCCCCGCGTCGTGCGGTAGAGCACCGGCTCATCGAGCAGGAAGGCGTCATGACCCTTGTCGCTCTCGATTTCCACGAACGACACCGAGGCCCCATTCGCGTTCAGCGCATGCACGATCTGCCGGCTCTCGGCCGTGGTGAACAGCCAGTCCGACGTGAAGGAGACGAGGCAGAAGCGCGTCCTCGACCCCCTGAAGGCCAACGCCAGCGAGCCGCCATTATCCGCCGCAAGATCGAAGTAATCCATCGCGCGGGTGAGATAGAGGTAGGAATTGGCGTCAAAGCGCTCGACAAAGCTGACGCCCTGGTAGCGGAGGTAGGATTCCACCTGGAAATCCGCATCGAAGGAGAAGGTGGGCGCGGAGCGATCCTGGAAATTGCGGCCGAATTTCCGCTGCAACGCGCTCTCCGACAGATAGGTGATATGCGCGCCCATCCGGGCGACCGAGAGGCCCTTGACCGGCCGCACGCCCGCCTCGAAATAGCGGCCGCTGCGCCAGTCCGGGTCAGCCATCACCGCCTGCCGGCCCACTTCGTGGAAGGCGATGTTCTGCGCCGAATGCTTCGCCGCGCAGGCAATCGGCATGGCCGCGAAAACGCGTTCCGGGAAAAGCGAGGCCCAGGCCAGAACCTGCATGCCGCCCATCGAGCCGCCGATGACCGCGAGCAGCCGGGCAATCCCGAGATGATCGATCAACCGGGCCTGCGCCCGCACCATGTCGGAAATCGTGATCACCGGGAATTCCGTGCCATAGGCATGGCCCCTGGCCGGATGGATGTTCGCCGGGCCGGATGTGCCCATGCAACCGCCAAGCACGTTGGAGCAGATGACGAAATAGCGGTTGGTATCGACCGGCTTGCCCGGCCCGATCAGGTTGCTCCACCAGCCGGCCTTGCGCGTGACGGGGTGCTCGTTCGCCACATGCTGGTCACCGGTCAGCGCATGGCAGATGAGCACGGCATTGCTTTTCTCGGCATCCAGCGTGCCATAGGTCTGGTAGGCGATCCGGAGCGGCGCAAGATCGAGCCCGCTCTCGAGCATGAGCGGCTGGTCTGCCGGGATGCGCAGGACTTGCGAATGCGGTTCATCAGCCTCGGATGCCGGCTTCGTCATGGTCACGCTCCCGCCGCTGGCCATGCCGTCGGCGCCCTTCTCAATGTGTCCTCTATTACGGACGAGTTCTTTGAGTTGTCTAGACTCGTTCGACAAAACGAACAAGTGAGTTCTTCTCTGGCGTCAGTCCGCAAGAGAAAAGCTTGTCTGGCGCGCAACCCGCCTCGTATCAAGTGGCATGGCCGCACAAGCGTGTGGCGCCCGCCGAGGAACAATCCCGATGTCCAGTCCGCTGCTCGCCCTGCGCCACGAAATCGACCGCATCGACAACGCGATGCACGCGCTTCTCGTGGAGCGCGGCGACGTGGTGGCCCGCGTGATCGAGGCGAAGCGCGCGGCGGGCAATGTCGGCTCGGCCTTCCGGCCGGATCGCGAGGCGGAACTCATGCGCCGCATCGTGCACAAGCCGGCGGGCCGATGGCCGGTGGATACGCCGGAGAATATCTGGCGCGTGATCCTCGCGACCTCCACCTACACGCAGGTGCCCTATCGGGTTCACGCCGATGTCTCGGGCGGCGAAACGCCGATCCGCGAGAGCATGCGCTTCCATTTCGGCTTCACGGTGCCCTTCGCGCCCGCAACTGATGCGAAGGCGGTGATCCGCGCCGTGGATGAGGCAAAGGGCGATCTCGGCATGTTCCTTATCGCGCAGGCACCCGGTTCCGGGGCCTGGTGGGAGGGCCTCGCTGCGCCCGGCGCGCCGAAGATCATCGCGCGCCTGCCCTTCGCGGAACGGCCCGGCCATCCGGCCGGGTTGCCGGTCTATGTCATCGCGAAACCGCAGAACGAGGGCCTCGCCCGCGAGACGATCATCGCCTCGTTCCAGCTTGAGCGCTGGCGCCCGGAGGCAAGGGCGGCCCTGGCCGATTTGGGCGCGCAGCTCGTCGCCTCGGCGGGAAATGCACAGGGCGCGCAAATTTTAGTTGCATACGAAACCAATTTGACGCCGGACCGGTTGACTGCGGCTCTCAATGCGGCGAAATGCGAGCCATCGCGCTATGCGGAGCTCGGGTGCCATGCCCGTCGCCTCGCACTCGCGCCCGAAAACGAAGCCTAGTGCCGGCGCCTCGCCCGGCCGCCCATTCGAGAAGGCCACCCTCATGTCTTCCTCTGCTACCAGACCGGTTCCGCGCCCCGGAACGCTCCAGATCGATGCCTATGTGCCGGGCAAATCCAAGGCGCCGCCGGGTGTGAAACTCTACAAGCTCTCCTCGAACGAGACGCCGCTCGGCCCCTCGCCCAAGGCGATCGCGGCCTTCAAGGCGAGCGCCGATGGCCTCGAACTCTATCCGGATGGCTCTTCCACCGCCCTGCGCGAGGCGATCGCCGGTCGCTACGGCCTCGATCCGAAGCGCATCGTCTGCGGCGCGGGTTCGGATGAACTGCTCTCGCTTCTTTGCCAGGCCTATCTCGGGCCGGGCGATGAAGGCGTTTTTTCCGAGCATGGGTTTCTCGTCTACAAGATCGGCATCCTCGCGGCCGGCGCGACGCCGGTTGTCGCGAAGGAGAAGAACCTCTCCACCGATGCCGATGCCGTGCTCGCGGCCATCACGCCGCGCACGAAGATCGTGTTCATTGCGAACCCGAACAACCCCACCGGCACCTACCTGCCCTTCGACGAGATGAAGCGCCTGCATGCGGGCCTGCGCCCCGATATCCTGCTGGTGGTCGATGCGGCCTATGCGGAATATGTCCGCCATAACGATTACGCCTCGGGCCTCGAACTCGTGGCTTCGGCCGAGAATGTCGTGATGACGCGCACCTTCTCAAAGATCCACGGCCTTGCGAACCTGCGCATCGGCTGGCTCTATGGGCCGGAGGGCGTGGTGGATGTGCTGAACCGTATCCGCGGGCCCTTCAACATGAACGGCCCGGCCATCGCCGCAGGCGTTGCCGCGATCACCGATCGCGATCACGAGGAAAAGGCGCTGCGGCACAACGAGAAATGGCTTCAGGTGATGTCGGAGGGCCTCGCCGCCCTTGGCCTCAAGGTCACGCCATCCGTGGGCAATTTCGTGCTGCTGCATTTTCCGGATAAGGATGGCAGGCGCGCGCCGGATGCCGATGCCTACCTCACCTCGAAGGGCATCATCCTGCGCCGCATGGAAGCCTACGGCCTGCCGAACGCCCTGCGTCTCACCATCGGCAGCGCGGAAGCGAACGAGGCGGTGCTGGCCCAGCTCAAGGCCTTCCTCGCCGGGGGCAAGGCATGATGGCGGGCTTCACGCCGTTCCGGCGGCTTGCGATCATCGGGATCGGCCTCATCGGCTCCTCCATCGCGCGGGCCTGCCGCCAGCATGGCCTCGCGGAGGAGATCGTCGCGATCGACCGGGATGCCGGGGTGCGCGCCCGGGTCACCGCGCTCGGCCTCGCCGATGTGGTGACGGGTGAGGCCACGGAGGGCGTGGCCGGCGCCGATCACGTCATCCTCTGCGTGCCGGTGATGGCGAATACGGCGCTCGCCACGACCATCAGCCCGCATCTTTCGCCGGGCGCAATCGTGTCGGATGTCGGATCGGTGAAGGGCGCGGTGGTGAAGGATGTCGCCCCGCACCTGCCGCAAGGCGTTTTCTTCGTGCCGGCGCATCCGGTCGCGGGCACGGAACATTCCGGGCCCGATGCCGGCTTCGCCACGCTGTTCGTCAATCGCTGGTCGATCCTCACCCCGCCCGAGGGAACGCCGGAGGAGGCCACCCGGCGCATCCGTGCCTTCTGGGAGGCGATGGGCGCCAATGTCGAGATCATGACGCCGGAGCATCATGATCTCGTGCTGGCGATCACCAGCCATGTGCCGCATCTCATCGCCTACAACATCGTGGGCACGGCGGCCGATATGGAGAGGGTGACGCAGAGCGAGGTCATCAAGTTCTCGGCGGGCGGTTTCCGCGATTTCACGCGCATCGCCGCTTCCGATCCCACGATGTGGCGCGACGTTTTCCTGACCAACAAGGATGCGGTGCTGGAAATGCTCGGCCGCTTCAACGAGGATCTTCTCGCGCTCCAGCGCATGATCCGCTGGGGGGACGGCGAGGAACTGCACAAGCTCTTCACCCGCACCCGCGCCATCCGTCGCGGCATCATCGCGCAGGGACAGGAAACGGCGGCACCCGATTTCGGCCGCACGCCCGCGCCCCTTCCGCCGGTGAAGGCCGGCCCCGCCTGATCGGCGTCAATAGAGCGGGGCGAGTTGCGCCAGAGGGAACGGCCCGAACCGCATGCGGCCGTTCTCGAAGACGAGCGCGATCGGCATGCCCTGCGTGCCGCCGAGCCGGCCCAGAAGCCCGCCCATCTCAAGACCCATGCGTCGCGTGACGCCGTTGAGCACCTGATCGACACCGCGTGCCCGGCCCTGCAGATTACCTTCGAGCCGCCTTTCGGCATCGAGCCCCAGAACGCCGGAGACATCCACCAGAGCCTGCCCCTTGGTCGCCTTGGCGAGAATGACCCTGGCCTGCCCGCGCGCAAGCCGCCAGGCATCGAGGCTTTCCTCGATGCGACGGGTCGGATCAAGCAACAGGCCGGGTGCGGTCGACTGCAATTCGAGCGTCATCGGCTCTGCCCCCCCCACGAACCGATCCACGAAGGGATGGCGGATCTCGCCGATGCGCAGGAGGAGATCGCTGCCGGGATTCTCACCCGGCGAGCGCCGCAGATGCAGCGAGAAATCCTTCGCGTTCACCCGCTGATCCGGTGATTCGCCGAGCCCAAGCTTCACGAGGGGCTGGATGACCTCGACCGACAATTCCGAAAAGCCGGCCGCGCCGCCACGGAAGCTCGCACGGGCGCTTTTCCAGTTCAGCGTCACCTCGCGATCGGTATCGATGCGCATGGTGAAAGGCGCATCCAGCAGCGCGATGTAATGCCCGGGCGAAGTGATGCGGCCATGAAGGGTGAGCCCGCCAAGGGTGGCTGCCCGCATGAGGCCATTCGGCCCCTTCTCGATCACTTGCGGCTTCGCACAATGGAGTTGCAGCCGGAAGGGAAAGCCCGTGATGGAGCGTTCAGGGCAGATCCAGTCGCGCCCGCGCGTCGCCTCGCGCGCGACAAACCCATCCATCACATCGCCCACGCGCCGCGCACCAAAGGCCCAGACACCGGACCAGAGGGCCGCGAAAAGCGCGAGAATCGCAAAAGGCAGGTAGAGGCCGAGGCGGGAAAAGCGCGAGGGGGAGGCGGAAGGCATGCTCATGAGGGATTCCCTGGGTTGTTCCTTGCGCCGAAACGCGAAATCCGCGAGAAGCGGTTCCTTCCCGCCTCCTGCCCGAAAAACCATGTCGAAGCCCGAGCCCGTTGCGGATAGCGCCAGAAAACGCCGATCGTCAATTGCCGGCCCCTTGCCGGCCGACAGCGAATTCTGGGTATTCGGCTATGCCTCCCTGATGTGGAAGCCGGGTTTCGAGTTCGAGGAACGGCGGCGTGGAATCCTGCGCGGGTTCCATCGCTCGCTCTGTGTCTATTCCAACCGCCATCGGGGCACGGCCGAAAGGCCCGGCCTGGTGATGGGGCTTGATCGCGGGGGCTCCTGCCGGGGCATGGCCTTCCGCATCGCGCGCGAGAAGGTCGAGGCCACCCACGCCTATCTCACCGAGCGGGAGCAGATCAACCGCGTCTATTTCGAGGTTTATCCAAGGGTGCGACTGGAGGATGGACGTGCCATCCGCGCGCTCGCCTATGTGGTGGATCGCAGCCATGTCCAGTATGCCGGGCGCCTCGCTCATGCGGAAATCCTCAGGCTCATCGCGCAGGGGCATGGCCAATCCGGCGCCTGCCGCGATTATGTGCTCAACACGCTCCGCAGCATGGCGGAGATCGGCATGACCGATCACGCACTCGACTGGCTGGAACGCGAACTCTCGGCCCGATAACCCGCCTCCGCCGCAAGGCGGCCCGATATGTCCTCGACGCTTTCCTTCATGCGCTCGAAGAAGGTCTCTCCGGAGAGCCCGGCCGGAATGGGCGGCAGGAATTCCATGATGATCCGGCGCGGGTAGTGCAGAAGCGTGTTGCGCGGCCAGGCGAGGCCCGAGACCAGCGCAACCGGCTGACAGGGCACGTCGCCGAGTGATGCATAGATCCGGGCGACGCCATAGCGATAGGAGGGGGGCGCCCCAACCTTGCGGCGCGTGCCTTCGGGAAAAATGAGGATGTGCCGTCCTTGCCGGGTCGCGCGGCGCACGCCCTCCGTCATGGAGTTGAGAGCCTTCTGCCGGTCGCCGCGATTGATGGGCACCTGGCCCGCCTTCAGAAGATGCCAGCCGAAGAGCGGCAGCCAGATGAGTTCCCGCTTCAGGATGTAGGTCGGCTTGGGGAAGAACAGCACGATCGCCATGGTCTCCCAGGCGCTCTGGTGCTTCGCCGCCACCAGGGCCGGGCCACGGATCACGTTCTCCTCGCCGCGGATCTCCACGCGCGAGCCGACAATCAACTCGTGCAGGAACAACCCGCCCGCCGACCACCAGCGCGCGAAGGTCAGCATCGCCTGTTGCGGCAAAACCCAGCCGATAATGGCCATGATGAACCAGATTGTGCAATGCGCAAAAAAGGCGACCTGGAACAGCGCCGAGCGCAAGAGGATGATGAGCGACATCGGGCGGGACGCGTCCTTCTTTGAACCCCTCTTGCCAAAGACAGGGGGGGCAAACAAGCCCCATTGACCTGGCCCCGGCTGTTCAGCCCCCGCATTTTCTGGATCGGATCACGCCTGAACCTCTGCGGCTCTGAAGTCCTGCCTTCTCAGATGAACTCATGGGGCGTGAGGCCTTTCGGGGCCTTGAGGCGGCGCCCGAAGTTTTGAGCGGCGATGAAGTCGGCGAGGAGCCGTTCGTCCGGGGATGGCTTGCCGGAGGGGGTGGGTTGCTCCTATTGATGGAGGTTCATGAATCTCAACTCGCCCCTTTTCGACAAGGTTCGGACCCGGCCTGTGGCAGAGGAAGCCCGGCCGGAGGATGCGTTGCAATGCCAGCACCCGGCTTGTGCGCGAAAGGGCGAGTATCGCGCGCCGCGCGGCCGGGACTACGAGGGGCAGTACCTGTTCTTCTGCCTCGACCATGTGCGCGAATACAATCAGACCTACAATTATTTCAACGGCATGTCCGATGCGGCCGTTCAGGCCTACATGAAGGACGCGCTGACCGGCCATCGCCCCACCTGGCAGAGCGGCGTGAATGGCGCTCCTGATACCGGCACCGCCTCGAAGATCGATTCCGCCACGATTCTGCGCGAACGCATCGAGAGATTGCGCCGCATGCGCCAGGAAGCGGCGGCCGAAAGCAAACGCGTGCGCGTCGGCAAGGCCGCGATGAAGGCCCTGGAATTGTTGGGGCTTGACGAAACCGCCGACAAGGCGTTGGTGCGTCGTCGCTTCAAGGAAATGGCCAAGCGCCTCCATCCCGACCTCAATGAGGGAGACCGGTCGCGCGAGGACAAATTGCGCGCCATCATCGACGCCTATAATTACTTGAAGTCGGTCGGCCTCGCCTGAGGGTCGATTCTAACGTTTCCACGAGCACGGCGACCCCGTCGGGGCAGCCGGAGGTGATGAATGTCAGTGACGGCCCTTGCGAGCACGAACCCGGCGGATGCGATCCCTGCCGAGCCGGATACCAAGGTCAGCGCCAAGGCGCTGTTCGGCATCGAGACGGAGATGCAGGTTCCGGCCTATTCGAAAACCTCCGAGCATGTGCCGGAGATCGACCCCGATTACCTGTTCGACCGGGACACCACGCTCGCGATCCTGGCAGGCTTTGCCTTCAACCGCCGCGTGATGGTCACGGGCTATCACGGCACGGGCAAATCGACGCATATCGAGCAGGTCGCGGCGCGCCTGAACTGGCCCTGCATCCGCGTCAATCTCGACAGCCATGTGAGCCGCATCGATCTCGTCGGCAAGGATGCGATCGTGCTCAAGGAAGGCAAGCAGGTCACCGAGTTCAAGGATGGCATCCTCCCTCACGCCTACCAGCGCAACATCGCCCTCGTCTTTGACGAATACGATGCCGGCCGCCCGGATGTGATGTTCGTGATCCAGCGCGTGCTGGAATCCTCGGGCCGGCTGACGCTGCTGGATCAATCGCGTGTCATCCGCCCGCACAAGGCCTTCCGCCTGTTCGCCACCGCCAACACGGTGGGCCTCGGCGATACCTCGGGCCTCTATCACGGCACGCAGCAGATCAACCAGGCGCAGATGGACCGCTGGTCCATCGTGACAGTGCTGAACTACCTCGCCCACGACAAGGAAGTCGATATCGTTCTCTCCAAGGCGAAGCATTACCAGAACAAGGAAGGGCGCGAGATCGTGAACCGCATGGTGCGCGTCGCGGACCTCACCCGCAACGCTTTCATGAATGGCGAGCTTTCCACCGTCATGAGCCCCCGGACCGTCATCACCTGGGCGGAGAATGCCGCGATCTTCGGCGATCTCGGCATGGCCTTCCGCCTCACCTTCCTCAACAAGTGCGACGAGCTGGAGCGGCAGCTGGTGGCAGAATTCTACCAGCGCTCCTTCGGCGTGGAACTGAAGGAAAGCGCGGTGAATGTCGCGCTGAGCTGAGGGCAGGTGCCTTGGTCACGGTTGCAGTCGACCCCCGGCATGAAGAAGTCCACAAGGCGGTGCTCGACGGCCTCGTCGCCTTCAACACGGCCGCGATGGGCGGGGATGGCGGCCGGCAGCCGGTCTCGATCAGCGTGCGCGACGGGGATGTGATCGTCGCCGGGGCCGTGGGCCGTTACTGGCACGGCTGGGTCTATGTCGATCTCTTCTGGGTGAGAGACGACCTGCGCGGACAGGACATCGGCACGGCGGTCATGGACAGGCTGGAGGCCCATGCGCGCGACCTCGGCGCGCGGGGCGTGCACCTCACCACCTATTCGTGGCAGGCGCGCCCGTTCTACGAGAAGCGCGGCTACCGGTTGTTCGGCGAGCTCTCGCCCTATCCGGAAGGCCATAGCTGCTACTGGCTGAGCAAGACCTTATGACCCTCATCTCCAACCGCAAGCCGGGCCAGCCGGAACACTCCCCCACCGAGCCGCTGAAGAAGGCGGTTTCTTCCGCGTTGCGCGCCATGGCGGGCAAGGAGGAGGTGGAGGTGCAGTTCGCCGCCGATCGCCCCTCGCTGATCGATGCCGGCGAGATGGCGCGCGCCCGCCTTCCGGAGCCGCCGCGCAAACCCTCCGCGAAGGATGTCGCGATCCTGCGCGGCCATGCCGACAGCTATGCCCTGAAGCTCGCGCTGCACGACCAGAAGCTGCATCGCAAGGTCGCGCCCGAAGTGCCGGATGCCCGCAAGGTGTTCGATGCGGTGGAGCAGGCGCGCTGCGATGCCATCGGCGCCCGGCGCATGATGGGGGTGGGCACCAATATCGGCGCCATGCTGGAAGATCGTTATGCCCGCGCCAATCTCGCGGCTGTTGCGGAAATCGGCGATGCGCCGATCGAGGACGCCATGGCGATGCTGGTGCGCGAGCGGCTCACCGGCCTCGCCCCGCCGCCCTCCGCGGAAAGGCTCACCAATCTCTGGCGCGAGCGGATTGAGGAGAAGGCCGGCACGACGCTCGACCAGCTTGCCGGCCAGGTGCAGGACCAGCAGGGCTTCGCAAAGCTCGTGCACCAGATGCTCGTGCAGATGGGCCTTGAGGAAGGCAGCCCGCTCGGCTCGGAGGACGACCAGCAATCCGACGACCAGGATGACAAGGGCGAACAGGAGCCGCAGGAGGGCGAGGAGGGCGAGGCTGAGGAGCAGGACGGCTTCGACATGCAGGAAACCGAAGCGCTTTCCGAAGAAAGCGCCGAGGGCGCGCAGGAGGCCGCCGATGCCCCTCCCGGCGAATATCCCGATGAGAGCGAGATGGTGGATGCGGAGGAGCCGGCCGAGGCCGCCCGCCAGCCCCAGAAGCCGGATAACGGCCGCGGAGCCAGTGAATACAAGGCCTTCACGAACAAATTCGATGAGACCATCGAGGCCGAGGAACTCTGCGACGCGGAAGAACTCGATCGCCTCCGCGCCTATCTCGACAAGCAGCTCTCCGCTCTTCAGGGTGTGGTCTCGCGGCTTGCAAACCGCCTGCAGCGCCGGCTGCTCGCCCAGCAGAGCCGCGCCTGGGAGTTCGACCTCGAGGAAGGCGCGCTCGACCCCGCGCGCCTCACGCGCGTCATCATCGATGACATGCGCGGCACCTTCGCGCCGCTCTCCTTCAAGCGCGAGAAGGACACGAATTTCCGCGATACGGTCGTCACGCTGCTCATCGACAATTCCGGCTCGATGCGCGGCCGGCCCATCACGGTCGCGGCCACCTGCGCCGATATTCTCGCGCGCACGCTCGAACGCTGCGGCGTGAAGGTCGAGATTCTCGGCTTCACCACCAAGGCGTGGAAGGGGGGCCAGAGCCGCGAGGCATGGCTTCAGGCCGGAAAGCCGGCCAATCCCGGCCGCCTCAATGATCTGCGTCACGTCATCTACAAGAGCGCGGATGCCCCATGGCGGCGCGCGCGGCGCAATCTCGGCCTGATGATGCGCGAGGGGCTGCTGAAGGAGAATATCGACGGGGAGGCGCTCGATTGGGCGCATGACCGCCTGCTCGCGCGGCCCGAGCAGCGCAAGATCCTGATGATGATCTCCGACGGCGCACCGGTGGATGACACCACGCTTTCGGTCAATTCCGGCAATTACCTCGAACGCCACCTGCGCCAGGTCATCGAGGCGATCGAGACCCGCTCGCCGGTGGAACTCATCGCCATCGGCATCGGGCATGATGTCACGCGCTATTATCGGCGCGCGGTAACCATCGTCGATGCGGAGGAGCTGGGCGGCGTGATGACCGAGAAGCTCGCCGAACTCTTCAGCGAGGATGCGGGCGGCGGCGGCAGGCGCGCGGCCTGATGCCGAAGCTCTCGCGCCGCGGCCTGCTGGCCGCCCTGCCGGCCCTGGCGGTGTTTCCGCGCGGGGCCGTCGCCCAGCGGGCGGAAGGGGCGGAAAGCTTCGCGTGGCAACCCACGCGGATCACGGCACATCCCCTCTCCGGCTTTTCGGTATCGGAGCCGGAGCGGCGCGAATTCGGCCCGCTCACCTTTCTCAGTGGCCTCGAACTGCAGGGGGATCGCCGTGAATTCGGAGGCATTTCCTCCGGCGTGATCGATCCGGATGGCAAAGGCTTCATCGCGGCTTCCGATCAGGCTTACTGGATCGCAGGACGCTTCGTCTCGGATTCCGCCGAGCGCCTTCTGGGGCTCGAGAATGTCCGCATCGCACCGATGATGGCGCCGGACGGGCGCCGGATGAGGAGCACAGGCCACTTCGACACGGAAGGCATGACGCGGATCGGCAACCGGCTTTTCGTGAGCGTGGAGCGGGTGCACCAGATCCTGCGGTTCGAGATCGGCCCGAACGGGCCGCAGGGGCGGGGAACGCTCGTGCCGACGCCGGACGAGATGCGGCGGCTGGGCGCGAACCAGGGCATCGAGGCGCTGGGCACCCTCCCTTCCGGTTCGCGCCATGCCGGTTCTCTCATCGCGATTGCCGAGCAGGCGCCAGGCGGGCAGCCTTCGGAGCGCATCCCCGGCTGGATCATCAACGGAACGCAATCCAGCACCTTCCTCGTCCAGCGCAGCCGCGATTTCGACATCACGGACCTGAACTTCCTGCCGGGTGGGGACATGCTCATCCTCGAGCGGCGTTTCTCGCCCTTCTCGGGCGTGGCGTTCCGCCTCCGCCGCATACCGCTCGAAAGGATCGTGCCCGGCGCCGTGCTCGACGGCGAAACGCTGATCGAAGCCAACATGGCCTATCACATCGATAACATGGAGGTGCTGATGATCCACCGCGCCAGCGATGGCCGGGCGATCCTCACGCTGATTTCGGACAACAATTTCTCGATCCTGCAGCGCAACATCGCGCTGCGCTTCGCCTATCGCGAATAGAGCATTTTCCAGCGAAGTGGTTTCCGGTTCGCGCTCAGAAAATGCGATCAAACAAACAAAGAAGCATTTTCAAGCGAAGCGGGAACCGGTTCGCATTAAGAAAATGCGATCAAGAAAAGAAAGATCACGCATACGATCTCCTTCGGTCAGATCGAACCCCCTTCAGTCAGATCGGCAACCGCTCCAGAGCACGTCTCGTTTTGATGGAATCAAAACCGTGCTCTATCTTATTGTTTTGTCGCATGTTGTTACGCAAAACCGGTATCCGCTTTTGCGAGAGCATGCTCCAGGCAACAAAAAAGGCGGCCGGAGCCGCCTTGGTCATTCGCGCGCGAAGCAGTCTCAGGCGTTCAGCTTCTTGGTGATCTCGCGCTTGAGACCGAGAGCGGTCGGCGACAGCTCGGCCTCGCCCGCCTTGAGCAGGAAGGCATCAAGACCGCCGCGATGCTCCACGGTGCGCAGGCCATTGGCCGAGACGCGAAGGCGGACCGAACGGTTCAGTGCGTCCGACATCAGGGTCACGTTGACGAGGTTCGGCAGGAAGCGACGCTTCGTCTTCCGGTTGGAGTGGCTGACCTTGTGGCCAACCAGGGCACCCTTGCCCGTGAGTTCGCAACGACGCGACATGGTCTTGATCCTTCGGGTCTCGCCACAGGGGCGGAGGACAACCCAATCGCCGGGAGCCGTGCTGTCGCACCCGCCATCCGTCGCGTGGGTTCGGGAAATCGAGACAGGCCGTATAGTCGAAGCCATTCCCCGGGTCAACCGCGAAGCGCGAGGCGCGGCGAAAGCGCAGAGTTGCGCCGAATCACGCTTGCGTTCAAGAATGCGCACTCGTTTCGCGCTTCATCCGGTATTCAGGCAGCGTAACAGATATTCGGGCGCGGGGGGCGTCCACCCGCGCCGAAGGGCGCGATGCAGGGGCAGGCAGAACGAATGAACGCCTTGCAGAAGCGCTCCATGCCCGTCGTCCTCGCCGGGCTCATGCTGGGTTCGGCCGCAGGCGGGACGCGGGCCGGGACAGTGGATGCCACCTATTCCATCACTCTGGCCGGCCTCACCATCGGGCGGGCCAGCCTCTCCGGCGTGGTGGAGAACGGTTCCTACACCATCAACATCAGCGCCGCGCTCACGGGCCTCGTGGGCGCCCTGATGAATGGCTCCGGTTCCGGCACCGCCCGGGGCGGGCTTGGGGGGGCGCTGCCGCTCTCCAATGGTTTTGCGGTGACTGCGACGAATGGCAGCGCCTCGCGCACCATCCAGATCGGGGCTTCCGGCGGCAATGTCCGCGGCGTGATCATCGAACCGCCGCTCGCATTGCCGATGGAAGGGCGCATCGCCCTGCGGGACCAGCACAGGCAGGGCGTGCTCGACCCCATCAGCGCGCTGGTGATGCCCGTGCGCAACGGCAATCCGCTCGACAGCGCGAATTGCGAGCGTCGTCTCCCGGTTTTCGATGGTACGCAACGCTTCGATGTGGTGCTGAGCTTCGCGGGCATTCGCAACGTGCAGGCGGAGGATGGCTACGTCGGTCCGGTGCTCGTGTGCACCGCGCGCTACGTGCCCGTGGCCGGCCACCGGCCGGATCGGCGGGCGGTGAAGTTCATGACTGAGAATCGCAACATCGACACCTGGCTCGCGCCGGTAAATGGCGGGCGGGCACTGATGCCCTATCGCATCTCTGTGCGCACCATGGTCGGAACCTCGGTCATCGAAGCCCGGCGCTTCCAGTCGAGCCCGCGATAACGCTCCAGATCGGCACAAGGCCTTAACGCCGTGCATGAGTTTCGCGCGCGGGCGCTTGAGGCCTGCAGGGGCAGCAGGCCGCGCGCTTTTCTGCTTTCATGCTCTATTGATCCTCAATTGATCGTTTAAACCTCTGTTATCAATCATGAAAATGAGATACGCCGGATTTTCCCGAATAAGATCCGCGAATGAGGAAATCCGATTCGTCGATGGTTCGTTCCGCTTTCGCGCCAATTCTTAACGCAGGCATGCGAAAAGATGCGGCGCTCTCGCGACCAAGTATTAACCATGATTTCGTGCATAATTCTCTTGACAGGCGATTCCGCTCGACTCTGCGGGAGAGTCGAGCGGCACCCTCGCGAGTCTCGTGCAGAGTCGAGCGGAATCGCAACATCTGGGAGCGACGCGGATCGACTCAGCCATATCTTGTGCGTGAACAAACCGTGACTCAGGAAGAGTCGCCGATTCGGTTGCGATTCGTTCCAGTCCCGTTCGAAGTCTTCCCGAAGACTCCCGGGCGGGAGCGATTTCTGTTCGCAAACGGCACAGCATGACGGCGCCCCGCTGGCGCAAGCCTTGCGAAACGGTATGCCGCGCGCCACATCTCGTTCATCAAGACCGGCCCGTCAGCGGGCAGCCGGGTTCCGCCCGGCCCATTCCGGAGACGGTTGTGACGCGTCCGCCTTCCCCCGCGCAATCCGGCCCCGTCGGCAGCGGGCGCGGCGTCACAGCCGTTCTGGGCCCCACCAATACCGGCAAGACCCATCTGGCGATCGAGCGGATGCTGGGCCACGATACGGGGCTCATCGGCCTGCCGCTGCGCCTGCTGGCGCGCGAGGTCTATCATCGGCTCGTGGCGCGGGCCGGGGTTCATGCGGTCGCGCTCATTACCGGCGAGGAGAAGATCAAGCCGCCGAACCCGCGATACTGGGTCTCGACCGTCGAGGCCATGCCGCGAGACCTCGTGGCAAGCTTCGTCGCGATCGACGAGGTGCAGCTCATCGCCGATGCCGATCGCGGTCATGTCTTCACGGATGCGGTTCTGAACCGGCGCGGGCGCAGCGAGACGATGCTGCTCGGAGCCGGCACGGCGCGCGCGCTGATCGAGCGGCTTCTGCCCGGCGTGCAGATCGCGACGCGGCCGCGCCTCTCCAAACTCACCTTCGCGGGCGAAAAGAAAATCACGCGATTGCCCGCTCGCTCGGCCGTCATCGCGTTTTCGGCAGAAGAGGTTTACGCCATTGCCGAGCTGGTGCGGCGCCAGCGGGGAGGGGCTGCGGTGGTGATGGGCTCGCTCTCGCCGCGCACGAGGAATGCGCAGGTTGCGATGTTCCAGGCGGGCGAGGTCGACCATATCGTCGCGACCGACGCGATCGGCATGGGGCTCAACCTCGAGATCGGGCATGTGGCCTTCGCCTCCGACCGGAAATTCGACGGGAAAAGACATCGCCGCCTGACGCCGGCCGAGATGGCACAGGTGGCAGGCCGCGCGGGCCGCGCGCAGGAGGATGGCACTTTCGGCACGACGGGCCGCTGCGCGCCATTCGAGGAGGAACTCGTCGAGGCGATCGAGGAGCATCTCTTCGATCCCCTCCCCTTCGCCTGGTGGCGAAACGGCGTTCTCGACTTCGCCTCGCTTGAAAAACTTGAAGCGAGCCTTTCGCGCAACTCTGCGCAAATCGACCTCATTCGCGCGGGCAAGGCCGAGGATGAGGTGACGCTGGATATCGCCAGCGGCCGGCCGGGCGTGCGCTCATTGGCCGCAACGCGGGATGGCGTGCGCCGCTTGTGGGATCTCTGCCAATTGCCGGATTATCGCAAGGTTTCGCCGAATATTCATGCAGATCTCGTGGTTTCGCTCTATGAGCCGATCATGCGGAAGGGGGCCATCGACAACGATTGGTTCGCCCGTGAGATCCGGGCCTGCGACCGGCTCGATGGCGATATCGACACGCTGGCCGGGCGGCTCGCCTACATGCGAACCTGGAGCTATTGCGCGAACCGGCCGGACTGGCTCGCTGATCCAGCGCATTGGCAGAACGTGACGCGCGCGCTAGAGGACAGGCTTTCCGATGCGCTCCACGAAAAGTTGATGCAACGATTCGTGGATCGGCGCACCTCGGTTCTGATGCGGCGCTTGAAAGAGAATACGATCATGGAAGCAGACGTGAGCCCGACCGGAGAGGTCATCGTCGCGGGCCAGAATATCGGCCGCCTCGCCGGTTTCCGCTTCACGCCCGATCCGAATGCCGAGGGGCAGGAGGCGAAGGCCCTGCGCGCCGCCGCCTCCAAGGCGCTGGCCGGCGAGATCGAGGCGCGCGCGACGCGGCTCTCCACGGCGAATGATGACCAGATTACCTTATCCCTTGATGGCATCATCCGCTTCATCGGCGAGCCGATCGCGGTGCTGCAGGCGGGTGCGAAGGCGCTGGAGCCGCGTTTCCTGCTTCTGGCCGACGAGGAACTCGCAGGCCTCCATCGCGAGATGGCCGAAACGCGCCTCGGCCTCTGGCTGAAGGCGCATGTGGCGAAGCATCTGGGGCCGCTCTTCGCGCTGGAAAGCGGTGAGGGCGCCACCGGCCTCGCGCGCGGCATCGCCTTCCGGCTCGCCGAGAATCTCGGGGTGCTCGACCGCAATTCGGTTTCGAATGACGTCCGCGCGCTGGACCAGAACGCGCGCGGCGAACTCCGCAAGCTCGGCGTGCGCTTTGGTGCGCATCACCTCTTCCTGCCGGTGCTGATGAAGCCCGGCCCGCGCAGCCTCGCGGCGCAGCTTCACGTGCTTTTCACCGGCGGCGATGATTCCGGCCTGAAGGAAGTGAGCCATCTCGCCTATTCCGGCCGCACCTCGATTCCGGTCGATCCGGCGATCCCGGCCGAGCTTTATCGCATCGCGGGTTATCGCGTGGCCGGGCCGCGCGCCATCCGCATCGATATTCTCGAGCGCCTCGCGGATCTCATCCGCCCGGCGATTGCCTATCGCCCCGGCGTGACCGAGGGCGAACCGCCGGCGGGGGCCGCCGATGGCGATGCCTTCGTCGTGACCGGCGCAATGACCTCGCTTGTGGGTGCTGCGGGTGCCGATTTCGCCGAAGTGCTGAAGGCGCTCGGCTATCGCTCTGAAACGCGGCAGGGTCCGGCGATCACCGTTCCGATCAAACGCGCGGCGGTTGCGCCGATGGAGCCCTTCAAGCCGGCGGAAACTGCGGCCGGGGGTGAGGTGGTGGCTGAAGCGACGGAGGCCGTTGCGCCCGCTTCCGAGCCGGAGGCCATTCCCGTTGAAGCCGAAGCGCCTGCCGAAGCGCCGGTGGAAGCGCCGGAGGAAGTCGCGGCCGAGGCCGCATTCCAGACCGTTGAGGCGCCTGCTGCGGAAGTGGCGGCTCCTGCCGAGCCGGTCATGGTCGAAGTCTGGCGCATGGGCCGCAGCGAGCGTGCGCAGCATCGCGGCGATCGCCGCCCGAACCGCGGCAATCGGCCGGAACGGCAGGCGGAGGGCGCGCCCGGCGAGCGCGGCGGCGAGCAGCGTCGCGGCCCGCCGCCGTGGAAGCGGGGTCCGAAACCCGGCGAGCAGCCGCGTCCGGCAGAGAATGCGCCGACCGGAAGTGGCGAAGCGCCGCGCCGCCACGATGACCAGCGCCGCGACCGGCGCGAGACGTTCGAGAAATTCGGCAAGCGCGAGGATCGTCCGCAGGGCGATCGAGGCGAGCGGGGCGAGCGAGGCGGCAAGCCTTTCCACAAGGCCGGTCGCCAGGATCGCGAGAACCGCGAGCGCGGGCCGGAGCATCGGGTCTTCGCGACCAGCGGACCGCAGCCGGGCCGCAAGGGCGAGAAGGCGGCGGATCCGGATTCGCCTTTCGCAAAGCTCGCCGCCCTCAAGGCCCAGCTCGAAGGCAAGAATTGAGGCCGCATGGCGAGAAGGCGGGACAAGGCCGAACCTCAGGTCTCAACCCGTTCCGCGCGCCAGCGCATCGATCTTTTCCTCTGGCATGCGCGCTTCCTGCGCACCCGTTCAGCGGCGGCCGAGCTGGTGCGCAAGGGCCATGCGCGGGTGAATGCCCTGCGCGTGACGCAACCCGGCTATTCGTTAAAGCCCGGCGACATCCTGACTCTCGCGCTGCCCGGCCGCACATGGATCGTGCGTGTCGAAGCCTTTTCCGAGCGGCGCGGCGCGGCGGAGGATGGCCTTGCCCTCTACAGCCGGCTCGATGGCGCGCAACCGGGAACGGAAGTCGGCCAAGCCTGAATCGTGCTTTGGCGGGCTGGCTTTGATCGGCAGGCACTTGCCCCGAACGCCATTCGGCATTAGCGAAGCGGAAAGCGCCTCGAATGTTCCCCCCGGGCCTTGAACCCGCGGTTCCTCACGGAGAACGATGATGACCTATGTCGTCACCGAAAATTGCATCAAGTGCAAATACATGGATTGCGTGGAAGTCTGCCCGGTGGATTGCTTCTACGAGGGCGAGAACATGCTCGTGATCCATCCCGATGAGTGCATCGATTGCGGCGTTTGTGAACCGGAATGCCCGGCGGAGGCCATCAAGCCCGATACCGAGCCGGGCCTCGAGAACTGGCTGAAGCTCAATTCCGAATATGCGAGCCAGTGGCCCAACATCACCATCAAGCGCGAGGCGCCGGGTGATGCGAAGCAATGGGACGGCAAGCCCGGCAAATTCGAGGCGCATTTCTCGCCGAAGCCCGGCGAGGGCGACTGAAGCTGTTAACCATTCGCCTTCACAGGGGGCGCGGCGCGGTCCGCTTCTTTTGATTTTCCCCGTTTTTCGTGCTATCAATTATTAACAGTCGAATTCGGTGGCATTCTCTTTGCGCCCACTTCTTTCACATTGAACGGTTTAATCCGGCTCCGGCGTGTTCTGCGCGCCCGGTCCGGCTTTTCTGTCTCATGAAGAGGCGCGGCCTCCGCTCGGTCTGTTGAGCCCTCGGCTTCAGGACCTCTGGTCTAGAGCCGGTCTTTGGTTTCGCGTGCGCTAGGCACGCCACTCTCGCCCGCCCTCGCGAAAGCGGCGCGCGGCGACAAGAGGATGAAATGAGCACCAAGAAGACGACGCAGCGGGATGTGTTCAAGCCGGGTGAATTCATCGTCTATCCGGCCCATGGCGTGGGCCAGGTGACGGCGATCGAGGAGCAGGAAATCGCGGGCTTCAAGCTCGAATTGTTCGTGGTGAGCTTCACGAAGGAGAAGATGACCCTGCGCGTTCCGGTGGCAAAAGCCGCGAGCGTGGGCATGCGCAAGCTTTCCGAAGCCCCGGATCTTTCCAAGGCGCTGGACGTTCTCACCGGGCGCGCGCGCATCAAGCGCACGATGTGGAGCCGCCGCGCGCAGGAATACGAGGCGAAGATCAATTCGGGTGATCTCATCGCGGTCGCCGAAGTCGTGCGCGACCTCTATCGCTCCGAAGCCCAGCCGGAGCAGTCCTATTCGGAGCGCCAGCTCTTCGAAACCGCCCTGGCACGCCTCGTGGACGAGATCGCCGCCGTCGATGGCTCCACCGAGACGGAAGCGATGAAGCGCGTCGAGACGAGCCTCGCCAGGGGCCCGCGCCGCTCGCGCGGAGCGGATGCCAGCGATGCCGACAACGACGATGCGAGCGACGAAGCAGCCTGATTTCCGCAGGCGCTTTCTGCAGGCCTTCAAGGCCCGCCCTCACCGGCGGGCCTTTTTCATGCGCGTTTCAAAGAGGATGCGCGAATTGTGCAAATCGCGTTTGGAAAGAATCCGTTAGCCGCTGTGATCCGGCCATCATCTCGCCGCGTAGCTCAGGCAGAAAGGTGACACAGGGAGGTCACGCATGGCGCAGCTCGCGGGAGTTCGTCGGTCCTTTGTCCGGGCGGCAATGGATGCCCCCTTTCTCACACGCGAAGGTGAGCACGCGCTCGCTGTTCGCTGGCGGGATCATCAGGACAAGGATGCTCTCCACCAGCTGACAACCGCGCATATGCGCCTCGTGATCTCCATCGCCGCCCGGTTCCGCAATTACGGCCTGCCGGTTTCCGATCTCATCCAGGAAGGCCATGTGGGCCTGCTGGAAGCCGCCGCCCGCTTCGAGCCCGATCGCGAAGTGCGCTTTTCCACCTATGCGACCTGGTGGATCCGCGCCTCCATCCAGGATTTCGTGCTGCGCAACTGGTCCATCGTGCGCGGCGGCACCAGCTCCGCCCAGAAGGCCCTGTTCTTCAACCTCCGCCGGCTGCGCTTACGCATTCTCCAGAAGGCCGATGGTGATCCGAATGTCGATGTGCATGCCGAAATCGCGGCGGCCGTCGGCGTTCAGAAGGCGGATGTGATGGCGATGGAAGCGCGGCTCTCCGCGCCGGACATGTCGCTTCACGCTCCTGTTTCGGAAGAGGGTTCCGCCGATTCGGTCCGCCTCGATTTCTTCGCCGACGACAAGCCCCTGCCGGATGAGCTGGTGGGCGACCAGATCGACACCGAACGCCGCCATGACTGGCTGCGATCAGCACTCACGGTGCTCTCCGAGCGGGAATTGCGCATCCTGCGCGATCGCCGCCTCTCGGAAGAGGGAGAGACGCTGGAAGCTCTCGGTTCCAAGCTCGGCATCTCCAAGGAGCGCGTGCGCCAGATCGAGAACCGGGCGCTGGAAAAGCTCAAGAAGGCTCTGATCGAGCGCAATCCACGCTTTGCGGAAGCCGCCGCGATTTCCGGATGATCAGCCGCCGGCGATGATCTTGTAGTGCCGGCCGGGCTCGAGCATGTCGTCCGGCGCCAATCCGTTCAGCACATAGAAGCGCTCCAGACCCTGCGCCACATTCGCCATGTGGTTCACGACCAGATCTTCAGGCCGGTCACCCGCGCGGGCCATGACGAGGCCGATGCGTTGGCCCCGGAGGCGCTTCGCCTCATCCTCGCTCAGTTGCCGGAAGCTCTTGGCCACGGCGAGAAAACGCTGATCGGCTTCCGCGCTGAAATTCTGCGCGGCGAAGATGAAGCGGAAGACATTCTCACCCATGCGGATCAGCACCACCCGGAAGGTCCAGTCCGGCCCGCGCGCGAGGCCCAGTGCGGCCGGCAGGTTGCCGACCGTGGTTTCGTTGAGATCGGTGATGGCGATGCCTTCGATCGGGTTCAGGGCGAGCAGCGCCGTCAGCGAGCGCTCAGGCTCTCCGCGCGAGGAATCAAGCCGCAAGGCTTCGTTGCCACCAGGCGAGACACCCAGAACGGCATGCGGCGAGTTTTCCAGCGTGAAACCCTCGGGCGCTTCGAAGGTGAAGCGCAGGCGCGGATGCAGGAAACTCTGGCCGCGGATCAGGCCCTGGTTGGCATCCTCGCCATAGGCAATGCCGTTGATCGCCTGCAGCCATTGCATGCGATTGGCCTCGCCGATGCCGGGCGCCCCGAACTGGCGCGCGACCGCGATGGCCTTTTCCAGCCGCTCCGGCGTGGTCGGATGGGTTGCGAGAATATCGTTCTTCTCGGTCGCGTTCGGATCATCGACGCTGTTGCGCATCCGGCTCGTGCGATCGAGCGCCACGAGGAAGCGCACCGCGCCATGCGCCTCATAGCCGGCCTTGGCGATGGCGCGCACGCCCAGTTCGTCGGCATCGATTTCCTGCTGGCGCGAGAAGCTTGCGAGCGCGATCCGGCTCTGGTCGCGCATCAATCGGCCTGCGCCGGGATTGGCAAGCACTTCCTGATGCACGCGGCTGACCAGCACGGATCGGCTCTCGAGTTCCGCGCGCTCCATCGCGTGCCGACCGGTGACATGCGCGATCTCGTGCGCGATCACCGAAGCCGCCTCCGCGGTGTCATTCGCGAGCGCGAGCAGCCCGCGCGTGATATAGACATAGCCGTTTGGCAGCGCGAAGGCATTCACGCTCGGTGAGTTCAGAATGGTGACGCGATAGGTCTCGTTGGGCCGATCCGAGACAAGCCGCAGCCGGTGGGCGATCTCGCTCAGCAGCGACTGCAGGCGCGGGGCGCGATACTCGCCGCCGAAGCTGCGGATGAGACGCTGGTGCTCGCGCTCGAGAGCCGTGCCGGGTTCCAGCATCGGCATTGTGCCGGGCAATTCCACCCGCTGCGGCTCGTCCATCGAAATGGGGATCGTGTCGCTGACGCAGCCCGCGAGCGCCCCCGCAAGCAGGGCAGTCGCAAGGATATGCGAGAGCGGCGGGAGGATGGAGGGAAAACGCACGGTTGTCAGGAGCATGGATCGGCAAGGCACCCGGAACATCCGGTTCTTCTTAAACTGAAGTGGCGATTGTGTCATCGCTGTGATGCCGGGCTGGCCTTTTCGAGCACGGTGAGGTGGTCTGCGCTCTCGAGCCGGGAGCGGCTCAAACCCTCATGCGCGACAATGAAGCGCGCGACGACCCGCCGGTTGACGAGCGATTCGGGCGGCAGCCCGCGCCGGGTGAGGGCGGATATGGTCGTGGCGGTTGCCGAAAGGGCCGGGCCGGCGCGCGCGGAATTCCGGATGTTGAGGAAGAAGATTTCCCGCCACCGCCGCACGCCGGATATTGTCCAGATCACCGCCATCCGCCGGCCGGCCTGGCGCGGGGGATCGGCCTCGATGCCGGCCAGCCTCCGGGATTGCACACGCGGCGCCCAATGCCCGCGCCTCTGGCCGATCGCTACAGCCTCATGGGTGAGCAGTTCTTCCCAGCATTCGCCGGTGATCTCCGGCCAGGCCGGCACCAGCCCGGCTTCGACCATGCCGGCCTGCAGCCAGAAAGGCGGCAATGCCGCAGCCGATGGCGAATCGGGCTCCTGCACGAAGATGAAGGCGGGTATGGCGCCCCAGCGATCCGGCGGCGCGACCGGCTTCCAGCTCACTCTCTGGTCCCGGAACGCTTCGACGAGCCCCTTCGCGAGCTTCTCGCGCAGGTTCGGCTCCAGATGATCCGGCCAGGCGATGTTGGCGAGCCGAAGCATCGGCCCCTGCTTGAGCGCGATCGTCCCGTCCGCCTCGATTCGCTGCACATCGGCGGGCAGGGCGCCCTCGGGCGCGCAGGGTCGGCTGGCGGGGATCTGAGCATGCGCAAGGCCGGAAGCGGCGAGAAGCGCTGCGACAACAAACAGGAGAGGGATGCACAAGGGCCGAAAACCTGCTAGGTGCCTTCGTTCTGAACGGTCCCGTAGCTCAGCAGGATAGAGCGGCAGTTTCCTAAACTGTAGGTCACAGGTTCGAATCCTGTCGGGATCGCCAGCCATCGCGACGTCTCCTGCGAACCTGCGATTGCTCCTTCCCGTCTTCGCCAGGGCTCGACGGGTGGTTCGAATCCTGTCGGGATCGCCAGCCATCGCGACGTCTCCTGCGAACCTGCGATTGCTCCTTCCCGTCTTCGCCAGGGCTCGACGGGTTGTTCGAATCCTGTCGGGATCGCCAGCCATCGCGCCATGCCTTGCCAGGGCTGTGGAGGGGCTTGACCAGCTCTTCCCGCGGCTGTCCGGCCTTGTCACGGTGCTGGCGGGCGCGCGCACCGGAGCAGACCGGCTTTCTTGGTTCTTCGGGAGAGCCGCAGAACATGTCGTTCGGTCCATTGCCGGCGAACCATGCCCCCTTGTCATCGGACCGACATTGCTCTTTCATGAACCTGTTGTCGACCCTGCGGATAAGCGTGGCCTTGCAGTGCCGCGCAAGGACACGAGACAGGGCGGCCAGGGAGGATTGCTTCATGAACATCAATCGTCGTCTCCTGTGCGGAGCGGCCCTCGCGCTGTCGGCCCTCGGCATCACGCCGGCTTTCGCGCAGGTTGAGCTGCAATGGTGGCACGCCATGACGGGCGCCAACAACGACGTCATCGTGCGGCTCGCCGAAGAGTTCAATCAGAGCCAGAAGGAATACAAGGTCGTTCCGGCCTACAAGGGCTCCTACCCGGATACGCTGAATGCGGGCATCGCCGCCTTCCGGGCGGGCAATGCGCCGCATATCCTGCAGGTCTTCGAGGTGGGCACCGCGACGATGATGGGCGCCAAGGGCGCGATCAAGCCGGTGCAGGACCTCATGAAGGAAGCGGGCGAGAAATTCGACCCGAAAAGCTACCTGCCGGCCATCACCGGCTATTACTCGACATCGAAGGGCGAGATGCTCTCGTTCCCCTTCAATTCATCCTCGGCGGTGATGTGGATCAACAAGGACAAGTTCCGCCAGGCGGGCCTTGATCCGGAAAAGCCGCCGAAGACCTGGCCGGAAGTGTTCGACGCCGCCCGGAAGCTCAAGACCGTGAGCCCGACCTGCGGTTTCTCGACCGCCTGGATCACCTGGCTCAACATCGAGCAGTTCTCGGCCTGGCATAACGTGCCGATCGGCACCAGGGCCAATGGCATGGACGGGTTCGACACGACCTTCCAGATCAACTCGCCGCTGCATGTGCGCCATCTGCAGAACCTGATGGACCTGCAGAAGGACAAGACCTTCGATTATTCGGGCCGCACGAACACGGGTGAAGGCCGCTTCACCTCGGGCGAGTGCCCGCTCTTCCTCACCTCCTCGGCCTTTTTCGGCAATGTCCGCGCGAATGCGAAATTCGAGTGGTCGAATGCCGTGATGCCATATTACCCGGATGTCGCCGGCGCCCCGCAGAACTCGATCATCGGCGGTGCCTCGCTCTGGGTGATGGGCGGCAAGAAGGCGGATGAATACAAGGGTGTGGCGAGGTTCTTCACCTTCCTCTCGGATGTCGATCGCCAGGTGAAGCTGCACACGGAATCGGGTTATCTCCCGATCACCAAGGCGGCCTACGAGAAGGTGAGGTCCTCGGGCTTCTACAAGCAGAACCCGCATCTGGAGACGCCGCTCCTGCAACTCAACAACAAGGAGCCGACGGAGAATTCGCGCGGACTGCGTTTCGGCAGCCTCGTGCAGATCCGTGACATCTGGGCGGAGGAGTATGAAGCCGCGCTGACGGGCAAGAAAACGGCCAAGGAAGCGATGGATGCCTCCGTAAGCCGCGGCAACGAGATGCTGCGCCAGTTCGAGCGGACGGTTTCGCGCTGAACGCCGAGATCCTGCGGCCGGGCGACAGAAGCGCCCGGCTGTTTCTTGTCACGGGAGGTCTGGCTTGGAAAAGCGCGTGGTATTCCATGGCAAGCTTCTGCCGTTTGTTCTGCTCGCGCCGCAATTGCTGGTCACGCTGATCTTCTTCTATCTGCCGGCCGGGCAAGCCGTGTGGCAGAGCTTCCTCGTGCAGGACGCCTTCGGGCTTTCCACCGAGTTCGTCTGGCTCGAGAACTACCAGATCCTGTTCTCGAAGCCGGATTACTATCGCACCATGCTGACGACGGCGATCTTCTCGTCGCTGGTTGCGTTTTTCTCGCTCTCCATCGCTCTGCTCTTCGCGGTGCAGGCGGACAAGCACATCAAGTTCGCAACCGGCTACAAGACGCTGCTGATCTGGCCCTATGCGGTGGCTCCGGCCATTGCCGGCGTGCTCTGGCTCTTCATGTTCCAGCCCTCGCTGGGGCTTGTCAGCCAGGCCCTGCGCGCGGCCGGCTTCGAATGGAACCCGCTGCTCGATCAGAATCACGCCATGACTCTGGTGGTGATGGCGGCGACCTGGAAGCAGATCTCCTACAATTTCCTGTTCTTCCTCGCGGGGCTGCAGGCGATCCCGAAATCGGTGATCGAGGCCGCCGCGATTGATGGCGCGACACCCATGCGCCGCTTCTGGACCATCATCTTCCCGCTGCTCTCGCCGACGACGTTCTTCCTGCTGGTGGTGAACATCGTCTATGTCTTCTTCGATACCTTCGGCATCATCGATGCGGCGACGCAGGGCGGCCCCGCGAGGGCAACCGAGACGCTCGTCTACAAGGTGTTCTCGGATGGGAAGAGCGGCGGCGATCTCGGCGGCTCGGCCGCGCAATCGGTGATCCTCATGGTGATCGTCATCGCGCTGACCGCGATCCAGTTCCGCTATGTCGAGCGAAAGGTGCAATACTGATGTCATCCGTGATGTGGAAGGAGCGCACGGCACCGGAGCTCAACGCGCTCGCCAAGGCCGGCGCGCTGGTCATCCTGCCCGTGGCCTCGATGGAGCAGCACGGTCCGCATCTGGCGGTGGGGGTCGATACCTATCTCTGCGAGGCCGTCTGCCGGCTTGCGGCCGAGCGGTTGGCCGAGGGCGCGTGCATCGTCGCGCCGACGCTCTGGGTCGGCATGGCCGAACATCACATGGCCCTGGGTGGCACCTTCACGCTCGATATCCCGACCTATCGCGCGGTGCTGATCTGCCTGCTGAAGAGCATCGAGCGGCATGGTTTCAAGCGCGTCCTGATCGTCAATGGCCATGGCGGCAACATCGCGGCGCTCGGGGCCTTCCTGCCCGATTTCGCGCGGGAGACGACGCTCTCGCTGCGCGCCGCGACCTATTTCGAACTCGCCAAGCCCGCCATCGCCCCGCTGCTCGAAAAGCAGGACGGCACGATGCATGCCTGCGAGGTGGAAACCTCGATGATGATGGCCCTGCAGCCCGATGAGGTCCGCGCCGATCGCCTCTCCGGGGCTTATGGCATGCTGGAGGCGGAATCGGGTGCCCTCATGCGCCCGGTGGTCGCGCGTTATCGGCCTTTCGCCGAGATGACACCCTCGGGCGTGATCGGGGATGCCCGCGTCGCCACGCGCGAGAAGGGCGAGAAACTCGTTGCAGCCTGCGCCGAGGCGCTCGCCGGCTGGATTTCGGGACCCGAGGGCCGGAGCTGATGGTTGAACGCAGGCGCCTCCTCGATTTCGTGCCGCATCTGGTGCTGCTCCTCGGCATCGCGATCGTGGCTTTCCCGGTCTATGTGGCCTTCGTGGCCTCCACCTGGGATGCCGCGACGATCTCGAACGGCCAGATGCCCTTGCGGCCGGGCCCGCATTTTCTCGAGAACTATTACCGCACGATCTTCATCGGCACCTCGTCCTCGACTCGCGAGCCGGTGGGCACGATGATGCTCAATTCCCTCATCATGGCGATGTGCATCGCGCTCGGCAAAATCGCGATCTCGCTCATCTCGGCCTTCGCGGTGGTCTATTTCCGCTTTCCATTCCGCATGGCGGCGTTCTGGATCATCTTCATCACCCTGATGCTGCCGGTGGAAGTGCGCATTTTCCCCACCTACAAGATCGTGGCGGACCTCAAGCTGCTCGACACCTTCGCGGGCCTCACCATTCCGCTCATCGCCTCGGCGACCGCGACGCTGCTCTTCCGCCAGTTCTTCATGACCGTGCCGGACGAACTGGTCGAGGCCTCGAAGATCGATGGCGCGGGGCCGATGAAATTCTTCTTCGACACCCTCGTGCCGCTCTCGATCACCTCGGTCGCGGCCATGTTCGTGGTGCAGTTCATCTATGGCTGGAACCAATATCTCTGGCCGCTCCTCATCACCACCAAGGACAACATGCAGACCATCGTCATCGGCATCAAGAAGATGATCGTGACGCAGGATGCGCTGACCGAATGGCAGCTTGCCATGGCCACCGCCATCCTCGCCATGCTGCCGCCGGTGATCGTGGTGGTCGTGATGCAGAAACTCTTCGTGAAGGGCCTCGTGGAGACCGAAAAATGAGTGACGTGAGGCTCGATTCCGTTCGCAAGGTCTATGCAGGCGGGGTGGAGGCGGTGAAGGGCGTGAGCCTCAAGATCGCCGATGGCCAGTTCTGTGTGCTTGTCGGGCCTTCGGGCTGCGGGAAATCCACGCTTCTGCGCATGGTTGCGGGGCTGGAGACGATTTCCGGCGGCACCTGCGCCATTGATGGCCGTGTGGTGAACGAGATCGAGCCGGCCGAGCGCGATATCGCGATGGTTTTCCAGAACTACGCGCTCTATCCGCATATGTCGGTCTATGACAACATGGCCTATGGCTTGCGCAATCGCGGCACGCCCAAGG
This sequence comes from Methylobacterium sp., assembly GCA_020252645.1. Lineage (GTDB taxonomy): Bacteria > Pseudomonadota > Alphaproteobacteria > Rhizobiales > Beijerinckiaceae > Rhabdaerophilum. Next base: position 609,569 of record JADCCN010000002.1, on the reverse strand, counting down.
ATGAAATCGATGCCCGCGTGAAGGAAGCCGCGCGCATTCTCGAGGTGGAGCCCTTCCTTCAGCGCAAGCCCAAGGCGCTCTCGGGCGGCCAGCGCCAGCGTGTGGCCATGGGCCGCGCCATCGTGCGCAAGCCGAAGGTCTTCCTGTTCGACGAACCGCTCTCGAACCTCGATGCGAAGCTGCGCATCCAGATGCGGGTCGAGATCAAGAAGCTCCAGCGCGCGCTCAAGACCACTTCCATCTATGTCACCCATGACCAGCTTGAGGCGATGACGCTCGCGGACCAGCTCGTGGTGATGAACAAGGGGCAGGTGGAGCAGGTGGGCGCACCGCTGGAACTCTACGAGAAGCCGCAGACCATCTTTGTCGCAGGTTTCATCGGGGCCCCGCCGATGAACCTCATCACCGTGCCGGATGGCGGAATCCCCGGGCTCACCCTGCGGCAAAGGCCGGCCGGGCCGGTGGTGCTGGGTGTGCGACCGGAACATCTCCACGAGGACGGCACAGACCCAAACGGGCTGGCGATCGACATCGTGGTGAGCGCGGTCGAGGCGGTGGGCGCGGAAACCTATCTTTACGGAACGCTGAACGGGGATGGACCGGAGCTCATCGTGCGCGTGCCGGGCCGGGCGGCCCATGCGCCGGGCCAGCATTTGCGAGCCACCGCGACCGCTGCGCAATTGCACTTCTTCAACCCCGAAACGGGCGAGCGAATTGGTTGATTCAGCCGATACCCTCGCGGGTTCGCAGGCCTTGCCAGCTGCGATAGGCCGCTTTCAGCGCCGGGGCATCTTCCAGGGCAGCGCCGAGGGCGCCCAGCGCACGCAGGCTGAGCAGGGTCGCGGCCACAATCTCCCCGATCTGCAGCGTGCCTCCCATGGCCAGCGCGCCGCCCAGCGACAGAAGGAGGATCTGCAGGGTATCGCGCAGGCTCGAAACCGCAAGCCGCCGCCTGCGTTCGCCCGCGCGGAAGGGGGCATCGGGTTTCGACAAAGGCGGCTCCGGTGCTGCGCCAAAACGGCCAAGGAGGAGCATCGCCAAGGCCGTGGTGGCACCAAGGAGCGGGTGCAGCACCAGCACGGCGACGAGGAAGATCGGCACCCAGCCGCAATCGGCCGCAAGAAGGAAGCTTCGGCCGCGCAAGGCGCGGATGAGCGGCTGGCTTGCCAGGCGCGCAGCCTCCCCCTCCTGATCGAGGCGGGCGAAAAGCTTCTGGCTCGCCCGGTCGGCCATGGAGCCCGCCCGGGCGCGCGCAAGAAACTGAAGAGCGATCAGCAACAGCGCTGCGCCTGCCGCAAGGGCCAGTTGCAGCACGGAACTGGATGGAATGAGCCAGCCATAAAGCAGAATGACGAAGAGCGCGCCGGAGGCGGCGAGGATGCCCGCTGCCAGAACGAGCAGCACCGCGCGCAGCAACTCGGCTTCCAGCGGGGCGAGTCCGCTCGCGGGAGCCAAGCGGCCCAGATGTTCGGTCCACGCCATGGCGGCGCCCTCAGGCCGGGACAGCGTGCCGAACGGGCGGGCGGCCAGGCGGGGGTGAACCGGCCACGGAATGCCGGGTCAGGAACGCGTTCAGGTCATCCGTGCTCCAGCCCATCCTTAGCATGAGACGTGGAAGTGGCGGCCAGCAAGAAACAACTTCGGGTCGAATTTCGCCGAAGTTCTCGATGTAGCTCGCAAAGAATGAAAGGAGCCTCTCCGCATTCTCCTGCAGCCTTTGCGGGCTGAGATCGGCGCCCGCCAGCGCCACGCCCTTCGCCTTCTTGTCGGCAATCATGCGGGCGACAAGGTTCTCCACCTCCGCCCAGGACAGGTTATCGGAGGGCTGATCCCTGGAATCATGATGAATAAACCGTCCGCTCGGCAAGGAGCAGCACAGTTTTTCATATTCGCGCGTCTGCATAATCCAGAGATGCCAAAGATCATCCAGCTCCTCGCCGAAAAGAATATTTCCCGGAAACTCATGGGAGAGGATCAGGAACTTCAAAAGTTCGGTGAGCCGGATGCGCATCTCGTTGGCGTCGATCTCGGGCCGCTTGACGCGGAAATACGTGTAGAGGTTCGGCGAAAAGAACCTCTCAAACAAAAGAGAGTCGTTTGACTGTTCTGAAACACCACTCATCGGATAAATTCTCCGAAAACCAGCGCTTCAATCCTGTCTTCAAGACAGGATTGCTGCGAGCGCCACCCCAGAAACTTATCCTGAAAATTCTCATGAATCCGATTTTCCTGTCAAGACATGAAATTTTAACTTTTTCTCTTGACCTGTTAACCATTTTAAACATCATCGTGGTTTTATTGCAACAAAACAGGGGTAAGGGCGATGACATTTGCGGTAACCCGGGTTTCGATCCGGATCGAGGACGCTGCCGTTCAGGCGGTCATGGGTCGCATGACGGAAGCGGTCGCGGCGATGAACGCGGCGGAGTGCGGCTGCGGCTGCAGCAGCGCAAGCTGCGGTACATCTGGCTGCGGCTGCGGCACCGGAGCAACCTGTGGATGTGGCTGTGAGGGTATCAGCTACGGCGACGGCGTCGGCATATCCGGCGGCGACAACGGCATGTCCGGCGGTGACATCGGCTTATCGGGTCCTCAACCCTGAGATTCCGCATGTCGGCCTGTAGGGGGCGCGCCTTTTTGCGTTCCAGCGCCGTTTCTCCTCGGAAGCTGCAGGCTGACCCGTTGTCCCTGGCGGACAGCCGGGCAGCATTCTGCCATCCTCACGCCTGATTCGAGCGGTTTTGCCGGGGCGGATCAGGATGCGGATGGAGACGAACACGATGCTGCGGATCAAGTCTTTCTTGCGGGCCTGGCTCGCTGCGGGGCTTCTCGGGCTTTGCCTTTCCGGCATCGGGCTGGCGCAGAATCCGGCTCCCGTCAGCTCGCGCAGCGTGCTTGAAACCACGCGCCTGGAACTCCAGCAGGTGGAGGCGGCCTTCCAGCGGGATGCGCTGGACGACCGTCGCCTCGCCGATCTCCGGCAGAGGCTCGTGCCGCTGGCGCACAGCCTCGAAGGCGTGATTGCGAAGGAGCAACCGGCCGCCGATGAAATCAAGGCGCGGCTCCAGCATCTCGGCCCGGCGCCCGATGCCGCCAAGGGCCAGACCGAAAGCCCGGAAGTGGCCCTCGACCGGGCCGAGCAGAGCCGACTTTGGAAGGAGGCGGACGAAACGCTCCGCAGCGCCCGCGCGCTCGCGCTTCGCATCGAGCATACCGCGCAGACCATCGCGGATCGCCGCCGACAGAATTTCACCCGCGAGATCCTTGCCCAGCATTCGGCGGTGGCCAGCCCCTGGCTGTGGCTGGATGTCGCCAGAGCCCTCCCGGCCGATGCCGCGGCGCTGCATTTCCTTGGCCAGCAATGGGCCTCGGCCATCCTTGCCAATCTCGAATGGTATGAGGCCTTCGTGCTCGCGATGATGGCGGGCGGGATGGTCTTCTTTCTGCCGCGCGCGAGAGGCTGGGTGGAAACCGGTTCCTTCCTGCGGGTCGTGGTGATTGATGGCGGCGCGCGCCTGCCGATCCAGAAGATCCTCCGCGCATTGCGGCGCGTGGCTCTGGCCACCATCGTGCACGGCGGCCTTCTGCTGCTGCTCGACCTGCTGCTCGATCGGTTCGAGCTTCTGCCCGGGCGGACCGCCCAGGTGGCCGATGCCATGATCTACGGGCTGATCTTCATCACCTTCCTGCGCGGGCTTACCCGAGCGGTGCTGGCACCGGGGCGGCCCGACTGGCGGATGGTGGAGCTCTCGGACGAGCGGGCCAGCGCTTTCGCCGGCAGCATCGTCAACATCGCGATCATCGTGGTCATCGGCCGTGTGGTGGATGCCATCCTGGCGGCGATTGTTGCCTCCTTCCCGCTCACCGTTGCGATGCGCGGCGTCTTCGCCATCCTGGTCAGCCTCACGATGATGAGCGGTCTGCGCCGGGCTTTCGGGCAGCGCCCCGATGCGCAGGTCCAGCGCGAACGCCCGGTCGAGCAGAACCAGCCCATGCTGCCCCTGCGCATTTTCGGCTGGGCCGTGGCGTTGATCGTTCTCGGCGCGGCGTTGCTCGGCTTCGTGCCGCTCGCGACCTTCCTCGTGACGCAGCTCACCTGGATCATCACGCTCGTGCTGGCGGCCATGCTGCTGCTCGTGATCATCGAGGAGATCATCAGCACCGGCCTTTCGGCCAATGGCTTCCTTGGCCGTCGCGTGCGCGAGGCGACGGGCATGGCGGCCTCCTCGCTTGATCAGGCGAGCGTGCTGGCTTCAGGCCTGCTGCGCCTCGTGCTGTTCGTCGCCTTCGGCATGCTGCTGCTGGCCCCGTGGGGCGTGGATTCGCAATCCTTCCTCTACAATATCCGCGCCGCCTTCTTCGGTTTCCAGGTCGGAGGCGTCACGATCTCGCTTTCAACCATCGCGGTCGCGATCCTGCTGTTCACCCTCGGCTATGGCGCGACGCGCGCGGTGCAGAACTGGCTCGACACCCATTACCTGCCGCGCACGACGCTGGACCCCGGCCTGCAGAATTCCATCCGCACCATCCTTGGCTATGTCGGCATCGTCATCGCGGCGATGGTTGCGCTGTCCCAGCTCGGGCTTTCCATCGACAAGATCACCATCGTGGCAGGTGCCCTCTCGGTGGGTATCGGTTTCGGGCTGAAATCCATCGTGGAGAATTTCATTTCCGGCCTCATCCTGCTCTGGGAGCGGCCGATCCGGGTGGGCGACTGGATCGTGGTGGGTGACGAACAGGGGACGGTGAAGCGCATCGACGTGCGCTCGACCGAGATTCTCACCTTCGACCGCGCGAGCGTCATCATCCCCAATTCGGAGTTCATCTCGGGCCGCGTGAAGAACTGGGTGCATTCCGACCGCACGGCCCGGATCGTCATTCCGGTGGGCGTCGACTATAGTGCCGACCCGGCGCAGGTGCAGAAGCTCCTGATGGATGCGGCGCTCGCGCATCTCGAGGTGATGAGCGAGCCGAAGCCGATGGTGATCTTCAAGAATCTCGGCGAGAACGGGCTCGATTTCGAGTTGCGCTGCTTCACCGATGTCGATTCGATGGCCACGACCCGGTCGGACCTGCTTTTCGACATCTATCGCCGCCTGCAGCAGGCCGGCGTGCTGCTCTCGGCACCCACCCGCAAGCTGGAAATCACCAGCCTCCCGCCGATGGTCGCTCCGCGCGGCCTGCCTCGCCAGGATGACGAGCGCGATGGCTGATCAGCGGGCCGGAGGCAGCGGCGGTTCCTCGCGCACGACGAGAATCGAAATGCGACGGTTCGGCGCGATATAGGGATCGTCCGGGAAAAGCGGCTCGGTATCGGCCTTGCCGATGACCGATTCGAAGCGCTCATCGGGGATTCCGTTATTCGAGAGCAGGTCGCGCACGCCCAGCGCACGCTCGCTGGAGAGGCGCCAGAACTCGCTGCGATCGCGGCCCTCGCCCCGGCCGGAGCTGGTATGGCCGGTGACGCGCAGGCGGTTCGGCATGCGGCGCAGGGTGGGGGCGATGCCGGCAATGGTCTTGCGCATTCGCTCATAGGGCCAGGCCGACCCTTCCGCGAACATCGAGCGCCCTTCCTGATCGGTGATCTGGATGTGGAGGCCCTCTTTCGTCTCCTCGACGATGACGTTGCGCGACACTTCGGTCAGTTCCGGCAGTTCCTGCAAGGCCTGGCGCAGCGAGGCGGCGGCGGTGGTGAAGCCGCGATCGGAATAGAAGGTGCCGCTGCCCATCGTGTCGCGCTGGATATGCGTCAGCGGGGTCGTCTGGTCGGAGGCATAATCCGGGGTGGTCTTGGTGACATTCTTCAGCGCCGAACGGGTCGGCACGCCATCGGCCTCGATCACGGCATTCTGGCGGGAATGCGCCTGGATGCCGAACGCCTCGCGCATGGAGCCCGCGACCACCTGCATCTTCTTCTGGTTGGGCGTGGAAAAGGCAACGAGCATCACGAAGAAGCTCATCATCAAAGCCATCAGGTCTGCGAAGGTCACGAACCAGCCGTGACCGCCGCCGGCATGCCCGCCTCCACCTCGTTTACGCGGCATGATCGCCTCCTCAACTCGACTGATGCGTCAGGCCGCTGCTTCTGCTTCGAGGAACTGCACCTTGTGATGGTCGGGCAGGTAGGAAATCAGCATTTCGCGGATGATCGAGGGGCTCTTGGCCTGGCGGATCTGCAGCACGCCATCGATGATGAGGCTGCGCGAGACATCCTCCTCCTCGAGCTTCACGTGCAGCTTGTCGGCGATGGGCAGGCAGAAGAGGTTCGCCACCACCGCTCCGTAGAGGGTTGCCAGCAGCGCGACGGCCATGAAGGGGCCGAGCTTGGAGGGGTCCTCCATGTTCGCGAACATGTTCACCATGCCGAGCAGCGTGCCGATCATGCCCCAGGCCGGGGCACAGTCGCCGATGGCGCGGTAGATCTTCTGGCCCTCGTCGAGATGCATGAGGAAGGTGTCGCGATCCTGTTCCATCGTGGACTTGATGAAATCCGCGTCGTAACCATCGACCACGTAGCGGATGCCCTGGGCCAGGAACGCATCATCGACCTGATAGGTTTCAAGCGACATCGGGCCGGATTTGCGCATGATCTCGGCGATCTTGGTGATTTCCTCGATCAATCCGCGCGGATCGAGCTTGCGCATCTGGAAAGCGAACCGAAGACCCATGGGCAAGCCGTGCAGCATCATCGACATGGGATAGCGAATGAGCGTGGCCGAGATGGCACCGCCGAAGATGACGATGAAGGCGTGCTTGTCCAGGTAGATTCCGAAGCTGCCATCCATCAACACGAGCACGATGATGGTCAGGCTTCCCGTAAATAGCCCGATTGCGGTTGCGATATCCATCTCGCCGTCCTCGTAACGCGCATCCGTGCCGGCCCGGCTTCGCGGGTGGCTTCTTGGTCGGGGGGCAGTTTAGGGCAAACGAGTTAAAGGAACGGTTAAGCGTTAAACATTTTCCTGCTCACGTGGCGTTCATCGGCACTTGGCGATAAGGCCGGCGCGATAAACCGGCATTCTCGAAAGGTGAGACGCGCATGGCGCTCGCAAGGCTCTACATCCGGGTTCTGCTCCAGCTTGGGCCGGAAATCCGTCTGGCGTTGCTGCTGGTGCTCGCGAATCTCCTGCTCGCCGTCGCGCAATTCGTGGAGCCCTGGCTCTTCGGGCAGATCATCAACGTGCTCACCGCCGCGCAAGGAGCGAGCGGGAAGCCGATGGTCGACCAGCTCTTTCCGCTCATCGGCGCCTGGCTCGTCTTCGGGCTCTTCACCATCGGGGCGGGCGTGCTCATCGCGATGCATGCCGACCGGCTCTCGCATCGCCAGCGCCTGCAGATGATGGCGGATTACTTCGAACACGTGCTGACGCTGCCGCTCTCCTACCACACCTCCACCCATTCCGGCCGCACGCTGAAGGTGATGCTGGATGGCGCGAACGGCATGTTCTGGCTTTGGCTCGGCTTCCTGCGCGACCATTGCGCGGCTTTGTTGGCGCTGCTGGTGCTGCTGCCGCTGACCCTTCTCATCAACTGGAGGCTTGGCCTGCTGCTGGTGGTGCTGGTGGTGTTCTTCGCGGTGATGATGGCGATCGTCGTCAACCGCACGGCCCGGATGCAGGACAGTGTCGAGGGCTATCATTCGGAACTTGCCGAGCATACCTCCGATGCGATCGGCAATATCCCGGTGATCCAGAGCTTCACCCGCGTGCAGGCCGAGTTGCAGCATCTTCGATCGGTGATCGACCGCCTGCTCTCCGCGCAGCTGCCGGTTCTCGCCTGGTGGGCGCTGGTTTCGGTCGCGACACGCGCCTCTTCGACGATCACCGTGACGGCCATCTTCCTGCTCGGCACCTATCTTCATCTCAACCAACTCGCGACGATCGGCGATATCGTGACCTTCGTCGGCTATTCGACGCTGCTGATCGGCAAGCTCGAGGCCGCTGTGGGCTTCATCAACCAGCTTTTCATGCAGGCGCCGAAGCTCAAGGAATTCCTCGAGGTGATCGACACCGTTCCGCAGGTGCAGGATCGCCCGAACGCGACCGATGCCGGCCGCCTGACCGGCGAAGTCGTCTTCGACGGCGTGAGCTTCTCCTATGATGGGAAGCGCCCGGCGATCCTTGATCTTTCGCTCGTCGCGAAGCAGGGCCAGACCATCGCGCTGGTGGGGTCCACGGGCTCGGGCAAATCGACGACCCTCGGCCTGCTGCATCGCGCCTTCGACCCGCAATCCGGCGCGATCCGCATCGACGGGAAGGATATCCGCGATTTCACCCTGCAATCGCTCCGCCGCAACATCGCGGTGGTGTTCCAGGAGCCGATGCTCTTTGCCCGAACCATCCGCGAGAACCTCGAGGTCGGCCGTTCGGGTGCGTCCAACGAGGAGATGATGGCCGCCCTGGAGCGCGCGCAGGCGCTCGAATTCATCGAGCGGCAGTCGAACGGCCTCGATACGATTGTCGGCGAGCGCGGCCGGTCGCTGTCCGGCGGCGAGCGCCAGCGGCTGTCCATCGCGCGCGCCCTGCTGAAGGATCCGCCGATCCTCATTCTCGATGAGGCGACCTCCGCGCTCGATGCCGGCACCGAACAGAAGCTGCAGCTGGCGCTGGAAGAGGTGATGAAGGGCCGCACGACCTTCGTCATCGCGCATCGCCTCGCGACCATCCGCAATGCCGACCATATCGTGATGCTGGAAAAGGGCCGGATTGTCGAAGAGGGCACTTTCGACCAGCTCGTGGCGCTCAACGGCCGTTTCGCGGCCCTGGCGCGCGCGCAGTTCATGGCCGGAGCCGACAGCGAAACCGTGTCGGCGAAATAACCGGGATCTTCAGCCGCGCCGGCCCTCCGCTTCAAGGAAGGCGCGGATCGGTGCCTCTTCCACGCCCCTGGCGATGAAGCTCTGGCCGATGCCGCGCGTAAGGATGAAGGTGAGCGAGCCCTGGCTCACCTTCTTGTCCTGCCGGATGGCTCCGATCATCGCATCGGGCGTGGCGTTCCAGCCGGGAATGGCGGCAAGCTCCGTCGGCAAGCCAACCGCCGCGAGGTGACGCGCGACGCGCGTCGCGTCCTGACCGCTGCACAAACCGGCCACCACCGAGAAGCGATGCGCCATGGCCATGCCGATGGCGACCGCCTCGCCATGCACGAGGCGAGCGGAATCATAATGCGTGATCGCCTCCAGCGCGTGGCCAAAGGTATGCCCGAGGTTCAGCAGCGCACGGTCACCCGTTTCGTGCTCGTCGCGCGCCACGATCGCCGCTTTCGCGGCGCAGGCGACCCGCACCGCCGCCTCGCGCTCCGGCCCGCCGGAGAACAAACCCCGCCAGGCGCCGGCCTCCAGCCATTCGAAGAAGTCGGGCCGGTCGATCAGCCCGTATTTGACCACCTCGGCGTAGCCGGCGCGCATCTCCCGGATCGGCAGCGTATCCAGCACGCCGGTATCGCACAACACGAGGATCGGCTGATGAAAGGCCCCGACCAGGTTCTTGCCGGCGGGGGAGTTGATGCCCGTCTTGCCGCCCACGCTCGAATCCGATTGTGCGAGAAGCGTCGTGGGGATCTGCACGAATTTCATGCCGCGCCGGGCAATCGCCGAGGCAAAGCCCGTGAGATCGCCGATCACACCACCCCCCAGCGCGATGACGGCATCGCCGCGCTCGAGCTTTTCGGACAGGATCCGCTCCACCACCTGCTCGAGGAACGGCCAGCTCTTGGTCTTCTCGCCGGCTGGCAGCGTGAGGCTTGCCGCCGGAATGCCGGCCGCCGCAAGGCTTTCCGTCAGCACGGGCAGATGCCGGCCGGCGACATTCTCATCGGTGACGATCAGAAACCGCCGGCGCGGGAGCAGCGGCGCAAGATGCCGCCCCGCCTCGGCAAGGAGGTTGCGGCCGATCAGGATGTCATAACTGCGCCCGGCGAGATCGACCCGCACCTTCGGATTCTCGACAGGAAGGCTCACGCGGGGTTATCCTTGGAAGGGTTGTCCGTTGGTGGTTCGAGATGGGCCGTCAGCGCCTCGATCACGCGGGTAACCATGGCTTCATGGGGCTGCTCGTCGGAAGGGATGCAGAGATCGGCCTCGGCATAGACCGGATAGCGCTTCGCCATCAGGTCACGCATCGTGGCTTCCGGGTCGGCATTGGCGAGGAGCGGCCGATCATGCCGGCGCTGCACGCGCCGCATCAGCACCGGCAACTCGGCCTTGAGCCACACGGCGATGCCGCGTTCGCGGATGCGCAGCCGCGTTTCGGCATCCATATAGGCGCCGCCGCCGGTGGCGATAACCTGCTGCGGCTCGCCGAGCAGCCGCGCGATCACCCGCCGCTCGCCCGATCGGAACTCCGCCTCGCCGCGCAGCTTGAAGATTTCGGGAATCGTCATGTTCGCGGATTCCTCGATCGCGTGGTCGCTGTCGACGAAGGGAAGGTGAAGCCATTGGGCCAGCCGCTTGCCGACAGAGGTCTTGCCCGCGCCCATCAGGCCCACGAGCACGATGTGCCGGCCTGCCAGCCGCGCGTGCAATTCGGCTTCGGCGGAGCCGTCAGGTCGCTCCATTCCGCGCAGGATTGTTCCTTCATCGGCCATTTCGGTTGCCAAACCCCGGTCTCCCGGCGCGCACCTGAAGCAGAAAATTCCCGCAAAGGCTACCCTTCAATTCTCATCCCGCGCCCCGGGCGGGGTCGCCGGGGCTTGCTGCGAATCGCTTCGCCGCCGATAAGGTGGAGGGATTGGCGCGGCGGAAGGGAGGCCGGCTCGATGGGTCTGCTGCTTCGCGTGTTGGTCGGATTGGCGCTGATGGCCGGGCTGCTCTATGGCGTGCTCCACGCGCTCGGCACCCTGGTGGAGCCCGAACCGCGCGACATCGTGGTTCCCGTTCCCATGCCGCGGGCCCCGGCCGGCAACCCCGGCGGCTGAGCCATGGCCTCGCGCCCCATCCGTGCCTTTCTGGCGATGCTGTCGGCCGAACGGGGTGCGGCTGCGAACACCATCGCCAGCTATGAGCGCGATCTCGAGGACTATACGAGCGCATTGGCCGCTCGCATACTCGACCCGCTCAGGGCGGATGTCACGGCGATCCGGGCCTATCTCCAGAGCCTCTCGGAGGCCGGCCTTGCGCCGGCGACCATTGCCCGGCGTCTCTCGGCCCTGCGGCAGTTCCACGGTTTTCTCTACACCGAGGGGCATCGCGGGGATGACCCCACGGTGACCTTGCAGGGCCCGCGCAAGACCATGCGCATTCCGCATGTGCTCACGCTCGAGGATGTCGATCGCCTGCTGAAGGCGGCGGAATCCGGCATTGCCGAAGCGAAGACCCCCGCCGCGCGCCGCGCGGCCCTGCGGCTCGCGGCGCAGGTGGAACTGCTCTATGCCACGGGGCTCCGGGTGAGCGAGTTGCTCGCGCTTCCCGCCGCCAGCATCCATGCGAAGCGGGATCATCTCGTCGTGCGCGGCAAGGGCAACAAGGAGCGCATCGTGCTGCTGACCGAGGCCGCGCGGCAGGCGGTTTCGCGCTATCGGGCGGCGTTGAACGAGAAGAAGGGCGGCGAAAACTCGCGCTTCCTGTTCCCCGCCGATGGCGAGGCCGGGCACCTGGCCCGGCAGGTTTTCGCACGCGACCTGAAGCGCCTCGCGGGCCGGGCGGGCATCGTTGCAGAGAGCCTCACGCCGCATGGCATGCGCCACGCCTTCGCCACGCATCTGCTGCAGAACGGCGCGGATTTGCGGATCGTGCAGCAGCTTCTCGGCCATGCCGACATTGCGACCACGCAGATCTATACCCATGTTCTGAATGAGCGCGCCCGCTCCATGGTACGCGATCTGCACCCGCTGAACGACGAAGGGTGAGCCCAGGAAAGGCTTTTTGCTTGACGAGGGGGCCTCGCATCGCCAGTTTGCGGCGCCCTTCCGCTCCCCCATTGCGGGACGAGAACCCCAAGCGTCAACCCGAAAAGGGAAACATGCGCGCCTATCTCGATTTCGAAAAGCCTGTTGCGGAACTCGAGGCGAAGATCGCCGAACTCCGGGCCCTGACCGACGGGCAATCGGGTGCTGCGATCACCGATGAGGTGACGCGACTCGAAGGCAAGGCCCAGCAGGCCCTGCGCGATGTCTATGCGGCGCTCACGCCCTGGCAGAAGACGCAAGTCGCACGCCATCCCGAGCGGCCGCATTGCGTGCATTACCTCTCCCGGCTCATCACGGATTTCACCCCGCTCGCGGGTGACCGCTATTTCGGCGAGGATTCGGCCATCATCGGCGGCTTCGGCCGTTTCCGCGGTCAATCCGTCTGCGTGATCGGGCAGGAAAAGGGCCAGGACACGGAAACGCGGCTGAAGCATAATTTCGGCATGGCCCGGCCCGAGGGGTATCGCAAGGCCGTGCGCCTGATGGAACTGGCGGATCGTTTCGGCCTGCCGGTGATCAGCCTCGTGGATACCGCCGGCGCCTATCCCGGCATCGGGGCGGAAGAGCGTGGCCAGGCGGAAGCCATCGCCCGCTCCACCGATGCCTGCCTCGCGCTCGGCGTGCCGAATGTCGCGCTGATCCTTGGCGAAGGTGGCTCGGGCGGCGCGATCGCGATTGCCACGGCCAATCGCGTGCTGATGCTGGAACACGCGATCTATTCGGTGATCTCGCCGGAAGCAGCGGCCTCGATCCTCTGGCGCGACTCGAGCCGCGCGCAGGAAGCGGCCTCCACCATGCGAATCACCGCGCAGGACCTTCTACGGCTGAAAGTGATCGACATGATCATTTCCGAGCCCGTGGGCGGTGCCCATCGCGCGCCGGAGGCGGCGATCCTGTCGGCGGGCGATGCGATCGCGCATGCCCTCTCCGATCTTACGGGATTGTCGCCGGAACAGTTGCGCGAGAACCGCGCGGAAAAATTTCTCGCCATCGGTCGGAAACTGTGAGCGGCCGGGGATCGCAGTTAACGAATCCTTGAGGCTGACGGCAGAAATTGTAGAACTCAAACCGGCGCTTGGCTAGAATGCCACAAAGGTGCCGAGTTTTGCGCTGAGATGTTCGGGCAATCGTCCCGGATACGGAACAGGTTGAGGCATGAAGCATTCGATTTCCGGGCGTGCGGTCGGGATGGGCGGGGCGCTGGTCGCGGCTCTCCTGCTCGCTGGCTGCAACGATAACAGCTATTTGCCGCGCGATTCCCGCCACTGGGTTGCCTTGTCTCCCGAAATTCAGAGCAAGATGAGCGAAATGGGCCTGTCAAAGGCTTCGCCCATCCTGATTCGCGCCTACAAGAAGGAAAGCGAACTCGAGGTCTGGAAGGCGGATCATGCGGGAGAATACAAGCTCCTGAAAACCTTCCCCATCTGCCGCTGGTCCGGCCAGCTCGGCCCGAAGAAGGTGGAAGGCGACCGGCAGGTGCCGGAAGGGTTCTATTCCATCACCCCGCAGATGATGAACCCGAATTCCTCGTTCTACCTGTCTTTCAACGTGGGCTACCCGAACACCTTCGACCGCCAACTGGGCCGCAATGGCTCGAACATCATGGTGCATGGCGCCTGCACGTCGCGCGGCTGCTTCTCGATGACCGACAAGCAGATTGCCGACATCTATGCGCTGGCGCGCGAGAGCTTTGCCGGGGGGCAGAAAGCCATCCAGATGCACAGCTTTCCCTTCCGCTTCACGCCGGAAAACCTCGCGAAATATCGCGCGGATGACAATCTCCCCTTCTGGAAGAACCTGAAGGAAGGCGCGGACCGCTTCGAAGTCTCGAAGCGGGAAGTTCAGGTCGCGGCCTGCAATGGCAAGTATCGCTTCGGCTCGGACGCGCCGGACCCGAATGCGCTCTGCTCCAACCCGGCCGCCGATGATCCGATCTCCCTGGCTGCGCGCGAGAAGGCGAAGAAGGACGAGATCCGCGTGGCGGAACTCACCAAGGCCGGCCACAAGGCGCTGAAGCGCATCTATCAGGATGGCGACCAGCACCATTCCTTCAAGCACACACAGCATGCGTCGGTCGGCGCAGAGGATGTCTCGCGTGCCACGACCGTTCCGCAGGGCACCTCACGCGTGGCAGATGTCTCGCAGCCGGATGCGCTCGATATCGGCCCGGTGGATGTCGCGGCCGAAAAGGCGCGCGGCCTGAACCGCCCGCAGCTTCTGGCCCTGGCCCATCGCGAGCGCTTCGCTTCCGAGCCGGCCGCAAGCGCCGCCAGCGCCTCGGCCGTGGCCGCCACCCCGGTCGCGCCCAATGCCCGCACGACACAGAGCACCGCGCGCCCGGCCGCGACGCCTCCGGCCGTGCAGGCCACGGCTCTCGTGGCCGAGGAGAAGAAGGGCGAGAAGCCTGCCTTCTATGAGCGCTGGCTGGGTTCGCTCTCGGTCCTGACCGCGAGCGCGACAGGCACCACGGAATTGTCTCCCGGCACGCCGGCCGCCAACCTGCCGACCCCGCCGCAGCGCCGCTAAAGCATGCTGTGAAAAAGTGGAATCCGGTTTTTCACAAAAAAACATGCGATAATAACAAGATAAGAGCATGATGTGCTTCCGTCTGAACACATCGTGCTCTAAAGTATTTTCAAGCGAAGCATGTCCCCCGCGAAGGCGGTGATGGGAACCGGTTCGCGTGAGGAAAATGCGATCAAACAAAAAATAGAGCATCCGATCTCGTTCGGTCGAATCGAAAAAATGCTCCAGGCCATGTTCCTTCAGGAACGAGAAGGCCGTTCGGCATCACCGCGCCGGCCTTTTTTTGTCTCTTCTGTTTGCTGACCCTTCTTGGCGCTGGCTCCGGGCGGAGCCGGTGCCTCATCGCATCAGGCGAAGCGTCCGTGGCAATGCTTGAACTTCTTGCCCGAGCCGCAGGGGCAGGGCTCGTTCCGGCCGACCTTGCCCCAGGTGGCGGGGTCGTTCGCATCGCGAGGGCCGGCGGGCTCGTCGGCCGCGATCTCCGTCTGCCCGTTGACGCCATAGGCTAAGGCCGCGCGATCAATCGGGGAAATACTGTCCGGCAGCGGCATTGGCGCCTGCCCGGCAATGCCCGGGGGATTCTCGCCTTCGGCCGGCTGGTCAAACACCACTTCAACCCGCATCAGCTGGCCGGTCACGGTCTCGCGGAGGCTCACCAGCAGGCGATCATAAAGTTCAAAGGCCTCGCTCTTGAATTCGTTCAGCGGATCGCGCTGGGCATAGCCGCGCCAGCCGATCACCTGCCGGAGGTGATCGAGCGTCACGAGATGCTCGCGCCAGAGATGATCGAGCGTCTGCAGCACGACCTGCCGCTCGATATAGCGCATCAGATCGGGCGTGTTCTTCTGCTCGCGCCCGGCATAGGCCTCGTCGGCCGCCCTGGTGAGACGCTCGCGGATTTCCTCATCCGCGATGCCTTCCTCGCGGGCCCATTCATCCACCGGAAGGTCCAGCGCGAGGTAGCGCGCGGTCTCTTCCTTGAGGCCCTCGATGTTCCAGGCTTCGGGATAGGCGCCTTCGGGGATGTTGCGCGAAACGATCTCCTCCACCACGGCATGGCGCATATCCGTGACAGTGGCGATGAGATCGGGAGCGGCCATCAATTCGCGACGCTGTTCGAAAACCACCTTGCGCTGGTCGTTCATCACGTCGTCGTATTTCAGGATGTTCTTGCGGATTTCGAAGTTGCGCGCCTCGACCTTCTTCTGCGCGGTCTCCAGCGCCTTGTTCACCCAGGGATGCGCGATGGCCTCGCCTTCCTGCAGGCCCAGCTTCTGGAGGATGTTGTCCATCCGGTCCGAGCCGAAGATGCGCATCAGGTCATCTTCGAGGCTGAGGAAGAACTTGGAGCGTCCGGGGTCGCCCTGACGGCCCGAACGGCCGCGCAGCTGGTTGTCGATGCGCCGGCTTTCATGGCGTTCCGCCGCGATCACATAGAGGCCGCCGGGGGCCTGCATGGTCTTGGCGGGCTTCGAGCCCTTGGCCGGCTCGAGCTCGACCAGTTCGCCCGAATTCATCACCTTCTCGCGGTTCCTCGCGATCTCGGCCTTGATCTTCGCAATGGCCGCCTCGCGCGCCTCGCCCTCAAGGCCGGCGCATTCGTGCTCGACGCGCATCTTGAGATTGCCGCCGAGCTGGATATCCGTGCCGCGGCCCGCCATGTTGGTGGCGATGGTGATGGCGCCGGGCACGCCGGCTTCGGCCACGATGAAGGCTTCCTGCTCGTGGTAGCGGGCGTTCAGCACCGCAAAGAGCTTCTCTTCCTTCGTGCCCTGGTCGCCATCCATCAGCGGCTTGAAGGGGTTGGGATCGGAGAGATCGACCTGCCGAAAGCCGCGCTTCTTCAGAAGCTCCGCCAGCTGCTCGCTCTTCTCGATCGAGGTCGTGCCGACCAGAACCGGCTGCCCGCGTTCCTTCGCGCGTTCGATCTCGGCGGCAATCGCCTCTTCCTTCTCGGCGGCGGTGCGATAGACCTCGTCATCCTGGTCGAGGCGTGCGACCGGCACGTTGGTGGGAATTTCCACCACTTCGAGATTGTAGATCTGCTGGAATTCCTCGGCCTCGGTCGCGGCCGTGCCGGTCATGCCCGCGAGCTTCCTGTAGAGGCGGAAATAGTTCTGGAAGGTGATGGAAGCGAGCGTGACGTTCTCGGGCTGGATCGCCACCTTCTCCTTGGCTTCCAGCGCCTGGTGCAGGCCTTCCGAATAACGGCGGCCCGGCATCATGCGGCCGGTGAATTCGTCGATGATCACGACCTCGCTCTGCCGCGTTTCCGGATTGTAGCGGGTGATGTAATCCTTGTCCTTCGTGAAGAGCTTGTGCGCGCGGAGCGCCGAATTCACGTGGTGGACGAGCGAGGAGTTGATCGCCTCATAGAGCGAGGCGCCATCCTTCAGGATTCCGGCTTCGGTGAGCAGCTCCTCCACATGCTCGTTGCCCGCTTCCGTGAGGTGCACGGTGCGCTGCTTCTCGTCCACCTCGTAATCCTCGGCCACGAGGCGCGGGATCAGTGTGTCGATCGCGAGATAGAGATCGGAACGATCCTCCGTCGGGCCGGAGATGATCAGCGGCGTGCGCGCCTCGTCGATCAGGATCGAGTCCACCTCGTCGACGATCGCATAGGCATGCCCGCGCTGGGTCATCTGCGCGAACTCGTATTTCATGTTGTCGCGCAGATAGTCGAAGCCGAACTCGTTGTTCGTGCCGTAGGTGATATCGGCGGCATAGGCCTCCTTGCGCTGCAGGTCGTCGAGGCCATGCACGATGGTGCCCACGCTGAGCCCGAGAAAGCCATAGACCTGGCCCATCCATTCCGCGTCGCGGCGGGCGAGATAATCGTTCACGGTCACCACATGCACGCCCTTGCTCGCGAGCGCGTTGAGATAAACCGGTAGCGTGGCGACCAGCGTCTTGCCTTCTCCGGTGCGCATTTCGGCGATGCCGCCTTCATGGAGCACCATGCCGCCGATGAGCTGCACATCGAAATGCCGCTGGCCGAGCACGCGCTTTGCCGCCTCGCGCACGGTGGCGAAGGCGGGGACGAGCAGGTCATCAAGGGTCTTGCCGGCGGCAAGCTGTTCGCGGAACATCAGGGTGCGTTGTGCCAGCGCCTCATCCGACATCGCGGAGATTTCTGCCTCAAGCGCGTTGATCGCGGCGATGCGCGGTTTGTAGCCCTTCAGCCGCCGCTCGTTCGATGAGCCGAAAACGGTGCGCATGATTCCGCCGAGCATGGATGTCTCTTTCCCTGGCCTTCCGCGCGGGAATTGCGGAAAACCCTGGCCTCGGCCCGGCGGGAGCCGGGGGCGAAGCAATGAGCCCCGTGCAAGGGGCCGAATAACGCGAGCGGGAGATAAGAATTGCGCACGGGGATTGTCAACGTTCGCCGCCCGAATCCTTTGGCGAATTCGGGCTTTTCGCCCATTCGCGCCGGGCTCGCAACAGCGTGAAGGCTGGTTGACAAGGTTCCGCTCGCCAAAGGAAGCGCTTTCCGCTAACCCTCGCCGCCATCGATGTTCTCCGGAGATCCGCCATGTCCGTTCGCCATATCGCTTCCGCCCTGGTCCTTGCCGTGCTGACGGCCGGGCCGGTTTTCGCGCAGTCCTCCAAAGTGCTCGCGACCGTGAATGGCGAGGCCATCACCGAGGCCGAGGCGAAGGTCGCGCTCGAGGATCTGCTCAACCAGCTCCCCAACGTGCCCGAGGACAAGCGCCTTGAACTCGCGGTCGATTTCCTCGTCGAGGTGAAGCTTGCCGCGCAGGCCGCCAGGAAGGCGAAGATCGACCAGTCGCCGGATTTCACCCTCAAGATGAACTATGCCAGGGATCGCATCCTGATGGAGCGGCTCTTCGCCGAGGAGGGCAGCAAGGCCACGGGCGAGGCGGCCGTGAAGAAGTTCTACGACGAGCAGGTCGCGAAGCTCGCCCCGGTGGAAGAAGTGCGCGCCCGCCACATCCTCGTGGAAAGCGAGGAGGAAGCGAAGAAGATCCATGCCCGGCTGAAGGGCGGCGAGGATTTCGCGAGGGTCGCGACCGAGACCTCGAAGGACCCCGGCTCGGGCAAGGGTGGCGGCGATCTTGGTTATTTCTCGAAGGATCGGATGGTGCCTGAATTCGCCGAGGCTGCTTTCGCGCTGAAGGCCGGGGAGATTTCCGCGCCGGTGAAGAGCCAGTTCGGCTGGCACATCATCAAGCTGGAAGATCGCCGCAACCGGCCGGCTCCGGCCTTCGCCGATGTGCGCGAGCGCCTCTCCCAGGCGCTTGCCGAGCGCGCCCAGGCGGAATTCATCGAGAAGCTGCGCAAGGAAGCCAGGATCGACCGGCCCGGCACGGAAAAGAAGTAATCGCGGGCTCCACCCGCGCCGGTCTTGCCAGAAGCCGGCCTTTCAGGCAGAGCCGAAAACTTCGTTTTCGCTTGTGAAGAGGCATGCCCGATGGCCGGCAAATCCGTTCCCGTTTCCCCGCTCGCGCCGAAGAAATATCCCAGGATGCCGGTGGTGGACGGCGTAGCCTTCGCCACGGCGGAAGCCGGCATCCGCTACAGGGGCCGCACGGACGTCTTGCTCGCGCGCCTCGAAAGAGGCACGGCCATGGCCGGTGTCTTCACCCGCTCGAAATGCCCGTCGGCCCCGGTGGATTGGTGCCGCTCCATCCTTGCCGGCGGCCATGCGCAGGGATTGGTTGTCAATTCCGGCAATGCCAATGCCTTCACCGGTCTCAAGGGCCGCGAGGCGGTGGTGCTGACCGCGAAGATCGCGGCGAAGGCCCTGGGCTGCAAGCCGGAGGAGGTGGCGCTCGCCTCGACCGGGGTGATCGGCGAGCCGCTCGATGCCACGAAATTCGAAGCGGTGCTGGCGGATTGTGCGGGCCGCGCGAGCCCCACGGCCTTCCTCGAGGCCGCGAAGGCCATCATGACCACCGACACCTTCCCCAAGGTCGCGACCCGCAAGGCCAAGATCGACGGGTTGCCCGTGACCATCTCAGGCATCGCCAAGGGCGCGGGCATGATCGCGCCGGACATGGCGACGATGCTCTCCTTCGTCTTCACCGATGCCGCGATCGCGCCGAAGCCGCTGCAAGCCCTGCTCTCGAAGGGTGTCGGCCCGAGTTTCAACGCGGTGACCGTGGACAGCGACACCTCGACCTCGGATACGCTGCTGCTCTTCGCCACCGGCAAGGCTGCCGCCCGGGGCCAGGCGGAAATCACGGATGCGAAGGATCCCAGGCTCTCGAGCTTCAAGCGGGCGCTCAACGCGCTGCTGCTCGATCTCGCGGTGCAGGTCGCGCGCGATGGCGAAGGCGCGCACAAGCTCATCACCGTGAAGGTGGAAGGCGCGATTTCCGCCCGCTCGGCAAAGAGAATCGCCATGTCCATCGCCAACTCCCCCCTCGTGAAGACGGCGGTTGCCGGCGAGGATGCGAATTGGGGCCGGGTGGTGATGGCGGTCGGCAAGGCGGGCGAGCCGGCCGACCGCGATCGCATCTCGATCTTCTTCGGCGATATCCGCGTGGCCCATGTTGGCGCGCGAGACCCCGGTTACAGCGAGGCGGCGACCTCCGCCTACATGAAGGGCGAGGCGATCGACATCACGGTGTCGCTCGGCATGGGGCGCGGCAAGGCGACGGCCTATACCTGCGATCTCACGAAGGCCTATGTCGAGATCAACGGGGATTACCGCTCGTGAAGCTAATGCTGGTCGCGGCCGTCGCGCTGGTCGATGCGGATCGCCGTGTGCTGATCGCGCAGCGGCCGGAGGGCAGGCAGTTTGCGGGCCTGTGGGAATTCCCTGGCGGCAAGGTGGAGGCCGGCGAGCGGCCGGAGGAAACCCTGATCCGCGAACTCCGCGAGGAGCTGGCGATCAGCGTCAAGGAACCCTGCCTCGCACCACTCACATTTTCCAGCCATCGTTATCCGGATTTTCACTTGCTCATGCCATTGTTCATCTGTCGCAAATGGGAAGGAGTTCCACAGGCGATGGAGCACCAGGCCTTGCGATGGGTCGAGCCGATGCGGCTTCGGGAATTTCCGATGCCCGCGGCCGATGAGCCGCTGATCCCGATGCTTCGTGATCTTCTCTAAGCGCCCCCTCCCGAATAGAGCGGGGTGGCCGGATCGGGAATCGCAGGACAATGAAGCAGGTTCTTATGGCCTTTGCGCAAGACGAGCGGGGCGCGACGGCAATCGAATATACGCTCATCGCCGTGATGCTCTGCACCGCATTGCTGGCCGGTTGGCCGGGCTTTTATGAAGGTTTCATGGCCTCCTGGACGAATGCCGGCGAGGTCATCCAGAAGGCCGTGAAGGCGCCGTGACCTGAGCATTGTCAGTCGCGCCTCTTCGTGCTGGCGATATCGGCCAGCGCATCTCCCAATCGCGCCTTTGCGGAGCCTGGTTTCAATGGCTTCTGCTGGCTTTCATGCGGCGCCCAGCCCGACATCCAGACAATCTCTAGATTTGCCCGCAGGCGGCCATCCACGTCGGCATGGCGCTCGGCATAGAGTTCGGCGGCACGAAACAGAACCCGACGCGTCAGAGGTGGCGTGCCCGGCCGCCGGAGCAGGCTCGCGCTGGAGGCCATGGCGCGCCATTCCGCAGCCAGCGCGAAGAAGCTGCCATAGCGGATCGTCAGCTTCTCGCTGTCGGTGACGGGAAGCGCGAGGCCGGCGCGCTGGAGCAATTGCCCGGCCGCCCGCACATCCACGAAGGGAAAGACCCGGAGCGCGGCCGAGCCGGTGATTTCGCTTTCCGCCCTCAGCAGGCAATCACGCAGTTCCGCGAGGCTGTCGCCACCCACGAAGGCTGCGAGAAACAGGCCATCCGGTTTCAGCGCGCGCCTGACCTGCGCGAGAATGCCCGGCACATCATTCACACGCTGAAGCCAGAGACCGGAGACGATGAGCCCGTAGCGGCCCGCATCGAGCTTCAGATCCTGCCCGTCGAGCTTGCGATAGGCGATGGATGGATCGCCCGGCGCCACTTCGCCCACATGGTCGATCGTGCAAACCCGCTCCGCGCGCTTCAGGGCCGTGGCAAAGAGCCCGCCGGGCGTGCCGAGATCCAGCGCGGGATCGAAGCTGCGCAGAACGGTTTCCAGCCGCTCGATCAGGTCGATCCCAGCGCGTTCCAGCAGGAAAGTGGCCGCGCCCTGCCTTGCCGCACGCTGGATGGCCATGCGAGCCTTGACCTCGTCGAAGAGTTGGGGAACCTCGGCAATCGATGAGGCCATGCGCGTGATCGCTCCTGAACCTGATTCTCCGACAGATAGCATGGAAGCACCGCCGCATGCTTCCGGCAGCCTTGCGCGCGTGCTGGCCCGCTTTGGCCGGAGGGTGCTTTCGATCACCTATCCGCCGCAATGCATCGCCTGCAACGGCGCGACCGGAGAGCCGCATGCGCTCTGCCCCACCTGCTGGGCGGGAATTCCCTTCATTTCCGACCCGGTTTGCGCCCGGCTCGGCACGCCGTTCGCGCATGATTTCGGGCCGGGCATGCTCTCGCCCGCCGCGATCGCCGATCCGCCGCGCTTTGATTGCGCCCGCGCGGTGGCGATCCATGACGGTGCCGCGAAGGCAATGGTCGCGCGTCTGAAATATGGCGAGCGGCTTGATCTCGCCCGCGCCATGGGGCGGATGATGGTGCAGGCAGGCGGGTCGCTCCTCGCCTCCGCCGATGTGCTGGTTCCCGTGCCGATGCATCGCGGGCGGCTGTGGCTGCGGCGCTACAATCAGGCGGCCCTGCTCGCGAACGAGATCGGTGCCCTGGCGGCGAAACCCGTTCTCCCCGATACGCTGCGCCGCGTGAAGCGGACGCCGCCTCAGGTGGGTCTTGCGCGCAACGAACGCCGCAGCAATCTTGCGGGTGCCTTCCGCATCGAGCCGGGGCAAAAAGCGGTTGTGGAAGGCCGTCACTGTCTCGTGATCGACGATGTGCGCACGACGGGTTCGACTTTGAACGCCTGCGCCCATATCTTGCGACAGGCGGGTGCTGCCCGCATTGATGTTCTGACCTTCACGCTCGTGCCGGACGGGGCGTGAGGCCATGGAGGGATGATGCCCGAGATCACCATCTACACGAAGCCGACCTGCCCCTATTGCATCCGTGCGAAGGCGCTGCTGACGAAGAAGGGTGCCCGCTTCACCGAGATCGACGTGAGCCATCCCGCCGACCAGCGCGCCATGGCCCAGAAGGCCGGGCGCTCCACCGTGCCGCAGATCTTCATCGGCGGGAAGCATATCGGCGGCTGTGATGATCTCCACGCGCTGGATGCCGGGGGCGGGCTCGACCCGCTGCTTCAGGGGTGATGCCATGAGCTTTGTTGCTGCCTGCCTGCAGATGCGTTCCACCCGCTCCGTGGAGCGGAACATCGCCGATTTTCTCACGCTTGCCAGCGAGGCGATCTCGAAGGGCGCGACATTTCTGCAAAGCCCGGAAATGTCGAACCTCGTCGAGCGGTCGCGCGCCGACCTCTTCGCGAAGATCGCAACCGAGGAGGCCGATCCGTTTCTCGCGGCGGCACGCAAGCTCGCGGCGGAAGCGAAGGTGACGATCCATATCGGTTCGCTCGCCATCCGCGAAGGCGAGAAGATCGCGAACCGCGCCTTCCTCATCGGGCCGGATGGCGGGCTCGTCGCGCGCTATGACAAGCTCCACCTCTTCGATGTGGACCTTCCCAACGGCGAGACCTGGCGCGAAAGTGCGACCTATACCGCCGGCACCTGCGCGGTGGTGGCTCCGATGAATGGCGCAAGGCTTGGCCTGGGCATCTGTTATGATCTTCGCTTTCCCTCTCTCTTCCGGGCGCTGGCCGAAGCCGGAGCGGATATCCTCACCGCGCCGGCCTGCTTCACGAGGCAGACGGGCGAGGCGCATTGGGTGGTGCTGCAGCGCGCCCGCGCCATCGAGACCGGCTCCTTCATGATGTCCGCCGCGCAAGGCGGACTTCATGAGGATGGCCGCGAAACCTACGGCCATTCGATCATTGTCGATCCGTGGGGCCGCGTTCTCGCGGAGGCCGATGATCAGCCGGGCGTGATCCTCGCGGAGATCGACCTTGCGAAGGTGGCCGATGCGCGCGGGCGCATCCCCACGCTGAAGCATATGCGCGCCATCACCGTTACCACGATCGGGGAGGAGGCGCGGGAGGCGGCGGAATGATCCGCTACGCTTTGGCCTGCGAAGCGGGACACGCTTTCGAAAGCTGGTTCCGCTCCTCCGAGGATTACGACAGCCAAGCCAGGCGCGGCTTCGTTGCCTGCCCGCATTGCGGCTCGGCCAGGGTCGAAAAGCAGATCATGGCGCCGGCGGTGCGCGTGCGCGAGGAGCCGCAAGCCATGCGCCCGGTCGCGCTGGCCGAACCGCGCGATGCGGCGATGCGCCAGATGTTCCGCGCCTATCGCCGGTTCATCGAGGAGAATGCGGAAGCCGTGGGCGACAAATTCGCCGAGGAGGCGCGCAAGATCCATTACGGCGAGACGGAAGAGCGCGCGATCTATGGCGAGGCCAGTGCCGCCGAGGTGAAGGAACTCACGGAGGAGGGGATCGAGATCGCGCCTCTGCCCGTTTTGCCGGATGAGCGGAATTAGAGCATGATGTGAAAAAGTGGAATCCGGTTTTTCACAAAAAAGCATTCGATAGTAATAAGATAAGAGCATGATGTGCTTCCGTCTGAACACAGCATGCTCTAGAATTGCGTGTCATTCCCGACGCGCCGCAGGCGTGAGCGGGAATGCATCGGTCGAAACGAAGCAAGAATGGATTCCCGTTCGATGCTGCGCATCGCCGGCAATGACAATCACTCCGGCTTCCGCGCGGTCACGAAGTAGTTCACATCCGTGTCATCCGCCAGCAGCCACTGGTTCGTGAGCGGGTTGAACACCATGCCCTGCCGGGCGATCGGCTCGAGGCCGGCAGCTGCGATGTGATCCTCGAATTCCTCAGGTGTCACGAACTTTTCGTAAGAATGCGTGCCCCTGGGTACCCAGCGCAGCACAAATTCCGCCCCGAGAATGGCGAGCCCGAAAGCCTTCAGCGTGCGGTTGATGGTCGAGCCGATGAGAAGCCCGCCGGGCTTCAGGTGCTTTGCGGCCTCCGCCACCATGGCGCCGACATCCGGCACATGCTCCACCACTTCGAGCAGCGTCACCACATCGTAGCGTTCACCCGCCGGCAGCGCTTCCACCGTCATCGCACGATAGCGGATGGAAAGCCCGCCTTTTGCGGCGTGATCCTCGGCGATGGCGATGTTCTCCTCCGCCGGATCGATGCCCGAGACATCAAAGCCCATGCGGGCCATCGGCTCGGTCACCAGGCCCGCGCCGCAGCCGATATCGAGCAGGCTCAGCCCCTCGAAGGGGCGCAGGCTGCGCGCATCTCGCTCGAAATGGCGCGCGGCTTCGGCGCGGAAGAAGCCGAGGCGCGTGGGGTTCAGCCGGTGCAAGGGCTTCATCGGGCCGTTGGGGTCCCACCATTGCCGGGCCATGGCATTGAAACGGGCGATTTCGCTTTCGTCGCGCCAGGCGGCGTCGCGGCTCATGTCTTTTATCCTTCGTTCCGAAGCAAGGGGATCGCGACCGGCTCAGGGCTTTCCCTTCTGCCTGCATTGACCTCACCGCCCCCCCTCTCTATAGCCCCGGCCAACCCTTGTTGAAACCATTTCGCGAAGGTGCGGGTTCAAGCCTATGCCTCGTCTGGTCATGAAATTCGGCGGCACCTCGGTCGCCAGTGTGGAGCGCATCAAGAATGTTGCTCGCCACGTGAAACGCGAGGTCGAGGCGGGATTCGACGTTGCCGTCGTGGTTTCCGCCATGTCCGGCAAGACAAACGAGCTTGTGGCCTGGTGCAGGGAGGCCGCGCCCCTGCATGACCAGCGTGAATATGACGCAGTGGTCGCCTCGGGCGAGCAGGTGACGACCGGCCTCCTGGCGATCGCCCTTCAGGAAATCGGCATTCCGGCCCGGTCGTGGCAGGGCTGGCAGGTTCCGGTGGAGACCGATGCCGCCCATGGCGCAGCGCGCATCACCGGCATTGGCGGCGCGGGCATCCTCAAGGGTTTCGAGGAACTGAGGGAAGTGGCGGTGGTTGCGGGCTTCCAGGGCATCCATCTGCCCACGGGGCGTCTCACCACGCTTGGCCGCGGCGGCTCGGATACCTCGGCGGTGGCGCTGGCTGCCGGCCTTCATGCCGATCGCTGCGATATCTACACCGATGTCGATGGCGTCTACACCACCGATCCGCGCATCGTGACGAAGGCGCAGAGGCTTGATCGCGTCTCCTTCGAAGAGATGCTGGAGCTTGCTTCCGCCGGTGCGAAGGTGCTGCAGGTCCGCTCCGTGGAAGTGGCGATGCTGCATCATGTGCGCACATTCGTCCGCTCGTCCTTTGACGATCCGAACAATCCCAAACCTGGCACGCTGATCTGCGGCGAGGAGGAAAT
This sequence comes from Methylobacterium sp., assembly GCA_020252645.1. GTDB lineage: Bacteria > Pseudomonadota > Alphaproteobacteria > Rhizobiales > Beijerinckiaceae > Rhabdaerophilum. Next base: position 583,708 of record JADCCN010000002.1, on the reverse strand, counting down.
CGTGGAAAGCCAAGTCGTTACCGGTATCGCCTATTCGAAGGATGAGGCGCAGATCACGCTCCGCAACGTGCCGGACAAACCCGGCGTGGCGGCGGCCGTCTTCGCCCCGCTCGCCGATGCGAATGTCGTCGTGGACATGATCGTCCAGAACATCTCGCCCGATGGGAAAACCACCGACATCACCTTCACCGTGCCATCGGCGGATTACACCCGCGCGATGGCGGTTCTCGCCAAGCAGAAGGACACGATCGGCTATCCCTCGATCGAGGGCGCGCAGGATGTGGCGAAAGTCTCGGCAATTGGTGTCGGCATGCGTTCCCATGCGGGCGTTGCCGCGAAGGCCTTCAAGGCGCTCGCGGATCGCGGCATCAACATCCGGGCGATCACCACCAGCGAGATCAAGTTCTCGGTGCTGATCGATCAGGCCTATACCGAACTGGCAGTGCGCACCTTGCACTCGCTCTACGGCCTCGACGCGGCCTGAAGCGCCGCGGTCGCAGCCTTTTGCAGCCCGGCCATGCGCGAAAGCTTGCATGCCTCGGCCCGGGCGTTGTAGCTCGTTTGAGGGGATGGGGCGGAATCGCGTGCCGCCTTCCGATCCGGCAGGGAGATCGTGAGACATGCGTCAAGCGCTCGGCGGACCTCGCCTGCTGCTGCGTCGCCTCCGCGAGGTGATGTCGGAGCAGATGAGCGCGCAGGCGCGGCTCGACAAGATCGTCGTCCTCATCGCCTCCAACATGGTGGCAGAGGTATGCTCGGTCTATGTGAAGCGGGCGGATGGCGCGCTTGAACTCTACGCGACCGAGGGCCTCAATCGCGAGGCGGTCCACCTCACCACGATGCGCGCGGATGAAGGCCTCGTCGGCCTGATCGCCCGCGAAGCGCAGCCCCTGGCGCTTGCCGATGCGCAGAACCACCCCGCCTTCTCCTACAAGCCGGAAACGGGCGAGGAAATCTACGCCTCCTTCGCGGGTGTGCCGGTCCTGCGGGCGGGCAACACGCTCGGCGTTCTCGTGGTGCAGAACCGCGCCAAGCGCATCTATTCCGAAGAGGAAATGGAGGCGCTGCAGACGACCGCGATGATTCTCGCGGAGCTGGTGGCGGGCGGGGAACTCGAAGCACTGGCGCGCCCCGGCTCGGGCGGCACGGCGATTCGCCGGGCGCTGACGCTCAACGGCCAAACCATCGCGGAGGGGGTGGGCCTGGGCCATGTGGTGCTTCACGAGCCGCGCATCGAGATCAGGAACCTCCTGGCGGATGATCCTCAGGAGGAGCTTCGCCGCCTCAATGCCGCGATGGAGAAGATGCGCGCTTCCATCGACGACCTGATGGAAGGCGGCTCACTGGGCGGGGCGGGCGAGCATCGGGATGTGCTCGAAACTTTCCGGATGTTCGCGCATGATCGCGGCTGGATCCGGCGGTTGCAGGAGGCGATCAACACGGGCCTCACGGCGGAAGCGGCCGTGGAGCGCGTGCAATCCGATGCCCGCGCGCGCCTGCTGCGCCAGACCGACCCTTACCTGCGCGAGCGCCTGCATGATCTCGATGATCTCGCGAACCGGCTGCTGCATGAACTCACGGGCGCGGCCTTCACCCTGCCGGCGGACAAGCTGCCGGAGAACGCCATTCTCGTGGCACGCGCGATGGGCCCGGCCGCGCTTCTCGATTACCAGCGTCATCGCCTGCGCGGCCTTGTGCTGGAGGAGGGCGGCTCCACAAGTCATGTGGCGATTGTCGCGCGCGCGCTCGGCATCCCCTCGGTGGGTCGGGTGGAAGGCCTTGTCGGCCTTGTGGAGCAAGGCGATGCGATCATCGTGGATGGCACCGCGGGCGAGGTGCAGGTGCGCCCCTCGGCCGATGTGCAATCCGCCTATGCCGAGAAGGCGCGCCTGCGCGCCCGGCGGCAGGAGCAGTATCGCGCCCTGCGCGATCAGCCCGCGCGCACGAAGGATGGCGTTTCGATCGACCTGCAGATGAATGCCGGCCTCCTGATCGACATGGCGAACCTCGACGAGACGGGCGCCAGCGGCATCGGGCTTTTCCGCACGGAAATCCTGTTCATGGTCGCGTCTTCGCTGCCGCGCGCGCAGGCACAGGAAGCGCTCTACCGCTCGATCATCGATATTGCCGGGCGGCGCCCGGTCACTTTCCGCACGCTCGATATCGGCGGCGACAAGGTGCTGCCCTACCTGAAGCAACTCGAGGAAGAAAACCCCGCGCTCGGCTGGCGCGCGGTGCGCATCGGGCTCGATCGGCCCGCCTTGCTGCGCACGCAACTTCGCGCGTTGCTCGCGGCTGCGAAGGATCGCGACCTGCGGATCATGCTGCCGATGGTTTCGGTGGTGGAGGAACTCGATGCCGCCAAGGCCATGCTCGGCCGCGAGCGCGAGCGTCAGCGCCGCCTCGGCCAGCCGGGGCCGAAGACTGTTCAACTCGGCGTGATGCTCGAAGTGCCGTCGCTGCTCTTCGATCTCGATCGCGTCTTCGAGAAGGCGGATTTCATCTCGATCGGCACCAATGATCTGATGCAGTTCATGTTCGCGGTGGATCGCGACAATGCGATGGTCTCGAACCGGTTTGATCCGCTGCACCCTTCTTTCCTGCGCGCCCTGGGCCAGGTGGCGGACAAGGCGAAGGCCACGGGCACGCCGGTTTCGATCTGCGGCGAAATCGCGGGGCGGCCAGCGGAGGCTCTGGCGCTGATCGCGCTGGGCTTCCGGTCATTCTCGGTGTCGCCTTCGGGCATCGGGCCGTTCAAGGCCATGTTGCAGGGGCTGGAGATCGCGGCGGTGGAGCCGATGGTGCGCGAGGGCGTGGCGGTGGGGCTCGATGCGCCGGCGCTGCGCCAGAAGCTGAAGCCCTTCCTGCCGAAGGGCGAGCTGGCCTCGTAGCCGGCGTTTTCCATGAGCGACATCGTTCTCCCCCGCGAGAAGCTTGATGCCATTTCGGCCAAGCATGCCGATCTGGAAGCGCGGCTCGCCGCCACCGGCGACGCGACGACCATCGTTGCGCTCTCGAAGGAGCTCGCCGCACTTGGCCCCCTCGTGCAGGCGATCGCCGCCGAGCGGCGTGTCGCGGCCGATCTCGCCTCCACCCGCGAGATGCTCGCCGATGCCGCGACCGATGCCGGGATCCGCGCGATGGCCGAGGAGGAACTGGCGACGCTCGAAAGCGACCGCGAGCGCCTCGTGCAGGTGATCCGCCTTGGCCTGCTGCCGCGTGATTCCGCCGATGACCGCTCGGTCATTCTCGAGGTGCGTGCGGGCACCGGCGGGGATGAAGCCTCGCTCTTTGCCGGCAATCTCTTCCGCATGTACCAGCGCTATGCCGAACTGAAGGGCTGGAAGGTCGAGGTGCTTTCAGCCAATGAGGGCGCCATGGGCGGCTTCAAGGAAATCATCGCGGAAATCCATGGCGAGGGTGTATTCGCCCGGCTGAAATTCGAATCCGGCGTGCATCGCGTGCAGCGCGTGCCCGAAACCGAAGCGCAGGGACGCATCCACACTTCCGCCGCCACGGTTGCCGTGCTGCCGCTCGCCGAAGAGGTGGATGTTTCCATCCATGAGGCGGAGCTTCGGATCGAGACCATGCGGTCGCAGGGGGCGGGCGGCCAGCACGTCAACAAGACCGAATCGGCCATCCGCATCACCCATGTCCCGACCGGCCTTGCGGTTCTGGTGCAGGAGGAGCGCTCGCAGCACAAGAACCGGGCGCGAGCCATGGATATCCTGCGCACGCGCCTCTTCGACATGGAGCGCCAGCGCCTCGCCAATGCACGCGCGGCTGCCCGCAAGGACCAGATCGGCTCGGGTGATCGTTCCGAGCGCATCCGCACCTATAATTTCCCGCAAGGGCGCGTGACCGACCACCGCATCAACCTCACGCTCTACAAGATCGAGGCGATCCTGGAGGGCGGCGGGCTTGAGGAACTGATCGAGGCGCTGATCACCGAGCATCAGGCGCGTCTGCTCGCCGGGGAAGAGGCGTGAGCGGGGCCTTCCGGCCCGGCATGCGCCGCGCTGAAGCGCTGGATGTGCTGGCAACGGCCTTCGGCAAGGCGGGTTTCGAGGATTGCCGCCTCATGGCACGCCGGCTTCTGGCGGATGCCCTCGGCGTGGAGCCGGGCGATCTGGTGCTGGAGCCGGATCGCCTGATCGGCGAAACGGCGGAGCGTCTCGGTCCGGCCCTGTCGCGGGCGCTCAAGGGCGAACCGCTGACGCGCATCGCGGGGCGACGCAGCTTCCACGGCCGGGATTTCCGCGTGACGCCGGATGTGCTCGACCCCCGTCCCGAGACCGAATGGCTGGTGGAGGAGATGCTGAAGCGCCTCGCGGGGCAGCGGGCGCCGCGCCTGCTCGATCTTGGCACGGGTTCGGGCGCGATCATCCTTTCCTTGCTGGCCGAAATCCCCGAGGCGACCGGCGTGGCGGCGGATCTTTCGCCCGCGGCGCTCGCGGTGGCGGGGGGGAATGCGGAAGCCCTCGGCGTGGCGGCCCGTGTGGCGTTCCATCAGGGTGATCTGTTCGCGGGCCTCACCGGGCCGTTCGACGCCATCCTCTCCAACCCACCCTATATCCCCAGCGCCGATCTCGCGGGTCTCGAGCCGGCGGTTCGGGATTTCGATCCTGCTCTCGCGCTCGATGGGGGGGCGGATGGGCTTGCCTTCTACCGGCGCATCGCGGGCGAGGCGCGCGCTTTTCTCGCGCCTGGCGGATGGCTGGGCGTCGAACTGGGCGCGGGGCAATCCGAAAGCGTGATTGCCCTCATGGAGGCGGCCGGTTTCCAGGATATGGCGATCCGGCACGACCTTGCCGGGCATGCGCGGCATCTCTTCGGCCGGGGATGAAGCGAAGGGGCCCCATGCCTTTGCTTGCAACCCTGCGCAAGAGCCGCTAAGGAGAGGAATGGCGATGCACGCGTCAGGGTCGTCCGGGGGTTGGACCCGACGCAGCTGGGACAAGCATCGCCTCTTTCCGTCACGTTGATTGAGCCGGCGGCGCCGGGATCCTTGACCGAAAGACCTGTCGCAAGGCCCGCGCTCCCTCCGGGGCGCCGGACGCGACGAACGGGGCTTGTTCCCCGGATGACCGCCTCCAGGCAACGCCAAGCCCGCCCGTAAACCGAGCCAGCCGAGAAAAACACGGATGAGACCAGGACAGAACAAGCGCATGCGGGGTCGCAACCGTCGCGGGCCCAACCCGTTGACGCGTTCGTATGAATCGAACGGTCCGGATGTAAAAGTCCGCGGCACGGCCCAGCACATCGCCGAGAAATACACCCAGCTCGCCCGCGATGCGCATCTCTCCGGTGATCCGGTGGCGGCGGAGAGCTATCTCCAGCATGCCGAGCATTATTACCGCCTCATCGCCGCGGCTGTGCAGGCCCAGCAGGCTGCGCTTTCCGGCCTGGCTGATGATCGCGACGATGATGATGACGATTTCGATCCTTCCTCGGATCGTTTCACCTTTCGCTCGCCACAGGCCATGCAGCAGCAGAACGGCGGCGGCTTCGGCCCCGGCGGCGAGCGCCAGGGCGGCGAATTCGCTTCCGGCGAACAGCCGGCCGAAGGCGAGGGCGGCGAAGGCCAGCCTCAGCCGCGCCTGGTTGGCGAGGGTGGGTTCCAGCCGCGCCCCCCGCGTGAGGATCGTCGCGGTGGCCGCCATGATCGCGACCGCGATCGCAACCGGTTCCGCGACAATGATCGTTTCCAGCAGCCGCGCCGTCCGCCGGTCGAGGTCGAGGGCACCGGCGATCAGCCGGAACTGCCGGCTTTCCTCACCATGCCCGTGCGTGCAGTTGGCCCGGAAGGCGATGTCGATGGTCCGCCCGAGGCGGGCGAGGGGGATGACGGCCGCGGGCCGTTCCGCCATCGCCGCCGCCGTCGCGGCCGGAGTGGTCGCGCCGAGGGCGCATTGGCCGGAGATGGCGATACCGAGGCCTGAATAACTCGAAAAATCAGGGAATTGAGGGCGGCTCCGGTCGCCCTTTTTCGTTTCAGAGCACGGTCAGCGCATTGCCCGGCCGGATGGTGCCCGAGCGGAGGATGCGGGCATAGACCCCGCATTCATGATGCGCGAGATTCTGCTCCAGCAGCGCCACCATGCGCAGGTCGCGGATGCCCGCACGCGGGTCGACATCGGTGGCAGCGCAACGGTCGATGCGCCTGGTGATCTCGAGTTCGGCCTCTCCGATTTTCACCCGCTGGCCCACGAGATCGAACTCGGCCCAGGGCGCAAGCCCCTCCACCAGCAGGTTGCCCCGGAAGCGCAGCGGATCGATGCTCGCGCGGTTTGCGAGCTTGGCGATGGCCTCCACGCTGGCGCGGTTGATGATCGAGAGGAAGCCATGCGGCGAATCCATGAAGCGATGGCCCGGCGGCGCCATCAGCAGGCGCGCGGGGCCGCGCATCTCCTCGCCCATATAGCTCTCGAAGAAGCGCTCGATGGCGGCTCGCCCGGCACGATCATCCACCATGCCGCTCGCGACGACCGCGCCGCCCTGCCTAAGGGTAAGGCGTTGCGTGGCATCCTCGAAGCGGGCCGCGATGCGCGCCAGCTTCTCGTTGCGCATGAGCATCAGGAATTTCTGCTTCGGCAGATGCTCGGGCGCGGCGGGATCGAACCCCGAGGGGCCGTTCTCGATCGCCATCAGGCGGTCTGCGGGAAAATGCGCGCCTTCCGTGAGATGCGCCTCGGAGATCGCCTCCGGCGAGAGGCCCTTCACGGGGTAGCGATAAAGCGCGGCGAGGCGCGCATTGCTGTCTTGGCGCGCGCCGAGCCGCGATTGGGTGATTTCCGACATTCCTTTGATCCTGCCCCTTTTGTTGCGGATTGGCCACACCTACATTGCGAGAGAACAGCCGTTGCCAATGCGGGGCGGCCGCCACTTCGCCGGATGAGGGAAGAGCATGAATACCGAGAAATACACCGAGCGCGCCAGAGGCTTCCTGCAGGCCGCGCAAACCATCGCCCTGCGCGAGGGGCACCAGCAATTCGCCCCCGAACATGTGCTGAAGGCGCTTCTCGATGATGATCAGGGCCTTGCGGCCGGGCTGATCGATGCCGCGGGCGGGCGTTCCGCCGAAGCGCGGCGCGCGGTCGAGGCCGTGCTGGCGAAAACCCCGAAGGTGGAGGGCGGCTCGGGCGGGCTCTATCTCGCGCCGCCGCTCGTGCGCGTGTTCGAAACGGCCGAGAAGGCCGCGGAAAAGGCCGGCGACAGCTTCGTGACGGTGGAGCGTTTGCTTCTCGCCCTTGCGCTCGAGAAGGACAATGCCGCCGGCAAGGCGCTCGCCAGCGCGGGCGTGACGCCGCAGAAGCTGAACGCGGCGATCGAGACGATCCGCAAGGGCCGGAAGGCCGATAGCGCCACGGCCGAGAACCAGTATGATGCGCTGAAGAAATATGCCCGCGACCTCACGGAAGCGGCGCGTTCGGGCAAGCTCGATCCCGTCATCGGCCGCGACGAGGAAATCCGCCGCACCATCCAGGTGCTCTCGCGCCGCACCAAGAACAACCCGGTGCTGATCGGCGAGCCGGGCGTGGGCAAGACGGCCATCGTCGAAGGCCTCGCCTTGCGCATCATCAATGGCGATGTGCCCGAAAGCCTGAAGGACAAGGCTTTGCTCGCGCTCGACATGGGCTCGCTCATCGCCGGCGCGAAATATCGCGGCGAGTTCGAGGAGCGGCTGAAGGCCGTGCTCGCGGAGGTCACGGCGTCCGATGGCGGGGTTATCCTCTTCATCGACGAGATGCACACGCTGGTGGGCGCGGGCAAGGCCGACGGCGCCATGGATGCCTCGAACCTCTTGAAGCCCGCGCTCGCGCGCGGCGAACTGCACTGCGTGGGCGCCACCACGCTTGATGAATACCGTAAGCATGTGGAGAAAGATGCGGCCTTGGCCCGGCGCTTCCAGCCGGTTTTCGTGGCGGAGCCCAATGTCGAGGATGCGATCTCGATCCTGCGCGGCATCCGCGAGAAATACGAGCTGCATCACGGGGTGAACATCACGGATTCGGCCCTTGTCGCCGCTGCCACGCTCTCGAACCGCTACATCACGGATCGCTTCCTGCCCGACAAGGCCATCGACCTCGTGGACGAGGCGGCAGCACGGCTCAGGATGCAGGTCGATTCCAAGCCGGAAGACCTCGATTCGCTCGACCGCGAGATCATCCGCCTCCGGATCGAGCAGGAGGCCCTGCGCCGCGAGAAGGACCAGGCCTCGCAGGATCGGCTGATGAAGCTTTCCGCCGAACTCGCCGAACTCGAGGAGAAATCCGCCTCGCTCACCACGGCGTGGCGGGCGGAGAAGGACAAGCTCGGCGAGGCGCAGCGCATCAAGGGCGAGCTCGACCAGAAGCGTGCGGAACTCGAGCGCGCGCAGAGGCAGGGTGAATTCGCAAAAGCGGGGGAACTGGCCTATTCCACCATTCCCCAGCTCGAGAAGAAGCTGGCGGCTCTGGAAGAGGCGGCCAAGGCCGGCGCGCTCATCTCCGAAAGTGTCACGCCGGATTCCATCGCGCAGGTCGTCTCGCGCTGGACGGGCATTCCGGTCGACCGGATGCTCGCCGGCGAGCGCGAGAAGCTGTTGCGCATGGAGGAGGAACTCGGCAAGCGTGTCGTGGGCCAGCGCGAGGCGGTGGAGGCGGTCTCGACCGCCGTGCGCCGGGCGCGCGCGGGCCTTCAGGATCCGAACCGGCCGATCGGCTCCTTCATGTTCCTCGGCCCCACGGGCGTGGGCAAGACCGAACTGACCAAGGCCTTGGCCGCCTATCTCTTCGATGACGAACACGCGCTTCAGCGCATCGACATGAGCGAATACATGGAGAAGCACTCGGTCGCCCGGCTCATCGGCGCGCCTCCGGGCTATGTCGGCTACGAGGAGGGCGGCGCCCTCACCGAGGCCGTGCGGCGCAGGCCCTACCAGGTCGTGCTCTTCGACGAGGTGGAGAAGGCGCATCCCGATGTGTTCAACGTGCTGCTGCAGGTGCTCGATGACGGCCGCCTGACCGATGGCCAGGGCCGGACGGTCGATTTCCGCAACACGCTGATCATCATGACCTCGAACCTCGGCGCGGAATATCTCGTCAGCCTCGGCGAGGAGGAAGGGGTGGATCAGGCGCGCGGCATGGTGATGGCAGCCCTGCGGGCAGCCTTCCGGCCGGAATTCCTGAACCGCATCGATGAAATCGTGCTGTTCCAGCGCCTGAAGCGCGCGGATATGGGTGCCATCGTCGATATCCAGATGGGCCGGCTGCGCCAGCTCGTGGAAGATCGGAAGATCTCGCTCGATCTCTCGCCCGCCGCGCGCAACTGGCTCGCCGAGAAAGGCTACGACCCCGCCTATGGCGCGCGGCCGCTGAAACGCGTGATCCAGAAGAACGTGCAGGATCCGCTCGCGGGCCTCATCCTCGCCGGCAAGGTGATGGACGGCGAGACCGTGCCGATCGATGTGGAGACGGGCGCCCTGCGCGTGGGCGAATTCCTGGGTTTGGGCGACGAAGCCCCGCCGCCGCGGGCGAAGCTCAACTGAGAAGTCAGCGTCGTGATGGCCGGGCCATGTCCGGCCATCACGGCTCATAGCCCATTCCCTTGGGGACAGGCTTCCTCTACAGGGGGTGCCATGTCGCTTGTCACGGTCGCGCCGGCGCTTTTCGTTCTCATCTGGTCCACCGGCTGGATCGTCGCGAAATATGCGGCGTCCTTTGCCGATCCGCTGTTCTTCCTGGTCATCCGCTTCGCCTCTGCTTTCGTGCTGATGGCGCTGATCGCCCTTGTCTTCCGGGCGGAATGGCCGCGCAACCGGGCGGCCTACGGCCATGCCATGCTGAGCGGCGTTTTGCTGCATGCCATCTATCTCGGTGGAGTATGGTGGGCCGTGGCCCATGGGCTGCCGGTCGGCGTCTCCGCGCTGATCGCCGCGATCCAGCCCTTGATGACGGCGGCGCTCGCGGCCCGCCTTGGCGGCGAAAGGCTCGGCGCCCTGCAGCTTTCGGGCATCGCGATCGGGTTCCTCGGCGTGATGGGGGTGATTGCGCCGAAGCTCGCGGGGCTTTCGGCCGGAGCCCTCGAAAGCCTCGCCGGACCGGTTGTCATCAACGGGATCGCGATGGTCGCGGTGACGCTCGGCACCTTCTACCAGAAGCGCTACGTCGCCTCGGGCGACCTGCGCGTGGTTTCCACCCTGCAATATGCCGGCGCCTTCCTCGCGCTGCTGCCGCTCACGCTGCTTCTGGAATCCTTGCGCTTCGAGAACCGCTGGGAGACCTGGGCGGCGCTCGCCTGGTCGGTGATTCCGCTTTCGCTGGGTGCGATCGGCCTGATGCTGATGATGATCCGCCGTGGCGCGGTGTCGAAGGTTGCGGCGCTGATCTACCTCATCCCGCCCGCGGCAGCGATCGAGGCCTATCTGATGTTCGGTGAAACGCTTACCATTCTGCAGATCGGATTCATGGTGCTGACCGCTTTTGGTGTGTATCTCGCCACCCGGCCCGCCAAGCCGGCCTGACAGACGGCAAGGACCCTCTCATGACAATGCCCCCTCAGCCTTCCGCGACCACCAGCCCGCCCCTTCATCCGGCCATGTCCTGGCGCGGGCTCGCGCTGCTGCCGGTCGCGATCCTGCCGTCGCTTTTCGCGAGCGTGATCGGCCAGCTCTTCACAGCCGTGGGGATGGTGAGCTGGTATCGCAGCTTGCAGAAGCCGTTCTTCAACCCGCCGGACATCGTGTTCCCGATCGTCTGGACCTTTCTTTATGCGCTGATGGCCGTGGCCTTCTGGCGCATCCTGCGGGCGAGACCGGAGGCAGGACCGAAGAATGCGGCCATCCTCGCCTATCTCGGGCAGATGGTGCTGAATATCGGCTGGTCCTATGTGTTCTTCGGCCTGCGGTCCGCCCTGGGCGGGCTCGTGGTCTCGAGCGCCATGGTCATCGCGATCGGCTTCACCATCCGCCTTTTCCAGCGGCTCGACCGCGCGGCGGGGATCGCGCTCTACCCCTATTTCGCATGGGTCGTCTTCGCGACCGTGCTGAACGCCACGATCGTCTGGCTCAATCCGGGAACCTGATCAGGCGCCCGGAATGCGCCGGGCGATCACCTCGCGCATGATGCGGCGGAAATCCCCCAGCGGGAAGGGCTTGATGAGCACGTCATCGACGAGGCCCTCGAGCTCTTTCGCGCGTTCGCGCTGCTCGGCGTAACCGGTCATCAGCACGATGGGAAAGCCCGGTCTCTTCGCGGCGACCGCGAGGGCCAGCTGGATGCCATCCATCACCGGCATGCGGATGTCGCTGACCATCAGGTCGAAGCCGGTCTCGTCTTCCGTGAAGGTTTCGAGCGCATGGGCGCCATCGCTCGCCTCCGTCACGGCATGGCCATCGAGTGCCAGCGCGCGGGCCAGCGGCGCGCGCACCGCCTCGTCATCATCCACCAGAAGAATGCGCACCATGCTCACGAACCTTCAGGCTTCGCCTTCCACAACGCCGATGAAAGGCAATTGGCGCAATTGATGCGCGACGTCCATGCCGTAGCCCACGAGAAAATGATCCGGCGCATCGAAACCCACGAAATCGGCCTCGAACTGCACCGCGCGCTTCATGGGTTTCTCGACCAGCACGGCCGTAAGCACCCGCCTCGCGCCCCGCGCGATCAGCAGGTCCTTGGCGAAGGCGAGCGTGCGGCCTGATTCGAGAATGTCGTCGATCAGCAATACGTCTCGGTCATCGACCTTGTTGTCGATGTCCTTCAACACGGTCACCTGGCCCGAGGAGACAGTGCCGGAATGATAGCTCGCGAGCTGCATGAACTCGATGGAGGGCGCGAGCCCGGCCTCATGCAGCTGGCGCACGAGATCGGCCGCGAAGATGAAGCTGCCGCGCAGGATGGCGATGACCAGCAGGTTCCGTGGCGCGGATTTCACGATCTCCGCCGCAAGCTCGCGGTTGCGTCTGGCGATCGCCTCCTCCGAGAACAGGACGCGGATGCGCCAGGCATCGATGGTGACGTGATCGGATTGGGCTTGAGCGGTCAAGGCGGGTTCCTGCCTCTGCCGAAGGGCGCATGCAGGCCTTTCGGACACGTGAAGGGATCAGCGAATGGACGCGACGATATCGTCTCTTGCGACGAAGCGCACCATCACTTGCGTCGCATCTTTCGGCGGGCTCGCGAGGCGGCGGCGGAATTGCGTTTTCTCGCCGGCGGCCAACTCGGCATTGTCCGCCGCGCCGGTCCAGACATAGATCTGCTGGCCCTCCGCATTGTGCAGCGAGAGGCGGATGACCGGCACGGGTTGGCGCGCGCGTGTGATGTTGAAGATCTGGCCCGAGATCTCGAGCATCTCGCGATGGTCCTCCATCACGATATGGCTGCGGACATTGCGGATCTCGAGGCCGGTGGAATTCACCTCAAGGCCCATCAGCTCGAAATAGGGCGCAAGACCTGGCGCAATCCGGACGGTCTCGTGCCGGAAGATCGTGAGCGCCATGAGCGTGCCAATGCCGGTGGCCGCGACCGCGCCAAGGGCCGGGCCCAGCCGGAACGCCGGCCGAGATCGCTTCGCATGCGGGCGGCGGTTGCGGGCCTTCGGCTCTGCCGCGTTCGCTATCGCCGAAGCACCGGCCACCGCGGCGGCGGCCAGCATCGCGGCATCCTGTCCGCCTTCAAGCGGGTCTGCCTGCGCATTCGCGGGCGCGCCTGCTTCGGGCGCAAGGCTCGGCGCATCCGCCATCACCGGCTGCGGGGCCGGCTCGGAGGGCGCATCGGCGAAGAGCGCATCGAGGTCGTCCTGCCCCATGGCGGCATTCCCGCCCATCGCCGCATCCATGCCGGAGGCGGGCGGAACCGGGGTCGCCATGGGATCTCCGGTGCGGGCATCATCGCCCTCGGACCAGTCGATCCTGGCGGCGCCGGCACCTGCGGCAAGCCCGGCACCCGCAGCGGGATTGCCGGTCGGCGCGGGCGAATCAGTTTCTTCGCTTGCCTCGAAAACCGTGCGGCAGGAGGCACAGCGCACTTTTCGAGGCTTGCCCGCCAGCAAGGAAGCGGGCACTTCGTGTGTGGAATCGCAGTTCGGGCAGCGAATGCGCATCATCGGGAGGGTTCTTCCGCTCAGGCCCGTTCCGAGGGGTTCACGACAGGCGCGTCTGGCTGCTATCTCTCACCATGGACAGTTAAGGGCCGGTAAAACCAGTGGCGAATTTCGCGGAAAGAGACGAGGGCAACCTTCCGCTCTGGCCGGAACTGGCCGAGCCCGACCTCGTGCGCTTCGAGAATGTCGGCCTGCGCTATGGAATCGGGCCGGAAATTCTCCGCGATATCGACTTTTCGATCCCGGCCCAGAGTTTCCAGTTCCTGACCGGCCCCTCGGGTTCCGGCAAGACGACCCTGATGAAGCTTGTGATGCAGACGCTGAAGCCCACGCGCGGCCGCGTGACCCTGTTCGGCGAGAATGTGAGCCAGCACAGCCAGGCAGAACTCGCGCGCCTCCGGCGCAAGATCGGCATCGTCTTCCAGGATTTCCGCCTGCTCGACCATCTCACGACCTACGAGAATGTTGCCCTGCCCCTGCTCGTGCAGGGCCGCGAGGAAGCGAGCTACCGCGCCGAGGTGATCGAGCTGCTGCGCTGGGTGGGCCTCGGCGATCGCATGCATGTGCCGCCGGTCATCCTTTCGGGCGGCGAGAAGCAGCGCGCGGCGATCGCCAGGGCGCTGATCGGCCAGCCCGCCCTGCTGCTTGCCGACGAGCCCACCGGCAATGTCGATCCCGGTCTCGCGCGCCGCCTGCTGCGGCTCTTCATCGAACTCAACAAATCCGGCACGGCCGTGGTGATCGCGACGCATGACCTTGCCTTGATGGACATGATCGATGCGCGCCGTCTCGTGCTCGCCGAAGGGCAGCTCCATGTCTATGAATGAACCGCCTGCCGGTGCGCCGGGACTGTTCGGCGCGTGGTTTGCGGCGTTGCGCGCATGGTCCGGATTGCGTTTCGTGCAGCTCCAGCCTGCGGCGGAGGCCATGAAGGGCTTTCTGCTCAAGCCGTTGCTCATTCCGCGCGATCGCGTGCTGGCACCGGTTCTGCCGGCGAAATCACGCTCCGGCGCGGCCCTGATGCTTGTCATCGCGATCATGACGTTTCTCGCAGGGCTGACGGCCGGTGCCGTGCATCTCGTGGCGGATGCCTCGCGGGACTGGTCTCGCGCCATCGCGCGCGAGATGACCATCCAGGTTCGCCCCGCGCCCGGGCGCAATCTCGAGGCGGATGTGGCTTCCGCGGCCGATCTCGCGCGGCGCCAGCGCGTCATCGAGGAAGTCCGCGTCATGGACCGGCGCGAGGGGGAGAAGCTGCTCGAACCCTGGCTCGGGACGGGGCTTGATCTTGGCGATCTTCCCGTGCCGCGCCTCATCGTGCTTCGGCTCGCGAACGGGCCTGCGCCCGATCTCGCCGGCCTGCGCAAGGCCCTGGCGGAAAGGGTTCCCAATGCGATCCTTGATGATCACAAGCTCTGGCTCAGCCGCCTGAAGGCCATGGCGGATACGTTGGTGGGAATCGGGTTGCTGATCCTCACGCTCGTGCTGGTGGCGACCGCGCTCGCCGTGGCCTTCGCCACGCGCGGTGCGATGGCCGGCACGGCGCAGATCATCGACGTGCTGTATCTCGTGGGCGCCGAGGATTCCTACATCGCGCGGCAGTTCCAGGGCCATTTCCTGCGCCTCGGTCTCAAGGGCGGCGCGGCCGGCGCGCTGGCTGCCTCGGCTTTCTTCCTTCTGGCGGGGCTCATTTTCGGACGCGGTGCGCGAGGCACGGCGCTCGAGCAGGTGGAGGCCCTGTTCGGCCGATTTACCCTGCCGTTCTGGGGCTATCTTTCCGTGCTGGTCATCGGTGTGCTGGTCGCGGTTGTCACGGGTGTCGTTTCGCGCGTGACGGTCTATCGCACGCTGCGCGGCATGGAACAGGCACAATGAGGAGACCGGCGCCATGAAAGGCCTGGCCCGCGCCATCCGCTCGATCCTGCTGCCGGGCTTTCTCGTCGTGCTCGCCTGGTTTGCCGGCTTCGTCTGGTTTGTCGAGACCCTGGAATCGGCGCGACCGGCCGGCACGTCCCGTGCCGACGGGATCATCGTGCTCACGGGCGGCGCGGACCGCATCGAGGATGGAATCCGCCTGCTGGAAGCCGGCCATGGCCGACGACTCCTGATCTCCGGCGTCAATATCCAGGTGACGAGCGAGCAGTTGCGCAAGATCTGGCCGGGGCATGAAGCGGCCTTCGAATGCTGCATCGATCTCGATTTCCGCGCCCGGAACACCATCGAGAACGCGCATGAAAGCGCGCAATGGGTGCGCAAGAACGGGTTCGGGGCCATCCTGCTGGTCACGGCGAGCTACCACATGCCGCGCGCGCGGCTGGAATTCGCCGAGGTGCTGCCCGGCGTGACGATCGAGCCCTATCCTGTCGTGCCGGATCGCTCGCGCATCGAGGATTGGTGGCGTTCGCCGGCGCTGGTGCGGCTGCTCGCCTCCGAATATACGAAGTTTCTCTTAACCTGGCTGCGCGCGACGGTGATCAACCGCCAGGACGAAAACCTGTAATCAGCCCCTGGGGGATTTCCCTTCGGCCTGCGGCGCGGTTCAAGCTCCTTTTCAGGAGTGTTTCGATACTTCGCTCCGACCCGACGGATCTTGAGTGGCAGGCCATCCAGCCTCACCTGCCGAACAAGGCTCGCGGAGTGCCGCTGGCATGGTGGCGCTTCCGCTCGAGCGGTTGCCGATCTGACTGAATGAGATCGACCGCTCTAGAGCATGCTGTGAAAAAGTAGAATCCGGTTTTTCACAAAAAAGCATGCGATAACAATAAGAGAAGAGCATGATGTGCTTCCGTCTGAACACATCATGCTCTAAGCTCTTGATTTACCGCATTTTATTCACGCGAACCGGAAACCACTTCGCTTGAAAATGCTCTCTTTTTTCTTGAACGCATTTTCTTCACGCGAACCGGAAACCACTTCGCTTGAAAATGCTCTAGGCTTCCTCCAGCCCCGCGATGGCGCGGGCGAAATCCTTCGCGGCGAAGGGCTCGAGGTCCTCGACACCCTCGCCGACGCCGATGAAATGCACCGGCAGGCCGAATTTCGCCGCAAGCGCCACGAGAATGCCGCCGCGCGCCGTGCCGTCGAGCTTGGTCATCACGAGCCCGGTGACGCCGGCGACCTGCCTGAAGATCTCGACCTGGCTGACCGCGTTCTGGCCCACGGTGGCATCGAGCACGAGAAGCGTCGCGTGCGGGGCCTCGGGGTCGAGCTTCCTGATAACGCGCACGATCTTCGCAAGCTCATCCATCAGCCCCTGCTTGTTCTGGAGGCGTCCGGCGGTGTCGATCAGCAGCACGTCGCGCCCTTCGGCGCGCGCCTGCTCGATCGCGTCATAGGCGAGGCCGGAGGCATCGGCACCCGGCTCGCGCGAAACGAAGCCCGCGCCGGTGCGCTCGGCCCAGATCCGGAGCTGGTCGATGGCCGCGGCGCGGAAGGTATCTCCCGCCGCAATGAGCACGGATTTGCCCTCGGCGCGGAATTTCGCCGCGAGCTTGCCGATGGTCGTGGTCTTGCCCGAGCCATTCACGCCCACCATCAGCAGCACGAAGGGCTTCTTCGCTGCCTCCGCCACCAGAGGCCTTGCGGCCGGAAGGAGCACCTTCTCGACCTCGGCCGCGAGCGCGGCCTTGATCTCCTCGGGCGAGATCGTCCTGTCGAAACGGTCCTTGCCGATGGTCTCGACGATGCGGCCTGCAACCTCCACGCCGAGATCGGCCCGGATGAGAATATCCTCAAGGTCCTGCAGGGCATCCGCATCGAGCTTGCGCTGCGTGAAAATGGCCGTGATGCCCGTGCCCAGCGACGAGGCCGTGCGCGAGAGGCCTTGGCTCAGCCGCTTCCACCACGAGAGATTCGGCGCGGGCGGCTCGACAGTTTCAGGCGCAGCGGCAGGCTCCCCTGCCGGGGCGGGCGCTGATTCCGTCTGCGGCCCGGGCGGCTTCCCGCTGCCGAGCAGGCGCGAGAAGAAACCGGGTTTTCTCTCTTCGGGAGGGGCGGTCATGCGGAAATCTCTCCCGTCAGCATCGAACCGGCAATGCCCGTCACCTTGGCCGTCTGAAGCGTGCCCGGCGATGCAGGGGATGCGAGCCGGATGGGCGTGAAATCGTCGAGGCGCGCGACGGTGTCGCGTTCCAGGAGAATGCGCGCCTCTCGGCCCACATGGCGCGCGAGATGGCGCTGGAGGGCAATCTCGCCGGCCTCGCGCAGCCGCGCCGCGCGCGCTCTGATGACCGGCCTTGCCACCTGCGGCATGCGCGCGGCGGGTGTCCCCTGGCGCGGCGAATAGGGAAAGACATGGAGAAAGGCGAGGCCGCATTCCTCCACCAGGCGCAGGGTGTTCTCGAACATTTCCTCGGATTCCGTGGGAAATCCGGCGATGAGATCGGCCCCGAAAGCGTAATCGGGTCGCGCCTGCCGCAATTCGGCGCAGAAACGGATGGCATCGGCCCGGCCATGGCGACGCTTCATGCGCTTCAAGGTGAGATCGTCGCCCGCCTGCAGCGAGAGATGCATATGCGGCAGGAGGCGCGTCTCGCCTTTCAGAAGCTCCATCAGCACCGGATCGGCCTCGATGCAATCGAGCGAGGAGAGCCGGATGCGGGCGAGCTTCGGCACATTCCTCAGAATGCTCGCGACCAGCCTCCCGAGCTTCGGCTGGCCCGGCAGATCCGGCCCGTAGGAGGTCAGATCCACCCCCGTCAGCACGATCTCCGGGTAGCCGGCATCCACCAGCCGCTCGATCTGTGCGACGACCTCGCCCATCGGCACGGAGCGGGAATTCCCGCGGCCATAGGGGATGATGCAGAAGGTGCAGCGATGGTCGCAGCCATTCTGCACCTGCACGAACGCGCGTGTGCGTCCCTCGAGCCCGTCGATCAGGTGGCTCGCCGTTTCGCGCAGGCTCATGATATCATTGACGATCACGCGCTCGGTCTCGCCGAGGCCGAAATCGCCGCCGGCAGGGCTGACCGCCTCTTTCCACGTCTCCGGCTTCAGCTTGACATCGTTGCCGATGACCTGGCTGACCTCTGCCATGCCGGCGAAGGTCTCGGGCTCGGTCTGGGCGGCGCAGCCCGTGACGATGATCCGCCGTGCCGGATTTTCGCGGGCGAGGCGACGGATGGTCTGGCGCGCCTGCCGCACGGCCTCTGCTGTCACGGCGCAGGTATTGACGATCACGAGATCGGAATGGCCCGCCGCGAGTGCTGCCTTGCGCATGGCTTCGCTTTCCACCGTGTTGAGACGGCAGCCCAGCGTCACGATCTCGGGTTGGGCCATTGGTGCGCTCATGCGGCGCCGGCCAGCAAGGAGGGGTGGATCGTGCCGGAGAAGCTTTCCGCCACCGGGCCGACCATGATGACCCGGCCCTCCGGCGAGCGGCGGATGGTGAGCGGGCCGCCTGGCAGGCGAAGCCGGACGACCTCGCCCGCGAGGCCGAGGCGCCGGGCGGCGACGGCCGCGGCGCAGGCGGCGGTGCCGCAGGCGAGCGTCGCGCCGGCCGCCCGCTCCCAGACGCGGAGGGTGATCTCGCCGTCCGGCCGAAGCTCGGCGAAGGAGATATTGGCCTTCTCCGGGAAGATCGGATGTGTTTCGAGGGCCGGACCGATGCGCGGGAGTTCAATCGCGCCGGCATCCTTCACGAAGAACACGCCATGCGGGTTGCCCATGTTCACGGCCGAGAACCAGCCGGGCAGGTCGGGCGACAGGGCGCTCGTGTCCAGCGGAATGCGGGCGGTGTCGCGCGGTTCGCCGGAGAGCGGAATCTTCGCCCAGTCAAACAGGGGCAAACCCATATCGACCGCGACTTCCGCCCCTTCCATCCGGCCGACGAGCAGGCCGGCGACGGTTTCGATCACCGCCTTAGTCCGGCCGCTTTCCCGCATCAGAAGCGCGGCGATGCAGCGCGTGGCATTCCCGCAGGCCTCCACCTCGCCGCCATCCGGGTTGAAGATGCGCATGCGCGCGTCACATCTCGCGGAGGGCTCGAGCAGGATGAGCTGGTCGCAGCCGATGCCGAACCGGCGATCGGCGATGCGCTCCAGCTGCGGCCGCGACAATGCCAGCGGCGTCTGGCGGGCATCGAGCACGACGAAATCATTGCCCAAACCGTGCATCTTGCGGAACGGCAAGGCAGCGGGCGATAGCGACGGCGAAACGGACATCGACCTCGATCCGGAATACGGAAACCAGAATTGGAAACCAAAGACCAGCGAACCCGTTGGCTGCGCGCGCATCGGCCCTACAATCCATTGGCGCTATAACGGATTTTCGTTTAAGGGCAAAATGCCTGTCTCGCAGTCCACAGAATAGGACCATCGGAACGAATGCAACGGCAGCTTGCCCCCCTTGCTTTCGCCTCGGCCCTTCGGCGGGAGGGTGGCGCGGCAGCCGCCTCGATTCTGGGTTGCCTGCTTCTCCTCGCGACGCCGCTCGGCGCGCAGGCGGAAACCCGGTCCGAGAGCCCGTCCAAGCCGGTCGTCACGCCCATCCAGGTGCCGAACCTCTCGCTGGGCGTGGTCATCTTTCCCAATGGCAAGGCCATCAACCTCTCGGTGGGAACGGGTTCCAGCGCCTACCGCAGCCCGAATGATTTCCCGGGGCGCGTCTGGCTGCTGACGGATCGCGGACCCAATATCGAATGCGGCGAGGCGCGGCGTATCCTGGGTCTGGAAGGCGATCAGGCCTGCGCCGGCAACCGCATGGGCCGCATTTTCCCGCTGCCCGGTTTCGTGCCCTCGATCTACGCGGCGGATATCGGCCCGGACAACGCTGCCCGCATCTCGGTCTACCTGCCGCTCAAGGGCAAGTCGGGCAAGCCCCTCTCCGGCCGCCCGCCGCAGATCAATGGCCGTTACGAGAGCGCCTATGCCATCGACGGCAAGCCGCTGCCTCCGGACCCCTCCGGCGTGGATCCCGAGGGCCTCGTGCGCGTTTCTGACGGCACGTTCTGGATCGCCGACGAACTGGGCCCGTCGCTGCTGCAGGTCGCCTCCGATGGCACGGTGCTGAAGCGGTTCGTGCCCCAGGGCCTGCAGAACGATTTCAAGGATGCCGACTATGAAGTGGTGCCATCCCTGCCGCCCATCCTGCGCTATCGCGCATTGAACCGCGGCTTCGAGGCGCTGGCCCTCTCGCCAGACGAAAAATTCCTCTACGCCATGCTGCAGGGCCCGCTGGCGAACCCGGATACCGAGACCGCGCGGCGGTCACGGCATGTCCGGGTCTGGAAGATTGCGCGCGAGACCGGGGAGGTCGTGGGCCAGTATTTCTACCAGACCGACGACATCGCCAGCTATACCGGTGATGTCGACGGGCGGGAGCGCGCGCAATCCCGCGTGCTCGTGAGCGAGATGGCCGCCATCGCCGAGGATCAGCTTCTCGTGCTGGAGCGGGTTGACCGGCATGCGCGCTTGTACTCGGTGCAACTGACCGACGAGAACCGCGTGCCGCGCCTGCTTGACAACCCGGAATACGGCCCTGGTCTCGAATGGATGGATGCGGCCCAGCTTGCCCTGCGCGGCGTGCTGCCGCTGACGAAGACGCTGCTGCTCGACAGCGAGATGACCCCCGGTTTGCCCGCCAAGATCGAAGGCATGGCCATCACCGGCCCGAACGAAATCATCATCATCAACGACAATGATTTCGGCGTCGATGGCGTGCGCACGCAGATGTTCCGTGTCACTCTTCCCCAGCCGCTGATTCGATAGGGCGGTTCCCGCTTTTCAGGCGAAGGAGAGGCGAGCGATGCATTGCGGATCGCTGTGGAGCAGGCTTGAACTGACCGTGATCGCGCTCTTGTTCGGCGTCGCGGCGGCTGTCGCGCAGGCCACGCCTGTCCCTTCACCCCCGGGGGTTTCGCCTGCGCCGCCATCGCCGGGCATGGAGAAACCCTCGGCCGATGCCTCGACCGGCCAGCTCGTGGAACATGCTGCCCGGCCTGTCTTGCGCCTCCGCGCCGCCAGCACCTGGGATGACGGTTTTGCCGAGATCAGGAAGTCGATGCTGCTTCTGGGCGAGGAAGCGCGTCGGCTCGGCCTGATCACCGGCACGCCACCCATGGTGCATTTCGTAACAAGCGACGATCTCGGCTTCACCTTCGAGGCGATGCTGCCGCTGGCAGCGCCGGCGGCACCGGGCACCCAGGCCCGCGCGGGCTTCGAACTCGCGCAATCCCCTGCGGGCCGGGCGATCATCTTCACGCATGAAGGGCCTTACGACGATATCGACGCGGCCTATGAGGCAATCACCGCCTTCCTCGATGAAAAGGGCCTCACCTCCACCGGCACTTACCTGGAGGAATATCTCTTCTGGCCCGAGAAAAGCGATGATCCTGGGCTGAAGCTCAACATCGTGGTGTTTCTGAAATAATTCCCGCTATGGCGGCAAAACTTGACCGCTTTTCGCCTTTCCCCTATGAGACGGTCATTCAATCAGCGTGATCTCTGGATCGGCTGACCGGGGCGAGGCCCCGGAGGTTCACGTCCGGCAGCGCGAGGCGCCCCCGGGCGCAAAAACCGTTTGGCGTGACGGGAGCGGGCAAGCCCGTCCCTGTTGCGCCGGGCGCGAAAAGTGTTTGGCGGTTTGCCTTCCAACGGCCTGCAAGGCTGTTGGCGAGGAGCGACCGCGACGCCGAACAGGGCCGCAAGGCCCGTTTTAAGGGAACTGCGCCGAAATCACCGATTTCGGGGCAAAAGAGGAAAAACAATGTTCGAAGGCCTTTCGGGTCGTCTCTCCGGCATTCTCGACAAGCTCACGCGCCGTGGCGCGCTGAGCGAGGCGGATGTGGGCGAAGCGATGCGCGAAGTGCGCCGCGCGCTGCTGGAAGCCGATGTCGCGCTCGATGTCGTGCGCGATTTCACCGAGAAGGTGCGGGCCCGCGCGGTGGGCGTGGATGTCATCAAGTCGGTGACGCCCGGCCAGATGGTGGTGAAGATCGTCAATGACGAACTCGTCGCCATGCTCGGTTCGGATGCCGAACCGATCGACCTTCAGGCCGTGCCGCCGGTGGGTATCCTGATGGTCGGGCTTCAGGGCTCGGGCAAGACAACCACGACCGCGAAGATCGCCAAGCGCCTGAAGGAGCGCGAGAAGAAGCGCGTCCTGCTTGCCTCGCTCGATACGCGCCGCCCTGCCGCGATGGAACAGCTCGCGGTGCTCGGCCGCGATAACGGCCTCGACGTGCTGCCCATCATGGCGGGCGAGAACGCGGTGCAGATCGCGAAGCGGGCGGAAGCGGCGGCCCGCCTCGGCGGCTTCGATGCCGTGATCTACGACACCGCCGGCCGCGTGACGCTCGATGACGAGCTGATGGACGAGGTGGTGCAGGTCAAGGCCGCGATCGGGCCGCATGAAGTGCTGCTGGTGGCCGACAGCCTCACCGGCCAGGACGCCGTGAACACCGCGCGCGCCTTTGATTCCCGCGTCGGCCTCACCGGTATCGTGCTGACGCGCGTCGATGGCGATGGCCGCGGCGGTGCGGCTCTCTCCATGCGCGCTGTCACCGGCAAGCCGATCAAGCTGATCGGCGTCGGCGAAAAGATGGACGCGCTGGAGGATTTCCACCCCGCGCGCATCGCCAACCGCATCCTCGGCATGGGCGACATTGTCAGCCTCGTCGAGAAGGCGGCGCAGAATATCGATCAGGAAAAGGCGCTCGCGATGGCCGAGCGCATGCGGAAAGGCAAGTTCGACCTTTCCGACCTGCGCGACCAGTTGAGGCAGATGGAAAAGCTCGGCGGGCTCGGCGGGCTGATGGGCATGCTGCCGGGCGTGGGCAAGGTGAAGGACCAGATGGCCCATGCCGGCGTGAACGACAGGATGATCGCCCGTCAGGTCGCCATCATCAACTCGATGACGCCGGATGAGCGCAAGAACCCGGATCTCTTGAAAAACTCCCGCAAGAAGCGCATCGCGGCGGGTTCCGGCACATCGGCCGAAGAGATCAACAAGCTCCTGAAAATGCATCGCGGCATGGCCGACATGATGAAGCAGGTCGGCAAGGGCGGGCGCGGGCCGATGGCCGGCCTCGCGAACATGTTCGGGCTTGGTGGTGGCGTGCCCGACCTTTCGAAGATGCAGCCGCCGGCCGGCCTCTCGCCCGATGCGATCGCCGAGGCGCAGAAGAAACTCGAACAGATGCAGGGCTCTGGTGGTGGCAAGCTTCCGGGCCTCCCCGGCCTCGGCAAACCCGGCCTGCCAGGTCTCGGCGGTGGCGGCGGCCTGCCCGGCCTCGGCGGGTTCAATCCGTTCGGGAGGAAGAAGTGAGTGAAACCTATTCTGCCGAGCAAATGATGGATCGGATTTGGGCCATCAGTAAGAAGCTCAAAGAAGCCCAGATTACACATGAAATTCTGGGATATCGCTACGATGCGGTCAGCATCCTTGCGGCCGTCCCCGGACAATATTGGGAAATCGATGTCTGTATCGATGGCTCAATTGATTTCGAGATCTTCAGTTCCGACAGCTTGGTCGAGAACCCTGAGGAACGGCTCGAAGCTGAAATTCAACGTCACATTCAACTGAACCAGGAGTGAGAAAACCGCATGTCTCTCAAAATCCGTCTCGCCCGTGGTGGCTCGAAGAAGCGCCCGGTCTATCGCATCGTGGTGGCTGATGCCCGCAGCCCCCGCGATGGCCGCTTCATCGAGAAGATCGGCACCTATAACCCGATGCTCGCCAAGGATTCGGAGAGCCGCGTGGTGCTCGATCTCGAGAAGGCCAAGGAATGGATCGCCAAGGGCGCCCAGCCGACCGATCGCGTGCTCCGCTTCCTCGATGCCGCCGGCCTCGTGAAGCGCGCCCCGCGCAACAACCCGGAAAAGGCCGTGCCGGGCGACAAGGCCAAGGAACGCGCCGCCAAGAAGGCCGAGAAGGCCGGCGAAGCCGCGTAAGGGCGGACCAATCGAGTGTCATTGCGAGGAGGGCGAGAGCCCGACGCGGCAATCCATCTTCCGGCGAAGGCTGGATTGCTTCGTCGCTCCCGCTTCTCGCAAGGACAGGAAGTTTCCATGCCTCGATCCGACCAGCCGACATTGCCCCCCGTGATGCCCCCGCCCGAAAAGCGGCTCATCGTCGCGACCATCGGCGCGCCGCATGGTGTCAAGGGCGAATGCCGCGTGAAGAGCTTCACGGCCGACCCATTGGCCATCGGCGATTACGGCCCGCTCTTCCTGCCGGACGGGCGCGCGCTGGAAATTGTCGATGGGCGCCCGCTGAAAGACGACATGGTCGTGGTGCGCTTCAAGGGCCTCGCGGATCGCGATGCCGTGAGGGCGCTCACGGGCCAGAGCCTCGTGATCGACCGTGAAAACCTCCCCGGCACGGATGACGAGGACGAGTTCTACCACGCCGATCTCCTCGGCCTGCCGGTGACGGATGGCGAGGGGAACGCGATCGGCACCATCCTCGAGATCCACAATCACGGCGCGGGCGATCTGCTGGTCATCCGCCCCGTCGCGGGCGGGGCGACCTTGCTCTTGCCCTTCACGAAAATCGCCGTGCCAGTGCTGGACGTGCCGGGCCGCCGCGTGGTGATCGACCCGGCTTTCCTCGCGGGGCCCGAAAAGGCGCCGCAGGACCCTGAGGAGGATGCATGACGAAGCCCGTTTGCGGCCTCATCTTCGATATGGATGGCACGCTGGTCGACAACATGCGCTTCCATGATGATTCATGGGAGAAATGGCATGCCGATCTCGGCCTGCCTTTCGATCGCACGGGTTTCTTCGGCAGGACGGCGGGCCGCTCGGGGCCGGAGATCATCGGCGAGATGTTCCCGGGCAAGTCGCGCGAGGAGCTGGTTGCGCTGGAAGACGCGAAGGAAGTGATTTACCGCGCGCTCTATCGCCCGCATCTTGCACCGATGGCCGGCTTGCTGCCGCTGCTCGATCAGGCGGATGCCCACGGGTTGCCGATTGCCGTGGGCACGGCGGCACCGCCGGGCAATGTGGAATTCACGCTGGATGGCCTCGGTTTGCGTCATCGCTTCCGCACGATTGTCTCGCCCTCGCAGGGCTTTCGCGGCAAGCCGCATCCGGACATGTTCCTCGCGGCCGCCGAGCGGATGGGCGTGGCTCCGGAGGAATGCCTCGTTTTCGAGGATGCGCCTTTGGGCGTGGAAGCCGCGCGCCGCGCCGGCATGCGCGCGGTGGTGCTGCTGACGACCGCCCCGGCCGAGACCTTCGCACATTTCGACCATGTGATCGCGCTCGCGCCGGATTTCGCGAGCCTCGATTTGCGCCTTGGCTGAGCCATGGGCTTCGCTGCGACCGTGCTGACCCTGATGCCGGAAATGTTTCCGGGCACGCTGGGTCATTCGCTGGCGGGCGAAGCACTCCGAAAGGGTGCGTGGTCGCTTCAGGTGAAGGACATCCGCGATCATGGTCGCGGGAAGCATCGCGCGGTGGATGATACGCCGGCGGGCGGCGGTCCCGGCATGGTGATCCGCGCGGATGTGCTGGCGGCAGCGATCGATGCCGTGGTTGCGGCGGATGATCCGCGCCCCCGTTTCCTGCTCTCGCCGCGGGGGCGGGTGTTCGATCAGGGCCTTGCGCGGGAACTCGCGAACGGGCCGGGGGCGGTGTTTGTTTGCGGGCGGTTCGAGGGCGTCGATGAGCGCGTGATCGAGGCGCGCGGCCTCACGGAACTCTCCATCGGTGATTACGTGCTCTCGGGCGGCGAGGTCGCGGCCCAGGTTGTGCTCGATGCCATCATCCGCCTGCTGCCGGGCGTGATGGGCGGGGAGGGTTCGGATATCGAGGAGAGCCATGAGAATGGCCTTCTGGAATATCCGCATTACACCAGGCCCCGCGATTTCGAGGGGCGGGCCATCCCCGAAGTGCTCACCTCCGGCAATCACGCCTCCATCGCCCAATGGCGGCGGGCCGAGGCGGAAAGGCTCACGAAAGCGCGCCGGCCGGATCTCTTCGCGCGAAAAATCCCGCCCGAGGGGTGACAAAGCAGCGGCCTTGCTGTATGCGCCGCTCCTCAACTCAGAACAGCGTCCCGAAACGCTTGGCCATCAGAGCCAAAACCGGAAAAAGGTTCCCGCCCATGGATATTCTCGCTCAACTCGATCAGGAAGAAGCCGCCCGCGTTCTGGGCGAAAAGAACATTCCCGAATTCCGCCCCGGCGACACCGTCATCGTCAACGTGAAGGTGAAGGAAGGCGACCGCACCCGCGTGC
This sequence comes from Methylobacterium sp., assembly GCA_020252645.1. Classification (GTDB taxonomy): domain Bacteria; phylum Pseudomonadota; class Alphaproteobacteria; order Rhizobiales; family Beijerinckiaceae; genus Rhabdaerophilum. The sequence goes on along the minus strand of JADCCN010000002.1, from coordinate 557,445 downwards.
AGGCCTATGAAGGCGTATGCATTGCGCGTTCGGGTGGCGGCTTCCAGGAGAGCTTCACGGTGCGCAAGATCTCCTATGGCGAAGGCGTGGAGCGCGTGTTTCCGGTCTATTCGCCGAACATCGACTCCATCAAGGTTGTCCGCAAGGGCAAGGTGCGCCGCGCGAAGCTCTATTACCTGCGCGATCGCCGCGGCAAGTCGGCCCGCATCGCCGAGCGCGTCGAGCCCCGCAGCCAGGGCTGAGGCCTGGGGTTCGGACAGATATTCAGGCGGCCTCCGGGCCGCTTTTTTGTTGCCGAAAATGTGATGATCCAACAATGAACTACCGCTTCCGGTTTCCGCCCCTCCCGCGTTAGCGTCAGGCTGGAAGAATAACCGGGAAAGAACGATGGCTGCCGACAGGACCAACGTGCCGGAAGAGGTCATCCGGCTCTATGATCGCTTCACGCATGGCGGCATGGATCGCCGCGCCTTCATGGAGCGGCTCACGCAGATCGCGGGCTCGACGGCCGCGGCGGCGGCCTTTCTGCCGATGCTCCAGAGCAACTACGCGCTTGCCGAAACCGTGAAGCCGGACGATCCGCGCCTTGCTTATGAGGATGGCGTGGCGATCCCCGGCTCCGATGCCGGGCTCACGGGCTATCTCGTGGCACCGAAGGGCGGGGTGAAGCGCCCGGCTTTGCTGATGATCCATGAAAATCGTGGTCTCAACCCGCATATCCGTGACATGACCCGGCGCGGCGCGCTCGCGGGCCATCTCACGCTCGGCATCGATGCGCTCTCGCCGGAGGGCGGCACGCCGGCGAACGAGGATCAGGCCCGGTCGATGTTCGGCACGCTGAACCCGGATGTCGCGGCGGGGCGCTGCGCGGCGGCGGTGCGCTTCCTCGCTTCCCACCCGCAATCGACCGGCAAGGTCGGCGCGATAGGCTTCTGCTGGGGCGGCGGGCAGGTGAACCGCGTGCTCGCGATCGAACCGGCACTGAATGCCGGCGTTTCCTATTATGGCTCGCAGATTCCGGCCGAGCGCGTGCCCGGCATCAAGGGCGCGCTGCTGCTGCATTACGCCTCGAAGGACGAGCGCATCAATGCGGGCATCCCGGCCTATGAGGCGGCGCTCAGGGCCAACGGCAAGACCTACGAACTCCACCTGTATGAGGGCGCGGACCATGCCTTCAACAACGATACCGGTGGCGCGCGCTACCACCCGGAAGCGGCGAAACTCGCCTGGGACAGGAGCCTCGCCTTCCTCGCCAGGCATCTAGGTGCACCGCCGGCTGTGGGATGAGGCCATATAGTTTCACCTGAAACTAATTCTTGCCCGCGCCGTCGCTTTCTGGCATGGATCGCTGCAGGATTCCGAACAGCATCGGGAGTAATCGGGATGAACAGGCCTGTGCAGTTTTCACCGCTCGCCGGCGCCAGGACCACGGTTGAGGGCTCGCTCGCCTATATGTCGGGCTTTGGCAATTCCTTCGAGACGGAGGCCTTGCCGAATGCCCTGCCGGTAGGGCGCAACTCGCCGCAGAAATGCAGTTACGGCCTCTATGCGGAGCAGCTCTCGGGCTCGCCCTTCACCGCGCCGCGCGCCACGAACGAGCGTTCCTGGCTCTATCGCATCCAGCCGGGCGTGAAGCATCAGGGCCGCTATCGCAAGCTGGGCGGCGGGCTGATCCGCACCGCGCCGAACCGCGAGGAATCGTCGCTGCCGATCGGCCAGATGCGATGGATGCCGGTGCCGATTCCCGGCGAGAAGCTCACCTTCGTCAATGGTCTGCGCACCATGACGACCGCCGGCGATGCCGAGGGACAGGCCGGCATGGCTGCGCATATCGCGCTCATCACCGCCTCGATGACGGATGAGTATTTCTTCAATGCCGATGGCGAGCTGATGATCATCGCCCAGCAGGGTCGCCTGCGTTTTCCCACCGAGTTCGGCGTGATCGAGATCGAGCCGGGCGAGATCTGCATCATTCCGCGCGGTGTGATCTTCCGCTGCGAACTCGTGGATGGCCCGGCGCGGGCCTATGTCTGCGAGAATTATGGCGGGGCCTTCACGCTGCCCGAACGCGGGCCGATCGGGGCGAATTGTCTTGCCAATGCGCGCGATTTTCTCGCGCCCGCGGCTTCCTACGAGGACAAGCCCGGCAAGGCCTTGCTCTATGTGAAGTGGTGCGGCGAGATGTTCGCGACCGAGCTTGAGGCCTCGCCCCTCGATGTCGTGGCGTGGCACGGCAATTACTATCCCTATAAGTATGATCTCCGCCGTTTCTCGCCGGTCGGTGCGATTTCCTACGACCACCCGGACCCCTCGATATTCACGGTGCTGACCTCGCCCTCCGGCGAAGTCGGCACGGCGAATATCGATTTCGTGATCTTCCCGGAGCGTTGGATGGTGGCCGAGAACACCTTTCGCCCGCCCTGGTATCACCGGAACATCATGAGCGAGTTCATGGGCCTGATTTACGGGGTCTATGATGCGAAGCCCGAGGGTTTCGTGCCGGGCGGCGCGAGCCTCCACAACATGATGCTGCCGCACGGGCCGGATACGCCCGCTTTCGAGCATGCCTCCAACGAACCGATGGTGCCGAAGAAGCTCACGGGCACCATGGCCTTCATGTGGGAGACGCGATTGCCGCAAAGGCTCACGAAATTCGCAAGCGAGGAAGCGCCCATCGATCAGAGCTATCTCGGCTGCTGGAGCGGGCTGAAGCGGCGCTTCGACCCCTCCACGCCCGAGCCGCAATGGTGAAAGGCCGCGGATGAGGATGTAGGAAAACCACGAAATCCGGCTTGGCGGCGAAAGTTTCCCTCCGTAATCTCGTGCGAAGGTGCTGCGAGGGGAAACAGGATGAGCGAAACCGGCAGGGCGGAGACGGGCAAAGCCCTGCTCGTGAGCATCGAGGCCGCGCGCGATCATCTCTCCCGCTCGGAGGCGCGCGTGGCGGATGTCATCCTCAGTGATCCCAACCGCGCGGTGGAGATGTCCATCGCGGCAATTTCGGAAGCGGCGGATGTCAGCGAGCCCACGGTCGCGCGCTTCTGCAAGTCGCTCGGATTTTCGGGCCTCAAGGAATTCAAGCTCCGCCTCGCGCGCAGCCTCGGCGCGGGCACACCCTTCGTCGATCAGGATGTGAAGCCGGGCGATGATGCCTCGGCCGTGGTCGGCAAGATGCTCGACCGGGCCTCGAGCGCGCTCGCGCGCCTCGCGGAGGAGCTTGATTCCGGGCTGCTCGCCAAGGCTGCGAAGGCGATGGCCGAAGCGCCGCGGCTCGAATTCTACGGGCAGGGGAATTCCGGCATCGTGGCTTTGGATGCCCAGCACAAGTTCTTCCGGCTCGGCATCCCCACGGCCGCCTATTCCGATCCGCATGTGCATGCGATGTCTGCCGCGCTTCTCGGCCCGCAGGACGTTGTGATCGCGATCTCAGCCTCGGGCCGCACGCTGGATCTCATCCGCTCGGTGGAAATCGCGCGGAACGTCGGTGCGACCGTCATCGGGCTCACGACACGCGGCTCACCGCTCACGAAGCTCTGCGATGTCGCGATCACCGCGGATGTGGAGGAGGATGCGGATGTCTATTCGCCGATGCTCTCGCGCCACGTGCATCTCGCGATCATCGACGTCCTCAGCGTGCTGACGGCTCTGGAGCGGGGCGACGCGGGCGTGACGAGTCTTGCGCGGGCCAAGAAGAGCGTGCGGGAAAAGCGCGCAGCGGGATAAACCGGCAGGGCGCAGGATTGTAATTAAATTACCTGTTTTGTAGCAAAGCTTCACCATTTGCGGCTGGTCGGGTTACAAGGGCCAGAACGGCCCGCAAAGGCCGCGCCGAGCCTGCCGCTGAAGGACATGCCCCTCATGGTCGAACGCCGCCTTCCCATCCTGCCGGAGCGCACCCCGGTGCCGCTCTTCGATCTCGTTCTGGTGGGCGCGACGGGGGATCTCGCGCTGCGCAAGCTGTTTCCGGCGCTGGCGCGTCGCGCGGCGGAGGGTGTTCTGCCCGAGGGCAGCCGCATCACCGGCGTCGTGCGCAGCGGCGACAGCCCGGAGGCGCTGAAGGAGCATCTCGGCACGAAGCTGCGCGCGCATGGCGTGGCGGACGAGGATGTGCGCCGCCTGTTGCCGATCGTGGAATTCGTGAAGGCGGATATCGCCGATGCCCAAAGCCTTTCCGGCCTCGCCGAGCGCCTCGATGACCCAGCCCGTGTGCGTGCGTTCTATCTTGCGACCCCGCCGGATCGCTTCATCCCTGCGAGCCGCGCGCTGAAATCGGCCGGCTTGCTCGAAGGGGGAACGCGCCTCGTGCTCGAAAAGCCGCTGGGGCAGGATCTCGCCTCGGCCCGCGCCATCAACGAGGCGGTGGCGGCGGTGCTGCCGGAAAGCCAGACCTACCGCATCGATCATTATCTCGGGAAGGAGACGGTCCAGAACCTCCTCGTCCTGCGCTTTGCGAACACGCTGTTCGAGCGTTCCTGGTCGGAGCGGGATATCGACCATGTGCAGATCACCGTGGCGGAGACGGTGGGGCTGGAGCAGCGGGCCGGCTATTACGACAAGATTGGCGCCTTGCGAGACATGGTGCAGAACCATGTGCTGCAGCTCCTCTGTCTTTTCGCGATCGAGCCGCCGAACACCCTCACGGCCGATGCGATCCGCGACGAGAAACTGCGCGTGCTGCGCGCGCTGAAGCCGATTTCCGGGGCCGATGTGCTGCAGAAGACCGTGCGCGGCCAATATATCCGCGGCTCGCTCGAGGGTTCGCCGGTGCCGGGTTATACCGAGGAGCTGGGGCGCGAGAGCGGCACGGAGACCTTCGTCGCGCTGCGCTGCGAACTCGAGACCTGGCGCTGGGCGGGTGTGCCGATCTTCCTGCGCACCGGCAAGCGCATGGGGTCGCGCTATTCGGAAATCATCGTCACCTTCCGCAAGCTGCCGCATCTCATCTTTCCGGGGCAGGCGGGGGCGGCGGTGGAAGCCAATCGCCTGGTCATCCGCCTGCAGCCGAATGACGGCCTGCAATTGCAGCTGATGATGAAGGTGCCGGGCTCCGGCCGGCTGAAACTCGTGCCGCGCGTGCTCGACCTGCGCTACGACACGGCCTTCGACGAGCGCACGCCCGATGCCTATGAGCGCCTGCTGACCGATGTCATCCGTGGCGACCAGACGCTCTTCATGCGCCGCGACGAGGTGGAAACCGCCTGGTCCTTCATTGATCCGATGATCGAGGGCTGGAAGGAGCATTATGCCGCGCCGCACCGCTATATCGCCGGCACCTCGGGGCCGGCGCAGGCGGTCGCCCTGATCGAGCGGGAAGGGCGAAGCTGGAGCGACCCGGAATTGCGGGAGTGAGCCTTCGCCATGAGCCGGCGCCCCATTCTGCATCTTCATGCCGATCTCGCGGGCGCCTCGCAGGCGCTGGCACATTGGGTGGCGGCCAGGCTTCTGGCGGCTCTCGGACAGCAGCAGCGCGCGAGCGTCGCGCTTCCGGGCGGCTCGACGCCCGGGCTGTTCCTCATGGCGCTCGCAAAGCAGGACTTGCCCTGGAGGCGCATCACGCTGCTGCCCACGGACGAGCGTTTCGTGCCCGCCGATCACCCCCGCTCCAACGAGCGGATGATGCGCGCGGCGCTGGATCCCGCGCTTCGGGCCGGCGCGGAATGGCTCTCCTTCGCGAGCGATGAGCCCGGCCTGTCGCCGGAGGCTCTTGCGCGGCAGCTGGCGGACCGGGTGGCTCGGCTGCTGCCTTTCGCTGTCGTGGTCTGCGGCATGGGCGAGGATGGGCATATCGCCTCGCTCTTCCCCGGCGAGCCGCAGGCGCGACCCGATCCGCATGAGCCTTGCGTCGTGCCCGCCTTTCCCATGGCGCTCGAACCCCGGATTTCCCTTTCGGCGATGGCGCTGCGCGAAGCAGGCGAGGCCGGTCTTCTTTTCTCCGGAAAAGCAAAACGGACAGTTTTCGCGGAGGCTTTGCGTCTCGGCGACAAGCCGGTGACGCTGCTTCTCGCCAAACACAGGCGATTGCATGTATTCATCTCTGAAAACTCGTGAGTGCCTTGTGATCGAGAGATGACATGAGGCCTTATGATCGTGTGCAGATGACTGTTTTCAGGTTTTTTTGCACCGCTCGCGTGAGGAAATTTCATTACTTCGGCACTAGAGCATGATGTGTTCAGACGGAAGCACATCATGCTCTTCTCTCATTATTATCGCATGCTTTTTTGTGAAAAACCGGATTCCACTTTTTCACAGCATGCTCTAGAGCGGTTTTCGATCTGATTGAATCAGGCCGTCCGATCTCTGTTCTTGTTATGGATCGTATTTTCTTCGATCAACCGGTATCCGTTTGATCGATAAAATGCTCTACTGATCGCTCTGCTCCGCGCGAGGGAGCACGCCAGGCGCCCCGGCGGGGAATCACATGCTCGGCAGGTGCAGGAATTCCTTTCGGCCGGCCGGACGGCTTGAGAACCCTGTGCCATGCGCGGGCGAGCCGAGACAAATCGGCGCACCCGCCGGGCGGGTTTCGAGCCTTTCACGCGAGGAAAAGGAAATGGTGGAGCTGAGGGGATTCGAACCCCTGACCTCTGCAGTGCGATTGCAGCGCTCTCCCAGCTGAGCTACAGCCCCGTTTCAGGGTGGCCGGTTCTTCGCGGAACTTCTCGGCGAAGTCAACGGGCAATTCGTGCTGCTGCGCAACTTGCCGGCCTCCGCCGGGCTTGCCCGGCTATGCTCGCCTCGGATAGAGGTAGTGGCGTGACGCGGGGTTTGCGCCACTCTTTGCCCGGAAGCGATTTCCGGGTCGGATATCTGTTTGGGGCCTTCTCGATGAATCCGTTGCTCTGGCTTTTCGATACCGTCGTCTCTCTCTACATCTGGATGGTGGTCGCGCAGGCCGTGCTCAGCCTCCTGATCGGCTTCGGCATCGTGAATGCCCGCCAGCCGCTTGTCTCGTCGATCGGCGAGTTCCTGTATCGCGTGACGGAGCCCGTGCTGGCGCCCATCCGCCGGCGCATGCCGAATCTTGGCCCGGTGGACATCTCGCCGATGGTGCTCATCATCGGCCTGCTGTTCCTGATGCGCCTTGTGCATTGGGTGTTCTGAGGCAGCCGGCGCGGCTTCCGGGGCTTGCGCAGCCCGCGGGCCTCAGTCACTCTCTGCCTCACCAAACGGAAGGAGGGGTGCATGATCCGCAAGGGGAATGCCGCGTGCGTCGCGGCCATGTTGGGTTTTCTGGCAATGCCGGGACAGGCGCAGAACGCGGGCGATGCCACATTCACGCGGGTTGCTTACCCGACCGATTTCGAAAAGACCTTCCGCCTTTACGACAAGATCGACAAGCCGGACCGGAAGATCGTCCGCTATCTCTACATCAACCCGCAAGCCCTGGCCGCGGTGAAACCGGGCGAACCATTCCCGGAGGGAACGATTCTGGTGATGGCCGACCGCGATATCGCTCTGGAAGCAGGCGGTGCGCCGCTCAAGGGTGCGGATGGCCGGCTCCTGCCGACGCAGCGCCTGCGGGCCATCGCGGTCATGGAGAAGCGCGCAGGATGGGGCGAGACCAACCTCTTCCCCGCCGACCAGGATAACGGCGATTGGGAATATGCTTCCTTCAAGCCGGATGGCGCGCCGAACCCCATCAAGCTCGATTCCTGCTACGCGTGCCATCTGCCGCAGAAGAACCTCGATTTCACCTTCTCGGGCCAGAAGATCTACGACCTGAAGAAGTGAACGAGCCCGCACGCGCCGGGTTTATGCATGCGGAAGGAGACACAAGATTGCTGCTCGTCCGCCTGACACCCAGGGGCGGGCGAGATGCGCTTGATGGCCGGCAGGCCCTGTCGGACGGGCGGATGGTGCCGGCGGCGCGGGTGCGGGCCATCCTTCAGAATGGTGCGGCGAATGCGGCGCTCGAAACCCTGCTCGCCCGCGAACTCGGCGATGCCGGCCGCGCGATGAAAGTGGTTGCGGGTGCGACCTCGCGCCTCAAGACGATTCGCTTTCAAGCGGCGTATCAGGATATGCGAGAAAGGCTGGCGCGCCGGGGCGTGGTGCTGCAAAGCTGAGGGTTCCGACCAAGGTTGTGCGGCTCACGTGTTGCGATGCGGCGGAGTTTTCGCTAACGGACCCCCTTGTTCCGTTTTCGCAACGTCTTTGTGTCACGATACGAAGTCCAGACTTGGAAAACCCGATGCCGCGCACCTCCCCGGCCCAGCGCCCGCTTTCGCCCCATCTCCAGATCTACAAGCCGTCGATCACGATGGTGATGTCCATCCTGCATCGTGTCACCGGCGCGGCTTTGTTCTTCGGCACGCTTCTGGTGGTCGCGCTCCTTGTGGCTCTGGCAGCGGGGAAGGACGCCTACGGAAATGTTCAGGCGATCTATGGTTCCTGGATCGGGAAGCTCGTGCTGTTCGGCTACACATGGGCGCTCTTCCACCACATGCTCGGCGGCCTGCGCCATCTCATCTGGGATACGGGTGCCATGTTCGGGCGCGAAGCCCGGATGAAGCTCGGCTGGGCGACCATCATCGGCTCGGTTGGCCTTACGGTGCTCGTCTGGGCAATGGTGCTGATGCGCTGAGGGGGATGAACCATGTCGCATGATCCGAATTCCATCCGCACCCCGCTCGCCCGTGTTCGTGGCCTTGGCGCTGCGAAATCCGGCACCGGCCATTTCTGGCTGCAGCGCCTGACGGCGGTCGCGAATATCCCGCTGACTTTCGCGGTGGTGGTGATCGTGCTGATGCTCGCGAAGCTCGATTATGCAGGCGCCCGCGCGCTGGTCGCTCATCCGCTCGTTGGCATCCTGCTGATCGCCTTCCTCGTCTCGGCCTTCGTGCATATGCGGCTCGGCATGCAGGTCATCATCGAGGATTACGTCCATGAGGAGGGCAGGAAGATCGCGCTCATCCTCCTCAACACCTTTTTCGCGGTGCTGATGGGGCTCGCCTCCATCTACGCCATCCTCCGCATCGGCTTTGGCGGCTGAGCGGCTCGTTTCGAATTCACGGCAGGGAACCTGTTTCATGGCAACGAAGGACGCGAAAGCGAGGGGCACGTTCGAGATCAACGGACGCGCATATCCGGTCACCGATCACAGTTTCGACGTGGTGGTGGTGGGCGCGGGCGGCGCGGGCTTGCGCGCCACGGTCGGCTGTTCGCAGGCGGGCCTGCGCACAGCCTGCATCACCAAGGTTTTCCCCACCCGCTCGCATACGGTTGCGGCGCAGGGCGGCGTGGCCGCGGCGCTTGGCAATATGGGGCCGGATGAGTGGAAATGGCACATGTATGACACCGTGAAGGGGTCGGACTGGCTGGGCGACCAGGATGCCATCGAATATCTCTGCCGCAACGCGCCGGCGGCGGTTTATGAGCTCGAGCATTGGGGCGTTCCCTTCTCGCGCACGGAAGAGGGCAGGATCTACCAGCGCCCCTTCGGCGGGATGACCACGGATTACGGCAACGGCCCGCCGGCCCAGCGCACCTGTGCCGCGGCTGACCGCACCGGCCACGCCATTCTCCATACGCTCTATGGCCAGGCCTTGCGGAATTCGACCGAGTTCTTCATCGAGTATTTCGCCATCGACCTGATCATGGATCAGGAAGGCGTGTGCCGCGGCGTCGTCGCCATGAAGATGGATGACGGCACGATCCATCGCTTCCGCTCGCAACTCTGCATTCTCGCGACCGGCGGCTATGGCCGCGCCTATTTCTCGGCTACCTCGGCGCATACCTGCACGGGAGACGGCAATGCGATGGTTCTGCGCGCCGGCCTGCCGCTGCAGGATATGGAATTCGTGCAGTTCCATCCCACAGGCATCTACGGCGCGGGCTGCCTCATCACCGAGGGCGCCCGCGGCGAGGGCGGTTACCTCACCAATGCCGGCGGCGAGCGCTTCATGGAGCGCTATGCGCCTTCCGTGAAGGATCTCGCCCCGCGTGACATGGTGTCGCGTGCGATGACCATGGAAATCCGCGAGGGCCGCGGCGTCGGCAAGAGCGGCGACCACATCCACCTGCATCTGGAGCATCTCGACCCCGCGATCCTCCATGCCCGCCTGCCCGGCATTTCGGAAAGCGCCAAGATTTTCGCGGGCGTGGACGTGACGAAGGAGCCGATCCCGGTTCTGCCGACCGTGCACTACAACATGGGCGGCATCCAGACGAACTATCACGGCGAAGTCGTCACCATGAAGGGCGGCAACCCGGATACCATCGTTCCGGGCCTCATGGCCGTGGGCGAAGCGGCCTGCGTGTCGGTGCATGGCGCGAACCGCCTCGGCTCGAATTCGCTGATCGACCTCGTGGTGTTCGGCCGCGCGGCCGGCCTGCGTGCCGCCGAACTGGTGACGGCGGGTGCGAAGCAGCCGGAACTCCCGGCAAGTTCGGCCGATCTCTCGCTCGGCCGCCTCGATCATTACCGCTATGCCAATGGCGGCACCTCGACCGCCGAGCTTCGCCTCAGGATGCAGAAGACCATGCAGGCGAATTGCGCGGTCTACCGCACCGGCGAGACGCTGGAAGAGGGCTCGAAGCTGATCCACGACATCTGGAAGGGCATCGAGGACATCAAGGTCACCGATCGCAGCCTTGTGTGGAACTCCGACCTGCTCGAAACGCTGGAATTCGACAACCTGATCGTTCAGGCCGTCGTGACGATGGATTCGGCCGTGAACCGCACGGAATCGCGCGGCGCCCATGCCCGTGAGGATTTCCCGGATCGCGACGACAAGACCTGGATGAAGCACACGCTCGCCTGGATGGATGAGAACAAGCGCTCGGTGACGATCGATTATCGCCCGGTGCATTCCTACACCATGTCGAACGACGTGCAGACCATTCCGCCGAAGCAGCGCGTATATTGAGGAGCCTGCAATGGCCCAGTTCCAACTTCCCAAGAATTCCCGCCTGACCGAGGGCAAGACCTGGCCGAAGCCGCAAGGTGCTGACGGAAAGCTTGCCAACAACCTGCGCGAGTTCCGCATCTATCGCTGGGACCCCGATGGCGAGAGCAATCCGCGCATCGACACGTATTTTGTCGATCTCGACGATTGCGGCCCGATGGTGCTCGACGCGATCATCTGGATCAAGAACAAGATCGACCCCACGCTCACCTTCCGCCGCTCCTGCCGCGAGGGCATCTGCGGCTCCTGCGCGATGAACATCGACGGCGCGAACACGCTCGCCTGCACGCGCGGCATGGACGAGATCAAGGGTCCCGTGCGCATCTATCCGTTGCCGCACATGCCGGTTGTGAAGGATCTCGTGCCGGATCTCACCCGCTTCTACGCGCAGCACGCCTCGATCGAGCCCTGGCTCAAGACCGCGACTCCGGCACCGGAAGGCGAGTGGAAGCAGGCGCCGGTCGATCGGGAGAAGCTTGACGGGCTTTATGAGTGCATCCTCTGCGCCTGCTGCTCCACCTCCTGCCCCAGCTATTGGTGGAACGGCGACCGCTATCTCGGCCCGGCGGCATTGCTACAGGCCTATCGCTGGCTCATCGACAGCCGCGACGAAGCCACCGGCGAGCGGCTCGACAATCTAGAAGATCCCTTCCGGCTTTATCGCTGCCACACCATCATGAACTGCTCGAATGCCTGCCCGAAGGGTCTCAACCCGGCCAAGGCCATCGCAGAGATCAAGAAGATGATGGTGGCGCGCCAGTTCTGACCGGCGCGAATCGCCCATGGATGCGAAAGCCGCCATCGGGCGGCTTTTCATTTTGCGGCGGCTGCGGCGCCGAACAGCCCGATGATGCAGAGGATGCCGATCATCCAGCAGATCGATCGCAAGGATGCGCGATCCGTGAGATAGCAGATGGTATAGGCGATGCGCGCGCCAATCGCTGTCAGGGCGAGGAGGTTCACAGTGCCGCTGCCGCCCGCGCGCATCTCGGCGATGATCACCGCTGCGGCAAAAAACGGGAAGAATTCGAAATGGTTCTGGTGCGCGGCATAGGCCCGCGCCTGCCGGCCTTGCAACCCTGCCGCCCATTGGCGGGGATGGTTGTTGTCGTAGCCTCGCGCGGAAAATTTCGCGAAGCCCACCGTGAGGTAAGGCAGGAGACCGGCCACAAGCAGCATCCAGAATGAAAAAGCCATTTTTTGTCCTCGATTTTCTGATTTTACGATTTGGTATCCAGATTGGAGCATTTTCGAGCGAAGTGGATTCCGGTTCGCGTGAAGAAAATGCGTCCTTTGAAACGGCGAGAGCTTTTTCATCGGAAAATGGATGAGATGAGGGTTTCCGCGATGCTTCCAGACCGGCGCGGAGACTTTCCGGAGAGTTTCATGACGCATAGGGCCCCATTCCTGTTCCGCGCGCTGGCGATGGCAGCGCCGCTGACCTTGCTGGCCGCCTGCGATGCCAGCCAAAGGTTCGGGGGTTACGGGCCCGGCGGCAACTCGCTGGCGCGGAGCGCTCAGGCTTTGCCGCCCCCGCCGCTCACCGCCGCGCCCAGCCTTGATGACGCAGATACGCAGACCCTGCCGCCACCCCCGGGCTCCGGCACCGTGGCGGGAACCGCGCCGCTTTCGCCGCCGCCCTCGCCGAGCCTGACGACCGGCCTGCCATCGGCACCGGGTACGCAGCCCGTGCAGAGCGGTGTGGCCACCGCGCCGGGCAACCTGCCACGCGTCGCCACGGCACCGACCACGCCCACCGCTCCCGCCGTTGCGCCCAGCCGCACGAGCGTGACCGGCAACTGGTCGCTGATGGAAGCCGCCGGCAATCGCTGCCGCATCACGCTTTCCAGCGCGCCGAAGCTCGATCTCTATGGTGCCGGCACGAATGGCTGCCGGGCGACCGAATTGCAGCGCGTGAACGCCTGGGAGCTGAGCGGATCGGAAGTGATCCTCTATGAACCCGGAGGCGCGGTGGTCGCACGCCTGCGGCAATCGGGCGATGGCAGCTTCTCCGGCGTGTCCACCCGTTCCGGCGCGCCGGTCTCGATGTCCAAATGATCTTGCGGACCAATTGATCTCTCGTCTCTTTGCACGCCGAGCGTTCTGTCTTAGAGGCGGTTCGCTCAGGAATTGCCATGCCCGGTCCGATCAAAGCGCGCTATCAGGCTCTTGTCGCGGAAGGCCGCCTCGAGGCCGATCCGGCCCAGGCCCGCATCGTTGCGAAGCTCGACCAGTTGGCCGAACGGCTGGAAGCCCATCGTCTTGCGCGGAAAGGTTCCGCGCTCGGCTGGCTTTTCGGGCGCAGGGAAAAGCCGGAGCCGATGAAGGGCCTCTACCTGTGGGGTTCCGTGGGGCGCGGCAAGACCATGCTGATGGATCTCTTCCACGACAGCCTCGGCGTGCGGCGCAAGAGGCGGGCGCATTTCCACGCTTTCATGGCCGATGTGCATGCGCGCATCCACGCCTATCGCCAGAAACTGAAAACCGGCGAGGTGAAGGGCGGCGACCCGATCGTTCCGGTGGCGGAGCAGCTGGCGGAAGAAGCCTGGGTTCTCTGTTTCGACGAATTCTCCGTGACGGATATCGCCGATGCGATGATCCTCGGCCGGCTTTTCGAGGCTTTGTTCGCGCGCGGAGTGGTGCTGGTCGCGACCTCCAATGTGGAGCCTGCGCGGCTCTATGAGAACGGCCTCAACCGTGCGCTCTTCCTGCCCTTCGTGACATTGATCCAGAACCGGCTCGACATCGTCCGGCTCGATGCCCGCACGGATTTCCGGATGGAGAAGCTGCATGGGCGCAAGGTCTATCACGCACCGGACGGCATGGCCTCGGAAGAGGCGCTGGAGCAGGCCTTCGCGGATCTCGCCGCCGGCGCACGGGTGCAGAGGCAGGTCTTCGATCTCGGCGGGCGCGAATTGGTGGTGGAGCGGGCGGCGGGCGGTGTCGGCCGGTTCACGTTCGAAGAACTTTGCGCGCGCCCGCTCGGATCGCTGGATTTCCTCGCGATCGCGCGGAATTTCCACACGGTGATCCTCGAGAATATCCCGCGCCTCACTTTCGAGCGGCGCAATGAGGCGAAGCGCTTCATCACGCTGATCGACATCCTCTACGAGCATCACGTGAAGCTGATCTGCTCGGCGGCGGCGATGCCCGACAGGCTCTACAAGGCTGAATTGGGCCACGAGGCCTTCGAATTCGACCGCACCGTCTCGCGCCTCACGGAAATGCAATCCGAAAGCTACCTCGCGCTCCCGCATGGCCGGGCCGACAGCAAGGCCAGCGGCAATTCCACCGGGCTCGTCGAGACATGAGCCGCGCGCCGGAAGCCACGCGATCGCGCCTGATCGCCGCGGCCACGGCGGAAATCCGCAAGATCGGCCCGCGCCGGATGACCGTGCTGCATGTCGCCAGCGGTCTTGGAATGAGCCACGCGAATGTCTACCGGCATTTTCCGGACAAGACGGGCCTGATCGACGCCGTGCTCAATGGCTGGCTGAAGGGGCTCGAACAGCGCCTGGGCGAGATTGTCGAGGGGCCGGACCCCGCGGATGACAAGCTGGAGCGCTATTTCGCCACCCTCTCGCGCGCCTATGCCGAGACCCTGCGCGATGACCCGGCGATCTTCCGATTGCTGGCGGAGCCTGAAAACGGGGCGGAGGAGCCTCGGCGGCATCGCCAGAGCATCACCCGGCAGGTGGGCCGCATCGTGGAGGAAGGGATTTCCACCCGCCTCTTCGCCGGCAGCGAGGCGCGGCGCTCGGCGCAGCTGGCGCTGGATCTCGCCCACCGCTTTGCCGATGCCCGGGCGGTACTGCTGACGGGGGATGATCCATCCTCCGATGCGCGCCGTGACCGGGCGATCCGCGCGATCATCCGCGCCTTGGGAAGCCGAAAGTGAGAGACAAATGACAAAAAACGTTATTTGTCACATTTAATTTTTGATTAGGCTTCGTGAAGTTCTTTGACATCTTTACCCATAAATCATTGAAATATAACCAGACGACTCTCGCCGTGACATGAAATTCCACGATTTGACCCGAGGCGTATTGTCCATTCGTGGAATGTGCCTCGAGTTTCGCTTGCCCTTTTCCGGGCCTCGATTTACCCCGCTTCCCCAATCCGGTCTCGAAGGCCGGCCACGCGACGCGAAGGGGGAAAGCGTCCGACCATCCGGGCGCCATCCGGTCCGATCCGCACGCCGCGTTTCCTGTTTCCAACGCCTGGGCGCTGCGCCCTCGCGCATTCGGAGGTCGTACTACCTATGGCTCGTTCGAAGATTGCCCTCATCGGCGCCGGTCAGATCGGCGGCACCCTCGCCCATCTCGCGGGGCTGAAGGAACTGGGCGACATCATCCTGTTCGACATCGCGGAAGGCACCCCGCAGGGCAAGGCGCTCGACCTCGTGGAATCCTCCGCGGTGGACGGCTTTGATGCGCTCTACAAGGGCACGAATGATTACAAGGACATCGAAGGCGCGGATGTGGTGATTGTCACCGCCGGCGTGCCGAGAAAACCGGGCATGAGCCGCGATGATCTCGTGGGCATCAATCTCAAGGTCATGGAATCGGTCGGCAACGGCATCAGGCAGTATTGCCCCAAGGCTTTCGTGATCTGCATCACCAACCCGCTCGATGCGATGGTCTGGGCGCTGCAGAAGTTTTCGGGCGTGAAGCCGAACAAGATCGTCGGCATGGCCGGCGTGCTCGATTCGGCCCGCATGGCCTACTTCCTCGAGGAAGCGACCGGCGTCTCGATCAAGGATATCTCGACCTTCGTGCTCGGCGGCCATGGCGACGACATGGTGCCGCTGGTGCGCTACTCGACCGTGGGCGGCGTGCCGCTGCCGGACCTCGTGAAGATGAAGTGGATCACCCAGGAGAAGGTGGACGAGATCGTCGAGCGCACCCGCAAGGGCGGCGGCGAGATCGTCGCGCTGCTCAAGACCGGCTCGGCCTTCTACGCGCCGGCGGCTTCCGCGATCGTGATGGCCGAGAGCTACCTCAAGGACCAGAAGCGCGTGCTGCCCTGCGCCGCCTACCTCAAGGGCGAATACGGCGTGCGCGACATGTTCATCGGTGTTCCGGTGGTGATCGGCGCCAAGGGCGTGGAGCGCGTGGTGAAGGTGCGCCTCAACAAGGACGAGCAGGCGATGATGGCAAAATCCGTCGCTTCCGTTCAGGGCCTGATCGACGCCTGCAAGACCATCAATCCGTCGCTGAAGTAAGCGAATAGGGGGCGAACGGCGAAAAGGACCACTCGGTTCCGCCCGCCCGTCCCGCTTCGCACTTCGCTACTCGCTCATCACCAAGGTGAACCATGAACATTCATGAATATCAGGGCAAGGCGATCCTGAAGGCCTACGGCGCGAATGTCTCCGCCGGCTATCCGGCCATGACGATCGCCGAGGCGGTCGAGGCCGCGAAGAAGCTGCCGGGTCCGCTCTTCGTCGTGAAGAGCCAGATCCATGCGGGCGGCCGCGGCAAGGGCAAGTTCAAGGAACTGCCGGCCGATGCCAAGGGCGGCGTACGGCTTGCGAAATCGGTGGCCGAGGTCGAGGCCCATGCGAAGGACATGCTCGGCAACACGCTGGTGACCATCCAGACGGGCGAGGCCGGCAAACAGGTGAACCGCCTCTACATCGAGGATGGCTCGGATATCGAGAAGGAATTCTACATCTCGATGCTGGTGGACCGCGTGACCGGCCGCACCGCCTTCGTGGTCTCCACCGAAGGCGGCATGGATATCGAGAAGGTCGCGCATGATGCCCCTGAGAAGATCATCACCTTCTCGGTGGACCCGGCGACGGGCGTGATGCCCCATCATGGCCGCGCGGTGGCAAAGGCCCTGGGCCTCACCGGCGATCTCGCCAGGCAGGCCGAGGTTCTCACGGGCCAGCTTTATGCCGCCTTTGTCGAGAAAGACATGGCGATGCTGGAAATCAACCCGCTGATCATCACCAGGGATCGCAAGCTGAAGTGCCTTGATGCCAAGATCGGTTTCGATTCCAACGCGCTCTATCGCCATCCGGATGTGGTGGAACTGCGTGACCTGACGGAAGAGGACCCCAAGGAAATCGAGGCCTCGAAATACGACCTCTCCTATGTGGCGCTCGACGGCACCATCGGCTGCATGGTGAACGGCGCGGGCCTCGCCATGGCGACGATGGACATCATCAAACTCTACGGCTCCGAGCCGGCGAACTTCCTCGATGTCGGCGGCGGCGCCTCCAAGGAAAAGGTGACGGCGGCGTTCAAGATCATCACGGCCGACCCGAATGTGAAGGGCATTCTGGTCAATATCTTCGGCGGCATCATGAAATGCGATGTCATTGCCGAGGGCGTGATCGCGGCGGTGAAGGAAGTGGGCCTCAAGGTTCCGCTGGTCGTGCGCCTAGAAGGCACGAATGTGGATCTCGGCAAGACAATCATCCGCGAGAGCGGCCTCAACGTCATCCCGGCGGATGACCTTGATGATGCCGCGCAGAAGATCGTCAAGGCCGTGAAGGGCTAAGGGACCGGGGGAACACGCAACATGTCCATTCTCATCCATGCGAATACCAAGGTCATCTGCCAGGGCTTTACCGGCAAGAACGGGACCTTCCACTCCGAACAGGCCATTGCCTACGGCACGAAGATGGTCGGCGGCACCTCGCCGGGCAAGGGCGGCACCACGCATCTCGGCCTGCCGGTGTTCGACACCGTGGCCGAAGCGCGGGACCGCACGGGTGCCGATGCGAGCGTGATCTACGTGCCGCCGCCGGGCGCGGCGGATGCGATCTGCGAAGCCATCCAGGCGGAAATCCCGCTCATCGTCTGCATCACGGAAGGCATTCCGGTGCAGGACATGATCAAGGTGAAGCGCGCGCTCGATGGCTCGAAATCGCGCCTCATCGGCCCGAACTGCCCGGGCGTGATGACGGCCGGCGAATGCAAGATCGGCATCATGCCGGGCAACATCTTCAGCCAAGGCAATGTCGGCATCGTCTCGCGCTCCGGCACGCTGACTTACGAGGCCGTGTTCCAGACCACGCAGGAAGGCCTTGGGCAGACCACCGCCGTGGGCATTGGCGGCGACCCGGTGAAGGGCACGGAATATATCGACATGCTGGAAAAATTCCTTGGCGATCCCGAGACGCAGTCGATCATCATGATCGGTGAAATCGGCGGTTCGGCCGAGGAAGATGCCGCGCAGTTCATCAAGGACGAAGCCAGGCGCGGCCGCAAGAAGCCGATGGTCGGCTTCATCGCGGGCCGCACCGCACCTCCGGGCCGGCGCATGGGCCATGCCGGCGCGATCATCGCCGGCGGCAAGGGCGGCGCGGAAGACAAGATCGCCGCCATGGAAGAAGCGGGCATCCGCGTTTCGCCGTCGCCGGCCCGCCTTGGAAAAACCCTCGTCGAGGTGCTCAAGGGCAGGTGAGCCTGAAAGGGCAAATGATTCCATGCGCATGACGGATATCCCCTTCGGAACGACCGACTGGAGCGAAATCCCCGCGACCCGCCACTCGGCGGAAGCGGGGGAGGCGCTCTGGCGGACCCGATATTTCGGGCCGGAGGGGAACCAGATCCGCGTGCGGATGGTCGAATACACACCGGGCTATGTTTCGGACCATTGGTGCGAAAAGGGCCACGTGCTGCTCTGCCTCGTGGGTGAGTTGGAAACCACCCTCGCCGATGGCCGGCAATACGTGCTCAAGCCCGGCATGAGCTATCAGGTCGCCGACGGCGCGGAGCCGCATCGCTCCCGTTCGCCCAAGGGCGCCACACTCTTCATTGTCGACTAAAAACGGGGACGGACCCATGGACGACAAAAGCGGAATTGATATCTCGGCGCTCTCGGCCGGCAATACGGCCTATCTCGAAAGCCTGATGGGCGAAGAGACGCCCGGCCCCTCCTGGGCGCGCAAGAACTGGCCGCCGCAGGTCAATGGCGAGCTGATCTCGGCGCTCGACGGCAATTGGGGCGCGGTCGAGAAGGTCGTCACCGACAAGCTCAAGGGCAAGGCGGAAGCCGCTTCGGCCAAGGGCGCGCCGGCGCTCTCGGAGGCGGATCTCATCCGCGCCGCGCGCGATTCCGTCCATGCCCTGATGATGATCCGCGCCTATCGCATGCGCGGGCATCTGCATGCGAATCTCGATCCGCTCGGCATGGAGCCGAGGAAGGATCACGAGGAGCTGCACCCTTCTTCCTACGGATTCACGCAAGCCGACTGGGATCGCAAGATCTTCATCGACAACGTGCTCGGCCTCGAATTCGCGACGATCCGCGAGATGCTGGCGATCCTGCGCCGCACCTATTGCGAGACGATCGGCTATGAATTCATGCATATTTCCGATCCCGCCGCGAAGAGCTGGCTGCAGGAGCGCATCGAAGGCCCGGACAAGGAGATCACCTTCACCCGCGAGGGCAAGCGCGCCATCCTCAACAAGCTGGTGGAGGCCGAGGGCTTCGAGAAATTCCTCGATGTGAAGTTCACCGGCACCAAGCGCTTCGGCCTGGATGGCGGCGAGAGCCTCATCCCCGCGCTCGAGCAGATCATCAAGCGCGGCGGCAATCTCGGCGTGAAGGATATCGTGCTGGGCATGGCCCATCGCGGCCGTCTCAACGTGCTGACCCAGGTGATGGGCAAGCCGCATCGTGCGCTGTTCCACGAGTTCAAGGGCGGCTCCTTCGCGCCGGATGACGTGGAAGGCTCGGGCGACGTGAAATACCATCTCGGCGCGTCTTCCGATCGCACTTTCGATGGCAACAACGTGCATCTTTCGCTCACGCCCAACCCTTCGCACCTGGAAATCGTCAACCCGGTGGTGCTCGGCAAGGTGCGTGCGAAGCAGGATCAGCATGGCTGCCCGCCGGATGATCGTCGCGCGGTTCTCCCGCTGCTGCTCCATGGCGATGCAGCCTTCGCGGGGCAGGGCGTCGTGGCGGAATGCTTCGGCCTCTCGGGCCTCAAGGGTCACCGCACGGGCGGCTCGGTGCATTTCATCATCAACAACCAGATCGGTTTCACCACCTATCCGCGCTATTCGCGCTCCTCGCCTTATCCTTCCGATGTGGCGAAAATGGTGGAAGCGCCGATCTTCCACGTGAACGGCGACGACCCGGAAGCGGTGGTGTTCGCCGCGAAGGTCGCGACCGAATTCCGCATGAAGTTCCAGCGCCCGGTCGTGATCGACATGTGGTGCTATCGCCGCTTCGGCCACAACGAAGGCGACGAACCGGGCTTCACCCAGCCGCTGATGTACAAGAACATCCGCGGTCATGTCTCGACGCTCGAGATGTATGCCAAGAAGCTTGTGGCCGAGGGCGTCGTCACCGATGGCGAGGTCGAGAAGATGAAGGCCGACTGGCGCCAGCGCCTTGAAGCCGAATTCGAGGCCGGCCAGGCCTACAAGCCCAACAAGGCCGATTGGCTCGATGGCAAGTGGGCGGGTCTCACCTCGACCAAGGAAAGCGATGATGATCCGCGCCGCGGCCAGACCGGCATCGAGGCCGGGCGCCTGAAGGAGATCGGCTACGCGATCACCAGGGTTCCGGATGGCTTCAACATCCACAAGACCATCCAGCGCTTCCTCGATAACCGCCGAAAGATGATCGAGACCGGCACCGGGATCGATTGGGCCACAGGCGAGGCTCTGGCCTTCGGCAGCCTCGTTGCCGAGGGGCATCGGGTGCGCCTCTCGGGGCAGGATTGCGAGCGCGGCACCTTCTCCCAGCGCCATTCCGTGCTGATCGACCAGGAGACCGAGGCGCGCTACACCCCGCTCAAACATGTGCAGGCGGGGCAGGCGAAATACGAGGTCATCAACTCGATGCTCTCGGAAGAGGCCGTGCTCGGCTTCGAATATGGCTACAGCCTCTCCGAGCCCAATGCGCTGACCTGCTGGGAAGCGCAGTTCGGTGACTTCGCCAATGGCGCCCAGGTGCTGTTCGACCAGTTCATCTCGAGCGGCGAGCGCAAGTGGCTGCGCATGAGCGGCCTCGTCTGCCTGCTGCCGCATGGCTATGAGGGGCAGGGGCCGGAACATTCAAGCGCGCGCCTCGAGCGTTTCCTGCAGCTTTGCGCGGAAGACAACATGCAGGTTGCGAACTGCACCACGCCGGGGAACTACTTCCACATTCTGCGCCGGCAGCTGAAGCGCGATTTCAGGAAGCCGCTGATCCTGATGACGCCGAAGAGCCTGCTGCGCCACAAGCGCTGCATCTCCGACCTCGCGGACCTTGCGGACGGCACCTCGTTCCACCGCATCCTGAAGGATGATGCGGAATTCGGTCGTTCGACCACGAAATTGAAGGCGGACGCCAAGATCCGTCGCGTCATCCTCTGCTCGGGCAAGGTCTATTTCGACCTTCTCGAGGAGCGCGAGAAGCGCGGCATCGACGATGTCTACCTGCTGCGCGTGGAACAGCTCTATCCATTCCCGATGAAGTCTGTCGCGACCGAGCTTTCCCGCTTCAGGAAGGCGGATGTGGTGTGGTGCCAGGAAGAGCCCAAGAACATGGGCAGCTGGACCTTCGTGGAGCCCTATCTCGAATGGGCACTCCAGCAGGTCGGCGCATCCTCCACCCGCGCCCGCTACGCCGGCCGTCCGGCAGCGGCCTCCACGGCCGTGGGCCAGATGTCCAAGCATCTCGAACAGCTGAACGCGTTCCTCAACGACGTGTTCGCGGCCTGAACCTCGCATTTTCCGTTCAAGAAGGTCCCTTCCCCATGAGCACCGAAATCCGCGTTCCCACCCTCGGCGAGAGCGTCTCGGAAGCCACGATCGGCAAGTGGTTCAAGAAGCCGGGCGATGCCGTGAAGGCGGATGAGCCCCTGCTGGAACTCGAGACCGACAAGGTGACGCTCGAAGTGAATGCGCCGGCCGCCGGCACCCTGGCCGAGATCGTCGCCAGGGAAGGCGAGACGGTCGGCGTCAATGCGCTGCTCGGCTCCATCGCGGCCGGTGCCGCTGCGGCGGCTGCCGCCCCGGCTGAAAAGCCGAAGGCTGCCGCTCCGGCCCCGGCTCCCGTTGTGGCGGCTGCGACCTCCATGCCACCGGCACCTTCCGCTGCGAAGATGATGGCCGAGACCGGTGTCGCGGTTGATTCGGGCTCCGGCAAGCGCGGCCAGGTGCTGAAGGAAGACGTGCTGCGCGCGTTGGCGAACCCGGCTCCGGCGGCGGCCCCTGCTGCTTCGGCGGCCCCCCGCGCGGTTTCGGCGCCGTCCGATGCCAGCCGCGAGGAGCGCGTGAAGATGACCAAGCTGCGCCAGACCATCGCGCGCCGCCTGAAGGAGAGCCAGAACAATGCCGCCATGCTCACGACCTTCAACGAGGTCGACATGAGCGCCGTGATGGGCCTTCGCAACCAGTACAAGGATCTCTTCGAGAAGAAGCACGGTGTAAAGCTCGGCTTCATGGGCTTCTTCGTCAAAGCCTGCGTGCAGGCGCTGAAGGAACTGCCGGGCGTCAATGCCGAGATCGACGGCACCGACATCATCTACAAGAATTACTATCACGTCGGCATCGCGGTCGGCACGGAGAAGGGCCTCGTCGTGCCTGTTTTGCGCGATGCGGATCATCTCGGCCTCGCCGGTATCGAGAAGGGCATCGCCGATTTCGGCAAGCGGGCGCGCGACGGCCAGCTCAAGATCGAGGAGATGGCAGGCGGCACCTTCACCATCACCAATGGCGGCATCTATGGCTCTCTGATGTCGACGCCGATCCTGAACGCGCCGCAATCGGGCATTCTCGGCATGCACAAAATCCAGGAGCGGCCGATTGCGATCGGCGGCAAGATCGAAATCCGCCCGATGATGTATCTCGCGCTCTCCTATGACCACCGGATCGTCGACGGCAAGGAGGCCGTGACCTTCCTCGTGCGCGTGAAGGAATGCCTGGAAGATCCGTCGCGCCTCGTGATGGATCTGTGAAATTTCAACGCGTCATTGCGAGAAGCGGAGCGACGAAGCAATCCAGTTCTGTTGTCTGGATTGCCGCGTCGCCCTTGGGGCTCCTCGCAATGACGTCTTCGTCTGGTCTGGCCATTCGCTGCGCCGGGTCACCGAGCCCTAGAGCGGTTGCCGATCTGACAGAAACAGATCGGAACTCGCTCTAAGCTCTTGATTTACCGAATTTTCTTCGATCAACCGGTATCCACCTGATCGAAAAAATGCTCTAGAGCACGTGTCGTTTTGATGGAATCAAAACCGAGCTCTATCTTATTGTTTTGTCGCATGTTGTTACGCAAAACCGGTATCCGCTTTTGCGAGAACATGATCTAATGGAGTAATGCATGTCCTACGATCTCATCGTCATCGGCACCGGCCCCGGCGGTTATGTCTGCGCCATCCGCGCGGCCCAGCTCGGCCTGAAGGTGGCCGTGGTCGAAAAGCGAAAGACGCATGGCGGCACCTGCCTCAATGTCGGCTGCATCCCCTCCAAGGCGATGCTGCACGCTTCCGAGATGTTCCATGAGGCGGGGCATGGCTTCGCGGCGCTCGGCATCGATGTGCCCGCCCCGAAGCTGAACCTCCCGGCGATGATGAAGCATAAGCAGGAGACGGTGGACGCCAATGTGAATGGCGTGGCGTTTCTTCTCAAGAAGAACAAGGTCGAGGCTTTCCACGGCCTCGGCACCATCCTTGCTGCTGGCAAGGTGCAGGTGAAGGCCGAGGATGGCACGACGCGGGTTCTGGAAACGAAGAACATCGTGATCGCCACGGGTTCGGAATCCGCGAACCTGCCGAACGTCACCGTGGATGAAGCGAGAATCGTCACCTCCACCGGCGCGCTGGAGCTTGCGGGTGTTCCGGGCAAGCTGGTGGTGATCGGCGCCGGCGTGATCGGCCTTGAGATGGGCTCCGTCTGGGGCCGTCTCGGCGCCAGGGTCGAGGTCATCGAATATCTCGACCGCATCCTTCCGGGCATGGATGGCGAGGTGGCGAAGCTGACCCAGCGCATCCTCGAGAAGCAGGGCTTCAAGTTCCATCTCGGCAAGAAGGTGACGGCTGCGAAGACCGGCAAGGATGGCGTGACGCTCACGGTCGAGCCCGCTGCGGGGGGTGCCGCCGAGGAGGTGAAGGCCGATGTGGTGCTCGTCGCCATCGGCCGCCGGCCCAACACCGAGGGCCTCGGCCTTGAGGCTGTGGGGGTCGCGATGGAGCGCGGCCGCGTGACCATTGGCGATCACTTCGAGACCAACGTGCCGGGCATCTATGCCATCGGTGACGTGGTGCGCGGGCCGATGCTCGCCCACAAGGCCGAGGATGAAGGCGTCGCGGTGGCGGAAATCCTCGCCGGCAAGGCGGGCCACGTGAACTACGACGTAATCCCCGGCGTCGTCTACACCTTCCCGGAGGTCGCTTCGGTGGGCAGAAGCGAGGAAGAACTCAAGGCCGCGAATATGGCCTACAACGTGGGCAAGTTCCCCTTCACGGCGAATGGCCGCGCGCGCGCCAACCGCGCCACGGATGGCTTCGTGAAGGTGCTCGCGGACAAGGCAACCGACCGCGTGCTCGGCGTGCACATCATCGGGGCCGGCGCCGGCGAGATGATCCATGAAGCAGCCGTGCTGATGGAATTCGGCGGCTCCTCGGAAGATCTCGCGCGCACCTGCCACGCTCACCCCACCATGAGCGAAGCGGTGAAGGAAGCGGCGATGGCGGTGGAAAAGCGGCAGATCCATCTGTGAGTGGAAACGGGCATGGCTTCGAGGCGACCACTCCGATTGCCGGCTCCGTATCTGAAGCAAGTCGTGCTTCGGCCGGAAAGGGTGGAAGATTGGACAAGGTATCCGTTCAACCTTCCGCTGTTCCGGGATGGAAGCTTTGATTTCCGGTTCACACAGGCCGTCACCATCATCGTCGGGGAGAACGGGACCGGGAAATCGACGTTTCTGGAAGCGATCGCCGCCGTTGTCGGATTCGATCAGGCTGGTGGCGGACCGGGCTATATGCCGCTCGACCATTCCACGGCGATTGACCAGAACGGCGACCTCCTCGCCCCGGCACTGGCCGCAAGCTGGCTGCCGCGCATTGGCACAGGCTGGTTCTTTAAGGCCGAGAGCTTCTTCGCCATCGCCCGCTATCTCGATCAAGCCGCGTTGACTGGCATGGCAATCCCGCCCGATTTTCTCTCTCATTCCCACGGCGAGGGTTTTCTGCGTTTCTTCGACGAGCGCTGCAGAAGGCAGGGGATTTACATTTTCGACGAGCCCGAGAGCGCGCTGTCTCCCGCGAGGCAGATGGAGTTTCTCAAGCTGATACGGCGCATGGAACAATCAAATATCTGCCAGGTGATCATTGCCACCCATTCGCCGATGATCATGGCCTACCCGGAAGCACAGTTCCTCTGTCTCACAAAGCAGGGCTTCGAGCCGTCATCCTTCAAGCAAACATCGCATTTTTTGACGATGCGGTCGTTCTGCCAGGACCCCAAGGGCTTCATGGACGATCTTTTCGAAGAATAGTCCGGCGCTTGTTGCTGCAAATAGAAGAGCAGAGATGCGATCTCGCCCGCATGCCGAATTGGCGTTCCGCTTCGTGATTCATGACCAACCGGCGTGACAAGGCGGGCGAGCTTCGCCATGGTTCGCGCATGAGAGAGCCTGCGATTCCCCCGTCACGCCCGTCCCGCATCCCCGCCATCGATGCCGCGCGCGGCGTCGCGATCGTGGCGATGGTCATCTACCATTTCGGCTGGAATCTCTCGTTTCTGGAGCTGATCCCGGTTGATCTGCGCGATTTTCCGCTCTGGATCTGGTTTGGCCATGCCATCGCCGCGAGCTTTCTCGCACTGGTGGGTATCGGGCTGGTTCTGGCGCATGGCCAGGGTTTCGGGCGCGAGCGTTTTCTCCGGCGCCTTGCGCTGGTGGCCGGTGCTGCGGCTCTGGTGACGGCGGGGACGTATCTGGTCTTCCCGGACCAGTTCATCTTCTTCGGCATCCTGCATCACATCGCGCTGGCGAGCCTGCTGGCGCTGCCCTTCCTGCGCTGGCCGTGGATGGTTGCGGCGGTTGCGGCTGTCGCGGTTCTTGCCCTGCCCCTCGTTTTCAAGGCGGATGCCCTGTCATCGCCCTGGCTCGTCTGGCTGGGGCTTGGCACGCGCGTGCCTTCCACGAATGATTTCGTACCGGTTTTTCCGTGGTTCGCTTGCGTGCTCGCGGGCATGGCGATGGCGAAGCTCTGGCAGCCTGCGGCGAGCGCGGCTCCCGCCACGCCCGGGGGGTTCATGCGCGCGCTCGGCTGGATGGGGCGGAACAGCCTTGCGATCTACCTCATCCACCAGCCGGTGCTCTATGGCGGGCTGGCGGTGCTCGCTTCGGCGATCCTGCCGCCGGTGGACCGCGAGACGCGCGACTTCCTGCTCTCCTGCCAGCAGCAATGCCAATCGACGGGCGGGGACGCGCTGACCTGCTCCAATTTCTGTGGCTGCATGCTCGGCGGGCTGAAGCGGGAAGGCCTCTGGCAGCGCGTGCTGGTCGATATGCCCGATGTGACGGTCAAGCTCCGGATCGATGAGGTGACACGCCAATGCACCGCGCCGAAAGCGCCGTGATCCTCAGGAAATGAACGGCACCGCCGCCGGGGCCCATGTGCCGAAGCCCATCAGCACCAGCGCGACGATGCCAAGGCCGCCCGCGCACCAGACCAGCAGCGTGATGCCGGTGATGATCGCCGCGGAAGCCAGCACGATGCCGATCTGGATCAGCGCCGAGGCAATCTCGAACACTTCCGAGCGGGTCTTCTGCAAATCACGGCGTTCTTCAGCGGCCTTGGCGCGCCCCATGAGTTCCTTGCGGCCCTCATTGGTTTCCGGCTCGCTCTCGTAACGGGCGGCGGTGTCGCGCCAGCGCTTGATCTGCGCTTCATAGGCCGCCTTCACGGCGGGGTCCGTCACGCCCGCGAGGCGCGTCTGCATGTCCTCGGCGGCGACGAGGGTCGAAGTCCGGCGGATGGTCTTCGCCTGGAAGAAGGACCAGAGATTGGCCGCCTCGATGTTTTTCGCCACCGATTCCGCTTCGGCCTGCTTGTTGCCCATTTCCGAAAAAGCCAGCATGAGTGCCAGAATGGCAATCAGCAGGCCGATCCGCTTGTTTCCATCCGGAATTTCCACCGGCTCCGCCATCAGCCCCTCCGCCGAATCGGCTGCCCCGGCGAAACGATAGAGGTGTGACGATTCGGCTGGCAAGCGGGGTGGCACTCACGCCCGTGGATGGGCGGCCTTGTAGGCGGCCATCAGCCGCGCCGTGTCCACTTCCGTGTAGATCTGGGTGGTTGAGAGCGAGGCGTGGCCGAGAAGCTCCTGGATGGTGCGCAGGTCGCCGCCGCGCGCCAGCAGATGCGTCGCGAAGGAATGGCGCAGGGCATGCGGCGTGGCGCTTTCGGGCAGGCCCAACGCCCCGCGCAGCCCCTCCATCGCGAGCTGGATGATGCGGGGCGAGAGCGGGCCGCCCTTCACGCCCACGAAAAGCGGATCATCTCCGCGCATCCTCCACGGGCATTGCCGGAGGTAATCGTCGATGGCCGCCGCGATCTGCGGGAGGACCGGCACCTGCCGCGGCTTGCCGCCCTTGCCGGTGATGGTGAGCGTCGCGCCCGCTTTCGGCGCGTCTTTCCGCTTGATCGACAGCGCCTCCGAGATGCGCAGGCCGGCGCCATAGAGCAAGGCAAAAACGGCGGCATCCCGCGCGAGCACCCAGGGCTCGCGTTCCTCGCCGGCGCGGGTGGAAATTGCCGCGGTGGCACGCGCATCCTGGGGGGTGAGGGGTCGCGGCAGCCCCTTTTTCACGCGGGGGCCGCGCACCGCCTTGAAGGCCGAGGCATGGCCATGCCCCTCGCGTTCGAGATGACGCGCAAAGGAGCGCAACCCCGCGAGTTGCCGCATGAGGCTGCGGCTGCCGATGCCCTGGTTG
Source organism: Methylobacterium sp. (assembly GCA_020252645.1). Classification (GTDB taxonomy): domain Bacteria; phylum Pseudomonadota; class Alphaproteobacteria; order Rhizobiales; family Beijerinckiaceae; genus Rhabdaerophilum. The sequence continues at coordinate 529,642 of JADCCN010000002.1, read as the reverse complement.
CGGCGCTCGCCCATGAAAAGGCGCAGATCGGACGGTTTCAGCGCCAGCAGATCCGCCGGCGTCCTCACATCGCCGCCGAAATAGGCAAGCACCTGCCGCACGTCGCGGCCATAGGATTCGACCGTGTTGGGCGATGCCTTGCGCTCATGGGTGAGGGCGCGCAGCCAATCCTGAAGGGCGAGTTCGATGGCGCTCATGCGCATAGTCTCGCTGTCCAAGGTTAAGAAACGGCGCATCACGGGAGGCCGCGAATCGGTGATATGCAAGGAGACAGCGCATCGAAAGGAGGGGAGCGATGATCGCCGACATCGTCCTGCCGCTCGCGCTCGATGCGCCCTATTCCTACCGCGTGCCGGAGGGGATGGCGCTTCGGCCGGGCCAGACCGTCCATGTGCCGCTCGGCACCCGCGAGACTTTCGGCCTTGTCTGGAGCGTGGACGGGAAGGCTTCGGGCGAGAACCTGAAATCCATTCTTGCGGTCTCGGCTCTTCCGCCCTTGTCCGAAAAGCTGATGACTTTCCTGCAGCGCGTCTCGGCCTATACGCTGGCACCCCTCGGGCTTGTCGCACGGATGGCGATGCGCGACCCGGAGGCAGAGGCGCATGAAGCACCGCGATTCGGCCTTCGCGCCACGGGCGCGCAGCCGCGACGCCTGACGCCGATCCGGGCGCGGGTGATGGCGGCGGCCGTCGGGGGCCTCACGCATCGCAAGAAGGATCTCGCGGAGGCGGCCGGCTGCTCCACTGGCGTGATCGATGCGCTGATGGATGAAGGCGTCTTCGAGATCGTGCCGCTGCCGAGCCTTGCGCGGGCCGAGCCGCTTGATCTCGCCTCGCAGGGGCCGGAACTGAATGCCCGGCAGCGCCAGGCGGCGGATGCGCTTTCCGGCCTCGTGAAGGCGGCCGGCTTCGCACCGGTTCTGCTGGAGGGCGTGACCGGATCGGGCAAGACGGAGGTCTATTTCGAGGCGGTCGCGACGGCGCTTGAAAAGGGGCGGCAAGCGTTGATCCTCCTGCCGGAAATCTCGCTCACGCCGGAATTCGTGGCGCGGTTCGAGGCGCGGTTCGGCGGTGCGCCGGGCCTCTGGCATTCGGGCATCGCGGCGACGCGGCGCGATCGTCTCTGGCATGCCGTGGCGGAGGGCGAGGCGAAGGTGGTGGTGGGTGCGCGCTCCGCGCTCTTCCTCCCGTTCAGCAGCCTCGGCCTCATCGTGGTGGATGAGGAACACGAGGCCGCCTTCAAGCAGGATGATGTGGTGCGCTATAACGCGCGGGACATGGCGGTTCTGCGCGGGCAATGCGAGGGCTGCCCGGTGATCCTCTCCTCGGCCACGCCCTCCATCGAGAGCCGGGTGAATGCCGAGCAGGGCCGCTACCGGCATGTGAAGCTGGAAAGCCGCGCCGTGGGCCGCGCCTTGCCCGACTTGTCGCTGATCGACCTCACCAGGGATGCGCCCCCGCGCGGGGCCTATCTCTCGCCAAAGCTCATCGGGATGATCGGCGAGACGCTTCAGCGCGGCGAGCAGGCGATGGTGTTCCTGAACCGGCGCGGCTATGCGCCGCTGACGCTCTGCCGCGCCTGCGGGCATCGCTGGCAATGCCCGAATTGCGATGCCTGGCTCGTGGAGCATCGTTTCCGCCGGGCGCTGATCTGCCATCATTGCGGGCATACCGAGCGCCGCCCCATCGCCTGCACCGAATGCGGCGCGGAGGAGAGCCTCACCGCCTGCGGGCCCGGCGTGGAACGCGTGGCCGAAGAGATCGCGGCAGCTTTCCCCGATCATCGTCGCATCGTGCTCTCCAGCGATTTTCCCGGCGGCACGGAGCGCCTGAAGCGCGAATTGCAGGCGGTGGCGGATGGCGAATTCGACCTGGTGATCGGCACGCAACTGATCGCGAAGGGCCATAACTTTCCGAAACTCACGCTCGCGGCCGTGGTGGATGCCGATATCGGGCTTGTCTCGAACGATCCGCGCGCCGCCGAGCGCAGCTTCCAGCTTCTCACCCAGGTCACGGGCCGCGCCGGGCGCGGGGAGAAGCCGGGGCGGGGCGTGCTGCAAAGCTACCAGCCGAAGCACGTGGTGATCCGCGCGCTGCTCTCGGGCGATGAGGCCTCCTTCTACGCCGCCGAGATCGCGAGCCGCGAGGCGGCAGGGCTGCCGCCTTTCGGGCGCCTCGCGGCCATTCTCGTGTCCGCGAAGGATCGCCCGGCGGCGGAGGCCCATGCGCGCAAGCTCGCTGAAGCCGGATTCCGGCTGATGGAGGAGGGGGCGATCCCCTCGATCACGATTCTCGGGCCGGCCGATCCGCCGCTGGCGCTTCTGCGGGGCAAGCACCGCATGCGCCTCATTCTGAAGGCACCGCGAGCGGTTTCCATCCAGTCCGCCATCCGCGCGATGCTGGAACGGGCCGGTCCGGCACGTGGCGGGGCTCGCGTCGATGTCGATATTGACCCGATGAGTTTCCTCTGAGGCGGAAAATCGCGGCGTCCGGGCCGAAGGTTGGCGGCGATAAGGGGTTGCGCGGGCGTTGAAGATTTGTTAGCGACCGGCCCGGTTGCTGCAGCGCATCCTTGCGGGTGCGCCAGCCGCCAAGTCGTCGAGAGACCCCCCTTCTTGGGCACGACGAGCGGCAATATTCGCGCAACTTCCCCTCCTTGGGTGTCGCGTTCGCCCCGCTTGCCGTGTGAAGAAACGAAAGACGTTCGAGCCGTGGCCTCATCGAGCCCCATCGTCTCCGGAATTGCCGGCCGTTATGCCGTCGCGCTGTTCGAGCTTGCGAGCGAGGGCAAGGCCCTTGACGCCATCGGCGCGGATCTCGATCGCTTCCTGGCCATGCTCGACGGGAGCCCGGACCTGGAGCAATTGTGCCGCAACCCGGTCTTCACCTCGGAAGAGCAGGAAAAGGCCATCACGGCCGTGCTCGCCAAGGCCGAGATCGGCGGGCTCGCCGCGAATTTCCTGAAACTCGTCGCTTCCAAGCGCCGCCTCTTCCTCGTCCGGGCCATGATCACGGCCTTCCGCGCGCTGGTTGCGGAAAAGAAGGGCATCGTGAGCGCCGAAGTGACGGTGGCGGCACCGCTGTCGGACAAGAACCGCAAGGCCGTTCTGGACGCTCTCCAGGCCACATCCGGCAAGAGCATCGCGCTCACCGAGCGTGTCGATCCCGCGATCATCGGGGGCCTCGTCGTGAAGATGGGCTCGAAGATGATCGACGCCTCCCTCAAGACCAAATTGAACGCGATGAAAATCGCGATGACGAACGTTTAAAGCGAAAGGCACGCCCCGATGGATATCCGCGCCGCTGAGATCTCCGCGATCCTCAAGGAGCAGATCAAGAATTTCGGCTCTTCGGCCGAGGTGACCGAAGTTGGCCAGGTGCTTTCCGTCGGTGACGGCATTGCGCGCGTCTATGGCCTCGACAAGGTCCAGGCCGGCGAGATGGTCGAGTTCGAGAACGGCATCCGCGGGATGGCGCTCAACCTCGAAACCGACAATGTCGGCGTCGTGATCTTCGGTTCGGACCGCGACATCAAGGAAGGCCAGACGGTGAAGCGCACGGGCGCCATCGTGGACGTTCCGGTCGGCAAGGAGCTTCTCGGCCGTGTCGTCGACGCTCTCGGCAACCCGATCGACGGCAAGGGGCCGATCAAGGCCAAGACCCGCTCCCGCGTGGACGTGAAGGCGCCCGGCATCATTCCCCGCAAGTCGGTGCATGAGCCGATGGCGACCGGCCTCAAGGCCATCGACGCGCTGATCCCGATCGGCCGCGGCCAGCGCGAGCTGATCATCGGCGACCGGCAGACCGGCAAGACCGCCGTGGCGCTCGACACCATCCTGAACCAGAAGCCGCTCAACGAGGGCAATGACGAGAGCCAGAAGCTCTACTGCGTCTATGTCGCGGTGGGCCAGAAGCGCTCCACCGTCGCGCAGTTCGTGAAGGTGCTCGAGGAGCGCGGCGCACTGGATTACTCCATCGTCGTCGCGGCCACCGCCTCCGACCCGGCTCCGATGCAGTTCCTGGCGCCGTTCTCCGGCTGCGCCATGGGCGAGTTCTTCCGCGACAACGGCATGCACGCCGTGATCATCTATGACGACCTCTCCAAGCAGGCCGTCGCCTATCGCCAGATGTCGCTGCTGCTGCGCCGCCCGCCGGGCCGCGAAGCCTATCCGGGCGACGTCTTCTACCTCCACTCCCGCCTGCTCGAGCGCGCAGCGAAGATGGGTGACGCGGCCGGCAAGGGCTCGCTGACCGCGCTGCCGGTCATCGAGACGCAGGCAAACGACGTGTCGGCCTATATCCCGACCAACGTGATCTCGATCACCGACGGCCAGATCTTCCTCGAGACGGACCTGTTCTTCCAGGGCATCCGCCCGGCGGTGAATGTCGGCCTTTCGGTGTCGCGCGTCGGCTCCGCCGCGCAGACCAAGGCGACCAAGAAGGTCGCGGGCAAGATCAAGGGCGAGCTCGCGCAATATCGCGAGATGGCCGCCTTCGCGCAGTTCGGTTCGGACCTCGACGCGGTGACGCAGCGCCTGCTGAACCGCGGCGCGCGCCTCACCGAGCTGCTGAAGCAGGCGCAGTTCTCGCCGCTGAAGATGGAAGAGCAGGTCTGCGTGATCTATGCCGGCGTCAACGGCTATCTCGACAACCTGCCGGTCAATCGCGTGCGTGCCTACGAGGATGGCCTTCTCGGCCTGCTGCGCGGCAGCCATGCCGACCTCCTCGCCGAGATCGGCAAGACGAAGGATCTTTCGGACGCCAACGCGGCCAAGCTGAAGGATATCGTCGTGAACTACACGAAGTCCTTCGCGTAAGCCTCTCCGGCGCGGGGTAACGCCCGCGCCAGCCGCCGGCCAGACGGGAAATCCCATGCCCTCGTTGAAAGACCTTCGCAACCGCATCGCTTCCGTGAAGGCGACGCAGAAGATCACCAAGGCCATGCAGATGGTGGCTGCGGCGAAGCTGCGCCGCGCGCAGATGGCCGCCGAGGCCGCGCGCCCCTATGCGCAGAAGATGGAATCGGTTCTCGCCAATCTCGGCGCCGGCGTTTCGGGCGCCGATGCCCCGAGGCTTCTTGCCGGCACGGGCTCGGACCAGGTCCAGCTGCTGATCGTCTGCACGGCCGAGCGCGGCCTGTGCGGCGCCTTCAATTCCTCCATCGTCCGCCTCGCCCGCGAGCACATCAACCGGCTTCAGCAGGCCGGCAAGACGGTGAAGATCCTCTGCGTGGGCCGCAAGGGCTACGACATCCTGAAGCGCCAGCACGAGAAGCAGATCGTCGATCTTATCGAGCTGCGCGCGTTAAAGCAGATCGGCTATGCGAATGCCGACGAGATCGGCCAGCGCGTGATGACGATGTTCGCGAATGGCGAATTCGATGTCGCGACGCTGTTCTATTCGCAGTTCCGGTCGGTCATCTCGCAGATCCCGACCGCGCAGCGCGTTATTCCGGCGGAAATTCCCGCCAGCGCTTCGCCCTCGACTGCGACCTATGATTACGAGCCGGATGAGGCGACGATCCTCTCCTCGCTGCTGCCGCGGAACATCTCCGTGCAGGTCTTCCGCGCGTTGCTCGAGAATGCGGCCTCCGAGCAGGGCGCGCGCATGAGCGCCATGGACAACGCCACCCGCAACGCGGGCGAGATGATCAAGAAGCAGACGCAGAAATACAACCGCACGCGTCAGGCGATGATCACCAAGGAACTGATCGAAATCATTTCCGGCGCGGAAGCGCTCTGAACGGGAGACGAGCATGACCCTGACCCCCATCATGACCACCTCTGCCGTGGCCGGCGGCGGTCGCAACGGGCGCGTGTCGCTCGAGGGTGGCAAGCTGGTGCTGGGCATGAGCCTGCCGAAGGAGCTTGTTCCCGGCGGGCCGGATGGCATGAACCCGGAGCAGCTTTTCGCGATGGGCTGGGCCTCCTGCTACGGTCAGGCGATCATCGTGCTGGCTTCCAAGCATGGCATGGACGGCCAGCGCGCGAATGTCACCTGCGAGGTGACGCTGAACAAGGATGAAGGCGGCGGCTTCGCGCTGAGCGCGGTGCTGAAATGCGCCATCCCGGGTGCCGAGCCCGACAAGGTGAAGGCGCTCATGGAAGATGCCCACACCATCTGCCCCTATTCGAAGGCGACGCGCGGCCATGTGCCCGTGACGCTTCAGGTCATCTGATCAGGTTTGGACGAGGAACGAAAATGGCAAAGCCGAAGGGTCGTATTTCTCAGGTGATCGGCGCGGTCGTCGATGTGCAGTTCGACGGCCACCTGCCGGAAATTCTCAACGCGCTCGAGACGAAGAACCTCGGCAGCCGCCTGGTTCTTGAAGTGGCGCAGCATCTCGGCGAGAACACCGTGCGCTGCATCGCGATGGACTCGACCGAAGGCCTCGTGCGCGGCCAGGACGTGACCGATACCGGTCAGCCGATCCTCGTGCCGGTGGGTGCTGCCACCCTCGGCCGCATCATGAACGTGATCGGCGAGCCGGTGGATGAAGCCGGCCCGGTTCAGGGCGAAGCGACCCGCGCCATCCACCAGCCGGCTCCCTCCTATTCGGAGCAGTCGACCGAAGCGCAGATCCTCGAGACGGGCATCAAGGTCGTGGACCTGCTGGCGCCTTATGCCAAGGGCGGCAAGATCGGCCTGTTCGGCGGCGCCGGCGTGGGCAAGACCGTGCTGATCATGGAACTGATCAACAACGTCGCGAAGGCGCATGGCGGTTACTCGGTGTTCGCCGGCGTGGGCGAGCGCACCCGCGAGGGCAACGATCTCTATCACGAGATGATCGAATCGAACGTCAATATCGATCCGACCAAGAATGGCGGCTCGACCGCCGGCTCCAAATGCGCGCTGGTCTATGGCCAGATGAACGAGCCGCCGGGCGCCCGCATGCGCGTCGCGCTTTCGGGTCTCACGGTTGCCGAGCATTTCCGCGATCAGGGCCAGGACGTGCTGTTCTTCGTGGACAACATCTTCCGCTTCACGCAGGCCGGCTCGGAAGTGTCGGCGCTTCTGGGCCGCATTCCTTCGGCGGTGGGTTATCAGCCGACGCTCGCGACCGACATGGGCGCGCTGCAGGAGCGCATCACCACCACCACCAAGGGCTCGATCACCTCCGTGCAGGCGATCTACGTGCCGGCGGACGACCTGACCGACCCGGCGCCGGCCACCTCCTTCGCCCATCTCGACGCGACGACCGTGCTTTCGCGCTCGATCGCCGAGAAGGGCATCTATCCGGCGGTTGACCCGCTTGATTCGACCTCGCGCATGCTCTCCCCGGCGATTGTCGGCGAGGAGCACTACAACGTGGCCCGCCAGGTGCAGTCGATCCTCCAGCGCTACAAGTCGCTGCAGGACATCATCGCGATCCTCGGCATGGACGAGCTTTCCGAGCAGGACAAGCTGACCGTGGCCCGCGCCCGCAAGATCGAGCGCTTCCTCTCGCAGCCCTTCCACGTGGCGGAAGTCTTCACCGGCTCGCCGGGCAAGCTCGTGAAGCTTTCGGACACGATCAAGGGCTTCAAGGGCCTGGTGGATGGCCAGTATGACCACCTTCCGGAAGCCGCCTTCTACATGGTCGGCACCATCGAGGAAGCGGTCGAGAAGGCGCAGCGGCTCGCGGCCGAGGCGGCGTAACCCATGGCCAGCTTTCCTTTCGAACTTGTCTCCCCGGAGCGGGTTCTCTTCTCGGGCCATGTGAACTCGGTGGTCGTTCCGGCCGCCGAGGGCGATGTCACCGTGCTTGCGAACCACGCGCCGTTCATGTCGGCCGTGCGGCCGGGCATCGTTACGGTCGATGGCGGCAAGCGGCTCTTCGTGCGCGGCGGCTTCCTGGATGTGAATGCTTCGGGCCTCACGCTGCTCGCCGAGCAGGCCGTCCCGGTCGAGGAGATCGACCGCGAGAAGGTCGCGACCGAGATGAAGGCGGCGGAGGATGAACTCCGCGCGGCCACAACCGATGAAGCCCGCAGCCTCGCCTCCGAGAGGATCGAGGCGCTCGCGGCCATGATGGGCGCTGTGCGGAACTGACGCGCCGAGCCAAGGCGCCGAACCCGGGGTCCGGCGCCCACCTCAATCCTCGGCCAGCGACATCAGGCTCGCATTGCCGCCGGCCGCCGCGGAATTCACCGAAATCACCTGCTCGGTTGCAAAGCGCAGCAGGTAATTCGGCCCGCCCGCCTTGGGTCCGGTGCCGGAAAGGCCGTGCCCGCCGAAGGGCTGAACGCCCACCACCGCGCCGATCATGTTGCGGTTGATGTAGATGTTGCCGGTCTGGAGCCGGTTCGTGACCTTCTCGATATCGCTGTCGATGCGCGAATGCATGCCGAAGGTCAGGCCATAGCCCGAGGCTTCCACCGCCTCGACCACCGTCATGACATCACCTGCCTTGTATCGCACAACATGCAGCACAGGCCCGAAGATTTCCTCGCCGAGATCCTCGACGCGCCTGAGGCCAAAGATATGAGGAGCGACATAGAGCCCCTGCGCCGCCTCGCCCGCATGAAGCACCTTCGCTTCGCGCTTCATCCTGGCGACATGCGCGTCGAGCCGGTCCTTCGCCACGGCATCGATCACCGGGCCGATATGGGTGTCGGGGCGGGCGGGATCGCCGAGGCGGAGTTCCTTCGCGGCGCCGATGATCATCTCGATCATGCGATCGGCAACATCCTCCTGCACGCAAAGCAGGCGCAGGGCAGAGCAGCGCTGGCCCGCCGAACGGAAGGCCGAGAGCACCACATCATCCGCCACCTGTTCCGGCAAGGCCGTTGCATCCACGATCATGGCGTTGATGCCGCCCGTTTCCGCGATCAGCGGGACGATCGGGCCATCCTTCGCGGCGAGCGCGCGATTGATCCGGCGTGCTGTTTCCGTGGAGCCGGTGAAGACCACGCCCGCAATCGCCGGGTGCTCGACGAGAGCCGCACCGATCGCGCCATCACCGAGGACAAGGTGGAGGGCATCCTTCGGGATGCCGGCTTCGTGCAGCAATTCCACCGCGAGCATGCCGATGAGCGGCGTCTGCTCGGCGGGCTTCGCCACCACCGTGTTGCCGGCCGCCAACGCCGCCGCGACCTGCCCGAGGAAAATCGCCAGCGGGAAATTCCATGGCGCGATCGCCACGATCACCCCGCGCGGGCGATAGAACAGGCGATTATCCTCACCCGTCGGGCCGGGCAGGGCGATGGGTGCGCCCATCACGCGCTCGGCCTCCCCGGCGTAGAAGCGCAGGAAATCCACCGCCTCGCGGATTTCCCCGATGCAGTCGTCCAGGGTCTTGCCGGCCTCGCGCTGCAGCAGCGCGACAAGACGACCCGTCTTCGCTTCGAGCTTGTCAGCGGCGGCGCGCAGCAGCTTCGCGCGGTGGGGTGCCTCTGTGCGGCCCCAATGGTGGAAGCCCTCGCGGGCAGCCTCGATGGCCGCGCGCGCATCGGCCGGCATGGCGTTGAACACGCCGCCGATCGGCTTGCCGTCAACCGGCGATTTCGCCTCAACCGCGCCATGCTTCACCGCGCGCCCCGAGATCAGGCTCGTGGCGGAGGCGGGTGCGAAATCGCGCGCCCGGAGCAGATTTTCGAGCGTTTCCGCATGCCCGAGCTCGTAGCCCCGGCTGTTCCTGCGGCCATCGGGGAACAGGGCTTCGGGCCGCGCGAGTCGCTTGTGCCGGGCGCGTTCCGGCGTGCCGATCTGCGCGGCCGGGCGTGTCAGCAGCTTCGAAACGGGCACATTGGCATCCGCCGCCTCATGCACGAAGGAGGAATTGGCCCCGTTTTCCAGCAGGCGGCGCACGAGATAGGCGAGCAGATCACGATGCCCGCCCACGGGCGCATAGACGCGGCAGGCCGCATCCGGGCTCTGCGCGAGCAACGCGGAATAGGCCGCCTCGCCCATCCCGTGCAGGCGCTGGAATTCATAACCCTCGGCATTCCCGGCCATCGCGCGGATCGTCGCGATGGTCAGCGCATTATGGGTCGCGAATTGCGGGTAGAGCCGAGGCCGGGCCTCCAGCATCGCCTTGGCGCAGGCGGTGTAGTTGAGGTCGGTCATCGCCTTGCGGGTGAAGACCGGGAAATCCGGCAGGCCGCGCTCCTGTGCGCGCTTCACTTCCGTATCCCAATAGGCGCCCTTCACGAGGCGCACCATGAAGCGGCGGCCGGTGGCCTTCGCGAGTTGATCGAGCCAGGCGATGACCTCGCGGCCGCGCTTCTGGTAGGCCTGCACCGCGAGACCGAGACCATCCCAGCTTGCGAGTTTGGAATCCTGCGCCAGCAACCGAAAGAGATCGAGCGAGAGTTCGAGGCGGTCCGCCTCTTCCGCGTCGATGGTGAAGTTGAGGTCGAAGCTCCTGGCCTGCTCCGCCAGCGTCACCACGCGTGGCGCAAGCTCGGCCAGCACCGCCTCGTGGTTCGTGGCCTCGTAGCGCGGATGCAGGGCCGAGAGCTTCACGGAAATGCCGGGCCGATTGGGGAGGGCAGCATTGCCGGCCTTCGCGCCGATATGGCGGATGGCATCGGCATAGCTCTGGAAATAGCGCTCGGCATCCTCGGCGGTGCGCGCGCCTTCGCCCAGCATGTCGAAGGAATAGCGGTAGCTGCGCGCCGCACCCGAACCCGCGCGATTCAGCGCCTCGTCGATCGTCTGGCCGAGCACGAAGTGGTTGCCCATCACACGCATGGCCTGCCGCGCCGCCGTGCGGATGGTGGGCAGGCCGATCCGCTTCGCAAGGCTCGCGAGAATGCCGTCCGGCGTCTCACCCGGCTGGATGATGCGCGCGCCAATGCCCAGGGCCCATGCCGAGGCATTGATGAGCAGGGCATCCGATTTCGGCTGATGCTCGAGGAAGTTGCCCTGGCCCAGCTTGTCTTCGATCAGCTTGTCGGCGGTGGTTGAATCCGGCACGCGCAGCAGGGCTTCCGCAAGCACCATGAGGGCAAGCCCCTCCCTGGTGGAAAGCGAATATTCCTGCAGGATCTGTTCAATCCCGCCGATTCCGCCCTGCCCGGCGCGGATCGCCCCGATCAGCCGCGTGGCTTCGGCGTCGATCTGGTGCTCGCTGGCCGGTGGCAGGCCGGCTTCCGAGAGCAGGGCCCGGGCGAGAATTTCATCCTCCGGCGCGAAGGCGGCGCGGAAAGGCGCGGGGACGGAGGTCTCGACGGTCTGGGCCATGGGGTCTCTCGAAAATCTCGTCTGTTATGCGAGTTTCACAGCGTAAACGAGCGTTGAGTGTGTTTCCATATTGAAATATGTCTTCAAACAGCGATTCAATGTCATAATCTTGCCGTTGGAGAGTGAAAGTGACAGCAGAACTCGATCGCGCGGATCTGAAGATTCTCCGCGCCCTTCAGCGCGACGGGCGGCTCTCCACCGTGGCTCTGGCCGAAACTGTCGGGCTTTCGCCCACCGCCACGACCGAACGGGTGAAGCGCCTTACGCGCGAAGGATATATCAAGGGTTATCACGCGCATCTCGATGCGGGCATGCTGGACCGTGCCTTGCTGGTCTATGTGGAGGTCACCCTCGACAAGACCACGCCGGACGTTTTCGCCCGCTTTGCGCAGGCTGCGCGCTCCTCGCCGGAGATTCTCGAATGCCATCTGGTGGCCGGCGGGTTCGATTACCTCATCAAGACCCGTGTGAAGGACATGGAGGCCTATCGCCTCCTCCTCACGCAGACGATCCTGACCTTCCCCGGCGTCAAGGAATCGCGGTCCTACGCCGTGATAGAGGAGGTGAAGGCCGATCTGAGCCTGCCGATCTGAGACTGCGCCCGGAATGAAAAAAGCCGCCCCGATGAGGGGGCGGCTCCTGTTCTGGCCGGGAGGCGGGCCGAGATTACTCGGCCGCCTTGTTGTGCAATTCCGGCTGGTCGTTGCGCGTCTTCCACAAGGAGTAGAGCACGCCGCCGAGGATGAGTGCCAGCGTCACGCCCAGCGAGATCGCGGGGTTCAGCTTGCCGACCATCTCGTTCCAGAAGATCTTCAGGCCGATGAAGACCAGGATCATGGCCAGCGCATATTTGAGGTACTGGAAGCGATGGACCATGGCCGCGAGCGCGAAATAGAGCGCGCGGAGGCCGAGGATCGCCATGATGTTCGCGGTGTAGACGATGAAGGTGTCGGTGGTGATCGCGAAGATCGCCGGCACCGAATCGACCGCGAAGATCAGATCCGCCACGTTGATGACGACCAGCGCCAGAAAGAGCGGCGTGGCGAACAGCACGACCTTGCCGGTGGCCGGGTCGGGCTGGCGCACGAAGAACTTCTGGTCATGCAGCTTTTCGGTTACGCGCATATGCTTGCGCAGGAAGCGCACGACGGGGTTCTTCGATACATCGGGATCGCTTTCCGGAACCACGAGCATCTTGATGCCGGTGGCAATGAGGAACGCGCCGAAGATATAAAGCACCCAGGAATATTGCTGCACCAGCGCGGCGCCGAGCGCGATCATCAGGCCGCGCAGGACGATGACGGCCAGGATACCCCAGACCAGCGCGCGATACTGATATTTGCGCGGAATGGCGAAGAAGCCGAAGATCATCGAGATGACGAAGACATTGTCGACCGACAGCGCTTTCTCGATGAAGAAGCCGGTGAAATAGGCGATGCCGGCATGCGTGCCGTCTTCGGTCACGAGGCGGCCTGTTTCATAGGCCCACCAGATATAGACACCGAAGGCCATGGCGAACGCGATGTAGAAAGCCGACAGCCAGAGGCTTTCGACCACACCCATCTCCTTGTCATCCTTGTGCCAGATGCCAAGATCGAAGGCGAGGAGAGCGATGATGATGGCAAGAAAGCCAAGCCACATCCAGATAGGCTTCCCGAGGAAGCCGCTCATCAGAAGTTCCATGTTGATTACCAGTTTGAGCCCGGAGAAACAAAATGTTCTTGGTTCCGACATCGCGCGGGACACAACCCGCACCAGAGGGGCCCGGCACCGTGAGCGTCAAAATGGCGCAGCCGCGGCTGGCGTCAAGGGCGTTGTCGAAAAAAATTGCTGCACCAGCGAAACAAAGTTGAAGCCTGATTGATTTTGCCCGCGCTCTTGCCCAAAGCAGGGCAGCTCTTGTTCCAGAGGATCGGATGGGCGATTCACTGCTTTCCGGGCCGGGCGATTACGATAGGGTCCGCGCGCGGTTTCGCTGGCCGGCGCTGGATCGGCTCAACATGGCGCGGGTCTGCTGCGATGCATGGGCCGAACGTGATCCCGGTCGCGCGGCCATCATCGAGGTCGGGCCGGAATTCACGCTTTCGACATTCACTTATGGGGAAATGCGGCAGCAGGCCGGAAGGCTGGCCGCTTCCTTCGCGCGGGCCGGGCTCGGCCCGGGTGATCGCATCGCGATTTTCCTGCCGCAGGGGCGCTTCGTGCCCATCGCCCATATGGCGATCTACAAGCTGGGCGCGATCGCCGTGCCGCTGGCTGTTCTGTTCGGGCCCGAAGCCATCACCTACCGGGCGGCAGATGCCGGCGCGCGCCTTATCGTGACGGATCGCGCCGGCGCGGCCCGTCTTGCGGCGCTTCGGTCGGCTATGCCGTCGGTCGAGACCATTCTTTCCATGGATGGCGAGGCGGATGGGGCGGTGGCGCTCGCGCGCTTCACGGAAGGGGCACCCGAAGGCTTCCCCACCCGCGACACGCGTGCCGACGACCCCGCCCTGATGATCTACACCTCCGGCACGACGGGGCACCCCAAGGGGGCGCTTCATGCGCATCGGGTGCTGGTCGGCCATCTGCCGGGCGTCGAGATGCACCATGATTTCCTGCCGCAGCCCGGTGACCGGCTCTGGACGCCGGGTGACTGGGCCTGGGCGGGCGGATCGCTCAACGTTTTGCTGCCGGGCCTTTATTTCGGCGTGCCGGTGGTCGCCTGGGCCTTCCAGAAATTCGATCCCGAAGCCGCCTTTGCGATGTTGAACGTCGCAGGCGTGCGCAATGCCTTCATCCCGCCCACGGGCCTCAGGATGATGCGCAGCGTGGAGAACCCGATGGAGCGCTTCGGCCTCGCTCTCCGCACGCTGGCCTCGGGGGGAGAATCGCTTGGCACGCCGACTTTCGATTGGGGGCGGGAGGTGCTGAAGCTCCCGATCAACGAGTTCTACGGCCAGACCGAATGCAATCTTGTGCTCTCGGCCTCACGCGCGATGGGCGTGATGCGTCCCGGCATGATCGGCAAGCCCGTTCCGGGCCATGTGGTGGCGGTCATCCGCGAGGATGGCTCGATGTGTGATCCCGAGGAGCCGGGACAGGTGGCGATCCGCCGGCCCGACCCGGTGATGTTCCTCGGCTACTGGAACAAGCCGGAAGCCACGCAGGAAAAATTCATCGGCGACTGGATGACCACCGGCGATCGCGGGTTCCGCGACGCCGAGGGGTATATCGGCTTTTTCGGCCGCGATGACGATGTCATCACCTCGGCGGGCTATCGCATCGGGCCGGTGGAGATCGAGGATTGCCTCATCAAGCACCCGGCGGTGGCGCTCGCGGCCGTGGTGGGCAAGCCGGACCCCTTGCGCACGGAGATCGTCACGGCCTTCCTCGTGCTGAGGCCGGGGCAACAACCGAGCCCGGCGCTGGCCGATGACATCCGGGCACATGTGCGCAAGCGGCTCTCCGCGCATGAATATCCGCGCGAGATCCATTTCATCGACGAGATGCCGCTCACCACCACCGGCAAGGTGATCCGCCGCATCCTGCGCGACCGGCTTGCCTCGGAGCCGCGCCCGACTTGATCGCATTTTCCGGACGCGAACCGGAAGCCGCTCCACCTGAAAATGCGTCAGGCGCCAGAAGTGTTCGTCAGCGCCTTCCAGAAACCTTCGATGGTCTGGCGCACCTCGCCCTGTGCGATGACGACCAGCCGCGTGCGCCGGTCGCGCGAGGGCCAGCGGGGGAGGCGCAGGGGCGGATCGGCCACGGATTGCACGGCATGGATGAGCATGGGCCGTTCCGGGTCATCCGCCATGGCCACGAGGCCCTTGAGACGCAGAAGCTTCGGCCCGAGCATCAGGCGCATCGCCTCGCGGAAGACCGCGAGCTGCCCCTCGCTCACCGTCTGGGGCGAGACCAGTGCGAAGGCCTCGATCTCCGCTCCGTGCCGGTTGGGGTCATGCCCCGGAACATGGTCCGCTCCATGACTCACACCCTCGTTCTCGCCGAGCCAGGCGACAAGATCGGCATCCTCCAGCCTTTCCGGGCGGAAGCGGAGGGTGGAAAGCGCCTCGGGCCGAAGGGCGGCTTGCGCTTCAAGCCAGGGTGCGAAGGGGTTCAGCGCCTGCGCCTCCGCCATGGTCGCCGCCTGCGCTTCCGGCGTGGCGATATCCGTTTTCGAAAGGATCAGCGCATCGGCGAGCGCCGCCTGCCGCCGCGCCTCGGCGTGAGCGCGAAGCGTCTCCGCGCCATGCAAGGCATCAACGAGCGTGAGCACACAAGCGATGCGGAAGCGCTTCGAAAGATAGGGGTGCTGCAACACGGCCTGCAGGATCGGAAGCGGATCGGCGAGGCCGGTCGTCTCGATCACCGCGCGCCGAAAGAAGCGGATGCGATCATTGTCGCGGCGGCGGAGCAGATCCTCCAGGGTCGCCACGAGATCACCCCGGATGGTGCAGCAGAGGCAGCCCGCCGCCATCAGAAGCATGTCGCCCTGCACTTCCTCGATCAGCAGGTGATCCAGACCAACGGCGCCGAATTCATTGATGATCACGAGAGTATCGGCGAAGGCCGGGTCCTTCAGCCAGGCATTGAGGCGCGTGGTCTTGCCGGCACCGAGGAAGCCCGTGAGGATGGTGAGCGGGATGGGCTCCAGCGGATCGCGCGCGCTCATCGGGCTTCGTCCTCACGGCCCCCTGGTGCCCAGGCGGATCTCGGCCGCAAGCGCCACGAGGATCAAGCCCACGCCGATGGCCTGAACCGGGGTGAGAACCTCGCCGAGGAACAGGCCGGCCATCGCGATGGCCACGACCGGCTCGAAAAGGAACAGCAGCCCCGCGCGGTCGGCGCTGATCTTCTGCGCGGCCACGAGCTGCAGCCAATAGGCCAGCGCATAGGCGCCCATGGCCAGCGCCACAGCGAAGGGGGCGATGCTCACCGCCATGGTCGGGTTCACCGGCCCGCCCTGCAGCCCTGCGAACAGAAAGGCAAGCGGCCCCATGAAGACCTGTGTCCAGAAGGCGTTCCGCAGCGGCGCATTCGGCACGTGGCTCGCGGTGATGAACAGGTAGGCACAGGCAAGGGCCGCGCCGAGCGCGAAGAGCATGCCCTTCAGCGACAACCCGGCGAGGGATGGCCCCACCGCCGTCACCAGGCCTGCAAAGGCCACGACGAACACGCCCATCTGCACCCGCGAGATGCGCCGGCCCTCGATGCGGGAGGCGAGCAGGATCACGAAGAGCGGGAACATGTAGAACAGCACCACGGCCATGGGCACCGGCAGGTGATCGACCGAGGAGAGATAGAAGATCGCCGTCAGGCTCGCGCTGATCGAGAGGCGCAAGGTGGGGCCGGCCTCGCCGGGCAGGAGCCGCAGGCGTTCGCGTGCGAAAAAGGCGAGCATCGCGAGAAGCGGCAGGAACCACACCGCCCGCCAGGCGACGAGATCCGCGCCCGGCATGCCCGCCTGCGAGGCAACGCGCGCGGCGGGAACATTCGCGCCATAGAGCGCGGCACTGATGAGCGCGAGGCCAGTGCCGATGCGGAGCGCGCGTTCGGCATCCCTGAAGAGGGTTGGTTCACTCACGGCTGGCGGCTGACATTGGCCGGGCGCTGCCGGGCGGGAGCCTGTGCCGTGGTTTTCGGCGTCTGATTCCTGGCATCAGCCTTGGGATTGGGATTGGCCTTGGGATTGGCCTTGGATTTGGCCTTGGAATTGGGATTGGGATTGGGCCGGGGTGCGAGCTTCTTCCTTTCCGCCGCGGGAGCCACGGTCGCTGGGCGAGAGTTCGCCGGCGAGATCGCCGCCTGCGCACCGGGGCTCTGGGTGCCGGCATTCAGCCGGGCCGGTGCGGTGATCGCCCCGGGAAGCTGCAGAGGCGCGCCCGAGGCACGCGGCTGTTGCGGCGCGAAGGCGGCTGCCTGCGGCCGCCCCGCCGGCACGCCCGGCCGGCGCGCCACGGCGGTGCTTCCCGGCGCGCGGCCGAGATAGACCGGGATCGGCTCGAAGGTCGCGCGCGGCCCGAGCTGGATCGAATTTCCCGAGCGCGAACCAACAGCCATGGACTCGGAGGGGGCGCGCTGCGTCATCACCAGCGCGCTGGGGTTGTCGACATGGGCCTGCACGATGGCGGAGCCGGTATCCTCGGTTTCGCTCGCGGGGGCAGCACCCCTGCGGCAGATCTCCTGCCGCCGGTTGGGAGCGGTTGTTTCGAAGCTGGCGGTGAGCGTGTCGAGCGTGCGCCCGTTGGTCGCTCCCCAGCCGCGACCCGAATTGAAACCGGCATCGAGCAGTTGCGCCGCCTTCAGCGTGCGATCCGCGCCATTCGAGGCGCCGAGAACCACGGCGATGAGCGTGCGGCCATTGCGCTGTGCCGCACCCACGAGGTTGAAGCCCGAGGCGCAGATGAAGCCGGTCTTCATGCCCATCGCGCCGGAATAACGGCCCATCAGGCCGTTGGTGTTGTTGTAGATGCGTTTGCCGAGTTTCAGCGCGCCGATGCCCCAGAGATCGCTGTGTTCGGGGAATTCCGTCAGCAGCGCGCGGGCCAGAACGGCGAGGTCCCGGGCGCTGGAATATTGCCGGTCATCCTCCCAGCCATGCGGGTTCACCCAGTTGCTCTCACGCATGCCCATGCGGCGCGCCTCGCGGTTCATCATCGCCGCGAAATTCTCGACCGAACCGGCCACGCCTTCCGCGACCACCACCGCGATGTCATTCGCGGATTTTACCATCAGGAACTTCAGCGCGTTATCGAGCGTCACTTCCTGGCCTGGCTTCACGCCGATCTTGGAGGGGCGCTGCCTGGAGGCGAGCGGGGAGACGACAATGGGGGTATCGAGCGTGATCGCGCCGGTCTTCACCGCGCGCAGGGCCACATAGGCCGTCATCAGCTTGGTGGTGGAGGCCGGGTGCCAGGGTCGCGTGGCGATGTTCGCCTCGATCACCTCGCCGGAATCGGCATCGACCACGAGGGTTGGAACCATCGTGTCCTGCGCCTGAGCCGCGCCGGACATCAATCCGAAAGCAAGAAGCGCCGGCCCAAGGCCAAGACGCACGAAACGGGGAACAGAACAGACCGACATGATGCGACGACAAGACCCTGTGCGAAAAAGAGCCGGCGAATGGCTCTCGCGAGGCGCTTAAAGGCGGAACAAATCACTCCTCCGGACTTATAGGCCCAATTTCGGTTCGCGAACAGCGAGGAAACCGTGCTGGTTGCTTTCTGCTCACGGGAATATGGCGTTCCTCGGGCGGCTGTGCTTAAAGAGAAGGCGGGATTGGTATACCATTAAACATCATGTCGGGTTGCCCGGCTGGAACAGGCGCGCGGAGCGACGCGCCGACAAGAACGCTCTGGAGGAATTCGCGCATGAGTGCTGCCATCATCGGCTGGGCCCACACGAGCTTCGGCAAGAAGGAAGAGAGTCTTGAGGAATTGATCGTCACCGTCGCGCGCGAGGCGCTGGCCCATGCGGGGCTCGCGGCGGAGCAGATCGACGAGATCTATCTCGGCCATTACAATGCGGGGTTCTCGCCGCAGGAATTTACCGCCTCGCTGGTCCTCCAGGCGGACCCGGCCTTGCGCTTCAAGCCGACGACGCGTGTCGAGAATGCCTGTGCCACCGGATCGGCGGCGGTGCACCAGGCGGCGAAGGCGATTGCCGCGAAGGCCGCCAAGGTGACGCTCGTGGTGGGCGTCGAGCAGATGACGCGCACGCCTGGCTCGGAAATCGGCGCGAACCTGCTCAAGGCCTCCTACCTGCCGGAAGACAGCGATACGCCCGCGGGTTTCGCCGGCGTGTTCGGCAGGATCGCCAGCGGCTATTTCCAGCGTCACGGCGACCAATCGGATGCGCTCGCGAAGATCGCCGCGAAGAACCACAGGAACGGCGTGTCGAACCCCTATGCGCAGATGCGGAAGGACCTTGGCTTCGAGTTCTGCCGCACCGAAAGCGACAGGAACCCCTTCGTCGCGGGGCCGCTGAAGCGCACGGATTGCTCGCTAGTCTCGGATGGTGCTGCGGCCCTGGTGATCGCCGATGTGGAAACCGCCATGCAGGCGAAGCGCGCGGTGATGCTGCGCAGCCTCGCCCATGCGCAGGATTTCCTGCCCATGTCCAGGCGCGACATTCTGGCCTTCGAGGGCTGCGCGATCGCCTGGAAGAAGGCTCTGGGACAGGCGAAGCTCACGCTCGATGATCTCTCCTTTGTCGAGACCCATGATTGTTTCACCATTGCCGAGCTCATCGAATACGAGGCGATGGGCCTCACGAGGCCCGGCGAGGGGAACCGTGCCATCCTCGAAGGATGGACCGAGAAGACCGGCAAGCTGCCGGTCAACCCTTCCGGCGGGCTGAAGGCCAAGGGCCATCCGATCGGCGCGACAGGTGTTTCCATGCACGCGCTGACAGCGATGCAGCTCTGCGGCGAGGCAGGCGACATGCAGATCGCTGATGCGAAGCTCGGCGGGATTTTCAACATGGGTGGTGCTGCGGTTGCGAATTACGTCTCGATTCTCGAACGCATCCGCTGACATTTCCGCATGATGACAAGCGCCTTCTCGCTGGCGCGGCGGCGCGCGGTGTTTGCCGCCGCCTCGACCGGCTACATCCTCAGCCAGTTCTATCGCTCCTTCCTCACGGTGGTGGTGGATGATCTCACGCGGGATCTCGCCATCGGCCCGAAGGAGTTCGGGGCGCTGGGGGCGGCCTGGTTCTTCGCCTTCGCGGCCTTGCAGATCCCCGTCGGGATCTGGCTCGACCGATATGGCCCGCGCCGGACGACCGTGGCGATGATGGCGCTGGCGGTGCTGGGGGCCGTGCTCTTCTCGCAGGCCACGAGTTTCTGGACGGCCGCGACCGGCATGGCGCTGATCGGTGCGGGCTGCGCGCCGATCCTTATGGGCGCGCTCTACTTCTTCGGCCGCACCGAAGAGCCGGGGCGTTTCGCGGCCCTGGCCTCGGTGTTCCTCGGTGTCGGTCTGCTGGGCGGCCTGCTTGCGGCGGCGCCGCTTGCCTATGTCGTCTCGCTCATCGGCTGGCGCATGGCCTTCCTGCTCATGGCCGGCGTGACCCTGGCCTCGCTGCTGCTGATCGCCTTCGTGATGCGTGATCCGCCGACCGCGGAACATCCGGACGAGGGCGGGTCGATGGTCGAGGCGTTCCTTGCCCTGCTGAAATCGCCGGGCATGGTCCCGATCCTTGCCATGAGTCTCGTCGCCACCGGCCCGGTCTGGACCGCGCGCTCGCTCTGGGTCGGGCCGTTCTTCGGCGAGGCCCATGGGCTCGAACCGCTCGCGCGCAGCCAGATCGCGCTGGCCATGGGCGTGGGCATGACCCTCTGCGCCTTGCTTGCCGGGCCGATTGCCGGGAAACTCGGCCAGCCGAAACATGTCTCGCTGGCGGGCACCCTGCTCGCGGGCAGCGGCTTCATGGCGCTCGCCTTCTGGCCCCTGGCGCCCTTGCCCCTCGCCATCCTCTTCACCATCCAGATCGGACTTTTCGGCGCGACCTATGCGGTGATGGTCGGCCACGCCCGTCTCTTCATGCCGGCTGAGGTGCTGGGGCGCGGCATCACGCTCGTGAACTTCATCAACATCCTCGGCACGGGGCTGATGCAATATGCTTCCGGCGCGATGGTCGCGCATTGGAAGGCGCAGGGCCTTGCGGCACCGGCGGTCTATTCCAACCTGCATCTGATGTTCGGGATGCTGATGCTGACCGGTGCGCTTTTCTACAGCTTCGCGCCGGCAAAGCCGAAGGCATGAGGCTCAGCCCTCGCCGGTTTCGCGGCGACTGAAGAGCAGCTTGTCGATTCGGCGGCCATCCATGTCGACGATCTCGACACGCCAGGCGCCGAATTCCGCCACATCGCCTTCGCGCGGGATGCGGCCGAAAATCTCCAGCGCCAGCCCCGCCACCGTATGGAAGCGTGCATCCGAGGGCACGGCGATGCCCAGTTCGGATTCGAGAGCGCTGATCTCGGTGCGGCCATCCACCAGCGAACTGCCATCGGCCCGCTCGATGATATGGCGGGTCTCGACCTCATGCTCCTCCGGAATGTCGCCGGTGATGGCCTCGAGAACATCGGTCAAAGTCACCACACCCTCGAACGTGCCGAATTCATCGAGCACGAAGGCGAAATGGTTGCGTTTCTCGCGGAAAAGCTCGATCACATCGAGCACCGAGGAGGTGTCCGGCACGAAAACCGGCTCGCGCAGGGCCCCCTCGATATCGAAGGGCTTGCCTTCGAGAAGCTGGTCCAGCAGGTCCTTCTTGTGCACGAAGCCGAGCGGCTCATCGATGGAATTGCCCTTGGCGATGACCACGCGGCTATAGGGGCACTGGCGCAGTTCGGCTCGCGCCACCTTGGGGTCATCCGCCACATCGATCCAGTAGACGGCAGAGCGGCGGGTCATGATCTGCGTTACCGGGCGCTCGGCAAGGCCGATCACCTCCTGCACCATCGCCTGCTCGGCCGGGTCGATGATGCCGGATTGCGTGCCCTCCTCGAGCATCGTCTCGACTTCCTCTTCCGTCACCCGGCTGTCGCGTTCCTGCCGGATGCGAAAGGTGCGCAGGATGAGCGCCGTCGAGGCCGAGAGCAGATGCACGAAGGGGCGCGTCAGCGTCGCGACGAAGCCGAGAGGGCGCGCGACGCGGGCCGCGATCGCCTCGGGATGAGCCAGCGCGATGCGCTTCGGCACCAGTTCGCCCAGCACAATCGAAAGAAAGGTGATGCCGAGGATGACGATGCCGTAGCCGATCGGCTCGGCATAGGCGGCGATCACCGGGGTTTCAGAAAGCGCATCGCCGAGCTTCTGGCCGAGCGTCACGGTGCCGAAGGCGCCCGAGACGATGCCGACGAGCGTGATGCCGATCTGGACCGAGGAGAGGAAGCGCGAAGGCTCCTGCGCGAGTTCGGCGGCTTTCCGTGCGCCGGTATCTCCCGCTTCCGCCATGGCCTCGAGGCGAGCCTTGCGCGCGGAAACGATCGCCATCTCCGACATGGAGAAGAAGCCGTTCAGCAGCGTGAGGCCCAGAACGACCAGAATTTCGAAGAATAACATTGGCTCGAAGGGTTGCGATTACGCCCGGCTTGGAAACCGGATCCTGCCTGTTCTTCAGCATGAAGGCGGGGGAAAGTCCAGTCTGTAAGGCTTTTCATGCCTCCGCGCTGGCCCGCGCCACCACGGCGAGGGCGTGCAGGCCGCTGCCGAATTCCGCTGCAAGGAGCGCGTTCACCAGGCGGTGGCGTTCCACGCGGGAAAGGCCGTCGAAAGCCGCCGCGCGAATGATGACGCGATAATGGGTTTCCCCACCCTCGCGCCAGCCCGAATGGCCGTGATGCTGGTGGCTCTCGTCGATCACCTCGAGCGCGATCGGCTCCAGGCTCGACAGAAGGGTGCGGATACGATCCTGCCTGCTCATGGGGCGCATGTAGCGCGGCGGGCCATGCGGGATCAAGCAGGGTTGCAAGGCGCGCCAGGGAGTGTCTCGGCTTGAAATCCGGCAAGGTCGATGGATTGCATCTTCTCCCCCGAATCGAGGGTCATGGTGGGCTCTGGACCTTTTGATCCGCCAGAGCATTTTCCGATTTGACCGAATGAGATCGGATGCTGTTTTTTTTGTCTTGTCGCATTTTCTTTCGAAGAACCGGTATCCACTTCTTCGAAAAAATACTCTAGAGCATGATGTGTTCAGACGGAAGCACATCATGCTCTTATCTTATTATTATCACATGCTTTTTTTGTGAAAAACCGGATTCCACTTTTTCACAGCATGCTCTAGCGAAGTGCCGGGACCGGCGGAACTGCTCGAGGGGACGTCGGAGGTCTTCGCCCCGCATTTCACGCCACTCTCGCCGAAGCGCGGGGATAATCCCCCAAATTTTATACGCCCACCGCCTAGAATTGATTGCCCGAGCAGCGCATGTTTCAGAAAATCTGGAGCGTCGTGCCATGAAGTTTTCCGCTCTTTCCGTATTCCTGCAAGGCCTTAAGGGCAATCTTGACTGGCCGGCCCAATGGCGAACGCCTGAGCCGAAAGCGGCCTATGACGCCATTATCGTCGGCGCGGGCGGGCATGGCCTCGCCACGGCCTATTACATGGCGAAAGAGCACGGGATGCGGAACATCGCGGTGCTCGAAAAAGGCTGGCTTGGCGGCGGAAACACCGGACGCAACACGACGATTGTGCGCTCCAACTACCTGTGGGAGGAATCCGAGGTCATCTACGAACATGCGATGAAGCTCTGGGAAGGGCTCAGCCACGAGCTCAACTATAACGTGATGTATTCCCCGCGCGGCGTGATGATGCTGGCGCATAACACGCATGATGTGCAGGTTCTCAAGCGCCATGTGCATGCAAACCGCCTCGCCGGCATCGATAACGAATGGCTGAATGCCGAGCAGGCGAAGGAATTCTGCCCGCTGCTCAACATCGAAAGGAACATCCGCCACCCGGTGATCGGGGCCTCGCTGCAGCGGCGCGGCGGCACGGCCCGCCATGACGCGGTGGCCTGGGGCTATGCGCGCGGGGCGGATCGCCTCGGGGTCGACATCATCCAGAATTGTGAAGTGACCGGCATCCGGCGAGACGCCTCGGGTGCCGTTTCCGGGGTCGAAACGGCGAAGGGCTTCATCGCAACCAGGCGCGTGGGGGTTGTCGCGGCGGGCAATACCTCCGTCATCATGGCGATGGCCGGGGTCAGCATGCCGCTCGAAAGCTATCCATTGCAGGCGCTGGTGTCCGAGCCCGTCAAGCCGATCATGCCCTGCGTGGTGATGTCGAACACGATGCATGCCTATATGTCGCAATCCGACAAGGGCGAATTGGTCATCGGTGCCGGGACCGATGCCTACACCTCCTATTCGCAGACCGGCGGGCTTCACATCACCACCCATACGCTGGACGCGATTTGCGAGCTTTTCCCGGCCGTGCGTCGCCTCCGGATGCTTCGCAACTGGGGCGGCATCGTCGATGTAACGCCGGATCGCTCGCCCATCATCGGCAAGACGCCGGTACCCGGGCTGTTCGTCAATTGCGGTTGGGGCACGGGCGGGTTCAAGGCGACGCCGGGATCCGGCCATGTCTTTGCCGATCTCGTGGCGCGCGGCGAACCCAATGCCATCGCTGCCCCCTTCACCCTCGATCGTTTTCGCACCGGCCGCCTCATCGACGAGGCGGCGGCCGCGGCGGTTGCGCATTAACGGAAAGACATGCCCATGCTGCTGATCCGTTGCCCCTACTGCGAGATGGAACGGCCCGAACTCGAGTTCCGCTATGGTGGCGAGGCGCATGTCGCCCGCCCGCCGGACCCCATGGCGGCCACGGACGAGGAATGGGCGCAGTATCTCTATTACCGGTCCAACCCGCGCGGCATGCATGCCGAGCGCTGGCGCCATATCCACGGCTGCGGCCGGTTCTTCAATTGCATCCGCGATACGGTGAGTGACCGGATCACCCTGACATACAAGGCAGGCGAAGCGCGACCGGACCGCGACAAAGGTGCGGCATGAGCGAGCCGTTCCGGATTGCGGGCACCAAAGGGCGCCCGATTCGCTTCATTTTTGACGGAGTCGCCTATCAAGGCCGCGCGGGCGATACGCTGGCATCAGCCCTTCTCGCCAATGGCGTGCATCTGGTTGGCCGTTCCTACAAATACCACCGGCCACGCGGCATCCTTTCCGCCGGCGCCGAAGAGCCGAATGCTCTGGTGGCCGTGACGCGCGGACCGGGGCGCATGACGCCGAACCTGCGCGCGACACAGGTCGAGCTTTTCGACGGACTCACGGCTTCGAGCCAGAATTGCTGGCCATCCCTCACATTCGATGCGGGCGCGATCAATGATCTTGCCGGCAAGTTCTTCTCCGCCGGCTTCTACTACAAGACCTTCATGGGTCCGAAGGCGGCGGGGAACTCGCTCTGGACAAAGGTTTTCGAGCCGATCGTGCGGCAGGCCGCCGGTCTTGGCGCCCGCACCACCGAGCCGGACCCGGATCATTACGCCCAGTTCTACACCCATTGCGATGTCCTGATCTGTGGCGCCGGCCCTGCCGGCATCGCAGCGGCGCTGGCTGCGGGCCAATCCGGCAAGGATGTCATTCTCTGCGATGAACAGGCTGAACTTGGTGGTTCGCTCCTGCATGAAGCAACGGCCGGCATCGACGGCAAACCGGCGCGGGATTGGCTCGCGGGCGCGCTGGCCGAGCTGCGAAGCTTCGCCAATCTGCGGTTGATGCCGCGCACGCAGGCTTTCGGCTATTATGCGCAAAACTTCGTCGCGCTGTCGGAACGCGTCGCGGATCACCTCCCGGAGATGCCCGAGGGTGCCCGTGAGCGGCTCTGGCAGGTGCGTGCCACGGAAGTGGTGATCGCGACGGGTGCGATCGAACGCCCGCTCGTCTTCCCCGGCAATGACCGCCCCGGCGTGATGCTCGCCGAAGCCGCGCGCCTCTATCTCAACCGCCACGGTGTCAAGGTTGGTTCGCGCGTGGTGATCGTGACCGCGCATGACAGCGCATATCGCATGGCACTCGACCTGGCCGCAGCCGGAATCGCCGTCGCCGCCATCGTCGATACCCGCGCCAATCCGCCGGCGGCACGTCTGGAAGAGGCGCGGAAAGCGGGCTTGCGGGTTGTCACATCAGGCACCGTGATCGGCACGAAGGGCCGGCTTCGGGTTTCGAGCGTCGGGATCGCCATTGTCGCCGGCGGCGTGGTCGGCCAGCCGGAATGGCTGGCTTGCGACGCGGTTCTGATGTCGGGCGGCTGGACGCCGAGCGTGCATCTTCACTCGCAGTCTCGCGGCAAGGTCGTCTGGCACGAGGATCGCCAGATGTTTCTTCCGGGCGTGTCGGTGCAGGCCGAGCGTTCCGCCGGCGCGTGCAAGGGGTCATTCGCCCTGTCGGAGATCCTGAAGGAGGGGTATCGGGCCGGAGGAGAGGCTTCCGGCACCGCGCGCCACCGAGATTTTTCGGTCTCCGGAGATTCCGGGACCGAAGGCGGCATGATGGGGCGCCTGCCCCGGCCGGCCGGTGGCAAGGGCAAGGCCTTTGTCGATTTCCAGAATGATGTCAAAGCCGAGGATATCGATCTCGCCGTTCAGGAGGGCATGCGCTCGATCGAGCATGTGAAGCGCTATACCACCACCGGCATGGCGACGGATCAGGGCAAGACCTCGAATCTCAATGCGCTGGCCATCGCGGCGGACAGGCTTGGCAAAAACATCCCGGAAGTTGGGCTGACGACCTTCCGCCAACCCTATACGCCGGTGACCTTCGGCGCCTTCGCCGGGGCCAATCGGGGCGATCTTTTCGACCCCGTACGGCAAACCCCAATCCATTCCTGGGCCGCGGAAAACGGCGCGGCTTTCGAGGATGTCGGCATCTGGAAACGCGCCTGGTATTTCCCGCGGCAAGGCGAGGACATGCACAAGGCGGTGCTGCGCGAGTGCCGGCAAGCCCGTGCGGCCGCTGGTATTTTCGATGCCTCCACCCTCGGCAAGATCGAGGTCGTCGGGCCGGATGCGGCCGCCTTTCTCGAAAAGCTCTATACCAACCCCTGGACAAAGCTCGAGCCGGGTCGTTGCCGCTATGGCCTCCTGCTCAACGAAGCGGGCTTCGTGATCGATGATGGCGTCATCGCCCGGATGGCCGATGACCGGTTCCACGTCACCACCACAACGGGTGGTGCACCGCGCGTGCTGCACCACATGGAGGATTACCTCCAGACCGAGTTCCCCGAGCTCAAGGTTTGGCTCACCTCCACCACCGAACAATGGGCGGTGATTGCGGTTCAGGGCCCGAAGGCGCGGGAGATCATCGCGCCGCTCGTGACCGGGATTGACCTTTCAAAGGACGCCATGCCGCACATGTCCATCCGCGAAGGCATGGTTTGCGGCGTGCCGGCCCGCGTGATGCGGGTGAGCTTCACCGGCGAGCTTGGCTTCGAGATCAATGTGCCAGCCGATTACGGGCGCTCTGTCTGGGAGGCCGTCTGGGCCGAGGGGCGCAAATTTGACGCGGTGGCCTACGGGACCGAGGCGATGCACGTCATGCGTGCCGAGAAGGGTTACATCATCGTCGGGCAGGAAACCGACGGCACGGTGACACCGGATGATCTCGGCCTCAACTGGGCCATCGGCAAGGCGAAAAAGGACTTTGTCGGCAAGCGCTCGCTGATCCGGCCTGACATGATCGTCGAAGGGCGCAAGCAACTGGTCGGACTGCTGACGGAAAACCCGGCAACGGTTCTTGAGGAAGGTGCGCAGATCACGGCCGGGGCTACACCCGCAAAAGGCACCCGCGCGCTTGGCCACGTCACCTCATCCTATGAAAGCCCGGCGCTGGGGCGTTCGATCGCGCTGGCGCTGGTCGCGGATGGCCGCAGACGCGTGGGCGAAACGCTTTACGTCCCGATGCCGGGCGGTGCGGTCGCCGTGAAGATTGTCGCACCGGTGTTTGTCGATCCCAAAGGAGACCGGATCAATGAGTGAGAGCGGATCAATGGTCGATCACGCTGGCATGCTGCCCGGTCGGCGTGGGCCGCTCGATGGCCTTTCCCTGCCAAGGCAACCGGATTTCTCCGTTTCCCAGGCTGTCCACGCGGCGCGGTTCATCCTGCGCGGAGAGAGCATTCACGTCTCCGCATTCGGGCCGGAAGCGCCGGACAGATTGCGGGCGAGCACGGCCGGTTCCCGAGCCGCGCTGTGGCTCGGCCCGGATGAATTCCTGCTCCTCGCCCCTGGCGAGGACGCCGCAGCCATCGGGATTGCGCTCGAATCGGCGTTTCCTGCCGCAAATACCGCGCTGGTGGATGTTTCCCATCGGCAGATCGGCCTCACGCTGGAAGGAAGGCTTGCCGCGCGCTGCCTCTCGGCAGGTTGCCCGCTCGATCTCGGCCTTGCCTCCTTCCCGATCGGCATGGCGACGCGGACAATCTATCTCAAGAGCGAAATCGTGCTCTGGCGGCAGGCCGAAGCCCGCTTTCATGTCGAGGTCTGGCGGTCCTACGCTTCCTATCTCGTCGGCCATCTCGCCGATGCCCTGCGCGGCTCCAACGGGCTTTAGAGCATGCTGTGAAAAAGTGGAATCCGGTTTTTCACAAAAAAGCATGCGATAATAACAAGATAAGAGCATGATGTGCTTCCGTCTGAACACATCATGCTCTAAGCCAAAGCACCGGCGCCTGAGCCGAAGAACCGCGAAAGCCTCGATGAGGTTCGCGTTGCCCGTCATGGCCTCCCTGCCTCCAATCGAGGGAGGAAGTCCTCTACGAATGCAGGGCGATCGACATCTTCTGACGGGCGTTCCTGTACAGGATTTCCCCCGCATGATGAACGGCTTCGGGACTGGCCTTGCCGGCGATCATGAAACCAAAATTGCCGATGGTCCAGTGCACAACGGCAAGCCCTGCACGAGATTCAAACATTGGCGCGGCATCGGGCCCCGGAAGTGGGCGAATACAATATGCGAGAACCTTTTCATCTGCCCCCGCGAGCACGATCTGCGCCAGAGGTCCGCCATCCACGGTCAGAATTTGCGACCTGCGGTAGTGCGCATCTATGCCTTCCAGCCAGGCCAATGTCAGTTCCAGGCCCAATTCGTTTCCGACCACGGCAAGTTCCTGACTGCCATCGGCTCGACCCGCCACAATGCTGGCAACCGTTCGATCAGAGTAAAGCTTATGGTATTGCGCGACAGCCTCGCGCCAATTGTTCATGTCAGGTCGCGTCAAGCGCCCTGCGAGCACGCCAAGCGGGCCAAGAACCATCGCGGCGGCAAGTCCCGCAGCGATTGATCGCCGGTCGATCAAGCGGTGCAGGCCTTTGGGTTTGCGGCTCGCAAAGTCGGGCGGCAGCGGTGGAAACTTTCTTGCAAGGTTCGAAGGCGCGGCAGAAAGCACGCTGGAAAACGCCTCGGCAAACGGCAGGCTTGCCCTCGAAAGATAATCATGGCGCGCACGAAGGATCGGGTCACGCTCCAATTCCGCATGGATATAGGCACGATCGCTGTCAGCCAGCTCATGATCCAGATATGCAACAAGGATCTCATCCGAGATCGGGCGGGCGCGGTCCAAACTGATCATTCTGACGTCGCCTTTTTCCGTTTGCTGCCGGCTTCTCCCAGGAAATCCGCAAGCCTTTCCCGCGCTTTCGCCAGTCGGCTCATGACCGTTCCAATCGGGATATCAAGAACAACCGAGGCCTCGGCATAGCTGAAACCTTCCACATAAACCAGCATCACAGTCTCGCGCTGTGCCTCCGGCAGCTGGCCGACAGCCATGACAACCTGCTTGTGGTAGAAGGCGGTTTCAGGATCATTTTCACAAATCCATTGTAGCCCATCGGAAACACTGATCAACGTTTCGCCCTTTCGCAAAAGGGCAGAGCGGCGTTCGTTCCGCCAGATGGATACGAGAATGGTGAAAACCCAACTGTCGAGACGCGTTCCGGGCTTGAACTGGTGGGCCCTCTCCATCGCGCGGCGACAAGTGGATTGCACAAGATCATCGGCAACATCCCTCTTGCCCGACAGTGACATTCCCAAACGCCAGAGGCGCGGGAGCAAGGCAGGCAATCCGTGAGCGATATCCGGGCCAAATTCTTTTGGGCCATTCACGAATAAATCCCCCGCGTCGCGTGTTTTTCATTCTGTCACACCAATCGCGGGAGAAAACAATGACATTCAGGGCGCTCTTTGCAATCACCTCTATCGTTCTGTTCGCGGCGACACCCGGCATGGCGCAGGACTCGAAATCGCCAGCCGACGCCAAGGTCTATTTCGTGAATCTGAAGGACGGCGACACAGTCACCTCGCCCGTTCTCATTAAGTTCGGACTTTCGGGCATGGGGATCGCTCCGGCGGGGCTGCAGGGCGATGCCACGGCAAATACGGGGCACCATCATCTGCTCATCAATGCCGAATTGAAGGGCGATGACCTCAAGGCCCCAATTCCTGCCGACGAACGGCATGTTCATTTTGGCAAGGGCCAAACAGAGGCCCGCGTTTCCCTCCCGGCGGGACGCCATACCCTGCAACTCGTTCTTGGCGACTGGACCCATATTCCGCATGACAAGCCGGTCATGTCGGACCGGATCACCATCACTGTTCGGTGAGGACGAAAAGCCCGCATTTGCAACAGGTTGTTCGGCAGCAGCGCATTTCGCGCAGCTGCTGCCGGTGGCAGTCATCGCCGGATAGAGCACCTGCCGGCGTCAGCAAGTCGCGCCGCAGCATCAGGCGGATATGGCGGGAAAAGACACCGCACCCATCCGATCCCGCATCGGATGGCCCCGAAAGGCGATTTCTGCGGGGAGGGGGTGGGAGATCACAGATCGCATCGCGCCATTCATGCGCGGCCTCCTCCCGAAAGAGGTCGGGCAGGACTCTTGGACAGGGCTCTTGGCGAGGATCTCACCGGGTTTCGGTCATGAAGACCTTCTGCGCAACCTGCCATTGCCCCTCCACCTTCAGGCATGACAGCAGGTCGGTGAAGTATCGCGGCGGGATGGCACATTTGATCTTGAGATGGGCCAGATCAGGCCCGACCACATCGATTGAGAGAACATGATCGTCGCGCTCGAGGCCCTGGCTCTTCGGTGACGGGCGGGATGCGACGCGCTCCAGCCAGGTTGCGCAAGGCGTGATCGAGACCTTGCCTTCGACAACCTGGGTCAGCGCGGAGGTGGGCAGGAAGACCGAGCCCAGCTTGCCGGCATCGCCTTCATGCAGGCCATCCAGATAGGTCTTCGCGAGCGCTTCCAGGGCGGCGATGTCGTTGAACATGAGAAAATTCCTTCATATTTGTCAGATGGATAGAGGTGTTGGTGCGCAAAGGCGATTGATATCTTCGGCATCGTAGCCCAGCGCCCGAAGCCACCGCTCGGTATCCTGTCCCAGGACGGGCGGCGGCTGCGGTTTCGGGTAGCCGCCATCGATCAGGAACCCGGGTCGCGTGACCCTCATCGGGTCGCCGGCGGATGTTTCGCCATCAACCTCCTCGACAAAGCGCCGCCCGATAATCTGCGCCTCGCGCAGAACCTGCGGCACCGTGAGAACCTGGCCGGCAGGCACCCCTCGCGCGTTGAAGAGTGCTTCCCATTCCTCCGCGCCCTTCACGGCGAGTGCGGCTTCCAGTTCCGCTTTCAAGGCCGCGCGGTGAAGCTTGCGCGATTGCCGATCGGCGAAGCGCGGGTCGGTCTTGAGATCGGGCCGCCCGACGAGGTCGCAAAGCGTCTCGTATTGCTTCTGCTCGTTGGCCGCGATGTTGAGCGGGCCGGTCGCCGTGCGGAAGGTGCCGGAGGGCGAGGCGGTGAAGTTCTCGTTGCCCATGGGCTCCGGGTCAATCCCGGCATTGAGTTGGTTGGAAACCACCCAGCCCATCGCGGCCAGCGTGGATTCCAGCAGCGAGACATCAATCCGGCGACCGCGCCCTGTCGCACGCTGATCCACCAGAGCGGCGGATATCGCAAAGGCTGCGGTCATCCCCGCGATCGTATCCGAAATCGGAAAACCCGTGCGCAAGGGTGCTGTTTCTGCATCGCCGGTCACGCTCATGGCCCCGGAAAGCCCCTGGACGATCTGGTCATAGGCCGGGCGCCCGGCCCAGGGGCCGTCCTGCCCGAACCCGGAGATCGCGCAGGAGATGATCTTCGGGTTGCGGGCCGAAAGCACCTCATAGCCGAGGCCCAGCCGCTCCATCACCTTGGGCCGGAAATTCTCCAGCACCACGTCGCTCTGCTCGACAAGGCGCAGGAAGGCTTCCTTCGCATCC
The DNA here is from genome assembly GCA_020252645.1 of Methylobacterium sp. Taxonomy (GTDB): domain Bacteria; phylum Pseudomonadota; class Alphaproteobacteria; order Rhizobiales; family Beijerinckiaceae; genus Rhabdaerophilum. The sequence goes on along the minus strand of JADCCN010000002.1, from coordinate 497,714 downwards.
GCCTTCTTGAGGTCGAGCGTGATGGATTGCTTGTCGGCATTCACGGCCACGAAGGAAAGGCCCATCAGGCGTTTCGCCATGTCGGGATCAGCCCCGAGCTTTCGGGCAAGATCGCCGCCCTCGGGATTCTCGACCTTGATCACCTCGGCACCCAGCCGCGCGAGATTGTAGCCGCAGAACGGACCCGCGAGCACATTCGAGAGATCGAGAACGCGAACGCCGCTGAGAGGAAGGGTCATTCGCGACGTTCCGCGGAGCGGTGGGAGACCAGTTCAGGCTCGCCGCCCAGTTGCCGCGTGATCGACGCTGCGGCTTGCTTCACGATCACCTTGTATTCGGGAACATGGGCCTCGAAGCGGTTGAGAATGCCCGCCAGGGTCAGGGCACCGACGAATTCGCGGTTCGGCCCCAGCACGGGCGCCGAGACGCTCGCCACATCCGGATCGCGATCGCCCAGGGTCGCGACAACGCCTTCAGCGCGGATATCTTCCGAGAAACGGGTCGGCATGCCGAGATAATAGGCCACAATATGGCCTCCGGAGCCTTTCCCGATGGGCGAACTCTCGCCTTCCTCGACATGGGAGCGGGCGCTGCGCGGCGAATTCTGCCGGAAAAGACACATCCGCTCCTCGCCGCGCGGAATCCAGAACGAAGCGCTCTCCTGGGTCAGCGAGACAAGGGCCTGCATGGCGGGCCGGATGATCGGCTCCAGCTCGAGGTTCTGGCGGAAAACAGAGCCGAGACGCCAAAGGGTCGGCCCCAGTTGGTATGCCCCCGAAAGACTGCGGCTGACATAGCCGAACCGCTCCAGCGAAACGGTCAGGCGCAGGATGGTCGCCTTGGAAAGCCCGGTCTTCAGCGCCAGCTCCTTGAGGGACAGCGGAGCCTCCACAGAACCAAGCGCATCCAGCAGGCTCAAGGCGCGCTCGACAGCCTCGACCCCCATGCGGTCATCCGACCGGCTCTCGGAATGAAGAAGTGAATCATTCGACATGGCATCACCGCTCGTTGGATCGACCCTGAAATCAGGTCGGGGTTCAGATAAACTGCTCGTGGGTGACCTTGACCGCCGTGAAGAATTCCCTTGCATGGCTGCCTTTCTCGGCGGGGCCATAGCCTGCCTGTTTCCGGCCCGTGAATGGCGCGTGGAAATCCATGCCGGCGGTCGGCAGGTTGACCTGGATCATGCCTGCTTCGGCATGTTCCCGGAAGTGGCGGATGATTTTCGAGTCCCGGGTGACAATCCCGCTCGATAGTCCCGCCTCGGTATCATTGGCGATGACCAGCGCCTCCTCATAATCCCGCGCCGGGATGACAGCTGCGATCGGGCCGAAAATCTCGTCGCGATTGATCGTCATGCGGTTGGTGGTCTCGGTGAAAAGAGCCGGGTTGAGATAGTAGCCCGGCGCCTTGGGGTTTAACCGTTCTCCGCCTTGCGCGAGGCGGGCGCCTTCGCGGCGACCGATGTCGAGATAGTGCTGGTCAATCGCAAGCTGGGCCTCCGAAACCACAGGCCCGATCTGCGTTTGAGGATCTCGCGCATCACCGATGACAAGCTCGGCCATGCGCTCCCGGAGCCGCGTCACGAAGGCATCATGGATGCCCGGCGTCACGATCAGCCGGGAGGAGGCCGTGCAGCGCTGGCCGGTGGAGAAGAACGCGCCCTGGAGCGCAGAATCGACAGCCCGTTCCAGCGGCGCGTCATCCAGCACGATGAGCGGGTTCTTTCCACCCATTTCGAGCTGCATGCGCGCGCCGCGTTCGAAAAGCGCATGGCCGATGGCCTTGCCCACGCGCGTCGATCCCGTGAAGGAAACTCCCGCGACCTTCGCAGAGGACACGATGGCATCGCCCACCACCGCGCCATGGCCCATCACAAGGTTGAATGCGCCTTTGGGAAGCCCGGAGCGGTTGATGATGTCAGCGAGCAGCCAGGCCGAGCCAGGGACCAGTTCGGCCGGCTTGAACACGATCGTATTGCCATAGGCGAGAGCGGGCGCGATTTTCCAGGCGGGAATGGCAATCGGGAAGTTCCACGGCGTGATGATGCCGACGATGCCGATCGGCTCGCGCGACACCGTCAACCCAATCTGGTCGCGCACGGAGGGCAGGCCTTCGCTGTTCGCCCGGTAGGCTTCAGCGGCAAAGAACTTGAACAATTGCCCGGCGCGCAGCACTTCGGCGGTCGCCTCCCTCAAGGTCTTGCCTTCCTCGCGGGCCAGCATGTCGCCGATTTCGGCCGAGCGCGCGCAGATCTCGGAGCCGATCCGGTCAAGGATCTCGAAGCGCGTCAGGGCATTTGTCCGTGACCACAACGGAAAGGCTGCGGCAGCCGCCGCAATGGCAGTTTCCACATCGCTGCGCGTTCCAACCGCGAACTCGCCGATGATATCCCGCGTGTCCGAAGGGTTGATGTTGGCCATCACCTCCTCGGTCGCGGCAGCTTCGCCGCCGATCAGGTTGGGAAAGACCCTCATGCCTGCGCCCCTTCCGCCGTTATCAGGCGCGGCCGCAGCACCTCGAACAGCAGCTGAGCCGCAATGGCTTCAGACCGACCGGAGGGATCCAGCGGCGGCGACACCTCGACCATGTCGATCCCGCATAGCGGCGCCTCCGCGAAGACCTCGAGCAGGTCGAGATACTGGCGGCAGGTGATCTCGCCATGCACGATGGAACCGGTTCCCGGCAGGAAGCCGGAATCGAGCGCATCGACATCCATCGTCAGGTAAAGGCGGTCGCAGTTGCGCAACGCATGCGCGACGGCGCGGCGCGCAACCTCGCGCGCACCGATCCGATGAACGTCTTCCGCGGAGAAAATCAGGCCTCCGAAGCCTTCGATTTCCGAAACATCATTGCCGTCGACCCACCCGGCAATGCCGATCCAGACCATGTTCTCGCGGCGAAGATTGGGAAGCTCCGAGCAGCGCCGGGCATTGGTGGCGTGATTGAACGGTCCCCAGGCCGCCAGCCGGTCACAGAAATCGAGATGGCCATCGATCTGGATGTAGCCGAAGCGCGCATCAGGCTCGCATTCCATCAGCGCTTCCGAAACGCCGAGGCAGGCGGGGTAGCTGTTGAAATGATCACCCCCGATGGCGACCGGCAACGCGCCCTGACGAATGGCGCCCCCTGTCAACCCGGCAATCGACCGGATCATCTGCTCGACATCCAGCGGATCAATGGCGGCATCGCCGAGATCGACCAGTTTTCGGCAAGGGGTGAGCCGGCAGATTTGCCCGGTCGCCAGATCGAAAAGCTGACCTTGCCCCTCTCGCCGCAGCGCCGCCATGAGTTGGCTGGTTTCATGGCGGAGAGCCCTTGGACCAAACCGCGCGCCGATACGGCTTGTATGGGTGGCATCCGAAGGCATGCCGATGAAGGCGGTATCGCCCGGCCGGAGGGCCGCGATCCCGGCGGGTTCACCGGCAAAGAAATGCCGAACGGGTGAAGAAAAGCCGATTGGCGTAGTCATGGTCCGGGTTCCAGGCGCGGGCCAAGCACATCGAGCCGCGCGTAAATCAGATCGAGAATGGCGGTGAGGAGCAGGCGCTGGCCGGTCTTGACCAGAGAGAGCCCGTTGATGGTCGGGTCCAGCCCGGTTATCGAGAGGCTGGCAATGTTTGCCCGGCCCAGGCGCCGGAACAAGGCCCGGCATTCCGAGAGGCTCAATCCGTCGAAACCGGCATCCGCATGGGTGGCATGCCAATGGCTGGCAATCGCCGAGGCATCCAGCGCCACGTGAACCGGCTTCGTGCCGAAGTGATCCAGCATCATCCCGACCGCGCACTCGAAGGATTTGCGCAAATCCTGGAATGTCAGTGCCAGGCCGGCATGCCGGTTGTTTTCACGCAGCGGCTGCGAAAGCGTGCAGAAACCATCGGCGGTGCCGGCCGGCCCCGCGCGCGGCGCGGCACAGATCAGAACAAGCGCCGGGCTTTCAGGCGATTCGGCATGTGCCTCGCCGAGACCGGCAGAGGCAGAAACCCCATCGGCCTGATCGCCGCCAAGCATGATCGGGATCGCGCCACGCCGGCAGATCCGCGCCACTATCTGTCGGATTGCGATATCAAGGCCGAATGCGGCCATATCAACCTCGATATCGCCGAGGTCGACCATCGCGCCAGCCATCGCAGCGCTGCGCAGCGGCTGCCGCTGGTCGATATCCATGGCGGATTTCATGTTGGCATTGAAATGGGAGCCGAAATAGGCCGAGGTTTCACGCATCGCGAGTGCGGCAAGGTCAGTTCGTGCATCGCGCCCGGCGCGAACGCCGAAGGCGGCAACCATGCCGGGCACCAGATCATCGATCCGCACCAGCCGGCCGCGCATGAAGGGCAGGTGTCCGGCCATACGCGGAAGCGGTTCGATGCGCAGTGACATCACGCCCTCGCCTTGCGCAGATGCGCGACCAGAAATTCCAGAACAAGTCGGCCGAGGCTGCTCTCGTGGCGTCCGCAAAGGTCAAGCTCTGGCGCAAGGCCGGTGAGGTGGGCCGCACCGATTCGCTGCGGCGGCAATCCTTCGATCGCGCAACGGAGTTTTGCCAGGGGTCGCTCTCCGGCGGGCGCTCCTTGTTGCCAGGCGGCCATGTCGATCGTCACGGCCATCCGATGCGTTCCATCCGAAGGCATCGTCGGCTCATTGGCTGCCGGCAAACGGATATGCCGCACATCCCCAGGCTCTTTCCGGCACAGCACCTGTTGCAGGATCGGCCCCATCGCAAAGGCTCCGCCAACAATCACAGGCACCGCGCCCCGTTCGACAAGCGCGGCGATCTGGCGGATGAGGGCGGCACGGTTGCGCTCCCGCTCGAGGGGAAACACATTGAAGTCGCCAAGATCGAGAATTCCCGGCGCGATGCCAGCCGAAGGCGTCGCACGTTCGGCCTGGCTGGCATAGCGGATCTGCCGGGCGGCGAAACGCGCGCCAAAATGCAGACCGTCGGCGTGGTCCTCGAACAGCCCGACAAGGCAGATATCACCTGGCCGCACGGCCTCCAGTTCGGCAATGGGTGCGCCGAGCAGCGAGGCGATCTGCGCAAGAGCGGGCTTCCGGGCAGGGTCGGGCATTTCGGCAGCCATCATGCTGCGTGCCTCGCGGCATGGCCCGCCAGGACGCTCTGGATGATCATGGCGGCGATTCGCTCGGAATGGCCGCGCGGGTCACGCTCGGGCATCAGATTGAGCAAGCAAAGGCCGCGGATTTCAAAACGGGAGCGAATACGCGCTACCGCTTCGAGTGTGACGATCGGGCTCAACCCCCCGACATTGCGAAGGGTGGCTCCGGCGGCATAGCCCGTATCGACGACGCTCAGATCGACGACGAGAAGCGCCTCGCGCGCCTTCGCACCGAAAATGGTCAGCGCCTCTTCCAGCTTCGTGATGTCGAAGGTCGCCGCTGGCAGAATCGCTCCGCCGGCACTCCGCCACGCATCATGTTCCTGCCTGCCGACCAGGCGCGTAGTGCCGATGGCCAGGGCCGGGGTGCCAGGTTGCCGCGGCGGAGAAATGTGCAGCTGCGGCGACATCAGGACAACGGCCGGCGCCAAGGCGCCGGATGAGCCTGCAAACCCCTTCGCCAGCGCCGTGCCCAGCTCGGCATTGCCGCCGAGCATGACGGAGCGGGCACCGCGCCCGGCAACGATGGCGAGAAAGTCCGGCAAATGGCTTTCCGGATCATCCATGTCACCGAGATCGAGCCGACGGATGGCAGGCTGTGACGTTTCGCCGAGGCCGTGGGCCGCATCGCGGATGGCACGGGCCGCATCGATGTCAGCCCCGAACAGGACAATATCGCCGACGCCGATATCATCGAGGCATCCTGGATGCGAGCCCGGGAAAACTCGGTCGGAAATCGCGTGTCGATGGATGAGCCGGGCCACCATGTCAGGCGCTCCCCTTGCCGCGGGTGCCAAAGATCTGCACCGCGGCCAGTGCCAGCACCGAAATGACGATCAGGCAGGTGGAGATGGCCGCAATCGTCGGGTCGATCTGGTCCCGCAAGGCGTTGAACATGCGCCGCGTGATCGTCGCATTCTCCCCGCCCGAGATGAACTTGGCCACCACCACCTCATCGAGCGAGGTGATGAAAGCGAGGAAAGCCCCGGTGAGGACCGAGAACTTGATCTGCGGCAGCGTGATATCGAGGAAGGCGCGCGGCCGCGATGAGCCCATGCTCCGCGCGGCCATCTCCTGCGTCATGTCGTAGTTGTTGAGGCTCGACAGTACCGTGATGATCACGAAGGGCACGGCAAGCGCGGTATGGGCGAGAACGAGGCCCGTGATCGAGTAGTTCAGGTCGACCATCGCATAGAGATGAAACACGCCGACGGCGATCAGGATCGACGGCACGACCACCGGCATCAGAACGAGCAACTGCAGGGCGTTCCGGACCTTATCAGAGGTGCAATGCATGCCATAGGCGGCCAACGTGCCTAGCGGCGCGGCCAGCACGGTCGTCAGGACTGCGACCAGAAGCGACGTCCAGGTGGCGCTCATCCAGGCCGATGAGCCGAAATACTCGCGGTACCAGCGCAAGGACCAGCTTGTCGGGGGAAACTCCAGATACTGCGAATCCGAGAACGACATCGGGATCACGATGACGGTCGGCAGCATCAGAAAGAACAGGACCAGCGCGCCGTAGATGGCGAGCAAGCGCTGCGTCCAGGGTGAGGCACCGGGCATGTCTTGAGCCGCCATGGCGCTTACCTCACAAACAGCTTGTCGAGCCCGAAGACCCGGTGGAGGATCGCCACCAGCGCGAGCGCCATAAGCAGAAGCACGACGCCCAGCGCGCTGGCTGCCCCCCAGTTCGAGAAGATGGTGATGGTGGATTCGATCCGCTGCGCGAGCATCTGCACCCGCCCGCCGCCCAGCAGCGCCGGTGTCACGTAGAAGCCGAGCGACAGGATGAAGACCAGCACCACGCCAGCAAAAAGGCCCGGCAGAGACATCGGCACGAAGATGCGCCAGAAGGCTTCCGTCGGGCTCGAACCAAGCCCGACCGCCGCGCGCACCAGATCGCCATCGATTGATTTCATCGATGCATAGAGGGGCAGGACGAGGAAGGGCAGCATGATATGCACCATGCCGATGATGCTGGCCGTCAGATTATGGGCGAGCTGGAGGGGAGTGTCGATCAGCCCGATCGACAAAAGCGTGTTGTTGATCAGGCCATTGCGCTGAAGCAGCACCAGCCAGGCATAGGTGCGCACGAGCACCGCGGTCCAGAACGGCAGCAGCACGCAGATCAGCAGCAGATTGGCTGTCCACTGGGGTTTCCGGCTTAACCAATAAGCCAGAGGATAACCGAGCAGCACGCAGAGGATCGTGACCGCAGCGCTGATCTGGAACGTCACGATGAACGCGTCGATGTAGAGATCTCCGGTCAGTCGCTGGTAGTTCTCCAGCGAAACCGCGCCGCCGCGGTCGAGGAAGGACAGCGAGCCGAGCCAGAACAGCGGCAGGAACACGATGATCAGGATGAGCAGGGTCGCGGGCAGGCTGAGCCCGATGAACTGCGCCCGCTCGCGCCGTTGCCCGCCTGCCAGATCGTCGGCATTCATTAAGCTAGCAGCACTCATGACGACTGCTCCGCCAGCACGACGGTGTCATCGCGGTGCAGCCCGAGGGCAATCTGGCTGCCGCTGTCCGGGAGGCTGGCCTGCCCGGCGCGGTTTGTGGCAATGCGCACAGAGACCTCGCGACCCTCGCCGGCATCGATGATCAGCAAGACCGAGTCTCCCTGGTAGATTGTCTGCCGGACCACGCCTGCGATCGTGTTTGTCTGGTCGTCGTCGCCGCCGTCGAGCTGGAGCAGTTCCGGCCGGATGACCAGTTGCAGCGGCCCAGACCCTGTTGGAGTTGGCGTGGCGAGCTTCAGCCTGCGGCCCTGCAGGCTGACGCCATCCCCATCCCGCTGGACGGGCAAAAGCACCGTTTCGCCGATGAAATCCGCAACAAACAGCGAGTTCGGGCGGCGATAGAGCGCCTTGGGGTCGTCGAGCTGGGCGATACGGCCCTTGTTGATTACCGCGATGCGATCCGACATCGTCAGCGCCTCGCGCTGGTCATGCGTGACATAGACGATCGTGGCATCGAGTTTCTGATGAAGCTGCTTCAGCTCGATCTGCATATGCTCGCGCAGTTTCTTGTCGAGCGCCGACAAGGGCTCATCCATCAGGATGATGCGCGGCTCGAACACCATGGCGCGGGCGAGAGCCACGCGCTGTTTCTGCCCGCCAGAGAGCTGGTTGATCCGCCTCCCACCATAGCCGCCGAGCTTGACCATCTCGAGCGCGGCTTCGGCGCGACGCTTCTGATCGGCCGGTGATATACCCCTGATCTTCAGCGGATAGGCAACGTTCTCGGCCACGCTCATGAACGGAAACAGCGCATAGCTCTGGAACACCAAGCCCACCCCGCGCTTATGCGGCGAGGTGGTGATCATTTCCTGCTCACCGAAGCGGATCGAACCGCTTTCGGGGCTGACGAAGCCGGCAAGCGCCATCAGCAGTGTCGTCTTTCCCGAACCGGATGGACCCAGCAATGTCATGAATTCGCCAGGGCGGATGGCGATCGAAACATCGTCGAGGACGCGCAGATCGCCATAGGACTTGACGAGGTTGCTGACCGTGATCGGCAAGGACTGGGACGAGGTGGCAGCAACAGCCATGAGATGCGCCCTTTCCGGAGGCACGCCGAAGGACGTGGCGATCAAGAAACACAGCCGGAGCAATGACCAGGATCAGCCGCGCCGCTGCTTGATGCGCTCGAAGCGCTCGGTCAGGACATCGAGGCGGCCGATATAGAAGTTCGGATCGATCAGAAGCTGCTTGCCGATATTGCTGGGATGCGTGTTGACCTTGAGCATCTCGGCCTCGGTCAGGATGCCGGTCTTGAAGGCATTCGTGTTCACCGGCCCGAGCGGCATCGCCTTGGCCAGACGCGCTTGCGGCTCGGGCTTCAGCAGTTCGTTGATCAACCGCATGGCATTCGCCTTGTTGGGCGCGCCGCGCGGCACCATCAGCGCATCGATATCCATCGTGCCGCCATCGAACTTGTAGTTGACCTTCTTGCCCGAGCCGATGACGCTCTCGACGCGGTTATGGCCCATGTGAATGATGTCGACCTCGCCGTCGCGCAACAATTGGGCCGATTGCGAACCACCCCGATACCAGACCGTGATGTGCGGAGCGATCTCCTCAAGCTTGGCCCAGGCCTTGTCCATGCCCTCCTTGGTGGCCAGCACCTTGTAGACATCGGGAAAGGCGACACCTTGCGCCATGGTCGCGGCTTCAAGGGCGTAGTTCACCTGCTGCTGCAACGAGCGCTTGCCGGGAAACTTCTTCACGTCCCAGAAATCGGCCCATGTCGTCGGGCCGTTCTCGCCGTAGGTCGATGCCTGCCATGCGATCACCTTGGTGAAGTTGATGAAGCCGACATAGTGCGAGTTCACCAGCTCCTTGGGGATGCCATCCGTGTTGATGACGCTGTAGTCGAGCGGCTCGAGCGCATTCTCGCGCTTCAGCGTCTCCGCGGTCGGAAGTTCCTGCTCGGTCACATCCCAAACGACGCGCCGGGCCGTGATCTGGGCGCGGACATCCTGAATGCCGTTGGTTGTATCTTCCCGGATGGTCATGCCGAGCGCCTGCCCGGCCGGCGTCAGCATTGAGCTGCGCAGCGCATCCTGGAAGGCGCCGCCCCAGGAGGTGAAGGTCACTGTGCCCTGCTGCGCAAAGGCCGGGCCGGCGATCACCGATGCGCTCACCGCAGAGGCGCCTGCGAGGAAGCCGCGCCGATTGATTTCAGTCTGCTTGACCATGTTCGTCTCCCTGGAGCGCATTCAGAACTTCATCAAAATGAAATTGCGTTTCATTATTGAATCGACCTGCATGGAGATGTCAATGACGTCGACGTCCAAAGAAATAGATTTTTCCATTTTTACAAGCTCCTTGCAGCCAGGCCAACGATCCGCCACCATAAGAATGGAACCTCGTTTTGATCAGGAGAGATTATGGCTCGCTATCTCGGGCAGGTCGCCCTTGGATGCCTCATCAAGGACGATCTTGCATCTCCACGCCCCTCAAGGCCTTGGCTGATTGATCTGTCGCTCCTCAAGCCGCCATTCCCGGTGGTTCCGGGGGATATCGCTGATTTTGAAACCGCGCCTGATTTCGCCCGCTGGCAGCTGGGCGATACGCCGGCTTCGCCAGCCCATCAGCTTCTCTGGAATGAGATCGACGATGACGGGCGTCGGCTTCTCATCAGCGACCGGGTGATTCTCGCGCGCGTGAGTTGGGATGATCTCGATGCGGCGGGCTATGTGGCCGGCCGCAGGATCTCGATCGATGGCAAGGCCTTTCGCTGCCGGCTTCTGACTGGCGGGCAGGATTTTCGGACAGGCAAGGACGGGTTCGATGGCGCTTCACCTCGAAATGAATGGGACCGGTTCATTGGCGGCGATGAGCCGGTGGAAGGGCTTCCTCCACCGAAGGCGCGAGATGGGACAAGGGATCTTTCCGATGTCGATCTTGCTTCCGCCCATAATCGGATCTGGAACTGGCTTGGAGCGGTGAGCTGGACACAGGAACCCTATCTGCACCGCGCGACCGCCAGGTGCTGCCGCGGTTATCACTCGGCGCGGTTTTTCTATCTCAACACGCAATCGCATCGGCATGAAGATATCGGCTGGAGGCCGGTGCTTGAGGCACTCTGAGGCGTGGGCCGGCCCTTGCTACCGCAGGATGGCGCTCGGCTCGGTGATCGTGGCGCTCGTTCGAGCATCAAAACCACACGAAAAACCTCCCGTGCCTGGCGGGTGCCTGACGGCTCCGGAAACCTGACGGCAAGGGAAAAGGGAAGGCCGCCCCGAGGGGGCCATTCACAACTCTTTCGTGAAACAAGAGAAAACTGGAGCGGGTAAAGGGATTCGAACCCTTGACCCCAACCTTGGCAAGGTTGTGCTCTACCCCTGAGCTACACCCGCATCCATTCGACGTGACCGCCGATGCCCGGTGTTTAGAACAAGAGCCGTCGAAAAGGCAAGAGGCATTTTGTGGCCATGTGCCGGGAGGCCGGCAGGGCTTGGCTTTCCGCGGCCAAGCGGGCAAAGAACGTGCCGCAACTCCCCTTTCCGGACCGATCCGCATGAGCGCCGACCCTTCCGCCCCCGCCTACGCCCTGCTCGCCAAGCTGGGCATCGCCCACCGCACGGTGGAACATCCGCCTGTCTTCACCGTGGCTCAATCGCAAGAATTGCGCGGCACCCTGCCCGGCGGGCACACCAAGAACCTCTTCACGAAGGACAAGGCCGACCGGCTCTTCCTCATCACCGCCGAGGAAGACAGCCCCGTCGACCTCAACGCGACAAGCAAGCTCCTGGGCACCAGGGGGCGGCTCTCCTTTGCGAGCGCGGAACTGCTGCGCGCGTATCTCGGCGTCGAGCCCGGCTCGGTGACGCCGCTTGCGCTTGTGAATGACAAGGCGGGCCTTGTCACCTTCATCCTCGAGAAACGCCTTCTCGAGCACGAGATCATCAATGTGCATCCCCTCGTCAATTCACGCACCACGGCCCTGAAACGCGAGGAATTGCTCGCCTATATCGCGGCGACAGGCCATGCGGTGCAAGCGATGGAGCTTCCCCATCGCGTGCTTGAGCCCGAGGCCGGGGGCTGAAATCTCCCGTGACGGGTTGCAACCTTCCCGCTTGAATTCCACATATCACAGCAAGGCCGCCTGCGGCCGGAAGAACAGGGTTCCGAGCCATGACCGACGCCACCGCCCTCGTGAAGGACACGACCACCAAGGATTTCCGCCAGGACGTGCTGGCGGAATCGATGAACCAGCCCGTGCTGGTCGATTTCTGGGCCCCATGGTGCGGGCCCTGCAAGCAGCTGACCCCCGTGATCGAGAAAGTGGTGGCGAGCTACAAGGGCAAGGTGAAACTCGTCAAGATGAATATCGACGAGCATCCGCAGATCGCGGGCCAGCTCGGCGTGCAGTCGATTCCCGCCGTCTTCGCCTTCCAGCGCGGCCAGCCGATCGACGGCTTCATGGGCGCCCTGCCGGAGAGCCAGATCAAGGGCTTCATCGAGCGGCTCGTCGGCCCGGCCGGCCCTGACCTCGCCGCTGTGCTGGCCGAGGCGCAGGCTCTGCTCGAGAGCGGCGACGCGGCGGGCGCGATGGAACTCTTCGCAGCCATTCTCGCGGAGGAGCCCGAGAACATGGATGCCCTGGGCGGGTTGATCCGCGCGCAGATCCTCGGAGGCGCGCTGATGCAGGCCGAGCAGATGCTGGCCCGCGTTGCCGCCGAGAAGGCCGAACACCCCGCCATTGCCGGCGCGCGCGCCGCGCTCGACCTCGCAAAGCAGGTGGAGGCCCTTGGCGATCTCCATACGCTGCAGAAACAGGTCGAGGCCAATGCGCTGGATCATCAGGCCCGCTTCGATCTGGCGCTCGCGCTCAATGCGCGGGGACGCAAGGAAGAAGCGGTGGAAGCGCTGATCGCGATCATCAGGAAGGATCGCGCCTGGAACGATGACGGCGCAAGGAAGCAATTGCTGCAATTCTTCGAGGCCTGGGGCAACCAGGACGATGCGACCGTCGCCGGCCGTCGCCGGCTCTCCGCCACCCTGTTCGCCTGATTTGCCCGGAGGAGGCTTCGGCATGCCCAGTTCGTCGAGCCCCTCGGGCCTCATGCTGCCGGACACGCTGCCGCTTTTCCCGCTGCCGGGGGCACTGCTGCTGCCGCGCGGGCAGATGCCGCTGAACATCTTCGAGCCGCGATACCTCGCGATGGTCGATTCCGCACTCGCCGGCAGCCGCCTCATTGGCATGGTCCAGCCCGATCCGGGCATGGCCGATCGCATCGGCCTGCCGCAGATCTACCGGGTGGGCTGCTCCGGGCGAATCACGCAATTCGCGGAGACCGGCGATGGGCGATACCTTATTCAACTCACCGGCATCAGCCGGTTCCGGATCGTCGAGGAATTGTCGGTCATCACGCCGTTCCGGCAGGCAAAGGTGGATTTCGCGCCCTATTCGGCGGATCGCAGCCCTGGCGCAGGCGAGAACGAGGTGGATCGCGAGGGCATGCTTGCGGCTCTCCGCAAGTTCTCGGATGCGAACAAGGTGCCGATCGACTGGGGCTCCATCGAGCAGGCCGGCAACGAGGCGCTGGTCAACGGCCTTTCCATGATGTCGCCCTATGGCGTGCGCGAGAAACAGGCGCTGCTGGAAGCGGAAACGCTAAAGGACCGCGCCGAGATGCTCATCGCCATCACCGAGATGGATCTTGCCCGCAAGGATGGTGACGAAGAGCCGCGCCTGCAGTAAGAAGCGCGGCAAGCAGGGGATTTGCCATGAGCGACCAGATGACCGACACCCAATCCGGCCCCGAGCGCAGCGTTGATCCGAAGCTGCTGGAACTGCTGGTCTGCCCCGTCACCAAGGCCACGCTCGATTATGACGCCGTGCGACAGGAACTCGTGAGCCGACCCGCGAAGCTCGCCTATCCCGTTCGCGATGGCATCCCCATCATGCTTCCCGAGGAAGCGCGCCGCCTCGACTGAGGCGTTTTCACGCGAAGCGGGAGCCGGTTCGCGTCAGAAAAACGCGACCAAGCCACAAGATCAGATCGGCTCGCCGCGGAAGAGCCGCGGCTCATGCGCGCCACGCCCGGCGGCAGCCTGACGGAACATGTCCTTCAGCCGATCCGAGCGGTTCACGAGGTTCAGCCCGGCATCGCGCAGCACGCGCAAGGGGCCAACGGCGTTCGAAAAGAGCCGGTTGAGCCCCTCGGTCGCAGCGGCCATCGCCGCAGCAGCGGGTCGCCGCCGCGCCTGATAGCGCTCCAGCAAGTCCGGATCACCGGGGTCTAGCCCGACGCGCAGATGCTCGATCACGATTTCGGCCAGTGTCGCGGCATCCCCGAAACCGAGATTGAGCCCCTGCCCCGCGAGAGGGTGAACGACATGCGCCGCATCCGCCACCAGAGCGAGGCGCGGACCCACGAATCGCCGCACGAGACCCAGCGAGAGCGGGTGGCTCGAAATCCGGCCAATCTCGGTGATGGTGCCGCGCCAGCCCGCCGCGCGCCGATCGATCTGTGTGCGCAGCTCTTCCGGCGGCAAGGCGAGCATGCGCTTTGCGACCTCGGCACGCTCGCTCCAGACCATGGAGGAGCGGCCTTCCTCGAGCGGCAGCAGCGCGAAAGGGCCGCCGGGAAGGAAATGCTGGATCGCCTCGCCGTGATGCCGCCCCGAATGCTCGACAATCCCCGTCAGCGCCACCTGCCCATAGGCCCAGCCATGCAAAGGAATGCCGGCGATGCGACGCACAGCCGAGCGGGCGCCATCCGCGCCAACCAGCAGCGATACCGGCTGCCGGCCGCGATTGGTCTCGACGAGCAGTTTGTCGCCCTCCTCGCGGAAGGAGCGGATGATCTCGGGCCGCAGGATCACGCCGACCTCGGCCAGAGCCGAGCGCAGAACCTTCTGCAGAAGCCCGAGCGGCACGAGATGCGCGAGCGGCTCGCCTTCCGCCGCCGCAAAACCGAGGCTGAGGGGCCGGATATCGGCCTCGAGCGCGGTATCGGAGAGGGCAATCGAGCGCATCGGATGCGCTGCGGCGGCGAGAGCTGGCCAGACGCCGAGCGATTCCAGAAAGCGGCAGGAGCCGGCATTCAACGCCAGAATGCGCGAATCCGGCTCGCGAATCGTCTCTGCCACGCTGGTCATCGCATCAAGGACAGCGATATCCGAAGCCGGGAGGCCGGCGCGCAACATCGCCAGCGCCGTTGCCGCACCAGCCGGGCCTGCGCCTGCAATGAGGATTCGCTCGGACATGGCCATGCCTCCTGTCGGTTTGACGTAGCGCGCGCGACGGGCGCTGCCAACCCGTCGGGACAGGCGACTTGACGCAGCACAGGCGGGAAGCGCAAGAAACCCTCTCCTTCCGCTGACCGGACTTTCCATGACGCCCGTCGAAACGCTTCTTTCGATCCTCGATCTCGAACGGCTCGAGGTAAACCTCTTCCGCGGGCGTTCCCCGCTCGTGGGCTGGAAGCGCGTTTATGGCGGGCAGGTGGTCGCGCAGGCCTTGGTCGCGGCGAACCGAACGGTGGAGGGGCGCCGGCCGCATTCGCTGCACTGCTATTTCCTGCTCGGTGGCGACCCGTCCATTCCCATCATCTACGAGGTCGAGCGCATCCGTGATGGACGCAGTTTCACCACGCGGCGTGTCGTGGCGATCCAGAAGGGCGAGGCGATCTTCGCGATGTCCGCCTCCTACCACGCCGATGAACCCGGCCTGCATCATCAGGCGACGATGCCGAAAGTGCCGGGCCCGGATGACCTGCCGAGCGAGGCAGACCTGAAGAAGCTCTATCTCGACAGCCTGCCGCCGGGCCGGGCGGCCTATTGGCGGCGCGAACGCCCGATCGAGGTGCGGCCGGTGGATCCTTCCGGCTTCTTCGATCGGCGCAAGCAGGCAAGCGAGCATCACCTCTGGTTCCGCGCGACCGGCCGCCTCCCGGATGATCCGGCGACCCACGCGGCCGTGCTCGCCTATGCCTCGGACATGTCTCTGCTCGACAGCGCGACGGTCGCCCACGGCAAGAGCGTCTCCGATCCTGACATCATGCCCGCCAGCCTCGACCATGCGCTGTGGTTCCACGAGGATTTCCGGGCGGATGACTGGCTTCTTTACGCGCAGGAAAGCCCCTGGGCCGGCCATGCGCGCGGATTGGGGCGCGGGCTGATCTACACGAAAGACGGCCGCCTGATCGCTTCCGCGATCCAGGAAGGCCTTGTGCGGGTGATCAAGCCGGAGCCTTCCCGATTCTGATCCCCATGATCGGCTTGCCGGGCAATTGGCCTGTTTTCTGATCAGGACCGCGATCGGGCGATGAAAAATTAGGCAATCTGCCGCCCAGGCTGGCGCAAATCGCCGCTCCCCGCGAGCGAACGGGCGCGATTGCTTTGGTTTTGCGCCACTCCCCGCCGTTCTGCGTCCGATTCACTTTCGTTCCGGCCCGGAATGCGCCCGGATTCCGCCCCCTGCGGCCATGCGCGACCGGGGGCCGGACAATTTGGCACAGGGCTTGTTTAACTCTCTTCAGCCGCGGCCTGCAGGCTTCGCGCGCCAGAGAAGTTCTTGTTGGATGAATCCGTTTGGAGAGAGGCATGAAGCTCGTCACAGCCATCATCAAGCCGTTCAAGCTCGAGGAGGTGCGTGACGCCCTCACTGCTCTGGGCGTGCACGGCATGACCGTTACGGAAGTCAAGGGTTACGGCCGCCAGAAGGGCCACACCGAAATCTATCGCGGCGCCGAATATGCCGTGAGCTTCCTCCCGAAGATCAAGCTCGAAGTCGCGACCGAATCCGCTGTCGTGGACAGGGTGATCGAGGCGATCACCTCGGCCGCGCGCACCGGCCAGATCGGTGACGGCAAGATTTTCGTCCAGCCGGTCGAGCGCGCTCTGCGCATCCGCACCGGCGAGCGCGACAACGAAGCGCTTTGATCCCTCCCCTTCCTTCGATCGTTTCTCGACCAATCTGGAGCCACCAATGATGTCCAAGCGTTCAATGACGGGCGTGGCCGGAGCGATGAGCCTCCTCGCGCTCTCGGTGATGCCGGCCCTCGCCGGGGCTGCGCCGACGCCCAACAAGGCCGATACCGTCTGGATGATGGTCTCGACCATTCTCGTGCTGCTGATGACCATTCCGGGCCTCGCGCTGTTCTATGGCGGCCTCGTCCGCTCGAAGAACATGCTCTCGGTGCTCACGCAGGTTCTCGCCACGGTCTGCCTCGTCTCGCTGATCTGGGTGACCTACGGGTACTCGCTCGCCTTCACGGCGGGCGGCAGCCTCAACGATTTCGTCGGCGGCTTCGACAAGATCTTCCTGAAGGGCGTCACGCCGGAATCGACGGTCGCGACCTTTTCCAATGGCGTCGTCATCCCCGAACTCGTCTATGTCGCCTTCCAGATGACCTTCGCCTGCATCACGCCGGCGCTGATCGTCGGCGCCTTCGCCGAGCGCATGAAATTCTCGGCGCTGCTCGCCTTCACCGCGCTCTGGGTCACGATCGTCTATTTCCCGATGGCGCATATGGTCTGGTACTGGGCCGGCCCGGATGCCCTGGGCAATGCCGCGAAGGCCGTGGCTTCCGCGACCGACGCCGCCGCCAAGACCGCCGCGCAGGCAAAACTCGATGAAGTGACGGCCGATGCCGGCATGCTCTTCAAGTGGGGCGCGCTGGACTTCGCGGGCGGCACGGTGGTGCATATCAATGCCGGGATCGCCGGCCTCGTGGGCTGCATCATGATCGGCAAGCGCATCGGCTACGGCAAGGAACTGATGGCGCCACACTCGCTGCCGATGACCATGATCGGCGCGGCGCTCCTCTGGGTGGGCTGGTTCGGCTTCAATGCCGGCTCGAACCTCGAGGCTTCGGCCGGTGCCGTGATCGCGCTCGTCAATACCTTCGTCGCCACTGCGGCGGCCGGCTTCGCCTGGCTCGTCATCGAGTGGGTGGGCAAGGGCAAGCCCTCGCTCCTGGGTCTGGCCTCGGGCGTGGTGGCCGGCCTCGTTGCCGTCACCCCGGCTTCGGGCTTTGCCGGCCCGATGGGCGCCATCATCCTCGGCCTCGTATCGGGTGTGGTCTGCTACTTCGCCTGCACCACGCTGAAGAACGCGCTGGGCTATGACGACAGCCTCGATGTGTTCGGCGTGCACTGCGTCGGCGGCATCGTGGGCGCCATCGGCACGGGGCTCCTCGTGAACACCGCGCTCGGCGGCGTCGGCATCCCCGATTACACGTCCAAGCCGGGCGAGCTCGCGGTCGGCGCCTATGACATGGGCACCGCCGTCTGGGCCCAGATCAAGGCGGTGGTGTTCACGCTGCTCTATTCCGGCATTCTCTCCGCGATTCTCTTCAAGGTCGTGGATGTCGTGATCGGCCTGCGCGTCCCGCAGGATCAGGAGCGCGAAGGCCTCGATATCGCCGAGCATGGGGAGCGCGCCTACAACCTCTGAGATCCAGTTCAGGGCCGGGGCCGGCGCCTTCCTCCGCCCGCCCCGCCAAGACTGAGGGCGGACCTTCAACGGTCCGCCCTTTTTTCATCTCGGTCCTCCACTTTTCATCTTGGTCCTCCACGCTTTTGCAAACAGAGCCTTAACCCGATTGCTCGATAACCGGAGATCGGCGAGCCGGCTCTCCTGCTGGCTCGAACCGCGCAAACCGGGATGGCTTCTCGATGCGGACGACGCGCCTCACTCAATCGAATTTCGCCAGGCTGCCTGACCAGATCCGCGAGGGCTTCGCGCGGCGCTTGCGCGACGGGCTGGGCCTTGCCCTGATCGTTCTTGCGATCGCGCATGCCCTGGCGCTCGCGACATGGTCCGCCGGCGATCCCAGCCTCTCCACGACGGGCAGCGGCAAGGTCTCGAACCTCCTCGGCTATCCCGGAGCGGTGATCGCCGATCTCTCGATGCAACTGATCGGCCTTGGCAGCATCGCACTGGCCATCGCCCTCGGTTCGATGGGCCTGCGGCTTCTGGTGGCGGACTCCGCGAGCGGTTGGAAATGGCGGCTCGCCGTGGCGATGATCGGCGTGTTCTCCGCGGCCTGCCTAGCCTCCGCCCTTCCCGCGACCGAACGCTGGCCGCTGCCCACGGGACTCGGCGGCGCGATGGGGGACGGCCTCCTGCAGATGGTCGGCATTCTCGGCCTGACGGTGCATGGCCCGGTGCGCATCCTCGTGGTGATCGTCGCCGGCATGGCCTTGGCCCTTGCCTTCCATGCGCTGTTCCGTGGCCTATGGAATCGCGAGGAGGCCGAGCGCGACGACGAGGAGGACGAGCGCGACGAGGAGCCCTCCTTCTCGATCCTCATGCTCGGCGCGATCCTGCATTTCGGCTACACGCTGAAGGGCTTCATCGCCCGTCTCATGCCCGACCGGGCCGGCCGCCCCGGCCTCAAGACGCGCCTGCGCGATTTCCTCGCGAACCGCCGGCGCGAGGAGGATACGAACCGCCTGCGCCGCGAGCCGATTTTCGTGCCGGCCGGCGCGCCTCGTCCGGCAGGCCAGCCCCTGCCGCCGCACATGATGGAACCGGAACAGCGCGCGCCTGCGCCGCGTGCCGAGGTGCTGCGGCCGGAGCCTGCGCCGCTCGACCCCCAGCCCCTGCCGATGGAGGAAGACGACGAGGATCTCATTCGAGAGCCCGTCGCGCCCCGCGTCACCCCGCCCGTGGGTGCGCTGAAGGCCGGCAAGCGCGAGCGTCGCGAGAACCAGATCTCGATCTTCGACCACGAGGAATTCCAGTTCCCGCCGCTCTCGCTGCTGGCGGAGCCGAAGCGCGGCACGGTGCAGCAGATCTCCACCGATGCGCTCGAGCAGAATGCGCGCCTGCTCGAAAGCGTGCTCGAGGATTTCGGCGTGCGCGGCGAGATCATCAATGTCCGCCCCGGCCCGGTCGTGACGCTCTACGAGCTCGAGCCCGCGCCGGGCACGAAATCCAGTCGCGTGATCGGCCTCGCCGAAGATATCGCCCGCTCCATGAGCGCGGTGGCCGCGCGCGTCGCGGTCATCCCCGGCCGCAACGCCATCGGCATCGAATTGCCGAATGCCAAGCGCGAGACCGTGTATCTGCGCGAGCTTCTCGCCTGCGAGGATTTCGAGAAATCGAAGCTGAAACTCTCGCTCTGCCTCGGCAAGACCATCGGCGGCGAGCCGGTCATCGTCGATCTCGCGCGCATGCCGCATCTGCTCGTGGCCGGCACCACCGGCTCGGGCAAATCGGTCGCGATCAACACCATGATCTGCTCGCTGCTCTACCGGCTGAGGCCGGAGGAGTGCCGCCTGATCATGATCGACCCGAAGATGCTCGAACTCTCGATCTACGAAGGCATTCCGCATCTGCTCACGCCGGTCGTGACCGACCCGAAAAAGGCCGTCGTCGCGCTCAAATGGGCCGTGCGCGAAATGGAAGACCGTTACAGGAAGATGTCGAAGGTGGGCGTGCGCAACATCGACGGCTTCAATGCGCGGATCGCCGAGGCGACGGAGAAGGGTGAGGTCATCACCCGCACCATCCAGACCGGTTACGACCCCGAGACGGGCGAAGCGGAATATGACGAAGAGATGATGGCGCTGGAGCCGCTGCCCTATATCGTCGTGATCGTCGACGAGATGGCGGATCTGATGCTCGTCGCCGGCAAGGAAATCGAAGGTGCGGTGCAGCGCCTCGCGCAGATGGCCCGCGCGGCGGGCATTCATCTGGTGATGGCCACACAGCGCCCGTCGGTCGATGTCATCACCGGCACCATCAAGGCGAACTTCCCCACCCGCATCTCCTTCCAGGTGACGTCCAAGATCGACAGCCGCACGATTCTCGGCGAGCAGGGCGCGGAACAGCTCCTCGGCCAGGGCGACATGCTCTACATGGCGGGCGGCGGGCGAATTTCCCGCGTGCACGGCCCCTTCGTGGCCGATGGTGAGGTCGAGAAGATCGTCAGCCACCTCAAGACGCAGGGGCGCCCGGCCTATATCGACGACATCACCGCCGAATCGGAAGCCGAAGGCGGGGAAGCCGGCGAGGATGTTGCCGTGTTCGATCATGGTAATTTCGGCGAGGAAAGCGCGGCTCTCTATGATCAGGCGATCGCCGTGGTCTTGCGAGACAGGAAGGCCTCCACCAGTTATATCCAGCGGCGGCTGCAGATCGGCTATAACCGCGCGGCTTCCCTCATCGAGCGTATGGAGCGTGAAGGAATCGTCGGGCCGGCGAACCATGCGGGCAAGCGCGAGATCCTGCTGCGCGGCGCAGAGAACGGAACGGATTGATTTCGCCGCCGTTCTTCCGCCACATGGCCCCGATAGGAAGCAGATAACCAAGTGATCCGGAATTCCATGACTGCATCGGCTTCTTTGCGCGCAAGTCTCCGCTCCGCCCTCGCGGGGGGCTTGATGCTGGCCGGAATCGCCGGCGCAATGGCCCAGTCGGCCCTGCCGACGCCTCCGGTGCGCACGCCGCCGCCGAACAGCCAGTTCCGGGCAGACCCCCCGCCGCCCTCCCGCCCCGCGGCCGCGCCAGCCAACGCGCCGAAGCCGCCGGAACTTCCGCCGCCGAGCCTTGATCGCATCAACGCCTATTTCAACGGCCTCAAGGGCTTCCAGGCGGATTTCGTGCAGATCGCGCCGGATGGCCGCAATTATGGCGGCGTGCTCTACCTGCTGCGCCCCGGCCGCATGCGCTTCGATTATCACCCACCCGCGCAGCTCGAGATCGTCGCGGATGGCCGCTCGGTCGCGATCCGCGATCGCAAGCTTCGAACGCAGGATGTCTATTTCATCGGGCAGACGCCGCTGAAATTCCTGCTCGCGCAGAAGATCGACGTCGCCAGGGATTCCGCCGTGAAGGACCTGAAGCGCGCCGGCGACGAGGTGCAGCTCTTCCTCGAGGACAGGTCCACCATCGGCGGCACCTCGAAGATCCGCGTCGTTTTCGACGGGCAGACCTATGCGCTCAGGGAATGGACCGTGACAGACCCCCAAGGGTTCGATACGCGCGTCATGCTCTCGAACCTCGACACCAACGCCAATCCGGATCGCTCGCTCTTCGTGATCGACGAGCAGAACGTCATCAATCCGAACTGAAGACGACCCCTCCGCCATCGATTTCCAGCATGACCTCCGCTAGAGCATGCTGTGAAAAAGTGGAATCAGGTTTTTCACAAAAAAGCATGCGATAATAATAAGATAAGAGCATGATGTGCTTCCGTCTGAACACATCATGCTCTAAGGAGAGCGCGCGGGAGGGGACGGCTCATGGCGAAAGCGCTCAGCATCACCAGCTGGAACATCAATTCGGTTCGCTTGCGAATCGATCAGGTTCTGCGCTTCCTGGCGGAGGACCAGCCGGATGTGCTTTGCCTCCAGGAAACGAAATGTCCCGACCCGGTCTTCCCCACGAGCGCCTTCGCAAAGGCCGGCTACGCGCATCAAGCCTTCATCGGCATGAAGGGCTATAACGGCGTGGCGATCCTCTCGCGCGAGCCCATCCGCCCGCTCGCCGCGCGCGAGATGTGCGCGAAGCCCGATGCCCGGCATATCGCGGTGGAGATTGGCGAAGGCGCATCCGCCATCCAGATCCACAATTTCTACGTGCCGGCGGGCGGCGATGTCGCCGACCCCGAAGCCAATCCGAAATTCGCGCACAAGCTCGCCTTCATGGAGGAAGTGCGGCAATTCTCCGAAAGCCTGCGCAAGGCGGCCCCTCGTTCGGTGCTCGTCGGCGATCTTAACATCGCGCCGCTCGAGCATGATGTCTGGAGCCACAGGCAGCTTCTGGATGTCGTGAGCCACACCCCGGTCGAGACCGAGGCCATGATGGCCACGATCGCCGAGGGTGAATGGTGCGACGCCTTCCGCGCGCTCACGCCCGAGCCGGAAAAACTCTATTCATGGTGGAGCTACCGCGCGCCGGATTGGGCGGCCGCGAATAAGGGGCGGCGCCTTGACCATATCTGGCTGGGGCGCGGGCTGAAAGACCAGATCATTTCGGGCGCGATCCGAAAGGAAACGCGCGGCTGGGAGCGCCCATCCGACCATGTTCCCATCACGCTGACCTTCGCGCGCGACTGATGGTTCCCCTCAGATCACCAGCTTTGCCAGAGCATTCGACAATTGCCGGGCTTCTTCGGCCATGGCATCGCGGACGGCAAGGGCGCTGTGCGGATGCGCATCGAGCACACGCTCGATCAGATCGCGGGTGAAGACCAGCAATTGCGTCGGCTCGCGCGCGAGAGCGGTGGCCGGCCGATCGACCGGCGCGAAGAGCGCGGCCTGGCCGATGAGCGCCCCCGCCCGGAAGACATGCGGGGAGGGCGCGCCACTATCCAAAGTATCCAGAACGATTTCGCCTTCGAGCACGAGAAAGCCGCCATCCGAGAGATCGCCCTTGCGGAAGAGGATGTCACCGGCGCGCAAGGGCCGGCGCGGGGCCGAGAAGGCAAGCAGGCGCAAGGCCTCCAGCTCGACCTCCCGGAAGAGCGGCAGGGCTTTCAGAAAGAAGATGACGTCATCGAGCCGCATCGCGCCTTTTCCTCAGGGCACGAGCTTATAGCCGCCGCTCTCCGTCACGAGAAGCCGCGCGCGCCCGGGATCGGGCTCGATCTTCTGACGCAGACGGTAAATATGCGTTTCCAGCGTATGCGTGGTGACGTTGGAATTGTAGCCCCAAACCTCCTGCAGCAGCACATCCCGCGGAATGACGCGCTGCCCCGCGCGATAGAGGAAGCGGATGATCGCCGTTTCCTTCTCGGTGAGGCGGATCTTCGAGCCCTTGTCCGTGACCAGCAGCTTCTGGCCCGGCCGGAAGGTGTAGGGGCCGATCTGGAAGATCGCGTCGTCGCTCGATTCATGCTGGCGCAGATGGGCGCGGATGCGCGCGAGCAGCACGGCAAAACGGAAGGGCTTCGTCACGTAGTCATTCGCGCCCGCCTCGAGCCCGAGAATGGTGTCGGCCTCGCCCTCATGACCCGTGAGCATGAGGATCGGGCTCTTGAAGCCGTTCTTGCGCATGATCTTCACGGCTTCGCGGCCATCGATATCCGGCAGGCCGACATCCATGATCACCAGATCGAAATGGTCGGACCTGGTCTGCTGCACGGCAGCCGTGGCGCTGTCGACATCCTTCACCTGAAACTCATCGTAGAGACGCAGCTGTTCCACCAGTGTCGTGCGAAGATCGTTGTCGTCGTCGCAGACCAGAATTTTGCGAACAGCACTCATGCGTAACCTGCTTTCAGCCGGAAACTCGTCGCGTCGGGCAAGGTTTGGCCCGATTCCCGCACGCAGGATTGCAAGCGTTTGCGGTTTGGGGAAGAGTTCGCGCGCGATCTTAGGTGGAATTCAACGTTCTTGTCCGACTTTTGCGGAGTTTTCAAGACGATGCTGCGCCCGCTTTCCCGGATTACCATCCGCGCCGTGCCCGGCGGGCCGCGCCATGTGGCCCGCATTACCCTCGGGCCGGTGACGCTGCGGTGCCGGATCGGTCGGTCCGGAGTTACCCATCGCAAGGTGGAAGGCGATGGCGCCTCGCCGCGCGCGAGCCTCCGGGCCGTGCGCGGCTTCTGGCGGCGCGACAGGCGCCTGCCGCCGATGACATGCATGGCGCTGCGGCCCATCCGGCCCGGCGATGGCTGGTGCGAGGTGCCCGGCGACCGCAATTACAACCGCCTCGTGAAGAAGCCCTATGCCGCGAGCCACGAGGACATGATGCGCAAGGACGCCCTCTACGATGTTGTGCTTGAACTCGACTGGAACCGTTGCCCGCGCCGCCAGGGCAAGGGCAGCGCCATCTTCCTGCACCTCGCGCGCGATGAAGGCGGGCCGACCGCCGGCTGCATTGGCATATTCCGGAACCGCATCGATTTCGTGATGTCGAGGCTCTCGCCAAGAACACGGATCGTGATGGGCTAGAGCATTTTCCGACCAGGTGGATGCCGGTTGGCCGCGAGAAAATGCGAAAAACAGGAGAAAGGCGTCAGTGCCGCGCGCCGAAAATCGCACTGCCGACCCGCACATGGGTCGCGCCGAGCTGGATCGCAGGGTCATAATCCGCGCTCATGCCCATGGAGAGCACGGCGATGCCGTTGCGCCTTGCAATTTCGCCCAGCAGCGCGAAATGCGGCGAGGGCGGCTCCTCCGCCGGGGGAATGCACATCAGCCCCGAAACGATGAGGCCGTGGGATTCCCGGCAAAGGCGGATGAAATCATCGGTCTCACCCGGCAGGATACCCGCCTTCTGCGGCTCGGCACCCGTATTCACCTGCACATAGAGCTTCGGCGCGCGGCCGGCGCGCGCAATTTCCTTCGCGATTTCCTTCGCAAGCTTCTCGCGATCGAGTGTCTCGATCACATCGAACAGGGCCACGGCCTCCTTGACCTTGTTCGTTTGCAGCGGGCCGATGAGGTGAAGCTCGATGCCGGGAAACTCCGCGCGCAATCCGGGCCATTTCTCCTGGCCCTCCTGCACGCGGTTCTCGCCGAAGACACGCTGCCCCGCGACAAGCGCAGAGCGGATGCGTGTCGCCGGCATGGTCTTCGAAACGGCCACAAGCGTGACGCTGCCGGCCTTGCGCCCATGGTCCTTTTCCGCGCGCGCGATCTCGGCCTTCACGCGGGCCAGCGCCTCGATCACATCCTGATGCGCGTCATCCATGGCCGATGCTCCGAAAATTGAGAGGTTCCCGCAGGGAATCTCCGTTGACCGCAAAGCGGGAATATTGTCCATAGCGCGCGTGTTTCCCGCGCGAAATCGCGCCCTTCCAGAGCCTTAAGCCTGATCCATGCGCCCGAGCCGCTACAATTTCCGCGAAGCCGAACCCCGCTGGCAGAAAAGCTGGGACGAGGCGAAAACCTTCGCGACCCGCACCGACGATCCGCGCCCGAAATACTACGTGCTCGAGATGTTCCCTTATCCCTCGGGGCGCATTCATATGGGCCATGTGCGCAACTACGCGATGGGCGATGTGGTGGCGCGCTATCGCCGCGCCAAGGGCTTCGCCGTGCTCCACCCCATGGGCTGGGACGCCTTCGGCATGCCGGCCGAAAACGCCGCGATGGAGAAGAAGAGCCATCCCGCCACCTGGACCTACCAGAACATCGCGACGATGAAGGCGCAGCTGAAGTCCATGGGCCTCAGCCTCGACTGGGCGCGCGAATTCGCGACCTGCGACCCTTCCTATTATCGTCATCAGCAGGCGATGTTCCTCGATTTTCTCGGCGCCGGCCTCGTCGCGCGCAAGACCTCGAAGGTGAACTGGGACCCGGTAGACCAGACCGTGCTCGCCAATGAACAGGTGATCGACGGGCGCGGCTGGCGCTCGGGCGCGCTGGTGGAGCAGCGCGAACTGACGCAATGGTTCCTGAAGATCGCCGATTATTCGGATGAATTGCTGTCGGCGCTCGATTCACTGCCCCGCTGGCCCGAAAAGGTGCGCCTGATGCAGGCGAACTGGATCGGGCGCTCCGAGGGGCTGATGGTGCGCTGGGCGCTGGAGGCGGCCACGGTTCCCGCCGGAGAAACCGAGCTCGAAATCTACACCACGCGGCCCGATACGCTCTACGGTGCCTCCTTCATGGCGATCGCGGCGGATCATCCGCTGGCGAAATCGGCGGCGGCGAAGAACCCGGAACTCGCCGCTTTCTGCGAGGAATGCCGCCGCATGGGCACCTCGCAGGCGGTGCTCGAAACGGCCGAGAAGAAGGGCTTCGACACCGGCATCCGCGCGTTGCATCCGCTGCTGCCTGGAAAAACCGTTCCGGTCCATGTCGCGAACTTCATCCTGATGGATTACGGCACAGGCGCGATCTTCGGCTGCCCGGCCCATGACCAGCGCGACCATGAATTCGCACTCCGATACGATCTGCCGATCATCCCGGTGGTGCGCGCCGCCAGCCAGACGGATGATGCGGCCAATGCCGCCTTCCGCCGCGAGAACCCGCCAGTGACGGAGGATGGCATCCTCTTCAATTCCGGCTTCCTCGATGGCCTGAACGTGGCCGATGCCAAGGAAGCGGTCGCAAAGAAGCTCGAAACGGCGAGACTCAGCCATCGCCCGGTGGCGCAGCGTAAGGTGAATTACCGCCTGCGCGATTGGGGCATTTCGCGCCAGCGCTACTGGGGCTGCCCCATCCCCGTCATCCATTGCGAGGCCTGCGGCACGGTGCCCGTGCCGAAGAAGGATCTGCCGGTGAAGCTGCCGGACGACGTGACCTTCGACGTGCCGGGCAATCCGCTCGATCGCCACCCCACCTGGAAGCACGTGAACTGCCCGCAATGCGGCCTGAAGGCCCGTCGCGAGACCGACACCATGGATACGTTCGTGGATAGCTCGTGGTATTTCGCGCGCTTCACGGACCCGTTCAACGAAAGCGAGCCGACGAGCCTCTCCGCCATCCGGAAATGGCTGCCGGTCGACCAATATATCGGCGGCATCGAGCATGCGATCCTGCATCTGCTCTATTCGCGCTTCTTCACCCGCGCCATGACGAAAACCGGCCATGCCACGCTTTCAGAGCCCTTCGACGGCCTCTTCACGCAAGGCATGGTGGTGCACGAGACCTACCGGAATACGGAAGGCGCCTGGGTGCCGCCGGCGGAGATCCGCATCGAGACGGTCGAGGGCGAGCGCCGTGCCTTCGAGATCGCCTCGGGGAAGCCAGTCGCGATTGGTTCGATCGAAAAAATGTCGAAATCGAAGAAGAACGTGGTTGACCCCGACGACATCATCGCGAGCTACGGCGCGGATACTGCCCGCTGGTTCATGCTGTCGGATAGCCCGCCCGAGCGCGATGTCATCTGGACCGAGGATGGCGTGCAGGGCGCCTCGCGCTTTCTGCAGAAGGTCTGGCGCCTCGTCGGCGATGCCGTTGCGCTTCCCGCGGGTGATTCGGGGCAGCTTCACCCGGTCACCAAGGCCGCGCACAAGGCGATTCTTGCGGTGGGCGAGGATGTCGAGCGCCTGCGCTTCAACCGCTGCGTGGCGCATGTTCACGAGCTCTCGAATGCTCTTTCGGATGCGCTCGCCTCGCCAGATTCCCACGCGAACGCCGATCAGATCAAGGCGGCGGCGCGCATTCTCGTGCAGCTTTTCGCGCCGATGATGCCGCATCTTGCGGAAGAATGCTGGACAGAACTCGGCGGCGAAGGCTTCGTGGCCGATGCCGCCTGGCCGGTGGGCGATGCCTCTCTCATCCTCGAGGATGAGTTGCTGCTGCCCGTGCAGGTCAATGGTCGCAAGCGCGCCGATGTCAGCGTGCCGACCAATGCCGATCACGCAAGCGTGGAAGCGCTTGTGCTCGCCGATGCAAGCGTGCAGGCTGCGCTGGACGGCAAGCCCGTGCGCAAGGTGATCGTGGTGCCGAAGCGCATCGTGAATATCGTGGTGTGAGGACAGATGATCCGACGCTCCGTTTTTCGACTGGCGATTCTTGGCGCGGTGGCAGGCGGGCTATCGGCCTGTCTCCAGCCCGTCCATGCACCGCAACTCGGAATTGGCGGCGGCACGATCGCGAAGGAACTGGCGCAGGTCTCCGTGGCGCCGATCGAGGGATTCCTCGGCTATAACCTGAAATCGGAGCTGGATTACCTGCTGACCAATGGCGCGCCTGCGGGCGATACCCGTTATCTGCTCACCGTGAAAACCCAGCAGACCGGCGCGACGAGCATCATCGACGCGCAGACCGCACGCCCGCAAAGCGTGACCCTTCAGGCAGAAGCCACCTATGAGCTGAAGGACACCCAGACCGGGGTCATCCGCGCCTCCGGAAGGACCTTCGGCTCCGCCAATTATGACCGTTCCGGCCAGCGCTTCGCCACCATCCGTGCGCAACGGGATGCCGAGGAGCGCCTTGGCAGGGCTCTGGCGGAGCGTCTGCGCCTCATCGTGATCGGGGCGCTGTCGAACAATGCCGCGCCACGCCGTCCAGGCCCGGCCCCGGCTTTGTCGCAACCCATCGATCCGTGGGATGAGGCGCCTGCACGCAACCCCGGTGACGAAACCGGCTGACGCACGATGAGCGCGATCCGCCCCGGCGATGTCGATCGCCTGATCGCCCGCGGCGGAGGCGAATATCGCATCATGCTGGTGCATGGGCCGGATGAGGGCCTTGCGCGTCTGCGCGTGCGGGCCATGGCCGAGGCTGTGCTTGGCGCGGGTGCCGATCCCCTCAATCGCGTGGAATTCGATGCCGAAACGCTGAATGCCGATCCGGCGCGCCTCGCGGATGAAACGCAAGCCATCTCCATGTTCGGCGACAAGCGTGTCATCATCGTGCGGCAGGCCGGCAAGCTGGGCAAGGCCATCTGGCAGGCCCTGCTTGAGGCGCGGAACCCTGCCTCGCCGGTCATTCTGCACGCGGACGAGCTGGCCAAGTCCCATGCGCTTCGCAACGCCTGCGAATCGAATCCGGCGGTTGCCGTGCTCGCATGCTATCCGCTCGAAGCTCGGGATGTGGAACAGGCGGCTCAGGCGCGTCTGCGCGCTGCCGGTCTCCATCTCGGGCCCGAGGCGGCTGCGCATCTCGTCGATCTGCTCGGGGCGGATCAGTCGCTTTCCCTCCAGGAGGTCGACAAGCTCGCGCTTTATTGCCACGGACAGCAAGAGGTGGAGATCGCGGATATCGACGCGGTGCTCGCGGATGCCTCGGCCAGTTCGGCCTCCGAGCCCATCGACACGGCCTTCGAGGGCAATCTTCAGGGAATTGAGCCGGCGATGCAGCGGTGCCTGCGCGACGGCATATCGGCGAGTGCCGTGCTCTCTCTCGCGCTCAACCATGTCCAAACGCTGCATCGCCTGGTGCGCGCGCGCGCGGAGAACGTGCTGGATCAGGCGGTGAAGCAGGAGCGGCTGTTCTTTCGCCGCGAGACACGCGTGCGGCGACAGGCTCAGAGCTGGTCGCCAGCCGGTCTCGGGCGAGCGCTGGAAACACTCAGCACCGCACAGGCCCAGTCCCGGGGAAACGCCGCGCTCGAGGAAACCATCGTGGCGCGCGCCCTCTGGGCCGTGGCCCTAGCCGCGCGCCGGAGCAGCAACTGACACCGCCAGCCGATGGCTCAATGCATCGAGTTGTTCGAGCGTGCGATAGCGGATCGTGATCGCCCCGCCCTTCTCGCCGCGATGGTCAATGCTGACCACCAGCCCCAGAAGATCGGAAAGGCGCTGCTCGAGCGCGCGCGTGTCGGCATCCTTCTCGCGAACACGAGGCTCGCGCGGCGTTTCGCCCTCCGCTTCCTTCTGCGCTATACGCTCGACATCGCGAACCGTAAGTCCTTGATAGACAACGCGTTTTGCAACAAGTTCCGGATCAGAAACGGAAAGCAGGGCGCGCGCATGACCGGCGGAAAGCGCGCCGCTGGCGAGTTTCTCCTTCACACCATCCGGCAAACGAGCGAGGCGCAAGGTATTCGCGACATGGCTGCGACTCTTGCCAAGGATCTGCGAGAGATCGCTCTGGGTATAGCCATATTGCGCGATGAGCGACTCGTAGCCTTTTGCCTCTTCCAGCGCGTTGAGATCTGCCCGCTGCACGTTCTCGATGATCGCCAGCTCCAGCGCCTGCTTGTCATCCGCTTCGATGATGACCACGGGAACATCATGCAGACCGGCACGCTGGGCCCCTCGCCAGCGGCGCTCGCCCGCAATGATTTCGAAGGCATCCGGCACACCGGGGACACCGCGCACAACGATCGGCTGAATAATGTCACGCTCCCGAATCGATTGTGCAAGCTCCTCGAGTTCCGCCTCGTGGAAGGTCACGCGAGGGTTCATCGGGCTCGGGCGCAGGAACTCGATCGGCACCCGACGCTGGCTCTTGAGCCGCTTCTCGGCCGCGCTCTCGGCCCCCACATCCCCGAGCAAGGCGGCGAGGCCGCGGCCCAGACGGTTCTTGGAAAGATCTTCGTTCATCGGCCTGCTCCCGCTTATTCGGCCGCCTGCAGCAGGCGCTCACGCTGGATCACTTCGGAGGCCAGCTTCAGATAAGCCTGGCTGCCGGCGCATTTGAGATCATAGAGAAGCGCCGGCTTGCCAAAAGATGGGGCCTCGGACACGCGGACATTACGCGGGATGACCGTCTCGAAGACCTTCGCGCCCAGAAACTGCCGGACATCCCGGATGACCTGATTAGCCAGGTTATTGCGCGGGTCAAACATGGTGAGAACCACGCCATAGATCTCGAGTTCCTGATTCAGCGAGCTCCGGACTTGCTCGACCGTCTTGAGGAGCTGGCTCAGGCCTTCCAGGGCAAAGAATTCGCATTGCAACGGCACGAGCACGCCATCCGAGGCTGCGAGGGCGTTGATCGTCAATAGGTTCAGGGAAGGCGGGCAATCAATCAGAATGTAGGAGAAAGGAGCATTCGCCCCAAGCCGGTCAATGGCGGCACGCAGCTTGTGCGTGCGGTCTTTCTGCCCGGCGAGCGTAATCTCTGCCCCCAGAAGATCCATCGTCGCCGGCACGATGGATACGCGGGGGACATCCGTCGCCTGCGCAGCCTGAGCCAGATCGAGGTCGCCGAGAATCACATCATAGCTCGACCGGGTCCGCGAGGCGCTATCCAAACCCAACCCAGTCGAGGCATTGCCCTGGGGATCCAGATCGATCAGCAGCACGCGCTCGCCAATGGCGGCCAATGCGGTCCCGAGATTGATGGCAGTCGTGGTCTTTCCCACGCCGCCCTTCTGGTTCGCAACCGTTAGAACACGAGGCTTCATGGGTCTCTCCCGGAAATCCTGGGGTCGACAGGGCCTCAAGTCAGGCCGGTGATCCGAATGATCCGCGCCTCAGGCTCTGTTCGACTCGCGTGCAGCTCATGGGAGAAATGCCAGTGCTTGCCGGCATCGGTCAACTCCGCAGCATACTCTCTCCCCTTCGGAAAGAGACCGATTGCCCCGCTTTTCAACAGCTGCTTTGAGTGACCGATCAGTTTGGCCAGCGGCGCGAGGGCACGCGCGGTAACGATGTCAGGGGTTGCAAGCCTTGGCAGCACGGCCTCGATGCGATCGCCATGCACCCCGGCTGGCAGGGCCAATTGTGTTGCGACATGGCGCAGGAAGGCCGCTTTCCTGGTATTGCTTTCAACCAGATCGATTGACCCGCCGACTTCCTTGAGCTGGCAGGCGAGCACCAGCCCCGGCAAGCCACCGCCAGAGCCCAGATCGATCCAGGTCCGGGCATTGGGTGCGAGCGCGAAGAGTTGTGCCGAATCCAGGATATGCCGCGACCAGATCTGTCCGATTGTCGAAGGGGCGACGAGGTTTGTGGTTTCTTGCCATTGCGTGAGGAGTGCGACGTAAGCCTCGAGGCGTTCCAGTGTTTCACGTGAAACACCGAAATCTGTGGTCAGGGCGTCCTTCGCTGCGCGCTCGCCGGCATGATCAGGGGACATCGACCTTGGCCTTGTTCCTCTGCACCAGCGCGGAAAGCAACAGCAACGCGGTGGGTGTCATTCCTTCAATCTCTGCGGCCTCGGCCATGGAACGGGGTCGAATCGATGTGAGCTTCTGCCGAATTTCACCCGAAAACCCCGAATGATCTCCGTAAGCCAGGTCTTCGGGAATCAACATGTTCATGTCTCGCCGCAGCCGCTCCACGTCGCGCGCCTGCCGATCGAGGTAGACCGCATACTTGGCCTCGGTCTCCAATTTCTCCCGAACTGGGGCCGGCGTCCCTTTCAGTTCCGCATCGAAAGCCTCCAAGGTCGAGAACTGCACGCCGGGAAGCGCCATCAACTCCAGACCATTGCGCCGAACTCCGTCGTGATTAAGTGAAAGCCCAACGGCAGCGGCCTGATTGGGCGTCACAGAAAGCATACGCAATCGTTGCCGTACCGAATCGATCTGCTCCTGCTGGGAGCGAAACTGCCGCGACCGCTCCGCACCCACCAATCCAATGCGAATGCCAAGGTCTGTCAGCCGCTCCGGAGCATTGTCCGCGCGCAGCAGCAGACGGAATTCCGCGCGGGACGTGAACATCCTGTACGGCTCTGTCACCCCATGACGCGTGAGATCATCGATCATCACACCGATATAGGATTGCGTGCGGTCAAAGCGGATGCCCTCCAGCCCCCCAGCCCTTCGGGCGGCATTCAGCCCTGCCACCAGCCCCTGGGCGCCGGCCTCTTCATAGCCGGTCGTGCCGTTGATCTGACCGGCAAGAAAAAGACCATCCAGTGCCTTCAGCGCCAAAGTCGGGTGGAGGGCTCGCGGATCGACATAATCATACTCGATCGCATAGCCGTAACGCATGATCCGAGACTTCTCCAAGCCGGGAATGGTCGCGAAGAACGCGTCCTGCGCCGCGGCCGGGAGCGAGGTCGACAATCCATTGGGATACACGAGCGGATCAACCAGACCTTCGGGTTCCAGGAAGATCTGGTGCCGCTCCCGATCCGCGAAGCGCACAACCTTGTCCTCGATCGAGGGGCAGTAGCGCGGACCTCTTCCCTCGATCTGCCCGCCATACATCGCGGAACGATGAAGGTTGGCCAGGATCACCTGATGAGTCGCCGGCGTCGTATAAGTGATGCCGCAAGCGACCTGCGGGTTCGCGATGCATTTCGTCAGAGCGGAGAAGGGCTCGGGCGGGTCGTCTCCGAATTGCTGCTCGCATGCGCCCCAATCGATCGTGCGCCCATCCAGCCGCGCCGGCGTGCCGGTTTTCAGGCGCCCCAAAGGCAGATTGAGCTGCAAAAGTCGATGCGACAATCGCTCGGCCGCTGCCTCACCCAAACGCCCGCCGGGAGCCCGGTCACCACCCACATGAATGACACCGCGCAGAAACGTGCCTGTGGTCAGGACCACCGATCTTGACCGCAATCGCCGGCCATCGGCCAATTCCACGCCGGCGACCGAGCCGCCTTCCTCCATCAGATCGACAACCTCGCCTTCGACGACAACAAGATTCTCGAACCGCACCAGCAAATCCTGCACGGCAAGGCGATAGAGTTTTCGATCTGCCTGCGCACGCGGACCGCGAACGGCGGGCCCCTTCGATCGGTTGAGAACCTTGAAATGAATGCCCGCACGGTCGATGGCACAACCCATGACGCCATCCAGCGCGTCAATTTCCCGAACGAGATGTCCCTTGCCAAGGCCGCCAATGGCCGGATTGCAGGACATAACGCCGACACTGTCCCAACGATGCGTCACCAGGACGACCTCTGCGCCTAGACGTGCCGCAGCCGCAGCAGCCTCCGTGCCAGCATGACCGCCGCCAACGACGATGACATCGCAAGACAACGCGCCCCCCGGACGGATTTGTTTCACGTGAAACATCGCTCACTTCCCAATGCAAAAGCGACTGAAGATTTCCCCCAGGACATCATCCGGGCTGACGCGGCCGATCAAGCCGTCGAGCGAATCGCACGCCACGCGAAGTTCCTCGGCTCGCATATCCATCGCGATCGCGCCATGCCCGATCGCGTGATCCAGCGCCTCCGCCGCGCGCAGCAAGGATCGAGCATGCCTTTCATGCGCCACAAGCGCCTCGGTTCCCTGGTCGAAACCGGCTCGATCCATACCCGCGCGACGGTGGATTTCTTTCGTTAACGAATCGATTCCGTCACCGGTTCGGCTCGATACCACCAGCGAGCCATCCATATCCGACTGTGCAAGGTCACCCTTGGTGTTGACGACGAGAAACCGGGGGTCGAATGGTTTCGTCGGCGAATCGATCGCAGAAGCCCAGATAACAAGATCCGCCACATCCCCGGCCCGCATCGAACGACGCATTCCCTCCGCCTCGAGTTCATCCTCGGCGCTGGAGCGAAGCCCGGCGGTATCCATGAAGATCACCGGCAGGCCGTCGAGGTCCACAACGGCCTCGACAACATCGCGAGTCGTTCCCGGCCTCGGAGAGGTGATCGCCACATCGCGATCTGCCAACGCATTGAGCAAACTGGATTTTCCCGCATTGGGCTCACCAAGGATGGCGACCCGGAACCCCGTCCGCACCTTCTGGCCGATATGCAGCGACGCAGCGGCACGGCGCAAGGCATCGGCAACATCCCGTATTTCTCGTTCCGCGCCCGAATCGAGTCGATCGATGACATCGCCCTCATCACCGAAGTCGATTTCGGCCTCCACGAGGGCTCGCAGACGCATGAGCGCCCCGCGCCATTCGGCGGTTTTCGCACGCAAACGCCGCGAACCATCGAGCGCCAGCTTGCGCTGAAGTTCGGTTTCCGCCGCCAGCGTGTCCGAAAGCGCTTCGACCTCCAGCAGGTCCATCCTGCCACCAAGCCAGGCGCGACGCGTGAACTCCCCTGGCCGGGCGGCTCGAAGACCGGGAACGCCGCCCAGCCGCGCGAGCAACTGGCGCATCACCGCCAGGGAGCCATGCACCTGAAACTCGACAACATCTTCTCCGGTAAAGGAATGGGGCGCAGGGAAATACAACACCAGCCCGCGGTCAATCAGAGAACCGTCCCGGGGATCGCGGATGGCCCGGAGCGCGGCCTCGCGCGGCCGCACAGGCTTGTCGAGAAAAAGCGCGAGAACCTCACCAGCCGCGGGACCTGACACGCGAATCACGGCGACGCCGCTGCGCGCGGCACCGCTGCTCAGCGCGAAAATCGTCTCCGCCTCCATGGCGCCGCCACGCCCTCCGCCTCGTCAGGTCTTCATGGTCAGGTATTCATGGAATCGAAGAACTCGCCATTGGTCTTGGTCTGGCGAAGTTTGTCGAGCAGGAACTCGATCGCATCCTGCGGGCCCATCGGGTTGAGGATGCGGCGCAGCACATAGGTCTTCTGAAGCTGGTCGCGGGGCGTGATGAGTTCTTCCTTGCGGGTGCCGGACTTGAGGATATCGAGCGCGGGAAAGACACGCTTGTCCGCAACCTTGCGATCGAGCACGATTTCCGAGTTGCCCGTGCCCTTGAACTCTTCGAAGATCACTTCGTCCATGCGGCTGCCGGTATCGATCAACGCCGTCGCGATGATCGTCAACGAACCGCCTTCCTCGATATTGCGCGCGGCACCGAAGAAACGCTTCGGGCGCTGCAGAGCGTTGGCGTCCACACCACCCGTCAGCACCTTGCCCGAAGACGGAACGACCGTGTTATAGGCCCGCCCGAGACGGGTAATCGAATCGAGCAGGATAACCACGTCGCGGCCATGCTCCACCAGCCGCTTCGCCTTCTCGATCACCATCTCGGCCACCTGCACGTGGCGGGTCGCAGGCTCGTCGAAGGTGGAGGAGACGACCTCGCCGCGCACCGAGCGCTGCATGTCGGTCACTTCCTCGGGTCGCTCGTCGATCAGCAGCACGATGAGATAGCATTCGGGG
This sequence comes from Methylobacterium sp., assembly GCA_020252645.1. Lineage (GTDB taxonomy): Bacteria > Pseudomonadota > Alphaproteobacteria > Rhizobiales > Beijerinckiaceae > Rhabdaerophilum. The sequence continues at coordinate 461,850 of JADCCN010000002.1, read as the reverse complement.
TGATTGCCGGTAATCGACTGGGCAATATTCTGCAGCAGCACGGTCTTGCCGGTTCGTGGCGGCGCGACGATGAGCGCGCGCTGGCCCTTGCCGATCGGCGAGACGATATCGATCACGCGTGAGGACATGTCCTTCTTGGTGGGATCGATTGTTTCCATCTTCAGCCGCTGGTCAGGATAGAGCGGCGTGAGGTTGTCGAAATGCACCTTGTGGCGTGCCTTTTCCGGGTCCTCGAAATTGATGGTGTTCACCTTGAGCAGAGCAAAGTAACGCTCGCCGTCGCGCGGGGATCGGATGAGACCCTCCACCGTGTCGCCGGTGCGCAGCGAGAATTTCCGGATCTGCATCGGTGAAATATAGATATCGTCCGGGCCTGCGAGGTAATTCGCATCGGGCGACCGGAGGAAGCCGAAGCCGTCCTGAAGCACTTCGATCACGCCTTCACCGATGATCTCGGTGTCACGGGCGGCCAATTGCTTCAGAATCGCGAACATCAGCTCCTGCTTGCGCATGGTGCTGGCGCCTTCGACCTCCAGTTCCTCGGCGAAGTTGAGCAATTCCGTGGGAGACTTTGTCTTGAGATCCTGAAGCTTGATCTCGGGCATGACGGAAAACCTTATCTGGTCGGAAAGGGCCGGAGACGGCCCGGGGTTAGGAAAAAGATAACGCCCGTTTCTCGCGATCCGGATCACCGGCAGCACGGACAATGGGCTCGTGCCGATCAGGCGGCGACCAAATCCGATCCCGTTTCGCCGCAGATCGGGGGCGAAACAGGGGATCCGGGAGCTCGATTAGCGCCTTTCGTGCCGCTTCACAAGAGCCGCCTCAGAAAGGCTTCACGATCACGAAGATGACGATGCCGATCATCAGGAGGGTCGGCACTTCATTCTGGATGCGGAAAAACCGGCCGGCCCGCGTATTCTTTCCGGCGGCAAAGCTTCTCAGCCAGAGGCCCTGAAAGCCGTGATGAGCCGAGAGCGCGACAACCAGCGCCAGTTTCGCATGCAGCCAGCCTCCCCTGAAACCGAAGCCTGACCAGGCAAGCCAAAGCCCGGTGATCCAGGTGACGATCATCGCGGGGCGCATGATGTAACGATAAAGCCGGTATTCCATCACCTGGAACAGGCGATCCTGCTCGGAACCAGCGGCGACGCCGGCATGATAGACGAAGAGACGCGGGAGATAGAGAAGCCCCGCCATCCAGGAAATGACCGCCAGAACATGCAGGGACTTGATCCAGAGATCCATCATCCGCGAATGCGCTCCAGCATGCGTTCGACATGAGCGATCGGCGTTTGCGGCAGGATGCCATGCCCAAGATTGAAAACATGCGGCAGGCCGTCGGTCGCGGCAAGAATGTCATCCACCGCGCGGTCGAGCGCCTGCCCGCCGGCGATCAGCACAAGCGGATCGAGATTGCCCTGCGTGACGATCTGCGCCGGCAAAGCGGCCCGAGCCTCGCCCAGACGCGCCGCGGTATCCAGGCTGATCGCCTGAACGCCGGTGCGATCGACGAAGCCGCGCAGGCTTCCGGCGATCGCGCGCGGGAAGGCAATCACCGGCACATGCGGGTAAAGGCCTCTGACCGCCCTGGTGATGCGCGCAACCGGCTCCACGCACCACGCCTCGAATTCAGCGAGTGGCAATGGTCCGGCCCAGGAATCGAAGATCTGGACCATTTCCGCGCCTGCATCGATCTGCCGGGTGAGATGGATGATGCAGCTCTCCGTCAGAGTTTCGATGAGCTTTTCGAAGGCCTCGCGATGCCGATAGGCGAAAAGCCGCGCCGGTGCCTGATCCGGCGTCCCTTGACCGGCGATCATATAGGTCGCCAGGGTCCAGGGAGCGCCGCAGAAGCCGATCAGCGAGGTCGAGGCGGGGAGTGCAGCCCGCACGCCGCGAAGTGTCTCGTAGACCGGCTGCAGCTTCTCCTCATCCAGTGTTGTCGCCAGGCCTGTCAGCGCCTCCGGGGTCTCGATCGCATCCAGACGCGGGCCTTCTCCTTCCACGAAGCGCACCTGCTGCCCCAGCGCATCGGGAATGACGAGAATGTCCGAAAAGATGATCGAGGCATCAAAACCAAAGCGCCGGATCGGCTGCAACGTCACTTCGATCGCGAGTTCCGGGGTGTAGCAGAAGGACAGGAAATCGCGCGCCGTTGCCCTGACCTCGCGATATTCCGGGAGATAACGCCCCGCCTGCCGCATGAGCCAGACGGGTGGCCGGGTTGCGACCCGCCCAGCGAACACCCCACGCAATCCATCCATCCCCAGACCCCCTCAAACCAAGAAAAGAACCTTTCTTCTTTTCTTTTTCTCTTGGAGCGGCTTAGAGCGAAAGCCGACTTCCGTCCACAGTGCCGTGCTCCCCCTCCGCACGGCCATCCCCAGCACGCTTCACAGAATGCTTCTCCAACATGTTGAAAAGAAAAGCACTTCCGGGCCAGATCAACAAGGCCGCCGGTTATCCCCGATTCCATCCCTGCCCCTGGTGAACCTCTCCCGCTCGCGGGCTTGTGAATGAGAGAGCCGGTTTTCCCCACCCGGAAAGCGAAGGGGATCAGCAATGCCTGTTTTCAGCCCGCCTTTCCCCGCTTGACAACACCCCTGTGGAGAAGTCCGTAGACAAGCCAGACGATCGTGCGAATCCAGCCAGTTACGGAACGCGATGGGCCGCAGTTTCTTTCATCTCCATCTCGTCTCGGATTCCACCGGCGAGACGCTGATCACCGTCGGGCGAGCCGCGACGGCGCAGTATCAGGGCATCTCGCCGATCGAGCATGTCTATCCGCTCGTGCGCAACATGCGGCAGCTCGACCGTGTGATCTCGGAAATCGAGAACGAGCCGGGCATCGTCCTCTTCACGCTCGTCGAGAAGGATCTCTCCGAGCGCTTGCGTTCGGCCTGCGAGGAAATGGGCTGCCCGAGCATGTCGGTCCTGGAACCGATCGTCGGACTGTTCCAGTCCTATCTCGGCGTGGCGATGACCCCGCGCATCGGCGGGCAGCACACCCTTTCCACGGAGTATTTCCGACGCATCGATGCCCTGAATTTCACGATGATGCATGATGACGGCCAGCTTCTCGACAATCTCGAGCAGGCCGATGTCGTGCTGGTGGGCGTCAGCCGCACCTCCAAGACGCCGACGAGCATCTATCTCGCCAATCGCGGCATCAAGACCGCCAATGTGCCTCTGGTGCCCGGCGTGGCGCCGCCCCCGGAGCTCGAGCATCTGCTGAAGCCGCTGGTCGTGGGCCTCGTGGCATCGCCCGAGCGGATCGTGCAGATCCGCCAGAACCGCCTGCTCGCGCTCAATGCCGATGGCAGGGACGCGACCTATACCGACAAGCAATCCGTGATCGACGAAATCCTGCGGGCGCGGCGGCTTTTCGACAAGCATGACTGGCCGGTGATCGATGTCACGCGCCGTTCCATCGAAGAGACCGCCGCGGCCATCATCGATCTGCACCGCACGCATCGCCTGAGGCTGATCGCGCAATGAGTGCCTCTCCCTTCTGGCTCGGAAGCGAGCCACTCGTTCTCGCCTCGGGCAGTGCCGCGCGCCGGCTGCTGCTGGAATCCTGTGGCATCCCGCTCGAGATCATCCGGCCGCGCGTGGATGAGAAGGCCATCGCCGCCACGCTCCTGGAAAACCGTGCCAATCCCGCTGAAATCGCCATTGCCCTGGCTCATGCCAAGGCCGAGGCTGTCGCGCGGCTGCAGCCGGCTCGCCTGGTTCTCGCCGCGGACCAGACGCTCGATCTTGAGGGCTCTCTCTTCATGAAGCCGGTGGATCGCGGCGCTGCGCAGGCGCAGATCATGCGTCTCCGGGGCAAGGCGCATCACCTGCATTCGGCCTCGGCCCTCCGGCGCGGTGAAACCGTGCTCTGGGCGGGCATTTCCTCCGCGACCTTGCTCATGCGCGCCTTTGACGACACCTTTCTCGATCATTATCTCGACGCCATGGGATCGAGGGTCACCGAAACCGTGGGCGGATACGAGATCGAGGGCCTCGGCCCGCATCTCTTCTCGGAGATCGTGGGCGATCACGCCACCATTCTCGGCCTGCCGCTCTTCGGCGTGCTCCATGCGCTGCGGGAGGCGGGCGTTCTGGCCGGCGCCAAGGAGACCGAGGCATGAAGCGCGCGCTCGTCATCGGTTTTCCGGTCGCACAAGCGCGTTCGCCCTTGCTGCACAGCTTCTGGCTGAAGGAATACGGCATCGCGGGCGAATATGGCCGCGAGGAAGTGCGGCCCGAGGACGTTGACGCCTTCCTCCGCGCCCTGCCCTCGCGCGGCTTTGCGGGCTGCAATATCACCATTCCCAACAAGGAGGCGGCCTTCCGGGCCTGCAGCCGCACCACATCGCGCGCCTCGGCGCTGGAAGCGGTGAACACGATCTGGTTCGAGAATGGCGAGATCTGGGGCGACAACACCGATGGCCTCGGCTTCGTCGCGCATCTTGATGCCGCGCATCCCGGATGGGAGCGGAGGAACCGCCGCGTCCTGCTGCTCGGCGCGGGCGGTGGCGCGCGCGGCCTTGCGCTGCCGCTGCTGGAGCGCAAGCCCGAGCGGCTCGCCTTCTGCAACCGCTCGGAGGATCGCCTGGGCAGGCTGGTGGCCGATATAGGGAAGGTCGCGCCGGATGCCCCGGTCGAGATGGTCCCCTGGGCCGCGAAAGACACGGCGCTCGCCGATTTCGATCTCCTGATCAACACGACGAGCCTCGGCATGCAGGGCAAGGAGCCGCTGACGATCGATCTTTCAGCGCTCCCTGCGCACGCGATCGTCGCGGATATCGTCTATGTGCCGCTGGAAACACCGCTTCTGGCGGCGGCAAAGGCGCGCGGCCTCAAGACGCTCGATGGCCTCGGCATGCTGCTGCATCAGGCCGTGCCCGGCTTCGAGAAATGGTTCGGCCGCAAGCCTGAGGTTACCGAGGCCCTGCGCGCGCATATGGTCGCGCATCTGCCGAAGTGAGCCGCAATGTTCCGGCTGGGGCTCACGGGTTCGATCGGCACAGGCAAATCCGCCACCGCCACCATGCTGCGCGAACTCGGCGTGCCGGTTCATGATGCCGATGCGACCGTGCACGCGCTCTATCGCGGCCGCGCGGCGCCGCTGATCGAGGAGGCTTTTCCCAGCACGGTCAAGGATGGCGAGGTGGATCGCAAGAAGCTCGCGGCGGCGCTCGATGGCAAGTCCGAACACTTCCGGAAACTCGAGGCCATCGTCCATCCCCTCGTGCGCGAGGAGGAGGAGAAGGCGATCGCGGCAGCAAAGCGCGCGGGCCACAGGCTCATGGTGCTCGATGTGCCGCTGCTCTACGAAACGAAGGGCGAGAACCGCTGTGATGCGGTGCTGGTGACAACGGTTTCGCCGGCTGTTCAAAAGAAGCGCGTGATGGCCCGGCCCGGGATGACCGAGGAACTTTTCCACGCCCTTCTGAAGCGCCAGATGCCGGATGCCGAGAAACGCCGGCGCGCCCATGCCATACTGGAAACCAGCCGGGGTTTTCCCGCTGCGCGGAGCGAACTTCAGGCCCTTCTCCGGGCGCTGGCGCCGCGCCTCTGCTGACATTCGGGCGGAACCATGCGCGAGATTGTGCTCGATACCGAAACGACCGGCCTCGACCCGCTGCGCGGCGACCGTCTCGTGGAGATCGGCTGCGTGGAAATCGTCAACCGCTTCGTCACGGGGCAGGTCTTCCACCGCTACATCAACCCGGAGCGCCCGATGTCGCCCGAGGCCTTCGCGGTGCACGGGCTTTCGGATGCCTTTCTTGCCGACAAGCCGGTCTTCCGGCAAGTTGCCCACGAATTCCTCGCCTTCATCGGGGATGATCCACTGATCATCCACAATGCGAGCTTCGATATGGGCTTCCTGAATGCCGAATTGAAACGGATGAAAAAGGGCCCGCTCGCGGCAGAAAGGGTGATCGATACACTCGCCATCGCCCGGCGCAAGCATCCGGGCCAGCAGAACTCGCTCGATGCGCTCTGCGCGCGCTATGGCATCGACAACAGCCGGCGTTCGCGCCATGGGGCGCTGCTCGATGCCGAAATCCTCGCGGAGGTCTATGCCGAGCTGACCGGCGGCAAGCAATCGAGCCTGTTGCTCGGTGCCTCATCCGGGCATGACGGAGGCCCCGGCCGGGATGCCGCAGAGCAGGCTCAACAGCGCGCGCAACTCTCGGCCATCCATCTCATCACGCAGGAAGAGCGCGCCCTGCATCGCGCCTTCGTGGCGGAGATGGGCGAAAAGGCGCTCTGGAACGCCTATTGGGCCGAGGCGGAAAAGGCGGCAGCGGTGCCGCCTCCCGCGTGAGGGTTCAGTTGCGCGCGGTCGCGCCGGAATTCTGCATTTCCACCATGCGTTGCTGATAAAGCGCGCCGAAATCGATCGGCTGGAGCAGGAAAGGCGGGAAGCCGCCGTCGCGAACGGCGTTGCCCACAATGCAGCGCGCGAACGGGAAGAGCATCCGCGGACACTCGATCATCACCACCTGGTGCATGTGCTCCGCGGGAATGTTCACGAGCCTGAAAATGCCGGAATACACGAGCTCGAAGCGGAAGATCAGGTCATCGGCCTCGCCCGCCGAACCCTCAAGCGAGAGATCGACCTCGAATTCGCCGCTGCCCAGTTCCTTTGCGTTCACGTTCACCTGGACGTTGATGGCCGGCGGAACCTGCTTCGGCTGAAGCGAGCGCGGCGCATTCGGGTTCTCGAAGGAAAGATCCTTCACATATTGCGCAAGCGCATCGAGCTGCGGCATGCCGCCATTTCCTTCAGCCATGGTTCTGGTCCTGTCCTCGTGTGTCAGGCGGGTGATGGCCCGCAGGGGCCTGGCAAACACCCCTTATTCGCGGGCCGGCTTACACGGAAGGCGCGCGCACCTCAAGGCCGCTTCTCGATATCGGACGGCAAGCGGGTTTCCGGCGTGGGGATTTCGCGCCATTCTCCGGGATCGAGATCGATCACGTCATCCCGCTGCGGCGGCGCGGCGCGGCGGATGAATGCGCTGCGCAGACCTGGCGCCAGCAGCGCCAGCGCCAACAGCGAAAGCGCGAAACCCGGCATCATCAGGGCCAGCGCCAGCATCATGCCGGTGCCGAGCCGTTCCAGCTGGATGAGGCGGAAGCCTGGTGCGGAAACCTTCAGCAGCGATCGCCCGGTCAGCCAGACCAGCGCGAAAAGGCCCAGCGCGCTCTTGCCGATCGCCGCGAGAATGACGGTTCCAAGGCCCCATTTCTGGGCCAGCAGCATGAACAGCGCCCCTTCCAGCGCCATCCAGAGCAGAAACCACAGGCCGGGGCGGAGCACGAAGGCCTGAAGGCCCCTTGCCATGGCCATATTGCGGTCATTCGGGTCGGGATAATGGACCATCCGGAATCTTTCGCCTCGTTTTCCCTGCGCCTGGCGGCCGATTCGGGGATGGCGCCGGGCAATCGAACACCCTATATGGGAAGCATGAAGCAAGAACCAATGGGTCGCGCCCATGGGTTTCGCGACTGCACAGGTGCTCTTCGATGCAGAATTTCGACATTCTCACGCTTGTTTTTCTCGGGCTGGCGATCTTCGTCATCTACAAGCTGCGCTCGGTTCTGGGCCAACGCACGGGCACCGAGAAACCCCCGCAGGACCTGATGATTCGCCGCGAGCAGGCGGCGGAACAGCCGGCGCCCGGTGCCGGCAACAACAATGTCGTACCGCTGCCCTCCGCGCGAGGCCCGCAGCCGGCCGCCGAGCCGGAAGCCCGGCTCGCCGGGCTGGTTCCGGCCGAATCGCCCGCCTTTGCCGGCCTTGTCCAGGTCATGCAGAGCGATTCCACCTTCGACCCGCGCGAGTTCCTCGGCGGCGCGCGGGCGGCCTATGAAATGATCGTGATGGCCTTTGCGCAAGGCGACCGCCGCACCCTGAAGGACCTCCTCTCGCCGGAGGTCTACGAGGGCTTCGAGGGCGCGATCAAGGATCGCGAGAGCCGCAACGAGAAGGTGGAGACGCAGTTCGTCTCGATCGACAAGGCCGAATTCTCGGATGCCTTGCTGCGCGCCAGGAACGCGCAGGTCACGGTGAAGTTCCTCTCCAAGCTCATCACCGCCACGCGGGATGCGCAGGGCGCGGTCATCGATGGAAACCCCGAAAAGGTCACCGATGTCACGGATATCTGGACCTTCGCGCGCGATGTCACCTCGCGGGACCCGAACTGGCGTCTGGTGGCGACGGAATCCGCCTGAGGCTCTGGTTGCTGCCGGGCTGGGGCTTCTGGCCGTGAGTGGCGCTGCGCCGGCCGATCCGCTACGCGCCCTGCCGCCTCTGGCCGAACAGGCCGATCTGCGTCCGCTTGCCCTCGCTGAGCTCCCGGGTTGGGAGCGGGATGATGCGGGCGCGGCCTTCCGCGCCTTTCTCGAAACCTGCAAGCCTCTGGCCGAGGGCGCGCCCGCCCAGCGGCCCGGCGTGAAGCCGCCGGAAGGGCTCGTGGCCATCTGTCGCAAGGCTCTTGCCCAGCAGATCACCGAAGGCCGGGCTGCGCGGATGTTCTTCGAGGCGCATTTCCAGCCCTTCGAAATCCGACCCAGGATTGGGAATGGCTTCCTGACGGCCTATTTCGAACCGGAAATCGTGGCTTCCCGCGAGCGCAGCACCGAATTTCCCGTGCCCGTGCTGGCCCGCCCGGCGGACCTGGTGACCTTCGCGCAGGATGAACCCCGCCCCCCTGGCATCGACCAGACCCATGCCGCCGCCCGCCTGCGCGAGGGCCTTTATTCCGTCTTTCCGGATCGTGTGGCGATCTGGGCGGGCGCGCTGGCGGGTCAGGGCCTGGAAATCGCATGGCTTCGGGACGAGGCCGAGCTTTTCATCACCCAGGTGCAGGGCTCGGCCCGGCTCACGCTCACGGATGGCACGCGCGCCCGCCTCACCTATGCCGGGCGGAACGGCCATCCCTATACCTCCATCGGTCGCCTACTGGTGGAGCAGGGCGAGATCTCGCTGCCCGAGATGTCGCTGGAGCGCCTGATGGGCTGGCTGCGGGCTGATCCCGTGCGGGGCCGCGCGCTGATGGAGCGCAACCGCTCCTACATTTTCTTCGCGCTCGAACCGATGCTCGATCCTGCGCGCGGCCCGATCGGCGGCGCGGGCGTGCCGCTCACCGCAGGACGCAGCCTCGCGGTCGATCGCACGCTCTGGCCCTATGGCCTGCCGGTCTGGATCGAGGTTTCGCCGCTCACGCCCGAAGGCCCGCGCCGGCCTCTCGATCGCCTGATGATCGCGCAGGATACCGGTTCGGCGATTCTCGGCCCGGCCCGCGGGGATTTCTTCATGGGATCAGGCCCCGAGGCAGGGCAACGCGCCGGTCTGGTGCGCGATTCGATGCGTTTCGTCGTCCTCTGGCCGCGGGGGGGATGAGCCATGCGGCGCAAGCGGCGTGGATTATCCCCGGAGGAGGTGCAGGTCTGGCACCACGTGGCGCGGCAGGCGAAGCCCTTGCCGGGCCGCATGCTGCCCGAATTGCCGGAGGAAACGCCGCCGGCGGTTCCGGCACCGCTGCCGATTGCTGCGAACCACCCGCCAAAGCCCCCGAAAAAGGCCGAGCCCCGCCCCATTCCGCCCCTCGCGCCGCTGGATCGGCGCGCCCGGCGCGATGTTGCGCGGGGGTTGCAGCCGCTTGACGGGCGGATCGACCTGCATGGCCTGCGCCAGGCCGAGGCGCATCGCGATCTGCTCGAATTCCTCTATGCCATGCATCATCTGGGCGCGAAGCTCGTTCTGGTCATCACCGGCAAGGGCGGCGGCCTCGATGCCCGCGGCGAGGAGCGCGGCGTCTTGCGCCGCCTTGTGCCGCATTGGCTGGCTGATCCAGCCCTGCGCAGCATCGTGCTCGGTTATGAGGCCTCGGCGCCAGGTCACGGGGGCGAGGGGGCACTTTATGTGCGCCTGCGCCGGGCGCGCAGGTTCGAGAAGGCTTGACGCCCTGCCTCCGCTCGGCCATCCCCTCGCGACCCATCGTGAACCGGAAAATCCCATGTCCCGCACCTATGACGTCCTCACCATCGGCAATGCGATCGTCGATGTGATCGCCCGCTGCGAGGAGGATTTCCTGCATCGCCAGGGCGTGGTGAAGGGCTCGATGACGCTGATCGACGAGGATCGTGCCGAGGCGATCTACGCCGCGATGGGCCCGGTCACGATCATCTCCGGTGGTTCGGCCGCCAATACCGGCGTCGGTGCGGCCTCCCTGGGCGCCCGCTCGGCTTTCATCGGCAAGGTGAAGGCCGATCCTTTGGGCGATCTCTACGCCCATGACATCGTCGCCTCCGGCGTGGCCTTCGGCACCCGTCCGGCGATCGATGGCAAAGCCACGGCGCGCAGCTTCATTCTTGTGACACCCGATGGCGAGCGCACGATGAACACGTTCCTCGGCGCCTGCCAGGACCTGAGCGAGGCCGATATCGACCCCGCCACCGTGCAGGCCGCGGCCGTCACCTATCTCGAAGGCTATCTGTGGGACCCGCCGGCCGCGAAGCTCGCTTTCCGCAAGGCGGCCGAGATCGCTCATGCCGCCGGCCGCGAAGTCGCACTCACCCTCTCGGACAGCTTCTGCGTCGATCGCTATCGCGCGGAATTCCGCCATCTGATCGCCAGCGGCACCGTGGATCTCGTCTTCGCGAACGAGCACGAACTGAAGGCCCTCTACGAGACCGCCGATTTCGATACCGCTCTGGAAGTCCTGCGCGGCCAGGCGAAGCGGGCGGCCGTCACACGCTCGGAGAAGGGGGCTGTCCTCATCGAGGGCGCGACCACCGTCTCCGTGCCGGCCTACCCGATCGAGACGCTGGAAGACGCGACGGGCGCGGGCGATGCCTTCGCGGCGGGATTCCTGTTCGGCTACACGGCGGGTCTCGGTTACGAGAAGGCGGGCCGCCTCGGCACATTGGCCGCAAGCCATGTCATCCAGCAGCTCGGCGCGCGGCCGGCCCAGTCGCTGAAGGTTCTGGCGCAGGAAAACGGTTTGCTTTGAGGCCTGGGCTCCAGGCCCTCAGAGCTTCCGCAGCGCCACTTCCTCGATGGTGTGGCTCAGGCCCTTGCGCAGGATGAGATCGGCGCGGGGCCGCGTGGGGAAAATGTTCTCGCGCAGGTTCGGCAGGTTGATGCGGTCCCACAGGCTATGCGCGGTGGCGAGCGCCTCCGCCTCGCCGATCGAGGCATAGCGGTGGAAGAAGCTTTCCGGCTTGCGGAAGGCCGTTTCGCGCAAGGCCATGAAGCGATCGACATACCATTTGCGCAGGAGTTCCTCGTCCGCGTCGATATAGATCGAGAAATCGAGGAAATCGGAGACGTAAGGCACCGGCTTGCCATCGCGCGGCAGGCGCGGCGGCTGGAGCACGTTGAGGCCCTCGAAGATCAGGATGTCCGGTCGGTCCACGAGCTGCTGTTCGCCGGGCAGCACATCATAGACCAGGTGGGAATAAAGCGGCGCGGGCACATGGCGCTCGCCGGCCTTGATCTGCGCGAGAAATTTCACGATCGCCATGCTGTCATAGCTCTCGGGGAAGCCCTTGCGCTCCATCAGTCCGAGGCTGCGCAGTTCCGCATTGGGGTAGAGGAAGCCATCCGTGGTGATCAGGCTCACCTTCGGCGTGTTGGGCCAGCGCGTCAGCAGCTTTTCCAGCACGCGCGCCGTGGTGGATTTGCCTACCGCCACAGAGCCCGCGACGCCGATGACATAAGGAACCTTGCCGTCTCCGGCATTGAGAAAACGCTGCGTCGCCTTGTAGAGCCCCTGCGCCGCCGCCGTGTAGAGCGCGAGCAGGCGGGACAGCGGCAGATAGATCTCCACCACCTCCTCGAGGCTGAGGCGATCATTCATGGATTGCAGGCCCTTGATCTCCTCGAGGCTGAGGGTCAGGGGCGTATCGGCACGCAGCGATGCCCATTCCTGCCGGTCGAAGACGCGGAAGGGCGAGAGATCCACATCGGGCGCGAGTTTCGAGACGCGAGCATCCATGAAAAAAGCCCCTCCCCCAGAGCGTTTTCGCTTCCCTGGCCGCGCCTGTTCTCAGACAGGCTTGCGAGCGGCCTTTTCCGCGATCCCGGATTGGGCCGTGCGAGAAGCCAGTTCGTCAAGCACGTCTTTCAGCGGAACTCCGGCAATGTAGAGCACCACGAGCAGATGGTAGAGCACATCGGCACTCTCCCTGGTGAGTTCCTCGACATCGCCCTTCATGCCGGCGATCACGGTTTCCACCGCTTCCTCGCCGAGTTTCTTCGCGGCCTGGCTCATGCCGCGCGCCACGAGCTTCGCCGTGTGCGATTCGGCCGGATCGGCGCCGGCCCTCACCGCGATGAGGGCTTCGAGATGTTCGAGGGTGAACTGGCTCATCCGGCAATCCCGTCGAGGCGCACGGGAAGGCCCGCCCGCGCCATGTGATTTTTCGCCTCGCCGATGGTGAAGGTGCCGAAATGGAAGATCGACGCAGCAAGGACTGCGGAAGCTTTGCCGACTTTTATTCCTTCCACAAGATGGTCCAGTGTCCCGACGCCGCCGGAAGCGACCACAGGGATGGTCACCGCCTCGGCGATGGTGCGGGTCAAGGCCAGATCGAAGCCCGCCTTGGTGCCGTCGCGATCCATGGAGGTGAGCAGAATTTCGCCCGCGCCAAGATCGGCCACCTCGCGCGCATACTCAATCGCATCAAGGCCGGTGTGGTTGCGCCCGCCATGGGTGAAGATCTCCCAGCGGTCGTTTTCGCCCGGCTCGGAGACCTTCTTCGCATCGATGGCGACCACGATCGCCTGCGCGCCGAATTTCTCGGCCGCGCGGCCCACGATCGCGCGATCCTTCACGGCGGCGGTGTTGATCGACACCTTGTCGGCGCCGGCGAGCATCAGCGCGCGGATATCCGCGACCGCGCGCACGCCGCCGCCCACCGTCACCGGCATGAAGCAATTCTCGGCCGTGCGCCTGACGACATCGAGGATGGTGCCGCGATTCTCGTGGCTCGCGGTGATGTCGAGGAAGCATAACTCATCCGCGCCCGCCGCGTCATAGGCCCTGGCGCTCTCCACGGGATCGCCGGCATCGACGAGATCGACGAATTGCACCCCCTTCACGACGCGGCCGTCCTTCACATCGAGGCAGGGGATGACGCGCACCTTGAGGCTCATGCCAAAGCCCTCGCGGCCCGGATGGTTGCGATGGCCTGCGCGGGATCGAGCCGCCCGTCATAGAGCGCGCGCCCCGTGATGGCGCCGGCGAGATGCGCGCATTCGGGCGAGGCGAGCCGCTCGATATCGGCCATGGAGGCAAGCCCGCCCGAGGCGATCACGGGGATCGACAGGCTTTCGGCAAGCGCGATCGTGCCTTCGAAATCGAGGCCCGAGAGCATGCCGTCGCGCGCGATGTTCGTGTAGATGACGGCCGCCACGCCGGCATCCTCGAAGCGCCTGCCCAATTCGACATCGCGCATGTCGGAGGTCTCGGCCCAGCCTTCCACCGCCACGCGCCCGTCGCGGGCATCGATGCCGACCGCCACTTTGCCGGGAAAGGCCTTCGCCGCCCTCTTCACGAAATCGGGATCGCGCAGGGCCGCCGTGCCGATGATGACTCGGGAGACGCCGCGCGCGAGCCAGGCCTCGACCTGCTGCATCCTGCGGATGCCTCCCCCCAATTGCACGGGGAAGCGCACGCGGCGGAGAATCGCTTCCACCGCCACGGCATTGACCGCCTCGCCCGCGAAGGCACCGTCGAGATCGACGACATGCAAGGCCTCGAAGCCCTGCGCCTCGAAGCGCGCGGCCTGCGCCCCAGGGTCATCGTTGAACACAGTCGCCTGCGCCATGTCGCCCTGTTTCAGGCGCACGCATTGGCCGTTCTTGAGGTCGATGGCGGGGTAAAGGATCATGGACGCCACGCGAGGAAGTTCTGGAGAAGCCGGAGGCCGAGCTGCTGGCTCTTTTCCGGGTGGAATTGCGTGCCGACGATGTTCTCGCGGCCCACGATGGCCGAGACCGGCCCGCCATAATCGGCAATGGCCAGGAGATCGCCCGCATGCCTCGGCAGCAGGTGGAAGGAATGCAGGAAATAGGCGTGCAGGGCCTGCTCGCCGAAGGGAACATCCTTCAGCACGGGGTGCGAGCCACGCGATTCGAGCGTGTTCCAGCCCATATGCGGCACCTTGAGATGCCGCTCGGCCGGATCCAGCGCCACCACGCGACCGGGAATCCAGCCGAGGCCGGCGGTTTCTCCGCGCTCCTCGCCGATATCCGCCAGCAATTGCATGCCAACGCAGATGCCGAGGAAGGGGCGCGCCTTCACCCGGACAGCCTCGTGCAAGGCCTGCTCGAGGCCGGAAACCGCCGCGAGTTCGTCACGGCAATCCTTGAAGGCCCCATCGCCGGGAAGCACGATGGCATCCGCCGCTCCGATTACCTCCGGCTTCGCGCCCACCTCGACCGTGCCCGCCATGCCATTGGCCGCGAGCGCACGCTCAAGCGCCTTGCCGCAGGAATGCAGGTTTCCCGCGCCGTAATCGATCAGCGCGACCTTCATGGCCGGCGGCCTCCGGGGCGGGAGGGGTTCGGGAAGAGCCCGATGACCGGGACGCCGCTCACGGTCCGCGTCGGCGCAAATTCGACAGGGAAGGGCGCGGAAACCGGCGCGGGAGCGGCCGCTTCGCCGAGCGATTCCGCGAAGAACCGGCGCTCCATCACGTCGCGGTCATCACCGGAGATCACGCCCGCGAAACGATGGCCCTTGATTTCCAGCTCCCAGGCCCGGATCGCGCCCGATTCCAGCGCAACAAGGAAATAAACCAGCTGGGAAACCAGCGGAAACATCACCGCTATCCCGATCGAACCCAGCAGCATCGCCATTCCCATCAGCAGCGCGATGAGCAGCAGCGCCGAAATCCAAGCGCCCTTGGCCAGAAGCCAGAAAGGCCCGAAGCCCAGAGCAAGCCAGGAGAACCCGTCTCGCACGAATTGAGCGCGGGCCAGGGCCTCGGGCCCCTCTCCCTTCACGTGCACCGTATAGCGGGCCATCAGACCGACCTCATCAGACCGAAAGGGTTCCCTTGGTGGAAGGCACGGCATCCTTCGCGCGCGAATCGATTTCAGTGGCGTGACGCAGCACACGGGCGAGGCCCTTGAACAAAGCTTCGGCGATATGATGGCTGTTTTCGCCATGAAGCGCCTCGGCGTGGAGCGTCACCTGCGCATTCGCCGCAAAAGCCTGGAAGAATTCGCGCACGAGCTCGGTATCGAAGGTGCCGATCTTCTGGCTCGGGAAATCCGCCTTGAAGACAAGGAAGGCCCGGCCGGAGATGTCGAGCGCCACGCGCGCCAAGGTCTCGTCCATCGGCATCAGGCAATCGGCATAGCGGCGGATGCCGATCTTGGCGCCGAGTGCCTGCCGCAGGGCCTGCCCGAGGGCGATGCCGACATCTTCGGTCGTGTGGTGGTCATCCACCTGCAGGTCGCCCTCGGCGCGCACGAGGAAATCGATCATCGAATGCCGGGCGAGCAAAGTCAGCATGTGATCGAGGAAGCCGATGCCGGTGGCGATATCCGCCCGGCCGGTTCCATCGAGATCGAGGGCGACGGCGATCTTCGTTTCGCCCGTCTCGCGTTTCACCTCTGCGCGGCGCATGGCCTGCCCCCGTGCTTTCGTGGCGCGCGGCCACATGCCGCGAGGCTTTAGAACATGCAGGCGAAAAGGAAAAGCGCGACTGTGGTCCGCAGCCCGCCTTGGCAATTCGCCTCGCGAGCCCCTACATTCAGGCTCGAGCAAGGAAGCGCGGGATGCAGAACGAGAGAGAGCCGGCCCAGGGTTGGCAGAACAACTCCTGGCACGCCACCACCATCCTCATGGTGAAGAAGGGCGGCCGGACCGTGATCGGCGGCGACGGGCAGGTCAGCCTCGGCCAGACCATCATCAAGGGCAATGCGAAGAAGGTGCGCCGCCTCGCGAAAGGCGAGGTGATCGGCGGTTTTGCGGGCGCAACGGCCGATGCCTTCACATTATTCGAGCGTCTCGAAGCGAAACTCGAGCAATATCCCGGCCAGTTGATGCGCGCTTGCGTGGAACTCGCGAAGGATTGGCGCACGGATCGTTACTTGCGCCGGCTCGAGGCGATGATGCTGGTGGCCGATAAAAGCACCGGCCTCGTGCTTTCGGGCACGGGCGATGTGCTCGAACCGGAAGGCGGCATCATGGGCATCGGTTCGGGAGGCATGTATGCGCTCGCCGCCGCCCGCGCTCTCGCCGAGACGGATTTCGACGCCGAGGAAATCGTGCGCCGCTCGATGCAAATCGCCGGCGATATCTGCGTCTACACCAACCATTCCCTCGTTATCGAAAGCATCGGTGCATGATTTCCGAACCCGTCCTGCGCCAGGCGGTCGAGCGCGGCATTGTCACGGCCCAGCAGGCGGATGGCCTGCGCCGGCTTGCCGAGGATGCGGCGCGGCGCGAATTCGAGCCGGAGGCCGATCGCGAGAAACTCCGCTTTGTCTCGGGCTTTGCCGATATCTTCGTGGTGATCGGCATCGGGCTTTTCGTGGGGGCCGCAAGCTATTTCCTGCTGCAATCGGTCAGGCCCGCGGTGGGTGCGCCCGTTCTCACGCTGCTCATCTGGGGGCTTGCGGAACTCTTCTCGCGCCGCCATCGCATGGCTTTGCCCAGCATCGTGCTTCTGGTCTTGTTCACCGGCTCGGCCCTGGTTTCGATCCATCTCTGGATGTCGATGATCTGGGGGCTCGATGCCTCCCGCCTTTATCGCGCCTTCGATTTTGGCCGGCGATCCGGCCTCCTCGGGGATCGTCTGGCCCTGGCCCTCTCCGCCCTGCTGACTGTCGGCGCGGTCTGGCTCCATTACCGGCGCTTCCGCGTGCCGGTCACCGTGGCGGCCGGCGTGGCCGTTCTGGCGGGTTCGGCTTTCGTGTTCCTGCTTGCGCTGGCGCCGGTTCTGGTCGAGCGTTTTGCCGGGCTCATCATCCTGCTGATCGGCGTGCTGATCTTCCTGCTTGCCATGCGTTTCGACATGTCCGATCCGCGCCGCGAGACCCGCCGCACGGATATCGCCTTCTGGCTGCATCTCCTCTCCGCGCCGCTGATCGTGCACAGCGTCATCCAGGAGGTGTTCGGGGGCGTCGCGACCGTGAACCCGGCGAAGGCCATTGCAATGATCGGGTTGTTCCTCTTGCTCTCGATGGTGGCGCTCGTCATCGACCGGCGGGCGCTGCTGGTTTCGGCGCTGGTCTATACCGGTATCGCGCTCGGCACGCTCTTCAGGGAAGCGGCGATCACCACCGCGACCGTTCCGGCCGCCCTTCTTGCCCTGGGGGCGATCATCCTCGGCCTCAGCATCGGCTGGCAGCCCCTGCGGCGCCTGACACTGATGGCTCTGCCCGCCAATCTTCGTCGCAGGTTTCCTGCGAATGCGCAGGATTCCCACGCATGACCACCTTTTCGCCCCGCGAGATCGTTTCCGAACTCGATCGCTTCATCGTCGGCCAGCCCGAGGCGAAGCGCGCGGTCGCCATCGCGCTGCGCAATCGCTGGCGCCGCCAGCAGCTCGAAGGAGCGATGCGCGAGGAGGTTCTGCCGAAGAACATCCTCATGATCGGCCCCACCGGCTGCGGCAAGACCGAGATCGCGCGCCGCCTCGCAAAACTTGCGGGTGCGCCGTTCCTGAAGGTCGAGGCCACGAAATTCACCGAGGTCGGCTATGTCGGCCGCGACGTGGAGCAGATCATCCGTGATCTGGTGGAGGTCGGCATCGGGCTTGAGCGCGAGCGGCGCCGCAAGGAGGTGAAGGCCAAGGCGCATCTCGCGGCGGAGAACCGCGTGCTGGAAGCGTTGGTAGGCTCCACCGCCTCTCCCGCCACGCGCGACGCCTTCCGCAAGAAGCTCCATGCGGGCGAGCTTGCGGATAAAGAGATCGAGATCGAAATCCAGCCCGCGCAGACCGGCTTTCCCATGCTCGAAATCCCAGGCATGGGCGGGCAGATCGGCGCGATGAACCTCTCGGACATGTTCGGCAAGGCTTTCGCGGGCCGCGGCAAGCCGCGCCGGATGAGTGTGCGCGATGCCTATGAGCCGCTTCTGGCGGAAGAGGGCGACAAGCTGATCGACCAGGATCGGATCACGGCGGATGCCATTCGCGCGGTGGAGGAAAACGGCATCGTCTTCCTCGACGAGATCGACAAGATCGCCGCGCGCGACGGCCGCGCCGGGGCCGATGTCTCCCGCGAGGGCGTGCAGCGTGATCTCCTGCCGCTGATCGAGGGCACGACCGTTTCCACCAAGCACGGCCCGGTGAAGACCGACCATGTGCTGTTCATCGCTTCCGGCGCTTTCCATGTCGCGAAACCTTCGGATCTGCTGCCCGAATTGCAGGGCCGCCTGCCGATCCGCGTGGAATTGAAGCCGCTGGGCGAGGAGGATTTCCGGCGCATCCTCACCGACACGGAAGCCTCGCTCATCAAGCAATATGTGGCGCTGATGGGCACGGAAGGCGTGACTCTCGATTTCCGCGATGAGGCCATCGCCGCGATCGCGCGGGCGGCCTTCGAGGTCAATTCCAATGTCGAGAATATCGGCGCGCGCCGCCTCCAGACCATTCTGGAACGCGTTCTGGATGAGGTGAGCTTCACCGCGACCGATCGCGCCGGCGAGACCATCGTCATCGATCGGGCGCTTGTCGAACGTGAGGTCGGCGCGCTGGCGAAGAACGCCGATCTCTCGCGGTTCATTCTGTGAGGGCACCATGCGGCTCGGGGTGATCGCGGATATCCATGGCAATTTCCCGGCGCTCGAAGCGGTGCTCGCCGATCTCGCAGCGCAGCATGTCGACCATGTCGTCGATCTCGGCGATCGCGTCTCCGGGCCGCTCTGGCCGCGCGAAACCCACGAATGCCTGATCGCACGCGGTATTCCCGGTGTGCGCGGCAATCACGATCGTCAGGTGGGAGAAGGCAAGCGGGAACGGCTCGGCCCGTCGGATTCCCATGCCCATGATGCGATCGCACCCGCGCAACGCGCCTTTCTGGCCGCGCTGCCGATGCGTCTCGATGTCCTGCCCGGCATCGAGGCGTTCCACGCGAGCCCCGGCAGCGACGAACGCTACCTGCTTGACGATATCCTGGGGGGCAGGCTGGTCCGTGCCTCTGCAGCGGAGATTGCCCGGCGGCTCGGTGTGACCTCCGCACACATCATTCTCTGCGGGCACAGTCATCGAGCGGATTTCGTTCAACTTTCCGGCGGGCCCCTCATCCTCAATCCCGGCAGTGTCGGCTGTCCGGCCTATGACGACCAGACGGGCTGGCCGCATGTCTCGGAAGCGGGCTCGCCCCATGCCCGCTACGCGATCCTCGATCTTGCCGCATCCCCGCTGCCGAATGTCGAGCTTCGCGCCATTCCCTACGATTTCGAGGCGGCCGCCCGCCAGGCCGCCCGCAACGGCCGACGGGAATGGGCCTTCGCCCTGCGCACAGGCTTCATGCCCTCCTCGCAAGCTTGACCGGGCTGACCGCATTGTCGAAAATCGGGGCGATGTCTCTCGCCGCCCCGTTCACCGTCGTCGGTTCGGCCACGTTGCTCTCGCGGGTCACGGGCTTCGTGCGCGATATCCTGGTCGCCGCGCTTCTGGGCACGGGCGGGGTGGCCGAGGCCTATGTCGCAGCCTTCCTCCTGCCCAATCTCGTGCGCCGCATGATGAGTGAAGGCGGGCTTCATGCCGCGATCGTGCCGCGCCTCGCTCGGCTCGAACAGAAAGGCGGGGCGGGCGCGGCCCGCGCCTTCGCCGAGGAAGCCCTGGCCTTGCTCTCGGTGGCGGCGATCCTGATGGTTCTGATCGCGGAACTCTTCATGGAACCGCTGATGCGCTTTCTGGCGCATGGCCTGAGCGAGGACCCTGTTCTCTTCCAGCAGGCCGTGCTGTTTGCGCGCATCGCCTTTCCCTTTGTCGGCTTCACGTTGCTTCTCGCGCTTTATGCCGCGCTGCTGAATTCGGTTGAGCGCTATGCCATCGCCGCTCTGGTTCCAGTGGTGCTGAACCTTCTGCTCATCGGCGTGATGGTGACCCTCCTGCTCGCCACCGATATCAGCCAGAAGCGCGCGGGCCTGTTTCTGGTCATCACGATCCTGCTGGCCGGGGTGATCCAGCTCGCGCTGCTCGCGATGGCGGTGACGCGCGCCGGCTTCCGGGCCGTTCCTCGTTTCGAGGCGTTCCGGCGCGGCTTTCGCAGCGGGGAAGCGCGCATGGCGCTCTGGCTTGCGGTTCCGGGCATGGCGGTGGCGGGGTCGGGGCATCTGCACCTGCTGATCGCCGCGCAATTCGCCTCGCTCCGGCCGCATGGCCTGCCCACGCTCTATTTTGCGGATCGGCTCTTCCAGTTGCCGCTCGGCTTTGCCGCCTCGGCCATTGGCGTGGTGCTGCTGCCGCGCATTTCGCGGGCGCTGCAGGCGGGCGACGAGCCGGGCCTCGATGCGGCGCGGGCTGAAAGCTTCCGGTTCGCGGTTCTGCTGGTCCTGCCGGCTGCCGCGGGACTGTTCCTGCTGGCCGATCCCATGATCTCCGTGCTGTTCCAGCGCGGAGCCTTCACCGAGGCCGATGCCCTGGCGACCGCCGCCAACCTGCGCGGACTGGCGCTGGCGCTGCCCGCCTTCGTGCTGGCGAAGATCCTGCTGCCCGAATTCCTGGCCGAGGAGCGCATGCGCACGCCGCTTCTGGCCATCGGCGTCGCTTGTGGCCTGAATGCGCTGGCGGTCATCCTGCTGGGTCCACGGCAAAACCCGCTGGCGCCTGTGCTCGGCGTCGCGATCGGCGCCTGGAGCTACGCGGCGATCCTTTATGTTCTCGCGCGGCATCGGCTGCGCCTGGGCCTGCGCGCCTTGCGAGACCTGACTGCAGCCACCATGGCCAGTGCGGGCATGGCGCTGGCCATCCGCCTGCTTCATCCCCATGCCGAACCTTTCCTGAAGGCGGAACTCGGCCTTGCGATCAAGGCTGGCACGCTGG
Organism: Methylobacterium sp.; assembly: GCA_020252645.1. Lineage (GTDB taxonomy): Bacteria > Pseudomonadota > Alphaproteobacteria > Rhizobiales > Beijerinckiaceae > Rhabdaerophilum. The sequence continues at coordinate 440,829 of JADCCN010000002.1, read as the reverse complement.
TTGGCCTCATCCTGGCCGGCCTCGCGGTGCATCTCGTCCTGGCCCGCGCGCTGGGCATCCTCGATTTCCGCATGCTGCGCCCCGGGCGCGAGAGCTGAGGCCTTCCGCCCCGCTTGCCCCTGGGGATCGAGGTTGCTAAGGGCGCGTCACCCCCAAGGGCCCGCGCGTGTTTCCAACCCCCGCGCGGAAGATCAGGAAGGATCGCCCCCGTGACCGCTCATCTCCGCCTCGCGCCGTTCCAACCGCGCGTCTTTTCCGGCATGCAACCGACCGGAAATCTGCATCTCGGCAATTATCTCGGCGCGCTCCAGCGCTGGGTGGCGATGCAGGAGACCCATGATTGCATCTATTGCATCGTCGACCTGCACGCGATCACGCAAGGGCCGGAAGTATGGGGTGGGCCGGAAGCCCTGCGAAAGGCCACCCGCGAGGTGACCGCCGCCTATCTCGCCGCCGGGCTCGACCCGAAGCGCGCGATCATCTTCAACCAGAGCCAGGTCTCGGGCCATGCCGAACTTGGCTGGGTGTTCAACTGCATCGCGCGGCTCGGCTGGCTGAACCGCATGACGCAGTTCAAGGAAAAGGCCGGCAAGGATCGCGAGAACGCTTCCATCGGCCTCTATGATTATCCTGTGCTGATGGCAGCGGATATTCTTGTCTACCGCGCCACCCATGTGCCGGTGGGCGAGGACCAGAAGCAGCATCTCGAACTCGCGCGCGACATCGCCCAGAAGTTCAACTTCGATTTCGCCGACCGCATCCGTGAACTTGGCCTCGAAACTGGCGAATACCTGCCCCTGCCCGAACCGCTGATCGCCGGCCCCGCGCCGCGCGTCATGAGCTTGCGCGACGGCACGAAGAAGATGTCGAAATCCGATCCCTCGGATTATTCGCGCATCAATCTCACGGATGATGCCGACACGATTGCTCTGAAGGTGAAGAGGGCCAAGACCGACCCCGAACCGCTGCCGGGCGAGGAAGCGGGTCTGAAGGGTCGCCCGGAAGCCGAAAACCTCGTGACGATCTATGCCGCGCTCTCGGGCCAGGCGCCGGAGGCGGTTCTGCGCGAGTATGGCGGCGGGCAGTTCTCGCGCTTCAAGCAGGCGCTTGGCGATGTGGCGGTGAACCATCTCGCGCCCATCGCGGCGCAGATGCGCCGCTACCTCGCCGATCCCGCTTTCATCGATGCGATTCTCTTCGATGGTGCGGATCGGGCGCGCGTCATCGCTGAGCCGGTCTATCGGGATGTCAAGGAAATCATGGGCTTCATCCATCGCTGAAGCCCGGCCTTGCACCGGAAGGAACGGCCTGCCACCATCCGGTTCTTTCGAACATCCGGGCCAGCGGGGAGAAGCGGATGGCGGTTCGTCGGCGCGCCTATGAGCCGGGTCACCGGGCGAAACTGCTGGTGGTGGTGGATGGTTCGCCCGAATGCGCGCGTGCCCTGCATTTCGCGGCAAGGCGCGCGAGACGCACCGGTGCGGCCATCGTCATGCTCGCGATCATCCAGCCGGAAGATGCCCAGCCCTGGCTCGGCATCGGTGCCCGCATGCAGGCCGAGGCCGAGGCGGAAGCCGGCAAGCGCCTCGATGCGGCAGCAGCGATCATCCGCGACATCGCTCATTTCGAGCCCGAACGCGCAATCCAGACCGGCAAGCCGGCCGAGGAAGTGCAGAAACGCATCGAAACCGACGAGGACATCGCGGCCCTCGTTCTCGCGGCCGGCGCGGGCAAGGAAGGGCCAGGGCCGCTGGTGACGCAGCTCGCCGGCCGCGCCTCCGCCCGCTTCCCGGTGCCCATCACCATCGTGCCCGGCGGCCTGCCCGACGATGATTTCGAGGCGCTGGCCTGAGGCGAAAGCCCTTGTGCGGCGAGCGCAAGGGGCTATCTAGGGGAAGCCTGCCGGGCCTTGAACCCGGAGAGAAGCATTTTCGAGCAAAGCGGAAGCCGCTTCGCGGGAAGAAAATGCGAAAGACACGAGGCGAAACGAGGCTCTGCCATGTTCATTCAGACCGAAGCCACCCCCAACCCCGCCACGCTGAAATTCCTGCCGGGACGCAGCGTTCTGGGCGATGCCACGCGTGAGTTCAAATCGCCCGTCGAGGGCGAGGCCTCGCCGCTGGCGCGCCGCCTGTTCGAGATTCCCGGCGTGACCGGCGTGTTTCTGGGCGGCGATTTCGTCACCGTCACCAAAGCGGGCGGCGAGTGGCAGCACCTGAAGCCGGCCGTGCTCGGCGCCATCATGGAGCATTACCTCTCGGGCGAGCCGGTGCTCGGCGAGGGCGATGCCGGCGAAATTCCGGCCGACGAGTTTTTCGAACCGGCCGATGCCGAGACGGTCGCGACCATCAAGGAACTGCTCGAAACGCGCATCCGCCCGGCAGTCGCGGGCGATGGCGGCGACATCACCTTCCGCGGTTTCCGCGATGGCGTGGTCTATCTCACCATGAAGGGCTCCTGCTCGGGCTGCCCCTCCTCCACGGCGACGCTCAAGAACGGCATCCAGAACCTGCTGCGTCATTTCCTGCCGGATGTGCAGTCCGTCGAGGCGGCCTGAAGCATCATGCGCGTTCTGGCGCTGGATACCGCGCTCGGCGCCACATCGGTCGCGGTTTATGACGGCGAAACCAGTCGCGTGCTCGCGGAGGCCAGCGAAGCCATGGCCCGTGGCCATGCCGAGGCCTTGCTGCCCATGGTCGATCGCGTGTTGAAGGAAACCGGACTCGGTTTCTCCCAGATCGATCGTTACGCATCCACCATCGGGCCCGGCAGCTTCACCGGGATCCGAATCGGCATTGCTGCGGCGCGCGCTTTCGCGCTGGCGCATCGCAAGCCGGTGGTGGGTGTCTCAACGCTCGCGGCCTTCGCCGCCCCGATGCTCTTCGGCGGTGAGAAGCGTGCGGTGGCCGCTGCGGTCGATGCGCGGCATGGCATGGTCTTCTACCAGTTGACGAGCGCGGAGGGCAGCGTGATGGCGGGCCCAGGCCTGTTCACCCTGGCTGATGCCGCCCGTGGAATCGGCGCCGCGCCGGTGATCTGTGCGGGCGATGCGGCGGAACTGCTCGCCCGTGCCGTGAAGGAGCAGAACCCGGATTGGCGGATCAGGCCCGATACAGTCCGTGCGAGCGCAGCCCCGGCCATCGGCTGGGTCGCCCGGCTGGCTTCGGTGGCAGATCCGGCGGTCTCCGCCTGCAAGCCCCTGTATCTGCGCGAGGCAAACGTGACCCTGCAGGATACTCATCGCCTTCAGCGCGTCGCACCTGCCGGGGCCTGACCGCCATGCGGTCGTGGTTATGGCCCTGGACCTGGTGGATGGGCGGCCTCGCCACCGCGATGCGCCCGGCCCTGATGAGCGATTCCTGGCGCCTGGCCGAAATCCATGCCTCCGGCTTCGCGCAGGGATGGGGCCGGCTGGAATTGGAACGCATGCTGCTCGACGGCCATATCGCCGATGTGCAGGTGAGCCAGGCGCTGATCGGCGAGTTCGTCACGGGTTTCGCGATCAGCCGCGTGGTGGCGGGCGAGGCGGAACTGCTGACCATCGCGCTTGATCCCGAAACGCGGGGGCGGGGGCTCGCGAAGCCGCTTCTGGCGCAACATGCCCAGAATGTGCGCCGCGCGGGCGGGGAGGTGCTGTTCCTCGAGGTCGCGGAGGACAACGCGCCTGCGCTCGCGCTTTATCGCGGTCTGGGTTTTCGCGAATTCGGTCGCCGCAAGGCCTATTATCCCGGCGAGCCCGGCGGCAGGCGCCGCGATGCACTGACCATGCGGGCCGATCTTTCCGGCCTCGACCCCACGCCGCGCTACCGGTAGATGTCATGATCCTGTCATGCGCGCCCGGCAGCAGGCCGGCCCGAGCGGGGGAAGCCTGACATGGCGCTGGATATGCGCGGCCGGATGAAGATGGGCCTGCGGCTCGCGGCGCTCGCGCCGGCTTTCGCCATCGGGCTTCCGGCGCAATGGCTCGCGCTGAAACTGGGCTCGCCGCTGACAAGGCACATCCCGGTGATCTTCCACCGCTACCTCTGTTTCGTGATGGGCGTGAAGGTGATCCGCGAGGGCCGGCTCGATCCGCGCCGCCCGCTGATGATCGTCTCGAATCATTGTTCCTGGCTCGATATCGTCGTGCTCTCCTCGCTGTTTCCGGTGTCGTTCATTGCGAAAAGCGAAGTCGGGACATGGCCGGTCGTGCGCACGCTGGCGCGCCTGCAGCGCTCGATCTTCGTCGAGCGCGAACGCCGCGCGAAGACCGCCGCCGTGAATGCCGCGATTGCCGAGCGCATCGGCAAGGGCGATGCCATGGTGCTTTTCGCGGAAGGCACGACAAGCGATGGCCTGCGCGTGCTGCCCTTCCGTTCCGCCCTTCTCGGTGCCGCGCAGGCCGCGACCGCCGATGCGGGGGAAGCCGTGCTCCAGCCGCTCGCCATCCGCTACACCCATCGTGGCGGATTGCCGGTTGATCGCGCGGAGATGCCTCACCTCGCCTGGTATGGCGACATGGATCTCGCGCCGCATCTCGCGGGCATTCTCGCCGGGCCGGCCATCACCGTGCGCGTGAGCCTGCCCGAGGCTTTGCCGGTCAACGGCGCGCAGAATCGCAAGGAAACCGCGAGATTGCTCGAAACCCGCGTGCGGCAGGCCTTTTCGGGCGAGGCGCGCTCTTCCCGACCGGCTGAATTACCGCTAGAGGAGCCGCATGCCGGATCAATTCCCGCCCGATACCCCTGAACGGAGCGCCAAGCGCGCGCATATCAAGTCGTTCGGCTGCCAGATGAACGTCCATGACGCGGAGCGCATGGCGGATCTCCTCGCGCGCGAAGGCTATGAGGCGACCGAGAGCGCGGATGACGCGGATCTCGTGATCCTCAACACCTGCCATATCCGCGAGAAGGCCGCCGAGAAGGTTTATTCGGAAATCGGCCGCTTGCGCGTGCGGAAGGAAGAACGGGCCCTCGAAGGCAAGCAAACGCTGATCGCCGTTGCAGGATGCGTGGCGCAGGCCGAGGGCGGCGAGATCATCCGCCGCGCGCCGACGGTCGATCTCGTGGTGGGCCCGCAGAGCTATCATCGCCTGCCGCACCTGCTGAAGGATGCGCGCGAAAGGAAGACCATCGACACGGATTTCCCGGACGAGGACAAGTTCGGCCATCTGCCCCTGCCCTCGAAGAAGCGGTTGCAGGCGCGCGGCCCCTCGGCCTTCCTCACGGTGCAGGAGGGCTGCGACAAGTTCTGCTCCTTCTGCGTGGTGCCTTTCACGCGTGGCGCGGAGGTCTCGCGACCCGTGGGCGCGGTGCTCGCCGAGGCACGCAGCATGGCGGAAGCGGGCGTGAAGGAGATCATGCTGCTCGGCCAGAATGTGAATGCCTATCACGGTATCGCGCCGGATGGCTCGGTCTGGGGTCTTGCCAGGCTGTTGGAATCGCTCTCGGAGATCGATGGCCTCAAGCGCCTGCGCTATGCCACGAGCCACCCGCGCGACATGGATGAGGCGCTGATCCTCGCCCATCGCGATCTGCCGAAGCTGATGCCTTATCTGCATCTGCCGGTTCAGGCGGGATCGGATCGCATCCTCCAGGCGATGAACCGCAAACACAAGGCGGCGGAATACCTCCGCATCATCGAGCGCGTGCGCAGCCTTCGGCCGGATATCGCGATCACCTCGGATTTCATCGTGGGTTTCCCCGGCGAAACCGATGCGGATTTCGAGGATACGATGCGCCTCGTGCGCGAAGCCGGCTTCGCGACGGCCTATTCCTTCAAGTATTCGGCCCGGCCCGGCACCAAGGCGGCGGAAGCCGGGGATGCGGTGCCGGAAGCGGTGAAAACCGCGCGCCTGCATGCGCTCCAGGCCCTGCTCATGGAACAGCAGAACGCGTTCAACGCGGCCACGATTGGCAGAAACGTTTCCGTGCTGTTCGAGAAACCCGGCCGGCACGCGGGGCAGGTTGCGGGAAAATCGCCGTATCTTCAGGCGGTTCACGTGGATATCCCCAAGGGTGACGAAATTTCCGCCTGGCTCGGCCGGATTGCGGATGTGCGAATCACCGAACTTCGTTCAAACTCGCTGCATGGTGAGATCATCTCGCCCGTGGGCGAGGCCGACCGGGGAGGATGGGCCGCTTGAATTTCCGCCTCAGCGAGCCTTCAAGGCTTGCGGCTTCGGTGGAAGCCGCGCTCGATGGTGTCGAGGAAAGCTTGACGCTGGACGACAACCGCGCCGCGGTGCTTCTCGTCGGCAATTACGACCAGAACATCGCCCATCTCGAACGACGGCTGAACGTGCTGGCGCATGTCAACGGCAACCAGGTTCGCCTGCGCGGCTCCCGCGATGCCGTGAACCATGCCCGCCGCGTGATCGAGAATCTCTATGCCGCCATCCGCAAGGGCCGCACCGTCGGGGTGGGCGATGTCGATGGCGCGATCGAGGAGACGGCGCTCCAGCGCGCGCTCTTCCCCGTGAAAAGCGAGCAGCCGGCGGATGCGAACAAGACCGCGCAGCAGGGTTTCGGCCATGTCGCCACGCGCAAGCGCGGACCTGTAAAGGCGCGCAACGCGGCTCAGGATGCCTATCTGCGCGTGCTCGCGCGGCATGAACTCACCTTCGCGGAAGGGCCCGCCGGCACCGGCAAGACCTGGCTCGCCGTGGGCCATGCCGTGCAATTGCTGGAAGCCGGGCATGTCGAGCGGCTCATTCTCTCGCGTCCCGCGGTGGAAGCCGGCGAGAAGATCGGCTTCCTGCCCGGCGACATGCGCGAGAAGGTCGATCCCTATCTGCGCCCGATCTACGATGCGCTCTACGACTTCATGGAGGGGCGCCTTGTCGAGCGCGCGCTCCAGACCGGCGTGATCGAGATCGCGCCGCTCGCCTTCATGCGCGGACGCACGCTCGCCAATGCGCTGATTCTGCTCGATGAAGCGCAGAATGCCTCCTCCATGCAGATGAAGATGTTCCTCACCCGCCTCGGCGAGGGCTCCCGGATGATCATCACGGGTGATCCGACGCAGATCGACCTTCCGCCGGGCCAGGTCTCGGGTTTTGCCGAGGCGATCGCGCTGCTGAAGGATGTCGAGGGCATCGGCCATGTGAAGTTCGGCCACCAGCATGTGGTGCGGCACGATCTCGTGCGGCGCATCGTGCAGGCCTATGAGGAACGCGCGGCCGATCTGCCGCCCCAGCCGCGCCGTGGCTGAGATCGAGATACTCATCGAGGCCGAAGGCTGGGAGAAACTGCCCGAAGCAGAAGCCATCGCCCGGCGCGCAGGCCTTGCGGCCATCGGTGCCGGCAATGGGAGCCCGCCGGCCCTGGTCGCCGTTCTGCTGACCGATGATGCCGCGATGCAACGTCTCAATGCCCATTTCCGCGGCAGCAACAAACCCACCAACGTGCTCTCCTTTCCCGCGCCGGCGATGCCTTCCGGGGCGGGGGATGCGGAATCACTCTTCCTTGGAGACCTCGCGCTGGGCTATGAAACATGCGCGGCTGAAGCGATGGCCGAAGGAAAAAGCCTCGGCGATCACCTGTCCCATCTGGTTGTGCATGGCGTATTGCACCTGATGGGCCATGATCACGAGACGGAGGCGGAAGCCGACGAGATGGAGGATCGCGAACGCGCGATCCTTGCTTCTCTGGGCATTTCCGATCCTTATGCGGGCGCGGAAGGGGGCGCCACTGGATGAGTAGTGACAATCCGGCGGAACGCGGCAGCGTGCCGGACAACAAGGGCAGGGAGCCGCCAAGGGAGCGTGAGGCGAAGGAGTCCTTTAAGGAGTCCTTGAAGGATTCCGGGCGCGATTCCTGGGTCGATCGCTTCAAGATCGCGCTGGGGCTGAAGCCGGCTCATTCCATCCGCGACAATCTCGAGGATGCGCTCGAGGAGCAGGAGGCCGAGGGCGACAATGACAGCTTCACGCCCGAGGAGCGCCGCATCCTGCGCAACCTCCTCGATGCGCGCGACACCCGCGTGGCGGATGTCATGGTTCCGCGCAGCGCGATCATCGGCATTTCCGAGGACGCGACCTTCGGGGACCTGAAGGCCCTCTTTCTCTCGGCCGGGCATTCGCGCCTGCCGGTCTATGGCGAAACTCTCGATGATCCCAAGGGCATGGTCCATATCCGCGATGTGTTCGTGCGGATGGAGAGCCTCGCCTCCGGCACCACGGTGGGAAAAAGCGGCCTCGTGCGCCCGGTGCTCTTCGCGCCGGCCTCGAAGCCCGCGCTCGACCTGCTGGTGGATATGCAGCGCCAGCGCATCCACATGGCACTCGTCATCGATGAATATGGCGAGACCGATGGCCTCGTCTCCCTGGAAGACCTGATCGAGATCATCGTCGGGAACATCGAGGACGAGCATGATCAATCCGATGACATCCGCATCGAGGCCATGCCCAATGGCGATCTGCTCGTTGATTCGCAGGCTGATCTCGACGAGGTCGCCCTGCGGCTTGGCCTGCGGATCGAGCCTGACGAGGGCGACCAGCCGGTCTCGACCGTCGGCGGCTATGTCGCGGCCCTGCTCGGGCGCCTGCCGGCCAAGGGCGAGAGCCTCGCTGCGCCCAACGGGCTGATTTTCACCGTGATCGAGGGCGATGCGCGGCGCATGCGCAAGCTCCGCATCGCCCGGCCCCCGAGCGACGACAGCGGTTGATGCTGCATCGGACAGAACAAGAAACGCTTTTGCGCGTCCGTGTTTGGTGATTCCCTGCCGCGCAAACGATTCGCGACGGGAGAAACGGTTTGGGCTGGGCGGATTTCTGGCAGGAATGGCGCACCCATCGTTTCGCGCTTCCCTATCTCGCCGGGCACATCGCGCTGCTGGAAGGGCGCACGCGTGCGCTTGCGGCCTTCCTCTCCGGGCTTCTGGCCGCGCTGGCGCTGCCGCCGGTCAGTGCGCTGCCGGCCCTTGCCATCGCTTTCCCGCTGCTGGTCTGGCTCCTTGATGGCGCGAATGAGGGCGGTTTCCGCCGCATGATGCGTGCGGCCTTCCTCATTGGCTGGTGCTTTGGCTTCGGCTACTTCCTTGGCGGATTTTGGTGGCTGGGCGCGGCCTTCATCATCGGTGGCGAGCAATTTGTCTGGCTCCTGCCGCTCGGCGTCATCGGGCTGCCGGCGGGGCTCGCTTTCTTCCCGGCCTTCGGGGTGATGATCGCGCGGATGATCTGGTCCGCCGGACCCTTTCGCTTCGCGTCTCTCGCCTTCGGCCTGGGCGCATCGGAATGGGCGCGGGCGCAATGGTTCAGCGGATTTCCGTGGAACGGCTTCGGGCAGGTTTTCTCCGATCATCTCTGGCTGGCGCAGGGCGCCGCCCTGATCGGCGCGGAAGGGCTGGGGCTCTTTGCGCTGGTTGTCTTTGCCACGCCCGCCGCGCTGGGCACCGGCCGCAGCCTCGCGGGGCGCGTGCTGCCGGTTGGGCTGGCCGTTCTGGCGCTTGCTGCGCTGGCGGCCCATGGCGCTTTGCGCCTCGCGCCGACCGGCGGGGTGAGGCCCGATCTTGCGACCCTGCCGATCGTGCCGGATGTGAAGATCCGGATCGTGCAGCCGAATATCGCTCAGGAAGACAAGAATCGCGGCGGCTCGGGCCCCGAAATCCTGCGGCGCTACCTCGAGCTCAGCGACCGCGCGACGGGTGCCCATGCGCGGGGCCTCGCCGATGTGACGCATCTCTTCTGGCCGGAAGCCGCCTTCCCGTTCATCCTCGATCGCGAACCCCGCGCCATCGAGGCGATCGCGCGGGCGCTGGCAACGGGGGGCACGATCCTCGTGACGGGCGCCATCCGCGCCGAGGAGGCACCGGAAACCGCGCGGCGTTTCCGGTTCTACAATTCCATCCAGATGCTGGATCGCGATGGCCTGCAGGCGACCTATGACAAGGTGCATCTCGTGCCGTTCGGGGAATATCTGCCCGTCGAAAACCTGTTGCGCGGCATGGGCCTGGAGCAATTCGTGCGCGTGCTCGGCGGGTTCTCGGCCGGCGAGCGGCGCCGGCCGCTGGATATTCCGGGCCTGCCCGGCAGCCTGCCGATGATCTGCTTCGAGACGATCTTCCCGCACGAGCTCGCCCCGGCCGAGGGCAGCCGCCCCGTCATGGTGAATGTCACCAATGATGCCTGGTTCGGCCCGACATCCGGCCCCTACCAGCATTTCGCGCAGGCCCGCCTGCGGACGATCGAATTCGGGCTGCCGATGATCCGCGCGGCGAATAGCGGCATTTCCGCCGTCATTGATCCCTACGGTCGGATCGTCGCGCAGGGACCGCTTGGCGAAACCGAGGTGATCGATGCTCCCTTGCCGGCTCCCGGGGAACAAACATTGTATCTTCAGACGATTTGGTATAGTTACGCTACCGTGATGAGTCTGCTGGGGGCGGCAGGGTCTCTAGGGTTCGGTTTGCAGCGTTGGAACCGGAGGCGCATTTCGCGCGCTGATGGTCGCCAACCGCTTGAACGCGTTCTGAAAACCTAGGGCGAAGAAGCCGGAGAATTCTGATCTCCGAGCCTCTTCTGACATTGGGAGTGCGTCGCTGATGGGTTCGACCTGCCTGCGTCCACATGGCAATCATCGCTAGGAGTTCGGAAGAGTATGCCAGCAGAAGACAGCAGCCTGAAAAAAGCTCCCGGTGATTTCGACCGTCACGTCGGGCGACGGATTCGAATGCGGCGCATCCAGGTTGGCCTGAGCCAGGAGCGACTGGCGGATTCCCTTGGCGTCACCTTTCAGCAGGTGCAGAAATACGAGAAGGGCGCGAATCGAATCACGATGAGCCGCATGCGCATCGTGTCCCAGGTGCTCGGCGTGCCGATGGCCTATTTCACCGAAGGCGCTCCGGGCGAGGAGGCTGCGGGAATGGGCGGCGGCTTTGGGGAAGCCCGGCAGTCCGAATTTGCCTCCGAACTGTTCTTGAGCCCCGAAGGCGTGGCACTTGCTCGCGCTTTTGCCTCTATCGAGGACCCCAAGGTCCGCCGCCGCGTCGTGGATCTGGTCACCACCCTGGCGGATGGCCAGCGCAAGGAGTGAGGCGCGCGTTCGTGCGGCGGTCCAAATCGTTCTTTTCAACGAACTCGTTCGCCAGAACATCTTGACCTTTTGCCGAACTTCGCTTTAGAGACGCGCGCATCTGCCGGGATGGGCGCTTTTTTCATGCCCTCCCTTCCCGCCTCTCAGCGACAGGAGCCTTTCGTGGCGCGGTCTTCTTATCTTTTCACGTCGGAATCGGTCTCCGAAGGTCATCCCGACAAGGTCTGTGACCGCATCTCCGACGAGGTGGTCGATCTCTTCTTCAGGGAAGCGGGGAAGGCCGGCATGGATGCCGCGCAGGTGCGTGTGGCCTGCGAGACGCTCGCGACCACCAACCGCGTCGTGATCGCCGGCGAGGTTCGGACCTCGCTCGACGAGAAGACCATGAAGTCGAAGGTGAAGAGCGTCGCCCGCAAGGCGATCCGCGCCATCGGCTACGAGCAGGATGGCTTCCACTGGAAGAAGGTCAAGATCGACGTTCTGCTGCACCCGCAATCGGCACATATCGCGCAGGGCGTCGATGCCTCTGGCAACAAGGACGAGGGTGCCGGCGACCAGGGCATCATGTTCGGCTATGCCTGCCGCGAGACCCCGGAATTGATGCCGGCGCCGCTCTACTATTCCCACAAGATCCTCGAGGTTCTCTCCGCGCTGCGCCACAAGGGCGAGCGCGGCTGCGAGAAGCTCGGCCCGGATGCCAAGAGCCAGGTGACCGTGCGCTACGAGAACGGCAAGCCCGTCGGCGTGACGCAGATCGTGCTCTCGACCCAGCATCTCGATGAGAAGCTGACCTCCAGGGATGTCCAGAAGATCGTCGAGCCGATCATCCGCGAGGTTCTGCCCGAAGGCTGGATCGGCAAGGATACCGTCTGGCATGTCAATCCGACGGGCAAGTTCGTGATTGGCGGCCCGGATGGCGATTCGGGCCTCACCGGCCGCAAGATCATCGTGGACACCTATGGCGGCGCGGCTCCGCATGGCGGCGGCGCATTCTCGGGCAAGGACCCCACGAAGGTCGACCGTTCGGCGGCCTATGCCGCGCGCTATCTTGCGAAGAACGTGGTTGCGGCCGGCCTTGCCGATCGCTGCACCATCCAGGTTGCCTATGCGATCGGCGTCTCGCAGCCGCTCTCGGTCTATGTCGATCTGCATGGCACGGCCAAGGGCAAGGTGACGGAAGCTGCGCTCGAGAAGGTGCTGCCGGAGATCATGGATCTCTCCCCACGCGGCATCCGTACGCATCTCGGCCTCAACAAGGCGATCTATGCGCGCACCGCGGCCTATGGCCATTTCGGCCGCAAGCCGACGCGTGACGGTGGCTTCTCCTGGGAGAAGACCGACCTCGTCCCGGCGCTGAAGAAGGCGGTTGCGGCACTCTCGTGAGCCCGGAAGACGTTCCGGACGGGAGGAATTCAACCGGCGCTCCAACCCCGCGCCGGCAGCTTCACGGGCGGGCGAAGGGCAAGGCCCTGCGGCCCGCGCAGAGCCGGCGGCTCGCGGATATCCTCCCCCGAATCCAGATCGACCTCGAGCGGCTGGAAGCTGGCCCTGCCGCCTTGTTTCCGACCGCGCCGAAGCGCATGGTGCTGGAAATCGGCTTCGGCGGCGGTGAACATCTCGCCGCCATGGCGAAATCCGAGCCGGAATCCGGGTTTCTCGGTGTCGAGCCGTTTCTTAACGGTATCGCGAAGCTTCTGGGCCAGGTCGAGGCGGAAAATCTCGAAAACCTCCGCCTGTTGCGTGGCGATGGCCGCGAGGTGCTCGCGCGCCTGCCCGATTTCAGCCTCGATGCGGTCTATCTCCTTTATCCCGATCCCTGGCCGAAGCGCCGCCAGCGCAAGCGGCGCATCATCGACCCGGTTTTCGTTGCAGATTTGGCCCGCGTGATTCGTCCGGGTGGCGAATTCCGCTTCGCCTCGGATATCGACGATTACGTGGGCTGGACGCTGGCACGCGTTCTGCCGAACCGCGATTTCCGGTGGCTTGCTCGCGAGGCCACCGATTGGCGCGTGCCCTGGGCGGGCTGGCATCGCACGCGTTACGAGGCCAAGGCCATCCGCGACGGGCGCGTGCCGAGCTATCTGCGCTTCCTGAAGCGCGACGCTTGATTTTGCGCCCGTTCGGGCGTATCTCGACGCGCATCAATCTCAATTCATGCGATCTGCACATTGAGAGTGGGCCGGCGACGGACCCGCTCTTTTCGGTTTGCAGGTTTCGGAGCCCGATGTCTGACGCAACCCCACCCCTCCCGCCCGTGATCGAGGCCGAACTCGACGAACCGCGTCTCATCCATGAGAACGGTCCGGCCGCGCGCGTGGCCCGCCTGGTGGAGCCGATCGTGAAGAGCCTGGGCTATCGCCTCGTGCGGGTGAAGATCACCGCTCAGAATGGCTGCACGGTGCAGATCATGGCCGAGCGCCCGGATGGCTCCTTCACCGTCGAGGATTGCGAGGCGACGAGCAAGGCCCTCTCCCCGCTGCTGGATGTCGAGGAGCCCGTGCAGGGCGCCTATAACCTCGAAGTGTCGTCGCCGGGCATCGACCGGCCGCTGGTGCGGATTTCGGATTTCGCGCGCTGGACCGGCTTCGAGGCCAAGGTCGAGATGGCCATGATGCTGAATGGTCGGAAGCGCTTCCGTGGACCCCTCGAGGGTGTCGCGGGCGAAATGCTCCGCATCGGCCTGCCGGATGCGCCGGAGGACAGCCCGAAATTCGCGCTCATCCCCATCCGCGAGATCGGCGAGGCCCGTCTCGTGCTGACGGACGGGGTCATTGCTGAATCGCTCTATCGCACCAAGCTCGCGCTCCGCGCCCTCGAAGGCGACGAGACAGAAGAGCCGGTCGAAAATGCCGAAAAACCCAACCGCTACCGGCCGGGCCCGCGCCCGCAGAAGCAGCGGCCGAAACCCGATCCCCGCAACCCGAAGCGATCGCGCTGATAATACCAATTCCTCAGGAGGAACCGATGGCCATTTCCGCAAACCGGTTGGAGCTTCTCCAGATCGCCGATGCGGTCGCCCGCGAGAAGCTGATCGACCGTTCGATCGTGCTCGGCGCGCTGGAAGATGCCTATGCCCGCGCCGCGCGCCAGCGCTATGGCGCCGAAACCGACATCAAGGCCGAGATCAGCCCCAAGACCGGGGAAATCCGCCTGACCCGGCTGATGCATGTGGTCGAGAATGTCGAGAACCCCTCCCGCGAGATCGACCTCGCCACCGCCAAGCGCCGCGACCCGGCCGCCGAGATCGGCTCGATCTTCGCCGATACTCTGCCGCCGGTCGATTTCGGCCGCATTTCCGCGCAGAGCGCCAAGCAGGTGATCGTGCAGAAGGTGCGCGAGGCCGAGCGCGACAAGCAGTTCGACGAGTTCAAGGATCGCGTGGGCGATATCCTCAATGGCGTCGTGAAGCGCGTGGAATATGGCAATGTGATCGTCGATCTCGGCAAGGGCGAAGGCATCATCCGCCGCGACGAACTGATCCCCCGCGAGGTCTTCCGCCCGGGCGATCGCATCCGCGCCTATCTCTATGATGTGCGCCGAGAGACGCGCGGGCCGCAGATCTTCCTCTCCCGCACGCATCCCATGTTCATGGCGCGTCTCTTCGGGCAGGAAGTGCCGGAAATCTACGACGGCATCATCGAGATCAAGGCCGTGGCGCGTGATCCCGGCTCCCGCGCGAAGATCGCGGTCATTTCCCGCGACAGCTCCATCGACCCCGTCGGGGCCTGCGTCGGCATGCGCGGTTCCCGCGTCCAGGCCGTGGTGCAGGAGCTGCAGGGCGAGCGCGTGGATATCATTCCGTGGTCCGACAATGTCGCGACCTTCATCGTGAACGCGTTGCAGCCGGCGGAAGTGGCGAAGGTCGTGCTCGACGAGGAGAGCGAGCGGATTGAAGTTGTCGTCCCGGATGACCAGCTCTCTCTTGCCATCGGGCGTCGTGGCCAGAACGTGCGCCTCGCCTCCCAGCTCACCGGCTGGTCCATCGACATCCTCACGGAAGCCGAGGAGAGTGAGCGTCGCCAGAAGG
Source organism: Methylobacterium sp. (assembly GCA_020252645.1). GTDB lineage: Bacteria > Pseudomonadota > Alphaproteobacteria > Rhizobiales > Beijerinckiaceae > Rhabdaerophilum. The sequence continues at coordinate 425,790 of JADCCN010000002.1, read as the reverse complement.
AATTCCTCGAGCGCTCGAAGCTTTTCTGCGAGGCGCTCAATGTCGACGAGATGGTCGGCCAGCTTCTCGCCTCCGAAGGATTCGCGACCATTGAGGAAATCGCCTATGTTGATCGCTCGGATGTGCTGAACATCGAGGGCTTCGACGAGGATACGGCGGACGAACTCCAGCGCCGCGCCCAGACCTTCCTCGCCGAGCAGGAAGCAGCCCGGCAGGCCCGCCGCAAGGAACTCGGCGTCGAGGATGAACTCGGCGCCGTTCCGGGTGTGACCTCCGCGATGCTCGTGGCCTTCGGTGAGAATGACGTGAAGTCCATCGAGGATCTTGCGGGCTGCGCGACCGATGATCTCGTCGGCTGGACCGAGAAGAAGGGTGGCGAAACCGTGCGCGTGCCCGGATTCCTCTCGGATCTCGGCGTGAGCCGCGACGAGGCCGAGGCGATCATCATGGCGGCCCGCGTGGCGGTCGGCTGGGTCGAGGCCGAGGCGGAAGCCGAGGATGAGGCGGCTGAGGAGGCCCAGGAAACGGCGTGACCGAACCCGATATCCCTCCTGCCGACATGCTGAACGCGGATCGCGCCGCCACGAAGCGGATGTGCGCGGTGACACGTGCGGTTCGGCCGGTGGAAGAGCTCATCCGCTTTGTCGCAGGGCCGGATGGAAGCGTGGTGCCGGATATCCGGAGCAGGCTTCCGGGGCGCGGGGTCTGGGTTTCGAACAGCCGCGCGACGCTCGAGCAGGCCATGCGCCGGAAGGTCTTCGCCCGCGCGCTGAAAATCGAGGTGACCTGCCCGGGCGATCTCGCGGAACAGGTGGAGCGGCTTCTGAAGCAGGATGCGCTGCAGATGCTCTCGATCGCCAACAAGGCCGGCGCGGTCGTGACCGGTTTCGACAAGATCGAGGGCATGAAGGGCGCGATTGCCGTGCTGGTTCAGGCACGGGACGGCTCGGAGGCCGAAAGGCGACGCCTCCAGGGGTATCTGCGTGGTCGCGGGCCGGGCCGGGCTGATCCGCCCGTGATTCAAGGGCTGGCGGCCCATGAATTAGCGCTGTCCTTGGGGCGTGAACATGTGATACATGCCGCGCTCAGGTCGCAGGAAGCGAGTTCGGCCTTTCTGGCCCGCGCGCGGCGACTGGATGAATTCCGGGTTGGCGACCCGGCTGCCCCGGGCGGCTCCGCCCCGGACGCCGTGCCTGCCGAGGCGTTGGATTTTTCACGATCCTGACGCGGAACGCACCCGTCCGATCCCGGATCGGATGCGAGTTCCGTGTCGGGGTCTTTCGGACGTGGTAAGGGCGGCATGGGGCCGCTCCAGCATCACGGGTCCGGTTCGTGCGAGGATCGTGCGGCCGGACTGACGGGAACGGGTTACGAGGACGACGGAAAACGAATGGCGGACAACAACGACACGGGCGACAAGAAGCTGACGGTCGGCGGGGGCAAGACCCTTTCGCTGAAGCGTCCGATCGAGACGGGCATCGTCAAGCAGAGTTTCTCGCATGGCCGTACGAACCCGGTCGTCGTCGAGACGGTGAAGCGCCGTCCCGGCCCGGTCGAGGCGCGCCCCGGAAAGCCCGTTTTCACGGAAACCAAGGCCCAGCCGGTTCCGCCGCCGCCGCGCCCGCCCGTGCAGGAAGCGCCGGCGCCCCGCGCGCCAGAGGCCCAGAGCAACCTCACCAATGCCGAGGCCGATCGTCGCGCCCAGGTTCTCGCCGAGGCTCGCCGCCGCGAGGAGGAAGAGCGTCGTCGCCAGGAGCAGGAGCGCCGCGAGCGCGAGGAGCATGCCGCCGCCGAGGCGCGCCGCCGCGAGCAGGAAGCTGCTGCCCAGAAGGCCGCCGCCGCTGCCGCCGCGCCATCCTCCGCGCCGGAAGCGCCGCGCGCCCAGCCTCAGCAGCCCGCCCCTGTCGCGCCAGCACCCGCTCCTGCCCCCGTTCCTGCCAAGCCCGTGGTGCCCGCGCCGGCGCCCGCGCCACAGGCCCAGCGTCCTGCGCCGTCGCAAACGGATCGCCCGCGCTACGATTCGCCCCAGCGCGATTTCGGGCAGCGCCCGCCGCGTCTCGATGGCAAGAATTTCAACCGCTCCGGCGAAGGCAATGCGCCGCGCGGCGATGGTCCGCGTCGCGAAGGGGGTGATCGCGGTTCCCCGCGCGAGGGCGGTGGTTTTCGCCCGCGCGAAGGCGCGCCGCGTGAGGGCGGTGGTTTCAATCGTGAAGGCGGTGGTTTTCGCCCGCGCGAAGGCGCGCCGCGTGAGGGCGGTGGTTTCAATCGTGAAGGCGGCGGGTTCCGCCCCCGCGGCGAGGGCGTGCCGCGCGAAGGCGGTGGCTTCAACCGCGAGGGTGGTTCGCCGCGCCGCTTCGATGGTCCGCGTGGCGAGGGTGCGCCCCGCCGCGATGGGGATCGTCCGCAGGGCACGGTGCGCCTCGGCTTCGGCCCGCGGCCCGGCCAGGGGCCGGCGGGCGGGCTCTCGGCCCGTGGTCCGGGTGGTCCGCGTCTCGGCGGCGGCGCCCCTCCGGCGGTCAGCCCGGAATTCGGCGATATCCGTCCGCAGCGCCAGCCCGGTGCGGCCCCCCCGCGCAAGCCGGCCGATTTCGACGACGAGGATGCGCCCCGCAAGGCGAATGTGAAGCTCCCCGCCCCGGGTCGGGCCGAGAAGCCGAAGCCCGGCATGGAAAAGGCGCGCGGTCGCCTCACCATTTCGTCCGTCACCTCGGATGAGGACGAGCGCCAGCGTTCCGTCGCGGCGTTCAAGCGCCGCGTGCAGCGCATGAAGGGCCATCAGAGCAACGAATCGCGCGAGAAAATCGTCCGTGAGGTCGTGCTGCCCGAGACGATCACCATCCAGGAACTCGCGAACCGCATGTCGGAGCGCGGCGTGGATGTGATCCGCCTGCTCATGAAGATGGGCCAGATGCACAAGATCACCGACACGATCGACGCGGATACCGCGCAGCTCGTGGCGGAGGAGATGGGCCACACGGTGAAGCGCGTCTCGGATGCGGACGTGGAAGAAGGCCTCTTCGGCGAAGCCGACGAGACAGGGGATCAGGTCTCCCGTCCGCCGGTTGTCACCATCATGGGCCATGTCGACCACGGCAAGACCTCGCTGCTGGACGCGATCCGCAAGACCAATGTGGTGAAGGGCGAGGCCGGCGGCATCACCCAGCATATCGGCGCCTATCAGGTTACGAGCCCGCTCGGCGGCAAGATCACCTTCATCGACACGCCGGGCCACGCGGCCTTCACGGCGATGCGCGCCCGCGGCGCCCGTGTCACGGATATCGTGGTGCTGGTGGTGGCGGCGGATGACGGCGTGATGCCGCAGACGATCGAGGCCATCAACCACGCCAAGGCGGCGAAGGTGCCGATGATCGTGGCGATCAACAAGATCGACAAGCCGGAAGCCAAGCCCGAGCGCGTGCGCACCGAGCTGCTCCAGCACGATGTGCAGGTGGAGAGCATGGGCGGCGAAACGCTCGAGATCGAGGTTTCGGCCAAGGCCGGAACCAATCTCGAAAAGCTGCTCGAGACCATCCAGCTGCAGGCCGAAGTGCTCGATCTCAAGGCCAATCCCGAGCGTGCCGCCGAAGGCACGGTCATCGAGGCGAAGCTCGATCGCGGCCGCGGTCCGGTTGCGACCGTGCTGATCGAGCGCGGCACGCTGAAGCAGGGCGATATCGTGGTCGCCGGTTCGGATTGGGGTCGCGTGCGCGCATTGGTCAACGACCAGGGCGAGCAGGTCACTTCAGCCGGTCCGTCGGTTCCGGTGGAAGTCCTGGGCTTCAATGGCGCGCCGGAAGCGGGTGATCGCCTCGCGGTGGTCGAGAACGAAGCCCGCGCCCGCGAAATCACCGAGTATCGCGAGCGGCTGAAGCGCGACAAGGCAGCAGCACGCGGCGGCGGCACGGGCCGGAGCCTCGTGGAACTCATGAAGGCCGCCAAGGATGGCGCGGGGAAGAAGGAATTCCCCCTCGTCATCAAGGGCGATGTGCAGGGTTCGGTGGAAGCCATCACCGCTTCGGTCGAGAAGCTTGGCAACGACGAGGTGCGCGCCCGCGTGCTGCATACGGCGGCGGGCGGCGTGACCGAGAGCGACATCACGCTGGCGCAGGCCACGGGTGCCGTGGTCGTGGCGTTCAACGTGCGTGCGCACAAGGAGGCCCGCGAGGCCGCCGAGCGCGCAGGCGTCGAGATCCGCTACTACTCGATCATCTATGACCTCGTGGATGATGTGAAGCAGGCCATGTCGGGCCTGCTCGCGCCGACGGTCCGCGAGACCATGATGGGCAATGCCGAGATCAAGCAGGTCTTCAACATCACGAAGGTCGGCAACATCGCGGGCTGCCTCGTCACCGATGGCAAGGTCGAGCGCGGCATGGGCGTCCGCCTGATCCGCGACAACGTGGTGATCCACGAGGGCACGCTGAAGACGCTGAAGCGCTTCAAGGACGAGGTGAAGGAAGTCCAGGTCGGGCAGGAATGCGGCATGGCCTTCACCAACTACGAAGACATGCGCGCCGGCGATGTCATCGAGTGCTTCCGCACCGAGGAGATCAAGCGGAGCTTGTGAGGCCCGCTTGAAAACACCAGTCGGGTGGGCGGGTCCAAGCCCCGCCACCCGTGTTGAAGGATTGCATCATGCGCCCCACCCAGCCCTCCAAGGGCCCCTCCCAGCGCCAGCTTCGCGTGGGCGAGCAGGTGCGCCATGCGCTCTCCGACGCGCTGGCCCGAGGCGAGGCGCCGGACCCGGCGCTTGATGGCTTCATCATCTCGGTGCTCGAGGTCAGGATGTCGCCTGACCTGAAGCTCGCGACCGCGCTCATCATGCCGCTCGGGGGAAAAGGCGAGAAGGAAGCGGTACAGGCGCTCAACCGCAACGCGAAGGCCTTGCGCGGGGCGGTCTCGCGGCGGCTGCGCGGCATGAAATTCGCGCCCGACCTGCGCTTCCGCATCGATGACCGCTATGACGAAGCCGCGCGCATCGAGAAGATTTTCGCAGAAGAGCGCGTGAAGCGCGATCTCGCGCCCAAGCGCGAGGCCGAAACGGGCCAGGATGATGAATAACCCGCAGCAAAACGGTCAGCCGCGCCCGAAGAAGCGCGATGTGCATGGCTGGCTGATCCTCGACAAGCCGGTCGGGATGACCTCCACCCACGCCGTGGCGATCGTCAAGCGCGTCTTCCGCGCCAAGAAGGCGGGCCATGCCGGCACGCTCGATCCGCTTGCCTCCGGCTGCCTGCCGATCGCGCTGGGGGAAGCGACGAAAACCGTGCCTTACGTGATGGATGGCGAGAAGGCCTACCGGTTCGAAGTGACCTGGGGCGTTGAGACCACCACGGATGATACCGAGGGCACCGCGACGAAAACCTCCGACAAGCGACCCTCCCGCGCCGAGGTGGAAGCGCTTCTGGCCCGCTTCACGGGCGTCATACAGCAGGTGCCGCCGCAATTCTCGGCGATCAAGATCGATGGCGAGCGCGCCTATGATCTCGCGCGCGATGGCGAGACGGTCGCGCTCGAGGCCCGCGAGGTGGTCATTGAGCGGCTGACCATCGTCAGCCACACGAATTCCGCCACGGTGCTGGAAGCGGAGTGCGGCAAGGGCACCTATGTGCGGGCCATCGCGCGCGATCTCGGCCGCGCCTTGGGCTGCTACGGCCATGTCACGGCGCTGCGCCGCACGCGGGTGGGGCCGTTCTCCGAGGCGATTTTTGTCTCGGCCGAGGATCTCACGCGCGAGATCGCCGATCCGGCGGAACGCGAGGCGCATCTCGCCGCACTCATCGCGCCGGTCGAGCGCGGGCTCGATGAACTGCCCAGCGTCACCGTTACGGGCGGGGACGCCGCGCGTCTGCGGCGCGGGCAGGGCATCATCCTGCGTGGGCGCGACGCGCCGGTGATGGAAGGCCATGTGACGGTGTTTTCCGGCCCCGATCTCGTGGCCATCGGCGATGTGCAGCGCGCGGAACTGCGGCCGCATCGCGTGTTCCAGTTCGGGGGCTGAGGCTCAACCCAGAATAGGCTGGCCTTTTCCGCCAAAGACTTGTATAGCCCCGCTCGCGATACGGCTTGGCCGTGGCGCATTTTCAGCCTCGCTGGACGACATCCCGGCCTGGCTCTGTTCCCAACCTCAGGAGGTTTCGATGTCGGTGACTGCCGAGCGCAAGGCTCAGATCATTTCGGATTTCGCCACGAAGTCGGGCGATACCGGTTCGCCGGAAGTGCAGGTTGCGATCCTCTCGGAGCGCATCGTGAACCTCACGGAGCATTTCAAGGCGCATAAGAAGGACAACCATTCGCGCCGCGGGCTTCTGCAGATGGTTTCCCAGCGCCGCTCGCTGCTCGATTACCTGAAGAAGAAGGACGAGGGCCGCTACCAGGCGCTCATCCAGCGGCTGGGCATCCGCCGCTGAACTTCCAACGGGGTGTGGGCCTGCTGCCTGCGCCCCCTTCTGCCGAATGGGACGGAATGGTCCGCCCCTTTCGCCCATGCGCGAAACCCGACGTGTCCATGGCAGGATCGCCGGGGGCTTCGCTGGCCAGCTTGGCCGGATCGCCGGAGCCTCCCGCCGTCTTGCCCATGGGTTCGGGTGCGCCTCGCCGTTTTGCGAGTGCCGTGCCGGGCGATTGCAATCGCCCCGGCCGTTTCGCGCATAACCCGCCATGCCGCCCGGAGGGTCCGGTGCGGCCACGACAGGACAAGACATGTTCGATATTCAACGCAAGACCATCACCTGGGCCGGCCGCAAGCTGACGCTCGAATCCGGCCGCATTGCCCGCCAGGCGGATGGCGCCGTGCTCGCCACCTATGGCGAGACCACCGTGCTCGCCACCGTCGTTTCGGCGAAAGAGCCGAAACCGGGCGTGGATTTCTTCCCGCTCACCGTGAATTACCAGGAAAAGACCTTCGCTGCGGGCCGCATTCCCGGCGGCTATTTCAAGCGCGAGGGACGCCCGAGCGAGCGTGAGACGCTGGTCTCCCGCTTGATCGACCGCCCGATCCGCCCGCTTTTCGTGGAAGGCTATCGCAACGATACGCAGGTGATCGTGACGGTTCTTTCCCATGATCTCGAGAATGATCCGGACATCGTGGCGATGGTCGCGGCTTCGGCGGCGCTCACGATTTCGGGCGTGCCCTTCATGGGTCCGGTCGGTGCGGCACGCGTGGGTCACATCAACGGCGACTACGTGCTCAACCCCACGCTGGAGCAGATGAAGAACACGAAGCTCGATCTCGTCGTCGCCGGCACGGCCGATGCGGTGCTGATGGTCGAATCGGAAGCGCAGGAACTGCCCGAGGATGTGATGCTCGGAGCGGTGGTCGCGGGCCAGAAGGGCTGGCAGCCGGTGATCGAGATGATCATCGCGCTGGCCGAGCGCGCCGCGAAGGAGCCGCGCGATTTCGAGCCGGCCGATCTCTCGCCCATCGAGAAGGCCATGCTCGCGGTTGCCGAGAAAGACCTGCGCGAGGCCTACAAGATCGTCGACAAGCAGAAGCGCTATGCAGCGGTCGATGCCGTGAAGGCGAAGGTGATGACCGCGCTCTTCCCGGAAGGCGAGGAGCCGAAATTCGACAAGGAGCAGGTGAAGGTTGTCTTCAAGGAGCTCCAGGCGAAGATCGTGCGCTGGAACATCCTCGACACCAGGAGCCGCATCGACGGGCGCGGCCTCGAGGATGTCCGCAACATCGTCTCGGAAGTGGGTCTGCTGCCCCGCACCCATGGCTCGGCGCTGTTCACGCGCGGCGAGACGCAGGCGCTGGTCGTGGCCACCCTCGGCACGGGCGATGACGAGCAGATGATCGACGATCTCGAGGGCACCCGCCACGAGCGCTTCATGCTGCACTACAACTTCCCGCCCTATTCCGTGGGCGAGACGGGCCGCATGGGTTCGCCGGGCCGCCGCGAAATCGGCCATGGCAAGCTCGCCTGGCGCGCCGTGCGCCCGATGCTGCCGGCGGCGCATGAATTCCCCTACACGATCCGCGTGGTCTCGGAGATCACCGAATCGAACGGCTCCTCCTCGATGGCGACCGTCTGCGGCGCCTCGCTTTCGATGATGGATGCGGGCGTGCCGCTGAAATCGCCGGTGGCGGGCATCGCCATGGGCCTCATCCTCGAGGGTGATCGCTACGCGGTTCTCTCGGACATCCTGGGCGACGAGGATCACCTCGGCGACATGGATTTCAAGGTCGCCGGCACGGCGAATGGTATCACCTCCCTGCAGATGGACATCAAGATCGCGGGCATCACCGAGGAGATCATGAAGGTCGCGCTGCATCAGGCGAAGGGCGGCCGGATGCATATCCTCGGCAAGATGGCCGAAGCCCTCAATGCGCCGCGCGGCGAACTCGGCCAATATGCGCCGCGCATCGAGACCATCAAGATCAACCCCGACAAGATCCGCGAAGTGATCGGCTCCGGCGGCAAGGTGATCCGCGAGATCACCGAGAAGACCGGCACCAAGATCGACATCTCGGATGACGGCACGATCAAGGTCGCCTCCTCGGATGGCGAGAAGATCAAGGCCGCGCTGAACTGGATCAAGGGCATCGCTTCCGAGCCGGAAATCGGCCAGATCTACGAAGGCACGGTGGTGAAAGTGATGGAATTCGGCGCCTTCGTGAACTTCTTCGGCTCCAAGGACGGCCTCGTCCACATCTCGCAGCTCGCCTCCCGCAAGGTCGCGAATGTGAAGGATGTGGTGAAGGAAGGCGACAAGGTGAAGGTGAAGCTGATGGGCTTCGATGATCGCGGCAAGACCAAGCTGTCGATGAAGGTCGTGGATCAGGCCACCGGCGAAGACCTCGAGGCCAAGCAGAAAGCCGAGCGCGAAGCCGGCAAGGGCGGCGACGAGGATTGAGCCTCCGCCGCTGTCATCACCGGGGTTGACCCGGTGATCCAGTCTCGAAAAACAGAAAAGCCGCGGCAAACCGCGGCTTTTTTTCGGGCGCTCAGCCGGAATGGTCCGGTCTTGCAGCCGTGAGCAAGGCCGCGGTTGGCAGAACCGTCGCAAATTCCGCGGCAAGCGTTGCGAGATGCGCGCGATGCATGGCGTCCGCCGGAATAAGGGTGCCGTCGAGGTCCCGCTGGTCGAAGCAGAAACAGGCATCGGACGCGAGGATCATGCGCCAGCCCATATTCGCGCCCATGCGCACGGTCGTGGAGACGCACATATCGGTTGCGATCCCGAAGACCACCACCGCTTCGGCCTGAAGACGCTTCAGCCGCAGGTCCAGATCCGTTCCGATAAAGGCCGAATTGACCGATTTCGTCACGAGGGCCTCGCCCTCCCGGGGCTCGAAACCGGGCCGGAACGCATGCCCGGGCATCCCCGGCCCGAGCGTCGAGCCCGGAACGATCGAATCATGCCGGACGTGAATGACAGGCCAGCCGTTCTTGCGCCAGGCGGCGAGAAGCGCCAAGCCGTTTTCGTCGGAGGCTGGATTGTTGCGGGGTGGCCACGGTGCTGCGTCAAACGCCATCTGGAGGTCGACGGGCAGAAGAACGGTGCGGGTGCCGAGTTTCAACATGGGGTATCCTCATTCGTGTGGCTCCCTTCATTCCCCTCGGATCCTTCTTATCAGCCCCGCGGTCGAGCCGTCCAGCGTCTCCAGCCCCTCGCCGGTTAGTACCGGACCCTCAAGCTTCGTTGCGAGTTCTTTCCCCAGCTCCACGCCCCATTGGTCATAGGCATTGATGTTCCAGATCGCGGCTTCCACGAAAACCCGATGCTCGTAGAGCGCGATGAGCTGGCCCAGCACGAAGGGCGTGAGACGCTCGAAAACAAGCGTGATCGAGGGCCGGTCGCCCGGGAAGACGCGATGCGGATTGCCGCCGGCCTCGGCGAGCGTGCGCCCGCGCATCAGGGCCTGCGATTGCGCGAGGCAATTCGCCACGAGCAGGGGATGATGGGCGGATAGAGCCTTTTCAAACGCAAAATCTTCACGCGAACCGGAGTCCACTTCGCTTGATCTTGCTTTGTGTGCGGGATCATCCTCGCCCTTCGCACCCAGCAGGAACTCCACCGGGATGATATCCGTGCCCTGATGGATCAGCTGGAAGAAGGCGTGCTGGCCATTCGTGCCGGGCTCGCCCCAGACGATCGGCCCGGTGGGCATGGAGACAGGCTCGCCCTCGCGCGTCACGCGCTTGCCGTTCGATTCCATGTCGAGCTGCTGGAGATAGGCGGGAAAGCGCGAGAGGCGCTGCGCATAGGGAATGACTGCTCGGCTCGGATGCCCGCAGAGATTGCGATGCCAGATGCCGATGAGGCCGAGCAGCATCGGCAGGTTTTGTTCCGCCGGCGCCTCGCGGAAGTGCCGGTCCATCGCATGGCCGCCCGCAAGGAATTCCGCGAAACGCTCCGGCCCGATGGCGATCATCAGCGGCAGGCCGATGGATGACCAGACCGAATAGCGCCCGCCGACCCAATCCCAGAAGCCGAACATGCGCGAGGCCGGAATGCCGAAGGCCTCGACCTTCTCGCGCGCGGTGGAAACGGCCGCGAAATGATTGGAAACCGCCTGTTCGCCCAAAGCTCTTGCGAGCCATGTCCGCGCCGAGCGCGCATTGGTCATGGTCTCGATGGTCGTGAAGGTCTTCGACGCCACGAGAATCAGCGTCCGCGCCGGATCGAGCCCCTTCAGGACATCCGCGAGATGCGCGCCATCGACATTCGAGACAAAATGCAGGCGCGGGCCATCATGAAATGGCCGGAGGGCCTCCGCCGCCATGACGGGACCGAGATCCGAGCCGCCAATACCGATATTCACGACATCCGTGAAGGCGCCACCCGCGCCGGCGATCTTGCCGCTCCGCACTTCCCGCGCAAAAGCGAAGCAAGCTTCGCGCATGGCGAGGACATCCGCCATCACCTCCTGCCCGCCCAGCGTGAAGCGCGCGCCCTTTGGCGCGCGGATCGCCGCATGCAGAACTGCCCGGTTTTCCGTCAGATTGATCGCCTCGCCGGCGAACATCCGGTCCCGGAAGCCCTGCACATCCGCTGCCTCGGCCAGCGCGAGGAGAAGGCGGCGGGTCTCGACGGTCACCTTGCATTTGGAATAATCCATCAGCAGGCCATCGGTGCTGGCGGAAAAGGCCTCGAACCGCCCCTTGTCCGCCTCGAAAAGCGACATCATGCGCGTGCTGGCGAGGCCGGCATGATGCGCGCGAAGCGCGGCCCAGGCAGTATCGAGGGCGGAGGAATTTCGGGTCATGCGGTTTCCGGCAGGATCTCGCCCAGTCGCAGGCGTGCAATGCGCTCGATCTCGGCGAGGGCGGTCGCGAATTCATCGGTGGTGTTGTTGCCCATTCGCGTTGTAAAGCTGCGCAAGATGTCATCCTTGCTTCGGCCCTTCACGGCGAGGATGAAGGGGAAGCCGAATTTCGCCTTGTAGGCGTCGTTCAGCCGCGTGAATTCATTGAGTTCCGCCGGCGTGAGGCGATCGAGCCCGGCGGAAGCCTGCTCCTTGGAGGAATCCGCCGTGAGCTGCCTGGCGAGCGCCAGTCTTCCCGCAAGATCAGGATGCGCGAGAATTAACGCGCGCTTCTGCTCGTCCGTTCCGGCCCGCATCGCCTTCACCATCACCGCGTGAAGGCCCGGCGCGGTATCGGTCCCGGGGCCGAGGCCGCCCGCGAAGGCTCCCCTCGCCACCCAGGGCGAATGCTCGAAAATGCCGCCGAATCGCGCCATGAAGAGCGGCTTCGGCAGGCGCGAAGGTTTCCACCCTCCGGCGGGTGCATGGGTCATCACCCAGTGCCTTGCAATGTCGAGCCGCGTCGCCACCCAGGCCTTCTCGTGGCCCTGCACATAATCGAGGAAGCGCGCGAGCGCCGCCGCGCGGCCCGGCCGCCCCACGAGCCGGCAATGCAGGCCGATCGACATCATCTTCGGCGCGGTCTCGCCCTCGGCATGGAGCGTGTCGAAACTATCCTTGAGATAGGTGAAGAACTGGTCGCCGGAATTGAAGCCCTGCGGCGTGGCAAAGCGCATGTCATTCGCATCCAGCGTATAGGGAACGATGAGGAACGGCCCCGTGCCGCCGCGCGCATTCGGCCCCTCGACATAGTAGGGCAGTTCATCGGCGTAGCTGTCGGCGGAATAGAGAAAACCGCCCTCGCCTTGCGTGAGGCGCAGGGTGTTGGCGCTGGTGCGGCCCTGATACATGCCCAATGGCCGCTCGCCCGCCACCTCCGCATGGATGCGCACGGCTTCCGCGATGTGGCTGCCCTCGTCTTCCGGGGAAAAATCGCGGTAATCGATCCATTTCAGGCCGTGGCTGGCGATTTCCCAGCCCGCTTCGTTCATCGCCGCCACCGCATCCGGGTTGCGCATCATGGCATGGGCCACGCCATAGACGGTCACCGGCATGTTGCGATCGGTGAACATGCGGTGGAGCCGCCAGAAGCCTGCGCGCGAGCCGTATTCGTAGATCGATTCCATGTTCATGTGGCGCATGCCGGGCCAGGCGGCCGCGCCCACGATTTCCGAGAGGAAGGCTTCGGAGCCCGCATCCCCGTGCAGGATGTTGTTCTCGCCGCCTTCCTCGTAATTGATCACGAATTGCACGGCGATCCGGGCGCCGCCCGGCCATTTCGCATGCGGAATGTTGCGGCCATAGCCTACAAGATCGCGCGGATAGGTCATTCTTCAGCTGCCCCGATAGGTGGAATAGGACCATGGCGTGCACAGAAGCGGCACGTGGTAATGCCCTGATGCATCCGCGATGCCGAACTGGATCGGCACATGCTCCAAGAAGGCGGGATCGGGCAGGTCGAGGCCCAGCGCCCGGAAATAGGCCCCGACATGAAACCGCAGCTGGAAGCGGCCCGCGTGCATCTCGTCCGGGCCGAGAATGGGCCCGTCGGTGCGGCCATCGGCATTGGTGGTGACGGTCTTCAGCGCCTTCCAGCCGCCTTCGGCCCGGGCTTCGAGAAGCTCGATCACCATGCCGCGTGCGGGCCGGCCATGGGTGGTGTCGAGAACATGCGTGGACAGGCGCCCCATGCCATCCTCCGGAAGTTTCGCGGGATAAGGATTGTGGTGCGCCGACCATCCGACAGCGAGATCGCGACGTCAATTCCGGCTTGTGCGGAAGGGCGTTTTCCTGTCGTTTGAGCCCGCCCGCTTCGTTCGGATCACCTGAGGCCCGCCATGAGCCTTTCCCCGCTCGATAACCGCCTGCATCAGCGCCTGCTCGGCGATCCGGTGATCGCGGCGCTGCTCGGCGAGGAGGCCGAACTCGCAGCGATGATTCGCGTCGAGAGCGCGTTGGCCACGGTCCAGATGCGGCTCGGCATCATCCCGCGGGAGGCGGGCGAGGCGCTGGTCATGGCCCTCGCCAAGGCCAATCTTCGCCCGGAGGAACTTGCGGGCGGCATCGCGCGGGACGGCGTGATCGCACCGGCCTTCGTGGGAGCATTGCGCGCCCAATTGCCGAAGGAGGCGGGTGGCTGGCTCCATTGGGGCATGACCTCGCAGGATTTGACCGACCTCGCGCTGGTTCTGCGCCTGCGCGAGATCGTGCAGATCGTGGATCGCCGGCTCGCGGCGCTGATCAGGCGGCTCACGGACCTTGCGAAGGCGCATCGCGACACCCTTTGCCTTGCCCGCACGCGCATGCAGGCGGCCGCACCCACGCTGTTCGGCCTCAAGGCCGCGCAATGGATGGCGCCGCTGCTGCGCCATCGGGAACGCCTTGCCGAAATCCGCCCCCGTCTGCTCGTGGTTCAGATCGGCGGTGCGGCGGGCAATCTCTCGGTCTTCGGAGATCAGGCGCTCGCCGTGATGGACGGCCTCGCCGATGAACTGGCGCTCGGCCGGGCCGAGCCCTGGCACAAGGGGCGCGACCGGATTATCGAATTCGGCCAGTTGCTCGCGATGATCGCCGGCTCGCTGGGCATGATCGGCGGCGATCTCGCGCTTCTCGCGCAGAGCGAGGTGAGCGAGGCGGGTTTCGCCGGTGCCGGCGGCTCCTCGACCTTGCCGCAGAAGCAGAACCCGGTTCTTGCGGAGATCGTGCAGTCGCTGGCGCGCTATGCGGTCAATGAGGCAGGTGCGCTGCTTCAGGCTGGCCTGCACCTCAACGAGCGGGATGGCGCGGCCTGGACGCTGGAATGGCTCGCGCTTCCGCCGCTGGTCGCCACAACCGGTGCTGCGCTCCTGCGCGCGGATGAAATGCTCGGCGCCTTGCGTGTCGATGCAGGCCGCATGCGCGCGAATATCGAGGCAACACGCGGTCTCGTGCTGGCGGAAGCCGCAAGCTTCGCGCTCGCCGGGCATCTCCCGCGCCCCGAGGCGACGGCGCTCGTGAAGAATGCGGTCGAGGCCACGCTGGGCTCCGACCGCTCTCTGCTGGATCATCTCGCGGCGATGACGGAAGTTCCCGTGGATTGGGCGGCCGTGGCGCGGGCCGAGGCGATGGTTGCCCCGGCGCGCGCGCTGCTGGACCGGCTGATCGCGCGGGCCGAAGCCAGCCTCGACACGAACCTCATAGCGGGGTGAGACCCGCCTCGATCTCGGCCCGCTTGGGCTCGAGGAAGGGGGGGAGCGAGAGCGTCTCGCCCATCGTTTCCTTCGGTTCATCCGCATCAAAGCCCGGACCATCGGTCGCGATCTCGAAGAGCACGCCGTTGGGCTCCCGCACATAGAGCGAGCGGAACCAGAAGCGATCCACCGGACCCGAGGAGCGCAGGCCGATTTCGGCGTAGCGCGCGAGCCAGTTCGTGTAATCCGCATCGGCCGAGCGGAACGCGACGTGATGCACCGCGCCGGCGCCCTGCATCGCCGGCTGCAGGCCCGGTTCCACCGCCACATGCAACTCGGCCGCAGGCCCGCCCTCGCCCATGCAGAAGACATGGATGCGCGAGCCCCTGTGATCCGGGTTTTCGTAATCCCGCTCCTCGCGCATGCCGTAGACGCCTTCCACGAAAAGCTTCGTGCGGCGCAGTTCCGGCACGCTCATGCGGATGGGGCCGAGGCCCCGGATCTGGAATGCGGCGGGCACCTCGCTCTTCGCCCAGGGGTGAGCATCGCCCGCGCCGCCATCATCGACGAGGCTGAGGCGCTGGCCCTCGGGATCCTCGAAATCGAGAGTGAGGCGGCCTTCGATCGCGCGCAGGGGGTTCAGCGGCACGCCGGCCGCGGCGAGGCGCTTCTCCCAGAAGCCGAGAGCCTCCGATCCTTTCACGCGCAGCGCGGTGCGGGTGATGGAATGTGTGCCGCGCCGCTCGCGGGGCACGGGGAACTCGAAGAAGGTGAGATCCGAACCGGGCGAACCTTCACCATCCGCATAGAACAGGTGATAGGCAGAGGTGTCGTCCTGGTTGACGGTCTTCTTCACGAGCCGCATGCCGAGCAGGCCGGCATAGAAGGCGTGATTGTTCTTCGCATTCGCGGAAATCGCGGTGAGATGGTGGATGCCAAGCAGCTGCATGGGAACTTCCAGGGCTGAAATTGCGTTGTCGCCTATATGGAGGCGGCAGGAGGATTTTTCACTTGCACAAACACAATCAGACATTGGCCAAGCGCGCTGATCCGGCCTTCACCTCGCGATGAAGGGTTGAGCGCAAACAAGAACGGGCTAGAGAGGAGCACAGTTTCTTTGCCGGAGGCGTATTCCGCATGACCATCCGCCTGCACAAGGGCGACCTGCCCGCCCCGGTCCCGGCCGGATCGATCGTGGCTATCGATACCGAGACCCTGGGCCTCAACCCGCATCGCGATCGCCTCTGTCTCGTGCAGCTTTCGCTGGGCGACGGCACGGCCGATCTCGTGCAGATCGCGCCGGGCCGGAAGAAGGCGCCGAACCTCGTGAAGCTGCTGAAGGACAAGTCCGTCCTGAAGCTGTTCCATTTCGCCCGGTTCGATCTGGCGGTTCTGCAGCATGCCTTCGGCGTTCAGGCGAGCCCGGTCTATTGCACCAAGATCGCCTCGCGGCTCGTGCGCACCTACACCGATCGCCATGGCCTGAAGGATCTCTGCCGCGATCTCATCGGTGTGGAGATTTCCAAGCAGCAGCAGAGTTCGGACTGGGGCGCGGAGACGCTGACGGAAGCGCAACTGGCCTATGCGGCCTCCGATGTGCTCCACCTTCATGCGCTGAAGGCGAAGCTTGATCCGCTGCTCGCGCGGGACGGCCGGAAGGACCTGGCCGATGCCTGCTTCCGCTTCCTGCCCTCGCGGGCCGCGCTTGACCTTCTGGGCTGGCCGGAGACAGATATCTTCGCGCATGCCTGAAGATGGCGCGGGCGGGAACTTGATGTTGGTGTTTCCCGTGCCATAACTCCGCCGCGAGCATGCCGCATAGGTTTGGAATACCTGCATGAGAAAAGGCGGTTCTTCGCGTGTCGCTTCTGGCGTCCCCTTTCTTCCGCGCCCGGTTTCCCGCCTTGCCGGAGGCCTTGGCGCATCGTCCGGAATTCGTCGCGGCCGCACGACATTCGCGGCGCGTGCGCTGGCTGAAGCGGCTCATTCCGCTCGCCTGCGGGGGTCTCGTGATGTTCCTCGTGGCCCGCGCGGTGCTGGGTTTTCTGGTGAGCGTGCCGTTGAATATGGCGGGGACCGTGTCGATCGAGGACCGGAAAATCGTGGTCGAGAAGCCCAGGCTCTCCGGTTTCCGTCGCGATGGCTCCTCCTATGAACTTAATGCGCAGAAGGCCTTGCAGGATCTCCGGAACCCGAACGTCGTCGAAATGTTCACGCTCTCGGCGCGCGTGCAGCAGGGCCGGCAGAACTGGACCGATTTCTCCGGCGATGGCGGCACCTATGACAGCAAGGCGGAAAAGCTGAACCTGCGCGGCAATGTGCGCGTGAAGAGCGACAGCGGCACCGAGGCGAAGCTCGAGGAAGCCGAAATCGAATTCAGGGCCGGCACGGTTGTCTCCAACAAGCCGGTCGAAGTGCGCATGCAGGCGGGGCAGATTTCGGCCGACAGCCTGCAGGTGCTGGAGAATGGCCACAAATTCGTGTTTGAGGGGCGCGTGCATTCCGAATTCGTCAATGCAGCCCCGGCCGGAAAGACCGAACCATGATGCGATACCCCTTCCCGAAGCTTCTGGTGGCCCTGGCTGCCGGTCTTGTTCTGGCCGGCGCGGCCACCGCGCAGGATGCGCCCCGCCGCGGCAACAGCGGCACGCCGTTCCTCGGCTTCGGATCGAACAGCCGCGAGCCGGTGAAAGTGGATGCGAACCGCCTCGAGGTCTTCGACAAGGAGAGCAGGGCGGTCTATTCGGGCGATGTCGTTGCCGTTCAGGGCCAGAGCATCCTGCGCTGCGCGAGCATGAACATCTCCTATGCCCAGGCGCGTGGCGGCGGGGCTCCGGCGCCGGGTTCAACCTCCATCCAGCAGATCGAGTGCGAAGGCCCTGTTTCGCTGCTCTCGGGCACGCTTTCGGCCACATCGCAGAAGATGGTCTATCATGCCGCGAGCGATACGGTGACGCTCACCGGCCGCGTGGTGATCGCCGATTGCGACAATGTTCAGCGCGGCGAGCGCGTGGTCTATGATGTGAAGACCGGCCGCGCGAAGGTTGATGCCGGGCCTTCGGGTCGCGTGCAGGGTGTTTTCACGCCGGGCTCCGAGGCGCCGGGCGGCAATAACCGCAATGCGGGCAGCACGCCGGCTCGTTCGAAGGAATGCCCGGAACCGGCCCGGCCCTGAGCCCATCGCCGGCAGCAGGTGACGATTGCCTGAAGCGGCGATAAGCGAGAAACTCAATCCTTCCGTTCTGTCGAGTGTTTTTGCGGTGTTCCAGTCCCTCCTGCGCCTCCTGGGCAAGAAGCCAGCCGCGTCCACCGCGGGGCAGGGTCCGGCGGCGATCGGCCTGCGCCTGCGCGGCCAGCCGGGCACCAAAGTGACGCATTCGATCGACTTTCTCGTGGCGGAATCGCTGGGCAAGAGCTACGGCAAGCGCAAGGTCGTGAAGGATGTGAGCCTCTATGTGCGCCGGGGCGAGGCTGTAGGCCTGCTCGGCCCGAACGGCGCGGGCAAGACGACCGTGTTCTACATGATCACTGGCCTCGTGCCGGCCGATCACGGACGCATCCATCTCGATGGATTCGACATCACCGGCCTGCCGATGTATCGCCGCGCGCGGCTCGGAATCGGCTATCTGCCCCAGGAAGCCTCGATCTTTCGGGGGCTGACGGTGGAGCAGAACATCCGCGCCGTGCTGGAATCGGTCGAGCCGGATCCGAAAAAGCGCGAGCGCGAACTTCACTCCCTGCTGGAAGAGTTTTCGATCACCCGTCTTCGGCATTCGCCCTCGATCGCGCTTTCCGGCGGTGAGCGCCGGCGCTGCGAGATTGCCCGCGCACTGGCGGGGCGCCCGCATTTCATGCTGCTCGACGAGCCTTTCGCAGGCATTGATCCGATTGCGGTGGGCGATATTCAGGATCTCGTCAAGCACTTGAAATCACGCGGGATTGGTGTTCTCATCACCGATCATAACGTTCGCGAAACGCTTTCGCTCATCGACCGCGCCTATATCATCCATTCCGGCGAGGTTCTGATGGAAGGCCAGCCGGATGAGATCATCGCCAGCCCGGATGTGCGCCGGCTTTACCTCGGCGAGGATTTCCGCCTCTGAGGCATTGCAGCCCGGGCCAGCGCTTCGCCGCATGCCAGAATTGCATGGCTTTATGCGACGGCTTCCGCAAGCCGGTGAAAGTTTCGGCTTGCCCTTCAGAGTTCCGAAATTAAGTATCTGCAATAAATGTGCCGAATCAGGTTTCGCGCAGGAGGCGCGATTCGCGGAATTCGGGAAGAGGCAAGTCGATGGCCCTTGGCCAGAAACTGATGATGCGCCAGAGCCAGTCTCTGGTGATGACGCCGCAGCTGCTGCAGGCGATCAAGCTTCTCCAGCTCTCGACGACCGAGTTGCAGGCTTTCGTCGAAACGGAGCTCGAGCGCAATCCGCTGCTTGAACGCGACAGCCGTGACGATGAGGGCCCCATCGCGCCGGATGCCGGCCCGATGGAGCCGGCCCGCGCCGAGGCGACGCCTGGTGACTGGGCCAGCGAGGACATGCCGGCCGATCGCGCCACGCTGGAACGCGAGACCGGCACGAGCTTCGAGAACGCCTTCCCCGATGAAGCGGTGGTGACGCAGGACGGCCCGCAGCCCGACAGCGCCCATTGGAACCTCTCGGGCGGTTCGGGGCGCGGACCCTCGCTCGATGACGATGATCCGAACCTCGAGGCCTATATCGCGGCGGGCAACTCGTTGCACGAACACCTCGCAAGCCAGCTCGGCTGCTGCGACACGGATGATCTCACCCGGCTGATCGCCGGCCAGATCATCGACCAGATCGACCAGACCGGCTATCTCCTGGAATCGCTGGAGAGCCTCGCGGAGCGCCTTGGCGTGTCGCTGAGGCGCTGCGAGATCGCGCTGGAAGTGGTGCATGGATTCTCGCCGACCGGCGTGGGTGCGCGCAACCTCGCGGAATGCCTGCGCCTGCAACTGCGCGAGCGCGACCGGCTCGACCCTGCGATGGATGCCTTCATCCATCATCTCGACCTCCTGGCGAAGCGCGAATTTGCGGCTCTTCGTCGCGCCTGCGGGGTGGATGAGGATGATCTCGCCGACATGATCGCCGAGATCCGCCGGCTCGATCCGAAGCCGGGGCTGATCTTCGGCTCCTCGATGATCGATGCCATCGTGCCGGATGTCTCGGTGCGTCCGGCATCCGATGGCGGCTGGCAGGTGGAGCTGAATTCCGACGCCCTGCCGCGCGTGGTCGCCAACCGTTCCTTCTATGCCCGGGTCTCCAGGAACCCGGACAAGTCGGCCCGCAGCTTCGTGGAAGAGCACTGGAGCAATGCGAACTGGATTGTGCGCAGCCTGGAGCAGCGCGCGCGCACCATTCTCAAGGTCGCGACCGAGATCGTCCGCCAGCAGGATGCCTTCTTCACCTATGGCGTCGCGCATCTGAGGCCCTTGAACCTGAAGATCATCGCGGATGCCGTGCAATTGCATGAATCGACCATCAGCCGCGTCACGGCCAACAAATACATGGCGACCCCGCGCGGGTTGTTCGAGATGAAGTATTTCTTCTCGACCGCGATCGCCGCCAGCGATGGCGGAGCCTCGGTTTCGGCGGAAGCCGTGCGCTTCCGCATCAAGCAGCTCATCGATGCCGAGGAAGCGCAATCGATCCTCTCGGACGATGCGATCGTCGACAAACTCAGGGACATGGGTATCGAAATCGCGCGGCGCACGGTCGCCAAGTATCGGGAAGGGTTGGGAATTGCCTCGTCCTCGATCCGTCGGCGAGAGAAACTTGCCGCCATGCCGCGCGCGAAAGCGGGTTGAGCATGCGTTAGGCACCATGCTTCGGCCCGGTCAGGCCGCCGGCGGCTTTCGATTGACGAGCCCCGCCAGCCGGACGTAGCCTTCCAAGTCACCTCCCGTGGGAATCGGGGGCGCGAACAGGGGAGTCGATCATGGAAATCCGTGTTTCCGGCAAGAACATCGATCTTGGAGAAGTGCTGCGCCACCAGGCCGAGCATCGCCTCAACGAAGTGATCCGGAAATACGTCGATTCCAACTTCACCGGCCATGTCACGGTCTCGCGCGACGGCATCGGCTTCAAGACCGAATGCGCCGTGCGCTTCGACCATGGCCCTGTGATGCATGTGACGGGCGAAGCGCCCGATGCCTATCATTCGCTTTCCGTCGCCATCGAGCGGATCGCGAAATCCCTGCGCCGATTCAAGCGCAAGAAGGACCGGCACGGCGCGGATCGTGTGCCGATGGACGGTTTCGACACCAGCCCCCCGGCCGCCTTCGACCATTCGGAGGAAGACGAGGATGATGTGGTGGCGACCACCGGTGCCGGCGCGGTGATCATTGCCGAGGCCGTCGCGAATGCCCCGCGCCACAGCACCACCTCCGCCGTGGAGGCCTTCGAGAAATCGGATCTCCCCGTCCTCGTGTTTCGAAACGCTGGCACCGGCCGCGTGAATGTGCTCTACCGCCGTAAGGATGGCCATTACGGCTGGGTTGATATCGGCTGATAGGGGCGGGGCGGAACAGCCCTCTGGGTGCAACTTTCGGGTCGGCGATGCAGAACGGCACGCCGCCTGCTTGGTCAGGTGTCATGGCGCTTACGTCACTCCTTGTTCCGGAGGCTGTGCTTTCGGATCTAAAGCCCAACGGCAAGAAGCAGCTCCTGCAGGAGCTCGCCCTGCGTGCGGCCGAAATCAGCGGCCGCCCGGAGCGCATCATCTTCGATCAGCTGCTCCAGCGGGAGCGTCTCGGCTCCACCGGCATCGGGCAGGGCGTGGCGATCCCGCATGCGGCGATTCCCGGCCTGCCGCATCTCTTCGGGCTCTTCGCCCGGCTCGGACGGCCCGTGGACTTCGAATCGGTCGATGGCCAGCCGGTGGACCTGGTCTTCGTGCTTCTGGCGCCGGAAAGCGCGGGCGCCGATCACTTGCAGGCGCTTTCGCGCGTGGCGCGGTTCTTCCGCTCGCCCGCGCAAGTGCAGATGCTGCGGCAGGCGGATGACCCTGCTGCGCTCTTCGCGATCCTGACCTCTGAATCCTCGCCGCGCGCGGCCTGAAGCCGCATGGCCCTGTCATTGGCCGCGTTCGGTGCCGGCCTTCGTTTCGCTCATCTTCTTGCCGTGTGACGCTTCCGAGAAGCGATCCGTCAGCGCCATGATGAGGCCAGACACCACGAAGACCATATGGATCGCCACCAGCCAGGTGAGATCACGATCCGAGGTGTTCTTCACGTTCATGAAGGCCTTGAGCACCTGAATGGCCGAGATGGCCACGATGGACGAGAGCAGCTTCAGCTTCAGACCGGTGAAGTCGATCTTGCCCATCCATTCGGGCCAGTCCTCGGTCTGGCCCGGATCGATGCGCGACACGAAATTCTCGTAGCCGGAGAAGATCACGATCACGATCAGCGAGCCAGTCAGCGTGAGGTCCACCAGCGCCAGCACGCCGAGGATGACCTCTGATTCGGTGGCCGTGAAACCATGGCCGACGAAATGCACCAGCTCCTGACCCGCCTTCAGCAGCAGCACGCCCAAGGCAGCCACGAGCATCACGTAGAAGGGCGCGAGAAGCCAGCGGCTCGCAAACAAAAACCGCTCCAGAAGGCGTTCGATCATCAGGCCATTCCTCGTTCGGGCTTGGCGAATGGCCAACCCGGCTCTAACTCCTCCCTACCGAGTAACACCGGGACATGGACTTGGGAAGCGCCTGGCATCCCGGCCGAAAGGGAGGGGTGCCAATGGCCGCGAGTGACCAAACCGCGAGTGACCAAACCACGATGGAACGCTGGGCGGGCCTTGCCCTGGCGGGCTCTGCCATCCTCGCGCTGATCTTTGCCAATTCCGGCTTGTCCGGCGTCTATTCGGCGTTTCTCGGCTTTCCCATTCACGTGGCCATCGGTGATTTCGCGATCGCCAAGCCATTGCGTCTCTGGGTGAATGACGGGCTGATGGCCATTTTCTTCCTGCTCGTCGGCCTCGAAATCAAGCGCGAGTTTCTCGCCGGCGAACTTTCCGATTGGCGGCGCGCCGTGCTTCCGCTCATCGCCGCCTGCGGCGGTTTCGCGGTGCCGGCATTGCTGTTCGTGGCGCTCAACAGCGGTTCGCCGCAGAACATGACGGCCTGGGCGGTGCCGACCGCGACCGACATCGCTTTCGTCGTCGGCCTCATCGCGGCGCTGGGCCGGCTTGTGCCCTTCAGCCTCAAGGTCTTCGTGCTGGCCATCGCGATCATCGATGATCTGATGGCGGTGTTGGTGATCGCCCTGTTCTACACGGCGAAGCTCTCGCTCCCCATGCTGGGGCTCGCTGTCATCTGCCTCGCGATTCTCGTCGCATTCAATCGGTTCGGCGTGCGGAGCATCGCAGCCTATATGCTGGTGGGCATCGTGATGTGGGCTCTGGTGCTGAAATCCGGCGTGCATGCCACGCTCGCCGGTGTCGCCATGGGCTTTGTCATTCCGCTGCTCACGAAATCCGCCGCGACGCCGCTGGAGGAGCTCGAACATGGGCTGAAGCCGTGGGTGTCCTTCCTCATCGTGCCGATCTTCGCCTTCGCGAACGCCGGCGTGCCACTGGCCGGGATGGGGCTTGATGCCTTATTCGCCCCGCTGACGATGGGCATCATCCTCGGCCTTTTCCTGGGAAAGCAGTTCGGCATCTTCGGCGCGACATGGATCGCCGTGCGGGCCGGGCTTTCACCCAGGCCCGCCGGCTCCACCTGGCTTCAGGTTTATGGCGCGGCCGTGCTCTGCGGCATCGGCTTCACGATGAGCCTCTTCATCGGCTCGCTCTCCTTCAGCGATCCCGCCTTGCAGGACCGCCTGCGCCTCGGCGTGATCATGGGATCGCTCGCAAGCGCGATCTTCGGCGTGCTGGTGCTGTGGATCGCCGCGAAGCGTGCGCCTGACGGCTCCTGACGCCAGAGCATGCCCTCGCAAAATTGGATACCGATTTTGCGTAACAACATGCTACAAAACAATAAGATAGAGCACGGTTTTGATTCCATCAAAACGAGACGTGCTCTATGTCTTGAGCCCGATCGGACAGGAGACGCCCGTGCCGCCGAGCCCGCAATAGCCGTTCGGGTTCTTCGCCAGATATTGCTGGTGATATTCCTCGGCGAAGTAGAACGGCCCGGCGGGTGCGATCTCGGTCGTGATGTCCGGGTATCCCGCCGACTTCAGCCGCGCCTGATAAGCCTCGCGCGAGGCCTTCGCCTCGCCGAGCTGCGCCGCGCTGGCCGCGAAGATCGCCGAGCGATATTGCGTGCCGACATCATTGCCCTGCCGCATGCCCTGCGTCGGATCGTGATTCTCCCAGAAGACGCGCAGGAGATCGGCGAAGCTCACCTTCGAGGGGTCATAAACCACGCGCACCACCTCCGTATGGCCCGTGCGGCCGGAGCAGGTCTCCTCGTAGGTGGGGTTCGGCGTGAAGCCGCCGGCGTAACCCGCGGCCGTGCTCCAGATGCCGTCGCCGATCTGCCAGAACTTGCGCTCGGCTCCCCAGAAGCAGCCCATGCCGAACACGGCCTCCTCGAAGCCCTCCGGGATCGGCCCGTTCAGCGGCGTGCGAAACACCCAATGCGTCGCCGCAATGGGGATGGCCTGCGAGCGGCCCGGCAGCGCCTCTTCGGCGCGAGGGAGCGTGACGGCTTTGCGGGCGAAGAACATGGCAACCTCCAGAAGAGCCGATGATGGACCCGAAAGCTGGGGCCGCCGCGCTTTTCGCGCAAGGGCGGTCGCCGCACTCTCGCGGGAACGTGACCCGGTTTGAGAAAAGCGACGCCGGCTTTCGAAAAGCGCCGCGAGCCGCCTTGCATTTTGTCAGGCCTCCCGCCATAAACCGCGCGACTTTCGCCTGATGTATGCCCATGGCTTCACATCGGAAAGAAATGCGTGCGCCTGACGGGCGCAGGCGGACGGACAGGTGGCCGAGTGGTTGAAGGCGCACGCCTGGAACGCGTGTATAGGGGCAACTCTATCGAGGGTTCGAATCCCTCCCTGTCCGCCACAAACTGTTGAATTTGCAAGATAATTTAGAATTATCCTCTATCGTTCCCTCTTTGCCCCGTCTTGTTCGCCATGGGCTTTGAATGCGGTCTGCGCCGATCCCCGGGTTTCGCAAGACATGGGTTCGCGTTACGTCTTTTTTTGCCGCGGCAGGGATTGGACCCTGGGGTCGATCGCGCATGCGATCCGCAGGAAAACAAGGACCGCCGTTACGCAGATGAGCAGCGTTGCCAGCGCACGCATGGTCTTGATCGCGATGAAGCCGAACACAGGCACCTAGAGCATGCTGTGTTCAGACGGAAGCACATCATGCTCTTATCTTGTTGTTATCGCATGCTTTTTTGTGAAAAACCGGATTCCACTTTTTCACAGCATGCTCTAGAGCGGTTGCCGATCTGCCTCAATCAGGTCGACCGCTCTAAGCTCTTGATTTACCGCATTTTCTTCGAACAGCCGGTATCCACCTGGTCGGAAAATGCTCTAGGGCGCGCGGGCTTGACGGTCTCGTGACAACCGGTTTCCGACGGAGCACTCGTCCTCGGCAACATTCCACGGCACGGAGCCCGGCGGCAGAAGACCGCTCATGCGGTCAATCACCAGCATGACCAGCCCGACGATCCCGATCGTCACGATTCCCATCGCGGAGGCTTCGGTGGTGAGCCCCGCCTCCTCAAGGCCATAGACAACAACGCCCAGAGTGCGGCTGCCGGCGCTCCAGAGCAGCGCCGAGACCGTGAGTTCCGAAAATGCCATCAGGAACACCGTCAACCCGCCCGCACACAGGGCCGGCAGCAGGGTGGGAAGAATGAGCGTGACGAGCCTGCGCATCATACGGGCGCCGCAAAGCGCGCCGGCCTCCTCCATGGCCGGGGCGATCGTTCCCATCGAGGCCAGCGCCGGTTTGACTGCAAGCGGCAGAAACCGAACGAGATAGGCCACGAGAATGATCCAGGGCGTCGCATAGAGGCTGAAACCCAGCAGCGGCAACGGGTGCAGGAACAGAAGAATCGCCGCAATGGCGATCACGATGCCGGGCAAGGCATAGGGCAGCTCGATGAGCAACATGAAAAGCGCCCGGCTGCTTCCCGCAAAACGATGGATGGCGAAGGCCAGCGGGATGGCCAGCATCGCCAGAATCGCCGCCGCCATTCCCGAAAGTCCGATGGAGGTGCGCAAGGCCTCGCGCGTGGAGGCTTGCCGGAACAGCACCTCCGCATAGGCGCGGCCGGTCGCTGTCTCCAATGTCAGGGGCACGCCATAGCTCGGCACCAGCGAGGCTGCCAGCAGCGACAAGACCGGCAGGACCAAGGCGACGAGCAACAGAATCATTCCGCTCGTGTAGATGATCGCGCGCCCGGGCCATCCGGGCGACCAGAAGGCTTTCAGTTGCCGATCGGGTTCAAGAGCCGTCCCGCGCCGGCCCAGAAGCAGCACGGCCAGCACGATACTCGCGCCGCCCACAAGCATGGTGAGCACCGACAGCCCCGCCACATCGGGCAGGACATTGGGGCCGAAACTGGAGAGCTGGCGATAGATCAGGGTCGGCAGGGTGAGGATGTTCACTGGCAAACCCAGGAGCGCCGGAATGCCGAAATTCCCGAAGGCCGCGACGAAAGCCAGCATTCCCGCCGCCAGCCAATGCCCGGCGAGCAGCGGCATCAGAATATCGCGGATGATCCGCAGCGGGTGGGCACCATCCACCTGCGCGGCTTCGATGAGTTCATGCGGAATGGTCCGCATGCCTGCCAGCAGGGTCAGCATCACAACGGGCGCGTGGTGGAGGCCAAGAACGATGACGATGCCGGTGAAACTGAGCAGCGGGTTCGGGCTTCCCGGCGGTGGCGCCAGTCCAAAAGCCTGCAGGACGGGCGAGGCGGGGCCAACCAGGGTCTTGAATGCCAATGCCGCGACATGCGGTGCGATCAGCATCGAAAGCGTGAACAGGAACGCGAAAAGCCGCCGTCCCCTCGTTCGCGTCGTCGCCAGCATCATCGCGGCGACGCCACCCAGAAGAAGCGACACCGCCATCGCGCCAAAGCTGCTGGCGAGGCTGTTGCCGATGGCGCGCCTCACCGAGGGACGGCGCCATTCGGCCATGAGATCAGCAAGCCCGGCTTCCGTGCCGCCCATTGCCGTGCGCACCAGCATGGCCAACGGAAGAACCGATGCCACCGCCAGCCAGAGAGCGACAAGAAGCAGAAGCCCGCGTCCTTCCCGTTCGAGAAAGGGGGCCTCGCTGGAGAAAAGGCCAATCCTCACTGGCCGAAGATATCAGCAAAATCCTTGCGGATGCGCGTTTCCTCGCGGAGCGTCTTCGCAGGATCGAACGTCATCAGGCGGATGCTGTCGCGCGCCGGAAAACCAGCCGGAACCGCAGCGGCGGGATGAGCCGCGAGATAGCCCTGCCGGGCGGCAAGAGCCTGCCCCTCCGCGGAGAGGAGGAAATCGACGAATGACTTTGCAGCATCCGGGTTTTTAGTGCTGGCCAGAACAGCGACGGGTTCGCTGACGGCAGAGACGCCTTCCTTCGGAAAAACGAACTCGACAGGCGCGCCCTTGGCCCTCTCGCGGATCGGCAGGAAATCGACGATCATTCCGACAAGCTTCTCGCCGCCGGCTACCTGGCGCAGGACATCGCCATTGGCGCCGCCTGCCAGCGCGTCATTCGCCTTGAGCTTGCGATAGAAATCCCACCCGCCCGGAAGGGTCCCGACCAGCGTGGCGGCATGAATCAGCGCCGCACCGGAATTCAGCGGGCTCGGCATGACGAGCTGGCCGCGAAGCTCGGGTCGCAGCAGGTCCACCCAGCTTTCCGGGCGGATGGGACTCCTGGTGTTGTAGATGATACCGGTGGTGATCAGCTTGGTCGCGAACCAGAATTTCTGCGGGTCATGCAGACCTTCCGGATAGCCCGCAAGATTGGCGCCGGAGTGGGCCAGCAGGCGTCCCTCTGCCTTCAGGCCTTCCATCGTCACGCTATCCGCAATCAGCAGCACATCGGCCTGCGGCGCGCCGGCCTGCAATTCGGTCCGAAGCTTCGCCATCAGGCGCGGCGTGCCGTCCCGCACGAAGCTGATCTCCACCTTCGGATACTTGGCCCGGAAGGCATCGATGGTCTGCTGGGCATCGTTGTTGGGTTGGCTCGTGTAAAGAACGAGCCTCCCCTCCTGCGCATTCGATACTGAGCTCGCGCCCATCACGAGCACGAGGCCCATCAGCATGTTCCGAGCGTTCATGACGGCCTCCAAGATGATCTTCGGGATTGGTGCCCGCGGTTTGTTGCAGGCGAATGACATTCGCAAGTCCCGAACAACCGAGCAAGCCAGCTTGTGGCGATGTTCCGGATGGTCAGGCCATCAGCATCGTGAGGAATGACTTGCTCCCAGATTCGTGGACGCCTTCCTGCCCAGAGCTTTTTTCCGATCAAGAGGATAAAGATTGATCGGAGAAAATGCGAGCGTTCACAGGCGCTTCGAGCCTGCTACCGGCGCTCGAAGCGCGATCCCCGCTCTCGATGATGATCCCTCGCACTTTGGACGGGATCCATTCACCGATGATGACAGTGACAAGGACAACCAGCCGGATGATGGCCTGCGACAGATGATCCTCCGCAGGACGGACGGCCTCTTCAAACGCGATCCCTCTCCTGATCTCGCGGCAGCGCGGTGCCTGGGATGGTCAATCGCCGCGATGTTCGCTTCGTTGAGGCAAAGCCTGGGTTGCGAGCCAGCTTGTTGCCAGCATCACCGCCGAGCCGATCAGGCAGGCGGGAAGGCCGCCGAGCTGGTAGAGCAGCCCTGAGAGCAGCGTTCCAAGGAAGCGCCCGAGGGCATTGGCGGCGTAATAGAACCCGACATCCTCGGCCGCCTTCTCCGATCCGGCGTAGGCGAGAATGAGGTAGGAATGCACGGAGGAGTTCACCGCGAAGATCACCCCGAACAGGCAGAGCCCCGTGACCAGCACCAGATCGGGGCGGGCAAGGTCCAGCGCGAGGATGGCGGTCAAGCCTGCGGGAACCAGCAGGAGAAGGAGGGACCACAGCCGCGCCGCAGGAACCTCGCTGGAAAGCCCGTCAGCGCTACGCCTCACGACGGCAGGTGCAGCCGCCTGAACCACGCCATAGCCGATGGTCCAGAATGCGAGGAACGCGCCCACCATCGGGAAGGTCCAGCTATTCGCATAGAGGAAAACCGGCACGCCAACGACGAACCAGACATCGCGGGCGCCGAAAAGGCCAACCCGCGCGAGAGCCAGCAGATTGACGCCGCGGCTCTTGCCAAATAATTCGCGGGCATTCTTGCTCGCCTTCGCCTTGCCCTTCAACGGGGGCAGCGAGAGCAGAACGCCGGCGAGGATCAGGCCTAAACTGCCTGCCATCAGCCAGAGTGCGGGCGAAAAGCCGAAAGCTTCCAGCAGCACGCCGCCGAGGAAGAAGCCAAGGCCCTTCATGGCGTTCTTCGACCCGGTGAACCAGGCCACCCATTTGAAGAGACGGCCTTCGCCCTGGCCCTTGGCCTCGGCCGCCGTCAGCTTGATGGCTGATTTCGACGCGGTCTTGGTCAGATCCTTCGCGATCCCGCAGATGCCTTGCGCCAGCACCACCCAGGTTACCAGGAAAGCCGAGGGCCAGCCCGGCTGCATGGCGGAGAGCGTCAGAAATCCGAGGATCTGGGTGCTCAGCCCGATGACCAGCATCCGCTTGATCCCGAACCGCGAGGCAAGCCAGCCGCCGATCATGTTGGCGAGGATGCCCGCTGCCTCGTAGAGCAGGAACAGGAAGGCGAGCGTGAAGGGCGAATAGCCCAGCTTGAAAAAGGTGAACAGCACCAGCATCCGCAGGGCGCCATCCGTCAGCGTGAAACCCCAATAGGCCGCCGTGACGATGGCATAATTGCGCAGCCCGGCGGATTTCGGGGCAGTGGCTGACGGTCGCATGTCAAAGCCCCGTGGCTTCGAGATGGCAGGCCAGATCCACCATGCGGCAGGCATAGCCCATCTCGTTGTCGTACCAGGCATAGACCTTGAGCATCGTCCCGTCGGTCACCAGCGTCGACAGCCCGTCGATGATCGCGGAACGCGTATCGCCCTGGTAGTCGATCGAAACCAGCGGCCGGCCTTCAAAGCCCAGGATGCCGGCCAGGGGCCCGGCGGCAGCGGCCCGGAACAGGCCATTCACCTCTTCCGCCGTGACGGGGCGCGCCATCTCGAACACACAATCCGTCAGAGAGGCATTGAGAACGGGTGCCCGAACGGCATGGCCATCGAGCTTGCCCTTCAATTCGGGATAAATGAGCCCGATCGCCGTGGCGCTGCCGGTTGTCGTGGGTTGGAGGGACAACATGGCCGAACGCGCGCGCCGCAGGTCCTTGTGCGGGGCATCGACGATGACATTGGTGTTGGTGGGGTCATGGATCGTCGTGATCTGCCCGTGCCGGATGCCGATTTCGCCGTGGAGCACCTTCACGACAGGAGCGAGGCAATTCGTGGTGCAGGATGCCGCGGTCACGATGTCATGCCGGGCCGGATCATACAGGTGCTCGTTGACGCCAACCACAAGATTGAGCACGCCATCGACCTTGACCGGCGCGGCGACGATCACCCGCTTGGCGCCGCGATGAAGATGCCCCTCGATTGACTTGCGATCGAGGAATTTGCCGGTGCATTCCAGCACGAGGTCCACGCTGAGATCACCCCATGGGATCTCTGCCGAGGTCTTGTGTTCAGTGAACCGGATCGTCCGGTCTTCGATGCGTAGCGACGCCTCGCCTTGCGGCGCAATCGTGGCATGCCAGCGGCCCTGCATCGAATCGAATTCGAGCAGATGCGCCGTAGCGATGGCTCCTCCCTTGACCTCGTTGACATGGACGACATCGAGCCGATTTCCCCTGCGGGGATCATCCGCCGGCCTGCGGGCGCTTCCGAACGCGGCCCTGAGAGCCAGCCGGCCGATGCGTCCCATGCCATTGATGCCCACTCTCATCGGATGCCCTTCCTTGTCTGCGCATGTTTATCCGCCTGCCCGGCCGGAGGCCTCTGGATCAGCCCGACTTCTTGTGCAGGAAGCCTTGCTTCTCCGCCTCTAGATGAGATATCTCGATTTGTCGACGATGATCGAAATAATAGGCTCGTGATGATTTGGTCCGGCGAATTCATTTCCTGCCCATGCAGGGTTGACCGGATTGGCAACGAGAGGGGATAGCTGGAGGCATGGTATCGACACCGTTTCATCCCGACCTTCTTGTCGAACAGCTCCAGGCCGTTGCCCAACCATCCCGCTTAGCGGTGCTTCGCCTGCTTGCGCGTCATGAGCCCTTTGGTCTTGGAGCCGGCGACATCGCGCGGCTGATCGCAGTGCCCCATAATACGCTCTCGACCCATCTGGCCCAGCTCGAGAGTGCCGGCCTTGTCCGATCGCGAAAGGACGGGCGGCGCATGGTTTATGCGATGGATCGGGCGGCTGTCACCGAGATGCTTGAGGTGTTGGGCCGCAACCTTGCACCGGCGGGCGCACAGGGGCCTTCAATGGCAATCCCCGCACTCAAGGAATGGCAGGAAGGTGTGCCCCGGTATTCCGTCCTCGTCCTCTGCACCCACAATTCCGCAAGATCCATCATGGCCGAGGCGCTCATCAATCTCGAGGGGCGGGGTCGATTCCGTGCCTTCTCGGCCGGGTCGCGCCCGCGAGGGGTGGTGGATCCGGAAGCGCTCCGTCTTCTCACCAGCCTCGGCTATGATACGGCCGGCCTGCATTCGAAAAGCTGGCATGCCTTTGCCGAAGCCCCACGGATGGATTTCGTCATCACCGTCTGTGATGCTGCTGCCGGTGAGAAATGCCCCCGCTGGCAGGGTCATCCTCTCGTCGTTCACTGGGGCATCGCCGACCCGCTGGAAGCCGGCGTCAGCGACGCAGAACGGCGTGAAGCCCTTCGGAATGCCTATCGACAGTTGAGTTCGCGTGTCGCGGCCTTCGTCAACCTGCCGATCGAGCGGATGGGCCTCGACAGGCTGAGGACCGAACTTCAGGTCATCGGTCGGCTCGAGGGCGCGACGGCAAAGGCCATGGCGCAGGAAGTGGCCTGAATCCCGGCCGGGAACGCTCGGCTTGATCACAGCTGCTTTCTCCATCACTCTGCGCACAAGCCTCGCGGGAGACGCGGCTGGAAGGAAGGGTTCCATGCGCTCGGCTCAGGCCCGGCCGAAGGAAGTTTCTCGCCGTCATGTTCTGGCCGGTGGCCTTGCGACCTTTGCCTTGGGTGTCCCGACCATCGCGAGCGCAGCGCGGCCGGTGCTCTTCGGCCTGACACCCGTGTTCCTGGACTCGGATATCCAGCTGATTGCCGATCTCGAGCGTTACCTGTCGCGCCATATCGGGCGACCGGTACAGCTGGTGAAGCGCCGGACCTATCAGGAGATCACGTCCCTGCTGGTGGCCAACCAGCTCGATGCCGCATGGATCTGCGGCTTTCCTTTTGTGCAGAACCGCGAGCATCTGAGGCTGGTTGCGGTTCCGCTTTACCAGCGCGCGCCGCTGTACCGGGCCTATATCGTCACGCGCGCCGGACGGGAGAGCGAAAGCATCCATTCCCTGCGCGGCGACATTCATGCCTTTTCGGACCCCGACAGCAATTCAGGGTTTCTGGTCACGCGATCCTTGCTGGCGGGCTTGCGCGAAAGCCCCTCGACCTTCTTTGCCCGGACCTTTTTCACATTCGGGCATCGGAACGTGATCCGTGCCGTGGCATCGGGGCTCGCGCATTCGGGATCGGTGGACGGGTATGTCTGGGATGTGATGCGCGAAATCGAACCCGCGCTGGTTTCCGGAACGAGGATCCAACACATCTCCGACCCTATGGGCTTTCCGCCGGTTGCTGCGGCGCGCGGGGTGGACCCCGGCTTGCGGAACGCCATTGCTGCGGCATTGATCAGCATGCCGGATGATCCGAACGGACGGGCGATCCTGGGCATTTTGCGGCTGGATGGCTTTGTCGCGGGCGAAGCCAGTCTCTTTGACAGCATCGCCGAGCACTGGAAGCGGGCGCAGGAATTCGGATGATCGGGGTTTTCCATCCCCAGAGGTGGCCATTGGCCGTCCGGGCGCCGCTCATCGTGGCCCTGCTGATGATCGGCATTGCGGCGGCGATGTCGAAGGTCGTTCTCGATCGCCTCGGGAGGGACCAGGCCCAGAGCTTCCGGCAACTGACCGGTGCCTATCTCGACGGCCTTTCCACGGCGCTCCACTCGCCGGTCATCCGGCAGGAGCCATGGGAGGCCTTCGATGTCCTCGATCGTGCCCGCCACAAGTATTCCGGTGTGAACCCGAGGATCGTTCTGGTGATCCTGCCGAATGAATCCGTGCTGGCGGCCCTCGATCCGGCGACCTACCCCGTCGGACTGAAAGCGCCCGAGAAAGCTCGCTTTGATCGCGGCGAGCCGGATCTATCCGATCCCGGCGGGCGCGTCTGGGTTCACAGGACCTTGCGGGAGGGCGGCAAAGAGGTCGGCCGTATTGCGGCCGAGATCGATATCGCGAATATCCAGCGGATCCGCTCCGAAACGTTCTGGGCCCTCCTCGGCGTCAATGGCGCGCTGACACTCCTTTTCACCGGGCTGGGCTGGTTCGTCGTCCACCGCACGCTCCGTCCCTTGCTCCGCCTCTCCACCTATCTGGCCCGCGCCGGCGACGGACGGCTGGAACCCATTCCTGAACGCAAGCTTCCGCCGCCGGATACCGAGGCCGGCAAGGCCTATCGCCGCTACAACGCAGCGGCTCTCGCCATCAGCGAGCGGGAGGCCCTGCTTCACCATCTGGCCGACCAGGAGCGACGGGCCCTGCTCGGGCGCTATGCATCGGCCATCGCGCATGAGGTTAACAATCCGTTGGGCGGAATGTTCAATGCGGTGCGGATGATCCAGCGATACGGTGATGATCCCGAGCGGCGCGAGCGTGCCGCGACGCTGCTCGAACGCGGTCTCACCGGGATCCGGAACATCGTTCGGGCCTCGCTGGTTGTCTGGCGTGGCGAGACGGATGACCGGATCCTGACAACCAGCGACATCGAAGACCTGCGATTTCTGGTCGAGAGCGAGGCTTATCGCCGCGACCTGAAACTCGAATGGAGCAACGAACTCGGCTCCGAATCCTCCATCGCCGCCCAACCCTTCCGCCAGATGGCTCTCAATCTCGCGCTCAATGCCTGCGCGGCTTCCCCGCCGGGAGGCCGTGTCTTTTTCAGCGTTCGATCCAGTCATGACGAGACGGTGCTGCAGATCTCCGACGAGGGTCCGGGGCTGCCCGCGGATTCTCGAGCGATGCTCCTGACCGCGGGCGCAACATCGGTCCATGATGCCAATGCCGGCCTCGGCTTGTGGATCGTGGCGCGCATTGTCTCGGATCAGCGAGCAACCCTTTCCATCGAAGGTCCACCGGGTACCGCCCTTACCGTCAGGATCCCTCATGCTCAGCCAGATCTCCGAACCGCAGCCTAAACTTCCCATACCGGGGCGCGGACCACTGATCGTCCTCATCGAGGATGATCCGGTGATGGGGCAGTCTCTGGTCGAGTGGTTCAATGTCGAGGGCTACCGGACGGAGTGGTTCCGCACGGGTCGCGATGCAATCCAG
The DNA here is from genome assembly GCA_020252645.1 of Methylobacterium sp. Taxonomy (GTDB): domain Bacteria; phylum Pseudomonadota; class Alphaproteobacteria; order Rhizobiales; family Beijerinckiaceae; genus Rhabdaerophilum. The sequence goes on along the minus strand of JADCCN010000002.1, from coordinate 391,648 downwards.
AACCTTGGTAAGGCCGATCCCGATGTCATCCTCTGTGATATCCGGCTGCCTGACCTGACCGGGGAAGAGATCTTCCGGGTCATTGCGTCGCAAGTCTTTGGCACGCCCATCCTTTTCATCACGGGATTTGGAGATATAGACCAGGCTGTGCGCCTGATGAAGGCAGGTGCGGCCGATTACATGACCAAGCCCTTTGAAATTGATGCGCTGCTCTTGCGAATTGAAAAGCTTATCGCGTCGCGCTGGGCGCTCACAGAGGGTTACGAGCTCGGCAATTCTCCCGCCATCGCCATGGTGGAGCGCCAGTTGCGACGGCTGGCGACGGTCGATTCCGCGGTTCTGTTGACCGGCCCCAGCGGCGCCGGAAAAGAGGTGGCCGCGCGCTTCCTGCATGCAAAGGGGGAGCGGAACCGCCAGCCCTTCATGGCCATCAATTGCGCGGCCATCCCGACCGAATTGCTGGAAAGCGAGATCTTCGGCCACGAGAAGGGTGCGTTCACCGGCGCACAGGCGCGTCGGATCGGATATGCCGAGCAGGCCGGTGACGGAATGCTCTTCCTCGACGAGGTTGCGGATCTTCCCTTGGCCATGCAGGCGAAGCTTCTGCGGTTGCTGCAGGAGCGGTCCTTCATGCGCGTTGGCGGTGACCGCCTGACACGCTTCAGGGCCCGGGTGGTTGCGGCGACCAATGCCGACCTGACCCAGCGGGTCAAGGACGGACGTTTCCGCGAGGATCTCTATTACCGCCTGGCCGTGATCGTGGTCGATATTCCCGCTTTGCGCGCGCGCCCCGAAGATATCCTCGCGCTGGCCAATCGATTCCTGGGCGAGTTCTGCGCCGGATTTGGCACGGGCCGGAAGCAGTTCTCCTTCCTCGCGGAGGATGCCCTGCTGGCTCATGATTTTCCGGGGAACATTCGTGAACTGCGCAACAGGATCGAGCGGGCGGTCGCATTGGCCGAGGCTGACCTGATTGGTCCGGCCGATCTCTTTCCCGAAAAGGTGCATCGCGCAGACAAAACCGACCTGATGCTTTCCCTCCAGCAGAGCCGCGATATCGCGGAGCGCCGCGCCATCCTCGCCGCGCTCGCGCTGACGAAGGGAGATGTCACACTCGCCGCGCAGAAGCTCGACGTTTCCCGATCAACCCTCTTCGAGAAGATCCGAAGGCTCGACATTCGCTAGAGCATGCTGTGAAAAAGTGGAATCCGGTTTTTCGCAAAAAAGCATGCGATAATAATAAGATAAGAGCATGATGTGCTTCCGTCTGAACACATCATGCTCCAGAGCACGTCTCGTTTGGATGGAATCAAAACCGTGCTCTATCTTTTTGTTTTGTCGCATGTTGTTACGCAAAACCGGTATCCAATTTTGCGAGAGCATGCTCTTTGAGGGCTGAGCCAGTCCGGGAATTCGGACTGCCTGTCCTGTCACAATCCGAAAACGTGGACGCGCGCATCACCGGTTCGTTGAAAATACAGCGTTTTTTGGGGTCGATTGTGCGAAGCACCATGGCACTCTGACTGCATCTGCTGCGAACGGGCGCCAACCAGAGCGCTTCGCCAGAACGATCGGAGGGGAAGTCGATGTCGGAGACACGTCAGCGCGCAGCCGCAGAAGCGCTTGTGAAGGACGTCCTGAAAAACGGGACGAATATGGATCGTCGAAGCCTGTTCGTTGCAGCCAGCGCATTTGGCGCGGCCGCGATGGTGGGCTCGGAAGCGGCCGCACAGCAGGCGCCGCCAGCGCCGGCGCCGGCTGCCCCTGCTGCTCCGGCAGCGCCTGCACGCCGCATCCTGATCAAGGATGACAGCCGCGTCCTGAACATTGGCGCGACGGTCCGTTCGGGCAATTACTGGAATTTCTCGACCTTCATGACTCCGGTCGAGGAGTTCTATGTCCGCAACCACTATCCGACGCCGACCGTCGACCAGAAGCCGGTTCTCGATCGCGCGAACTGGAAGCTGAAAATCCATGGCTCGTCGGTCGAGCGGCCTCTCGAGATCAGCTACGAAGACCTGATCAGGATGCCGTCGAAGACCATCATCGCCACGATGGAATGCCACGGGAACGGCCGCACCCTCTTCTGGGAGCAGGGCGGTTTCACCGGCCAGCAGGTGGGCGGCGGCAACTGGGTGCTCGGAGCGGTGGGGCAGGCCGAGTGGCAGTATGTCTCGATGGCCGAGATTTTTTCACGCTGCGGCATCAAGCCGAATGCGCGCACCGTGCTGTTCTGGTCGGGTGTCGATGGCAATGACATGGGCCGGCCCATGCCCTTCGCCGATGTCTTGGCGCAGCAGCACGACATGGGCATCTGCTTTGCAATGAACGGCAATCCGCTCTCGCCGGATCATGGCGCGCCCGTGCGCGTGGTTGTGCCGGGCTGGGGCGGCACGGCCTCGATCAAGTGGGTGACCGAGATCCGCGTATCGGACAGGCGGATCTGGACGCGCCTCAACACCAAGGGCGAGGTGTTCCTCGGCCCGGATTATCAGGCGCCGGAATTCGATGCCGCGAATGACGAGTTCCTCCCGGGTATCACGCCGGCGGATATCAAGGGTCCGATGGTGACCTGGATGCCGCCGAAATCCCTGATCACGGTTCCCCTCGTTCTGGAGCAGTCTCCCTCCATTCCGGCGAATTATCCGCTGAAGAAAGGTGAGGTGCCCCGCATGACTGCTGGCCGTCATGTCATGCGCGGCTATGCCTGGGCTCCACAACATGGGGTAAAGCACGTCGAGTATCGCGTGAACGGCGGCGCCTGGCAGGTGGCTGCGCTGAGGGCGCCGAATCTCGGCAAGTATACCTGGGTCCGCTTCGATTTCCCGTGGGATGCGACGGCAGGCCAGCATGTGATCGAGACGCGCACCACCGACAATGCCGGAACGTCCCAGCCTGAGAAGATCCCGCTGAACAGTCTGGGCATGGCGAATTGGTCGATCCCGAAGTTCAAGATCGAGATCGTCTGACACCATGCCCCGCCAAGGGCGCATCCGGAGAGGGTGCGCCCGCCTTTCCACCCTCTTTTTCTCCGAAGGCCCATGACTAGATCGCTCAGCATCCTTGCCCTGACCGCCCTTGCCGTAACCGCCTATGGCAGCGCGAGCCGCGCGACGGGGCCCTCCAGGCAGGTGCAGGAGGGCAAGGCTCTTTATGAGCAGGCTTGCAAGCTTTGCCACGGGGTCGACGGCAAGCGTGGAGAGGGCTTCCAGACCCCGATCTGGGGCGTCGGCTCGCTCATTGCATCGAAGTTCGGCAATGCTCAGGGTTTGATCGACTACATGCAGTTGATGCCGTTCAACGATCCTGCCTCGCTGACCGACGAGGAAAAGCTGTCCATCGTGGCTTTCATGCTTTCCAATCACGGAGCGATTCCGGATTCCGGGACGATCGAGGCGGCAAAGGCGGCCAGCATTCCCATCCAGTGAAAAACCGAGGCCGGAAACCACTTCGCTCGAAAATGCTTGTCTTGTGACATTTGCCGCCGGACCCGCTTCGCGCCTCAACCGAACATCAGGACCGGGGATTCCCCATCGGGGCGAGCGGCCTTCGAGAACGCGGGAGTCCCGTTCGATCCGCGAAGCTCGAACCGTCCATTATCCGCCGACCGCAACAGGATCGTCGTCCAAACGTCATCGAAGTGTTGCGCAAGCTCGCTAACGACCATGCTCAATGATCGATCGACCGAGGCTTGAGATGCTCGAAATCCGGAACCTGACGCGGCGATTTGGTGACAAGCGTGCCGTGGATGATGTGTCCCTTCAAGTGGAAAAGGGCAGCTTCGTCGGCGTGATCGGCCGCTCCGGCGCGGGGAAATCCACGCTTCTGCGCATGATCAACCGGCTTCAGGAGCCGTCTTCCGGCGAGATCCATTGGGACGGCCGCCCGGTAACCGCGCTTGCGGGCCGCGATCTTCGCCGCTGGCGCACCTCCTGCGCCATGATCTTCCAGCAATTCAACATCGTGGGACGCCTCGATGTGCTGACGAATGTGCTGATGGGCCGGTTGCATGCCACCTCCATGGCCCGGTCCATGCTGAAGCTCTGGGCCGAGGAAGACCGCGCGCTCGCTGTTTCGGCCTTGGAGCAGTTCGACATCGCGAACCTCGCGGCGCAAAGGGCGGAAACGCTCTCCGGCGGCCAGCAGCAGCGCGTGGCGATTGCCCGCGCGCTGGTGCAGGAGCCGGATCTGGTTCTCGCCGATGAGCCCATTGCCTCGCTCGATCCGCGCAACACCCGCATCGTGATGGATGCGCTGCAGCGGCTGAACAAGCATTTCGGCATCACCGTGATCTGCAACCTGCATGATCTTGATATCGCCAAGGATTACTGCGACCGCCTGGTGGGCATGGCGCAGGGCCGCATCGTGTTCGATGGCGCGCCCGAGGCCCTGACCGAGGCGACCGCGCGCGAACTCTACGGCCTCGAGGCCGAGGACGCGATGAACGTGCTTCCGCCTTCCGTGCCCGCTCGTCTCCCCCAGCTGGCAGCCGTCGCCTGACTTCATCTCCCTGCAAACACAAGGAAACGACCATGACGCTCCCCCGTCGTGCGGTGCTTGCTGCCGCCCTTCTCAGCCTTGCCGCTCCCGCCCTCGCGCAGGATTGGAAGTCGAAATATCCCGAGCTCGTCTATGCGACCATTCCTGCCGAGAACGCCTCGGGCGTGACCGAGCGCTTCGGCCCCTGGATGGAATATCTCTCCAAGGAACTCGGCGTGAAGGTAACCCTGCGCATCGCGGCCGACTACGCGGCGGTGATCGAAGGCCAGCGCGCCGGCACCATCCATATCGGTGATTACGGCCCGTCTTCCTATGTCCGCGCCCACACCGTTTCGAATGGCGGCGTGGAAGCTTTCGCGACGATGCGCGCGGCCGATGGCTCGACCGGTTACTACTCGGTCGCCTATGCGAAGAAGGACGCGGCCGGCGCGAAGCTCGAGGATTTCAAGGGCAAGAACCTCTGCCTCGTCGACCCGAACTCGACCTCCGGCTTCAACGTGCCGATGTTCGCGATGAACAAGGCGAGCATCGACCCCGCGAAGTTCTTCGGCAAGGTCGTGAATGCCGGCAGCCACGAGAACGCGGTGATGGCCGTGCAGCAGGGCACCTGCGACGTGGCCTTCAACTGGTGGAACTCCGAGGATGATTCGAACCTCTCGCGCATGGCCAACAAGAGCATGGTGAAGAAGGACGATTTCAAGATCGTCTTCCGCTCCGAGCTGATCCCCGGCTCGCCCTATGCGGTGCTGACCAGCATGCCGGCTGACCTGAAGGCCGCGATCGCCAAGGCGTTCTTCGATGCGCCGACCAAGGCGCCGGAAGCCTTCAAGCGTCTCTCGGATGGCAAGTCGCCCGGTTTCGCGGCTGTGAAGCATTCCGATTACAAGGTCACGGAAGACCTCCAGAAGTTCGTCGACGCCCTGCGCAAGAAGGGCTCGTAACGCCGGACTGACGGACGCGAGGCCGGGCTTTGCCCCGGCCTTTTTCGCGCGACCATGATCCCCGATCTCCGCGAGCAATTCCATGGCCACGGCTGTCACCCGTCTCCCCGATCACCAGATTGCGCCACATCTCGCCGCCTATGATCGCGAACAGGCCGCAAAACGCCGCGCCGGCCTCTTCGGCCTTGCCACCCTGCTGGTGCTCATCCTCGTGGCGAGCCATGTCGCGGAGGTGGAGCCCGCGAAATTCGCGGCGAATATCCACCAGTTCACGAGCTATATCGGGCGCATCTTCCACCTCGATAATGGCCAGTTCGTGCTGACCGACCCCGCCGAATGGTTCTGGGGCTGGAAGAAGTGGCTCATCCATATCGGCGATACGCTGCTGATTGCCTATCTCGGCACTCTTCTGGGCGCGGTGGCGGCCTTCCTTGCCTGCTTCGCCGCCTCCTCCAACCTTTCGCCCAACAGCACGACCCGCTTCATCGCGCGCCGGGTGCTGGAATTCTGCCGCACCGTGCCGGAACTCGTTTTCGCGCTCATTTTCGTCGTGGCCTTCGGGCTCGGCCCCATGCCGGGCGTGCTCGCGATCGCGATCCACACCTTTGGCGCGCTCGGCAAGCTCTTTGCGGAAGTGGTCGAGAACATCGACATGAAGCCGGTGGATGGTGCCATCGCCACGGGGGCCAGCCGCTGGCAGGTGATCCGCTACGCGGCCGTGCCGCAGGTGCTCTCGAATTTCGCGAGCTACAGCCTGCTGCGCTTCGAGATCAATGTGCGCGGCGCCTCGGTCATGGGTTTCGTCGGTGCCGGCGGCATCGGCCAGGAGCTGATCGAGGCCGTGCGCAAGTTCTACTATTCCGACGTCTCGGCGATCCTGCTGCTCATCATCGCGACCGTGATGGTGATCGACCTCGTGACCGAGCGCATCCGCCACCGCCTGATTGCCGGGGAGCAGCGCCGATGAACCCGAAAGCCTCGCTTCTCGACCGCGATCATGCGCGGCGGAACCATCCGGGGCTTGTCCGCCCCTCGATCAGGAGCCGGATCATCACGAGCCTTGTCGTGGCCGGAATGGTCGGCGTGGCGATCTACGCGCTCGCGCGGCTCGAATTCTCCTTCGTCCGGCTGGGCAGCGGCATGGCGCAACTCGCGACCTTCCTTGGGCTCATGTTCCCGCCCTCGGCGGGCGGATATGCGGCAACCTTCTTCAAGTCTTTGGGCGAGACCGTGGCCATTGCCTTCCTCGGCACCCTGCTTGCGGCGGCGATTGCGCTGCCTCTCGGCTTCCTGGCGGCACAAGGCATGATCGGCGGCTGGGCGATGCGCTTCATCACCCGGCGCTTCTCGGACACCATTCGCGGCGTGGACACGCTGATCTGGGCACTCATCTGGATCAATGTGGTGGGCCTTGGCCCCTTCGCCGGCGTGCTCGCCATCATGACCAGCGATATCGGCTCCTTCACGAAGCTTTTCTCCGAGGCCATCGAGGCGACGGATCGCAAGCCGGCAGAGGGTGTGACATCCACCGGCGGCAACCGCCTGCATGTCATGCGGTTCGGGGTGCTGCCGCAGGTGATGCCGGTGCTGATCAGCCAGACGCTTTACTATTTCGAATCGAACACGCGCTCCGCAACCATCATCGGGATCGTCGGGGCGGGCGGCATTGGCCTGCACCTCGCGGAGATGATCCGCACCTTCGAATGGGATCGCGTGGCCTTCATCATCCTGATGATTCTCGCGACCGTCGCGGCAATCGATTTCCTCTCCTCGCGCCTGCGCACGCGCCTCATCGGCCTGCGCCGCGCCGAGGCGTGACACCTGTCATCGAAGCGTCATCGCACCATCATCGGCCCGTCATCGGCGCGGTGGAAGAGCAGGCATCCTCACTGACCGGATGGCCCGCAATGCCCGATACCCAGGCCGCAAGGCCGAACCCCGATTGCCGCGCCGCGACGATGGCCCTGCTGGCCCGCGCGACGCGGGAGGAACTCGACCAGCCCCTTCGCGCCCATTGGCCGAAGCTTGCCCATGCCACCATTCGCGCGCCGGAAATCGGCCTCGTGATGCTGCGGGGCCGGATGGGCGGCGATGGCGCGCCCTTCAATCTCGGCGAAGCGACCGTGACCCGCGCGGTGGTGGAGCTTGCGACCGGCGAGCGCGGCTATGGCCAGTTCCTCGGCCGTGACCCGGCGCGCGCCGAACAGGCCGCGATCCTGGAGGCCCTCGCCCAGCGCGCGACCGATCGCGCGACCGTGGAGCAGGAGGTGCTCGCGCCCATCCGCCAGCGCCTTGCGGAGGAAGCGCAGAAGAAGCGCGCCGAAACCGCGGCCACGCGCGTCGATTTCTTCACTCTCGTGCGTGCGGAGGGCTGACGATGAGCCTCACCGGGTTCTCCAATCCCGTTCTCGACCAGCAGGCGGCGTTCCGCTCCGTGATGCAGGCGCTGGCCGAGCCCGGCCGCATTGTCCCGGCCGGCGCGCTGGCGGGCGGGGCTTCGCCCCTCGGCCCGGTGGCGCGCGCGATTGCGTTGAGCCTGCTCGATTTCGAAGTGCAGTTCCATCTCTCGCCGGGCCTCATCGCGGCGGAAGAGGACATCACCTTCCAAACCGGTTCGCGGCGCGCGGCCCGGCCGGATGAAGCCGAATTCGCCTTCGTGGATCTCACACGCGATGCGCTCGATCTCGCAAGCTTCGCGCAAGGCACGCCGGAATACCCGGATCGCTCGACCACCGTGATCCTCAAGGTGGAGAGCCTTGCGGGCGGCCCGGCGCACAGCCTCGCCGGCCCCGGCATTCCCGGAACGCGCGAACTCGCAATCCCCGGCCTGCCGGCGGATTTCGTCGCGCAATGGGCTGCGAATGCCGCGCGTTTCCCGCTCGGCGTCGATCTGATCTTCGCGACCCGCGAGGCCGTGATCGGCCTGCCGCGCTCCACGCGCATTCTCACGGAGGCGCGCTGATGTATGTCGCGGTGAAAGGTGGCGAACGCGCCATCGCCAATGCCCATCGCCTGCTCGAACATGAGCGGCGCGGCGATCGCAACGTGCCGGAGATCGGCACCGGACAGATCGAACAGCAGCTGAGCCTTGCGGTGGACCGCGTGATGAGCGAGGGGTCGCTCCATGATCGCGGGCTTGCGGCACTCGCCATCAAGCAGGCGCGCGGCGATCTGATCGAAGCGATTTTTCTGATCCGCGCCTATCGCACCACGCTGCCGCGCTTTGGCTTCTCCGTGCCCCTCGATACGGCCGGAATGGCGATCCGCCGGAGCATTTCCTCCACCTACAAGGACCTGCCGGGCGGGCAGGTTCTGGGCCCGACCTTCGATTACACGCATCGCCTGCTCGATTTCGCGCTGGCAGCGGAGAGCGAGCCTGCCGCGCCGGTCACGGCACCGGTCGACACGGAAGAGCGCTTCCCGCGCGTGACCGATCTCCTCGCGCAGGATGATCTCATCGAGCGCAACCCGCCCGGCGACCCCGAAAAGCCCGTGGGCGATCTCACGCGCGAGCCGCTGGCCTTCCCGGCGGAGCGCGATCTGCGCCTGCAGAACCTCGCGCGCGGCGACGAGGGCTTCCTGCTGGCGCTCGGCTATTCCACCCAGCGCGGCTATGGCCGCAACCATCCCTTCGTGGGCGAAATCCGCATGGGCGAGGTGGAGGTGGAATTCGAGATCCCCGAGCTCGGCCTCATCGTTTCGCTCGGCGTGGTCACGCTCACCGAGTGCCAGATGGTCAACCAGTTCAAGGGTTCGCTCACCGAGCCGGCAAAGTTCACGCGCGGCTATGGCCTCTCCTTCGGCCATTGCGAGCGGCGCGCCATGTCGATGTCGCTGGTGGATCGCGCACTTCGCGCCGGCGAACTCGGCGAGGAGCGCACGAGCCCCGCGCAGGATGAGGAATTCGTGCTCTCGCATTCCGACAACATCCAGGCGACCGGCTTCGTCGAGCACCTGAAACTGCCGCATTACGTCGATTTCCAGGCCGAACTCGCATTGCTGCGGCAGATGCGCCGCGAACTCGAGACCCGTTCAATCACCCACCCGGAGGCCGCGGAATGAGCCGGACGGCGGAAAATTATCGCGGATACAACTTCGCCTATCTCGATGAGCAGACGAAAAGGATGATCCGCCGCGCGATTCTGAAAGCCATCGCGATTCCCGGCTATCAGGTGCCCTTCGCGAGCCGCGAAATGCCCATGCCCTATGGCTGGGGCACCGGCGGTGTGCAGGTGACGGCGGCGATCCTCGGCCCTTCGGATGTGCTCAAGGTGATCGACCAGGGCGCGGACGACACCACGAACGCCGTCTCCATCCGCCAGTTCTTCGAGAAGACGGCGGGCGTGGAAACCACGACCGAGACCGGGAAGGCGACCGTGATCCAGACCCGCCATCGCATCCCCGAGGCGAAGCTTCAGGCCCATCAGGTGCTGGTCTACCAGGTGCCTATCCCTGAGCCGCTGCGCTTTCTTGAGCCGCGCGAGACCGAGACCCGCACGCTGCATGCGCTCGCCGAATACGGCCTGATGCATGTGCGGCTCTACGAGGATATCGCCCGGCACGGACACATCGCGAAGACCTACGCCTACCCCGTGCTGGTCGCGGATCGCTATGTGATGGACCCCTCCCCCATCCCGAAATTCGACAATCCCAAAATGCACGAGAGCGCCGCGTTGCAACTCTTCGGCGCGGGGCGCGAGAAGCGGATCTACGCCATCCCGCCGCATACCAGGGTGGTGAGCCTCGATTTCGAGGATCACCCCTTCGAGGCAACGAAATTCGACCAGCCCTGCGCCCTTTGCGGCGCGACCGACAGCTATCTCGACGAGGTCATCACGGATGATCGCGGCGGGAGGATGTTCGTCTGCTCCGACACCCATCATTGCGAAACGCGCCGCGCCGAGGGCCATGTCGGCCCTCTCGGCATGCCCGTGACGGAGGCTGCCGAATGACCAATCTTTCCGCTTCCCCGCTTCTCGTGGCCGAGGGGCTTTCGAAATTCTACGGCCTGCGCATCGGCTGCCGGAATGTGAGCTTCGCGCTTCAGCCCGGCGAGGTGCTGGCGATCGTGGGCGAATCCGGTTCGGGAAAAACCACGCTGCTGAACCTGCTTTCGGGCCAGCTCCCGCCTGATTCCGGCGCGGTGCGCTACCGCATGCGCGATGGCGAAACGAAAAACCTGCTCGATCTCACCGAGGCCGAGCGGCGCTTCCTCGCCCGCACCGATTGGGGATTCGTGCATCAGGATGCAAGCAACGGCCTGCGCATGGGCGTTTCCGCCGGGGGCAATATCGGCGAGCGCCTGATGGGCGTGGGCGACCGGCATTATGGCCGCATCCGCGAGACGGCCCGCGGCTGGCTGGAGCGCGTGGAAATCGATGCCGCCCGCATCGACGACAAGCCGACGCAATTCTCCGGCGGCATGCGCCAGCGCCTGCAGATCGCGCGCAATCTCGTCACGCATCCGCGCCTCGTCTTCATGGATGAGCCGACCGGCGGGCTCGATGTTTCGGTGCAGGCGCGCCTGCTCGACCTCATCCGCGGCCTCGTGGCCGATCTTGGCCTCGCGGTGGTGCTGGTCACGCATGATCTCTCGGTGGCGCGGCTCCTGTCGCATCGCATCCTCGTGATGAAGGACGGCCATGTGATCGAGGCGGGCCTGACGGATCGCGTGCTCGATGATCCGCAGGAGGCCTACACCCAGCTCCTCGTCTCGTCCGTTCTCGCTGCGTGAGGGCCATGATGAACCCTGTTCTGCAAGTCTCCGGCCTCACGAAGGCGTTTCACCTGCATCTCCACGGCGGCAAGCACCTGCCGGTGGTGGAGGGCGTGGATTTCGTTGTTCATGGGGGTGAATGCGTCGTGCTCGGCGGTCCGTCCGGTGCCGGCAAATCCTCCATCCTCAAGGCGATCTACGGGAATTATCTCGCGAATTCCGGCGCGATCATCCTCGATGATGGCGAGACGAAGGTGGATGTGGTCACCGCCTCGCCCGGCGCGATCATTGCGCTCAGGCGCCATACCATGGGCTATGTGAGCCAGTTCCTGCGTGTCATTCCGCGCGTGCCGGCGCTGGAGATTGTAGCCGAAGCGGCGCGTGCCGCAGGGTTCTCACCCGATGAGGCCCGCGAGCGCGCGGGCCGGCTTCTGGCGCATCTCAACCTGCCGGAACGCCTCTGGAACCTGCCGCCGGCCACCTTCTCCGGCGGCGAGCAGCAGCGCGTGAACATCGCGCGCGGTTTTTCGGGCAAGCATCGCCTCCTGATCCTCGATGAGCCGACCGCCTCGCTCGATGCCGTGAACCGCGAAGCCGTCATCGGCCTCATCGCCGAAAGAAAGGCGCAAGGCACGGCCTTTCTCGGCATCTTCCATGATGCCGAAGTGCGCGAGCGCGTGGCGGATCGCATCCTCGATGTCACGCGCTTCTCGCCGGCCCGGGAGTTTGCCGCATGAACATCGAGAGAAAAGGGAGCGCCGAGATCCAGCCGATCCGCAAGACGAAGCTCTCCGAGACGCCGCTCGTTCATCCGACCGCCGACGTGCGCAACACCACGCTCGGCCGCTACACCGAGATCTATGAGCGCTGCAGCATCAGTGACAGCGCGATCGGCGATTATTCCTATGTCGTGCGCGATGGCGAGATCTGGTGCGCAACCATCGGCAAGTTCGTGAACATCGCCTCCCATGCCCGCATCAACGCGCCGAACCACCCGACCTGGCGGGCGACGCTCCACCACTTCACCTACCGCGCCGAGAATTACTGGCCGGATGCGGAAGCCGAGGCCGAGTTCTTCGAGTGGCGGCGCGAGCATGCCGTGACCATCGGGCATGATGTCTGGCTCGGCCACGGCGCCACGATCCTGCCGGGCGTGACGGTGGGCAATGGTGCGGTCATCGGTGCGGGCGCGGTGGTGAGCCGCGATGTCGAGCCCTACACGATCGTCGCGGGCGTTCCCGCGAAGCCCATCCGCCGCCGCTTTCCGGAAAGTGTCGCCGCTCGCCTCGAGGCCCTGGGCTGGTGGGACTGGAGCCATGCCCGCCTGCGGGCCTCGCTCGAGGATTTCCGCGCGCTTTCCATCGAGGCCTTCCTCGACGTCCACGAAAACCAGCCCCGCGAGGTCACCCGATGAGCGAGCCGACCATTCTCTCCAATGCCGAGATCGTCACCGCGGATCAGCAGTTCCGCGGCTATGTGGTGGTGCAGGATGGCCGGATCGCGGAGATCGGCGAGGGCCGTGCCCCGGAGCGCGGCATGGATTTCGACGGTGATTTCCTGCTGCCGGGCCTCGTGGAACTGCATACGGACCATCTGGAAGTGCATTTCATGCCCCGCCCGAAGGTGGAATGGCCGGCGGTCTCGGCCGTGCTCGCACATGATGCGCAGGTGATCGGCGCCGGCATCACCACCGTGTTTGATGCCTTGCGCGTGGGCAATGATTACGATGACGAGAAATTCGGCGCGCGCATGAAGAAGCTCGCAGAGGCCATCGCCACCGCGAAGGGCCAGCGCCTCACGCGTGCCGAGCATTTCGTGCATCTGCGATGCGAAATCTCCTGTGCCGACGTGGTGGAGGAAATGCAGCCTTTCCTCGCCGATCCGCAACTGAAGCTCGTCTCGGTGATGGATCACACGCCGGGCCAGCGGCAATTCATCGATGTCTCCAAGTGGAAGTCCTATTATGCCGGCAAGCGGGGTGCCTCGGAAGCAGAGATGAACGAGCGCATCATTCGCCGCCGCGCCATCCATGCGCAATATGCCGATGGCAACCGCCGCGCGATCGTGGGGCTCTGCCAGAGCCATGGCGTCATCCTCGCGAGCCATGATGATGCAACCATCGCGCATGTCGAGGAAGCCATCGCCGATGGCATGCACATCGCGGAATTCCCCACCACGGTGGAAGCGGCGGCGGCCTCGCATCAAGCGGGCCTGAAGGTGCTGATGGGCGCGCCGAACGTGGTGCGCGGCGGTTCGCATTCCGGCAATGTCAGCGCCCGCGCCCTGGCCGAGAATGGCGTGCTCGACGTGCTCTCCTCGGATTACGTGCCGACGAGCCTGCTGATGGGCGCCTTCGCGCTCGGCGATGTCGAGGCCATCGGCGGCCTGCCGGGCGCCATCCGCCTTGTGAGCAAGAACCCGGCGGATGCGGCCGGTCTGACCGATCGTGGCGAGATCGCGGTGGCCAAGCGGGCGGATCTCATCCGAGTCGATGCCGCCAGCGGCCAGCCGGTCCTGCGCGCGGCCTGGCGAGAGGGGCGCCGCGTCTCGTGAGCGGGCCGGGCCTCTTCATTGCCGTGGTGGGCGCCAGCGGGGTGGGCAAGGATACGATCCTGGCCCGGCTGAAGGCTGTGCTGCCACCGGAGAACTTCGTGTTTCCCGTCCGCGTGATCTCGCGAATCCCCGATGCCAGCGAGGCCAGCGCGTATCTCGCTGCGGCGGATTTCCCGGCGGCGCGACGGCGCGGCGCATTCCTCATCGATTGGGAGGCGCATGGGCTTTGCTACGGCATTCCCGCCGCGATGCGGGCTGAACTCGAGGCCGGTCGGCATATCATCGCCAATCTCTCGCGCGCCGTGGTGCCTGTCCTCCGCGCCGCCTCACCCCGCGTGCTGGTGGTGCATGTCACGGCGCGCAGCGATATTCTGGAGCAGCGCCTGCGGGCGCGCGGCCGCGAATTCGATATCGAGCAGCAGGCCCGCCTCGCGCGTGGCGAGGCACTCGACCAGAGCGTGGAGGCGGATATCCGCATCGAGAACAATGGCTCGATCGACATGGCCGTGAGCGCCCTGATGGAAGCTCTGATGCCGCTCTGCGCGCGGGAGCGCCGCCGGGCATGATCCCCGAGCCCCGTTTCGCGATCTATCTCGCGCCGGAGCCGCATGAGCCGCTCTGGCGGTTCGGTTCGAGTTGGCTCGGCTATGACGCCGAAACACGGGCCGATGTGAAGCATCCGGTCTTGCCCGGCCTTTCCGCGGAAACAATCCGGGAGGCAACGGCCCATCCCCGGCTCTACGGGCTGCATGTCACGCTGAAGGCACCGTTTCGCCTCATCGAAGGCCTGTCGATCCTGGAACTGGAGTACGCGCTGGATGGGCTCAGCCGCTGCCATGCCGCATTCGGGCCGGTCCCGTTGGCCCTTGAGGCACGGAAGGCCGGCGAGGATCAGGTTTTTCTCTGTCTCGCCCCGGCTGGAACCGAGCCGGCGCTCCATCGTCTCGAAGCCGATGCCGTCATGGCGCTGGATCGATTCCGCGCGCCGCTTTCCCTTGCGGAAATCGCGCGGCGCAAGCCTGATCGCCTGAACCGCAAGGAGCGCGGGTACCTTGAAACCTATGGCTATCCGCATGTGCTTGAAGGCTTCCGGCCGCATCTCTCGCTGACCGGCCCCATGGCAGCGAATGCTCCACTGCGCGCGGCTCTGGCGGCGCGGCTCGCGGCCGATCCCGCCCTGATGCGGCTCACCTGCCAATCGCTGCTGCTGTTCGAACAGCCGGAGCCCGGCGCACGCTTTCACATCCGCCGGCGCTTTCCGCTGGGTTGAGTTCCAACCTCCCCGGGAATCGCGGAACGGCCGGGTGATCAGCCGGTCAAGCCTCTGCTCGAGAGGCCCGCGCCCTTCCCATCGAGAGCCGTCCTGCCCTGTCCGCAACTTCGATGAAGGATCGCACCTGCCATCCATGCGTCCATGCAAGGCCCACGTCAGCCCCGCATGGGGGCATTTGCCCGCCCTGTCAAAAGCGGCGATAGCCTTCCCGCCAGCGGGAGAGCGTCGTCAGCAGGCAGGCGAAGGCGAAGCCATAGGCCAGCCAGGGGAAGGCTTGCGGCCAGAGGCATGCCAGCAGGAAGAACGCGATGGTTTCCGCGCCTTCCGCGAGCCCGCCGAGATAGAAGATGCCCTTGCCGGTGAAATCCTTCGAAGCCAGCCCCTTGCGCTCCGCAATCACCGAGAAAGCGAGAAAGGATGATCCCGTGCCGATGAAGGCCGTGAGCAAAATGGCGGCAGGCAGCGCGTTCCGTGCCGGGTCAGCCAGCGCGAAGCCCAGCACAACCAGCGCGTAAAAGGCAAAATCCAGCGCGATATCAAGGAAGGCACCCCGGCTGGTCGGGCCTTGCAGGCGCGCGAGCGTGCCATCCAGCCCATCGGCAACCCGGTTCGCGAGGATGGCAGCGAGCGCCCAGCCGAACTGGCCGGCGGCCAGAAGCGGAACGGCGAGAAGTCCGATCCCGAAACCGGTCAGCGTCACCTGATCGGCGCTCAGGCCACGGCGATCAAGCCAATGCGCCGCAGGCGCGAGCAGGCGCGTGGCCAGCGGAGCCAATCTTGCGTCGAACACCCTCGCTCCGCTCCCGGAAAACGGCCGCACCAAATCACATCTGTCTCAATCTAGAGCATTTTCCGATCAAGTGGAAACCGGTTGGTCGAAAAAAATACGATGAATAACAAAAACATAGAGTGGTCGATCTCATTCATTCAGATCGAATTCCGCTCAAGACAAAGAGATGGAGCATCCGAGCTGATCCGGTCAGATCGGAAAATGCTCTCGGCATGATGGCGGGCTTTCCCAAGCCGGGATCGAACGCGATCCGCAAGAACCGAGCCGCAGGATGCTCGGGCTGGAAACCGCGATCGGCGACCTCGCCGGCCGGGCTGTCTCTTCGGGCGCCCCGTGCAGAAAACTGCACATGCGGAATGAGCGACAGTTCAGGAATTCGCCCCTCCGATGAATGGGGTGGCGCTGCTCACTGCGTCCGCTGTCGCTCCGTCGGCGGGTCCGGCATGATCATCGGTTTGGCACTGATCGCGAATGTCGCCGCAGCCTTGAGCGGCCTTCTCCGCCTGGCCTTCTCCGCCTCGCCGTCCCCGGCCTGCGTGCCTCCCCAACTGGCATTGATCTTGCCGTCTCCGCCTCGTGCAGGAGGCACGGCAGCCACATCAGCGTTGCCAGTCGCTCCTCCCGCGAGATCAGCGTGAGAAAGAGACCATTCCATTGAAGATACGAGCTTTTTTCGCCCACCTGAAGCCGGCTTCAATCTTGCGGGCGCCTGTTCCTCTTGTTCTTGGAGCCCTGCTCCCCGGATGGGCGCGGGCCCTTCTGTTCCAAGCCGACACATCGGGCTGGCAGGAAATGGGCCAGCCGATGCCCAGGCCCCTGCTTCTGGCCTTTGCCGGCGCGGCCCTGCTGTTCCCCATGGTCCAGACCCGGCCGTCTTCCGCCATGGCTGCACCGCTGGAACCCTTGCCGGAAGCATTGTCCCCTGGCGCGATCGCGAGTTCCGCCGAGAAACGCGCTCCGAAGGCTCGGGCCTGGCGCTCCCGGCATCGCGGCTTGCCGCCCCCCGCGCATTCCGCGCGGGTGCCGATCGCCTTTCCGGTCGCCGCGAATGATTCCCTGCCGCAGGATACCGCCATGCGCGGGCCGGTCTCGCCGGCTGGAAACGGTGCCAAGCGCCTGCTCGATATCGTGCTGGCTGGCTCGGCAATCGTCCTCCTCGCGCCGGTCTTCCTGCTGCTGGCCCTGTGGATCCGCCTCGACAGTTCCGGCCCCGTGATCTTCCGGCAGCATCGGCGCGGGTTGAACGGAAAGCCGTTCGAGATCCTCAAGTTCCGGTCGATGCGCGTTCTGGAGAACGGCTCCGATGTTCGTCAGGTCCAGCGCCATGATGATCGCGTGACGCGCAGCGGACGCATCATCCGCGCGACCAGCCTCGACGAGCTGCCGCAGCTCTTCAACGTGCTGAAGGGGGAGATGTCCCTGGTGGGCCCGCGCCCGCATGCCATGGCCCATGATGATCATTATGGGCAGCTCATCGAAGGCTACAGCCTGCGCCAGTCGGTCAAGCCGGGTCTCTCAGGCTGGGCTCAGGTGAATGGCTACCGGGGCGAAACCCCGCAACTCGACCTCATGGTCTCGCGCGTCTGTTGCGACCTCTGGTATATCCGCAACCGATCGTTCTGGCTCGACCTGCGCATTCTGTTCCGCACGGTCGGAGAATTGTTCCACAATCGAAACGTCTACTAGAGCATGCTGTGAAAAAGTGGAACCCGGTTTTTCACAAAAAAGCATGCGATAATAATAAGATAAGAGCATGATGTGCTTCCGTCTGAACACATCATGCTCTATGCATTTTCTTTCGAAGAACCGGTATTCACTTCTTCAAAAAATGCTCTCAACCGAGGCCGATGGCAACCGGGGTTCCGGCGAGGTCGATGCAGTGCCCGGCCTTGCGGGGAAGCCGGCCGATGAACAAGGCGAAATCGGTCTTTACTCGGAAAGCGCGCTGCCCGGAGGTCCCACCTGCTCGCCAATGCGCAAGGGTGCCGTCAGCAGGGTTTCCGCCGCGCGAGTCGTGCCTTGCACGATGGCCGTCAGCGGATTGGCTCCACCTTGTGCCGCCCCGATGTCCTGTCCGCTGGCGAGGCGCTTCCCGATGAGCTGAACGATGGCGGGGCTTGCGGCAAACTTGCCGTGATTGAGCGAATCCCCGGTCGACACATCCGAGAGGTCGATGACGGTCACGCCGGAATTCTCGATAATGGTTTTGTAGGGTTCCTTGGCGGGGTTGATGGCGCCCAGCCTGTCGCGGCTGCCCCACAGCCAGCGCGAGGCCGAAAGCGCCCTGTCATCGGTGGAGACGAACAAGGTCACCCGCGGTTTCTTCCGTGATTGCCGGATGACGCTCCCCTGCGCCAGCGCGACATCGATATCGATATCCGGTGCGGCCAGGATGACGTTGGTGACCTTGCCGGGCAGGGTGCCACGGCGGATGACGATCTGCCTCAGGGTTTCAAGGGTCAGCCATCCACCCATGGAATGCGCCAGGATCGAAACCTGATGCACGCCCGGTTCTGCCGAAAGCTTTTCGATCAGCGTCTCGAGCCCATCGCGACCGAGGGCAGCGCTTTCCCGATCATAGGGATAGGCGCCAAGGCTCGCCCAGGAAGCCCAGCTGAACAGCACGGGCGTCACATCCGCGCCGCTGTCATGCACGATCTGCGCGAGGCGGAAGGTCGCCTCGTCGAAGCGCGTGTTGTAGCCGTGGACGAAAACCAGCACGTGCCGGCCATTTTTCGCTGAAACATGTCGAGCCAGGCTTGCTCGGAAGGCATCACGATCGAGATTTTCGAAGGCGCGCGCCCCGAAATGCGCACCGGCGTCGCCGGTCGAACCGTTCGGCCACTGAATCTCGCCCGACGGGCGATCCTTCGGAATGGAAATCACCATGCGGGCAAAGCGCGGTATCGGCGTCCGCTCGCCCGAGAACCGCAGGCGCTCATCCTCGGAGGGGCGGCGCATGCTCACGGCGAAGAGCTCCACCGGGATCGCCTGTGCGGCGCTTTGTTTCGGCTCGATGATCGTGAGGGCGGGCTCCGGGCGCGAGGAGCAGGCGGCCAGCGCCAGCAGAACCGGCAGCGCGAGGAAAAGGCGATGCGGGCTGCGCGAAATGCGCATCATGCTCGGGGCTGCCATGCGGGGTTCGAACACCAAGGGGTCCTCGTTGGGAAGTCCCGGTTTTGTTGCCTGCCATGCAGCGCAAGGCAAGCAGGATTGCCCGCTCATGGCAGACGGAAAGGCTTCAGCCCTTGCGGAAAAGGCCTCAGCGGCGCTTGGGCGGGGGGCCCTTGCCACGCGGTGGTCCACCGGGCGTGAAGCCCGAATTCGCATCCTTGTGGCGGAAGATGAGGCGCCCGCGCTCGAGATCATAGGGCGACATCTCGACCGTCACGCGGTCGCCGGCGAGGGTCTTGATCCGGTTCTTCTTCATCTTGCCGGCCGTGTAGGCGATGATTTCATGCCCGCTGTCGAGCTTCACCCGGAACCGGGCATCCGGCAGGAGCTCGAGCACGAGCCCTTCGAACTGGATCACTTCTTCCTTCGCCATTCAGCGCGCCTTTTTGTTTTGGAGATGGGCTCGCCATAGTCCCAAACGCGGTTTCGCGCAACCGAGCGCGAGGCTCGCAGGCGAGAAATCCGTGGCTAGGCGACGAAAAACAGCGCCAATCCCGCAATCGTGACCATGCCGAGCATGCGCAACATCGACCAATGGAGGATAAAGCTCAGTGCGAGGGCCAGGGCCGCGAGCAGCATCGCCTTGAGGTCCGGCGCGCCGGCGGGGGCCAGAAGCTGGATCGGCCCGAGAACAAAGGGCTTCGCTTGTGGAAACAGCACCAGGATCGCGAATTTCGTGCCCACGGTCGCGATGATCCCCACCACCGCCGCGCTGATGCCCGCGAGCGCCGAGCGCAAGTTCCGGCTCGCATTCACGCGATCGAGCGAGGGCGCTCCGACGAAGATCCACAGGAAGGACGGCGCGAAAGTCGTCCACAGGGCCATGAGGCCCGCCAGCCACGCAATGATCGCGCTCCCCTCCTTCTGCCAGCCCGCGAGGAAGGCCACGAAGGGATTGACGAGGATGGTCGGGCCGGGGGTCGTCTCGGCGAAACCCAGGGCATCGAGCATCTGCGTGGGCGACACCCAGCCGCGCAACACGGCCTCTTCGGAGAGATAGGCCAGCAGCGCATAGGCCCCGCCAAAGGTGATGACCGCGAGCTTCGAGAAGAAGAGCCCGATCTCGACCAGCAGATGCCCCGGCCCCATCACAAGCGCCGCCAGCAGAACCGGCATCCACCAGAGCGCGATGCAGAGGATCGCCGCGCGCCACGGAAGCCGGATCGGTGCAGTCGCGGCGGGCGTGACGGGCGGAGGCGGCACGCCGATCCACAGCCCGGCGAAAGCCGCGGCGATGATGACCAGGGGAAAGGGCACCGCGAAGGCCATCATGGCGAGGAAGGCGGCAAAAGCCACTACGCGGAAGGCGTTCGCGCCCAGCGCGCGCCGGCCGATCTTCAGCACGGCCTCGATGAGGATGGCGATCACCGCCGCCTTCACGCCGAGAAGGGCGGCCTGCACCGAGGGCACATTGGCGCCCCAGGCATAGAGCTGCGCCAGGAGGAGAATGAGCAGCGCGCCCGGCAGCACGAAAAGCAGGCCGGCGATCGTTCCGCCCGCAAGACCCTGCAAGCGCCAGCCGATATAGGTCGCGAGCTGCTGCGCCTCGGGCCCCGGCAACAGGGTGCAGAAATTGAGGCCGGAGACGAAATCGCGTTCGGCGATCCATTTCCGCTCATCCACCAGCATGCGATGCATCAGCGCGATCTGGCCGGCCGCACCTCCGAAGGAAATGCAGCCGATCTGGAAGAAGACCCGGAAGAGTTCAGCGAGCGAGGGCCTCTCGAGATCGGGCACGGCTGCGCCTGGGATTGGAGGAGCCGGCTTCATGCGCGTATTCCGGGGTTCGGCCAGTTATGGGTTTCGCCCGCCGCATCACGGCACCAGCGGTAGAGCGCATCATAGATCAGCATGCCTTCCTCCAGCTGTGCCAGATCATCGCGATGAAGACGTGACAGGCCGAGCGAGATCGCGAGAAGACCAGCCGCCTCCGGCTCGTTTTCCAGTGTGGCGGTATCGGCCGCGCGGACGATCCGCGCAAGATGGTCGAGCGGGGCATGCGCGAGGCCAAATTCTTCGATCATCACATCGAGGGTGCAGCGCGGGCCGCGATGCGACCAGAAGACGTCCTCGACGTCGAAGGGCGTGGCGCCGAAGCGGTCGGCGACCGCCACCACCTGCGAGGGCGTGACGAACAGGAATTGCGCGCGTCGGTCGATGAAACGGCGGATCAGCCACGGACAGGCGATCCGGTCGATCTTCGGGCGCAGGCGCGTCACCCAAAGCGTTGAACCGTCCCGCGGGGCGACTGGCACATGATCCGGTTTGACGAGAACACCACCGGCGTCACGCCAGGCTTCAAACCCGCCCTCCAGCGATTCCGCCTGCCCGCCGGCCTGGCGGATCAGGGCAGCAACACCCTGGCTGAGCTTGAGCCCCTTCTGGCAGATCACCACGACAGGCCAGCTGGCAAACGCGCCGGCCCATTGCCGGGCCTCGCGGAAATCGCGTGCTTCTGAAGCGGGAAGGCGACGCGGATCGGTCGCGACATCCTCGGCAATCCGGACATCGAGCACCAGAGGTTGATCGCGAAGGCCGAGCCTGCGCAGAAGATGGGAAACGGAGATTTCAATGGGAGAAGCCATGGCTGCACGCCTTCCAAAACAGGAAGCAGGCGCGAATTTGGGCAGCAGCCTCACGGGGATCTCGCGGATCACCCCTTGAAAATTAGTTGCAGCCCCGGCTCAGACTGTCAAGCCCGGGGGAACAACTTGAGCCAACAATCCGCCCTTGAGCATGAGGTCGGCGGTGGAGCGGCTCATCGCGATCGGCACATCATAGACCACGGCGAGGCGGGTCAGGGCTTTCACATCCACATCATGCGGCATGGGAGAGAGCGGATCGATGAAGAAAATGATGCCGGCGATCTTCTTCTCGACGATCAGCGCGCCGATCTGCTGGTCGCCGCCCAGCGGGCCGGAGGCCACGCGCGTGACATCGAGCGACGGGCAGCGCGCGGCAATCACGCCGCCGGTGGTGCCGGTGCAGACGAGCCGGTGCGGCCGGAGGGCTGCCTCGTGTTCGGCAGCCCAATCGGCCAGAGCCGGCTTCATCTTGTCATGGGCGATCAGGGCGAGCGTCAGCGCCATGAGGCGGCCCCCTGCCGCAGGATCAGCGCGCCAGTCCCGCCTTCCCGGCGATCAGCGCCCAGTACTGGATGCCGGCCGGAATGATCTCGTCGTTGAAATCATAGGCCGGGTGGTGAAGGCCCGCACTATCACCATTGCCGATGAAGATGAAGGCCCCGGGCCGCGCTTCCAGCATGTAGGAAAAATCCTCTCCGCCCATGGTCGGCATGATGTCGTCATCGACGCCCTCCGGCCCGGCGATGGCGCGCGCGAGATCGGCGGCCACCTTGGTCTGCGCGGCATGGTTCACGGTCGCCGGGTAGCGGCGCTGGTAATCGAGGCGCACTTCGGCCTCGAACATCTTCGCCATGCCCTCGCAGATCTGCCGGAAGCGCCGCTCCACCATTTCGCGCACGCCGGCATCCAGCGTGCGCACGGTGCCGCGCAGGTAGGCGCGCTGCGGAATGACATTCAGCGCTTCGCCCGCCTGGAAGACCGTGATCGAGACCACGACCTGCTTCATCGGGTCGGTATTGCGCGAGGAAATCGATTGCAGCGCCGTGACGAGCTGCGCGCCGATCACCACGGGGTCGATGCCCTCATGCGGCTTGGCGGCATGGGCGCCGCGGCCCTCGATCGCGATCTCGAAATAGGCCGTCGCCGCCATCAAGGGCCCGGCGCGCGTCGCGAAATGGCCCGGCGGCAGGCCCGGCATGTTGTGCATGCCGTAGACTTCCCGGATCCCCCAGCGATCCATCATGCCGTCATCGACCATGGCCTTGCCGCCGGCGCCGCCTTCCTCCGCCGGCTGGAAGATGACGGCCACCGAGCCTTCGAATTCACGGGTGGAAGCGAGATGCTTCGCAGCGCCCAGCAGCATCGCCGTGTGCCCGTCATGGCCGCAGGCATGCATCTTTCCAGGCGTCTTCGAGGCGTGGGGAAGGTTGGTTTCCTCGGAAATCGGCAGCGCATCCATATCGGCGCGCAGGCCCACCACCCGGCCGCCGGGGCCGCTCTTTCCGTGAATGAAGCCGACGACGCCCGTGCGGCCGATGCCTTCCACCACCTCGTCGCAACCGAATTCCCGCAGCTTCGCCGCCACGATGCCGGCGGTGCGATGCACCTCGTAGAGCACTTCCGGGTGCGCGTGGAAATCGCGGCGCCAGCCGGTCACCTCGTTCTTGAGGGCGGCAATTCGCGGATCGATCCTCATGGTGTCTCCTTCGCGAGGGATGGCCGATGCGAGCCGTCAAGGTTCCCGGCTGGCGCGCGGCTCCCGAACCGGGTGACCCCCCGATCACGACTTGAAGCTACTCCAGTTCGCACCATAACGAAAAGGGAGGTCTTTCGGAAATCGGATCAGTTCAACGCATAGCCGCACGTCCCGCGTGGTATATGGCCCGGGATTCGCTTGGCTCGTGACAAACGGCTTCCATTTCGTTTAGCCTTCCACCAAGGGCGGTCCGGGAGGCTGTCCAGCAAGAACAGGGAGAGTTCGATGAAAATGACCGTCCGGGGCCTGCTTGCGGTCCTCGCCACGACGACCATGCTCGCGGGCATCGCCGAAGCACGCACCCTGAAATGGGCGCGTTCCGGTGATTCGCTGACGCTTGATCCGCATGCCCAGAACGAGGGGCCGACCCATACCCTCGCCCACCAGATCTACGAACCGCTGATCATCCGCGACCATACCGGCAAGCAATTGCCGGCGCTGGCGACGAGCTGGAGCGTCACCTCCGATCCAACCGTCTGGGAGTTCAAGCTCCGGACCGGTGTGAAGTTCCATGACGGCGCCGATTTCGATGCGGATGACGTGGTCTTTTCGCTCGAGCGCGCCATGCAGCCCACCTCGGACATGAAGGGCCTGCTGACCTCCATCGACAGCGTGAGCAAGGTCGATCAGCACACGGTGCGCATCAAGACCAAGGGGCCCAACCCCCTGCTGCCCAACAACCTGGGCGACCTGTTCATGATGGACAAGGGCTGGGCCGAGAAGAACAACGCCACCAAGGTTCAGGACTTCAAGAACAGGGAAGAGAACTTCGCGGTCCGCAATGCCAATGGCACGGGCCCGTTCTCACTGGTCAGCCGCGAGCCGGACGTGAAGACCGTGCTGAAGCGCAACGACAATTACTGGGGCAAGGCGGAAGTGCCGCTTGAGGTGACGGAAGTCATCTACACGCCCATCAAGGCGGATGCGACGCGCATTGCCGCGCTGCTCTCGGGCGAGATCGATTTCGTGCAGGATCTGCCGGTGCAGGATATCGAGCGCCTCAGGCAGGATCGCAAACTGCGGGTCAATTCCGGACCGGAGAACCGCACCATCTTCTTCGGTTTCAATGTGGGCGATGCCGATCTGAAGACTGACAATGTCGACGGCAAGAACCCCTTCGCCGACAAGCGCGTGCGCCAGGCCATGAACATGGCGCTGAACCGCACGGCCATCCAGCGTGTGGTGATGCGGGGTGAAAGCGTGCCGACGGGCGTCATCATGCCGCCCTTCGTGAATGGCTGGACCAAGGAACTCGATGCCGCTCCCGCCGTGGATGCGGCCGCCGCGCGCAAGCTGCTCGCGGATGCCGGCTACCCCAACGGGTTCTCGACCACTTTGCATTGCCCGAATGATCGCTACGTGAACGACGAGGCCATTTGCCAGGCTGCTGTCGGCATGTGGGGCGCGATCGGGGTCAAGGTGAACCTGGTCAGCCAGTCGAAGTCCATCCACTTCACGCTGATCCAGAAGCAGCCGCCGGAGACCGATTTCTTCATGCTCGGCTGGGGCGTGCCGACCTTCGATTCGGATTACGTCTTCTCGTTCCTCTACCACACCCGGGCCGGTTCGCGCGGCAGCTGGAATGCGCTCCGATATTCCAATGCCGAGATCGACAGCAAGATCCAGACGCTGTCCTCGGAAACGGATATCGCCAAGCGCAATGCCACGATTGCGGATATCTGGGGTCGCCTGAAGGAAGAAGCCCTCTATATCCCGTTGCATCATCAGACCCTCGCCTACGGCATGAAGAGCGATCTCGACATTCCGGTGGATGTGTCAAACCAGCCGAAGCTGAAGTTCGTGTCCTTCAAGCGTTCCTGACTCACCCGGCGCGGCGGCATACCGAGGGTGCCGCCGCCCTTTTCCTGATTGTCGGAGCGCCATGTTCGCTTATGCCGTTCGCTCTCTCGCGCAGGGCCTTCTTGTGCTCGTCGCGGTTGCCTTCATTGCGTTCTCGATGTTTCGCTTCGTGGGCGATCCGATCGCCAACATGCTTGGGCAGGAAGCCACCCTTCAGGACCGGCAGGAGCTTTCGGAGCGCCTTGGCCTGAATGATCCCTGGCCCGTGCAATTCGCCCGCTTCATGGGCAATGCGGCTCAGGGCGAATTCGGGGTCTCCTACCGGCAGGCCCGCAAGGTTTCGGATCTGATGAGGGAACGGTTGCCGGCCACGGTCGAGCTGGCTGTGCTCTCGGCGCTGGTGGCGACCGTGGCGGGTGTGCTGCTGGGCGTCTATGTCGCGATCAACCGCACCGGGTTCCTTTCGAACGCCATCATGTCGATCAGCCTGATCGGCGTCTCGCTGCCCACCTTCCTCATCGGCATCGGGCTCATCTACATCTTCGCGGTGGAATTGCGCTGGCTCCCGAGTTTCGGGCGCGGCGAGACCGTGAAGATCGGCTGGTGGAGCACCGGATTGCTCACCGAAAGCGGGCGGAAATCGCTGATCATGCCGGTTCTCACGCTCGCTTTCTTCCAGCTCACGCTCATCATGCGGCTCGTGCGTTCCGAAATGCTCGAGGTGATGCGCTCGGATTTCATCCGCTTCGCCCGCGCCCGCGGCCTGGGTGAACGTGTCATCGAACTGCGCCATGCCCTGCGCAACACCCTCGTGCCGGTGGTGACGATTGCGGGCCTGCAGCTCGGCTCGGTCATCGCCTTCGCGATTGTCACCGAGACGGTGTTCCAGTGGCCGGGCCTCGGTGCACTTTTCGTCAATGCCGTGCAATTCGCCGATGTTCCGGTGATGGCGGCCTACCTGATGTTCGTGGCAGGCGTATTCGTGATCACCAACCTGATTGTCGATCTCCTCTATTTCCTGCTCGATCCGCGCCTGCGCGCGAGCGGCCGCACGGCGAAGGGGCATTGAGATGACCGACCTGACCCGCAACCCCGCAGAACCCTCGCGCTTCCAGCGCATCTGGGAAAGCGATGTGATGTGGTCGTTCCGGCATTCGCCGGTGGCCATTTTCTCGGCCATCGTCTCGCTGTTGATGATCTTCGGGGCGATCCTCGCGCCGCTCTATGCGCCGCAGGACCCGTTCAACCCGGCCTCGCTGAACCTGATGGATGGCCTCACCCCCCCGGGCAAGGTCAATGAGTTCACGGGCAAGACCTTCCTGCTCGGGTCGGACAGCCAGGGCCGCGACATGTTCTCCGCGGTGCTCTACGGCACGCAGGTCTCGCTGCTGGTGGGTGCGGCCTCGGTGCTGTTCTCGGCCGTGGTGGGCGTTTTCCTCGGGCTGATGGCCGGCTATATCGGCGGGAAGACCGAGGCCGTGATCATGCGCGTCGCGGATGTCCAGCTTTCCTTTCCGGCGATCCTCATCGCGCTGCTCATCTTCGGGGTGGCGCGCGGCATCATTCCGCCGAGCCAGCAGGAGGATGCGACGCTGATCCTTCTGATCCTCGCGATCGGCCTTTCGAACTGGGCGCAATATGCGCGCACCGTGCGCGGCTCCACGCTGGTGGAGAAGAACAAGGAATATGTGCAGGCCGCGCGCGTCATCGGCCGTTCGCCCCTGCTCATCATGCTCAAGCACATCCTGCCGAACGTGATGGGGCCGGTGACCGTGATCGCCACCATCAACCTCGCTTTGGCCGTCATCGAGGAGGCGACACTCTCCTTCCTCGGCGTCGGCATGCCGCCCACGCAGCCGTCGCTCGGCACGCTCATCCGCGTCGGCCAGCAATTCCTGTTCTCCGGCGAATGGTGGATCCTGCTCTTCCCCGCGCTCACGCTTGTCATCCTCGCGCTGGCCATCAACCTGCTGGGGGACTGGCTGCGCGATGCGCTGAACCCGAGGCTGCGGTGATGGCCGGGAAAACCGTTCTGGAGGTCTCGGGCCTCACGCTTGATTTCGCCACGCGTCGCGGCACGCTGCGCGCGCTGGATGGCGTATCCTTCTCGATCGCGCGCGGCGAGGTGCTGGGCGTGGTGGGCGAGAGTGGTGCGGGAAAATCGCTCACCGGCACGGCGATCATCGGGCTTGTCGAACGACCTGGCCGCATCACGGGCGGAGAAATCCGCCTCAATGGCCAGCGGATCGACAACCTGCCGCCGAAAGAGATGCGCGCCATCCGCGGCCGGAAGATCGGCATGATCTTCCAGGACCCGCTCACCTCGCTGAACCCGGTCTTCCGCATCGGCGACCAGCTGATCGAAACCCTGCAGGAGCATCTGCCGCTCTCGAAGTCGGAAGCGCGCCAGCGGGCCATCGAACTCCTCACGGAAGTGGGCATCCCCGCGCCCGAGAAGCGCATCGACGGCTATCCGCATGAATTCTCCGGCGGCATGCGCCAACGCGTGGTGATCGCCCTGGCGCTCGCGGCCGGGCCCGATCTCATCGTTGCGGATGAGCCCACCACCGCGCTCGATGTCAGCGTTCAGGCGCAGATCATCACGCTGCTGAAACGGCTTTGCCGCACGCGCGGCACCTCGGTGATGCTGATCACCCATGATATGGGCGTGATCGCCGAAACGGCCGATCGGGTCGCGGTGATGTATGCCGGGCGCATCGTGGAAATCGGCCCGGTGGCCGAGGTGATCCGCCATCCGCGCCATCCTTACGCGCGCGGCCTGATGGGCGCCATTCCGGCGCTCGACACACGGGTGAAACGCCTGACGCAGATCTCCGGCTCCATGCCCCGGCTCGACGCCATCCCGAAGGGCTGCGCCTTTCAGCCGCGCTGCATGATCGCCATTCCGCGCTGCGCGACCGACCGGCCGGAACTTGTGCAGGCCGGCGCCTCGCGTGCCGCCTGCTGGCTCGCCGGTTTGGAAGCCGAGGTAACGGCATGAGCGAGCCCATCCTCGAGATTTCCAACCTCCGCCGCCTCTTCGATGTCTCGAAGCCCTGGCTCGAGCGCGTCATCACCCGCGAGCCGCGCCAGCTGCTGACCGCGGTGGATGAGGTGTCCTTCTCCATCAACAAGGGCGAGACCTTCGCGCTGGTGGGTGAATCCGGCTCCGGCAAATCCACGGTGGCGAAGATGGTGGTCGGCCTTCTGCAGCCCAGCGGCGGCACGGTGCGCTTCGCGGGCGTGCCCGAGGGCGAGCGGCCGCGACCCGGCATGGTGCAGATGATCTTCCAGGATCCCTATGCCTCGCTCAATCCGCGCTGGCGCGTGGCGGATATCATCGCCGAGCCGATGATCGTCACCGGTGCCCGCGCCGATGCCGCCAGCCGGGCCAACCGCGTGGCGGAGCTGCTGACGCTGGTGGGTCTCTCCCCCAGGGATGGCGACAAGTATCCGCACCAGTTCTCGGGCGGCCAGCGCCAGCGCATCGCGATTGCCCGCGCCCTTTCCTCCGAGCCGGAATTCATCGTCTGCGACGAACCCACTTCCGCGCTCGATGTGAGCGTGCAGGCGCAGATCCTGAACCTGATGCGCGAATTGCAGGAGCGGCTGGGCCTCACCACTCTCTTCATCTCGCATAATCTCGCCGTGGTGCGGCACATGGCGCATCGCATCGGCGTGATGTATCTCGGGCGTCTCGTGGAGGTGCAGGAGAGCGATGCGCTCTTTCTTGCGCCGAAGCACCCTTATACGCGCCTGCTGATCGATGCCGTGCCCAACCTCGCGGAAATCGGCCGGGATCGCGTGCCGGTTCAGGGCGAGGTGCCAAGCCCGATCAACCCGCCCGCGGGCTGCACCTTCCATCCGCGTTGCCCCGTCGCGATGCCGATCTGCTCGCGCGAGAGGCCGGTCTTCCGCGAGGATGCCGCCTGCCACGCGCTCACGCCGCAGGCCAGCGCGGCGGAATGATCAGGGATTGATTTCGGCGCGGGGACGCACGGTGCGATAGCGCCCGCGCTCGACCGACATCAGCACGATGGCGAAGACGGCGAGGCCGTTGAACCACCAGGTCTGCGTTGCGTTGCGGTCGAACAGCGCGACGGTCATGGCGGCAGACAGGGCGGCGAGCGTCGCCGGGGCAAGCTCATAGCCAAGCTTTCCTGCCGCAATGAAGGCCCAGGCGACGGCAATCGCGAAGAACAGCGCGCCCAGGACGCCGAGATCGAACCATAATTCGCTGATGAGGCTCACCGGAAGTTCCGGGCCGATCGCGCCGATGACCCGCGCTGCGTTGCCGGCATCGAAGCCGCGACCGGTGAGGAAACGCAAGGGCTCATTGAGGATCAACTGCCACCAGCGCTCCAGCCCGGGCATGCCCAGCACGCTGCCAAAGGCACTGGCCAGGGGCAGCAGCAGAATGACGGCGCCCACGGCAAGGCCGACAATGCGGCCTGCCGCCTCCGGGCGGTTCCAGGCCAGCGCGAGCACCAGAAGGCTCGCCGCCAGCGAGCCGAAGGCCGCCCGGTTGGGGCCCAGCGCGATGGCGGCGATCACCAGCACCATCAGTGCGAAGGCCATGCTCCTGCGGTTCTTGATCAGCAGCCATGCCGCGCCGATCCAGCCCAGAACCGTGAGCAGGATCACGACCCGCTCGGGCGTCGCCAGCGGAAAGCGCAGGACAGGCTGGCCAAGAAGCGCTGAAACGCTGCCGACGAGGATCAGCGTCGCACCGAGGGCAACACCGATGGTGATCAGATGCAGGTTGGTGGCACGCATGCGCTGCGGCAGCGCGATGACCGCGAAGAACCCGAGCGAGACCACGCCGAGCAGCTTGAAGAGCTTTTCCGCCGCCTCCCCCCGCACGGGAGTCCAGAGCAGGGAAACCAGCGCCCAGCTCACGAGCAGCAGGCAAGCCAGGCCCGGACCGCTGGCGAGGCGCGAGAGCGCACGATCCGAAAGGCGCGCGGAATCGGCGCGGAGCAGCGAAGACAGGATGATGAGCACCGCGCCGATCGGCACAAGCACCACGATCACCCAGCGCGACATCAGCGTCGCCGAAGGGATGACGAGCGCGAAGATCGCAAATCCCAGTCGCAACAGCATCGCCGCAGCATCGGCGGCCGGATTTGTCAACGTGCCGGATGCGTGGTGGTCATTGGTCGTCATGGTCCTCAAGTCACTGCGTTCAACGTCCCATGGCGAAACTATGCACAGAAGCAAGTAAAGGATGCTGTATGCTTATGGCAACACCTGCGACAAATCCGGCACCCCGAAAAGAACCGGAGGGGCTTGCCGGAGCGTGCTGCGCGGCCGAGAGCGGAAAGCAAAGAGAAAAGAGCATCCGATCTCATTCGACCAGACCGGAAAATGCTCTATCTGGAAAAGAACAAACGGGAGATCCCCATGTCCGTTACCGTCCATCCTCTCTATTCCGGGCTGATGGCCCGCCGATCCGGCAATGCCCGCGCCCTGGCGGCCCCCGGCCCCGACGAGATGACGCTGCAGGCCATCGTGAAGGCCGGAGCGCAGGCCCCGGACCATGGCCGGCTGGTTCCGTTCCGGTTTCTGCGCATCGCGGATTCCGCCCGTGATCGGCTGGCCGACCTTCTGGAAGCCTCAAGCCGCGAGCTGCAGCCCGACATCGCCGCGCCCGAGATCGGGCGTGCCCGCGAAAAGGCGCATCAGGGCCCGGAAATCCTGGCGCTGATCGGCCGGATTGATGCAGAGCATCCGAAGATCACGGCCTCGGACCAGTGGCTCGCCGTGGGCTGTGCCTTGGAAAACGTGCTGCTCGCCGTGCAGGCCGCCGGCTTCGCGGCCGCCGTGCGTTCGGGCAAGTTCCTCGGGACCAAAGCGATGCGCGAGGGCTTCCTGCTGGGTGCCAACGAGCACCTCACCTGCCTCATCGCCATGGGCACGCCGACGGATTGGCCGCCGGGGAAGCCGAAGCCCGATCTCGAGCGCGTCTTCGCGGTATGGAATGGGTAGCGCGATTCCAGGCGAAGCATGTCCTGGCGAGGGCGGCGATTAGAGCATGCTGTGAAAAAGTGGAATCCAATTTTTCACAAAAAAGCATGCGATAACAATAAGATAATAGCATGATGTGCTTCCGTCTGAACACAGCATGCTCTAGCCCGTTCGCGAGAAGCACATGCGCGAAGAACGAAGTCAGTCGGATTTCCCGCGGATCAACTCGATGATGCCGGAGAAATCCGCGCCGCCCTCGCCCCAGGCCGCATGAAGCCCGTAGAGTTGCGTCGCCAGCGCGCCCATCGGCGTGGTCGCGCCGGCGGCGGCGGCCGCATCCTGGCTCAGCTTCAGGTCCTTCAGCATCAGGGCGGTCGCGAAACCGGGCTTGTAGCCATTATTCGCGGGGCTCGTCGGCACCGGGCCGGGCACCGGGCAATAGGTGGTGAGGCTCCAGCACTGGCCGGAGGAGGTGGAGGCCACATCGAACAAGGCCTGATGCGAAAGGCCCAGCTTCTCGGCCAGCACGAAAGCCTCGCCAACCGCGATCATTGAGATGCCGAGGATCATGTTGTTGCAGATCTTCGCCGCCTGCCCCGCGCCTGCCCCGCCGCAATGCACGATCTTCCTTCCCATGGCTTCGAGCAGGGGCTTCGCGCGGTTAAAGGCCGCATCCGCCCCGCCGCACATGAAGGTCAGCGTCGCCGCCTTTGCCCCTCCCACTCCGCCGGAGACCGGCGCATCGACCGGAACAAGGCCGGCCTGTTCGGCCATGGCATGCACCATGCGGGCGGATTCGACGTCGATCGTCGAGGAATCGATGAGCAGGGTGCCCTTCCCGGCAATGCCGACGAGTTCCGCCCAGACCGCGCGGACATGCTTGCCGGCCGGCAACATGGTGACGATCGCTTCCGCGCCTTTCACCGCCTCCGCGACGCTCGTGGCGATGGCGACACCGCCCGCCCGCGCTTCCTCGATGGCTGCCGGCGAAAGGTCGAACCCTGTCACGGCATGGCCGGCCTTCACAAGGTTCTGCGCCATGGGGCCGCCCATGTTGCCAAGCCCGATCACCGCGATTGTCGTCATTTCCTCTCTCCCCGTCTGGTTGTCCGGATGTTCCAGCGGTGAAGCAGGGCTTCCGCGTCTCCGGTTCCGATATCGATCGAAGTAGCGCCCTTCCTGAGGGCCGGTTCGAGTCCGGGCGGCAGCGGTGCCTCGGCCTCGATGAAGGCCAGCACCACCGGCGGCGCGCCGCGCAAGGTGAGGTGATGGATGAGCCCGCCCGGCACGCGTTCGACGCGCTGGTCGCGCAGATCATGTCCCCGGCGGATATAGGGCCAGCGGCGCAAATAGGCCGCTTCTTCCTGCCCTGTCAGGTCGTTCGAGATGAGAATGGCCGTCACATCCGAGGCGGCATCGGCCTGCCGTGCCACAAAGGGCCCCGCCAGGATGATCCCCCGCAGGGCAACCTCGTTCCGCGCGAAGCTCACGAGATCATCGCAGAGCGAGCGCAGGGCTTCGAGCCCGATGCCCGGCACCGTTTCCGCCATCTCGCGCCTGAACATGCCGCCGAGCCCGCCTGAAGACCCCTTCGGCCGGTAGAGGAAGCGCGTGGCGAACCATAATCCGGCAATGCCGGCGAGGATCAGCAGACCGGAATTGAAGTCGATCATGTCGGTCAGCGCGTGCCGAGCAGATGGCGCGCCACGATCATCCGCATGATCTCGTTGGTCCCCTCGAGGATCTGGTGGACGCGCAGATCGCGCACGATCTTCTCGATGCCGTAATCCTGCAGGTAGCCGTAGCCGCCGAGGAGCTGCAACGCGCGATCCGCGACGCTCGAGGCGGTTTCGGTCACGAAACGCTTGGCCATCGCGCAGCGCATCGTGGCATCCGGCTCCTTGCGGTCATAGGCGCTCGCGGCCGTATAGAGGAAGACGCGCGCGGCTTCGAGGTCGATCGCCATATCGGCGAGGCGGAACTGAAGGGCCTGGAAATCCTGCAATTTCTTGCCGAAGGCCTGCCGCTCGGAAAGGTAGGTCTTCGCCTTGTCGAAGGCCGCCTGCGCGCCGCCCAGGGCAGAGGCCGAGATGTTGAGCCGCCCGCCATCGAGCCCGCTCATCGCGATGGTGAAGCCCTGGCCCTCCTTGCCGAGCAGGTTCGAGACCGGCACGCGGCAATTCTCCATGATGACCTGGCGCGTGGGCTGCGCATTCCAGCCCATCTTCTTCTCGTTGGCACCGAAGGAGAGGCCCGGCATGTCCTTCTCGATGAGGAGGCAGGAAATCCCCCTCGGCCCCTCCTCGCCCGTGCGCAGCATCACGGCATAGAGATCGGTGGACCCGGCGCCGGAGATGAACTGCTTCACGCCGTCCACGATGTAGAAATCGCCCTCGCGCCTCGCGCGCGTCTTCAGCGCCGCCGCATCCGAGCCCGAGCCGGGTTCGGTGAGGCAATAGGAGGAGAGCATCTCCATCGAGACCATGGCGGGCATGTATTTCGCCTTCAGCGCCTCCTCGCCGAAGCGTTCGATGAGCCCCGCGACCATGTTGTGGATCGAGAGATAGGAGGCGACCGCCGGGCAGCCGGTGGAAAGCGCCTCGAAGACGAGAGCGGTCTGAAGCCGCGTGAGGCCGGAGCCGCCCCAATCCTCGCTCACATAGCAGGCGCCCATGCCGAGAGCGGCGGTTTCGCGCAGCACATCGACGGGAAAATGCTTCTTCTCATCCCATTCGAGGGCATGTGGAGCGAGTTTCTCATCCGCGAAGGCGCGCGCCATCTCGATGACCGCGCGATCGTCATCCGAGAGCGCGAAGGCGCGATTTTCCACTGGCGCGAGCATGACACTTCCTCCCCATGAAGCCGCGTTCGATCCCGTTTTCCGGTTGGTCGCATCGGCATGGCGCGCCGGCAAGGCGCATCACAGCACAACGATCCCGGAATGCTTGGCCTTGTTCTCCGGCTCCACATGGATCGTGATGATGGCCCCCGAAAACGCTTCGCGCAACCCGGCTTCGATGCGGTCGCAGATATCATGGGCGCGATCCACCCGCATCTCGCCTGGCACGACAAGATGAAACTCGATGAAGGTGGCCGGGCCCGAATGGCGCGTGCGCAGATCATGCGCCTCCAGAGCGCCTTCGCCCGCCCGGCCGATGATGGCGCGGATATCATCAAGCTCCTCGGGCGCGGCCGCTTCGTCCATCAATCCGCCGAAGGAAGCCTGCATCAGGTTCCAGCCGGAAACCAGGATGTTCACGCCCACGAGCCCCGCGAGCACCGGATCGAGCCAGTGCAGCCCGGTCAAGACGCTGATGACCAGCGCCATCAGCACGCCCAGCGAGGAAAGCACGTCCGTCAGCAGATGCCGGCCATCGGCAACCAGGGCCGGCGAGCGGAGCTTGCGCCCGCGGCTGATGAGAAGCCAGCACCATGCCCCGTTGATCATGCCTGCAAGCACGTTGAGGCCATAGCCCAGAGGATCATGATTCATCGCGCGCGGATTGTTCCAGGCACCCCACGCCGCATGAAACACCGCCATCGCCGCCACGAGAATCAGCGCGCCTTCGAAAACGGCCGCAAGATACTCCACCTTCTGGTGGCCATAGGGGTGCCTTGCGTCCGCAGGCTTGGCGGAGAGGCGCAAGGCAAACAGCGCCACACCGGCCGCGGCGACATTGATCGTGCTTTCGAGTGCGTCCGAATAGAGCGCGACCGAACCCGTGAAGTGATAGGCTGCGAACTTCAGCCCGAGAACGATGAGGCCAATGGCAATGCTCCCCAGCGCGATGCGCTGGGCTTCATCGAAACGCAAAGCTGCCGAGGTCGAGGCCATGCGGCTCTTTCCTCCGCGCGGCGTCGCGGGTCAAGGGTGCGCCTGGGTGAAGGTTCAGCCGCCCGAGAGGCGGCGAGCATTGTCCGCCACCGTGCGATGCGTGGGCTGTGCCGCCGCCCTGGCGATGCGTATCGGCGCGGAAGCCACGGCATTCGAGGCGGAATGCACATCGCCGAAGGCCATTCGCGTGGCGATCTCGACGCTGATCCGCATGCCCTCGAGATTCGCCGCGACCACGCCGCCCTGCACGGCCAGCACCTTCTCGGTGACCATCCGCTCGCTTTCGAACCGCCCGTCGGGCACGCGGCCGAGAACAAGGCGATGCGCTTCCTGCGCCAGGCGCGGAATGCGGTTCATAACGATCAGGGAAGACATCCAGAAGGCCCACATGGAAATCCGATCATCCGGATATCGGGTGCAGCCGTCAACGACAATTGCTGGCAGCCAATTAAAAACGCTGCTAACAGCATGATATGTCGCATGTTTTTTTGTTTGAAATTTTGGTGATGTCAAGACTTCCGTAACGGGAGGTGCGTTCTCCTGTCACAAACGGACCAGTCGAGACGGAGGAATTCATGGTCGAAGCCGATTTCGTCGATGCCGATTTCCGTCGCCAGCTCCAGGGCTATGGGCTGACGACGGCCAATATCCTGTACCACATGCCGGATCACCCGCATCTGCTGCAGAATTTCATCTGGCAGGAATATGATCTCTTTCCGAAATTCCCGGCTTTGCGGAAGTTCCTCGATTTTTGGAAGCGCGAGATCGAGGGCGGCCTGCATTCCGTGATCGTCGCGCATAACCGGCTGATCACGCCGGCGGAAATCCGCTCGATCGGGCAGGAGTTCAAACTGAACTGAGGGCGCGCTGTATTGCCTGGCGCATGATCTTGCCCGGGAACCGGCAGCCGCTTCCCGGAATCATGCGCTGCAGGATCGGCTAGCGCGTGTTCTGCACGAAGGTTTCCGCTGCGCTCTCGGCTTCTGCGACCGTTTTGTCGAGCGCGCTGGTCGGGCAACCGCCGCAAACGCGGATAGCTTTGTGAAATGGCGGGGCGCGACATCCGGCTCCGCGCCCTGCCGAAAGCCGGGCGCACATGCTCGGCGATATCGGCCGGCAGATCCTGCAGGCGGTAGGCAGTGAAGGGTCGTGCCTTCTGGCGCCGCATTGCGAAGAAGCAGGAAAAATCCGGCCCGAAACAGAAAAACCGGCGTTTCCGCCGGTTCTTTTGCTTTCCCCCGACTGGCGTTCCGCTTCAGGCCCAGGCTTGCTGCCGGGCCGGATTCGGAGCGGATGAGACGATGCTGTAGCGGGTGGTCGCCGACGAGCGGCTCGCGGAGGCACGCTCGCGCCATTTCCTGTCCGCTTCCTCATAAGACCGGTAGGGGCCGAAGAGGCGCTCGGTTCCGGGAACGACTTCCTGGAATTCCACGCACTGATATTCCCCGCCAATCACCCAGTATTGCCTCGACATGATCATGCTCCTTGAAAGAAGGGGGTTTGGGGAGAGCGGGACCATGGGGCTTTCGCCCCGCTCCTGGCGCGGCCGGTTACTCGGCCGCAATCGCCTTGCCGTGGTCCGCGCCGCCATGAAACTGCTCGCTCTCGGTCGAGCCGGCCATCGCGGTGGTGGAGGACTTGCCCTGGCTGATCGCCATCGCCACGGCATCGAAATAGCCGGTGCCGACTTCGCGCTG
This sequence comes from Methylobacterium sp., assembly GCA_020252645.1. Taxonomy (GTDB): domain Bacteria; phylum Pseudomonadota; class Alphaproteobacteria; order Rhizobiales; family Beijerinckiaceae; genus Rhabdaerophilum. The sequence continues at coordinate 355,061 of JADCCN010000002.1, read as the reverse complement.
GTGACGCACGGCGGTGAAGCCGATGTCCTGGGCGGCGAATTCGCGCTGCTGCATCTCGGAATAGGCGCCCATGCCGCGCTGCGAATAGCCCTTGGCCAGCTCGAACATCGAGAGGTTGAGGCTGTGGAAGCCGGCGAGGGTGACGAACTGGTACTTGTAGCCCAGCGAGCCGATCTCTTCCTGGTAGCGGGCGGCTTCCTGGTCGCTCATCTTCTTCTTCCAGTTGAAGGAGGGCGAGCAATTGTAGGCCAAGAGCTTGTTCGGGTATTTCCTCCTGAATTCGGTCGCGAATTCGCGGGCTTCGCCGAGATCCGGCTCGGAGGTTTCCCACCACACGAGGTCGGCATACTCGCCGTAAGCCAGGCCGCGCGCGATGGCATGTTCCACCGAGTGCTTGTTGCCCTGCTTCAGGCGGAAGAAGCCCTCTTCCGTGCGGCTGTCGCGATCGATCCACGGATGATCGTAGTCATCCACATCGGAGGTGATGAGGTTCGCGGCATGCGCGTCCGTGCGGGCGAGCAGCACAGTATCGACACCGCAGACATCGGCCGCGAGGCGCGCGGCGTTCAGCGTGCGGATGAAGGTCTTGGTCGGCACCAGCACCTTGCCGCCGAGATGGCCGCACTTCTTCTCCGAGGCAAGCTGATCCTCGAAATGGACGCCCGCGGCGCCCGCCTCGATCATCGCCTTCATCAGTTCGAAGGCGTTGAGGGGGCCGCCGAAGCCGGCTTCGGCATCCGCGATGATCGGCGCCATGTAATGGGTGGATTTGTCGCCTTCCATATGGGCGATCTGGTCCGCGCGGCGCAAGGTGTTGTTGATGCGCCTGACCACATCCGGCACCGAGGAGGCCGGGTAGAGCGACTGGTCCGGATACATCTGGCCGGCATTGTTGGCATCCGCCGCCACCTGCCAGCCGGAGAGATAGATCGCCTCCAGACCAGCCTTGACCTGCTGCATCGCCTGGTTTCCCGTCAGCGCGCCGAGCGTGCGAACAAAGGGGCGATTGGCGAGCAGATGGCGCAGGCGGGCCGCGCCCATGCGGGCCAGCGTGTATTCCATCTGGAAAGAGCCACGCAGCTTCTCCACATCGGCGGGGGTGTAATCCCGCTTGTTCTGCGGGATATAAGAGGCGGTCATCGGAAACATCCTTTTGCTGGAGGTGAGAGCCGAAACCGAACGTCTACGACTTTCGATTTACAAGCTTTCACATGGTCATCTTGTCGCATGCGCATTCCCGCAGCGCAATAAGATGCTGAAATTCGTTCGGAAACGCAGAAAATCCTTGACATCATGACAATTGTAATATTGTAAAATGTAACAACTTTACCGCAGGGGATCGGGATGAGATCGTTGCGCATCGGCGGGCGCGTGCGGCGCATGCGGCAGGAAAGACGGCTCAGCCAATCGCAGATGGCGGGCGAACTCGGCATTTCGCCGTCCTATCTCAACCTGATCGAGAGCAACCAGCGACCGGTCACGGCTTCCGTGCTGCTCAGGCTGGCGGAAAAGTTCCAGATCGATCTCGGCAGTCTGAGCGCCGAGGAGGATGGCCGGCTCGCGACCGACCTGATGGAAGCCCTGTCCGATCCCATGTTCGAAAGTGCCGATGTGAAGGCCACCGACGTGCGCGACCTCGCAGCCACGCTCCCGGCGCTCGGCCAGGCTTTCGTGACACTCTATCATGCCTATCGCCGGGGCGGCTCCAGCGATGGCGCGCTCGGCATGGGGGATGGCGAAGGCGCTTCCGCGAGCATCCCCTCGGAGGAGGTTTCGGATTTCATCCAGCGGCATTTCAACCATTTCCCGATGCTGGAGGAGGCCGCCGAAAGCCTCTGGGTCGATCATGGCCTCGCGCTTTTCACACTCCAGCAGGATCTCGTGAAGGTGCTGGCCGAGCGTTTCGCGGTGGATGTCGAGATCGCCGCCACCGAGAGCATGCGCGGGCTTCTGCGCGCCTATAATCCGCTGACGCGCCGGCTCCAGCTCTCCGAACTGCTCACCAGCCCCAGCCGCACCTTCCAGCTCGCGCACCAGATTGCGTTTCTCGGCTTCCGCCGCGAGATCGATGCGCTGGTCTCGGGCGGCAAGTTCTCCACGCCCGAGGCGGATTCACTCGCGGCCTCGGCGCTGGCGAATTACTTCGCGGCGGCCGTGATGGCGCCTTATCCGCGCTTCCTCGACGCGGCCAAGACCTCGCGCTACGACACGACCATCCTGAAGCACCGTTTCAACCTCTCCTTCGAACAGGTCTGCCACCGCCTGACCTCGTTGCGTCGGCCCGGCGCCGAGGGCGTGCCGTTTCACCTCATTCGCGTGGATATCGCGGGGAATATCTCGAAGCGCTTCTCGTCTTCCGGCATCCATATCGCGCGGTTCGGCGCCGCCTGCCCGCGCTGGAACGTCTATGATGCCTTCGCGACGCCGGGCATGCTGCGCGTGCAGGTCTCGCGCATGCCCGATGGCTCCTCGTTCTTCTGCATCGCGCGCACGCTCACGCCGGGCGGGAGGCAGGTGATGCGCGGAGGCCTTCCGGCCCGCGCCGGCATGCTCGCGATCGGCTTGGGGTGCCCCCTGAGCCACGCGAAGGAGCTCGTCTATGCCGATGGTCTGAACCTCGAGGACCCGACCATCGTCACGCCCATCGGCGTCTCCTGCCGCACCTGCAGCCGGGCGGATTGCTCGGACCGGGCCATGCCGGCCCTTGCGCAGCGCCTTATCATCGACGAGAACCGGCGCGGATTGTCCACCTATTCCATTGCCACCGACCGCTGACGGACGCAGGGAATACAAAACAGCTTGTGCTTTTCAACCAATTCGCCGGACGAACCATGGGGACGCGCGCAATGGCTTCCAAACTCGACCAGCTGAAATCCATGACCCTGGTGGTCGCCGATACGGGCGACATGCAGGCGATCGAGGCTTTCAAGCCCGTGGATTGCACCACGAACCCCACGCTGATCCTCAAGGCGGCCGAAATGGAGGCCTATAAGGGCTTCGTGGATGAGGCCGTGCAATGGGCGGCAAAGCAGGGCGGCAGCCGGGAAGCGCGCATTTCCGCCGCCTGTGACCGCCTCGCCGTCACCTTCGGCGCGGAACTCACGAAGCGCGTGCCCGGCCGCGTCTCTACCGAGGTGGATGCCGATCTCTCCTTCGATACGGCGAAATCGGTTGCCAAGGCCCGCGCGATCATCGCGGATTATGCCAGTCGCGGCATCGGGCGAGAGCGCATCCTCATCAAGCTCGCCTCGACCTGGGAGGGAATCCGCGCCGCGGAAATCCTCCAGAAGGAGGGCGTGGATTGCAATCTCACCCTGCTCTTCAACATCGCGCAGGCCGTGGCTTGCGCGGAAGCGGGCGCCTTCCTCATCTCGCCCTTCGTGGGCCGCATTCTCGACTGGCACAGGAAATCAACGGGACAGGATTACACGAGCGAAACGGATCCGGGCGTGCTCTCGGTCCGTTCGATCTACGCCTATTACAAGGCGCATGGCCACAATACGGTGGTGATGGGCGCTTCCTTCCGGCACATCGGCGAGATCGAGGCACTGGCCGGCTGCGATCGGCTGACCATCGCGCCCGCTTTGCTCGACCAGCTCGCGAAGGATGAGGGCCCACTTGTTCGCGCGCTCGACCCCGAGAGGGCCGCGGCGGCGCAAAAGCCCGCGCGCATCGCGGTGGATGAAGCCTCCTTCCGCTGGGCGCTGAACGAGGATGCCATGGCGACCGAGAAACTCGCCGAGGGCATTCGCGGTTTCGCGGCGGATCTGCGCAAGCTCAAGACGATGATCGGGAACAGGCTCGATGCGTGATCGGGCCGGGCTCACGGATTCTTGTGTTTCCAGATGTGAAGGCATGGACTGATCCTGGATCGCGGGCTTTGGCAGCCCGCGCCTCCGCCTGCTCCGGAAAGCATCCGGTCCATCCTCACGGAAAAAGGTTGTCAACGCCCTGTCTCGCCGGCATCGCGCTCGGTGCTTTCCTGTCCTCGCGCCGTTCGGGCAAGCCGCGCCGGGGCCATTCCCCGGTCCGATCGGAAGCCATCGGCGCCCCTATGGGGGCCAGCGCATGCCAATCGCGGGCAAATCCGTGCAGAAGGGCATGAAATCCTGCCTTTCCCGCAGCCGCGTTAAGTCTCGCTTAGAGAAATCAATGCAACCAAGAATTGTGTCTTGGTGTGTTGGAGTCGCGTCATGTTCCAGCCTCGTCGGCTGCCCTGGCCGGTTGCGCTTGGCTTTACCCTTGTGGCCGCCGTCCTGCTTGTCTGGGGAGCGCATGGCATCGCCCAGAATGCCCGACAGGCGATTCTCGATCGGGATGCCGAACTGACCGCCCGGGTTTGGGGTGAGTTCCTCGTCGCCAATCTCGGCTCCATTGCCGATGTTCTCGCCGGGCGGCCGGTCTCGGAAGCCGACAAGCGCCTGCTTTCCTGCAGGCGGCAAACCGGCGCGATCTTCCGCTTCAAGATCTTCGACGAGAACGGCGTGCTGCGCCATATCGCCGATTGCGGCCGATGGGGCGACATGCACGCCGTGGCGCTGGGGGGGAGCAGCGGCGAAGCCGCCGCGGTCGCGCTATCCGGATCGCCCCGGATCTTCGCAAGGCAGGGCGATGGCCTGAGCCGCCCGCAGCTTTATGCGGCGGCCTATATGCCGCTGGCGCAGGAAAATGGCATCACCGGAGTGCTCGAGGTCTATATCGACCACACCGAACGTGCGCGCATGCTGGAATCGGTTCTGCTGACAGCCGGTGCCTCTCTCTCGGCCTTGGCAGGTTTCGCCTTCGCGCTGCCGGCCCTGCTCGTGCTCTGGCATGCCCGCGAGCGCCAGAAGACGGCTCATCGCCTGCGCCATATCGCACGCCATGATGAGTTGACCGGCCTGCTGAATCGCTCGGCGCTGGTCGAGCGGATCGATCAGCTGATGGCGCGGAAGGCGGAATTCGCTGTCCATTTCATCGATCTCGACCGCTTCAAGGATGTGAACGACAACCATGGCCATCCGGTGGGTGACGCCCTGCTGTGCGAGGTCGCCGAACGCCTGCTCCACATCGCCAGCGACGGGATCTGCGTCGCGCGTCTCGGCGGCGATGAATTCGCGATGGTGCAGGAACTGTCGCCGGTGGATGAGCTGGGCTCGATGCGCCTCGCGCGGCGAATCGTGAGCGCGATCGAGATCCCCTTCCAAATTGGTGAAGTTGAGGCGCATATTGGTGCGAGTGTCGGCACCAGCCTGCATCCGCGCGATGGCCAGACCCGCCAGAGGCTGCTCGTCGCGGCCGATCTCGCGCTCTATGCCGCGAAGCGGGCCGGGCGCGGACGCGCGGTCGGCTTCGAAACCTCCATCGAGGAGGAGCGCCGCAGCCGCCAGGCCCTCGAGGCGCGCCTGCGCCAGGCGGTGGAAGACGAGGATTTCGAGATCTACTACCAGCCGCTCTATTCCACCGACGGGAAGACGCTCCGCGCCTTCGAAGCCCTGCTGCGCCTGAACGCGGATGACGGCACGCCGATCTCGCCCGCGGTGTTCATTCCCGTGGCCGAGGAACTGCGCCTCATCGATCGCATCGGCCAATGGGTGCTGCGGGAGGCATGCCAGACGGCCACGCTCTGGCCGGCATCCATCTCGATTGCCGTCAACCTCTCGCCGCTGCAATTCCTCAATGGCAGCCTCAGCACCATCGTCCGCTCGGTCCTCGACGAGACCGGCATCGATCCGCATCGCCTTGAACTGGAAATGACGGAGAGCGTGCTTCTGGAGAAGCCGGATGCCATCCTCGCGCAACTGAACATCATCAAGTCCTTCGGCGTCTCCATCGCGCTCGACGATTTCGGCACGGGCTATTCGAGCCTGTCCTACCTGTGGCGCTTTCCCTTCGACACGCTGAAGGTCGATGGCTCCTTCATGGTCGGACTGAGCGATCCCGCCTCCCGGTCACGCGAGGTGCTCGACACCATCATCGCCCTTGGGCGCGTGCTGAACCTGCATGTGACGGCGGAAGGCGTGGAGACGAGGGAGCAGATCGAGGTTCTGCGGGAGTTGCACTGCGATTTCGTGCAGGGCTTCCTGCTCGGCCGCCCGGTGCGTTCCACCGAGGTGGCCTCGGTGATCCTGGAGGCGCTGAAGCCGCGCGACGAACAGCTCCCACTGATCCTCCCGCAACGAAAACAGGCCTGAGGCGGGGTGCGACGCTCTTTTCATTGGACATTTGGGCCTGCTCGTCTATCTCCCGCCCCATGACCACCGAGCCAATTCCGAACATCCGCAATTTTTCCATCGTGGCGCATATCGACCACGGAAAATCGACCCTTGCCGATCGCCTGATCCAGAAGACGGGCGGGCTCTCCGAGCGCGAGATGGTCGACCAGGTGCTCGACAACATGGAAATCGAGCGCGAGCGCGGCATCACCATCAAGGCGCAGACCGTTCGCCTGAATTATCACGCGAATGACGGGAAGACCTATATCCTGAACCTGATGGATACGCCGGGCCACGTCGACTTCGCCTATGAGGTCTCGCGCAGCCTCGCCGCCTGCGAGGGCTCGCTGCTGGTGGTCGATGCCAGCCAGGGCGTGGAAGCCCAGACGCTCGCCAATGTCTACCACGCGCTCGACGCCGACCACGAGATCGTGCCGGTCCTGAACAAGATCGACCTCCCCGCCGCCGAGCCGGACCGGGTGAAGGAGCAGATCGAGGAAGTGATCGGGCTCGACGCCTCGGATGCCGTGCCGATCTCGGCCAAGACCGGCCTCAACATCGAGGGCGTGCTCGAAGCGATCGTCACCCGCCTACCGCCGCCGAGGGGCGACATCCACGCGCCGCTGAAGGCGCTGCTGGTGGATAGCTGGTATGATGTCTATCTCGGCGTCGTCGTTCTGGTGCGCATCATCGATGGCAGGATGAAAAAGGGCATGCGCATCAAGATGATGGGCACGGATGCCGTTTACGATATCGAGAAGATCGGCGTCTTCACGCCGAAGATGCTCGATGTCGCCGAGCTCACGCCCGGCGAGGTCGGTTTCATCACCGCCTCCATCAAGGAAGTGGCGGATACCCGCGTCGGCGATACCATCACCGAGGAAAAGAAACCCGCGGCGCAGGCGCTTCCGGGCTTCAAGCCGGTGCAGCCGGTGGTGTTCTGCGGGCTCTTTCCGGTCGATGCGGCGGAATTCGAGGAATTGCGTGCCGCGATGGGCAAGCTGCGCCTCAACGATGCGAGCTTCACCTTCGAGATGGAGAGCAGCGCGGCGCTGGGCTTCGGCTTCCGCTGCGGCTTCCTCGGCCTCCTGCATCTGGAGATCATCCAGGAGCGCCTCACGCGCGAATTCAACCTCGACCTCATCGCCACCGCGCCGAGCGTCGTCTACCAGATCGTCTTGCGCGATGACGAGGAGATCGAACTCCACAACCCGGCCGACCTGCCGGATGTGATGAAGATCGCCGAGATCCGGGAGCCGTGGATCCGCGCGACGATCCTCACGCCGGATGAATATCTTGGCGCGATCCTCAAGCTCTGCCAGGAGCGGCGCGGCAACCAGGTCGACCTCTCCTATGTCGGCAAGCGCGCGAAGGTGGTCTATGATCTGCCGCTCAACGAGGTGGTTTTCGACTTCTATGACCGGCTGAAATCGGTCTCGAAGGGCTATGCCTCCTTCGATTACACCATCACCGATTACCGCGAGGGCGACCTCGTGAAGCTCTCGATTCTCGTCAATGCCGAGCCGGTCGATGCGCTCTCCATGCTGGTGCATCGCCAGCGCGCGGAAGGGCGCGGCCGCGTGATGTGCGAGAAGCTGAAGGATCTCATCCCGCCGCACCTCTTCCAGATCCCGATTCAGGCGGCGATCGGCGGCAAGATCATCGCCCGCGAGACGGTGCGCGCCCTGCGCAAGGACGTGACCGCCAAATGCTATGGCGGCGACATCTCGCGCAAGCGCAAGCTTCTCGACAAGCAGAAGGAAGGCAAGAAGAAGATGCGGCAGTTCGGCAAGGTCGAAATCCCGCAGGAAGCCTTCATCGCCGCGCTCAAGATGGATAACTGAGGCCTATTCGGCGGCTTCCGCCCGCTTCGGCTCCACGATGAACCCACCCGATTGCCTTGACCAGAGATCGGCATAGAGCCCGCCTTTCGCGAGAAGCTCGGCATGCGAGCCGTCTTCCACGATGCGGCCCTCATCAAGCACCACGAGGCGATCCATGATCTGAAGCGTGGAGAGCCGGTGCGCGATGGCGATGACGGTCTTGCCTTCCATGAGGGTGACCAGACTCTCCTGAATCGCCGCTTCCACCTCGCTGTCGAGGGCGGAAGTCGCTTCATCCAGCACGAGGATCGGCGCGTTCTTCAGCATGACGCGCGCAATGGCCACGCGCTGGCGTTGCCCGCCCGAGAGCTTCACGCCGCGCTCGCCCACATGGGCATCGAGGCCCCTGCGGCCTTTCCAATCCGAGAGGTTGGCGATGAAATCCGCCGCGCGTGCCTGCCCGATCGCCGCGCGCAACTCGGTCTCGCTCGCGTCCGGGCGACCGTAGAGAATGTTCTCGCGGATCGAGCGATGCAGCAGCGAGGTATCCTGCGTGACCATAGCGATGGCCTTGCGCAGGCTCTCCTGCTGGAGTTGCAGCACATCCTGCCCGTCAACCAGGATGCGCCCGCTCGTGGGCCGGTTGAAATGCAGCAGCAGGTTCACGAGCGTGGACTTGCCCGCGCCGGATCGGCCCACGAGGCCGATCTTCTCGCCGGGCCGGATGGTGAGCGAGATATCGCGCAGCACCGGCAGGTGCGGATCATAGCCGAAGCTCACCTGCTCGAAGCGGATCTCGCCCGCCTTGAACTGAAGCGGCTTCGCGCCCGGGGCATCCTGCATCTTCATGGGCGTGGTGATGCTCTCCATGCCCTCCTGCACGATGCCGATATTCTCCATGATGCCTGCGATTTCCCAGGCGATCCAGCCCGAGGCGCGCACCAGCGAGAGCACGAGCGTCATCGCCATCGCGAAGCTGCCGATCTCGATCGCGCCCTTCTGCCAGAGCAAGAGGCCGATGGCGCCGGTCGCGGTCAGCGTGCCCGCCGAGAGGATCGAGAGGCAGGCCGAAAACCCGAGCTGAAGCCGCTGCTGGTCGCGGAAATATTGTGTCGCCTCGCGCATGGCGGCGCTCATATAGGCATCCTCGCGCGCCTTCTCGCCGAAGAGCTTGAGAGTGGCGATGTTGCCGAAGGCATCCACCACCTTGCCCATCACCATGGAACGCCCTTCCGAGGCGATCTGCGCGCGCTCGCGCTGTTTGGGCAGGAAAACCCGCAAGATCACGAGATAGGTGATGAACCAGAACCCGATGGGCACGGCCATCCGCCAATCCTGCGCGAGGATCAGCGCGGTCGAGCCGATGCCATAGGCGAGGATATAGACCACCGCCTGGATGAAGCTCGCCACCGCCTGCCGCACCGCTCCGCCGGTCTGCATGATGCGGTTGGCGAGGCGGCCGGCGAAATCGCTCTGGAAGAAGCCGAGGCTCTGGCCCGCGAGCCGGCCGAAATACTGCCAGCGCATGCGATATTGCCAGCCCGGCTCGATGCCGAGACGCCCCAGCGCGAAGCCCGCCAGGAAAACCAGCGGGCGCAGCACGAGCAAAACCAGCGCCATCATCAACAGGGTTGGCCCGGCGGCCTCGAACAGGCTCTCGCGCGGCTGGTTCGCCAGCAGGTTCACGAGTCGGCCGATGAAATAGGGCACCAGCGTATCGAGCAGCGCATCCGCCACGATGAGGCAGAAGAGCAAGGCCAGCGGCGCGCGCACCCCATCCGTCTGCACGCGCAGAAACGCCCAGAGGCGATCCGGCTGGTCCGCCGGTCCGGGCACGATGGGATCGACCAGCCTTTCGAGCCGGCGGAGGAGCGGAGCGATCATGACGGGCCCGGCATAGCCGGATTCTCCCCCTCAGGCGAGCCGCGCGGCCTTTCCCGGGCGATCAGTTCCGCGTGATCAGCCTGCGGTGATGCCGATCTCCTTGATGAGGCCGCCTCATTTGTCGCTCTCCGACAGGAGGAAGGCCGGCGCGTTCGGCCGGGCTGGAGCCCGCGATCTCCGCGCCCTGGGAAGGGCCCAGAGCATGCTGTGAAAAAGTGGAATCCGGTTTTTCACAAAAAAGCATGCGATAATAATAAGATAAGAGCATGCTGTGAAAAAGTGGAATCCGGTTTTTCGTAACAAAATGCGACAAAACAATCAGATAGAGCACGGTTTTGATTCCATCAAAACGAGACGTGCTCTAGGAGATGATGATGCGCGTTCGCGCCGGCCCCGCTGATCGGACGAGATTGAACAGTGTTCGCGCATTCCCGGTCGCCAGCCGCACGCAGCCATGCGAGGCCGGGCCGCCGAGGCGGTTGATGGCATTGGTGCCGTGGATCGCATAGCCGCCCCGGAAGAAGATCGAATACGGCATGGGCGAGTTGTCGTACTTCCGGGAGAAGTAGCTCACATGCATGCGCTGCGGCTTGTAGGCACCGCGCGGCGTGGAGAAGCCCTTCCGGCCGGTGGAAATTTTCCAGACATGGCGCACTTCGCCATCGACCTTCACGATCATCCGCTGCGAAGCGATGTCGATCCGAGCCTCCACGTTCGAGGCGGACGAGGAAAGCCGCGACTGGCGCGGCGTGTCACCGAGGGAGGCGACGCGCGGAGCCGGGCGCTCGATTGCCGGTTCCAGCCCGCCTATGGGCACGAAACCGCGCGAAACCTGTTCGCGAGCCTGCGCGCGACGCGTTTCCCGACCGATTTCCTGCTGGAGCGCCCATCGCCGCGCCGCCACGCGCTGGCGGGCCTGCGCCTTGCGGCGCGCCTCCTGCTGCATCGTCGCATTCGAGCGATGGGCAACCGGGCGAACCTCGCGCGGTGCGGTGTCGGCGCGGCCAGAGGGGGCCATGCGCGTCACGATATTCCGCTGCGCAAATTGCCGCTGCGCAGCAACATGCCGGCGCTTCACCTTGCGCGGTGCGGCGCGCGGCGCGCTGGCATTCGGTTCGCGGTAGCCGTCATGCACATATCCCCCGCCATGGGGCTGCGAGCCATACCCGGAGGCTGCTTCCGCAGGCCGGATGTCCGACAAGCCCGTGAGGGCCGCGACCAGCGCGAAAACGGGCAGGAAAAGCCGAAGAACGCGGGACATCCGGGTTCGCTCCAATCCAGGATGCGGGAAGGACCGGGAGGATGACAAGATCGGGCGCACCCGAAAAGCTGATTGGTACGCGTTGGTTAACCGGAATCATGCGATCCTCTGGCATCTTTCGCCACGTGCCCGCCGGGGAGGTTCGATTGATCTGCAGGAAGGCCCGCCCGCCCGTTCCGGGATATCGATCCCTGCGCCGGCTCCTCGGTGTTGCCACCCTCGCCTTCCTCGGGCTTTCCGGCCCGGTTTTCGCGCAGCAGACGCAATCCGAGGAGGAGGAACGCCGCGCACAGGTGCTGAAGGAGCTGCCGGCCAATGCCGCGAAGCGCATTTTCGGCGCCAGCCCGAGGCCCGTCTCCATGGAGGCGCGGGCCATCGGCTCCTTCGCGCGTGGTTGCCTTGCGGGTGCCGTCGCGCTGCCGGTCAATGGCGAGACCTGGCAGGTGATGCGCCTCTCCCGCAACCGGATATGGGGCCATCCGGACCTCATCCGCGTGGTCGAACGCATCGCGAAGGCCGCGCCGCGCGAGGCGAACTGGCCCGGGTTGCTGGTCGGCGACATCTCCCAGCCGCGCGGCGGGCCGATGCTCACCGGGCACGCCTCCCACCAGATCGGGCTCGATGCCGACATCTGGCTGACCCCCATGCCGGACAGGCGTCTGACGCGTGACGAACGCGAAAACATGTCCGCCACGAACATCGCCCGGCGCGACTGGATGGATGTCGACCCCGCCGTCTATACCCGCGCGCATCTCGCGATCGTCCGGCTTGCGGCCAGGCAGCCGGAGGTGTCACGCATTTTCGTCAATCCGGCGATCAAGGTGGCCTTCTGCCGCGATGCCGGTGCGGATCGCGCCTGGCTCGCCAAGGTGCGCCCGATGTGGGGGCATAACTTCCATTTCCACATCCGCATCGCCTGCCCCAAGGGCGACGCTACCTGCGTGGACCAGCCCTTGCCACAGGATGGCGATGGCTGCGGCGAGGACCTTCAGGACTGGCTGAAGACGCAATATGCGGCGCTGATGACGCCCCGGCCGCCAGCCGACCCCAATGCCCGTCCGAAGCCCAGGCCGAAGCCCAGGCACTGGACCCTCGACGACCTTCCAGCCGAATGCCGGGAGGTCGCCCTGGCGAAATAGGGGCTGTCTTGCGCTGTCCTACACCGGTTTGACATGCGAAAGCCGCTCCAGCGCGGCATCCAGCGTCTCGCGCTTCTTGGCAAAGCACAGCCGCATGATCGTGCGCACCGGGTCCTCCGCATAGAAGGCCGAGACGGGAATGGCCGCGACGCCATGCTCGGTCACGAGCCTTCGGCAGAAGGCGACATCGTCATTTACGCCCATCGGCGCGAGATCGACATTGAGGAAATAGGTGCCCTGCGAGGGCAGCACCGAGAAGCCCAGGCCCTTCAGGCCGTTGGCGAGATAATCCCGCGCCTGCCGGAAATCGTCGCGCATCGTCTGGAAGAAGGCGTCTTCCTTCGCGAGCCCGTAGGCGACCGCCGCCTGCAGGTTCGGCGGGGTGGTGAAGGTGAGGAACTGGTGCGATTTCGAGAGTACCCGCATGATCTCCGCAGGGGCCATCACGAAGCCCACCTTCCAGCCCGTGAGCGAGAAGATCTTCCCCGCGGAGCTGATCTTCACCGTGCGCTCGCGCATGCCGGGCAGGGCGCAGAGCGGCACATGGGCGAGGCCATCGAACACCACATGCTCCCACACTTCGTCGCAGACCGCGAGGGCATCATGCGCCATGCAGAAATGCGCGAGCATGGCGAGATCCTCCGGCGGGCAGACGGTCGCGGAGGGGTTCAGCGGGTTGTTGAAGAGCACGAGCTTCGTGCGCGGGCTGAAGGCCGCCATCAGGCTTTCCGCCGTGAAGCGCCAATCGGGCGGGGAGAGCTTCACGAATTTCGGGATGCCGCCCGCGCGCTTCACCAGCGGCAGATAGGCATCATACATCGGTTCGAACAGAACCACCTCGTCGCCCGGCTCGATGAGCGCGAAAAGCGCGCCGGCAATCGCCTCGGTGGCCCCCGAGGTGACCATGATCTCGGTATCGGGATCGAAATTCACCTCCTGATGATGCGCGAAATGGGTGGAAACCGCCTCACGCAGCTCGGGAATGCCCATCATCGGCGGATACTGGTTCCAGCCGGAAATCACCGCATCCGCCGCCTTCCGGCGAATATCCGGCGCGCCGGGATCATCCGGGAAGCCCTGCCCGAGATTGACGGCCCTGTGCTCGCGCGCCAGCCGCGACATGGTTTCGAACACGGTCATGGGAAGGCCGGAATAGGTGGAATTGAAGCTGCGCGTCATCGCCCGGAACCGAAGGAAGGAAAGCGGCAATGCTTCTAGCCGCAGGCCTCGCGCTTGGCCAGCGCCCGCCGAATTCCACCTGCGGCCAGGCTTGCACTTGACAGACAGGCGACATCTGATAAAAATCAAAAGTCAACATACGTTATCTTTAATCGGCCGCCTCTCATTCCGGCGGGGAGCCCCATGAATATCCGACCGAAAATTTCAGCCGATGACATGCGCGAGCGCATTCTCGTGGTGGCCGAGGAGCATTTTCGCCGTATCGGCTATGCGAAAACCGCCGTCGCAGACATCGCTCAGGCCATGGGCATGTCTCCGGCGAATGTCTACCGCTTCTTCCCCTCCAAGCTCGCGATCAATGATGCGCTCTGCGCGAAGGTCATGCGCGAGACCGACGCGCTGATCGCGAGCATCGTGGAGCGTCAGGCTCCCGCTTCCGAGCGGCTCGTGGCGCTCATCGTCGAGATTCACCGCCACAACAAGGAGAAGCTCACCAGCGAGCATCGCCTGTTCGACATGGTCGAGGTGGCGATGGAGGAGAACTGGCCCGCCATCGAGGCGCATTGCGAAAGCGTGGTGCGCCAGATGGCCCGTCTGGTGAGCGAGGGGATTGCCTCCGGCGAATTCCGGCAGGTGGACCCCGCTGATTTTGCCGAAACCGCCTTCAGCGCCACCGCCAAGGTCTTCCATCCCACCATGATCGCGCAAAGCGCGCGCTTCGGGGATGACCAGGAGGATCAGGCGCGGCGCATCGGCCAGCTCATCCTTGCAGCCCTTCGTCCCTGAGAATTTCCTTCTTCCCATCCGAGGCTTGCCATGTCCTCCCCCGATACGCCCTCTCGTTCTTCCGCCTTTTTCTCCCGTCGAAATCTCGGAATCGCCGCCCTGGTATTCGCCGTCAGCGCCGCCGGTGCCTGGTTTCTGGTGGGGCGCCCGGCCGCCGAGATCGGCAAGCCGCAGGCCGAAAATCTCGAGAACCGTCCCGTTCTGGTCACGAAGGTGCAAATCGCGCCGGCCGCGCCCGCGCGCATCCTCGTGGGCACCGTGCGGGCCCGCGTCGAGACCGATCAGGGTTTCCGCATCTCCGGCAAGGTGGCCGAGCGCCGCGTGCAGGCCGGCGATCGCGTGAAGAAGGGACAGGTTGTCGCGACGCTCGACCCCACGGATCTCATGCTCCAGCGCGAGACGGCTGAAGCCGAGCTCGCAGCCGCCAGGGCCTCCGAGAAATCGTCCAGCGCCGAGTTGATGCGCGTGATCGAATTGCGCGCCAAGGGCTGGTCCACCGAGCAGACGCTCGATCGCCAGCGCGCGGCCGTGGAAGAAGCCACTGGCCGCCGCCTGCGGGCCGAGCGCCAGCTGGAACTCGCCCGGAACGCGCAATCCTATGCCGAGCTGCTGGCCGAGGATGACGGGATTGTCGTCTCCACCAGCGTCGAGCCGGGGCAGGTTCTGGCCGCCGGCCAGCCGGCCCTGCGGATTGCCAGGGACGGGCCGCGCGAGGCGCTCGTCGCGATTCCCGAGCAGGAGATGGATGACATCCGCACGGCTCGTGCCGAGGCGAGCCTCTGGACCGATCCGGGCAAGAGCTACCCGGCAAAGCTGCGCGAACTATCGCCCTCGGCCGATCCGCTGACGCGCACCTTCCAGGCGCGCTTCACAATGGAGGGCCTGCCGGCCGATGCGCCGCTCGGCATGTCGGCCTCGCTCTCGGTGCGCCCGGCGGAAGAGCTGCGCGTCGCGCGCCTGCCGCTCGCGGCGATCCTCAACGAAGGCGGCGGCACGGAAGTCTATGTCGTGGATGCATCCGGCGAACTGAAGCGCCGGGCCGTGCAGGTGACCGCGTATGAAGCGCGCGACGCACTGGTTTCAAGTGGTCTCGCCGATGGCGATCTCGTGGTCGTGCTCGGCATCCACAAGCTCAAGCCGGGCCTCAAGGTGCGGCCCGTTACCGAATTGCGTCTGGGCTGAGGAGCGAACCCATGAAGGGCGGCATCAATCTCTCGGCCTGGGCTGTTCGGCATCAGGCGCTGGTTCTCTTCCTCATCCTCGTCATTACGGCGGCGGGCATCATCTCCTACCTGCGCCTCGGGCGCGCGGAAGATCCCTCCTTCACCATCAAGGTCGCGACCATCACGGTCGTCTGGCCCGGCGCGACCGCGCAGGAAATGCAGGAGCAGGTGACCGAGAAGATCGAGAAGAAGCTGCAGGAATTGCCCTATTTCAACCGGGCCGTGACCTATTCGAAGCCCGGCTTCTCCGCGATTCAGATGGAATTCAAGGATTACACGCCCGCAAGGCAGGTGCCGGAGCTGTTCTACCAGTTGCGCAAGAAGCTGGGTGACCTCGGCCCGGATCTTCCGGCGGGCATCATCGGACCCAATGTCAACGACGAGTTCGGCGATGTTGATTCGATCCTGCTGATGATCACCGGCGACGGCGCGGATTACGCGAAGCTCAAGGGTGTCGCAGAGGACCTCAAGCGCGTGATACTGCGCGTGCCCGATGTGGTGAAGGTGAACATCTATGGCACGCAGGATGAGCGAATCTTCGTGGAATTCAGCCATGTGAAGCTCGCCACACTTGGCGTGCCGGTCACCGCGATCTTCGAGGCCATCGCCCGGCAGAATGCCGTCAATCCTGCCGGCACCTTCGAAACGAGCGCGCAACGGATTCCGCTGCGCGTTTCCGGCGCGCTCGATGGCGCGGCGGCCGTCGCCGCGATTCCGATCGAGGCCGGTGGCCGCACCTTCCGCCTCGGCGACATCGCCCATGTGAGGCGTGACTTCAAGGACCCGCCGGATTTCCTCATCCGCCAGAATGGCAAGCCTGCCGTGGGCGTGGGCGTGGTGATGCTCAAGGGCGCGAATATCGTGACCCTGGGCCAGGCGGTGGACGAGGCGCTCGCCGCCTTCAAGGAGAAGCTTCCCATCGGCCTCGAGATCGACCAGATCGCGAACCAGCCGCATGTGGTCTCCACCTCCGTGCGCGAATTCGTGCGCTCCTTCATCGAGGCGCTGCTCATCGTGCTCGCCGTTTCGTTCCTGTCGCTCGGCTGGCGCACGGGCATCGTGGTGGCGCTCTCCGTGCCGCTGGTGCTCACGATCGTCTTCGTCCTGATGGATGCTCTGGGCATCGATCTCCACCGCATTTCGCTGGGCGCGCTCATCATCGCGCTGGGGCTGCTCGTGGATGACGCGATCATCGCGGTCGAGATGATGATGGTGAAGCTGGAAGAGGGCTGGGACCGGCTGAAGGCGGCGGCCTTCGCCTGGGAATCGACCGCCTTCCCGATGCTCACCGGCACGCTGGTGACGGCCGCCGGCTTCCTGCCGATCGGCCTCGCGAACTCGGCGGTAGGCGAATACACGGGCACGCTCTTCATCGTGGTGGGCCTCGCGCTTGTCGCCTCCTGGTTCGTGGCGGTGGTGTTCACGCCCTATCTCGGCGTGAAGCTGCTGCCGGAGATGAAGGTGGAGCGCGACGAGAATGGCCGCCCCATCCTGCATCATGGCCATGCGGCGATGTATGACACGCCGATGTATTCCGGTCTGCGGCGTGTGGTGGCGTGGTGCGTGGAGCATCGCGGCAAGGTGATCCTAGCGACCATCGGCATCTTCGCGCTCTCCATCGTGGCGTTCGGCCGCGTGCAGCAGCAATTCTTTCCGCTCTCCGAGCGCCCGGAACTCTTCCTCGAGATGCGCCTGCCGGAGGGCTCGTCCATCGGCGCGACGAAGAAGGTGGCGGAGGAAGCGCAGAAGCTGCTCGCGGATGATCCGGATGTCATCCATGCCACGACCTATATCGGGCAGGGGTCGCCGCGCTTCTGGCTCGGGCTGAACCTCGTGCTGCCGAACGAGGCCTTCGCGCAGACCGTCATCCTCACCAAGGATGTGAAGGCCCGCGAGCGCATCAAGGCGCGTCTCGAGAAGGCCATCGCCGAGGGCGCGCTGGCGGCTGCGCGCGTGCGTGTCGATCGCTTCAATTTCGGCCCGCCCGTCGGCTTCCCCGTGCAGTTCCGCGTGGTGGGCGCCGATCCGATCGAGGTGCGCCGCATCGCCTACCAGGTCCGGGAGACCATGGCGCAGAACGCCAAGACCCGCGATCCGCATCTCGACTGGAACGAGATGATGCCCTCGATCCGCCTCATCGTCGATCAGGATCGTGCCCGCGCCTTCGGGCTCGACCCGACTGCCATCGCGCAGACCTTGCAGACGCTCGTCTCCGGCGCGCCGATCACCACCATGCGCGACCGCACCGAAACCGTGCAGGTTGTGGCGCGCGCCGTGCCCGGCGAACGGCTCGACCCCACGCGCCTTGCGGATTTCACCCTCATCGCCCGCAACGGCGTGCCGGTGCCGCTGGCCCAGGTCGCGCGCATCGCCTACGAGCACGAGGAGCCGATCCTCTGGCGCCGCAACCGCGACATGTCGATCACGGTGCGTTCGGACATCATCGACGGCGTGCAGGCGCCGGATGTGACAAACGAGGTATGGAAGGCGCTGCAGCCTGTTCGCGATGCGTTGCCGCAGGGCTATCGCCTCGAGATCGGCGGCGCGATCGAGGAATCGGCCAAGGCCAATGCCTCGATCTTCAAGCTCTTCCCCATGATGTTCATGGTGATGCTCACGCTGCTGATGTTCCAGCTCCAGAGCTTCTCGAAGCTGTTCCTCGTGTTCTCGACCGCTCCCCTGGGGCTGATCGGGGCCTCGCTGGCGCTGAACCTTGCCAACAAGCCCTTCGGCTTCGTGGCCTTGCTCGGGCTCATCGCGCTCGCGGGCATGATCATGCGCAACACCGTGATCCTGGTGGACCAGATCGACCACGACCTCGACTCCGGCCTGCCCATGCGCGAGGCCATTACGGAAGCCACCGTGCGCCGTGCGCGGCCCGTGGTGCTCACGGCGCTCGCGGCGATCCTCGCGATGGTGCCGCTCTCGGGCTCGGCCTTCTGGGGTCCGATGGCCTTCACCATCATGGGCGGGCTGTTCGTCGCCACCTTCCTCACTTTGCTGTTCCTGCCGGCGCTCTATGCCCTGTGGTTCCGCAAGAAGCTGAAGGCGGATGACCTGCGCGCCCTGGCGCCTCCGGCGGAGTCCCCCGCGCCGGTCGCCCGGTCAGCACCCCCGGCGCTGGCCACGGCCGCAGAGTGAGCTCGCCCCTTGAGGCCCTTCCCGCCCCGGCCTAACCTTGCGACCAGAACAAGAAAGGCGGGAGGCCGATTGGCATGAGCGGGCAGGCGCCGGCACAGGCGGGCGAATTCGATTTCATCATCGTCGGCGGAGGCACGGCGGGCTGCCTGCTCGCCAATCGCCTGAGCGCGGACCGGAAGAACCGCGTGCTGCTTCTCGAAGCAGGCGGGCGCGACAATTACATCTGGTTCCACATTCCCGTCGGCTACCTGTTCCTCATCGGCAATCCGCGCGCCGACTGGATGTTCCGCACGAAGCCTTCGCCCGGCCTCAACAACCGCTCGCTGCTCTACCCGCGCGGCCGTGTGCTCGGCGGATGCTCCGCCATCAACGGCATGATCTACATGCGCGGGCAGGCGGCGGATTTCGACCGATGGGCGCAGATGGGCCTCAACGGCTGGTCATGGGCCGATTGCCTGCCCTATTTCCTGCGCCACGAGGATCATTATGCCGGCTCGAACGATCTTCACCGGCAGGGTGGCGAATGGCGCGTGGAGGAGATGCGCCTGCGCTGGGAGATCCTCGATGCCTTCCGCGATGCGGCGGCCGAGGCCGGCATCCCCAAGGTTCCGGATTTCAATCGGGGCGATAATTTCGGCTCGGCCTATTTTCAGGTGAACCAGAAGAAGGGCCTGCGCTGGAGTGCGGCGCGCGGTTTCCTCGATCCTGCCAGGGGGCGCCCGAACCTCGAGATCCGCACGGATTCCGAAGCCATGCATATCGCTTTCGAGGCAAAGCGCGCGACCGGCATCGTCTACAAGCGTGGGGGACGGGTGGAAATCGCCAAGGCGCGGCGCATCGTGCTTGCGGCGGGGGCAGTGCAGACACCGAAGCTGCTGATGCTCTCGGGCATCGGCGCAGCCGCGCATCTCGCCGAATTCGGCGTGGAAACGCGGCTTGATCGGCCTGGCGTGGGCGCGAACCTGCAGGATCACCTGCAGCTCCGCCCGGTCTACAAGGTCTCGGGCGTGCGCACGCTCAACACGGATTATGCGAACCTGCTGAAGCGCGGCTGGATGGGCGTGGAATTCGCGCTGTTCCGGCGCGGGCCGCTGACCATGGCGCCCTCGCAGCTCGGGCTTTTCGCGAAATCCGATCCGCGTTTTTCCACCGCCAATGTGCAGTTTCATGTGCAACCCCTCTCACTCGACAAATTCGGGGAGCCGCTCGACGCCTTTGCGGCGTTGACGGCTTCGGTCTGCAACCTCCGGCCCACGAGCCGCGGCGCGGTGCGGCTGGCCTCCGCCGATCCCTTCGCCGCGCCGGAGATCGACCCGAATTACCTCTCCACCCAAGAGGACCGGCAGGTGGCGATCGATTCGCTCCGCCTCGTGCGGAGGATCGTGGGCCAGCCGGCGTTGCAGCGCTACAAGCCGGAGGAGTTCCGCCCGGGCCCCGCTCTGCAGAGCGACGAGGATCTCGCGCGCGCAGCCAGCGAGATCGGCACCACGATCTTCCACCCCGTCGGCACGGCACGGATGGGCCTCGCGGATGACCCGATGGCGGTGGTCGATGCGCGTCTCTCGGTCATCGGCTGCGAGGGGCTCACCATCGCGGATGCCTCGGTGATGCCGACGATCACTTCCGGGAATACCAATTCCCCCGTGCTGATGATCGCGGAAAAGGCCGCGGAACTCCTGCTTTCCGCCGACGGAAAGGCGCCGGCCGCCTAGAGCATGATGTGTTCAGACGGAAGCACATCATGCTCTTCTCTTATTGTTATCGCATGCTTTTTTGTGAAAAACCGGATTCCACTTTTTCACAGCATGCTCTAATGGAACCGGCCCGCATGCCTCGCGAAAGCCTTGCACCCGTTCTCTCGCGCGGGCTCACGCGGCACCTCTTCCAGCGCGGGCTGATGGCCCTGCCTGAGGTGGCCCTCCCCAATGGCCGGCGCGCGGATCTGATGGCCTTCTCCCGCAGGGGCGAATTGTGGATCATCGAGATCAAGTCCTCGGTCGAGGATTTCCGCGCCGATCACAAATGGCGGGAATACCGGCCCTATTGCGATCGATTCTTCTTCGCGAGCCATGAGGGCGTGCCGCAGCGCCTTTTCCCGGAGGAGGCGGGCCTGTTCCTCGCCGATGGTTTCGACGCCGAGCTGATCCGGGATTGCGCGACGCCGGGCACCATTCACGCCTCGATGCGCAAGAGCCTCATCCTGCAACTCGGCTGGATCGCGGGGCAGAGATGGCTCGGAACAAGCGATCCCGATGCCCTGAGGCCCGATTGCTGACCGCTTCTCGCGGGCCTATTTCGGCGCGCGCTTGGCGAGAATGCGCTGCAGGGTGCGGCGATGCATGTTCAGGCGCCGCGCCGTCTCCGAAACATTCCTGCCGCACAACTCGTAGATCCGCTGGATATGCTCCCAGCGCACGCGATCCGCCGACATCAGCTGTTCGGGCAGGACCGGCTTCTCACCCATGCTGCCATGGAGCGCCGCGTCGATCTCGTCGGCATCGGCGGGCTTGGCGAGGTAATCGAAGGCGCCACGCTTGATGGCCGCCACCGCGCTTGCGATGTTGCCATAGCCCGTGAGCACCAGAGACCGCGTTCCAGGATGGCGCTTCTTGATCTCGGAGACGACATCAAGGCCGTTCCCGTCGCCGAGGCGCACATCGATGACGGCGTAATCCGGCGCGAAACTGGAAATGGCGATGAGGCCCTCATCGACGCTGGCGGCGGTCGTCACGCGGTAGCCGCGCGTTTCCATCGCCTTGGCGAGGCGCGCAAGAAAGGGGCGATCATCATCGAGAATCAAGAGGCTGGGGTTGCCACTCATGGCAGTCATCTGGAGGTCATCCCGGGTTGTGGTCTGAACGTCCATCACCAAACCTCTGATGCTGCCATTAACTGGATTCCGGGTTTCCGGAAAGTGCTTTCGCTTCCCTGAGGCCCGAGCGGCTTCCGGAAGCATCCGTTGGCAGTCCGGACTTCTGGTTCTCCAAAACCGATTTACGGATAAGCTCGTTAAACAGATGGCGCGGCCAAATCAGACGAATTGTCGCACCGATCTCCGGCGCGATCTGGTTGGCTGCGGTCAGCGTGGCACCCGAGCGCTCCAGCAGCACCTTTGCGATGAAGAGCCCCAGGCCCATGCCCCCGCCGGGGCCGGCTTCCGGCTCGCTCTCGTCCCAGGGGCGCGAGGTGAGATAGGGCTCGCCGAGCCGCTCCAGCACGAATACCGGGATGCCGGGGCCGTCGTCGCGAATCTCGATTGTCACGTCGCGCTCATCCCAGAGCACGCTGATCTGCACGGCGGAGCCGGCGAATTCGGCCGCGTTCTGCACCAGGTTGCCGATGCCATAGAGAAGGCCGGGATTGCGCAGGCAGCGCGGTTCGGGATCGGGCCCCTCGCGCATCAGGGTGATCGGCGCCCCGCGATCGCGATAGCGCGCGACAACCTCCGCCACGAGGCCCGAGACCGTGACCGTGCGGAACGGCGCGGCACTGGGCTCGCCAAGTGTGGTTATCTGCGCAAGAATCTGCCGGCAGCGCGCCGATTGTTCCTTGATCAACTGGAGATCGGCCTTGAGCGCCTCGTCCTTGATCGAACCATGCAGAAGCTCCCCCACCACCACGGCAATGGTCGCGAGCGGGGTGCCAAGCTCATGGGCGGCGGCAGCCGCGAGGCCATCGAGATCGGAGATATGCTGTTCGCGCTCCAGCACAAGCTCGGTCATGGCCAGCGCCTGCGCGAGCTGGCGGGCTTCCTCGGCAATGCGCCAGGCATAGAGCCCGACAAAGATGATCGCCGCCTGCAAGGCGAGCCAGAGCCAGGGCGAAAAGTAATCCGGAACCGCCAGCATCTCCCCGCCCGCGCTGCGCAACGGCTCATGATAGAATAGAATGAAAGTCGTGGCCGCCATGGCCAGAACGCCGAGCACGATCGTGCGCTGGAGCGGCAGCGCCATCGCGGAGATGAGCACCGGCGCAAGGAAGAAGATGGAGAACGGGTTGGTAACGCCGCCCGCGAAATAAAGAAGCGCCGCAAGCTGCAGGATATCCGCGCCCAAAAGCACGAAAGCGGCCGATTCCTCCATGCGATAACCCGCCGGGGCGCGCACATGCAGCGCCATGTTCAGCGCCACCGCGAAGGCAAGAACCAGCGCGATGCTGCCCAAGGGCAGATCCAGCCCGACCGGGAACTGACCGATCAGGATCAGGACGGCCTGCACGATCACCGCATACCAACGCAGGCGCAGCAACGTTTCGAGGCGAAGCAGGCGGTGCTCCCGCGGGAGTTTGGAACGCAGCCGTCTCGGCATGGTTTTCACCCTCGCCCCCTTCGCGCAGAGGCCGGCACGTCCGATCTCGGATGGGCAAGACGTCGGATGAACATAGACTTCTTTCTTTCTGCCGGCCATACGCAACGTCCCGGGGAATACGGATTTCACCAATGGGAAAGCAGTTGCGGAAAAAATGTCGCAGGCCTAAGGCCTTTCGGGAAGATATTTCGAAAGTCGAATAGGAACTTCACGAACCTGCCGACATTGTCGTGTGTAGCAGCGGCAGTCACTTCGCGGCCCGCGCCCATGGGAGCTTGCTCTGATGATGAGACAATCCGGATATATGTTCTACGAGATGGCGCATGCGGTGCTGGGGCCTGCGCGTGCCGCGAGCGACGCGATGCGGCTCTTCTACCGCAACCCGCTCAACCCGCTCACCCATACGGTCTATGGCCGCTCCGTCTCGGCGGCCTGCGAGCTGTTCGAGCGCGTGACGCGCCGCTATGGCAAGCCGATTTTCGATCTTCCGCAGACGATGGTGAATGGCCAGCCTGTCGATGTCATCGAGCGCGTGGTCTGGCGGGCGCCGTTCTGCAACCTCATCCATTTCGATCGCGCTCTGCCGGTCAACCTGGCGCCGCAGCGCCGCCTGCTCATCGTCGCCCCCATGTCGGGCCATTTCGCGACCCTCCTGCGCGGCACGGTCGAAGCCTTCCTGCCGACCCATGAGGTCTACATCACCGATTGGGTGGATGCGCGCATGGTTTCGCTCTCGCAGGGTGGATTCGACCTCGACGATTACATCGATTACGTGCGCGACATGATCCGCCTGCTCGGGCCGGATGTGCATGTCATGGCCGTCTGCCAGCCCTCCGTACCGGTCATCGCGGCCATCGCGCTGATGGAGGAGGAGAACGATCCCGCCACGCCGCGTTCCATGACGCTGATGGGTGGCCCGATCGATACCCGCTGCAGCCCGACCGAAGTGAACAAGGTGGCCCAGAAGCGTGGCATCGAATGGTTCCACTCCAATTGCATCGCGCGCGTGCCTTTCCCGCATCCCGGCCTGATGCGCGAGGTCTATCCGGGCTATCTCCAGCTTTCCGGTTTCATGGCGATGAACATCGACCGCCACCTCACGGCGCATTGGGACATGTTCAACCACCTCGTTTCGGGCGACGGTGACTCGGCCGAGAAGCATCGCGACTTCTACGATGAATATATGGCCGTGATGGATCTCACGGCCGAATTCTATCTCCAGACGGTCGACACGGTCTTCGTGCGCCATGCCCTGCCGAAGGGCGAGATGCTGCATCGCGGCCGCAAGGTTGATCTCGGCGCCATCCGCCGCTGCGGCGTCATGACGGTCGAGGGCGAGAAGGACGACATTTCCGGCGTCGGCCAGACCAGGGCTGCGCATGATCTCTGCGTGAACCTGCCGAAGGATCGCCAGCTCTACCATCTCCAGAAGGAAGTGGGGCATTACGGTGTGTTCAACGGCTCCCGCTTCCGCCGCGATATCGCCCCGGCAATCGCGGGCTTTATCGAGCGCTGCGCGGGTTTTGCCGGCGAAAATGCCGCGACATCGCGTCCGAAGCTGCGCGCGGTGCGCTGATTTCGCGGCAAAGACCATTAGACTGGGCCTCCCGGGATTGATTCGGAGCCCCTGTTTCCATGGCGCCTTCGCGGCTCATTGACCTGCTGATCCCCCCGCGCCTGCGCAAACCCGCCGCGCCGCCGAGCCCCATTCGCATCGAGATGCGGGATGGCCCGCAGGAGATTGCCGTGGTCGTCCGCCCGGCAGCCCGCCGCATGATCCTGCGCATCAATCGCCGCACGGGTGGTGCGACCCTCACCCTGCCGCGCGGCGTGGCGCGCCATCGCGCCGAGCAATTCGTGCTGTCGCAAGCCGGATGGCTCGAAGCGCGCCTCAGGGCGCTGCCGCCGCGCGTGGCCTTTGCCGATGGCGCCACCCTGCCCATCCGCGGCGTCGAGCATCGCATCCGCCATGCCGGCACGAGCCGCGGCGCGACGCGCATCGAACAGATGGCGGAAGGCCCCGTGCTTCTCGTGCATGGCCCATCCGATGCGCTGCCGGGCCGCGTGCTGCGCTTCCTGAAAGCCGAGGCCCTCGCCGATCTGACCTTTGCCTCCCGCCGGCATGCCGCAACCCTCGGGGTGGCGATCGGGCGGATCAGCATCAAGGATACGGTGAGCCGCTGGGGTTCGTGCTCTTCGCGCGGTGATCTCGCCTATTCCTGGCGGCTCATCCTCGCGCCGGCTTTCGTGCTCGATTATCTGGCGGCGCATGAGGTTGCGCACCGGCTGGAAATGAATCACTCCCCGCGCTATTGGCGGATTGTCCGCACGCTGCTGCCGGATTTCCGGGTCGCGGAAGACTGGCTCGACCGGCACGGCCCGGCCCTGCATCATTATGGCCCGTAATCCCTCGCCCGGCCCCTCCATGGGCGGGGCCTCTCCATTCAAGGCCCGTGAGCGGGCAAGGCCCGCATCATGGCGCATTTGAAATCCGGCATGCCGGGCATGACGATCCTTCTCGGCCTGCTGACGGCCATCGGCCCGCTTTCGACCGATATGTATCTGCCTTCGCTGCCGAGCATCCAGCAGCATTTCGGCGCAACAGCAGGAGAGGTGCAATGGACGCTTTCGGCCTATCTCCTCGGCTTCGCCTTGGGGCAGGTCTTTTACGGCCCCTTGTCCGATCGTCGCGGTCGCAAAAGGGTGATGCTGATCGGCCTCACGCTTTATGCCCTGGCGAATTTCGCTTCCGCGATGGCCCCAAGCCTCGAGGTGCTGATCGCGGCGCGCTTTCTGCAGGGCGTGGGCGCGGCAGGGCCGATGGTTCTGGCGCGTGCCATCGTGCGCGACCTTTATGAGGGCCGCGAGGCCGGCCAGCAGCTGGCCCGCATGGGCACGATCATGGGCATCGTTCCAGCCATCGCCCCCATGCTGGGCGCGGCCATCGAGATCCTCTCGGGCTGGCGGATGAACTTCCTCGCCGTGGTGTTTCTTGCGGTCGCACTGGCGTTCGCGGTGGTTCGCCGGTTGCCCGAGACCCTGAAACAGCCGATCGCGTCGCCCTTTTCGTTCCGTGAGATCATGCGCGGTTATGGTGAACTCTACCGGGACGGGCGCTTCACATCCTTCGCGATTCTCAGCGCCGCGACCTATGCAGGGCTCTTTGCCTTCATTTCCGGCTCGAGCTTCGTGATGCAGGGGCATTTCGGGCTTTCCCCCGCCGGCTTTGCCGCCACCTTCGGCGTGATGGTCCTGGGCTATATCCTCGGGACGGTCATGGCGCAGAAGGTGGTCGCAGCGAAGGGAAGCCTGCGCGCCATCGAGATCGGCACCGTGCTGCAGGCTGTCGCCGGCCTTGCGCTTCTGGGCTTCTCCTTCACGATGCCTCATTGGTTGGCGGGGCTCGCCGTACCCATGGCCTTCTATGCGATGGGCGTGGGCTTCACGCTGCCGCAATCCGCCGCCGGCGCGCTGATGCCCTTTCCGGATCGCGCGGGCAGCGTGTCATCGCTGCTGGGGATCACGCAGATGAGCTTCGCGGCCCTCGTGGGGGCGCTGGTCGGCGCTTTCGTGGCGCAGAGCCCTGTCGCGCTGACGGCTGCGACGGCCCTGATGGGGCTGATCGGGCTCGCGACCCTGCCGCGTATCCGGCGCGTCAGCCCGTTTTCCTGATCCTTAGGGCATGCTGTGAAAAAGTGGAATCCGGTTTTTCACAAAAAAGCATGTTATAACAATAAGATAAGAGCAGGATGTGCTTCCGTCTGAACACTTCATGCTCTAGCCGCCGAACAGGCGCGAGAGCAGGCTGCGCTCCTGCGTGCTCGGCCCCTCGAGCCGCATCGGGGAATCGCCGCCGGGCGCATGGCGCGTGCCGGCCGGCTGCTGTGGCACCGGCGTGCCATTGCCGACGCCCAGCCAGCCGCCTTCGTTGAGGCCCGGCAGCGGCTGCGGCTGAACCTTGCCATGGGCCTCGCGCATGAAGCTGGCCCAGAGTTCGGCCGGAAGGCCTGAACCCGTGACCTTCCTCATCAACTCGCCTTCGTCGTTGCCCACCCAGACGCCCGCGACGAGATGCGCCGTGTAACCCAAGAACCACGCATCCTTGTGCTCCTGCGTGGTGCCGGTCTTGCCGGCGGCCTGCCAGCCCGGCAGATCCGACTTGCGGGCCGTGCCTGAAACCAGCGTCTCGCGCATCATGCGGTTCAGCGCGCCGATGGTTGCCGGCTCGGCAACCTGGCCCAGATTCTGCGGCTGGCGCCGATAGATCAGCGTGCCATCGGTCGCCTTCACCTCGATGATCGCATGCGGAATGACCCCGGTGCCGCCATTCGCGAAGGCGGCATAGGCGGTGGTCATCTCCATCGGCGTGACTTCCGAGGTGCCGAGCGCCAGTGATGCATCCGCCCGGAGGCCGGAGGAAATACCGAGCCGTTGCGCCGTGCGCGCCACCGTGCGCGGCCCGATCTCCATGATGAGCTTGGCCGGAATCGTGTTCAGCGACATGGCCAGTGCCTGCTGGAGTGTCACGTTGCCGAAATACTCGCGCGTGTAGTTCTCCGGCTTCCAGCCCTTGATGTTCACCGGGCCATCCTCGCGGATGGTATCCGGCGTGAGGCCTTTCTCGAGAGCCGCGAGATAGACGAAGGGCTTGAAACTGGAACCCGGCTGGCGCCGCGCCATCACCGCGCGGTTGAACTGGCTCTGCGCATAATCGCGCCCGCCCACCAGCGCGCGCACCGCGCCATCGGGGCTCATGGCGACCATCGCGATCTGGTCGACGGCCAGCTTCAGGCGCTTCTGCTCGAATTCGGTGGCGACCACCTTCTCGGCGAGGCCCTGCAGGCGCGGATCGATCGTGGTTTTCACAACGATGTCTCGGTCGATGGTGCCGATATGGTCGTCGAGCACGTCCATCACCCAGTCCGCCACGTAGTTGCCGGCGCCGGGCCGCGCCCGTTTGCGCGCTTCGGTGGTGTTGGTCCTGGCGAGCTTTGCCATCTCCGGCGTCGCGTGGCCCTGTTCCACCATCTTGGCGAGCACGAGGGCGGCACGCTCGGCCGCGCCTTCCGGGTTGCGGTTCGGCGCAAGGCGCGAGGGGCTCTGTACGAGGCCGGCGAGCACGGCCGCCTCGCCAAGGGTGAGCGCCCGCGCGCTCTTGCCGAAATAGCGCTGCGAGGCCGCTTCCACGCCATAGGCGCCGGAGCCGAAATAGACGCGGTTCATGTAGAGTTCGAGGATCTGGTCCTTCGAATAGTTCCGTTCCAGCCAGATCGAGAGCAAAGCTTCCTGGATCTTGCGCGAAAGCGTGCGCTCCTGCGTGAGAAAGAGGTTCTTCGCGAGCTGCTGGGTGAGGGTGGAGCCCCCCTCCGCCGCGCGGCCCGAACTCGCGTTGCGCACCACGGCGCGCGCGAGACCCACGGGATCGATGCCGAAATGCGAGTAGAATCGCCGGTCCTCGATGGAAACGAAGGCCATCGGCAGGTAGCGCGGCAATTCGCCGAAGGGCACGTTGGCGCCGCCCGTCTCGCCGCGATTGGCGATGAGCGTGCCATCGGCTGCGAGGATCGCCACATTGGGCGGGCGCTTCGGCACAGCGAGCTGGTCGATCGGCGGCAATTTCATCGCGAAATAGCCGATGATGCCGGTAAGCGCGATGGCGCCCCACAGCATGAGGGTCAGGCTCCAGTAGAAGATCGTGCCGAAAAAGCCGCGCCGACCCTTGCCTCGGCGATGCCGGTCGCGCCCCCTGCGCGGCGGCTCGTCATCCTGCGGCGGCTCGGGACGACGGCTTGTCCGGCGGCCACGATCCTCCGGCGCGAGCCGAAGCTCGCCCGAGGCATAGCCTTGTTCATCCTCGAAGCGTGGTTCGCGCCGCGAACCGCCTGCCCGCCCTCTGGCCATATCCGGACCTTGAGCCCCCGCCTTCCAAACCTCTTCGAACGGAAGAAGCCGACGGACCGACATAATGGGCCAATCGGCTTGACCTCTCGTTAATTCCGAGGAAACCCCCTGAAGCTAGGTCCGAATTGCGGCCATTTCTGGGGCAGGCCTCGGGAATTTCACTCAGCGCGCCTGTTTGCGGATGGCGGTGATGGTCGTGGTCGGGGTGATGGCCTCCGGGTCGATCAGGAGATGCAGGATCGCCGGCTTGCCGGAGGCACGGGCGCGTTCGAAAGCGGGAATGAACTCCTCGGTCCGCTCCACGCGCTCGCCATGCCCGCCGAAAGCGCGCGCATAGGCGGCGAAATCCGGGTTTCTCAGCTCCGTCGCCGAGACACGGCCGGGGAATTCCCGCTCCTGATGCATGCGGATGGTGCCATACATCCGATTATCGATGACGAGCACGAGGACGGCCAGATCATATTGCACGGCGGTCGCGAAATCCTGCCCGTTCATCAGGAAACAGCCATCGCCTGCGAAGGCGACGACGGTCTTTTCCGGAAAGGCGCGCTTCACGCCCACCGCCGCCGGCACGCCGTAGCCCATCGAGCCCGAGGTGGGCGCGGCCTGCGTCGCGTAGCCGTTGAACATGAAATAGCGGTGGAGCCAGGTCGCGTAGTTCCCCGCGCCGTTGCAGAGCACGGAATCCGCCGGGAGATAATCGCGCAGATAGGCCATCACCGCGCCCATCTGAAGCGTGCCGGGAATGTTCGTCGGCACCTCGGTCCATTGGCGATATTCCGCATGAAGCGCGGCGCGGGCCTCGGCCCAGGGCCTTTCCTTTGGCGGCTGAAGGGTCTGCAGCGCGGCCGCGAAGGCTTCCATGCTCGCATGGATGGGCAAATTCGTCGCATAGACGCGCCCGAGTTCATCCGAACCCGCATGGACATGGATGAGCCTTTCGCCGTCGCCCGGAATGTCCAGCAGCGAATAACCCTGCGAGGGCATCTCGCCGAGGCGCGCGCCGATCGCGAGGATGAGATCCGCCTCCCGGATGTATTTCAGCAGCGGCGGGTTCGGCCCGATGCCGAGATTGCCGCCATAGTTCGGATGCCGTTCCGGGAAGATCATCTGCCGGCGGAAGGAATTCGAGACCGGCAGGTCGAAGGCTTCCGCAAAGCGCACGAGGCGATCCACCGCCTGCCGGCTCCAGCCCGTGCCGCCGGCAATCACGATCGGCTTCCTCGCGGCCCAGAGACGCTTCTGGAGCTGCGCCATCTGCGAGAGCGACGGGTGGGTTTCCAGCGGCTCCACGAAGGGCGCATCGGCGACCGCCGCCATCTCGGTCAGCATGTCCTCCGGCAGTGCGATCACCACCGGGCCCTTGCGGCCGGACATGGCGACATGGAAAGCCCGATGGATGATCTCGGGGATGCGCCGGGAATCGTCGATCTCGGTGGTCCATTTGGTCATGGAGCCGAAGACATCGCGGTAATCGAGTTCCTGAAACGCGCCACGCTCGCGCGCCGCGCGCTCGATCTGTCCCACGAACAGAATGAGCGGGATCGAATCCTGATGCGCGATATGGATCGCCGGCGCGGCATTGAGCGCGCCGGGACCGCGCGTGACGAAGCAGATGCCCGGCCGGCCCGTGAGGCGGCCCAGCGCATCCGCCATCATGCAGGCCCCGCCCTCCTGCCGGCAGACCGTGACGCGAATGGAAGCATCATGCAGGCTGTCGAGCACGGCAAGATAGCTCTCGCCGGGCACGCAGAAAATGTCCGTCACCTGCTGGCGGATGAGTTGCGCCACGAGAATATCCGCGGCGCGGCGGGGAGCGATGGCGGTCATGATCAGCCCTGTTTGCGGGAGTTCCAGTTCGGATCGGCCAATATTTCTGACGTATGCTGCCCCAGGCCGGGGGCGTGGCGCGGCGAGACCTGCGGTTCGCCGTCGAGCAGAAACGCCGAACGAACCGAGGGCACGAAACCGGCTTCGGCCTCGGGGTTCGGAAGGCTCACGCGCACGCCGCGATGCATGACCTGCGGGTCGGCGAAGACCTCGCCGAGATCGTTGATCGGCCCGGCCGGCACGCCCGCCGCCTCGAGCCGCGCCAGGATCTCCACCTTGGGGATTTTCGCCGTCAGCGCGGAAATCAGCGGCACGAGGGTCGCGCGTTTCTCGACGCGATCGCGATTGGTGGCATAATCCGGGTGCGTGGCGAGTTCTTCCCCGCCGATCGCCGCGCAGAGCTTGCGATATTGCCCGTCATTGCCGCTCGCGATGATGATGTAGCCATCCGCGACCGGAAACACCTCATAGGGCACGATGTTCGGGTGGGCATTGCCGAGGCGTTTCGGCGTCTTGCCCGAAACGAGATAATTCAGCGCCTGATTGCCGAGCACCGCGATCTGGCTGTCGAGCAAAGCACAATCGATCGTGGCGCCCTCGCCCGTGGCATCGCGCCGGCGCAGGGCGGCGAGGATCGCGACGCTCGCATACATCCCGGTGAAGATGTCAGCGGTCGCGTAGCCGGCCTTGGTCGGTTGTCCCTCGGGCTGGCCGGTGATGTCCATCGCGCCGGCCATTCCCTGGATCAGGAAATCATAGCCCGCGCGGGCCGCATAGGGCCCGTCCTGCCCAAAACCGGTGATGGAGGTATAGATGAGCGCTGGCTTCAGCTTGCGCAGGCTTTCCGCGTCGAGCCCGTATTTCGCGAGGCCGCCGACCTTGAAATTCTCGACCACGACATCGGCCGCGCGCACGAGATCGCGGATCATCGCGATATCACCGGGGTTCTCGAAATCCGCCTCGATGGAGCGCTTGCCTCGGTTGCAGGCGTGGAAATAGGCCGCGCCGAGGTCGCCGCCGCCGGCCTTTGCCACGAAGGGCGGGCCCCAGGCGCGCGTATCGTCTCCCGCGCCCTTGCGCTCGACCTTCACGACATCCGCGCCGAGATCGGCCAGGGTCTGCCCCACCCAGGGCCCGGCGAGAATGCGCGCAAGTTCGAGAACCTTCAATCCCTCAAGCGGCCTGGTCATCGGCATCCCCGGTTTCGGTGTCCTCGCCGTCGGTGGACCACAAGCTGCCGAGCGCCGCAAGCAGCACGATCTGCGCGGCATAGATTTCGAGGCTGTGCCGCCCGCAGAACCGCAAGGCCCGTCGCAGGCCGGACGGAGGCTGGAACCTTGAATCCCCGCGCCGGAAATCCCGGAGGATCATCGCAATGGCGCCGAGCCCCAGCACCAGAAGCACCGTGTTCAGAAGGCCGAAACCATAATCCCGCTGCTCCACCACGGCATAGACCGCGAAGGCGACCAAAGCAGCGAAATCACGCAAGGGCCCAACGGAGGCATCGGCCAGCACCTTGCGATGCATCAGCCCGAATGCCGCGAAAAGCCAGCCCTCCGCACCATATTCGAGCCACGGATTGACGAGCGGCATCAGCAGGGCACAGCCAAGAAGCAGAAGCGCCAGCCGCAGGAAGCTTCGCTCGATGAACCGCTCCACGATCGGCAGGGCAAGACGGATGAGGGCGAAGTTGAAAAGGATGTTCAATTGCACATCCTCCAGCGCGCCGAGCCAGAGATAATCCACGCCCGTGAGCAAGATGCCGAGCGCCAGCCAGCTCCACGGGATCTCCTGCCTGCGGGCAAAGCCGATGAGGAAGAAGAAGATCGGGACGCCAAGCCGCCCGATGACGCGCAGGATCGCCCATTCATCCGCGAGGAAATGCCCGACATGGTCGACAAGGATGAGCAGAAGTGCCGTGGCCTTCAGCACATCGGTCGTGGTCACCGGCGGAGCGGGAAGGAAAGGTTCGGCCGTGGTCACGCGCGATTTTCCGTGAAAACACTTCCCGGAGAGAGCCCGGCCAACCACGCCGTGTCAAATGACAAAGCCGAGTGAACCCATCATTCCGCGCGGAGGCTCGCCGTTCCTTCGGCGCGCAGGATCATCAACCTCGCTATCGGCGGCGCGGCGGGTCTCCCGATCCGGGAAATCCGGGCGCGGGGCGTCATGAAACGGGTTCCCGGCTCTCCGCCCAAGCCCGCCGGGCTGATCGAAGCCATGCGCGGGCGGGCAAACTTCGGCACGCCGGTCCTCTGGCCTGGGACAACCGGGCCTATCGCCACGCGCTTCATCAACGGCAACGAGCACCTGGGCGACAGCCGCACCCGCCCCGGGCACCTTCAGCTGGCGCAAGGCACCGGGCATCAGGGCGGCGAATGGCGGTCTTGATCTTCGAGGCGCGGGAGGACCGGGCGGTGTCGAGCCAGCGCGCCCTACTCGGAAATCTCGAAACTCACGCCCTGCGCCAAAGGCAGGGCATTGCCGTAATTGATGGTGTTGGTGGCCCGGCGCATATAGGTCTTCCAGCTATCCGAGCCCGCCTCGCGACCGCCGCCGGTCTCCTTCTCGCCGCCGAAGGCGCCGCCGATCTCGGCACCCGAAGGGCCGATATTCACATTCGCGATGCCGCAATCCGAGCCTGTCGCCGAGACGAACCGCTCCGCTTCGCGGATGTCCCGCGTGAAGACCGACGAGGAAAGCCCCGCGCCCACCGCATTGTTGAGCGCGATGGCCTCCGCGAAATCATCATAGGGCAGCACATAGAGGATGGGCGCGAAGGTCTCGCGCAGCATCGGGCCTTCCTGCGCCTTCATTTCCACCAGAGCGGGGCGGGCGTAGAAGGCCCTGGCGGGCATGCCGCTGGCGAGGCCGCCGCCGGTGATTTCGGCACCGAGCGCGCGGGCGTCAACCAGCGCCGCTTCCATCGCGCTGTAGGCCGCTTCGTCGATCAGCGGGCCAATCAGCGTGCCGGCGGCGCGCGGATCGCCGATGGTCGCCGAACCCCAGACCTTCTTCAGGCGAGGCACGAGCGTGCCATGAACCGAGCGATGCACGAAAAGCCGGCGCAACGTGGTGCAGCGCTGGCCCGCCGTGCCCATGGCCGCGAAGGCGACGCCCCTGAGCGCAAGGTCGAGATCGGCCGTGGGCGCGATGATCGCGGCATTGTTTCCGCCAAGTTCGAGCAGCGCACGGCCGAAGCGCTCGGCGACCTTGGGGCCAACGCGCCTGCCCATGGCGGTCGAGCCGGTGGCCGAGATGAGCGGCACGCGATGATCGGCCACGAGAATTTCGCCGATGCGCCCGTCGCCGATCAGCAGTTCGGAGAGGCCATCGGGGATTTCGCCATTGCCGGCCTCCTCGAAGGCCGCCGCCGCGCGCATCAGGATCGCCTGCACGGCGAGCGCGGTCAGCGGGGTCTTCTCGGAGGGCTTCCAGATGACGCTGTCGCCGCAGACAAGGGCGAGCGCAGCATTCCAGCTCCACACCGCGACGGGGAAGTTGAAGGCGGAAATCACGCCCACCGGCCCGAGAGGATGCCAGGTTTCCATCATCCGGTGGTTCGGGCGCTCGGTGGCGATGGTAAGGCCGTGAAGCTGGCGCGAGAGACCGACCGCGAAATCGCAGATATCGATCATCTCCTGCACTTCGCCCAAGCCCTCGGAGGTGATCTTGCCGGCTTCCAGCGTCACGAGGCGGCCGAGTTCGGCCTTGGCCTCGCGCAGTTCCTGCCCGAAGAGACGCACGAATTCACCCCGCTTCGGGGCGGGCACCTGCCGCCAGGCATGGAAGGCCGCCACGGAGCGGGCGATGGCCGCTTCCGCTTCCCCGGGCGTGGTGTCGCGCAACTGGGCGATCTCCTCGCCCGTGATCGGCGAGCGCACGATGCGGCTGCCAACCGAGAGCGTGGCGCGCGGCACGCCGAAGCCTTCGAGCAGCGTGAGCGCCTCCTCTTGCGGAGTCGAGAGAATCGACGCGAAAGTCTTGCCCAGGAGATTCATCGGTTTCATTCCATGGATGGGCGCGCCTCAGGCCGGGCGCGCTGCTGGATTGGCCGATAAGCTAGCGAAGCTTTGTGGCGGTTGCGAGGGCGGCGGGAAGGCGAATGGCAGAGAATCATGACGTGGTTATCGCCGGCGGGGCGGTGATCGGCTCCTCCACTGCCTGGCATCTCGCCGCGCATCCCGGTTTTTCCGGCCGCGTCCTGGTGGTCGAGCCGGATATGACCTACCAGCGTTCGGCCTCGGCGCTCTCGGCCGGCTCCATCCGGCAGCAATTCAGCCAGCCCGTGAATATCGCGATTTCGCTCTATGGTATCGCGTTTCTCAACGCCATCGGCGAAATTCTGGCCGTGGATGGCGATCGCCCGACCGTGGGCCTGCATGAGGGCGGCTATCTCTATCTCGGCGAGGAAGCGCATCGCGAGGGTTTCGCTGCGAACAACGCCATCCAGCGGGAGATGGGCGCCGATATCGCGCTGATGGATGCGGCCGAACTGAAGCGGACCTTCCCGTGGCTCGAGACATCCGACCTCGCCATCGGCTCCTACGGTGTTTCGGGCGAAGGCTGGTTCGATGGCTATGGATTGATGCAGGCCTTCCGCGCGAAGGCGCGCTCGCTCGGAGTCGAATATCGCAAGGGGCGGGTCACGGGCGTGGAAATCGCGAGCGGCCGCGTGACCGGCGTGACCCTCGAGGATGGAAGCCGCATCGGTTGTGGAGCTTTGGTCAATGTCGCCGGCGCATCCGGCGCACGCGCACTTTCGGCCGTCATGGGTTTTCCCGTGCCGGTCTACGCGAAGAAGCGCAGCGTTTTCAGCTTCTCCTGCAAAGAGGCCTTGCCGCGCCATCCGCTCATCATCGACAAGACGGGCGTGTGGTGGCGGCCCGAGGGCGAGGGCTATATCACCGGCTATTCGCCGGATGACCTCGATGAAACCGATCACGGAACCGATTTCGAGGTGGATTGGGCGCTGTTCGAAGAAGTGATCTGGCCCGCGCTCGCCACGCGCATCCCCGCCTTCGAGGCGATCCGTCCGGGACGTGCCTGGGCCGGGCATTACGACATGAACCTGCTCGACCACAACGCGCTGGTGGGCCGGGTGCCGGGCCTTGCCAATGGCTTCATCGCCTGTGGTTTCTCCGGCCACGGGTTGCAACAAGCCCCTGCCATGGGGCGCGGCCTGGCCGAACTCATCACGGAGGGGCGCTAC
The DNA here is from genome assembly GCA_020252645.1 of Methylobacterium sp. Taxonomy (GTDB): domain Bacteria; phylum Pseudomonadota; class Alphaproteobacteria; order Rhizobiales; family Beijerinckiaceae; genus Rhabdaerophilum. Next base: position 319,181 of record JADCCN010000002.1, on the reverse strand, counting down.
ACCAGCCTCGACCTCGCGGACCTCTCGCCCGAACGCGTGCTGACGAACACGCCGCTGCTCGAACGGAACGTGATCTAGAGCATGCTGTGTTCAGACGGAAGCACATCATGCTCTTATCTTGTTATTATCGCATGCTTTTTTGTGAAAAACCGGATTTCACTTTTTCACAGCATGCTCTAAAGCGAATTCCGACCTGATTGAAAGAGGCCGTCCGCTCTCATTTCTGATTATTTCACGCATTTTCTTCGATCAACCGGTATCCGCTTGATCGAAAAAATGCTCTAGGCCGTCAGCGTGCGCCGCACGGCGTCCTTCCACAGCGCGAGCCGCTTCAGGCGCGTCTCCTTTGGCATGGAGGGCGTGAAGCGGCGCTCGAGCGCCCAGGTTTTCGCGAACTCCGCCGGTTCCGGATAAATCCCGCTCGCGAAACCCGCGAGATAGGCAGCACCGAGTGCCGTGGTCTCCAGCACCTTCGGCCGATCCACCGCCGCGCCGAGCAAATCCGAAAGGCGCTGCATGGTCCAGTCGCTCGCGGTCATGCCGCCATCGACGCGCAGGACCGTTTCCGCGCCGCGCCCGGCCCAATCCGAATGCATCGCCTCAAGCAGGTCGGCGGTCTGGAAGGCCACGCTTTCGAGCGCCGCGCGGGCGAATTCCGCCGGGCCGGAATTGCGCGTGAGACCGTAGATCGCGCCGCGCGCCTCTGCATCCCAGTAAGGCGCGCCGAGGCCCACGAAAGCGGGCACGAGAATCACATCCTGTGTGTCGTCCGCCTGTTCCGCGAGATCACCGGTTTCGCCGGCGCTTTGGATGATCTTCAGGCCGTCGCGCAGCCATTGCACCGCCGCGCCCGCGATGAAGATCGAGCCTTCCAGCGCATAATGCCGCCGGCCGCCCAGCTGATAGGCCACGGTTGTCAGCAGATGATTGCGCGAGGGCACGGGCTCCGTGCCGGTATTCAGAAGCGCGAAGCAGCCCGTGCCATAGGTCGATTTCATCATGCCCGGCGAGAAGCAGGCCTGGCCCACGAGTGCCGCCTGCTGGTCACCCGCGACACCGCGGATGGGAACCGGCCGCCCGAGGATCGCGGGATCGGTCATCCCGAAATCACCGGCGCAATCGCGGATCTCCGGCAGGAGGCTCGCGGGGATATCGAAGAGCTTCAGCATCTCCGGGTCCCATTGGCCGGTGCGCAGGTCCATCAGCAAGGTGCGCGAGGCATTGGTGGCATCGGTCGCATGAACCCTGCCGCCCGTGAGCCGCCAGATGAGGAAGCAATCGATCGTGCCGCAGGCGAGCCTGCCGGCCACCGCCGCCGTACGCAGGCCCGGCACATGCTCGAGCATCCAGGCGATCTTGGTGGCGGAGAAATAGGGGTCGAGCCGAAGTCCCGTGCGGTTCGAGACGAAAGGTTCGAGGCCCCCGCTGCGCAGTTCCGCGCATCGATCGGCCGTGCGTCGATCCTGCCAGACCAGAGCGTGATGGACCGGCTTCCCGGTCTCCCGGTCCCAGATGACGACGGTTTCGCGCTGGTTCGTGATGCCGATCGCGGCGGGTTGCACCTCCCCCTTCGCGATCGCCTCGCGCATGGTCGCGAGAACCGTCTGCCAGATTTCTCCGGCATCATGTTCCACATGGCCGGAAACCGGGAAAATCTGGCGGAATTCCTGCTGCCCCGTCGCGACCGGTTTCAGCGCGGCATCGAAGAGGATGGCCCGGCTCGATGTCGTGCCCTGATCAATCGCGAGCACGTGCCCTTTGCTGCGGCCGTTCATGGTCTTCCCCCGATGATCCTGCTGTTTTTCGACAGAAAAGCCGGTCACGGGAACAATTTCAAGCGAGGGGCGAAAACCGGGGCAATTTGCAGTTTTTTGCATGGGGTATTGCACAAAATGCAGGGCAGGACGGATCGACCCTGGGCTCCGCTTCCCGGAATTACGGGCGCATCACCGCCTGTCGCGGCGCGATGGGCTTCGGCATCCGAATCGATGGCGCCACGGCCTGTTCCGGCGCGGTGGTGACGCGGCTTCAATGACCCGATGCTCGAAAAGGTGATCGCCCGGGCCGCAACGCCCGGCGAGGCCATCGCACGGATGGATTGCGCTTTGCGGAAACATCGAATCCGCGGCGTGCCAACCAGCCTCACCTTCCTCGGGGCCGTGCTGGGCCGCCGGAAGTTCCACTCGAACGCCTATACCACGCGCTTCACCGCAGAGCCGGCACCGGGCAGGCGCCAGAAGCTCGACCAGCTCGGCCCCCAAGGTTTCGCGGAATGGATGCGCGGCGAGCGTCGCGTGCTCCTCATCGACACCCCATGCGGGCCGCGCCCATGCCGGGCTCGGTTTCGTCCATCGCCGTGGCGCAGGGCCAGCCGGTGAAGGCCACAGACGTGCTGCTGACCCTTGAAGCCATGAAGATGGAAACCGCGATCCATGCCGCGCAGGATTGCGTGATCGGCGAGATCGCGGTGAAACCCGGCGCGCAGGTGGATGCGAAGGACCTGCTCATCCTGCTCGGCTGAGATGTCTTTTCCGGTTGACATCCCGGCCTGAAACCGGTCCCTCCCTCTGGAAAGGGCTGAAGGGGCGGAGGTGGAATGGCCATCGTGGCGCGAGGTTTGGCGGCGGATCTGGCCCGGCGCGAGGCGGAGGGTCGTCCCGTGCGGGTCGCGGTCATCGGCTGCGGCGAAATGGGCACCGATCTCGTGACGCAGATCGCGCGGATGAAGGGCATCCGCGTCGCGGGCATCGCCGATCGGCGTGGCACCAATGCGGTCGAGGCCATCCGCATCGCGCGTCTTCCGGCGGAGATGGCCGCGCCCGTCAATGGCCTGCCGGCGCTCGATGCCGCGATTGAAGCGGGCCGTATCGGGATCGTGGATGACGCGCATCTGCTGCTGCGTTCCGGCCAGATCGATGTGGTGATCGATGCCACCGGCCGTCCCACGGCCGGCGCCGAGATCGGGCTCGCCACCATTCGCGCCGGCAAGCATCTCGTGATGATGAATGTCGAGGCCGATGTGACGATCGGGCCCTATCTGCGCCGCGAGGCGGATAAAGCCGGCCTCGTCTACACCATCGGCGCGGGCGACGAGCCCACGGCCACGATGGAGCTCATCGAATTCTGCACGGCCCTGGGCTTTCCCATCATCGCGGCGGGCAAGGGCAAGAACAACGCCTTCAACCCCTATGCCGTGCCGGATGATTATCGCGCCGAAGCCGAACGGCGGAACATGAACCCGCGCATGCTCGTGGAATTCGTGGATGGATCGAAGACCATGGTGGAAATGGCGACCATCGCCAATGCCACCGGCCTGCTGATCGACAAGCCCGGCATGCACGGCCCGATGGCGACGCTGGAGACCCTCGCGGATGTGTTCCGTCCGGTGAGCGAAGGCGGCATTCTCACCCGCAAGGGCGTGGTGGATTTCACGCTCGGCAAGGGTGTCGCGCCGGGAGTCTTCGTCGTGGTGGAACTGGATCACCCCCGGCTCTGCGAACGCATGCACGACCTGAAAATGGGCGGCGAGGGGCCGTATTATTCCTTCTACCGCCCGCACCATCTCACGAGCCTCGAAGTGCCGCTTTCGGCCGCGCGCGCGGTGATCCACGGCGCGGCGGACATGGTGCCGCTCGACCGCCCCATCGTCGAGGTCTGCGCGCTCGCCAAGCGCGACCTCAAGCCCGGCGACCGGCTCGATGCCATCGGCGAGACCTGCTACCGCTCCTATGCCGTGATGGCGGAGGAAGCGCGCGCCCTGCGCGCCTGGCCCGTGGGCCTGCTCGACAAGGGTGTCGTCACCGCGCCCATCGCCAAAGATAGCCTGATCACGCGGGATAAGGTCGAAATCGACCGGAATACCACCCTCGCCCGTGTGCGGCGCGACATGGAAATCAGCCTCTGGGGGGCAACGGCATGATGTTCCTGCCGCCGGGCGTGGATGCTTTCACCGCCACGCTGCTGATCGTGATTTCCTTCTTCACCTCGGCCCTCACCGCCGCTTTCGGCATTGGCGGCGGCGTCGCGATGCTCGGCGCGCTGGCGGGCACCGTGCCGCCGGCCGTGATCCTGGCGGTGCATGGCCTCGTGCAACTGGGCTCGAACATGGGTCGCGCCTTCATCCAGAAGGATCATGCGAACTGGCGGCTGTTCGGGCTGTTCATGGTCGGCGCGGTGATCGGCGTGGCTCTGGGCGCCTGGCTGTTCCGCGCGATGCCCGAGAGCGTTCTGCTGGCGATGCTCGGCTTGTTCATCCTCGTGATGGTCTGGGTGCCGAAGCCCCGGATTCCCGGGCTGGATCGCGCCGGCATGGTGCTCGGCGGCGGCATTTCCTCGGTGCTCACGATGTTCGTGGGCGCGACCGGCCCGTTCATCCAGTCGCTGCTCATGCCGTTCGGGCTCGACCGTAAACAGATCGTCGCCACGCAGGCCGTCATGATGACCGCCCAGCACGCGCTGAAGGTGGCAGCCTTCGGCTTCATCGGCATCGCGCTCGTGCCCTGGCTGCCGCTGATCGCCGCGATGGTGGTCTCGGGCTTCATCGGCACGGTCATGGGCACGAAGCTGCTGGATCGCATGTCCGAGCGCTTCTTCCAGATTGCGCTGAAGATCGTGCTGACGATTGTGGCTCTCGATCTGCTGCGTCGTGCCGCGGGGATCACGATTCCCAGCCAGTGAAGATCAGGTCTCCTCGCTGCCCTTCACTTCGGAAGCGCGCGGCATCTTCATGATGGAATAGCCGCTGTCGACGTAGTGGATCTCGCCGGTCACGCCGCCGGAGAGCGAGGAAAGCAGGTAGAGCGCCGAGCCGCCCAGTTCTTCCAGCGTGATCGGGCGCCCGAGCGGCGAGTGCTTCGTCTGCCAGGCATAGGTGAAGCGCGCATCGGTGATGCCCGCGCCGGCGAGCGTGCGCACGGGGCCGGCGGAAATCGCGTTGACGCGGATATTCTCGCGGCCGAAATCCGCCGCGAGATAGCGCACGGAGCTTTCGAGCGCCGCTTTCGCCACGCCCATCACGTTGTAATTCGGCGAAACGCGATTCGCGCCGCCATAGGTGAGCGTGAGGAGCGAGCCGCCATCCGGCATCATCGCCGCGGCGCGCTTGGCCACTTCCGTGAAGGAGAAGCAGGAAATCACCATCGTGCGGATGAAATTCTCGCGGCTCGTATCCGCGTAGCGGCCCTTCAGCTCGTTTTTGTCCGAAAAGCCGATGGCATGGACAAGGAAATCGAGTTGGCCCCAGACGTTTTGGAGTTCCGCGAAGACCGCATCCACGCTGGCGATATCCTCGACATCGCAAGGCAGCACCAGCGAGGAACCCACGCTCTCGGCCAGCGGCTTCACGCGCCTGCCCAAAGCCTCGCCCTGATACGTGAAGGCCAACTCTGCCCCATGCGCCGCGAGCATCTGTGCGATGCCCCAGGCGATCGAATTCTGGTTCGCGACGCCCATGATGAGGCCGCGCTTTCCCTGCATGATTGCGGTCATGATGAGGCCCGTCTCAACGCGCCCGGCCGGTTGTCGCCGGTGGTCATAGATGTTTCTTTACCGCTTCATAGGTCTCTTTCGAGCCGACGATCGGCACGATCTCGAAGCGCGCCAGATCGCCCCAGGCCAGGACCCATTCCTGCAGAAGCGAAGCATCCTCGCATTTCATCACCTGGAAGCAGCGGTCGAAATCCGCCGAAATCCAGCTTGCGACATATTCCAGCCCCTCCGGCACCATCCGCCCGCGCTCGTTAAAGCGCCGATAGATGTCGCGGACGCGGGCCTGGTCGAAATGCTCGATCACCATGAACAGCATGGCTCACGCCTCCGGGTGCTTCAGCACGATGGTCGCGTTGGTGCCGCCGAACCCGAAGGAATTGCTCATCACATGGCCGATCTTCGCGCCATCCACGCGGCTTCTCAGGATGTTCATATCCGCCATGGCGGGGTCGATCTCCTGGATATGCGCGCTCTCGCAGAGGAAGCCGTTGCGCATCATGATCAGCGAATAGATCGCTTCCTGCACGCCGGTCGCGCCGAGCGAATGGCCCGTGAGCGACTTGGTGGCGGAGATCGGGATGCTCGTGGCCCTGGCGCCGAACACCTCGCGCACAGCCTCGATTTCCTTGATGTCGCCCACCGGGGTCGAGGTGCCGTGCGGATTGATGTAGTCGATGGGGCCCTTCACCGTGGCCAGCGCCTGGCGCATGCAGCGCACCGCGCCCTCGCCCGAAGGGGCGACCATGTCGTAGCCGTCGCTCGTTGCGCCATAGCCCACGATCTCGGCGAGGATCCGGGCGCCGCGCGCCTTCGCCATCTCGTATTCCTCGAGCACGACGACGCCCGCGCCGCCCGCGATCACGAAACCGTCGCGGTGCTTGTCATAGGCGCGCGAGGCGGTTGAATCGTTGTAGGACGTCGACATCGCGCCCATGGCGTCGAACAGCACGGAGAGTGACCAGTCGAGTTCCTCGCAGCCGCCGGCGAAGATGCGATCCTGCTTGCCCCACTGGATGAGCTCGTAGGCATTGCCGATGCAATGGTTCGAGGTCGCGCAGGCCGAGGAAATGGAATAGTTCACGCCCTTGATCTTGAACCATGTCGCGAGCGTGGCCGAAGCCGTGGAGGACATGCCTTTCGGCACCGCGAAGGGGCCGACGCGCTTCGAGTTGCCGCTCTCGCGCGCCTTGTCCACCGCTTCGATGAGCGCAACGGTGGAAGGCCCGCCGGAGCCCATCACGATGCCGGTGCGCTCGTTGGAAACCTCGTTTTCCTCAAGGCCCGCATCGCGGATCGCCTGATCCATCGCGATGTGATTCCACGCCGTGCCGCCGCCATGAAAGCGCATGGCGCGGCGGTCGAGGATGGTCGAGGGATCGAGGGTGGGCTTGCCGTAGACGCGGCTTCTGAAGCCATGCTCCTCGAACGAAGGCGAGTAGGTGATGCCCGATTTCGCCTCGTACAGCGAGGTGGTCACCTCCTGAACATCATTGCCGATCGACGAGACGATGCCCATCCCGGTCACGACGACGCGCCTCATGGCTTCGCGCTCCATGCCTGATTGCGATGGGCCCCGACATGGACCGGGACGCGCCCCGGTGCAAGGAGAATGTGTGTGAGGAAGCCTTCCGGCCGCTCTCAGGTGGGTTGGAAAAGCCCCACGCGCATGTCGGTGGTGGTGTAGATGCGCCTGCCATCGGCTTCGAGCCAGCCATCGGCAATGCCGAGCACCAGCCTGCCCTTGAAGACGCGCTTCACATCGACGCCGTAGACCACTTTCTTGACGCTCGGCAGCACCTGGTCGGCGAATTTCACCTCGCCCACGCCCAAGGCGCGGCCCTTGCCCGGCAGGCCGAGCCAGCCGAGGAAGAAGCCCGTGAGCTGCCAGAGCGCATCCAGCCCAAGGCATCCCGGCATGACCGGATCGCCCTTGAAATGGCAGGGGAAGAACCAGAGGTCGGGGTGCACATCGAGTTCGGCGCGCACGCAGCCCTTGCCGTTCGGGCCGCCATCCTCGGAGATCTCGGTGATGCGGTCGAACATCAGCATCGGCGGCGAAGGCAGTTGCGCGTTGCCCATGCCGAACAATTCGCCGCGTCCGCAGGCCAGCAGGTCCTCATACGTGAAGCTCGACCGCCGCGCCGTCCCATCCGCACCCATCGTCCCCTGATCCTTTTCCAAGTTTTTTCATGTTCCAAGTTTTTTCATGTTCCAAGTCTTTTTTGCGCCCGCGCGCAAGCGAGCGGACGCTCGACGCCCGTTTAGACCAAGCGCGCGGGAAGCCATAACGGAATTTGCACGAGATCAAGGATTTTTGCAGCCTTTTCGGGCCAAGATGCAACAGGCTCGCAACGATCTTGTCTCGCAGGCAGCGGAGGGCTAGTTAAGGCGCATGGATCACATTGTTTCCAAGAGCTCCGGTCTGGCTTCCCCCGCCCTCGGCGCGATGGCCAATCGTGCGCCGGCGAGCCTTGCCGGCTGCCCCGTGCACGATCTGAAAAACCGCCTGCGCGCCGTGGGCCTGCGCCCGACACGCCAGCGCGTGGCTCTGGGCTGGCTGCTCTTCGCCCGCGGCGATCGCCACCTCACGGCCGAGACGCTCTTCGAGGAAGCCCAGCGCGCCCGCGTGCCGGTCTCGCTCGCCACCATCTACAATACGCTGAACCAGTTCTGCCATGTCGGCCTGCTGCGCCAGATCGCGATGGACGGCACGAAGAGCTATTTCGACACCAACGTGACCGACCACCACCATTTCTTCATCGAGGGTGAAGAGGGGCTCGTGGACATTCCCGGCCATGATCTCTCGGTCTCGAACCTCCCGAAGCCGCCGGAAGGCATGGAGATCGCGCGCGTGGAAGTCGTTGTCCGGCTGCGGAAGACAGGGGCCTGACGCGCCCTATTTCACCTGCTCTTCCGGGTAGACGCCCCAGATGGCGTTCTTCTTCACAAAGCCTTTGAAGCCTTCCACCGTCACTTCGCACCAATCGGTCGAACAGCTCTCGACATTGGCGATGACGCCGGGTTGCAGCCTGGCAATGATGGCGCTGGTTTCGCTTTCGCGGGCGAAGAGGTCGCGCTCGGGCCGGTCCTTGCCAGCCAGCACGATCACCGTGCGGCGGTTGGAGAGACGGCCGAAATACACCCAGCCCTCGGTCGATTCCGAATCGCGCACGCGACGCCATTGCTCATGTTCGGCGATCACCTCCACCGGCAGGCCCTCGCGCTTGAAAATCCAGCGAATGCGATGATCCTTGCTCGGGCCCTCGCGCATGGGTGTGTCGGAGGGTTTCAGGCTCACGAATCGCGGAATGGGCTGCTTGGTCACCGGGCCGATATTGCGGTTGGTGGTGCCGGTCACCTCGTCCGCCATGGCGGCGAATGGGGCAAACAAAAACGCGGAAACCACGGCTAGGCGGGCCATACGGGCCGCTTTGGCACCACCTTTGCCGCGTTCTAGGCTGGAACGGAACATTATCAACCTCGGATGCGGAATTTCATTTGCCGTGAACCCGATTAACGTGGCGTTTACGAGGCCGGTCCGGCGCTTCGCTTTCAGCATGTGCCGGTTGCGAGCCCGATGGTGGAAAGCGCGCGCGGATTGTGCCAAAGGCTAGGGCGGGAGCGGGCAAGCTCCCCAAGATGGTGATGCCCCGCAAGCTTGCATCGCCCCCTGACCACGAAGCGGGAGGGAGCCGTTTCATGCCGAAAAACAAACCGCTCGTCGTGCTCACGCGCCGTCTCCCCGAGGGAATCGAGGCGCGCATGGCCGAATTGTTCCGGCTCGAGCGCAACGAGACCGACGCCGCCCTCGATGCCGAGGGCCTCGCCGCGCGGATGGCGCGGGCGGAAGTGCTGGTTCCGACCATCACCGACCGGATTGATGCCGAGCTCATCGCCAGGGCTGGCCCGCAACTGCGCCTCATCGCCAATTTCGGCAATGGCACGGACAACATCGACGTGCCGGCCGCCATGAAGCGCGGCATCACCGTGACCAACACGCCGGGCGTGCTGACCGAGGACATGGCCGATTTCACGATGGCGATGATGGTCGCCGTCTCCCGCCGTCTCGTGGAGGGCGCGAAGGTCATTCCGGCCGGCCAATGGCAGGGCTGGTCGCCGGGCTGGATGCTCGGTCGCCGCATCCATGGCAAGCGGCTCGGCATCATCGGCATGGGCCGCATCGGGCTCGCGGTGGCGCGTCGCGCCCGCGCCTTCGGGTTGCAGGTGCATTATCACAATCGCCGCCCCGCCGCGAAGCGCATCGAGGAAGAGGTGCAGGCGACCTACTGGGATTCGCTCGACCGCATGCTCGCGCGGATGGATATCGTCTCGGTGCATTGTCCGCACACGCCCGCGACCTTCCACCTGCTCTCGGCCCGCCGCCTGAAGCTGATGAAGGAGGATGCCTTCCTGATCAATACCGCGCGCGGCGGCGTCGTAGATACCGAAGGCCTGATCGATTGCCTGGAGCAGGGCAGCCTCGCCGGCGCCGCTCTGGATGTGTTCGAGCATGAGCCGGCGGTCAATCCGCGTCTCGTGGCGCTGGCCAATGGCGGGAAGGTGCTCCTTCTGCCCCATATGAGCTCGTCCACGGTGGAAAGCCGCAACGAGATGGGCGAGAAGGTCATCATCAACATCAAGACCTTCACCGACGGGCACATGCCGCCGGATCGGGTGCTGGTGCTGCCCGGCGGCTGAGCCCTGGTTCAGCGCGCGATTTCGGCGCGCTCGAACTGGCCGTGCTTGCGGAAGCGGTAGAGATAGCTCGGCACAACCGCTTCGATCGTCGTCGGCGTCACGCCGAGACCCGCGAGCGTGCGCCTGGCCGCGATGGCCTGCGCGCTGACCACATTATCGGTCTCGAGCATCCGAACCTGATCGACCGTCAGCATCGGCGAGGGCAGCAGTTCCATCACGCTGGCCTGCAGCCGGGCGATGGGGAAAGGCAGGGGCACAAGCGGGCGCGAGCGGCCGGTGACCGCGAGAATATATTCAAGCAGCGCCTTGAAGCTCTTCACTTCCGGGCCGCCCAGTTCATAGGTCGTGCCAGGCTTTGCTGCACCTTCGAGCGCGCGCGCAATCGCCTCGGCGACATCGCCCACGTAAACCGGCTGGAATTTCGTCTCCCCGCCGCCGATCAGCGGCAGGAACGGCAGGAACCGCGCCATATCCGCGAAGCGATTGAAGAACTGGTCTTCCGGCCCGAACACGATCGAGGGCCGCATGATGACGGCCGTGGGGAAAGCGGCGAGCGTCGCCGCCTCGCCGGCCGCCTTGGAGCGGGCATAATCCGCCGGGGAATTCGGATCGGCCCCGATCGCCGAGACCTGCACGAGGCTCTCGACGCCCGCCTTTGCGGCGGCTTCCGCCACGATGCGCGGACCCTGCGCCTGCACGGCCGAGAAGGTCTGGCGGCCGCCCTCATGCAGGATGCCGACGAGGTTCACCACCGCATCGGCGCCATCCACCGCCCGCGCCACCGAATCCGGATAGCGCAGATTCGCCTGCACCGCATGGATCTGCCCCACCATGCCCAGCGGCTGGAGATGGCCCGCGAGATCCGGCCGGCGCACGGCGGCGCGCACCCGCCAGCTGCGCTTCGCGAGAGCCTGCGTGAGATGCCGCCCCAGGAAGCCCGAGCCTCCGAAAATCGTGACCAGCCGCGCCATGTGCGAACCCCGACCGTTGAGAGAATGCGACCGGTCTAGTCAATTCGCATGGTGCAATCAATCGGGCCAGAGGCGCGGGGGCGCAGAAACGCGCGCATGGCGCCGCACGCGCACCGGCACCAGCGCGCCGTGGCCGCCCACCGGCCCGCCCGTTCCGGCATCCGGGGGGCTGCGCATCAGCATGATGGCCCCGCCCATCGCCACGGAGGCGAACGTGGTCATCGAGCCCATGGTAAGGAGCGCGAGCCCGATCACCCATTCGCCGGTGCTTGTGAGGAGCGACCGGATTCCGGCGATATCCAGGGCCAGGATGCCGATCACGAAGAGGATGCCGAGGCCGGCACCGGCGAGGCCGTTGACCGCGAGCAGGCGGAACAGCGGTTGACGCGGCAGGAAGCCTCGCGGGGTGTTCAAACGCGATCCGGGGTTCATGGTGTCGCCTCGCGCGGGGGTTGAAGACACCTTTTCAACTCGGGCGGCCCGCAAGGTTCGACAAGGCCTGCTTTCGAATATTGACAATTGTCCGCCGACCGATCAGAAGCTCGCCCGAGGCCCAGGTGGCGGAATTGGTAGACGCGCTGGTTTCAGGTACCAGTGGGTAACACCGTGGAGGTTCGAGTCCTCTCCTGGGCACCACACACCCCTTCGCGAACATTCGTGAATGACCAAAAACCGGCTCAAAAGGCCGGTTTTTTGCTGTGAATCGCCCGTAATTGGCCGGGAGCCTTCGTTGACACCCGCGCGATTTGTTGGCCCCAATGCTGGCCTCAGTCCTTTGTGGACGCCACCGGGGCCAACACCATGTCGCTTTCCGACCTGACTATCCGCCAAGCCAAAGCAGGCGAAACGCTTCGCAAGCTGTCTGATGGCGGGGGACTTCAACTCTGGATCAAGCCGAACGGATCGAAGCTTTGGTGCCTCGCCTATCGGGATGCAGCCGGAAAGCAGAAGAAGTATTCCATCGGCCCATACCCCACCGTGACGCTCGCGGAAGCGCGCGAAAAGCGCGACGAGGCCAAGCGGCTCTTGCTCGCGGGGCATGACCCGGTGGAGCACTTTCGCACCGACAAGGCCAACAAGGCGCTGGAGAAGGCCAACAGCGAAGCCAACACCTTCGCCGTCATCGCGGCGGAATTGCTCGACAAGAAGCGCCGCGAGGGCAAGGCATCCAACACCATCGGCAAGCGGGAATGGCTCTACAGCCTTGCCGGCGATGCCTTTGGCAAAAGGCCGGTCACGGAAATCTCATCGGCTGAGATCCTGCGCATTCTCCAGAAGGTGGAAGACAAGGGGCATCTGGAAACCGCTTCGCGCTTGCGCGCTGGCATCGGGGAAGTGTTTCGCTTCGCCATCGCCACCGGTCGTGCCGCGAACGATCCGACCTTTGCCCTGCGTGGCGCACTCGCCAAGCCCAAGGTGAAACACCGCGCGGCCATTCTGGAGCCAAAGGCCTTTGGAGCCTTGTTGCGCGCCATCGATTGCTTTCAGGGGCAGGCAACCACCGTCGCGGCGTTAAAGCTGATGGCCCTGCTTTTTCCCCGCCCCGGCGAATTGCGCCAAGCTGAATGGCGTGAGTTTGATCTGGAGGCCGGCGTTTGGACCATTCCCGCCGCGCGGATGAAGATGCGCCGCGAGCACCGCGTTCCCCTGCCCCCACAAGCCATCGCCATTCTGGAAAGTCTGCTGCCCATTTCCGGCAATCAGGCCTTGGTGTTCCCCGGCACCGTCAGCGTGAAGCGGCCGATTTCCGAAAACACCCTCAACACCGCACTTCGCCGCATGGGCTATGGCCCGGATGAAATGACCTCGCACGGCTTCCGTGCCACCGCTTCAACCATGCTGAATGAGAGCAACAGGTTCTCTGCCGATGCCATCGAGCGCGCGCTTGCGCATCAGGAGCCGAATGCGGTGCGCCGCTCCTATCAGCGCAGCGACCATTGGGACGAGCGCGTGCGCATGGCGGCATGGTGGGCCAATCGCATTGATACGATGCGCGATGGCGCGAAGGTTGTGGCGTTTGGGAGGGTCTGAGTTTGGCGCGTCGCAAAGGAATATCGCGTACGATTGTCGACGCATATAGCGGAGCGGAGAGTTTTCGACCGAAACGGAACGAAAAAGGACTATTCTCCATAGAGATCCCAAGCCACCGATACGCAGAGGTGTTTGAGGATGAAAGAGACGCTCTGATTGCCGGAATTTTGGTCGGTAGCTACCCTTCAAAGACAAAGAAGCAGCGGCTCCAAAGAGACTTCGCGTTGAATCCTACGCCGCGCAAATACGTCCAAACGCGCCGCGATAACCCAAGATTTTTCCCAATCTTTGATGAAACCGTAACAGAAGACTGCGGCACGCTTTTCCAACAGGATATGGCCTTAATTGGTCTGGAGCATGTTTCGATCATAGACATTCAACGAGGCGAAGAGTCCGCAATTTCAGAAGCCTGCCTAGCGATAATTGAATATCAATCAAAATTCCTGCGCTCAAATAAGAGCGTCAGAAGAAAAGAGATAGCATCTAGATCGTTTGTTGAATTCCTCATCGCAATAATAGCCAGACAATACATTGGAAATATCAAAAGTGTTAGCGCTGATTTCTTGGCAATGATTTATTTTTGGACGATTGGTCACGATAATTTGGCACAGGAAAGATTCGGTATAGCCTCCGACAAGCGAATGGCCGTCCATAAGGGCGGCCAAATGATTGCAATGGGACAGCCTTTGTCTATTCGCGCAGTTGCACAGGAGATGGGCCTTGCCCCTAGCACTGTGCTGCGTTGGTTCAAGGGTGACGACTTTGAGCAACTCTGCCGAGATGAAGCACGCATTTTCGATGCGAAAGGCCACAGACTGAAACGCCAAAAAACTTGACCTGATGCACACGAAAAAACGTGCGCAACACCAATTCAATCGCTGATGTTCGCTCCAAGCCGTTCGTTATCGTTCGGCGACGCTGGAGCCCAATCGAATGAAGCAAATCGATCGTCTTGTTCCGTTTTCCGAGGCCATCAGCATGGCCGGAATGAAATCCACCAAAGCGTATGAGGAAGTTAAAGCCGGCAGGCTGGCCATCGTGAAGAATGGCCGCCGCACCTTCATCCGCGAAAGCGAGATCCGGCGATACATCGAAAGCCTTTGCGGCCCATGTAACACCCGCCAGAAGGCCGCATGATGCATATGGCCCGGCGGCGATTGCAGCGCCCCGGGCCTTGATTGGCAATCACGGAGAAAACCAATGCCAAAATTATCGCATAGGGCGGCCTCGCGCCGCAACAGGGAAGGTGCGCCTTCTCCCTTGCCTCTCTTCGATTGGGCCAACGCCATAGCGTCCAGAAACTCACGGACGCCCGAACCTCGCGTGGTGCGGATTCTCTCGCACCGCTTTGCCCTTTCCCCCTCAATTGCCCGGCTTGTCGCGGAACACGCGGGCTTTCGCATGGAGGCCGAACATGGCTGACATTGTGCGCATCACTGTTGAAATCGAAACCGAGCGCGGGGCAATCACCCGCACCTTTGAAGGCCGCTACGCTTGGACGCTCGCGCGGCTCATCGAAGCCGGGGCGCGTGGCGTGACGCCCATCGAGCGGCCCGCTCCGCGATGGTCGCACTACGTGATGATCCTTCGCCGCGAGGGGCTGAATATTGAAACGCTGGATATTCCGAACAGCGGCCCATTCAAAGGCACGCATGGGCGCTACGTGCTCCGCACGCCCTGCCGCATCATTGAAACGAAGGCAGCGGCATGATGGACAGCGACAACACCAACGGGGGGCGGGAAACCGCCCCTTTCCCCACTCCTGCCAACAGGACAGGAACAGGTGCCACTAACACGCGCGCGCATGCGCGCGTATTGGCCCCAAACTCAGGCGCTTGGGTTTCCATCGGCTATGGCGACAAGAGTTTTGCAATCCCCATAAACGCGCTCGCGCCCCTGCTCGATGAGATGACCGAGGCTTATCGCATCGCGTGCGAGCACGGCTTGATTGGGGAGGCCGGCAATGGCGCTTCCTGACTCAGAAACAGGCCTAGGATGGCCGCGCGCGGTTTTCCTATGTCAGCCTACTTTAGATCGGGCCTTGGCCATCCTGGCCTTTCCTGACTCGTTTGGGAGGGCTTGCCGATGAGCGTGCGCCACACCGGTAACCGGCACGATGCCAAGGGACGCTCGACAAGTGCGGTTGCCGATGCCCGTTTTCGGGAGATGCTTGGGCCACCCAAGGATCAGGCTTGGGGATGGATGTCGCGGGAAATGATGGAAAGCCGGGCCTATGTTGGGCTCTCACGCGCCGCTATGCTTTGCCTAACCCGATTGCAACTGGAGCATATGGCCCATGCCGGACGCGAGAACGGCGCACTTATCGTGACCTATGAGCAATTCATCGAATATGGCGTCGCAAAGAACGGGATCACCAACGCCATTCGAGAATTGGAAGAGGCAGGGTTTGTGAGGGTTATGGTGCGGGGCGGTCGGAGTTTCGGGAGACTCAACATGCCGTCGAAATATCGCCTGACATGGCTTCCGGATTTCAGGGGCAACCACCCTACCCACGAATGGCAAAAGCAGCACAAGGAATATCCCGACACGCCAAACAGGGGGCACACCACCCCCTGAAAAGGGGGCACGTTGTAGAGTCTGAAGCCTGCCAGTGCCGCTATTGCCCGTTTTCTATCGGCGATTTCAAGGACCAAAGCCCGTTGCCTACCCCTGTTCACGGGTGAGCATATATATCTTGGGAGGATAGCGGGAGCGCATCCCTGTTTGTCAGGGAGAAAACAGTGTTGAAATTCCGATGCTTACCGGCGATTGGTACGCCAAAAAGCCCTTCCCCAAAAGTTATGTCGCATTGCTTCGTCAACCGCCGAATGAGTGACGCAAACTAAGTCCGCCACAGCAGCGTGTATTCGTCGCGCCCTTTCATAGCCAGATTGAAAGTTGATCTTTTCGAGTGCGCCAAAATCACCCCCGCTCGTGGCGTCGTGAAATTCTGTCAGCGCATCCTTTATCGCCGTCGCTTCGTTGGGCTCTAGGTGGCGTTCTACACCTTTGAAAAGCCCGTCCAATTGGATCAGCTTGCCAAGGATTGCAGTCTCTAGCACTCGATTTTCGGTTACATCTTTGGCTTCGGTAGAATGTGCGCCGCACCAGTATTTTGCTGCTTGGTCAGCTATCTCAGCTGCCAGCTTTACGAGACTGCTTGCTCGACCAATCCAATGTTCATGTTTGTACTGCCAGCCGCGCAGAAATGCGGTCGTGAGAGCGCCTAGAATGAAACTCAATACGGCCGACATCGGGGCACCTACCCAATTAGGCTGATTTTTTGAGGGGCCCCGGTGAAGGAGGGTGCATCGCAGCCCGCTCAATGAAATCCCAGCCCCGAGCTGGGTACAGCGACATCCTCGCTGTCTTGGCTTCAATTGTAAGAAGCTCTCTCAGCTGCCTAAGGGTGAAACGGGTTCGCACCAGCCCGCCCAATGCCTCCTCGAAAAACGACGAAGGCAGTCCCATCACTCCATCGAGAACGAGCGTCACATGCCCCTTTTCAAGCGCCGGAGCCAAAAAGTCCTCGCGAAAAGCTTGACCGGTATGCGGTCCATCGCTCCGTTCCCGTCCGCCAGGAAAGGGAGAAAAATCCTTCGCAATGTTGATCACCGTTGCCATAACGGAACCCTCAAAGGACGAGATGCCAGACAATCGCCGTCCCAATTATTGCCATCGCGCGGTTAACAGGGGATATCTCCACGGACCCACCGGGGGACTTTGTGGCCTCCACTGAACCTTGCCTGCTATATATGCTGAGATGTCCTCCTAGGGAAAGGTCAAGCACCTCGACAATTTGCGCCAAGCCTCGTCCTCGGTGACTCTCACCAGTCGCGCTGGCCCCTGGACGCATCGCACATGAAATTGCCTTCGCGTCGTTGGTCGGGTCGTCGGAATCGAAATCAATACCGAACAGATCTAGCAGCGACTTTTTGATCGACTCGTACTTTGTGGAGTAAGGCAAAGTTCGAGGGATGGACGCTCCTTGATCATAAACGACAATCGAAAGCTCCTTGTGAGCTTGCCCAGTTTTCAGCATTGCACAAAGCCACCATGCCTTAACGGTCTGGGCGGGGTTTAGTTCCTCTTTCCCATATGCGTGGTTGATGACGTTCGTAATCGCTTCCGTAATTGCATCATAGAGCATCGGATTTTCGGTGCCGAGATCGATACCGAGCTGCGCAAAATACTCCCCGACCGCTTGACCATCGACCGTTTCACCGCGTCGGAAGCGCAAAAGAGATACGTCCGAGTAGTGAAGCATTTCCTCGGTTTTATCGCGCACTCCGCACAGTTCCAGAAAGCCGACTTCCTCCAAAAATCGTCGAACTTGCGGTTCCCAACGATGCACATTGATGGCTTTTGGGCGCCAGGTGGGTCGCAAAATTCTGGCTCTGTCGTATTGAGCCGCAATCATCAAAGCGGGCAGGATGGAAATCTCATTTACGGTTGAGAAATCCCAGTAACTCCCCATTGGCGACGGATTCCTCAGCTGCGCCCGGCGCTGGTGCCTGTTGGGATTGGGAGCAGGGCGGTCGAGACTGCGATTAATCCCGTTTGCGAGCTCATTTACGAATTTTGCCGTTACCTCATAATTTGATCGAAATGATAGGACTGAAGGAACCTGGCTAATGCGGCCGACTTGCCTTCTCGTCGCAAATCCTTCTGGGCCAAGAGTTTCTACGGTCCCGTGTTGAGGATCCTTTTTCATGCCCTCGGAGATAGACAGAAGAATTCGCCGTTGATTAGCGGCAGCAGCACGCCGGGTCGCTTGGATTGTTTTTCGGATGTGGTGAGCGCGAACCCACGGTTTCAGTAATTTCATAGGACCGAGCCTGGAGAAAGATTGTGTAGCTTTGCCACCGCCCCATCAACATTGATGTTCTTGATTCTGTAAATCACCAACTATGAAAGCGATGTGCACGCATTACTGCTTCTCTAACGGCCCGGAAATGATCCGCGTTAAATTCGGCCCGATGCTAGCCTAGTCTGCACGATATGCGTGATGAGTGTGCGCGAGGGCACGTAAGCGCATATCTTCAAGGTCGTTCAGCAGGCTGAGGGGGGGGAAGCGTGCTCGCAAAATCCAGCGCGCCTTTCCGCCGCTTGCCTTCGTCAATGTTCTGTGTCTGTTCTTTCTTGGAGAGGTCAGTCATGGATTCGAAAGCACAAGCGGAAGTTGCTCGCCAAGCGGAAATAGATGCCGTTCTAACCGAGTTCGATGGCGATGCGCGCGCGGCCATCGCTGCCCTGCTTTGGGATCTGGAGGCACTAGCGCGGGATCGCGAGAATGCCACAAGCTACGGCTTCACGCGGGGCAAAATCAGCATCTACAACCGAAAGCATTGCCTCGCCTTCGGGCGGGTGGATAGCAACGTTCGCGTTGAGGCTTGGGACGAGAAAGGCC
Source organism: Methylobacterium sp. (assembly GCA_020252645.1). Classification (GTDB taxonomy): domain Bacteria; phylum Pseudomonadota; class Alphaproteobacteria; order Rhizobiales; family Beijerinckiaceae; genus Rhabdaerophilum. The sequence goes on along the minus strand of JADCCN010000002.1, from coordinate 300,584 downwards.
GGATCATCGCTGTCATTGCCCATTGCGATTCCATCAGCGTTGGCCGTGCTGCATTCGATGCAGCCATCAGGCGTTACCCCAACCAAGAAGTAACGCTTCGTGACGCATGCCGCGTTATCGCGCGGCAAGAGCCTGCGGTTTCAACCTCGACAGGCTAGGCCTTTGTCTATTGGGTGCAGATAACGAGGCTGACAGCATCCTGAATGGCCGCAACGAGTTCATGCGCTTCCATTGGCTTTTCGGCATCCGGAGCCCGCGCAATCGCGATTCCATGCCGACGAAGATACAGCTCCGCCAACTCCGGACGGATGGCGAAATTGATAGACTGCGGAATGTCGCCAACGGCTGAAGCAACCCTGATGGCGTTCAATTTGGAAGTCACAACGCCGAGGACGGCACCGCGTCGATTGACCAGCGGCCCGCCCGAATTTCCCGGCTGAATGGCAGCGGTAAACTGGAGGAAGCGGGAATCTCCGCCAATCCCTGCCAGCGACGACACATCGCCCTTCGTGACGTTCAAGCCATTCTGCAGAAGTGATGGCAGCGGATAACCCAAAGCCATCACCTCTTCACCCAAGCGGGGGCCAATCTGCGAGAAAGTGAGAGGCTTTCCCTTCACGACCGCATCGACTTTCAACAAGGCCAGGTCATTGGTCTTGTCTCGATCCACCACCGTCGCGTTTCCAAAAACACCCACACCGACCTGACGGCATTGCTCGACAACATGGGCATTGGTGAGGAAATGCCCTTGGCTCGACACAAGGAAGCCCGTGCCGGTGGAAACACCGCCTTTTGCAGGCTCACTTGGGCCACCAACGGGCGGAGAAGGCGGCTGAGGGGTCGGCGGTGCAGCAGCGACAATTCCGGGTGCTGGAGCCGGGCGTTGGGGCTGGGCGGTTGCAAACCGATTGGAGAAGTTACCCCAGTTCATGCGAGCCTGCGCCACCGACTGCGCCGACGAATCCGGCTTGAAATCGCTCGACATGACGGTTGAAAGCCGCCCGAAAACCTTCGCGTGTTCTTCTGGATAGCTGATGGCAAAGCCGCGAATGTCGTCGCCCCAAGCATGGGCACGGATATAGAAATGCTTGTTCGCTTCAACTCCGGTCACAACAAACCAATCACCCCGGAAGACCGAATAGCTGACCTTCCGCCCCGACCTTGTCGTGTGGAGCCTGTAGAGATCCGACAAGGTGCGCTCTGCCAACGGAATGCGAATGGTGGTTAGGTCAACTTCGCCGTTCTGGGAGGTAAACTGCGTGCCGCGCCGTGTGGGGGCGGACTTGTCTACGAACGTCATCGGAAGCCCAACGGTCACGCCTGTCGCGCTGTCGTGGTGGAGCCGGTAGTTAAAGGCAGCCTCGATGCGATTGGCGCGCTGTGCCAGTTCTTTGACCTGTTCACCGGTCAACATTCCGGTAGGCGCTTGATTCAGGTTTCTTTGGAAGGTGCGAACCGCCTCAATAGAGCGTCGATCAAAGGAACCATCGGCGATGCCAACATAAGCATCCGCCCACATCAGGGCGCGCTGAAGATTGACCCGAATGTCAGGATCAAGCGAAGCGTAAAACTCCAGAAGGCGATTGTCTGGAGCCTGACTGCGTGCAGGCAAGCACGCCGCGAACATAATGCTGAGGAGCAAAGCCAGAATACGCATGTCGAACCCCGCCCAATAGTTGGACGAAAAGTTAACACTCGAATGGCGAGGCTGGAAATAGCCCTATGGGCGACAGGGGCGACGAAAATTTTTTTCGTAGCCCTACCGCTACTAGGCGTAACGCCCTGCAGGGCCACCAAAATGTTGGCCTCAGCGTTGGCCTTGTGACAAAACTAAAACAGAATAATATAATAATATCAGATATTAAAGATCGATTTATGATGCCTCTCCTGGCACCATTCTTTTGGGTTCGCTCCATGCGCCAAAAGCTTAAGCCCTATCAGAGTGTTGCGCGAGCGCGACTGTGCTACAAAGCTGCGCTACAATGCTCTTCTGGCTTGTCTCTCCCGTGAAGCGGTCCGGGACCGAAAATCGGCATTTCGTCCAGCGAATCCCGCAGGCCGTTCGCGCCAAAGCGGCAGGGCGCGGCTTCAAGATTGACCTGACAGACGAACCCTCCGTCAGCGTAACGGTCTTGGCGCAAGCTCGGGCTAGAGCATGATGTGTTCAGACGGAAGCACATCATGCTCTTATCTTATTATTATCGCATGCTTTTTGTGAAAAACCGGATTCCACTTTTTCACAGCATGCTCTATTCGTTTCTCCCTTCGGACGAGCAATCCGAGCGAAGCCAGGCGAAAGGCCCGTGCAGCGGCTATGCTCGAATGCTCATGGCAGGGCCTCAGAGCGAAATTCGATCTGAATGAATGAGATCGACCGCTCTCTGTTCTTGTTATGGATCGCATTTTCTGTCCATACGCCTCCTGTCCTCCGGGAGGCGCGCCGGCGGATTTCGTGCGTCCTTTGCATTGATCCATGGCGGATGGTCTTGCCTGTCCTGGACAGCCATGATGTCGGGTTTCCAAGCGGCCGACAGACGACCGGAGCGGTCGGAACGAGGGCGCCCGACCGACACCGGCAAAGGCGCTCGATTCTGGCCTTGTGCCTTGGCCGGATCAAGATGGCAGGAAAGCTGTGTCTCCCGGTTTCCGGCCGTGCAGCGTGTGGATTTTCGCCCCATAGAGTTCCGCGAGGCGGGGGCCGGTCAGCATGTCTGCCGGCGGGCCTTTCGCCAGAAGCGTGCCGCGCGCAAGAAGCGCCACGCGATCGGCATGGCGCAGGGCGTGGTTCGGATCATGCGTGGTGAAGAGCACCGCGAGGCCGCGAGACCTCAGATCAGCGATCTGCCGCAAGACCTTGCCCTGATTGCCGAAATCGAGACTGGCCGTTGGCTCGTCGAGCACGATCACGCGCGGCTCCTGCGCCAGCGCGCGGGCGATCAGCACGAGCTGCCGCTCCCCGCCCGAGATCATGGTATAGGGCTGCTCGCCAAGATGCGCGATGCCGAGTTCCGCAAGTTTCGCCTGGGCCAAGGCGCGATCCGCCTCCGAAGGGCTCGCGAACAGGCCCTGATGCGCGGTTCTCCCCATCAGCACCACATCGCGCACGGAGAAGGCGAAAGCGCCGGCATGGGCCTGCGGCACGTAGCCGATACGCCGTGCGCGTTCGCTCACCGGGAAATCCGTGAGCGGCCTGCCCTCGAGGAACACGCGGCCACCCTGCGGTTTCTGGAGGCCGATCAGCGTCTTCAGAAGCGTCGTCTTGCCGCCGCCATTGGGGCCAAGCAGTGCCAGCACCTCGCCAGCATGAACGCCGAGCGAGACATCCTGCCCCACGCGGCGACCGGGATAGCCGAAGGCGAGGTTTTCGCCCGCGAGGATCATGACCAGCTCTTCCGCGCACGCATCAGCAGCAGGATGAAGAACGGCGTGCCGATGAGCGCCGTGAGGATGCCCAGCGGGATTTCCACCGAAGCCGCAGAGCGGGCCAGCGTGTCGATCACCAGCAGGTAACCCCCGCCCAAGATCGCGGCCGTGGGGATGAGCCGACCGAAATCCGGCCCTACGAGAAACCGCGCGAGATGCGGCACGATGAGCCCCACCCAGCCGATCACGCCCGCTGCCGCCACGCTCGCGGCGGTCACGAGCGTTGCTGCCGCAACAATCGCAAGGCGGATGAGCCCGGTCGAGAGGCCGAGCGCGCGGGCTTCCTCCTCGGGCAGGGACATTACGTTCATCCGCCAGCGCAAGGCAAAGAGCACCAGGGTTCCCGCCAGAACCGGCCCGAACAAGGGGAGGAGGTCATGCTTATCCGTGCCGGAGAGCGAACCCAGCAGCCAGAAGGTCATGGCGGGGAGCTGGTTATAGGGGTCCGCGAGATATTTCATCAGCCCCACGCCCGCACCCAGAAGCGCGCCGATCACCACGCCGGTCAGCACCAGAACCAGCACCGTATCGCTCCCCCGGATGGCCGAGCCGATCATGTAGACCAGTGCCACCGCGAGGAGCCCGCCCGCGAAGGCCAGCGCCTGAATGCCGAAAATGCCGAGCGAGAAGAAAATCCCGATCACCGCGCCGAGCGCCGCGCCCGAGGAGGCGCCGAGGATATCCGGCGAGACGAGGGGATTGCGGAAAAGCCCCTGAAAGGCCGCGCCCGCCGCGGCCAGAGCCGCGCCGCAGAGGATGGCCGCAAGCACGCGCGGGCCGCGAATGTTGAAGATCACCGCTTCGGTCGCCGCAGGCAGGCCCGAGGGCTGCCCGGAGATCCGCGACCAGAGTGCAGCGAGAAGATCACCCATCCCAACCGGAAACCGGCCGACCGAAAACGCGAGCACCACGCCGAAACCCAGCATCAGCAAGGCAAGGCCGAGGCCGGAGACAAGGTCAGCCTGCGAGCGTCGCGCCGGCATCACGGTCCCGGCTTCGCTCATTATCCGCGCCCAGCGAGAACGGCCGCGATCTGCGCATCATCCGGCACGCGATGGTAGAAGCGGCCGTAGAAATCCCGCGTGATCGCGGTGAGATCCTCCGGAAAAAGCGCGGGATAGAGGATCTTCCCCAACCACCACAGGCCAGGCATGCGGTTCACCGCCGGGGGAAAATCCACCCAGCCGAAGGGCAGTTTCGGCGAGAGATGCACCCGGCCCTCGCGCACAGCGGCAACAGCCGCCCATGACGGATCATTCCGCACATTGGCGGCGAAATCCTGGTCGATGGTGATGATCACCTCGGGATTCCAGACCAGCACCTGTTCCAGCGAAACCGTTGCGAGCCCGCCGCGCACGCCACCCGCGACATTCGCCGCACCCATGAACTCGATTGTCTCGACATTGATGGAGCCGCCGAGCCCGGTATCGAGCCCGCGCGGGCCGCGCGCGTAATAGACGCGCGGGCGCTTCTCCACCGGCACGGTGGCGATGCGCGCGCGGCAGGTGCGGATCACGTCATCGCAAATGCGCGCGAGTTCCTCCGCGCGCTGCGTTTCGCCAGTCAGCCGGCCATGCAGGCGATAGCTTTCGACGAGTTTGTCAAAACGGCCATCGAGCAGGGCATAGGGAATGCCGGTCTGAGCGGCCACGCGATCCGCCACCTCGACGAAAGTGCGCGCGACCGAGCCGATATCGAGAATGAGATCGGGCTTCAGCGCCAGCAAGGTTTCGAGATTGGTGGTGTTTCCGCGCCCCGTGAGACGACCGATTTCCGGCCGCGCGCCGATTTCCGGGTCAAGAAAAGGCAGTTCCGCCGACCGGTTGGCCCGTGGCCAGCCGAGAAGCGAGCGCGGCTGGAGCGTGTAATGCTGGATCGCGGCCGGAGGGCCAGCGGGGAAAACCCGTTCCATGCGTGCGGGCACGTTCACCACGCGCCCGGCGCCATCCGTCACCGTCGCGGCCCGCGCGACATGGGGCATAGCAAGTATCGCAGAGGCCGCGAGAAGGGTGCGACGGTTGAGGCTCATGGGTTCTCCCTGGGAAGACCCGGTGCTGTAAATCCATGCTTCGCCAGCAGGCGCTGCCCATCCGGCGAGAGGATGAACATAACGAGGCCGGCAGCCTTTATCGAAGCTCCGTTGACGAGCGCAAGCCCGTAATCGGCTCCCACGGCAAGGGTTTCCGGCAAACGGACCATCCCAATGGCGGGCTGCTCCTTGCTGATCGGCCCCTCATTCGTGCAATAGGCGAGGAAGATATCGGCCGCCCCTTCCGCGAGCAAATCGCCATAGAGGTTGCGCCCCGCTTGCGGCTGGCGGCTTGTCGGGCCGCCGGTCAGCTGGAGGGCCTTCGCTTCCAGCGCGGCCTTGCTTCCGGCCCTGATGGCGTCAGCCCTGGCGAAGACCTGAAAGGCGTAATCGCCCGCAGGGTCGGCCTTCGGCGTGGATGTGCCGAGCTTGATCGCCGGATCGAGCATGCGGTCGAGAAGGTTGCTCGTGGTGATGGACAACCCAGGCCGGATGAAGGCGCAAAGCTCGTTCCGGGCGAAGAGGACGACAGGCCCCGCCTTGCCGGCCTTCGCCAGCGATTGCGGATGGCTCATGTTCGCGGACGCGAAAACCTCCGATTTCTCACCCCCCTGAATGGCATCGCGCAACAGGCCCGACGGCGCATAACGCTGCGTCACTGCCGTTCCGTGCTGCTGCTGGAAGGCCTGGCTGATCTCCGTCAGCGCACCGCGAAGGGAGCCGGCGGCATGCAGCAGAACCGTATCGGTCGCATGGGCAGAAGCCATGGAAAGGGTTGCAACCATCAGGGCCAATGCGATCCGGAGCATCTTACGCCCCCGGCTGGGTGGCGTTGGGGAAGAACAGCGATTGCCCGCCGATCTTGTAATCCGCGATCGCCTTCTGCCCTTCCGGCGAGACGAGCCAATCGATGAAGGCCTGGCCGTCGGCCTTCTTCACATGCGGGTGCTTCGCGGGGTTCACGAGGATCACGCCATACTGGTTGAAGAGGCGGCGATCGCCTTCGACCACGATGTCGAGATCACCCCGGTTCCTGAAATTGAGCCAGGTCGCGCGATCCGAGAGCACATAGCCATTCTGGGCGGAGGCCATGTTGAGCGCGGCACCCATGCCCTGCCCGATCTCGCGATACCACGGGCCCTTCACTTTCTCGATGTCGATTTCGGCGGCCTTCCAGAGGTTGAGTTCCGCCGCATGCGTGCCGGATTTGTCGCCGCGCGAGATGAAGAGCGAGCCTTTGGCCTGCAAGGCCTTCAGCGCCGCCACGATATCCTTGCCGCCCTTGATGCCGGCGGGGTCAGCCTTGGGGCCGATGAGCACGAAATCATTGTACATCACCGGCTTGCGCTCGAGGCCGAAGCCGTCTTCCACGAATTTCAGCTCCTGCGCCCGGGCATGAACAAACACCACATCCGCGTCGCCGCGCCGGCCGGTATCCAGCGCCTGCCCCGTGCCCTGGCTCACGACGCGCACCTCGATGCCCGTCTTCGCCTGGAAGATCGGCAGGAGATGCGTGAAGAGGCCGGAATCGGTGGTCGAGGTGGTGGACGACACCGTGATGAAGCGCCCCGAGGGCGCGGGTGCCTGCGCCAAGGCGGGCCCGGCGAGCAACAGGGCTGCGGCGAAGCCAAGGGTCAAACGGCGGTTCAGCATGAATTCCTCCCGGATTGCGCTTCCAGCCTCGTCAAAGTTCGAACCCGATCCCGCGCAGGTTCCTGAGTTTTCGCGCGAAGAAAGGGTTCCTGGTGAGCCGGAATTCCAGACTCAGATATGGAATTCTTGCCGTTGATTTCAAGAAGCGTAATTCATGCATATTAATGCATTTAAATACAGGATCGGAGGCATGCATCTGCAGGACTTTTTCCAGAGGCGTGCAGAAAAGCGGCAATGTCGCATGACGGGACATCATGGGTGCCGGGACCCGGCCGAGAGCATGTTGTTACGCAAAACCGGTATCCAGTTTTTCACAAAAAAGCATGCGATAATAATAAGATAAGACCATGATGTGCTTCCGTCTGAACATATCATGCTCTAGCAGCCTTTAATCGCGTTCCAACGGTCTGCGGTTGGGCGGTTCGCGGATCGTCCGCCCCATTCGCGCGCTTGCCGGCCTCACGAGGAGGCAGGTGCGAGATGCTGCTTCTCCTCGGGCTTCTTTTCGGATGGCTGCGCCTTCAAGGCCAGCAGCCGGGCGGAATTGAGGATGAAGGCCAGTTCGGAGCCGACATGGATCGCCGCCGCCATAAGCGGGTTCAGCAGGCCGAAAGCGGCAAGCCCGATACCCACGGCATCGATGACCAGCGTGCCGGTGAAATTCTGCCAGATGATCCGGCGGGTCTGCCGTGCGATCAGAACCGTTTCGACCAGCTTGTTGAGATCATTGCCGATCAGCACGATATCCGCGCTTTCCTGCGCGATATCCGTGCCCGAACCCATGGCGACGCCGACGCTGGCCGCCGTCAGGGCCGGCGCATCATTGACACCATCCCCGATCATCGCGACGACCCGCTTCCGGGCGGTCATGGCGCGCACGAGACGGTGCTTGTCCTCGGGCATCAGGTCCGATTTCACTTCCGCGATGCCCAGCCGCGCGCCCACCTTCTGGCCAACGCGCGCGACATCTCCCGTGAGCAGCACCGTGCGCAGGCCGAGATCATTGAGACGCGCGACTGCATGCACGGCTTCCGGCCGAAGGGGATCGGCGACCGTGACCGCGCCCATGTAGCGGCCATCGGCGGCAACGAGAATCTCCGAGCCCTCCTGCGAACCGCCATCCGCCGGCACCTCCACCCCCGCTTCTGCAAGCAGCTTGCGATTGCCCACGAGGATCAGGCGACCGGCATGGGTCGCGTTGATGCCGCGCGCGACGGTGTAGCGGAAATCATCCGGTTCAGTCACGGCGATGCCCCGCGCCTCGGCCTCACGGATGACGGCACGTGCGAGCGGATGCTCCGAATGGAACTCCGCGATGGCCGCCAGGCGGAGCAGTTCGGTTTCATCGCTTCCCGCCGCTGCATCGAGGCGGGTCACCACGGGTTCGCCGATCGTCAGCGTGCCGGTCTTGTCGAAGATGATCGTGTCGACCTTGCCGAGCGTTTCGAGATGGATGCCGCCCTTGATGATCGAGCCCAGTCGCGCGGCTCTTCCGATGCCGCCCAGAATGGCGAGCGGCGTGCCCGCCGCGATGCCGCATGCCCCGGCCACGATGATCACCGAGATCGTATCGCGAATATCGCGCGTGATGAGGAAGGTCAGCGCCGCGCAGACAAGCGCGACATAGACAAGATAGCCGGCAAGCTGGTCGGCCAGCTTCTGCACGGGCGCGCGCGTATGCTCCGCCGCTTCCACCGCCTGGATGATCCTGCCATAGCTCGTATCCGGGCCGACCTGCCGCGTGCCGATTTCCAGAAGGCCCAACTGGTTGATGGAGCCGGCAAAGACGGTCGCGCCCACCTCCTTCGCCGCAGGCATGGATTCACCCGTGAGGCGCGACTGGTCGACATAGGAATGCCCGGACACCACCTCGCCATCGACCGGCACCTTCTCGCCGGGGCCGACCACCACGATGTCGCCGGGCACGATCTCTGACAGCGGAAGCGTCACCACCTCGCCCTTGCGCCGAACGCGCGCCTCACGCGGCACGAAATTCACGAGATCGAGGATGGCCATGCGCCCGCGCGCGATCGTCATGTGCTCCAGTTCTTCCGCCAGCAGCACGAAAAGAGTCACCACCAGCGCCGTGAACCACTCGGAAATCGCCGCCGCCGCGACGATTGCGATGGTCATCGACAATTCCATGGTCATGCGCCGAGCCAGCAGATTGGCGAAGGCCTCGCGGAAGATGGGCCAGGCGGCGAGGGCCAGGCCCAGCGCGCCGATGATGCTGAAGGCCGGAAAGGGCTCCCAGAGCCGGAACCACACAGCGGCCGCCGCCGCGATCGCGATGCCGATCCGCAGGATGGCAAGACGCTCGAAAGCCGCATGCTGGTGGACGGAATCGGGCGCAGCCTTGTTCGACACGAAATCAACCTCCTGCCGCCGGTCCTCACGGGAGCCGAGACATTTTTAGAACCGCTCTAAGCTAGTCGAATTCCGGGCCGCGTTTGTTGTGGCGGATCAAACGCCCCAGCGGATCAGGCGGTGGTGATCGCGCCATGCGCACGGCGCGAGGCCGCGAGAAGATCGCGCGTATAGGCTTGATGGATGTCACCGGAACGAATGGCATCGAGTGTGGCCTCCTCCACGATCCGCCCTTCCTTCATCACGGCCACGCGGCCGCAGAGATGACCGACAACCGCGAGATTATGGCTGACCAGCACGAGAGTCAGCCCGCGCGCGGCCTTCAACTCCGTTAGAAGGTTCAGAACTTCCGCCTGAATGGAGACATCAAGCGCGGAGGTGGGCTCATCCAGCAGCAGGATCGCGGGTTCGAGAATGAGCGCCCGGGCAATCGCCACCCGCTGGCGCTGGCCGCCCGAAAGCTGGTGCGGATAGCGAAAGCGGAAGCCGCCATCGAGGCCCACATCCGCCAATGCGCGATTGATTCGCTTGTCGGCATCGCCGAGACCGTGGATCGCCACCGGCTCGGCGAGCGTCGCATCCACGGTCATGCGCGGATGGAGCGAAGCAAAGGGATCCTGGAAGACCATCTGCACCTGCCGGTAGAAGGCGGGCGGGCGTTTGGCCTGCTGCGGCTCGCCGGCAATGGTGATGCTGCCGCTCCACTCACGGTTCAGCCCGGAAAGCGCGCGCAGGATGGTGGATTTGCCCGAACCCGATTCGCCCACGATGCCGTAGCTTTCGCCCTTGCCCACCGTGAAGCCGACATCCTTCACGACATGCGAGGCGCCGAAACTGACATCAAGGCCAAAGACCGTGATGGCGTCGCTCATGTCCCGGCCCCATTCGCCCAGGCGGGGTCGCGCTTCAGCGTGGCGAGGCGATCCTTCGGGTGGTCGAGATCGGGCAGGCAGCCGAGCAGGCCTCGGGTATAGGGGTGCCTGCCTTTCGAAAGCGCCCCGGCATCGAGCGTTTCCATCACGCGGCCCGCATACATCACCACCACCCGGTCGCAGAACGAGGCGACCAGCGGCAGATCATGGCTGATGAAAATCAGGCCCATGCCGCGATCCGTCACGAGCCGATCGAGAATATCGAGCACCTGCGCCTGAACCGTGACATCGAGCGCGGAGGTGGGCTCGTCCGCGATCAGGATATCCGGCTCGCCGATCAGCATCATCGCGATCATCACGCGCTGGCCCATGCCGCCGGAAACCTCATGCGGATAAAGATCATGGACGCGCGAGGGCTCGCGGATCTGAACGGCTTCGAGCATGGCGAGCGCGCGTTCGCGAGCCTCGGCGCGGCTCGCTTTCGTATGCACGCGATAGGCCTCGCCGATCTGCTGGCCCACGGTCATCACCGGGTTCAGCGAGAATTTCGGGTCCTGCATCACCATGGAGATGCGCTTGCCTCGGATGGCGCGACGGCCATGCCTGTCGAGGCTCATCATGTCCTGCCCGCGAAATTCCATGCGGTCGGCGGTCACCTCGCCCGGCCAGGGCACGAGATCAAGGATCGCGCGGCCGGTCATGGATTTGCCGGAGCCGGATTCGCCCACGATCGCGAGTTTCTCGCGCCCCAGCGTGAAGGAGAGGCCGCGCACGGCCTCCACGAGGCGCGTCGGCGTATGAAAGCGCACCCGCAGGTTCTCGACCGCGAGGAGAGGTGTTTCAGCATGCATCAGCGGGCATCCAGCACGTCGCGCAGGCCGTCGCCCAGCAGATTGAAGCCCAGCGCCACAAGGCAGATCGCGAGGCCGGGGAAGGTCGCGACCCACCATTGGTCGAAGATGTATTCGCGGCCATTGGCAATCATCGCGCCCCATTCCGGCATGGGCGGCTGCGCGCCAAGGCCCAGGAAGCCGAGGCCGGCTGCCGTGAGGATGATGCCCGCCATGTCGAGCGTGGTGCGCACGATGAGCGAGGGGATGCAGACCGGCATGATGTGTTTGAGCACGATGCGGGTATTCGAGGCGCCCTGCAGCCGCACGGCGGCGATGTAATCGGAATTCCGGACCACCATCGTCTCGGCGCGGGCGACGCGCGCGTAAGGAGGCCAGGCCGTGAGCGCGATGGCGATGCAGGCATTCTCGATGCCCGGGCCGAGCACCGCGACGAAGGCCAAGGCCAGCACCAGGCGCGGGAAGGCGAGGAAGATATCGGTGATGCGCATCAGCACGCGGTCGGTCCAGCCGCCGAAATAGCCGGCGACCGTGCCGATCAGCAGGCCGATCGGCCCCACCGAGATCACCACCAGCAGCACGATGACGAGCGTGACGCGTGTGCCGTGCACGATGCGCGAGAAGATGTCCCGCCCCAGGGAATCCGTGCCGAACCAGTTTTTCGCCGAGGGCGCGAGCAGGCGCTGGTCGAGGTTCTGCGCGAGCGGATCATGCGTCGCGATCCATGGCGCCAGCGCCGCGACCAGCAGCAGGATGATCACGATCGCAAGGCCGGTCAGCGCCAGCGGATTGGCCTTCAGCGCGAGCCAGCGCCGATAGGCCTGCGCGAGCCGCGCCTGCCCGCGCGAGACCGGCGCTTCGGAGGTGAGATAGGCGTAAAGGCCGCTCATGCCACGCTCCTCACCGCGCTCGCGGGTCGAGGATGCGCGCCAGGAGGTCTGTCAGCAGGTTGATGCCGACAAAGACCGCGCCGACGACAATGGTGCCGCCCAGCACCGCGTTCATATCCGCGCTCAGCAAGGAATTGGTGATGTATCGTCCGAGCCCCGGCCAGGCAAAGACCGTCTCGGTGAGAACCGAGCCTTCCAGCAGGTTCACATAGGAAAGCGCAATGACGGTCAGCAGCGGCACCATGGCGTTCCTGAGGCCATGCCGCCAGATCACCCGCGTTTCCGACATGCCCTTCACCCGCGCGGTGATGATGTATTGCTGCTGCAATTCCTGGATCATGAAGGAGCGCGTCATGCGGCTGATATAGGCGGTCGAGAACAGCCCGAGGCAGGCCGAAGGCAGCACGAGATGCGAGGCGGCGTTGCGGAAGGCCTCCCAATCGCCCTGCAGCGCGCAATCCAGCAGCAGAACGCCGGTGATCGGCTCGATGAAATCCTGGTAGCTGACCCCGATCCGCCCGGGCCCCGAAACCCAGCCAAGCTTTGCGTAGAAGAGAAGCAGGCCCATCAGGCCCAGCCAGAAGATCGGCACGGAATAGCCGAAGAGCCCGATGAAACGGGCGAGATGATCCGGCCAGCGGCCCTGCTTCGTCGCGGCCAGAACACCCAGCGGAATGCCGAGCGTGATGCCGATCAGGGTGCCAAGCGTCGCGAGTTCGAGCGTTGCCGGAAAGACGCGCCCGATATCCTCGATCACCGGGTTGGAGGTGAGGACGGATTTGCCGAAATCGCCCGAAAACACCTTCTGCAGGTATATCCCGAACTGCACGATCAGCGGCTTGTCGAGGCCCAATTCCAGGCGCGCCCGTTCATAGACATCCGCCGGAGCGCGATCCCCCACCACCGCCAGCACCGGGTCCACCGGCATCACGCGGGCGATGAAGAAGGTGACCGCGAGCAGGCCAAGAAGCGTGATGGCGACCGTCGAGAGTTCACGCCCGACCGTTCCTGCGAGGCTCAGGGCCTGCTTGCTCGCCATACCGTGGTGATCCCCATGAATTACGCGCAAGAACGGAGCGGTATCGCAAGGATGCCGCTCCGGATTGGCCTCAGCCTTTCACGATGTTCCAGTAGTAGTTGCCGCTGGAAGAGGGGCCGATGCGGAAGCCGGTGACGTTCTTGCGCGACGCCGTCACCTCGATCTGCTGCGAGATGATGACGAAGGGCGAGGTCTTCTGGTGCTCGCGCTGGAGTTCCTCGTAGACCGCCTTGCGCTTTTCGGTGTCGCGCTCGAGCACGTTGGCCAGCGTCTTCTTGGTCATCTCGGGGATGTCCCAGGCATTGCGCCACGCCAGCGTCTTGGAGCGCGCATCATCCGCATTGCTCTCGTTGATGGCGAAGGTCTCGGCATTGGTGTGGGGGTCGAGGTAATCCGGGCCCCACTGGCCGATGAAGATGTCGTGCGTCCGGGCGCGATACTTCGTCAGCGTCGCGCGGCCCTCGCCCGGCAGGAGTTCCAGCTTGATGCCGGCCGCCGCCCATTGCGCCTGCAGCGCCTGCGCGATGTCGGTGAAGGGCGACACGTTGCGCACATCCATCGTCACCGTGAAGCCATCCTTCAGCCCGGCCTTTTCGAGCAGGGCTTTGGCCTTCGCGACATCATATCTGTAGGGCTTGTCGGAGATGGCCCCCAGGAAGCCCTTCGGCAGGAAGCTCTGATGCGTGGCGTAGGTGCCCTGCGTGATGTTCCGCTCGATGGCCTCGTAATCGGTCAGCCATTTCAGGGCTTCGCGCACCTCGGGCTTGGCGAGGTTCGGGTTCTTGGTGTTCAGGCCGAGATAGAGAATGTAACCCTTGTCGCCCTGATCGATTTTCAGGTCCTTGTTCTGGGATACCGGCGTCAGCTGGTCCTTCAGGAGGTTGCGGGCGAAATCCACATCACCCTTCTCGAGCAGCAGGCGCTGGGACGCGAGTTCCGGCACGTGCCGCACGATGACGCGGCGGGTTTTCGGTGCGCCGCCGATCCAGTTCGGGTTGGCCTCGAGCGCATATTGCTCGTTGGCGCGCCAGCCGCGCAGGATATAGGCACCCGAGCCTGCCGAGTTGCGCTTCATCCACTCGTTGCCGAAATCATTGTCCTTCACATTGGCCTGAACGAGCTTGGAATCGACAATCCCCGCGACATCCGAGGTCATGCAATTGAGGAAGAACGAGGTCGCGTAGGGCTTGTTGACGGTGATGGTCACCGTCTGCGGGTCCACCGCCTTCACGACATCCAGCACATTGTCCTTGTTGATGCCGAACTGCGTGATGATGAAGCCCGGCGACTTGTTCAGCGTCACCGCGCGCTGGAAGGAATAGACCACATCGGCCGAGGTGATCGGGTTGCCCGAATGGAATTTCAGGTTGGGCCTGAGCTTGAAGGTATAGGTCATCCCGTCGGCCGAGGCGCTCCAGCTTTCCGCGAGCTGGCCGATGATCCTGGAGGGGTCGTTCACATCATAGTTCACGAGCCGGTCATAAATGTTGCCCGTGACTTCCGAGCCGGAGAATTCAAACACTTCCGCCGGATCGAGCGAGATGATGTCGTCGATCAGCTTTGCCATCACCACCGTGTCGCGCGGGGTCTGCGCGAAGGACGGAGTGATCGAACCGATTGCCGTGGTCGCGAACAATGCCGCGCCGGCCGCCATTGCAAGCCGCCTGTTCATCCGCATGAGATGGTCTCCCCTGTTGTTGGAGGCGGCTCAACGCCCTTCCGCCGAAGGCCCCCGATCACCGCCCTGATCAGCCATGAGATTCCCCTCGCCGGGGCTTGTCAATTGGTGTCTCGCGCCTCGAGGGGGCGCCTCAGGCTTCGAAATCCGGCTGGTTCTGCGGCGCGGCACGCGCGAAGGCCGGCAGCGCCAATGCGGCGGCCTCCGCCTCGAGCAGACGCGGATAGGCGCTCACATCCACCTTGAAGCGCCGCGCATTGCCCAGTTGCGGCACGAGGCAGATATCCGCGAGGGTCGGCCGATCGCCGAAGACGAACGGCCCGGCTTGCGCCCGCGCCAGCGTTTCGCAGGCCGCGAGCCCCTCGCGATTGACCCAGGCGGCCCAAGCCTCGACGCCCGGATCATCCTGCCCCAGGCTGCGCAACCGGTTCAGCACCTTCAGGTTCTGCACCGGGTGGATGTCGCAGGCAATGGCCAGCGCGAAGGCCAGAATACGGGCCCGGCGGGTTGCATTGCCCGGCCGCAGCGGCGGATCGGGGAAGGTCTCGTCGAGCCACTCGATGACAGCCAGCGACTGCGTGAGCACGGTTCCGTCATCAAGCTCGAAGGCCGGCACCAGGCCCTGCGGATTGAGATTGAGGAATTCCGGCGCGTTCTGCTCGTTGCGGCGCAGGTGATGGAACACATGCTCGGCGCTCAAGCCCTTGAGATTGAGCGCGATTCGCACCCGGAATGCTGCCGACGAGCGGAAATAGCCATGAAGCCGCATCGAGCCACCTTTGCAATCCTGCAATTCATCGCGCATCTCATTCGCCACAAGGCAAGTTCTTCGCCCGCACGCACTGGCGCGTTGCTTTCCCACGCCCTATACCTCACTCGACCCGGCCCCGAAAAGCGAATGATGAAGAGGGCCGAACTTGGGAGGATCGTCCATGAAGCTCACTCGGCGCGGTTTCAGCCTCGGCGCGGCGACCCTGATCGCCAGCCCGGCCATCGTCACTTCGGCCCGCGCGCAGGCCATCACCTTGCGCATGCATCATTTTCTGCCGCCGCTGTCGAATGCGCACAGCAAGCTGCTGGCGCCATGGGCGAAGAAGGTGGAAGCCGACAGCCAGGGTCAGCTGAAGATCGACATCTTCCCCAGCATGCAACTCGGCGGCACGCCGCCCCAGCTCTTCGACCAGGCGCGCGACGGCGTGGCCGACATCGTCTGGACCCTGCCGGGCAACACGCCGGGTCGCTTCCCGCGGACGGAAGTGTTCGAGCTGCCTTTCATCGCCGCGAACCGCGCCATCGTGAATGCACGCGCCGCCAACGAATTCACCGGCAAGCACCTGATGGAGGAAACCAGGGAAGTGAAGCTTCTCGCCTTCTGGGCGCATGATGCCGGGGTGATCCATGCCAACAGGCAGGTCCGCACCATGGATGACCTGAAAGGCCTGAAGCTGCGCAACCCCACCCGCCTCGCGGGCGAGGCGCTGAAGGCTCTGGGCGCGACCTCGGTCGGCATGCCGGTTCCGCAGGTGCCCGAGAGCCTGGCGCAGAAGGTCATCGATGGCGCGGTCATCCCGTGGGAGGTCGTGCCGGCGGTGAAAGTGCACGAGCTTACCCGCTTCCACACCGAGATTCCGGGCTCGCCAACGCTCTACACCGCGACCTTCTTCCTCGCGATGAACCGCGCGAAATACGACAGCCTTTCGGCCGAACTTCGCGCGGTCCTCGACAAGAATCTCGGCATGGTCTTCGCCGACATGGCGGGCAACATGTGGGACAGCGAGGCCAAGACCGTCTCCGCTGTCGTCCGCAGCCGCGGCAACACCATCACCGTCATCTCCGAAGAGGAAAAGGACAGGTGGATCAAGGCCACCGAGCCGGTTCACGCGGCCTGGATCGAGCAGATGAAGTCGAGGAACATCGATGGCGCCGCCCTGATCGCGGAGGTGAAGTCGCTGATTGCAAAATACGAGAAAACAGCCTGATGATCTTTGCAGATACACAAGATCATGGCCCGGCAGCCCTTGTGCCTGCCGGGCTTTTCTGCTTTTGAAGCCGCCGCTTCCCGATGGCCGAGCGTTTCCATGTCCGATGATCCGACCGAGCCCGGAACGCTCTGGCAGGCCCAGCCCGTGCTGGACCGCGCCATTGGCTGGGTGGCGATCGGCGGGGGCGTGCTGGCGCTGGGCGTCGCGCTGCTCGTCACGGTCAGCGTGCTCGGCCGCTGGCTTTTCTCCAGCCCGATCGAGGGTGATTTCGAGTTCGTGAAGATGGCGACCGCGCTCGCGGTCTTCTGCTGCCTGCCCTATACCCAGGTGCAGCGCGGGAACATCATGGTCGACAGCCTGACAACCCGCTTGCCCGCGCGAGGGCGCGCCCTGCTCGATGCCCTCTGGGATCTCGTCTATGCGGGCATCGGGATGCTCATGGCGCATGGGCTTTTCACGGGAGCGATGGAGGCGCTGAAGAACCGCGAGACGACCATGCAGCTGCAATTGCTGGTCTGGCCGGCCATCTTCCTCTGCGCGGTGCTTGCGGTGCTTCTCGTTCTCTCCGCGCTGGTTTCGGCCGGTCGCCTGCTGCGGAGAGGCGCGTGACCAGCCTTGAGATCGCGATTTCCGGCTTTGCCGCGATGCTGGCCCTGATGGCCCTGCGGATGCCGATCGGCCTGTCGATGCTCGTGGTTGGCGGGATCGGCTATTCGGCGCTGAACGGCATCGGGCCGTTCCTTGCCTATATGAAGACCAACACCTATCACCAGTTCTCGAACTACACGCTTTCGGTCATCCCGCTCTTCATCCTCATGGGGGCGCTGGCCGAGCGGGCCGGCATTGCGCGCGCGCTGTTCAGGGCGGCCGAACGCGGCTTCGGGCAAAGGCGGGGTGGCCTCGCCATGGCCGTGATCGGTGCCTGCACCGCCTTCGGCGCGATCTGCGGCTCCTCCGTGGCGACTACTGCCACCTTCGGCCGTGCGGCCCTGCCGGAACTGCGGCGCTGCCGTTATGATGGCGGGTTTGCGACCGGCACGATTGCCGTGGGCGGCACTTTGGGTATCCTCATTCCGCCATCGGTGATCCTCGTGGTCTACGCGATCACCACCGAGCAGAACATCGCAAAGCTTTTCCAGGCGGCGCTGATTCCCGGCCTGCTGGCGGCTTTCTTCTACTGTGTCGTCATCGCAATCACGGTGCGGCGGAACCCGGAACTCGCGCCGGCCGCGCCCGCGCGGGATGCCTTGCCACCGGCGCGGCGCCCGGCCTTCCTGCGCCTCCTGGGCGCGGGGCTTGCCGGGCTCGTGCTCTATTTCGGCCTCACGGCCGCGCTCCCGGCCACGCTGATCGTGGTGGGGCTGCTGATTGCGCTCACGATTGCCTTTGCGGAAATCACCATCGTGCCGGCGCTCACCATCGCGCTGATCGTGGTGGGCGGCATTTATGGCGGCGTCTTCACCCCCACGGAGGGCGCGGCCGTCGGCACGATCGCGATGCTGGTCGCGGGCCTGATGCAGCGCAGCCTCTCGCTCGCCGATATCCGCGAGGCCCTGCGGCAGATGGCCGTGACCTCCGGGATGATCTTCATCATCCTGCTCGGGGCGGAGGTCTTCGGCGCCTTCCTCGCGCTCTCGCGCCTGCCGACCGTCGCTGCGGAATGGGTTGGCGGGCTCGGCTATTCCCCCTATCTCGTCCTGATCGCGATGCTCGCCTTCTACATCCTGCTCGGCGCGGTGATGGACGAACTCGCCATGATCCTGCTCACGCTGCCCGTGTTCTTCCCCATCATCCAGGGGCTCGATTTCGGCATGTTCCCGGATGATGTGGCGATCTGGTTCGGCATTCTCGTGCTGATCGTCGTGGGGATCGGCCTCACGGCCCCGCCCATCGGGCTCAATGTGTTCGTGATCCATCAGATCGCGAAGGATGTGCCGCTCGTCGTGACCTATCGTGGCGTTCTGCCGTTTCTCGCAGCGGATATCCTGCGACTGGGCCTTGTTCTCGCATTCCCGGCCCTGGCGCTCTGGCTGGTTCGCATTCTTTCCTGAGCGAATTCACGAATTCGTGATATTTCTTCGTTCTGCCGGCCAGAGCCGGTGGGAACAGTCGCTTTCATGCCCATGAATCAGGCTTGACGCGCTTTTAGATCGTATCATACGATCATTGACATGCGAAAAGTCACCAGCATTCACGCGGATTGCGTGGCGGCGATTGCCGGATGGATCACGGGCGGAACCTATCCGCCCGGGACCACCCTGCCCATCGAGCCGGCTCTCTGCTCGGAGCTTGGCGTGAGCCGCACCGTGGTGCGCGAAGCCGTGAAGACGCTCGTGGCGAAGGGGCTTCTCACCACGGGGCCACGGGTCGGCACGCGTGTCCAGCCGAAATCGAGCTGGAACCTCTACGATCCCGATGTGATCGACTGGCGCTTCGCGGCCGGCGTGGATGACGCACTCCTGCGCGACATGATCGACCTGCGCCTGACCTTCGAGCCCGCGGGATGCGAATTCGCGGCGCGCCGCGCCACAGCCGAGGACCTCGCGCGCATCGAGGCTGCCTATGTCGAAATGGCGGCGGCGGTGGATGGGCGGGGCCGCTATTTCGTGGCCGATATCGATTTCCACACGAGTATTCTGGCGGCCGCCCACAACCAGTTCTTCGCCGCGCTTTCCCCGCTCATCACGGCGATCCTGAAGGTGTCGATCCGCCTTTCGGTGCGCAATCGCGATGGCGCGGCGGCCTCGCTGCCGCTGCACCGCGCCGTGGCGGATGCCATCGCAGCCCGAGATCCGGAGGGGGGCCGGCTTTCGATGCGGCGTCTCATCCTCGGGGCGCGCGAGGATATCGACCGGGGCGGCCCGGTTGACCCGACCTTTGTAGTGGGGTTACGCGCATGATTCGGCTCGAAAAGCTGTTTTTCCGGGCTCTGGAGGCCCTTCTCGTCTTCCTGCTGGCCGGCATGGTCGTGATGGTCTTCGGCAATGTGATGCTGCGCTGGTTCGCGGATAGCGGCCTCACCTTCTCGGAGGAAATGAGCCGGTTCTTCTTCGTCTGGCTCACTTTCATCGGCGCGGTGGTGGTGATGCGCGAGCATGCGCATCTGGGCGTCGATGCGCTGGTGCGGGTGCTGGGCCCGCGCGGGCGCTGGGTCTGCATGGTCCTGAGCGACATTCTGGTGCTGGGCTGCTGCGTGCTGTTCTTCTGGGGCAGCTGGAAGCAGGCGCCGCTGAACTATACCAACATCGCGCCGGTCACCGGCATCAACATGCTCTGGGTATTCGGTGTCGGGCTCTTTACCTCCATCGGTATCGGCGCGATGGTCGCGGCGCGTCTCATCCGCGCTCTGACCGGCCGACTCAAGCCGGGCGAACTCGAACATTTTGCCGGCGAAATGAGTGACGAAGCTGCCGCCCATTCCATCAAGGGCCGCCTCGAATGACCGTTCTCGTCTTCCTCATCTCGCTTTGCGGAGCCATGGCGCTCGGCATGCCCTGCGCCTTCGCGCTGATGGTCTGCGGCGTGGCCCTGATGGGCTGGATGGTCGCCATAGGCATCTATCCGGCCTTCGATGCGCAGGTGATCGCGCAGAAGATGCTCGACGGCTCGGACAGCTTCATCCTGCTCGCGATTCCCTTCTTCATGCTGGCCGGCGAGCTGATGAATGCCGGCGGCCTTTCGAAGCGCATCGTGAATTTCGCGCTGGCGCTGATCGGTCATCGCCATGGCGGCCTCGGCTATGTGGCGATCATCGCGGCCGTCATCATGGCCTCGCTTTCGGGCTCGGCCGCGGCGGATACGGCGGCGCTGGCCGCGATCCTCATCCCGATGATGCGCGATGCGGGCTACAACGTGCCGCGCTCGGCCGGGCTCATCGCCTCGGGCGGCATCATCGCGCCGGTCATTCCGCCTTCGATCGGCTTCGTGATCTTCGGCGTCGCGGCGAATGTGTCGATCCCCCAGCTCTTTCTTGCGGGCGTGTTCCCCGGCATCCTGATGGGCGTGAGCCTCGTCTTTGCCTGGTGGTGGACGGCCCGCAAGGAGACGCTCAAGGCCTATCCCAGGCGCAGCTGGGGCGAGCGCTGGCAGGCGACGAGGGACGGCGCCTGGGCTCTGGCCATGCCGGTCTTCATCCTCGGCTCGATACGCTTCGGCTTCGCAACGCCGACCGAGGCGGCCGTGGTGGCAACCGTCTACGCGCTGTTCGTTGGCATGTTCGTTTACAAGGAATTGAAGCCCAGCCAGCTCTACGGGCTGTTCCTGGCCGCGGCGAAGATGACCAGCATCATCATGTTCCTTGTGGCCGCGGCGCTGATCTCCTCCTGGCTCATCACGGCGGCAAACATTCCCGGCGAGATCGGCAAGTTCCTCGAGGCCTTCACCGATAACAAGACGCTCCTGCTCATCATCCTGATGGTGCTGGTGCTGGTGGTGGGCACGGCGCTCGATTTCGCGCCCACCGTGCTGATCCTCACGCCGGTGCTGATGCCGATCGTGAAGCAGGCGGGTATTGATCCGATCTATTTCGGTGTGCTCTTCATCATGAACAACGCGATCGGGCTGATCACGCCGCCGGTCGGCATCGTGCTCAACGTGGTGGCCAGCGTGGCCAGGGTCTCGATGACGGATGTCATCCGCGGGATCAACCCGTTCCTGATCGCGCAGAGCATCGTGCTGTTCCTGCTCGTGCTCTGGCCGCCGCTTGTGATGGCGCCCTTCCGGCTTCTGCAGGGGCGCATCGACTTCACGCAATTTGTCCAGATGTTGCTGGGCTACTAACCCGCGGGCTCGAAGATCCGCGAATTCAAGGGAGGACGACCATGATCAAGAAGACACTCCTTGCGGCGGTCGGGGCGCTCGCCCTGATGACGGGTGCCGCCCAGGCTCAGTTCGCCGAACGGACCATCCGTGTCTCGAACGGCGTGAATGCGGAGCACCCGGTCGGCAACGGCATCAAGGTGATGACCGAGTGCCTGGCCAGGAAGTCCGGCGGCAAGATGAAGCTGCAGGCCTTCTGGGGCGGTGCACTGGGCGGTGACCTGCAGGCGACGCAGGCCCTGCGCTCGGGCACGCAGGAAATGGTGGTGACCTCGACCTCGCCGCTGATCGGCATCCTGCCCGATCTCGGCGTGTTCGACCTGCCATTCCTCTTCGCCAATGAAAAGGAAGCCGATGGCATTCTCGACGGCGAACTCGGCAAGTATATTTCCGACAAGATGCCGGGCGTGGGCCTTGTGAACCTCTCCTATTGGGAGAACGGCTTCCGCAACCTCACCAACTCGAAGAAGCCGGTCGAGAAGCCCGAGGATTTCTCGGGCCTCAAGGTTCGCGTGATGCAGAACAACATCTTCCTCGACACCTTCAAGACCGTGGGCGCGAACGCCATCCCCATGGCCTTCCAGGAGGTGTTCGCGGCACTGGAAACCAAGGCGATCGATGGGCAGGAAAACCCGTTTGTCACCATCGATACCTCGAAATTCTACGAGGTTCAGCGCTACCTCTCGGTCACGCGCCATGCCTATACGCCCTTTATGGTGCTCTATTCGAAGACGCTGTTCGATCGCCTCTCGGGCGAGGAGCAGAAGGCGCTCTTCGACTGCGCCGCCGATGGCCAGCAGGAGCAGCGCAAGATCTCGCGCGCGCTGGGAGAGCAATCGCTCGCCAATCTGCAGAAGCAGGGCATGCGCATCAACCTGATCGCGCCGGAGCAGCAGGCCCGCATGCGTGAAGCCGTGAAGCCGGTTTACGAGCGTGCGAAGCCCGTGGTGGGTGCCGAGACCGTGGACAGGATGAACGCGGCGCTCGCCAAGATCCGCGGCACCAACTGAGGCTATCCTCCAGCCTGCAGAAAACGGGGCTCCGCGCATGAGTGCGCGGGGCTTCCCTTCAAAAAGGGGGCGATTCATGCGCATTCATTCCGTCGAACCGTTCATCCTCCATATTCCGGTGACCGGGGGCTCGATCTGTGATTCGACCCATCAGGTCAGCCATTGGGGCGTGGTCGGCTGCCGCATCAAGACCGAGGATGGCCTTTCGGGCTTCGGCTATGCCGGCACCCATGCCCATCTGTCGTCCGATCGGCTCATCACATCCTGCATCCGCGATTGCTATGCGCCGCTGCTCATCGGCGAGGATGCGAGCGAAATCTCCCGGCTTTGGCTGAAGTTGCTGCGCTATCCGCCTCTGCAATGGGTGGGGCGCGCGGGAATCACGCATCTCGCGCTGGCAGCGGTGGATGTCGCGCTCTGGGATCTCAAGGCCAAGAAGGCGGGCCAACCGCTCTGGCACCTGCTCGGCGGGGCGAGCAAGCCCCGGCTCGAAGCCTACAACACCGATATCGGCTGGCTCTCGCTCAGCGTTCCGACCATCATCGATGGCGCGAAGCGCGCCATCGAGGTCGATGGCTTCAAGCGCATCAAGGTGAAGGTCGGCCATGCCGATCCGATGGCGGATATTGCCCGGCTCGAAGCGATCCGCGCGGCCATCGGCCCGAACATCACGCTGGCCATCGACGGCAATGGCAAATGGGACCTGCCCGCCTGCAAGCGTTTCTGCGCCAAGGCAGAGCCGCTCGATATCTTCTGGTTCGAGGAGCCGCTCTGGTATGATGATGTCGGCTCCCATGCGGAACTCGCGCGTGCCACCTCCATTCCCGTGGCCTTGGGTGAGCAGCTCTACACGCTCGATGCCTTCCGCGCCTTCGTGCAGGCCGGCGCGCTGCATTGGGTGCAGCCGGATGTGACACGCCTCGCCGGCATCACGGAGACCATTCAGGTCGCCGATCTCGCCCTCGCGCATCGCCTGCCGGTCGCCCCGCATGCCGGCGAGATGAGCCAGGTGCATGTGCACCTCGCCTACTGGCATGAGGCGGTGCCGGTTCTCGAATATATCCCCTGGATCAAGGATGCCTTCCTCGAACCCGCTGAAGTGAAAGACGGGCATTTCCTCAAGCCGCAGCAGCCCGGCGCCTCCAGCGAACCCTCGGCGGATGCCTTCCGCCATTTCTCACGCCCGCTCTCGGATTGAATTCATGAAGATCACCGCGCTCGAAACTTTGCGCATCGAGGAGTTCGGCAACATCATCTTCGTGCTGCTGCACACCGATGAGGGGCTGGTCGGCCTCGGCGAGACCTTTCTCGGGCCCAAGGCCGTCGAGGCCTATCTGCATGAGACGGTCGCGCCGAAGATCCTCGGCAAGGACCCCCTCCAGATCGAGCGCATCAATGCGGAGCTCGCCGGCTATTATCTCGGCTGGCGCTCGGCCGGTGCCGAGACGCGCGGCAATTCCGCGATCGACATTGCTTTGTGGGACCTTTTCGGCAAGGCGCATGGCAAGCCGCTCTGCGACATGCTCGGCGGGCGCAGCCGCGATTCCATCCGCGTCTACAACACCTGTGCGGGCTACAAATACATCCGTGATGCGCGCGCCCAATCCGTGGCGAACTGGCATGTCGGCGCGCAGGGCGGGCCCTACGAGGATCTCGACGCCTTCCTGAACCGGGCAGATGAGCTCGCGCATTCCCTGCTCGAGCAGGGCATCACCGGCATGAAGATCTGGCCCTTCGACATCGCGGCCGAGCGCACCGGCGGGTGGGACATCACCGCAGAGGAGCTGAACCGCGCGCTGGAACCCTTCCGCCTCATCCGCAACGCCGTGGGCGACCGGATGGACATCATGGTGGAATTCCACTCGCTCTGGTCCTTGCCGATGGCCAAGAAGCTCGCGGAGCGCCTTGCGGAATTCGACACCTACTGGCACGAAGACCCGTTCCGGCTCGACAATATCCGCGACCTTGGCGAATATGCCGCCCATTCCAAGGCGTGGGTCTGCGCCTCGGAGACCTTGTCCTACACCCACGCCTTCCGGGAATACCTCGAGACGGGGGCGGCGGGGGTGGTGATGCTCGATCTCTCCTGGTGTGGCGGTGTTTCGGAGGCGAGGAAGATCGCCGGCATGGCCGAGGCGTGGCATACGCCGGTCGCGCCGCATGATTGCACGGGCCCGGTGGTCTATGCGGCCTCCTGCCATTTCTCGCTTCATGCGCGCAATGCGCTCATCCAGGAAAGCGTGCGCGCCTTCTATACGGGCTGGTACAACGAACTCGCGACCGGGTTGCCGATCGTCAAGGACGGGAAAGTGACGGTCGATTTCACCAGGCCCGGGCATGGAATCGCGCTCCTGCCGGATCTCGCGCGCCGTCCCGATGCGGCTGCGCGCCGTTCCGTCGCAGAATGACAATGGACATTTGACAAACTAACCACATCGTACAATTCTGATCATCCCAAGGCAGGCCTTGCGCTTCAAGGCCGGGCTGTCAGGATAAGGGCGAGCCGCCGGCGAGAGCGGCCTTCAAGAATTCGAACCGGGAGGAACGCATGACGATGAAACTCGATCGCCGCACCCTGTTGCGGAATGCCGCGCTGGCCGGCGCGGCCGGCGCCGCCTTCGGCACCGGCATGACGCCGGCACTGGCACAAGGCGTGACCCTGCGCCTTTCGGCACCCATGACACCGACGGACCAGCGCGCCGTGGCGATGACCGAAATCTTCGGCCCCGCCGTGAAGGATTTCGCGACGCTGCAGCCGCACTGGAACGCCACGCTCTTCAAGCAGGGCACCGAGCTTGAGGCGATTGCCCGCGGCAACCTCGAAATGTCGATCACCTCGCCGCAGGAACTGGCGACTTTGATCCCCGGCTGGTCGATTTTCACCGCCGGCTACCTGCTGCGCGATGCCGACCACCAGAAGAAGGTCTTCGCCGACCCCCTCATGAACGACCTCAAGAAAACCACCGAGGATCGTCTCGGCGTGAAACTTCTCTCGGTCATGTATCTCGGGCGCCGCCAGGTGAACCTGCGCACCGACAAGGAGATCAAAACCCCGGCCGACATGGCCGGCATCAAGCTGCGCATGCCGAATACGGAAGCCTGGCTCTTCCTCGGCCAGGCGCTCGGTGCGAACCCGGTTCCGCTGGCCTTCACCGAAATCTACACGGCGTTGCAGAGCGGCGCGGTGGATGGGCAGGACAACCCGCTGCCGACCGTGCGCGATTCCAAGTTCTTCGAGGTGACGAAGCAGATCGTGCTCACGAGCCACCTCGTGGACCAGAACTACATCGCGCTTTCAAAGCGTGTCTGGGATCGCTTCACCCCGGCCCAGCAGGCCATTGTCCAGAAGGCGGCGGATGATGCTGCCGAAAGCGGCCGCAAGAAGCAGCTCGCGCTCGAATCCGAACTCGAGAGCTTCTTCAAGGAGCGGGGTCTCAAGGTCTATACGCCGGATCTCGACGCCTTCCGCAAGAAGGTGCAGGCCGATTATCTCGCTTCCAAGTTCGCGAAGGACTGGCCGGCAGGCATGATCGACAAGATCAATGCCGTGAAGTGACAACGGGAGGCCGGCTTCGGCCGGCCAACCGCCTTTCTTGGGGGGCCAGGATGTCCCGACTGGTGAAATTCGCCCGGACGGCCGCGATGGATATCGCGGCCCTCATGCTGGGCGGGGTTTTCGTGGTCTTCCTCATCCAGATCGTCGCACGCTACATCTTCAACGCGCCCGTCTCCTGGACACTGGAAGCATGCCTCACGCTCTGGCTCTGGCTGGTCTTCTGGGGTGGCGCCTTCGTGCTGACCGAGAAGGACCATGTCCGCTTTGACATCCTCTACGATTCCGTGCGCGCCCGCACGCGCCGGATTTTCGCGATCATATCGGCCGTTGCGATCGGCGGGGGCTTCCTCGCGGCCCTGCCCGCGACCTGGAGCTACATCGATTTCTACCAGATCAAGCGCAGCGCGGTTCTGGGCATCCGCCTCGATATCGTATTCTCGATCTACGGCGTTTTCGCGGTGATGATGGTGCTGCGCTATTTCTGGCGCGCTTCCCTGCTCATGCGCGGGGCAGATCCCAATGTGCTTGATGGCCGTGAGGCGCAGGACGGGCATCACGTTCAATGAGCTTCCCGCTTCTCAGCTGCCTTTCCGTCCTGATCCTGCTCGCGACGATCGGCGCGCCGATCCCCTATGCGATGATCATCTCGGCCATCGTCTATCTCGCGGTGAAGGGGCAGGATCTGGGTCTTGCCGCGGAGCAGATCATCCAGGGCCTCTATGACAGCTTCGTGATCCTCGCAATCCCGCTTTTCATCGTGGCCGCGAACTTCATGAATGCCGGCTCGATCTCGGATCGCCTCACCGCCTTCTGCCTTGCGCTGGTCGGGCGCCTGCGCGGTGGCCTCGGCCACGTGAATGTGGTGCTGAGCCTCATCTTCGCGGGCATGTCCGGCTCGGCGGTCGCCGATATCGTCGGCACCGGCAAGATGCAGATCGCCATGATGATCAAGGACAACCGCTACCCCCTGGGCTATGCGGCGGCGATCACGGCGGCGACCTCGGTGATCGGCCCGATCATCCCGCCCTCGATCCCGATGGTGCTCTATTCCATCGTCTCGGATGCCTCGATCGGCTATCTCTTCCTCGGTGGCGTCATCCCCGGCCTGATGATGACGGCGGTGATGATGGCGCTGAATTCCTACATGGCGCATCGGCTGAACGTGCCGCTCGAAGAGCCTGTGCCCTTGCGGGAAATTCCCCGGATCACCTTCCGGGCCTTCCCGGCGCTGCTGATGCCGATCATCCTGCTGGGCGGAATTTATGGTGGTGCCACCACTCCCACCGAGGCGGCGGCGATCGCGGCGGCCTATGCATTTCTTGTCGCGGCCCTGTTCTACCGGGCGCTGAATTTCGCGACCATGCGCGCGGTGATGCATGACAGCGTGCGTTCCAGCGCCTCCGTCGGCCTTATCATCGGCTCGGCGCTGATCTTCAACTACATCGTCGCGAGCGAGAACATTCCGGCGCAAGTGTCGGAGCTGATGAGGGGCGTCGAGATTTCGCCGCTCGCTTTCATGCTGATGCTCAACGTGCTGTTCCTGGTTCTCGGCTGTTTCCTCGATGCCGCGACGATCATTCTCGTGATCCTTCCGGTCTTCCTGCCCACCGTGAAAGCGCTCGGCATCGATTTCGTGCATTTCGGCGTGGTGGCGGTTGTCAATTGCATGATCGGGCTCATCACGCCCCCCTATGGCGTGGTGCTCTTCGTGCTGAATGCCATCACGGGCATTCCGCTGAAGACGATCATCGACGCCATCTGGCCATGGGTCGCGGCTCTCATCGCCACGCTGCTGGTGATGATCCTCTTCCCCGAAACGGTGCTCTGGCTGCCCCGCCAGTTCGGCTATCAGGGCAGTTGAGCGCTCGGCATCTCGTGCCGGGGAGGCGTGGTTTTTTCGTGAAGGGCGTCAGCCATCCTTCAGGAGATAGCTGCCGATCGCCTGGGTGAGGCGCGCGGCCTTCTCCACATTCTCCGGATCGGAGAGCATGACGGCGGCCACCAGTGTTTCCGCGAGCGAAATCGCCGCTACCATGCTGCACGACAGCACCGGATGCTCGGAAGGCGCGAGCAGCACCTCATCCGCGATGGGCATCAGCGGCGAGGCCGGGCTGTCCGTGAGCGCGACGATCCCCGCACCGCGATCCTTCGCGTAATGGGCGAGCCTCACCACGTCGCTGGCATAGCGCGGGAAAGTGATCGCGATGAGCAGGTCTTCCGGCCCGATGGTCATGAGGCGGCCGGCGGCGACTTCCGTTCCGCCATATTCCACCACGGCCGTCACCGAGGCGAGGAAGGGCTGCAGACCGAGCACCAGCAGGGCCGAGACATGAGCCGAGAGCCCGAACCCCATCACGTGCACATGCCGGGCCCGGCGCAGGCCTTGCGCGACATGTTCGATTGTCGCAGCGCTGGCGGATGCATCCACCCGTTCGACCTGTCGGGCCGCAAGCGCGAGCAGTTCGAGGCTGCGGCCGCCTCCCGGCTCGACCTGCATCTGTTCGCGCAGCTTCGCCACCGGATCCATCAGGATCTGCACGAGACCGGCGACCCCGTTTCGCATCTCGCCAAAGCCCCCGAAACCCAATTCGCGCGCGAAACGGCTGATCGTTGGTGCCGAAATGCCCGTGGCGCGGGCGAGATCCTCGATCGTCATGGCGGAGACGCGGATCGGATTCCGCAGGATGAAATCAGCCAGTTGCCTCTGCGAGGCCGAGCCGTTGCGGTGCAGATGCTCGACCCTCCTGCCCAAAGCCGTGCCGGTGAAGGAGGCCAGCGGACGCGCTTTCGGTGATGGCATTTTTTTCATCTCTTGCACTTTTGAAAACAGTTGTTCATGCTTGCATGATCCGGCGTCAATCAAAAGGGAAGGATCGTTGATATGCGCAGGTTTGTTTCGGCTGCGGCCATCGCATTGGGTCTCATGACCCCCGCCTTTGCTCAAAATGCCCTGCGCGTGGGTGTTGAGGGGAATTATCCGCCCTTCTCGCAGATTGCGCCGGATGGAAAGCTCTCGGGTTTCGATATCGACATCGCCAATGCGCTCTGCGCCGAGATGAAGGTCCCCTGCACGCTCGTGCAGCAGGAATGGGACGGCATGATCCCGGCGCTGAATGCCAGGAAATTCGACATGATCGTCGCCTCGATGACCATCACCGAGGAGCGCAGGAAGGCGGTGGATTTCACCGACGCCTATTATGACGTGCCGTCGCGCTGGGTGGCCAGGAAGGGCGCCTTCAGCGAGGCAACTCCGGCTTCGCTGAAAGGCAAGAAGATCATCGTGCTGCGCAATTCGCCGCGCGCGAAATTCGTGCAGGACAATTTCAAGGACAGCGAAGTGCTGCTCGTCGCCAAGGAGACCGAGGTCTATCTCGAACTCGCCGCCGGTCGTGGCGATATCGGCTTCGGTTCATCCGTCGTTTCGGGCGAGGCATTTCTGAAGAAGCCGGAAGGCGCGAACTTCCAGCAGGTTGGTGCTCCGGTGCAGGTCGGCGCGACCGGCGGTGGCGTCGGCATTGCGATCCGCAAGGATGACGCAGCCCTGCGTGATCGCCTGAATGCGGCGCTGAAGGCCATCCGCGCAAACGGCACCTACAAGAAGCTCGCGGACAAATATTTCGACTTCGACATTTCCGGCGGTGCCTGATCGCCTCTCCCCCGGCCCGGCGCGGGCTGCAAGCGCCGGGCTTTTCCGTTCCTCGCATCCGGGCCCGGCGCCATGCTGCACGGTTATCTCCCCGCGATCCTCGGTGGGCTGGGCTCGACCCTGAGCGTCGCCGCCACCTCGCTCGCCATCGCCTGCCTCTTCGGCATCATCGGCGCGGCTGCGAAGCTTTCCGATTCTCCCCTCGCGCGTGGCATGGCGCAGACCTACACCACGCTCATTCGCGGCGTGCCGGAACTCGTCCTGATGCTGCTGCTCTTCTATGGCGGACAGATCGCGCTCAACTCCCTCGTGGAGCGCATGGGCTGGGGCTATATCGACATCAACCCCTTCGCCGCCGGCACGCTGGTGATGGGCTTCATCTTCGGCGCCTTCCTCACGGAAACCTTCCGCGGCGCGATCCTCGCCATTCCACTGGGACAGATCGAGGCAGCTCAGGCTTTCGGCATGACGCGCGGGCAGGTTCTGCGCCGCATCACGCTGCCGCAGATGGTGCGCCACGCCCTGCCGGGCTTCACGAATTCCTGGCTGGTGATGCTCAAGGCCAGCGCGCTCGTCTCCATCATCGGCCTTGATGACATGGTGCATCGCGCGAACCTCGCGGCAGCGGCGACCCGAAAGCCTTTCACCTTCTATGCGACGATCGCGCTGATCTATCTCGCGCTGACGACGATCTCGATCCTCGCCCTGGGCTATCTCGAGCGGCGCTATTCCCATGGTGTGCGAAAGGTCGATTTTCGATGATCGACTGGAGCATCATCGCTGAAACCTGGCCCCAGTTCCTGAAGGGCCTGCAGGTCACGCTGCTGCTGCTGGTGATCGCCTGCGCGAGCGGCTTCGTCCTCTCCGTGCCGCTGGCGGTGGCACGCGTTTCGCCGCATCGCTTGATCTCGGGTCCCGTCTGGCTCTTCACCTATGTCATGCGCGGCACGCCGCTTCTGGTGCAGATGTTCATGGTTTATCATGGGCTTGCGCAATTCGAAGCCTTCCGCGAGAGCTTCGCCTGGGTCGCGTTCAAGAACCCGTGGTTCTGTGCCTGGCTGGTCTTCACGCTGAACACCACCGCTTACACGACCGAGATTTTTGCCGGCGCGCTGCGTGCCACCCCGGCCGGCGAACTCGAAGCCGCGCGCAGCCTCGGCATGACCGAAGGCGCGATCTACCGGCGGATCCTGCTGCCGGGCGCGCTGCGACGCGCCTTGCCGCAATACGGCAACGAGGTCGTGATGATGATGCACGCGACCGCGATTGCCAGCACGGTGACGCTGGTCGAGATCACCCGTGTCGCGCGGGATGTCTATTACAACCACCTTTCGGCAACGGAATCCTTCGGCGTGGCGGCCCTGATCT
This sequence comes from Methylobacterium sp., assembly GCA_020252645.1. GTDB lineage: Bacteria > Pseudomonadota > Alphaproteobacteria > Rhizobiales > Beijerinckiaceae > Rhabdaerophilum. Next base: position 269,402 of record JADCCN010000002.1, on the reverse strand, counting down.
ACTTCGTTCTCACCTTCAGCCTGGCGGGGCTCTTCAAGCTCGTCGAGCGCCGGTATCTCCGGCATCTGCGACCAACCGCCGCCGGAGTGGCCTGACATGCGCACCGAATGCATCGCCATCCAGGGCAATACGCCCGGTACGCGCGTGGAGCTTAGCGCCCTCCATTACGGCGAGGCCGGATCGGGCCCGAAGGCCTATATCCAGGCCGGCCTGCACGCAAACGAGGCGCCTGGCCTGCTCGCCGCGCATCACCTGCGCGAGAGACTGGCGGCGCTCGAAGCCGAAGGCACCATCCGAGGCGAGATCATACTTGTGCCGGCGGCCAACCCGCTGGGCTTCGCGCAGCACCTTCTGGGCAGCCATCAAGGCCGCTTCGCCCTGGGCGATGGCGTGAATTTCAACCGCAACTTCCCCTATCTTCTGGAGGCGGTGGCCGAGCGCGTGGAGCGCGGGCTGACCAATGATGGCCAGCAGAACCGGGCGCTGATCCGCGCCGCCCTGCATGTCGCGATCGCCGAGGTTGTCTGCATCCGCCCGGCCGAACACCTCAAGCGCAAGCTTCTCTCGCTGGCGATCGACGCGGATACGGTGCTCGATCTGCATTGCGATGGCGAGGCGGAGATGCATCTCTACACGCTCCCCTCGCAGGTCGAGGCCTTTGCGCCGCTCTCGCGGCTGCTCGGAGCGCGGGCCGTGCTGACGAGCACGGAATCCGGCGATTATCCCTTCGACGAGGCAATCTCCCGCCTCTGGGTGGATCTTGCCCGCCATTTCCCGAATGCACCCATCCCCGAGGCATCCATCGCCTGCACCGTGGAACTGCGAGGCGAGGCCGATGTCGGCCATTCGCTCGCGGCTTCCGACGCCGAGGCGATCATAGGGTTCCTCGCGGCGCGCGGACACCTCGCGCAGGAAGCGCAGGCTCTGCCGCCGGCGCTCTGCGAGCCTACCCCGCTCGAAGGCACGGAAGCGCTCCTTGCGCCGGTCTCCGGCCTCATCGTCTATCACCGGCAGGTGGGGGACTGGATTCGCACGGGCGATATCGTGGTCGAGATCATCGATCCGACGGGCGGCGATGTCGTGCCGGTGCGCGCCACCACCGAGGGGCGCCTCTTCGCCCGCGCGGGCGACCGCTTCGCCCATGCCGGCAAGCGCCTTGGCAAGATTGCCGGCAAAGTTCCCTTTCGTACCGGAAAGCTGTTGAGCCCATGATGTCGTCTGTCGTTTCTGCCCGGCCGGCTGCCACAGCTCTTTCCGCCCACGGAATCCGCAAGCGCTTCGGTGCTGTCGAGGTGCTCAAGGGCCTCACCATCGAGGCCAGGCTCGGCGATGTGATCTCGATGATCGGCGCCTCGGGCTCCGGCAAGAGCACGTTCCTGCGCTGCCTCAACCTGCTCGAACGGCCAACGGCCGGCGAGATCGAATTTGCAGGCGAAAAGCTGCGCCTTGTTCCCGGCCGCGATGGCGACCTCGAGGCAGCCGATGCCGCCCAGCTTCGGCGCCTGCGGAGCGGTGTGGCAATGGTGTTCCAACAATTCAATCTCTGGGCGCATATGACCGCGCTCGAAAATGTCATCGAGGCGCCGATCCAGGTGCAGGGCCTGTCGCGCGCCGAGGCAGTGGCCCGCGCGGAGCATTATCTCGAGCGCGTGGGCGTGGCGCATCGCAAGGATGCCTATCCGGCCTTTCTCTCCGGAGGCGAGCAGCAGCGCGTGGCGATCGCCCGCGCTCTCGCCATCGAGCCGAAGGTGATGCTCTTCGACGAGCCGACCTCGGCACTCGACCCGGAACTCGTGGGCGAGGTGCTGCGCGTCATGCGCGGCCTCGCGGAGGAAGGCCGCACCATGATCGTCGTCACGCATGAAATGAGCTTCGCGCGGGATGTCTCGAACCGCGCGGTCTTCCTCCATCAGGGGCTGATCGAAGAGGACGGCCACCCGGCGGAGTTGTTCGCGCAGCCGAAAAGCCCGCGCCTCGCGGCCTTCCTGCAGAATACGCGACGCTGACCGGCGAGGCGACCTGGCGCTGGTCGAACCGGGCGCCGCCCGCTTTCATGCCGACGCTTCTCGCCACGTTCGCGGGCTTTCTCGTCTTTGGAGAAATCCCCGATCCGGTTAACGTGCTTGGCGCGGGTCTCGTTGTGTTCGGCACACCTGACATGATGAGGCGCAACCACCGCGAACCGATCCGCGATCCTGACCCTGGGAGAGAACCATGCCCCATCATCACCTCAAGGCGAGCGCCGAGACCTGCCACTGGGGCTTCTTCGATGCCGCCTTGCCGCCGGTTCTGACGGTCGCGAGCGCCGACACGGTGACGATCGACACCGTGACCGGCCCGCCGGAGATGCAGCCTGAGCCGGGCACGGGCCTCGACGTGCTGCCCGAAATCGCCGATATCCATGCCCGCGCGCCGAAGCAGCTTCCCGGCCACATCCTCACCGGCCCGGTGGCGGTGGAAGGGGCGGAACCGGGCGATGTGCTTCAGGTCGATATCCTGGAGGTCACCCCGCGCACCAACTGGGGCTACAATGTCATCCGGCCGCTTGCGGGCACCTTGCAATCGGATTTCCACGAGACGCGCATCCTGCACATTCCGATGGATCTCCATGCGCGCATGGCAAAACTCCCCTTCGGCATCAACTTGGAACTGAAGCCGTTTTTCGGCGTGATGGGCACGGCCCCGCCGCCAGCCTGGGGGCGCGTGACCTCGCTCGTGCCGCGCGCTTTCGGCGGCAATCTCGACAACAAGGAGCTGATGGCCGGCGCGACGATCTACCTCCCGTGTTTCGTCGCGGGCGGGCGCTTCTCCTGCGGCGATGGCCACGGCGCGCAGGGCGATGGCGAGGTCTGCGTGACGGCGATTGAAACCGCGCTCCAGGGCACTTTCCGCTTCACCCTGCGGAAGGACCTGAATTTCGGCTACCCCCGTGCCGAAACGCCGACGCATCACATCACCATGGGTATGGACCCCGATCTCGACCGCTGCGCCGAGATGGCGCTTCGTGACATGATCGTGCTGCTTGGCGAAAAGCGCGGGCTCTCCCGCGAGGATGCCTATACCCTCTGCTCGCTTGCCGCCGACCTTCGCGTTACCCAGACCGTGAATGGCTCGAAGGGCATCCATTGCATCATCGAAAAGCGCCTTCTCGCCTGACCCTGGAGCATCCGATCTCATTCGATCAGATCGGAATATGCTTCTCTCTTTATCTTGATCGCATTTTCCTGGCGCGAACCGGTTCCCATCCCCGCCTTCGCAAGGACATGCTCCGCTTGAAAATGCTCTGGGGCTGCGGCGGCCGAAGCCGGTGCAGGCCACCGCATTTTCCGTAAATGCCTTGCGGGCGTGATCGGGGTTGAGCCAGGGCAGTTCTCCCGATCAATATGCTGTCCACCCGCCATCCGTGGCATAGATGCCTCCCGTGAAGTTGGAGGCCTCTCCGGATAGCAGGAAGAGCATCATTGAGACCTGCTCGGCGACCGTCGCAGGACGCTTTTTCGAATCGGCATATGAGAGCAAGCTGTCGATCTTGACACGCCCCATTCCGGGGCCGGCAGACGCCTTTGCGGCTTCCATGACAAGAACGCCGGCGCGCGCAACCATCGGCGTATCGGTTGCAGCCATATTGACCGAGTTGATGCGAATGCCATAGGGCGCATAATCAACGGCGGCATTCTTGGTCAGTCCATTGACGGCATGCTTGCTCGCGACATAGGCGGGGTTTCCGGCAAGCCCGGTCATGCCCGCAATGGAACCGACATTTACGATGGCGCCGCCCGCGCCTTGGGCTACCATCTGCTTGAGTTCGGCGCGCATGGATCGGAACACGCCCGTCGCATTGACGCGAAGCACGTTATCCCAGTACGCGTCGCTTGCTTCATGAACAGGTGCGAAAATCAGCTCACGCTGTTTGGCATAGTCAGGGGTATCCCCCGAGAATACGCCATCCATGACGCCGGCATTGTTGAGTGCCAGATCAAGACGCCCGAAGGTATCAACCGCAGTCTTGACCATCCGCTCGCAGACGCTCGCATCGGAAACATCACCAGGAACAAAGACCGCCTTGCCGCCAGAGCTCTTGATCCGCTCGATCGTGGCGGCGCCCAGATCCTGAATCCAGTCAACGCCGACAATACTGGCGCCTTCCTTGGCGGCGCGTGCCGCAGCCGCAGCGCCCATGCCGCGCGCGCAGCCTGTGATGATCAGGGTCTTGCCCTTGAACCGATCGGCGATGAAATAGTCAGGATCCGTGGGCGGTATATCCTTGACGCCGACGCCCCTTGCCTGGGCGGCCGCCGTTGAACTGGTGGCGACCTGCCCTCCGGCAAGCGTTGCGGCCGACCCGGCCGCCAGCGCCATGCCCTTGATCATATCTCTGCGTTCCATCGCTCATAAACTCCTTGTTTGGGTTGGCCGCTCAAAAGCTGGCTCTCAGGAAAACCATCGTGCTGATCCAGGGATCGGGGGAAGCTCCGATGGTCTTCCTGACGGTTGTGCTCGGGAAAGTTGCTGCCACATGCCCCTGCAGCATCAGTTTGGGCGATATGAACCATTTCACAGTGAGGTTGGTTTCTGCACCGAGATACCGTCCCTGAACAAACGAGAAAGCCGGGTTTCCTCCCAGATTTGTTGTCCGATCTGCCGTGAAAAGCCAAAACTGCGGCACAAGTTCGATCGATTGAAACGGGCGAAGCCGCATCTGGATGCGATGCGTCGAAAGATTGCTGTTCTGGAAAATCTTGAAGTGATTGATACCCTGAACCCAACGCTCGCCGTTATCGCCCGACAACAGAGGGTCCCAACGCTCGAACCTTTTGGTCGATGGGTCGTCCCCTGAGAACGAAGCGTATCGATACGAAATCGTCGGCGACCACGGCAGGGTGGCGGCGAAGCTGTAGCCCAGCTCGGCGGTCCAGGCATAAGCGCGCATGTCGAAGCGATCGTTGCGCTGCAAGCCTGCTTCGCCCGCGAGAAAAAGACCCGCACCAGCCGGGTTTGGCTGCCAACGCATTCGGGCATTGTAGACCTGCAGCCCTTGCCGGCTGAAAACATCCGAGGCTGTGTAATAATTGAATTTCGATTGCGGCACATAGAGATACATTGCCCCGATATCGAACCCGCCCGGCAGGCGGGTTTCCAGATTGACACCGATCAACTTGGTTCTTGAATCGACCTCCGGCAACTCATCCGGGTCGATGTAGAAAGCCTCCATCTTGGTGTTGTTATATCGGGCCTGAAGGAGCGCGAGCCCGTCCGCTGCCCACCGAGGATTGGATTGCAATGCACCGCGATTGCCGCCATTCGACGCCGTGTTCGCGATCAGGAACCCATCACCAACTCCAAAGCGCTGCCTCCCCGCTGACGCGTTGAAGACAAAGCGATTGCCGTCCGACGACGTTGTTCCGCCGACAATACCGATAAACGCATCTTCAACGCCGAAATAGCTGCGTGTCTTGTCCGTGAACAGTTCCTGCCCGACCGAACCGCTGTAAATGCCGCTTAAGCCGCCATAAACGCTGATATTGTCACCGAGTGGCGTGATGCCGTAGAGCCCGGCATGCACGAACCCTTCCGCCCAATGGCTATATCCGCGACCGGCGCTTTTTCCACGCACCAAAGGATTGCCCGCGAGCAGCGGCCCGGGATTGCCATACCAGGCATGGTTATTGCCGTAGTACATGCTGATGCCCTCAAGGCGCATCCGTAAGAAAGTCCCGTTCCTGTCATAGAAAACCGGAAGGTCGCTCGCCTTTCCACTGATGAGCGCCCCGCGCCCTTCGACTTCGGAGGGGCCGATGGTCGCGAGAATTGTGACCGAAATTCCACCGGTCGGCCCCGGCATTGCGACGATATTGGTTCTGGTGATGGGTGCGCCCCTTCGCGCGCGCGCAAGATTGAACTCCGCGGTCGTGCGGGAAAACATATCCCCTGGGAAAATTCCCAGCCCCACGCGGATGCGATCGATCAAACGGCGGTTCAATGCTTCGTCCGGCGATGGGTTTTCGAGTTTGACAACCACGCTTTCCAATCGACCGATATCGTCGAAGCCGGCCGGCGACTGCGCATGGGCCGGATTTGATGTCCGGGCGTTGACGATGAAAAAGCAGATCAATGTCAGCAAGAGCCACCGAACCGGCGAATGAGAACTGCCGATCCTTGCGCGTGCCTGCATATTCATTTCTCCTGAAACCGCAGATTCGCTGTTCTCGACGATATGCTCAAATTTGCAGCAATCGTTCCTCTTGCCAGCAAGATTACGGACTTGGGCGGCGCTGATCAACAACTTGAGCCCGTCTTGTTCGCGACGGGGCTCCTCATGGGCTGGCGATTGGTGCGTAAGGATATGATATCGCGTCAGATTTGCCTGTTCATACCGATCCGGGCCAAGCCATCTGCCAAGCCGTGAGCCCATAAACGGCCACGTGGGATTCCCTCAGGGCTGCGATCGTGATTCAATCTCCTTTTCTGGAGCTTCGCGATAGGCCGCTACGATCTGACAGATTTCGAGCGGGAGACTGTCAAACCTCACCTTCCCAACAAGCCACGCGGAGTGCCGAGGGTTAACGCGCCGCGTTCACCGAGTGGCGCCAATTTTGCGCGGCCTGATCCACGTCGGGGCAGGGGACATTCCGAGATTTTCTGGGTTTGTCGGACAGCGCCCGGCCATGTGCCTTGTCTTCGGATGATGCCGCCTTTGACTTGGATCATGGCCGGATTCCCGGCAATCTTGCACTTTTGCGCGGTCAAAGCAGGAGGTTGAATGATGACTGCGCAAAAGCGCTCTCTGTCTTCCATCAGTTGTATTCTCCAGGTTTCGGAGGAGGCCCAATCGGCGGCCTTGCCGTTGGCCGCCGGGCTTGCGGAAGTGGCCGGAGCCTATCTGGGCGTGACGGTCATCGCGCCGAAGGCTCATGTCCCCTTCTCGCTGATGGGGTCTTCCTATGTCGCGCCGATGATCACCGACATCAACAAGCGCACCTTGTCCGTTGCGGAGACTGTCGCCGCCGAAGCCAACCAGAAGATCAAGGCTCAGGGTCTGGCCGGGCATGTCCTGGTGGATCAGGCGCTGGTGGATGAAGCCGCCGCCCGGGCGGTTCGCAGCGCGCGCGCCAGCGATCTGATCGTGGTGGATCAGCCGAACGCGACGCTCGATCTCAAGGGGCTTGTTCTGGAGGAAGCGTTGTTCCGCTCGGGCCATCCCGTGCTCGTGGCATCGCCCAAATGCAAGCCGGCGACGAGTTTCGAGCGGATCATGATCGCTTGGGACGGGTCCCAGCATGCAGCCCGCGCGGTCTCGGATGCGATCGACCTGTTTCCGGGCATCACGCATGCCGATATCGTGATTGTCCTCGGCGAGAAGCCGCTGGACAAGATCCTGCCGGGTGCCGAACTGGCGCATCATCTTGCGCGCAAGGGCATCGAGGCACGGCTGGTCGAGGCGCAGGCGGGCGGGCAGCCGGTCGGCCGCGTGCTCGATCAGCATGCCGCGAATACCGGGGCGGATCTCATCGTGATGGGCGGCTTCGGTCATTCCCGCCTGCGGGAATTCCTGTTCGGCGGCGTCACCGTCGATCTCACGCAATCGGCCTGCAGACCGCTCCTGATGGCCTATTGAAGGCATGGCGGCGTGAGGAGCTGGAAGCCTCTGGACAAAGCCGGCTTTCACGCGGGGCCTTGAAGGCGGCTCACCCGGTGCCATCCATCCTCGACGAGGATCGATGGGGAAAACACCGGAATGAGTGCGCGCGCGAAGCTCGCGGCGAAGTTCCAGATCAGCATTCCCATGGAAGTGCGCGACCAGCAGGCCTGGAAGGCCGGGCAGGAATTCGTGTTCATCCCCAAGGAAAAGGGCGTGATGGCGATGCCCGTGCCGGAACTCGCCGAAGACCCCGGCAGCCCCTTCAAGAAGCTGCTTGCGCCAGGATGTGATCTGGTTGGCATGCACGTCATATTGCTCGGCCAGTTCGGCCAGCGTCTTCTCGCGCCTGATCGCTGCAAGTCCCACTTTCGCTTTGAAAGCCGGGCTAGAGCATGCTCTCGCAAAAGTGGAATCCGGTTTTTCACAAAAAAGCATGCGACAACAACAAGATAAGAGCATGATGTGCTTCCGTCTGAACACATCGTGCTCTAGAGCATGCTCTCGCAAAAGTGGGTATCGGTTTTGCGTAACAAAATGCGGTAAATCAAGAGCTTAGAGCGGCCGATCTGATCGAGTCAGATCGGCAACCGCTCTATGGTTCCGGCGCGGTTGTCTCGTGTCGGAGAAGCTTGAAAACGCCGATACGAACCTTCGCCGCAACCACATTGCAACGCTGATCGTTGCGGTCATCGTCGAGGGCAAGAAGGTCCAGATCCACGGCCGGCGGCAACAACTCGACATCGCCGCAAGAAGCCACGCTTCTGGCCGTGCAATTCTTCCCGGTTTTGACCGGAAATGGCGCACCCGACAGGATTCGAACCTGTGACCTTTGGATTCGGAATCCAACACTCTATCCAGCTGAGCTACGGGTGCAGCGCAATTTCCGTTTAGCGGATCAACGCGCCGCCTGCAACGCAGGGCGAGGCGGCGCGTGAAAATTTCCGCCGCGCGGCCTCACAGCCCCTCGAAGAGCAAGCTCGAAATATAGCGCTCGGCGAAAGATGGGATGATGAACACGATGGTCTTGCCCGCATTTTCCGGCCGCTTGCCGAGTTCGATCGCCGCCGCCGTCGCCGCGCCGGAGGAGATGCCGCCCGGCACGCCCTCGATCCGCGCCAGAAGACGCGCGGTGGAGATCGCGGTTGCGCTATCCACCTTGATGATCTCGTCGATGATGCCGGTATCGAGGATATCCGGCACGAAACCCGCGCCAATGCCCTGTATCTTGTGCGGGCCGGGCGGCCCCCCGGAGAGGACCGGGCTCTCGACCGGCTCCACAGCCACCACTTTGAGCCCCGGCTTGCGGGGTTTCAGCACCTGCCCGACACCGGTGATCGTGCCGCCCGTGCCCACGCCCGCGACGAAGAGATCGATCTCGCCATTGGTATCGTTCCAGATCTCCTCGGCGGTCGTGCGGCGATGGATCGCCGGGTTCGCCGGATTCCTGAACTGCTGCGGGATGATTGCACCGGGGATTTCCGCCACAAGCTCCTCGGCCCTGGCGATGGCACCCTTCATGCCCTTGGCGCCCTCGGTGAGCACCAGTTCCGCGCCGAGATAGGCCAGCATCTTGCGCCGCTCGACTGACATGGTCTCCGGCATGGTGAGGATCAGGCGATAGCCCTTCGAGGCTGCAACGAAGGCGAGCGCGATCCCGGTATTGCCGGAGGTCGGCTCGATGAGAACGGACTGGCCCGGGGCGATGCGGCCCTCGGCCTCCAAGGCCTCGATCATCGAGACGCCGATGCGATCCTTCACCGATGCGATGGGGTTGAAGAATTCAAGCTTCGCGACAAGGCGCGCCTCCACGCCCTGGTTCTTCGCGAGCCGGGAAAGTTCCACCAGCGGCGTATCGCCGATCGTCTCGGTGATGCCCTGGTAGATGCGGCCGCGGCCAGGCTTGCTCGTCGCCATGGAAAATTCTCCTCTTTCTGCGCCAAAACTAGGCATGGAAGAGAAACCTCGCAACGCGAGCGGTTTTGCTATTTTGCGCGCAGATGGAGGGAATTTCCCTCAAGAACACGGTCGAAACGGAAATCAGACCCCGGTGGAACCGAATCCGCCGCCGCCGCGCCCGGTCTCGCGGATTTCCAGCGCCGGCACGATCCGCAACTGCGTCACCGGTGCGACCACACATTGGGCGATGCGCATGCCGCGCTTCACCGTGAAGGCCTCCTGCCCGAGATTGACGAGGATCACCTTCACCTCGCCGCGATAATCGCTGTCGATCGTGCCGGGGCTGTTGAGCACGGTGATGCCCGCGGAAAGCGCCAGGCCCGAGCGTGGCCGCACCTGCGCTTCCGTGCCGGACGGCAATTCGAAAACGAGGCCCGTGGGGATGAGCGCACGCCCGCCGGGCGGAAGAATAACCGGCTCATCCTCGGCCAAGGCTGCGGCGAGATCGAAGCCAGCGGCCTCCGCACTCTGATAGGCCGGAAAGGGCAGGCCTTCCGCATGGGGAAGCCGGGTGATCGCCAGCGTGAGCATGTTCATGGGTGCTTCTCCCTCATGCGCGTTTCCCCTTCATGGGCGCCTCCCCTTCAACCGCGCCGCGCAAGCTTTTCCGCGAAACGCGCGATGAGCGCCGTCGCGACCTCGCCCTTGCCCATTTCCGGCAGGCTCTCGACGCCCTCCGGCGAGACGAGATGCACGCGGTTGCGATCCCCCCCCATCACGCCGGAAGCAGGGGAGACATCATTCGCCACCAGAAGATCGCAGCCTTTTCGGGCGAACTTGGCCTGCGCGTGCTCAAGCACTTTCTCGGTTTCCGCCGCGAAGCCCACGACAAGGCGCGGGCGCCTGGCAGCGTGGCGAGAGATCCGCGCGAGGATATCCGGGTTCTCGGTCAACTGAAGCGGCGGAATGGCGTTGCCATCCTTCTTGCGCTTCTCGCTCAATTCGTCTGCCACCCGCCAATCCGCGACCGCCGCCGCGAAGATCGCGAGATCGGCCGGAAGCGCCTGTTCCACCGCTTCATCCATTTCGCGGGCGGTTTCCACACGAATGGTGCGGATGCCGGCTGGCTCGGGAAGCGTCACCGGGCCGGAGACGAGGGTGACGCGCGCGCCGGCCTCCCGCGCGGCTTCGGCCAGCGCATAGCCCTGCTTGCCGCTGGAGCGATTGGCAATATAGCGCACCGGGTCGATCGGCTCATGGGTCGGCCCGGCGGTGATCAGCACGTGCTTGCCCGCGAGCGGTTTCGGGGCGACCTCTCGCGCGAAATGCGCTTCGATGGCCGCCAAAATCGCCGCGGGCTCGGCCATGCGGCCCGGACCATATTCCCCGCAGGCCATCTCGCCCTCGTCGGGGCCGATGAAAGAGATGCCGTCGGCGCTCAAGGTCGCGAGATTGCGCCGGGTCGCCGGGTTGAGCCACATCCTCACATTCATGGCTGGGGCCATCAGCACCGCTTTGTCGGTGGCGAGCAGCGCGGTGGAGGCGAGATCATTCGCGAGGCCATGGGCCGCCTTCGCCATGAGGTCGGCGGTCGCCGGGGCCACCACCACGAGATCGGCCGAGCGGGAAAGCTCGATATGCCCCATCTCGATCTCGTCCGTCAGCGAGAACAGGGCGTCGTGCACCTTCTCGCCCGTCAGGCTCGCGAGCGTCAGCGGCGTCACGAATTCCGCGCCGGCCTTGGTGAGGATGACACGGACATGGCCGCCCGCCTTCCTGATGAGGCGCACCAGCTCGGGGGTCTTGCAGGCCGCGATGCCGCCGCCGACGATCAGAAGAACGCGCTTGCCACTCAACATGCTCAGGCCTCCAAGGCGAGACTAGAGCATGATGTGTTCAGACGGAAGCACATCATGCTATTATCTTATTATTATCGCATGCTTTTTTGTGAAAAACCGGATTCCACTTTTTCACAGCATGCTCTAGACCGAAAACAGCGCCAGCGCGATGGCAAGCAGCGCCAGCGCGCCGGTCCAGGCGGCGATGGTCAGCGGCAGCATCAGCGGCGCGCGCGCGAGCGGCCTCTCGCGCGGTGTTTCCAGCGCAATGAGCAGGCGCTCTGCCCGTTCCGCGAGGTCCGGCAGGCGGCGCGCCGATTGCAGGATCGCCCCTGCATCGCGCGCAAGGGCCTCGATGCGCGCGACGGGCCCGAGATGTCGCTCGATCCAGTCGCGGATCACCGGCTCGGCCGTGGTCCACATGTTGAAAGAGGGATCAAGTGAACGCGACACGCCCTCAACCACCACCAGCGTTTTCTGGAGCAGCACGAGTTCCGTACGTGTGGCCATGTCGAACAGGCCGGTGATTTCGAAGAGCAGGCTCAGAAGCTCCGCCATGGAGATTTCCGCCGCGTTGCGGCCATGGATCTTCTCGCCCACGGCACGCAGGGCCTGTGCGAAGGCCTCGACCGAATGGTGACGCGGCACATAACCCGCTTCGAAATGCACTTCCGCGATGCGCCGGTAATCGCGCGTGATGAAGCCGAACAGGATTTCGGCGAGGAAGCGCCGCTCGTTCTGGCCGAGGCGGCCCATGATGCCGAGATCGACCGCGACCAGCTTGCCGTCGCGCGTCGCGAAAAGGTTGCCCTGATGCATGTCGGCATGAAAAAAGCCGTCGCGCAGAGCATGCCTCAGGAAATTCTGCATCACGATGCGCGCAAGATCGACCCGGTCGATCCCCGCCGCCTCGATGGCCCTGATATCCGTGAGCTTGATGCCGTCGATCCAGTCCATCGTGAGGACGGTGCGGGCGGAATTCGCCCAATCCACGCGCGGCACCGAGAATTCTGGATCATGCGCGGTGGCCTCGGCCATCTCGGAGAGTGCTGCGGCCTCGAAGCGGAGATCCATCTCGAGCTCGACCGTGCGCTTCAGCGTCAGCACCACATCATGCGGCTTAAGGCGGCGCGCGGAGGGCACGAGGCGCTCGATCAGCCGCGCGACGAAGGCCTGCGCGGCGATGTCGCGCTGAAACAGCGCGGGGATGCCGGGGCGCAGAACCTTCACCGCCACGCGGCGCAGCGAGCCATCCTCCAGCCGGATCTCGCCCTCATGCACCTGCGCGATGGAGGCGGCCGCGACCGCCGGGCCGAGGCGCGTGAAGCTTGCGCAAACCGGCTTGCCGAGGGCGGCCTCGATCTCGGCCTCCGCGATCGCCTGCGGGAAGGCGGGCATGCGGTCCTGCAGGCCTTCGAGATCCCGCGCGAGCGAGACACCCACGATATCCGGGCGTGTGGCGAGAAACTGCCCGAGCTTCACGTAGGATGGGCCGAGGCGCGTGAGCGCGGCCATGATGCGCTCGGCGCGGCCCGCATCCGCACGCCGCGCGAGCAACCGCGCGACCCAGAGACCGGGGCGGGCGAGTGCCGGCACGCGCTCGGGCGGCACCAGAGCCAGCACGCCTTCGCGCGTCAGCACATAACCGACACGCGCGAGATGCAGGAGATGACCGAAAACTCCGAACACGTTTCTTCTCAGAGCTTCCAGCCGGAATGGATGTTCGCGATGCCGCCTGTGAGCGAACGATGCGAGACGCGCGCGAAACCCGCCTCGCGGATCATCTCCGAGAAGGCATCGGGCCGCGGAAACTGGCGGATCGATTCCACGAGATAGCGATAGGGCTCGCCATCGCCCGTCACCAGTTGCCCGAGCGGCGGGATGACATTGAAGGAATAGGCGTCATAGATCCGGTCGAGCACCGGCATCTCCACCGGCGCGAATTCGAGGCAGAGGAAACGCCCGCCGCGCTTGAGCACGCGATAGGCCTCGTTCAGCGCCACCTCGATGCGCGGCACGTTCCGAATGCCGAACGCAATCGTGTAGCCGTCAAAGCTGCGATCCTCGAAGGGCAGAGCCTCGGCATTGCCTTCCGCAAAGGCGCAGCGATCGGCATAGCCGCCCTTCGCCGCGCGCTCCTCACCCACGCCCAGCATGGAGGCGTTGATATCGAAAACGGTCACGGACGTCGCCGGCCCGCCCGCATCGAGGATGCGGAAGGCGACATCCCCCGTGCCGCCCGCGACATCGAGATGCCTGAACGGCGCGGTTTTCGGCGGGCGCAGCATGGCGATCAGCGTCGCCTTCCAGGCCCGATGCAGGCCGGCGGACATCAGGTCGTTCATGAGGTCGTAGCGCGAGGCGACCTTGTGGAACACATCATCCACCTTCGCCTGCTTTTCGCCGAGCGGCACGCTGGTGAAGCCGAAATTCGTGGTTTCGCTGGCCTGCTGGCTCATGGTCCTGTCCTCGCGCGAGAATGGGTCCGGGGTGACATGCCGCGCGCCCATCGCGGGGCAAAGCCATAGCGGAGCTTTCCGCGCCGCGCTATGGCGTTCGATCAAACGCGCTGGAGCACCAATAGGAGCCGACAAGCCCATGCCCGAATTGCCGGAGGTCGAAACGGTCCGTCGCGGCCTCGCGCCCGTGCTGGAAGGGCGCCGCATTGATACGGTGGAACTGCGCAGGGCGGATTTGCGGTTTCCCCTGCCGGATCGCTTCGCCGAGCGCATCACCGGCACGATCATCGGTCCCCTGGGGCGGCGCGCGAAATACCTGCTGCTGCCGCTTGCCACCGGCGAGACGCTGATCCTCCATCTTGGCATGAGCGGCCGCGTGCTGATCGAGGCCGGCGGGGGGCGCCAGCAACCCGGCGAATTCCATCACGAGCATGGCCGGCTCGCGGCGCATGATCATGTGATGTTTCAGCTCTCGGGTGGCGCGCGCGTGATCTATAATGATGTGCGCCGTTTCGGCTTCATGCGGCTCGCGCCCACGAACGGGCTCGAAGCCGATCCCTTCATCGCGGAACTGGGGCCGGAGCCGCTCGGCAACGCCTTCCATTCCGAACACCTCCTGAAGGTGTTCGAGGGGCGCGCCTTGCCGCTGAAATCCGCGCTCCTCGACCAGAAGAAGGTCGCGGGCCTCGGCAACATCTATGTCTGTGAGGCGCTCAATCGCTCCGGCCTCTCGCCTTATCGCGCCGCACGGAGCCTGAAGCCGAAGGAGGCCAGCCGCCTCGTGAGCGAAATCCGCGCCGTGCTGGAGGAGGCGATTGCCGCCGGCGGCTCAACCCTCCGTGATTTCCGCCACGAGGATGGCTCGCTCGGCTATTTCCAGCACAATTTTCGCGTCTATGGCCGAGAAGGCGAGGCCTGCCCGACGCCGGGCTGCGGCGGCGCAATCGAGCGGCAGGTGCAATCCGGCCGCTCCACCTTCTTCTGTGGGACTTGCCAGACCTGAATCAACCCCCTCTGGCCAGCGGCCAAAGCCCGCGCTATCCCGAAAGGGCAGAAGAATTCGACCAAGGGAGCCGCCATGTCCGCCGAGCCGAAGCCTTACGAAACCATCCTTGTCGAAACGCAGGGCCGGGTGGGCCTCATCCGCTTCAACCGCCCGCAGGCGCTGAACGCCATCAACCGCCAGCTTCTTGCGGATCTCGCCTGCGCGCTCGAGGGTTTCGAGCGCGATCCCGCCATTGGGGCATTGGTCATCACCGGCAACGAGAAGGCCTTCGCGGCGGGTGCCGATATCCGCGAGATGGCGAACCATACCTATCCCGAAACCTATCTTGCGGATTTTGGTGCCTCGCCGGATCGTCTCGCGAAGGTGCGCAAACCCGTCATCGCGGCGGTGGCCGGCTTCGCGCTGGGCGGCGGCTGCGAACTCGCCATGATGTGCGATTTCATCATTGCCGGCGAGAACGCGAAATTCGGCCAGCCCGAGATCAAGCTGGGTGTCATGCCCGGCTTCGGTGGTTCGCAGCGGCTGACGCGGGCCGTCGGCAAGGCAAAGGCGATGGATCTCTGCCTCACCGGCCGCATGATGGATGCGGCGGAAGCCGAGCGTTCCGGCCTCGTCTCGCGTATCGTGCCGGTCGAGAAGCTGCTGGAGGAGGCGCTGGCCGCAGCGGCGACCATCGCCGATTTCGCGCCTTATGTGGCGATGCTCAACAAGGAAGCCGTGAACGCCGCCTTCGAAAGCACGCTCGCCGAGGGCATCCATATGGAACGCCGGCTCTTCCAGCCGCTTTTTGGCACGCCAGCGCAGAAGGAAGGCATGGCCGCCTTCATCGAGAAGCGCAAAGCCCTATTCCACAAGGAGTGACGGTGCCCGATCCCGGCCTGGCGCTCGAGGTCCTCGCGCTTCTCTCCGCCGTGGCTTTCGCGGCCGGTTTCGTCGATGCCATCGCAGGCGGGGGTGGGCTGATCACCGTGCCCGCGCTTCTCATTGCGGGCGTGCCGCCGGTTCAGGCCATTGCCACGAACAAGCTGCAGGGCACGTTCGGCGTGCTCTCTTCCACCGCGGCCTTCCTGCGCGCCGGCACGATTGAAAAGCGCCTCGTGCTGCCGCTGGCCGGGGCAGCCTTCGCCGGAGGCGTGTTCGGTGCCGCCCTGGCGACGCTCGCCCCTGTCGGTGTGCTGCGCATGATCATCCCCTTCATCCTGATCGCCATCGCCATCTATATGCTGCTGACCCCGAAATTCGGCGATGGCGATGCGAAACCCCGTCTTTCGCCCCTGGCCTTTGCAAGCTCGGTCGGCGTGACAATCGGCATCTATGATGGCGTGTTCGGTCCCGGCGCAGGCACCTTCTATCTCATCGGGCTCATCCTCCTCTGTGGCTTCCCGCTGCTCAAGGCGACGGCGCATACAAAGCTCATGAATGCGGCGAGCAATCTCGGGGCCCTCGGCTTTTTCCTTTCGGCGGGGCATGTGCTCATCGTGCCGGGCCTCGCCATGGGCGTGGCCGCCGCCGCCGGGGCCCATATTGGTGCGCGGGCCGGCCTGAAACACGGCGCGCGGCTCATCCGGCCGCTGGTCATTCTCGTTTCGCTCGCCATGGCGCTCCGGCTGCTGCTGGACCCTGCCCATCCCTTCGCGGCGCTGATCCGGGGCGCTCTCGGCTTCTGATCGGGCAAGGCAGAGGATTCCGGTTGACCCATTGCGGCGATCATGGCAAGGCAGCGCTCCTTCGCGGAAGAGTTTTCTGCGCGCGCGACCTTTTTTCG
Source organism: Methylobacterium sp. (assembly GCA_020252645.1). GTDB lineage: Bacteria > Pseudomonadota > Alphaproteobacteria > Rhizobiales > Beijerinckiaceae > Rhabdaerophilum. Next base: position 252,799 of record JADCCN010000002.1, on the reverse strand, counting down.
TTCCTTCCGAAACGTCGAGGCAGCGGCCTCCCCGTCCAGGTTGGGGCGGTGTTTTTTCGGCGTGGCCAGCACCGCGCCTCACGAGTCCGGAGACCGAGCATCCATGGCGAATACCAAGTCGGCCAAGAAGGCGGCGCGTCAGGCGCTTCGTCGCACTGAAGTCAACAAGTCGCGCCGCACCCGCATGCGCACCGCGATCCGCAAGGCCGAGGAAGCAATCAGCGGGGCGGATGCCAATGTGGCTCTCGAGGCGCTCGTGGCCGCTCAATCGCAACTGATGAAGGCCGCCCAGAAGGGTATCGTTCACAAGAATATGGCGGCCCGGAAGATCTCGCGCCTCTCGAAGCGGATCAAGGCTCTCGAAGCCTGATCATTCCTTGCATTCCTGCCTTTGAAGCGCGTTCTCCGGAGCGCGCTTTTTGCTGTTTCGCGCTTGCCTGCAAGCTGAGATTGAATACTAAGCTCCCCTCCCCATTTTTCCGGCCTTTCCGCTCTTGCCTTCGCATGGGCTCGACCTCGCCCGGTTTCATCCATCTGCCGGCCGCGCATGAAAAGAATTGTTCTTACAATGGGTTAAAGGGCAAGACCAATTACCGCATGCCGGAAGCCTGCAACCGGGGAACTGCGGGACAATAATATTTCGACATCGAAATGAAACATATGGTTCATGGTTAATCGGGCGATTCAAAGGCAGGAATCAAGCACTTGTCGTGGGGCTAAAGCGGCCCCGTGCGGCAGCCGCTCATGCAGGTCGATTGATGCACCCGCCAGCCTGCCGAAAGACGCTTGCCAAGCCGCCGCTGAGCCGGTTAATCAAACCTTAACGCCGGGCTGGTGTTGCGTTTTGGGGAACAAATCCTAACAATGGCCGGCGAAGGGCGCAAAGAATTGCGGCCGGGGGAAAGTCTGTGGCAAGCCGATTGATGGTCCTGTTCGGAACGTGGGTTGGGTTATCCCAAGCCTATCCCGATAGCTCTTCTTTCCCTTGACGCATTTCCGAGGCCCGAAGGCGCTTCACTTCTATCAAAAAATCGTGAAACCCCCCGGTTTTCTGCTGAAGACCGGATACTCGGGTTCGTCTTTCTGATAACCCTGCGAAAAAGCAGCGGAGAATACCATGTTCAAGCCAACGGAAGACGGACGTCGCGACCGGGATGCATTGCCTGCTCCGGCGAGCGCGCTGTCTGCGCTTGCCCTCGGCTGGGATCGCGTCCAGCGCCGCCTGCGGGCGGAACTTGGCGAAGATGTCTTCGCCAGCTGGTTCAAGTGCCTTGAGCTTGCGGGAGGCTCGGCCGACCAGCTTCAGCTTTCGGTTCCGACCAAGTTCCTGAAGAACTGGATCCAGCAGCATTACCTCGAGCGCATTGCCTCGCATGTCGCGCAGGAAATGCCGGGCATTGCCCGCATCTCCATCGTGATGCGGGCCACCGGCAGCGCGTCGGGCACCGGCCGCCAGGACATGGCGACCCCTGCGCCGGCGGCGCGCAAGCCGGCCGCCGAGCCGCAGCCGAGGCCGGCCACGGCCATGCCACGCCGCGAGGAGGTGCCGGTCGCGCCTGAATCCGACAACCAGGTGGGCTCGCCGCTGGATCGCCGTCTTGTGCTTTCCAGTTTCCAGGTCGGCCGTTCGAACATCATGGCGCATGCCGCCGCGATGCAGATCGTGCAGGCGAAAGCCACCGAGATTCCGGTGTTCAACCCGCTCTTCTTGCATGCCAATGTGGGCCTGGGAAAAACGCATCTGCTGCAAGGCGCGGCGCAGGCCATCGAGGCCTCGGGGCGTCGCGTGCTCTATCTTACGGCCGAGCGCTTCATGTATGGCTTTGCCGCCTCGCTGAAGGCGCAGACGGCCCTGGCCTTCAAGGAACAGCTGCGCGGCATCGACGTGCTGGTGATCGACGATGCGCAGTTCCTGCACGGCCCCAAGAGCCAGCAGGAATTCTGCCACACGCTCAACGCCTTGATCGACAGCGGCAAGCAGGTCGTCGTGGCCGCGGATCGCCCGCCGACCGATCTCGAAGGCCTGGAGGAGCGCGTGCAATCGCGCCTTGCGGGCGGGCTTGTCGTGGAGATCGGCGCGCTGGATGAAGCCTTGCGCATGAATATTCTCGATGCGCGCATTGCCGCCGCGAAGCACCTGCACCCGGGTTTCGAGGTATTGCCGGAGGTCGTGGCCCATGTCGCCCGCCTCATCACCACCAACGGGCGCGATCTCGAAGGTGCGGTGAACCGGCTTCTGGCCCGCGCGACTCTCACCGGCGGCATGCTGGATGTCGCGACCGCCGATGAGGCGATTCGCGATCTCGTGCGCCATCGCGAGCCGAAACGCGTGAAGATCGAGGACATCCAGCGCCTCGTCGCCAATCACTACAATGTGAGCCGCGCGGATATCCTCTCGTCCCGCCGCACGGCGACCGTGGTGCGCCCGCGCCAGATCGCGATGTATCTGGCGAAATCGCTCACGCTGCGCTCGCTGCCGGAGATCGGCCGGCGCTTCGGCGGGCGCGATCACACCACGGTCCTGCATGCCGTGCGCAAGATCGAGGGCATGGTGATGAAGGATCAGGAGCTCGCGACCGAGATCGATCATCTCAAGCGCATGCTGCAGGAATAACCCGCTTTTGCTGGGGAAGCCGTGCGGGCACACATCGCCCGCGCTTGCGCTTTTGGCGCCAACCGTCCATCGTTTTTTCGAAGTCTCGACAGTCGGGTGAACCGCATGGCGGCGATTCGTCCGGACGATGAACCCGACGGATATGTTTGCGATGAAGGTTACGGTTGAACAGGCTGCGTTGCTCAAGGCCCTCGGACATGTCCACCGCGTCGTGGAGCGGCGGAACACCATCCCGATTCTGGCCAATGTGCTGCTGCGTGCCTCGGATGGCCAGCTTGCCCTGAAGGCCACCGATCTCGATAACGATATCGTTGAAACCATCGCGGCGAATGTGACGCAGGAAGGCACCACCTCCGTGCCGGCGCATGTGCTCCATGACATCGTGCGCAAGCTGGCCGATGGCGCGCAGGTCAGCCTCGAACAGGATGGGCAGGCCAGCCAGGTGACCTTGCGCTCGGGGCGTTCGCGCTTCAGCCTGCAGACCCTGCCGGAAAGCGATTTCCCCGATCTTGCGCCGGGGGAGATGAGCCATGGATTCGATGTGGCGGCGGCCGATCTGCGCCTGCTCATCGAGAAGACGCAATTCGCCATCTCGACCGAGGAAACCCGCTATTACCTCAACGGCATCTATCTGCATGTCATCGACGGCAAGCTGCGCGCGGTTGCGACCGACGGCCATCGTCTCGCCTTGGCGGATGTTGCCGCGCCGGCCGGCGCCTCGGGCATGCCCGGGGTGATCGTGCCGCGCAAGACCGTGTCGGAACTGCTGAAGCTTGTCTCGGAAGCCAGCGAAGCCGTGACGGTGGAACTCTCCAGCGTGAAGATCCGCGTCAGCACCGGCGCGATCGTGCTCACCTCGAAGCTGATCGACGGCACCTTCCCGGATTACCAGCGTGTCATTCCGCAGCGGAACGACAAGCTGATGATCGTGGAGCGCGAAGAATTCGCGCGCTCGGTGGATCGCGTCTCCACCATCTCCAGCGAGCGCGGTCGCGCGGTGAAATTCGCGCTTGGCGATGGCAGGCTGACACTTTCGGTTCATAACCCGGATGCGGGGCAGGCGACGGAAGAGCTCGTGGTCGATTACGAGGCGACCCCGCTCGAGATCGGTTTCAATGCACGCTATCTCCTTGATATCGTGAGCCAGCTCGAAGGCGACACCGCTCTGGTGAAGCTGTTCGATTCCGGCTCGCCGACCTTGATCCAGGATCGGGAGGGCGCGGCCAGCCTCTATGTGCTGATGCCCATGCGCGTGTGAGCGCGCCCGCTTTTCGCGCCGAGATGCCCGGCCGCAAGCCGGGCCCGCTCATCCGCCGCCTGCGCCTCACGGATTTCCGCTGCTATGCCGGCCTCGATTTTGCCGCGCCCGCGCGGCTCGTGGCTTTGGCGGGGCCCAATGGCGCGGGCAAGACCAATATCCTCGAGGCCCTGTCGCTGCTCGGTCCGGGCCGTGGATTGCGCCGGGCACAACTCGCCAGCATGGCGCGGAAATCTGGCTCGGGCGCTTTCGCCATCCATGCCGAGGGGCAAGGTCGGCTGGGCGATGTCGCGCTCGGCACGGCGATGCAGCCGGGCGAGCCCGGGCGGATCTGTCGCATCGATCGCGAGCCGGTGGCCGGCGCCAGCCGCTTTCTCGATCATCTCGGGCTGCTCTGGCTCACGCCCGATCAGGATGGCCTGTTCCGGGGCTCGGCGGGGGATCGGCGGCGTTTTCTCGATCGCCTCGTGCTCGCGATCGACCCCGACCATGCGAGCCGCGCGAGCGCCTATGAGAACGCGCTGCGCCATCGCAACCGCCTGCTCGAGGATGAGCACGCCGATGCGCAATGGCTCGATGCCATCGAGCGCCAAATCGCGGAAATCGGCACCGCGCTTGCGGCCGCGCGGCGGGAAACCGTGATCCGCCTCGATGCGATGGGCCGCGCCGATGCGGCGGCTATCGCGCCTTTCCCTTTCGCGCTCCTCCGCCTTGAAGGCGATGTGGAGGAGCGCCTCGCGCGCGAGAAGGCCGGCGCGGTCGAGGATTGGTTCCGTGCCGCCTTGCGTGACAATCGCTGGCGCGACCGGCAGGCCGGGCGCCCGCTGATCGGGCCGCAGGCGAGCGATCTTTTGGTGTCGCATGGCCCGAAAGGCGAGGAAGCCGCCTTCTGCTCCACGGGCGAGCAGAAGGCGCTTCTCATCGGGCTCCTTCTCGCGCAGGCCCGGCTGATCGCGCAGATCAGGGGCGAGCCGCCCATCCTGCTGCTCGATGAAATCGCGGCGCATCTCGATGAAAGCCGCCGCGCGGCACTCTTCGCCATGCTCGACGCGCTTGGCGCGCAGGCCTTCATGACGGGAACCGATTGCAGGTTGTTCGAGGCGCTGCCATCGGGCGGTTTGTGCTGCGCGGTCCATGATGGCAGGGTGGAACCCTTCGCCTGAACTTCGGAATGGCCGTCATGTCCCTCACAGCGCTTCTCGTGTTCGCCTCGGTCTATGCCGTCGCGGTGGCGACCCCCGGCCCCGGCGTCGCGGCCCTGGTGGCCCGCACCCTGGGGCGCGGCATGAACGGCGCCTTGCCCTTCGTGATGGGTTTCGTGGCGGGTGATCTCCTCTGGTTCATCGCGGCGGCGGCGGGGCTTTCCGTGCTGGCCAAGACCTATGCGCCGCTCTTCGTGGTGCTGAAATATGCGGGCTGCGCCTATCTCGTCTGGATCGCGATCCAGCTCTGGCGCTCCGAGCCGGTGCTGCCGGAAGCGGGTGCCGCACCCCCGGCGGAGAGCGCGCTCGCGGCCTTCCTCGGCTCTCTTTTCCTCACCCTCGGCAACCCCAAGGTGATGGTCTTCTTCCTCTCGATCATGCCGCTCGTGGTGAAGCCGGAGGAAATCTCGCTGTTCATGGGGGTGGAGCTCGCGGTGACGATCGGCGTGGTGATCTCTAGCATCATGCTCGGCTACATGCTGCTCGCGAACCGCGCGCGGCGGATGTTCCGCTCGAAAAAGGCGATTGCCGCCATTCAGAAAGCGAATGCCGGCGTGCTGGCGGGTGCCGCAGCCGTGATCGCCGCGCGATAGGTTCTGAACAGGTGGATTGGTAAGGAATATGAGGGTCTTCACGCGTGCATGCGCGCACGCGAGGGGCTATGGTTCCCCATCCGATTCGTGGAAAGGCTTCCCCTTCGATGACCAGCCCTGAAAAGCCCGAAATCTCCGATGCCTCGCAGGCCTATGGCGCGGACAGCATCAAGGTGCTCAAGGGCCTCGATGCGGTGCGCAAGCGGCCAGGCATGTATATCGGCGACACCGATGACGGCTCCGGCCTGCATCACATGGTCTACGAGGTCGTTGATAACGCGATCGACGAGGCGCTTGCGGGTCATGCCGATCTCGTCACCGTCACGCTCAATGCCGATGGCTCCTGCTCCGTGCGCGACAATGGCCGCGGCATCCCTACCGATATCCACAAGGAGGAGGGGGTTTCGGCAGCCGAAGTCATCATGACCCAGCTCCATGCGGGCGGGAAATTCGACCAGAATTCCTACAAGGTCTCCGGCGGCCTGCACGGCGTGGGCGTTTCGGTGGTGAATGCGCTCTCGAAATGGCTGAAGCTGCGAATCCATCGCGATGGCCAGATCCACGAGATGAGCTTCACCCATGGCGATGCGGATGCGCCGCTGAAAGTGGTGGGCACCTACACGCAGGATAACCAGCCGGGCCGCTTCGAAGGCCGTTCGGGTTCGGAAATCACCTTCCTGCCCTCCACCGATACCTTCACGATGGTCGAGTTCGACTATTCCACGCTGGAGCATCGCCTGCGCGAACTCGCCTTCCTGAATTCCGGCGTGCACATCCTCTTCACGGATAATCGCCGCGCGGAATCGAAGACCATTGACCTCTACTACGAGGGCGGGCTCGAGGCCTTCGTGCGCTATCTTGATCGCGCGAAATCGCCGCTCATCCCCAGGCCTGTGATGGTGAAGAAGGACCACGAGGGCATCACGGTCGAGGTCGCGCTGTGGTGGAACGACAGCTACCACGAGAGCGTGCTCTGCTTCACGAACAACATCCCGCAGCGCGATGGCGGAACCCATCTCGCGGGCTTCCGCGGTGCGCTGACGCGGCAGATCGTGTCCTACGCCGATTCAAGCGGCATCTCGAAGAAGGAGAAGGTCTCCCTCACCGGCGATGATTGCCGCGAGGGCCTCACCGCGGTCCTCTCCGTGAAGGTGCCCGACCCGAAATTCTCGAGCCAGACCAAGGACAAGCTGGTCTCCTCCGAAGTCCGCCCCGTGGTGGAAAGCGTGCTGAACGAGGCGCTTTCGGTGTGGCTGGAGGAAAATCCCGGCGAAGCCCGCAGCGTCGTCGGCAAGGTGGTGGAGGCCGCCGCCGCGCGTGAGGCCGCCCGCAAGGCGCGCGAACTCACGCGGCGCAAGGGCGCGCTGGATATCGCCTCGCTGCCGGGCAAGCTCGCGGATTGCCAGGAGCGCGACCCCTCGAAATGCGAACTCCTGCTGGTCGAGGGTGATTCGGCCGGCGGTTCCGCGAAGCAGGGTCGCGACCGCCTCTATCAGGCCGTGCTTCCCTTGCGCGGCAAGATCCTGAACGTCGAGCGCGCGCGCTTCGACAAGATGCTGTCGAGCCAGGAAATCGGCACGCTGATCACAGCACTCGGCACGGGCATCGGGCGCGAGGAATTCAACCCCGACAAGCTCCGCTATCACAAGATCATCATCATGACGGACGCGGATGTCGACGGTTCACATATCCGCACGTTGTTGCTGACATTCTTCTTCCGGCAGATGCCGGAACTCATCGAACGCGGGCATATCTACATTGCTCAGCCGCCGCTCTACAAGGCGATGCGCGGCAAGAGCGAGACCTACCTCAAGGATGAGCGCGCGCTGGAGGATTACCTCGTCGGCGTCGGCCTCGATGGCGCGGTGCTGAAACGCGGCGACGGACTCGACATTGCCGGCGAGCAACTGCGCCGGGCCGTGGATGAAGCGCGCGGCGTGCGCGCCGTGATGAGTTCGCTCCATTCGCGCCATGACCGCAAGATCGTGGAGCAGGCGGCGATTGCCGGTGCGCTGAACCTTGCGGTTCTGGCGGATTCCACCCGCGCGCAGGCCGCCGCCGAATATGTCGCGAAGCGTCTCGACGCGATCTCGGATGATCTCGAGCGCGGCTGGTCGGGCAGCGTGGAAGGCGGCGGCTATGTGTTCCGCCGCACGCTCCGCGGTGTCACCGAAGCCGTCACGCTCGATGCCGGGCTTGTGGGTTCGGCCGAAGCGCGCAAGCTCGACGAGCGCGCCGCCTTCCTGCAGGAGAATTACGCTTTGCCCGCGCGCTTCCTGCGCCGGAACGACGACATCGCCGTCTATGGGCCGCTGACGCTGTTTGACGCCATCAGCACCATCGCCCGTAAGGGCCTGACCATGCAGCGCTACAAGGGCCTCGGCGAGATGACCGCCGGGCAGCTCTGGGAAACGACGCTCGACCGCAATGTGCGCTCGCTGCTGCAGGTGAAGCTGAAGGACGTGACCGAGGCCGAGGATATCTTCGTGCGCCTGATGGGCGACGTGGTGGAGCCGCGCCGCGCCTTCATCCAGGAAAACGCGCTCTCGGTCTCGAACCTCGATATCTGATCGGTTGGGCGCATCCATCCGTATGGGTTGTCATGTTGCCCAACCCCGCCCGCCTTCTCGCCTATGCGCTGCCTGCGGTTCCGCTGGCCGCATTGTCCCTGCCGCTTACGGTCATCGTGCCTTCGGCCTATGCCAGGGAACTGGGGGTGCCGATTGCGGCGGTGGGTTTTGCCCTGCTCGTGGTGCGCCTCTTCGACGCGCTGATCGACCCTGTCGTGGGCTATTGGGCTGACCGCTCCGGTGGGTCGCGGCGGCGGAAAATCTGGTTCGCGGCAGGCATCCCGCTGATCCTCGCCGGAGCCTGGATGATCCTCGTGCCGCCGGCCGGCGCCGGCGCCTGGCACCTCGCGATCTGGGGCCTGGTCCTCTCCATCGGCACTACGGCGACGGGCCTCGCCTATGCCGCGTGGGGCGCGGAACTCACGCCGGATTATGCGGAGCGCAACCGCGTGACCGCCTTTCGCGAAACCGTGACCGTGGTTGGCACAGTGCTGGTGACGGCGACGCCGGCGCTTCTCCCCGCCCTTGGGTTCACCCGGCAGATGGATGTCCTCTGGGCCATCGCGATTGCCATCGCCTTGCTGCTGCCGCTCTTCGGGTCGCTGGCGATCCTCACCGTGCCCGAGCCGGAGGATCGCTCCGTCGCGCGGCTCGATTGGCGCGAGGGCTTCCGCCATCTCCTCGCGAACCAGCCCTTCCTGCGGCTGATCGCGGCGTTTTTCCTGAACGGGCTTGCGAATGGCCTGCCCGCGAGCCTCTTCCTGTTTTTCGTCGCGGAACGCTTGGGCGCGGCGGGTCAGGAGCCCTTGTTCCTGCTGATCTATTTCTTTTGCGCCGTGCTCTCCGTGCCGTTCTGGCTGAAGCTCGCGGGGCGCACCTCGAAGCATCGCGTCTGGGCCTGGGCGATGCTGATGGCCAGCGTCGCCTTTGTCGCCGCCGCGGCCCTGCCGGCCGGCGCACTGCTCGCCTATGGCATCATCTGCGTGCTCACCGGCTTCGCGCTGGGCGCCGACCTGATGCTCCCGCCCTCCATTCAGGCCGATGTGGTGGATGTCGACACGGCGGCTTCCGGCGAGCAGCGCTCGGGCTTCTATTTCGCGCTCTGGGCGCTGGCGCAGAAGGCCGCGCTTGCCCTGGCCGTGGGCATTGCTTTCCCGCTTCTCGCCTGGGCGGGCTTCGACCCGGCCAATGGCCAGAAGTCCGAGAGCGGGCTGGCCATGCTGGCCTTCCTCTATGCCGGCCTGCCCGTGGCGCTGAAGCTGGCGGCGACGGCGCTGATCTGGCGATTTCCGGTCGATGCCGTCGTGCAGGCCGGCCTGCGTGCGGAGATCGAGCAGCGCAGAGCCTAGAGCATGCTGTGAAAAAGTGGAATCCGGTTTTTCACAAAAAAGCATGCTATAATAATAAGATAAGAGCATGATGTGCTTCCGTCTGAACACATCATGCTCTAAAGCATTTTTTCGAAGAATTGGATACCGGTTCTTCGAAAGAAAATGCGGTAAATCAAGAGCTTAGATCGGTCGATCTGAATGAACCAGATCGGATGCGTTATGTTTTTGTTGTTTATCGTGGTTTCTTTACGCGAACCGGTTCCCATCCCTGACTTCGCCGGGACATGCTTCGCTTGAAAATGCTTCTCTCTTTCTTTTTCGCATTTTCTTCACGCGAACCGGTTCCCACTTCGCTTGAAAATGCTTCATTCGAACTTCACCGCACCACGCCCCGCCTTGATGCCTGATCGCTTGGTCTTCCCCTCGAGTCGCTTTTGCTGCGAGGACCAGGTTGGCTTCGTCGCGATGCGCTTGCGCGGCCGGATCGCGGCCTTGACGAGCATCTCCTCGAGCCGGTCCAGCGCGTCCTCGCGATTGAGAAGTTGCGAGCGGAATCGATCCGCCTTCAGGATCAGCACATCCTCCTGCGTCACCCGGTCGCCGGCAAGTTTCCGCAACCTTTGGAGATGATCCTCCGCGAGCCCCGCCTGCGCCAGCGGATAACGCAGTTCCACCGCCGTCGAGACCTTGTTGACGTTCTGTCCGCCCGGCCCGCTGGCGCGTGTGAAGCGCAACTCCGCGATCCCCTCTCGCAGGAAGCGGCGGGCAGGTTTGCGGCCGGCATCCCCGGTCATGGGCCCCTCCACGGGCAGCGCTTCAGCGGCGGGATTAACGGATTCGCGACTCCCCACCGTTTATAGGCGAAGGGAAACCCGACCGCCAAGGCGAGGCGGTATAGCGCGCCTTTTCGAGGACCTTGTTCATGAGCATGCTCGATACGCTTCTGCTCCTCGTTTTCCCGGCCCTCATGGCTTTCGCAGCGATGAGCGACCTCCTCACCATGACCATCCCGAACCGCGTGTCGCTGCTGCTCATTGCCGGCTTCCTGGCCATGGCTCTGCTGACCGGGATGGACTGGTCGACCATCGGCATGCATCTCGCAGCCGGAACGCTGGTTCTGGTCATCACTTTCGGGCTGTTCGCCGCAGGCTGGATCGGCGGCGGTGATGCAAAACTCGCGGCCGCGACCGGCTTGTGGTGCGGCTTCGGCGTGCTGCTGGAATATGCGCTGGTAGCCTCGATGCTGGGCGGCCTGCTGACCCTGCTGATTCTCTCATGGCGCAACCTGTTGTTGCCGGAATTTGCCCTGAAAGTGAACTGGATCACCCGCTTGCACCATGCGAAAACCGGCATTCCCTATGGCATCGCGCTGGCCGCTGCCGGGCTTATTGTCTATCCCAACACTCTGATCTGGCAAAGGATTGTGGGCGTTTGAAGCGATGTTTAGCCTTTTGTAAAGCTCAAATCACAAGCCGGAGTTAACCATACTTTGAGGTTTGCATGCCCATAGATACTCGTTGTACGGAGCACTCGCGCTCTGGTTGAGTGGGTGAGCGGATGAAAGCGACACGCCTGATCATTGTAGGTTTTGCCGGCGTGGCCGGTCTCGTGGCGCTTCTTTTGTCGGGCCGCGGTCCCGAAACGGTCGTCGTGCAGGCACCGGCGCCCGTTGCCGCACCCAACACGACCGAGGTGCTGGTCGCCAAGACCGATTTGCCGATGGGAACGGCCCTTGGCGAGGCGGAACTCGCCTGGACGAAATGGCCGCGGGACCTTGCATCCAGCGCCCTCATCCAGAAATCCGCCCGACCCAATGCGATCGAGGAGTTCAAGGGCGGGATCACCCGCCAGCCCTTCTTCGCGAATGAGCCGATCCGCGAGGAGAAGATCATCAAGGGGAACGGATCGGGCTTCCTCTCGGCCATCCTGCCCACGGGAATGCGCGCCATCGCCATCTCGATCGACAGCCGCGGCGCTTCCAGTGCGGGCGGCTTCATTCTCCCGAATGACCACGTGGACGTGATCGTGACCCGGCGCGATACCGATGCCTCCGCGAAGGCCGGCACGGACATTTATCAATCCGCCACCCTGCTGACGAATATCCGCGTCCTGGCGATTGGCCAGAACATCCAGGAAAAGAACGGCGAGCGTGTGGTCGTGGGCGAAACCGCCACGCTCGAGCTGGACCCCTCGCAGGCGGAAATGATCGCGCTCAACCAGCGCACGGGCACGCTGGCGCTGGCCCTGCGCAGCATGGTGGACATCAACAAGCCCGAGGAGAAGCGCTCCCGCAATGGCAGCAACGCCCTGACGGTGGTCCGCTTCGGCATCGCGCAGGAGGTCAGCCGATGACACCCGCCGCCCCGATTTCTGGTGTTCTTTCGGCAAGGAAGACCGCGATGCCGATGCTCAACCGCGTGGTTCCGGGTGTGATGCTCGCCGCCATCCTTGCCGCGCCGGCCTTCGGGCAGAATGCGCCGAAATCCTTCGGCGGCGTGCCATTCGAGACGATCCCGGCCCCGCGCCTGCAACCCAACGCCACCGACCAGGCGATGGCCCGCCGCATCGATCTCTCGGTCGGCAAGTCCATCATCATCGACTTGCCCCGCGATGCCGGCGAGGTGTTTGTGGCCGATCCGAAGGTCGCGAATGCGGTGGTGCGCACCAGCCGCAAGATCTTCCTCATCGGCACGGGTGCGGGCACCACGAGCGTCTTCGTGATGGACAAGACAGGCGCGCAGATCGCCGCGCTCGATATCGGTGTCGCCAAGGAGCTTGCCCGCGAACTCAATGTGCTGCGCGAGGTTCTCAAGAAGGCGCATCCGAATGCCGACATCAAGGTGTCGAGCGTCGGCGACAGCTTCGTGCTGTCCGGCACGGTCGATTCGGCGCTCGAGGCGCAGTCCGCGATCGATATCGCCAATAATCTCGTGGGGCAGTCCACCGGGGGCTTCCTCGGCCTTGGCCCGTCGACGTCGGGCAAGGTCGTCAATGCCCTGCAGGTGCGCGGCAAGGACCAGGTGATGCTGAAGGTGACGATCGCTGAAATCCAGCGCTCGGTGCTCAAGCAGCTCGGCATCAATTTCGACGGCCAGTGGCGCGTGGCCTCCACCGTTTTCGGCCTGACCACGGACATGCCGTTCTCCGTGAACCGCGAATTGCTCTCCGATACCCAGGCCACGCTGCAATCGGGCAACAAGCTTGGCACGCTGCGCGCGATGGAGCGGCAGGGCGTGCTGCGCACATTGGCCGAGCCGACGCTGACCGCCATCTCGGGCGAAAGCGCCAAGTTCCTTGCAGGCGGCGAGATCGCCGTGCCCCAGTCCGAAAGCTGCGATTTCACCACCGGTCGGCGGATCTGTTCGACCACCTTCACCTACAAGCCCATCGGCGTGACGCTGAACTTCACGCCGGTCGTGCTCTCCGAGGGCCGGATCAGCATCCGCCTTGCAACCGAGGTGACCGAGATCGATGCCGATAACTCCGTTCAGCTCACCACCTCGCGCATGCCGGGCTTCCGCAGCCGCAAGGCCGAGACGACGGTGGAATTGCCCTCGGGCGGCGTTCTGGCCACGGCAGGCATCATCCAGCAGTCGATGCGCCAGCAGATCAACGGCCTGCCCGGTGCCATGAACATCCCGATCCTCGGCACGCTGTTCCGCTCGCGCGATTACCAGCGCTACGAGACCGAATTGCTCGTGCTGGTGCAGCCCTTCATCGCGAAACCTTCCGCACCGGGCCAGATCGCCCGTCCGGATGATGGTTTCGCGGATGCCACGGATCCCTCGACCATCTTCATGGGCCGCCTGAACCGGACCTTTGGCGCGGCCGCCGCCGATCTGCATCGCAAGGGCGGGCTGGGTCCGGTCGGCTTCATCAACGATTGAGGGCGCTCGCGCCAAGGAGTTTCACCATGTCCCGCGCTCACTTCCCCAAGTTCCGGTCGCTCGCCGGCGTCGCCCTGCTCGGGCTGGGCCTCGCGGCCTGCGCCTCGTCGATGAAGCCGACCCAGAAGGCCTTCGCGCCGGACGAATACGACATGCGCCACCCGATCAAGCTGGCGCAGGGCGAGCGGCATCTCGATGTCTTCCCGAATGGCCGCGGCCTCGATCCTCGCCAGCAGGAGGATGTCGTGGCTTTCGCCCGCGAACACGCCGCGCATGGTTCCGGCCCGATGGTAGCGGCGGTGCCCAAGGGTCCGGCCGGCCATCAGGCCCTGTCCAACATCCGCCATGCGCTCGGCGCGACCGGCGCCCGCGCGGGGCTTCAGGTCGTGCCCTATCAGGCCGACCCCGCGATGGGTGCGGCACCGGTGCGCCTCTCCTTCCAGCGCCTCCAGGCGACCGTGGCCAGCAGATGCGGGCTCTGGCCGCAGGATCTTGCGAGCGGCGGCAGCACCGATACCTGGCAAAACCGGCCCTACCACAATCTCGGCTGTGCCTATCAGACGATGATGGCGGCGCAGGTCGCGAACCCCATCGATCTGGTCCGGCCGCGGGCCGAGGGCATGATCGATGTGAAGAAACGCACTTCGGACATCGAGGCGCTTCGCAAGAACGAGGATCCCTCGACCAAGTGGGCGAAGGACGATGCGAAGATCAAGGAAGCGCAACAATAATCCCGGGCTGCCTTGCCCCGGTGGGGCAGCTCCATCCATCCGCCGCGCCCGCCGCGGCAGGTTGAAGGCATTGAGGTCGGAGGGCCCATGAACCCGGAGATCACGATCGCGCCGCTGCCGCATGTGGCGGTGCAGGTCTTCTCGGAAACGAGCCAGGTCGTGGCCGTCATCGAGGAGGCGAGCCACGACCGGCGCATGGCGAAAGCCCATCTGCGCATTCAGGCCGGTGGTGCCGCCGCCGCCGTCGAAGCCTATCGCGATGCGCCGACGCCGAATGTCATCGTCATCGAGACCGTGAGCGACAGCCGCGGCCTTCTGGAGCAGCTCGACGAACTCGCAGGCTTCTGCGACGAGGGCACCCGCGTGATGGTGATCGGCCATGTGAACGACGTGCATCTTTACCGCGAACTGATGCGCCGCGGCGTGAGCGATTATCTCGTGGCACCGATCAATGTTGTCGGCTTCGTGCGCGCCTTGTCGGATATCTATGCGAATAATTCCTCGAAGCCGCTCGGCCGCGTGATCGCGATGATCGGCGCGAAGGGCGGCGTGGGGGCTTCCACCCTCGCGCATAACCTCGCCCACACGATCGCCCGCGAGATGCAGGTCGAGACTGTCATCACCGACATGGACCTGCCCTTTGGCACGGCCGGGCTCGATTTCAACCAGGACCCGCCGCAGGGCATCATGGAAGCCGCCTTCGATCCGGCTCGCGTCGACAACAACATGATCGAGCGCCTGCTCTCGCGCTGCGGCGAGCGGCTGCAGCTCATGGCGGCGCCTTCAAGCCTCGAACGGCTTTATGATTTCCAGCCCGATACCTTCGATCCGCTCTTCGATGCGCTGCGTTCGACGGTTCCAGCCATCGTGCTCGATGTGCCCCATGTCTGGACCGGCTGGGCGCGCACCGCCCTCGTGAGGGCGGACGAGGTGGTGATCGTGGCCGAGCCCGATCTCGCCAATCTCCGCAATGCCAAGAACCTGATCGACACCCTGGCCGCCGCCCGCCCGAATGATCCCCGGCCCCGGCTGGTGATGAACAAGGTCGGCATTCCCAAGCGCCCGGAGATTGCGGCGCCGGAATTCGCCCGCGCGCTGGATTGCGTGCCGCTCTGCACCATCGCCTTCGATCCCGGCCATTTCGGCACCGCGACCAATAACGGGCAGATGCTCGTGGAGGTGCAGTCAAAGTCTAAAGTAAACGATGCCATGCTCGACATGGCCAAGACGCTGATGGGCCGCGAGGCCGCCAAGAGCACCAGGAAATCGCTGCTTTCGCCGCTGCTCGACCGCATTTCGAACCTGCGCGGCGGCAAGGCAGCCTGATCGCCCGCGCCTCCTGCAGGAGGCGAGGGCCCGATATGAGACCAGGACGAGGCAGGCATGTTCGGCAAACGTACGACAATCGAACAGGGGATGAAGCCCGCACGGCCCGCCACTCCGGCGCCCGCGCCCGCTTCCGCGCCACCTCCGCCGCCGATGTCCGGCGCCTCGCCGGCGAGCCGCACGACGGCTTCCCCGCCGCCGCTGGAGGCGGCGCGCCAGAAATCCGATCATTACTTTCAGACAAAGAGCCTCATCTTCGGTGCGATGATCGAGGCCATCGATCTGTCGCAGCTCTCGAAACTCGATGCTGTTTCCGCGCGTGACGAACTGCGCGATGTGATCACCGAAATCCTGACGCTCAAGAGCGTCGCGATGTCGATCTCCGAGCAGGAGGAACTGCTCGAGGATATCTGCAACGACGTGCTCGGCTATGGTCCGCTGGAGCCGTTGCTCGCCCGCGACGACATCGCGGATATCATGGTCAACGGGGCCGACAAGACCTATATCGAAGTCAGCGGCAAGATCCAGCTCACGAATGTGCGCTTCCGCGACAATACGCAGCTGATGAACATCTGCCAGCGCATCGTGAGCCAGGTCGGCCGACGCGTCGACGAAGCCTCGCCGATCTGCGACGCGCGCCTGCCCGACGGCTCCCGCGTGAACGTCATCGCCCCGCCGCTCGCCATCGACGGCGCCGCGCTCACCATCCGCAAGTTCAAGAAGGACAAGCTGACCCTCGAGCAGCTGGTGAAATTCGGGTCCATCTCGGTCGAGGGCGCCGAGGTCCTCAAGATCATCGGTCGCGTGCGCTGCAACGTCGTCATCTCGGGCGGCACGGGTTCGGGCAAGACGACCCTGCTCAACTGCCTCACGCGCCATATCGACAACGACGAGCGCATCATCACGTGCGAGGACGCGGCCGAATTGCAGCTCCAGCAGCCGCATGTGGTGCGGCTTGAAACCCGCCCGCCGAACCTCGAGGGCACCGGGCAGGTGACCATGCGCGACCTCGTCAAGAACTGCCTGCGCATGCGCCCCGAACGCATCATCGTCGGCGAGGTCCGCGGCCCCGAAGTTTTCGACCTGCTGCAGGCGATGAACACGGGCCATGACGGCTCCATGGGCACCATCCACGCCAACTCCCCGCGCGAATGCCTCGCCCGTATGGAAGCGATGATCGCGATGGGCGGCTACACCCTGCTGCCGAAGACCGTGCGCGAGATGATCTGCTCTTCGGTCGATGTCATCGTGCAGGCACAGCGCCTGCGCGATGGTTCACGCCGCATCACCCATGTCACCGAGGTGATGGGGATGGAAGGCGACGTGATCGTGACGCAGGATGTCTTCATCTATGACATGACCGGCGAAGATGCGAATGGCCGCATCATCGGCAAGCATCGCTCCACCGGCATCGGCAAGCCCCGCTTCTGGGATCGCGCGCGCTACTACGGCGAGGAAAAGCGCCTCGCTGCCGCGCTCGATGCGGCGGAGCTGCGCGAGGAACGGGTGGCCTGACGCATGGACACGCAATCCATCCTCGTTGCCCTGCTCACCGCCTTCTCGGTGGTGACCATCGGAATCGTGCTGATCGAGCCGCTGTTGACCGGGGGGGCCCGCGCCGAAAAGCGGCATGAGGCCGTGATCGGCGGCACGATCCGCAAACGCGCGATCGAGGAATCGGGCAATCGCCGCAGGCAGGTTGCCGATGCTCTGAAGGAACTCGACGAGCGCCAGAAAGCCAAGAAGCGCGTTACGATGGAACAGCGCTTTCTGCAGGCCGGCGTCAACTGGACACGCAAGACCTACTGGTTGATCAGCATCGGTTGCGGCCTCGGCCTGGGCTTCCTGATGCTGGTTCTGGTGGGCCAGCCGCTTTTGGCCCTCGGAGGCATGTTCGTGGGTGTCTTCGGAATCCCGAACTTTCTGCTCAATCGCTGGGCCAGGAAGCGCCAGCAAAAATTCCTCGAAGAATTTCCAAACGCCATCGAAGCCATCGTGCGCGGCATCAAGTCCGGCCTGCCGCTGAATGATTGCCTCCGGCTGATCGCGAACGAGGCGAAGGATCCGCTGAAGGCGGAATTCCGTTACATCGTCGAAGCGCAGCAGATGGGCGTGTCCATCGCGGACAGCATCATGAAGATCTACGAGCGCATTCCGCTCTCGGAAGTGAACTTCTTCGCGATCGTCATCCAGATCCAGATGAAATCGGGCGGCAACCTCGGCGAAATCCTGCTGAACCTGTCGAAGGTCATCCGTGACCGCAAGCGGCTGCGCGACAAGGTGGATGCGATGAGCCAGGAGGCGAAATCCTCCGCGGGCATCATCGGCGCGCTGCCCGCGCTGGTGGGCGGCCTCACCTGGCTGGGTTCGCCCGAATACATCCAGCTCATGTGGACCACCAAAGCCGGGCTCGTCGGCCTCGGCATCTGCGTCACCATCATGGCATTCGGTGTCTTCGTCATGAAGAAGATGATCAACTTCGAGATCTGAGGAGAAGCAAATGGCCTCGATCATCGAACGCCTGACCGATATCTCCTTCCTGGCCTCCATCGCCACGGCCATCGCCGTGGCTGCGACGGTGATCGCCATCGGCATGCCCATTCTCGAGCGCAACGAGACCAAACGGAAAATGAAATCCGTCGCGCTGGAGCGCGACCGCATCCGTGCCCGCGAGCGCGAGCGCCTGCAGCAGAGCGGGCGCGGTGGCGCGAAGCCGACCCTGCGCTCCACCCCCGGTGAATTTGCCAAGCGCATCGTCGATCGCTTCAGCCTGCGCTCATGGCTCTCGACGGAAGTCGCGGCGGAGCGCCTGATGCGCGCGGGCTTCCGTGGCCCCAAGGCCGAAACGACCTTCCTTGTCGCCCGCCTCTTCGCGCCGCTCGGCATGCTCGCCTTCGCGTCGTTCTACATGCTGATCAACAAGGGCTTCGGCCTTCCCTTCGGAGCGCAGGCGATGATCGTGCTGGCCGCGCTCTATTTCGGCGTCAAGCTGCCGGAGCTCTATCTCTCGAACATCACGGCGAAGCGTCAGGCCTCGATGCGAAAGGCCTTCCCGGATTCGCTCGACCTGCTGCTGATCTGCGTCGAATCGGGCATGTCGATCGAGATGGCTTTCAGGAAGGTCGCGAGCGAGATCGGCTCGGCTTCCGTGCCCATGGCCGAGGAACTGGCGCTGACGAATGCCGAGCTGTCCTACCTGCCGGATCGCCGCATGGCCTATGAGAACCTCGCCAAGCGCACCAATCTCGATTCGGTGAGGTCGGTCACCACCGTGCTGATCCAGGCGGAGCGCTATGGCACGCCCCTTGGCCATGCCCTGCGTGTTCTTGCCCAGGAAAGCCGCGACCAGCGCATGATTGCGGCCGAGAAGAAGGCCGCCGGGCTGCCGCCGAAGCTCACGGTGCCGATGATCGTGTTCTTCATGCCGGCCCTCTTCATCGTCATTCTCACCCCGGCGCTGATCCAGATCTTCAAGTGGAAATGAACGTTGTCAGTTGTTCGGCTCTGATCCCGGCCGGATTGGCCTTGCTGCTCTCCCGCTCTCGTTTTGCAGGGTGGTGAGCCCGTGAACAGGGAGCCATCGGGGAGTAGAAACTCGGGCAACCCCGCGGCTATTGCCGGCCTTGCCCGGTCGCTGGGCCTGACCCATGCGGTGCTCTATGGCCTCGGGATCACGATTGGTGCCGGCATCTATGTGCTGGTGGGGCTCGCGGCCGGTCGGGCGGGGGTTCACGCGCCGCTGGCCTTTCTGATGGCGGCGTTGATCATGGGCTTCTCCGCCGCGACCTTCGCTGAACTTGGCACGCGCCTGCCGGTCGCCGCGAGCGAGGCCGCTTATGTGGAGGCGGCTTTCCGGCGAAAGCGGGTCGCCCTGGCGGTCGGCCTTCTGAGTGTCGTGACCTCTGCGATTTCCGCCGCGACGATTGCCGTCGGCGCTGCCGGCTATGTCAGCGTGTTCCTGCCTCTGCCAAAGCCGGTGCTGGTCACCGGGATCATCCTTCTGCTGGGCGCGATTGCCACGCGCGCCACACTTCAGGCTGTCAGCATTGCCGGAGTGATGACCGTGATCGAGGTGGCCGGCCTCGCGATCATCATCGCGGCGGGGCTGTGGATGCTCGATCTTGGAACGCCCATCCAGGTGATGGCGTCAGGTCTTGCCGATGCCGCGGTCTGGCCGGGAGTGGCCTCGGCGGCCTTGCTGGCCGTCTTCGCCTTCATCGGCTTCGAGCATCTTGTGAATGTCTCGGAGGAGATGAAGGACCAGCGCCGCACCCTGCCACGCGCGCTGTTCATCACGCTCGGGCTGACCGGCGTGATCTATGCGCTCGTCGTGCTGATCGCTGTCGCTGCGGTGCCACCGGCCGAACTCGCGGGATCATCGGCGCCGCTGGCTCTGGTCTTCCAGCGCCTGACCGGCTGGCCGCTCGGCCTGATGAGCGCCATCGCGGTGGCCGCTACGCTGAATGGCATCCTCGTCAACATGATCATCATTGCGCGGGTGCTCTATGGCCTCGCGGATCGCGGGCAGTTGCCGAAAGGGCTTGCTCAGGTCCACCCCGAAACGCGTGCGCCGGTCATGGCCACCCTTCTGGCGGTTGTCGCGATCCTGATGCTGGCGCTCGCCGTGCCGCTGGCGGGGCTGGCTGATCTCGCCTCCATCGGAACCCTGCTGATCTTCGTGCTCGTGAATGTCGCGCTGATCGTGATCAAGTGGCGCGAGGAAAGACCGCCGCCGGATATCTTCCGCTGCCCGTTCTGGGTGCCTGTCGCGGGTGTCGTCACGAGCAGCGCGCTTCTGGTGGTCGATATCGCGCGAAGGGTCTGGGCACTTCCGGCATGAGAACAGGAACGGGAGAGACATCTGCCCTGCCGCGATCATCGCGGGAGCGCGGCCTCGCATGCGCGCCGCCTCGATGGCTTAGAGCATGCTGTGAAAAACCGGATTCCACTTTTTCACAGCATGCTCTTATCTTATCATTATCGCATGCTTTTTTGTGAAAAACCGGATTCCACTTTTTCACAGCATGCTCTAGAAAGAGGCTATCTTGCGCTTGATCTCCTCGATCATCCGCTCGCGCGTGCGGTCATCGGCGGCGTTTTCCAGCTTTTCGTTCAGATCCGCCAGCAAGGCAGCGCGTGCATTGTGCCAGTCCAGCCGTGAGACGGCTTCCGTTGGAATGCGCGGGGGCATGGGCGTCTCATCGGCGCTGACATGGCGATGCGCGATCGCGAAGGCCTCGTCCATTTTCGGAACGACGACCCGGCCATTGGCGAGCCCCTCGGCCTGGAGACGGCGTTGCAGCCCCGCGAGATTCTCGGGCTCGCCATGCAGCAGGAAGATGCTCCCCGTGACCGGCCCGCGCGCCTTGGCCCATGCCACCAGCGCCTTTGCATCGGCATGGCCGGAATAGACATCGATCGAGCGGATCGCCGCCTTCACGCGAATATCATCGCCCTGGATCCGGACCCATTGGCGACCATCCTGCAACAGGCGCCCCAGCGTGCCGACAGCCTGGAAGCCGACAATCAGCACGGTGGCCTCCTTGCGGGGCAGCAATCGCCTGAGATGGTGCCGCACCCGGCCGGCATCGCACATGCCGCTGGCGGCAATGATGATGTGCCAGCCGCGGATGCGTTCGATGGAGCGGCTTTCATCGGCACTTTCGGTGAAATGCAGCAGGTTCGATTCCCGCATCCTGCGGAAACGCTCCGTGCCATCCTGGGCCTGGCCCTTCTGCAGGAACACCTTGCTCGCGCGGATGGCGAGCGGTGAATCGAGGAAGATGGGCCCACGCGGCGCATCGCCGCCTTCCATCAGTTCGAGCAGGTCGACGATCAGCTCCTGCGTCCGCTCCACAGCGAAGGCGGGGATGAGCAGCGGACCGCCCGCATCATGGGCGGCCTGGAGCGCCTTGGCCAGCACCTTCCGGCGCTGATCCTGCGTGACAGGCTCGCGCTCGACATTGCCATAGGTGCTCTCGAGGATGAGGTGATCAACGCCCTGCGGCCCTTCGGGATCATCGGCGAATTCGCGCCCGCCCGGTCCGAGATCGCCGGAAAAGAGCAGCGTCTCGGTCGCGTCGCCTTGCTCCACCTCCACCTCGATCGAGGCCGAGCCGAGGATATGCCCGGCATTCCACCATCGGGCCCGGATACCCGGCGCGACCGCGAGCCAGGTGTCGAGCGCCACGGCACTGAACTGGCTCATGCAGGCCTCGGCATCGGCCTTGGTGTAGATCGGCTCGACCGTCTCGCGCGCCCGCTGCGCATTGCGGCGATTGAGCGTTTCGACCTCCATTTCCTGAATGGCGCCGGCATCCGGCAGCATCACCCCGCACAGAGCAATTGTGCCCGCCGTGGCATGGATCGGCCCGGCAAAGCCCCGCACGGCAAGCTTGGGGATCAGCCCGCTATGGTCGATATGGGCATGGGTGAGGAGCACCGCGTCAATCGCGGCAGGCGAGAACGGGAAATCATTGTAATTCAGTTGCTTGAGGGTTTTCGGCCCCTGGAAGAGGCCACAATCGACCAGCACCCGGGCGCGGCCGGTCTCGATCAGCACGCAGAAGCCGGTGACCCCGCCGGCCGCCCCGAGAAAGTGCAGTTTCGTTTTCATGAGGAACCCCGTGGCGGAAGGTTGACGATCGCCTCGGCCAGCAGGCCGGCGAGCGGGAAGGCATTGCTGCGATGGCTCATGGAATCGGTCGAGCGGATGCGGGCAATCCCGGCCTCGCGCATCCGGGCCAGCGAGGCCTCGTCGAACAGGGCATGGGTGATGATCGCCTCGACCGAACGCGCGCCAGCGGCTCGAAGTGCTGCGGCGAGGCGGGCCATCGTCCCGCCGGTCGAGCAGATGTCATCAAGGATCAGCACGGGCCGCCCCGCGACATCGAGCCCGGCGGGCGGCGAAAGCTGCACCTGCCGGTCGCCCGCGCGTTCCTTGGCGAAGGTCGCGGCAGCGCAGCCGAGGCGCTTCGCGAGCCGTTCCACCAGCGGGGTGGATTCCACATCCGGCCCGATGACGACAAGACCGGGCGGCGTGCCCTCGGCGGCGAGGGCATCGGCGAGGGTATCCTGCGCCGACAGCACCTGCCAGATCGGGCCCGGATAGGCCGCGCCGAGATCGGCCGTGCGGTGCAGATGCGGATCGACGGTGATGATCCGCGAAAAGCGTTCCGCCAGCAGCCGGCACAGCACCGCCTGGCTCACCGGCTCCCCCGGATGAAAGGCAATGTCCTGCCGGAGATAGGGCAGGTAGGGAGCAACAAGTTCCAGGCGCCTCACGCCCGGGTCGCGCGCCAGCGCATCCTGCGCGAGGAGCAGGGCGAGCAGCTTTTCGTTGGGCTGGTCGAAGCTTCGATAGACCAGCGTTGTCGGCGCCGAGGCCGGAACACGCGGGCAGATTTCCCCATCCGGAAAGCGATGCAGCCCGATTTCGCCAAAGGGCATGCCAAGCCGCTTCGCCAGGGCTGAAGCCCGGTGCCGATCTTCCGAAAAGGCGAGCAGCATGGCGTCCTTCATGGTCAGGAGGCTCCGACCTGAATGCCGGAATCCTGTCGCGCGGCGGCGCAGGCCGTGGCGAAATCCGCCTCGTCCTCGGCGTGGATGCGGTAGAGCGCCTCGCCCTTGCGCACGCGGTCGCCGATGCGGCGGAAGAGATCGAGCCCCGCGCCGGGATCGGTCGGCGCGCCGGCGAGCCGGGCAATCCGCGCGATGCGGAAGCAGTCGATGGCGGTGATCGCCCCGTCCCGATCGGCTGAGATCTCCTCCGTGAGCGAGCCGAGCACCGCGCGCATCGGCGGCGGCCCCTGTGCGGCGATGATCGTCTCCATGGCCTTGAGGGCCGCGCCGGAATCGAGCAGCTCGCGCGCCCGCACCAGGCCCTTGCCGCCGCGCAGGCCGGGGTCGAATTCAAGGATGCGCGCCGCGAGCATCAGCGATTTCTCGCGCAGATCGACCGGCGCATCCGCTTCGCCCCGCAGGACTGCCATCACGTCGCGCGCCTCGAGAAAGGGCCCCACGCCACGCCCGATGGGTTGCGAACCATCGGTGATCACCACGTCGATCACGAGGCCGCAGCGATCCGCGACGAACTCGAACAGCTTGCGCACGCGCTGGGCATAGGCCGAGGAGCGGATCTTCGCCGTCGGGCCCACGGGCAGGTCGAGCACGAGATGGGTCGTGCCGGCTGCGATCTTCTTCGAGAGGATCGAGGCGACCATCTGCTCCGGCGTATCGAGCGCGAGCGGGCGCTCGACCGAGATCAGGATGTCATCGACGGGGGAGAGCTTCATGTGCCCGCCCCAGGCAATGCAGGCATGGGCGGTTTCGACCACCTGCCGGATCTTCGTCGCATCGAGATCGACCGAGGCCAGAACCTCCATCGTATCGGCGGTTCCCGCAGGCGAGGTGATGGCGCGCGAGGAGGTTTTCGGCATGATCAGGCCATGCGCCGCCACGATGGGCGCGACGATCATCGTGGTGCGGTTGCCCGGAATGCCGCCGATGCAATGCTTGTCGACCACCATCGGCACCGGCCAGCCGAGGCGCTCGCCGGCCTCGACCATCGCGTGGGTGAGGGCCAGAACCTCATCCGCGGTCATGAAACTCGCACAAGCGATGAGGAAGGCGGCGATCTCGATATCGGAGAGCCGGTGGGCCGCGAGATCGCGGATGACGGCGGAAATCTCTCCGGGCGAGAGGGTTTCGCCCCGGATCTTCGCCTGTATCACCTCGAGGCTCGGCGCGGGCGGCGCCAGCGCGATCCGCACCGGAGAGCCGGCCGCCAGCCCCAGCCGGCGGAAGGCCGGCTCGGTAAGCCCCACCTCGTCTTCGCCGAGCAGGGCAGGATCATCGACGATCAGGATGCTCGCGGTCAGCTCCACCCCTTCGGCCTGGAGCTGCACCTTGCGGAAGCCCTTCAGGCGTTCCGGGCGCAGGGCGCGGCATCGGCGTGACAACAGGACCACGCTCTCCCGCAGGGTGTCGATCGAAACAGGGCGAATACGCAGCATCGCAGGCTCATCCATTTTCGCTTCATAAGGTAAAATCGGCAAATCGGCTCGGAGGTAGATCAAGGCGCGATATGCCCGCGCATGGCAGACTGCACCAGCATGGTTCAGCGGCCTGATCGCCTTGCCCGGCACCTCCAGTTGGATTGCCGGGGCAAGGTGATAGGCTGGAACACAGCCGGGTCGTTTCGGTGATCCGCCCCAGGCACCGCGCGAGGTGGCCCTTGATGCCAAGAACCAGCAATGCGGCAGATAATCGTGGCATGGTTGCCAGCGGGCCGCAGGTCGTGTTCCGGGCGCGCGGGCTCACCAAGACCTATGGTTCAGGGCCGAATGCCGTGCACGCCTTGCGGGATGTGGATCTCGACATCTCGGAGGGCGAGTTCATCGTGCTGCTCGGCCCCTCGGGCTCGGGCAAATCGACCCTTCTCAACATTCTCGGCGGCCTTGATGCGCCCACCAGCGGGAAAGCGCGGTTTCGCGAGCATGAATTGACCGGTGCGACGGAAGCGGAACTGACCGCCTATCGCCGCGAGCATGTGAGCTTCGTTTTCCAGTTCTACAATCTCATTCCCAGCCTGAATGTTGCCGAGAACGTGCGGCTGGTGGCGGAAATCGCGGCGGATCCGATGCCGGTGGAGGAGGCCGTCGCGCTTGTGGGCCTTTCGCCGCGCCTGCATCACTTTCCATCCGAACTTTCCGGCGGCGAGCAGCAGCGCGTCGCGGTGGCGCGCGCGATCGTGAAGCGCCCGGATGTCCTGCTCTGCGACGAGCCGACCGGCGCGCTCGACAGCGAGACCGGGCGGCTCGTGCTAAGCGCCATCGAGAAGGCCAACCGCGAACTGGGTACGACCACGGTGGTCATCACCCATAACTCGGTCATCGCGGGCATGGCCCATCGCGTGCTGAGCCTCCGGGACGGGCGGATTGTCGATGTGTCGATCAATCCCGAGCGCAAGCGTGCCTGCGACCTGTCATGGTAATCCCCGGCGGCATGCTCCATCGAAAGGCGTTGCGTGATCTCTGGGCCCTGCGCGCCGAGGTCGTCAGCATCGCGCTGCTGATCGCGAGCGGCATTGCCGTTTTCGTCATGTCGGCTTCGAATTATGCCACCCTGCTTCGGGCCCGGAACGATCATTACGCCGCCGCGCGCTTTGCCGATGTCTTCGTGTCGCTGGAGCGTGCGCCGCTTGCGGTCGCCGAGCGGCTGCGTCTCATCGACGGTGTGGGGGTACTGGAAGCACGCATCGCCGCGACCATCCGGATCGATGATCCCGGCAGCGAATTGCCGGTCATGGGCCGGATGATCTCTCTGCCCCCGCAAGGGCAGCCCGCGCTCAATCGGCTCGTTCTGCGGAGCGGGGCCTGGCCGGATTCCTCGCGCACGGATCAGGTGCTCGTCAACGAGGCTTTCGCCGCGCGCCGCGGCCTGCGCCCCGGTGACAGCCTCCGGGGAATCCTGAACGGGCGGCTTCAGAGCTTTGTGGTTTCCGGGACGGCCCTTTCGCCGGAATTCGTGTTCGCCACGCGTCCCGGTGATCCGCTGCCGGATGACCGCCATTTCGCCGTGCTCTGGGCCCCGGAAAGAACCTTGGCCCATGCTTTCGACATGTTCGGCGCCTTCAACGATGCGGTTCTCACGCTGGCGCCGGGCGCGCAGGTGCTGCGCGTTCTGGCCGACCTTGATGAGGCCCTGTCGCGCTTCGGCGGCACGGGGGCCATCACGCGGCGCGACCATGTGTCGGATCGCTTCCTTGCGGACGAGCTCATCGAGCAGCGGACGCTGGCGGTGATTGCGCCGGCACTGTTCTTCGGGGTCGCGGCCTTTCTGCTGACCGTCGTTGTCGGGCGGCTGGTCGAGGCGCAACGCGACCAGATCGCCTCGCTCAAGGCCCTGGGTTTTCCTGCCGGGCCCATTCTGCGCCATTACTTCCTGCTCGTGGGTACGATTGCCTTTTGCGGCGCGGGGATCGGAATCTTCGCCGGACATCTCCTCGCGATCCGGGTCGTGGAGGCCTATCGCGACTTTTTCCGATTTCCTGTGATGGAGCATCGCCTCGAAATCTGGGCGGTGCTCGCCTCCTTCACCGTCAGCCTGCTCGTCGCGCTGGGGGCGGCGATGCGCTCCGTCACGCGGATCGTGCTGCTGCCGGCGATGGTGGCCATGCGCCCTGCCCCGCCGCAGTTTCGTGCGACGGCCCTTCCCGCCGGGTTTGGCCTTGTCTGGTCCACCCGTTCGCGGATCGCGCTGCGCGGCATCATCGGGCGGCCGTTGCGGTCCGCGCTGTCGATGATCGGCGTGGGGCTGGCGATGCCGCTCATCGTGCTCGGGCTCTTCTGGTTCGACGCGCTGGACTTCATGATCGACATGACCTTCAACCGCATCCAGCGCGGCGATGTCTATGTCGGGCTCACCGAGGCGCGGGCCTCCTCCGCGCTTGAAGACTTCCGGAGGCTTGAGGGCGTCCTGCTCGCCGAGGGGCAGCGCGTCGTCCCCGTGATGCTGCGATCGGAACACCGGACCTATCGCACCACGCTCTCCGGCCTGCCGCCGGGCGGTGAACTAAATGTCGCGCGAAAGAGCGATTACACGCGTCTTCCCATCCCCGAGGAGGGGCTGGTGCTGAGCCGTCGCCTCGCGGAGAGGCTGGGCCTGCGGATCGGCGGGAGCGTGACGGTCGAGGTGCTCGAGGGACGCCGGCTGGTGCGCGACATCCCGCTGACGGCCGTTTCCGACGATGTGCTCGGCATGAACGCGACCCTCTCGATCGCCGCGCTGAACACCCTGCTGCGTGAGGGCCCCCTGATCAACGTTGTCGCGCTGCGGGTCGATCCCGCGCAGCGCCGGGCGCTGTTTCGCAAGCTCGCGGATATGCCCGCCCTTGCCACGATATCCTCGAAGCAGGTCTGGCTCGATCTGTTCCGGGATCGTGTCGCGGGGCTCATCACGGTCAGTGCCGGGGTGCTGACGCTGTTTGGCATGCTGATTGTCGTGGGCGTCGTCTATAATGTGGCGCGCGTCACCTTTCACGAGCGTGCGACCGAGCTCGCGAGCCTCAGGATCCTCGGTTTCACACGGGGGGAAGTGGCGGGCATCTTCCTCACGGAGCTTGTCATCATCGTGATGGCGGGGATCGGGATCGGCATCGCCCTGTCGGGGTGGGTTGTCCGGCTGCTGCTCGCGGCCCGCAGCACGGAGAGCTTCGAAATACCGCCTGTGATCACAACATCGACTTATGTCATCTCCGTGCTGGCGGTGATTGCGACATCCGCTTTTTGCGCATGGCTTATCCGAAAAAGGGTTGATCGGCTCGATCTTGTGGCCGTGCTGAAGGCGAGGGAATGAGCATGCGCCCTGGTCGGATCCTGTTTTGGCTTGTTTCGGCGATAATCGCGGCGCTCGCGGCGTTCTGGCTGCTGCGTCCTCAGGCGATCCTGGTCGAAACCGCGCCAGTCGTCACAGGGCGGTTCGTGGCGAGTATCGCAGCCGATGGCCGGACCCGCGTGCGTGACCGCTATGCGATTTCGGCACCCGGCGCGGGACGCATCGAAAGGGTGAGGCTGAAGCCCGGCGACCGCATCGCGAAGGATGCGCCCGTGGCGATCCTGCGCGCGGCCCAGCCGGTGCTGGTCGATGCCCGCGCCCGTGCCGAGCTGGAGGAGCGGCTTGGCGCTGCGGAGGCGCAGCTCGAGGAGGCGGAAGCCCTGCTGGCGCGGGCGCGCATCGCGCAGGAGAAGGCAATGACCGATCTGGACCGCACGCGCCAGCTGCTCGCACGCGGCGCCGTTTCCAGCACGGCGCTGGAACGCGATCTCGCCGCAGCGCAGTTGGCTGGGCGCGACATGGCCGCTGCGGAGCGGCGCATGCATGCCGCAACCCACCAGCGAGCGCAGGCGGCGGCCGCCTTGCGCCGCAGCGTGGAGCCTGGCGCTTCAGACATGATCGAGATCACCGCGCCGGTTTCGGGCGTTGTTCTGCGCGTGGCGGTCGAGAACGAGACGGTGGTGCAGGCGGGAACGGTGATCCTCGAACTCGGCGATTTGGCCGATCTCGAGATCGTGGCCGATGCCCTCACCATCGAGGCCGTCCAGATGCGCCCCGGTGCGCCGGTCGTCATTCAGGGTTGGGGCGGCCCGGAAGACCTGCGCGGCACCCTTCAGCGGGTCGAGCCCGGCGGCTTCACGAAAATCTCGGCACTGGGAGTCGAGGAGCAGCGCACGAATGTCATCATCAACCTGGTTTCGCCGGTCGAGATGCGGGAGGCGCTTGGGGACAATTACCGCGTGGACGTGAGAATTCAGACCGCGGAGCAGGATCCGGCCATTCTTGTGCCGGTTGGTTCCCTGTTTCGGCGCGCCTCCGGCTGGCATGTCTTCGCCATCATCGATGATCGCGCGCGCTTGCGCCCGGTGGAGATTTCGCGCCGCTCGGGCGAGGTCGCGGCCGTGGCCAGCGGGCTCGAGGCCGGGGTGCAAGTGATCGTCTTTCCACCGGGCCAGCTCGATGACGGTATGCCGGTCCGCCTCAGATAGGCGTTGTTTCCTGCGCCTTGATCGGGATGCAACAGCACGCGCCAATCACGCGAGATCGAGGGCCGTTCGAAACTCTGGACAAGCCATTGAAGCATCGCATTTTTGGCAGATTGCCGGGTGGTGCCCCAATGCGCGGGGTCGTGGGTTCAGCCGCTTTCCCTGAGCTGGATCGGATCGGGTTCCTTTTTTGCGGTCCCGCCGGGGCGCCAACAGCAGGGAGGCCTACCCTATCAAGATGGTTTTCTTCGGGTTTTTGCCTTCAAGAAGAACTGGCTGGGGCGCCAGGATTCGAACCTGGGAATGGCGGAATCAAAATCCGCTGCCTTACCACTTGGCGACGCCCCAAGACGGCCCGGCCGGAATCGGCCACCGCTCAGAAGAAGCCTCTAGCGTCTCCCTGTCCTCGCTTCAACCGATCTCGGTTGAAAATTGCGACTTCTTCGTCACACCCCAACCGGGAATGGCAAGGAGCGCAGAGAGTTAAGGAAGCGGCTCGCGTGAGACTTGCAAGGCCGGCATCAGGGCTGTAAGACACCGGCCTCGCGTCGGTCGCGGAGTGTAGCGCAGTCTGGTAGCGCACCTCGTTCGGGACGAGGGGGTCGCAGGTTCGAATCCTGCCACTCCGACCACGCGAATTCCCTTCCTTCCTCGAAGGCGAGGCCGGGCGGCGTAGGCGCTAGCCCAGTATTCGATCGGCTTCTGCCGCCGCAACGAAGACGTGGTAAAGAGACGAGGCGGGCACGAGGGCAACTGCCGGCTCCCCCTGCGCATCGAACTGATCGATCCAGCCCCCCGCAAAGGGGCCGGCGAGATAGGTTTTCATCATCCGTTCGATCAACCGCTCGGCGGCTTCGTCCGCGCGGTCCGCACCGGTCCTGGCCTGCGCGAGCCAGGCCTTGATCAGCTCGGTCTGCGGCCAGAGCCGGCGCGTGAGCTTGCGCGGCTGGCTCAGGGTGTCGATCTCGTCGATGAGAAAGCCGTGGACCGGTTCGGCTGCACGCAGAGCGGCGCCCAGGAAATGCGTCGCCAGCGGCGTCGGCGGCTGGTTGAGCATCTGGTCGTGCTTGCGCAGCAACCACACCCATTCCGCCATATGTCCCGGCTCGACGATGGAGGCGCCATTCTCCTCGACCGCCTTCCAGTCATCGCCGAAGAACTCGAGCAGCAGCCGGGACTTGCGGTCGATGAAGGTCCGTTCGAGCATCCGGCGATAGCGCGCGGCTTCGGTCAGCGCGTCGGGATGGCCCACGGTCTCCGCCAGCGCCAGCATGGCCTCGAACATGTGCATGTGCGGGTTCTGACGGCGCGGCAGGGCAGGCGGCAGCGATTCGAGCAGGAAGCCCTTCGGGTCTGTCAGGTCCTCGCGCACCAAAGCCAGCACGACATCGAGCAGCGTCCGCACCTGCGCATCGCCCGAAGCGCGCGAAAGCCATCCCAAAGCCAGCAGGGCAAAGGCGTGGTCATACGAATCCCGTCTTGCGCTCAGCACCGAGCCGTCGGGGTTGAGAACCTCAACGAAACCGGGACTCCCGTCCGGCGACCAGGCTCGAGCCAGGAGACGCTCCAACCCCTTGAAGGCGAGGCGGAGGCCATCGGTCCAGCCCAGCATGCTGGCATGAGCCAGCACATAGATCTGCCGCCATTGCACGCGCGTGCGGCGCGGGGCCGAAACATCCGGGCGGGCCTTGAAATCAAAACGCTCGTGAAAGCCGCCATGTTTTTCGTCCCACCCCGAGATGCTCCAGAATGGCAGGCTGTCGCGCTTCATCCAGCCCGTGAATTCCCGGACCACCGCGCTGGGCACGCGGCCGCGAAGCTGGTTTGCCGAACGGCGAGCGCGAGGCGTCGAAACGGGAGCGGAAGGGGTTTTTGACATGTGCCATCTAGAAAAAGAAACGAGAGTTTCAGTTTAGCACAGCGGGGCGCAATCTCGCCATGCCCCCCGTTGCGCGGCGGGCGATTGTCAGCGGGGGCCTAAAGGTCTATGCCCTCGGGCTCTTTTTGCGGTTTGCGTGACTTTGCCGAGGCTTCATTCCATGCCCTCTCCCCTCGCCCCGCCCTGGCCGCGCCGGCCCGAAGGTCGCGTTCTGGTGATGGGTATCCTGAACGTGACGCCGGATTCGTTTTCCGATGGCGGGTTCTTCGCGCAAAGCGGAGCAGCGATCCGCCATGCCGAGGACATGGTGCAGGAAGGCGCGGATATCCTCGATATCGGCGGCGAATCGACCCGTCCCGGTGCTCAGCCGATTTCCCCTCGGGAGGAGATTGCGCGCGTGGTGCCGGTTCTGATCGCTTTGCAGGACCGCCATTTTGCGACGCCGATCTCCATCGACACCTACAAGGCCGAAACGGCGAAAGCCGCGCTCGCGGCAGGAGCGGTCATCGTCAATGATGTGTGGGGACTGCAGCATGATCCTGCCATGGCGTCGGTGGTTGCCGAAGCCGGCGCCGGTCTTGTGATGATGCATAACCGGCACATCAAGGACGAGAGCATCGATATTGCGGATGACATGGAGCGCTTTTTCGAGCGCTCGCTCGCGCTGGCGCGAAAGGCGGGCATTCCAGAGAACCGAATTGCGCTTGATCCCGGCGTGGGCTTCGGCAAGACGCTCGACCAGAACCTCGATGCGATCCGGGCGATTCCGCGCCTCAGGGCCATGGGCCGACCGGTCATGCTCGGTGTTTCGCGCAAATCCTTTCTTGGGTTCATCACGAATCGCCCGGTGACCGAACGGCTCGCCGGCTCGCTGGCCGCCGCGATGCTCGGGGTGGAACTCGGTGCGGATATCCTGCGCGTCCACGATATCGGCCCGCATATCGACGCGCTCACCGTGCGTGCAGCCCTTTGCCCGGAGAACGCCGCATGACCCCGCAAACGCGCGACCGGATCGTTGTGAGGAAGATTGCCGTCTTCGCCTATCACGGTCTTTACGAGGAGGAGGCGCGGCTTGGCCAGCGTTTCAACATCAGCCTCGAATGCTGGCTCGATCTCGCGCCGGCCGGCCAGGGTGATGACCTTGCGAAGGGCGTTTCCTATGCCGATCTGGTGAGCACGGTGCAGGAGATCGCGGTCGGCGAGCGCTTCCGGATCATCGAGGCTTTGGGCGAGCGCATCGCCACAACCATTCTTGCGCAGCAGCCGCTGATCGAGGCCGTTGCGGTCACGGTGGAGAAGCCCGCAGCTGCCATCGCCGCGCTTTTCGAGACGATCGAGGTCGCGATCCACCGGAGCCGCGTGCGGTGAGCAAGGCGCGCGTCCTCGCCCATCTCGCGCTCGGTGCCAATCTCGCCGACCGGTTCGAGGCGTTGCGGGAGGCGACGCGGCGCATCGCGGCCGTACCGGAGATCGCCCTGCTCGCCCGTTCGCGAATCCATGAAACGCCGCCCTGGGGCAAGACCGACCAGCCCGCCTTCGCCAATGCCGCGCTCACCGTGCGCACAAGCCTTGCGCCGCGCGCGCTGCTGGAGACCTGCCTCGAGATCGAGCGCGCCATGGGCCGCGTGCGCCTCGAGCGCTGGGGGCCCCGACGAATCGATATCGACGTGCTGACCTATGGTGATGAGCACATCGCCGAGCCGCACCTGACCATTCCGCATCCGGCCATCGCCGATCGCGCCTTCGTGCTGGTGCCGCTTCTGGAAATTGCGCCGGATTTCACGCTCCATGGCAGGAGGGGCGCGGATTTGCTCGCGCGGCTCGATCGCAGCGGCATCAAGCCGGCCGGAGACCTCGCATAGGAAAGGCCGGGATTTCTCCCGGCCTCACATTCCGTGCATGCCCCTCAAAAATCAGGCGCGGCGCAGGTGCTCCACAGCGCGCCAGGCCGCCGGCAGAAGCGCCGCGCCGAGCAGGGTCTTGAACAGCGTCGCCGCATAGAAGGGCGCAACACCGCCCAGATAGGCCTTGCCGGCACCGATGAGCACCGCGAGCCAGGCGAAGCCGAACAGGAAGATCACGGCATGGCCGATGGCCAGGGCCGCGAGCGCGCCGAGCACGCTCTTCGTCCAGCCGCGCTCTGCAAGGAAGCCGGTCACGAAGGCTGCGGCCACGAAACCGATGAGATAACCGCCGGTCGGGCCCATCATGTAAGCGAGGCCCACGCCCTTTTCCGGCGTGCCGGCGAAAACGGGAAGCCCGGCGAGGCCTTGCAGCAGGTAGAGCATCACGGTGGCCATGCCGAGGCGCCAGCCGAAAGCTGCGCCGATCACCAGCACGACCAGCGATTGCATGGTCATGGGAACCGGGTAGAACGGCACCTGCACCTTGGCCGAAAGCGTGAGAAGGCCCGTCGCAGCAAGCGCAATCGCGGCATCCCGCAGCAGCGGGCGGCTGCCTTTGCCGGCGAAAACGGTATCGATCAGGGTGGTGCTGTTCTGCATGGACATCCTCTTTCGCTGTCGGCCCCGGAACCGGCTTCAACGGCAAAACCGTTGCGCCAGCGCCTAGCGGTCTATAGGCCGGTATACCGGCGAAGACAAGTTGGTGAAGAGGCTGGCCCATGGATGTTCCCTTCAACCTCGCCCCGCCTGAAACGGCCCGGCTCGAAGAGGTTGCGCCCGGCATCCGCCGGCTCGTGGCGGGCAATGCCGGGCCGTTCACCTTCACCGGAACCTGCACTTATCTCGTGGGCACGAGCGAACTCGCGATCATCGATCCCGGACCGGAGGATGGCGCGCATTTCGCGCGGCTCCTCGCGGCCATCGGCGAAGCGCGCGTGGCCGCGATTCTCGTGACGCATACCCATCGCGACCATTCCCCGCTCGCGCGCCTTCTCGCCGAACGCACCGGCGCGCCCATCCATGGCTGCGCGCCCCATGCGCCGGCCCGCCCCTTGCGCCTCGGCGAGTTGAACCCGCTGGATGCCTCGGCGGATTTCGATCACCGGCCGGATATCGAAAGCGCGGATGGCGCGCGCATCCTCGTGGGCGAACAGGCTTTCGAGGCGATCCATACCCCCGGCCATACCGCGAACCACGTGAGCTTCGCGCTCTGCGGCTCGGGCATCGTGTTCTCGGGGGACCATGTGATGGGCTGGTCCACCTCCATCGTCGCGCCGCCCGATGGCGCGATGGCCGATTACATGGCGTCGCTGGAAAAGCTGGCGGGCCGCGAGGAGGATGCGCTCTACCTCCCCGGCCATGGCGGCGGGGTGGCCGATCCGCGCCGCTTCACCCGCGCGATCCTGAGCCACCGGAAGCAGCGCGAATGGCAGATCCTGGATCGCCTTTCGGACGGACCACGCAGGGTGCAGAAGCTGGTCGAGGAGAATTATCCCGGTCTGCGACCGGAACTGAAGGGCGCGGCCGGGCTCTCCACCTTCGCGCATCTCGAGGATCTCTTCGCGCGAGGGCTCATCACGGCCGAGCCGGAACTCGCCATGGATGCCGTGTTCCGGCGAGCCTGACCGGAGCGGATTCCGATCTCAATGGCTCAGTCCGAATACTGCCCTGCCGTCTTGGTTCATCGCTCCTCCGGCGGCAACCGGTATCCGCTGGATCGCAAAAATGCGTCTAGAGCATGATGTGTTCAGATGGAAGCACATCATGCTCTAATCGCGCGAGGCGAGGATTTCCTCCGCGAGACGGCGGATGCGCTTGGCATTCGCGCCGAAATCATGCCGGCCGATGCGGCTCGCGGAGCGGATATCCACGCGTGTTCCGGCCGGGGAGGGGCGGAAGCGGATCGTGATGTCGTCCTGAAAGCGCAGCAGGGTCGTCTCGGCAATCGCCTCGATACGCCCCTGTCCCGAGCGGCCACCCGGCGCCGATTGCTCGATGATGCGCCAGCGCAGCTTCTGCACCGCCTCCCGAACCAGCCGGAAAGCCTGATCGGCCTCCATATCCAGCACCAGCGGCCGGATATCCGGATAGGCGGGGCGCTGGCGCTCGCGCTCGCGCGGGTCGCGGACGGGCGGAACATGCCCCTTCCGGGCGGCAAGCGCCACCGAGGAGCGCGAGAATTCCGGCGGATCATCGAGGTCGGTCGTGATGTCGTTGAGAAGAGGAAGGCGCCTGGCCTCGATCGCCAGAAAGGCCGGCCCGCCAAGAACAGCCAGGGCGAGAAAGATGGACCGGAACAGACGGAACAGGCCCGTTCGCCCGTTCCGCCACATATCGATGGCGCCAACCCCGGCCACCGCCAGCGCCAGCATGGCGAGAAAAGCCGCGAGCCCGATGAGCACCAGCGCCTGCGCCGGATCAACCTGGCCGGATCGCGCAAGCAGAATGGCCAGAAGCGCGAGCGGAACTGCCACGAAGGCAAGGTGCTCGGCCCAGATCGTGAAACGGGATTGACGTGCGAAGGAAAGCCGCGATGCCATCGTTACCCTGCGAAGAGCCGGCCACCGCACGATTCTTCGCAGCGAATTGCTGCGTGGCAGGTGCGCAAGAAGGCAAAGGGCGGCATGGCGGCTTCCTGCAAATCAGCCGGTTTCTCACGTTTTTCTGCCATGGCTTGAGCCGAATGGAAAGGCCGGCCGCGCGATCAACACTTGAAAAGACGCACGAGCCGCGCCAAGGGAAACGTATGATGGATGAACGCAGCGCCAATCCGATCCGCATCTGGTTCCGCTTCTTGCGGATGCATCAGCGTGGGCATTCCGCGATGTCCGGACGCTTGCGCAACATCGGACTCTCCGTGGCCCAGTTCGACCTCTTGTCGACACTGACGGAAGATGAGGGCATCACGCAGCGCGACCTCGCCGAGCGGCTCTATGTCACGAAGGGCAATGTCTCGGGCCTCGTGGATCGGCTGGTCGAGGCCGGACTTGTGGATCGCAAACCCATCCCGGGCGATCGGCGTTCCCATGCCCTGCATCTCACCTCCGAGGGCCGTCGCCTCGCGGCGGAAGGCATGGATGTGCAGAAATGCTTCATCCATGAAACGATTGGCAGCCTGCCCGCCAGCGATCTCGAGTTGCTCGACCGGACGCTCTCGCGCTGGCGCGACACTTTCAAGGATCTCGAAGCCAAGGGCTGAGGCGCTGCTGCATGGATCTTAACCCATGCTGGAGCATGATGAGTTCAGACGGAAGCACATCATGCTCTTATCTTATTATTATCGCATGCTTTTTTGTGAAAAACCGGATTCCACTTTTTCACAGCATGCTCTAGAGCGGTTGCCGATCTGACTGAATGAGATCGACCGCTCTTAGCTCTTGATTTACCGCATTTTCTTCGATCAACCGGTATCCACTTGATCGGAAAATGCTCCAGGTCGATGCGTCACAAATTTTAACTCGTGTTAACGCTTTGCCGCGGGTTTTCCACAATCACGCCCAACGCCAATCACGATGCTCCGCGATCTCTCGCAGCAATCCGGGACCACCCGGTCTCCATTGCCAAGAGGAAGCAGCATGCCCCCGGCCTCGCTTTTCGCGGAAAGCCTTCGCAACCGTGAAACGATCCCCCTCACCCGCGAGCGCCTTGCCGTCGTCGGCCACATCGCCACGCATTACCGCGCGATCCGCCTGCCTGCCCTTGCCGCCGCTGCGAGTCGCGTGGCCGAGCGCCGTCTGGCCCGCGAGCGCACGAAGCAGATCGCGCAGACCGGATGGAGTGACTGAAAACCATCAGGCTGGAAACGAACAAGGCGACCCGCAAGGCCGCCCGGCTTGTTTCTCTCCAAGCCTGCTTCTTAGAGCATGATGTGTTCAGACGGAAGCATATCATGCTCTTATCTTATTATTATCGCATGCTTTTTTGTGAAAAACCGGATTCCACTTTTTTAACAGCATGCTCTATCGCACGATGACCTTCGAGCCGATCTGCACGCGGGTATAGAGATCGATCACGTCGATATTGTGCATGCGGATGCAGCCTAGCGACACCGGCTGACCGATCATCTCCGGCTCGTTCGTGCCGTGGATGCGATATTCCGTGTCGCGGCCCCGCTCGTCATGAAGGTAGAGGCCGCGCGCCCCCAACGGGTTGTTCGGGCCGCCCGGCACCATGGCCGGCAGGCCGGGTGCCATGCGGCGCGCTTCGGTCCCCGGAGTCCAGGAGGGCCATTCGACCTTGCGACCGATGGTGGCGGTGCCGCGCCACTGATGCGATTCCATGCCCGGCGAGATCTCGTAGCGCAGGACCGTATTCGGATCCTCGACGAAATACAGGAAGCGGGCCTCGTTATCGACAATGATCGTGCCCGGTGTCTTTTCGCCCGTCGAATTCGGCATGCGAATGCGTGCCCGCGCCGGATCGAGTTCTCGCGCGAAGCCCTGCGGCGCGAGCGCCAGCAATTCGACATCGCGCTTCGAGAGGCTCGGATCAGGGAAGGAGGTGTAGGTGTTGCACGCAGCGGCCGCGAGCAAAATGCAAGCCGCAACACATGTTTTCAGGACGCGAGACAATGAGGACATCGTTTCTGAAGAATGGCTGTTCATGGTTGCGCTTTGGTTAATGTCCCGGGCTTCTTCCGACGAGTGCAGGAAAGACACACCGTTTCCCCGCATGCGGCATCGCATGATTTCTCAGAACGCGAAGCTTACGCTACAAAAGCCGCCAATGTCCCGGCGGGGGGCGAAAGGCGACCATCGCCCGTTCCAACCGGCACCATTGCAGCGGATCATCGCACCATGACAACCCTGTTGATGACTGATTCGGTTTTTCAAGGCCATAGCATGCCGGCCGGACATCCGGAGCGGCCGGAACGGCTGCGTGCGATCGAGCATGTGCTGGACAGCCCCGAATTCGCCTCGCTGCGGCGTGAGGCCGCAATCACCGCGCCGCTCGATCAGGCGACGCTGGCGCATCCCGATGAATATGTTCGCATCATTGCCGCGAGTGCTCCCGCGGAAGGATTTCGTTTCCTCGATGGCGACACCTCGATGTCGCCCGGCACGATGCCGGCGGTGCTGGCCGCGATGGGCTCGGCCTGCCGCGCAGTGGATGAGGTGTTGAAAGGCGTCGTCGCCAATGCCTTCGTCGCGGGCCGCCCGCCGGGCCATCATGCCGAGAAGGCAACGCCCATGGGCTTCTGCTTCTTCAACACAATCGCCATCGCCGCGCGCCACGCTCAGAGGGCGCATGGCGTGAAGCGCGTCGCGATCCTCGACTGGGATGTGCATCACGGCAACGGCACGCAGGATATCTTCTGGGACGAGAAGGACATTCTTTTCATCTCGTCGCATGAGATGCCGCTTTATCCCGGTACCGGGGCAGAGAACGAGACCGGCAGCCACGGGATGATCCATAATGTGCCCCTGGCCGCGGGCACGGATGGTGCGATGTTCCGCGCGATCTACGAGGCAAAGGTGTTCCCCCGCCTCGAGGCGCATCAACCGGAGGTCATCCTGATCTCCGCCGGGTTCGATGCGCATCGCCGCGACCCGCTGGCCAATCTCAGGCTCGAAGCCGGGGATTTCGGCTGGGCGACGCGGCGCGTCATGGAGATCGCGGATCGCGCATGTGGCGGAAAAATCGTCAGCCTTCTCGAGGGAGGCTATGATCTCGAAGGGCTTTCATCCTCCGTCGCCGCCCATATGCGGGAACTGATGAAGGCTTGACCGGCCTCGCGCGTCAAAGCGTTTCCGTGCCCGCGATCTCGATCCCGAAGGCGTTCAGGCCCACGAAGGCGCGGTTGCCGCTGGTCGAGAGATTGCGGATCGACTGCACGCCGAGATCCCGCAGGATCTGAGCGCCAAGCCCCACCTCGCGCCAGGCCTGCGCACGCTGCTGATCGGAATTCTGTGGCCGGAGCGTTGCCTTTGGCACACCCGCCGTGCCATCGCGCAGGTAGACGAGCACGCCCCGCCCTTCCTTCCTGAAGCGATGAAGCGCGGCTTCGATGCCCTTGCCGCCGCCGAACACATCGGTGATCGCATTGGCGCGATGGAGCCGCGTCACCACGGCCTTGCCATCGCCGATATCGCCATGGACCAGCGCCAGATGCTGCACCTCGTCGAAGGGCGTGGTGAAGGCATGGCCCGTGAGCGTGCCGATGGCGGTTTCCACCGGAAAAGTGTTCACCCGCTCCACGAGCTTCTCCCGCGCCTGCCGATAGGCGATGAGATCGGCGATCGTGAGCCGTGCAAGCTTGTATTTCGCCGCGAAATCCGTGACCTGCTGGCCCTTGGTCACCGTGCCGTCATCGTTCACGAGTTCGGAGATCACGCCCACCGGCGGCAGCCCCGCGAGCCGGCAGAGATCGACCGCCGCTTCCGTATGGCCCGAGCGCATCAGCACCCCGCCATCGCGTGCGATCAGCGGAAAAACATGGCCGGGACGCACGAAATCCGCGGCCTGGACATTGCCGTTGGTCAGCGCGCGCACGGTCGCCGTGCGCTCCTCCGCCGAGATGCCCGTGGTCAGCCCTTCGCGGTAATCGATGGAAACCGTGAAGGCCGTGGTATGCGCGCTGTCATTCACCGCGACCATCGGGTCGAGCCGCAGGCGACGCGCCTCGGAAATCGGCAATGGCGTGCAAACGATGCCGCTCGTGTGCCGCACGATGAAGGCCATCTTCTCCGGCGTGCAGAGCGAGGCGGCGACGATGAGATCGCCCTCGCCTTCCCGATCATCGTCATCGGTGACGACGACGATCTCGCCGCGCTTGAAGGCTTGGATGGCGGCGAGGACGCGGTTTGTGGTTTCGGGCATGTCGTTCATCCGTTCCGTGGGGCCGAGCCCGAGAAAATCGTTGGGAGTGACGGCACCGCCGGTCGCGCGGGCGATGCGTTCCGCCGTCTCCCGCGAAATCCAGCTTGTGCCACCCTTGCAGAGGGCCGTGATGCTCGCGGGCGACAGGCCCACCGCTTCCGCGAAGGCGGAGCGCCTGGTGCCCGTGCGCTTGAGCCAGTTCTCGAGTTTCATGCGCCCTAGCTACGCCTTGCGATCCGCAACGTCAATGAAAAATAATTTCGCAGATGTATGAATTTCAGTGACACTGAAAATTCTCGAGCATCGATCGAGTGAGCGCGACCGGCCCGATCCCGAAACCGCTCAGCCCACCTGCCCGCGATGGCGCAGGTAATGATCTGCGAGCACGATCGCCAGCATGGCCTCGCCCACCGGCACGGCGCGAATCCCGACGCAAGGGTCATGCCGCCCCCTGGTGCGGATCTCGGTCTCGTTGCCATAGCGATCGATGGTCGCGCGCGGATTAAGGATCGAGGAGGTCGGCTTCACGGCAAAGCGCGCCACGATGGGCTGGCCGGTGGAAATGCCGCCGAGAATGCCGCCCGCGTGGTTCTCGAGGAAAACCGGCTGTCCGTCATTGCCCATGCGGATTTCATCGGCGTTTTCCTCGCCCGTGAGTTCGGCCGCGCCGAAGCCTGCGCCAATTTCCACGCCCTTCACGGCGTTGATGGACATCAGCGCCGAGGCGATATCGCTGTCGAGCTTGCCATAGATCGGCGCGCCGAGGCCTGCCGGCACGCCCTCGGCCACGATTTCCAGCACAGCGCCGATGGAAGAGCCGTTCTTGCGAATGCCATCGAGATATTCGGCGAAGAACTCCGCGGCCTCGGCATCCGGGCAGAAGAAGGGGTTGCGATCCACTTCCTCCCAGTTCCAGTTGCGCCGTTCGAT
Source organism: Methylobacterium sp. (assembly GCA_020252645.1). Taxonomy (GTDB): domain Bacteria; phylum Pseudomonadota; class Alphaproteobacteria; order Rhizobiales; family Beijerinckiaceae; genus Rhabdaerophilum. The sequence continues at coordinate 212,214 of JADCCN010000002.1, read as the reverse complement.
TCTGTGCGGGCCCATCTGCACCAATGCGCCACGCACGCGGCAGCCCGGCATAATCTTGCGCGCAATGGCGCCGGCGGCCACGCGCATCGCGGTTTCGCGCGCCGAGGAGCGCCCGCCGCCGCGGGGATCGCGGATGCCGTATTTCGCGTCATAGGTGAAATCGGCATGGCCCGGCCGGAAGCTCGCGGCGATCTCGGAATAATCCTTCGAGCGCTGGTCGACATTGTCGATCAGGAGGCCGATCGAGGTGCCGGTGGTGCGCTGGATGCCATCGGCCTCGGTGAACACGCCCGAGAGGATGCGGACCTGGTCCGGCTCCTGCCGTTGCGTGGTGAATTTCGACTGCCCCGGCCGGCGGCGATCGAGATCGCGCTGGATGTCGTCGACCGTGAGAGGGATGAGCGGCGGGCAGCCATCCACCACACAGCCAATCGCCGGCCCGTGGCTTTCGCCGAAGGTGGTGAAGCGGAAGAGGTGCCCGAAGGAATTGTGCGACATGCCCAGGCGTTTAGCCGGAAACGCCTGAACTGTAAAAGGGGTCAGCGAACCTCGACGGAGAAGAAGTAGACATCCGTCGTGTTGATCTCTTCCACGCGCAATTCGATCGTCACCCTGTCCCGACCGCTGAAACCCGCCGGAGCGCGGTAGTAGATGGCATAGCCCTGAACGGGCGCCAATTGACAGTCCTTCGTCGTCAATAGAACCGGCTCACGGCGGATTTCAGCAACACCATGGGAAGGCTCGACCGCGATACGAGCGGTTTCGTCGAGCCGCGGGTTACAGGTTTTGGGGTCGATCGAATTGATCAGACCGATGCGCACTTCCTTGCCCGCTTCAACCCTGGTCGCCGCCTGTGCAAACGGTTGAGCTGTCGCCCAAACCGTTGAATGGGTTCCGGCGATTGCCGCAACAAAGATCCCGGAGGCTAAACGCAGCATCCGGCCCCTCAATGCGCTTGCGCCATCGGCTGGGCGGGCGCGCCGCCCCAGGTGGTGTTGGGCGGGATCTGCTCGCCCTTCATCACCAGCGTCAGCGGGTTCAACTGCGCGAAATCGCCCACCTTGGTATCGTACAGCACGGTTGCGAAGGAGCCGATGGAGACGCCATCGCCCACCTCGATGCGGCCGACCTTCATCACGCGGTCCTCGTAGAGATGCGTCTGGAGGCAGGAGAGTTCGTTCATGGCCACGTGATCGCCAATGGTCACGCAATCGAATTCCGTGATGTCGGTGGTGTTCATGTAGACGCCCGTGCCGATTCGGCAGCCAAAGAAGCGCAGCATGAAAGGCAGATAGGCCGTGCCGCGCAGATGCTCGAGCAGCACCCTGCCGCCAAGGCCCCAGTAGAGCACCGCGACCGCCTCGGTGCGCATGGCCCACCAGCTCCACATCGGCCGGGCCAGCGGCTTGTAGACGCCCATCATCGCCCATTTGATGGCGCAAACGCAGGCCACCATGATGATCGGCATCACCACGCTGGCGGCCACGAACCAGCCGGCGGCTTCGCCATATTCGCCGCTCTCGATGGCCGGATAGACGAAGAAGAACATCGAGATGGAACCCAGCGTGAGGAACAGCATGGTCGGGAAAGTGGTGTGCATCGCCTCGAACACGGCGCGCCACAGCTTCATCGAGAAGGGCGGCTCATAGGTCCAGTTCGCGGCGACACCCTCGAATTTCTGGCGCACGGGGAACTTGATCGGCGGGGAGCCGAACCAGGTCTCGTCACGCTGCGTCTCGCCATACTCCGGTGCCTTGGATTTCACGCCGATCAGCGTGCCCTCGCGCAAATGCGTGCCATGGCCGATGACGGCATTGTTGCCGACGAAAACGCGATCCTCGATCAGCGTCTTCTTGAAGGTGACCCAGCCGCGATGGATATCCTCGTCGCCGAGCGAGCATTCATCGGCCATGAAGCTCTTCGAGCCAATGGTGAGCAGGTCGTAGCGCGCGCCGATATTGGTCGAAATCTCGGCTCCCTTGCCGATGCGCGCACCCATGAGGCGATACCAGGCCCGCATGTAGGTGGTCGCATAAAGCGAGGAGAGCGTGTCGAGCGACACTTCCGTGCACAGGTTCACGATCCACTGGCGCAGATAGAGCCAGGAATGCAGCGAATAGGTGCCCGGCTGCAGCCGGCGCGGCATCAGCGTCCAGCGCACGAGGATGACGAAGGCAATCGTGAAGACCACCAGGGCCGCGCCCATAATCCAGGCGACGATGGGCAGCACGTGATACCACTGCACCCAGTCGGCTGCGTTGATCAGCAACGCCTCGATGGTGTCATAGACGAAGAAGGCGGGGAAAAGCGGCATCAGCCCGATGCCCGAGGTCGCGATGATCAGAATGCCATAGACCCAGTATTGCAGATGCCGCCAGACCGGGCCCGGCAGCGAACGCTCCGGAAGGGTCGCGGGGTCGATGACGCCGACTTTCCTCGCAGGCGAGCCGTCCCAGATCTCGAACGGCTTGATCTGGACGCCGGCGGGGATGGCCGACATATCCTCGATGCGGGCATCATGCCCGATGCGGCAGCCAGCCGGCACCATCACCTGGTTGCCGATATAGCTGTCCGCGCCGATCGCTACTTCGCCGATGATGAGTTCACCCGCCACCACCTCGGCATTGGCGATGTTCGCCTTGTGGCCGATGGAGACGCCCGCGCCAATCTTCACGAGATCGGCCGCGCCGAATTGCGCATGGGCGATCATCACGCCGGAGCCCACCTTCGCGCCCAGCAGGCGCAGGTAGAGCCGCATGATCGGCGAGTTCGCAAGATAGCTCGGATGCGCCAGCGCATAGAGGCGCTGCACGAACCACCAGCGGAAGAAATAGGCGCCCCAGAGCGGATAGCGCCCCGGCTTCGTGCGGCCCATGACGACCCATTTCAGCGCCACCACGAGGAAGAGCGTGCCGAACTTGATGGCGGCATAGGCCCCGCAAAGGATGCCCACCTGACTCCAGAACGAGAAATTCATCTCGTGGATGACCATGTAGGTCAGGAAGACGCCCAGCCATTGCAGGGTCGAGATCGTGAGGATCAGCGGCATGGCCAGCCCTTGCGCGATCGTGCAGGCGATGCGGCGCGCGAGCGGCGGGGGCGCGAAGGAGAGATCCGGCGGCGGGCCCTGGAGATGCCCGAACTTGGCATCGAGCTCCGCGCCGATCTTCCGAAGGGTGCGGTGCTGGTAGATGTCCTGCAGCGTGATGCCGGTGAAGCTCGGGTTCTCGCGCACGATCGAGATGAACTGCGCGGCGATCAGGGAATGGCCGCCGAGATCGAGGAAGAAATCCGCCTCGAAGGTGATGGCGCGACCGGGCAGGACCCGCTTCGCGCCGGCCAGAAGCATGGCCTCCGTGTGCGTGCGCGGCGGCTCCTCGTCATTCGCGGCGAAGATCGCTTCGCTGAGCGGCAGCGCCTTCAGCGCCTTGCGGTCGGTCTTGCCGGAGATGAGGCGCGGCAATTCGGGAACGGTCTCGAACCGCTCGGGGATCATGTAGGGCGGAAGCCGGCGCTTCAGTTCCTCGCGCAGCGTGGTCGCGGCGATGATCGCCTTGGGTTCCGGCACGCAGAAGGCCACGAGGCGCTCCATGCCGCCATCATTGCGCACCACCACCGCGGCCTGAAGAACGTCGTCGGAATCAACCAGCGCGCTCTCGATTTCGCCAAGCTCGACGCGGAAGCCGCGAATCTTCACCTGGTCGTCAATGCGGCCATGGAAGGCGATATTGCCCTCGCCATTGAGGCTCACCGCATCGCCGGAACGATAGAGGATCGGATCGGATGCGCCCTCACGAAAGGGGTTCGCGATGAACTTCTCGTTCGTCAGGTCGGGCCGGGCGAGATAGCCCTGCGCCACGCCCGGGCCGCCGATGAGCAGTTCACCCTCCTGCCCGGGGCCAAGCAGGTTCATGTTCTCGTCGACGATATAGGCCGTGTAATTGGGGATCGGGCGGCCGATGGTTACCGGCTTGCCGCGCTGCACCTCTTCCACGGTGGCCACAACGGTCGCTTCCGTGGGGCCATAGGTGTTGAAGATGCGCCGACCCGGCCTGGCCCATTTCTCGACAAGCGCGGGCGGCAGCGCCTCGCCGCCCAGCAGGATCAGCTGCAGGCCGGGGATATCCGCCGGCAGAACGGAGAGAAGCGTCGGCACGGTGTCGATGACGCTGACCTTCTTCTCGGTCAGAAGGGCGGGCAAATTCTCGATATCCGCCAGAACTTCGGGCGTCGCGACATAGAGCGTCGCACCGGCGAGATAGGGCACCCAGATCTCTTCCATGGAAAGATCGAAAGCGACGGAAGCGCTCTGGAACACCACGTCATCGGCGGTCACGCCGTAGACCGCATTTCCCGCGCGCAGGAAGTGGCAGATATTGGCCTGCGTGATGACGATGCCCTTCGGGATACCGGTCGAGCCCGAGGTGTAGATCATGTAGGCTGCGTGCTCGGGCATTGCCTCGGCGGGCTCGGCCTCATCCATGCCGTCCTCGGCGAGGAGGGCGCCGGCATGGTGATGCGGCACGGGGATCGCCTTCCCCCGGCTGAGGCCAGTCTCGTCGGTCACGAGGCCAATCGCGGCACAATCCGTGAGGCAGGTCGCGATTCGGTCAACCGGCGCATCCCAGTCGAAGGGCAGGAAGGCAGCACCGGTCTTGGTGATGGCGACCTGCGCCAGCAGGAGGTCGATGCCGCGCGGCATCCAGAGGCCCAGCACGCGGCCCGGCGCAGCACCCAGGGCCGCAAGGCGGCGCGCGGCGCGATCCGTCAGCCGATCCGCTTCGCCATAGGTGATCCGTCGCTCGCCGGAAACGTAGAGAACCTTGTCAGGCCGCTCCGCCGCACTGGCGCGGAAAATGGCCGCGAGCGTCTCTGATCGAAGCAGCGCGCGATCGACTGGTCCGGCGAGGAATGCACTGCCGGCGAGGCCGGCATGCGCAACCGAACCCGAAGGCTTGAGAACCGCCTCAGTACCGTTCATCCCATCCCCGCTCCACCGGGTGGCCCCGGCTGTGATGCTCCCGGTCGCGGTTAGACGCGATAAACGCCCCCCGCGTCAATCGAATCTGCTCGATTGGAGCTTCAAGCCCCCAACTGCGGCGAAACACGGGCGAAACCCAAGCTTCTCCAGCTTTCGGCATCAGAGTAGGGCGCACGCACTGAACCGGGTCTGAACGAGGAGGAGACGTAACGTCGTGCCCGGTCACGGCTCCCAGTGGCCCGGGCCGGGCAGCCATTCGTGACGCCCGGCATCCATGCGCAGGAGTTTGCCCTGCCAGATATCGGCCCCGACGGCATGGCGCCGGGAGAGTTCCGCCAGCAGCACGAGCAGGACGCGGGCCACGCCGCCATGGGCCACGACACAGGCATCCCCGCGCAGCGCCGCGAGCCATCCGGCCACGCGATCATGGACCATCTGGTAGCTTTCGCCGCCCGGAGGAGCGAAATTCCATTTGTCGCGGTCGCGCGCCTGCGCGCCGCCCGCATCGCGCTCGACGATCTCGCGCCAGGTGCTGCCTTCCCAGCGGCCGAAGCCGATCTCCTTGAGACGATCATCCGTCTCGAAGCTCCCGGCCGGAAGGCCCAACCCCTCCCGCAGGAGGGTCATGGTCTCGCGCGTCCGGCCCAGCGGGCTTGCGATGAAGGGCAGGCCCGCGAGATCGTCGCGGTCCACCCCGTCAAGCTTGCCTGCGCGGATCGCATCACCGATCGCGTGCGCCTGCCGGCGCCCCCTCGCGTTGAGCGGAATATCGGTCTGGCCCTGAAGGCGACCCTCGGCGTTCCAGTCCGTCTCGCCATGCCGGAAGAAATAGAGGACGGGCATGGCGAAGGGGCGCGCCTTACTCGACCATGATGGTCGCGGTCACGGCGCGCACATCGCCATTCGGATAGACGACCCGGAATTCCAGTTTCTCCTCGCCGCGGAACCGGCGATCGGGGCGGAAGATTACGGCCTGCCCGTTCGGCGAGGTGCCGATGCAGGTGCGGCGCGGCGCGCCCGGCACATCACGCAGGTTGATGGGATGTGGACGGGTGCGCAGTTTTCCGCTCCTGGGATCACCGGCGAATTCGATGCGCGGCGTTGCCCCCAGCTTGCAATCGCGGTCGAGTGTCAGATAGACGCCGAGAAAGATATCGGAACCGGGCCGGCCCTTGCGGGTGACCTCGACCGGTGTCGTCACCGGGGTGTGAAGCGGTGCCGCAGGCGCGGCCTGTGCGCTGCCGGGCGGCGCGGCCGGGCGCGGCACGGGCGTGATCGACTGCGCCACGACCCCCGTTGTTGCCCCGAGAAAGGCGGCGAAACCCAGCGCAGAGGAGCGCAAGCCTTTCACGGTTGGCCTCATTCCTTGTCGAGCGAGAGATCCGGCGCGTCCGGGTTCTTCATGCCGACGACATGATAGCCCGAATCAACATGCATCACCTCGCCCGTAACACCGCGTGCAAGATCGGAGAGCAGATAGAGCGCGCTGTCGCCCACTTCCTCGATGGTCACGGTGCGGCGCAGCGGGGCGTTGTACTCGTTCCATTTCAGGATGTAGCGGAAATCGCCGATGCCGCTCGCGGCCAGCGTCTTGATCGGACCGGCCGAGATCGCGTTGACGCGGATGTTCTGCGGGCCGAGATCGGCTGCGAGATAGCGCACGCTGGCTTCCAGGGCCGCCTTGGCCACGCCCATCACATTGTAATGCGGCATCCACTTCTCGGCGCCATAATAGGTGAGCGTGACGATCGAGCCGCCATCCTTCATCAGCTTCTCGGCGCGCTGGATGATCGCGGTCAGCGAATAGCACGAGATCAGCATGGATTTCGTGAAATTCGCCTCGGATGTCTCGAGATATCGGCCCGTCAGCTCGTCCTTGTCGGAGAAAGCGATGGCATGGACGACGAAATCCAGCCTGCCCCAGGCGCGCTCGATCTCGGCGAAGACCGCATCGATCGAGGCGGCATCCGTCACGTCGCAATGGCCCGCGACGATGCCGCCGAGTTCCTGCGCCAGCGGCTCCACGCGCTTCCTCAGCGCATCGCCCTGATAGGTGAACGCGAGTTCCGCGCCCGCCGCATGGCAGGCCTTGGCGATGCCCCAGGCGATGGAGCGATTATTGGCGAGCCCCATGATGAGGCCGCGCCTGCCGCGCATCAGCCCGTTACCCTCGGCGCCCCCGCTTGCTTGTGCCATCGTGTCTGACCCTGAAAACCGGTTGTTCAATCCTCGCGTCCGTCCGGAAGGGAAGCGACATCCCGGCTTCGACAAACGGCGCATCGGCGCGCTTTCCCTTTAAGCATTCCAGCGCAAGGTGCAAGCGGCTCGGGAGGAGGGAGCGGGAATTCTCAGCCCGGCCGCCGCCGGAAAAAGCCCTCGACCTCGGGATCATGGGGGCCAAGATCGATCTCGAGGGTCACCAGGAGATCGCCCGCCTGCTCGCCGCGCGGCAGGCCCTTTCCGCGCAGGCGAAGGGTCTTTCCGCCGCTGGTCCAGGCTGGAACGGTCACCTCCACTTCGCCCGTGAGCGTCGGCACACGCACGCTGCCCCCGAGAACCGCATCGCGAACAGGCACGGGCACAAAGACGCGCAGGTCGTTGCCCTCCAGGCCGAAGGTGGGGTGCCTCGCGAATCGGATGGTCACCAGCGCGTCACCATTCGCGGCACCGAAAGGCGAGGGATGCCCCTGCCCGCGCAGGCGCATCGTCGCGCCGTTGGCGACACCCTTCGGCACGTTGATTTCCAGCGTGCGGCCATCGGGCATCGTCACGCGATGCGCGCCACCACTCGCGACCCGCTCCAGCGGCACGTTGGTCTCGACCGTGATGTCTTCGCCCGGCGGAGGCCCGCGACGCCCCGAGCCCTTCGCCTGTCCGGCGAAGGGATCACGCGGGCCACCCTCGAACTGGCGGAAGAGATCCGAAAAGATATCGCGAGGGTTTCCCCCGGCCCCGCCACCGAAATTGAAGCCGCCCGCGCCGCCACCGGGGAAGCCGCCGCTGCCGCCGAAATCGGAAAAGGCCCGCGACTTGCCGTCCGCGTCGATCTCGCCGCGATCGAATTGCCGACGCTTCACCTCGTCGCCGAGAATCTCATGGGCGTTGTTGACCTCCGCAAACCGCGTCGCGGCCTTCGCGTCGCCGCGATTGTGATCGGGATGATAGGTTTTCGCGAGCTTGCGATAGGCGCGCTTGATCTCATCCGCCGAGGCATCGCGTTTCACGCCGAGGGTCTGATAGGGATCAGGCATCGTTTTTTCGGGGCAGGACTGGGGGTTGATTCACTCCCCCCAAGATGGGGTCGGCGCGCGCTTGTTGCAATAGTGCAACGCGCGAGATCAGTTCATTCCCGACGCGCTGCCGGGGGCGTTGCCGCCGCCGGGCTCGCCTGCCACATGGCCGGGATCGCCTTCGGCAGCTTGAAATCGGCCTCTTTCGCGCCGGCCACCTGCCCGGATGGCTTCACATCGCGCATGGCCCATTCGCCGGGGCCGGTCCGACAGGCCTGGCCTTCATGCGTGACCTCACGCGAGGCGATTTTATCGAGCGGCTTCTGCACGACCAGCGCCCGGAAAGGCCGGCAGACCGTGTTCCCGACAACAGCGAGGCTGCCCGCAGGCTCGAAGCGCCCGTGCCTTTTCGACGCCGGATTGTCCCAGTTCACCGGCAGCCCTGCTCCCTGCGGATCGACCGCGAGGGAGAGTGCCGCATTGGCTCGCCGCCAGTCTTCCTCATCGAGCGGAATTGCAAAAACAGAGACATGAGCCGGGGCAATGCCTGCCGTGGTCTCTTCCTCGTCGCCGCCGAAGCCCGGAATGTTCATCGTGAGCGAGCATGCCGAAGACATCATCGCAAGCGCGAGCCACAGAAAGGCAAGCTGGGCGCGCGCACGGCGATTGCGTGAAGCGGCCGGCTTCCTGTATCCGTCAATGGCCCGAACCGGACGCGACCCCACGCAACTTCTCCTGAAAGACGCGTTTCGCGCCATTAAAGTTGGAAAGCATTAATGAGCAGTGACCTCGAAGCCCCATCGGAGCCTTTCGGGCTGTTCGATGAATGGTTTGCCCTGGCAAAGACCAAAGAGACCAATGATCCGAACGCCATGGCGCTTGCAACCGTGGATGCCCAGGCCCTGCCCAACGTGCGCATGGTGTTGATGAAGGAGATCACGCCCGCCGGCGTGGTATTCTACACCAATACCGAGAGCCAGAAGGGCAACGAGATCGCGCAAAACCCGCAGGCCGCGGTGGTGTTCCACTGGAAATCGCTGCAAAGGCAGGTGCGCTTCCGCGGCCCCCTCGCCCGCGTCAGCGATGCCGAGGCCGATGCCTATTTCGTCTCCCGTGCCCGGGACAGCCGCATCGGCGCCTGGGCTTCGCAGCAATCGCGCCCGCTGGAGGACCGATTCGCGCTGGAAAAGGCCGTGGCGCGCGAAGCGCTGCGATTTGGCCTTGGCGAGGTTCCGCGCCCGCCGCACTGGACCGGCTTCCGGTTGACGCCGCTCTATATCGAATTCTGGCAGGACAAGCCCTTCCGCCTGCATGAACGGCTGGTCTTCCGGCGCGAAAGCCCGGAGACTGGCTTCAGAACCGAACGCCTCTACCCGTAACCTTTCCAAGGAGCAGGATGATGATGGACCGATCCGGTTCGAACAGCGGCAACGAACGCCGCACGCTTCTGCTCACCGGCGCCTCGCGCGGCATCGGGCATGCCACCGTGAAGCGCTTCAATTCCGCCGGCTGGCGGGTGCTGGCCTGTTCGCGCCAGCCTTTCCCCGAGAATTGCCCCTGGGAAGGCGGCCAGGATGATCACATCCAGGTCGATCTTGCGAACCCCGAAGATACCTTGCGCGCCATCAGCGAGATCAAGTCGCGCCTGCCGGATGGGCGTCTCCATGCGCTCGTGAACAATGCAGGCATCTCGCCGAAGGGCCCGGGCGGTGCGCGCATGGGCTCGATCCAGACCCCATTGGCCGATTGGATTCAGGTGTTCCAGGTGAATTTCTTCGCCTCCATCATGCTCGCGCGCGGGCTGATCGATGAACTCAAGGCCACGAAGGGCGCGGTTGTGAATGTCACGTCGATCGCCGGCGTGCATGTCCACCCTTTCGCGGGTGCCGCCTATGCCACCTCGAAAGCCGCATTGGCGGCGCTGACCCGCGAGATGGCCGCCGATTTCGGACCCTACGGCATTCGCGTGAACTCGATCTCGCCGGGCGAGATCGACACCTCCATCCTGTCGCCGGGCACGGAGAAAATCGTGGAAACGCTGCCGCTCCGCCGCCTCGGCACGCCGGAGGAGGTCGCGAAGGCGATCTACTTCCTCTGCACGGAGGCCTCGTCCTACGTGACGGGCGCGGAACTGCATATCAATGGCGGGCAGCATGTCTAGGCCGGTGCTGGCGGCCTCCATCGCGGTGTTTCGCGATGGGAAGGTGCTGCTGGCGCAACGCGGCAAAGCCCCGGCGCGCGGGCTCTTCTCGCTGCCGGGCGGACGCATCGAGCCCGGCGAGCGCATGGCGGAAGCCGTTCTGCGCGAATTGCAGGAGGAAGTGGGCCTAACCGCCCGCATCGCCGGTTTCGTGGATCACGTCGAGCATATCGAGCGCAGCCCGGATGGCGCGCTCGTGGCCCATGCCGTGATCTGCGCCTTCGCCGGATACTGGACCGGCGGCGAGGCGATGATTTCCGATGAAGCGCAAGCCCTGCTCTGGGTCGATCCGCTTGATCCGGGCGACCTGCCGATGACGCGCGGCCTGCCGGATATCCTGCGCAAGGCGCAGCAGCTCATCGCGCGCGAAACCGGGCAGGCCGCATGAGACGCTTGGGCCTGACCCTCCTGCTGCTCGCGGCGCTGGCGCTTCCGGCCGCCGCGCAGCAGCAACCGGCTGCGCCGCAGCCGCAGCGCCGCGCAGCGCCGCCCCCCGCGCCACCCAGGGAAGCCGTGCGGCTGCCCCTGCCGCCGGAATATGAAAAGCCGATGCTGGAACTTTCGGAGACGCTCGGTTCGCTCGCGTTCCTCGCCACGCTCTGCCGCCCCGACGAGCGCCCCAACCCCTGGCAGAAGCGCATGGAGATGCTGGTGGAGAGCGAAGGCGCGGCGCAAGGCAACCGCGAGCGGCTGATGGGTGCCTATAATGCCGGCTTCTCGACCTTCTCGACCACCTATCGCCAATGCACGGATGCCGCGCGTGCCGTGCGTGCCATGCTGGTGCGCGAAGCATCGCGCCTCGCGCGGATGCTCGATCAGCGTTATGGCGGCTGACCCATCCACAGGGCTATCCCTTTGAATTACAAGAAGGCAGGAAAGTCCGTTAACGTTTTCGCAACTCCTTGCTCGCTTTCAGGACAGGGAGCCGCTAGGGTCCATCCAACGGTGGCGAGAGCGGGGCGGGGGTCCTGCTGTCGCAGCCGGATTTGCGCGGCAGCCGCCTCGCAAGATCGCTTGCCAGAAAGACCGGATAAGCCAGTGCAGACCGCCAAGCCGATGGGAACCGCCAGCGACGCGCATTTCGCCGAACAACGGCGTGCGGCCTATGGCTATATCAACGAGGCCTTCGCCGAGGGGCGCCATGACGGCATCGACGGCGATTGCCTCGCCCATGCGGCCCTGTTCGCGGCCTTCGTGGAACTCGTGGCCACCTATGGCGAGGATGCGGTCTCCAAATTCGCCGAACGCCTGCCCGAGCGCATTCGCGCCGGCGAATATTCCTTGCGCCTGAAGAATTAGAGCATGCTGTAAAAAAGTGGAATCCGGTTTTTCACAAAAAAGCATGCGATAATAATAAGATAAGAGCATGATGTGCTTCCGTCTGAACACATCATGCCCTAGAGCACGTCTCGTTTTGATGGAATCAAAACCGAGCTCTATCTTATTGTTTTGTCGCATGTTGTTACGCAAAACCGGTATTCACTTTTGCGCAACCGCTCTAGAGCCCCGCCCAGCGCATCAGCGCCACGATCGCGACGCCGGCGAGCGCCGAGAGCACATCCTGCCCGGTGAGCTTCATGAGAACGACCACCGAGGCGGATGCGATCCATTCCGCGGGCCCGCCGCGCATGGCCGCGACCGCGACAATGCCCGCCATGACCGAAAGCGGGGTAGCGCGCAGCGCAGCCTCGATCCGCGGCGTGATCGTCACGAAGCGCATCGCGAGGAAGCCGGCAACGCGGCAGCCATAGGAAGCGAGCGCCATCGCCATCAGCAGGATGGAGAACTCGACATTCGTCATGCCGCGTCAGCCTCGCTGAACCGCATCCAGGCGAAAAGCCCGCCGGCGATCCCCGCGATCACCGGCGCCCAGGCGGGCGAGCCGAGCCAGGTCACGCCCAAAGCCGCGACAACCGCAACGGCCATCACGCCCCAATCGCTTTTCTGCCGGAACATGCCAACCATCATCGCGGCCGAGAAGGCGATCAGCATGAAATCGAGGCCGAGAACGCGCGGGTTCGGCGCATAACCGCCCAGTACCGAGCCCGCCGCCGTGCCCGCGAGCCAGGCAAGGCAGGGGCTCATGGCCGAACCGAGCACGAAACCGGCATCGCGCTCGCCATTCTCATAGGCGTTGAGCGACATCAGCCAGTTCCCATCCCCCAGAATGTAGAGCGTGGAATAGGCTTTCAGCGGCGAAACCTGCCCCAGCCAGGGCCGGAGGGTGGCGCCGAACAAAACATAGCGCGCATTCATCACGAGAATCAGCGCCACGACCGACCAGAGAATGGAAGCCGTGAGCGAAGTGCCGGCTGCAAGAATGCTCAGGGTCGCCATCTGCGCCGAGCCGGAATAGACCACGAGCGAGAAGAGAAAGGCCTGCAAGGGCGAAAACCCTGCCTGATCGGCCACGAGCCCGAAGGCGAGGCCATAGGCAAAGACCCCCGGCCCGAAGGCCATGCCACGCCGGAAGCCGCGCCCGAACCCGGCGCGCGTGAAGGAGACAACATCGGTCATGGCTCAAGCGCGGAGCGTCTCCCCAAAGCGCACGGTCTCGCCCTGTGACGCCGTCACGAGTTCGCCCTCCCACATCACCCGCTTGCCGCGGATGATGGTGCCGACCGCCCAGCCCTCCACCTCCACGCCGTCATAGGGTGTCCAGCCGCAGCGCGAGGCGATCCAGCCGTTGCGGATGGTCTGCCGGCGCTTCAGGTCCACGATGGTGAGATCGGCGTCGTAGCCCTCGGCGATCCGCCCCTTGGCGGCGATGTTGAAGAGCCGCGCCGGGCCGGCGGAGGTGAGATCGACGAAGCGTTCGAGCGTGAGGCGGCCTTTCGACACATGGTCGAGCATGGTGCAAACGAGCGTCTGCACGCCCGTCATGCCGGAATGCGAGGCGGGATAGGCGTGGTGCTTCTCTTCATGCGTGTGGGGGGCATGGTCGGAGCCGAGAATATCGATCACCCCCGTGCGCACGCCTTCCCAGATGATCGACTGGTGGGAGGCATCGCGCACCGGCGGGTTCATCTGCGCATAGGTGCCAAGGCGCCGGTAGCAATCGGGCGCCACGAGCGTCAGATGATGCGGCGTGGCCTCGGCGGTCGCGACATCCTTGTGGTGCGCGAGATAGCGGATTTCCTCGGCCGTCGAGATATGCAGCACATGCACGCGCTTGCCATGCTTGCGGGCAAGCGTGACGAGCCGCTCCGTGGCTTTCAGCGCGGCAATCGGATCACGCCAGACCGGGTGCGAGGCGGGATCGCCCGGCACGCGCAAGGCCATCCGCTCGCGCAGGCGGGGTTCATCCTCGCAATGGAAGGAGGCGCGGCGCTTTAGCTTCTTCAGGATGCGCTCGAGATTGTGATCGTCCTCCACCAGCAGGTTGCCGGTGGAGGAGCCGATGAAGACCTTGATGCCCGCCGCGCCCGGCAGGCGCTCGAGTTCGGGAATCTCGTCCACGTTTTCCGCCGTGCCGCCCACAAAGAACGCGAAATCGCAATGCATCCGGTGATGCGCGGCCGCGACCTTCGCGGCGAGCGTTTCGGCGGAGGTGGTGAGCGGGTTGGTGTTGGGCATCTCGAACACCGCCGTCACCCCGCCCATCACGGCCGCGCGCGAACCGGTTTCAAGGTCTTCCTTGTGGGTGAGGCCGGGCTCGCGGAAATGCACCTGCGTGTCGATGACGCCGGGGAGAATCGTGAGACCCGTGGCGTCGATGGTTTCGCCGGCCTGATCCGGCGAGAACAGGCCGATGCCGGCGATCTTCCCGTCGCGGATGGCGAGATCGCGCAGGCCGCGGCCATCCTGGTTCACCACTTCGCCGCCCTTGAGAACGAGATCGAAGGATTGCGGCATGGCGAGGCTCCCTTGCGGTTCGAACCCCGGTTGCTTATCTGCCGATCAAAGTCGAAACAAGCGCCGGAGAGGCTCGCGTGTCGCAATTCATCCTGTTGCCCGAGCGCAGATTGCTGATCATTGCCGGCAAGGATGCGGCGCATTTCCTCCATAACCTGCTGACCGCGAATATCGAGACGCTGAAACCCGGACAGATGCGCCCGGCTGCGCTGCTCACGCCGCAGGGAAAGATCATCGCCGAGTTGCTCGTCGCCAATGCCGGCGAGGAAGGGGATGCGGAAGGGCTTTTCCTGCTGGATGTCGCGTTGGGTTTCGCCGATCTGCTTCTGGAAAAGCTTGGGCAATACAAGCTGCGTGCCGAGGTGAGCCTTGGCCAGGCGCCGGCCGGAACGGCCGTCGCGGCACTGCTCGATATGCCCGATTTTTCAAGCGATGAGGTCTATGTCTTTGCCGATCCGCGTCATGCGGGTCTGGGCCTGCGTCTCGTGGGGCCGGAGGCGGTCCTCGCGGCAATCGGGCAGGGTTTTCAAACGGCTCCGCCCGAGGCCTACCATCTGCGTCGCACCAGGCTCGGCGTGCCGGAAATGGGCAAGGATTACGCGGCGCTCGATGCCTTCCCGCATGACGTGCTGCTCGACCAGCTCGCGGGCGTGGATTTCCGAAAGGGCTGCTATATCGGGCAGGAGGTCGTGAGCCGGATGGAGCATCGCGGCACGGCCCGCACACGCGCTCTTCCCTTGCGATTCGCGAATGGTTTTGGCGTGATCGGTGGCTGCGCCGTGATGGCAGGCGACCGGGCGATCGGCGCGATCGGCGAATGCTATGGCGACCGGGCCATCGCACGGGTGCGTCTCGACCGCCTGGAAGAGGCGATGGCATCCGGCCAGGGCCTTACGGCGGGCGGCGTGCCGGTCGCCTTCGAGAAGCCCGGTTTCGTGCGCTTCGCCATCCCGGGCATCCCCTGAGGCGGTCGCCCCTTGAAACGCGGGGCATCCCCCGCGATAACCCAAGGGATGGTCCGCTCCGCTTCCCCCCGCCGTTCGCCGAGCCCTGCCGCGCCGCGCGCCTGGCAGCGGATGCTTTCGGGCCGTCGGTTGAACCTGCTCGACCCCTCCCCCCTCGATATCGAGATCGAGGATATCGCCCATGGCCTCGCGCGTGTCGCCCGCTGGAACGGCCAGACGCTCGGCAGCCAGATCTACTCGGTCGCGCAGCATTCCTTGCTCGTGGATGCGATTGCCGGGCATTTCGCGCCTTCGATCTCGCAGACCACGCGGCGCGCGGTGTTTTTGCATGACGCGGCGGAATATGTGATCGGCGACATCATCTCGCCCTTCAAATCCGTGATTGGCGAGGCTTATCGCGAGACCGAGGCGCGCATCCTCGAGGCCGTGATGCGCCGTTTCGACCTGCCGGCGCCGATGACGAAGATCGCCCAGGACCTGGCCAAGAAGGCGGATCGCGCGGCGGCCTATCTGGAAGCGACGCGCCTCGCCGGGTTCTCGGATGGGGAAGCGGGAGAGATTTTCGGCGTGCCGCCGCGTTTTGCCTCGCCTGTCTACCAATTTCTCCACCCCTGGGGCGCGGAGGAAGCCAAGACGCGCTTTCTCGCGCGCTTCACCGAACTCAGCGCGAAAGGTCCGTAACATGCCGCGCATCCATGTCTGCTCGCTCGAGCGCCTGCATCGCACCGTCACCGAAACCGGCGCGCGCGACGTGCTCACGGTCATCAAGAATATCGGGCAGGTGGAAACGCCCGCGGGCGTGGAAGAGGCGCGCCATCTGAAGCTTGATTTCGCCGATATCTGGCGCCCGACCGAGGGCGAGGTGATGGCGAACGAGGTGCATGTCACGCAGATCATCGGCTTCATCCGACGCTGGGAGCGGCAGAACCCGCTCGTCATCCATTGCTATGCGGGGGTCAGCCGTTCCACCGCCTCGGCCTTCATCGCCGCCTGCGCGCTGCGCCCCGAGACGAGCGAGGAGGAATGGGCGATGCGCCTGCGGCAGGTTTCGCCCACCGCCACGCCGAATATCCACATCGTCGGGCTTGGCGACCGGTTGCTTGGCCGCGGCGGGCGCATGGTCCGCGCCATCGAGGCCATCGGTCGCGGCGAGGATTGCTACGAAGGCGTGCCCTTCAGCCTCGAGATCGGACCGCGCAAGCTGCAGGGGGGCTGAATGCCGCACGCGGCAGGGAACGCGCTGGAGATCAACCTGACCGCCGTGATCCTGATGATCGAGCGGGATATGCCCGTGGTCTATGCCTCGGCCTTCGACGTTGCGGGCAGCCCGGGCCTGCCTTCCGGCCCGTTCGAACCCATGGTGCATCGCACGCTGGAACTGGGCCTGCGGGCTTTCGCGAGCGAGCAGGCGGGCCTCACGCTTGGCTATGTCGAGCAGCTCTATACCTTCGGCGATCGCGGGCGGCAGGCGGAGGAGCGCCTTGCCACGGCGCCCGTGAGCGAGAATCCGCATGTCGTCTCCATCGGTTACCTCGCGCTGACGCGGCAGGATGACGAGCGCGTGCCGCCGGGCGCGTTGCAGAGTGTCTATGGCTTCTTCCCCTGGGAAGATTGGCGCGGTGGCCGCCCCGCGATCATCAACCGCGATATCGCCCCGCGCCTCGGCGAATGGGCAGCCATTCCTGCCGAGCCCGCGGGCAAGCGGGGCCTGACACGGCTTGACCGCGCAACCATGCTCTTCGCGCTCGATGGCCGCCCGTTCGACGAGGAAAAGGTGCTCGAACGCTATGAGCTTCTTTACGAGGCCGGCCTCGTCGAGGAAGCGCGGCGCGACGGGCGTGCGGCGGCAACCCCGTGGGCGGCCCGGCCGTGGCTTGGCCGCACGATGCAGTTCGACCACCGCCGCATTCTCGCGACCGCCCTGGGCCGTCTCAGGGGCAAGCTGAAATATCGCCCGCTGGTCTTCGAATTGCTGCCCGAGCGCTTCACCCTCACCTCGCTCCAGCAGAAGGTCGAGGCGATTTCCGGCAACCACCTGCACAAGCAGAATTTCCGCCGGCTGGTGGAATCCACGGGCCTCGTGGAAGCAACGGGTGAGCAAACCACCACGGGCGGGCGGCCCGCCGCGCTGTTCCGCTTCCGCCGCGAGGTTCTGGTGGAGCGCCCGGCCCCCGGCTTGCGCGTGGGCGCACGCGTCTGATCCGATCCCGCTTGGGGAAAAGCGCGGGGTGGGGCGGGGCTCGGGGTTCCACTTCTGTTTCGCCTAGCCTAGATTGCCGGGCATGAGCAAGGAAGCCAACTCCGATCTCCCCCCGCCCATCCCCTTCGAGGAGGCGATGCGCCAGCTCGAAACCATCGTCAGCCAGCTCGAGCGCGGCGAGGTGAGCCTTGAGGAATCGATCGGCCTCTACGAGCGCGGTGAAGCCCTGAAGAAGCGCTGCGAAACGCTGCTGCGGGAGGCCGAGATGCGCATCGAGAAGATCCAGTTCGGACCGGATGGCAAGCCCTCGGGCACCACGCCGCTCGATGCCTGAGGGGCGGAACCGGCCCCTGCAACCCGGAGTGAAACGCCGATGTCCGCCCTGCCGCATGAAGACCCCCTGCCCGGTGATGCCTTTGCCTGCTCGGCCATCGAACAGGTGATCGTGCCGCGCGCGCGGGATATCGGCGGGTTCGAGGTGCGGCGCGCCTTGCCCTCCACGGGGCGCAAGATGGTGGGCCCCTTCATCTTCTTCGACCAGATGGGGCCGAGCGAATTCCTGCTCGGGCAGGGGCTCGATGTGCGCCCGCATCCCCATATCGGGCTTGCGACCGTCACCTATCTGTTCGACGGCTCGATCGTGCATCGCGACAGCCTCGGCGTCACGAAGGAGATCACCCCCGGCGCGCTGAACCTGATGAGCGCCGGGCGCGGCGTGGTGCATTCGGAACGCACAGGCGAGGCGGCGCGCGCCGCGGGGCAGCGGCTTTTTGGCATCCAGGCCTGGGCGGCCCTGCCGCAAGGCCACGAGGAGACGCCGCCCACCTTCACCCACCATGCCGAGCGCGAATTGCCGCGCATCATCGGCGAGGGCAAGCGCCTGCGCCTCATCATGGGCGAGGGCTATGGCGAGCGCTCCCCGGTCGCCTTTCCGCATCCCGCCTTCTATGCGGAAGCCGTACTCGCGCCCGGCGCGGTCCTGCCGCTCGATCCCGATTACGACGAGCGTGCGATCTACACGGTTTCGGGCGAGATCGATATCGCGGGGGATGTCTTCGGCCCCGGGCAATTGCTGATCCTGAAACCGGGCGACCGGATATCCATCTTCGCCGCCTCGCAGGCGCGTTTCATGCTTTTCGGCGGCGAGCCGATGGATGGCCCGCGCCATATCTGGTGGAATTTCGTCTCCTCCCGCAAGGAGCGGATCGACGAGGCGCGGGCCGATTGGGCCGCCGGCCGGTTCGACAGCGTGCCGGGCGAGACCGAGTTCATTCCCCTGCCCGGCGGATGATCGTCACGCCGCCTTCTGCGCTTCGAATTGCAGGAAGGCAGTCATGGCATCCGCCGCATACATCAGCGAGGGCCCGCCGCCCATCTGCACGGTGACGGCCAGCACTTCGGCGAGTTCCTGCCGGGTTGCGCCCAGCTTCACCAGCGCTTCGGCATGGAAGCCGAGGCAAGCATCGCAGCGGGCCGCCACGCCCAGGGCCATGGCAATGAATTCCTTCGTCTTCTTGTCAAGGGCGCCGTCCTTCATCGCTTCCTTGGTCAGTTGCGAGAAGCCGGTCAGCGCGTCAGGCACATCCTTGCGCAGTTCGCGCAGGCCGGCCGAGATATCACGCGTGATGTCGGGATAGTTTTTCATCGTCTTGGAGCTCCATGGCACTTGCCAGAACGGCAGTCTCATCCTACATATTCAAGAATTAGTATTTGTAAAGGCCAGGGCCTGAAGAGCCTGGCCGCGCCAAACGGAGCAGGACATGCGTGAAATCGACGCCGCCACCGCCCTTGCCTGGGCGAAAGCCGGCACGGCCCGGATCATCGATGTGCGCGAGCCGGCGGAATTTGCTTCCGCCCATATCGTCGGCGCGCGTTCGATCCCGCTTGGCATGCTCGATCGTGTCGAGATCGCGCCAAGCGAGGACGAAAGGCTGGTGCTCGTCTGCGCCTCGGGCCGGCGCAGCGCCATGGCCTGCGAGCGGCTCGCCGCTTCAGGCCGAGAGGTCTATTCGCTTGCGGGTGGCATCGGCGCCTGGAAACAGACCGGCGGCGCGATGGCCGAGGGTGCGCGCAAGGTTCTGCCGCTGGAGCGTCAGGTTCTGGCGATTGCCGGGTTTCTTGTTCTTTCGGGCGTTATTCTGAGCCTGCTGGTTCACCCCTATTTCATCGGGCTCTCCGCTTTCGTCGGTGCGGGGCTGATGGTGGCGGGGCTCACGGGCTTCTGCGGCATGGCCTTGCTGCTCGCTCGCGCGCCGTGGAACCAGTCGAGCGGCGCGCCTTCGCCGACAGGCTGAGACGCGGCGGATCGATTGCCGGTTGCCCTTGCCGCTGATCCGGCTATATCGGCCTGATGACGCAAAGACCGGCGACGCCTCTTCTCGACCAGATTGGAATTCCTGCCGATTTGCGGCAAATGCCGGTCGCCAGCCTCCGGCAGGTTGCCGACGAATTGCGCGCGGAAATGATCGACGCCGTCTCGGTCACCGGCGGCCATCTCGGCGCGGGGCTGGGCGTGGTCGAACTCACGGTCGCGCTGCATTATGTATTCAGCACGCCGGATGACCGGGTGATCTGGGATGTCGGCCACCAGGCCTATCCGCACAAGATCCTGACCGGCCGGCGCGATCGCATCCGCACCTTGCGGCAGGGCGGCGGGCTCTCCGGCTTCACCCGGCGCAGCGAGAGCGAGTATGATCCCTTCGGCGCGGCGCATTCCTCCACCTCGATTTCCGCCGGCCTCGGCATGGCGGTCGCGCGCGATCTCGGGGGGCGCGACAACCATGTCATCGCCGTGATCGGCGACGGCGCGATGTCTGCCGGCATGGCCTATGAGGCGATGAACAATGCCGGCGCATTGCACTCGCGCCTGATCGTCATCCTCAACGACAACGACATGTCGATCGCCCCGCCCGTGGGGGCGATGTCGGCCTATCTCGCGCGACTTGTCTCGGGTCGCACCTATCGCTCCTTGCGCGAAACGGCGAAGCAGCTTGCGAAGAGACTGCCAAAATTCTTCTATGACAAGGCGCGCAAGACCGAGGAATTCAGCCGCGGCTTCTGGACAGGCGGCACGATGTTCGAGGAGCTTGGCTTCTACTATGTCGGGCCGATCGACGGGCACAATCTCGATCATCTCCTGCCCGTGCTGACCAATGTGCGCGACCAGGATATCGGACCGGTGCTGATCCATGTCGTGACGCAGAAGGGCAAGGGATATCCGCCCGCCGAGGCCAGCGCCGACAAGTATCATGGCGTGCAGAAATTCGATGTCATCACCGGAAAGCAGGCAAAGCCGCCCTCGAACGCGCCGAGCTATACCAAGGTTTTCGCAGAAAGCCTGAAGCGCGAGGCCGAGGCCGATGACAAGATTGTGGCGATCACGGCCGCCATGCCCTCCGGCACGGGCCTCGATCTCTTCGGGCAGGCCTTTCCGCGGCGCACCTTCGATGTCGGCATTGCCGAGCAGCATGCCGTAACCTTCGCAGCGGGCATGGCGACGGAGGGCTACAAGCCGTTCTGCGCGATCTATTCCACCTTCCTGCAGCGCGGCTACGATCAGCTCGTGCATGATGTCGCCTTGCAGAACCTGCCGGTGCGCTTCGCGATGGATCGCGCGGGGCTGGTGGGTGCCGATGGCGCGACCCATGCCGGGGCCTTCGATCTCGCCTATCTCTGCTGTCTGCCGAACATGGTGGTGATGGCGGCAGCGGACGAGGCCGAGCTCGTGCATATGGTGCGCACCTGTGCCGCCTACGATATCGGCCCCATTGCCCTGCGCTATCCGCGCGGCGACGGCGTGGGCGTGGAAATGCCGGAGCGCGGCGAAATCCTGCCCATCGGCAAGGGCCGCATCATCCGTGAAGGCAATCATATCGCGATCCTCTCGCTGGGGACGCGCCTTGGTGAATCGCTGAAGGCAGCGGAGGAGCTTGAGAAGCTCGGGCTTTCCACTTCTGTGGCTGATGCGCGCTTTGCGAAGCCGCTGGACAGGGATCTGATCCGCCGGCTCGCCGGCTCCCATGAGGTGCTGATCACCATCGAGGAAGGCTCGCGCGGCGGCTTTGGCGCCATGGTGCTGCACGCCCTCGCCGAAGAGGGGCTGCTCGATGGCGGGCTCGCCGTGCGCACATTGACCCTGCCAGACATCTACCAGGACCACGATACGCCCGCGCGGCAATATGCCGAGGCGGGTCTTGATGCCGCCGGCATTGTGAAGACCGTGCGCGAGGTTCTCGCGCGCCAGCAGAGCCGCCGATCGGCCCGGGCCTGAAGATCCGGCTTCGGCGGGTAATCGAGAATCCGGTGGCCAATAATCCGGCATTCAGGAATGATGGCCGGGAGCGAGCTTCCTGCGCGCGCCGGCGCATCTCGAAAAGCCGGCGGCCAATGCCTGAAAAAGCCGGCCCCGGGGAAAATCCGGGCCGGCGAGGCGGGGAGCGAAACTCAGATCTCCAGCGTGCCGGCCCGGGCTTTGGCATAGCGCTCGGCGATCTTCGACCAGTTGGCGACATTCCACCAGTTCGCGAGATATTCCGGGCGGCGGTTCTGGTACTTCAGATAATAGGCGTGCTCCCACACGTCATTGCCGAAAAGCACCATCTGGCCGTCCATGAGCGGGGTATCCTGGTTCGGCTTCGAGACGAGTGCGAACTTGCCATCTTTCGAGACCGTGACGAACACCCAGCCCGAACCGAACAGGCGGCCACCGGCCCCGTTGAAATCGGCCTTCAGCTTGTCGAAACCGCCGAGGTCGCGGTCGATCGCGGCCTTGAGGTCGCCCTCCGGCGCCTTCGCGCCGCCGGGGGTCATGATCTGCCAGAACATGGCATGGTTGGCATGGCCGCCGAGCGAATTCTTCGCGCCCATGCGGATCGCCTCCGGGAGCTGCTGCCAATCCGCGAGCAGCCCGGGGATCGAGCCATTCGCGAGCACGCCGTGGTCCTTTGCGAAATTGTTGAGGTTGGCGATGAAGGCGCCATGGTGCCGCTGGGAGTGGATCTCCATTGTCATCGCATCGATATGCGGCTCCAGCGCGTTGAAGGCATAGAGCATGATGCGCAACAACATGCGACAAAACAATAAGATAGAGCACGGTTTTGATTCCATCAAAACGAGACGTGCTCTAGCCGAGCTGCGGCAGCGTGAAGGGGCCGGCCGGGGCTGCGGGGGGAGCAGCCTCAGCGAACACCGTGCGCGGCAGGGCGCTGGCGCCGGCTGCGACCGCGGCACCGGCAAGAAACAGGCGACGGGAGAGTTGGGTATTCTTGGGGTTCCTCCTTCGGAAAGCGCTTTCCCGCCCAGGCCCCGTGGCCCAGGCGGAAGCGTCTTGTTTCGGAACATAGATGGAGCCATAGCGGTTGCAGGCCAGGCCGAAACCATTCACCCCTCATGAATCGCCAGCGCATTGACCAGCTTCTCGTGGAACGCGGCCTGTTCGAAAGCCGTGCGCTGGCGCGTGCGGCGATCGAGGCAGGGCTGGTGCGCGCGGATGGCGCGATAATGGACAAGCCCTCCCGATCCGTGCGCGCCGGGGCGCGGCTCGAAGCAAGCCGCCCGTTCGAAACGGTCTCGCGCGGCGGGGTGAAACTGCTCGCGGCGCTTGATGCCTTTGGCGTCTTCCCGGCAGATCGCATCGCGCTCGATCTCGGAGCCTCCACCGGCGGCTTCACGGATGCCCTGCTCAGGCGTGGTGCCAGGCGCGTCTATGCGGTGGATATCGGCCATGGCCAGCTGCACCCTCGTCTTGCGGCGGAGGCGCGCCTGGTGGCGCTCGAGGGGCTCGATGCGCGGGCCATCACCGCAGCCGAGGTTCCGGAGATGGCAAGCCTCGTTGTCGCCGATCTCTCCTTCATCGGGCTCGCGAAAGCTCTGCCGGCCGGTCTTGCGCGGCTCGAAGCGGGTGGAGATCTCATCGCACTCGTCAAGCCGCAATTCGAGGCGGGGCCGGGATCGAGCAAGGATGGCGTGATTCGCGATGCGGCGCTTCAACGGGAGATCGCAAGCCGGGTTGCCGGCGAAGTGGCTGCGTTGGGCCTCACGATCCTCGGCCTCATCCCCTCCCCCATCACCGGCGGGGATGGCAACCGCGAATTCCTGCTCCACGCGCGAAAACCCGCATGAATCCCGAAAACGTCACCTTCACCGCCATGGGCGCGCGCGGCGATGGCATCGGCATGGCGGATGGCCACCGCGTGCATGTGCCTTTCGTGTTGCCGGGCGAAACAGCGCGCATCACCCGCGAGGGCGAGCGCGGCACGCTGCTCGACATCGTGGAGGCAAGCCCGGATCGCGTCCTCCCGCCCTGTCCGCACTTCACCCGCTGCGGCGGTTGCGCCGTGCAGCACTGGGCCGGAGAACGGATTGCCGAATGGAAGCGCGAGCGTGTGGCAACGGCCCTTCGCCGCGCGAAGATCGCGGCGCAAGTGCTGCCCGCGCGTGTTGCCCATGGCGCAGGCCGCCGCCGCGTGACCCTGCATGTGCGATACCCCAAGGCGCCTGGCGGGCGCATCGAGGCGGGTTTCATGCAGGCGCGCAGCCATGCGCTGGTGGATCTCGATTCCTGCCCGCTTCTGGTGCCCGCGCTCGCGCCTGCGCCGGAGATCGCCCGGGGCATCGGGCATATCCTGCGCGGGGTCGCCAAGCCGCTCGATGTCCAGGTCACGGCCTGCGATGCGGGCATCGATTGCGACATCCGCGGCTCCGGCCCGCTGGTGGATGGCCTGCGCCAGAAGCTCATCGCCTTCGCCCGCGAGCGCGATCTTGCCCGCCTCTCCCTGCATGGCGAACGCCTGATCGAGGCGCGCGTGCCGGTGCTCACCTTCGATGGCCTCACGGCCTATCTGCCGCCCGGCTCCTTTCTGCAGGCGACCGCCGAGGCCGAGGCGACTCTTGCGGGCTTTGCCGTGGAGGCGCTGAAGGGCGCGAAGCACGTCGCTGATTTTTTCTGCGGTCTGGGGCCTTTCGCGTTGCGGCTCGCGCGGCATGTGAAGGTGAGTGCGATCGATTCCGACAAGGGGGCGATCGAGGCGCTTTCCCGCTCCATCCGCGCCAATCCCGGCGGCAAGCCGCTGGTGGCCGAGGCGCGCGATCTGTTCCGTCGCCCGTTTTTTGCGCCGGATCTCAAACCTTTCGATGCGGTTCTGATGGACCCGCCCCGCCAGGGTGCGGAGGCGCAGGCGCGCGAGCTGGCGAAATCGAAGGTTGCGAAGGTCGTCTCGATCTCCTGCGATCCTGAAAGTTTCGCGCGCGATGCGCGCATCCTCGTCGATGGCGGGTTCAGGCTGGAGCCGGTGACCCCGGTGGACCAGTTCCGCTATTCGGCCCATGTCGAGGTCATGGCGGTCTTCACGCGCTAGAGCATGCTGTGAAAAAGTGGAATCCGGTTTTTCACAAAAAAGCATGCGATAATAATAAGATTAGAGCATGATGTGCTTCCGTCTGAACACATCATGCTCTAGTCGCCCCCGCCTCCACAATCGCCACCACCAGCATCACCGGCGTTGGAAAATTTACCCCCGTTGACGATCGGGACATAGCTCCCGCCTGTATCGCCGTCGGCTCGGAGCCGTCTTGCGGATTCATCCTCCCGCTTCTGCCGAGAGGTAAACACATTGCCGGGATCTCGGCCCCGATCTGCCCAAAAAATCACAAGAACCAGCAGGAGCAGCGGGCTGATCAGCAAGAAGACCTGGAGCATGGTGCTCATAGCAGCTTCCCCTCTTCCGGTTCCGGCGGGCCGACCCTTTGGATTCGCTCCATCACCAGCCCCTCGTCGATTAACGGACGCATTAAACTTTGCAACCTACCTTGCTCGGTTTCCGGTGCGAGCCAGGCCTCGAAATCGGCAGAGGCGAGGATCACCGGCATGCGATCATGGATGGCCGCGAGCGTCGCGTTGGCGGTGGTCGTGAGGATCGCGCAGGTATCGATCTCGGAGCCATCCCGGCTGGACCAGGTCTCGTGGATTCCCGCCATGGCGAGCGGCTCACCGGAGGGGCGGAAGATACGGTAGGGCTGCTTCTTCCGACCCTTTTCATCGAGCTTCATCCACTCATAGAACGCATCTGCGATGAACAGGCAGCGCCGCTTCCGAATCGCATTGCGGAAGCTCGCCTTCTCGAACACTGTCTCGCTGCGCGCATTGATGAGAAGTGGGAATTCCTTCTCGTCCTTCACGAAACCGGGGATGAAGCCCCAGCGCATGAGCATGAAATGCCGTGCGCCTTGCGTGGCCGTGACCACCGCCACCGGATCGGTCGGTCGGATATCGAAACGCGGTGGGAAATTCGGCTGTTCGAGATAACCGAAATACTGGCGCGCGGCTTCGGGCGGGAGCGTCAGCGCAAATCGCCCGCACATGTCACAGCCAGCGCTTGATCTTGAAGAAAGCATAGGTGCCGCCCGCCGCAGCGAC
This sequence comes from Methylobacterium sp., assembly GCA_020252645.1. GTDB lineage: Bacteria > Pseudomonadota > Alphaproteobacteria > Rhizobiales > Beijerinckiaceae > Rhabdaerophilum. The sequence continues at coordinate 186,370 of JADCCN010000002.1, read as the reverse complement.
CATCAGCGCCAGCGCCATGGGGTAGCCCGCAGCCCATTCGAGTTCGGGCATCACCTTGAAGTTCATGCCGTAAATCGACGCAATGAGCGTGGGCGGCAGGAAGATGACGGCCGCCACCGAGAAGATCTTGATGATCTTGTTCTGCTCGAGGTTGACGAGGCCCAGCGTGGCATCGAGCAGGAACTGGATCTTCGAGGCGAGGAAGGTCGCGTGATCCTCGAGACTCTGCAAGTCGCGGAGTGTGGTGCGCACTTCCCCGCGCAGGTTCTCGGGCAGGGTTGCGCCGGCGGTATTCGCCGTGAGGAAGAGCAGCATGCGCTCGATGGAAACGAGGCTCTCGCGCACCTTGGAGATGCGCGCGCCTTCAAGACCCATCGTCTGCAGGGTCTGGCGGAACACGCCGGGATCGCTCTCCTGCGCGCCGAAAACGAGCGGAGAGACATCATCGATTCGCTCGCCGGCCATGCGCAGCAGTTCAGCCGCGCGGTCGATCACCGTTTCGAAAAGCGCGATCAGCATGTGATCGCCCGTCGGCGTGCAGGCGGCGGGCCGCGCCATGCGGTTCACGAACATCTGGAAGGAGCGCGGCTCGTCATAGCGCACGGTGACCAGGTGATGATCCTTCAGAATGAAGGAGATCGGCGCGAGCTTCGGTGTTTCGCTCTCGGATTGGCAGAGGATGCGCGCGGACATGTAGCGCACGCCATTCTCGACATAGAGCACCTCGGAAGGTTCGATATTCTCGGTTTCCTCGCGCGTGGGGATGGCGATTCCGAGACGCGCCTCCACCCGCGCATCCTCGCTGCGGGTCGGGTTGAGGAGGTCGATCCACACCGCCTCGGCCGGAACGGCATCGCCCTCGCCGATGATGGCGCGCTCGAGATTGCAGCGGCCATCGGAGCCCATCTGCCCGGGGAGATAGGCAATGATCATGCGGCCCTCCCCCTTCTTCCTGCACGCCGAAACCAAGGCGGATAGAGCCTCGCCGAGCCACGGAAATCAAGGAGAAATTCAGGCCTTCAGCGGCCCGTAAGTCGCGCATGGCGGCGCGGGAATATCATCCGGCACGAAGAAATCCGGTGCCAAAGCCTGGGTGGGATCATTCCGGTAATGGTCGAATTCCGTCACGCCCTCGCCCGCAAGGAAACTATCGTCGATCAGGAAGTTGCCGGTGAAGGTCTTCGCGTCCTTGTTGAAGATCGCACAGGCCGCATCCGCGAGGATCTCCGGGGTGCGTGATGCACGCATCAGGGCTTCGCCGCCGAGCAGGTTGTTCACCGCCGCCGTGGCGATGGTGGTGCGCGGCCAGAGCGCGTTCACACCGATGCGGCCGCGCGTCTCGCCGGCGAGGCCCAGCACCACGAGGCTCATGCCGAACTTCGCCATGGAATAGCCGGTATGCCCCGCGAACCACCTGGTCTTCATGTCGAGCGGGGGCGAGAGCATCAGGATATGCGGGTTTGCGGCCTTGGCGAGGTAGGGCAGGGCGCAGCGCGAAACGAGATAGGTGCCGCGCGCGTTGATCTGGTGCATCAGGTCGAAGCGCTTCATCTCCAGCTTCTCGACCGGCGCAAGCTGGATGGCGGAGGCATTGTTCACGACGATATCGATGCCGCCGAAATGCTGCGCGGCCCTGGCGAAGGCGGCTTCGGTGGCGGCGTCATCGCGAATGTCGAGCTGGATCGGCAGCGCCTTGCCGCCGGCCTTCCCGATTTCCTCGGCGGCCGTGAAAATGGTGCCTTCAAGCTTGGGATGCGCCTCGACGGTCTTGGCCGCGACAACGACATTCGCGCCATCCCGCGCAGCGCGCAAGGCGATGGCGAGGCCGATGCCGCGCGAGGCCCCGGTGATGAAAAGGGTTTTTCCGGAAAGGCTCATGGGTCGGCTCCGTTGAAAATCGGGATTGGCCAGGATCAGGATTGGCCAGGATCAGGATTTGCCCTTGGCAAGGAAAGCTTCGAAGGCCTGGCGCGCCTCTTTCGACATCAGCCGCTCGGAGAACAGCTTCGCCTCCTCGTCGATGCGCGCGAGAATGGCGGAGGGATCGCCACGGATCAGCCTGCGCGTGAGGCGCACCGCCTCGCGCGGCCTCGCGGCGATGGCCCTGGCCGTTTCGAGCGTGTCCGCCTCCAGCGTGGAAGGCTCGGTCACGGCATTGACAAGGCCGGTCTCGCGGGCGCGGTTTGCGTCGAATTTCGCGCCCATCGCCAGCATCTCGAAAGCCAGGCGATTGCCCATGAGCTGCGGCACGATGAGGCTCGAGGCCGCCTCCGGCACGAGGCCGAGATCCACGAAGGGGGTCGCGAAAACCGAGCGGTTGGAAGCAACCGCATAATCGCAATGCAGGATCATCGTGGTGCCGATGCCGATGGCCGCGCCATCCACGCCCGCCACCAGCGGCTTTTCGTTCGCAACCAGCGCGCGCAGGAAATCGAGGATCGGCTGGCCGATGCCCCCGCCCATCGCGAAGCCGATGAAATCCTTGATGTCATTGCCGGCGCAGAAGATGCCCGGTTGCCCGAGGATCACGATGGCGCCCACGCCGTCATCGGCATTGGCTTCCTTCAGGGCATGGGACAGCGCCGTGTACATCGCGCCCGTGAGCGCATTCTTCTTCTCCGCGCGATGGAGGCGCAGGATGGACAGCGCCCCTTCGCTGGTGACAACGACATCGCTCATGATGGATCCTTATTCGGCCGCCCAGGCGATGTTCACGGAATCCGCCCCTTCGAGGATCGTCGTCTCGAGGCCGCTTGCAGCGGTCACGAGATTTTCGGCGAAGAAGCGGGCATCGGCGATGCGGGTCCGGTGTCGCGGGTCGGTCTCGCCCGCGCCGAGGCCGGCATGGGCCGCCAGCGCCTGATCCGCGAGATAGGCACCGCCCGCGACAAGGCCGAAAAGCCGCAGATAGGGCGTCGCGCCCGCCAGCGCGTCATTCGGCTTCGAGCCAAGCGAGGCGAGCATGAAATCGGTTGCGCGCTCGAGCGCGCCGAGCCCTTCTTCCAGCCGATGGCCGATGCGCGCGAAAGCGGGGTGGTTGATGGCACGTGCCGCCGCCACCGTGCGGGCATAGCGGCCGAGCACCGCCTTCACCGTGCGGCCCTCGGAAAGCGGCAACTTGCGCGTCACGAGGTCGATGGCCTGAATGCCGTTGGTGCCTTCGTAGATCGGCAGGATGCGCGCATCGCGATAATGCTGCGCGGCACCGGTTTCCTCCACGAAGCCCATCCCGCCATGAATCTGCACGCCGAGCGAGGCGACCTCCACGCCGATATCGGTGGAGAAGGCCTTGGCGACCGGCGTCAGCAGGCTTGCCTCCTCATGGGCGACCCTGGCCGCCGCGCCTTCGAGGCGATGATGGCGATCCAGCGCGGCGGCGGTGACGAGGCAGATCGCGCGGGCCGCGGCGGTCTTCGAGCGCATCTCGATCAGCATGCGCTTTACATCCGGGTGCTCGACGATCGGGCTGGTCTGAGCCGCACCCATCGCCTTGCCCTGCTTGCGATCCCGGGCGTAGGCGAGAGCCTGCTGGCAGGCGCGATCCGCCACCGCCACACCCTGCACCCCCACCGCGAGCCGGGCATTGTTCATCATGGTGAACATGCAGGCGAGGCCCTTGTTCTCCTCGCCGACAAGCCAGCCGAGGGCGCCGCCCCTGTCGCCATAAATCATGGTCGCCGTGGGCGAGGCATGGATGCCGAGCTTGTGCTCCAGCGCGTGGCAGCGGACATCGTTGCGCTCACCCGGTGTGCCATCGGCCTTCGGAATGAATTTCGGAACCACGAAAAGCGAAATTCCGCGCGTGCCCGGCGGCGCATCCGGCAGGCGCGCCAGCACCAGATGCACGATGTTCTCGGTCAGGTCATGGTCGCCATAGGTAATGAAGATCTTCTGGCCGAAGATGCGATAGGTGCCGTCGCCATTGCGCTCGGCGCGGCTGGTGAGCAGCGCCAGATCCGAACCGGCCTGCGGCTCGGTGAGGTTCATCGTGCCCGTCCATTGGCCGGAAATCATCTTTTCGAGGAAGGTCTTCTGCAGATGCACGGAGCCATGCGCCGTCAGCGCCTCGACCGCGCCCATGGTGAGAAGCGGGTTGAGCGCGAAGGCGAGATTCGCGGCGTTCCAAAGTTCCGTGCAGCCGATATTGAGCAGGATCGGCAGTCCCTGCCCGCCATGCGCGGGTTCAGCCGCAACGCCGGCCCAGCCGCCGGCGGCCCAATCGGAGTAAGCTTCCCTGAAGCCCTTGGGCGTGACGACATCGCCCTCCACGAGGCGGGAGGTTTCCTTGTCACCGCCGCGATTGAGCGGAGCGATCCGGCTCTCGGCAAACTTCGCGGCTTCCTCCAGCACAGCCTCGGCCATGCCATCCGCAAGGTCGGCATAGAGCCCGCTCGCGATCCCCTGCTCGAGACCTGCGACATGGCGCATGGCAAACAGAATGTCCTCGACCGGCGCGCGATACGTCATGCCTTCCTCCCTCGTCGCAATCCGGGGCCTGCCAGCCCCCTCGCCAAGTGCCGGCCTAGGCGGCTCGACATCGTTTCTGCTTGCGAGCCTAGGCGGCTCGAATGCGCTTGGCCAGTGCCGGTCAGCCCCGTTCCCCGCGCCGATTTGCCTCCCCGGCCGCAAGGCCTTAGGAAAGCCGTGCAGCGCGATATAGTTCAGATATAAACTATATCGCCGCCCTGTAAAGATGGCCATGACCGATCCATGCTCCACCCTTCGCCTTGGCACGGATGCCGCCTCGCTGGCCGAGGCCGGTCGCCTGCTTGGGCATGGAGCGCTGGTCGCCTTCCCGACCGAGACGGTCTATGGGCTCGGCGCGGATGCGACAGACAGCGCCGCCGTGGCGCGCCTCTACGCCGCCAAGGGGCGGCCGAGTTTCAATCCGCTGATCGCGCATGTTCCGGACGTGGAAAGCGCCTTCGCTTTGGGTGTTTTCAACGGGAATGCGCGCAGGCTCGCGAAGGCCTTCTGGCCGGGACCTTTGACCTTGGTGGTGCCGGCGCGGCAGAACGGACCGGTCTGTGAGCTGGCGCGCGCCGGGCTTTCCACGCTGGCCATCCGGGTGCCGTCCGAGCCGACCGCACGCGCGATCCTCCGCGAGGCAGGCAGGCCCATCGCCGCGCCGAGTGCCAACCGCTCCGGGCACGTCTCGCCAACGGAAGCACGGCATGTGCTCGCGGATCTCGAGGGGCGCATTGATGCGGTGGTCATGGGGGAGGCCGCCCCTGTTGGCGTCGAATCCACCATCCTGGCCTGCCTCGATGACCGGGTGGTTCTGCTGCGGCCCGGCGCTGTCACGCGCGATTCGGTGGAGGCGGTGATCGGCCGATGCCTGGCAGATCCCGAGACGGCCAGCGAGGATAATCCGCTCGCGCCTGGCCGCCTGACTTCGCATTATGCCACGCGCGCGCCCATCCGGCTGGAGGCGACGAGCATCGGGCCGGACGAGGCCTGTCTGGCATTTGGACCAGAATGGCCAGCGGGCGCCCATCCCGCGCGAACGCTCAACCTTTCCGAAAAGGGCGACCCCGTGGAGGCGGCCGCCAACCTCTATGCCATGCTGAGGCGCCTGGATGGAATTTCTCCCAGTGCGATTGGCGTGGTCAAGTTTTCCAGAGCAGGGCTCGGAGAAGCGATTTTTGACCGCTTGCAGAGGGCCGCGGCCCCGCGTGGTCCAGCTATATATGACTTAAGTTGAAGATGGGCGTGCGGCCGGCCCATTGTTGCAGCCTGCAATTTCTGGTATAGTTGCTGACAAAATAATCATGCGGAATCGCAATGCCTCAACCCCTCGCATGGGACGACTTTCGCCTTGTGAAGGCGATCGCCGATGCCCGATCCCTGGGTGGCGCCGCCGAGGCGCTCTCGGTCAACAACTCCACCGTCTTTCGTCGTCTGAACACGCTGGAGGACCAGCTTGGCGTGCGCATTTTCGAGCGCGCGCGCACGGGCTATCTTTTGACCTCCGCCGGCGAGGAAATGGTGGCTCTGGCCACCCGCATGTCGGAATCGATCATCGAATTCGAGCGCCGTATCGCGGGGCAGGATGTTCGCCCATCCGGCGAGCTGCGCGTGACCACGGCCGATACGATGTTCTCCGATCTCATCGCGCCGGCCTTCGCGGAGTTCCATGCGAAGTTTCCGGAAATCCTGCTCGACTTCATCATCGACAACCGACCGTTGAATCTGTCGCGGCGGGATGCCGATGTGGCGATCCGCGCCGCGGCCGATCCTCCCGAAACGCTGGTGGGCCGTCGCGTCGGCACCATCGCCTGGAGCGCCTATGCCTCGCGTGATTTCCTCGCGCGCCACAAGCTTGATCCGAAGGAAGGCTCGGCCTTCCTCGCGCCGGGCATTCCGTGGATCGGCATGAGCTACCCCATCCAAACCATGTGCCCCACCAAATGGCTGGAGGACCATGTTCCTGCCGGGAATGTGGTGGCAAAGGTGAGCGCGGTCTCGGCGATCCTCGCAGGGCTGCGGGCGGGGATCGGTGCGGGCTTGCTGCCCTGCTTCATGGGCGCGAAAGACCCCTCGCTCGTGCGCGTGGCGCTGATGCCCAAGGCGGATTCCGGCCTGTGGCTGCTCACGCATCCGGATCTGAAGAAGGCCGCGCGCGTGCGGGCCTTCCTCGATTTCTTCGGCCACGAACTCGCCCGCCAGCGCAAGCTGCTGGAAGGCGAGGAGGCGTAAGAATCACACCGCGCCGGCCATCGCCAGGCGCGGTGCGGGCTTCTCGCGGATCGGCAGGTTGATCAGCGCCGAGGCCACGCCCAGCGCGATGGACAGCCACCAGACCACATCATAGCTGCCGGTCTTCTCGAACAGCACGCCGCCGAGGATGACTCCGAGAAAGCCGCCGACCTGGTGCGAGAAGAAGGCGAAGCCATAGAGCATCGCCATGTAGCGCGGCCCGAACATGATCGAGACGAGCGCTGCCGTGGGCGGCACGGTGGAAAGCCACAACAGGCCTGTCAGCGCGCCGAAAGTCAGCGCCGCGATCACGCCAATCGTGGTCTCTGCGCCGAAAAGGCTGACCGGCATGGCCGCGAAAGGGATGGAGGCGAGAAGCCCCGCCGCGACGACCGAACGGCCGAAATAGATGAAGGCGAGAATCCAGCGCTTGGGCATGCGATTGCCGAGCCACCCTGCTGACAGCGAGCCCAGGATGTTGAACAGGCCCACCAGCGCCAGCGTCAGGCCACCCACTTCCGGGGGCAGGCCGATATCCTTGAAATAGCTTGGCAGATGCACGGTGATGAAGGCGAGCTGGAAGCCGCAGGTGAAGAAGCCGAGCACCAGCAGCACATAGGAGCGATGATGGAAGGCTTCCGTCAGCGCCTGCCTCACGGTCTGGTTCTGCGTCGCATCGGTTGCATTGGCGGGCTTCGCCTGCGGTGGCGTGGCGAGTGCCAGGGCCAGCGGCATCGCAAGCAGCGTCAGCGCGGCGAAAACCAGCAGCGCGTTCGACCAGCCGTAATCGCGGATCAGCACCACGGAAAGCGGCGAGAACAGGAACTGCCCGAACGAACCGGCCGCCGTGCCGAAGCCGAAGGCCATGCTGCGCTTTTCGGGCGGCAGCAATTTGCCGAAGGCGGCGAGCACAAGGTTGAAACTCGAGCCTGCCAAACCGAAGCCGATCAGAACGCCGGCCGTCAGCGTCAGCGCCGAGGGGGTGGTGGAGATCGTCATCAGCGCGAGGCCGGCGGCATAGAGCGCAAGGCCGCCCCAGAGCACGCGCAGCGTGCCGAAGCGGTCGGCAATCGCGCCCATGAAGGGCTGGCCAATGCCCCAGACCAGGTTCTGGATGGCGAGCGCCAGAGCGAAAACATCCCGCCCCCAGCCATTGGCCGAGATGATCGGCTGCTGGAAAAAGCCCATCGCCGAACGCGGCCCGAAACCGATGCTCGCGATCAGGCAGCCTGAGAGGATGATGAGGCCGGCCGGCACGGCGCGGGTGGCGATATTCGTCATGCAGGTGCCCTCCGGCAGGTGCCCTCTGGCGCGGCGACAGGATTTCTCCGCCTTTGCCGAAGGCTAGCCTGCTTTCATGCATTCCAAAAGCATATTGGCGTGATGGAATGATCAGCACCCGGAATGCGTTGGGGATGGTGCGACATCATGGGGAAACGCGGCCTGACGCTCACCCGTCATGGCCGGACTTGTTCCGGCCATCCATGTCTTTTTGTCCTTGTGGATTCCCGTCCGGGGCTTTGCCCCGCCGGGAATGACAGGGTGAGCGTGTCATTCCCGACGCCGGAGGCGGGCGGGAATCCATCCTCACCCCGCAATCTTCGTAAAATCCGGCTTTGTCGTTCTTGGACCGGGCTGACCGCCCGGCGCGCAGTCGCGCTTTGCCAGAGCCTTATCCCGCGATTTTGGAGAAATCCGCCACTTGCCTTGTTACACGGCGAAGCGTGGCCAGCAAAGCGAGGCGGTTCCTGCGGATGGCGGGGTCTTCCGCATTGACCATCACGGCATCGAAGAAGGCATCGACCGGCGCGCGAAGCGAGGCCATGGCGCGCATCGCGGCCTCAAAATCCGGCTTTTCGAGCGCGACCAGCACCGCCTCGCCCGCCTTGGCGAGCGCGGCGTGAAGCGCCTTTTCGCTCGCTTCCGTCAGCAAAGCGGGGTCGGCTGCGGCTTCGAACGCGCCTTCCGTTTCATTCGTTGTCTTTGCCTTCTTTTCCTCGTCGCGCAGGAGGTTCGCAGCGCGCTTGTAGCCAGCAAGAAGGTTCTTGCCATCCTCGGTGTCGAGGAACTTGCCGAGCGCCTCGACGCGACGAACGACGAGCAGGAGGTCGTCGTTGGTTTCCCCGTTACCGAGCACGGCATCCACCAGATCATGCCGCGCACCGGAATCGCGGAGCATGACCTTCAGACGATCATGGAAGAACGAGAGGAGGTCGAATGCCAAAGCACTTCTTGCCTTCCTCGCCTCCTCGGCTGGATCGGCATTTGGGGGTGCAAGCATTGCCGGCAAACGGACGTGCCGACAAAAAAAGCTTAGGAGCGATATTCGAACCCTGTTTTCTACTAATTGCCTAATGCTTCCCAACGCCGCGCGCCGCAAAGCATAGGGGTCTTTCGAGCCGGTGGGCTTCTCGTCGATGGCCCAGAAGCGCATGAGGGTATAAAGCTTGTCGGCGAGTGCGACCGTGACCGACACCTTGTCCGTGGGCACGCGATCATTCGGGCCGACGGGCTTGTAATGCTCCTCGCAGGCGGCCGCGACCGACGGGTGTTCGCCGATGAGCCCCGCATAGAGGCGGCCCATGAAACCCTGCACCTCGGGGAATTCGCCCACGATTTCGGTGAGGAGATCCGCCTTGCAGAGCGTCACGGCGCGATCGACCAGCTTTTCGTCCGCGCCCGTAACCTTGCAGAGTTCCTTCGCCAGCGCGCGAATCCGCTCGATGCGATCCCACTGGGAGCCGAGCTTCTCGTGGAAGGTGACCTTCTGGAAGCGGGCCAGAGCCGCATCGAGCTTGTCTTTTTCCTTGTAGCCTTCCCAAACGCGCTTGTCGTTCTCCCAGAAGAATTTCGCATCCGAGAGGCGCGCGCGGATCACGCGTTCATTGCCAGCGATGATGACCTTGCCGCCATCCTTCGCCTCGATATTCGCGGTGAGGAGGAAACGGTTTGCCAGGCTGCCATCGGCCTTGCGGAGCACAAAGCATTTCTGGTTCGCGCGGATGGTCGCGCGGATCACCTCGGCCGGCACATCGAGGAAGGCTTCCTCGAAGCCGCCCATCAGCACCACCGGCCATTCGACGAGGCCCGCGACCTCTTCGAGCAGGCCCTCGTCCTCCACGAGTTCCAGCCCTACCGCGAAGGCGAGGTTCCGGGCATCGGCGCGGATGATCTCCTTGCGCCGGTCGGCATCGAGAACCACCTTCGCGGCCTCAAGCCTCGTCACGTAATCCGCGAAGCGGCGAACCTCAATCGCCTCCGGCTTCATGAAGCGGTGCCCATAGGTGATGTTGCCCGCCTTCAGGCCATCCACCTCGAAGGGCACGATCTCGGTATCTTCGGTTTCCGCCCCGAAGGTCGCGAGGATGGCGCGCAAAGGGCGCACCCAGCGGAGCGAGCCCGGCTGCGCGCTGGCCGCGCCCCAGCGCATGCTCTTCGGCCAGGGGAAGCTGCGGATGATGCCCGGCAGGATCTCCGCCAGCACCGCAAGGGTCTCGACGCCTTCCCTCTCGATCAGCGCGAAGGCGGTGGCATCCTTGCCGGTGCCGCGCACCTCCACCGAAAGGCCGCGCTCCGGCAGGGAGATGGAATGGCCCTCGTAGAGATCGAAGCGATGGAATTCGCTTTCCGGCACGCCGATGGATTTCAGGAAGCCCAGCCGCGCAGCCTCCGGCGCGGAGATGCGCGGACCTTTCTTCTCTTCGCGCGTATCGGGCTGGCGCGAGGGCAGGCCGGCGATGGTAAGCGCCAGCCGGCGCGGGGTGGCGAAAGCCCGGGCGCCTTCGTAAACCAAGCCCCGATCCACCAGCGCGCCGGTGACGAGCTTTTTCAAATCCTCCGCCGCCTGCCTCTGCATGCGGGCGGGAATTTCTTCGGAAAAGAGTTCGAGGAGGAGATCGGGCATCGGGGCTCAGTCTGGTCTTCGGCGCTCAGAGCGCCTTGTGTGTTCCGTCACATATCGGGGATTTGCCGGTCTGCTTGCAGGTGCAGAACGCGACCTTGCGGCTTTCCCCGGCGGTCCATTTCATGGGCGAGAAGGTGCTGCCCTTGTGCGAGCCATCGCAGAATGGCTGGTTCTTCGATTGGCCGCAGGTGCACCACCAGTAATCCTTGCCCGCTTCCACATCCATGACGATCGGGGCGGTGCCGCCCGCCTGCGCTTTGGTCATTGCTCTCTCCTGCTTGTTCAGGCGCCGCCCGCCTCGGTCTTCACCCAGGCTTTGCCGCATTCTTTCGCCAATTCGCGCACGCGCAGGATGTAGCTCTGCCGCTCGGTCACGGAGATGACGCCGCGCGCATCGAGCAGGTTGAAGGCGTGCGAGGCCTTGATGCATTGATCATAGGCCGGAAGCACCTGGCCGTGGTGCTGGCCTTCGCCGCGTTCGCCCGCCTTGAGCAGCGCGAGGCATTCCTTCTCGGCCTCCGCGAAGTTGCGGAACAGCTTCTCGGTATCGGCATAATCGAAATTGTGCCGGGAATATTCCTCCTCGGCCTGCCGGAAGACATCGCCATAGGTGACCTTGGCGTCGCCTTCGAGGCCGTTGAAGTTGAGTTCGAAACCGTTATCGACGCCCTGCAGATACATCGCGAGGCGCTCGAGGCCATAGGTAAGCTCACCGGCGACCGGCGCGCATTCCTGTCCCGCGACCTGCTGGAAATAGGTGAACTGGCTCACTTCCATGCCGTCGCACCAGCATTCCCAGCCAAGCCCCCAGGCGCCGAGCGTGGGGCTTTCCCAATCATCCTCGACAAAACGGAGGTCGTGCAAGGCCGGATCGATGCCGATGGCATAGAGGCTTTCGAGGTAAAGCTCCTGCAGGTTCGGCGGCGAGGGCTTCAGGATCACCTGATACTGGTAATAATGCTGGAAGCGGTTGGGGTTCTTGCCATAGCGGCCATCCTTGGGGCGGCGCGAGGGCTGCACATAGGCCGCGTTCCACGCCTTCGGCCCCAGCGCACGAAGCGTCGTCGCCGGGTGGAAGGTGCCGGCCCCCACCTCCATGTCATAGGGCTGGAGGATGACGCAGCCCTTCGATGCCCAGAAATTCTGAAGCGTGAGGATCAGGCCCTGGAAGGACTTGATGGGGTCGAGCGGGGCGGGAACGGACATCGGCGGACTCGGTGGCAATTCTCGTCGGGATGACAATCAACGCTTCCGCTTAGAGCATTTTCCCCGCCGGTGGAAACCGCCCTGCGGCGCAAATCCGCTTGGCTCTTCAAAAATTTTCACGCCGCTTCGAGCGTCGTCGGCGGCTCTGCGGAAACCACCGAGCATCCGGGCTTCCGAGGCAACCTTCCAGACAGAGAAAGGCCGTGCCTGGCTTTCGGAAGATCGCGGCAGCTTCCTTCGCGGGGCCGGTGCCTGGTGCCCAGGCCCTCGATTGCCATCTGGAATGATGGGGGCGAAAGGCATTCATTCCCTTCGAGCCTGGCGACTGTGCCGAGGGGCCGCGCCAAAGCGCGCCCGCCATTGTGCTGGTGTTCATAAAAAGGGCCTTAACCTCCCCCAAAAGGGCGACATCGACAGGGGATGAACGATGACCAGATTTTCCCGCTTTCCGGCCGCCATGCTGATGGCGTTTCTCATGGGTCTCATGGGTCTCATGGCTCTGGCGCTTGCGCCCGCGCGCGCAGCCACCCCGCCAGCCGGCTTCGCTCTTGCAGCAGAGGCCGGGAGCCGTGCGGCCGACACAGTTCAGTATTACTCCCATCGCCGTGTCTATCGCTCGCCGCACCACACCCGGCCCCATTACCGGCACCATTACCGGCCACATATCGGCTACCATCGGCCGATCTATCGCCATCGCCATCGCCATTATGGCCGGCCGGTCTATTATCCGCGTGCGGTCTATCGGCGCTGCGTGAACCGCCTGCGTTGGGTCTGGACGCCGCATGGCTATGTGCGCCGCTGGGTGCGGATTTGCCGGTGAGCGGCTTGGCCCCTGGGGCGGGTTTTGTTTATCCCCGAACCCGCGGGGTTTTCGTTTCAGGGGCTGAAGGCGATGCGCGCCCGCCCCTCATGGATGGCCTGCGCTTCGGCCGTGAAACGTCCATCGGCCTCATGCAGCACGAGAGGTGAACCGATCGCGAGCGGGCCCCGTGAACCCTTGACGCCCTGAACCAGCAGGCGGATCGCATCCTCGCCCGCCCGCGGATGGATGAAGCGCAGGCGGAGGCTGCCGAATCGCCCGTGCATCGCTGCGAGAACCGTCTCGATCGAATCGGCCCGATGGATCATCACCACTTGCCCGCGCGGCTTGAGAATGGAGGCCGCCCGGCGCATCCAGGCTTCCAGCGACGCACCGTCATCCGCGCCGAGCGCATGCGCACCCGCCTTGGTGGGTGACAGACGGGTGCGACGCGCCTCGAGAAAAGGCGGGTTGGTGAGCACGGCATCGAAGGCTTCGAGAAAATCCGCCAGCGCGCCCCTTGCAAGAATATCCGCTTCCACAGCTTCAACGCGCGCCGCGAGGGCATTGGCCTCGATGTTCCGGCGCGATAGTGCCACCAGATCGGTCTCCCGCTCGAACAGCGTCACCCGCGCTTCGGGCAAGGCGAGCGCAGCCGCCAGGCCGACCAGCCCGCTGGAGGCACCGAGATCGGCAATGCGTCGGGCATCCGGCGGCATGGCAGCCGCGAGCAATACGCCATCCGTCCCGGCACGATGACCGCGGGCGGGCTGGAAGAGCCGCAAGCGCCCCCCGAGAAGCCGGTCATCCGTGATCTGCATGCCCGGCCTTTCCAGGGGGGTGATCGCAAACGTTGCAATTCGCGTAGAGAGGGTGCAAGCGTCTTGAGGTCGAGAAGGCCGGGGTGGCAAGAGGATTATTCCGTTGGGCGTGGTCGTTTCCTTCAACGAAAAGGTCGGGACCGAGGGCATCGAGCGCCTCGTGGCCCTCGTGCGCGACGACATGACGCGCGTGAACGAGATGATCCTCTCGCGGACGGGTTCCGAGGTTGCGATGATCCCGGAGGTCGCCCAGCATCTCATCTCATCCGGTGGCAAGCGCCTGCGCCCCATGCTCACGCTTGCCACCGCGCAACTCTCGAACGTGCAGGGCGCGGGGCATATCCGCCTCGCGGCGGCCGTGGAATTCATGCATACGGCGACCCTGCTGCATGACGATGTGGTGGATGAAAGCGACCTGCGTCGCGGCAAGCCTTCCGCCCGCAAGGTGTGGGGGAATGAGGCGAGCGTGCTGGTTGGCGATTTCCTGCTCGGCCAGGCGTTCCGCATGATGGTGGAGGTGGGTTCCCTGCCTTGCCTCGATGTGCTCTCCACCGCGGCGGCCGTCATTGCCGAAGGCGAGGTCATGCAGCTCGCCGCCGCCAAGAACACCTCGACCACCGAGGATGATTATCTCGCGGTGATCCGCTCGAAGACCGCGGCGCTTTTCGCGGCGGCGGCGGAAGTCGGCCCCCTGCTCGTGCCGGATTGCGATGAAGCGAAGCGTCGCGCCTGCCGCTCCTACGGCATGAATCTCGGTGTCGCGTTCCAGCTCATCGATGATTCGCTCGATTATGGCGGTTCGGGCGCGAAGCTCGGCAAGAATGTCGGCGACGATTTCCGCGAGGGCAAGATCACGCTTCCCGTGGTGCTTGCCTTCCGGCGCGGCTCGGATCAGGAACGCGCCTTCTGGAAGCGAGCGCTGGAGCAGGGCCAGAATGATGATGCCGCGCTTTCCCGCGCCATCGCGCTTCTGAAGAAACATCGCGCGCTGGAGGACACGGTCGAGCGTGCCCGCCATTACGGCGAGGTGGCGAAGGATGCCCTTGCGCTCTTCCCGGTTTCGCCCATGCGCGAGGCGCTGAGCGAGGTCGTCGATTTCTGCCTCGCCCGCGCCTATTGATCAGGCCCGATCCGGCAACAGGAACAGATCCGTATCGTCGGGCTTCGCGCCGGCCGCCGTCAGCATCGCGTGGATCTGCCCGCGATGATGGGTCTGGTGGTTGAAGAAATGTGCAACCAGCAGGCCATGCTCGCGTGAAACCTCACGGCCGGCCGATGCGGAATTCCAGCGCATCTCGCCCTTGAGCCATTCGGCCGGAACCGCTTCCGCCCAATCGAGAATGGCCTGGTCGAGCGATTGGCGCGCCGCCAGGAAATCCGCCCAGGTTTCGAAGTGACCCGCCGAATCCGCGATGCCACCTTTGGGTTTTGCGGTCGCACCGAAGCGCCACATCCAGATGGAATCACCCCAATACAGGTGGTTGAACGTGCCGGCGATGGAGCGGAAGAACGCTCCGCGATCCAATCGGCGGGCAGCATCGTCCAGCCCGGACGCCGCCTCGATAAGCGATCTGTTCTGCCAGGCATTGTAGCGCGCCATCATCCGCACGAATTCCGGTGTGATCATCGCTCAGCTCGGAAGTTTCAGCCAGGTGGGTCGCGCCCACCATTCCCGCTCGACCTGCAGCCGGGCGGCCGCATCGGCACCCTCGGCATAATGGTCGAAGATCGCAAAGCAGGTGGCCCCGGAACCCGACATGCGCGCGAAGCGGCAGCCGGGCGAGGCGCGCAGGGCGCCGAGCACGTCCTCGATCTGTGGAACGATGGCCCTTGCGGGCCCCTCGAGATCATTGCGCGTGCCGGCCAGCGCAATGAGATCACAGGGCGCTTCCATCTTCATGGGTACGAAGCGGTCCCCCGGCGACAGCCCAAGCCCGCCAAAGACAGCGCGCGTATCGAGCGGCACGACCGGATTGACCAGCACGGCGGGGTAGCGGAGCCCGTAGAGCCGGTTCCCCAGTTCATGCCCGATGCCATGCATCAGGCGCGGCGCGATGGGATCGAGGCAGACAGGGACATCCGCCCCAAGGGTGCGGGCCGCATCGGTGAGGCGCGAATCATCGAAATCGATGCCGTTGAGCCGCGCAATGAGCCGCAGGGCCGCGCCGGCATCGCTCGAGCCGCCGCCAATGCCCGAGGCGACGGGAAGGTTCTTGACGAGCCGGAATGAACCCAGACGCAGGCGGCCGAATTGCGCGGTGGCCGCGCGCGCCGCCTTCAGCACCAGGTTGTGGTCGCCCGCAAGACCGAAGGAAAAGGGCCCCTCCACCGCCAGCGCCAAGGGCCGATCCGGTTCCAGTTCAAGTTCATCCCCGAGATCGGCGAAGGTCACCAGGCTTTCAAGCACATGATAGCCATCGGCCTGCCGGCCAAGCACATGCAGGAAAAGATTGATCTTGGCCGGTGCGGATTCGCGAAACATGCGCGCCGCGTCACCCGCCATTCGGCTTCGCAGCGGGCGCGATAACCGCCGCCGATACATCCTCAAGGCCGTTCTCGAGCTTCTTCTCGATGGCCGCACGCTCTTCGGGATCAGGCTTGAGATCGAGCGCGTGCTGCCACTTGAACTGGGCCTCGCGCCGCCGCCCGACCCGCCAATAGGCATCCCCGAGGTGATCGTTGATCGTCACGTCGCCCGCGCGAAGCAGCACGGCCCGCTCGAGTTCGCGCACGGCGTCCTCGTAGCGTCCCAACCGGTAATAGGCCCAGCCGAGACTGTCGACGATCGCGCCATCCTGCGGCGCGAGCGAAACCGCCTCGCGCAGCATTTCGAAGGAACGGTCGATGTTCATGTGCATATCGACCCAGGAATAGGCAAGATAATTCAGAACATTGGCCCGCTCGGCCCGCTCGCGCGCATTGCGCGGTCGCGGCGGCAGCAATTCGAGCGCCTTCAGGAAATCCGGCTCGGCCATGGCCCATTGCTTCGAGCGCTCGTAGCCGACGGCGCGGCCGAAGAAGAGCACCCAATGCTTCTGCTCGATGCTTTTCGTGGCCTTGATCGCCGCGTCATAGACCTCGACGGAGGCGAGCCAGTTCTTCCTCGCGCGGTAGATGGAGCCGAGCGTATCCGCCGCCTCGATGTCTTCGGGGTGGAGTGCAAGGAGCGCCTTCAGCGCCTCGATGGCCTCTTCCGTTTTGTCGAGCCTCTCCAGAGCCGCCGCGCGACCGATGGCTGCGCGATTGCCGAACACCGATGCCGGCGGAATGCGCGCATAGGTGTCGGCCGCACGCTGGTTCTGGCGCAGTTGCTCGTAGAATTCCGCGATGGTCAGCGTGATGAGTTCGTCGCCGTCGGCGAGATGATGCGCGAACTGCATGTAGACGAGTGCGGTCAGCGGATCACGCGCCGCGGAACCCAGGCTGCCGAGGCTGTAGAAAACCTCCGCTACGCCCTCGCTGACATCCGCCGCGAGCGGATCGAGCTTTTCGCCCCTGAACAGGGCGAGTGACTGGGCATCAAGGAACGGCTGGCCCAGATTGCGCTCGCGCCATTGGCGGTAAATGCCTTGTGCCTCCGCGATACGGCCCCGGCGCGACAGCAATCGCGCATAGGCATCCGCAAAGCGAATGGAAGCAGGGTCGCTCTCATAGGCGCTTTTCAGGCGCTTTTCCGCCTCCGGGAACCGCTTGCCGACATCCGCCATCAGCCCGCCGAAGAAATCCCGGAACGGGCGCAGCTCGGCATCGGAGAAGCGGTCGACCGTGCGCAGGGCGCCATCGAGATCCCCCGAGCCGACAAGCGTCCAGGCCCTGAGGAGCGACACGGTGAGATCGGTCCGGCGCTCATTGCCGCCAGCGCGGTCGAACGCCGCGCGCGCACGCTGGAAATCCTTCGCCTTCAACGCCCGCACACCCATGGCGACATGTGCCAGAGAGTTTTCGCGATCGCGCTGGGCCAGCCGTTCCGCCAGGCGAAAGGCCTCGGTCAGCCGGCCATCGACGAGATTGGCGACGAAGGTCTGGTCGAGAAGCTCGGCGTTGCGCGGGTCGGCACGCAAGGCCTCGGCGAAGAAATCCGCCGCGCCCGCGAGATCGCGGCTGGCATTCGCCACGATGCCCGCGATGTAGTTGCCGGAGGCGCCGAGCGCTTCGAGACGGCGCGATCCGCCACCGGTTGGCGCGGCAAGAGCCGCCGGCACCATCACCAAGGCCGAGGCAAGGGCCAGCGCCCGCAACGCCTTCGGCATCAGACGATTTTTCGGGCAATCCGTCATTCCATCTTTCCCTGCCCCGGCGGGCCGCTGCGCGCGCTTGGCACGTCGATGACATGCAGCGGTGCCGCGACACCGGCACGCTTCGGCGCGAATAATCCATGTTTCGGGTAACATCGAATGCCATCGAAACAAAGGCTTTTTGAAGGTTCGGCGTCGCCCCGGCGCAGCATTCATCTTGACGAAGTCGTGATGCGCCGGCGAGCGCTTGTGAGATGACGCAGGGAAAGAATCATCGCACGAAGTCCTTCCCAGGGTCAGAAGCCGGCCTGCCGAAAACGTTACCGGACCACAAAGCATTTTCAAGCGAAGTGGTTTCCGGTTCGCGCTCAGAAAATGCGACAAAAGAAGAATTATTTTCAAGCGAAGCATGCCCCTCGCGAAGGCGGGGGTGGTTTCCGGTTCGCGCTCAGAAAATGCGATCAAGAAAAAAGAGAGTCAGAGCATCCGATCTCATTCGGTCGAATGGAAAAAATGCCCCAGGCAAGGAAACTCCCATGACGCTCTCCCGCCGCGCAATAATGGCCTTCGCTGGCCTCGCTCTCTCCGCCGGGTTTTTCTCGGCGGTGGCGGCCATGCCGCCCGGTTTCACGGATTACTCGAAGGAAAAATTCGAGGCGGCGCTGCAGGGCGCGAAGCCGGTTCTCGTGCATGTCCATGCCGATTGGTGCCCGGTCTGCGTGCGGCAGGAGCGCGCCTTCCAGGAGCTTTCCGAAAGCGCCGATTTCAAGCGTTTCAACGCCATTCAGGTCAATTTCGACATGGATCAGGACTTCCGGCGGGCCTATGGTGTCAATAATCAGTCCGTGATCCTGATTTTCAGGGGCGGGAAGGAAGCGGGCCGCATCGGCGGCGTGACGGACCCCGCGAAGATCGGCGAGTTCCTCGCTTCGGTGAAGTGAGCAGCGCGCAGGGCCGATGAAAAACGGGCGGTTCCGGCCGCCCGTTATCTTTTTTCGAGGGTGCCTCGGGGCTCACATATTGGGATAGGTCGGACCACCGCCACCTTCCGGCGCGACCCAGTTGATGTTCTGGGCCGGGTCCTTGATGTCGCAGGTCTTGCAGTGCACGCAGTTCTGCGCGTTGATCACGAAGCGCGGATCGGCCTTGGTCTGCTCATTCGCATAAACCACCTCATAGACCCCCGCCGGGCAATAGAGCCTGGCCGGCTCGCCATAGATCGGCAGGTTCTTCGCGATCGGAACCGAGGGGTCCTTCAGCTGCAGGTGAACCGGCTGGTCTTCCTCGTGGTTCGTGCCGGAAAGGAACACGCTCGAGAGCTTGTCGAAGCTGATCACGCCATCGGGCTTCGGGTAGGTCTTGGGCGTCACCTCGGCGATCGGCTTCAGGCTGGCGGAATCCGCCTTGCCGTGCTTCCGCGTGCCGAAGAACGAGAAGCCAAGCACCTCGTTCGTCCACATGTCGATCGCGCCGAGCGGAATGCCGAGCCAGGTGCCGAAGCGCGACCAGAGCGGCTTCACATTGCGCACCTTCCACAAATCCCTGCCGATGAGGCTCGCGCGCCAGCTCTCCTCGTAGCTCGCCACCTCGTCATGCGCGCGCCCCCCGGCGATGGCCTTCGCCATGTGTTCCGCCGCGAGCATGCCAGAAAGCATCGCGTTGTGGCTGCCCTTGATGCGCGGCACGTTCACGAAGCCGGCCGAGCAGCCGATCAGTGCGCCTCCGGGGAAGGTGAGGCGCGGGACGCTCTGATACCCGCCCTCGGTGATGGCACGCGCACCATAGGAGAGGCGCTTGCCGCCCTCGAAGGTTTCGCGAACCATCGGATGGGTCTTGAACTGCTGGAACTCGTCGAAGGGGGAAAGCGTCGGGTTCTCGTAGTTGAGATGCACCACGAAGCCCACCGCGACGAGATTGTCGTCGAAATGATAGAGGAAAGAACCGCCGCCAGTCTTGGAATCGAGCGGCCAGCCGAAGGAATGCTGAACCAGCCCCTTCCGGTGCCTCTCCGGCTTCACCTGCCAGAGCTCCTTGAGACCGATGCCGAATTTCGCGTGGTCGGCATTCTTGTCGAGGCCGAACCTCGCGATCAGCCGCTTGGAAAGATGGCCGCGCACCCCTTCGCCGAAGAGCGTGTATTTGCCCAGAAGCGCCATGCCGCGGGCAAAGCCGTCCTTCATTTCCCCCGAACGAGAAATGCCCATATCGCCGGTGGCGATGCCGATCACCGCACCGGCCTCGTTATGGAGCACCTCCTGCGCGGCAAAGCCCGGATAGATCTCCACGCCCAGCGCCTCTGCCTTCGCGGCCAGCCAGCGGCAGAGATTGCCCAGGGAAATGATGTAGTTGCCGTGGTTGTTGAGCAGCTTCGGCATCAGGATGTTCGGCAGGCGGATGCCGCCCGCCGGGCCGAGGAAGAGGAAGTGATCGGCCGTCACCGGAGTCTTCACCGGGCAATCCGGGTCTTCGTGCCAATCGGGGAGAAGCCTGTCGAGGCCGACGGGATCGATGACCGCGCCGGAGAGGATATGGGCGCCGACCTCGGACCCCTTCTCAACGACGACGACCGAAATCTCGGTGCCTGCCTCCGCCGCGATCTGTTTGAGCCGGATCGCCGCCGAAAGCCCGGCCGGACCCGCGCCCACGATCACGACATCATATTCCATCTGGTCGCGCTCGGGCAGCTCCATATCCGTCGCCATGCCTTTCTCCTCACCCCTATCCGCCGGCCCGAGAGGCCTTCGCCCCGAGCGCAGGCATATAGTTTATGTCTAAACTAACTGCAATCCCATCCTTGTTTTGGATACGGCCCGCCCCTAGAAAAGCAAGCGCAACCGGCAGGGAGATCCGCGTTAAATGCCGAATGAGGAGAGTTCGCACCGGCAATTGCTCGAATTCCTGGTTGCCGCCGGGGTCGAGACGCTGCTTGACGAGCATCCGGTGGATCGGTTCGCGCTCTCCCTGCCGCCACCGGCCAAGACCGAGCTGCCGCGTCCGGCGCCAGAACGGCAGGCCCTGCCGCGCATCGCCGGCGGTGCCCCTGCCCCGCTCGCGCCCGATGCCGCCCTCATGGAGGCGCGGCGTCTTGCCGCTTCCGCGCCGGATCTCGAAACCCTGCGGGCGCTGCTCGATGCCTTCGAGGGCTGCGCGCTGAAATCCACGGCTTCGCGCCTCGTCTTCGCGGATGGGGCGCCCGGTGCTCCGGTGATGATCGTGGGCGAGGCGCCGGGCCGAGACGAGGATGAAATCGGCCGTCCCTTCGTGGGGCGCGCCGGGCAATTGCTGGACAAGATGCTCGCCGCGATCGGGCTTGCCCGCGAGAACGTCTATATCGCGAATGCGGTCCCCTGGCGCCCGCCGGGCAATCGCACGCCGACACCGCAGGAGATTGCGATCTGCCTGCCCTTCATCACGCGGCAGATCGAGCTTGCCGCGCCGAAAATCCTCGTGACCATGGGCGCGCCCGCGACCCAGACCCTGCTTGGGCAGAAGGAAGGCATCCTGCGCCTGCGTGGCCGCTGGTTCGAATACGCGCTGAAGGGCGGCACCATCCCGGCGCTCGCGACGCTGCACCCGGCCTATCTGCTGCGCCAGCCTTCGCAGAAGGCGCTCGCCTGGCGCGATCTGCGGGCGCTTCGGGCGAAGCTGGCCCAACTTGCGTGACTGGTTCATGGATCGTGCGGGCCGGCGCGTGATGGTCCGGAACGCAAAGACAGATACCCGCTTTCGCGGCGCGAGGGAGAAAGAGAATGCGGCTCGACGAAATCGGTGAGTCCAGCAACATCGAGGATCGACGGCGCCAGGGCGGCGGCTTCGGCGGTGGTTTTCCCGGCGGTCGCGGCGGCCTCGGCTTTGGCACCATCGCGGTGCTGACCCTCGTCGGCTACCTGTTCGGAATCAATCCGGCGATCCTCATTGGCGGCGCGGAGATGATCGGCGCGGGACGTGACACCCTCTCCCAGCGCTCCCTGCCACCGCCGAGTTCCGCCGGACAGGACGAGCTTCGCACCTTTGTCTCGCGGGTCTTGCGGACCAACGAGGATGTCTGGCAGCAGGTTCTGCCGGAGCAGAGCGGCGTGGCCTTCCGGCCCGCTTCGCTGGTTCTCTTCCGGGGTGCGACGCGCTCGGCCTGCGGGGGCGCGCAGAGCGCGATGGGCCCCTTCTATTGCCCGGCCGATACGCGCATCTATCTCGACATGAGCTTCTTCGAGGAAATGCGCACCCGGATGCGCGCGGGTGGTGATTTTGCCTATGCCTATGTGATCGCGCATGAAATGGGCCACCATATCCAAAATCTTCTGGGCATCCTGCCGCGTGTCCAGGCGGCGCAGCAGCGCCTTTCCCGCCGGGAGGCGAACGCGCTTTCCGTGCGTGTGGAACTGATGGCGGATTGCCTCGCGGGCGTCTGGGCGCATCACGCCAACCAGCGCTGGCGCATTCTCGAGCACGGCGATCTCGAGGAGGCGCTCGCCGCGGCTGCCGCCATCGGCGATGACAAGCTCCAGAAGCAGGCGCAGGGCTACATCGTGCCGGACAGCTTCACGCATGGCACATCCGAGCAGCGCATGCGCTGGCTGAAGCAGGGCCTGCGCACCGGCAGCGTGAAGGCCTGCGATACTTTCAATGCACGCGCGCTCTGATCTTGCGCAAGGACATCACCCGCCTGCATGGCAGAGCCTTGCCGAGGCACAACGAAACAAGGAGCGAAATTGCATGCGAAACGCCATTCTGGCTGCAATGTTGCTGGCGGCGACGGCTTGGCCCGGTCTTTCACAGGAGAGGCAGCCGCGGCGCGATCTCATCCTCGAATGCATGGCCTGCCATGGCGATGACGGAATCGCCAAGGACAAGGACGTGCCCCATCTCGCCGGCCAGAATTACGAATACCTCATGAAACAACTCCACGATTTCCAGAAGGGGCGTCGTCCCCACAAGGAAATGCGCGTGATGAGCCGCTTGATGACGGAGTTCGAATTGCAGGAAATCGCCGATTTTTACGCCCGCCTGCCGCGCGACCCGAAACCCTGATCATTCCGGCACGCGCCGGGCGGCCGCGGGGAGCCGCGCGAGGTTGGCATAGCGATGCGTGAAGGGATCGGCCTTCAACTGCGCCAAGTGCCGGCTCACCGAGCCTGGCAGCAGCAGAACCTGATCCCGCCCGGGTACCGATGAAGCCGCCGCGAAAATCCGGCTCAGCAGGGATCGCGGCCTTTCGGCTTCCGTTACGGCCGGACGATTGCCCAGCAGCGGCAGCGAATCCGCGAGAACCGGCCAGAATTCCTGTCCCAGCATCAGCCCCGTATCCATGACGAGAAGCGGCGAGCCGCCGGCATTCGCCACCACACGGCTGAAACCTTCGGCCCATTCCGCCTCCACCAGCACGCGACAGCCAGCGGAATCGGCGATTTCCTCGATTTCGGCATTGCGCTCGGCGGCAACCAGGGTGGCGGAGCCGACAAGTCCCTCCACAACCCCCCGCACCAGCGGGCCGAGGGTGGCGGCAAGCGCAAGGGGCGCAGGCCGCGCCTGGATGACCGCAGAAAACATCCAATCATATTGCGGCGCACAATGAGAAAAAATCAAGAGCTCAGGAAAATCAAGCGTCCAAGAAATGAAGCGCCCAAGAAAATCAAGCGTCCAAGCGGATTGCGGAAATGCGAGGCCGCGCGAGAGGCTCGCCCACCCCTTGACGAATCGATCTTGTTCGATTTTTGTTCTCTTCATGAGCAAGCCCATCGCCCGCCTGTCCGGGGAGCCGCTGGAAGCCCGGAATGCCACCCGCATCGCCGATTCGAACCGCCACGGGCGGGGTTCGATCAGCAACCTTGCGGGTCGTCATGAGCCGCAGATGCGTGAAGTGTTCGACGATGGCTGGAGCGAGGAGGAGGCCGCCCCGCCGATTCGCACCGAAACGAGCCTGGAGCAGGCCCGCACCATCATCACCCGGAACCAGTCGCCGGATATCCCTTTCGACCGCTCCATCAACCCCTATCGGGGCTGCGAGCATGGCTGTTCCTATTGCTTCGCGCGGCCCAGCCACGCCTATCTCGGCCTCTCGCCGGGCCTTGATTTCGAAACCAGGCTGACCGCGAAACCGAATGCCGCCGCGCTGCTCGAACGCGAGCTCGCCCGGCCGGGCTACCAGCCCAAACCCATCGCGCTCGGCACCAATACCGACCCCTACCAGCCGATCGAGCGCGAGTATCGCATCACGCGCAGCATCCTGGAAGTTCTGGCGCGCGTGGGCCATCCGGTGACGATCGTCACGAAATCGGCCGGCGTGACGCGCGACATCGACATCCTCGCCCCCATGGCCGAGCGCGGTCTTTCGAAGGTCGCGATTTCGCTGACCACGCTCGATCGCAAGCTCGCCCGCGCCATGGAGCCGCGCGCGCCAACCCCGCAGAAGCGGCTCGATGCCATCCGCCAATTGTCGGAAGCAGGCATCCCCACCGCGGTGATCACCGCACCCATCATCCCGGCGATCAACGATCCGGAGATCGAGGCCTTGCTCGAAGCCGCAAAGGCAGCAGGCGCGCGCGAAGCGGGTTATGTGCTGCTGCGTCTGCCGCTCGAACTGCGCGACCTCTTCCGTGAATGGCTGCTCGCACATTATCCCGGCCGGCTGCGGCACGTGCTGAGCCTTGTGCAATCGACGCGCGGGGGAAAGGATTATGTCGCGGATTTCGAAACCCGGCAGACCGGCACGGGGTTTTATGCCGATCTCATCGCGAAACGCCATCGCCTCGCCTGTGAACGGCTCGGCCTTGTGCGGCGCCACCAGCGCCTCAGAACCGATCTCTTCGTGCCGCCCAGCCTGCCGGGCCAGCAACTCTCGCTGCTGTGATTCAGGCGCGGACGACGAAGATGCGCAGGGCAAGCGCCGTGACAACCACGGCCGCACCCAGCATGGCAAGGCGGAGGAACAGGCCGCGCCAGTTCATCGGCGCATCGGGATCGGCGACCACGAAGCCGCTGGAAAAGCCCCAGGGCCAGAACCAGGTGCGCAGCGGCGGTTTCTTCGGCGGCATCGGCCTGGCCGGCGCCGCTGCGGGATCGATCTTCGGTGCGTCGATCATCAGCGAGGCCCGTTCGCGATAGGCGGCGAGCCGGCGATCGGCCGTCTCACCCAGCAGGAACAGGCGGATCTCGCCTTCGTTCGGCTTGCGTTGTTCGGCAGCCTCGAACGCGGTGACCCAATCCAGGAAAGCCCGGCGATGAAGCGCAAAGGCCACGAGGCCCTCTGCGTCGTCCTCATCCGCAACAAGCTTGGCAAGAAGCGCAATTTCGCTGTCGAGCGCTGCGGCCAGCGAACCGGCTGTCTCCTTCGCCATGGCGATTTTTCCCTTCCCGATTCGGGTGCCTCCAGCGCATTGTGGCCGGAAACCCAGGCCGATCAACTCCCTCTTCTCTGCTCCCTTGCCTCAACCCCCGATGCCGGAACGCTGGTCGCCCCTTTCCCCTGCCGCGCGCAACGCCCGCCTGCTGGCGGGGCTGGATGAGGTTGGCCGCGGGCCGCTTGCCGGCCCCGTGGTGGCGGCGGCGGTGGTTCTTCCGGCGGATTTTCCCATGGATGAGCTTGCAGATTCCAAAAGCCTGCGTCCCGCGCGCCGAAGGCTGCTTTCGGATCTCATCCGGAATCACTGTGCGGTGGGCGTTGCCAGCCTGCCCGCCCCGGCGATCGACCGCCTGAACATCCGGGCCGCGAGCCTTGAGGCCATGCGCCGCGCGATTCTCGCGCTTCCGGTTGTTCCCGACTTTGCCATCGTGGATGGCCGCGATATTCCGCCTGGACTTCCCTGCCCGGCGGAAGCGGTCGTGAAGGGCGATGCAACGGTCGCCGCCATCGCTGCCGCCTCTCTTGTCGCGAAGGTCGCGCGCGACGCCATGATGGTGAAAGCCGCCGAGGAATTTCCCGGCTATGGCTTCGAGAAGCATATGGGATACGGGTCGCCCGCCCATCTCGCCGCCCTGCGGGAAATGGAGCTGACGCCGCTCCACCGCCTGTCTTTCGCGCCCTGCCGGGCGATGGCCGGGAACGATGTGCAATCCCGAGTGGTGCGAAAACGGGACAAGATCAAATTTGATCCATAAACCCGGCCTTCACTGTCTTCAGCCAGTATCCTGCCTGTCTGTCGTTTCTCCGGTGCGGTTGTCATGCGTAGTGTCCGCTCGGCAGCGATGAGCCACAGGCCCCGGATTCATGTCTCGCGTAACGGGGGCCTGGCTGATCGCACCGGTCCAGGTGTTCCTGTCGATTCCATTCTCGTGGGCGATTGCGTCGCGGGGCTCGCGCGCCTGCCCCAGCATTCGGTCGACCTTGTCTTCGCCGATCCCCCCTATAACCTGCAGCTTGCGGGCAACCTTGCGCGCCCCGACCAGAGCCTTGTCGATGCCGTGGACGATGCCTGGGACCAGTTCGAGAGCTTCGACGCCTATGATCGCTTCACGCGCGCCTGGCTCGGCGAATGCCGGCGGGTGCTGAAGCCCAATGGCACGCTGTTCGTGATCGGCAGCTATCACAACATTTTCCGCGTCGGCGCGGCCTTGCAGGATCTCGGCTTCTGGATCCTGAACGATATCATCTGGCGCAAGGCCAATCCGATGCCGAATTTCCGCGGCCGGCGCTTCACCAATGCGCATGAGACGATGATCTGGGCCGCGCGCGACCAGAATGCGAAGAAATATACCTTCCATTACGAGGCGCTGAAGGCTGGCAACGAGGATCTGCAGGCGCGTTCGGATTGGTATCTGCCGCTCTGCACGGGCGCCGAGCGCCTGAAGGACAAGGCCGGCGACAAGCTTCACCCCACGCAGAAGCCCGAGAGCCTGCTCGCCCGTGTGCTGCTCTCCGCGACCAATCCCGGCGATGTCGTGCTCGACCCGTTCTTCGGCACCGGCACGACGGGCGCGGTGGCGAAGAAGCTTGGACGGCACTTCATCGGGCTCGAGCGCGAGGAGGCCTATGCCGCGGCCGCCCGTGCGCGCATCGCGGCCGTCGAGCCTGTGCCCCCCGAATTGCTCCTGCAGCCGATGACCAAGCGCGAGGAACCGCGCGTGGCCTTCGCGAGCCTGATCGAGGGTGGATACATCCTGGCTGGCACGGTTCTCACCGATGCGAAGAAGCGCCATTTCGCCACCGTGCGACCCGATGGCCAGATCGTCGCGAATGGCATTATCGGCTCGATCCACAAGATCGGCGCGCTGGTACAGGGGCTGCCCGCCTGCAATGGCTGGACCTTCTGGCACATCGAGAACGGCAAGGCGCTGGAGCCGATCGACACCCTTCGCGCGGCGTTCCGTGCGAAAGAAGTGGCCTGACCGCTCAACGCAGCGCGCGCAAGCCTGCCTCGATGACCTTGCGAAACAGGGTTGGCAGCGGCTCGTCGCCAAGCCTCTCCAGCGAGACCCAGCGCATGCCCTCCGGCGCGGGTGCCGTTGCGGGCAGCCGCGCGACCGCGATCTCCATCCGCAACTCGATATGCGTGAAGATGTGGATGACCGGCTGTTTCAGGCGCTGCCACTCCGCCGGAAAAGGCGCGGCCTGAAGCCCCATAGGCTCGGCCGACCAATCGACATTCGGAACCTCGGCCATGCCCGCGAGCAGGCCTTTCCCGGCTCTGGTGCGGACGAGGATGCGCGCCTGCGGATCCAGCACCACGAAAGCGAGGCCTTGCAGCTGCTTCCTGCCCTTCTTCGCGGGCTTCACGGGGAAAGCCGTGGGCTGCCCCCTGGCCCGTGCCAGGCACGCCTCGGAGAGCGGACAGAGCAGGCAGGAGGGCGATTTCGGTGTGCAGATCGTTGCACCGAGATCCATCAGGGCTTGTGCGAAATCACCCGGGCGATCCGCCGGCACCATGCCTTCGAGCACCGCGCCAATCTCCGGTTTCGCTTTCGGCAGAACCGTGTCGATGGCGGCGAGCCGCGTGACCACCCGCTCGATATTCCCGTCGATCACAATCGCGCGCTCGCCAAAGGCAATCGCGGCAATGGCTGCCGCCGTATAGGCACCGATGCCCGGCAACGCGCGAAGGTCCGCTTCTGTTTGGGGGAATCGGCCATCGTAATCGCGCGCGACCGCCCGCGCGCAAGCGAGCAGGTTGCGGGCCCGGGCATAATAGCCGAGGCCGGCCCAGGCGGTCATGACGGCGTGATCCTCGGCCGCGGCGAGCGCCTTCACATCCGGCCAGAGCGCCATGAACTTCGTGAAATAGGGCTTCACCGCCTCCACGCTCGTCTGCTGCAGCATGATCTCCGACAGCCAGACGCGATAGGGCTCGGCGCGCCCCGATTTCACCCGCCATGGGAGGTCCCGCCCGGCGCGATCGTACCAGGCGAGCAAGGCTGCGGTTCGGCGATCGGCTGAGGGCGGAGGGGCGGGCATCCCTTCGGTTATGGCGAGGCCGATGCGGCTGGCCAAGGGTGCGATGCTCTTTTCCGCCAGCAATCCGCGGGAATTTTCGTTCTCTTCTTGTTCTATCCGATTTCTGCGCTACACTGACTTTGATGAAGGCAAAGACGCCCCGATGAACCGCGCGACTGCAGAACTGCCGATTTCCCGCACCGAACCGCGCAAGCGGCCCCGGACGAACCGTCTCGCCTTGCTGATGCCGGACCTGCTGGAACCCACCTTGCGCGAGCGCGGCTTTGCCTCCGCCACCCTTCTCGCCGAATGGGCGGAGATTGTCGGCCCGGCGCTGGCGGAATTCACGGTTCCGCTCGAAATCCGCTGGCCGAGGAAGCGGATGGAAGCCGGGTCGACGGTGCCCCGCGGCGGTCGCATGCAGGAAAAGGCCGAGGGCGCGGTGCTTGTCGTCACCTGCGCCAGCGCCTTCGCCCTTGAGGTGCAGATGGCTTCCGCGCGCATTCTCGATTCAGTGAACCGTCGCCTGGGCTTCCGCGCCGTCACGCGGCTTGAAATCCGTCAGGGCGATATGCCGAAGCCGCGCGCTGCCTTCGTGGAGCGGGAGATTTCCGCCGAGCTCATCATGGCGCAGAAGGCAACCCTCACCGATATCGCGGATGAGGGTCTGCGCGAGGCTCTCGCCCGGATGGGCGCGGGGATCGCCGCGAAGGGCCGCAAAACGCGATTGTGATTCCTGCCCGCTTGCGAGCATCCGCGCTTCCGCCTATCTCGAATTCCGCCATCATCGCGGGCGAAAATTGATCTTACCGAAGCCGGAGAATGTCGTTCCATGCCGCAGAGCCCTGTCATCACCCGTCTTCCCGTCGGCCGCCGGCATATGTTGATCGCTCTCGCGGGGCTTGCCCTGCCGCTCGCGCTCGGCACTCCGGCCTTCGCGCAGGCGCAGGACCAGATGCCGCTCGTCGATGTCATGCAGGCGGGGCCGCTTGGCGATCGCAGCCTCGGCAAGGACGATGCACCGGTCACGATCGTGGAATATGCGTCCTTCACCTGCGTGCATTGCGCGAATTTCCACGTGAACACATTGCCCGCGCTGAAGGAAAAATATATCGACACCGGCAAGGTGCGCTTCGTGTTCCGCGAATTTCCCTTCGATGCCATGGCGACCGCGATGTCCATGCTGACGCGCTGCGCCCCGTCCGAGCGCTATTATCCGCTCATCGACCTGTTCTTCCGCCGCCAGGAAGCCATCCTGACCTCGCAGAAGCCGCTGGACGACCTGCTTGCCGCCGCGCGCCTTGCCGGTTTCTCACAGGAAAGCTTCGAGGCCTGCTTGAAAAACCAGTCGATCTATGACGGCGTGAATGCGGTGAAGAAGCACGGCGCGGAGAAACTTGGCGTCAATTCCACTCCCACCTTCTTTATCAATGGCAAGCGGGTGAGCGGCGCGCGGACCATCGCGGAGATGGACCAGCTGCTCGAACCCCTGCTCCCGAAATAAGGCCCGCCGTGCCTTTCCACCGGAGCAGGGCAACCCGCCTCATCGAAAAGGCCGCATGCCGCGGCCCAGGCTGGAGCGGTTCCGGGTGAAGTTCGAGAGGCTGCGCCTTCACGGGTTCAAGACCTTCGTCGATCCGACGGAGCTGGTCATCGCGCCCGGCCTCACGGGCATTGTCGGGCCCAATGGCTGCGGCAAATCCAATCTCGTGGAAGCCCTGCGCTGGGCGATGGGCGAAACCTCGTCGAAATCCCTGCGCGGCGGCGAGATGGACGACGTGATCTTCGCCGGCGCGGGCACTCGCCCCGGCCGCAACCATGCGGAAGTTTCCATTCGCCTCGCCGAGCCGCCGCAAGATCTCCCTGGCCATCTCCACAAGGCCGAGGCACTGGAGGTCACGCGCAGGATCCTGCGCGAACAGGGCTCGACCTTCCGCATCAACGGGCGCGAGGTGCGCGCCCGCGATGTGCAGATCCTCTTCGCGGATGCCGCGTCCGGAGCACGTTCGCCCTCCCTCGTGCGGCAGGGGCAGATCGGCGAGATCATCAGCGCGAAGCCGCAGCATCGCCGCCGCATTCTCGAGGATGCCGCCGGCACAGCCGGCCTCCATGCCAGGCGCCACGAGGCGGAGCTGCGCCTGCGACAGGCCGGGGAGAACCTTCTGCGCGCCGAGGATGTTCTGGGGGAGCTTGATCGGCAGGCGGGCGATCTGCGCAGGCAGGCGCGGCAGGCGGAGCGATACAAGGCTCTGCAGACCGAAATCCGCGCGCTGGATCTGCGCCTTCTCGCCTCTTCGCTGGAGCGGGCCCGACAGGAGGCCGATGCCGCGAAACAGGCGCATGAGGAAGCGATCCGCGCCGTCGCCGCCGCGACCGTGCAGCAGGGCGAAACAGAGCGCGAACGCGCCGTGAAGGCGCATGAACTCGAACAGGCTCGTGCGGTCGCCGCCGAACGGTTCCGGGCGCTGCAAGCCCTTCTCGTGAGACGCGAAACGCTCGATGGTGAAATCGCCCGCATCGAACAGCGTCTCAGGGAAATCACAAGCCGCCGCGCCGAACTCGATCGAGATCACGAAGCCGCAGGGCGTTTGCTGGGCGATGCGGAAAGCGCGCAGGCGGGGCTGGCTGCCGAGGCATCAACGCAAGAATCAGAGCGAACAAGGCTCTCGGCTGAAGAAAAATCCCTCACGGAGGCGCGCGAGCGGGCCGAGGCCCTGCGAAACGCGGAAGAGCAGAAGCTTCGCGCGCTCACCATCGCACGCGCCGAGGCGGAAGCCGCGGAACGCGCGGCCGACCAGCGGCTTCAGGCCGCGACCACGCGCTCGGCGCGCCTTGCCGCGCTGGCCGGGGAGGCCGAGCGGGCGCTCGCCACGCTCACGCAGGATTCCACCGCGCTCGCCGATTACAAGCGGATGCAGGCGGAACTCGATCGCCTCGGAGCGGAACTTGCGACAGCCTCCACCCGCTCGGATGAGGCCGAGGCCAAGGCCCGCACCGCGCGCGATGCCGAGCAGGGCGCCCGCCCGAAGCTCGCGGAGGCCGAGCGCCTGCTCCAGCGCCTCGAAACGGAGGCACGCACGATCCGCAAGCTCGTGGATGCGACCGAGCCCGGCCTCTGGACGCCAGCCATCGACCAGATCGTCGTCGAGCCGGGCTACGAGACGGCGCTTGCGGCCGCCCTCGGCGAGGATCTCGATGCGGCCATCGAATGGGGTGCTCCGCGCCATTGGGGCGAGCGCGCGCTGGATGGCGAGCCCAGCCTGCCGGCGGGCGTGAAGCCGCTCATCTCCATGGTGAAGGCCCCCGCGCCCCTGCATCTGCGCCTGCGCCAGATCGGCCTTTGCGCGCGTGAAGAGGGCGAAAAGCTTCAGGCGCAGCTCCGGCCCGGTCAACGCCTCGTGAGCCGCGAGGGCGATCTCTGGCGCTGGGATGGCTTCGCAGCCCGGGGCGATGCGCCCAGCGCCGCAGCCCGTCGCCTTGCCGAGCGCAACCGGCTCGAGGAACTCGAGCGCGAGGCGCGCGAGGCCAGGACCAGGCGCGATGCCGCGCGCGACGTGCTTGATCGCATCCTGCGCGCCCTGCGCGAGGCACAGGAGGCGGAAGCGGTCGGGCGCGAGGCGGTGCGCCGCATCGCACGCCAGCGCGAGGAGGCCAATGCCGCGCTGCAGCGCGAGATGCGCCGCACGGAAGAAATCCGCCTCAGGCTGGAAGCCGCACGGCTGCGTCGAGAGACCTTGGCGAATGATCTCGCCGAATCGCGCCGCGAGGAGGAGGAGGCACGCTTGGCTCTGGCTGCCCTGCCCGGGCGCTCCGCCGAAGATCCGGTTCAGACGCAGGAGGCGCGCCTCGCGAGTATACGGCAGGCGGAAAATGCGGCACGCGACGCTTTGGCGCGTCTTCTTGCCGCCCGCAGCGCCGCCGAGCAACGCCTTGCGGGCATCAAGCGTGAGCAGGCGGCCTGGGAGCAGCGTGTTGCCCGCGCGCGGGAATCCCTCGGCGAACATGCAGGCCGGCGCGCTCGCCTCGAGGAGGAAATTGCAAGGCTCGAAGGTGAACCGGCCGAGCTTTCCGCCCGCCGTCGCGGAATCGCGGGCGAAATCGACATCGCGGAAGGCGCGCGCCAGGCCGCCGATGACATGCTCGCCCGGTGCGAGAGCGCGGCGCGCGCAGCCGATGAGGCGGCGCGGCAGGCCGTCAACGCCCTCTCGCAGGCTCGCGAACTGGCGGGAAGACTGGAAGTTTCGCGCGAAAACGCCGATTCCCGACTGATCCACGTGATCCAGACCATCGAAAGCGAGATCGAGGGGCCAATCGAAGGCCTTTCGAACCGCGTCCCGGCGGAGACGCGGTTCGAATCCCTCTCGCCGGAGGCCATCGAGGCGCGGCTGCGCGACCTGAAGCAGGACCGCGACCGCCTCGGCGCCGTGAACCTGCGCGCGGACACCGAACTTGCGGAGGTCGAGACCCGCCATGCCGATCTCACGCGCGAGCGCGCCGAGATCGAGGAGGCGATCGCCAAGTTCCGCCGGGCCATCGAGCAGCTCAACAGCGAGGGCCGCGCCCGGCTGCGCGAGGCCTTCGAGGCGGTGCAGGGGCATTTCACACGGCTCTTCACCCGGCTTTTCGGGGGCGGGACGGCAGAACTTCATCTTGTGGAGGCGGATGATCCGCTGGAGGCCGGCCTGGAGATCATTGCCCGCCCTCCGGGCAAGAAGCCGCAGCTTCTCTCGCTCCTCTCCGGCGGCGAACAGGCGCTGACCGCCACGGCGCTGATCTTCGCGGTTTTCCTCACCAATCCGGCGCCGATCTGCGTTCTGGACGAGGTCGATGCCCCGCTCGACGATTCCAACGTGGAGCGGCTTTGCGCGCTGCTGCATGATATTGCTCGCGAAACCGGCACGCGCTTCCTCGTCATCACGCATAACCCGATCAGCATGGCGGAAATGGATCGCCTCTTCGGCGTCACCATGGCCGAACGCGGCGTGAGCCAGCTCGTCTCGGTCGATCTCGCCGAGGCCGAGCGCCTTGCGGAGGCGGGTTGAGGCGCGTTTTCTGCTGCATTGCGGCAACATCCTCAGAAATGGCCCTATCCGATCGTGGAAGAGCCGAAAGAACGGCCCTTCCGTCCTTGACACAGACGTTTCCCCCTGTTTTACAGCGCGCGACGAAACGGGGCGGGCAACCGCCCCTCGTGTTGTGTTGACGCGGGACACTCCCGCGTGACATGGCACCGTTCCACCGGGTTCGGATGCAGCCATGCCAGAGCCGGAGCCTCCCTCGCGGGACGCCGACAAAGCGGAAGCGGGACGTTCCGGTGACGAGCAAAGTCTGCGTTCGCGCCTCGAGGCCCTGAAGGCCGAACTCGGCGACGCGAAGGCGCGCGACGAGGCCGAACATCAGGGCAAGTCGAGTTCGAGCAGCAATGCCTCGGCACTCGGCGCGGGAATGCGGGCGGCCTCCGAACTGGTTGCGGGCATTCTCGTGGGAACGGGTCTCGGCTTCCTGCTGGACCGGTTCCTCGGAACCAAGCCATGGCTCCTCATCACCTTCATGATGCTGGGCATGGCGGCAGGGTTCCGGAACATCTACCGGCTGGGCATGCGACCCACTGTCCTGCCGGGTTCGAACGACAGGAGCGGCCCGCATCAGGGCCATTGAGGCGAAGGGACAGCGACCGTGGCGAGCGGAAAAGCAATCGAGCCGATGCACCAGTTCGAGATCAACAGGATCGTCGAGCTCAAGCTGTTCGGAACCGATATTTCGTTCACCAATGCGTCGCTGTGGATGCTCATCGCGCTGGCGGTCATCAGCTTCATCACGGTCTATGGCAGCGCCCGGCGCTCCATGGTGCCGGGCCGGCTGCAGAGCCTGGCCGAAATGAGCTACGAATTCGTCGCCAATACGCTCACGGGCGTGACCGGCAAGGAAGGGTTGCAGTTCTTCCCCTTCGTCTTCTCGCTTTTCATGTTTGTTTTCGCCGCGAACCTGCTGGGCATGATCCCCGGTTCGTTCACGGTCACGAGCCAGATCATCGTGACAGCCGCCTTCGCGCTGCTGGTGATCGGCTCCGTGGTTGCTGTGGGTGTGGCAAAGCACGGCTCGCACTTCTTCGGCCTGTTCGTTCCCTCGGGCGTGCCGATCCCGATCCTGCTCCTGATGGTGCCGATCGAGATCATCTCCTTCCTGTCGCGCCCGGTTTCGCTGTCGCTGCGTCTGTTCGGCAACATGCTCGCCGGCCATATCGTGCTGAAGGCCTTCGGGGGTCTCACGGTCATGCTGCTGGGCGCGGGCGCCTGGGCCGTCCTCTCGCCGCTGCCGCTGCTGATGGCGGTGGCAGTGACCGCTCTCGAATTCCTGGTGGCGTTCCTCCAAGCCTATGTCTTCACCATTCTGACCTGCGTCTATCTCAATGATGCGCTCCATCCGGGGCACTGACGAGAACGCCGGACACGAAATCCACCACCCCCTTTCTTCTCAACCACCCCCTTTCTTCTCAAACGGAGTAAACTCGATGGATCCGATCGTTGGCAAGTATATCGGCGCTGGTCTCGCGGCTTTGGGCATGGGCCTCGCCGCCATCGGCGTGGGCAACATCTTCGGCAGCTTCCTCTCGGGTGCGCTGCGCAACCCTTCTGCCGCCGATGGCCAGTTCACCCGCGCGCTGATCGGCGCGGCGCTCGCGGAAGGTCTTGGCATCTTCTCGTTCGTCGTCGTCATCTTCCTGCTCTTCGTGGTGTAAGTCTCAGGCGAACGACTTTCGCGGGCGGCACCTTCGGGAATGCTGCCCTCCACCACCCTGATGTCCGGATGCGGCCCATGCGCTTCGTGCTTGCGACGCTGATTGCGACCCTTCCCGCCCTGCCGGCCCTCGCGGCCGGTGGCGAGGGCGGCGGGCATCGCTTTCCGCCTTTCGATTCCTCGACCTATGCGAGCCAGCTCTTCTGGCTGGCGCTGACATTCGGGGCCCTTTACGTGCTGATGAGCCGCGTGGCCCTGCCGCGCATCGGCTCGGTGCTTGAAGCGCGTCGCGAGACGATCGAGGGTGCCCTCCGCGCGGCCAGCGCCGCGCAGAAGGAAGCCGAGGAGCAGGCCGCTGCGCTCGAGGCCTCGCTCACCAAGGCGCGCGCCAGCGCGCAGGCCATTGCCGGTGAAGCCCGAGACAAGAGCACCAAGGAGATCGAGGCGCAACGCGTCTCGGTCGAGAAGGAACTCGCCGGCAAGCTCGCGGTGGCCGAGTCGCGTATTGCCGAGACCAAGGCCAGGGCCATGGGGAATGTCGAGGGCATCGCGAAGGAGGCCGTGGCCGCTATTGTCGAGCAGCTCGGCGGCAAGGCCACGGATGCCGCGGTCGCCAAGGCGATCAGCGCGGCGCAGGGCTGAGGAGAAAGCCAATGGATGCCAGCTTCTTCACCGCGCTCGCCCTGCTGATCTTTCTCGGCATTCTTGGTTATGCCGGCGTTCACAAGTTCATCCTTTCGGGTCTTGATGCCCGCGGGGCGAAGGTGGCGGCACAGCTGGGCGAGGCCGAGCGCCTGCGCAACGAGGCGGCTGCGCTGCTGAAATCCTACGAGGAGAAGCGCAAGGCTGCCGAGAAGGAAGCCGCTGCTCTGGTCGAGGCCGCCAGGGCCGAAGCCAAGCGCGTCGAAGCGGAAGCCAAGGCGAAGCTCGAGGATTTCGTGAAGCGCCGCACGGCGCAGGCCGAACTCAAGATCACCCAGGCCGAGCAGCAGGCAGCCGCCGATGTGCGCAAGGCCGCCGCCGAACTCGCGGTGAAGGCGGCTGGTACGATCCTCGCCTCGGCGAAGGGTGACCAGGCCTTCACCGAAGGCCTGAAACAGGTGAAAACGCAGCTCAACTGAGCTTGACCGCTTCCAAACGATCCCAAGGCTGCTTCCGGGCGGCCTTTTCATTTCCATGGCATGCTGTCGCCAGATCGGGGGTCTGCCATGCGCATGTTTCGAGCCGCAATCACTGCATTTTGCGCCGTCGCGGCTCAGCAATCGCTTTCCGCGCAGGAGGCGATCACGCTTCCCGGCCGCGATGGTCTGACGATCAAGGCGAAGCTCTACAGGCCGGCCGGCGCCGGCCCTTTCCCCGCCATTGTCGCCCTGCATGGCTGCGGCGGGCCCTGGCAGCCGCGCGATGACGACTGGGGCAACCGGCTCGCCGGCGCCGGTTTCCTCGTGGTCTTCCCCGACAGTTTCGGCTCGCGCGGGCTCGGCTCCCAATGCATGACGCGCGCCCGCAGCCTTCGCCCGCGTGATCGCGCCGAGGATGCCTTCGCCACAGCCGAATGGCTCGCGTCCCGGAAGGATGTCGCGAGGAGCCGCATCGGGCTCCTCGGCTGGTCGAATGGCGGTTCGACGGTTCTCTCCGCTGCCCGCACGGGGCGCGGGCCGAAGGGCCTGGAGTTTCGGCAGGCCATCGCCTTCTATCCCGGTTGCCGGATTTTCGCCGAGGAGAGCCATTATCGCACGCGCCTGCCGGTCACGATCCTCCATGGCCTCGCGGACAACTGGACGCCGGCTGAGCCCTGCAAGACGCTGCCGGGCACGCGCTTCATCGGTTTCGAGAGGGCCCATCATGATTTCGACCACACCAACCTGCCGCTTCGCCAGCGCAAGGCCGCCTATACCGCCGATGGAAGCGGCGTCGTGACCGTGGGCACGAACCCGGAGGCCCGCGCGGCGGCCATCACCCGCGTGATGGCGATCTTCGGCGGGATGTAGCACCGTTCTAACCAGGCGAAGCGTCATTGCGAGGAGGCGCCCGGCGCCGACGCGGCAATCCAGACCTTCGGGCTATTTTTCTGGATTGCTTCGTCGCTGCCGCTCCTCGCAATGACGAGCATGGATCCCCGCTCGCGGGCGAGCCCCGCGTCGGGGATGACACGTCCCGCTCACTCCGCCGCCTGCTGCAAGGCTTGCGGTGGTGTCCAGCGCAGGATGGGATTACGCGCGGCGCGCGTTTCATCCAGCCGCCGGCGCGGCGCATGGAACGGCGCGCCCGAGAACCGTTCGGTCTCGCCCCGCTTCGCCCGCATCGCGAGATCGCGCAAGGCCATGATGAAAAGATCGAGCGAGGCCCGGCTTTCGCTCTCGGTCGGCTCCACCAGCATCGCGCCATGCACCACGAGCGGGAAATACATGGTCATCGGGTGGTAGCCCTCGTCGATCATCGCCTTGGCGAAATCGAGCGTGGTGATGCCGGTATCCTTCAGCCAGGTATCGTCGAAGAGCGCCTCATGCATCGAGGGGTGTTTCGGGAAGGGCACGGACATCAGGTCCTGCAAACCGGCGCGGATATAGTTGGCCGAGAGCACGGCATCTTCCGAGGCCTGCTTCATGCCATCCGCGCCATGGCTCAACATATAGGCGAGCGCGCGCACATACATGCCCATCTGCCCGTGGAAGGCCGTGATGCGCCCGAAGGGCTTCGCCTTGCCGGCATCCGCCACATGCTCCACGAGTTCGAGGCGCTTGCCCTTGCGGCGGATGAAGGGCACCGGCGCGAAAGGCGCGAGCCGCTTCGAGAGCACCACCGGCCCGGCACCGGGACCGCCGCCGCCATGGGGCGTCGAGAAGGTCTTGTGCAGGTTGATGTGCATGCAATCGATGCCGAGATCCCCGGGCTTCGCCTTGCCGACAATGGCGTTGAAATTCGCGCCATCGCAGTAGAAATAGGCCCCGGCCTTCTTCATGGCGCGGGCGATTTCCACGATTTCCGGCTCGAAGATGCCGCAGGTATTGGGGTTCGTGAGCATGATCGCCGCGACATCGGGGCCGAGCAGCTTCTTCACGTCCTTCACATGCACCGTGCCATCGGCGCGAGCCGGAACCGGCTTCACCTCGAAGCCGATCAGCGCGGCGGTGGCCGGGTTGGTGCCATGGGCGGAATCCGGCACCAGCACCACGCGGCGCGTTTCGCCCTCGCCCTTGGCCTCAATGGCGGCCTTGATCGCCATCATGCCGCAGAGTTCGCCATGCGCACCGGCTTTCGGCGACATCGCGACGGCTTCGGTGCCCGTAAGCGTCATCAGGTAATGCGCCAGCATCTCGATGAGTTCGAGCGCGCCCTGCACGGTCGATTGCGGCTGGAGCGGATGGATATCCGCAAAGCCCGGAAGGCGCGCCATCTTCTCGTTCAAGCGCGGATTATGCTTCATCGTGCAGGAACCGAGCGGAAAAAGCCCGGTATCGATGCCGTAATTCTTGCTGGAGAGGCGCACGAAATGCCGCATCGTCTCGGGCTCCGAGAGGCCGACGAGGCCGATTCCGCCTTTCCGTTCCTGCCCGCCGAGGCGCGATGTCACGGCTTTGGGGGTAGGCACATCGACGCCTGTGGTCTCGGCGCGGCCGATCTCGAAGAGAAGCGCCTCCTCGATGATCAGCGCGCGATTGCCCGTGAAAGTGGGGTGCGCGTTGCCCGCGGCTTCACCGGCGGACGTGGGACGACCCTGATTGTTCAGCATGAGAGCACTCCCTTCAGCGCCTTGACGAAAGCCTCGCGATCCTCGTCGGTGTTCACTTCGGTGTTGGCGATGATGAGCAGGTCATCGAGGCCCGCGCCGGGCAGCAGGCGCGAGACCGGCACGCCCGCAAGCACGCCTTTCTTCGCCATCTTTTCCACGGCTTCCGCCGCGTTCATCGGCAGCGCTATCGTGAATTCGTTGAAGAAGGCGGATGTGAGCAGCTTCACGCCCTTCACGGCTTCCAGCCTTTCGGCGAGGTCCACCGCATTCGCGTGGTTCACCTGAGCGAGTTGGCGCAGGCCCTTCTCGCCCAGCAGCGTCATGTGGATGGTGAAGGCGAGGCAGCAGAGGCCCGAATTCGTGCAGATATTCGAAGTGGCCTTGTCCCGGCGGATATGCTGCTCGCGCGTCGAGAGCGTGAGCACGAAGCCGCGCTTTCCTTCCGCATCCACCGTTTCGCCGCAGAGGCGGCCCGGCATCTGGCGCACATATTTCTGTTTCGCGGCGAAGAGCCCGACGTAAGGACCGCCGAAATTGAGGCCATTGCCGATGGATTGCCCCTCGCCCACCACGATATCCGCGCCCTGCGCGCCCGGGCTCTCGATGAGGCCGAGCGACAAGGCTTCCGTGAAGACCGCGATCAGCAGCGCGCCCTTCGCCTGCGCGGCGGCCGCCAGCGGGCGGAGATCGCGGATATTGCCGAAGACATCCGGGTTCTGCACCACGATGCAGGAGGTCTCGCTATCGATGAGCCTGGCGAGATCTTCCGTGCCGGTGATGTCAACGGGAGCGGCAACCACCGCATCATTCGCCATGGCTGAGAGCGTCTTCACCACATCCGCATATTGCGGATGCAAACCGCCCGAGAGCACGGCCTTGCGGCGCTTTGTGACGCGATGCGCCATCAGCACCGCCTCGCCCGTGCCGGTCGAACCGTCATACATCGAGGCGTTGGCGACCTCCATGCCGGTGAGAAGCGCCACCTGCGTCTGGAATTCGAAGAGATATTGCAGCGTGCCCTGCGCGATTTCCGGCTGGTAGGGCGTGTAGCTCGTGAGAAACTCCGAACGCTGGATCAGGTGATCCACCGTCGCCGGCACATGGTGCTTGTAGGCTCCCGCACCCACGAAGAAGGGCACCGAAGAGGCCGGCACGTTCTTCTGCGCAAGCGCGCCGAGCTTGCGCTCCACCGCGAGTTCGCTCGCATGATGCGGCAGGTTCACCGGCTCCTTGAGGAGCTTGTCGGCGGGGATATCGGAGAAAAGATCATCGACGGTCGCCACGCCGATCCGGGCGAGCATGCCGGCGCGATCATCGGGGGTCAGCGGCAGGTAGCGCATCTTGGCCTCACGCAATCGATTTCAGGTATTCGGCGTATTCCGCCTCGCTCATCAGGCCATCGAGTTCGGCCTTGTTGGCGAGCTTGATCTTGATGAACCAGCCCGCGCCGGCGGGGTCCTCGTTCACGGTGGCGGGGGCATCCGGCAGCTTGTCGTTCACGGCGACCACCTCCCCGGAAACCGGGGCATAGACTTCCGAAGCCGCCTTCACGCTCTCCACCACGGCCGCCTCGCCGCCCCGCAAGACAGCCTTGCCGACATCCGGCAATTCGACGAACACCACGTCGCCGAGCTGGGCCTGCGCATAATCCGTGATGCCGACAATGCCGACATCGCCTTCGACGCGGATGTATTCGTGATCCTTGGTGTAGCGGGTCGTCATGGCGGGCTCCTGTCCGTGAGAAGGCGAGAATCAGCGGAAATAACGATGCGGGGCGAAAGGCATGGCGGAAACGCGCGCGGGCAATTCCTTGCCGCGCACAAAGAGTGTCACCGGCGTATCGGGCTTCGCGAAGGCCGTCTCCACATAGCCCATGGCAACGGGCGCCTGCGCCGTGGGGCCGAAGCCGCCCGAGGTGACGACGCCGATCTTGCGACCCTCGGCGAAGATCTCCGTGCCCTCGCGGGCCGGCTGGCGCCCCTCCGGCCGGATGCCGACGCGCAGGCGGGCCGGGCCATTCGCCAGTTCGCGCTGGATGCGCGCCGCACCGGGGAAGCCGCCTTCCTCGCGCCGGCGCTTCTGGATCGACCACTTCAAATCGGCCTCGATCGGCGAGGTGGTGGTGTCGATGTCATGGCCGTAAAGACACAGACCGGCTTCGAGCCGCAGGGAATCGCGCGCGCCGAGGCCGATGGGCTTCACGCGCTCATCCTGGAGGAGAAGGCTCGCGAGCGCCTCGACATCCTCATTCTTCACGGAAATCTCGAGCCCATCCTCACCCGTGTAGCCCGTGCGCGAGACATGGCACCAGAGGCCGGCGACGGTGAGATCGGTCGAGGTCATGAACTTGAGTTCGGCCAGAGCCGGCGCGTGCCGGGCGATCACCGCCACGGCCTTCGGGCCCTGGAGCGCGAGAAGTGCCAGATCCCCGGCGATCTTCAGCGCAACGCCCTTGGGCAGATGCGCGGCGAGGTGCTTGTAATCCTCCACCTTGCAGCCCGCATTCACGACCAGATAGAGCCAGTGCTCCTGGCCGGGCTGGCCGAGCCGGGTGATCATCAGGTCATCGAGAATGCCGCCCTCGGCATTCAGGAATTGCGAATAGCGCTGCTGCCCCGGCTTCAGGTTCAGCACATCGGCCGGCACCAGCTTTTCCAGCGCCGCGGCTGCGGTTTCAAACTTCCCATCCTCGGGGATGAGGAAGCACTGGCCCATATGCGAGACATCAAAGAGACCGGCGCTCTCCCGCGTCCAGTTGTGTTCTCCCATGATGCCGAGCGGATACTGCACCGGCATGTTGTAGCCGGCGAAGGGCACCATCTTCGCGCCATGCGCTCCATGCCAGGCCGCGAGCGGAGTTTCGAGCAGCGTTTCCGCGCTTTCGGGAGAAGCCATGCATTTCCGGCTCGCGCCGCCTCCGTGGTCGGACAGTCAGCCGAAGCCCGGACTTGCGCCCGGACTTCGGTGCTGCCCCCTCTGTCACGGAGACCTGAGAGATTTCGAACGCTTGTTCACGTTGTCGCATCTTCTTTACGCGAACCGCACCCGGTTCGCTGGAAAATGCTTCCGCAGCGTCCTTACTCCTTCGGTGGCGAAGCCTTGCAGCCTCGCGCTTTCCAGAGCGGCTTTTCTCGCGCGGTCCGTTTGCCTGAGCGTTTCCGGGGCGGTTGCGCCTTCGGCGACGGGTTTAGCCCGCTCTCTCCCGCGCGGGAGATGGCCTGAAGACCAGTCACCTAGTCCTTTTGCCTGAACTGTCAACGCCGCCGATTGCGCGGCGTGCTCTTGCCCTGTGGATCGAGGCCGACGAGGATCGTGTATTCGTCGCCGGGATCACTGGCGCTGAGCGGCAGGGAAAGACCCTCATCGATCACCGTGAAGCTGCCCTGCGTATCCGTCGCCGGAACCGTGACGCTCGCGGTCGTGAGTTTCGAGTAGACGGTCTCGCCACCCGTGCGCCGCACGGCCACGCGCACCGGCACGGTATAGGTGCCAGGCTTGCCGCTTTCGCCAAGCACGAGGCGTCCCTGAACGCCCACCTTGATCTGGATCCGGTTGCCGTCCACCAGCGCGCATTCGCGGGCCGTATCGCGGATCGAGGCCTGGTAGCCGACGCCGCGGGCCGTTCCGGTGTCGCCCGAGCGCAGCGCAACGGTCCCATCGAGAATTTCAACGGTCGGGCAGGTGTATTCACGCTTCTCCGTCGGCGGTGGTTCGGTGAAGCGGCGACCGCCATAGAGGATTGCCGTGCCCCACCCGGAGCCATCGCCCGCGACCTTCGGATCGCCGCTGCCGGATTCCGTGAGCGAGGAGGAGCCGCAGCCTGCGAGAACCATCAGTGACAGGCCAAGGGCCGCAAGAGCCACACCGCGCAGCCGACCGGATTTTTCAACCAGCATCACCAAACCACCCATTTTCTTCAGCGCGCGCCGGGCGCGTTACTGGAGCTTCGAAAACCCCTCCGCAAAACCGCCCAGCGTCACCGGCAGGCCCCGCCCCTCCTGGGGAGTGAGGAAGACGGCGAAGAGCGCCACCTTGCCCTTCGAGAACAGGTCGATCAAGGACCGATCCATGTCGACCTCGGCCACGCAGCCGGATTCGAGGCAGCGGACGAAATCCGTCGAGCCGACTTCGCGATCATCCACCTTCAGCCCCAGCCCGCGCGGAAGCAGGATGCCCAGCGGGGCGATGACACGCAGAACCGGGCGGCGGACAGCCGGCGCATTCGCATTGGTCTTGCGGGCCTCGGCCGTCGCGATCTGATCTTCCACGCGCAGAATCACGACCGCGAGGTTCAGGTCCTGCTGGTCAAGAACGTTCTGAATCAGGATGCATTGCTCCTGGCCGCTCTGCGCCACGCGGTCGCAGCGATACTGCCAGTCACCATAGGCCCCGCGCAACTGACCTTGCGCCGAAGCAACGGAGGCGACGCCAAACCACGCCAGGGCCGCAAAAAGGCCCACCCGGAATGCGTGGATGGCGCAGCTGTTCCTCGTCGTCATTGAATCACCTGTGGCTCGATCAGCCTGTCCTTGCAGCCCCGAATCGGCGAAAACAAGCCCTCGAACGCCGAGCCTGCCCGTCCGCGTGGCGTAACAGAGCCGGCCCCGGTGTCAAGAAAGCGCCGCCCGCAGCCGGCCCTGCTGCAATTCGCCGCTCCTCTGCCAGAGACAAGGTGGCTTATATCGAATAGGACGAAAAGCAGGTTCATGCTTGGCGAAATTCGCTTGCCTTTTTGGCAAAGCTGAGGCTTGCAGAGAAACTTGTATCCGGGCCCCGGCCGCGGGCGGCGCATTTCCGCGCCAGCATGCACCTTGCCGAGGCCCTTGCGCGAGCGCGCTGTGGAAGAGCAATCGGGCAACGAACCCGGGCTTTGACAGCCGTTGGCGGAAGGCAGACCAAACGCCCAACTCGCGACACGAGTGCCGGGCGCGACGCAAGGGAGTGGCGATGGCCATGAAGCGACTGGGTGAGACGGAACGGAACATGCGCGGCCTTCCTGCGCGGATGCTGGCAGGTGCGGGCTTCCTCGGCCTCGCGGGCCTGCCTTCGGCGGCCTGGGCCGGGATGGGGCAACCTTCGCCCTGGCAGATGGGCCTGCAAACGCCGGCCACGCCGATCGCGCAGAATACCCAATGGTTCCATGACGCGATCCTGCTGCCGATCATCACGGTGATCTCGCTCTTCGTGCTGCTTCTGCTGGTGCTGGTGGTGGCGAAGTTCAGGGCCTCCAAGAATCCCGTGCCCTCGAAGACCACGCATCATGCCGGACTCGAGGTGGCCTGGACGCTCATTCCGGTGCTGATCCTTGCTGCGATCGTCGTGCCGTCCTTTCGCCTGCTGCGCGAGCAGATCACGATTCCCAAGCCTGACATCACCATCAAGGCGACGGGCTATGCCTGGTACTGGAAGTTCACCTATCCGCAGGATTCCGGCGGCTTCGAGTTCGAGGTCCGCATGCTTTCGGATGAAGAGCGCGTCGCGGCCGTGAAGGCTGGCAAGGGTAAGGAGGCCGATTTCCCGCGCCTTCTGGCGGTGGACAACGAGGTCGTGGTTCCGGTGAACAAGACGGTGGCCGTGCAGGTGACCGCTGGTGACGTTCTGCACGCCTTCGCCGTTCCCTCCTTCGCCGTGAAGATCGATGCCGTGCCGGGCCGCCTGAACCAGACCTGGTTCCGCGCCACCCAGGAAGGCATCTTCTACGGCCAGTGCTCGGAACTCTGCGGCAAGGACCATGCGTTCATGCCGCTGGCGATCCGCGTCGTGAGCCAGGCAAAATATGATGCCTGGCTGGCGGATGCGAAAAAGAAATATGCCCGCATCGGGGATGCGCCGGTCCAGACCGCGCTGACCGATCAAGCCCGCTGATAAAGCGCCGCGACAAGACGCTTCGACAGGAGTAGACGAGAATGGCACAGTCTCACGCGCACGCCGACGATCACGCGCATGACATGCCGCATGGCTGGCGGCGCTATCTGTATTCCACCAACCACAAGGACATCGGCACGATGTACCTTCTCTTCGCGCTTTTCGCGGGGCTGGTGGGTGGTTTCCTTTCCATCATGATGCGCATCGAGCTTCAGGAGCCCGGTCTGCAGGTCTTCGCCAATCCGCATACGTTCAACGTGTTCGTCACGGGCCACGGGCTCATCATGATCTTCTTCATGGTGATGCCGGCGCTGATCGGCGGTTTTGCCAACTGGTTCATCCCGATCATGATCGGCGCGCCGGACATGGCCTTCCCGCGCATGAACAACATCTCGTTCTGGCTGCTGCCGGCCGCTTTCGGCCTGCTCATCCTGTCGATGTTCGTGGAA
Source organism: Methylobacterium sp. (assembly GCA_020252645.1). GTDB lineage: Bacteria > Pseudomonadota > Alphaproteobacteria > Rhizobiales > Beijerinckiaceae > Rhabdaerophilum. The sequence goes on along the minus strand of JADCCN010000002.1, from coordinate 141,558 downwards.
GGTCCGGCCGGCGGCCTCGGCGTGGGCGGCGGCTGGACGATCTATCCGCCGCTCTCCACCTCCGGCCAGCCCGGCCCGGCGATGGATTTCGCGATCCTCTCGCTGCATATCGCGGGAGCCTCTTCGATCCTCGGCGCGATCAACTTCATCACCACCATCTTCAACATGCGCGCCCCGGGCATGACGCTGCACAAGATGCCGCTTTTCGCCTGGTCGGTGCTGGTGACCGCCTTCCTGCTCGTGCTGTCGCTCCCGGTTCTCGCCGGCGGCATCACCATGCTGCTCACGGACCGCAATTTCGGCACGACCTTCTTTGCGCCGGAGGGCGGGGGTGACCCGATCCTGTTCCAGCATCTCTTCTGGTTCTTCGGCCATCCGGAAGTGTACATCCTGATCCTTCCGGCCTTCGGCATCGTCAGCCACATCGTCTCGACTTTCTCGCGCAAGCCCGTCTTCGGCTATCTCGGCATGGCCTATGCGATGGTGGCGATCGGTTTCGTGGGCTTCGTCGTGTGGGCGCACCACATGTATACCACGGGCATCAGCCTGGCCGCGCAGCAGTATTTCGTGGCGGCCACGATGGTGATTGCCGTGCCGACGGGCGTGAAGATCTTCTCCTGGATCGCAACGATGTGGGGCGGGTCGATCTCGTTCCGTCCGCCGATGGTCTGGGCGATCGGCTTCATCTTCCTGTTCACGGTCGGCGGCGTGACCGGCGTGGTGCTCGCCAATGCCGGCGTGGACCGCGTGCTGCATGACACCTACTACGTGGTGGCGCATTTCCACTACGTGCTCTCGCTCGGCGCGGTCTTCGCGATCTTCGCCGCCTGGTACTACTGGTTCCCGAAGATCACCGGCTACATGATTCCGGACTGGATCGGCCACAGCCACTTCGCGGTCGCCTTCGTGGGTGCGAATGTGCTGTTCTTCCCGCAGCACTTCCTCGGCCTCGCCGGCATGCCGCGCCGCTATGTGGATTATCCGGATGCGTATGCGGGCTGGAACTACATCTCCTCGATGGGTTCCTACATTTTCGCCTTCGGCTTGCTGATCTTCTTCTACGGCATCTACCTCGCCTATAGCCGCAAGGAAAAGGCCGGCGACAACCCCTGGGGTGAAGGTGCGACGACGCTGGAATGGACCCTGTCCTCCCCGCCGCCGTTCCACCAGTTCGAGACCCTGCCGCGCATCACCGGCTCGAACCACTGATCCCTTCCGGCGGAGCCTTCCTGCAAGGCTCCGCCCCATCCGCAAACGGCCGGAATGGCCGTTTCCGCATGGGGCCAATCCCAGAGCACAGAGTTGAGGCAGGCGAACCGTGAGCGACGCGGGAGCTGACATCCAGCGCGAGACGCTGATTTCCAACGCAGACCCAATCGATTTCTGGGCGCTGATGAAGCCGCGCGTCATGTCGCTGGTGGTATTCACCGCGCTTGTCGGCATGCTGATCGCGCCGGGCAACATCCACCCGGTGATCGGCGGTATCGCGATCCTAGCGATCGCGCTGGGCGGCGGCGCCTCCGGTGCGCTCAACATGTGGTATGATGCCGATATCGATCAGGTGATGCGCCGCACGTCGGGCCGGCCCATTCCCGCGGGCCGCGTGTCGCCGGACGAGGCGAAGGTTTTCGGCCTGCTGCTGTCATTCTTCTCGGTGATGGTGCTGGGCCTCGCGACCAACTGGCTTGCAGGCGGTCTGCTCGCCTTCACCATCTTCTTCTATGTCGTGATCTACACGATGGGCCTCAAGCGCTCGACCGCGCAGAACATCGTGATCGGCGGTGCCGCCGGAGCCTTCCCGCCGGTGATTGGCTGGGCGGCCGTGACCGGCTCGATCGCGATCGAGCCCATCATGCTGTTCCTCATCATCTTCCTGTGGACTCCTCCGCATTTCTGGGCACTCGCGCTGGTAAAGAACGAGGATTACACCCGCGCGGGCGTGCCCATGCTGCCGGTTGTGGCGGGCGAGGCTGCCACGCGCCGCCAGATCCTGATCTACACGATCCTGCTCGCGCTCTCGTCCTTCGCGCCGGTGGCTCTGGGCTTCGGCCACTGGCTCTATCTCGCCACCGCCGTGATCGGCTCCGGCATGATGCTCCGCTGGTCCTGGATGATCCTGCGCGCCGCGACGCCGGAAGCGGATCGCAAGGCCTGCTGGTCGATGTTCGGCGGTTCCATCCTCTATCTCTTCGCGCTGTTCGCGGCCCTGCTCATCGAGCGCATCGTGTTCCTGCTGCTGCCCATGCTGTCGCGCCTGACGGAGTTCGGCGCATGAGCGACACGCCCGAGCCGGAAGGCATCATTCTCACGCCCGAAGAGAAAGCGCGCCGCCAGCGCCGCTCGCGTGCCATCGCGCTCTCGGTCGTGGGCCTTGTCGTGCTGTTCTACGTTATCACCATTTTCAAGATGGGTCCGGCCATTCTGGCCCGGCCGATGTGACGCCATGGATCGCGAAAAGACCCCTCCCCGCCCCGTGACGATCGACCCTCGCCGCAACCTGCGCGTCGCAGGCTATGTGCTGGGCGGCACGCTTTTCATGCTCGGCATGTCGTTCGCTGCCGTGCCGCTCTACGATCTCTTCTGCCGCGTGACCGGCTATGGCGGCACGACCCAGGTCGCCTTGAAGGCCCCGGACCGCGTGACGGAGCGGCTCTTCACCATCCGCATGGATGCGAATGTCGCGCCGGGCCTGGGCTGGCGGTTCGAACCGGAAATGCCCACCGTTTCGGTGAAGGGCGGCGAAGTGCGCACGGTGAGCTACACCATCCGCAACGCGTCGGACCGCAGCGTGACCGGCATTGCGAGCTACAACGTCTCGCCGGATCAGGCTGGCGCGTGGTTCAACAAGATCGCCTGCTTCTGCTTCAACGAGATCACCCTCCATCCGGGCGAGAGCCGCACGGAAGACGTGGTGTTCTTTGTCGATCCGGAGATCTCGAAGGAAAAGGACCTCGATTTCCTCCAGACCATCACCTTGTCTTACACGTTTTTTCCCGCCAAGAACGCGACGAAGCCGATCGCGGATGCATCATCCGCGATTCCTCCGGCGCGCTGACGGGATAACGAGCCGGAACGCCTAACGAAGAAGGGGGCCTCGGATGGCCAACGCGCACGCCAAGAACCACGATTACCACATCCTGCCGCTCTCGCCCTGGCCGTTCGTCGGCTCGGTCTCGGCCTTCATCATGGCGGTCGGCGCGGTGATGTGGATGAAGAAGATGACGCTCGGCGGCATGGCGGTCGGCAGCTACCTGACCATCGCCGGCCTCATCGGCGTGCTCTACACCATGTATGGCTGGTGGGCCGATGTCGTGAACGAGGCCGAATCGGGAGATCATACCCGCGTGGTGCAGATGCACCACCGCTATGGCATGATCCTCTTCATCGCTTCGGAAGTGATGTTCTTCGTGGCGTGGTTCTGGGCCTATTTCGATGCGGCGATCTTTGCCGGCGAGACCATCCAGTATACCCGCACCGAACTCACCGGCGGCCAATGGCCTCCGAAGGGCATCGCGGTGTTCAACCCTTGGGAATTGCCTCTCTTCAACACGCTGATCCTGCTCACCTCGGGCACAACCGTCACCTGGGCGCATCATGCGCTGCTGAATGGCGATCGCGAAGCGGTGAAGAAGGCCCTGTGGCTCACCATCCTGCTCGGCGCGCTGTTCTCGCTGGTGCAGGTCTATGAGTATAGCCACGCCGCCTTCAAGTTCTCGGGCCACATCTATGGCGCGACCTTTTTCATGGCGACGGGCTTCCATGGCTTCCACGTCTTCGTGGGCACCATCTTCCTCGCGGTGTGCCTTGCCCGCGTCTACAAGGGCCACTTCACGCCCAAGCAGCACCTCGGCTTCGAATTCGCGGCCTGGTACTGGCATTTCGTGGACGTGGTGTGGCTGTTCCTCTTCGCCGCGATCTATGTCTGGGGTTCGAATTTCGGTTTTGCGCCGAACATGCTCGGGCATTGACCGCCGCGATCCGGCAATTCGGGAAGGCGGCCGCGTGCCGCCTTTTTTCGTGGAGGCAGCATGAGCGAGTATCGAGTGATGCGCGACCGCAGCCTTCTTTTCTTCATGGCCTTCACGCTCATCGGCACGCTTGTGCTCATGAGCCTCGGTGCCTGGCAATGGCAGCGTCGCGCCGAGAAGCGCGCCTTCATCGCGCAAATCGCCGCGGCCGCAACGAAATCCGCGCGGCCTCTCGCTGAAGGCGGCCTGTGGGAGCGGGTGAGTGTCACCGGCCGGTTTCTCCCGGAGAAGACCGCCTTTATCCGTACCTCGCGCCCGGCACCAAAGCCCGGCGAGCGCGATCGCTTCGGCCGGGTGCCGGTGAGCGGGTTCGGCGTGCAGGTCATCAGCGCGTTCAACACGGAATTCTGCGCGGCGGGGAGCTGCCGGCCGGTGGTCATCCTCGTCAATCGCGGTTTCCTGCCCACTCCGCCCTCCGGCGCGATCCCGCCGATCGAGACGCCTTCGGGCCTCGTGACGCTCACGGGTTTCCTGCGTCCGGGCGAGCGGGAGGGGCTGTTCCCTCCCCATAATGACCCCGGGAAGGGCACGTTCTTCTTTCGCTCCACGCAGGATATCGCGCGCCATCTCGGGCTGTCGCCGCAGGGCGAGCACCCGGCGCTCGCCTTCGCCGCTTCCTTCGACCGGGAGGCCGATGGCGCGGAAAGCCAGCCGCCTTTCGGCATGGATGTGCCGGACCTCCTGAAATCCATCCCCGACAACCACCTCGAATACGCGATCACCTGGTGGAGCCTCGCCCTTACCAATCTCGCCGTTGCGTTCGCTTTTCTGTTCGGGCAGCGGCGCCGCCGCGACGAAAACGCCGTGACGGACGCAAACTGATCGGTTAAACGCCGTCCATGCGCTATATCTCGACCCGCGGCCTTGCGCCCTCCCTCGATTTTTCCGAATGCATGCTGACCGGGCTTGCCCGCGATGGCGGCCTTTATGTCCCCGAGAACTGGCCGCAGATTTCGCACAGCGAGATCGCCGCCTATGCCGGCCAGCCCTTCCACGCCGTGGCCTTTGATGTCATCCGGCGATTCACGGGTGGCTCCATTCCCGATGCGGTGCTGAAGCAGGCCTGCGAGGCAGCCTATGCCAGCTTCGCGCACAAGGCTGTCACGCCCCTGCAGCAGATCGGCCCGAACCGCTTCATCCTCGAATTGTTCCATGGCCCGACGCTCGCCTTCAAGGATGTCGCGATGCAGCTGCTCGCACGCCTGATGGATCACGTTCTCGAGGTAAGGGGCCGGCGCGCGACCATTGTGGGCGCAACCTCCGGCGATACCGGCGGGGCTGCCATCGAGGCTTTCCGCGCGAGCGAGCGGGCGGATGTCTTCATCCTCTTCCCGAAGGGCCGCGTCTCCGATGTGCAGCGCCGGATGATGACCACCCCCACCGAGGCGCATATCCACGCGCTCTCGATCGCGGGGAATTTCGACGATTGCCAGGCCCTCGTGAAGGGCATGTTCAACGACCACGCCTTCCGCGATTCCGTTGGTCTTTCGGGCGTGAATTCCATCAACTGGGTGCGCATCGTCGCGCAGGTAACGTATTACTTCGTCGCGGCCGTGGCGCTCGGGGCGCCGCACCGGAAAATCGCTTTTTCCGTGCCCACCGGCAATTTCGGCGACATCTTCGCCGGGCATGTCGCGCGGCGGATGGGGTTGCCGATCGAGACGCTGATCGTTGCCACCAACGCCAATGACATCCTCGCGCGCATGCTTCATTCCGGCCGCTACGAGACGCGCGGCGTGGAAGCCACCACCTCGCCCTCGATGGATATCCAGGTCTCCTCCAATTTCGAGCGCCTGCTGTTCGAGGCAGCCGGCAATGACGCCCCTGCCGTGCGCGCGATGATGGAGAGCCTGAGGCAATCCGGCAGCTTCACCCTGCCGGAGACGGTGCTCGCGAAGATCCGCGCCGAGTTCCATGCCCATCGCGGCAGCGAGCCGGAAGTCGCGGAGATCATCCGCCGGACCCTGGCCGACAGCGTCTACCTGCTGGAGCCGCACACCGCGACCGGCGTGATCGCGGCGGAGAAGGCCGGGCTTCCAGCCTCCGTGCCGCTGGTGGTGCTGGCCACCGCCGCACCGGCCAAGTTCCCGGATGCGATCCGCGCGATCACCGGGCTCGAGGCCGGATTGCCGCCGCGCCTCGCACATCTCATGACCGATCCCGAGCGCATGGTGGAATTGCCCAATGCGCTGGCGGATCTCGAGGCCTGTATTCAGGCCAAACGCTGGGCGTGATGAACATGCGCTGGTTCTTCGAAGGCGTGAAAGGTCTGGGCCGGCCGCCCCTCCCGCAGATTTCCGGGAGCGGCCTCATCCTTCGCACGCCGGAAATGGCCGATTTTCCCGCCTGGGTTGCCTTGCGGGAACAGTCCCGTGGCTTTCTCGCGCCCTGGGAGCCCCTCTGGCCGGAGGATGATCTGAGCCGCGGCGCCTATCGTCGGCGGCTTGCTCGCCTGCGCGAGGAAGCGGCGGAGGAATCCGGCTTTTCGTTCCTGATCTTCATGGAAGAAACCGGCCAGCTCATGGGTGGAATCACCCTCTCGAACATCCGGTGGCGCGCGGCCCGGACGGGCACGCTCGGCTACTGGATGGGCGAACCCTTCGCCCGCAATGGCTACATGACGCAATCCGTGCGGCTGCTCCGCGATTTTGCCTTCCTGACATTGGGCCTCGAACGGCTGGAAGCCGCCTGCCTGCCGGAAAATGTCGCGTCGATCCGTGTCCTTGAAAAGGCCGGCTTTCGGCGCGAAGGCTATGCGCGTGCCTATCTCGCCATTGCCGGGCGGCGGCGCGACCATGTGCTCTACGGCCTGTTGAAATCGGATCTTTTCCCGCCCAATTCCGCCGCACCCTAACCATGCCAGGCCTGCCGCGCTTGCTGCAAGAGAGACCGGACGTTACCACTCGACCATGATGCGGCGCGTTGTTTCCCTCCCGCCCGGATATGCCCCGAACCGAAAGGTTCGCGGCAATGCCGCGCCTCGCGTTTCGCCGCTCGCGCTGCTGCTGCTTTTCCTTGCCCTGCTTGCTCCGCTTTCCGCCGCGCATGCGCTCGATGCGATCCGCGTCACGCCACAATCCGAGGCGATCGACCTGCTTCCCGCGATCCAGACCTACCAGTCGCGCGAGGACCGCCTCGAAATCCAGACCGCGCGCGATGCGAATGGCATCGTGCGCCGCATCGAGGTGCAGGCCCGCGAGGCCGGCGCCCGCCCGCGCTGGATCGCCTTCGCGCTGCAGAACGATTCGAACGAGATCATCGAACGCGTGCTCGTGGCCCCGCGCTTCAAGCTGACCGGCTCGGGCGTCTTCTGGCCAGACCTCGCTTCCGTGCGCATCGAGGCGATTACGGCGAGCCATGGCTTCCGGCCGGAGCGCGAGGAAGGCACCGAGGCCGATCTCTTCGCGATCACGCTCGAGCCCGGCGCGATCGTGACCTTCGTGGCCGAATTACGCGGCTCGCGCCTGCCCGAACTCACCCTTTGGGACCCGGAGGTCTACAAGGACAAGCTCAACGCGCTGACGCTCTATCGCGGCATCGTGACCGGCATTGCCGGCCTTCTGGCGATCTTCCTCACCATCGTGCTGACCCTGCGCGCGGCGCTGATCTTTCCGGCCTCGGCGGCCCTGGCATGGGCGGTCCTCGTCTATCTCGGCATTGATTTCGGCTTCATCGGCCGGTTCTTCGCGCTTCGGCCGGAGGTCGAGAACATCTATCGCGCTGGTGCCGAAGCGGTGCTGGGCGGCACCCTGCTGGTGTTCCTCTTCGCCTATCTCAACCTCAACCGCTGGCATGCGCGCTACGGGCATATCACGCTGGTCTGGCTGGGCCTGCTCGGTGTGCTGATTGCGCTGTCGAGCATCGATCCCGGCGTGGCCTCGGGCATTGCCCGTATCTCGATGGCGGCGATCGCCGTGATCGGCTTCGTGCTCATCGTCTATCTCGCCTTCCACCGCTATGACCGCGCGATCATGCTGGTGCCGACCTGGTTCCTGCTGCTGGTCTGGGTGGGCGGCGCGGCTTTGGTCGTTTCCGGGCAGGTGACGAATGATGTGGCGGCCCCTGCCCTGCTGGGCGGCCTCGTGCTCATCGTGCTGATGATCGCCTTCACCGTGATGCAGAATGTCTTCTCTTCCGGTGCCGTGATCAGCGGCGCCGTGCCCGATGCCGAGCGCAAGGCGCTCGCTTTCGTGGGCGGCGGCGATCTCCTCTTCGACTGGGATGTCAGCGACGACCACATGCATCTCTCGCCGGAACTCGAGATGCATCTCGGCCTCGAAAGGGGCGCGCTCGATGGTCGCGCCTCGGTTCTCATCAACGTGATCCATCCGGCTGATCGCGACCGCTATCGCGCGGCGCTGGATGCGATGATCGAGCAGAAGCGCGGGCGCATCGGGCAGGATTTCCGCCTGATGGCGCGCGATGGCTCGACCGTCTGGTATCGCCTGAAGGCCCGGCCGGTGGTGAACCGCGACGGCGAGGTGATCCGCATCGTCGGCAGCCTGCTCGACGTCACCGCCGTGCACACCACACAGGATCGCCTCCTGCATGATGCGATCCATGACCATCTCACCGGTCTTCCGAACCGCCGCCTGCTGCTCGATCGCATTGAAACCGCGCTGATCAACGCGCGGCATGGGGGCGCGGGTGCGCGCAAGCCGGCGCTGATCCTGCTCGATATCGACCGGTTCAAGCAGGTGAACGAATCGGTGGGTGTTTCGGCCGGCGACATCATCCTGCTCACGATCGCCCGGCGGCTCGCGCGCGTGGCCCGGGCGGGTGACACGCTGGCGCGCATTTCCGGCGATAGTTTCGCGCTCGTCGTGCTTTCCGAACAGGAGCCGCAGCGCGTCGTCGCGCTGGCCGATCTGGTGCGGCGCGCCGTCTCGACCCCCATCACCCATGGCGAACGGCAGATCTATCTCACCGGTTCGGTGGGCGTGGCGCTGCTGGATGAAACCTCGGCGAACGACAAGGAAGCCTTCATCCGCAACGCGGAACTGGCGGCGATCCACGCCAAGCGGACGGGGCGCGACCGCGTGGAGATCTACCGCGCCTCCATGCGCAACACGCCGCATGATCGCTTCAGCCTCTCGAACGATTTGCGCCGGGCGATCGAGCGCAGCGAACTCGAAGTGCAGTTCCAGCCGATCGTGCGGCTGGAGGACCGGTCCATCGCCGGTTTCGAGGCGCTGATCCGCTGGAACCATCCGCGCCTCGGCCGGTTGCCGCCGGGTGAATTCATCTCGATCGCGGAAGAGAGCGGCCTGATCGTCGATATCGGCCTCTTCGTGCTGGAAACCACGGCGCGCGAACTCTCCGCCTGGCAGCAATCCCTCGTCGTCGATCCGCCGATCTTCGCGAGCGTGAATGTCTCCAGTCGCCAGCTCATCCGGCAAGATATCCTGCAGGATCTCAAGAACGTGCTCCTGCGCCACCCTTGCGCGCGCGGCTCGCTGAAGCTCGAGATCACCGAGACGCTGGTGATGGAAAACCCGGAATATGCCGCGCAGATTCTCGAGAAGGCGCGCGAACTCGGCGCGGGCCTCGCGCTTGACGATTTCGGCACGGGCTTCTCGTCGCTCTCCTATCTCCAGCGCTTCCCCTTCGACACGCTGAAGATCGACCAGAGCTTCGTGCGCCATGACGAGACCGGCAAACGTCCGCTCATCCTGCGTTCCATCGTGGGCCTCGCGCAGGATCTCGGCATGGATATCGTGGCGGAGGGGGCCGAATCCGAGGCCGACACGGTGGAACTCTTCCAGCTCGGGTGCCAGTTCGCGCAAGGCTATGTGTTCGGGCCGGCCATCAGCATCGATCAGGCGCGCAAGCTCATCGGGCTGTCGAGCGCGGCCTGAGATGCTTTACCCGTGCCCGGCCTCGCTGGAAAGGAAGGCCGGGTCGATGCCCAGCATATGCAGGGCGGCATCGTATTTCCGCTCCTGATCCGTGCCGAAAAGCAGATCCTCCGTGGCCGGCGCATGCAGCCAGGCATTGGCCTGCAGTTCAATTTCGAGTTGTCCCGCCGCCCAGCTGGAATAGCCAAGCGCGAGAAGCGCGCGATCCGGCCCCTCGCCACGGGCAATCGCTTTCAGGATATCAACCGTGATCGTCAGCCCGATCTGCCCGGAAACCGGCAAGGTGGAATTCTCGATGGCGAAATCGGCGGAATGCAGCACGAAGCCCCGAGTCGGCTCCACCGGCCCGCCCGCGAGAACCGCCGTGCTTGCTGCCCGCTCCGGCAGGCGGATCGCCTGATCGCGCGAGATGAGATCGAGCTGCACCAGCAATTCGGGGAAGTTCAGGTTCTGCGCCCGCCGGTTGACCACAAGGCCCATCGCGCCTTCATCGGAATGCGCGCAGATATAGATCACGCTGCGGGAGAAGCGCTCATCCGGCATGGATGGCATCGCGATGAGCAGGTGCCCATCGAGAAACCCTTTCTTCCCACCGCCACGGATCTTGTCGAGTTTCATACTCTCAGTCTCGCAAGTGTGGACGCGCTTGCCAAGGGGCTTCGCGGTGCAGTTCCTGCGTCGAAAAGGCTTCCTCACGGGAATGTGGGTGGTTCTTGAACTTCTGCGGCGCAATAAGCCGTTCATGCCTTGGTTGCTTGCCAGTTTCGCCGTGCTGCTGTCGCTTGGTTCCGCGCTTGCGGGCGGCGCGCGTGCTTCGGCATGGGCGGAGTTCCGCGAAGCCCGCGTGCGGCTCCTGCTGATCGAGCCCGCCCCGGGAGACACCGTGATTCGCGGCGGCATCGTCATTCGCCCCATGCCCGATTACAAGACCTACTGGCGCAACCCTGGCGATTCCGGCGTGCCGCCGATGTTCGACTTCGCGGGCTCGAAAGGGGCATCCGATTTCGAGGTGCGCTTTCCCATGCCCGCGCGTTTCGATGATGGCGCGGGGGGGCAGGCCTGGGGCTACAAGACCGACGTCATCCTGCCCTTCAGCGCGAAAAAGACCGGAAACGGGCCGCTTTCAATCTCGCTCAAGCTCGATTTCGCCGTCTGCGGCACGATCTGCATCCCGCTTGCCGCCAATCTCAGCCTCGCGGGGGGGCATCTCGTCGGCAGCGATGTGATCAACGCGATCGACCGCGCCGAAGCACGGGTGCCGAGGAGCCTCTCGCCGGCGGAATTCGCCGCGCGGGTTCGCGTCGAGCGGCGTGATGCGGGCGATAGCCCGGTCTTCACGCTCGAAATCCGGCATGATGCGGAGTTGGAAGATTTCGCGGTCTTCGCGGAATCGCGCGGCTATCTCCACATCAAGGCGCCGGTTCAGGCAGCACCCGGCCGCCATCAGGTGGTGCTCAAGGGCCAGCGCCCGCCGGGCGATGACAAGCGCTTCGGCCCGGTGCGCTTCACCTTCGGTTCGAACAAAGAGCCCTATGAGGGCGTTCTGGATCTCGACGGGAATGACACTTCGCCATAGATTGCGCGGAAAGGCGTTCTTCGCGCCTTGCTTTTCCATGGTCCGAACCTGAGGTGTCCCATGCCGATCGCCGCCGGAGATCGTCTTCCCGATGTGAAGTTTTTCGTGATCGGCGAGGCCGGCCCCAAGCCCCTCTCCACGGCCGAAGTGTTCGGCGGCAAGACTTCCGTGATCATCGGCGTGCCCGGTGCCTTCACGCCCACCTGCCACAAGACCCACCTGCCGGGCTTCCTGAAGGAGGCCGAGAGCTTCAAGGCCAAGGGCGTGGACCAGATCGTCGTGATCGCCGTGAATGACCCCTGGGTGATGCAGCGCTGGGAAGAGGAAACCGGCGCTGCCGGCAAGATCCGCTTTCTCTCCGACGGCAATGCCGAATTCGCCAAGGCGACCGGGCTCGATGCCGATATCTCCGTCGTGGGCTTCGGCACCCGCCTCAAGCGCTGCTCCATGCTCGTGAAGGATGGCGTGGTCGACAAGATCAACATCGAGGTCGAGCGCGGCGCGGTGAACCTGTCCTCCGCTGAAACGCTGATGTGCCAGCTCTGATCGCGGCAAGTTTGCCGACGAATCGGCCGCGGACAATGCGTGGCGAATAACAAAGCTCAGGCCGCGCTGTTTCCACCCGCGGCCCTGCTGGCCTCGCGCATCGCCTTGATGGCCTCGCGGGCGAGCTCGTCGGCCCGCTCGTTCAGTTCATTGCCCGCATGGCCCTTCACCCAGCGCCATTCAATCTCGTGGCGGCGGATGGCTTCATCGAGAGCTTGCCACAGATCGACATTCTTCACGGGTTTTTTGTCAGCGGTGCGCCAGCCATTCTTCTTCCAGCCGAAGATCCAGCCGGTGATGCCGCCCTTCACATATTGGCTGTCGGTGTGGAGGATGACCTGACAGGGGCGCTTCAGGGTGGAAAGCGCGGCGATGGCCGCCTGCAGCTCCATGCGATTATTCGTGGTTTCCGGCTCTGCGCCGGACATCTCTTTCCGCATTTCGCCATAGAGCAGGATCGCGCCCCAGCCACCGGGGCCGGGATTGCCCGAACAGGCGCCATCGGTCCAGATTTCCACTCTCCGGCTCGCTTCGCTCACAGGGCGAGCCCATAATCCGAGGCATGATCGACCGCCTGATGGAAGCGCAGCTTTTTCCAGTATTCCAGCGGGTCGAGCGGCCGCACCAGCGCGCCCGGCGGCACGTTCAGCCAATCCACAAGGCGCGTGAGCAGGAATCGCAGGGCCGCGCCGCGACACAGAACCGGCAGGGCCTCGATCTCGGCGCCGTTCAGCGGCCGGCGCGCACGATAGGCTGCGATCATCGCGCGACCTTTCGTGAGGTTGAACGAGAAATCCGCCTCGAAGCACCAGGCATTGAGGCAGATCGCGAGATCGTAAGCCAGCGCATCATTGCAGGCGAAATAGAAGTCGATCACGCCCGAGAGCGTCTCGCCCACGAAGAGCGTGTTGTTGGGGAAGAGATCCGCATGAATCACGCCTTGCGGAAGATTGCGCGGCCAATGGCCCTCGAGCTCTTCCAGCTCGCGGGCGACAGCGGCGCCAAGGCCCGGCGCGACCGTATCCGCCCGGCTTGCCGCGGCCTCCGCCAGCGGGCGCCACCCCGCGACCGAGAGCGCGTTCTCGCGATGGATCGCGAAACCCTTGCCGGCTCCGTGCAGCCGACCCAGAACATCGCCGAGCGCCGCGCATTGCACGCCCGTCGGGCGGCGATAGGAGACGCCTTCGAGGAAGGTGACGATCGCCGCCGGCCGCCCGCACAGCGTGCGAAGTGCCTTGCCGTCATGCGCCTTCACGGGCAGCGGGCAATTGATGCCGCGATCGGCGAGATGCCCCATCAGCCCGAGAAAGAAGGGCAGGTCCTCCACCTTCACGCGCTTCTCATAGAGCGTAAGGATGAAGCGGCCGCGCTCGGTCTCGATCAGGAAATTCGAGTTCTCCACCCCCTCCGCGATGCCCTTGAAGGAGAGCAGGCCGCCGAGATCGTAAGCCGCCAGAAAGGCACCCAGATCCTCGGCGCTCACATCGGTATAGACGGCCATGGGACGGGCTCTCCCCTTCGTCGCGCGCGGGCGTGACAGAATCTTGGCAAGCGTGATACGCCTTGCCGCGCGGGCTCGTCAAACATGGCCGGGCCTCCGGGGAGAAGGAATCCGCCATGCTCTGGGCCGTCTTCACCGTGATGGCCGCGGCCGCCCAGACCTTGCGCAATGCGATGCAGCGCGACCTGGTGGAGCGCGTGGGCGTGGTGGGTGCCACGCATGTGCGCTTTCTCTTCGGCTTTCCCTTCTCGCTGGTGTTTCTCGCGGGGATGAGCCTCCTCACCCGCGAGGCCGTGCCGGCCATTCCGGCCGGCGTTTTGCCGGTGGTGCTCGGCGCGGCCTTGTCGCAGATTGCCGCGACCGGCCTGATGCTCCAGGCGATGAGGCTCAGATCCTTCACGGTCGCGACCGCCTATACCAAGACCGAGCCGGTGCTCGTGGCCCTGTTCGGGCTGATCTTCCTGGGCGAGCGGCTGGCACCCATGGCGCTCTCGGCCATCGGGATCGCAACCTTCGGCGTGCTGCTCACGGCCTGGCCCGCGAAAAAAGGCGAAGGCTGGTCGATGGAAGCCCTGGGCTACGGGCTGGTGAGCGCGGCCTTCTTCGCGCTTTCGGCCATCGGCTTTCGCGCGGGCATCCATGCGCTGCCGCAAGGCGGCTTCGCGATCCGCGCTTCCACCGTGCTGGCCCTGGGCCTCGGCATGCAGGCGAGCCTGCTGACGATCTATCTCGCGGTTCTGGATCGCCGGGCCCTGCGCGCGATCATCGGCGCGTGGAAGCCGTCGCTTCTCGCGGGCTTCATGGGCGCTCTCGCCTCGCAATTCTGGTTTCTCGGCTTTTCGCTCGCCTCGGCGGCGAAGGTGCGCACGCTGGCGCTCATCGAGGTGTTTTTCGCGCGTCTCGTCTCGGGCCGGCTCTTCCGCGAGAAGCCCACCCTGCGCGAGGGCATCGGCCTTGCGCTCATCGTGCTCGGCGTGGCGTTTCTGCTGAATGTTTAGAGCATGCTGTGAAAAAGTGGAATCCGATTTTTCACAAAAAACATGCGATAACAATAAGATAAGAGCATGATATGCTTCCGTCTGAACACATCATGCTCTAGAGCGGTCGATCTGATCGAGCGAGATCGGCAACGGCTCTAGGCTGTCGCCGCTTCGCGCAACTGGCGGGGAAGCGGGAAGAACACGCTTTCATCCGCCGTGGAGACGGTTTCCACGCGCACATCGAAACGCCCGGCGAAGGCGGCGATGATCTCCTCCACCAGCACTTCCGGGGCGGAAGCGCCGGCGGTGATGCCGAGAGAGCGAATGTCGCCGAAAACCGACCAGTCGATTTCATCCGTGCGGAGCACGAGCGCGGTCTTCGTGCAGCCCGCCCGCTCGGCAACCTCGCGCAGGCGCTGGCTGTTCGAGGAATTGGGCGAACCCACGACGATCAGCGCTTCCACCAGCGGGGCGACACGCTTCACGGCCTCCTGCCGGTTGGTGGTGGCGTAGCAGATATCTTCCTTGTGCGGTGCCGCGATCTGCGGGAAGCGCGCCTTCAGGGCTGCGACGATCGCCGCGGTATCATCCACGGAAAGCGTGGTCTGCGTCACGAAAGCGAGCGCTGTGCCGGGCGGGAAAGCAAGCCTCGTCACATCGGCCTCGGTTTCCACCAGATGCACCGCACCGGCCGGCAGCTGGCCCATGGTGCCCACCACTTCCGGGTGGCCCGCATGGCCCACGAGAATGATGGTGCGGCCGCGCTTGTGATGGATCTCGGCCTCGCGATGCACCTTGGTGACCAGCGGGCAGGTCGCGTCGATCGCGAAAAGGCGGCGATTTTCAGCGGCTTTGGGCACGGATCTCGGCACGCCATGGGCGGAGAAGATCACAGGCGCCTGTGTCTCGGGGATTTCATCGAGTTCATCGACGAAGATCGCGCCCTTGCGCTTCAGGCTATCCACCACGAAGCGGTTATGCACGATCTCGTGGCGGACATAGACCGGCGCCCCATATCTGCGAAGCGCCTTCTCGACGACATCGATGGCTCGCACGACACCGGCGCAGAAGCCACGCGGCGCGCAAAGCAGAATGGGAAGCGGCGGCTTTTCGGCCATGGGCGATGTTCCGGACACGCTTCGGGTTGTGGGCCGCAGAGGGCCGCGCGTCAAGCGGATCGCGGTTACATTTCGTGAAGCTTAAGAACAGGAAAGAGGCCTCGCGGCCCGAGGATACCGCTGCTTAACCAGCCTTCTTGACGGAAAGTCGAGCCCTGTCCGCCCAATCTGCCTGCGTGATCGGGCCAAGCAGAGCCCGACACGACAACAGGAATGGAAAGGCAGGCCAGCCGGCCGCTCTTTCCGCGAGATCAGATCAGACAGGCGGCGGGATGCAGTTCTCTCTTCCCTTCGAGGAATCGCGCCTGGCCGAAATGGCCGGGTTTGCGAATGACAATAGCGCGCCGGGCCTCGGCAGCGCGCCGAAAGGCACGGCCGGGCTCGCGCTGTCCTGCGAGACGGATCCGGCCGGCCAACCGATTGGCGTGATCCGCCCCGTGCTGGTGAGTGGCATGCTGGGCGCGCCGCTCTATATCGCGTATGACGGAACGGATATCATCGCACTCTGGCGCCGCTTCGGGCAGATGATGAACCTGCCGCTCTATGCGATCTCGGCCGATGGACAGCTCGAAGCCTTCCAGTTCGCATCGGGGGCGACGAGCCATCCGCGCCGCGGCGGCTCGCCGCTTTCAGGACGGCGCACGCGCTTCGCCCGCAAGCGGCAGATGCCGGTCTGCCCGCCGCACCACCCCGAGCATCCGAGGTCTCGTTCGCGCGGGTCCAAGCGGCGGCCCTGAGCCTGACACTTCATGTCATCGCATCGAGCGCAAGCCCGGCGAAAAGCAGCAGGCCGGCATCCCGGTTCGAGCGGAAAAGCTCAAGCGCCTGGCGCGCATCCTCGCGCCGCAGAACCGCAACCTGCCAGCCGAGATGGCATGCGAAGGCCACAAGACCGACCCAACCCGGCACCCCGGCACCCGCCAGCTTCAGTGCGAGGACAAGCAGCAGAATCGTGCCCGCATACATCGCCGCGATGAAGAGCCGCACCTTCTCGCCATAGGCGCGCGCCGTGGAGCCGATGCCGATGATCGCATCATCCTCGATATCCTGCAGCGCATAGATCGTATCGTAGCCGATCACCCAGAGGATCGCGCCGGCATAGAGCGCCAAAGCCGCCCAGGGCCAGTAGCCAAGCTCGGTGGCAAAACCCATCAGCGCACCCCAGGCAAAAGCCAGGCCCAGCATGATCTGCGGGTGGTTCGTGAAGCGCTTCATGAAGGGATAAACCACCACCGGCGCAAGCGCGGCAAAGCCCGCGAGAATGGCGAAACCGTTGAAGTTCAGCAGCACCGCCAGACCAACGAGGGATTGCAGCAGAAGGAACAGGAAAGCCTGCTTCGTGCTCACCTGGCCGGAGGGGATCGGCCGCGAGCGGGTGCGGGCGACCTTCGCATCGAGATCACGATCGGTGATGTCGTTCCAGGTGGAGCCGGCTCCGCGCATGGCGATCGCGCCGATCAGGAACAGCGCCAGGGTCAGCGGATTGGGCCAGGTTCCGCCCATCTTCGCAGCCAGAGCCGCGCTCCACCAGCAGGGCAGGAGCAGAAGCCACCAGCCGATGGGGCGATCCCACCGGGCGAGCCGCGCATAAGGGAGAGACCAGGCCGGGAGGCGATCGACCACAGGGTGGCGGATGGCGTCCGGTGTCGGCCCGCTCACAACGCGCCGCTCGGAAGCCGGATGCCGGCGCCGGGCGGGGGCGCGCCACGCGGGCCTGCATCTTCCTTCTGCTGCCGCGCAGCCGTGCAGACCTGCCCGCGCGCCTGCAATGTTGCGCCGTTGGCGCCCTTGAGCTGCGCGATGAAATCTTCCGGGATCTGGCACCAATCCTTGTTTTCGGCCATCCACTTGATGAAGCGGGCCTCGACACCGGAAAGAGTGTTGAAGGCGCTGCACGCCACTTCGGCGGTGGGACGCCTCTTGCTGAAGCCGTTGATGCGCTCGATCGCGGCCTGCCGCTCTCCGGTCAGCTTCTGGAAATCCTGCTGGCAACTGGCCGGCGCGGCAACCGCATGGGCGGCCGAGAAGAGAAGCGCCACCGGAACATAACGCATGCACCCAAGCATCGAAAGACCCTGCACCTTTTCTGTTCGGATCACGTCTGCGCCGCTGCGCCCTCGTTGACGGGCCGCCGCGGAATTTGCGAGATCAATCGTCATCCTGCACAAAAAAACAAGGCGATTCTTGGATGCTTCCGGCGTCGAACCGGAAATTTCGCTGCGAAAGCCTGCCCGGAGGGTTCGAGACGCGATGGCCCGCTATGAATTTTCGACCCACCGGCTCTTCGTCGAAGCGCCTTTGGCGCCGGAAGCCCGAATTCCGCTCACCCCCGAGGCCTTCAACTACCTCGCCCATGTGCTGCGCATGCCCGAAGGAGGCCGGCTCATGGTGTTCAACAGCCGCGACGGCGAGTTCGAGGCGACCTTCCACCTCCTGGGCAGGAAGGCCGGCGCCGTTCGCCTTCGCGTGCAAACCCGGCTGCAGGACAGGCCGGGACGCATCACCCTGGCCTTCGCGCCCCTCAAGTCGGCGCGGCTCGAATACCTCGTCCAGAAGGCGGTGGAGATGGGTGCGGCACGCATGGTGCCCGTGCTCACGCGACGCACGCAGATGCGCGGCTTGAAGCCCGAAAAACTCCGGGCCTGGGCCATCGAGGCCGCTGAGCAATGCGGCATCCTCAGCCTGCCGGAGATTGCGCCGGAGATGACGCTGGACGCTTTTCTTGATCTTCAAGCCACTGATAGCGTTCTGATTTTTTGTGACGAGGAAGCGCAGACCTCAGACCCCGTCGCAGTTCTGCGGCAGGTTGATCCCGCAGGTCCGCTCACCCTGCTGATCGGGCCGGAAGGCGGCTTCGACGAGAGCGAGCGCCTGCGCCTGCTGGCGCGGAAGAACGTCATCCGGCTGTCGCTCGGTCCGCGCATCCTCCGTGCCGATACGGCGGCCGTAGCCGGGCTCGCCGCCTTGCAGATCGCGCTTGGCGACTGGCGGGCGGATTGAACTCGGCCGGGGGCATCCCTATAAACCGCTACTGGCCTTGCTGCGCTTTTCGCGTCGGCTGTTCCGGCCTGATGAACCGAACGAAGCGGGGATGCGGATGGCGCGAGACATGATCGATCTCACTCCGATCGAAACCCGGCGCGAACTGATCGAATGGTTCGAGAAGGGCAACAAGCCCGAGAGCCAGTTCCGGATCGGCACCGAACACGAGAAATTCCCCTTCTACGCCACAACCCGCCGCCCCGTGGGCTATGAGGGCCCGCGCGGCATCCGCGCCCTGCTCGATGGCATGCAGGCCCTGCTCGGCTGGGAGCCCATTCTGGAGAATGGCCTGCCCATCGGCCTTTTCGATGTCACCGGGGGTGGCGCGATCAGCCTGGAGCCCGGCGGGCAGTTCGAGTTATCCGGCGCGCCGGTGGAAACCATCCACCAGACCTGCGTGGAACTCGGCGCGCATCTGGCACAATTGAAGCAGGTGGCAGACCCTTTGGGAATCCGCTTCCTCGGCATCGGCATGAGCCCGCTCTGGACCCTCGCCGAAACACCCGTGATGCCGAAATCGCGTTACAGGATCATGCGCGCCTATATGCCGAAGGTCGGTACGCGCGGTCTCGACATGATGTTCCGCACCTCGACCGTGCAGGTGAACCTCGATTTCTCCTCGGAAGCCGACATGGTCAAGAAGCTCAGGATGAGCCTCGCGCTCCAGCCCGTCGCCACCGCGCTCTTCGCCAATTCCCCCTTCACGGAAGGCAAGCCCAACGGCAAGCTTTCCATGCGTTCGGAAATCTGGCGCGACACCGACAACAACCGCGCCGGCATGCTGCCTTTCGTGTTCGAGGACGGTTTCGGCTTCGAGCGCTATGTCGATTACGCGCTGGATGTGCCGATGTATTTCGTGAAGCGCGGCGACCATTACCATGATGCGAGCGGCCGGAGTTTCCGCCATCTGCTTGCTGGCAAGCTCGAAAACCTGCCGGGCGAGCGCGCCTATGTCTCGGATTGGGCGAACCATCTCTCGACCATCTTCCCGGAGGTGCGCCTGAAGCGCTATCTCGAGATGCGCGGGCAGGATGTCGGCCCGCGCGGCTTCATCTGTGCCGAAGCCGCGTTCTGGGTGGGGCTGCTCTACGATTCCGCCAGCCTCGAAGCGGCCTGGGATCTTGCGAGGGACTGGACGGCCGAGGAACGGCAGGGCTTGCGCGATGCCGTGCCGGCACAGGGCTTGAAGGCCGAGATCCGCGGCCGTTCGGTGCTCGATCTCGCGCGCGAATTGCTGGCCTTGTCGCGGCAGGGCCTCGAACGCCGCAACCGGCTCGACAGAACCGGGCGCAACGAGACGATCTATCTCGAACCGCTGGAGGCCCTTGTTTCAGCGGGCGAGACGCAAGCGGAGCAACTGCTCCGGCTCTACCGGCATGAATGGCGCAGCTCGGTGGAACCGGTCTTCGAGACCCTCGCCTATTGATTACTCCGCCGCCTGAAGCCGCGTCACAGCCGTGCGCCCCAGCGACAGGTTATCGAGGCTCTGGATGATGTGATCCGCCAGAGCGTCGATTACATGGTCATGCCGCTTGGCATTGCGCAGCAGCGCGATCTTCACGGTGGGCAGCGGATCGAAGCCTTCCTGCTCCGTCAGCACGCGCATGCCCGGTCGAATCGCGCTTTCCGGCAGAACACCCACCGCAAGACCCGCGAGAACGGCCGCACCGACGGCCGAGGAATTCCAGCTCGTGTAGAGCACGCGATGCGGCACGGCGCGCGCTTCCAGCCGCGCGACAGCCGAACGCCGCCAGGCGCAGGTATCGCGCCCGAGTGCCAGCGGCAAGGGCCGCGCCTCGTGCACGCAATGGCGCTGCGAGGAAACCCAGAGGAGCTTCTCCTCGCGAATGATCTCTCCGATATCGCGCTGTTTCGAGTGGGTGATGATCGCGAGATCGATCTCGCAGGCTTGCATGTTCTCGACCAAAGCCGGGGTGGGCTCGCAGACCACCGCCACCTCGATGCCGGGATTGGAGGCCGTGAACCGCGCCATGATCTCCGGCAGGTAGCGTTCCGCATAGTCATCCGGCACGCCGAGCTTCACGCTGCCCGTGAGCTTCTCGCCGCGAAAGGCGCTGATGACCTCATCGTTGAGGCGCAACATGCGATAGGCATAATCGAGAAGCTTCTCGCCATCGGGCGTGAGCTTCGCGGCGCGCCCCTCCTTGCCGAAGATCTCGCGACCCAGCCGCTCTTCCAGCTTGCGGATCTGCATCGAGACCGCGCTCTGGGTCTTGTGGACGATATCCGCCGCGCGCGTGAAGGAGCCGGTTTCGGCAATGGCCACAAGTGTGCGCAGATGATCGTTGTCCAGAACCGGCAGCATGAATTCCTCCCCAAAAAAGGCACTGATCGGCCATTTTCCGCCAAGCCGGGCCAGTTTCTTGCGTTCATCACTCATTCTGATGATTATATCAGAAACATTCGTTTTTCTTATAGTGAGGGGTTTGGTAGGTCAAGAACGTTGCCGCAACGCGCGGCGGTTCGATCCGGCGGTTTTCCGGACCCCTGGAGGTTCACCATGTCGCTCTTCACCGGATTCCTCGTTCCGCTCGGCTTTTCGGCCGCGAAACGCATCCGCAAGTTCGTCAGGGTGATCCAGAATCGTCGCCAGCTGCATGAACTGTCCCATTGGGACCGTCATGCGCTGAAGGATATCGGCCTCACGCCGTCTGATCTGGTGGGGGCACTCTCCCTTCCCCTCCACCGGGATCCCTCGGAGCACCTTGCTCAGATGTCCGGGCGCTCCCCCCGGCAGAGGCTCGAGGAATGCCTCCGAGAAACACGCCAGACGGCTGTGAGCCAGGGTCGTCTTGCCCGGCCGGCTCCACTCCCCTCCAACCGGCCCGCCCTGTCGGCGTAAGCAGCAGCAATCCGGACGCGCCAGGCTTTCTCCCGAGCCTGGCGCTTCTTTTTTAAGGTTTCGGCACGAAAGCCGCGGGTTCTTCCCCGCGCCTGTCGGTTACCGGCGGGTGACCTGCTGGAAAATCTGGGACAGCGCCTCCATCTGCGCGGTGTGCACCTCCTGCCCGGTCTGGAACATGCCCTTGAGCATATCGAGGCCAGCCGCGACGGGGTCCTGCGGGTCTGGCTGCGGCTGGGGTGCGCGCCCGCCGAAGAAGCTGCCGAAAAAGGTCTCCAGCATGGTCCCGGCCTGCTGCTGCGGTGTGGGCGCGGGCTGGCCGAGGAAGGAGCCGAGGCCGCCATTCATCGCGCCCTTGAAGAGCCCGCCCATCACCATCGAGGCGATGACCGGCAACATCTGCTGCATCATCTGCGCGGGGAGGCCGGCGAATTGCGCGGCCTGCCGGGCCACGGCCTGCGTCGTCTCGGGGGTACCGAACATCGCCCCCAGCGCGTTCTGCCCCTCGTTCTTGAGATGATCGGGAATGCCATCGCCGTTGGAATCGAAAAACTGCGCGCTGTTCTGCGCCTGCCCCAGCGTGGCAAGCACGCTTTGCCAGCCTTCCATGGTCCGGGTCTGCTGCTGAAGGCCCATCGAGAAAGCCGGGAGAACCGCTTCCACCGCCTTCCGCGCCTGATCCGGCCCGATGCCGAACTGGTTCGCGAGGTTCTGGTAGGCGTTGCCGCCCTGCGCGTTCTGCATGATCTCGAAAAGGTTCAGCATCGTCAAACTCCCCCGGCAAATGCTCAGGCTGAGGTTAGGCGCATGCTGGTCCTTGCGCAATGCGGCTCAGCGCTCGTCCTGTCAGCGCTTGTCCGGTCAGCGCTCGTCCGGCGCGCGGCCCTGCGCCTCGATCCGCGCGATGGCGCGGAAGGCGGTGAAAAGCCCTGCCGTGCCGAAGGCAATGGACCCCAGCGCCACACCGATCATCGCGCCCTCGACGCCTCCGAAATGCACGCCGAGCCAGGCGACGGGAATCGTCCCCACCGTCGCGCGACCCCAGTTGAAGGCCGTGGAATAGAGCGGGAAACCCAGATTGTTGAAAGCCGCATTCGCCACGAACAGGAAGCCGTTGAACAGCCAGGCGAGCCCGGAAATCGCGCAGAAGAAAGCCACATATTGCGCTGTCAGTCCGCTCACGCCGAACATGCTCGCGATGACGTGGCGCGACAGGAACAGGATGGCCCAGGCCAGGAGACAATAGACCAGCGCAAAGAGCAGCGCATCGCGCAAAGCCTGTCGCAGCCGGCCATATTCCCGCGCGCCGAGGTTCTGCGCAAGGATCGGCCCCACCGCTCCGGACAGCGCGAAGAGCACGCCGAAGGCAAGCGGGGTCAGCCGGTCGATGATCGTGTTCGCCGCAATCGCCTCGGCGCCGAAGGGTGCGAGGATGCGATAGACGAAGAGCGCGGCGACGGGCGTGGCGACATTCGTGAGGATCGCCGGCAATGCGATATTGAAGAAGGGCTTCGCATCGGCTCGAATCTCGTCGAGCCTCGGGCGTCGCAGCAGGCGATGCACCATTACGATGCCATGCAGGCCGACCGCCATGAACACGAGCCGTGAGACGACGGTCGCCAGCGCCGCGCCATCCGTGCCGAGATTGAGCGTGAAGATGAAGAACGGATCGGCAACGGCTGTCACGAGCCCGCCGAACAGGGTCACGTTCATGGCGCGGCGCGGATCGCCCACGGCACGCAGATAGCCCGAGAGAGCCATGCCGACGGCCATCAGCGCGTTGGCCGGCAGCGTGATCCAGAGGAAGCGTTCGGCCACTTCCAGGGGCACGCCCGTTGCGCCGAGTTTCGGCAGCATCCAGGGCATGGCCGCCAGCAACCCGCCGCTCACCACGACGCCGACGACAATGGCCAGCACGAGAGAAGTGGAGGCGATGCGCCGGGCACCTTCCTCATCCAGCGCGCCACGCCTGCGGGCGACCATGGCGGAGCCTGCGATCATCGAACCGATATTCACGGAAATCGCGACGAACATGATGGTCGTGGCATAGCCCACGCCCGCGGTCAGCCGGTCGTCGCGCAGCAGCGAGACATAGAAGAGCGACAGGAAATCGACGAGAAAGATCGCCATCAGGCCGACGGCCCCGGTGCCAGTCATGGTCAGCACGTGGCGAAGGGTCGAGCCGCGGGTGAACGGCGCGAGATCGGGCGATGCGGGTGCACTCACGAGGATTCCCCCGTGATGCCTTCCCGCGCCTGTTCTTCGCGGAACTCGTCCTTGTCCCTCCGGGTGATGTCCTTGCCCTCGCGGCGCGGCACGATGAGCGGCTCGGGGGTCACCTTCACCACGTGGAGAAGGTCCATTCCGGCGAAGAGGCCCTCGTCACGCTGGCGGTTGAGGCGCTGGATATCCCGGCGGCGAACATCGTCGCGCAATTGATCCGCTTCATCCTCGGGCACGCCCATGGCGACGAGCGCCTCGCGACCGAAGGCCAGGGCACTGTCGAAGGTTTCGCGGAAGGGCGAGCGCACGCCGCGCTCCATCAGGTCGAGCGCATGGGTGCGATCAAAGGCGCGGGCGATGAGCTTCGCGGAAGGGAAGGCGCGCCGCGCCATTTCCGCGATGGCGGACGCTGCCTCGCGATCATCCACGCAAACCGCGATCACGCTCGCGCGCTCGGCACCCGCCGAACGGAGCACGTCCAGGCGGCGGCCATCCCCGTAATAGACCTTGAAGCCGAAGCGGGCGGCGGTCTTGATCTGGTCGATGTTGCGATCGATCACGGTCACGTTGCGCTCCGCGGCAAGGAAGATCTGGTTCACGACCTGCCCGAAACGCCCGAAGCCGATCACCAGCACCTCGCCATCCGCGTCATCGTAATTCTCTTCCATCGCCGGGTGTTTGCCGAGCCGGTTCTTGTGCCAGACGAGGGCGGGCTCGACGAGTTTCGCAAGGATCGGGCCGAGAAACATCGTCAGCGCCGCAATCGCCGAGAGGATGGTCGCCATCTTGCCGGCCAGGAGCCCGATGCTCGCCGCCAGCGGCAGGATGACGAAGGCGAATTCGCCCGCAGGCGAGAGCAGGACCGCGCTGCGCACGGAATTGGAGAAGCCCAGCTTGCCCGCGCGCAGCAGAACGAAGACGAGGAGGATCTTCAGCGCCATCAGCCCCACCGCGCCGCCAAGGATCGCCGGCAGGTTCGCGCGGATGATCGCGGCATCGAGACTCATGCCGACACTCATGAAGAACAGGCCGAGCAGGAGACCGCGGAAGGGCTCGATATCGGCTTCAAGCTGATGGCGAAAATTGCTCTCCGCCAGCATCAGCCCGGCGATGAAGGCGCCGAGAGCGGCCGAAAGCCCGGCCTTGTGCATCAGTTCGGCCGAGCCCAGAACCAGCAGCAATGCGGCTGCCGTCATGATCTCGCGGGCATCCGCCTTTGCAAGCAGCCGGAAGAACGGGTTGAGCAGGAATTTTCCGGCCAGAACCAGCGCCAGAACGGCGCCTGCGGCCATGCCGATCTCGTCAAGATGGCTCCAGAAGCCGCCCGCCTTCGCGCCGGACTGCGTGAGCGCGAAGAGCGGCAGGATCGCCAGGAAGGGCACCACGGCGATATCCTGGAAGAGCAGCACCGCGAAGCTCTTCTGGCCATAGGCCGAGCCCATGGCGCCGCGTTCCTCGAGGATCTGCAGGGCGATCGCCGTGGCGGAAAGCGCGAATGCGAAGGCCACAGCGGCAAGGCCCGCGCCCCTGAAGCCAAGAAACCACAGCGCAGCGGCGATCAAAACGCCGGAAAACACCATCTGCGCCACCCCGTAGATCAGGATATCCCGGCGCATCGAGAGGAGCTTCGACGGCTTGAGTTCGAGGCCGATCACGAAAAGGAACATCACGACGCCGAGTTCAGCAAAGGAGCGCAAGGCATTGGCATCGCGGAACAGGCCGAAGCCCGATGGCCCGATCGCCAGGCCTGCCACGAAATAGCCCAGCACGGCCGAGAGCCCGGCGAACCGGAAGGCCGGGACGGCGATCACCGCCGCGCCGAGGAACAGGAGCGCGAGGAGGAGGATGGATTGCGGCTCGGACATGATTGCTTTCGTCATGCACTGGCCAATGCGGAAAAGCCAAGCGCTTTCGCCGTCTTGCGCATCACGAGGGCGCGATATCGCGCCTGCCTCGCGCCCGCGTTTTTTCTTGCGATGCGCTTCCCCCCCCTCCACCCCTTCCCACCTCTCCTCGCCCCAGCCCCTCGCCCTCGCCCTCGCCCCCCTCCCCTCGCCCTCCCCCCCCCCGCGACAAATGCCGCAAAGCGCGATAGGCAGGGTTTCGTCACCCCTCCCGCTCGCTCCAGGTGAAGCCATGAACGGAACACTCGCGGCCATTGATGCCAATGCCCTCTCCTTCGCCGCCAGTTACATCGCAGTCCTCGTGCTGCTCGGCATGGTGCTGACCTTCCGCGTGATCTTCGTGCGGCGCGCCGAGAAGGTGGCCATCGGCGATGGTGGCAGCAAGGAACTGGCGCTCCGCATTCGCGTGCATGGCAATTTCTGCGAACAGGCTCCGATGCTTTGCGTGGTACTGGCCCTGTTGCCGGTGATCGGCGCAGGCGAATGGATGGTGCATGTCGTGGGCCTCACGGGGGTTACGGGCCGGGTTCTCCACGCGATCGGTTTCAGCCGGAGCGCGGGCGCGAGCCTCGGGCGCGTCGTGGGCATGGTTCTGACTGCCGGCGCGCTGGTGATCGGGGCTCTGAGCCTGCTGGTTCTCGCCTGGCAATGAGCGCGCCGATCGCATCGGCCGAGCTTGCCGGGCTGGCTGCCCGGCTGGAGCTCGTCCTGCGCGAGGCCGGCCGCCGCGCGCTCGCGGATTGGCGCCCCGGCGAGCGCACCCGCGCCCGGATCGACTGGAAGGGCACCTCACCTGTCACCAGCGCCGATCTTGCGGTGGATGCGCTGATCGCGGATGCCGTTGCCGGGCTCGGCCGGGACGGCTTCGGCCCCTTGCGCTATCATTCGGAAGAGCGGCCCGAGGCCTGGGATGGGCCGGAGGATGGCCTTACCATCGTGATCGACCCGATCGATGGCACGCGCTCCTTCATGGAGGGGCGGGATGACTGGTGCATTGCCCTGGGTGTGCTCGCGGGCAGCGAGCCGGTGATCGGCCTGCTGCATGTTCCGGCGCGCGGTGCGATGTTCGCGGCCCATCGCGGCGGCGGCGCGCGCCATCAGGGTCAACCCGTGATGCTCGTTTCCGAGCAGGCCTCGCCCATCCGTGCCGCCGGCCCGCGCGGCGTGTTCGAAATCATCGCGCGCGAGAGCGGCCTCGCCATCGAGGGCATGCCGAACATCGCCGCGCTCGCGCATCGCCTGGTCCGGCCGCTTTCGGGCGATCTCGATCTCGCTCTCGCCCGGCCCGGCGCGCATGATTGGGATATCGTGGCCGCGCAGTGCATCCTGGAGGAGGCGGGGGGCGCCTTGCTCCGGCCTGACGGCCGGCCGCCGCTCTACACGCTGAGGGGCGATGAACACCCGGCCTTGCTGGCGGGAAGCCGTGGCTTGCTCGACCGGGTGATGCCTTCGCTCTTGACGGGCAGCCTTTCTGCGGCGAAACGCGGCTGATCACAAGCGGCCGGGGCCTCGGCTCTTCCGGCCTGCCGCACCGGGAGTTGCCCTGATGACCGCGCCGAATGCCGAACCGCAGTTGCTCCACCTCGTTTTCGGCGGCGAACTGACCGATCTCGACAGCACGACCTTCAAGGACCTTTCGAAGCTCGACATCGTCGGGGTCTATCCAAACTACAGAAGCGCACATGCCGCCTGGAAGGCGAAGGCGCAAGCCACGGTCGATAACGCCCAGATGCGCTATTTCGTGGTGCATCTGCACCGCCTGCTCGATCCCGATGCGTGATGCGATGAGGCGGTCGAGCCTCTTCCGATCGATGGTCCGGCCATGCTGAAGACGATCGGGCGGAGCGAAGCTGTCCAGCGTTTCCTCGGCTCGCTGCTGGCGGGCTATCTGCGTTTCGTGCAGCGTACGAGCCCCATGACGGTGATTCCCGCCGATGGCCATGCCCGGCTGGAAGATGGCCCGGTCATCATCACCATGTGGCATGGCCAGCATTTCATGCAGACCTTCGGCCTGCGCCCGCAGGATCGCATCCACGTGATGATCTCCCGCCATGGCGACGGGGCGATCAACGCGATTGCCGCCGAAAAACTCGGCATGTTCGTGGTGCGCGGCTCGGGCGCACAGCGCTCCGATCAGGTGCGCAAGCGCGGCGGCATCCAGGCCCTGCGGCAGTTGCTCGTCCTGCTCGAAGCGGGCGATCACGTTTCCATGACCGCCGATGTGCCGAAGGTCAGCCGCGTCGCGGGCGAAGGCATCATTGCGCTGGCCGCCTTGTCCGGTCGGCCCATCCTGCCGGTCGCGACCGTCTGCTCGCGGCGGATCGACCTGAAATCCTGGGATGCCGCGAGCATCGGGCTGCCCTTCGGACGCACGGCCCTTGTCATCGGCGAGCCGATCTTCGTTCCGCAGGAGGCCGATGCCGCCCGGCGCGAGGCTTGCCGTCGCGCAGTGGAAATCGCCCTGGACATGGCCTATGCGCAGGCCTATGCGGCGCTCGGTTCCGCCGATCCCGGTCGCAGCCGCGAGAGCGTGGCATTGGCCCGCGCGGCCAAGGCGGCGGAGGCGCAGGCATGAACGGGCGCACCCTGCCCCTCGTGCTCTACCGGCTGGCCTCGCATGCCGTGGCGCCGGCCCTGCCGCTGCTGTTTCGCACCCGGCTGAAGCGCGGCAAGGAAGACCCCGCGCGCATCGGCGAGCGATTCGGGAGAGCCGGCCTGCCGCGTCCCGCTGGTCGGCTCATCTGGCTGCATGCGGCGAGCCTGGGCGAGACGATGTCGATCCTCCCGCTCGTGCCTGCCCTGGCCGAGCATGGCAATGTTCTTCTCACGACCGGCACGGTGACCTCCGCGACGCTTGCGGCGCAGCGCCTGCCGAAAGGCGCGATGCATCAATTCGTGCCGGTCGACCTGCCGGGACCGGTCGCGCGATTCTTCGATCATTGGCGGCCGGATCTCGCGCTCTTCTGCGAAAGCGAGATCTGGCCGAACCTGATCATGGAGGCGCATCAGCGCGCCGTGCCCGTCGGCATCGTCAACGGGCGGATGTCGGATCGCTCATTCCGGCGCTGGTCGCGCCTGCCCTCGCTGTCGCGCCCGCTTCTCGCGCCGCTCGCGTTGCTTACGGGCCAATCCGATGCCGATGCGCAGCGCTTCCGTTCCCTGGGCGCGCCGGCCTCCTCGCCCGGCAACCTGAAATTCGATGTGCCGCCGCTGCCGGTGGATGAAGGCGCCCGCGCCACGCTTGCGGCCGCCATCGGCACGCGGCCGGTTCTGCTCGCGGCCTCCACGCATCCCGGCGAGGAAGAGCAGATCATCGCGCTGGCGAAAAGCCTCGCGCCCGCCTTGCCGGATCTCCTCACCATCATCGCGCCGCGTCACCCGCAGCGGGGCGAGGCGATTGCCGCGCTTCTCGCGGGCGAGGGTGCCGCGAGCGCCCGCCGCAGCCTCGGGGAAGAACCGCAAGCCGGCCACGCCTTCTACCTCGCGGATACTCTCGGCGAACTGGGGCTCCTGTTCTCGCTCTCCACGCTC
This sequence comes from Methylobacterium sp., assembly GCA_020252645.1. Lineage (GTDB taxonomy): Bacteria > Pseudomonadota > Alphaproteobacteria > Rhizobiales > Beijerinckiaceae > Rhabdaerophilum. The sequence continues at coordinate 112,388 of JADCCN010000002.1, read as the reverse complement.
GCGCTGATGGGCGGCTCGCTGGTGGAACACGGGGGGCATAACCCCATCGAGCCGATCAAGCTCGATTGCCCGGTCATCTCCGGCCCGCATGTCGCGAATTTCCGCGACATCTATGCCGATCTCGCCGCCGCGCGCGGCGCGGTGATCGCGCCGGATGCCGAAAGGCTGCAACGCCAGGTTCTGGCGCTTCTCACCGATGCCGAGGCGCGCGCGCAGCTCGCGACCCGCGGCCGCGAGGCCGTCGCGCGACACGAAGGCGCGCTGAAGCGAACGATCGAGGCGCTTCTCCCGTGGCTGGAGCGCGCCTGATGCGCGCCCCGGCCTTCTGGCAGGCAGAGGGGAACCGGCTTGCCGCGTGGCTGCTCGCGCCGCTGGGCTGGCTCTACGGGCGCATCACCCTGGCGAGGCTGGCACAACCCGGCGAGCCGGTCGCGATTCCCGTAATCGCCATCGGCAATTTCACGGCGGGCGGGGCGGGCAAGACGCCGGTGACGCGCGCCCTCTCCGAGGCGTTGGCTGCGCGCGGGGAGAGACCCTTCATCCTCTCGCGCGGCTATGGCGGCAGCCTTCGCGGGCCCCATCGCGTGGAGCCTTCGCGCGATACCGCCGCGATGGTCGGCGATGAACCGCTGATGCTCGCGAGGCAAGGCCCGGTCATCATCGCGCGGGATCGCCGTGCGGGGGCAAGAATGGCCCTCGAACAGGGAGCGAGCGTGCTGGTGCTCGATGATGCGCTGCATAACCCGCATCTTGCGAAGGATTTCACCCTCGTGGTGGTCGATGGCGGCGCAGGTTTCGGCAATGGTTTCTGCCTGCCGGCCGGCCCCTTGCGCGCGCCGGTCGGGCCCATGCTCGCGCAGACCGATGCCGTGCTGATGATTGGCGCGGATCGGCACGATATCGCGGTGGAATTGCGCGGGAGGCCGATTTTCGCCAGCGCCATCGTCGCGGCTGATCCGCGCATCGCGGAAGCTTTGCGAAAGAAGCGCGTGCTCGCCTTCTGCGGCATCGGCCGGCCGGAGAAATTCGCAGAAACGCTGCGGGAGATCGGCACGGAAATCGTCCGCCTGCGCGCCTTCCCCGATCACCACGCCTTCACGGAAAGCGAGGCTTCGGCCTTGCTTTCGGAGGCCGGGAAACTGGGCGCCACGCCCGTCACCACCGAGAAGGATGCGATGCGCCTTGCCGGCGGCCCGGCGCGGGAAAAGCTGAGGGAGGCGGCAATGGTGCTGCCGATCTCGGTGCCCTTGCCGGACGAGCTGATGGCCGCGATCTATCGCGTGGTCGATTCCTCGCGCAGACGCGTCAGCACGGCCTCGGGGCTCGAATAGGCCTCCTGCCGCTCCGCGCTCCAGTAGCACAGGTCATCGAGCTGGATGGGATTGCCGGTCACGCCGCAACGCACGAACGTGCCCTGCCGGATGATCCGGTAGTCACTGTTCGAATATTCGAGCACGGCTTCTGTGCCGAGCGCGGGGGGACGCAGCATGGCGGGCTCCTGACCGGCCTGTTCCTACTTGGTTTCGGGCCCGTTTTTCAAGTCACCATCCGGCGATATCAGAAAAGGCTGCCTTGCCCGCCACCGCCCGGCCTGGCCGGTTTCGCCAGGCGCGGGGCGGGTTTCAGCGCCTCGCCCTCCGCCGGCAGGGCATCGATGCGGCCATCGGCGAATTCCAGCGTGAGGCGCGTGGCACGGGTTGCGCGCGCCCGGCTGGGAACCGCCTTGCCCGCCTCGTCGAACACCACGGCGAAGCCACGCGCGAGGACCTTCTGGTAGCTGAGAGCGCCGAGCATTTGTTCGGCTTTTGCAAGCTGATCGTATTTCGGTCTCCATGCCATCTTCGGCGCGCGATCAAGGCGCTGGGCCAGCGTCTCAAGCCGAGCCTTCCCCTGCGCGGCTTCCTTCCGCGATTGCCCGATGCGGCTCGCGAAGGCGCGGGCAAGGCGCTCCGAAAGCTGCACGCGCCGCTCCTTCAAGCGCTGCTGCTGGCGCGCGAGAACTTCCGGTAGGCGACGCTTCAGGCCATCAAGCCGCTCGCGCTGGCGGGCGAGACGCGCCTCGGGCTTCTGCGCCGAGAGGCGCCGCGCGAGCGTGGAAAGCGCGAGCTGGCGCTTGCCGGCCATCGTCTCGCGCGCCCGATCGCGCTTCAGGATCGCAAGGTCGAGCCGCTGGCGCGGTGTCTCGATGAGCCTCTGCGCATCCGGCAAGGCGCGCAGCAAGCCCGCAAGGTCGCGCCGGGCGCGATCCTTCAGCCGAAGCACCTGCCCTGTGAGGCGAGAGCCGCGATCACGCACAGCGTGGAGCAGATCGGCCCGCACGGGCACCACCATCTCGGCGGCAGCCGTCGGCGTGGGCGCGCGGACATCCGCGACCTGATCGAGCAGCGTCCAATCCGTCTCGTGGCCGATGGCCGAAACGAGCGGGATTTCGCTCATCGCTGCCGCGCGCACCACGATTTCCTCGTTGAAGCTCCAGAGGTCTTCAAGGGAACCACCGCCGCGCGCGACGATCAGCACGTCGGGTCGCGGGATGCGACCGCCCGGTTCGATTTCATTGAAACCCCGGATCGCGGCGGCGACTTCTTCCGCCGAGCCATCGCCCTGCACGCGCACGGGCCAGAGAATGACCTTTCGGGGAAAACGATCCGTCAGCCGGTGGATCATGTCGCGAATCACCGCGCCCGTGGGCGAGGTCACGATGCCGATGACCTGCGGCAGGAAGGGCAGGAGCTGCTTGCGCGCGGCCTCGAACAGCCCCTCCGCCGCGAGCTTGCGGCGGCGCTCCTCCAGCAAAGCCATGAGCGCGCCGACACCCGCCGGCTCGATCGCTTCCACCACGATCTGGTAAGTCGATTTGCCCGGAAAAGTGGTGATGCGACCCGTGGCGATCACCTCCAGCCCCTCTTCAGGCCGGAATTTCAGCTTGCCGAAGACGCCTTTCCAGATCACCGCGTCGATCCTGGCGTTCTGGTCCTTGATCGAGAAATAGACATGCCCACTCGAATGCGGGCCGCGATAGCCCGAGATTTCGCCGCGCAGGCGCACCTGTCCGAAGGCATCCTCGATGGTGCGTTTGAGGGCTCCGGCGAGATCGGAAACCGAGTATTCCGGAGCGTTGGTGAGAAGATCCGTCATGCGATCCGGAGTGTAGAGATTGCGCCGCCCGGATGCTACAGCAGCCGGCGATTGGCCACAGCGAAAGGGTTTGACGATGCGGGTTCTGTTGCTGGGGAGCGGCGGGCGCGAACATGCCCTGGCCTGGGCCATCGCCCGGAGCCGGCTTTGCGATAAGCTCTTCATCGGCCCCGGCAATCCCGGCATGGCGGCACTCGGCACACTCGTGCCGCTGAGGCTCGATGACCATGCGGGCATCATCGCCTTCGGACAGGAAAACAGGATCGACCTCGTGGTCGTCGGCCCGGAAGCGCCACTGGTCGCCGGGCTGGCGGACGTGCTCATCGCCGCGGATATGCGCGTCTTTGGGCCATCGAAGGCGGCAGCGCAGCTTGAGGGCTCGAAGGATTTCACGAAATCCGTGGCCGTGGCCGCGAACGCGCCGACGGCGGCCTATCGCACCTTCACGAGCCTCGCCCCGGCGGTTTCCCATGTGCGCGAGCAGGGCGCGCCGATCGTCGTGAAATATGATGGCCTGATGGCCGGCAAGGGCGTCACCGTCGCCGAGACGATCGGTGAAGCGGTGGACGCGCTCGAAACGCTTTATGCCAGCGAGCCCGCCGCGCGCGTCGTCATCGAGGAATGCCTCATCGGCGAGGAAGTGAGCTATTTCTGCCTTGTCGATGGCGAAACCGTGCTGCCTTTCGGCGCGGCGCAGGATCACAAGCGCGCGCTGGATGGCGACAAGGGACCGAATACGGGCGGCATGGGCGTCTCTTCGCCGCCGCAGGTCTTCACGGCCGCAATGGAGCAGCGCGCGCTCGACGAGATCGTGAGGCCCGTGGCCCGCGAGATGGTGGCTCGCGGCATGCCCTATCGCGGCATCCTCTTCGCGGGGCTGATGATCACGGCAACCGGGCCGAAGCTCATCGAGTTCAACTGCCGCTTCGGCGATCCCGAATGCCAGGTGCTGATGCTGCGCCTTGAGGACGATGTGTTGCCGATCCTCGATGCCGTCGCCCGCGGGTCGCTTGCCGGTGTGACAGCCCGTTTCAAGCCGGAAAGCGCCGTGGGCGTGGTGATGGCCGCGAAGGGCTATCCCGGCAGCTACTCCACGGGGACGCCCATCGGGGGGCTGGAAGCGGCCGCCGCGATGCCCGGCGCGACCGTGTTCCATGCCGGCACCAGGCTCCTTGATGGGAAACCGGTTTCCGCCGGGGGTCGCGTGCTTACGATCTGTGCGACGGGAAAGGACCTCCCCGAAGCGCGTAAGCGCGCCTATGATGCGGTGGCGAAGGTCGATTGGCCGGATGGCTTCTGCCGCTCGGATATCGGCGCGAAAGGCCTCGCGCATCTGACGGGGTGAGGGAATGAGCGATCTCGCGGAACTCTTTTCGGGCTTCTCAAGCCATTATGTCGGCACGCCGAACGGGCATGTCTTCGCCCGCGCCGGGGGCAGCGGCGAGCCGCTGATCCTCGTGCATGGCTACCCTCAGACGCATGTGATGTGGCACAAAATCGCGCCGGAACTCGCACGGCATTTCCGCGTGATCGTGTTCGATCTGCGGGGCTATGGCTGGTCGTCCGTCGTGCGCGGCAGCGAAGCGGGCAGCGGCTATTCGAAGCGCGCGATGGGGGCGGACATTCTCGCCATCGCCGAGGAATTCGGCTTCGCGACCTTCCGCCTCGTGGGACATGATCGCGGGGCGCGCGTCTCCTATCGTTTCGCGCTGGATCACCCGGGACGGGTGGAGAAGCTTGCGCTGCTCGACATCATCCCGACCTGTGCGGTATGGGATCGCATCCGCGCGGGTGCGACGAGCTATCCGCATTGGCCCTTCCTCGCCGAGCCCGCGCCGAAACCGGAGCAGGAAATCGGCAAGGACCCCATCGCCTGGCAGGATTCCTGCCTCGCGAAATGGTCTGCGAGCGGCGACCTTTCCGCTTTCGACCGTCGCGCGCTGAACCATTACCACGCCTTCTTCAATGAGCCCTCCCGCATCCATGCGACCTGCGAGGATTATCGCGCCGGCGCGACCATCGATGATGCCCATGACCGCGCCAGCCTTCAGGCGGGGGATGCCATTCGCTGTCCCACGCTCGCGCTCTGGGGCAATGCCGGCCTGCCCGGCAAGGGCCCCTCGCCGCTGGAGGCGTGGAAGCCGCTCGTACCGGACATCACCGGCGAACCCATCCTTGCCGGGCATTTCGTTGCGGAAGAAAATCCCGAGGCGACCTTGCGCGCGCTGCAGGCGTTCCTCGCATGAGCGAGGCGAAGCCGCGCATCGGGCTGGTGCTTGGCAGCGGCGGGGCGCGGGGCCTTGCGCATATCGTTGCGTTCGAGGCCTTCGACCGGCTGGGCATCCGCCCGGCGGAAATCGCCGGCACCTCCATCGGCGCCATTCTCGGCGCGGCCTATGCCTCCGGCTTTTCGGGCACGGCGTTGCGTCAGCATGCGCTGCGGGAATTTCGCAACCGCACCGAGGTGATGACGCGGCTTTTCCAGGCCCGCGTGGGGCGGATCTCCGATCTCTGGCGGCAAGGACTGACGAACCCGGTGCTGGTCGATGGCGTCGCGACCCTCGAGCGCTTCCTGCCCACCGCCCTGCCTCAGCGTTTCGAGGATCTCGATATCCCGCTCTCGGTGGTCGCGGCGGATCTCCATCGCATGGAGCGCGTGGTCTTTCGCGAGGGTGCGCTCGCGCCGGCAGTCGCGGCCTCGATGGCCATTCCCGGCCTCGTGCGGCCGGTGGTGCATGAGGGCCGCGTGCTCATCGATGGCGGTTCGGTCGATCCGCTGCCGATCCGCGCCATCCAGGCGCCGGTGGATCTCATCCTGGCGATCGACATATCGAAAGCCGCGCCCAAGGAAGAGAGCATGGCCATTCCCGGTTCGGTGGAAGTGGTGACGCGCGCCTTCGATCTGCTGCAATCGGCGCTGATCGAGGTGCAGAACCATGTGCCTCCGGCACCGCTCTATCGCATCAAGGCGCGGGTGGAGGCCTTCCCGGCGCTGGATTTCTTCTCGGCCCGCAAGATCCTCGCCGCCGCCCAGCCCATGGCGCAGGAAATCGAGACCATCGTACAGGCTGTTCAGCGCGCGAAGGCGCTCGTGTTGCCGCCTCAGGCCTGAGCCCGCCGCGAGGCGAAAAACCCGCGCAGCATTTCCGCCGCCTCGCTCTGGCGGATGCCGGAATAGATCTCCGGCGCGTGGTGGCAGGTGGCATGAGAGAACACGCGCGGGCCATGCTCCACCCCCCCGCCCTTGGGGTCGCTGGCCGCGTAGTAGAGCCGCCGCAGCCTCGCGAAGGAAATCGCGCCGGCGCACATCGGGCAGGGCTCCAGCGTGACATAGAGATCGCAATCGCCGATCCGCTCGGAGGCGAGCGCCTCGCAGGCCAAGCGGATCGCCAGGATTTCCGCATGCGCGGTGGGATCCTTGAATTGACGCGTGCGATTTCCCGCCGCCGCGATCACCTGACCCTCGTGCAGGATGGCCGCGCCGATGGGCACCTCGCCGCGCAAACCTGCCGCCTTCGCCTCTGCAAAGGCTGCATCGAAACCGCTCAAGCTGCCCTCCCGCTGCATGTCAGCCCTTTGAAAAGAAGCCCTTCGCGGCCCTCGCTAAGGCCCCGGCCTTCTGATACGAGGATACGATGACAAAGAGCGATACAGACAAAAAACGCGGAGGCAAGCCGCGCAACGGCAGCTTCCGCTCCGAACGGTCCGGCCCCCGTGATGGCGCCCGGCCCCGTTTCCCGAAAGGCCCCGGCGAGCGTTCCGGGGATGGTGACAGGCCGTACCGCGCGCGGCCCCCGCGCGAGGATCGCGCCGAGGGCGATCGTCCTTCCCGCAAACCCCGTTTCGAAGCTGGCGAAGGTCGCCCGCCGCGTGAAGGCGGTGATCGCCCCTTCCGCCCGCGCCCGCCGCGCGATGAAGCCGGCGGCGAGCGCCCTTTCCGAAAGCCGCGTGACGGCGGTTTCGGCGATCGTAGCAATCCTCCGCGCTTCAACCGCGACCGGCAGGATCGCGATTTCTCGGATCGTCCGCCGCGCCGCGAACGCGCCGAGGGGGATCGCCCCTTCCGGGAGAAGCCGTTCCGTTCCCGCGAAGGCGGAGACAGCCGCCCGCCGCGCGCGGGTGGCGAGCGCCCGTTCCGTCCGCGCCCGCCGCGCGATGAGGCCGGTGGTGAGCGCCCTTTCCGCAAGCCGCGTCTGGAGGGCGGTGATGCACCGCATGGCAAGCGCGATTCTGGTGGCAGGCATGATTCTGCTGGCAGGCACGCTTCTGGTGGCAAGCGCGATTTCGGCGACAGGAAGCCCCATGGCGACAAGCCCTTCCGCGCCCGCGACCACCGCGCCCCGCGCGACGATTTTCGCGAGCGGCCCGGAAGCTTCAATCGCGATGATGCCCGCCCGGCCCGCGGCCGCGAGGAGGCCCCTGCACGCGCGGAACGCGCCCCGCGCAACACGAATGCGCTCGGCTATCGCTCCGCCCGGAAAACCGGGGGCACGCCCGGCATCGCCGAGGGTGGCGAGCGCATCGCCCGCGTGATGGCGCGTGCCGGCCTCTGCTCGCGTCGCGATGCCGAGGAATGGATCGCGGCCGGACGCGTGGCCGTGAATGGCGCGGTGATCGCCAGCCCGGCGCTGGACGTGACCTCCAGGGATCAGATCACGGTCGATGGCCAGCCGCTGCCGGAGCGCGAGGCCACCCGCCTGTGGCTCTACCACAAGCCGCGGGGCCTTGTTACAACCGCCGACGACCCCGAGGGTCGCCCGACCGTCTTCGATCACCTCCCGCCCGGCCTGCCGCGCGTCGTCTCGGTCGGCCGGCTCGACATCAATACCGAAGGCCTGATGCTGCTCACCAATGATGGCGGCCTTTCGCGCGTGCTTGCGCATCCCGATACGGGCTGGCTCAGGCGCTATCGCGTGCGTATCCATGGCGAGGTGAACCAGGCGCAGCTCGACACTTTGCGCGAGGGCATCGTGCTCGACGAGGTGCATTACGGTCCGATCATCGCCACGCTCGACCGCGAGATGGGCGAGAATGCCTGGCTGACGATGGACCTGCGAGAGGGAAAGAACCGCGAGATCAAGCGCGTCCTGGAGCATCTGGGATGCCAGGTCTCACGGCTGATCCGTGTCTCTTTCGGGCCGTTCCAGCTCGGCGATCTCGAGGAAGGACAGGCCACCGAGGTGCGCCCGCGCGTGCTGGCCGACCAGCTTGGCCCCGAACTGGCGGAAGAAGCCGGTGTCTATTTCGATGGCCCCCGCATTCGGCACGACACGCTGATCGAGGACGAAGAAAGGCCGCGCCGTTTCGACCGTCGCAAGCCCACGCAAAAGCGTGATCTCGCGCTGTTGGGCGAGGACCCGACGCTGAAGGTGGAGCGCGCGGATGTCGCCGATCGCAAGGGCCGCGCCGTGAAAGTGGAACGCGTGGTGCGCCTGGCGGAGGAAGAGCGCCCCCGCCGCCCGCGCGAGGATCGCGAAGAAAGTCGCGGCCGCTTCCACCGCGAGGCTGCCGAGCGTCCCGGCCGGGCCCGTCCGCGCCGCGAGGAGGCTGGTGGGGATCGTCCGCGCGGACGTTTCAACCGGGACGACGCGCCCCGCAACGAGCGGCCTTTCCGGGATCGGCCTTTCCGTGAGCAGCCTTCTGGCGACCGTTCCCAAGGCGACAGGCCCTTCCGTTCTCGTCCGCCGCGGGATGAGGCGGCTGGCGAGCGCCCCTTCCGCAAGCCGCGTTTCGAGGGCGGTGATGCTCCTCGCGGAAAACGCGATTTCAGCGAAAAACGCGATTTCGGCGACAAGCCGCGCGGCGAACGGCCCTTCCGGGCCCGCGATGAGGGCGATCGCCCCGCGCGCGGCCGGAAATACGATGGCCCGCCCCGTGAGGATCGCGGAGCTGTGCGGGGTGGCAAACCCGGCGGATTCGCTGGCAAGGGCGGTGGCCCGCGTCGGGATGGACCGGGCCGTGGCGGGCATGGCCGCAGCGGTCCGGGTCGCGGGCCGCGCCGCGAGGGCTGAGCGATGCGTATCGTTGGCGGGGCGATGGGAGGGCGAAGCCTGAAAGGCCCGTCCTCCGATACCATCCGGCCAACCTCCGATCGCATGCGCGAGAGCATGTTCAACATCCTCACGCACGGGATCGGTTTCGAGCTTCGAAAGGCGCGCGTGCTCGATTTGTTTGCCGGCACAGGAGCCAATGCGCTGGAGGCAATTTCGCGCGGAGCCGGCTATGCCGTGCTGGTCGATATCGGGGCGGAGGCGCGCGGCCTGCAACGAGCGAATGTTGAAGCGCTCGGCCTCGGCGGCGTTACGCGAATTCTCCGGCGCGATGCGACCAGGCTGGGCCCGGTTTCGCCGTTCGAACCGTTCGATCTTGTCTTCTGCGATCCGCCCTATGGCAGGGGCCTCGGCGAGGCCGCGCTGGATTCAGCAATCGCTGGCGGCTGGCTGAAGCCCGGCGCGATGGTCGTGCTGGAAGAGCGCGCGAATTGGGAAGCTGCATTGCCCGTCGAGCTGGAAAAACAGGACCACCGCAAGGCCGGCGAGACCCAATTGCTCTTCAGTCGTTTTGCCGGCTGAATGCTTGTTGATTTTCCGATCCGACCGGATCAGCTCGGACGCTCTCTTTCTGTTTCGTTCCAGTTTCTTCACGCGAACCGGAATTCACTTTTTCACAGCATGCTCTAACGGCGGCCAAACAATCTTTCGAGATCCGTGGCGCTGAGGCGCACGGATGTCGGCCGACCGTGATTGCATTGCGCGGAGGCCGGCGTGGCCTCCATTTCGCGCAGCAGCGCATCCATTTCCTCGAGGCGCAGCTTGCGACCGGCACGGATGGAATGATGGCAGGCGAAGCTCTTGAGCACGAGATCGAGCCGCGCCTCCAGCCCCTCGCAGCCGCCCCATTCGGCGAGGGTATCCGCCGTCTCCCGCGCGAGTTTTCCCGCATCGACATGCGCCAGCGCCGCAGGCACCTCGCGGATCAGGATAGCATCGCCGCCGAAACCTTCCACGACAAGGCCAAGGGTTTCAAGCAGATCGGCCGCTGCAGCAAGGCGATCCCGCGCGGCGGGATCAAGCGTCACCACCGCCGGGATCAGCAGCATCTGCCTCATGATGCCGCCCTCGGCCCGGGCACGCTTGAGGCGCTCATAGACGAGACGCTCATGGGCTGCATGCTGGTCGATGATAACCAATCCTTCGGCGTTTTCCGCAAGGATATAGGTCTCGCCGATCTGGGCGCGAGCAAAACCCAGGGGCGGAATGGCAAGGGTTTCCGGTTCGTCCGCCTTTGCTCCAAAGGCCTGCTGTGCCTCGGCCATGCCACCGCGCAACCAGACCGGCGGTGGCGCCTCCACCGGCGCGGGCGGCGGATCAGCGTGAGGGCGATAGCCCAAGCCAGGCAGGGCGGCCATCGGCGCGCGCTCGTTCACCCGGAAGCGTTCGAGCAGGGCCGACGGGCGGCTGGCGGCGCGATGTCCTTCCCCCGCCAGGGCATCGCGGATGGACCGCACCAGCAGATTGCGCACGCTCTCACTGTCGCGAAAGCGGACCTCAAGCTTGCCGGGATGGACATTCACATCCACACGCTCGGGATCAAGCCCGAGGAACAGGACAACGCTGGAATGGCGGCCGGAGACGATCGTATCGGCATAAGCTGCCCGCAGAGCGCCGAGCAGCAACCGGTCTCGCACCGGGCGACCATTCACGAAGAAATACTGCGCTTCCGCCGTCGCCCGGTGATAAGTCGGCAAAGAGATAAAGCCGGAAACGCCGATCTGATCGTGCGATGCCTCCAGACGCGTCGCGTTTTCCATGAATTCAGTACCGATGAGCGCTTCCACGCGACGGGCGAGGCCGGCATTATCCGCTGTTTGTGCCGCAAGATCAAAGCCGGCTATATGATCGCCGGCAAGCGAAAATGCGATATCGGCCCGGGCGAGAGCGAGGCGGCGCATCACCTGGCTTACGGCCATGGCCTCGGCCCGATCGCCCTTCAGGAATTTGAGCCGGGCTGGCGTGGCGTGAAAAAGATCCTCCACTTCCACGCGCGTGCCCGGCGCGATGGCCGCGGGCCGCACGGGCTCGACGCGTCCGGCGTCGACGCGAATGCGATGGCCGGCTGCTTCGCGTTGTCCGATCCCCTCCGGAAGAGGTTCCTCCGCCGATCGGGTCGCGGCGCGGGGCCGCGAAGAAATCGTGAGCCGCGCCACAGCGCCGATGGAAGGCAGGGCCTCGCCGCGAAAACCAAGCGTTCGAATGGAATCGAGCCGGCCCTCGGGCAGTTTCGAGGTGGCGTGGCGTTCGATCGCCAGCGCAAGGTCCTCCGGCCCCATGCCGCTTCCGTCATCCGTGATGCGGATGAGGCGGCGGCCACCCTTCTCCACCACCACATCGATGCGGCGCGCGCCGGCATCGATGGCGTTCTCGACGAGTTCCTTCACGGCCGCCGCCGGCCGCTCGATCACCTCGCCGGCGGCGATCTGGTCGATGAGAACGGGGTCAAGGCGGCGGACGGGCATGGCTTTCTCCAGGCCCTTTATGGGGTGCGCCGGCGCGATTCGACAGGGCGCCACCCGAGAAAGCCGTGGATGGCCGCAATCAGCCGGCGAGCGCTTCCTTCTGCTTCTCGGCGCGCTTGCGATCATTCGGATCGAGCAGCTTCTTGCGCAGACGGATCGATTTCGGCGTGACTTCCATGAGTTCGTCGTCCTGTATCCAGGCGAGCGCGCGCTCGAGGGTCATGCGGATCGGCGGCGTGAGGCGCACGGCCTCATCCTTGGAGGTGGTGCGGATATTGGTGAGCTTCTTGCCCTTGAGCACGTTCACTTCGAGGTCGTTGTCGCGGGTATGGATGCCCACGATCATGCCCTGATAGACCTTCCAGCCCGGCTCGATCACCATTGCGCCACGCTCTTCGAGGTTCCAGAGCGCATAGGCCACGGCCTCGCCGGGCTCGTTGGCGATGAGCACGCCATTGTTGCGGCCGGCGATTTCGCCCTTGTAGGGCTCATAGGCCTTGAAGATGCGGTTCATGATGGCCGTGCCGCGCGTGTCGGTCAGCAGTTCGGACTGGTAGCCGATCAGGCCGCGCGTGGGGGCGTGGAAGACGAGGCGCAGGCGATTGCCGCCCGAAGGCTTCATCTCGATCATCTCGGCCTTGCGCTCGGACATCTTCTGCACGACGACGCCGGAATGCTCTTCATCCACATCGATGAAGACTTCCTCGACGGGTTCCAGCGTCTCGCCGTTCGGGCCCTTCTCGTAGACGACGCGCGGACGCGAGACGGCGATCTCGAAACCTTCGCGGCGCATGGTTTCGATCAGCACCGCGAGCTGCAATTCGCCGCGGCCCGAGACGAAGAACGAATCCTTGTCCTGGCTTTCCTCGATGCGCAGCGCCACATTGCCTTCGGCTTCCTTGAAGAGGCGGTCGCGGATGACGCGGCTCGTCACCTTGTCGCCCTCGGTGCCGGCAAGCGGGCTGTCATTGACGATGAAGCTCATCGTCACGGTCGGCGGGTCGATCGGCTGGGCGGGGATGGCTTCGGTCACTTCGGGCGCGCAGAAAGTATCCGCCACCGTGCCCTTGGAAAGGCCGGCAATGGCGACGATATCGCCCGCGACACCCTCTTCGATCGGCTGGCGCTCGATGCCGCGGAAGGCGAGGATCTTCGAGATGCGGCCCGTCTCGATCACGCTGCCATCGCGCGCCAGCACCTTCACCTGCTGGTTCGGCTTGATGGAGCCCGAGGTGATGCGCCCCGTGATGATGCGGCCGAGGAATGGGTTGGACTCGAGGATCGTGCCGATCATGCGGAACGGACCCTCTTCCACCTTCGCTTCCGGCACATGCGCCAGAACGGTGTCGAAGAGCGGCGCGAGGCCTTCCTCGGCACTGCCGTCGATCGACTTCGACATCCAGCCATTGCGGCCCGAGCCGTAGAGAATCGGGAAATCGAGCTGCTCGTCATTGGCGTCGAGCGCCACGAAGAGGTCGAAAACCTCGTTGATGACTTCCTGCGCACGGGCATCCGGGCGGTCGACCTTGTTCACCGCCACGATGGGGCGCAGGCCAAGCTTCAAAGCCTTGGAGACCACGAACTTGGTCTGCGGCATCGGGCCTTCGGCAGCATCCACCAGCACCACAACGCCATCGACCATGTTCAGGATGCGCTCGACCTCGCCGCCGAAATCGGCGTGGCCGGGTGTATCCACGATGTTGATCCGCGTATCCTTCCAGACGAGCGAGGTGCACTTCGCCAGAATGGTGATGCCGCGTTCCTTCTCGAGATCATTCGAATCCATCACGCGTTCGATCACGCGCTGGTTGTCGCGGAAGGCGCCCGATTGGGCGAGGAGCTTGTCCACCAGCGTCGTCTTGCCGTGGTCGACATGCGCGATGATGGCGATGTTGCGAAGCGACATGGAATGTTCCGCCTGCGGCCGTGGCCGGAAAAGAGCAATCGCCGCAGGCGGGCTGCGCGAGACTTCCGCGCGGCCAGAAAGATCCGGGAGGATCGATCAGACACATGAGGCTTGGGTTCGGCACGAGCCGTTACCCGAAACCTCGCCGCGCCGCAACCTCAAACGCCGGATGTGCCGGTCGGAAGCATGGCAACGGCCCTTGCGGGGGGCTCCTTCGCGATTCTCTGCAGTGTTTCCCGCTTGCGCGCGAGCGTGTGGCGCAGCTCCGAGACGAGCAGGGCGACGGCCGCCACCTCGCCGCTGTCGCCACCCTTCTTCGTGGCGGCACGCAGCAGCCTCGCGATGGTCGCGTCGGCCTCGTCCTCGATCATGTCGAGCAAGGCAAGGTGATCCGCCTCGCGCACGCGATCGATTTCCAGCACGAGGTCCGACATCAGCACATCGGAGGGCACGGGATCGGCGCGACGCGCGAAGCCCGAGAACAGGGCCGCCAGCGCCGAACCGAGCAGCGAGAAGGCCATGATGCCGATATAGATGTGATCCCCGTAGCGCTCGAAGAAGGTCTTCATCTCGCCATCGATGAAGGCGACGGCGCCGGGATGGTTGGGCAGGCGCGCTGCCTTGTCTTCGGTGGAAGGGAGATCAAGCTGGTTCACGGCCGGCGTATCGCGCACGATCTGCGGGCGCAGCGTGAAGAGCAGACGCGTGAGTTCACCCACAACCGCATCGGAGAGCTTGTTGTCGGCCACGAGACGATGCGTGACAGCCAGGGTGGTCACCGCCGCTTCGGGCAGCACCGGATTGGCGCCGAAAGCGCCGCGCAGGATTTCCACCGTGTCGAATTGCGGGTAATCCGCCAGCAGGGCCTCGGCCTCGGCCACCGGCAGCAGGCCGGCATGTTTGCCTTCGATCTTCGGGAAGGTCTGGATCGCGCGCCGCGTGAGCGGCTCGGAAATCGGCGTCACGAAGAACAGCGCATCGAATTTCCCATCGGCGACCTGCTGCTGCATCTCCTGCGGCGTGCCGGAAACGCGTGTCACATCCTGCAGGGAAAGGTCGTATTGGTAGAGGATCTGCGAGAGCATCCGCTCATTGGCGGGCGTGGACCGCACGAGCCCCACCGTCTTGCCCTTGAGACCGCCGATCTCGGTGATCTCGCTTCCCGGCCTGGTGATGAAGAACGCCGCATCCCGCCGCAGGATCGCGACCGTCGAGGCCTTGGCAGGCATGGCCACGTCCGAGCGCACCACCGCAAGATCGGCCTTGCCGGTTTCCACCCGCGCAGCCGAATCAGCCGGCCCTTCCGTGAGGATCAGCCGGAAGCGGATATCCGCGCGCTCGCGCTGAAGGGCCTGAAGGTAGGAGATGATCACGCGCACATCGGATGAACCCATCGGCCCGGCCGCGACACGCAGAACCGTCGGGCGGAACCACAGGGCCGCTCCGGCCGCAACGAGTGCGACGCCCACCAGCACGGTCGCGATGGTTTTCAGCTTCCTGCGCATGGGCGAAATGTGACGCTTCTCCATGCGCCGTCAAGCGCGGGAAACCGGGCGGAAAGAAGAAGAGGCGCGGCAGCGCCTCCGATGTTCCGGTGATTTCAGGCGCCGGCCTTCCGGCGGCGCATTTCCAGCGTGCGAAGTCGCAGCGCATTCAACCGGATGAAGCCCTGCGCGTCGCGGTGATCATAGGCCACCGCGCCTTCCTCGAAGGTCACGAGTTCCTTGTCATAGAGCGAATAGGGGCTCTCGCGGCCGATGACCGTGACATTGCCCTTGTAGAGCTTCACGGTGACGCGACCGGTGACGAGTTCCTGGGATTTGTCGCAAAGCGCCTGGATCATCTCGCGCTCCGGCGTGAACCAGAACCCGTAATAGACGAGTTCGGCATAACGCGGCATGAGCGATTCCTTCAGATGCATCGCCTCGCGGTCGAGGGTGATGCTCTCGATGCCGCGATGCGCCTGATGCAGGATCGTGCCGCCCGGCGTTTCATACACGCCGCGCGATTTCATGCCGACGAACCGGTTCTCGACGAGGTCGAGCCGACCGATGCCGTTCGCCTTGCCGAGTTCGTTGAGCTTCGTCAGCAGTGTCGCGGGGCTCATCGTCGCGCCATCGATGGCGACGGCGTCGCCCTTCTCGAAATCGATGGTGATGGTGGTGGCCTTGTCGGGCGCGGCCTCGGGCGCAATCGTGCGCATATAGACCATTTCGGGGGCTTCCACGGCCGGATCTTCCAGCACCTTGCCTTCCGAGGAGGAGTGCAGCAGGTTCGCATCCACCGAGAACGGCGCCTCGCCATACTTGTCCTTGGCGATGGGAATCTGGTGGCTCTCGGCGAAGGCGATCAGCTTCGTGCGGCTGCCGAGGTCCCATTCGCGCCAGGGCGCGATGATCTTGATCGAGGGTTCCATCGCATAATAGGTGAGTTCGAAGCGGACCTGATCATTGCCCTTGCCGGTGGCGCCGTGGCAGACGGCATCCGCGCCGACCATGCGAGCGATCTCGATCTGGCGCTTGGCGATCAGCGGCCGCGCGATCGAGGTGCCGAGAAGATATTGGCCTTCGTAAAGCGCGTTCATGCGGAACATCGGGAAGACGAAATCCCGAACGAATTCCTCGCGCAGGTCGTCGATATAGATGTTTTCGGGTTTGATCCCGAGCAGCAGCGCCTTGTCGCGCGCGGGGCCGAGTTCCTCGCCCTGGCCGAGATCGGCGGTAAACGTCACCACCTCGCAGGCATAGGTGGTCTGCAGCCACTTGAGGATGACGGAGGTATCGAGCCCGCCCGAATAGGCGAGGACGACTTTCTTGATCTCGGATTTGGCCATGCGAGTGCCCGGATGATCTGCGGGAGAGGCCGGCCTTCAATTCCCGGCATTCCCAAGGAGGATGCGCGCTTCTATAAAAGTTATGCGGACCGTGGCAACGGCCGAGACAGGCGAAAAGGCCTGAAACCACGCCTATTCTTTTGATGGATCGATGCTCACCCCTGATGAATTGACCCGTTTCGCCCGCCATATCGTGCTGCGCCATATCGGCGGGCCGGGCCAGCAGCGGCTGCGCGCCGCGAAGGTTCTCGTCGTGGGCGCGGGCGGGCTTGGCTCGCCGCTGCTGCTCTATCTCGCGGCGGCGGGAGTGGGCACGCTCGGAATCGTGGATGATGACACGGTATCGCTCTCGAACCTGCAAAGGCAGGTGATCCATGCCGTGGCGGATCTTGATCGGCCGAAGGTGGAGAGCGCGGGTGCGGCCGTCGCGGCGCTCGACCCGGCGATCCGCGTGGTGCCGCATGCGATGCGGCTCACGGCGGAGAATGCGGCGGCGCTTGTTGCCGATTACGACGCGATCGCCGATGGTTCGGACAATTTCGACACCCGCTACCTGCTAGCCGATGCCTGCGCCGCGGCGAAGAAACCTCTGGTGACAGCCGCCGTGAACGAGATGCACGGCTCTCTCACCACGCTCCGCCCCTTCGATACGCGCCCGAATGGCACGAATTGGCCGGGCTATCGCGATCTCTATCCGGAAAAACCGCCGGCCGGAGCCATTCCCACCTGCTCGGAAGCGGGGGTTCTCGGCGCGCTCTGCGGGGTGATCGGCTCGCTTCAGGCAATCGAGGTCATCCGGCAGATCACGCCGTTCGGTTCGCCCTTGCTGGGAAAAATCCTGCTGGTCGATGCGCTGGATATGCGCTTCGAGACGTTTGAATACTAGAGCATGATGTGAAAAAGTGGAATCCGATTTTTCACAAAAAAGCATGCGATAATAATAAGAAAATCATGCGATAATAATAAGATAAGAGCATTTTTTCGAAGAAGTGGATGCCGGTTCTTCGGAAAATGCTCCAAGAGATCAGCGCCGGCGGGTCTTGCCGGCGGTGACATTGCGCGCGCCCGACCACGGATCGATCACCGCACGAACCCGGCCGCTTGGATGGCGTTGGAGGGCCACGCCGGAGCGCGCCTCGGTGCCCGCGCCGGCATGGCGCCGGCGGGCGGGAACGGTGGCCTCGGGATCGGCGCCGCCCGTGCCGTTGATGCGCGATGAGCGCGCCGCATGGCCCGGCGCCTGCCGGGCGAGACATTCATTATACTGGAAGGGGCTTTTGAATTGCTCGCAATTCTCCCTCGCGGAGAGAAGGCTGGTGCCCGATATCTGCCCCGCCCCGGCGAGCGCCAGAACAACCAGAAACCGTTTTGCGCAAGCCAGTTTGCCAGCCATTCCATTCACCCTTCACAATCCGGCACGCAGAACCGCACCTGTCTTCGCCTGCACTTCACTGACGAGTTTCGTCGAGAAAGCCTCGATCTCGGCATCCGTCAGCGTCCTGTCGCGCGGCTGCAATGTCACCGCGAGGCCGAGCGAGACCTTGCCCGGCTCGATTCCCTTGCCTGCATAGCGGTCGAAGATCGAGACATCGGAAACCAACGCACGATCAAGCCCGCGGGCGATCTTGAGAATCATCTCGGCCTCGATCGTCTGATCGACAAGAAAGGCGAAATCACGGCTGACCGGTTGCAGCGCCGAAAGCTCGAGTTTCGCCTTGGCCCTGGTGGGCTTCTTCTTGGGCGCGGGCAGTGCATCGAGGCTGATCTCGAACACCACGGCGCGCGGCTCGACACCCAGCGATTCCGCCGCGCGCGGATGGATTTCGCCGAAGCAGCCGATGAGGTTCGGCCCGAAGCCGAGGGTCGCCGAGCGTCCGGGATGCAGGAAAGAGGGGCCGCCGGCCTTCACCTGCAGGCCACCCGTGGGGATGTTCAGCGCCGCCAGCAGGGCCATCACATCGGCCTTCACATCATCCAGCGAGGCTTCCGGCGAGCCCGACCAGTGGCGGCCGGTGCCGGAAGCGGCCGCGAGGCCGCGCCGCAGGCCGGCAGCCGCGATGCGCTGGTCGTTCTCGCCCGCGCCAAGGAAAATCTGGCCCACTTCGAACAAGGCGACATCCGGATAGCCGCGATCCGCGTTGCGCTGGGCCGCCGCGAGCAGGCCCGGCAGCAGGCTCGGACGCATATCGGAGAGGTCCGCCGCGATCGGGTTCGCGAGCTTCAGTTCCGGCTTGCCCCCGCCCATCAGCTTCGCCTGCGCCTCGGAAATGAAGGACCAGGTGACCGCCTCCACAAGCCCGCGAATGGCAAGCGCGCGCCGCGCCGTCCGGCTGCGCGCCTGTAGCAGGGTCAGCACCGGCCTGTGCACCTCATCCACGCGGCGGATGGCCTTGAGCGGCACGGAATCAAGCCCGACGATGCGGGTGATCTCCTCGACGATATCGGCCTTGCCCTCGATATCGGGACGCCAGCTCGGCACGGCAACCTTCGCGACCGGCGCGGAGCCGGACATCCAGAAGCCGAGCTTCTCGAGGATGACACGCATCTCGGTCATCGGCACTTCGAGACCCGTGAGGCGCTTCTGTTCGGCAAGCGGAAATTCGATGATCTTCTCGCCGGAGGGAACCTCGCCCGCAAGGGTGATCTCGCTGGCTTCGCCGCCGCAAAGATCGACGATCATCCGCGTCGCGAGTTCGCAGCCCGGCACGGTTTGGGCCGGGTCCACGCCGCGCTCGAAGCGGTAGCGTGCATCGGTGATGCTCCCCAGCTTGCGGCCCGTCTGCGCGATGTTCAACGGTGACCAGAGCGCGCTCTCCACCAGCACATCGGTGGTGTTCCCGTCGCAGCCCGAGGCCTCGCCCCCCATGATTCCGGCGAGCGATTCCACGCCATGATCATCCGCGATCACCACGATGGAGGGATCAAGATCATAGGTCCTGCCATCGAGCGCGACAAGGCTCTCGCCCTCCTTCGCGCGGCGCACCACGAGCTTGCCCGCCACTTTCCTCGCATCGAACACATGCAGCGGGCGACCGCGATCGAAAGTGATGTAGTTCGTGATGTCCACCAGCGTGTTGATGGGCCTGAGGCCGATGGCGCGCAGGCGCTTCTGCATCCATTCCGGCGAGGAGCCGTTCTTCACGCCGCGCACGAGACGAAGCGCGAAAGCCGGGCACAAAGCCCGATCCTGATGCGCGAGTGCCAATTCCACGTCCACCGGGCAGGCGCCCTGCCCGCGCACCTGGTGCGGGGTCGGGTCCTTCAAGCGCCCGAGGCCGGCCGCGGCGAGATCGCGCGCGATGCCATGCACGCCGGTCGCATCCGGGCGGTTGGGTGTCAGGTTGATCTCAATGACCGGATCGGAGAGGCCCGCCCATTCGGCATAGACGCGTCCTACCGGCGCATCCTCCGGCAGATCGATGATGCCGTCATGGTCCTCGGAAATCTGGAGTTCCGCCGCCGAGCAGAGCATGCCGAGGGATTCCACGCCGCGGATCACGCCCTTGCCGAGGGTGATGTCCTTGCCGGGAATATAGGTGCCCGGCGGAGAGAAGACGCTCTTCATGCCGGTGCGCGCATTGGGTGCGCCGCAGACCACCTGAACCGGTTCACCCGAGCCCGTATCGACCATGCAGACGCGCAGGCGATCGGCATTGGGATGCTGCACGGCGGAAACAACATAGGCAATCGTGAAACCGCCAAGTTTCTTGCCCGGATCATCCACATGCTCGACCTCGAGGCCGATGCGGGTCAGCGTCTCGACGATCCGGTCGAGCGTCGCATCCGTTTCAAGGTGATCCTTGAGCCAGGAGAGCGTGAATTTCATCGGAAAAACCTCGGACGAGCAGGCGCGGCGCGCGATCCATCGCGCCGGTCCCGCGCGGAATAGCCTTACAGGGCCGGGGGATGCAAGAGATTGCGGAGAAACGTCGGATCAGGCCAGGAGGCGCAGGCGTTCCGGCAGGGTCCGCAGGGTCTCGGTTCCGACATTCGCGAAGGCAAAGCGCAGATAGCCCTCCTGCCCCGTGCCGAAATAGGGGCCGGGAAGCGCGAGCACGCCGGCTTCCAGCGCGAGCCTTCGCGCAACCTCGGCCGCGCTGCGATCCGGCCAGGGATGCGCGACATAGGCGAAATAGGCCCCGGCGGAATGCAACTGCCAGCCATTGAGGCTCGCGAAAGCTTCGCGCGTGGCCAAGGCCCGCCGCGCAAGTTCCACCGCCTGCGCTTCGCGCCAGGCGCGCTCGTCCTCGATCGCCTGGGCGACGACGCCCTGTGCCGTGCGGGCAGGGCAGATCTGGAGGCAATCCAGCAGTTTTGCGATCTCGGTGATCACCGGCTCGCCGGCGAGGATGGCGCCGAGTCGATGGCCGGGAATCGCATGGGCCTTCGAGAAGGAATAGAGCGAAATCAGCGTCTCGCCCCAGCATTCATCCTGAAAGACGCGATGCGGCGCGCTGCCAGGCGGCAGGAAATCCCGGTAGGTCTCATCCAGCACCAGCGCAATGCCCTTCTTGCGGCAGAGCGTCGCGAAGGCCTCGATGACGCTGGGCGGATAGATCGCACCGGTGGGATTATTCGGCGAAACGAGGATGATCGCGCGGGTCGATGGCGTGATCAGCCCGGCGGCCTCCGCGACATCCGGCACGAAGCCGGCCTCGGGCCGCGCGGGCAGGATATCGACCTCGATGCCCAGCATGTCGAGGGTCATGCGGTGGTTGAAATACCATGGTGTCGGGAGGATTACGCGGTCACCCGTGCCGGCCAAAGCCATCATCACGGTCACGAAGGCCTGGTTGCAGCCGGCGGTGATCGCCACCTGCGCCTCGCGGATCGGCGCACCATAGAGGCGGCTCGTCTCGGCCGCATGGGCCGCACGCAGCACCGCATCGCCGAGAATGGGGCCGTATCGGCTGGTATCGCCCTGCGCCGCCGCACGCCCCA
The DNA here is from genome assembly GCA_020252645.1 of Methylobacterium sp. GTDB lineage: Bacteria > Pseudomonadota > Alphaproteobacteria > Rhizobiales > Beijerinckiaceae > Rhabdaerophilum. Next base: position 91,058 of record JADCCN010000002.1, on the reverse strand, counting down.
GAGCTTCCAGCATGGAGGCCGGCGGCGGCGTGGAAGGCACCGCCTGCGACAGATCGATCATCGGCCCGGCATCGCCGGAATAAAGCTGCTTCCAGGCCTGCGCCTCGGGAATGGGAGGCGCATCCACCGCGAGCACGCGGCGGTTGAGGCTGAAGGGCGGCGGCAATGCGTTCATCATGGTCTGATGTAACCGCGTTGCACGCAGCATCGCAACCGGTGGCGAGAATCAGCCCGAGCCGCTATCCCTCACCCTCATGGAATTCTCTCCGCAGCAGGATCGCGCCCTTCAGGCGATTTCCGAATGGCACAAGGCGGCGCGCAAGGGGCGCGGGGCGCCGCTCTTCCGCCTGTTCGGTTATGCCGGAACCGGAAAGACCACGCTGGCCAAGCACATTGCGCAGGATATCGACGGCGATGTGCTCTTCGCGGCCTTCACCGGCAAGGCAGCCGCGGTGATGCGCGACAAGGGCTGCGGCGAAGCCCAGACGCTCCACTCCCTCATCTACCGCGCGCGGGAAACCAAAACCGAGGAGCCGACCTTCATCCTCAACCGCTCCTCGGATGTGAAGAAGGCGAGCCTCGTCATCATCGATGAATGCTCGATGGTGGATCAGGAACTCGGCAACGACCTGATGAGCTTCGGCGTGCCGGTGCTGGTGCTGGGTGATCCGGCCCAGCTTCCCCCCGTGAAGGGGGGCGGCTTCTTCACCGAGGCGGAGCCCGACATCATGCTGACGGAAGTGCATCGGCAGGCGGTCGACAACCCCATTATCCGCCTCTCCATGCTCGCGCGCGGGGGCGAGAGCCTGCCGATGGGGGATTTCGGCGAAAGCCGGGTCATCGGGCGGTCGGAGATCAATGCCGGGGCGATCCTCGCGGCGGATCAGGTGCTCGTGGGCCGCAACGAAACGCGGCGTCGCTACAACATGCGGATCCGCGAATTGCGCGGCTTCACCGACACCATGCCTGCGAAGGAGGAGAAGCTCGTCTGCCTCAGGAACAACCGCCAGAAGGGCCTGCTCAACGGTTCGACCTGGACCGTGAAGCTCGCGAACGAACGGCGCGGCGATCTCATCCAGCTGCGCGTCGCACCGGATGAAGGCACGGGGCCGAGCGTGAAGGTCGCCGTGCTCACCGCCATGTTCGAGGGCAAGGCCGAGGAAATCCCCTGGGAGATCCGCCGGCATACCGATGAATTCGACTATGGCTACGCGCTCACGGTGCACAAGGCGCAAGGGTCCCAATGGGACCGTGTTGTGCTGTTCGACGAGAGCTTCGCCTTCCGCGAACATCGCGCGCGCTGGCTTTATACGGCCGTGACGCGCGCGGCAAAGGCGCTCACAATCGTCATCTGAACACCAAAGCATTTTCAAGCGAAGTGGGTACCGGTTCGCGTGAAGAAAATGCGAAAAAGAAAGAGACAAAACATTTTCAAGCGAAGCATGTCCCCGCGAAGGCGGGGATGGGTGCCGGTTCGCGTGAAGAAAATGCGAGCCGGCTGATCGAGGCAGGCACACCGCTCGATCATGCGCGCCAGCGGGGCTCCGCGCGATTGGTCGCCACGCTCCCGAGGCCGGAAGCTCCGCAGCCTTCCTCAATACCCCGTCTGGCGATCGACCATATCGTTCAGTCGCCCCTCGCGCTCATGCAGCGCGATATTGGCGAGCACCACCTCCACCAGCGCCTCCGGGGTGGAATCCGCGGCGACATGCGGGGTGAGGATCACTTTCGGGTGTTTCCAGAGCGGCGAAGCGGCGGGAAGCGGTTCGGTTTCGAACACATCGAGGCTCGCGGCTTTCAGCGTGCCATCCTCCAGCGCGGCGAGGATATGCGCATCGACCTGCAAGTCGCCGCGCCCGGCATTGATCAGAATCGGCCCTCCGAGCACGCCGTCGCGCGCAAGCCTGGCGAAGAGGCCGCCATTCAGGATGCCGCGCGTCTCCGGCGTCAGCGGGAGCAGCACGACGAGGATATCCGTGCGCGCAAGAAAAGCGCCGAGCTCAGCTTCGCCGGCGAAGCTATCCACCCCCGGCACTGTCTTTGGCGCGCGACTCCAGCCCGCGACGCGAAAGCCGATTCGCCTCAGCACCTCCGCCGAATCCCGCCCCAGCACGCCCATGCCCATGATGCCGACGCGCACCTCGGTCGCGGCCGGCTGGTCGATGGGCTCCCAGCGCGCCCTGGCCTGCAGCCGACGATAGGCCTCGACCTGCCGCAGATGCATCAGGCATTGCAGCACAACATATTCGGTCATCCGCGCGGTGAGATCGGGGTTCACGATCCGGCAGAGCGGCACATCCGGCAGGGTTCTGTCACCAAGCAGCGCATCCACCCCCGCACCGAGATTGAAGATCGCCCGGAGGTTGGGCAGGCGCGCGAGCTGGCCCGGCTCCGGCTTCCACACCGCCGCGTAGCGGATCGCGGCAGGATCGAAGGCCTCGCGTGCGTCGATCACCGGGCGGGGCGCCGCCGCCGCGCGAAACCGCGCCACCCAGGGATCCGGCGACCAGCCGCGAATGGCGACAAGAAGCGACATGCGGAAACCTCCTGAAAACCGGTGCTGACTTATCTCTGCATTCCCGATAAGCGGAAGCGTTGTTCGCGGCAATCTCGGAGAACCCGATGCAGAAGCCTCTCGTGGCGATCGGTGCGATCAGCGGCACCTCGATGGATGCGATCGACCTTGCCCTCTTGCTTACGGATGGCGAGAACTATGTCGAGCGCATGGCCGGGCGATCCTACCCCTATCCGGCCGACTTGAAAGCGAAGCTGCTCAAAGTGCTGGAGAACCCGCAGATCGCCGAAACCGATCCGCTGACGGAACTCGAAAACGCAGTCACCGATGCCTTCGGGCAGGCCATACGCCAGTTTCAACGCGATTTCCGCATCTCCCGCGCGGATTTCGTCGGCCTTCACGGCCAGACCATTTGGCACAGGCCGGAGAAGCGCTTCACCCGGCAATTGGGCGATGGGCCACGCCTCGCGAAATTCCTGCGCATGCCGGTGGTGAACCGTTTCCGCCATGCCGATGTGCGCCTCGGCGGGCAAGGTGCGCCGCTGGTGCCGCTCTACCATGCCGCCCTGGCGAGAACGCTCGAACAACCGCTCATCGTGCTCAATCTGGGCGGTGTCGCGAATATCACCTATCTTGATGGCCCGATCATCATGGCCTGCGACACGGGCCCGGCCTCTGCGCTGATCGATGATCGCATGCGCCAGCTCTTCCACAAGCCCTTCGACAAGGACGGCGAGATGGCAAGGCTCGGCAATATCGATTCCGGGGTGCTTGCGACCCTGATGGACAATCCCTTCTTCGCGCTGCCGCCGCCGAAATCGCTCGACCGCATGGATTTCCACGCCCGCGCGGAGGCGGTGAACCCGCTTTTGCCGGTCAATATCATCGCCACGCTCACCGCCTTCACCATCGAGGCGACGGTCGCGGTCCAGCGCCATCTGCCGAAACGGCCGAAGCGCTGGCTCGTCACGGGTGGCGGGCGGCATAACCGCACCATCATGGCAGGGTTGACGGAGCGGCTCGGCGTGCCGGTTGAGCCCGTGGAATCCGTGGGCTGGAGGGGCGATTTGCTCGAAGCCGAATGTTTCGCCTATCTCGCCATCCGCTCAACCCGCGGCCTGCCGCTCAGCCTGCCCATGACGACCGGCGTGCCGCGCCCGCTGACGGGCGGGGAAACGCATCGGCCATGACAGCAGGGGCGCGGGGAGCCCGCCTCACCGGCTGACGCGCCCCCGGAGGCGGCCGCCAATTTCCCCGCGGATCAGCCGGTCGAGCTGGTCGCGGACCTCGCGATAGGCATGAAGCCGCTGCTCGCGCGTGCCGCCGGCCTGGGTCGCATCGGGGATCGGCCAGTGCAGCAGTTCCACGGCGGTCGCGCGCAGAAGGGTTCGGGCGCGGGCATGCGCCTCGGGCGAGAGCGAGATCACGAGGTCGAAGCCTTCGTAATCCACTTCCTCCAGCACATGCGGCTGGTCACTCTCGAACGCGATCCCGATCTCCCGCAGGACGGTGAGCATGAAGGGGTCGCGATCGCTTTTCTGAAGCCCCGCGGAATCCACATAGATCTGCCGGCCATAGCGGGTGCGGCACAAGGCCTCGGCCATGGGCGAGCGCACCGCGTTGAGCGAGCAGACGAACAGGACCGCCTGCAGCGACGGGCGGCATTCCCCGTTCATCGATCCTGACCTTTCCAGGACAGGGCGACGATGAGCGTGAAGAGGCGGCGCGCGGTCTTGTGGTCGATGTCGATCTTGCCTTCGAGGCGCTCCATCACGAGGCCCGCGCCCTCGTCATGCACGCCGCGCCTTCCCATATCAATGGCCTCGATGCGTTCGGGCGAGGCCGTGCGGATCGCCTCGTAATAGCTCTCGCAGATGAGGAAGTAATCCTTGATCTGCTTGCGGAAGGGCGAGAGCGAAAGCAGATGCACCACAACCGGGCTGCCATCCTCAAGGCGGATATCGAAGGAGAGCTTGCCGGCAAGCAGGCCGAGATAGAGCATGAAGGGCCCATCCAAACCCGGCGGCCCGAACAGGTTTTCCTCGATCAGATCGTAGATTGCGATGGCGCGCTCATGTTCCTGGTCTGGCGTGCCCCGCTCGATCGAGGTCTCGTCGAGCGTGATGGCGACCAGTCTCTTGTTGGTGCCGGGCATGGCTTCACCCTCCCGAGAGCCGCAGGGAGACCGAGCGCGCATGGGCCTGCAATCCCTCGGCCTCGCCCAGGGTCACAGCAGCGGGACCGATGGCGCGAAGCTGCTCCGGCCCGCAGCGCAGCAGCGAGGTGCGCTTCATGAAATCGAGCACGCCAAGGCCCGAGGCGAAGCGCGCGGAGCGCGCCGTGGGCAGCACGTGGTTCGAGCCGCCGACATAATCGCCGATCGCCTCCGGCGTGTTTTCGCCAAGGAAGATCGCGCCGGCCTCGCGCACATCCGCGGCCACCCTCTCCGGGTCGGCGGTCATGATCTCGAGATGCTCGGGCGCGAGGCGGTCCGAGAGGCGCGCGGCCTCCGCCATGTCCTTCACGAGGATCACCGCCCCATTGTCGCGCCAGCTCGCGCCGGCGATCGCCTGGCGCTGGAGCGTCGCAAGCTGGCGCTCCACCTCGCGCAACACGGCCTCGCCAAGCGCGGCATCATCCGTGATGAGGATCGATTGCGAGGCCGCGTCGTGCTCGGCCTGCGCGAGAAGATCGGCGCCGATGAAATCCGGGCGAGCGGTCCTGTCGGCGATCACCACCACTTCGGAGGGGCCGGCGATCATGTCGATGCCGACCACACCGAAGACGAGACGCTTCGCGGCGGCGACATAGGCATTGCCGGGGCCGACAATCTTGAAAACGGGCCGGATCGTTTCCGTGCCATAGGCGAGTGCGGCCACGGCCTGCGCGCCGCCGATGCGGTAGATTTCATCCACCCCGCCGATCCCGGCCGCAGCAAGCACCAGGGGCGAGACAACGCCATCCGGCGCGGGAACGACCATCACCAGCCGCTCGACGCCGGCGACCTTGGCCGGAATGGCGTTCATCAGCACGGAGGACGGGTAGCTTGCCGAACCGCCCGGCACGTAAAGCCCGACAGCCGAAATCGCGGTCCAGCGCCAGCCGAGTTCCACGCCGAGGGGATCGGTGAAGCGCATATCGGAGGGCTTCTGCCGCTCATGGTAGAGGCGGATGCGGCTTGCTGCGAGTTCCAGCGCCGAAAGATCGGTCGCCGGGCAAAGTGCGCGCGCTTGCGCCAGTTCGACGGCGCCGATCCGCATGGGAATCTGGGCGAAATCGATGCGGTCGAAGCGTCGGGAATAATCGGCGAGCGCGGCATCGCCGCGTGCGCGGATATCTGCGAGAATGGCTTCTGCCGCACGGTTCACATCTTCCGATACCTCCCGCTTCAGACCCAGAAGTGCCTGAAAGCGCGGCTCGAAATCCGCATCTTGGGTGGAAAGCCGAAACACCATGGTCGTCCAGAATCCGCGATCGCGCCGCCGAGAAGCCCGATCCTCTGTTACCGGGCCAAAGGCGCGCCCGCAATGCGCGAAAAATGGCAAGGCCGGTCTTCGCGCTGGAGCGTTCGCGGCCTTTCCAGAAAAGGGCGCCCGGCGGCGCCTTTTCCTGCATCAGGCGCGAATGCGTTCCACCTCGGCGCCGCAGCGCTGGAGCTTCGCCTCGAGCTGCTCGAACCCGCGATCGAGGTGATAGACGCGGTTGATCATCGTCTCGCCCTCGGCTGCGAGCGCGGCGATCACGAGGCTGACGGAAGCGCGCAGGTCCGTCGCCATCACCGGCGCGCCTTTCAGCACCGGCGTGCCCTCCACGATGGCTGTGTCGCCATCGAGGCGGATTTTCGCGCCGAAACGGGCGAGTTCCTGCACATGCATGAAGCGGTTTTCGAAGATGGTTTCGGTGATGCGCGCTGTGCCGTTGGCCTTGGTCATCAGCGCCATGAACTGCGCCTGGAGATCGGTCGGGAAGCCGGGGAAGGCTTCCGTTTCGAGGCTGACCGGCGCGATGCCATTGCCATTGCGGCGGATGCGGATGGAATTTGCTTCGCTGGTGACGGTCGCCCCCGATTCGGTGAGCCGATCCAGGGCGGATTGCAGCAGGATCGGCTGCACATCGGTGAGCGTCACGTCGCCGCCGGCCATCGCGGCCGCAAAGGCATAGGTGCCGGCCTCGATGCGATCGGGCAGCACGCGGTGATGCGCGCCATGCAGCGAACCCACGCCCACGATTTCCAGCGTGGAACTGTCGATGCCGGAAATCCTGGCGCCCATCTTCACGAGGCAGCGGGCGAGATCGCCCACTTCCGGCTCGCGCGCGGCATTGCGGATCACGCTGGTGCCCTGCGCGAGCACCGCAGCCATCAGCGCCGTATGCGTGCCGCCGACCGTCACCTTCGGGAAATCGATCTCGCCACCCTTGAGGCCATTCCTGGCGCTTGCCAGCACATAGCCGCCTTCGATCTCGATCTCGGCACCGAGCTTCTCGAGCGCCATGAGCAAGAGGTCGACCGGGCGCGTGCCGATGGCGCAGCCCCCGGGCAGCGACACTTTCGCTTCACCCATGCGCGCGAGAAGCGGCGCGATGACCCAGAAGCTCGCGCGCATCTGCGAGACGAGTTCATAGGGCGCGGTGGTATCGACGATGGCGGCCGCGTTGAGCTTCACCGTTTCACCATCCTCGTCGCGCTCGCCGACGCGTTTGCCCGCGACCATGACATCCACGCCATGATTGCCGAGGATGCGCTTCAGCATCCGCACATCGGAAAGGCGCGGCACATTGTCGAGAACGAGCGTCTCCGGCGTCAGAAGGCTCGCGATCATCAGCGGCAGGGCCGCGTTCTTCGCGCCGGAAATCGGGATCGTGCCGTTCAGCTTGGCTCCACCCACGATCCTGATTCGATCCATGAGGCTCACTCCTTGTTCGGGTTGCGCTCGTCTGCCACGGGCGGGCCGGAATGGCAAACCGGCTCCTGGTCAGCCCTCCCTCTCGCCTTTGGATGGCAGTTCTGGCGAATGAGTGGCATTGGCCTCCGCCGCCTTGCGCTGGCGGGCCTGCTCCTTCCGCTTGCGCAAATTGTCGCGCAGGGCTTGCGCCAAACGCGCCGCGCGCTCCTTTTCCGCCGGACCGGCCTTGATCTTTTCGTTCATTCCGCCTTGTTCCTGCGCGAGAGGTGCTTGCGCCGTGTCAATGCCCAGACCTCAGGCGAGAGGCAAGACTGGGCTTGGGTGCATTTTGCCCCATCCGGGGCACGACATAGGGTTGATTGGCTTTGTTCAATTACGCGAAAGCCTTCCGCGCCGTCCGGCAGACGCTCGAAAGCGAACGTCGCTACCGCGTTTTTCAGGAAATCGCCCGCGACAGCGCCCGTTTTCCCTTCGCCAACTGGAACGGGCCGGCCGGCCCGCGCGAGGTCACGGTCTGGTGCACGAATGATTATCTCGGCATGGGCCGGCATCCGGATGTGATCGCGGCGATGGTCGATGCCGCCGAGAACGGCTCGGTGGGTGCGGGCGGCACGCGCAACATTTCGGGCAATTCCTCGGCCATCGTGGCGCTTGAGGAAGAGCTTGCAAGCCTGCACGGCAAGCAAGCGGCTCTCGTTTTCTCCTCGGGCTATGTCGCGAACCAGTCGGCGATCGCGGCCATCGGCGGCGCATTGCCCGATTGCGTGATCCTCTCGGATCGCGAGAACCACAATTCCATGATCGAGGGGGTGCGCCGCGCGAATCGCGAGCGCGTGATCTTCCCGCATAATGATCTCGAGGCGCTCGAGAAACTGCTGGCCGGGATCGCGCCGGAGCGCCCCAAGCTCATTGTCTTCGAGAGCGTCTATTCGATGGATGGCGATGTCTCGCCCATCGGCGAGATCTGCGCGCTCGCCCGGAAATACGGCGCCATGACCTATATCGACGAGGTGCATGCCGTGGGCCTCTATGGCCGGCATGGCGCGGGCTATGCCGAGCAAGCGGGCGTGATGGGCGAACTCGATGTCATCCAGGGCACGCTCGGCAAGGGGTTCGGCTGCTTCGGCGGCTATATCGCGGCGAGCCGCGAGGTGGTGGATGCCGTGCGTTCCACCGCGCAGGGGTTCATCTTCACCACCGCCCTGCCCCCGCCCGTGGCGGCCGCGGCGCGAGCTTCCATCCGGCATCTCAGGCAATCCGGTGCGGAGCGCCTGGCCCAGCGCCGGCAGGTGGAACGCACCAAGGCCCGGCTGGCCGAGGTCGGCATTCCCCTGCTCGACAACCCCACCCATATCGTCCCGGTGATGGTGCGCGATTCCGCCAAGGCCAAGGAAGCCAGCGACCTGTTGCTGGAGCGCCACAACCTCTACATCCAGCCGATCAACTTCCCCACCGTGCCGCGCGGCACAGAGCGCCTGCGTGTGACGCCGACGCCCTTCCACACCGATGCGATGATCGACCATCTGGTGCAGGCGCTGATCAACGTATTCGATGCGCTCGATCTCCCGCGCGAGAATCTCAAGCACCGCCTCGCGGCGGAATGAGGCTGGAAAACTCCATTCCCGGGCAGAAAAGCCGGGCCTGACCCGGCTTTTTCAGGCCTGCGGCCCGCGCCTCACTTCTTGAAGCCGGCCTTGGCGGCCGCATCCTTCGCCGCGGCCACCGTTTTCTCCACGGCGTCGCGGGCCTTGTCCTGCGCCTTGCGGGTCTCGTTCACGATATCGGCCGCAGCGGAGCGGGTTTGCGCCTGCAGGCTCTGGCCGGCATCCTGGATCTGCCCGCGCAGGGTCGCGAAGCTCTGGGTCATGTATTCGGTCTGGAGCTTCATGACCTCATCGACCGACTTGGCGCGAACCAGCTTGGCCGCGAGTTCGAAGGCGGCGTTCACGTTCTGCTCGGTGAAGGCCATCGCCTTGCGGCGCATTTCCAGCGCCTGCTTCTGGGCGTTGCCGGCTTTCTCGTCGATGCCGCGCGCTGCTTCATCGGCGGCCTGCATCATTTTCTCGAAACCGGTCCTGGCCTGTTTGACGCTGCTGTCCATCGCCTTGCGCACCTCATCCGGCACGTTGAGCGGTTGTTCGTTTGTCATGTCTTTCTCCTTCCCGCGCCGGCCGGGATTGTTCAGGCCGGCTTCCTCTGAATTGCCATGAACATAACACCGTTCCGGCCCGCGCGTTAAGGATGTTTCCGCTTTCCCGCGTGGGGAACCGGGGTCTTGCATGGACCTTGCTCGCCTCCCGATTTATTGAAAAACAGTAAAGAGCTGTTTCAGAATGGAACAGCTTGCGGCCAAGATGGGCCCAAGATGGGTCGTGGTGGCGTAAGAGGTTGGTATGGCAAGCGAGTCCGCGACCCGATTTGAGCAAGGTCTGGCAGATCATCTGGGAGCCGAGGCGGCGCGCCTTCTTGCCGAAACGCCGCATGGCGCGATGCTTCTGGGCACAGAAGGCCTGATCTGGGCAAATGAGCCGGCCGGCCTCAGCCTTGGTCTGCCGCTCGAAACCTTGCTGGCTCGCGGGCTTCCGGCCTCCGCGCCGGGCACCCAGCGCCTGGAGAGCCTGCTTGCGGGCAAGCCTGCCCCGGCACCCGGGCTCGAACGCCTGCGCTTCTTCGTCGGCCTCCGGGGCGTGATGCGCCTTGCCGGCTGCCGTCGCCTCACCCTGGCCCATGGCAAGGCGGGGCTGCTGGTCGTTTTCCTGGAGGAAGAGCCCAATCCTGCCGAAGCCGGCCACTGGCCGAAGCCCCTGCTGATCGCCGAGCCCACGCCGATGGTCACGCCCGAGTGCCCGGCCGAGGCGATGCCCGCGGCGGGCGAAGCCGTGGCGGCTTTACAGCCGCCAGCCCCGGTTCCCTTTGTGCCGCTCTGGCTCGGCGAGCCCGAGGCCGCGCGCCATTCGCGCCGCTTCCTGTTTTCGCTGGATGCCGAGGGGCGTGTTCTGAGCGTCACGCCCCCGCTGGCGGAAACCGTCGGGGTTGCATCTGCGGCCATCGAGGGTCAACTCCTCCCCGATGCCCTGCGACGCCATGACGAGGTCGCCGCCGAACGAGTGGCCGAGGCTCTCGCCGCCGGCGAAACCTTTTCGGGCGTTCGGGTCATCTGGCCTGTCGATGGCCGGACGGCCTTCGTGCCGGTGGATCTCTCCGCCCTGCCGCTTGTCAGCGCAAAGGAGGGACTGACGGGGTTCTCCGGTTTCGGGCATTGCCGCGTGGATCAGGCCCGGATCGAGCCGGTTCCGGCTGTTCAGGAGGCCGTGCCGGCGAGCGGAGGTGCTGAATTCGAAGACGCGCCGGCCGAAGCTTTCGTTGCCGATATGCCTTCACCGGAGGTTGTCGAGGCCGAAGCAGCACCGGAACTTGAAACACCGCCGGATGAGGCGCCGGAGCCGCCTGACCAGCTCGCGGCTGACATGGCGGAAAGCGAAAGCGTCGCGCAAGTGTCTCTCACAGAGACGGACGAGCCCGCGTCGGACCCGGAGACGCTCGAACAGCTCGCCGCCGATCTCGAGGCCTTCGTGCGCGAGCAGATGCGCGATGCGCCGCCGCCGCCCGCTGCGCCGAAGGCTTCCGAGCCATCCGATGAGGCGGCGAAGATCGTCTCGTTGCGCACGGGGCAGCCCACGCAACCCATGCCCGGCTTCAGGCGGCAGGGCCTCTCGATGACCGAGCGCAATGCATTCCGCGAAATCGCCAAGGCGCTGGGCGCCCGCTACGACGAGGATAGGCCGCCGCCCGCCGAGATGCCCGCGCCGGAAACGCCGCGTGCCGGGGCGCCGCGGATGCCGCTCGGGGCCGAACCGCCGGCCAGCCTCGCCGGAACGCCGCCGGGCCTGCTCGATTGCCTGCCGATCGGCCTGCTGGTGCTGCGCGGCGATGCGGCGCTTTTCGCCAACCGAACGCTGCTTGACCTGACGGGCTATGCCGATCTCGCGCAGTTCCGCGCGGAGGACGGCACCCGCGCCATCTTCCGGAAGGGCGTGCGCCCGCGCGAGGCGACCGGGAGCATCGACCCGGTGGTGCTTACGACCCGCGAAGGCGAGATCATGCCGGTGGATGCGCATCTCCAGCTCGTGGATTGGGAAGGTTCGCCCGCAACGCTCATCTCGCTGCGCCGGGCGGTGGAGCTGGAGCAGGGCAAGGCCATGCGCAGCGTGGCCCAGGATCTCATGCGCGCCCGCGCCGACATCACCGAACTCCGCGCCATCCTCGATACCGCGACCGATGGGGTGGCGATCCTCGACGACAAGGGCACGATCCTCGGCCTGAACGGCGCCGCGCAGGCGCTGTTCGGCGTGGAGGAAAACGAGATCGCGGGTGAAAGCTTCACCCAGCTCCTGCATCGCGACAGCCATGCCGAAGCGCTCGATTACCTCGAGGGGATGCGCAGCGCCTCGGGCATGCGCTCGATCTTCAACGATGGCCGCGAGATCTCGGGGCGCGAGAGGAAGGGCGGCCGCATTCCGCTTTTCATGACACTCGGGCGCATCTCGGACGAGGAGCCGAAGCGGTTCTGCGCGGTTCTGCGCGACATGACCGCCTGGAAACGCGCGGAAGCGGGCCTCACCGAGGCGCGGCAAGCAGCCGAGATGGCAAATGCCAAGAAGGGCGATTTCCTCGCGAAGATCAGCCACGAGATCCGCACGCCGATGAACGCGATCATCGGCTTCGCCGACCTGATGCAGGAGGAGCGCCTCGGCCCGCTCGGCAATGCGAAATACAAGGAATATCTGGGGGATATCCGCACCTCCGGCCAGCATGTCGTGAGCCTTGTGAATGACCTGCTGGATCTTGCGAAGATCGAGGCGGGCCGAATGGAGCTGAACTTTGCCGCAACCGACCTCAACGCGATCATCGCGAGCACTGTGGCGCTGATCCAGCCGCAGGCGACGCAGAATCGCGTGCTCGTGCGCACGCAACTCGCGCAGGGCTTGCCGCCTGTCGTGGCGGACGAGCGCTCGATCCGCCAGATCGTGCTCAACATGCTCTCGAATGCCACACGTTTCACCGAAGCGGGAGGTCAGGTGATCGTCTCGACCTCGCTGCTCCCGACCGACGAGGCGGCGATCCGCATCCGCGATACCGGCATCGGCATGACCGCAAACGAGATCGAGCAGGCGCTGGAGCCCTTCCGCCAGGTTGGTCGGGACCGCTCGAAGGGCGGGACGGGCCTCGGCTTGCCGCTCACCAAGGCGCTGGTGGAGGCCAACCGCGCGAATTTCGAGATTTCCTCCAAGCCGGGCGAGGGCACGATGGTGGAAATCATCTTCCCGCCGACGCGCGTGCTGGCGGAGTAATCAAGGGTCGATGCCTTGAAACATCGGGCGCGGCGTAAAGCACGCGCCGTGAGGCCGGCGCGGCCTGAAGCGGGACGGCCTGAAGCGGGACGGCCTGCGGCGGCAGAGGCTGCTCCAGATCGGCCTTCGCCTTCGCCTTGTTTTGCGGCGCGCTGCTCGTCGGGGCTTCATCGGGCATGGGGGCGAGAACCGCAAGCTGGTCAAGCCCGTAGACGTCGTCGCGGAAATGCGTCACGCCATCGGGGGTGACGTAACCGGTGAGATAGGTCCAGATCACCGGCACGGGCTCCTTCAGGCGAATATCCTTGCGCGTCTTCGTCGCGAGGAGGTCGTCGACATCCCTGCGGTCCCACGGGCCGCCGCCGGGGCCGGGCATGGGGGCGAGCAGCCAGGCGACGAAATCGCGCACGCCTTCGATGCGCACGCAGCCCGAGGAATGGAAGCGATCGTCACGCGCGAAAAGCCGCTTTGATGGCGTGTCATGCATGTAGACCGCTTCGCGATTCGGCATGTCGATGCGGATCTGCCCGAGTGAATTGCCCGAGCCGGGTTCCTGCCGCAGCGTGAAGGCTGCGGCCCGCTCGGTGGTCCAGTCGATGCGCGTCGGCTCGATCTCCGCCCCGCTCGCGCCGAAGATGCGGATCTTCGATTTCGCAAGATAGGATGGGTCATCCCGCATCTTCGGGATGATGTCCTTCCGGATGATCGAGACCGGCACCGTCCATGTCGGGTTGAAATTCACCTGCGTGATGCGCGTCGCCACCTCGGGCGATGGGCGATCCGCCTTGCCGACCACAGCAATATGTCGACGCTCCACCTGCCCGTTGGCGATCGCCTCCACCGAGGCCGAGGGCATGTTCACCACGACATAGCGCGGGCCAAAACCGAAATTGCGCGACCGAAGTCGCCTGGCGCTCTCGTTCAGCTGCTGGAAGCGCTCATGCGCGCTGACATTCAGCGCCCTGAGTGTCAGCGTTCCGACAATGCCGGTTTGCGCAAGGCCATGCCGGGCCTGGAAGCCCTTCACGGCCTCGGTGAGGATCGAATCGAATTCCGGCGCGCCGGGAAAAGCGGGGGCGAGATCACCCTCGCGAACGAGGCGCTGGCGCAGCAGGGCGATGGCCTCGCCCGTCTGGCCCGCCTTGTAGGGGCCGGCCGGCAACCGCGGCCAGCCGCCGCTCTCGGCAATCTGGCGATAGCGCTCGGCGGCATCCTGGATGGCATCGACCGCGCCGGGGAAAACGGTGGGGCGAGGGTCATTCTTCGCCACCACGCGCATCAGCGGCATGGGCGGGGGCGCGGGCCTGGGCTTCGCCTTGACGACAGGCCTGGGCTTCTCGGCCGGAGGCTTCGGCGCCTCGGCGGCGTCAGCCGGGGCGGTTTTCCCGTTCGCCTGCTGCGGGATGGGAGGAGCGGGCGCGGGTGGCGGCGCATTCTGCGCAAGCGCCACCGAGGCAAGGAAAGAGCCGGCAAAGAGAAGGACCGCACGCACGGTTGAACGTCACTCCGGACTTATGATCCGGAGAGGGTATCGCGACATGGTAAAGGAATTGCCCGGGCTTAACCCTGTCTCACAGCCGGCCGGAACCAGACGGGGATGGCCGGGCCAGAACCCGAACTACCCCTCAACCATCACGATATGCAAAGCCCGTGGCCCAGCCCGGTCCGGCCTGCCGGGGCCGGGCCAGAACCCGAACTACCCCTCGACCACCACGATGTGCAGAGCCCGTGGACCATGCGCGCCGAGCAGGATGGTCTGCTCGATATCGCCGGAGCGCGAGGGGCCGGTGACGAAATTCACCGTGCGCGGCATCTCGCCCTTGCCCACCTTCTTGCGCAGGCGTGCCCAGACACTCTCGAGATCCGCCACGAGATCGGAGGCGTTGAGCACCACGATGTGATTATCCGGCAGGAAGTTCAGGGTCGTCGGGTTTTCGTGTCCCGAGAGGATCGCCAGCGTGCCGGTTTCGGCGATCGCCGTCTCGGCATGGGTGATGCCGGAGAGATCGAGGCCGTTGGAACGGCCGATGCTCACATCCAGCGCCGTATCCTTCCACGGCATGGCGGAAAGGCGCGGATCATCACCCATGCGAAGCGCGGCCGGCAGGTTGTTGTCGCGCAGGTAGCGCGCGACCTCGCCGGGCACCTCTTTGGCGGATGAGACTCGGGCGATGGTCGCCTGCACGCCCTCGGCCTTCTCGATGAAGAGCGCGAGCTTGCCCGCAGCATCGAGTTGCGCGCGCGCCGGGATCACGCCTTTCGGCGCGCGATCGAGCCGCTCCTCGATAATCGAAGTCCGGATGCGCTCGTCGCCCTTCACATGCAGCGAGCGGCGGATGGAGGCGAAGATGGTATCGCGGGAGGTCATTTGCCGGCCCTCCTTTTCCATTGCGCCTGGAAGGTCTCGCCTTCCGGCACGGCGAAATCGCGGTATTTTGTCCAGGCGCCGAGGCCGGGCAGGCTCTGGAAACGGCCCTTGTCGCGCCCGATCAGCTTCATGGCCTTCGCGGCGACACGCGCCGAGAGGTTGTAGAGCCAGGGCTTCTTCGCGAAGAAGGCCCAGAAACCGAGACCATAACGCGCGACGGCCGGGTTGAGGTTGCGCTCGAATTCGCGCTCGCGCCAATGGCGCATCATCTTCGGCAGCGGGATCTTCATCGGGCACACGCTCTCGCAGCGCCCGCAGAAGGTGGAGGCGTTGGGCAGGTGCCCGGCCTTGTCCACGCCGATCAGCGAGGGGGTCAACACCGAACCCATCGGGCCGGGATAGATCCAGCCATAAGCATGCCCGCCGATCTGGTGATAGACTGGGCAATGGTTCATGCAGGCCGCGCAGCGGATGCAGCGCAGCATGTCCTGAAACTCCGTGCCGAGCATGGCCGAGCGGCCATTATCGAGCAGCACGACGTGATATTCCTCGGGGCCATCGACATCGCTCGCACGCCTTGGTCCAGTGGAGAAGGTCGTATAGACGCTCATCTCCTGCCCGGTGGCGGAGCGCGCGAGCACGCGCAGGATCTGGCTCACATCCTCAAGCGTCGGCACCACCTTCTCGATGGAGGCGATGACGATATGCACGCGCGGCAGGATCTGGGTCAGATCGCCGTTGCCTTCATTCGTGACGATGACGGAGGAACCGGTCTCGGCGATGAGGAAATTCGCGCCGGTAATGCCGACATCCGCGGCGAGGAACTTCTCGCGCAGCATCGTGCGTGCTTCGGTGAGGAGCGAGCGCTTCTCGGTCAGGTCGCGGTTGGGGTCGAGCTGCGTATGGACGCGGCGGAAATCCTTCTCGATCTGTTCCTTGGTGAGGTGGACCGCCGGCGCGATGATGTGGCTTGGTGTCTCGCCGCGCAGCTGGATGATATACTCGCCGAGATCGGTCTCGACCGGCACGATGCCCGCGGCTTCGAGATGGCCGTTGAGCCCGATCTCCTCGGAGATCATCGACTTGCCCTTGGTGACGGTGCGCGCACCGGATTTGCGGCAGATATCGAGGATGATGCTGCGCGCTTCGGCCGAATCGACCGCGAAATGCACGTGGCCGCCGCTCTCCTTCACCTTCTGCTCGTAGCGATCAAGGTAAAGATCGAGATGGGCGAGCGTGTGGTTCTTGATCTCTCTGGCGCTCTCCCGAAGGGCCTCGAATTCCGGCAGCGCATCAACCGCCTTCACGCGCTTGTCGATGAAGTTCTGCCGCACGTTCTTCAAGGCGCGCGGCACCGAGCCATCGGCAATGGCCTTGCTCGCATTGTCCTTGAAGCTGTGGGAGGTGGGATGCACGCTCATGAGGAGGCTCCCGTTTTGCCGATCGACGGCCGGTCGGTCATGTCTGCCAGCACTTCCGCCACATGCCGCACCTCGACCTCCGAACCCATGCGCGAGAGCTTGCCCGCGATGTTCAGCAGGCAGCCGAGATCACCGGCCAGCAGGGTCTTCGCACCCGTGGCATTCACGTTGGTCGCCTTTTCGGTGACGATCTGATCGGAAATCGGGCCGTATTTCACGGCAAAGGTGCCGCCGAACCCGCAGCAGACTTCCGAATCCCTGAGTTCCACCAGCTCGAGCCCCTCGACTGAGCCGAGCAACTGTCGCGGCTGGCGCTTGATTCCCAGTTCACGAAAGCCCGAGCAGCTGTCGTGATAGGTGCAGGAGCCGGCATGCTTCGCCTCGACCGCCATCACGCCCAGAACATCCGTGAGGAAGGAGACCAGCTCGTGGGTCTTGGCGGCCAGCTTCTGCGCGCGCCCGGAGAGGCCGGGATCATCCTCGAAGAGTTCCGGGTAATGCTTCGCGATCATCCCGCCGCAGGAGCCCGAGGGCACGACCACGTAGTCGTATCCCTCGAAGGCCTCGATCATCTGCAGGGCGAGATCGCGTGCCGTGCGCCGGTCGCCCGAATTGAAGGCGGGCTGGCCGCAGCAGGTCTGCGATGGAACTTCCACCACGCAACCGGCCTTCTCCAGCAGCTTCGCGGCGGCGAAGCCCACGGAAGGGCGCAGGAAATCAACGAGGCAGGTTGCAAAAAGCGCAACTTTCGGCCGGTTGGCCGGTTTGGGCATCCCCATGGACAGATCCGACACTCACCATCCGGGCGCTAGCGCCCGTCTCCCTCTGGAGCAACGGTCCGTTTTCTTCGGTAGGACCGCGCTCCGAGTTGTTCTAGGCTTCTGGTGCCGCCGGCGGCAAGCACATAAACGGCGCATCCCGCCACGAGGCCCCGCCTCCCGCGCATCGAGGGGTTCCAGGACCAGCATGCCCGCCTTGCCGCCGAAGCTTCCGCATGATGCCCTGCGCCATGGCGAGGCCGAGATGCCAGCCGGTCTCGGCACGCCGCCGGCCGAACTGGGCGAAAGGCTGCAACGCACGGGATTCATCTGGTTTTTTGCCGATCTCGCGCATCTGCCGCCGGGACTCTGCCCGGCCATGCCGGAGGAGAAAGAACAGGCGCAGATGCTCCCGGCAGGCCTGCAACGCGACGGTTGGCTCGCACGGCGACGGCTGGCGCGGCAGGTGGTCGCAGAGGCACGCGGGGTGAAGCCGGCTGATGTTCTGGTGGCGAAAGACGTTCGGGGGCGTCCGGTTCTCGAGCGCGCAGGCCTCGGATTTCACCTCTCCTTTGCGGCCCGCGAGGCTCTGGCGCTGATCGGCATCGCCGATCGGCCGATCGGCATCGATCTCGAAATCGAAGTGCCGAACCTCGTCATTCCGTTCAATGTCCTGCGGGAAGACGAGCGCGCCTGGCTCGCCGCGCAGCCCGATGCGTTGCGCGCTTGCGGCTTCCTCCGAATCTGGACGGCCAAGGAAGCGATCGTGAAGGCGATCGGGCAAGGCTTCCGCATCACGCCCGAGCAGATCGTTCTTCCCGGACTTTCCTGCGAGGATGTGGATATCCGCGATTGGGCGAATTCGGGCGAAAAGATGGCGGATTCTTCTGAGCAGGCCCGCCTGTCGATCTTGACGTGCGAGGCGCTTCGCGTGTTTGTCTCGCGTTCAGACGGGGATGAGCGTGGGGAAACGCGGCGCGTGAGTGTCGCAGTGGCACAATCCACTGTGCGAGGGCCGGCCGCCCCGCTACGCCAACAGGGATAGAATGACCATGGAATCGATCACGCCGTATCTGGCACCGCTGTTCAAGATCATCTGGATCGATCTCCTGCTCTCGGGAGACAATGCCGTGGTGATCGCGCTGGCCTGCCGCGCGCTTCCGCCGGAACAGCGCCGCATGGGCATGATCCTGGGTGCCGGCGCTGCGATCGGCTTGCGCATCATCTTCGCGATCTTCATCACCTACCTGCTCAACGTGCCCTTCCTGAAGGTGGTGGGCGGCCTTCTGCTGCTGTGGATCGGCGTGAAACTGGCCGTGGGCGAGGATGAGGACGCCCATAGCGTTGAATCGAGCGATAATCTCTGGCGCGCCGTGCGCACCATCGCCATTGCCGATGCCGTGATGAGCCTCGACAATGTTCTCGCCATCGCGGCGGCGGCGGGCGGCAATATCTGGCTCTTCGTCTTCGGCCTGCTGCTGTCGATCCCGTTGATCATCTTCGGCTCGCAGCTTCTCTCGACCCTGATCGACCGCTTTCCCGTCATCGTCTGGGGCGGCGCGGCGCTGCTCGGCTGGATCGCCGGCGAGATGCTGGTGACCGACCCGATCGTGATGGATTGGATCAAGGGTCTGAACCCCGCTTACCTGACGAATGTGCAGGAATCGGACGGCCACGGCGGAATCGTATCGAAGACCATGCCGATCGCGGTCATCTTCTACGGTGCGGCCGTGGTGGGTGCGGCGGCCGTGCTGGGCATCGGCCGCTTCATGAAAGGCCGGAAGGCCGAAGCGGTCTGATCCGCCCGGCCAAAGCTGAAGCAACATCCATCCGGGCTTCGGCCCGGGTTTGCTGCTGGCTGCTTCATCCGCAGCGGAGCCGCATCGCGATGTTGGCCGAGCACGGGGTTCGGCGATGACAGGAATGGGCAACGTGGCTTTTGGTGATGGTACAGTCGGGTGGACTTGAACCACCGACCTTCGGAGCCACAATCCGACGCTCTAACCAACTGAGCTACGACTGCATCCGGCGAGAGCCCTAGAGGCAAAACGCGACGATTTCAAGCATCTCCCGCGCGCGAGATGAAAAAGCCGGCGCGCGGAGTTTCCACGCACCGGCTTCGGAATGGCCTGCCGCTGCCTTAACGGCGGAGCAGCAGGTTCAGCGAGGCGCGAAGCGGTGCCGTCACGTCATTGGCGACCTTGCCGGCGAGCGCAGCCACGTCCTTGCTGCGGCTCTGCGCCATCTCGATCTGGGTGACGAGGAAGCTCTGCTGCGCTGTGAGGAGTTCGGGCAGTGATTTGGTCGCGGCCAGTGCTTTGGCGTGGTCGAGATGCGCCTGGGTCTGTGCCTTGGCGATCTCGAACAGCTTGAATCCCAGCGCGCGGGAGCCTTCCTGCGCAGCCTTCATGCTGTCTTCGAGTTGGCTCGTTGCCGTCTCGGCCATCGTCTTCACCTCGGCATATTGGCCGCGGAACACCGTAATCGCCTGCTCCGTGCCGGCGCGCATATTCTCCTGAAGCACGGTGACGGGCTTGAGAACATCCATCGGCCTGGCCGGAGCGGCAGCAGCGGGTGCAGGCTTTTCAGCCCTCAGAGCCGGCGCGGGTTTGGGAGAAACGACAGGCTTCGACGAGGAAACAGGCTTGGGCGAGGAGAACTCCGCCTTCGGCTGGGGCTGGGCCGCAGCCTTCGGTGCTTCGACGGCCGGAGCAGGCTTGGCGGCAACCGGCGCAGGTTTCAACTCGGCCGGCCTGGCTTCCGGGCTCCCGGTTTCAGCAGGCTTCATTTCGACAGGCTTGCTCTCGATCGGCTTTGCCTCAACCTTGGCTTCCACCGGCTTTGAAACCGGAGCAGCGACGGGCGTGGGCACCTGGGCCGGCACGGGCACGACGGGTGCGGGGGCAGGCGCCACCGACTTGGAACCGCCAACGGGCGGCTTCTTGGAACTGGCCATGGTCTCTCTCCTCGGGTGAGGGCCCAACCGGGCACAAAACGATCAATGGGAAAAAACTAACACCATTCATTGTGCGGCGCAACAATTATTGTGCGATGCAGCATACTCAGCCCTCCACAAGGCGGAATGTTCCGGCAAGCGCGAACGCGCTTGACCGCCCCCCTCCCCCTATGGCAAGCCCTCGCATCTTGGCGTCGCTGATGTAGCTCAGTGGTAGAGCACTCCCTTGGTAAGGGAGAGGTCGAGAGTTCAATCCTCTCCATCAGCACCAGTCACTCTCACGCAAACCGATGATTTTCCGATTCTGGCTGAGAAGGCTCTCGATTGCCGGGGTCTAGATCATTTTCCGATCAAGTTGATACCGGTTCGCACAAAGCAAATGCGATCAAACAAAGAGATAGAGCATTCGAGCTGATCCGTCAGATCGGAAAATGCTCCAGCGGATTTGTGCTGTGAAGTTTCGCCCGGTGCTGGGCGGGGAAGCGCATCGAAGCGAGCATATCGGGCTCTGCGTTGTCGATCAGTGTGGCGAGCTTGGGCCGTTTGGGACGCAACTGATCGGCGACCGAGCGCCATTGCGGCCGCGCCATGGCGGCATCATCCTGGGCGAAGGCGGTGGCGATGAAGGCCGACACGACGCGCCGACCGCTCTTGCCGGCATGAGCTTCGGGATGCGCAGCTCGACCGTCCCGGCCCGCGTCTCCCCGTCGTGGTCCCGGTCGCCGTTCCTCTGCGCCAGCTGGAGCGCGCTCTTCTCGCCATGGGCCGCGCCGGTCAGCACTCCAACCTCCAGCTCCATCAGCCGCTCGGCGGCAAACGAGATCATGTCGCGAAGGATATCCGCGTCGGGGGTCGTCTCCACCAGCGTGCGAAGGTTCATCATCTCGTCGGTCGTTGGTTGTCCTCGCGGCTGGACGGTTCTCGCAAAGCCGAGCCCTGCCCGAAGATCGATCGACGGCCACCGCCATCATCCCGCCCGCGACAGCGCTGTTGAGCGCGCGCAGCAGGGAACACCGCTCCGTCGACCTGCACCACCAGAAAGGGACGTCACCGGGCTCTGCGCATGATGGTGCGAGATTGCGGGGGCACGCCAACATTTCCGAAACAACATAAGGTTTCGATGTGCGGGTTTCTGCCGACTGCGCCAACAAGTGCTTCCCAAGTCCTCACCCATTGTATACAAACAGACAACTTCTGAATTCGGCCCGATGACGGGTCCGGAGAATTTTGCGGACGGGCCTCGAATGTATCGCATCGGTGTCGACGTTGGGGGCACATTCACAGATTTTACCGTGCATGACGAAGCCGATGGCCGCATCCTGTTCTTCAAGGTTCCCTCGACGCCGGCCGATCCCTCCGAAGCGATTGAAAAAGGGCTCGTCGAGATGCTGGCGCTTTTCGGCATGTCCGCCGCGAATGTTGGCTATCTTGGTCACGGCACGACGGTTGCAACCAATATCGTGATCGAGCGCCGAGGCGCGCGGACCGGCCTTCTGACAACAAGGGGCTTCCGCGATGTGCTTGAACTTGGAAGGCAGGCGCGGCCATCAATCTACGATTATCGGATCCAGAAGCCACCAGTTCTCGTGCCGCGCGATCGGCGGGTTGAAGTATCGGAGCGCGTCGGGCCGGATGGAGCGGTGCTTCGCGACATGGACGAAGCAACACTGGAAGCTGGTATAGACCAGCTTGCGAAGGCGAACGTTGAAAGTGTCGCGATCTGTTTCCTCCACAGCTATTTGCGGCCCGAACACGAGGCGCGCGCGAAAGTGGCGGTCGAGCGCCGCATGCCGGGCGTTTACGTCAGCGTTTCCTCGGAAATTCTGCCGGAGTTTCGCGAGTTCGAGCGGATGTCGACCACGGTGGTCAATGCTTTCGTCGGGCCACGTATGGGTGCTTATCTTGATCGTTTCCGCGAACGGGTGCGGGCGATCGGCATTCCGGCGGAGCCCTACACGATCCATTCGAATGGCGGGTTGATGTCGGTGGCAACCGTGCGCAACTGCCCGGTGCGGACCTGTGTCTCCGGACCTGCGGCGGGTGTTGTTGGGGCAGCAGAGATCGGGCGCCTCGCTGAATTTCCGAACCTCATCACCTTCGATGTTGGTGGCACATCAACGGATGTCTCACTCATCCATCGTTCAGCGCCGCTCTATACTTCAAGCCGGCTTGTAGCAGGCTATCCTGTAAAAACGCCCATGATCGATATTCATGTGATTGGGGCAGGTGGCGGTTCAATCGCGCGCATTGACGATGCCGGCGCCCTCAAGGTCGGCCCGCAATCCGCGGGCGCCGATCCCGGTCCGGTCGCCTATGGGCGTGGCGGCACCGAACCGACCATCACGGATGCCAATCTTGTGCTTGGAAGGCTTGATGCGACAACGCTGCTCGGCGGCCGGATGACGATAGACCTCGATGCCGCGCGCCGCGTTATTCTCGACCGGATCGCGACACCGCTCGGACTTTCGCTGGAGACGGCCGCGCTTGGCATCGTGCAGATCGCCAATGCCAGTATGAGCCGCGCAATCCGTTCGGTTTCGGTCGAGAAGGGTTATGATGTGTCTGAGTTCGCGCTGGCGGCCTTTGGTGGCGCGGGGCCGTTGCATGCGGCGGATGTTGCCGTGGAATGTGGAATTCCCCGCATTCTCGTGCCGCGAGAGCCGGGCACGCTCTGCGCCCGCGGCATGCTTCTGACGGACCTCTCGGCAGATTTCGTCCGCAGCCATTTCGCCGATGCGACACCGGAAAGCTGGCGACGAATGCTTTCTCTGTTTGAGGAGATGATTTCCGAGGGCTCAGCCTGGCTCGATGGCGAGGAAGTGGCTCCGAAAGATCGTGTGTTCAAGCGTGTGCTTGATGCGCGCTATCGCGGTCAGAATTTCGAGGTGAAGGTCGATTGCGATAGCCTCGGCGTCGATGACCTTGCTCTGGTCGCAACGCGGTTTCACGAGGCTCACACGTTGGAATATGGCTACGCGATCCCAACACGCGAGATCGAGTTCGTCTCGGCCAGGGTGCAGGCAATCGGCAAGGTCGAAAGGGCGCCGCAATCGCTTGTAAGTGGCGGGCCTTCCCTGGCAGACGCTGTCATCGGCCATCGCAAGATGTTCGTGGATGGCAAGGCAGGCTGGTGTGAATCCAAGGTTCTTGGACGGGAATTGCTTCCGGTCGGGCAGCGCTTTTTCGGCCCCGTGATCATCAACGAGATGAGCGCGACGACGCTCGTCTTTCCCGGGCAGGCGGCAACGGTGGATCAGTTCGGGAACATCATCGTGGAGATCAACCCATGAGTCAGGCTTTACCTGAACGGATCGCCGATCCGATCCAGATGGAGGTCTTTTCCAATCGACTGCTGGCGATCGCCGAAGATATGGGTTCGATTTTGATCCGCTCCTCGTTTTCGTCGAACATCAAGGAGCGCAAGGACGCCTCAACCGCGCTCTTTGACGCAAAAGGCCGGTTGGTCGCGCAAGCGGATCATATCCCGATCCATCTTGGTGCGATGATCGGGGCCGTAGAGACCATTCTCGCGCGCTACACGCTGGAGGAGATGGCTCCGGGCGATGCGTTCATCTGCAATGACCCCTACCTCGCCGGCGGCAGCCATCTTCCGGATATCTCGATTATCACGCCAATTCATCACGCCGGGCAGGTCCGGTTTTTTGCCGGCAATATTGCGCATCACGCGGATGTCGGCGGACGGACGCCAGGCTCAACCTCTGGCACTTCGCGGACCATCTTCGAGGAAGGCATCCGGCTTCCAGTGATCCGCATAGCGCGGGCGGGCGTGATCGACGAGGACCTGCTTGCTCTGATCGCGTTCAACACCCGCGATCCGGAAGAGCGGCTGCTCGATCTTCGCACGCAGATCGGCACCAATCTTCGTGGCGGCAACATGCTGACGGCGCTGATCGACCGAATGGGCTGGGCGGTCGTGGCACAGGCCATTGAGGATATCCTTGCCTATACGAGGCGGCGGCTTCTCAACCGCATTGTGGCACTGCCTGACGGGGCATTCACCTTCGAACGCTCGATGGACGACGATGGGTTTCCGGGCGAGAAGGTGCCGATCGTCTGTACGGTTCGAATTTCCGGCGAGCAGATCGAACTTGACTTCACCGGCTCAGGCCCGGAGGCGCGCGGGGCAATCAACTTGCCCGATTCGGCTATCAAGGCGTCAGTCTATTACTGCGTTAAGGCAGTGCTCGATCCCGGCCTGATGCCCAATCAGGGCATTATCGATCCCATTCGCATTTTTGCGCCGCCGGGCACGATCGTCAATCCGAGGCCCCCGGCGGCCGTCGCAGCGCGTGCCGTGACATCCAACCGCTTGTGCGGAGCCGTGTTCGGCGCTCTGTTCCAGGCGCTCCCGCCCGAACGCGTGATGGCTTCATGCAACGATTCAACCTCCGCAACGTCTGTTTCCGGCTTTCACCCGAAGCGGGGCGCAACCTATGTCTATCCCGAGAGCATGGGAGGCGGAGCGGGAGCATTCGCAGATCGCGACGGTATGGATGCGGTGCACGTCCATACCGTCAATTCGACCAATCTTCCGGTCGAAGCGCTTGAACTCGAATATCCACTTCTGCTGGAGGAATACTGTTTCGTGCCGGATTCCGGTGGGGCGGGTCGCCATCGCGGCGGTTTGGGCATGGCGAGGCAGATCAAAGTTCTTGCGGATGGAACGTTGTTCTCGGCTCGGTCCGATGCCCATATTGTTTCTGCCCCGGGCGTATTTGGCGGGAAGTCGTCCAATGTCACGCGAATCCTTCGAAATCCGGGGACCGATCGCGAAGAGGTGCTGCATTCCAAAGCCTCGGGTCTCGTGCTTGCAGCAGGAGAGACTATCCGGGTTGAAACGCTCGGGGCCGGCGGCTACGGAGCCCCCCATGAAAGATCGCTCGATCTCCTGGCTGCGGACCTACGCGAAGGAAAAGTCAGCCAGGCTGCAGCTGAACTTGACTACGGTCGGGATCGCGTGCTTCAGGCACTAGAGCGAAATTTGATCTGAATGAATGAGATCGACCGCTCTATCTTTTTGTTATTGATCGCATTTTCTTCGATCAACCGGTATACGCTTGATCGAAAAAATGCTCTCGCTATCCGGCAAAGTCGCACCCGGGGAGCGTGATGCAGCAGGGGCGAAGCGATCACTCATTCTGACCCATATCAATAGACATGCCAGTTGTATTCATTTAGGCAATTTTATACAGAGTCATTGCGTATTTCGTAGTCAATTTGCATTGGAGGAACGCATGCAGGGGCTGTTTGCCAAGAACCCCCCCCCAAGTGCACTCACCTTATGGAAGGCTCCAAGATGGCCGCAGAACAATCATTGGTTGCATTAGCACTCGATGATTTTCCTCTTCCCAAGCGGATTTCGCTCGCCGAATCAATCGCCGATTCCGTTGCCGAAGCCATCGCAACTGGCCATATGCAGCCAGGAGAGCGGGTGGTGGAAACTGCACTCGCTGAGCGATTTCGCGTCAGTCGGGTACCCATCCGGGAAGCGCTCAAGGTCTTGCATGCGCAGGGCATTTTGGCTGGTGGAGGGCATCGGGGCTTCCGTGTTGCCTCGTTTAGCATGGAAACCATCGACAAGGTTTTCGAAGTCCGGCTCATTCTCGAGACTTTCCTTCTGCGCGATGCGGTCGATCGCTGGCGCCAGGGTCTCGCCAATCCGGCTGATCTCGATCTTTCCATCCGCCAGATGGAAATCGCAGCCAAAACCGATGACCGGCGGGCCTCACTGCGCGCGGATATCGAGTTTCATCGGACGATATGCCAGGCCTCGGGCAATCCGATTTCCACGACCTTATGGGAGGGAATTGCCCGGCATGTCCTGATCATTTTCAGCCTTGAAGCCTACCGCGACAGCAATCTTGACGCGATCGCCGGGCAGCACCTTGCTTTCCGCGATTTCATACTCACCGCCATCAACAAGAAGCTTGATCTCGACGATTATCGTCGTGCGCTTGAGGATCATATCCTGCTAGTGGCTCGGGCGAAGCGATCAAGGAAGGCATAGGGAACAAGCACCGGAGGATGTCGCTCTTGCCGACCGGGCTTCGCGCCTTTGCTCTAGCGTTTCTGGCGATACTGCTTTTTGCAATGGAGGCAGCCTTTGCCAAGGCAATCGGTACGGGAATCGATCTTGCGCAGATCGGCGTGATCCGCTCGGTCATCCAGTTCGCATTTCTTGCTGCTGTTCTCAAGCGCGGATTCGCTGCATCCTTTCGCACAGAGCGCCCCGGAATGCATGTCACGCGCGGTTTGCTGAGTGTCACGGGACTAGCGGCATACTTCTACATCTACGCTCATCTGCCGATGGCGACGGCAACCGTTTTATCATTTTCCGGCGTGCTGTTCACGACCATGCTGGCGCAAACGGTACTGAAAGAGGCGGTCGGCTGGCGTCGCTGGTCTGCGACGATAATCGGATTTTGCGGCATTTTGATCGTGGTTCGCCCTGGTAGCCAGGCTTTCGAGTTCGCCATGCTTGTCGGCATCTATTTTGCGCTGAACGGTGCAGGAATCAACATCGCAACCAAGGGTCTGACACGTACCGAGCGCACTGCAACCATTATGGCCTGGATCGCGGCCATCACCTTGATCGTAGCGCTCCCGATCTCCGCCTTTACCTTCGCAATGCCGAGCGCCTACAGCTTCTGGCTGATGGTGTGCATTGGAGTTTCAGGGACGATCGGGCAATTTGCATCGGTTGCCGCCTACCGATTGGCG
Organism: Methylobacterium sp.; assembly: GCA_020252645.1. Taxonomy (GTDB): domain Bacteria; phylum Pseudomonadota; class Alphaproteobacteria; order Rhizobiales; family Beijerinckiaceae; genus Rhabdaerophilum. The sequence continues at coordinate 64,044 of JADCCN010000002.1, read as the reverse complement.
GATGTTTCGGCGATTGCGCCGGTGCTGTATTTCCGGATCGTGATTGCGGCGGCCATTGGCTACTTCGTCTTTTCCGAAGTGCTTGATGCCGCAACGATCCTTGGCTCGGCAATCGTCACTCTGAGCGCACTTTACATCACCATCCGCGAATCCCGCCTTGCGCGGGAGCGGGAGGTGTGAAGCTTTTCAGGGGCGCGGCTGAACACTTGGTTTCGGCCAGTCCGTCGGAGCGTTCCAGCCGCCAGGGCGACGATAGGGTGAAAGGTCGGCGCGCTGCATGGCAGCCTCGGCTTCCCTTCGTGCGCGATTGACGATGAATGCTGGATTCACACGCAGCGGGACCCGATCTCTCATCAGGCATTGGCCATCGACAACAACATCGCGTACGTCACTGGAATTCGCATAGAGAACAAGGCTCTGTGCGAGATCGTGGATGCCTCCGAAATGGGGTGCGGTAAGGTTGACAACAAGGAGGTCAGCCTTCTTGCCCGCCTCAATCGAACCGATCTCGTCCGCAAGGCCAAGTACTCGCGCAGCTTCAATCGTGACCATGCCCAGCAGGGTCTCTGGCGGCAGGACGGATTGGGTGCCCGCACCTTGCCACTGGTTCCAGGCCGTGCGCGCAGGTTCGCGCCAGAGATCATGGGATGTGTAGGGAGCAGCGCCGTCTGTCGTGATCGCGACCGGAATGCCGCGCCCGCGAAAGGCCGGAATCGGCGCGAAGCCATACCAAAGGTTTTCATGCGTAAACGCAACGGTCGCAATGCCGATAGACTCGCGATGCCTTGCGAGCGCCTCCACATCCGTTTCGGGCAAGCCATTCGCATGCGCGATGACGATCCTGCAGGCGGAAAGGATGTCGTCCAGCTTTGATTGGCCAAAGTGTTTGCGCGCAAAGTCGATGCCACCGGCGAACATGTGAGTATGGATCGCAACCCGGTGCTCCCGGGCCAGCGCTGTCATTGCCTCTGCATGCGCAAGCATGATCGGGGCATCACTTGAATGAGGGACGCGATTGGGAATTCGTTTGTGGAGCACGTGGCGTCCCAGCAGGTAAGGCACAGCCAGAGCCGCTGTTATCCGCCCCTCTGCTGCGCCATGCCAGCGCTGGATCACCTCGACGGAGCGCTCGACAGCATCCTCTGCCGTGAAGCGATGGGGTTGCAGCTCGCCATTGACCAGGCGGTTCGCGGTGAAGGGTTCCGGCAGATGCGGAAAGATCGGGTCCGGCGGGCCAATGCCAAGGACAAAGCGCAGCCCAGCTTCAGCGTAAGCCTTGGCGGTCACGTCCGAATAGATGGTGTCATCCGCGCGCGCCGGCGTGGCGCCGATGACGGACTGGCCCGTGGTGACACCTGCATAAAGACGTTCGAGCGCCGCGAGTTCGGCATCGGCCTGCCACCAGCCTGGTGTCGTTGCGGTCCAGTAGAGATGGGATGGCCAGGCGCTTTCAGGGTGGAACAGGCCGCGGATCATGCCGTGGCCGGCATGCGCATAGGCATCAACGAGGCCAGGCATCATGACACAGCCCGTCGCATCGAGGTAGTTGCGCGCTACAAAGCGCGCCTCGATCTCGGTTCGACTGCCAGCGGCAATAATCCGCGTAGCATCGATCGCGACCGCGCCATCGGGATATTCGGGCTCGCGAGCATTCATGGTCAGGAGATGGCCGCCTTTGACGATCATTTCGATCTCTCGCCTCCCCCCCATCACCTGCCCTCTTCCAGATTGTGGATTGATAACACAGCGCAACCGTGCAATCTGTATACAACTAGACAAGATTGTCGAGCCTGGTGCCTTGGAACTTGCTGGCACGGGCCCACGTCCTGTTAATGCGCTCACCTTTCTGCGGGGGTCAAAGGTGCTTAGAACAAACGCCGCTTCACTGGTCGAAATGGCTGTTTCGGGGGTTGTCACGCAGCCGACCTTGCGTGCGCCCGGCTATATTCCGGACAATGACGGCCTTTCCGTCATTCGCGCAGGCATGTCCGGCATCGTCTACAATGTCCGCACAGGGGATGCTGCCTTTGGCTGGGCCGCGGATCATGTCGAGCCCGGCGTTTCGGTCGATTCCGAAAATGATGGCCAGCACCATGCGATCCATTATCTTGCCTGTATCGGCAATGAGGCAGTGGTTACCTCCGGGCTTGCGCTTGGCGCGCGCGGCGTCGTGTCGGGCGAGCATGCCCGGTTGCTGGTCGACTTTCCCGATCACGTTTACGAGGCGATGAATGTCGGGGATTCCGTGCTGATCCGCACATTGGGAAGAGGTCTCGCCCTCTCCGATTATCCGCATATCGAACTCAAGAAGATGAGCCCGCGCCTTTTCGAGGCGATGGGGATCACAGCGCTCGATGCACGGCGGATTACGGTTCCCGTCGTGATGGAATTGCCGATCCGGATTATGGGATCGGGTGCGGAACTCAACAGCGAATATGTCGATCAGGATCTGATGTCCGGTGATCGGCCATTGATGCAGGAGACCGGGATCGACCAGATGAAGCTTGGGGATCTGATCGCGATCCGCCACGCGGATCACCGCTATGGCCGCAGTTTCCGCGAGGGTGCAGTGTCGATCGCGCTCTGCATTCACGGCGATTCAGTAATGACCGGCCACGGTCCGGGCATACTTACGCTGATGACCTGTCATGAGCCCTGCATCGAGTGGACCATTGATCCCAACGCCAATATCGGCCGCTATTTCGGGCTTTCGGGAGACCGCACATGAGCCTTTCCACAAACGAGGACAAGCTCGTCACGGTGTCTGTCATGGGCTTTATTGCCCACCCGAGTTTTCCTGGCCTCCCAGCCGAGCCCTATCGGCTTTCGTCTGACGGCGTGCCTTTCCTGCTGCCAACCTATGGCGGCATTGTCTACAACGTGTCGGTCGGCGACAGCGCCTATGGCTGGATGGCGGATTGTGTGCATCCCGGCGTCAGCGTCACGTTTCCGGGTGAACTTGGCAATCGCGGCCTCAATATTCTCGCCTGTGTCGGCAACTCAGCAACCGTAATGACCGGCGAGGCCCGGGGCACGAAGGGCGTGGTCACGGGCAAATCCGGGCGATTTTCCGAACAGGTTATCGTGCATTTTTCCAAGGCTGCGCGCGAGAAAATGGCCATCAGCGACAAGATCGTCATCAAGGCGCGAGGCGTCGGCTTGGCTCTTGCCGGCTATGATTCCATGCGCCTCAAGAGCCTATCGCTGGATTTGCTGCACGCACTTGGTCCCAGCCTTGGAGGCGGCAAGCTCCGCATTCCCGTGGTAGGCAAGGTGCCCGCGCATCTTGTGGGGGCTGGTTCAGGGCTCACGAGCGAGGGCGGCAGCATCCATATCCAGACAACGGAGATGAAGGAGGTCGCTGCGCATGGCCTCGACACGCTGCGGCTTGGCGATATCGTCGCTTTGACGGACTATGACAGCCGCTACCAGCACGGATACCTGCGAGGAGCGGTGGGGATCGCGGTTGTCGGCCAGACCAATGGCCCGAGGGCGGGTTATGGCCCGGGCCTGACGCTTCTGATGACCGATGCGAAAGGTTCAATTGAGCCGGTGATCAGGCCCGGCACCAATATCGCCTCGTTGCTCAAGTTGGCCCCTTGATTTTCAGGCAAGCGTGCGGATCGCCGCGCAAAGACCGTCTGCAACCTCATTGATCGCGGCATCGTCATGATGCGGCCCGATCGGCAAACCCAGCAACCTGTCGCCGGATCGCTCCGAAACCGGGAAAGCGCCGCGCGAAAAACCCTTATGCGCATAGACCGGCTGCAAATGCTGCGGTGGCGCATAGGATAGCGCGCTTCCGATACCTCGCGCGGTCAAGCCCTCCCGCACCCGATCACGCTCTTCAAGATGAACGACGTAGTTGCGCCATGCATGGCGGGTTCCGGGCACTTCGCTTGGAACCTCGACAAGATCGGCGAGCGCGGCTGCATAGCGCGCAGCCTGATGGTGACGGACGGCAAGACTTTCCTCGACATCGGGCAGCTTCACGCGAAGGATTGCGGCCTGGATTTCATCAAGACGGGCGTTGAGTCCTTCCGTCTCGTGGTGCAGCGGCGGCGGCGAACGCCCGATTTGACGATGGCGCGCGCGATCCTGCCCGTAGGCGGTAATCTTGCGCATGCGCTCGGCCAAAGCGGCATCCGCAGTGACGCAGGCGCCTCCTGAACCGTAGGATCCGAGATGTTTGGTGGGCGCGAAACTAAAGCAGGTGATATCCGAAAACGTGCCGATGCGGCGTCCGCCGATCTCGGCCCCCAGGGCGAGGCAGGCATCTTCGACCATCACCAGCCCCTTGCTCCGCGCAAGATCGCCCAGTTCAAGAAGAGCGGCAGGTTGGCCGAACATGTCCACAGGCAGGATTGCCCTCGTCCGAGGCCCGATGGCCGCCCGAACCGCTGCAACATCCATACAAAGGGTAGCCGGGTCGACATCGACGAAAACGCTCTCCGCCCCGGTACAATGGATTGCCGAGATCGTGCCGATATCGGTGTTCGTGACGGTGATGACTTCGTCGCCGCGTCCGATGCCAAGCGCGAGGAGCGCAATCTGCAGTGCGGCCGTGCCTGAGTTTGTCGTCACAGCATGCGCCGCACCAACCCAGTTCGCAAATTCGGCTTCAAAGGCTGGCACCTCATCACCCCAATCGAGACAGCCACTCTCGATGACCCGGAATATCGCCTGATCGATCTCGGTTTTCCGCCGCGTGTAGAGCTTGCGATGATCATAGAAGGGAACGGCCATCAGCGTCTAGCCTCCGGCAGGTAGGCGATCACTTCAACCTCGACCTTGACCTCGGGCGAGCCAAGTCCGGCAAGGATGCCGGTATGCGGCGGCCGATGATCCCCGAAGAAGGCAAGACGTGCGGCGGTCACCGCATCGCGATCCATCCGATCGACAAGGATGGTGTTGATCTTGACCACATCCTTCGCGGACGCACCCACGCTCGCGAGGCAAAGCCCGATATTGGCATAGACCTGCCGTGCCTGCGCGCCCGCATCGTCGGTGCCAACCCAATTTCCGGCCGCATCCTTGGCAATCTGCCCGGCAACAAAGATGAAATCGCCAGCGCGACTGACATGGCAGTAGCTGGTCGCTGGCGCAACCCCCGCTGGATCGATGATTTCAAGCGGCCGCGATGGTCCGGTCATGTCACAATCTCCTTTGTCCGGCTTTGGTAGCGAGAACGCGTTGAACAAGGCTTGGATCAAACAGGGGCGAGGCTTCCCGCGGCCCGGAATCGGCCAGCGTACGGATGATGTCGAGCACGGCCGGTGCGGTGTAATAGGCGCGGTGAACCACTGTAAGGAGGCGCGCGAAGTCGAGTGGTTCAGCGCGTTCGACAGCCGCGATTGCCCTGATGGTTACCTCTGGCCGAAGATTATCGAGTGCAGCCAACCAGCGCGTGAGGTTTGCGCGCAGGGCTTCTTCCAACCCTTCCAGAATATCGGCAACTGGCACTGCTTTCGAAAAGGCCGGCCACCGCTTCGCATCACCGGGGATCAGGCAATCGAGCAGAATAGTAAGCCGCGCCAGATCTGTTTCACTGATGCACCGGTTTTCAGGGGTGGACATGGCACATGATCCGAGTGCAGGCTTCGTGTCCATGCGGAAGGATATCGAAACCGATATTGTGATCGTTGGATCCGGGCCGGTGGGAGCGGCAACCGCATGGCGGCTTGCCGCGGTCGGGCTTTCGCCGCTGATCATCGAGAAGGGACCTGTCTTCGACGCTGGCTCGCTCGAACGCGATCGAGCGGACTGGGAACTTCGGCGCGCCAGGGAGCTTTCCTCGAACCCCAATATTCGCCGCGCGCCGTTCGACGATCCCGTGGATGATCACGATACCCCCATCAAACCTATGTTTGCGCATGGAACCGGCGGCACATCGTTTCATTGGTCTGCGCATGTGCCGCGTTTCAGGCCAGAGGATTTCCGCGTTCGCTCGCTTGATGGAGTGGCGCGGGACTGGCCGATCTCCTGGCACGATCTCTCGCCGCATTATGAACTTGCGGAGGAGCGTTGGGGGACGGCCTTTTTCCCGGGTGACCCTTCGGGCGGACCCAAACAAGGCAGGGCGAAGCCCTTGCCGACGATCGGTGGACATGGTCGCCGCTTTGCCCGCACGTTCGATGCGATGGGCTGGCACTGGTGGCCGGTTGACCTCGTCGTCGGACGGGAAGCGGATGACATCAAAACACGTCATTGCACGCATATCGGCCCTTGCGATCTCGGGTGTCCGAGCAGGGTCCGATCGAGCTCCAACCATGCCTTTCTGGAGGATGCATTGCATCTTGGCGCGAGGCTGATATCCGAAACGCGTGTCATAAAGGTTGAAACAGACAGGATGGGCCGCGCAGACGCGCTGCTCTGTCGCTCGGGGGTTGACGAGTTCCGCGTCCGCGCTCGGCATTTCGTTCTTGCCGCCAATGGCTCGTCGACTCCACGATTGCTGCTTCTCTCTCGGAACGCGCGATACCCAAACGGCCTCGCGAACGGCTCCGGCCTTGTCGGACGAGGGTTGATGCTCCACCCCTATGCCAAGGTTGATGCCCTGTTCGATGAACCGCTCGGAAGCTGGGTATCCGGCGAAAAAGCAGGGTTGATCTCGCTCGAATTCCTGCAAACCAGGGCCGAGCGTGGTTTCAAGCGTGGTGTCAAACTGCAACTCGTCACCGGCCCTCCCCCGGTGGCTTTGGCGGAAGGTGTCGTGACCGGGGCACGCCTTTCCTGGGGTGCCGCCCATCATGCCGGGTTCGAGGCGCGGTTCGACCGCATCTGCGGCTTCACAGTCTGCGCCGAGGATCTGCCGGAAGATGACAACCGGATTACCTTGTCCGATACTGTGAAGGATCAGGATGGCCTGCCGGTGGCCAAATGGATCTATCGTGTCGGCGATAACGCGCGAAAGGCCCTCGATTTTGGGCTCGACAGGGCAACCGATGTTCTCAAACGCGCTGGCGGTGGTGAAATTTTCCGCACATCGCTCCGGGATCAGGCCGGTTTTCACATCATGGGCACGGCACGCATGGGGGACGACCCCGCGAAATCGGTTGTTGACGCCAATGGTCGCTGCCATGATGTCGAAAACCTGTGGATCGTCGATTCCAGCGTGTTCGTGACCTCCTCTGCCCTCAATCCGACCTTGACGGCGCAGGCTTTCGCGCTGCGCGCGGCCGACGCGCTTGCTGCGAGCCTGCGCCGCTGAGGTTCGGGCCGCCATCACAGGATATCGTCCCGGATGCAGGCGATGGATTGTCCTTCGCCGATATCCCTTGCTAACGGTTTTGCCTCGGCGCAGGCGGGGAGTGCATATCGGCAGCGGGTGCGGAACACGCAGCCGCTCGGCGGATTGGCCGGGCTTGGCATATCGCCGGTCAGGATCACTTTGTTCCGGGAGGCGGTTGGATCCGGCACGGGCGCGGCGGCGAGCAGGGCTTCGGTATAGGGGTGGCGCGGCCGCGTGAAAATCCGATCGACCGGTCCTTCCTCCATCACGCGCCCGAGATAGAGAATAATGACCCTGTCACAGATGTACTCGACCACGCTCAGATCATGCGAGATGAACAGCATCGCCAGATTGAGATCGCGCTGCAGGCCGGACATCAGGTTGACGATCTGCGCCTGGATCGAGACATCAAGCGCCGAAACCGGTTCATCCGCGACAATGAATTTTGGATCGACTGCAAGCGCCCGCGCGATCACGATGCGCTGGCGCTGCCCTCCGGAAAACTCGTGCGGATAGCGGGTTGCATAGCTGTCCGGCAGACCGACCCGGTCAAGCAATTCAGTGATTCTGGCACGTCGGTCGAAACCTGAACCAATTCCGTGGATGGCAAAGGCCTCGCCGAGAATATCCACCACCTTCATGCGGGGATTGAGACTGGCGTAGGGATCCTGGAAGATAATCTGCATACGCCGCCGGTAAGGGCGCATCGCTTCCCGATCCAGGTCGGTGATCTCGGTGCCATCGAAGCGGATCGAGCCTGCCGTCGGATCGGTCAGCTTGAGGATAGTTCGCCCAACCGTGGTCTTGCCCGAGCCGGATTCGCCAACGAGTCCGACGACCTCGCCGGGCTTGATCGAAAAACTTACGCCGTCCACCGCCCGAATGCCTGGCCGAGGCGGTCGCAGGAAGCGCCTCGCGCCACCAAAGGTCTTTACGAGATCCCTGACTTCCAGCAGCGGTTCCATTACATCGCCTCCCAACGGAGGCAGCGGGTGGCTCGGCCCGCGCCGATGCCGACGAGGTCAGGAACGGCCCGCCCGCAATCCTCCCGGGCGAAGGCACAGCGGGGAGAGAAAGCACAGCCCGGCGGCATGTCGAGCGGGCCTGGAACATTCCCGGGGATGGCGGCGAGCGGCTTACGCATCGTTCCCGCCTTGCGGCCGCGTTCCGCTTTCGCGATGGAGGAGAGCAGGCCTTGCGTATAGGGGTGTTTCGGGGTAGCGAAAATCTCGCGGACCGGTCCCGCCTCGACGACGCGTCCGCCATACATGACGAGCACGCGATCAGCCATTTCCGCGACCACGCCCATATTATGGGTCACAAAAATAATGCTCATCCCGGCGGCGGATGCCTTGAGAGCGCGCAAGAGATCAAGGATCTGGGCCTGAATGGTCACATCGAGCGCGGTGGTCGGCTCGTCGGCAATCAGCACGGCTGGCTCGCAGGCAAGCGCCATCGCGATCATCACACGCTGGCGCATGCCGCCAGACATCATGTGTGGATAATCATGCGCCCGCAAGTCCGGATCTGCGATGCCGACCTGCCGCAAAAGTTCGACCGCTCCAGCCCAAGCCTGATTGTAGCGCGTGCCTCGATGCTCCCGGATAGCTTCTGCGATCTGGTCGCCGACGCTGAACAGCGGATTGAGGCTGGTCATCGGCTCTTGAAAAATCATGGCGATGTCATCGCCCCTCAGTCCACGCATATCGGCTTCAGGCAAGGCGCAAAGGTCGATCACATGACCCGATTTCCGGCGGAAGAGCGCCTTGCCCGATACGACCCGCCCTGGCAGGTCCACCAGCCCGAGGATCGAGAGGCATGTCACCGACTTGCCTGATCCGGACTCACCAACGATGGCAATCGTCTCGCCGCGCGCCAGATCAATCGAGACATCCTGAACCGACCGCACGATGCCCGCGTCGGTCGGAAAATGCGTCGTCAGGCCCGTGACAGACAGGATCAGATCGGCGGGCAATTCACCCATAGCATTCTCTTCTGTTCCAGATACGCTGATATCATGTCGACAAATATCTTGTAATACAAGCAGACAATGAATAGCGTGGGAAGACTGCTTGTCGGCAACTGCTCGGAGGGGTCATGCGACGTCTGGAAGGCAAGGTAGCGATCGTGACAGGCGGCGCGGGCGGCATGGGCCGGGCTACGGCCATGCTGTTCGCGCGCGAAGGCGCCAGCGTGGTTGTCGGCGATGTCGATACGGCCGCAGGGACAAGACTTGAGTTAGAAGCGGCTACCGCCGGATTGACCCTCTCCTTCCAGCACTGCGATGTTTCAGTCGAGGCCCATGTCGCCGCATTGGTAGCCTTAGCTGAAAGCCGTTTTGGCAAGCTCGACACAATTTTCAACAATGCCGGTATCGAGCAATCGGTCACACCTTCAACCGATGTCAGCGAAGCACTCTTCGACCGGGTGATCGGCGTCAACCTGAAGGGCACATTCTTCGGCTGTAAGCATGCGATCCCGGCGCTACTGCGCAATGGTGGCGGCACCATCGTCAATAATTCCTCTGTCTCCGCCTTCGCCAATGTCGGCTTCAACATCTCCTATGCTGCGTCAAAGGGTGCGGTGATGTCGATGACCCGCGTTCTTGCCATAGAATACGCCAAGAAGAACATCCGCGTGAATGCCATCAATCCCGGCGTGATCGACACCGAGATGAACCGTCGCAACAAGGCGCTTGCGGCTGATCCAGATGCCTGGACCGCTCGTTCGCTGGCAGTCACGCCCATGGGCAGGATGGGAACCGGTGACGAGATTGCCGAGACGGTTCTGTTCCTCTCATCCGAGCAATCCTCGTTCATCACTGGCGTCGGCCTGTTGATTGATGGCGGCAGGGTTGCGACATGAGCGGCAAGCTGGCCAGCAAGGTTGCGATTGTCACTGGCGGTGCCCGCGGCATCGGCAGGGCCGTGGTCACGCAATACGCTGCGGAAGGCGCGATCGTCCACGCAATCGACCAGTTTGGCGATGAGGTGGAGGCCGTCGCTTCGGCAGCGAGAAGCAAGGGCGGCCGGGTTACAGCCTGGTCGCTGGACCTTCGGGACGACAGGGCGGTCGCAGCGATCTTTGCAGAAATCGAGCGGAAGGAAGGGCGAGCTGATGTGCTCGTCAACAATGCCGGGGTCATCTACTTCAAGCCGATAGAAGCGACGTCAGTGGAGGATTGGGACCGGCTGCTGGACATCAATCTGCGCGGGCCGTTTCTTTGTACGCGCGCGGTTGCACCGGGCATGAAGGCGAGGCGATCCGGCGCGATTATCAACGTGTCCTCGAATGCCGGCATCAAGGGCGGCAATGATGAGAGCGCCTATTGCGCCTCGAAATTTGGGATCGAAGGCTTTTCGCGCGCGCTTGCCATCGAGTTCCGCCCCTACAATGTCTCGGTCAACACGGTGACGCCGGGGCACCCGGTGCACACGGCAATGAGCGAGACCACATATGGTGCCGAGCAGCGCAAGATCTGGAAGGATCCGAGCGAGATCGCGCCCGCCTTCGTCCATCTCGCCTTGCAGGATGCGGACGGCATCAACGACCAATATGTGCGGGCCTGGGATCTCGTGCTCGAATTGCGTGCGAAGGGAGCGGCCTGATGCGCGTCGTCCTGCTGGACCCTACCACTGCCGATGAGTTGGCTTTTCTGGCCACGCATGCTCCGGGTGCTGACCTTGTCGCGCCCGAGCCGGGCGGTAACGCAGCGGGGTTGATCCCGGGCGCCTCGGTCATCGTCTCGAAGCGCACAAGGATCGATTCCAACATGATCGCAGCGGCTGGCCCCGGGCTCAAGCTGATCCAGCTCTGGTCCGGACGCCCCGACCGCGTTGACCGCGCTGCGGCCAGAGGCGCCAATGTTCCAGTTGCGCTGATGCCCCAGCGCGGCGCTGCTGCCGTTGCCGAATGCGCCATGCTCCTGATGCTCGGGCTGTCAAAACGCGTCGTCGAGGCGCATCAGGCTACCGTTTCAGGAGCGTATCGCGGATTGGGCGTCGAGCCGGTGGTTACGGGTGAGAGGCTGCACAAGTTCCAGTGGATGCAACTCCCCGGCTTGTATGAACTCAACGGCCGCAAGCTCGGGATTGTCGGTTTTGGCGAGATCGGATGCGAGGTGGCAAGGCGTGCCCGCGCATTCAACATGGATGTGGCCTATTGGAGCCGAACGCGCGCTTCCGCCGATGCGGAAGCGGAAGAGGGTGTGCGCTACATGCCATTCGAGGCACTGCTTGGCTGGGCGGATGCCGTCAGCCTGCATGTTCCGCATTCGCCCGAAACCGACAAGCTGATCAATGCTAATGCGCTTGCCGCCATGAAGCCGGGTGCTGTGCTCATCAATACCTGCCGTGGTGGTGTCGTGGATGAGTCTGCTCTGGTTGCCGCGCTGCAAACCGGCCAGATTGGCGGCGCAGGGCTCGATGTTTTCGTTCAGGAACCGATCCCGTTCGATCATCCACTGCTGAGCGTACCGAACACGCTCCTGCTGCCCCATCTCGGTGGCGGCTCGGGTGGTGCTCGCGTCAAACATGCACAGGACATTTTCGCAAACGTGCTGGCCGCGCTGAACGGCCAGCCTGTCAGACACCTTGTGGCGTGAGGGAAGCTGCAATGAAGTTGCTTATCCAGGCGGATCAGATCATCGACAGCGTCAGCGCGAAGGCGCTGAAAAAGGGAGCGGTGCTGGTCGAAGACGAGCGAATCCTTGCGGTGGGCCGACAAGCGGATATTGGCTTACCCGATGATGCCCGCGTGGTTGTCGCGCCGCCGGGCGCGACGCTGATGCCCGGTCTCGCCGACGTGCATGTGCACCTTGCCTATTCTGGCAGCCGACACAAGAAGGCCTTCCGGGCCGAACTCATCGAGATGTCCTATGCCGCCGTGGCGCTTCGCGCCGCGCGGTTTGCCGAGGCAACGCTTCGGATGGGCTTCACTGCGTTGCGGGACATGCATGCGCCCGGTGGCACGATTATCGACCTCGCGGCTTCGATCGAAAAGGGCGAGACTCTTGGGCCGCGCATCAAGGCCTGCGGTCGCGGGCTTTCAGTTACCGGCGGGCATATGGACCAGCCGGGCTGGGCGGATCACACTCATTTTCGCGATCTGACCCAACCCTGCGACGGCCCGGTCGGTTTCCGGAAGGGAGCCCGCGAGGAGATCAAGCGCGGCGCCGATTTTATCAAGATCAATTCGTCCTGTTCCGATGGCACGCGCATCGGCGTCTGGAACCGGCAGGAGATGACCAACGAGGAAATCGCCGCGGTTTGTGACGAGGCCCATATGTGGGGCGTGAAGGTCGCTGCTCACACCGTTGGTGGCGAGAGCCTTTACAATACCATCCTTCATGGCGCGGATACGGTCGAACACGCGCATTGGCAAGATGACAAGACGCGCGATCTCATGGTCAAGCGCGGGACCTTCTACATTCCCACATTGCTGGTGAATGAGCGGAATTTCGAATTCACACCGGAAGAACAGGGCGCGACGCCAACCTCATGGCGCTGGCTGAACGCTTCGCGCGAGGCGAAATGGAAAACACTTGCGGCCGCGCGCAAGGCCGGCATCAAGATCTGCTGCGGCACCGATGCTGGATACATGATCCCGCATGGCCCGATGAACTGGCGCGAAATTGGCCTGCTGATTCAGGGCGGGCTGACCAATATGGAAGCCATCATCGCCGCAACCGCCACAAACCATGATCTGCTCGAGATCGATGCCGGGCGGCTCCAGCCCGGCAAGTTCGCAGACATGCTGATCGTCAATGGTGATCCCCTCAAGGATATCACAATCCTCAGCAAGCCGGAGAGCTTGCGTGTCTTTAAGGGAGGAAGAGAGGTCCTTTGAATAAGGGCATCCACTTGCTTCGGCCTCTGCCGGCGCAGAACTAAACTGGAGCGAAATTCGATCTGAATAAATAAGATAGACCGCTCTATGTCTTTGTTATTTATCGTATTTTCTTTGATCAATCGGTTTGCGCTTGATCGGAAAATGCTCTAGCAACGTGACGACCATTCGCACAGGCGCTGGGCCTGATGATCCTCAAGACTGCCGAAAGGAACAGGAGATGAAGACCACCCGCCGTACCGTCTTGAAGTCTGCCGCCGCATCCCTCGCCGTGCTTGCTGCGCCCAATCTCGCGCGGTCGCAGGCCAATGCCTCGAACACGCTGGTCTGGGGGGATGATTCCCGCTCGGATGTCACTTTCGATCCGCGTGTTACCCAATCGCGCCACGAGGAGCAGGTGATCGTCCAGTGCTTCGATCAGCTCATCATGTCGGACGAGAAAAGTACGCTTTCGCCCGGTCTTGCAACATCCTGGCAGCTCTCGCCGGATTCCACCTCCCTCCATCTCAAACTGCGCGAGGGTGTGAAGTTTCATGATGGAACCGCCTTCAACGCCGAGGCCGTGAAGTTCACGCTTGATACAATCGTGGACCCCAAGACCGGTTCCCAGGGTGCGGTCGACATGCTCGGCCCCTATGACAAGACCGAGATCATCAGCGCGCATGAACTCAAGATCCACTTCAAAGCGCCCAATGCCGGCATCATCGACACGCTGACCGAAACCGAGATGTCGATCGTCAGCCCGGCAGCGGTAGGCGCCAAGGGCAATACCGGCTTCGCTCAGGCCCCCGTGGGCACCGGACCCTTCCGGTTTGTTTCGCAAGAGGCAGGACGCGAGGTCATTCTTGAGCGCAATCCGGATTACAACTGGGCTCCGGATTGGTCGACGGTGAAGGGACCATCGAATATCCAGCGCATCGTGCATCGCTACATCCCGGCGGCGAGCACCCGCGTTGCGGCGCTTGAGGCAGGGGAACTGCACGCCGCGGATCTTCTGCCGGCACTGGATGTCAACCGGCTGCAGCAATCGGGGAAGTTCAAAGGCTTCATCGGCGTTGCGGCTGGTCTGTCCAATGGCGCGTTGTTCAACATCACCCGGTCGCCTTTCAGTGATATCCGGGTGCGGCAGGCCTTCATGCACGCGATTGATCGGGATCGCGTTGTGCAGAACCTCTATTTCGGGCTGATCAAGGCCGCCAAGGGGCCGCTTGCTCCATCGACGCCAGGCTACTGGGCTGGCGCGGCAGCCTATTATCCCTTCGATCGCAACAAGGCGAACGCCCTGCTTGAGGAAGCCGGCTGGAAGATGGGGCCGGGCGGCATCCGCGTGAAGGATGGGCAGCCGCTCTCCGTCTTCTTCCCTTCGCTTACCAATCCTGACGCGGCCGTTGCCATACAGGGCGAGGCGAAGCGCGTGGGCTTCGATGTCAAGGTCGAGATCGTCCTCAAGCAGCGCCAGGACGAGATCCTGATGAACAACCAATATGAAATGGCTGTTCTGCAATGGGTTTCCAACAGTCCAGGGATCTTGCGCGTTCCGTTCCACTCCTCGAACGTGCCGGTGCCCGGCAAGTTCAAGTTCAACTGGGCGCGCGTCGAGGATCCGGCGCTGGATGCCATGATCGACAAAGCCGGTGCCGCCAGGACTCCCGAGGAGCGCATCAAGCTCTATGCCGATCTCCAGAAGGAGATCATGGATCGGGCGATCTACATGCCATTTCAGGATCAGGTGCAGACCGCTGCCGCCAGCACGAAGCTGCAGGGGCTGCGCTTTGCACGCGGCAACTGGCAGGTGCGTTTCCACGAGGCAAGAATCGTTGGCTGACCTGCGAAATCGAGCCGCCCGGCCGAAAGGCCGGGCGTGCTGCCTGAATGACGCTCAACAGGGCTGTTTCAGATGAGTTTCATCGCGCGCCGCATCATGAGCATCATCCCGGTGATCCTTTTCACCTGGTCCATGGTGTTTATCGTATTGCAAGTCATCCCGGGAGACCCTGTCAACCTGATGCTGGCGGGTGTTCCGGCCTCCGAAGAGGTGCGCCAGCGCGAACGCGAGCGGCTTGGCCTCGATAAGCCCGTGGTCGAGCGCTACTTCACCTTCCTCGGGAAGGCAGCCACCGGTGATCTCGGGGAAGGATTCCGATCGCGACGGCCTGTCACGGTGATGATCCAGGAGCAGATGTGGCCGACAATCGAACTTGCGCTGGGGGGGCTTTGCTTCGGCGTTATGTTCGGCTTCGTGCTGGGCGTTTGCGCGGGGATACGCCCAAACAGCTGGGTCGACAGCACCTGCATGGTGCTGGCGCTGGTCGGCGTCTCGCTGCCGAGTTTCTGGATTGGCATGATCCTGATCTATGTTTTCGGCAATCTGCTGATGTGGGTGCCAATCACGGGACGCGGATTTGGGGCGCTGATCCTACCGTCGATTACGGTTGGGCTGTTCGTCGCTGGCGGGTTTGCGCGCCTCATCCGCTCGTCGATCATCGAGGCGATGAACCAGGACTACATCCGGACTGCGCGGGCCAAGGGCCTGTCGCGCACCCGCATCGTGCTCAAGCATGCGCTTCGCAATGCGATGATCCCGCCCGTGACGCTTCTGGGCATCCAGTTCGCAGTGCTGATCGGCGGGGCCGTCGTCACCGAGAACGTGTTTGCCCGCCCAGGGCTCGGCACCATGCTGGTGGATGCGGTTCTTGCCAAGGATATGCCACTCGTCCAGGCCCTCATCGTCTACAAGACGGCGGTCTATATTCTCGTCAATCTGGTGATTGATCTCGCCTATGGCGCGATCGATCCGCGTATCCGTGTGGAGCAGGGCTCATGAGCGGGTCCGGCACCCTGGCCGTGGCCATGACAACGAGCCGCAGCCCGACAGGCCGGTTCATGCGCCGGCTGTTCCTGCACCCAGGGGCGATGATCGGAACCATCGTCTTCATGACGCTTGTGTTCGCGGCCATCATCGCGCCTTTCGTTGCGCCATATGACTGGACGGAAACCGACGTCGGCGGACGGCTGCAACCGCCAAGTCTTGAATTTCTGATGGGAACCGACCTGCATGGCCGCGATGTCTTTTCGCGCGTGATCGCCGGCGGGCGCTATTCCATTTCGCTCGGCGTCGCGACCATCTGTCTCTCACTGCTCGTCGGGAGCATGATCGGCATCTTTCTGGGGTTCATCGGCGGCAAGATCGATGCCTGGGGAGCGCGCCTGATTGATGTCATGCTCGGTTTCCCGCCGATTGTGCTGGCGATCCTGATCGTCTCGATGCTCGGCGTCGGGCTAGTCAATGTCGTTCTGGCGGTGGGGATCGCCAATGTACCGCGCTTCGCCCGTGTTGTCCGGAGTGCGGTGCTGGTGCTGCGCGAGCAACTCTACATCGAGGCAGCACGAGCGCTTGGCGCTTCTGATATCCGGATCATGGTGCGGCACCTGCTCCCCAATGTGATGCCGACGCTGGTTGTGCTCGGCACGCTCGAACTTGGCAATGCCATCCTCTCGACGGCCACGCTCTCGTTCCTCAGTCTTGGCGCGCAGCCACCAACGCCGGAATGGGGGGCGATGCTCTCTTCCGGGCGCGAATTCATGCGGTACGCACCCTGGACGATGATCTTCCCCGGCCTGGCGCTGTTTCTCACCGTGATGTCCGTCAATCTTGTGGGGGACAGGCTGAGCCAAGTTCTTGATCCCAAATCGAAGGACAGCCGATGATGAGCCTGTCCATGTGCATGCCAGCAACCATTCCGGAGATCCTTTAGTCATGTCCGTCCGTTTCGCCCAAAGGGTCAAGATCAAGGAATCCTCCGTCCGCACCAAGATGCTGGACATCGCTGCAGGGCTCAAGGATGTCATCGCGCTCGGGCGAGGCGATCCGGACCTTGATACGCCGGAGCATATCATCGCCGCCGGCCAAAAGGCCCTGGGGGAAGGCGGCACGCATTACACGCATCCCCTCGGCATTCCGCAGCTGCGCGAAGCGATTGCGGCTTCGATCAAGGCGAATGGCGGCGGCGACTACACGGCGGAGGAGGTTGTTGTCACGGCTGGCGCGCAGGAAGCGATGTTCGTTGCCATGCTTGCGCTGATCGATCCGGGCGATGAGGTCATTATTCCTTCGCCGGGTTATGGAACTTATCATCAGGCAGTCGAACTCGCAAGCGGAACGATTGTGACGGTTCCAACCTTCGAGAAGGATGGCTTTGCGCTTACGGCAGACGCGGTCGCCAAGGCACTCACGCCCAAGACGCGGATGCTCTGCCTCATCAACCCGTCAAATCCGACAGGGATGGTGATCCCGCCTTCCGAGATCGAAAAGCTTGCGGCGCTCGCCGTTAAGCATGACCTGATCGTGATTTCGGACGAGATCTATGGACGGCTTGTTTATGACAATGCGCGCGTTCAGCCCGTCGCGGCATTGCCCGGCATGAAGGACCGGACCATCACGATCGACGGCTTTTCGAAGGCCTATGCCATGACCGGTTGGCGGATCGGCTATTTCGCCGCACCCCGCCATTTCACCAAGCCGATGGCTGAAATCCATCACGGGCTGGCGATATGCGCGCCAGCGGTGAGCCAGCATGCCGCACTGGCCGCGCTTACAGGTTCGCAGGATTGCGTCGAGGATATGCGCCGCGAATATGACAAACGCCGGCGGGTGATGATGAGCGCGCTCGACCGGATGGGACTGAGCTACCCCAAGCCCAACGGCGCCTTCTATGTTTACGCGAATGTCTCGTCGACAGGAGCCTCCGCCTCGGATTTCTGCCTTCGCCTGTTGCAGGACGGCAAGGTCATGATGTTTCCGGGTCTGCTTTTCGGAGACCATTGTGACGAATACGTCCGCATTTCTCTGCTTCAGCCTATTCCGAAGATCGAGGAGGCAGTGCGGCGAATGGAGTCTGTTGTCCTGGCGATGAAACAGGAGAAGGCCGCAAAGGCCTGATGCAGAGCGCCAGGCCCTTCAAAAAAAACTTCCAAATAAGGAACATCCCATGAGCATCCAGACCCGCCCTCCCGCAGCTTCCGACAATCCGAATGTCCTCGCGGTCAAGCACATGGCCTTTGCGGTGAAGGACGCCGAGGCCGCTTTGGATGCTTATGCTCGTTTCCTCTGCGTACCGGCGGATACGAAGATCATCGAATACCAGAAATCCCGCAACCGCGTTGCGCTCTTCAATCTCGGCGGCATCGAGTATCAGCTCTGCCAGTCCATGGATCCGGGCGGGCGGTTCGATGCCTGGATCAAGGAGCGGGGCGGCGAAGGGCTGCACCACATCTGCTACGCCGTCGACGATATCGACAAGGCCTTGGCCCATGCCCAAAAACATGGCGCCAGGCTGCGGGGCTGTAAGGGCTGCGGGGGCGTGATGGGCTCGCACCCTCACCCGGAAGGCTATGTCGCCTTTCTCGACAACGACGCTGGCGGCATCGAGATCGAGTTCATGCAAGTCTACACGGCCGAGGAGCTCAAGAAATATGAGCAGGTCAAGGGGATCTGATCACCATGGCGAAGGCTAGCAGCGCAAAGGGGGTCGCAAAGGCGAAATCCGGGTCCAAGGCAAAGTCAGTAACGGTGGGCACCGCGAAGGCAGCGCCGGGCACTATCGCCTTCGGGGCGATCCCGGTGACAAAACTGGCCGGTGGCAATCCAGTCGAGATCCCGGTCGCCATCATCAATGGCGCAAGCCCGGGCAAGGTTCTCTGGATCGATGGCGCTATCCATGGCGATGAGCCGGAAGGGCCGCTCTGCTGCCAGCACTTGCTCCGTGAAGTCGACCCAAAGACGCTGACGGGCACAATTGTGCTGGTGCCCGTCATCAATGTCGCGGCATTCGAAGCGGCATCGCGCGGCAATCCACTCGACACCTTCAGCTATGATGGAAATCGCATCTATCCCGGCCGGCCGAATGGCTATCTCACGGAGAGGGTTGTCTACGCGCATTCACAGTGGATGCGGAAAGTGGCTGATTTGGAGATTTCGATCCATTCTGGCGGTGCGCATTCCTACCTTGCGGAGGCGATGTTCATCGACGAGCGCCCTGAATCGGTTGAGCTCGGCACCGCGATGGGGCCGGGCTGGGGCTGCATGATGTCTTCGCCCAACCCCAAGGGCAATCCGATGGCGGTCATGGCCGAGGAAGGCAAGGTCGGCATCACGGTCGAGCTGGGCGGGCGCTCGGCGACCTCGCCTTCCGCATTCGCACATGTCGGACGCGTTCTGGCGGATGCGATGCTCAATGTGATGCGCCATTACCGAATGATCCCCGGCAAGGCGAAATATGACAAGAACCGTACAAAGGGCTCGCAGGAGGCGCTGCTTGCTCCCGCGTCCGGCATCTATCTTCCCGAACCGGGCATCCAGTTCCTGACGATGATGAAAAAGGACACGCGGATCGCCAGGATCGTCGACATTTTCGGGAACACGCTCGCTGAGCTTTTTGCACCGGCGGACGGCATGATTTTCGGGCTTCGGGCACTCCCCAATGTGACAACCGGGGATTGGTGCTGCTTTTTCAACAAAGTTCAGGGCCCACGAACATGAGAAGGATCTGCAGCGATGCCCATGTGTGAACCTTCTGACCGGGACTTCGTCGGGTATGGCGAAAGTCCGCCGCATGCGGGCTGGCCGGACGAAGCGCGGATCGCCGTCAACTTCGTGCTCAATGTCGAAGAAGGGGCCGAATACTCAATTGGCGATGGTGATGGACGATCTGAGAGTGCGCTGACGGAGATTTCCGTACCGCGCGTTCCGGCTGGCGATCGGGATCTGGGTGCCGAGAGCATGTATGAATATGGCGCTCGTGCAGGATTCTGGCGAATTGCCAGGCTGTTCAAGTCGAGGGGCGTGCCTCTGACGGCTTTCGTCTGCGCGTTAGCGCTTGAGCGAAACCCGGCGATCGCCCGCTTTCTGCGCGAGCAGGACTGGGACATCTGCTGTCACGGCTATCGCTGGATCGAGCACTACAAACTCCAACGTGAGGAAGAGCGCATCCAGATCAGAAAGGCGATCGAAACATTGGAGCGAACGCTCGGGGCTCGGCCGGCGGGGTGGTATTCGCGCTATGCAGCCAGCGTGAATACCCGTGAGCTGCTGCTCGAAGAAGGCGGCTTTCTCTATGATTCCGATTCCTACGCCGACGATCTGCCCTATTGGGTGAAGGTGAAAGACAAGAACCAACTTGTGGTTCCCTACTCATTGGTCACCAACGATGCCAAACTGGTCAACGGTTTGACGGATGGCGACACGTTTTTCACCCTATTACGGGACGCCTTCGATACGCTCTATGAAGAAGGCGCGGATCGCCCAAGAATGATGAGCGTCGGCATTCATCCTCGCATTCTCGGCAATCCCGCGCGGATCGCCGGGCTAAGACGATTTATTGAATATGTGCAGGCACATGATCAGGTCTGGATTTGCCGTCGTCTTGATATCGCCAAGCATTGGGCAGAACGCTTCGCCGTTCCGGCCTTTCGTGCCGCGTGAGCCGCACTCAGTCGATTGGTGCCAATCGGGTAATGCGGCTTGGCGTGCCCTCGGCGAGATAAAATGAGCCGTCTTCCGCACCACAAATCCCGTGAGCGCCATTGAGGACAGGCCGGCAACGGCCGATACGCGAGCCATCTGCTGCCAGGCAGGTGAAGGAGGGGATCCCGTCGCTGACATAGAAGCGGCCCTGTGCATCGCCCCAGATGTCGGACGGGCGATGAAAGCCGTTCCATATGGCCAGCAGTGCGCCCGTCTGGTTGAAGACCTGGACGCGGTTGTTTTCCCGATCGGCGACAAGAATGCGCCCATCGTCCGCGAGCCAAATGCCATGAACAGTCATGAACTCGCCGGGCCCAATGCCGGTTTCGCCAAAACTCACCCGATGCGTGAGATCGGGCGCAAACACATGCACCCGGCCATTGGCGTAGCCATCCGCGACAACGATCGTCCCGTCCAGCCCGAAAGCAATGTCGCTTGGATGGTTGAACGGAGCTTGCGGACAATGCCGTCTGCCGATTCGTGTAAAGACCTTGCCCGCAGGATCGAAGCCGAGAATTTCATGCGCATCGCGATCTACCACCCAGATCCGCCCTTCCGGATCGGTCGCGATCTTGTGGGCATCGGCGATGTCGTTGGCGCCGAAACTGCCCAAGCCTTTGCCATCTCTGCCAAAAAGCTGGACGGGATCACTCGCTTCATCGGTATAGGGGTCGCTACGCAGGAGGACAGCCATGCGGCCCCGGCCGTCGATGGCGACATCCGTCACCTTTCCCGGCGCGGCGATCTCCGCCCAAGGGCGCTCGATCCGATAGGTGCGGTTTCCGAATGCGACGATAAGCGGTTCTCGGGCCATGAAAATCGTTCTTAGCAAAGATGCGGTTGCATGTTGACTCGCCCTCATCGGTCTTGTCTATTTGTTATACAAACTTTTTGTGGTTACGCGACAGCCGACGGGCATCTGGCCCTAGAACGGACGGCCTAAATCCCACGAGCCGAACGTTTTGTCTTTACCCCAGGCAGATGAAGGAGAATCCCCATGCGTTTCCCTCGACATGTTTCGCGCAGAACCGCATCCGCTCTTCTGGCCGGTCTCGCCTTATCGGCCATGGCCGGCACAGCCGCTCTGGCGCAGCAGCCGCAGGCAGGCGGCAATCTCACCATTGCCTGGCGGGCCAATCAGGAGCCAGCATCGCTCGATGGTCATATCGACCCCTTTCAATCGACCTGGCTGTTCAATTCCTTTGTCGCTGACCCGCTGATCATCCTCGACGGTGAAGGCAAGTATCGCCCGGCGCTCGCCACCGAATGGTCTGCCAATGCCGATGGATCCGTCTGGATCTTCAAGCTGCGACAGGGCGTGAAGTTCCAGGATGGCACGCCGTTCAATGCAGCAGCGGTCAAATACAACATCGACCGCATCCTTGCGCCCGCGACCGCGTCGAAACAGCTCGCGAGCGAACTAGGCAAACCCTCTTCCGTGGAAGCGGTGGATGAATTCACCCTGCGAATATCCTACCCCCAGCCTTGGGTGACCTTGCTCGACGGCGTTCGCCGTATGCCCGTCTGGTCGCCGACGGCGGCCGAGAAGTTTGGCCTGCAGGAGTTTCAGCGCAACCTGGTCGGCACCGGACCTTTCACCCTTGCAGAATGGGTGAAGAACGAGCGGATTGTCTTCAGGAAGTGGGCGGATTACGGCGGCTGGAATCCCGCCTCACTGCATAAGGGGCCGGCCTATCTCGATCAGGTAACCGTCCGTTTCATCGGCGAGGTCGCAGTGCTCAACGAGGCCGTGCGCGCTGGCACGACGTTGATGGGCTATTCGCTCACGCCCGACAGCCGCGAACTCTACAAGGACAAGCCGAACTTTAAGTTCATGTCGCTTGGCCAATCCGGCACAGGATTGCAGAAGGTGATGAATATCCGTCGTCCGCCGCTCTCGGACCTCCGCGTACGGCAGGCGCTGCTGTTCGCGCGCGACATTCCGGCCATCAACAAGCTGCTTTATGATGGCACCTACATTGCCAGCGATGGCCCACTCGACAACGTGCATCGCTGTTTCTGGCCGGGTTCCTCCACCATGTATCCGACCAACTTGGACAAGGCCCGCGCCTTGCTCGACGAGGCAGGCTGGAAGGTCGTGCAGGGCCAGCCCTTCCGGCAGGCGCGTGGCATTGATGGCGTGCCCGATGGGACGCCGCTGAAGATCCGCTGGACGACCATTCACCATCGCGAGATCGGCGAAGCGTTGCAGCAGCAGTTCCGGCGCATCGGCGTCGATATGTCTGTCGAACAGGTGCCCGGCCCGATCCAGCTCGACCGTGTGAATAAACGCGACTTTGACCTGATGTTCCTGCGCCAACGTTCGCCGGACCCCGTGATCCTCGATCAGATCTGGAACTCGCGCTGGGACCAGCCTGGCGGTTGGGCCTGGACCGGTTTCAAGGATGCCGAGTTGGATGAAACCGTCGGCAAGTTGCGCATCATCGGTGATGACAACCAGCGATGCGAAGTCGCCAAGAAGGCACAGGAAATCATCATGAAGAATGCCCTGATGATGCCGACGCTGTCGGAACCGGTCTTCATTGCCCATCATCCCTCGTTGCAAAACCTGCAGATGGGCTCGGAAGGCAACTGGTTCTTCCTCCATTCCACCTGGATCAGGCGCTGAACGAAGCAAAACATGATCAGGCCGGCCCGGTCTGATCACACCAGGCAAGAGAGCCGGGCGCGACAGCCCGGCAAGCGAGAGGACCGCAGGGAGAGGCATGGGGCGCTACATCACAAACCGAATTGTGCAGCTCATTCCGGTACTGTTCCTGATCTCGGTGATCGTTTTTGGCGTATTGCATGCATTGCCGGGAGATCCGGCCGAGCTCATCCTGCAGGGTGCGGAGGGCGGCGCGCCACCTGAGCGGCTTCAGGAACTCAGGCAGGCGATGGGCCTGAATGATCCACTGCTCGTCCAGTATTTCCGGTTTCTTGGAGGGGCGCTACTCGGAGATCTCGGCGAATCGGTCCGGTTTCGGACGCCAGTTTCCGGCCTCATCCTTGATCGCCTCGGGTTTACGATCGAACTCGCTGTGTCCGGGCTGCTGATGGCGCTTCTGATCGGCGTGCCGCTCGGCATGATCGCTGCCGTCCGCCAGAATTCCTGGATCGACACAGCGGCCATGGGCCTTGCCTATATCGGCGCTTCCATGCCGATTTTCTGGTTTGGCCTTGTTCTTATTCTCCTGTTTTCGTTCACCTATCCATGGCTCCCACCTGCTGGCGCAGAGGGGTTGCAGTCACTGGTTCTGCCAGCCTTCACGCTCGGTTTTGTCTCCGCCGGGCCAATTTCGCGGCTGGTTCGATCCTCGATGATTGAGGTTCTCGGAGAGGATTACATCCGCACGAGCCGCGCCAAGGGCCTCACTGAGCGCCTCGTGCTCTGGCGGCACGGGTTCCGGAATGCGCTGATCCCGGTCGTGACCATGGTTGGGTTGATTTTTGGTGGCATGCTCGCCGGAGCGGTGGTGACGGAAACCGTGTTTTCGCGCCCCGGACTTGGTCGATTGGTGGTGAGCGCGATCCTGAGCAAGGATTACCCGCTGGTGCAGGGCTGCGTTCTGTTTCTTGCAGTGCTTTATCTCACGGTGAACCTGCTGGTCGACATCCTCTATGCGTGGCTCGACCCGCGAATCCGGTACGGCAATTGATGGATATTTCCAAAGCGGGCGCTCCCGCACCGTTTGTCGATGAGGTCGAACCTGAGACTCAGTCTGCAGGCAAACGCGCTTGGCGTCGCTTCCTGCGCAATGGCGGCGCGGTGATCGGCACGGCAATCCTCCTGTTCTGGTTCATCGTCGCACTCATTAGCCCCTGGATCGTGCCATATGATCCGACCGACACGTTGGGGCTTGCTCGGCAGCCCCCATCGGCGGAGTTCTGGTTTGGTACCGATACATTGGGGCGCGATGTCTTCTCGCGTGTGCTGGTCGGATCCCAGATTTCGCTCCAGCTTGGTCTCATCAGTATTGCGCTCGGGCTCGTGCCGGGGGTCGCGCTGGGCCTGATTGCCGGCTATATCGGTGGCATCACGGATGCTGTTCTCTCACGCCTCGTTGATGCGATGCTAGCCTTCCCGTCGATCCTGCTGGCCCTTGTCATCATCGCCGCGCTTGGCCCGAACCTCAGGAACGTGATGATCGCGGTCGGGATTGGCACCGTGCCACTTTATGCCCGCCTCGTGCGGGGAAGCGTGCTTTCGATCAAGCAGTTGCCCTATGTCGAAGCTGCGCGTGTGCTGGGTAATCCGCCGCTCCGCATCATGCTGCGCCACGTGCTGGCCAATGCCTATGCGCCGATTGTCGTGCTCTCAACCCTGCAGGTCGGGCATGCGATCCTGATCGGTTCCGGGCTTTCCTTCCTCGGGCTTGGCGCACAACCGCCGACGCCCGAATGGGGGTTGATGTCGGCCGAAGGCCGCGACGTGCTGCGCCGAGCCTGGTGGATCTCGACCTTTCCAGGCATTGCGATCCTTTCCGTTGTTGTCGCCTGCAATTTGGTGGGTGATGGCCTTCGATCCGCGCTTGATCCACGCATGCGGATTGACCGATGAGCCATCTTTCGAACCTGAGGAAATCTCTGTGCAACAGTTGAGTAAACCATTGATCGGCATGCAAATTTCGCCGATCAGCTTCATCGATGAGGGGGTTGAGGCCTGCCTCGACACCCTCTTCGATCGCGCTGGCGTCAACGCGCTCATGATCGGCACGATCTCGTGGCTTGGTCTCAAGGTTGGCCGACGGATCAGCCACGCGCTGGAAGGCTGGCCTGACCATGGGGTGAAAGCGCCTTACACCATGCGCGGCGGATCCTATCTCAATGTTCGCTCGGAATTCTATTCAGATACGATCATCAAGGATTTCCGCTCACGCGACCCGGAAATGGACGGCAAGGACATCCTTGACCTCGTGATACCGGAAGCGAAGAAACGGGGCATGCAGGTCATCCCCGAATTCATGGAGCCGCTGTTCAAATATGCCGGGCACGGATCGGCTGCGGCAGTCGAAATCCCCAATATGCCGCAATGCCTTGAGGTTGACCTGCACGGCCGCGTCGCGGGCGAACCCTGCACCTCGAACCCGCATTACCGGCGGTGGTGGCAAGGCATCGTCGAGGAGCATGTCCGGAACTACGATATCGACGGAATCATGTGGTGCAACGAGCGCAACTCACCCATCGACCGCATGATGCAGGGGCAGGCGCCCGGCTGCTTCTGCGAGCATTGCCGGCGGGAGGCGCGCAATCGCGGCATTGATGTCGAGCGGGTCAAGCTCGCCTTCCGCGAGGTCTGGGATTATTTTCAGGCGGCGCGCGCTGGCCGAAATTTCGTCGACGGCGCTTTCCTCGAATGCCTGCGCTTGCTGCTGAGAAACCCTGAGGTGCTCGTCTGGGAGCGTTTCTGGCTGGAACGCTCGAAAGATCTCGATGCCGAACTCTATGGCATCGTCAAATGGCTCAACCCTAAGCTTTCTTTCGGATTGAATGTCTGGAACCGGAACCATTTCAACCCGATCCGCAAGGCACAATGGGCTTGGGAAGAGCAGACGAAATATTGCGACTGGGT
The DNA here is from genome assembly GCA_020252645.1 of Methylobacterium sp. Classification (GTDB taxonomy): domain Bacteria; phylum Pseudomonadota; class Alphaproteobacteria; order Rhizobiales; family Beijerinckiaceae; genus Rhabdaerophilum. Next base: position 37,872 of record JADCCN010000002.1, on the reverse strand, counting down.
CAAGCCCATCACCTATCAGCACCAGGCCGGTGAGGTGTTCATGAAAGAGATGGGATTCTTTGGCGCAACCATGCTGAAGGATTTCACCGCCAACGAGTTCGTCCCGGCGATGTATGCCATTCTCGGCCTGAAGGAGGCGCCCGCCGACAAGGTGATCGCGGCTGGCATGGACCCGGATACTTATGTCCATGGCCAATGTGCCGATGCCGTACGCGGCGTTGCCGGCAAGGCCAAGGTCTATATGGGCATAGGCGTCGATGCGCCGCGCGTGCGGGCTGATCAGGCGGTCTGCACACCGGATATCGTTTATCGCAGTGTCCATGCCACGTTCGGCGCCGGCGGCGAGGGCATTGTCTACTCGCCGAACTATGCTGGAATGAATCTCTCAAATCTCGATGGTGGTCGCAAAGCGCTCGAGGAATTGGGGTTCGTCAAGCCTATCGCTGTCCAACTCTGACCGAAGGAATGAAGCATGCCCGAACAGGCACCATGGCGCTTCCAGAAGATCACCAAGCCGATGTTCGACGTCAAGGCAGGCCATGTCCTACTGCTCGGGCGGGTGCTGACCTGCGTTGGCGACGAGGTCATCGAGCACGGATTTGTCGAGCTGGAGGCCGGAAAGATCAAGGCTGTCGGCAAGACGGCGGATCTGGGGTCACGCCGAACTGATGGCATCGAGACAGGCGGGACGATCCTTCCCGGCCTGATCCAGAGCCACGGGCATCTCGCCTGGGACGGCATCCACGATCTGGCCGCACAATCCATGAATGATGAGCCGGAGATCAGCGCCTATAAGTGTGCCGGTAACATGCTCATCAACCTGCGTGCGGGGGTGACCACGTTCCGCGATCTGGGGATGAAACGCACCAATCTCTTTGCCAAGCGGGCAGTGGCGCAGGGGATATTCCCGGGTCCGCGCCTGCTGGTGTGCGGAGAGGCAATCGTCCAGACAGGCGGGCACACCTACTGGTGCTGCCTTGAAGCCTCGGGTCCAGACGAGATGCGCAAGGCGGTTCGCAATCAGGTGCGAGGAGGGGCGGATCTTATCAAGATCATGGCATGCCATGACAAACTCGAATTCACCGACGAGGAAATGCACGCCGTTATCGACGAAGCCCATCGCAACGGCTTGCCAGTGACCGCGCACGCAACGTTCAATGAGGCAATCGAGCGCGTTGTCGAGGCCGGTATAGACTGCGTCGAGCATGGCGGGCGAATGACGCAGCAGACGATCGATCTGCTTGTGAAGAAGAACATCCCGATTGTCACCACCTTCGCGCCGCTGGTGCAGCAAAGCCAACCGGAAATCGCGAAGGCCTACGGTATTCCGGACTGGAAATTGGCTGAGCGGCAGAAGATGGTGGCGGACAAGGGTCGCTACGAGGGCTTGGTTGCTGCTGCCAAGGCGGGTGTTGCCATCGCCTTCGGTACGGATTGCGGCAGCCCCGCCGTTCAGCACGATGTGATTGCGCCGGAACTTGGTTTCATGATCAAGCTCGGCGTCAAGCGCGATGCCTATGACGCGATCCGTTCGGCCACCATTGTGCCGGCGGGTATCTACAAGCTCGATAGCAAGATCGGAACGCTCGAAGCTGGCAAGCTGGCAGACGTGATCACCGTAGCGGGAAATCCGCTTGAGGATATCAACGACATTGCGAAGGTCACCATGACCTTCTGCGAGGGCAGGAGATTAGTATGACCCGACTTCTCGCTTCGCTCTCAAGCCGCGCGCATGAGGAGGATGCCTCGTTCCGCACGCGCATGCTCGAACTCGCCGCGAGCCTACCGGATGTGATCGCCATGGGCCGCGGCGATCCGGATTTCCATACGCCCGCGCACATCGTCGAGGCGGCCAAGCGCGCAATCGACGCTGACGAGCACCATTACACCCACCCGGCCGGGCTGCCCAGGCTGCGCGAGGCGATCTCCGCCAACCTCAAATCCGAGTATAATCTGGATTATGCGGCGGATGAGGTGATCGTCACCGCAGGAACGCAAGAAGCAGTGATGCTATGCATGCTCGCGCTCGTAAATGCTGGTGATGAGGTGCTTCTGCCCGCGCCGCGCTTCACGTCCTACGATACTGCCGTGAAGATGTGCGGCGGCGTTGTCGTGGAGGTGCCGACCCGCGAGGAGGATGACTACGCCCTCGTTCCCGCCGCGGTGCTGGCGCGGATCACCCCGCGCACCAAGGCGCTGGTGCTGATTACGCCAAACAACCCGACCGGAGCGGTCACACCGCCAGCCATGGTGCGGGAGATCGCGCGGATTGCCATTGAACGGGACATCATCGTCATTTCTGATGAGATCTATGCCAAGATCATCTTCGAAGGTTCGGAGCATCTCTCGATCGCGACGCTGCCCGGTATGCGCGAACGAACGATCACGCTGAACGGCTTCTCCAAATCCTATGCCATGACTGGCTGGCGCGTCGGCTATGTCGCGGCGCCGCGTGAGGTGGTGCGCCGGTTGGTCGAGCCGCGCCATACGCTCTCCATCAACGCGGCGACGCCGTCACAATTCGCTGCCTTGGCGGCGCTGACGGGGCCGCAGGAACCTGTCGACGCCATGGTGAAAGCCTATGCCGAACGACGCGCCTACATGATGGGAGCGCTGGACCAGCTCGGGTTCACCTATGGTCACCCGGGCGGGGCCTTCTACCTTTACACCAACATCACGCCGAGCGGACGTGCCGCACCGGATTTCTGTGAAATCCTGCTGCGCGAGGCGCGCGTACTGGTGTTTCCGGGCACCATGTTTGCCGATCCGGCAGCCAAGCATATCCGCATCAGCCTGTTGCAGCCGCTCGCGCGGATGGAAGAGGCGATGCAGCGCATTGAGGCGGTCAAGTGCCGCCTGTTCGTGGCCTGAGGAGCAAGCTGGTGCGCTTTCTTCTCGTCGGGCTCGGCAATCGCGGGGGCATGTGGGGCAAAATCCTCGGTGCACATACAGCGGCGCGGATCTGCGGCGCTGTCGATCCCGATCCGGCGAGGCGCGAGAGCTTTGCAGCCCGGCACCCGGGTATTCCCATGTTTGCTGATCTCGAGGCCGGCCTTACGGGTGCAGGCGTCGACGCCGTCCTGCTGGTCACGCCGCCGGATGGGCATCTTGCGCAGTCGCGCATAGTTGCGGCGGCAGGCCTGCCGCTGCTTGTGGAGAAGCCGCTGGCGGCGGATCTCCAGGAGGCGGCCGAGATCGTGCGCGTGATGGAGCGGGCGAAGTTGCCGCTCAGCGTAGGGCTCAATTTCCGCTACCTGCCCGTGAGCATGGCGATCCGGGATCTTGTCGCACGCGAGGTCTTTGGGAAAACGGGCTTCGGGCAGTTCACCTACCAGCGCAATCGCGATGGCATGCGCCCAGGCCTCAACCGCTATCCGCTGACCATGCGCCACCCGATGATGCTGGAGCAATCGATCCACCATCTTGATCTCCTGCGCTTTGCCTACGGGCGCGAGCCGGAAACCGTTTCCTGCCGGACGTTCAATCCGCCCTGGAGCATGTATGCACATGATGCCAATGTCGCCTGCCTGATCGGGTTCGAAGGCGGGCTTGAGGCCAATTATCTTGGCACCTGGACCGGCGGATGGAACGAGTTGCAATTCGAATGGCGAACGGATTGCGCAGATGGCGTGATCATTCAGCGTCAATTGTTCAAAGACCTTGCGACTGCGCGAACAGGCGATGCCGCTTTGGCTTCGTTTGCCTTGCCAGAAGCAGAAGCCTTCTTCGACGATAGCAAGGCGCTCCTTGACGCCTTCATCGCGGCGGTTCAGGCCAGCAAGCCAGCCCCCTGCGACGGGCGCGACCATCTTCGCAGCCTCGCGCTGTGTTTTGCAGCGATCGAAGCGTCTGAAACGGGGCAAAGCATGAAGCTGGTCGAATTTCACCGGCGCGCGGGACTGGAGATGCTCGCATGAGCGTGCTCGTCACAGGGGCTTCGGGCTTTGTTGGCGCGCATGTCGTCGAGGAATTGATCGCCGCCGGGTATCGCGGCATCGTTGCAGCAGATCTTGAGAGCCCCCCGGCTTCTGTGCTGGCTGCCTGGCATGGCGGCGATGTTCGCCTCGTGACCCTCGATGTTTCCGACCCGAAGGCGGTTGGCGCCCTGATGGTGAGCATCAAACCAGAGTTCGTTGTCCACGCTGCGGCTGTCACGCCTGATCTTGAGGAGGAGGCGCGCGACTTTGCGAGTATTGTCGCGGTGAATGCGGGTGGGACGGCCAATGTTCTGGATGCGGCCGCCAGAGTTGGGACCGTGCAGCGCGCAATCGTGTTTTCGAGTTCCGCCGTCTATAATGGAATGAGCCACTATCCTGATCCGCTACGCGAGAATTCCTCGCTCGTTCATGCCCCGACCACGCTCTACGCCGTCACGAAATTTGCCTGCGAGGGCCTCGCGAACCGAATGGTTGCGACCGGGCGACTTTCAGTGGCCGCGATCCGCGTCTGCTCGGCCTATGGGCCGCTGGAACGGGCAACGGCAAGTCGTCGCGCCCCAAGAACCAGCCTCATATATCGACTGACGCTTGCAACAATCTCTGGCGCTTCGGTCCGCGTTAGCAAGGCCGATGCGGGTCGCGATTGGGTCCATGGAAGCGATATCGGTCGGGCGGTAGCCGGGCTCCTCGCGGCCTCCACGCTCGATCACGTCGTTTATAATGTCTCGTCAGGCCAGGCGATCAGGTTTCGCGAGCTCGTCCGACTGTTTCGCGAAGAGGGGCTTCAGGCCGTCGACGTTGAAGACAATTTCGAGATCGGTGTATCGCCTGAAGAGAATCGTCCCGCCATCGCCAACGCGCAGCTTGTCGGACAGACCGGGTTCCAGCCCCGGATCGCGGTACCCGAGGGTATCCGCATGCTCATCGCCTACCACCGGCAGGGGAGAGCGGCGTGAGCATCCTTGAGGTCTCTGGATTGACGGTCCGCTTCGCTTCGCAGGGGCAGGAGGTGCATGCGGTTGAAGATGTCTCCTTTTCGCTGGGCCGCGGCCAAACCCTGGGAATTGTCGGGGAGTCGGGATCCGGCAAATCCGTCACGGCAATGGCCCTGATGCGGCTGGTGCCGACCCCGCCTGGCAGGATCGTATCGGGGCGCGTCCTGTTCAAAGGGAGGGATCTGCTCGCCGCGAGCGCCGAAGAGATCCGCGCAGTGCGCGGGCGCGAGATCGCGATGATCTTTCAGGATCCAATGACATCGCTGAACCCGGTACTAACGATCGGCCGGCAGTTGACCGAGGTGCTGGAAACTCATCTCGGTCTTGATGCAAAAGCGGCACGGCACCGCGCGATTGAGCTGCTGACCTTGGTTGGCATTCCGGCGCCAGAACAGCGGATTGACGACTACCCGCATCGCTTTTCTGGCGGGATGCGCCAGCGCGCGATGATCGCGATGGCGGTGGCCTGCAATCCCAAGCTTCTTATCGCCGACGAGCCCACAACCGCGCTGGATGTGACCATCCAGGCGCAGATTCTTGAAATTCTTGGCAACCTCCAGCGTGAACTGGGAATGGCCGTCATCCTCATCACGCATGATCTTGGCGTCGTGGCCGGTCTCGCGGACCGTGTCGCCGTGATGTATGGCGGCCGCATCGTCGAGGAAGGTCCGACGATGGATGTGTTCCGCGACCCGCGCATGCCCTACACGATCGGCCTGCTCGGCTCGATCCCCAGGCTCGACAGGCCGGACGAACGCAGGCTGACGCCCATTCCTGGAAAGCCGCCAGAACCGATTGGATCGGCCTCGCGCTGCCGCTTCGCCCCTCGCTGCCCGCATGCCGCGCCGATTTGCCGGACCGAGGCCCCACCCCTCCGCGTGATTGGCCCGGGACGGCATGCACGCTGCCATTTCGATATTCGCCTGGCCGAGATCGCCGTGCCATCACGCGGCGCGGGTATCGTCGCAGAGGGCGCAACATGACGATGCCCGGCGAAGTCCTGCTTTCGGTGGAAGGGCTGGAAGTCCATTTTCCGGTCACGCGCGGAATCGTGTTCGAGCGCAAGGTTGGCCTGATCAAGGCTGTCGATGGGGTGGATTTCGTGCTCAGGCGCGGCGAAACGCTCGGATTGGTTGGCGAGTCCGGCTGCGGCAAATCGACGGTCGGCCGCGCGATCCTGCGACTGGTCGCACCGACGGCGGGCCGCATCCTTTTCGAAGGGCAGGAGGTTGGCGGGTTGGAGGGGGCTTCGCTCCGGGCTCTGCGGCGGCGCGTGCAGCTCATTTTCCAGGATCCCTATGCCAGCCTGAACCCGCGGATGAGTGTGGGAGAGGCGATCGCGGAGCCGATCCACCTGCATCGGCTCAGGCAAGGCAAAACCGCGGTGCAGGATCGTGTTCGGGAACTGCTCCAACTGGTCGGGCTTTCGTCGTCGCATGCCGGGCGCTTTCCGCACGAGTTTTCCGGTGGTCAGCGCCAGCGGATCGGGATAGCGCGCGCTTTGGCTTGCGAGCCGGACTTGCTGGTCTGTGACGAGCCCGTTTCGGCACTTGATGTTTCGATCCAGGCGCAGATCGTCAATCTGCTGCAAGACCTTCAGGAACGGCTGGGTCTATCCTACCTTTTCATTGCGCATGGGCTGAACGTGATCAAGCACATCTCCCATCGCGTTGCTGTGATGTATATGGGTCAGATCGTCGAAACCGGCGAGAAGAACGCGCTCTATTCGAGTCCGGCCCATCCCTATACGAGAGCCCTGCTATCCGCCGTGCCAGTTCCGGATCCGGCTGTCGAACGGGCGCGCCGGCGCATCATCCTGGAAGGAGATGTGCCCAGTCCGATGGACCCGCCGCCCGGGTGCCGCTTTGCTGGCCGCTGCCCGATTGCGCTCGATGCATGCCGCCGTGAAACGCCGGTGCTCGCCATGCGTGAAGGCGCGGATCACCCACTCGCCTGCTTCAGAAGCGCGGATGCCGCACGTTTGATGCCGCTGATGCGTTCCGACCCCGCCCCTGTCCAAGGAGATGCCCCATGAAGACGCTTGCAATCGCCGGCCTTGGCCGCTGGGGAAAGGTGCTCGTCGATTCCGTGCAGGGAAAGAGCGACAAGGTCCGGTTTGGCGTCGCGGTCACGCGGGACCCGGCTGCTGCGCAAGCCTATTGTTCGCCCAAGGGCATCCGCCCGATTTCATCGCTGGAAGCGGCGCTTGCCGATCCCGCGATTGATGGCATCGTGCTGGCAACCCCCCATTCGCGCCATGGCGACGAGGTGATCGCCTGCGCCAGGGCCGGCAAGGCCGTTTTCGTCGAAAAGCCATTCACGCTTACGCGCGAGACGGCGGAGCGTGCGCTGGATGCAGCGTCAAAGGCTGGCATTATCGTAGCGGCCGGGCATAACCGGCGCTGGCTGGCACCGATCATGGAACTCAAGCGCATGATTGAGGCCGGCGAACTTGGCACTATCCTGCATATCGAAACGAATTTCTCGGGAAATGCTGTCGGGCGCTACACGAAAGAAGCTTGGCGCGTGGCGCCGGGTGAAAGCCCGGCTGGCGGACTGGCCGGTTCAGGCATCCACCAGATCGACGCGGTCATTCATCTGGTCGCCCCAATCACGGAGGTTTATGCGGTGTCTGTTGCGCGAATCCACGACGTGCCACTCGACGATACGACCGTGATCACGTTCCGGTTGGCCGATGGAGCAACGGCCTCCCTGCTGACAATGACCGCGACGGCTGCGACCTACCGGCTCCAGATCTTCGGCACGAAGGCAAAAGTGCAGATCGATGGTGCCGCAGAAAAGCGCGGCTCCGAGACGATGGAAATCACGAGCGTTTCAGGCGAGCGGAGCGTACGGCAATATGCTCCGGTTGATATTGAACGTGCAGAACTCGAAGCCTTCGCCGATGCGATCAGCGGGAAAGCCCCATACCCGATCCGTTTTGCGGAGATCCTCAATGGCATTGCTGCCTTCGAGGCCGTGTCCATTTCCGCCGCAAGCGGTTTGCCGGTGAAGATCGCACCGGGTTGATGAGGTCGCAAGACTTGGCGAATGGCAGAGTGATTTTCTCCGGCAATATCGGTTAATCGCCCCGCGATTTCCGCCAGAGCGCATATTCTGCGAGAGTCGCCTCGTTGGGTGGATAGGTGCCGGCAAGCGGCGCGCCCGCGCGCACCTTGCCTACCACGAACTCCTCGAGGATTTCGCGCTCAGCCGCCGCCTGGGCGATTTCTCCGACGAGGTGGGCGGGAATTGCGACAACGCCATTGGCGTCGCCCATCAGAAAGTCACCGGGCAGCACCGGCACGCCCGCGATGCCGACCGGGACATTCAGATCAATAACAAAGCGATGAGATGTTACCGGGGTGGCGGCATTGCCCGCGCAGAACAAGGGCAAGTCGATCGTCGAGATCGCAGCGGCGTCGGAAACCCCACCGTCAAGCACGATGCCCGCGCAGCCTTTGACCATGAGATGCGTTGTCATGATGTCACCCATGAAGGCCGTCCGCGTTTCGCCATCCATCGCTACAGCAAGCACCTGCCCGGCAGCGATATCCGCCACCGATTTCGCCTGAAGATTGGGACGCCCTCCGGCATTTTGGGCCTCGACCAGATCCTCGCGAACCGGAATCGTACGCACCGTGAAAGCCGGCCCGGCGAATTTCACGGCATTCGGATTGAGGGGTTTTGGCCCGAACATGAAGGTGTTGCGAAAGCCCTTCCGCCAAAGCAATGAGACAACGGTTGGCACGGCGGCCTTCAGCAATAGGGCGCGGAGGGCTTCGATGGATTGGGGGGCATCGGACATGGCGAACTCCTGGGCGGCAGGGGAAGCGGGATTGGCTGTTGGTGTGGCACTCTTGTTCCGGCTACCTCGCTCATCCTTGTTCACGGGTTGACAGGCCAGCATCCACTCTCCGGGAGCTTGCCGTGGCGGGCGAGTTCTTTCAGGTTCACGCAACTGCGGGGGATGCCCTGACGCAGGAACTGCATGACCGTTTCCATGGCGATGCGCCGCATGTCGGCAAGGCTTTCAGGACTGTAGAAAGCCGCATGCGGGGTAAGGATCAGCCGTCCCTCAAGCCAGGCTTCGCCACGCGCCCATGCCGCGATCAGCGCATGCGCCCGGTCTGGCGGTTCTGTCGGCAGAACGTCGAGGCCGGCAGCGCAAAGCCTGTCCGATCGAAGTGCACGCTCGATCGCATCCAGATCAGTGACGCCGCCGCGCGCCGTGTTGACCAGAATGGCACCGGGCTTCATCGCGGCGAGCGTGGCGTCATTGATCAGTCGCTCGGTCTCGAGCGTCAGCGGGCAGTGAAGCGAGACGATGTCGCTCTCGGCCAGCAGGTCATGGAGGGATTTTGCGCGGCGTAGACCGAGCGCCAGTTCATGGCCCGGCGGCAGATGGGGATCGTGGAAGACAATATCGAACTCGAAGGCGCGAGCGCGAAGTGCGAGCGCCGTTCCGATGCGGCCAAGTCCGACAATGCCAAGCACCTGCCTTGCGATCCGGCGCACCGGGCGGAGCGGCAAACGCAGCGTGGACCAGGAATCATCCCGCCCCAATAAACGGTTATTGTAGGCGGTGACGCCGCGCACGAGTCCGAGGATCAGCGCCATCGCATGGTCGGCTACTTCGCGGGTGCCGTAGTCGGGCGTGTTGCAGACCGGAATGCCGCGCCTGCCGCAGGCTTCAAGATCAATATGGTTGTAGCCCACTCCGGCCTGAACGATGACGCGGACACCCTCCATCGCTTCGACCAGCCGTGCGGGCACGAGATGGCGTGACCGGCAATTGAGCACCGCGTCCGCGCCCTTGAGCGCTTCCGACGAGACTTCGTTTTCGCCCGGTCGCAGAATGTCGAAGACGGGTTCTGTGCCGGCAGCGGCCCGCTCAATATCGGCATGCTCGGCAAATTGCGGATCAATGATGACAATGCGCGTCATGCGGCTACGCCGGCCATATCCACGCCAATCTCGGCAAGCGAGTCGATTATGGCTGCGAGAACGAAGCTCATATCATCGGCGGTCAGATCACCCATCGTGCCGACACGGAAGGTGCCGGCGGCGGTGAGGCGTCCCGGAAAGATGATGACGTCGCGCTTCTCCATCGCCGCATAGAATGCAGGAAAGGAGTAATTGGGATGTTTGGGATCGAGGAAGGTGGCAATGATCGGCGCCGCCACCTCGTCCGGCAGCAGTGTTTGCAACCCGCGCTGGCGCAAGCCGTCCACCAGCCGCCGCCAATTGGCGGTGTAGCGCGCGAGGCGCGCCTCTCGGCCTTCCTTGCGGTGGCGCTCACAGGCCTTGTGGAGGGCCGCGATGACATGGGTCGGAGGCGTCCAGCGCCATGCGCCGGATGTCTCCATGAATTTCCACTGGGCGTGCAGATCAAGCACCATCGAACGCGAACGCTTTTCGGCTGCCTCCAGCGAGGATTTCTTGACGACGACCAGCGCCACGCCCGGCACACTTTCCAGGCACTTGTTCGGCGAGATGAAGATCGCTTCGGCATCAAGCGCCCTGGCGTCGATCGCAAAGCCTCCGAATGAGGCGACGGCGTCGATCATCAGTTTCTTGCCGTGCCGCTTCGCCACCTCTGCGACCATGGCAATGGGGTTGAGCACGCCGGTGCCTGTTTCGGCATGACAGAGCAGGACGTGGGTGATGGCGCCGTCTGCTTCGAGCGCCCGCTCGATATCCGCCTCGTTTGGCAGGGGCAGCATGGGCAGCTCCAGCCGGACGACGGCAAAGCCGCTCCCCTCCGCGATCTCTGAAAGTCGTTTGCCGTAAAAGCCATTCTCGATGATCAGAATTTTCGAATCCATGGGCACCAGCGTATGCAGCCCGGCCTCAATGCCATAGGTGGCCGAGCCCTGTAGCGGCACGCAGACATGGCTTTCACGCCCATTACAGATCTCGAGGATGTAATCGCGGATTTCCTGCGTGAGCGCGCTGTGCGGTGCGGCATTGGGTGAACGATCTGCCAGCATTTCGCGCTTGACTTCCGGTGCCACTGTCAGCGGTCCGGGGGTGAGCAGATAGAAATCGTGGCGCTTGCCCGTCATGGTATCCTCTTTGGTCAAGTTCCAATTGTGCCGCCCATGGCCTGCACCATGGTTTCGAGTGCCGCCATTTCGTTCTCAAGCCGCAAGCGGGCTGCTGCGACATCGCCTACAGCCTCATGGAGTGGCAGGATGCCGACTTTGGCAAGGTCCGGAACCACGCGCTCGAATAGCTGGCGGCGAACCAATGGCCGGGCATTGGTGCCCAGCCGCATGAGCAAGCCATTCATCCGGTTGAGCGTCGCATCGTCGAAAACCGCATCCCAGGCAAGGCGCTCGGGGCCGAAATCGAAATCTGGCGCCGGCCCGCGTGCGGCGCGCAGCCTGGCACGAAGTGCTTCTGTTGCCGCAGCATCGAGCCGACCGCCAGCAATCACCACGCCATATTCACATTTCGCCGCGCCCGCGCTGACATAGCCGACCTCGACATCCCGCACGACTTCACCGGCAGGACGCTCAAGCGGATCGCCATAGCCGCCACCGCCGGGAGTCATGATTGTGACGATATCGCCCGGCTCCGGGTAGAATATGTCGAGCTTGCCAAGTTCGCGCTCTTGCGGCGTGCCGGCATTCACAACGACGCGCGCCTTTTCGCCGGGTCTACCGCCCGCCATGCCCCATGGGCGGAACACGAAGCGCTCCATGCCGCGTCCGAGGACCGCGGAACCAAAACGAGCGATCTTCACTGAGAATATCACCCCTGTGCCACCACGCCAACGCCCGGCACCACCTGAATCGGGGCGAAGGGCATATTGGACGATATGCGCCTCGGCTTCTTCCTCGGTCTTTTCGATGGGGGTATTGCGCTGGTTGGCGAGTGACGAATCGCGTCCATCAACGCCGTCTGACCCCATGCGTGCGCCCGTGCCGCCGACAAGCGATTGCAGCACCATCACCCGACGCTGGCCGGACGCCGGGTCCTGCTCAACGAGCACACAAGGGATCATGATTCCACCGCTCGGTGCCGGCATCAGCCCCGGTTTCGCGCGCGCCATGGCACCGACCAAGGCCTCGTTGAGGCGAATGGCGGTCGCAGAGCGCACGCCGACCGCCGCACCGGGTTCGGGATTGACGATGGTGCCGCGTGGGGCATTCACCGTCACATTGGCGAAAAGCCCGTGGTTCAGCGGCACGGTCTTGTCGTGGCTATAGATGAAATGCATCAACTTGAGCGTCAGCCAGACATGCCGGTGCCCGCCCGTAGGAATGTTATAGGCGGCGAGCACCTGCGGGTCCGAGCTGGCGAAGTCGAGATGGATATGGCCATCCTTCACGACCATGCGGCAACGGACGCGCACGGGCACTTTCGAATTGAAATCATCGTCGAGGAAATCGGAGAAGACATACTCTCCGTCCGGGATCTGCCGCTGCACGGCAAGCGCCTTGGTGCCGGCGAGTTCGACAAGATCGTCCTGAGCGTCAAGAAAGGTCTCAAGACCGTGTTGCGCGATCAGCCCGAGCACGCGCTTCTCACCCACGAGAAGCGCGGCAAGCATCGCCTTGATGTCGCCGAGATTGACTTCCGGCGTGCGGCAATTCGCCTTGTAAAGCGTGAGAACATCCTCGTTCAATGCGCCTGCCTTGACGAGTTTCACCGGCGGGATCTGAAAGCCCTCCTGATAGAGGTCCGAGAAGCGCGGTGAGATCGACGACGGCACGCCGCCGCCGATATCGGCCGAATGGATGAAGTCCCAGGCATAGGCGACGATCTGCCCTTCGAAGAAGATCGGCCGGATGAGATGCAGATCCGGCATGTGGGTAGCCAACCCCTCGCTCTCGAAAGGGTGGTTGGTGAGCACAACGTCGCCCGGTTCAAGATGGGGGATGCGCTTCATGGTCGGCCCGACATCGCTGTCGAGGAAACCCGAGACGCCCAGCACCTTGGGATAAGCGAAGAAACGGCCGCCACGCGCTGCAAGCGCGCAGCCGTAATCGCCCGCTTCCTTGACATAGGTCGTTCGCGCAGTGCGCTGGAGCGTGATCGCCATTTCCTCGGCGATCGCTGTCACCTTGTGGAAGAAGATTTCGACGAGGACCGGATCAAGCTTCATGCCGCAGCCTCGCGCGTCAGGTGAAGGGCTCCGAGCCGGTCAGCGCGTGCCTGCCAGCCGGGCAGAATGAAGGTTGTCGTATCCAGTTGCTCGACGATCGCCGGGCCGCGGATCAATGCGCCAGCGCCCAGCTCCGTTCGCTGAAAGACCGCCGCGGAAATCTGGTGACCGCCATGCCAGAGTGGTCGAGAATGTTGCCGCAGCGGCTGGCCGGGAGCCGCCTGCGGCAGTTCGACGGGTGGCACCTTGCCAACAACACCGAGCCGGGCGGTCGCGGTCTCAACCGGCACCGCGAGGTCGCGAAACCCGTAAAGGCGTTCGTGCTCGGCATGGAAAAGGTCGCATACGTGCTTGGCTGACAGTCCGTCCCGCAGGCTCGGAGCTATGTGAACAGCCAGTTCATAGGCTTGGCCCTGATAGCGTAGGCTGAAGGAGACCAGCATTTCATGCTCGCCAACAATCTCGCCTTCCCTGGCGACCCAGGCGCGCGCCTCCTTTTCCAGCCCCTCGATCGCGGCAACGATATCGGCCCAACCGTCATCGCTGCCGGCAGCCGGTCCAATCAGCCGGCGGATTGTGCGGATATAGTCGCGCCGCACATCGGCGAGGATTGCACCGAGCGCGCAGAACGTGCCCGGCGCCGGTGGCACGATGACCGATGTCAGCCCTGCCTCAGCGGCGAGCAGGTTGGCTTGCGTCGGCCCAGCGCCGCCATATGCGACGAGCGCGAATTCGCGCGGATCAACACCCGCCGTCGCCAGCAATTTGGTGATCTCGGTGCCCATCTTTGCAGAGGCGACGCGCAAGGCCGCCTCAGCTGCCGCCATGGCGCGGTTCGCGCCGGAAAGGCCAAGCCTCTCGGCGATGCCGTCGAGCGCCCGCGTCGCCGCCGCAGTATCGAGCTGCATGCGCCCGCCTAGGAATGTCGTGGGGTCGAGGATGCCGAGGATGACGTAGCAATCGGTGATGGTCGCTTCCGTGCCGCCGCGGCCGTAGCAGACCGGGCCGGGGTCGGCACCTGCAGAGAGAGGCCCGATCTTGAGCAGACCCTGCTTGTCGACCCAGACGATCGAGCCGCCGCCTGCGCCAATTGCACCGACATTGACCACCGGCATGATCAGTGGAAAGTCGCCGACAAAAGTGGCGGTTGTGAATTCCGGCTCGCCGCTCTGGCAAACGGAAATATCCGCGGATGTGCCACCCATATCGAAGGTGATGAGCTTAGTTTGGCTGTTGGCCTGCCCGAGCCGTGTCGAGGCGACGACGCCGGAGGCCGGGCCGGAGAGCACCGTGTCAATCGGACGAGCGCGGGCGGTCTCAAGGCTGAGGCTGCCTCCGTTATTGGCGGTTATGTAGACCGGCGCGGTTACCCCAAGCCCGTCGAGTCGGTTCTTGAGTTTGGTGAAGTAGCTGGTCATCAGTGGGTGAATGTAGGCATTGAGCCCGGCGACCAGGCCGCGTTCATATTCGCGCACCTCAGGCCAGATCAGTCCGGATTCGCTGACCAGCACGCCAGGCAGGCGCGCGCGCAAGGCAGTGCCAAGCTCAACCTCAAGCGAAGCATCGCGATAGGAGTTGAGCAGCAGGATTGCGACCGCTTCGACCTTCTCGGCACGCAGCCTTTCCGCCAAGGCCTCGATCTCTGTGGGGTCGAGCGGCACGAGGATCGAGCCGTTCGAGCGCATGCGGGCGGAAACCTCGAACATGAGGTCGCGCGGAACCAGCGGGACTTCGCGCGGTTCGGTAAAGTCATAGGACGATGGCAGGCGAAGCCGAGCCAGTTCGAGCAGATCGCGATTGCCCTTTGAAACCACCATCGCCATGCGCGCGCCGCGCCGCTGTATGATGGCATTGAGCCCGATTGTCGTGCCATGAACGATGAGTTCCACCTCGCGCGGCTGCATGGCATGGCGAGAGAGCATGGCAGCGATGCCGGCCTCAACCGAGGCAGACGGGTCTTTCGGGACACTTGGCTCCTTGTGAAAGCGCAAGGTCGCGCTGTTCAAGTCGGCCAGCACGAAATCGGTGAATGTCCCGCCGACGTCAATGCCTATCCTGTAGCGTGCCTCGGGCATGAAGATACTCACGTTGCAAAGAAAAGAGGCGGGCCGAATGACGGCCCGCCGGACAGTGTCAGTTTACGCTCACCCAGCGAATCTCCAGCCAGTTATCCGGGCGCACGGGGGTGGAGACATTCTTGCGCATGGCATAGACCAGCACCTGATTGTAGAGCGAGACAAAGAGCGCGTCGTCGGTGATCTTCTTGTAGATCGCTGCCTGCATGTCATGCCGCTTCCTGGGGTCGAGCTCTGCGCGCGCGGCCGCGATAGCCTGGTCGAGTTCCGTATCGGCGATATTCGAATAGTTGTAGATGCCCTCGCCCTTCTTGTCGTCTCGGCTCATCAGCATGGTTTCGAGCGCATACATCCCGTCGAAATACGGTGAGTTGAAACCCATCATGTACATCGAGGTGTCGCGGTCCCAGATTTTCGGGAAATAGCGCGCACGGGGCATAGCGTTGAGCGTGGGCTTGAGACCGATTTGCGACAGCATGGTCGCCATCGTTTTGCAGACCTGTTCGTCGTTGATGTAGCGGTCGTTCGGGCAGTCGAACGTAAAGGCGAAGCCGTTCGGATACCCTGCTTCGGCGAGAAGCTTCTTCGCTTGGTCACGATTGGTCGTCACCACCTTGTCGAGTGCCGGGTCGTAGCCAACATTTTTCGGCGCAAGGATCTGCGTCGTCGGACTGGCTAGCCCGCGCATCACGGTGCGCACAATGGAATCCCGATCCACCGATAGATTGATCGCCTGGCGGACGCGGATATCCTTGAACGGGTTCTTGTTCCCGGGTTCGCCATATTTCAGGCTGTCGTTTTTGAGGTCGAAACCGAAAAAGATGGTCCGGAATTCGTCCACCTTCTCGATCTTGATGTCAGCATTCTGCTGGATGCGGGCTACATCCTGTGCCGGCACATCGACGAGAAGATCGAGCTCGCCGGAGAGAAGGGCCGCAACGCGCGTCGGATCGGAGCCAATCGGCGTCCAGATCACTTGAGTGACGTTGCCGTCCATCTTGCCCCAGTAACTTGGCACGCGATCAAGCACGGTCTTGGAATCGGGCGCGCGGCTGGTCAGCTTGAACGGCCCGGTGCCATTCGCATTGAGCGCCGTGAAACTCTCCTGCTTCTCCCGCAGGTTCTGCGGCTGGAGCGCATTGTTCTTCTCAGACCAAACCTTGCTCATGATCGGCACATAGAGAAGCTTGTCGATGATGAGTGGGTCCGGCACCGTCGTCTTCACCTCAACGGTGAGGTCGTCCACAACCTTTACCTCTGTGCCCGCGACGTAAGATGCGAACTGCGAGGTCGGTGCTTTGGCGCGTGCGATGGTGAAGGCCACGTCCGCTGCCGTGAATGGCGAACCATCATGGAACTTCACGCCCGGGCGCAACTTGAAACGCCAGGTCAGTGGATCGACGGCTGTCCAGCTCTCGGCCAGCGCCGGAGCCTTGGCGAGGGATTTGTCGCGCGTTACAAGCGGCTCGTAGATCATCGAGAGCAGCGTGATCGTCGTCTGGATGTTCTGCGCCTGTGGATCCATGGTGCCGGCATCGGCCTGGGCGCCGATCCGTAACGGCTTTGCTTGAGCGGCGAGCGGGGCTGCCAGCAGGCCGGCGGCAAGGAAAGCGATGACCAATCGTTGCATATTCAGATTGAGCATTTCATTCTCCGATTACGTTTGACGCCGCACCGGGATGCGGCTGTTTGGAACGGTCTTCATCGTCACTTCAGTCGCGGATTGAGCGCGTCGCGCAAAAAATCACCCAGCAAGTTCACGGCCAAAACCAGAACCAGCAAGGCCAGGCCGGGAAAAATCGCAAGCCACCATTCGCCGGAAAGCAGATAGCCATTGCCGACGCGGATCAGCGTGCCAAGCGAGGGCTGGGTCGGCGGGATGCCGAGCCCGACGAAAGATAGCGTAGCTTCAAGGATGATCGCGACGGCGAGTTGAATGGTCGCCACAACGAAAACCGGCGTCGCCACGTTGGGCAGGATGTGGCGGAACAAAATGAACGGCACCGAGCGCCCGAGCATGCGCGCGGCGAGCACGTAGTTATGCGTTGCCACCACCATTGTCAGCCCGCGCACCGTGCGGGCGTACTGCACCCAGCCCGACAGCGCAATCGCCACGATGATGATCAACACGGCGAATTCCTCATGGAAGCGCTGGCCGACCGAGGCGCGCAGCAGGCCGTCGACCAGCACTGCGACCAGCATGGCCGGGAAGGTGAGCTGCAGATCGGCGATCCGCATGATCACGCTGTCGAGGAGACCGCCGAAAAAACCGGCAACAAGCCCAAGTGTGACGCCAATCGTGACCGATAGCGCCACGGCGGCGACGCTGACGAATAGCGAAACACGCAGGCCATAGATAATGGCGGACAAGACATCGCGGCCCTGGTCATCGGCTCCGAACAGGAAGCGCCAGTCACCACCGGCAAGCCACGCCGGCGGCTTGAAGGCGTCGGCGAAGTCGAGCGTCGCGAGGTCAAAAACCGGGCGCGGCGCAAAAAACGAGGGAAAGCTTGCCGCCGCAACGTAGAGCAGGATGATCGCCATCGAGGCGATTGCGATCGGTGATCGGCGAAAGTCATGCGCGAAATCGCTGCGCCAACTGCGCGCCAACCAACCGTTGAGCCTGCCGATGACGCTCTCTCTGGCAATGATGGCGCTCATCATGCCGGCCCCGCTGCTCGATCGGAGAGTCTCAGTCGCGGATCGATCGCGTAATAGCAAAGATCGACGATTAGATTGATGGTCACGAACACGATCGCGATGAAGACCAGAAAGGCGGCAAGCACCGGAATATCCGCCGCCGCGACCGATTGAAGGAACAGCAAGCCGAGCCCGGGCCACTGGAATACCGTCTCCGTCACCACCGCAAATCCGATGATCGAGCCTAGCTGCAATCCGACAATCGTGATGAGCGGAACGAGCGTATTGACGAGGGCATGACGCAGATGGACCGAGCGCCGCGAAAGGCCACGAGCACGAGCGAAACGAATGAAGTCCGCACGCAAGACCTCCACCATCTCGGCGCGCACAAGGCGCAGGATCATCGCGAACTGGAACACGGCGATCGTGATGGCCGGCATGAGAATAGCCTTGAGACCGCTGGCCGTGAGGAGGCCGGTGGTCCACCAACCGAGAAAGACCGTTTCACCGCGGCCAAACGACGGTAGCCAGCCCAGCACGACCGAAAACAGGAAAATAAGCAGCATACCCATGAAGAAAGAGGGCATCGATATGCCAAGAAGCGAGAGCCCGAGCACGATCCTGCTCGCTGCGCTGCGACGTTCGAGTGCACAATAGATTCCAGCCGGGATGCCGACGGCCAGCGCGATCACCATGCCGACCAAAGCCAGCTCCATGGTCGCCGGCATGCGTTCGAGCAAAACCCGGCTCACAGGCAGGCCGAGGCGATAGGAAAGGCCGAATTCGCCAACCAGCATGCGGCCCATGAAGTCTATAAACTGCAGGATCAGCGGGCCATCAAGGCCCATCTGGCGGCGCAGCTCGTCGCGTTGCAGACCGGTGGAATTGGCACCGAGGATCGCCACAACGGGATCACCGATAAAGTGGGACATTAGGAAGGCGAGAGCGCTCACCGCAATGAGCACAAAAAGCGCCTGCCCAAGGCGCTGTGCCAGAAAACCGATCATGCGAGCTGCTCCAGCGCATCGCGTGTCGCCGCACCGAGCCCGGCATAATCCGATGCCTCGTTGTAGGCTGCAACCGAGAAGCGCAAATGCAGCGCGCCCTTCAGCACCGTGACGCCTGTCTCGATCCCATGCTGGTCGTAGAGGTAGTCGTGTACCGCACCGGCATCCTCGCGGGCAGCCGCGCGTGCGAGCGGCAGCTTCAAAGCGATCAAGGATTGGCAGAGCCCGTCAGCTGCCGCCGCAGCATACCCCACATCGCGGGTGATCGCCTGGGCGATCTCAAGAGCCAAGCCTCGGTTTCGACACCGCAACGCAGCACCGCCGAGGCGCTCGTGGAATCGGATCGCGGCCGGGATCGAAAGCCAGGCCGAAGCATCGCGCGTGCCGATCTTGTCGAATTCGGCCGGAAACCCCTGGCCATAGGCGTGCGAAATCGCCAGCGGATGGATTTCGAAAGTCGGCCGGTCCGCGACCACGATAAAGGCTGAACCGCGCGGGGCACAGAGCCACTTGTGACAATTGCCGACATACCAGTCTGCCCCGATGGCATCGATATCGAGATCGATCGAGCCTGGCGCATGCGCGCCATCCACGAGAATTGGGATGCCGCGTGCACGCGCAGCCGCCGCAATTTCCGCTACCGGAAAGGTCGCGGCGGAGGCGGAAGCTATGTGATCAATCACAATCAGTCTGGTCCGCGCAGTTATCGACGCGGTGATGACGTCAAGCGCCTGCTGGCTGTTGGCCAGTGGCTCGGGCATCGGCGCTTCTATCGCCACCGCACCGGTGCGGCTCGCGACGTAGCGCAGCGTATTGCGCACCGCGTTGTAGACGTGATCAGTTGTCAAGATCTCGTCGCCGGGCATGAAATCAAGACTGCGCAACACAGCACTTGTGCCGGCTGTGACATTCTCGATGAAGGCGAGGCGCTCAGGTCTCGTGCCGAGCCAGGGAGCAATCTCCTCGGCGGTACGGCGAAGTGCCTTTGGCAATTCGACCATAAAGAAGCGAGTGGGGTTAGCTTCCATTCGCCGCCGCCACTCTGCCTGTTCCTCAAGGATTTCGAGCGGGCAAGCACCAAAGGCACCGTGATTGAGGTGGCGGATAGCAGGATCAAGCTGCCAGAGCGGCCTCAGTGAACGCCTGGAAGCAAGCGCCGGTGCAGCCGAGCCGGACTCATCCGCCGCCATCCTCAATTGAGCCTCCGCGCTGCGCACCCTGCCACCATCCCAGCACCAGAGCGAAATTCGATCTAAATGAAAGAGATCGACCGCTCTGTGTTTTTGTTATTGATCGCATTTTCTTCGATCAACCAGTCCCCCTTTGATCGGAAAATGCTCTAACCCTTCCCACACCACAGCCAAAGTCTCAATCATGTTGTATTACAATCAGACAAGTCGTCAATGCGCTTTGTGGCACCATTGCGCCTGCCCGTCGCCTTCTCCGAATGTTCGTGCTTCTAAAATTCATTGGCAACTTGGCCCGCGATGAGCCCCGGTCTGCTGTGCATGGATGAAGCACCAGAGCCGCTGCGCGCCTGCCGCGCCGCGACTGCCGCCTCGACGCTCGCTTCCGGAACGGCGGCGAGCAGCGCCAGGGTGTAGGAGTGCTGCGGATCTCCAAAGATTGCCTCGGCGGTGCCGGCTTCAACGAGCCTGCCTGCCTTCAGCACTCCGATGTCGTCAGCCATGAAACGGACAACGGCGAGATTGTGGCTGATGAAGAGGTAGGTGAGTCCAAGCTCCTCCTGCAGGTCTCGCATCAGATTGAGGATCTGCGCCTGAACCGAAACATCGAGCGCGGAGGTAGGCTCATCACAGATGACCAATTCAGCCTCGGCTGCCAACATGCGCGCGATGGCGATGCGCTGGCGTTGACCCCCGGAGAATTCATGCGGAAAACGTGCGGCATCGGCGCTATCCAGGCCGACCCGGCTGAGCAGGTCGGCAACACGGGCGGCGATCGCCTGCCGATCACTCAAAAGGCCGAGCGCTTGAAGGGGTTCAGAAATGATCGCCCCCACCCGCCAACGCGGATTGAGGCTGGTGAATGGATCCTGAAACACCATTTGCACGCGCCGCCGCAGAGCACGGCGGGTAGCAGGGTCGGCCTCCGCGAGGTCGATGCCATCGATTTCGATCTTGCCACGATCACGCTGGATGAGTCCGGCGACCAGCAGCGCCGCGGTAGATTTTCCCGAGCCGGATTCTCCGACCAATGCATAGGTGCGGCCCTTGGGAATTGAAAATGAGACGTCATCCAGTGCGAGCACTCCCCGCCCCTGCCGGCCGGCAAGACGGCCGAGAAGTGTCTGACGAGGTACGAAGAGCTTGGTGAGCGCCTCGACACGCAGGAAAGGTCGTGTGCTCATTCGGTTGCCATTGCTGTATGTCTAGAGCGGTGGCCGATCTGACTCGATCAGATCGACCGCTCTAAGCCCTTGATTTACAGAATTTTCTTTTGAAGAACCGGTATCCACTTCTTCGGAAAATGCTCTAGAGAGATGGCAGGCGACTGCCTGGTGAGCGCCTCCGACAAGGTTTGGGCGAAATTGAAGGCATTGTTCCTCCGCGATGGCGCAACGCGGATGGAAAGCACAACCCTTCGGCATCGCAACGAGCCGCGGCATGGCGCCGGGGATCTGTACCAGCCGACGCGGGCGCGCGCGCAGCGGCGGAATCGCCTGCATAAGTCCGCGCGTGTAAGGGTGCCGAGAATCGCCAAGGATCGACTCCGTGCCGCCGGTTTCAATGATGCGACCGGCATACATCACAGCAAGGCGTTGTGTCGCGCGGGCGATCACACCCATATCGTGGGTGATCAGCAGCACTGCGGTACCCCTTTCGCGGCAGAGCTTCTCGATGAGCGCAATGATGGCTGCCTGCACGGAAACGTCGAGCGCGGTCGTTGGTTCATCCGCTATGACCAGATCGGGCTCGCCGGCAAGAGCGAGCGCGATCACCACGCGCTGGCGCATGCCGCCGGAGAATTCGTGCGGATAGGCATCGATGCGGCTGGCTGGATCGGGAATGCCGGTCTCGGCGAGCAGATCGATAGCGCGCACCCGCGCTTGCTTGGGCGAAAGGCCGAGATGGCGGCGGATGGTCTCAACGAGTTGGTCGCCGATGCGGATCAGCGGGTTCAGGCTGGTCATCGGATCCTGGAAGATCATGCCGATGCGCTTGCCGCGTATTGCATTGAGCTTTTCTTCCGGAAGGTTGTCGATCCGCTCTCCTGCGAGATGAATCGTACCGCCCGTTATGCGGCCAGGACTTGCAATCAGTCCGACGATCGCTGCGCCCGCTACCGATTTTCCGGCACCCGATTCACCGATCAGTCCGAGGATCTCGCCGCGGGCGATCGAAAAGGAAATTCCGTCGAGCGCCGTGAGCATGCCGCCGCGTGTCGCAAACCCGACCGAAAGTTCTTCCACGCCCAAGAGGTTGTTCACGAGATCCGCTCTCCTACTCTCATTCGCGAAAGACGTTGCCCCACGCTGAAAGCTTGTCTTACACTCATACAAAGCAGCTTGATTTGGCAAGCGAACGTTACGCAGGAACGAAAGGCCTTCGATGACGGCGCAAGCGGGCAAATTGGCAGGAAGGGTAGCGGTCATCACCGGCGGCGCTTCGGGTATTGGCCTGGCGAGCGCCACGCGTTTTGTCGCCGAGGGCGCATCTGTCGTGCTCGTCGATCGCGACGATGCCGCCCTAAGCGTTGCGCTTGCCAACTTGCCTTCGCATTCGACCATGGCGATCGTCGGCGATGTTTCAGCCGAGACAGCGGTCTCCCAACACGCGGACGCTGTTCTCGAGCGCTTCGGCCGAATCGATATCCTGCTTGCCGCCGCGGGGTTTTCCACCGGCACGAGCGTGCCGGATACAGTGCTTGATGCTTGGCACGCAGTGATCGGGACCAACCTTACCGGCACTTTTCTCTGGTGCAGGGCGGTGCTGGGGCCGATGCGAGCGCAGCGCGCCGGATCGATCATTCTCGTCGGTTCGCAGCTAGCCTTTGCCGGCGGGCGAGCCAATGCAGCATACCTTGCGAGCAAGGGAGCGATCGTTTCTCTCGCTCAGACCATGGCGGTTGATCACGCGGCGGAAGGGATCCGCGTCAACGTGCTCGTGCCCGGTGCAATCGATACCCCATTGCTTGCTCGCGCCTTTGCCCGTGCGACCGATCCAGAGGCGGTCAAAGCCCGATCCATCAGCCGCCATCCGCTCGGACGACTCGGTCAAGCTGAAGAAGTGGCAGCGGCAGCGCTGTTTCTGGCAAGCGACGAATCGAGCTTCACGACTGGCAGTTGCCTTCGCGTCGACGGGGGCTGGCTTGCGGGATAGAACGACCCTGAAGGAGAATCGCATGCCTGAAGCGTCCTACGATATCGTGATCCGCGGCGGCACAGTGGCAACCGCGAGCGACGTGTTCGCGGCGGATGTCGGCATCATCGGCGAGCAGATCGGCGCGCTCGGAGCGCGGCTTGGGCCGGGCAAGCGCGAGATCGACGCGCGTGGTCGCTACGTGCTTCCCGGTGGCGTCGACGGGCATTGCCATATCGAACAGTTAACCGCCGCGGGCATCGTTAATGCCGACAGCTGGGAGAGCGCCACGACCTCGGCGGCTTTTGGCGGCACTACGACAGTGGTGGCCTTTGCGGCGCAGCATGTCGGCACGGAATTGCCCAAGGTGGTCGAGGATTATTCCGCGCTTGCGAAGAAGGGAGCGCTCATCGACTACGCTTTCCACGCCATCGTCGCTGATCCCACGGAGAGGTTGATCAAGCATGATCTGCCTGCGGCAATCAAGGGTGGCATTGGTTCGGTCAAGCTGTTCATGACCTATGACCGACTGCGCGTGCAGGAT
Organism: Methylobacterium sp.; assembly: GCA_020252645.1. Taxonomy (GTDB): domain Bacteria; phylum Pseudomonadota; class Alphaproteobacteria; order Rhizobiales; family Beijerinckiaceae; genus Rhabdaerophilum. The sequence goes on along the minus strand of JADCCN010000002.1, from coordinate 14,235 downwards.
GAAAGCGTGCTCGACATTCTGATGACGGCACGCGAAAACGGCGCGCTGGTCTGCGCGCATGCGGAGAACCACGGGATGATCGCGTGGATGGGTAAACGCCTCGTCGAACGCGGCTATATCGCTCCGAAATATCACATTGTGAGTCATCCGCGCGCAGCCGAGAGCGAGGCCTTCGAACGGTTGATCCGCCTCGCGGCTTTGGTTGACCAGCCGATCATGATCTTCCATGTCTCGACGGCAGAGGGGGCTGCGATCATCCGGCGTGCACGCGGCGAGGGGCTCAAGGTCTTCGCCGAGACCTGCCCGCAATATCTGTTCATGACAGCGAAGGACCTTGACCGCCCCGGCCTTGAGGGCAGCAAATGGATGTGCTCGCCGCCCCCGCGCGACGTTTCCGACCAGCAGGCGCTTTGGCGAGCCCTGGCTTTGGGGGATCTCCAGCAGGTCTCTTCGGACCATGCGCCGTTCCCCTTCGACGACACCGGCAAACTAAAGGCCGGTCCGGGCGCCAGTTTCAAACAAATCGCCAATGGACAGCCAGGGCTCGAGACGCGGCTGCCGCTGTTGTTTGATGCGATGGTGAGCAAGGACGGACCCGGCCTTTCGAAATTCGTGTCGATCACCGCGACCGAACCGGCGAAAACCTACAATCTGCATCCCAAAAAGGGCACGATCACTATCGGCGCCGATGCCGATATTGTGCTCTGGAACCCCAAGACGAAAGTCACGCTCAAGGATGCGATGATGCATTCAAAGGCAGGCTACACACCCTTTGCCGGTCGCACCGTCACCGGCTGGCCAGAGACCGTGCTTCGCCGCGGTGCGGTGATCGTCAGCGATAGCAGACTCTCGGCCAACGCAGGATCGGGCCGATACTTGCCCCGTTCGGGAGGCGAGGCAGCAAAACCGGCCGGCATTCTTGCACCCGAGATGGACCCACGTCGGAATTTCGGCGCTAAACTATTCTGAACCCAGCTCTGCCTTGGCAGCTTTGCACGCGCCCGGCAGCGGCCTTTGCCGAGCCTGGAAAGATCAAAACCTGGCCATTCACAAACCGACCCTTGTAACATCAGCCATCAGCAGAAAAATCTCAAACACAGATGAGCCAAGACCGCCCTTCCGGAGAAATCCGGTTCATCTTGATTCATTTGGCCACAGACCGTGAGGAATACAACCATGCCCCTCTCCTACGCGTCCTCTGGCGTTTTCCCGATAGCGCCGACCCCGTTCCTGCCCTCGGGCGAGGTTGATTTCGCCTGGGCTGAAAAGCTGTTCGAATTTTATGGCCAGTTCGGCGATCTCGCGCCACGCGACCGCCGTTCGGCAAGTTGACAGTACCAAAAGTCTAGGTTGTTTAGTCCCGGCATTTGCTGGAGCGGGTTAAGCCTGAACCTCTCCGGCTCTGTTGTCCATCGTTTGCAGATGAAGTCGTAGGGCGTGAGGCCCTTCAGGGTCTTGAGGCGGCGACCGAAGTTGTAGGCGCTGACGAAGTCGCCGAGGTGCTGCCGGAGCTGGTGGTGGCTTTCGTAGTAGTAGCGCTTGACCGTCGCATCCTTGATGGTTCGGTTCATCCGCTCGACGTGGCCATTCGTCCAGGGATGCTTCGCCTTGGTTGTGCGGTGCTCGATGTCGTTGCGGGCGCAAGCCAGCTCGAAGGCATGCGCGCGGAAGATCTCTCCGTTGGCGATGGCCTCCTTGATCAGCGGAACCGCTGAGCCGCCTGCGCCCGGCGTCGTGAACTGGATGCCGTTGTCGGTCAGCACGGTGTGAATCTTATAGGGCACGGCAGCGATCAGATTGAGCAGGAAGGCCTTCGAGACGGCGGTGGTGGCCTTCTCATGCAGTTCGACGAAGGCGAACTTCGACGTGCGGTCCATCGCCACAAACATGTGCAGCTTGCCCTGTTCCGTCCGGACTTCCGCGATATCGATGTGGAAGTAGCCGATCGGGTAGGCCTTGAACTTCTTCTTCGCAGGTTTGTCGCCATCGATATCCGGCAGGCGGCTAAGGCCATGGCGCTGCAGGCAGCGATGAAGCGACGAGCGCGTCAGCGCCGGGATGGTCGGCAGAAGCGCATAGAGGCAATCATCCAGCGGAAGCAGCGTGTAGCGCAGGAAGGCGACGATCACGGCCTCTTCCTCGATAGTCAGAACCGTCAAGCGCGCGTCCCTTGGTCCGGTGCGAAGATCGCTTGCAGAACTGCGCTTCTTCCACTTGGCCACCGTCTTCTGGTTCACGCCATAGCGCTTCGCCAGCGCCCTCAGGCTCTCTTGACTATGTTGTATCGCTCGACGGACCGCCTCTGTCGTTGTGGCGCTCCCATGAAGAACCTGGCCCATAGCGCTTCCTTCGATTCTGTCGAAAAGAATGCACCATCAAAGTCCGGGATCAAACAACTAGAGCATAACCTTATCGCAAAAGTGGATACCGGTTCGCGCAAATAAAATGTGGTAAATCAAGAGTTTAGAGCGGTCGATCTGATCGAGTCAGATCGGCAACCGCTCTAGCCGTGCGGGATGGGTGCTCCGGTCTACCTCGAATCTCGCCAGCGGTAATACATGACCGAAGGTGCGAGGAACCACGGGTTGCCGGTATAGAATGGCCTCGTTGGGAACTTTACATCATTGAGGGCAGTATGCCCCTCGCTCAGCCCCAACACCTGCTGTCCGATGCGCATGCCGAGATAGCTCGCCATCCCAACGCCGGAGCCGCAATAGCCCATGGCATAGTGCATCCCCTCATGCGTGCCGATATGCGCCAGTTCGTCAAAGCTATAGGCGACGAGACCGCACCAGGAATGGCTGATCCGGGTCTCGGACAGTTCGGGGAACAGCTTTACCATGTCGTGCCGCAGCTTCGGACCGCTTACCATGGGATCGGTTTCATTGTGGGAGACTCTCCCGCCAAACAGGATCCGTGTTCGATCCGGCGAGGCGCGATAGTAGTAGACCACCTTGCGCGTATCGCTGACGATACGGTTCTTCGGCATGATCCGGGCCATCACCTCCGGCGCGAGAGGTTCGGTCGCGATGATATAGCTGCCAATGGGAATGACGCGCCGGCGCAGCCAGGGGGTCAAGGTGCCGGTATAGCCATTGGTGGCGATCACCACATTGCGGGCGATGCAGGAGCCGCGCGGCGTGGAGACGATGAAATCGCTGCCGGAGCGCTCGATCTTCCATGCGGGCGTGCGCGGATGGATCTCGCAACCTGCCGCCAGCACCTTGGCAAGCAAACCGGCATGGTAGCGGGCGGGGTCGATCGAGGCATGCGCGCGCAGCACGATCCCGCCATAATAGGCATCGGTCCCCAATTCGCTGCGCTGCTCGGCGCGCGGGACAGCATGCACGGGCACTTCAAGCCCCTTGGGCTGGTTCTCGATGCCGCGTGCAAGAATTTCGTATTGGGCAGCGTTATGGGCCGCATGAAAGCGACCAACCACGCCGAAATCGCAGTCGATCTGCTCGCTGCGGACGAATTCCTCGATAAAGGCCAGCGAGTTGCGCCCTTCTTGGACGATGCGGGTCGCCGTCTCGAGCCCATGGCGCCGCACAAGTTCGGCATGGCCTGGCTTGATGCTGGTGGAAATCTGCCCGCCATTGCGCGTGCTGCACCCCCATCCCGCATCCTCGGCATCAAGTATGAGCGTGTGCCTCCCGCCGCGTGCAGTCTGGAGCGCCGCATGCAGCCCGGTATAGCCCGAGCCAATCACCACCACATCGGCCTTTGAAGGCAGATCTCTCACCGGCATGACGGGGCGTGGAACGTGGTCCCACCAATAGGGCGTTGTTCTCGTATCGGTTGAAACCGCTATCGCGTTCATCGTGGAGCACTCGTTCCAAGTATGAGGTCTGCCCCTTTTTCAGCAACCATGAGGGTAGGCGCATTGGTGTTGCCTGAAGGGATCGATGGGAAGATCGACGCATCAACGACGCGTAGCCCCTCAACACCGTGGACCCGTAGGCTCGGATCGACAACATCCGTTTCGCGGTCGCGTCCCATCCGGCAGGTGCTTACAGGATGAAAAACGGTCGATGCCCGCTGGCGGATATCTGCGAGCATCTCCGCATCGGATTGGGCTGCTGAACCGGGCATCAGTTCGGTCTCGATCACGTCACGCAGGGCTGGCGTCGCGGCGAGCTGGCGCAGGAGGCGCGCGCCTTCAAGCAGTTCGGCAACATCATGTTCGGTCGAAAGCGAGTTCGGCACGATCCGGGGCGCCACGGCCGGTTCGGCCGAAACGATTTCGAGGAAGCCCCGACTGGTCGGCCGGCAGGGCTGCGCGCTCAACAGGAATCCGGGGAACTTATCCGGTCGCATGAGCGGGCGCGTTCCGGGCGGCGTGCGGGAATAGCTCAGCGGCGAGAAATAGAGCTGCATATTGGGTGCTGCGAGACCGGGGCGCGATCGGACAAAGCCGCCCGCCTGATTGACGCTCAATGCCAGCGGGCCATTGCGGAACAGAAGATAGCGCAAACCCGCAATCATCTTGCCCGAGATGGAGCCGAATTGCTGGTTCAGCGTCGGCACGCGCGACCGGTAAAGATGGTCGATGCATAGATGATCCTGAAGATTTCGGCCAACGCCGTTTCGTTCACACAACACGGTGATCCCATGCGCCTTGAGCGTCGAACCTGGGCCAATGCCGGAAAGCTGCAGAAGCTTGGGTGAGTTGATGCTGCCGGCACACAGGATAACCTCGCGACGCGCGCGGGCAACGCGAGCGGATCCCGCTTTGCTGAATTGCACCTCACGGGCCCGCAAGCCATCAAATCCTATGCGGTTTGCGTGGGCTTCAACCTCAACAACAAGATTGGAACGCCGCATCGCCGGGCGCAGATAGGCGCGGGCCGAAGACAGGCGAAGACCATTGCGTGTGGCGATCCTAAAATGGCCGATGCCATCGGCGCCGAGTCTTGAGAGATCGGCTGCTTCGGGAAATCCTGCCTGTCCACCGGCGGCCATGAAGGCTTCACAGATCGGATGCGTATCCCGGCTCACATCCTTGCCTTCGATACGCTGACTTGCGCGCTCCAGACAGGCGGAAAGAGCCTCCACACTCCAGCTTGAATCGCCAGCCCTCGCCCAGTCCGCGATATCAACGGGCTGGCCTTGAACATGTACCATTGCGTTAATGGAGCCTGAGCCGCCAAGGACCTTGCCGCGTGGCCAATAACCCGAACGACCTGCCAGCGCTGGCTCCGGCTCTGTGCGATACATCCAGTTCACGGCCGGATTAAAGAATGACATCCCGTAACCGATCGGGACCTGGATCGGCAGACGCCTGTCGCTGGGGCCAGCTTCAAGCAGCAGCACGGTAAACCGGCCGCAAGCCGACAGCCGATCAGCCAGAACGCAGCCGGCGGTTCCGGCACCGACAAGAATGTAATCCGCCTCAACCATGATTGAAGCTTTCATGAAATTGGCCCACGGCTGATAGCCAATCTCAAATTTTCAGCATACCACTTGCCTTCGTCCTTCAGGCGAGCGCCTCGAGGACAGGAGCAAGTTTGGCAATGCCGTCACGAATCTCACGCGAATTGGCGGCACCAAATCCGAGGACAAGTCCGTTGAAAGGGGTGGGAGCGATTGAAAAGCGATCAATGGGAGAGACAATCACGCCCTGACCTGCCGCGCTTCTTGTGGCAATTCGCTCGGAAATCCTGGGCGGCAATAATCCAATCGTGTGGAGGCCACTTTCGGTTGGTACGACATCCATCAGGCCGCCAAGGTGCTGGCGCGCCTGCGCGATGAGTGTTTCGTGCCGCTCGGCATAAACGCCGCGCATGCGCCGGATATGGGTTGCGAAATGCCCGCCCTGCATGAATTCGGCAACAATCGCCTGAATGCTTGTCGGCACCCCCTGAATAAAGGACGCGGTGATCCGTTCAAAGGCTTCAACGAGCGCGGGCGGGACCAGCATGAAACCGAGGCGCAATGCAGGGAACAGCGATTTCGAGAAGGTGCCGACATAGATCACCAGACCGGTCTGATCGATGCTCTTGAGAGTCGGGATCGGCTGGCGACCGAAAAAGAACTCGCCATCATAATCATCCTCGATGATCCACGCTTCAGCGCGCTGCGCGGCACGCAACAGCGCAAATCGACGTTCAAGGCTCATGATGTGGCTGAGTGGCTGCTGGTGCGACGGCGTGACGAAAGCCAGCCTGAAAGATGGGCTGAGCCGTTCGCCCTCCTCCACGACAAGGCCATCCCGATCCACCGGCACCGGAACCAGATCGGCTCCGCAGGCGATGAGGCTGTTGCGCGCCCCGATCGCTCCGGGGTTCTCGAACCAGACACGGTCACCCGGGTTGAGCAGGGCAGATCCGATCAGGTAGAAGGCCTGCTGCGCTCCTCCCACAATAAAAATCTGCCCTGCCTCGCAGGATATTCCGCGATTTCCACGCAAATGCGTCGCAATGGCCTCACGCAGCCGCGTCAAACCAAAAGGCTCGCCATAACCCAGCACATCCGCACGCGCTCCCCGCCACAATCCGGCAGCGATACGAGACCACTGTGCCATGGGAAAAACATCATAGGCGGGCAATGCCGTAACAAACGCACCGGACTGATAGGGCAAACGGGGACGCGACGAAAACTTGGCGATCGCGTGATCCATTGCGCGAGAGAGCTTCGGCTTTGCCGGAGGCGCGCCATTCTGGCCGGACGGAAGCGCCGGCCGCGGGCGTTCAGCATCCAGCACATCGCTGACGAACGTTCCCGAGCCGACGCGCGAGATGATCAGCCCCTCCGCGATCAGTCGCTCGAAAGCATCAACGACCGTTGTGCGCGAAACAGAGAGCTCCTTCGCGAGGGTCCGTGTCGCGGGGAGGCGGAATCCGGTGGCGATGGCGCCGGAGAGCATCAACTCACGCAAGGAGGTGTAAAGCTGGGTTCCAATTGGCACGGGCGATGCCCGATCCATCCGGATGCCCAGAAGGAGAGCTCCTCCGGCGCGCTTGACCATCTCTTGCCTCTCCGCCTCCGGTGCATGGGTCGATCAGTCAAAATGGTATCACAGTTTAACGAGATTGGACCTTAGTTTTCCGCCAATTCGGCTCGACCGTGATGATCCCATGAAATGTGGTGTGCTCAGTGATGAAAATTTCCAAGATCGAGACGTTTACAACGCAGGATGTCGGCTTCGTTCGTGTCACTGCCGAGGATGGAGCGCAAGGCTGGGGACAGGTCTCGACCTATCATTCGGATATCTCTGCGCTGATCCTGCATCGTCAGATCGCGCCCTGGGCCCTCGGCCACGACAGCACCGATATCGCCGGAATTGTCGACCTTGTTCCAGAGAAGGAACACAAGTTCCCCGGCAGCCATCTTTTTCGTGCGATCGGCGGACTTGATACGGCTCTTTGGGACATGGCCGGCAAGCGCGCCGGCAAGAGCGTTTGCGAATTGCTGGGCGGGAAGCCCGGTCGCCTGCGTGCCTACGCCTCATCCATGAAGCGCGACATTACGCCTGACGATGAGGCCAGGCGCTTCCTGAAGCTGCGGGACCAGTTCGGCTTCGATGCCTTCAAGTTTCGCGTGGCGGCTGAATGTGGCCATGACATCGATGAATGGCCCGGTCGCACGGAAGCGATTGTTCCGGCTGTTCGCAAGGCTCTGGGCGACAGGGTCGCGCTGATGGTCGACGCGAATAGCGGGTTTTCGCCCCAGCGCGCGATCGAGGTTGGTCGCATGCTGGAGGATCATGGCGTCTGCCATTTCGAGGAGCCATGCCCCTATTGGGAACTCGAACAGACGCGCGAGGTCCGGGAAGCGCTAACCCTTGATGTCACCGGCGGCGAGCAGGATTGCTACATCCCAATCTGGCGGCACATGATCGAAATGCAGGCCGTCGATATCATCCAGCCGGATATCTGCTATCTCGGCGGCATGGTGCGCACCATGCGCGTTGCGGCCATGGGCGCTGCTGCCGGGCTGCCCTGCACGCCCCATTGCGCCAACTGGTCGCTGGTGACGCTGTTCACGATGCATCTGCTGCGCGCGATCCCGAATGCCGGCAACTATCTCGAATTCTCGATCGAGGAAGCCGATTACTATCCGTGGCAATACGGGCTTTATCGCAAATCGCCCTATGACATTGTCGATGGCCATGCCACGGTTTCGGATGAGCCGGGCTGGGGCATCGAGATTCATCCCGACTGGCTTTCAAAGGCGCAACATCAGGTTAGCGCATGGGAGAGCCGATGAACAAGGATCTGGCTCATCTGGTCGATGAGGCTCGCCGGACCGGCACGATCGCTGGTTTGCCCCGGCAGCACTGGATCGACGGGCGGCGCCTTCCTTCCGCCTCCGGCGGGCGCATGGAAACAATCGATCCCGGAACCGGCAAGGCCTTCACCTCTGTTGCCGCTGGTGATGCATCGGATGTGGATCTCGCGATCGGCGCGGCGCGCACCGCCTTGTCCGGCCCTTGGGGCAGCATGGTTCCCGCAGAGCGCGGTCGCCTCCTGGCCCGCATATCCGCCCTGATCCGCGCTCACGCAGATCGGCTGGCCGTCGCAGAAGCACTCCATGCGGGCAAGAGACTGGTCGAGGCGCAGGGTGATGTCGGCGGCGCGGTCCGGGCTTTCGAGTATTATGCCGGAGCATGCGACAAGTTTCAGGGCAGCAGCATTCCGCTTGGACCGGACTACGTTTCATATACCCGACACGAGCCGATCGGCGTTGTCGGGCAGATCGTGCCCTGGAACTACCCGATCTCGACCCTGGTGCGCGGGCTCGCCCCGGCCCTGGCCGCAGGCTGCACCATCGTTGCCAAGCCGGCGGACCAGACCCCGCTCACGGCGTTGATGCTGGGCGAAATCCTTGCCGAGGCGGGGCTTCCTTCAGGTGTTTTCAATGTCGTGACCGGAACCGGAACCGAAGTCGGCGCACCGCTGGTGGCTCATCCGGGCATCGACCACATCACATTCACGGGCTCGGTCACGACCGGGATTAGCGTCATGCAGAATGCGGCGCCGCATGTGACGCGCCTTGCGCTCGAACTGGGCGGCAAGTCACCCGTGATCGTGCTGGCCGACGCGGATCTGGACATCGCGATCGAGGGTGTCCTCGGTGCGATTTTCGAGAATGCCGGGCAAATCTGCTCTGCCGGGTCGCGGCTGATCCTGGAACGGCGAATTCATGCCGGCTTTGTCGCGAAGCTGGTTGAACGCACGCGCGCGCTTCGGGTTGGGCATGGCCTGCGAGCGGTCGATATGGGGCCCGTCAATTCACCCGCCCAGCTTGCGCGGATCGGCGGCTTTGTCGAGCGGGCGCGAGCCCGGGGCGCCGAGGTCCTGTGCGGCGGCCGGAGTGCAGTTGATCCCGAAACAGGTCTCGGCTGGTTCCATGAACCAACCATCCTCGATGGCCTCACACCGGATGACGAGGCCGTGCAATGCGAAATCTTCGGCCCCGTCCTTTGCGTGCAAATCGCGGACACGGTTGAGCATGCCATCGCGCTGGCGAACGGCACAGACTATGCGCTGGCCGCCGGCATCTATACGCGGGACTTGTCCCATGCGCACCGCATCGCTGAAAGGCTCGATGCCGGGCAGGTCTACATCAATGAGTTTTTTGCCGGTGGCATCGAGACGCCCTTCGGCGGGAACCGTGCGTCCGGGTTCGGACGCGCCAAGGGACTCGAGGCGCTTGCGAGCTTCTCAAAGCTCAAATGCATAACGGCCCGCCTCTAGAACATTTTTTCGAAGAAGTAGTTACCGGCTCTTCGAAATAAAATGCGGTAAATCAAGAGCTTAGAGAGGTCGATCTCATTCAGTCAGATCGGTAACCGCTCTAAATGGTATCGTTGGCAGTCTAAAATGGCCCTGTTCTGCCGACCAAATAAGCGACGAAAATTGTCATCGGGCCACAGGGAGAAAAGCCATGAACGACAAGAAAACAGCAGGAGGACGTTTCGCTGCCCTCATTCTGAGTGGCATCGCGCTGTCCGGGAGCGCCTACCACGCGGCGGCACAACAAACACTGACCGTTGTGTCTTTCGGCGGGTCCTATCAGGAAGGGCAAAGCAAGGCCCTGTTCCAGCCGGCAGCGAAAGCGCTTGGCATCACGGTCAAGGAAGAGACCTATTCCGGCATCGCCGATCTCAGGCTGAAGGTGCGGGCCGGTGCCGTCACATGGGATATTGTGGCAAGCGGCTCGGGTAGCGCTGCAAGGGCCGGCGCCGAAGGCATTCTGGAGAAGCTTGACTACAAGGTTATCGACATCAAGGACTTTCTACCCAACATGGCCACAGACCATTGCGTCGGTGGCGATGTCTTCTCAACCGTCCTAGCCTGGAACACCAAGACATTCGGTGACAATGGCCCCAAGAGCTGGGCCGACTTCTGGGATGTGAAGAAGTTTCCCGGCAAGCGCTCCTATCGCAAGGGCGTTGCGGGTGCGCTTGAGCCCGCCTTGATGGCGGATGGCGTTCCCCCCAACAAGGTCTATGAAGTTCTCAGCGCCCCTGGCGGCATCGAGCGGGCGGTCAGGAAGGTCAAGGAACTCAAGCCCCATGTCGCGGTCTGGTGGACCTCGGGCGCGCAGCACGCCCAGCTGATGAAGGATGGGGAAGTCGACATGATCACCGGCTGGAATGGTCGGTTCGACGTGGTCGCTAAGGATGGTGCCAAGGTGGCCTATACCTTCAACCAGGCTTTGCTCGACTATGATTGCTTTGCAATTCCCAAGGGCGCGCCGAACAAGGACCTCGCCATGAAGTTCCTGGCGGAGATCAGCAAGCCGCAATATCAGGCCGAATTCACAAAATACATCACCTACGGCCCGACCAACAAGAAGGCCTATGACCTCGGCACGATCGACGCAGCCTACTCAAAGCGGCTCCCCTCGCATCCGGACAATGCCGCCAACCAGCTGGCCATCAACCTCGACTGGTACATCAAGTTCGAGGCACAGGCCGCAGCAGCTTACGAGAACATGCTGAGCGAATAGGTCGGCTTTGTCGCTCGAGCGGATGGAGCGGGGCACAACACGGGCCTCGCTCCATCACCATCGAACAAGCAGGAAATACAGGAAACCGGTATGGCAAGAGACGCGGCGCTCCCGATCGCTGTCAGACATCTGACGAAGAGCTACGGCACGCTTCGTGTTCTTGACGCGGTTGATCTTGATGTTCAGCGCGGCGAATTCCTAACCCTGCTCGGACCTTCCGGGTCCGGCAAAACCACGCTGCTGATGATGCTGGCAGGCTTTGTCCGGCCCGATTGCGGCAGCATCACATTCGGTGAGCGCGAGGTCATCCGGCTGCCCCCCCACAAGCGCGATGTTGGCATGGTCTTCCAGAACTATGCGCTTTTCCCTCACCTCGATGTCACAGCGAACATCGCCTTCCCGCTCAGGCTTCGAGGGATCGGCAAAGCCGAAACGAAACAGCGCGTCGAGCAGGCATTGGAATTGGTCAAGCTCGACGGCTATGGCGCGCGCCGCATCGATCAACTCTCTGGCGGGCAGCGCCAGCGTATCGCACTTGCCCGTGCCATCGTCTTCGAACCGCGCATCCTGCTCATGGACGAGCCCTTGTCAGCGCTCGACAAGCAGTTGCGCGAGCATATGCAGATTGAACTGCGACAACTGCACGAACGGCTTGGCATGACGACGGTCTATGTCACGCATGACCAGCGCGAGGCGCTCACCATGTCGGATCGCATCGCGGTCATTGATCTCGGCCGTATCCGCCAGATCGATACGCCGAAAGCGATCTATGAGCGGCCTGCCAATCGCTTCGTCGCCGAGTTCATCGGGGAATCCACCTTCGTCACTGTCAACGTTGATTCACGCGGATGCAGTTTCAATGGCATCCCCCTCACGCTCGCGAGCCAGCCGGCGCGGAAAGGGCCACATCACCTGATGATTCGACCCGAACGCCTCACGATCTTGGAGCACGCTGCAACAGAAGGCGTCAATTTGCTTCCCGCCACCGTGACAGCGGCGATCTATCAGGGTGACAGCGTCCTCGTTCATGCATCGCTCACAGACGGTTCGAATGTCAGCGTCAGGGCAAGTGCCTCGGCACGAGCGCCCCTGGTTGGAGAAAACCTGAATTTGGGACTGAAAGCGGTGGATACCTACCTCCTGCCGGCAGACGAGAGCGCGGCATGAGCAAAGCAGCAGGGCCGAATGCCGAAGGGCTGCGCCGCGACGCGCTGGTTGAACGTTTGGCACTTTTCAGCCTGAGCGGTCCGGCACTGCTGCTTGTGACGATGACCATGCTGTTGCCGGTCGGCTGGCTGTTCTGGCTGTCTTTCCTGGATGATGCGGGCGCTCTCACTCTGGAACACTACCGCCGGATGCTGGTACAGCCCTCCTACGGACGCGCTTTCCGCATCACGTTCGAAATCAGCTTCATCACAACGGCGATCTGCATCCTGCTCGGATATCCGCTGGCTTACGTGCTCTCGCAGCTGCCGCGCCGTGCTGCCAACATCTGCATGATCGCCGTGATGCTGCCCTTCTGGACGTCGCTTCTGGTGCGCACCTACGCCTGGCTCGTCCTCCTCCAGCGACAGGGTGTGATCAATACCTGGGGCATGAAGCTGGGACTTTGGGATACACCGCTGACGCTTGTGCACAATCTCAATGGCACGCTGATCGGGATGGTTCACATCATGCTGCCGTTCATGGTTCTACCGGTCTATGCCTCCATGCGGGCTATCGATCAGGACTATCTCAGGGCGGCCGCCAATCTCGGCGCCAGCCCGACGTGGGCCTTCTGGCTTGTGTTTCTGCCGCTTTCCTTGCCTGGCTTGCTCGCCGGAGCGCTGATGGTCTTCATCCTTTGCCTTGGTTTTTATGTGACGCCAGCGGTTCTCGGCGGCGGCAAGATCACGATGGTCGCCAACCGCATCGCAACGGATATTGAATTGTTCTTCAACTGGGGTGCGGCCAGCTCACTCGGCGTCGTGCTGTTTGTTCTGACCGGGGCGATCCTCTACGTGGCTTCGCGCGTTGTGAGGCTCGACCGCCTGCTGGGCGGAGGGGCGGCGTGATGAACTGGCTCCTGCGACCCGCATCGGATACCCAGATTACGCACGGACGCCGACTTTGGCTTTATCTCGTCGCTGGACTGGTTCTCTTCTTCCTGATGCTGCCGACGCTCATCGTGATCCCGATGTCGTTCTCGGAATCGCAGTATCTTGAATTTCCGCCTCGCGAATGGTCTCTGCGATGGTATCGGAACTACTTCAATTCGACTGCCTGGATGCAGGCCACAGCAACATCCTTCAAGGCCGGCATCCTGACGATGATCGTCGCGACCCTCTTCGGGACGATGGCGGCCTATGGGTTGCACGCCGCCCGGCTGGGATTTTCAGGCCTCATCCTGGGGATCCTTCTGACCCCGATCATCATACCGGTCATTCTTGTCGGCATCGGTATCTTCTATGTCTATGTGCAGCTCAAGCTGGTGAATTCCATGACCGGACTTGTGCTCGCGCACAGCATGCTTGCCATTCCGATCGTGATGATGGTGGTCTCTTCCGCTCTGAAGAGTTTCGACATGAATCAGGAGCGTGTCGCTCGCAGCCTTGGCGCATCAAGGATTCAAGCATTCTTCCTTGTCACCCTGCCGCAGATCCGCTTTTCTGTTGTCTCGGCTGCAGTGCTGGCTTTCCTGACGTCATTTGACGAGGTCATCGTGTCGCTGTTTGTTTCGGGCGGTCAGAACTCGACCCTCACTCGAAACATGTTCAATGCCCTGAGAGACCAGATCGACCCGACGATCGCTGCCATCTCCACCTTGGTCGTCATTCTCACATCGGTTTTGCTGTCGATTTCTCAGCTTTTCGGCAAAAGAACCTCCCGGTAAGCCTTAAACGGCGACAGAACCCGACGCAACCCATTACGGCTAGAGCATTTTCCGATCAAATAGATACCGGTTGATCGAAGAAAATACGATCAATAACAAAAACATAGAGAGATCGATCTGATTCATGCAGATCGAATTTCGCTCTAAACTGGCTTTGTGCGGTTCATGATGACGTTGCCCCTCTGACCTAATCCAGCTTGAAGTTCGTTCTGGCCGCATCTGAGCCTGCCCCCGATGTTGGACCGGCTCGCTGGCCGCTTCCAGGGGGTAACGGGTCATCGCGGGCTGCATGCCGATGACCGATTGACGAGCGTTATCGGGGGCTTGTTCCCGATCGCGCTATGAGGTCGTAGCTCGTTACAGTCCCTCCGCCAAGCCTTTACGTTCTCCCGGGCGTCGGGAAG
>JADCCN010000019.1 GCA_020252645.1 Methylobacterium sp. | reverse complement strand
GACGGTTGTCGCAAACCCAAGCCTCGCCCGAAGAACGATCAATGGCCACCGCCATCATCCCGGCTGCTACCGCGCTGTTGAGGGCGCGCAGCCGGGACGATGGCTAAAGTCGAGCTACACCACGTCCCGGGACGTCACCCCGGTTGATCGAAGAAAACGCGCTCAACAACAAAAGCAGAGAGTGGTCGATCTGATGAGTTCAGATCGATCGCTCCAGAGCATTTTCCGGTCAAGTGGATACCGGTTGATCGAAGAAAATGCGCTCAACAATAAAAACAGAGAGTGGTCGATCTGATGAGTTCAGATCGATCGCTCTATGGCCGTTGCGCGCTGCGCTTCACTTTTACGGATTGGGAAAGCTGCAGGTCGCGTTGTTGCGCGTGGTAAATTTCAAAGGTCCGCTTAAAGTCAGCGACATTGGCGGACACTGCTTCCCGAACAGTTCCTGCTTCGCGAATATCGTTGTAATTGGTGCTGTAGAATTGGTTTCGGTAGGAACCGAGGTCGGCTGCTACCGCATGTTTGAGGGTGGCCAGCGGCGAAGGCGCGGGAATCTCGCTTGCCGATACGCCTGTCGGCGCACGCGCATCCCTTTCGCGCGCAACAATGCTGATGGCAGGACCATTCAGAGTGTTGCTCTGGAACGAACCATTGATGAACACAAAGGCCCTTACGTTGGTGGTGCAGTCATAGTTGCCCACAGGCGAGAAATCCCAGACCAGGGAGGCGATGCCGTCGCTGTCGGTAAATCTCACGGGAGCCCAAGCGCCATCCTTGTCCCGGATGCTGAAATAGACGCTGGTGAACGGAACCGGGTTTCCCTCCGAACCCGCGAGACGCGCCTGGAAGGTCACGGTCGAGCCGGCCGTGATCGATGTGGGGTATGTTTCGAAGCTCAACGTATAGGACTCTGCCCGGGCCGGCCGCGCGATGGCGAGGAACATGATGGCGAGGAACATCATGCCGAGGAGCAACGCGCCCAACGGAGGAACCGGGATGCGGAACACGCTGCGGCTCAACCACCTGCGAAGCGGGGCGAAAACCGGGCTCAACGGAATGAGGTGCCCGTTCCGCCCGCGCATAACCAGAACATGCGACATCGCCCGGCCCACCTTTCTCATCAAGCGTGAAGGCTGTCTGAGAAGCCTCAGGCAAAGTTCGCCCAGCCGCAAGTAATGACAGCCCGCCGCGAGCGCAACGTTCTTGCGCCCTTGCCGAAACAGGGTTAGCAATGCGGCGTAGTTTGGGGAAGGTGCTGTAAAAGACTAGTCCGATAACCTGGTTTACTTCCGCCCTGATCGACCCTCGCCCTGATCGACCCTTGGATTTCGCCCCCGCCCGGCCTCGCGAAGTCCGGGATGCGCCGAGATCGCGGCTCTCGCCTCATCTGGAGCGTTTTCCGATCTGGCCGGATCAGCTCGGATGCTTTATCTCTTTGTTTGGTCGAATTTTCTTGACGCGAGCCGGTGCCCACCTCGCTTGAAAATGCTTCTTTCTTTTCCTGATCGCATTTTCTTGACGCGAACCGGTGCCCACTTCGCTTGAAAATGCTTTGGTCCAGGCAGTCGCTGGTCAGGATGCGCGATCTCCATTGCCGCCCGCTGCCCGTTCCTGCATCTCGCGCGCCCGCACACGCTCGCGATGCGCCGTGTAGATGCCGCTCGCCACGATGAGAATCGCACCGGCGGCGATCCAGCGATCCGGCAGGCTGCCGAAAACGAGATAGCCGAGGATCGTCGCCCAGACGAGCTGCGCATAGGAGAAGGGCGCGAGGAACGAGGCGCCCGCGCGCTCATAGGCGAAGACCAGCATGGAATGGCCCGCAATCGAGATGCCGCCGATCAGGCCCATCAGCAGCCATTCCTGCCCGGTCATGGGCCGCCAGAAGAAGGGAATCAGGAGTGCGGCGCCTGCGAGCATCACGAGACTCGTCCAGACAAGTGTCGTCGCGGCGCGATCATGGGCGGAGACCGAGCGGGTCACCACCGCCGCGAAGGACCAGAGCAGGGCGGCGCCCAGCGGATAGAGTGCGGCCATCTGGAAGGCGCTGGTGCCGGGCCGGATGATCAGCAGCATCCCGGCAAAGCCCACCAGCGTCGCGGCCCAGCGCCGCACGCCCACCTTTTCCTTCAGCATCAGCACCGAAAGGACCGTGATCAGCAGGGGCCAGACGAAGTTGATCGCGCTCGCATCGGCCAGCGGCAGATGCGAGAGCCCGGACACGAACAGGAAGGACGACAGGAGGATCGCGAAGCCGCGAAAGACCTGTGTCTTCGGATGATCGGTATGGAAAACCGCCGGCCCGATCTTCCACAGCGCGTAAGGCACCGTGAAGGCCACGACGATCGCGCAACGCACGAACAGCATCTGCACCGGGTGGAGCGTGCCGACAGCGAGTTTGGCGATGGAATCGCCGATGGCAAACATCACCGTCGTCAGCAGAAGCAGGAGAAGCGCGACCGGCTTGTTATCGGCCGGCCGTTCATAGGAGTCGGACATTTCGTGGCGCGTCGCGTTCCAGCCCGGGTTTGCCGAGTCGGGCCTTGGATCATCTTGCGATGGTTTGGCAGCCCATGTCGATCATGGTTTCGCGAAAAACCGATCGGCCATTCATGCGGCGAGCGCATAGGCCTGGCGGATTGTCTCGATCTCCGTGAGCTTGGCGTGAAAGGCGCTCCAGTCATCGCGCGCGGCGATCGGTTCCCAGAGCGCCTCGATATCGGGATAGAGCAGGGTGTGGGGGTTGGCGCGCTGGAAATAGGGATGCGCGAGATTGGCGCGGGGGCCAGGTTTGCGGCCTTCCAGCATCGCCTTCACCGGCTCGAAGCCGAGATGGGCGTAGAAGCTCGCGCGTTCGCCCGCGAGCGCCTTCCGAAGCCGCGCCGGGCCGCCATGAAGGTCGAACATCGCGGCCTCGAAGGGAATGGCGCTCTCCTTCAGGAACTGGAACAGAGCCTTCGAGAAGGCATCCGCCTCGGCATCCGGGATCGGCGCGAGTCCGAGCCGGTCCGAAAGGGCCTCGCGCATCGCGGGCCAGAAGAAACCGGGGTAATGCTCCAGCCGCTCCTGCAGCGGCTCCACCGGCGCGACGAGCAGCAGCGTCTCCGCCAGCCGCGTACAGTTCCAGGCGATCGTATCTGCCTGGCGGCCGAAGGCGTAGAGCCCGGTCTGGTCGAAATAGGCCGCGGTGAAGCCGGGATCATAGACCGGCAGGAAGCGATAGGGCCCGTAATCGAAGCTCTCGCCCGTCACGTTGATGTTGTCGGTATTGAGCACCCCATGCACGAAGCCCGCGGCCACCCAGCGCGCGGCGGTGGCGGCGGTCTTCCGCATCACGCTTTCGAGGAAGGCCGTGGCCTCCTCCGCCGGATCGTCGCGCCGCGCCTCGGGCGCGTAATGCGTCACCGTATGGGCGAGCAGCCGCCCAAGCCCCTCCGCATCGTTAAGCGCGAGCAACCGCTGGAACGAGCCGATCCGGATATGCGAATGCGACAGCCGCACCAGCACGGATGATCGGGTGGGAGAGGGCTCGTCGCCCCGCTGGAGCTGCTCGCCGGTCTCGATCAGCGAGAAGCTTTTCGAGGTATCGACCCCCAGCGCCTCGAGCATGTTGGTCGCCAGCACCTCGCGCAGGCCGCCCTTCAGGGTGAGGCGCCCGTCGCCGCGCCGCGACCAGGGCGTCTGGCCCGAACCCTTCGTGCCGAGATCGAGCAACCTTGCGCGATCATCCCGCATCTGGGCAAAGAGAAAGCCGCGCCCATCCCCCAGATCGGGATTGTAGGAGCGGAACTGATGGCCGTGATAGCGAAGCGCCAAAGGTTCGGGCAGCGAGCCGGGCAGCGGCTCGAAGCGGGCGAAATGCGCGATCCACTCGTCATCCGAAAGAGCGCGCAACCCCACGCGCCCGGCCTGGGTGTCGTTCCGGTAGCGGAGGATGGTTTTCGGAAAATCCGCCGGCCTCACCACATCATAGAAGGCCTCGCCAAGCGCGAGATGCGTCGTTTCCGGGCGGAAGTCAGGGGAAGCGGGCATGGGCTCAGAGGTCGATATCAAGGCCGATATCGAGCACCTTCACGGAATGCGTGAGCGCGCCAATGGAGATCATGTCGACGCCGCTCTCGGCAATCGCGCGCACCGTGTCAAGCCGCACGCCACCGGACGCCTCGACCTTCATGCGGCCGGCGACGCGTGCCACGCCCTGGCGCAGGAGATCCGGATGCATGTTGTCCAGCATCACGACATCCGCGAGGCCCGTGGCCAGCACCTCGTCGAGTTGATCCAGATTATCCACCTCGATCTCGATCTTCACGAGATGCCCGGCATGGGCGCGCGCGGCTTCCAGAGCGGGCTTCACGCCGCCAGCGACGGCGATGTGGTTGTCCTTGATGAGGATCGCATCATCCAGGCCGAAGCGGTGGTTCATGCCGCCGCCGCAGCGCACGGCATATTTCTCGATTCCGCGCAGGCCCGGCGTGGTCTTGCGCGTGCAGACGATGGCCGCGCGCGTATGGCTCACCTCCCCGACATAGCGCGCAGTGGCGCTGGCGATGCCGGAGAGCCGGCCGAGAAAATTCAGCGCCACGCGCTCGCCCGAGAGGATGGTGCGCGCGCTGCCCGCGACCTCGGCGATGATGTCGCCCTTTTCGAGCCGCGATCCATCCGGCTTGAGGATGACCGTCAGCGTGCCCGGCCCCACGAGGCGGAACGCGGCCTCGATGAATTGCGTGCCGGCCAACACGC
This sequence comes from Methylobacterium sp., assembly GCA_020252645.1. GTDB lineage: Bacteria > Pseudomonadota > Alphaproteobacteria > Rhizobiales > Beijerinckiaceae > Rhabdaerophilum. Next base: position 19,267 of record JADCCN010000019.1, on the reverse strand, counting down.
CCGGCTCGCGGGCGCGGAACACGGCCTTCGCTTCCCGGTTCGCGGGGATCGTCGCCTGCGAGGTGATGTCCCCGGCATGGCCCAGATCCTCGATCAGCGCCATGCGCACGAGATCATCGACCAGGAGGGGCGAAAGCGGCGCGGGCAGGGGCATGGTCGTCTCCGGGCGGGGGCCCCGAAAGAATTAGCGGCTTTCACATGCGAGGGAAACCTCAGCCCGGAAGAACCATGCCGGCGCCGGGCTCGATTTCCAGCCGAACACGGGTGCCATTCGGCAGGATGGCTTCGCGCACGGGCCGGACGATCAGCAATTCGCCCCAGGGCGCATCGATCACATATTCGCGCGAGGACCCGATATAGGCCTGCCGGCGGATCGCGAGCGGGCTCGCCTCATCCACCGCAAGGCCGGCACGATCGGGGCGAAAGGCGAGGGTCTTCGCGTTCACCGGCACCGGCACCGTGCCGAGTTCCAGGGTAACCCCATGGGTGGTGAAACTCACGCCGCCCGCCTTCTCGCTGAAGCTCCCGTCGATCAGGTTCGCCTCGCCAATGAAATCCGCAAGGAAGCGGGTCTTCGGCCGCTCATAGAGATCGGCCGGCGTGCCTTCCTCAGCGATCACGGCATTGTCCATCACGATCACCCTGTCGGAGACGGCGAGCGCCTCCTCCTGATCATGCGTGACATAGAGCACGGTGAGGCCCAGGCGCTGCTGCAGGTCACGGATGTCATCGCGCACCTTGCGGCGGAGCTTCGCGTCGAGGTTCGAGAGGGGTTCGTCGAACAGGAGCACGGAGGGTTCGAGCACGATGGCGCGCGCCACCGCGACGCGCTGCTGCTGGCCGCCCGAAAGTTCGGAGGGAAGACGCTTCTCGAAGCCCCTGAGGCCCACAAGCCCCAGCTTCTCGATGGCCATGGCCTCGGCCGCCTTCCTCGAAGCGCCGGAGACGAGGGGGCCATACATCACGTTATCCAGCACATTCATGTGCGGAAACAGCGCGTAGGACTGGAAGACCATGGACACATCGCGTTCGGCCGCACCCAACTGCGTCACGTTCTCGTTGCCGATCCGGATCGTGCCTTGGGATGCGAGTTCGAGGCCCGCCACGAGGCGCAGCGTCGTTGTCTTGCCGCAGCCCGAGGGGCCGAGCAGGGTCACGAGTTGGCCCGCCTCCACCCTGAAGGAGATGTCGCGCACGGCGGTGACATTGCCGTAGAGCTTGAAGACGTTGATGAATTCGACACTCGCGGCTTTCGCCATACCCGATACTCCTAGCGGCCGACCGAGACGGGCGCGGGCGCGTTGCCCTGAACCTGCCGGCGGCCGATCCTGCGTTCGCCGATGCCGATCTGGATCGCCAGCACCACCACCAGCATGAAAAGGATGAGAAGCGAGGAATAGGCAATCGCCAGCGGGTATTCGCCGGCATCCACGCGGTTCACGATATAGGCCGTCGCCATGTTGTATTTCGCGGTGACGAGAAACACGATCGCGCTGACCGAGGTCATGGCGTGGACGAAGGAAAACACCAGGGTCGCGATGATCGCGGGCTTCAAAAGCGGCAGGGTCACCCGGCGAACGGTCGTGCCGGTGGAAGCGCCCAGCGTGGCAGAGGCCTCATCCAGCGATTTGTCGATCTGGCTCAGGGCCGCAATCCCGGCGCGCACGCCCACGGGCATGTTGCGGAACACAAAGCAGATGATGAGGATCAGCCCCGTGCCCGTGAGTTCCAGCGGCGCCACGTTGAAGGCCACGATATAGGCGACGCCGATCACCGTGCCCGGAATGGCGAAAGCCAGCATGGTGATGAATTCGAAGGTGCGCCGGCCCACGAAATCATGCCGCACCAGCACATAGGCCGTAAGAATGCCGATGATCGCCGTCAGCGGCGCGGCAATCGCCGAGACCTGCACGGTGGTGATGAAGCTGTCCCAGGCGGACCCTGCGAGAAACAGCCCGTGCTGCGTCCATTCGATCGCGAAGCCCGTGTGGAAATGCTCGAAGGTCGGCTTCATCGCGCCGCGGCCGATATCCTGCACAAAGCCGCCGACCACAATGATTCCGTAGATGAGGATCGTGAGGATAACCCACGGAACTACAACGGAAATCGTTGCAATTCGCACGCCCGTCGGCAGCGGCAGCGGCTGGCCGGAATCGCCCTTGCCGGTCACGGTCACGTAGCTCTTCTTGCCCAGCCAGGCGAGCTGCATCCAGAAGGCGGTGAGGGTGAGGGCGAGCAGGATTACCGCGAGGATCGCGGCGCGCCCGGGATCGTGCTGCGCGCCGGCCACCGCGAAGAAGATCTTCGTCGAGAGCACCTCGAACGAGCCACCCAGCACCAGCGGGTTGCCGAAATCCGCGAGGCTTTCGACGAAACCGAGCAGGATGGAGGCGGCGATCGCAGGCCTCAGAAGCGGCCAGGTCACGGTGCGGAAGGTCACCCAGCGCGAGGCGCGGAGGGTCTGCGCGGCCTCTTCCAGCGAGGGCGAGATGCCCTGCAGGGCGCCGCGCAGGATCATGTAGGAGAGCGGGGTCTGCGACAGCACCTGTGCGATCAGCACGCCCGGAAGGCCGTAAATCCAGCGCGAGCGCGGGATGTTGAGCCAGTTGTCCAGAAATGTCGTGATGATGCCCGTGCGGCCGAACAGCACCACGAGCGCCAGCGCGATCACGAAGGGCGGGGTGATGATCGGCAGCACCGAGAGCGCATCGAAGAGCCGCGTATTCTTCAGCCCGCCCCGCTGCGCCAGAAGCGCGAAGGCAAGGCCGAGAAAGGTCGAGATGACGCCCGCGAGCACGCCGAGCAGCACCGTGTTCGGCACAACCCCGCAGGAGGCGCTGGAATGGAAGCACGCGAAGCCCCAGACATCCGGTGCGGTCAGTCGCGCCCAGAACAGCGTGAGATCGAGGTTTCCCGCCTTGTCGAGAAAGGCGCTGCCCAAGACCTTCGCCACGGGGAAGAACACGAAGGTCAGCACCAGCACGAGGATGGTGACGGTCGTGGTCGCCACCCAGCGATCGGCCTTGAAGGCACCGAGGCTCGCGAGCGCGCGGGTGCCCTGCAGCACGAGCGCCGAGGCCATCAACCCCGCGCCGAGGCCATGAGCGAGCAGCGGCCGGCCATCGATTCCGTTGCCGTGGAAACCATAAAGGATCATCCAGAAGAGACCGCCTGCGGCAAGCGCGAGCCGCGTTCCGGCGGTCGTCACGCCCTGCCGGGCGAGGAAGGCGGCGGCAAGGCTCGCTAGAACCGGCAATGCGAAAGCCCAGCGGCCATCAAGCAGCCAGCCGAGGCCCGTGCGCAGATCGCCGACAAAGGCAAAGGGGAGCAGCAGAAATGCGATCAACGCGACCCCGGCTGCGCCAAGATCCACGATCCCCCGATCCGCCTGCCTGCGTTGCATGCCGCTCCCCCCGAGCCCCCGGCATCCGGTCTCATTCCCGGCGCTTGCTCAGGCAGGCGAAGGGGAATTCATGCGTCTTCTGCCGCCATGGATTCCCGCCCGATGCTGCCGCATCGACGGAAATGACGCCATAACGTTCTTCAAGGCGCCTCAGCGGCGCGGTGCGTTGCGCACCTCGGCATCCCATTTCTGCAGGATGCGCGTGCGCTCGGCGGAGGAGCCATATTTGGCGAAGTCGTAGTCGATCAGCTTGATTTCCGAGAGGTTCGGCGATTCCTTCGGCACTTCGGAGGCCTTGTTGGACGGCACCTGGAAGCTTTTTGCGGAAAGCGCGATCCTCTGCGCTTCAGGCGTCAGCGCGAAGTCATAGAATTTCTTCGCGTTCTCCATGTTCTTGGCGCCCTTGATGATCGACATCGAGCCGATCTCGTAGCCCGTGCCCTCGCAAGGGGCGACGATCTGAACCGGCGCGCCGTTCACGGCCTGGGTCACGGCGTCATGCAGGAAGGTGATGCCGATCAGGCTTTCGCCGGTCGCGGCCGCGCGGGCCGGGGCGGCGCCCGCCTTGGTATACTGGTTGACGTTCTTGTGCATGGCCTTCATCAGTTCGAAGGCCTTGTCCTCGCCGAAGAGCTGGATGAGCGTCGCCACCTTGGTGTAGGCCGTGCCGGAGGAGTTCGGGTCCGCGACCTGAACCTCATCCCTGTATTCCGGCTTTGCGAGGTCGGCCCAGCATTTGGGCTCGGGCAGCTTCTTGCGTGCCAGCTGCTCCTTGTTGAAGGAGAAGCCCAGCGCTCCGGCATAGATGCCGACGGTCTTGAAGCCGGATTGTTCGGCCTGCTTCACCGCCCAAGGCAGAAGCTCGCCGAGCTTCGCCGATTTATACGGCTCGGTCAGGTTCTCCTCGGCCGCCTGGAGATGCGGATCTCCCGTGCCGCCCCACCACACATCGCCGCGCGGATTGGCGGCTTCCGCCTTGATCTGCGCATAGGTCTCGCCCGATGACTTGCGGGTCATCGCGACCTTGATGCCCGTGGCGCGCTCGAAAGCCTGCGCCATCGGGCGGCACCATTCCTCCTGCACCGAGCAATAGAGCACGAGCTCGCCCTGCGCGGCGGCGGGCGATGGGGCCAGGCCGCCGATGGCGGTGGCAGCAAAAAGGGCAAGCGCGAAAGAACGGCGTGTCGCCATCGTGGTTCTCCTCCCAAGGGCGCGGTGGAGGACCTTGTCCTGCTCCCGCGTGTCATCTTCGTGACGTTTGCCGACTAAGATGCAGGTCTTTCCGGTCCCGTCAATCGCAGGCGATCACGGGGCGGCCAAGGCCATGCCGGCAATGGCGGAAATCGCTTCCGCCACGCCCGGCGCGGCGACGAGGATCGGATTGCCTTCCGTGACCCAGTTTCCGCTGCAAAACGCGTTGGTGCGGCATCCCGCCTCGGCTGCGATGACAAGCCCGGCCGCGACATCCCATGAATTGATATGCGTCTCGACGTAGCCATCCGTGCGCCCGTTTGCCACATGGGCAACGCCGAGCGCGCCCGAGGCCGAGCGCTTCACGCTCGAGCCCGCACCATAGAGGCGCGTGACGATGCCGAGATAATCCTCGAGCGGCCGGCGGGTGGACCAGCCGCATTCAACGGTCGAACGCCGCAGGTCACTCGTCAGCGCCGCGCGGATCGGCTGGCCGTTCAGCGTCGCCCCGCCACCCCGCCGCGCGAGCCACATCTCGCCCAGGGCCGGGGCATGGATCAGCCCCAGTTCGGGCCGGCCGTTCAGCACGAAGCCGATGGAGACGCACCATTGGCGGTCCCCGCGGGCGAAATTCGCGGTGCCGTCGATCGGATCGATGATCCAGAGCCGTTCGGAGGCGCCGCCGCCCTGTTCCTCGCCCATCACCGCGTCTCCGGGGAAGGCCTCGGCGATCATCGCGCGGAATTCCCTCTCCACCATGCCATCGGCGATGGTGAGCCAGTCCTGGAAGCCCTTCATCGAGATTTCGAGCGCATCCGTCCGCCCGAAATAGGAGAGGGCCGTCTCGCCCAGTTTCAGCGCCATGCCATGCACGGCATGGTAGCGGGCGGCGAGCATCGCGTTGTCGGTCATCGGATCGGCCATTAATAAACGGGGCGCACGGGCTTGCCGGTCTGCGCGGATTCGGTGGCGGCATCGGCGAGCACCTGCGCCTTGAGCCCGTCAATGCCGGAAGGCGATGGCCGGGTCCCCTTCATCATGCAGTCGAGGAAGGCCGCGAGTTCGGCGCGATAGGCGGCGGCATAGCGCTCGAGGAAGAAGGGCAGGGCGGGATCGGCGCGGAAGCCCCGGGCATCGGCGGTCTCCACCGTGGTCAGCGGCACGTTCCGGGCCCGCACCATGCCCTTTTCGCCATGCACCTCGAAGCGCTGGTCGTAGCCGTAGCTCGCGCGTCGGGAATTCGAGATCTGCGCGATCTTGCCGGAGGCCGTCTTCAGCAGCACCGCAGCGGTGTCGACATCGCCCGCTTCCCCGATCGCCGGATCGACGAGGCAGGAGGCGACCGCATGCACCTCCACCGGGTCTTCGCCGAGAAGGAAGCGGGCCATGTCGAGATCATGGATCATCATGTCGCGGAACAGCCCGCCCGAGCGCTTCACATATTCCACCGGCGGCGGACCGGGATCGCGCGAGAGAATCGTGACCATCTCGATCTTGCCGATGTCACCGGCCACGAGGCGGCGCCTCGCTTCCGCGAAACTGGGGTCGAACCGGCGGTTGAAGCCGATCATCAGCGGCCGGCCCGAGGCTTCGACCGTCTCGAGGCAGGCACGGATGCGATCCGAGGAGAGATCCACCGGTTTTTCGCAGAACACGGCCTTTCCGGCCCTCACCGCTTCCTCGATGAAATCGGCGTGGGTGTCGGTGGGCGAACAGATCATCACGCCGGCAATGGCCGGGTCCGCCAGCATCGCCTCGCGGCTGGCGGCCTTGGTGCCGAGTTCGTTGGCAAGGCTCTCCGCCGCCGGGGCGAGCGCGTCGCTCACCGCCAGCAATCGGGCATCCTTCGAAGCCGCGACATTTCCCGCGTGGATGCGCCCGATGCGCCCCGCGCCGATGACACCCATTCCGATCACGAAAATTTTTCCCTGCAGGCTGACGATGTGTTTCGAATTTTTCCGAAACACTAGAATTGGATCCGGACTCAGGCAATGCTCGGTCGAGAAGAATCTGAGCCGGCAAACGGCGCGAATGGGGAAAAACGATGGTTGGAGGCGCGGATCGGCTTTCAGGCAGGGTCGCGGTGGTGACGGGCGCGACGCAGGGGCTCGGCGAAGCCATCGCCCGCGCCTTTGCGGCCGCGGGTGCCGCCGGGCTTTGCTTGACCGGGCGAAACGCCGCCCGCGGCGCGCGCATCCGGGATGAACTCACCCGCCAGGGAACAGCTTCGATCTTTGTGCAGGCTGATCTTTCGAGGATGGACGATGTCCGCTCGGTGGTCGCGGCGGCGGATCACCGGTTCGGCCGGGTGGATGTGCTGGTGAATGCGGCGGGGCTCACTGATCGCGGCACGATCTTCGACACCACGCAGGAGCGTTTCGACGAAATTTTCGCCGTGAATATCCGCGCGCCGTTCTTCCTCACGCAGGATGCCGTGACCATCATGGCGCGCGAGAAGATCGCCGGCTCGATCATCAACATCCAGTCCATGTCCGCGCATGGCGGGCAGCCTTTCCTCTCGGCCTATTCCTCCTCGAAAGGCGCGCTGGCGACGCTGACGCGCAACCTCGCCCACGCCCTCGTGAAGCACCGGATTCGCGTCAACGGCCTCAATATCGGCTGGATGCATACGCCCGGCGAGGAGCGCGTGATGCGCCTCTACCACGGCGCGCGGGATGGCTGGCTGGAACAGGCGGTGAAGGACCGACCTTTCGGTCGGCTCATCAGCCCGGAGGAGGTCGCGCGGGCCTGCCTCTATCTGGCGAGCGACGAATCCGGCCTGATGACCGGCTCGAATATCGATTTTGATCAGACCATTGTCGGGATCGGTGCTGATCCCCTCCAACCGGGGATTTAGGATGAAGGATCTCGATCTCGTCACCATCGGCCGCTCCTCGGTGGATCTTTACGGCCAGCAGATCGGCGGCCGGCTGGAGGATATGGCAAGTTTCGTGAAGGCGGTGGGCGGCTGCCCGGCCAACATCGCCATCGGTGCGGCCCGGCTCGGGTTGAAATCGGCGTTGATCTCCCGCGTCGGGGACGAGGCGATGGGCCGGTTCATCCGCGAGCAGCTCCTGCGCGAGGGCGTCTCGGTCGATGGCCTTGCGACCGATCCGCATCGACTGACGGCGCTCGTGCTGCTCGGCGTGCGCGACCAGGAAACCTTCCCGCTCATCTTCTACCGCACGGATTGCGCCGATGCCGCGCTCGACGAGAGCGATATCACCCGCGATCTCATCGCCCGTTCGCGTGCCGTGCTGGTCACCGGCACGCATTTCGCCAAGGAAAACAGCGATGCCGCGCAGAAGAAGGCCATTCGCCTCGCGCAGGAAACCGGCGCGAAGGTGATCCTCGACATCGATTACCGCCCCAATCTCTGGGGGCTTGCCGGGCACGGGGCGGGGGATCGCCGCTACATCCCGTCCGATCAGGTCAGCGCCCATCTTTCGGGCATCCTGCCGGATTGCGATCTGATCGTCGGCACGGAGGAGGAACTCCACATCGCCGGCGGCACGACGGATACGATCGCGGCATTGAAGGCCATCCGCAAGCTCGCGCCCAGGGCGCTGATCGTGGCGAAGCGCGGCGCCGAGGGCTGCGTGGCCTTCCCCGGGGCCATCCCCGCTGAGCTCGACGAGGGTATTCGAGGGCCGGGCTTCCCGGTCGAGGTTTACAATGTGCTGGGCGCGGGCGATGCCTTCATGGCCGGCTTCCTCTCGGGCTGGCTGCGCGACGCGCCGCTCGAAACCTGCTGCACCTATGCGAATGCCTGCGGCGCCATTGCGGTTTCGCGCCTGCTGTGCTCGCCGGAATATCCCGGCCAGAAGGAGTTGATGCATTTCCTCGCGCAGGGCTCGAGCCATCGGGCCTTGCGGTTCGATGCCGCACTCAACCACCTGCACCATGCCGAGACGCGTCGCCCGCTTCCGCGCAAGCTCGCGATCCTCTCGATCGATCACGGATTGCAGGATTTCGAGCAATTCGGCAAGGACCGGCATCTCGAGGCGGAGCGCGTCGCCCTTTTCAAGACGCTGGCGGTGAAGGCGGCCGCGGAAGCCGGCGCGCAACTCAAGGGGCATAAGGGGCTCGGCGTTGGCATGTTCCTCGACGGCACGCTCGGCCGGGAAGCCCTGTTCCGCGCCGAGGATCACGATTTCTGGATTGCCCGGCAGGTGCCGCATGGCGAGCGCATCCGCCTCACGGAATGGCCGGTGCGGCAGGTCGCGAAGTTCATCGCGAATGGCCGTTCGGATGCGCGCACGCCGTTGAGCCGGCATATCTCCGAGATCCGCCAGGTCTTCGCCGCCGCGCAGGCCCTGGGCCGGGAAGTGCTGATCGAGGCGCTGCCGCCCGAGGGGGAAACCACCGCGATGATGCTCGAGCGCCTCTATGGCGAGGGGCTGAAGGCCGATTACTGGCTCGTCGAATTGCAGCATGATGCCGCCTCCTGGGCGGCCATCGATGCGGTGATCGCGGCGCAGGATCCGCTTTGCCGGGGCGTGATCGTGATTGCCCGCAACGTCCAATCCGGCCCGGACTTGAAGAAGGCGGGCCGCCAGCCGCGCGTCATGGGCTTCGTGGGCGGGCGCTCGGTCTTCGGTGCGGCCTTCCAGCTCTGGCTGGGCGGGGATATCGATGATGTGGCGGCCGTCACCCTCATGAAGAAGCAGTTGCTGCATTTCGCGGCCGATTTCGGCGCAGAAGGCTGAATTTCCGGGCCAGGCCATGCCGCTTCCGGGGGCGCGGCATCTTCTGATGCATCGCCGGCAAATGACCTCGGCATGCATCAAGAACGAGGTTCCGATCCGGGGCCGCTCGATGCGTGCCGCGGGCGGGGCGATGGGGCTCTCCTTCGAGGAGCGCGGCACCGTCCTTGCGCGGCCATGAGCGGATTCCGCGAGATTTCACCGGTTTTGGCTTAAAGGCTCTCTGTTCTCGACGATCCTGGTGAACCAGACGCGGCGAAACAGGTGCGTCACGGGCCCTGGCGTAGACCTTCCTTTGACCATCCGGGACTAGGCATTGCTCCGGTGCGAACGAAAGGAGGCTTCCATGCCGGATTTCCGGGTATCGTGCTTGCGCAAACGCCTGGCCGCGCTGGGCTGCATCCTCCTCGGCCTTCCTGGTCTTTACGGTTTCCCGCCCTTGATTGCGGCGGACAACCCTGTGCTCACCTTGCGCATCGATCTTGGTGATCGGTCGCTCTGGCGGGTGGAATGGAGGCAGGCGCAGGGCACAGGGCTTCAGCGCCGTGACCGGCCGGCCGAGCCCTTCCTGCGCGAGGGGCTTGCGCGCATCGAACGGTTCTGGCCGGAGGGGCCGCAGCAGGCCGCGTTCGGAGCGCTGACAACCGATCCGCTCCATGAACGAGAGGTTGCGCCGCGCGAATCCCGCCGACAAGGCGCATTCCGGCTCAGGCCATTGGCAGCCGGGCAGGGGCTCGACCAGACCTTCGCCTTTCCGCCGCAGATGAACGGCGGCAAGGTGGTGATCGAGATTATCGGCCATGCCGAAGGGATCAGCGTCGAGCATAGTGGCCTGCAGGTGGCTTCGCCGGTGGTGCCCGGCCATCCGATCCGGCTCTCGGGGCAGATCGCGACCGCGCAGCACCCGTCCGGCGGGATGATCGGCGCGCTGCGTCTGCATCTTTCCGGTCATGCCAGCCGGGAGGCGCTGGCGGAGGCCATTCGCGCCTCTTTCGATCCGGTGGGTCCGCCGATCGCCGGTCCGCCGATCGCCGGCGCGCCGTCCATTCCCGATCGCGCGGAACTGGCGCTCCTCATGGCGTCGCCGGATCTGGACCGTCCGGCCCGTTCCGATCTCGCCCGGAAGGGGGTGGACCCGGATGATCCCGCCCTCGCGCCGCTGGCGCGCGCGCTGATGCTGCAGGGTGAAATCCAGCGTCGGGGCTGGTCCAGCCATCTCGTGCTGTCGAACCGTCGGCCGCTTCTCGCGCTGCCGATGCGGCCGGCCTTCCTGTTCGATACCGTGATGGTCGAGGTGCCGCAGGCGCGGCTTCTGCTCGATCCCTCGCACCGGATGCTGCTCGATTCCGAGGTGCCGCACCCCGATCTCGGCGGGAAGGCCGCGCTGGTTCTCGCGGCATCCGGGCCCGAACTGCGTGCCTTCCGGACGCTCCGGCCCGCGGATCAACATGTGGTCGTGCGGGCGGAACTCGGTCTTGATCATCACGGCGCGATCAGCGGACATTCGCGCACCGAAGTGCGGCGCGCGGCCCGCCCGATGCTGGCGCAGCTCACGCGGCGACTGGGCGAAGAGCCTGAAGCGATGCAGGAGCTTCTGCGACGCCAGGGCCTGGTTGGCACGGCGCGGCTCGGTGCCAGCGAGCAGGATGACGCCAGTCTCAGCCAGCATCTGGAGTTCCGGCTGGAGAAACCCTTGGATGGAACGGCGCCGTTGCCGGTCCATGCCGGCGGCGGTCCGCGTCTGTTCAGGGCACCGCTTGCGAAGCTCCTGCCGGCCCTGCAGGCAGGCAGCGATCTGCCCCTGGCCTGCCAGCCGATGCGGCTCGAACAGGATATCGTGATGCATATGCCCGATCAGCGCAGCCTGCTCGATGTTCCACCCGATCTGCAGGTCGAAGCGTCCCATGCGCGATACCAGGCGATCTATCGCCTCGAACCGACGCATCTGCGGATCCGCCGGCAACTGGAACTCGATCCGCCGGGCGCCCTGTGTTCAGCCGAGATGATCCGCGAGATGGTGCCCGTCTTGCGCGCGGCGGGGCATGATCTCGACCGCCCGCTCAATCTGCGGCTTTCGCCGTGAGACCGGGGCTCAATCGATCCAGCCTGCCAGGCGTCCTGCGCCAAGGGAAGCGCCGGTCACGATCGCGGAGACGGTCGCGCCCCACGCCATGTCCACGAGGGCGATGCGCGGGCCAAAACCCTTCAGGACCGCCCAGTTCGTCAGATCATAGGTGCCATAGGCGACCAGCCCGAAGAAGAAGCCCATCGCGACCGCCTTGCCGATCTGCCCGTTTTCGGCGCCGGGCAGGATGACGAACACCATCATGCCCGCAAGATAGAGAATGTAGAACATTCCTGCGGCCATCAGGTCGGGCTGGGGCTTCAGCAGCGCGCCGATCTCCGCCTGATAGAACCCGCGCGCGATGACCAGCAGCCACAGCATGTCGAGGATGAGATAGACAATGGCCGCGACGGCGAGCAGGCCCAGCGTGATTTTCATGGCGAACCGACTTTCGAAAAATGGGGTATGTCGTGCTCTCCTACGCATGGGGAGCCCGAAAGGTTCTGGCTGGACGCCTCGTTCGATCATTTTTCGTGGCCCGCTCCGTGCATGTCGAAGGAGAGTTCTTGCAGGTCAACCATGCTCGTTGATATCGCTTCCCCTGCCGCTCCACGACCAACCGAGCCTGCGGGCCATGATTTGCCCGCCAGTCTGCGTGTCGAGGCCCGCCTGAACCTCTCGGTCGGGCTGGAAGCCGGGCGTCTTCGCATCACGGACCGGCACGAGGCCGGGGCCTTCCGCTTCCGGATGCCCCGCCGCACGCCCGATGCGATCGAGGCGCTGATGGTGAATGTCGCAGGAGGGCTTGCGGGCGGGGATTGGCTGAGCCTCGCGGCGCGAGCGGGCGAGGGCGCCTCGCTTGTCATCGGGAGTGCTGCGGCGGAGCGCATCTATCGTTCGGGCGGCGATACCACGCGCATGTCCATCGCACTCGTGGTCGAGCCCGGCGCGCGGCTCGCCTGGGTGCCGGCCGAAACGGTGATCCACCGGGGGGCGCGCCTCACGCGGGAATTCTCGCTCTCGATCGCGCCCGATGCGCGGCTTCTCGCGGGCGAAATGGTGCAATTGGGCCGCGTTGCGAGCGGGGAGCGCTTCACGGCCGGGACATGGCGGGATCGCTGGCGTGTCCGGATCGGCGACCGCCTCGTGCTTGCGGAAGAGTTCCATCTCGAGGGCGGACAGGCGCAGGCGGTCGGCAATCCCGGCGGCCTGGCGGGCCATGCCTTTCTCTGCACCTTGCTTCTGGCCATGCCGGATGCGGGTGAGCGCCTGCCGGCCTTGCGCGCGGCCTTCACGCGCGAGCCCGGCGTCCATGCCGGCGCCACCAGCCATTCCGGCCTTGTTTTTGCCCGTGCCCTGTCATCCGATGACGTGGCCCTGCGCCGTGCCTTCCTGGCCGCGCTCCGGGTTGCCGCCGGGGCCGACCTGCCGCTCTCGCGGCTGCTTTTGCTGCAAGAAACGTCGAACCGAGGCCTTTCATGAATCTCTCCCCGCGCGAAAAGGACAAGCTGATCATCGCCATGGCTGCGATGGTCGCGCGCCGCAGGCTCGAACGCGGCGTGAAGCTGAACCACCCGGAGGCGGTCGCGCTCATCACCGATCACGTGGTGGAAGGCGCGCGCGATGGCCGATCCGTCGCCGAACTCATGGAATCCGCGGCGAAAATCCTCACCCGCGCGCAGGTGATGCCGGGCATCGCCGAGATGATCCATGACGTGCAGGTCGAAGCCACCTTCCCGGACGGCACGAAGCTCGTGACCGTCCATGAGCCCATTCGTTGAGTGACCCATTCGCTGAATTCGGAGGCCGAGTGATGAAAAAATACGCGATCTGCCTTTTCCTGCTGCTGCCCTCGGTAGCGCTCGCGCATCCCGGCGAACATGCGCATCTCGACTGGATGAGTGCTCTCGCGCATTTCTTCGAGCCGGATCACATCTTCTTCGCGATCGTGACGATCATCGCCGGCCTGCTCGCCTATCGCGCGGGACGCCGGGCGGAGGCGCGGGCGATCGAGAAGCGGGTGCGCCGCCCGGAGGATCGGAAATGATCCCCGGCGAAATCATCACAAAAGAGGGTGATATCGAGATGAATGCGGGGCGTGCGACGCTCCGGCTTAACGTCGCCAATACCGGCACGCGGCCCATCCAGGTGGGCTCGCATTACCATTTCTTCGAAACGAACGCGGCGCTGAAGTTCGAGCGCGAAAAGGCCCGGGGGTTCCGGCTCGACATTCCCGCCGGCACGGCGGTGCGCTTCGAGCCGGGCCAGACCCGCGAGGTCGCGCTGGTGGAAATCGCCGGCAAACGCGAGGTCTATGGCTTCCGCGGGCTGGTGATGGGGAAGGTGTAATTCCGACAAATTTTGATAGCATCTTACGGCAATGATTTTTGTAAGGAGACAGGGATGAGTGTCGGAATAGTGACGTCCAAGGGCCAGATCACCATTCCCGTCGCCATCCGGGAGATCGCTGGTCTGGAGCCGGGCGTGCAAATCGAATTTGTGATCGCGCCCGATGGAGTGATCCATTTGCTGCCGCTGAACGGAACGGCAGAGGCTTTCTTCGAGGCGCTGCAAGGATCTGAAAAGACAGATTTCTCGGGTCGGGACGATGAGGCGATCGCCGAGGCCTTGCGTGAGAACGTGCCTTTTGGCCCGCCGGTGAATAAGGGACGAGGCGGCGAAAGAAAGTCGCGTGCGGCTCGCTCAAAGGCCGGGACCAAGGCAGCATGATCGGCCTTGATACCAATTTGCTGTTGCGCGCCGTGCTCGACGACGACCCTGCGCAAAGCCCTGTGGCTCGGCAGGTCATTTCCTCGCTGACGAAAGAAAACCCCGGTTTCGTCAGCCTTGTTGTTATACTGGAGTTCGCATGGACCCTTCGAGCGCGGCTTCGGCAGCCGCAGGAAGCCATTCGAAAAGCGATCTACAGGCTTTGGTCGAACCCGGCCGTGGTCATTTCCAATCGCGCGCTGGTGACCGCTGCTTTGCTCAATACGAAGATCGACTTTGCCGATGCCTTGCTCGCGGCCGAAAATCGGAATGCGGGCTGCACGGCGACTTTGACCTTCGACAGGCGCGCGCTCGCCGATCCGCATTTCCAAGCTGCCGGAGCCTAGACCATGGCCAAACTCCCCCGCTCGATCTATGCCGACATGTTCGGCCCCACGGTCGGCGATAAAGTCCGCCTCGCGGATACCGAACTCTTCATCGAGGTCGAGAAGGATTTCACGATCTACGGCGAGGAAGTGAAATTCGGCGGCGGCAAGGTGATCCGCGACGGCATGGGGCAAAGCCAATTCACGCGGGCGCAAGGTGCGGTCGATACCGTCATCACCAACGCGCTGATCCTCGACCATTGGGGCATTGTGAAGGCCGATATCGGCCTTAGGGGCGGGCGCATCTTCAAAATCGGCAAGGCCGGCAACCCGGATATCCAGCCCGGCGTCGATATCATCGTCGGCCCGGGCACCGAGGTGATTGCGGGCGAGGGGAAGATCGTCACCGCCGGCGGGTTCGATGCGCATATCCATTTCATCTGCCCGCAGCAGATCGAGGATGCGCTGATGTCCGGCATCACCTCCATGCTCGGCGGCGGCACCGGCCCGGCGCATGGCACGCTCGCCACCACCTGCACGCCGGGCCCGTGGCACATGGAGATGATGCTCCGCGCGGTCGATGGCGTCCCGATGAATATCGGCCTCGCGGGCAAGGGCAACACCGCGCTGCCGGCTGCGCTCGTGGAGATGGTGGAGGCCGGCGCCTGCGCCATGAAACTCCACGAGGATTGGGGCACCACGCCCGCGGCGATCGACAACTGCCTCTCGGTGGCCGATGATCACGATGTTCAGGTGATGATCCACACGGATACGTTGAACGAGAGCGGCTATGTGGAAGACACGGTCGCGGCCTTCAAGGGCCGCACCATCCACGCCTTCCATACCGAAGGGGCGGGCGGCGGGCATGCGCCGGATATCATGAAGATCGCCGGGCTGCCCAACGTGCTGCCATCCTCCACCAATCCCACGCGGCCGTTTACGGTGAACACGATCGACGAGCACCTCGACATGCTCATGGTCTGCCACCACCTCGATCCGTCCATCGCGGAGGATCTCGCCTTCGCCGAGAGCCGTATCCGCAAGGAGACGATCGCGGCGGAGGATATCCTGCACGATCTCGGCGCGCTCTCGATGATGAGTTCCGACAGCCAGGCCATGGGCCGGGTCGGCGAGGTCATCACCCGCACCTGGCAGACCGCGCACAAGATGAAGGTGCAGCGCGGTGCTCTGCCCGAGGATGCCGGCACCGGGGCGGATAATTTCCGCGCCAGGCGCTATGTGGCGAAATACACGATCAACCCGGCCATCGCGCATGGGGTGAGCCATGTCATCGGTTCGGTGGAAGCGGGAAAGCTGGCCGATCTCGTGATCTGGAGCCCGGCCTTCTTTGGCGCGAAGCCCGATCTCGTGATCAAGTCAGGCATGATCATCGCGGCACCGATGGGTGATCCCAACGCCTCCATCCCCACGCCGCAGCCCGTGCATTACCGCCCGATGTTCGGCGCCTTCGGGCAGGCGATGCAGGCGACGAGCGTGACCTTCGTATCGCAGGCCGCCATCGCCAACGGCCTCGGCGGGAGGCTGGGCCTCGGGAAGGAACTCGTGGCGGTGAAGAACGTGCGCGGGGGCATCGGCAAGAAGGACATGATCCATAACGGCGCCACGCCGAAGATCGAGATCGATCCCGAAACCTACCATGTGCGCGCGGATGGCGAGTTGCTGGTCTGCGAACCCGCATCGGTTTTGCCGCTGGCGCAGCGTTATTTCCTGTTCTGAACGCAGCACGGCTTTGCTTGAACAAAGCGTGACTTGCGCGCGGGGGCCTCGCGCTCCATCTCTCGGGAATGCAGATCGCGCTTCCCTGGAATGACCGCCAAGGCCGTTTCGCGCCGCTGAAGGCTTTGGCACTCGCGGGTGTCATCGCGCCGGGCCTCTGGATCGGCGGGCATGGGCTCAATGGCACGCTCGGCGCGAAGCCGCTGGAAGTCGCGTTGCATGAAACCGGGCTCTGGGCCGTGCGATTGCTGCTCGTCACGCTGGCGATCACGCCTTTGCGGCTTATCACCGGATGGGGGAAGCTCGTGCAGTTACGCCGCATGCTGGGTGTGGCAGCACTCGCCTATACGCTCATCCACCTGTGTTTGTATGTCGTGCAGCAGCGCTACGACCTCGTGGTGGTTATGCTCGAGATCATCAGGCGCTTCTACCTGACCATCGGCTTTGTCAGCCTCGCGGCGATGGTCGCGCTTGGCTTGACTTCGACCGACGGCGCGATCCGCCGGATGGGTGCGGAAAGCTGGAACAGGCTGCACCGGCTCATCTACCCGCTCACCGTTCTGGCGATTTTCCATGCCTTTCTGCAGGCGAAGATCAATGTGAGCGAGGAGGTGGTGCAGATCGGCGTGTTCGTTGTGCTCATGGCCGTGCGCATGCTGCAGAGGCGCCTTTGGCTCAATGCGTGGACGCTCCTCGCGCTGGCCCTTCTCGCGGTGCCACTCACGGCGGCGCTCGAAGCCCTGTGGTACGGCCTCGCGACGGGCGTGCCCTGGCGCCGCGTCCTCGATGCGAACCTCATGCTCGCGCTTGCGCCACGCCCGGCTGTGGTGGTCGGGTTGCTCGCGCTGGCGCTTCCTCTGCTCGCGATTTTCCGTGCCCGGCCTTCCGCCGCCGGCACGCGGCGTGCTACCGCTTGAAATGGTTTTGCTGACCTCGGAGGTCCCTCATGATCCGCGCCACGGAAGTCATCGCCCGGGGGGATTGGCGCGGCGACCCCGCCGATACCGTGGTGCTCGATTTCGATGATCGCCATCGCCGCCGCTTCGCCATGGAAGGCGTGGGCGGGCTGAATTTCCTGCTCGACCTGCACGAGGCCGTGGCCCTGCGCACCGGCGATGCGCTGAAGCTCGAGGACGGGCGCATGGTGGAAGTGGTGGGCGCGAGCGAGCCTCTGGCCGAAATCCGCGCGGAAAGCCCGGAGCATCTGCTGCGCCTCGCCTGGCATCTCGGCAACCGGCATCTCCCGGTTCAGGTCGCGGGCCAGAAGCTGCGCATCCGCCGCGACCACGTGATCGAGGCGATGGTGCAGGGCCTCGGCGGACAGGTTCGCGCGATCGAGGCCGCCTTCGACCCCGAGGGCGGGGCCTATGCCCAGGCCACGCACGCGCATCATCACGGACATGATCACCATGACCATGACCATAACCATGGGCACCGGCACGATGATCGCCACCACGATGATCGCGGGCATCACGCCCATAAGCACGATCCTGCGCATCATGAACATGGCGCGGATTGCGGCTGCGGCCATCACCATCACGGCCACAAGCACGGTTGAGCCGTGACGAGCCTCGAATTCCAGCGTCAGGCGTGGTTTTCGCCGGCCTTTCCGGTCGGTGGCTTCGCCTATTCGCACGGCATCGAGGCGGCGGCGGAGGAGGGGATCGTCACCAACGGTGCCGCCCTCGCGGGCTGGATTGGCGATATCCTCGGCCTCGGCACGGGCCGCAACGATGCGATCCTGCTGGGCGAGGCCTGGCGCCTTTCTGCGGGCGAGGATGCGAGGGCGTTGCACGAACTTTCCGATCTTGCGCTGGCGCTGTCGCAGGCGGCCGAGCGCCGGCTCGAAAGCGCGCAGCAGGGCGCGAGCTTCCTCGCTCTCGTGCGCCGGGCCTGGCCGCATGAGCGCCTCGCGATGCTCTGGCCGGAGGAGGGGCGGGAAATCGCCTTTCCCGTGGCCGTGGGCCTCACGGGCGGGCTCCATGGCCAGCCGCTCGATGCGCTGGCGGCGAGCTACTTGCAGGCCTTTGCCGGCAACTTGCTGGCGGCCGGCATTCGCCTCGCCATCATCGGGCAGAGCGAGGCGCAGCAGCGGCTCGCCGAACTCCAGCCCCTCATCCTTAAAGCGGCGCGGGCTTCCGTCCTGCCGCTTTCCGCGCTCGGTGGCTCGGCCCTGATGGCCGACCTCATGGCGCTTCGGCACGAAACCCTCAACGGGAGGCTTTTCCGCTCATGAACGGACCTCTTCGCGTCGGTATTGGCGGCCCGGTCGGTTCGGGCAAGACGACCCTCACCGCCGCCCTCTGCCAGCGCCTGCGCGGTTGCTGCGATCTTGCGGTGATCACCAACGACATCTACACGAGAGAGGACGCGGAAATCCTCGCGCGCCTGCAGGCCCTGCCGCCGGAGCGCATCATGGGTGTGGAAACAGGCGGCTGCCCGCATACGGCGATCCGCGAGGATTGCTCGCTGAACCTGCATGCCATCGCCGAGATGCGCAGGAAATTTCCCGCCCTGGAACTGATCCTGATCGAAAGCGGCGGCGACAACCTCGCCGCGACCTTCTCGCCGGATCTCGCGGATCTCACGCTCTACGTCATCGATGTCGCGCAGGGCGAGAAAATCCCGCGAAAAGGTGGCCCGGGCATCACGCGATCCGACCTGCTGGTCATCAACAAGACCGATCTTGCGCCGCATGTCGGGGCAGATCTCGCCGTGATGGCGAGGGATGCCGCGAACCAGCGGGGCCCGCGCCCGGTGGTCTTCACGAACCTGAAGACCGGCGAGGGCGTGGCTGAGATCATCGCCTTCCTGCAAAAGCGCGGGGGACTTGTGCTGAAGGCCGCCTGATTTCCCGGCCTGGAGCTTTTTTTTGATTCGACCCAATGAGGTCGGATGCTCCATGTTTTTTTCTTTGTCGCATTTTCGTGACGCGAACCGGTTCCCATCCCCGCCTTCGCGAGGGACATGCTTCGCTTGAAAATGCTTCTTTGTCTGGTCGCATTTTCTTCACGCGAACCGGTTCCCATCCCCGCCTTCGCGAGGGACATGCTTCGCTTGAAAATGCTTC
>JADCCN010000018.1 GCA_020252645.1 Methylobacterium sp. | reverse complement strand
TCGTTTCCATGGCACTCTCGGATGATGGCGCTGACGCCTTACGATTCGCTTGTTTGACGCCACGCCGCAAGCGGCGGGCTTTCGGGCGGGAAAATCGTTTCCATGGCACTCTCGGATGCTGGCGCTGCTGCGCTTCCGGCTTGGCTTCGTGCCGGTGCTGATGCTGAGCGCGGCACTCGGGGCGGCCTCAAGACTGCCGGAGCCCGTTTCGATTGAATGGACCCGAAATGCTGCTCCATCTCTTTGTTTTGTCGCATTTTCCAGGGTCAGCCGGTGTCCGGTTGACCGGAAAATGTTTTACTGCGACCGGTTCATCCGCGCGGCAACGCTGGCCGTGACTCGGCGCGGCGTGATGCGCGTGCTCTGCGCCATAAGCCAATTCTTGATACCGGGTATGAAGATTCTGTCGCCGCGCTCCATGGCGCGATAGCCGGCAGCCGCGACATCTTCTGACGTCGGCAGTTTCTTGCCCTTCACCAATCCGGTTTCCTGCATGTTGCTCCTGCTCCAGAAATCCGAGGCGGTCGGGCCGGGGCAAAGGGTCGTGACCGTCACGCCGGTTCCCTCCAATTCGGTGGCGAGCGCCTCCGAGAAGCTCAGCACGAAGGCCTTGGTGGCGTAGTATATCGCCATGTAGGGGCCAGACAGGAACGCGGCGGTGGAGGCCACATTCAGAAGCTTGCCACGGGCCGCCAGCAGGTCAGGCATGAAGAGCTTGGTCAGCGCCACCACCGCGGTCATGTTCAGCTGCATCATGGCCAGATCGGATGCCAGGTCCGACTCCTTGAACGGACCGCTGGTGCCGAAGCCGGCATTGTTGACGAGCGCGCTGATGACGATGCCGCGCCGCTTCACGTCAGCATGCAGCTGCGCGGCGCCTTCGCCGGTCTCCAGGTCGGCCCGGATGACGGTGGCGGTGATGCCATGGCGCTGGCCGAGTTCATCGGCTGTCGCACGCATCTTGTCCACGCTGCGCGCGGCAAGCACAAGGTTCCAGCCGTCCCTGGCGAAGTTCGCGGCAAGCGCCTTGCCGATGCCGGACGAGGCGCCGGTGATCAGGGCGGTTCGGGCGGTCGGTGCGGGTTCAGTCATGACAGGCTCCGTCGTGCTCAGAAAGGGGTTGGATGGTTGCGTCTGGCGTTTCAGTAGCCGATGCCACGCGCCATGATCGCCGCGAAGACCGGAATGCCGGCGAACAACGCTGTCTCCAGCACAACCAGCCGCCGGGTCGATGCGAATGCTTGACGATTCGCTTGTTTGACGCCACGCCGCAAGCGGCGGGCCGCTCGACCTCAATCCAGCCGGAAGCTGCGCTGCGGTTCAGAGGACCGGAGATCGACCAGCACCGTCTCCCCGCCGATGGCCCGCTGCCCCTCCGTGACCAGCGCGCGCGCTTCCACCGCGACATAAACATCCGTGCGCGAACCGAAACGGATGAGACCGAAGCGCGCGCCGGCAATGATCTCCTCGCCTTCCTTCGCGAAGCAGAGGATGCGCCGCGCGATCAGCCCCGCGATCTGCACGCAGCCGATCGCGCCGGAGGAGCTTTCGATCACGAGGCTGTTGCGCTCGTTGTCCTTCGAGGCCTTGTCGAGATCGGCATTGAGGAACAGGCCGGGCGTGTAGACGATCCTGCGGACCCGGCCCGAAACCGGCGCGCGGTTGATGTGCACGTCGAAGACCGAGAGAAAGATCGAGATCATCAGCATCGGCTGGTCGCCAAGGCCCAGTTCGGGCGGCGGCACGGCATGGCCCACGAAGCTCACGCGGCCGTCCGCCGGGGAAACAACGAGCCCCTCGCGCAAAGGCGTGACACGCTTCGGATCGCGGAAGAAATAGGCAACGAAGAGCGGCAAGAGCCAGAAGATCCAGCCCACACGCGGCAGAAGCCAATCCGCCACCAGCGCGAGCAGAACCGCCCCGGCCACGAAGAGGAAGCCCTCGGGATGGATCGGGGTGATCTGTTTGCGAATGGACGACACGATCGACATGGACGAACTTTCCTGATGCGGTGGCCGGCGCCTGCCTGAACAGCCTCCTGGCCGCTCGATGACGTGCCGCTCCCTACCATGCGGCGGGCGCGCGGGGAAAGGCCCGCCAGCCGCCTTCAAAATTCCTGCAAACCTTTGCGAGGGCACCGTGTTGCCCCATGGCCAAAACTGACGGATGTGTTAATTTGACGCATCAGGCAAGGATTCCTGCTGCCGTCAGGGGAGGTCTCCAAGGAAGATTGGAGCATTTTTTCGATCAAGCGGGCACCGGTTGATCGAAGAAAATGCGATCAATAACCAAAACAGAGAGCGGTCGATCTCATTCATTCAAATCGACCGCTCTATTGAAAAACATCAAATCATTACGCTGAATTCACCGCAAAAGGCCGGCTTTTCCGCCCGAACGGGGATCCGGAATGGGCCGGCAGGGAGGTTGTCATGGATCATTCGCTTGGCATCGCCTGCATCGGTTACGGTTCGTTGCGCATGTTGCGGACCCATCGTTTTGCGCTCGCCCCGGCCCAGACCCCCGCACGCCTGATCCTCGCTGAACCCGACCCCGTCGGTTTCTGCGTGGAGGCCATGAGCCGGGACCACCCCGAATGGGTGGAACGGATCGACCAGGACACGCGTCTTTTCATCCGCAAGCGCCTGTTGCGCGAGGCGGAACGCACGGGCCCGACGCTTCTGCACTGATTGAACCAGCTTCGGGGAGAAGAAAGCGGACGCAGGCAGCATCCATGTGCATTTTTTCCGTTGCTGTCGCGTTGCCTCAGGCCTGCAGCGAAGTGCGCAGGCTTGGTTCTTCGGTTTCCGCCGCACGCTTCAGGGTCTCGCGGGCGAGGTCCACCTCGCGCTGGCGGTTCCACATGCCGGCATAGAGCCCGCCCTTCGCGAGAAGCTCCTCATGCGTGCCGCTTTCGGCAATCACGCCCTTGTCGAGCACGATGATCTTGTCGGCATTGACCACCGTCGACAGCCGATGCGCGATGACCAAGGTGGAGCGCCCGCGCGAAACGCGCTCCAGCGCGTCCTGGATTTCCTTTTCGGTATAGCTGTCGAGCGCCGAAGTCGCCTCATCCAGAACGAGGATCGGCGGTCCCTTGAGGATGGTGCGGGCGATGGCGACGCGCTGCTTCTCGCCGCCAGAAAGCTTCAGTCCGCGCTCGCCCACCTGTGATTCGTAGCCCTCCGGCAATTGCCGGATGAACCGATCGATCTGCGCGAGGCCGGCGGCCTTTTCCACCTCGGCCTTGTCGGCCTCGTGGCGGCCGTAACCGATATTGTAGGCGATGGTATCGTTGAAGAGCACGGTATCCTGCGGAACGATGCCGATGGCATCGCGCAAGGAGAACTGCGTCACATCGCGGATATCCTGCCCGTCGATGGTGATGCGGCCCTCGATGACATCATAGAAGCGGAAGAGCAGGCGCGAGAGCGTGGACTTGCCCGCTCCCGAAGGCCCGACGATGGCGACCGTCTGCCCGGGCGGGACCTCGAAAGAGACGCCCTTCAGGATTTGCCGCTCCGGCACGTAATGGAACTTCACATCCTCGAAGCGGATGCGCCCTTCGTTCACCGTGAGCGGCTTTGCATCCGGGCGATCCTCCACCTCGGCGTTCTTGTTCAGGATGTCGAACATCTTCTCAATATCGATGATCGCCTGCTTGATCTCGCGATAGACCATGCCCATGAAGTTGAGCGGCTGGTAGAGCTGGATCATCAGCGCGTTGATCATCACGAAATGGCCGACGGAGTTCTTGCCCGCGACCACATCGGCGGCAGACATCGCCATGCAGAGCGTGAGCGCGAGGGTGAAGATCACGGCCTGCCCGGTATTGAGAAGAGCGAGCGAGGTATAGGTCTTCACGGAGGCGCGCTCGTATCGGGCAAGGCTGCGATCATAGCGGCCGCGCTCGCGCTCTTCAGCGCCGAAATATTTCACGGTTTCGAAATTCAGGAGCGAATCCACGGCCTTGGCGTTGGCGTCGGTATCGCTCTCGTTCATGCGGCGGCGGATTTCCATGCGCCATTGCGTGGCCTTCACTGTGAACCAGAGGTAGATCACGATCATCACCAGCACGGTCACGACGTAGCGCCAGTCGAACTCGATCGCGAAGACGCCGATCACCAGCGCAAACTCCACAATGGTGGGGATGAGCGTCATCAGCGTCATGCGCGTCAGCTCTTCGATGCCGTCGCGGCCGCGTTCGAGCACACGGGTCAGCCCGCCCGTCTTGCGTTCGAGATGAAAGCGCAGCGAGAGCCGGTGCATGTGCGAGAAGGTGCGCAGCGCCAGCTGACGCACGGCATTCATCGCGACTTTCGCGAAAAGGCCTTCGCGCAGCTGCGTGAAGATCACCATCAGGATTCGCACGGCGCCATAGAGCACGGTCGCCAGAACCGGCGCGGCGATGAGCCAGCCGAGGCTGCCCACCTCGTCGGTTCTGCCGCCCGAGGCCGCCACCAGCGCATCCGTCGCCCATTTGAACGTATAGGGCATCATCACCGTGAAGCCCTTGGCGACCAGGATCAGCGCCAGCGACAGGCCGATGGTGCGCTGAAGATCGGGCCGATCATGCGGCCAGAGGAAGGGCCAGAGCCCGCGGATGGTGGAGAGCAGGGAGGCCTCGCCCTCACGGGCAGGCGCTGACGGGGACGGGCTCGACACGCGACCGAAATCCTGTTCGAAACGGAAGTCCGCAAGGAACCGGCAAACCCGGACCGGACACCAGAAGGGCGGCCATTCGCCGCGACTTTTGCAAGATAGGCATGGCGCGCCGGCTTGTCATGCCCCGAAGAAGGATTTTCCTCGCTCACGCCCCTTGCGACTTTGCGGAAAAACGGGCGGGATCGGTGCATGGCGATTCGATCCATTTGCGTGTTCTGCGGCTCGGGCAACGGCACCGACCCGCGATTTCTGGCAGCGGCGGAAACGCTCGGCCGCCTCATGGCGGAACAGGGTTTCGCCCTGGTTTATGGCGGAGGCAGCCACGGCCTGATGGGCGCCGTGGCGCGCTCGGTGCTGCGGCATGGCGGCCATGTCACCGGCATCATTCCGGATTTCCTGAAAGCGCGCGAGATGATGCTCGAAGGCGCGCAGGAAATGCACGTGACCCGCAACATGCATGAGCGAAAGATGCTGATGTTCGAGAAGGCGGATGCCTTCGTCGCCCTCCCGGGCGGCATCGGCACGCTGGAGGAACTGGTCGAACAGCTGACTTGGAGCCAGCTGGGCCAGCACGAGAAGCCCATTCTGCTCGCGAATACTGCCGGCTTCTGGAAGCCGCTGATGGTGCTCTTCGCCCATATGCGCGAGACGGCGTTCATCCGCGCCGGCCTCGAGGTGCGCTACCAGATCGCGGAACGCGTGGAAGATATCATTCCGATGTTGCAGGAAATCGACCAGCTGCGTGCGAAGCTCGCCGAATAGACGTTCATGAACAAATCCTTTCGCGCGATCTCTTGATTTATCCTCAATTCGGGCGAATGCTCTGGCGCTCTCGTGCATCGAATGAGGATTTCCGCATGCGTTCCAAAGTTTTGATGGCCGCTCTGGCCGGGTTTTCGGTTTTCGCGGCAGGCAGCGCGATGGCGCAGGGCTCGCGGGCGGCGCCCAAGAATGCGAGTGAGGCGCTCGTGGTCAACGGGCGGAGTGTTGCCGTCACCGGGCTCGAAATCACCTCGGCCAAGGGTGAAAAGGTGGGCACGCTGAAGAAGGCGCTGGAGCCGGGCAAGCGGATCAGCTTCAAGATCCGCCCGCGCAACGGCTGCGTCTTCACCATCGCCGCCGCCTTCGCGGACGGCGCCGAATTCGAGCCGACCGAGCAGGATCTCTGCGTCGACAAGACCCTCCGCTTCGTGGATTGAGCCATGCCTGGCTGCACCGAAAATGAGGGGGGCGCGCGGCGCCCTTCTCACTCGGCCGGCAGCGCGCCCGCCATGTGCATTCTGAGCAGCTTGTAGACCACCGAATCGGTCAGCGCCTGGAACGAGGCGTCGATGATGTTCGCGCTCACGCCCACGGTGGTCCAGCTTTCACCGGTTTCATCGGTCGAATCAATCAGCACGCGGGTCACGGCATCCGTGCCGCCCTGGAAGATGCGGACCTTGAAGTCCGTCAGCTTCAGGCCCTTGATATGGCTCTGGTATCGCCCGAGGTCCTTCCGCAGGGCCTTGTCGAGCGCGTTCACCGGGCCATCGCCTTCCGCCGCCGAGATGCGGCTCGTCTCGCCGATTCGCACCTTCACGATGGCCTCGGAGAAGGTGACGAGATCGCCCTTCGCGTTGAAGCGGCGCTCGACATTCACCTTGAAGCGCTCGACCTTGAAGAATTCCGGCAGGCGGCCGAGCAGGCGCTGCGCGAGCACATAGAAGCTCGCATCCGCCCCCTCATAGGAATAACCGAGGGCCTCGCGCTCCTTCACCTCGTCGAGAATGCGGGTGACGCGGGCGTCATCCTTGCCGACCGCCACACCGAGGCGTTCGAGTTCCGCCAGCACATTCGAGCGCCCGGCCTGCGTCGAGACAAGCACGAGACGACGGTTTCCGAGCTTTTCCGGCGGCACATGCTCATAGGTTCTCGGATCCTTGATGAGCGCTGAAGCATGGATGCCCGCCTTCGTCGCGAAGGCCGAGGCACCGACATAGGGCGCCTGCCGGTTCGGCACGCGGTTCAGCAACTCATCGAAACCGCGCGCCACAGCGGAAAGCGTGGCCAAAGCCGCATCCGTCACACCAATCTCGAATTTTTCCGCAAAATCCGCCTTCAGCTTCAGCGTGGGGATAAGCGTGCAGAGATTGGCATTGCCGCAGCGCTCGCCGAGGCCGTTCAGCGTGCCCTGGATCTGCCGGGCCCCGGCGCGCACGGCCGCGAGGCTGTTCGCCACCGCCTGCCCGGTATCGTCATGCGCGTGGATGCCGAGCCGCACGCCGGGGACGGCTTTCACCACCGCGCCGACCATGGCTTCCACTTCATGGGGCAAGGTGCCACCATTGGTATCGCAGAGCACAACCCAACTCGCGCCCGCCTCATGCGCGGTCTTCACGCAATCCAGCGCATAGGCGCGATTGGCCTTGAAGCCATCGAAGAAATGCTCGCAATCAACAAGCGCTTCCTTGTTCGCAGCGATGGCGGTCCTCACGCTCTCGCGGATGCCATCCAGATTCTCGGCGAGCGTGGCTCCAAGCGCGAATTCCACGTGGTAATCCCAGGATTTCGCGACAAAGCAGATCGCCCTGCCGCCGGCCTGCAGAAGCGCCTGCAAGCCGGGATCATTCGAGGCGGAAACGCCCGCGCGCTTCGTCATCCCGAAGGCGGTGAAGGTGGCGCGGGTGGCAGGCGGCTTTTCGAAGAACTTCGTATCGACCGGGTTCGCACCCGGATAGCCGCCTTCGATGTAATCCACGCCGAGCTTGTCGAGCATCTCGGCGATTTTCCGCTTGTCGGCGAGCGAGAAATCAACGCCCGTGGTCTGCGCGCCATCACGCAGGGTGGTGTCGAACAGGAAGAGGCGTTCGCGGGTCATCGCTTCACCTCCCAGGTGGTGATCGGGTTGCCGGCCTCGTCCTTGCCGTCCTTCAGCTGAATGCCGAGCCCCGCGAGTTCGTCGCGGATGCGATCGGATTCCGCCCAGTTTTTGGCGGCGCGGGCGGCGAGGCGAAGGGAGATGAGGGAGTTGATTTGATCACGTTTGTCTAACTCAAGAGGCGAAGACCCTTTGAGCACTTCTTTGAACTCACTGACCCTCGCGAAGAAGGCTGGATCAGCAGTCAGCTCTTGACCTGCCACTTCATCGATCCACTCGCGGAGCGCAAATACACCCGCTAGCATTTCAGCATGCGGTCGCAATTTCGATGTTTTTGACGAATTTCCAAGAGTAGGCCGTCTGATAGCCGAATTCACCATATTACGCATATTGGAAGGGTTTTTCTTTCCGATTACTTCAATTGCTCTGCGTAATTCAGCCGCCGTCCTCGCAAATGAATCTGTTGGCGCATTTACGCCAACTAATTCCTTCAGAACTCGCCAAACAATTGTACGGTCAGATTCCCTGCCACTACGATTTGAAACAATCTGATCGAGCATCGAGAATAATGCCGGTGTATTTAAATCATCACCTAAAGCGTTAGAAAACGAGGTCAGGTTGCTTGAAACAGGTATACTTGTCCGTCCCTCAGCAAATGATTTCCACCGATTCAGCCGCTCTTCGGCATTCAACAGATTTGAAACACTCCAATCGATTGGTTGACGATAATGTGTAGCAAGCATCGCAACCCTTAAGGTATCGCCGGGCCACTTCCGACCGCCGAATTTGTCCGTCGCCAGCAACTCATTGATCGTCACGAAATTCCCGAGGCTTTTGGACATCTTCTGCCCTTCCACCTGCAGGAAGCCGTTATGCATCCAGATCTGCGCCATCTTCTCGCTGCCGAAGGCGCAGCAGGATTGCGCGATCTCGTTCTCGTGATGCGGGAACACGAGGTCGATGCCGCCACCATGGATGTCGAAGGTGTTCTTCACCGGGTCATCGCAAGCGAGGCCGCCGCCGAAGGGTTCCAGCAGGGTCGCCATGGACATGGCCGAGCACTCGATATGCCAGCCGGGGCGACCTTTGCCGGGAATGCCGCAGGGGCTCGCCCACCCCGGCTCATGCTCCGCCGAGGGCTTCCAGAGCACGAAATCGGTCGGGCCCTTCTTGTAGGGCGCGACATCGACGCGCGCGCCGGCGATCATCTCGTCGAGGCTGCGATTGGCGAGCTTGCCGTAGCGGGGCCAGTTCGCGGTGGTTCTTTTCTTGGACGCGAATTCTTCACGCGAACCGGTGCCCACTTCGCTTGAATTCGCTATGCCGGCGTTCATCGCCTCCGGCGAGAAGAGCACATGCCCCTCCGCCACATAGGCCACGCCCTTGGCGACGAGCCGCTCGCAGAGCGCCTTCATCGCCTCGATATGCTCGGTGGCGCGCGGCTGATGCGTGGGCTCCAGGCATAGAAGCGCCTTCACATCCGCCTGGAACTGCGCGTTCGTGCCTTCCGTCACCTTGCGGATCGCCTCGTTGAGCGGAAGATCGGGGTGATCGCGCGCGGCGCGTTCGTTGATCTTGTCATCCACATCCGTGATGTTCCGGGTGTAGATGACATGTTCCGCGCCATAGATGTGCCGCAGCAGGCGGAACAGCACATCGAACACGATGACCGGGCGCGCATTGCCGATATGGGCGAAATCATAAACCGTGGGGCCGCAGACATACATGCGCACGCGGGAAGGATCGAGCGGCGCGAAGGGCTCCTTCTGCCGCGTCAGCGTGTTGTAAAGCCGCAACTGGTTCGTCATTTCCCCTCACCCGGCCGGCCAGAGGCCAGCCCGAAGCAGGCGCCGCCGGCGCTGGCTTGTTCGTGAACCCTTCGATGGAGGAGGTAAACGAGACGAGGCCAGCGCCGGGGGCTACTGGCCACAAATCATCGCCGAAATCGCGATCGATGCTCGTTTCATGGCAGGATTGATGCCTGAAACACCCTTTTCGGTCAAGCCGCTGATTGGGCATGACACGCAAGCCTGCTCTTTGCTGCAATGCAGCGAGTGCAAGGCTCCCAGGAGCGTCGAATGCTTTTCGGGCAATGGGCAAATCCGTTAACGGGGCCTTAACGCCTTCGGAATCAATCTGCCTATCCTGGGTTGAGTCGTTTTTTCGGGAAGGGCGGGAAGGGACAGAACATGCGCAAGCGTTTGAGCGCTTTCGCCTGCTTCGGCATGATGGCCGTCGCGGTGGCCATGGCAGTCGGTTCCGGCAACGAGAGCGAGGCCCGGCCGAAGCCGCGGGATTTCGTCGTCGCCGGTTCGGATGGCTATGGCACGCAGGATTGCCTTGCCGGCAAGGGCGATTGCGGTCGCATCGTCGCCAATGCCTGGTGCGAGTCGAAAGGCTTCAAGGCGGTCCTCGCCTATCGCAAGCTTGCGCCGGACGAGATCACCGGCACGGCGGGCACGGCGCAGAATGCGGCGGATAATTTCCTGATTTCCTGCCGCGAATGAGCGTTGGGCACGGCTGATGCGACAAGGCCGGGTTGCGCCGGCCTTTTTTCGTTCAGTCCTTGATCCAGTCCGCGCAGCGCGGTGCCTCGGCCTGCCCCCAGGGCATGATCGGCACGGTCGAGGTGGAATTCTTCGGGCTGCCATCGAGCAGCTTGTCGGAATAGACAAGATAAACCAGCACGTTGCGCTTGGCATCGCAGCCACGCACGATCTGCATCCGCTTGAAGAGCAGCGAGCGCGACTGCCGGAACATCACTTCGCCTTGTGTGCTCTTCACCTTGAACTTGATCGGCCCGATCTGCCGGCAGGCGAGCGAGATATCCGATACCTCCTCCGCAAGGCCAAGGCCGCCGGCGACCCCGCCCTTCTCGGGCACGGTGTAATGGCAGGCCACGCCCTCGATATCCGGATCGTCGATCGCATAGGTCGCGAGCTTGTCATCCCAGGTCAGCAGCCGGAACACGGTCGATTTCCTGAAGATGAGTTCGGGCGTTTGCGCAGCAGCGGGCAACGCGGTCAACCCGGCCAGCGTGAATGCGGCAAGGAAGCGGATCATGGGCATCTCCCGGTCGAGTGCAGCCGTTCTGGCTTGCAGTCGTTGTGGCTCGCAGCAGAGATGCGGATGAAGCCGATGAATTTCAATCCGCCTTCATCGCGGCCTTCGCGGCATGGATGGCCTGTTCGAGCACCCGGTCATCGCCGATATGGTTCGCGAGCAGCAGCACGAGGCGGGCATCGAGCGCCGCCGCTGCCTCCGGCGAGAGCCCGCGCCGCGCCTCGATGAGCCGGCGGAAGGCGCGATCGGGATCGGCGAAACGATTATCGGTGACGAGATCCGCCATCACGCTGCCTCCCCTGCCTTGCCGCGCGCCCGGCGCAGGGCCGCGCGGATCGCGCCCTTCTCGGCATGGTGGAAACGCGCCGCGACATGGCCATCAGGACGGATGAGATAGGCACCGCCGGTCGCAAGCGCGAACCGCCTGGCCACCGCCTCGTTCGCGACAAGCACCGCCACGCCCGTCGGCGCAAGCCGCGCCGTGGCCTCATCGGCCGCGAGAAACGTGAAATCCCGCCCGAGATTCTCGCTGAGGAACCCCTCGCCACAGGGCGCGTCGGGGATGGGGGCGCCGGGCGCGGGGCCGCGCGCCCATTCTCGCTCATCGGCGCTGGAAAGCGGGCTCTGCGCATAGGTCGCGGGCGTGGAGAGCCGGCCGGAATTCACCATGCGCTTGGCAAATCCATGCCTGGCGGCGAGGGCCAGCGCGGCATCGCGCAGAAGCCGCTCGGCCTCGCTTTGCGGCGCGATGAAGTCGGTCGAGCGGGTGGAATGGGCAATGTTCTCGTCGGCCGCCTCGCCGCGTTCGAGATCATAGCTCTCGAGCAGGCTTTCGGGGCTGTCGCCATCGAGCACGGCCGCGAGTTTCCAGGCGAGGTTCTCGGCATCCTGGATGCCGGAATTGGCCCCGCGTGCGCCAAATGGCGAAACCTGATGCGCCGCATCGCCGGCAAAGAACACGCGGCCGTGGCGGAAGCGCTCCAGCCGCAGGCAGCGGAACCGGTAGATCGAAACCCATTCGAGGGAGAAATCCGAGTGACCCAGCATCGTCTCGATGCGCGGGCGCACGCGCTCCGGCTGCTTCTCCAGATCGGCATCGGCACTCGCCGGGAGTTGCAGATCGATGCGCCAGATATTGTCCGGCTGGCGATGCAGCAGCGCCGAACCGCCGGGATGAAAGGGCGGATCGAACCAGAACCAGCGCTCGGTGGGGAAATCGCCCTCCATCTTCACATCGGCGATCAGGAATTGCTCCTCGAAGACCTCGCCGGGAAAATCGAGCCCGAGCATCGCACGGGCGGGCGAGCGCGCGCCATCGCAGGCGACGACATGGTCGGCATCAAGGCGATAATCGCCATCCGGCGTTGCGATGGTGAGGCGCACGCCGTCATTCTGCGGTTCAAGGCCGCAGACGCGGTTCTTCCAGCGCAGATCAACGCCAACCTCGACCGCGCGATCCACCAGAGCCTTCTCCACCACGAATTGCTGGATGTTGATGAAGGCCGGCATCTTGTGCCCGTCCTCGGGCAGGAGATCGAAGGTGTAGAGCAGCTTATCCCGCTGAAAAACATTGCCCTTCTTCCAGGAGACGCCCTCCGCCACCAGCGGCCCGGCAACACCGAGGCGATCGAGGATCTCCAGCGTCTTCTTCGCAAAGCAGATCGCGCGGCTGCCCTCGCCGATGCGGTCGGAATCATCGAGCAGCACCGGCGCATGGCCGCGAAGCGCGAGGTCGATCGCAAGACTCAGGCCCACCGGCCCCGCGCCGATGATCACGATCCTGTGCCGCGTTGGCGTGGCGCGCATCTGATCCGGCGAGGGCTCGTAGCGGAACGTGGCGTAGGGGGTGTTCATGGCACGGGTTCCCGGATCTTCATCGCATTCCTTGACCATACGGTTGATACGCGTTACGTTTCTCGTATCAAGTTTCGAAGCCTGTCCTCATGATCCGTTCCTTCGCCGATCGCCGGACCGAGGTGCTGTTCCGAACGGAGCAATGTCCGGCTGAATGGCGGAGCTTCGAGGCGGCCGCGATCCGGAAGCTGTCGCAGCTTCACGCGGCGATCACTGTCGGCGACCTGGCTTCTCCGCCGGGAAACCGTCTGGAGAAACTGGCCGGTGACCGTGCCGGCCAGTGGAGCATCCGGATCAACCGGCAATGGCGCATCTGCTTCGTCTGGAAGGATGACGCGCCTGAAATGGTCGAGATCGTGGATTATCATTAGGGAGCCGGTCCATGAGACGCATTCTTTCCCATCCCGGAGAAATCCTGCTTGAGGAATTCCTCGTGCCGCTCGGTATGAGCGCCCGCCAGCTCGCGGCGGAGATCGGCGTGCCGCCGAACCGGATAACCGACATTCTGCGCCAGCGGCGCGGCGTGACCGCCGATACGGCCCTCCGGCTCGGAAGTTATTTCGGCACCAGCGCCCAGTTCTGGCTGAACCTGCAAACGGCGCATGATCTGTCGAAGGCCGAGGCATCCTTCGACTATTCCACCATCCGTCCGCGTGCGGCATGAAATTCTCCCTTGTATTTAGAAAACCCTATGACTTAAGGTACATTCAAGTCCATCTGAAAATTCAGAGGTTAGATGATGAAAATTCTTTTCTTTCATACATTTCTCATGATTTTTCTCGTTTTTTTACCCCGACAAAGCCTTTCGTTTCAAGATAATCATTCTTACTTTGATAAAACAAAAAAAGAAGTGGTCTGCAAAGAACCTTTACCAATTTTTACTCTTGGTGAAAAATCGGATCCGACAAACTTACAAGTGCAAAAGCTATGTACCTGTATCTGGAATAATTTTCCTGAAAACGGATGGGAGCACAATACATCAAAAGCAATTCGCAACAGACAGGACCCTGGATGGCGCGGAAGAGCATTTATATCGAGATTCAGTGGGGTCTCCAAAGATTGCGGAGGGTATATTCTCTAAAAATTATCAACTTCCCATTAATATTTTACTTTAGGTGTACTAATCAGCTTTTGACAGCTCGGCCCACATCGCGCGGTCGCGCTCGGCGGTCCAGATCACGGGATGGGCGATGCCGCGCGCCTCGTCATAGGCGCGGCTCACGTTGAAGGGCAGGCAGTGCTCGTAGATGGCATAGGCGCCGAAAGGCCCGTCCATCGCCGCGCGGACGGCCTTGTAGGCGGTTTTGAGATCGTCCCCGCGCGCAACCGCCGCCTTCACCGTGCCGTAGAGCGTTTCGAGGAAATCGGTGGTGCCCGCAATCGCGGCCTTCACCTTGTCGCGGCCGATGAGCGCGTCTCCACGCCCCGGAACCAGCGCGATCGGATCATAGCCCGCGAGCCGTTTCAGCGTTTCCGGCCAATCGGCGAAATGCGCGTCGCCGCAATAGCAGGCGCTCTTGTATTCCACGAGATCGCCCGAGAACATCACGCCCGCATCCGGCACCCAGGCGATCGTGTCGCCCGCCGTATGTCCCCGCCCGAGATGGCGGATGCGGACTTCGCGTTTGCCCAGCCACACGCTCATTTCGGTGGCGAAGGTGATTGTCGGCCATGTCAGGCCCGGTATGGTCTCCTGCCCCCGGAAAAGACGCGGAAAGCGGCCGATCTCGCTCGCCATATCCTGCTCGCCGCGCTCGACGATGAGATCGCGCGTGGCATCGGAGGCGAGAATCATCTTCGCATCGCGGTAGGCCGAGGCGCCGAGCACGCGCACCGCGTGGTAATGCGAGAGCAGCACATGCGTGATCGGCTTGTCGGTCACCGCGCGCACCCGCTCGATCACGCCCTGCGCCATCGCGGGCGTCGCCTGCGCATCGACGATCAGCACGCCGTCATCGCCGATGACGACGCCCGTATTGGGGTCGCCCTCGGCGGTGAAGGCATGGAGGCCCTTGCCGATCTCGGCGAAGGTGATTGTCTTTTCCGCCATGTCGTTGACGGATGCGAAAGCGGGCGTGCTCACGGCTGCTCCTTAGAGCATGTTCTCGCAAAAGTGGATACCGGTTTTGCGTAACAACATGCGACAAAACAATAAGATAGAGCACGGTTTTGATTGCATCAAAACGAGACGTGCTCTAAACGGCTGGCTCGAGGCGGTTTTCGATGGCCCCGAAGATCGAGTGGCCCTTCCGGTCGCGCATTTCGATCCGCACGGTATCGCCGAAGCCGAGGAACGACGTCCTCGGCTTGCCCTCGCGGAGGGTCTCCACCATGCGCAACTCGGCAATGCAGGAATAACCGCGCCCGCCCTCGCCCACCGGACGCCCCGGCGAACCATCGGGGTCGCGGTTCGACACCGTGCCGGAGCCGACGATCGTGCCGGCAGAAAGCGGTCTTGTCTTCGCGGCATGGGCGATCAGCGTGCCGAAATCGAAGGTCATTTCCTCGCCGGCCTCCGGCTGGCCGAAGACATGGCCATTGATGGCGGTCATCAGCGGCAGGTGCAGCTTGCCATCCCTCCAGGCATCGCCCAGCTCATCGGGCGTAACGGCGACCGGCGAGAAGGCGCTCGGCGGCTTCGAGTGCAGGAAGCCGAAGCCTTTCGCGAGTTCTGCCGGGATGAGATTGCGCAGCGAGACATCGTTCACGAGCATCACGAGGCGGATGGCGGCGAGGCCCTGCTCGCGGGTCGCGCCCGCCGGCACGTCGCCCGTGATGACT
The DNA here is from genome assembly GCA_020252645.1 of Methylobacterium sp. Classification (GTDB taxonomy): domain Bacteria; phylum Pseudomonadota; class Alphaproteobacteria; order Rhizobiales; family Beijerinckiaceae; genus Rhabdaerophilum. The sequence goes on along the minus strand of JADCCN010000018.1, from coordinate 1,866 downwards.
GCGATTTCCGCCTCGCAATCGACGCCATAATCCAGCGAGGCGACGCGAACGGGGTCACGCGGGCCGATATTGGCGTCGGATGTGCCCTGATACATTAGCGGGTCGGTCCAGAAGCTCTCCGGAAGCTCTGCGCCGCGCGATTTCCGCACGAGTTCGACATGGTTCACATAAGCCGAGCCATCCAGCCATTGGTAGGCACGGGGAAGCGGGCTTGCGCAATCATGCTCATGGAAGCGGAAGGCGGGCACAGAGCCATGCGCCAGCCCTTCCGCGAGATCGGACAGCGCGCCGCAGAACAATTCCCAGCGATCAAGCGCGGCCTGCAGGGTCGGCGCGATGTGGGTCGCGTCCGTCGCGCGGGTGAGATCGTTCGAGACGACGACCAGGCGACCGTCGCGGCCGGATTTCAACGAGGCGAGCTTCATGCGGCATTCCTTCCCTGGCACAGCAACGAGGCGGCTGCGCTGGCGCGATCATGGCCCGGCCCAAGGCGGGCGGGAAGGGCAAGGACGGATTTTCTCATGCGAAAGAACCTGCAAAAACCACCATGGCCAGCTTGAAGCACGTGACGCGGCGGAAGCCCTGTGCAATTCTGGCTTCGAACCCCAAGGCGGATTGAACGACAAACAAGTTTCGTCCGCAACTACTTTTATCTGATGCAGGAGACAACCATGCGGCGCAGGGACATGCTGCTTTCGGGCCTTGCCGGGGGCGTGATGGCGACAAGCCTCGCAAAGCCGGCCATCGCGCAGGCAATGCCAGAAGTGAAGTGGCGCCTGACCTCGAGCTTCCCCAGGCAGCTCGACACGATTTTCGGCACGGCGCAGCAATTGACCAAGCTCGTGAGCGAAGCGACGGACGGCAAGTTCCAGATCCAGGCCTTTTCCGCGGGCGAGATCGTGCCGGGCCTGCAGGCGCTGGATGCCGTGACCTCCGGCGCGATCGAGTGCTGCCACACGCCAACCTATTTCTATGTGGGCAAGGAACCGGCTCTCGGGCTCGGCACCGGCCTGCCCTTCGGCCCCAATGCGCGCCAGCAGCATAGCTGGTGGCATTTCGGCGGCGGCGAGAAGATCGTCAACGAGGCGCTCGCGAAGTTTAACGCCATCTCCTTCCCCGCCGGCAATTCCGGCACGCAGATGGGCGGCTGGTTCCGCAAGGAAATCAACAGCCTTGCCGACATCAACGGGCTGAAGTTCCGCATTGGCGGAACCGGTGGCGCCGTTCTGCGCAAGCTCGGGGTCGTGCCGCAGCAGATCGCCCCGGGGGATATCTATCCTGCGCTCGAGCGTGGCACGCTGGATGCGGTCGAGTTCGTCGGCCCTTACGATGACGAGAAGCTCGGCTTTGCCAAGGTGGCAAAATACTACTACTTCCCCGGCTTCTGGGAAGGTGGAGCGATGCTTCACCTTTGCGTCAATCTCGAGCAGTGGAACCGCCTGCCGAAGCATTATCAGGCGATCCTCATGCAGGCCAGCGAGAGCGCCAATAACTGGATGCTCGCCAAATATGATTGGGTGAACGCGCCGGCGCTCAAGCGCCTGCTGGCGGCAGGCACCGAACTGCGCGGCTTCCCGCTGCCGGTAATGGATGCGGCCTATGACGCTGCAAAAGCGGTCTATGCCGAGTTTGCCGCCCAGAGCCCGCTTTTCGCGAAGGGCCTCGAGAGCGTCAACGCCTATCTCGGCGAGGTCACGCCCTGGTGGAAGATCGGCGAATACTCATACGACACCATTAGCATCCGCCAACGGGAGCGCGGTTGAACCCGCGCCCCTGCCGTAGCATCCGCCAACGGGAGCGCGGTTGAACCCGCGCCCCTGCCGTAGCATCCGCCAACGGGAGCGCGGTTGAACCCGCGCCCCTGCC
>JADCCN010000017.1 GCA_020252645.1 Methylobacterium sp. | reverse complement strand
GACGGTTGTCGCAAACCCAAGCCTCGCCCGAAGAACGATCAATGGCCACCGCCATCATCCCGGCTGCTACCGCGCTGTTGAGGGCGCGCAGCCGGGACGATGGCTAAAGTCGAGCTACACCACGTCCCGGGACGTCACCCCTATGAGGCGTCGAGGGCGAGGGCGCATCGCGCCTGTGGGCAAGGCAAACGCGTTCGTGCCACGCCAATTAAGCCGCGCCGTCTTAGTCCCGTCTTTTCCGTCGTGCACAAAGACGGTGGCCATGCGAGAGGGGGCGCCAAGTATCTGTCTTTCTTGGAGAAAATGGCGCGCCCGAAAGGATTCGAACCTCTGACCCCCAGATTCGTAGTCTGGTGCTCTATCCAGCTGAGCTACGGGCGCGCGAGCGATGTCGGAGCATCGCGAGAGGCGGTTTGATAGCGGCATCGTTTCAAAAGGGCAAGCATCTTTGTTTCAAGAGGGGAAGCATCTTTCGTGCGTTTCGTGATGTGCCTTTTGATGGAAACTGGACCTTTCCACCAACGCGACCTTTGCCGGATTTGGCGCCTTTCTTTCTCCGGCAGGGTCGTGAAAGCGGCTGTTGATCGGCTCGGAGACAGCGGATTTCGGATCGTCGATCCGGTGCTTCGGCCGATGCTGTTGGCGGCCTGGATCACCGGCACCTTGCGCAAATCCCGACCAAGCGCCATCGGTTCGAGCGCGGGAGGGGTTTCTGCGTCATCACAGGTTCGAAGGGCCGCAAGCCGCCCTGGGAGCGGTCCGGCCCGGCCAGCGCCTCCACCCGGTCGGCCCGGAAAATCCCGAGGCTTGCCTTCGGACCTGATCCGGGGATCAACCGCTTTGCCAAAGCCTCGAGCGGATCGCCGAGGTCACTCAGCCGCTTCAGGCGCTCATCGATATCGAAAAATCCCCGCTGGCCCCCAATCCCGCATCATCCCCCAATCCCGGCGCAGGCATTGAAACATGATCCCGCCGAAATGGTGAGGATTTCGGAACCGTTCAGTTTGGGCCTTGCGGGTGCATGAAGTCCACGCCGGACCTGCGGAATTCCCGTGCCCTGCCGCGCCGGCTCGACCGCCATCAGCCCCGCCCGCCATGGCGCGAGTTGTGCGAACCCGTGGCATCGGCTTCGGGGAGGCTGATCCGGAAATGCGCGCCTTCCCCGGCCGGGGTTTCCATCAACGTCATGTCTCCACCCATGCCGCGCAGCAATTCCAGTGCGATGGTCAGGCCGAGGCCGGTGCTGCCGCGCTGCCCGCCGCCGCTGAAGGCCTGGAACAGCGTCTCGCGGATGCGCGGCGGGATGCCCGGCCCCGAATCCCGCACATCAAGCCAGACCATCCCTTCCTCGGCACGGGCGCTGACCCGGATGACCTTCGGCTGGTCGGCCGGAAGGCTTTCCAGGGCCGATCGCGCGTTGCGCAAGAGGTTGGTCAGCACCCGGTGCAGGTGATCCGGATCGGCGCTGACCCGCAGGCCCGCAGGAATATCCACCTGAAGGGCAGGGTTGCTCTCCGGGCCCAGGGCCAGTTGCTCGGACACATCATTCACCAGCATCAGCAGCGCCACCGGTCCCGGCCTCGGCGTCTGCTCCTGGGCCTTTCCATAGGCGAGGGTCGCCTGGCAGAAGGCGATGGCGCGATCGAGCGTTTCCAGCATCTTTGGCACGAAGCGCTGCACATTGGGGTCGGATGTCGCGGCGAGGCGATCCGCCATGAGTTGGGCCGAAGCGAGCATGTTCCGAAGGTCGTGGTTGATCTTTGCCACCGCGAGGCCGAGATTGGCGAGGTGCTCGCGCTGGCGGAGTTGCTGGCGCAGGCTTTCCTGCATATCGGCGATCGAACGTTCGAGATCGCCCAGTTCATCGGCGCGTTGGCTGGGTTTCAGCAGCGTGAGCGCATTTTCCGGCTGATCGCGGAAGCGGGCCAGGGCACCCGCCAGTGCCTTGACCGGGCGCACGATCTGCATGTTCAGCACAAGGTAGAGCAGGGCGGCCACCACCCCGCAGATGACCAGCGAGACCCGCAGGATCGACCAGGAGAACGAGAGCATCGCCGTCCGCAATTGCCGCTCGTTGATGATCAGTTCCACGAAATCACCGCCGCCCGGTGCCGGGCCCACCACGCGCATGGTGCGGGTGGAGCCGAAGAGCAGGATATCGAAGGCGCTCATGATCTCGTCGAAGGGGTGCCGCTGGCGCAGGTCGATCTCCACCTCCACCGGCGAGGGTATCGCCGATACCGCGAGCAAACGGCGGGATTGTTCGATGCGGAGCGCGATCATCGTCGCATCCATGCCGTTGAGCAGGTCGTCGATCAGGTCGCGGGGCAGCGAATCGGGGGGTGCGCGCTCGAGCACCAAGGCGGCGGCGCGGCCCTGCGCGAGGCGGTCGTTCAGCCAGCTGTTGCGGTAGCTGGCGATCGAGGGGACATAGATCAGCACCTCGGCGATCAGCACGAAGAGCACGGAAAGCAGCATCAATCGCCCGGAAAGGCCCGGGCGCAACCGGCCGATCGGCGCTGAAGGCCGGATCGGCGCCTGTCCGTTGGGCCGCTCGGGCCCGCTCATCCGAGGAACCGGAAGAAGCGGAAGGCCCGCTGGATCCCTGCCGAGCGCAGAAGGCCGCGGGCCGGGCTGGCGGCAGCAAGGCGAATGGCATCGCTGGCCGATCCGGCAGGGAAGGGCAGGCGCGCGATCTCGGTCAGGGTCAGGCCCTGGCCGAGGGCCAAGGCGAGGACCGGCAGGCGTTCGGCCGAACCGGGGCCGTAAAGGCTTGCCCCGCGCAGCCGCCCCTTCCCATCGCCCAGAAGCTTCACGAAGCCTCCGGAAAGATCGGAGGGGTCGGCATCGGAAAAGGCGGCACGGGCAATCTGCACGGCGCCCAGGGCCAGCGCCTCGCGCTCCGTCAGGCCGGTTTCGGCGAGCCCGCCTTCGCCCCCCAACAGCCGCAACCGGGGCTGCGGCGCGAAGTTGCCGGATCGCCGGAAGAACATGCGGCCAATGAGATGCGCCACCGCGCCAGGGTCGGCAGGCTGATCCGGCTCGGCGGCGCGACCAAGCGCAAAGACGCGCGCGTTGGTTGTCTCGAAGCCGTTCCGCAACACCAAACGGCCATCGCCCAGGCGGATGCCGGCCTTGTCGAGATCGAGCCCGTCGAGCGCGGGCAGTGGCGATCCGATCTCCCAAAGGGGAAGATCGGCAGGCCTCGCAGCGGGCATGGCGGGGAGGCGCAAGAGGCCCTGCCGCTCCAGGCGGTCGAGCAGAAGCCGCACGCCATCGGGGTCGAAATCCGGCGCGGCCGGGCTTTCGCCGAGGAGGGTCACCTCAGCGCCGAGCCGCATGAGGAGCCCGGCGAGATCGAGCGCTTCCATCGAAGCGCCCCGCAAGATCAGCCGGCGTGGCACCTTGCCCTGCTCGAACAGCGCGTGAAGCGCTTCCGGCGGTGCCGTGGCCCGGCGACCCGAAGCCAGCAGAACCCGGCGCGGTTCGAATGGCGCCTCGCCGATCAGAATCCGCCTGCGACCCAGAAAACGGGCCGGCCCCATCATAACCTGGATACGCGCTGCGCGCAGTCGCTCGGTGCTTCTTTGGCGGCGAATATCCTCAAGGATCGCCAGACGCCGGGCATCGAAGGAGGCGGGATCGCCCGCGCTCACAAGCCGCGCCAGCATCTCGCCATCGCGGATCGCCTGGGTCACGGCTGTCTCGGCCGTGCGTGCGACGACGACCTTTCCGCCCAAAGTGGCGATGGCGAGCCCGATCTCGAGGGCCTGTCGATCCAGTCCGAGGATGAGAAGATCGGGCTTTTCCACCGTGCGGGCCTCCGCTTTTTCCTGCCCTGCCATGGGTTCGGGTTGCTGCGCAAGGCCACAGCATGCCTGGCGGCGCCTGAAGGCATCCAGGCGGACATGCGAAGGCATTTGGGGATTGACATTCGGGCCTGTCTGTCGTTTAAGCCGGTTCGATTTGCCGCTGCGGGCGGCGGGCCGCGCCTTTCGGGGCGCGTTTTTGTTCCTTAGACCCCTCCGGTGTCGGGAGCAGCCGGTTACCGCGCGGAAGAAACGCAACTTTTGTCGCAGGATGACGCCGATGAAGCGCACCTATCAGCCGAGCAAGCTCGTTCGCAAGCGCCGCCACGGTTTCCGCGCCCGCATGGCGACCGTGGGTGGCCGCAAGGTCATCGCGAACCGCCGTCGTCAGGGCCGCAAGAAGCTCTCGGCCTGAGCGCGGTCGGGCCCGGCCCGGCCCTTCCGCTGTGGCGGATATTCCGAAATCCCGAAACGGGGGCGGGGCCCTGGGCCATCCGCCCCCGTTTCGTTTGGCCACCCTGCGGCAGCGTTCGGAATTTCTGGCCGCCGCCGCCGGCCGGCGTGCGCATGGTGCGGGCTTCACGCTCCAGCACCGGAAGCCGGAAGGCGGGCAGGCACTGCGCTTCGGTTTCACGGTGACGAAGAAGACCGGCAATGCGCCGGAGCGCAACCGCATCCGTCGCCGCCTGCGCGAGGCCATCCGGCGCGCGGGCGCGGATCTCGACGGGATTGGCGGCGATTTCGTGATCATTGGCCGGCGTGAGGCCCTGACTGTGCCTTTCGATGGCCTTGTGAGGGGGCTTTCCGAAGCCATTCGACGCCTGGCGGAGGGGGGCGGCCAGCCGCCGCGCCCGAAAGCGGCGTCATAATCGGAGGAAGCACGATCGGCCTGCTTGGCATTTTCGGGCTTCCGGCATAGAAGGCCTGCGCAAAGCGAGCTTTGGCACCTGATCTCCTCCCGCCGGGAGCGAGGGTCCGGGTGCCTTGCCCTGCGGGGCGACACGGAACGGGATCGATGAAATCCGACGACAACAGGAACCTGCTCCTCGCGATCACGCTTTCGGTGGTCGTCATGGTCGGCTGGAACTACCTCTTCGGCATGCCCAAACTGGAGCAGCAGCGCCAGCAGCAGGTGCAAGGGCAGACCGGAACCGGCCAGCCGGGCTCCGCGGTGCTCCAGCCGCCGGCTGCACCGGGGGCCGGGGCGCCTGCGCCTTCCGCTTCGGCACCGGGTGCCATGATCGGCACCAATGCGACGCTGCCGCGCGAACAGGCGCTGGCTTTGTCGCCGCGCGTGAGGATCGAGTCGCCCTCGCTGTCCGGCTCGATCTCGCTCATTGGCGGCCGCATCGATGACCTGAGCCTCGTGCGCTACCGCGAGACGGTGGACCCCAAGAGCAACACCATCGTGCTGTTCGCGCCTCCCGGCGCCAAGGATGGCTATTTTGCCGATTTCGGCTGGCTTCCGGCGGCCGGCCAGAATGTCCCGGTTCCCGGCCCGGATACGCGCTGGGAGGCCAGCGGCGATACGCTGCGCCCCGGTGGCACCGTCACCCTCACCTATGATAACGGGCAGGGCCTCGTCTTTACCCGCGTCATCACGATGGATGACAGGTTCCTCTTCACGGTGACGAACAGCGTCAGGAATTCCGGCACGAACCCGGTGACGCTCTCGTCCTATGGCCGCATCACCCGGCAGGGCACGCCGCCGACGCTCGGCTTCTTCATCCTGCACGAGGGCCTCATCGGCTATCTCGACGACAAGCTGCAGGAAATGACCTTCGCGGATGCCGTGAAAGCAAAGACCAAGACCTTCGCCAAGAACAGCGGCGGCTGGCTCGGCATCACCGAAAAATACTGGGCCTCGGCGCTGATTCCGGCGCAGGACAGGCCCTTCTCGGCGGCCTTTGGTGCCTCCGGTCCCGCTGCGAGCCCGACATACGAGACCGCTGCCATCAGCGAGGCCTCGACCCTCGCGCCGGGTGCGGAAACCTCGACGACGATGCACCTCTTCGCCGGTGCGAAGGAATTCGCCGCGATCAACACCTACCAGGAAACGCTGAAGGCGAAGAACTTCGACCTGATGATCGACTGGGGCTGGTTCTACTTCATCACCAAGCCGCTCTTCCATCTCATGGAATGGGTCTTCGGCCTCGTTGGTAATTTTGGCGTGACGATCCTGATCGTCACTGTTCTCATCAAGCTCGCGCTCTTCCCGCTCGCGAACAAATCCTACGAGAGCATGGCGCGCATGAAGCATGTGCAGCCGGAAATGCTCGCCATCCGCGACCGCTATGCCGACGACAAGACAAAGCAGCAGCAGGCGATGATGGAGCTCTACAAGAAGGAGAAGATCAACCCGCTGGCCGGCTGTCTGCCGGTGCTGGTGCAGATCCCCATCTTCTTCGCGCTCTACAAGGTGCTTTTCGTCACCATCGAAATGCGTCACGCGCCGTTCTTCGGCTGGATCAGGGATCTGGCGGCGCCCGATCCGACCTCGATCTTCAACCTCTTCGGCCTGCTGCCCTTCAATCCCGGCGCCGTGCCCGTCTTCGGGCCGTTCCTGATGCTCGGCATCTGGCCCCTCATCATGGGCATCACGATGTGGGTTCAGATGAAGATGAACCCCGAGCCGACGGACCCCATCCAGAAGGCAGTCTTCGCCTGGATGCCTTTGCTCTTCACCTTCATGCTGGCCTCGTTCCCGGCCGGCCTCGTGATCTACTATGCCTGGAACAACACCCTCTCGGTGCTCCAGCAATATGCGATCATGAAGAAACTCGGCACCAAGGTGGAGCTGTGGGATAACCTGAAATCCACCTTCAAGCGGGGGTAACTCCCCCGCTTCGGAGCCTCGCGGAGAGCCAGCGATGACCGACGCGAAGCCCGATTATGCCAAAGCCGGAAGGCGCCTTTTCGCGCGTGAGCCCGAATTCTACTGGGCGGCGGCAAAGAGCACCGATCTTCCCCCTCCGCGCGGGCTGGAAATCGCTTTTGCCGGCCGCTCGAATGTGGGAAAATCCTCGCTCATCAACGCGCTGACCGGGCGGAACTCGCTCGCTCGCACCTCGCATACGCCGGGGCGCACGCAGCAGCTCAATTTCTTCGATGTCTCGGGCGCGTTCTCCTTCATCGACATGCCGGGCTATGGCTTTGCAGCCGTGGGCAAGGAGAAGGTCTCCGCCTGGACCGGGATGATCCACGATTACCTCCGCGGCCGCGTGGAACTCGCCCGCGTGCTGCTGCTGATCGATGCGCGCCACGGTCTGAAACCCACGGATGATCCCGTGCTCGACACGCTCCGCACAGCCGCCGTGCCGTTTCAGGTGATCCTCACCAAGGCGGACGAACTCACCGCGAAGCAGGCGGAAGCCGTGACGGCCGCGATCTCGGCGAAGATCGCGCGCCACCCCGCCGCGCACCCCGATGTGATTCTCACCTCCGCCAGGACCGGGCAAGGGATTTGCGAACTCCGCGCGGCCATCGCCTTCTTGCTCGCCGAGCGCGGCGCCTTGCCGGAATGGGTGTGGAAGTGACGGGAAGGCTCGCGATCATCGCAGGCGCGCTTGCGGGTGCTCTGGGCATCGCGGCCTCGGCCCGCGCGAGCCATGGCGGCGGCGAGAACCTCGCGATTGCCGCGCAGTTCCTGCTGTTTCACGCGCCCGCGCTGCTGGCACTGGCGGGGCTGATCCGCGTGAGCCTCATCGGCCCGCGTGCCGGGGCGGTGGTGCTGGTGCTTTTCGCGCTGGGCCTCGCATTGTTCTCCGGCGATCTCGCGATGCGGGCGCTTGCCGGCCAGCCGCTCTTCCGCATGGCCGCACCCCTGGGTGGCGGCACGCTGATTCTTGCCTGGATCGCCCTCGCCGCGGGCGCGCTCACGGGTGAGAAAAGCAGCGGCGGGTGATTGAGCTTCCCGTTGATTGCGCTAAGACGTCGGAGCTTTTTGACGTGAAGGGCCTGCCATGACCAAAACGCTTCCGGACGTTCATACCCGCGCCGAGGTGATCGCCGAGGCGCTGCCCTTCATGCAGCGCTACGATCAGGAAGTCGTGGTCATCAAGTATGGCGGCCATGCCATGGGCAACAAGGCGGCGGCGGAGGATTTCGCCGAGGATGTCGTGCTGCTCGAACTCCAGGGCGTGAAGCCTATCGTGGTGCATGGCGGCGGGCCCCAGATCGGCAAGATGCTCGACAAGCTCGGCATCAGAAGCGAGTTTCAGGGCGGCCTGCGCGTGACCGATGCGACGACGGTGGAAATCGTCGAGATGGTGCTCGCCGGCTCCATCAACAAGCAGATCGTCGGCTGGCTCTCGGCAGAAGGCGGCAAGGCCATTGGCCTGTGCGGCAAGGACGGCAACATGGTGACGGCGCGGAAGCTCTCCCGCACCGTTCGCGACCCCGATTCCAACATCGAGCGCGAGGTGGATCTCGGCTTCGTGGGCGATCCGCACAAGGTGGATCGCTCGGTGCTCGATGCCGTCTTGAAGGCGGAACTCATCCCGGTTCTGGCACCGGTCGCGATCGGCGAGGATGGGCAGACCTACAACGTGAATGCCGATACCTTCGCCGGTGCCATTGCCGGCGCGATGAAGGCGAAGCGCCTGCTTCTCCTCACCGATGTGCCGGGCGTGCTCGACAAGAACAAGAACCTGATCCCGCAATTGACCGTGGACCAGTGCCGCGAACTGATCGCCGACGGCACCGTTTCCGGCGGCATGATCCCCAAGATCGAGACCTGCATCTACGCGATCGAACAGGGCGTGGAAGGCGTGGTGATTCTCGATGGCAAGGTTCCTCATGCCGTGCTGCTGGAACTCCTCACCGAGCATGGCGCGGGCACGCTGATCACGCCGTGACCATCCTTGCGAGGAAGCGCGGAACGCGCTGACGCGGCAATCCGGAATCAATCCAGAACAAGCGCTGGATTGCTTCATCGTGTCACGCCTCGCAATGACAGGACAAGCATTGCCAAGAGCGAAATTCGATCTGATTCAGTCAGATCGGCAACCGCTCTAGAGCATGCTGTGTTCAGACGGAAGCACATCATGCTCTTATCTTATTATTATCGCATGCTTTTTTGTGAAAAACCGGATTCCACTTTTTCACAAGCATGCTCTAGCCCGGCACTCAATAATCCACCTTCGTGAAATAGAGCCCCTGCGCCGGCGCGACCGGCCCGCATCGGGCGCGATCCCTGGAGTCGAGCGCCGCGCGCATGCGGCTCGATGGCCAGAGGCCGCGCCCGACCTGCACCAGCGAGCCCACCATCGAACGCACCTGGTTGTGCAGGAAGGAGCGCGCACTGGCCTCGATATGCACCTCCTCGCCCGCGCGAAACACGCGGAACTCCTCCAGCGTGCGGATCGGGCTCTTCGCCTGGCAGGCCGAGGCGCGGAAGGTCGTGAAATCATGCTGCCCGAGGATCGTCTGCGCGGCCTCGTGCATCGCCTCGACATCGAGCGGTTTGATGATGTGCCAGACGCGCATCCGGTCGAGCGCGGAAGGGGCGGGGCGGTTGAGCAGCCGGTAGCGGTAATGACGCCGGCGCGCCCAGAGGCGGCAATCGAACCGCTCCTCGGCAGGCTCGGCCGAAAGCACGCTCACGGCCTCCCCGGCGATTTTCAGATGCGCGTTGAGCGCATCGCGGAGCGTGCGGTCGGTCCAGGGTTTCGCGAGGTCCACATGGCTCACCTGCCCCAGGGCATGCACGCCCGCATCGGTGCGGCCCGCGCATTTGAGGCGCGGCGCATCGGGTTCGATGGCCCGTAGCGCACGCTCCAGCGCATCCTGCACGCCGCGCCCCTCGGCCTGGCTCTGCCAGCCCTGATAGGGCGTGCCGTCATATTCGATGACGAGCTTGAAGCGGCGCATCAGCCGACTTTCGAGCCCATGGGCAAACCATTGCCGCGCGCGAAATCCGCGGCACTCATCGCGCCCTTGCCCGCGGGCTGAACCTCGAGCAGCCGGATTGCTCCGCTGCCACAGGCAATGACATTCTCGCCGATCACCGTGCCTGCCGGGCCGGAACCTTCGGCAATGGTCGCGCGCAGAACCTTCACGCGGCGACCCTCCACCTCGAAGAAGGCACCGGGTGCCGGCGAGAGGCCGCGAATATGGTTATGTGCCTCGGAAGCCGGTTTCGAAAAATCGATGCGGCATTCTTCCTTGGTGATCTTCGCCGCGTAGATCACGCCTTCGCTCGCCTGCGGCACGAAATTCAGCGAACCGCGCGAGAGTGCTGCCAGCGCGCGCACCATCAGATCCGCGCCCGCCACCATCATCCGGTCATGCAGCTGCCCGGCCGTCATCTCCGGGGAAATCGCGATGCGTTCGGCCATGCCGATCGCGCCGGTATCGAGCCCCGCCTCCATCTTCATCACCATGATGGCGGTTTCCTTGTCGCCGGCCATGATGGCGCGCTGAATGGGTGCCGCACCCCGCCAGCGCGGCAGGGCGGAGCCATGGAGGTTGAGGCAGCCCAGCGGCACCGCCTCCAGCACCGGCACGGGAAGGATCAGCCCATAGGCCACAACGATCGCCGCATCCGCGCCGAAGCTTGCGAATTCGGCCTGCGCTTCCGCGTTGCGGAGGCTTTTCGGCGTAAGCACGGGAAGGCGGAAACGCTCTGCCGCCTGATGCACCGGCGATTTCACGAGATCGAGCCCGCGCCGCCCGCCCGGCGCCGGCGCGCGGGTATAGACCGCGACCACCTCATGGCCCTGGCCCAGGATTTCCGTGAGCGTGGGCACCGCGAAACCCGGCGTGCCCATGAAGATGAGGCGCAGGCTCACGCCTCGTCCTCCCGCCTGGCGGCCTTGGCGAATTTCCTGATCACGCGGTCGCGCTTCAGCCTCGAGAGGTAATCGATAAAAAGCACACCGTTGAGGTGATCGAGTTCATGCTGGATGCAGGTCGCCAGAATGCCATCCGCCTCGATTTCGCGCTCGTTGAAATCGATGTCGCGGTATTTGAGCCGGACTTTGGCGGGGCGCTCCACCTCCTCGTAATATTCGGGGATGGAGAGGCAGCCTTCCTCGTAAACGTTCATCTCGTCCGATTTCCAGGTGATCTCCGGGTTGATCACCACCATCGGCTCGCGCGTATCATCGCGCTTGGAAACATCGAGCGTGAAGAGGCGCTTCGGCTCCCCTACCTGGATGGCCGCGAGCCCGATGCCCGGCGCGTCATACATCGTTGCGAACATATCATCGACAAAGCGGCGCAAATCCTTGTCCATGCCCGCAAGGGGCGCGGAGATCTGGCGCAGGCGCGCATCGGGAAGGATGACAAGTTTGCGAATGCTCATGGCCTGGCTTCGGGGCGAAAAATGGAATTGCCGGAGCCATATCGAAGCCGACGAACAGGGTCAATCCGTTCCAATTTTGTTCTCTCCTTCGAATCGTGCTAGCTTCTTCGCCATGAATGATGTCGTGCTGATCATGGGCGGGCGGGCGATCACCGTCGCGGAGGCTGTCACCGCCGCAGGGGTGCTCGCCGGGCTCCTGCTCCTCGGCCTGCTGGTGATCGCGCTGCGTGCGCGCCGCGAACAGGCCGAGGCGCAGGCGGCCGCCGCCGAGCGTCAGCGCGAGCTCGACGACAAGCTCGAGGCCATGACCCGGCTTCATGCCGAGATGACCGGCCGGATGCAGACCATGGCGGAAGTGTTCGGCTCGCGGCAGGCGGAACTGACGCGCGCCATCGGCGACCGCTTCGATTCCCTGCGCGGCACCGTGCATTCCACGCTTTCGGAAAATGCCGAACGTGCTGCCGAGCATCTGGGCAAGCTCAACGAGCGCCTCGCCGTCATCGACGCCGCGCAGGCTAATCTTCAGGGGCTCGCCAGCGAGATGCTGAGCCTGAAGGATGTGCTGTCGAACAAGCAGGCGCGCGGCGCCTATGGGCAGGGTCGCATGGAGGCGATCATCCGAGATGCCTTGCCCGCGCGCGCCTTCGAGTTTCAGGCCACGCTTCGCAATCGTGCCCGGCCCGATTGCATCATCCGCCTGCCGGGGGATGATCGCCCGCTGGTGGTGGATGCGAAATTTCCGCTCGAAGGCTTTGCGGCCCTTCGCGAGGCGCAGAGCGAGGAAGCGCGCGTGGCAGCAACGCGGCGCGTGCGCAATGATTTGCAGACTCACATCAAGGATGTCGCCGACAAGTATCTGCTGCCCGGCGAGACACAGGATCTCGCCTTGATGTTCGTGCCCTCCGAAGCGCTCTACGCCGATCTCTCCGAGCAGTTCGAGGATCTCGTGCAGAAGGCGCATCGCGCGCGCGTGCTCATCGTCTCGCCGTCGCTCCTGCTGATGGCGGTGCAGGTGGCGCAGGCCATCGTGCGCGATGCCGCGATCCGCGATCAGGCGCGGATGATCCAGCTTGAGGTTGGCAGGCTGCTCGACGATGTGCGCCGCATCGGCGAACGCGCGGGCAAGCTCGACACTCATTTCCGGCAATCGCAGGAGGACGTCGCCGGGCTCGTCACCTCCACCGAGAAGGTGATCAAGCGCGGCGAGCGAATCGAGGCGCTGGAATTCGAGCAGAAGCCGGCCGAACTCCCGATCGAGGCCGTGTCCCTTCGCCGCCCGGCCTGATCAAAGCTTGAAGAAGCGCTCCATCGCCCGCCGGTAAATCGCCGTCAATGTGTCGATATCCGCGATCGCCACATGTTCGTCGATCTTGTGCATCGTCTGGCCGACGACGCCGAATTCGATCACCGGGCAATAGTTCTGGATGAAACGCGCATCCGAGGTGCCGCCCGTGGTGGAGAGTTCCGGCCTGCGCCCCGTCACCGCCCGCACCGCCTCGGACACCAGTTCCACGAACGGCCCCGGCGCCGTGAGGAAGGCCTCCGCATTGCTGGGGTGGAGCACGAGGCGATAACTCGGCGCATCGTTCACGCCCGCGAGGCGACGTTTCAGTTCCTCGCCGAGCGTCAGGCTGGTCCAGAGATCGTTGAAGCGGATATTGCCTTCCACGCGCGCCGCGCCGGGGATGACATTGCGGGCCTTGTTGCCCACCTCGATGGTCGTGAATTCGAGATTGCTCGCCAGGAAATGCGGCGTGCCATGGTCGAGCGGGGCCGCCTTCAGCGCGGCCATCAAGCGCATCAGCCCGTCGATCGGGTTCTTCGCGAGATGCTGGTAGGCGACATGGCCCGCGACACCCTCGACCTCGATATCGAAGGAGAGCGAGCCGCGCCGGCCGATCTTCATCATGTCGCCCATGGCATCGGGGTTGGTCGGCTCGCCCAGGATGCAGCCATCGAAACACTCGCCGCGCGCCGCCGCCCATTCGAGCAGCTTCGCCGTGCCGTTCACGGCCGGGCCTTCCTCGTCACCGGTGATGAGGAAGACCACCGAGCCGGGAATCCTGCCGCCCGCATCGAGATGATCGAGCACGGCGGCAATGGCAGCCGCCACGCCTGCCTTCATATCGCAGGCCCCGCGGCCCCAGAGCACGCCATCCTCGATCGCGCCTTCGAAAGGCGGGCGCGACCAGGCCGAAGCATCGCCCGCGGGCACGACATCGGTATGGCCCGCGAAAACCAGAACCGGGCCTTCCGTGCCAAGCCGCGCATGGAGATTCTCGACATCCGGCGAGCCGGCTTCCGAGAAAACCGGGCGATGCACGTCAAAGCCATAGGGCTTCAGCACCGCCTCGATCAGCGCCAATGCGCCGCCTTCCTCGGGCGTGACGGAGGCGCAGCGCACGAGATCGCGCGTGAGCGCAGCAGCGCGGGACAAATCGGCGGGCATGGCGTTTCAGCTCTTCTTCTGGCCGTAGGGTGGCGGCGGAATATCGTTATGCGCCTTGCGGAGCGCGGCAGACCAGCGCTCGCGCAGATCATGGAAATAGCGTTCGCCCGCCTCGATGCGATGCTCGACCTCGGGGTCGATCGCGTCACGGCGAATGACGAGGATGTCGATGGGCAGGCCGACGCCGAGGTTGGAACGCATGGTCGAATCCATGGAGATCAGGCCCAGCTTCAGCGCGTCGTAGAGGTCGGTATTGTAGGTCACGGCGCGGTCGAGAATGGGCTTGCCGTATTTGTGCTCGCCGATCTGCAGATAGGGCGTGTCGGTCGTGGCCTCGATGAAGTTACCGGCCTTGTAGAGCATGAAGAGACGCAGGCTGCGACCCCTGATCTGCCCGCCGAGCAGCATCGAGACCTCCAGCGAGGCACCATGCTGCTCGATGGCATTGCCATCCGTGCGGTAGACGTGGCGGATCACCTCGCCCACGAATTGCGCGGCCTGGAACATGCTGTCCTGATCGACCAGCCGCTCGACGCGCCCCTCCTCGCGCTCCAGCCCCTCGCGCAGGATGGAGATGACGCTCTGCGTGAAGCCGAGATTGCCTGCAGTGGCCAAAACGAAGGTCTTCTCGCCCGGAACGCGGAAGACATGCAGCTTGCGGAAGGTCGCGATGTTGTCGAGGCCCGCATTGGTGCGCGTATCGGCGATCATGAGAAGGCCGTCGCGATTGATGATGCCGACGCAATAGGTCATTGCGGTGTTTTCGTATCCCTGTCCGAAGAGGGCCACGTTATAGCGGCAGCCCCCGCGATTTCTACTGTTCCTTGATCTCGCGCCCCTCGTGGAGGGAAACCGCCACCGAGAGGCTTTCGCCCTGCCCGCCAAGGCGCGAGCCGCGAATGGGCGCGGCCTCGAGGTAATCCCGGCCTGTGGCGAGGCGAATATAGCGCTCATCGGCGCAAAGCCCGTGGGCGGGATCGAACCCCACCCAGCCGATGCCGGCGATATGCGCCTCCGCCCAGGCATGGCCGGCTTGCTGCTGGTCGGTATCCGTGCGCAGGAAATAACCGGAGACATAGCGGGCGGGGATGCCCATCTGCCGCGCGGCGGCGAGAAAGACCTGCGCGAAATCCTGGCAGACGCCGCTTCTGTGCTGGAAAACCTCCTCGGCCCGCGTGGCGGTGTCCGTCGCGCCGGGCAGGAAGGTGAAATTCTCGAAGATGGTGGTGTTGAGGCGGTGGAGAAAGGCAAAGGGGTCGCCCCCGTCCTGCGCGGAGAGGTCGGAAGCGAATTCACGCAGGCCCTCGCCGGCGGCGGTCAGCGGCGTTTCGCTCGTCCAGTAGCCGAGGGGGAAGCGCTCGAGGCTGCCACGCACGACGCCCGCGCTGGCGCTGGTGTCGATCTCGCCATCGACGAGGATGCGCATGCGCTCGATCGGGCCATCGATCGAGAAGATATGCGTGATGTTGCCATAGGCGTCCTCGTCGCGTTCGAGCCGGCAATCCGCGTCGATTTCCACGCGCCAGCGCCGCACGAACTGTGTCGCATGGTTGCGGGGCGTGAGCCGCAGAACCTGGATCGCGCCGCGCGCGGGCTCGGCGTAATCGTAGTTCGTCTCGTGTCTCAGTCTCAGGCGCATCGAAAAGTCCGGTTGGGCGGGCCCTCGCGGGGAGGAGCGATTGGCTATTGCAGATATTGTTCGGAAATCGCCATCCCCAATCGGTTGTTCTGCGCAAGGAATTCGATCAGGAATTCATGCAGGCCCTGCTGGAAGAGGCTGGCGGTATCGACATTGCCCAGTTCCGCGAAGGTCGAGCGGGCGAGGCGCTGGCTGGGCCCCTGCCGACCATAGCGCTCGGCGAGCAGATCGAGCACATCGTTCAGGTTCTTGTAGGTCGAGATCAGCGAACGGGGCTGTTCCGGCCTGAGAATCAGGAAATCCGCCACAAGCCACGGCCGGATGCTCTCGCGATAGATTAGGTGATAGGAATTCAGCGCCGAGAGCGCGCGCAGCAGCGACGACCACTGGAAATAATCGAGGCCGCCGCCCACGGGTTCCGTTTCGGGCAGCACGACATGGTATTTCACATCGAGCAGGCGCGCGGTGTTGTCGGCGCGCTCGATATACATGCCGAGGCGCTGGAACCAGTAATGGTCCGTGCGCAGCATCGTGCGATAGGCGGTGCCATCGAAGCGCAGCGACACCTCCTTCACGAAGGCCAGAAACCGGGTGAGATCCTGGCCGCTCATCTGGTTCAGGTTCACCTTCTGCAGGTGGTTCCAGGCATCGTTGAGGATTTCCCACACCTCGGTGGTGATCGCCGTGCGCACGGCGCGCGCATTGTGGCGCGCGATCTCGATGCAGCGGCGGATGGAGGTGGGGTTCGTCTCCCCGGCGATGATGAAGGCGGTGACGTTCTTCTCGTTCGCGACCGGAAAGGCCGCGTAGAAGGCCTCGCGGCAGGCGGCGGTGTCGATCGCGCTTTCCCACTCGTTCGAGGTGCCGGCATAGGCCGAGGGGAGGGTGGCGAGGCGCAGCGCGACATCGAGGATGCGCGCGAGGCTTTCCGCGCGCTCCACATAGCGCGAGAGCCAGAAGAGGTTGTCGGCGGTGCGGGCGAGCATGGCGAAGTCCTTCGCGTTCCGTCGGGATCAGGCGTTGCCGGCCGGGCCGGCATCCACGATCCACGTATCCTTCGTGCCGCCGCCCTGGCTCGAATTGACGACGAGCGAGCCCTTTTTCAGCGCCACGCGCGTGAGCCCGCCCGGCACGATGCGGATCCTGTCCGAGCCGGAAAGCACGAAGGGCCGGAGATCCACGTGACGCGGCGCGAGGCCCTCCTCCACGAAGCACGGAACAGTGGAGAGCGCGAGCGTGGGCTGGGCAATGTAATTCTCCGGGTTCGCCTTCACCTTCCGGGCAAAGGCCTCGCGCTGGTCCCTGGTCGCATGCGGGCCGACGAGCATGCCGTAGCCGCCCGAGCCATTCACCTCCTTCACGACGAGTTCGCCGATATGCGCGAGCACATGGCTGAGCGCCGCCGGCTCGCGACAGCGCCAGGTCTCGACATTGGCAAGCATCGCATCCTTGCCGGTGAAGAAGCGGACGATCTCCGGCATGTAGGAATAGACGGCCTTGTCATCGGCCACGCCCGTGCCGACCGCATTCGTCATGGTCACGTTGCGCGCCTTGTAGGCAGAGAGCAGCCCGGGCACGCCCAATGCGCTATCGGGACGGAAAGCGAGGGGATCGAGAAATTCGTCATCCACGCGCCGATAGATCACATCCACGCGTTTGGGGCCCTCGGTCGTGCGCATGTAGACGACATTGCCGCGCACGAAGAGATCGCGCCCCTCCACCAGTTCCACGCCCATGCGGTCGGCGAGGAAGGAATGCTCGTAATAGGCGGAGTTGTAGGGGCCGGGCGTGAGCACCACGACCGTGGGTTCGCCGGGAGCGGTATGCGGTGCGACGGAACGGAGGGTGGCGAGAAGCTCCTCCGGATATTGATCGACCGGCTTGATCTTGGTGCGTCCCAGCAATTCGGGGAAAAGCCGCATCATCGCCTCGCGGTTTTCCAGCATGTAGGAAACGCCGGAAGGCGTGCGGGCATTATCCTCCAGCACAAGGAACCGGTCCGGCCCGGTGCGGACGATATCGATGCCGCAGATATGGCAGTAGATATCCTTGGCGGGGCGGATTCGCGTCATTTCCGGGCGGAAAGCCGGGTTCTGCAGAACCAGTTCCTCCGGGATGATGCCGGCCTTCACCGCCTCGCGCGGGCCATAGCAATCCGCGATGAAGGCGTTGATCGCGGCAACCCGCTGCTCCAGCCCCTTGGAGAGGCTCGTCCATTCGCTGGAGGTGATGACACGCGGCAGGATATCGAAGGGGATGATGCGCTCGGCACCCTGCTCGTCGCCATAAACCGCGAAGGTGATGCCGATGCGCCGGAAAAAGGCTTCCGCCTCGGCCCGGCGGCTCGCGATCAGATCACGCGGGGCCTGCTCGAACCATTCCGCGATTTCGCGGTAAACGGGGCGAATGCCATCGCCCGAACCGCGCATCTCGTCGAAAAACTCAGGCATCCGTCACGTCCTCCCCCAACTCCTCCCCCATGTTCTCCCCCCAGTCCTCCCCAATTCCGCCCGATCGGGGAGAGGCCGGGTTTCGTGCCTGGTCTTCTCCCTCCGCCCCCTGCCGGAAGGATCACCCTTCCCTGTTGGCAAGGTCGAGTTAGCAAGGTCGAGCTAGCAAGGTCGAGGCCATCCTGCCTTGAAGGCAACCTGGCCCTTTCTTCCCATCATGGGGCCTTGCGAGGCAAAGGCAATCCGTCTCGATGCCGGTTTTGCAACCCGCGCGCGGCAACTCGGCGCTTCCTTGCTGGCCAGCGCTTGGCTAGAAGTGAGGCATGCGCGCGCCAGACGCGCCAACCACTCCGGCCTCAAGGTCCATCATGTCGTCCCATTCCTCTCTTTCGGCCTTTGACTGGGCCGATCCGTTCCGCCTCGACGAGCAGCTCACCGAAGATGAGCGCATGATCCGCGATTCCGCGCGCGATTTCGCGCAAGGCATGCTGCTGCCGCGCGTGACGGAGGCCTATCTCTCCGAGACGACCGACCCCTCGCTCTTCCGCGAAATGGGCAGGTTCGGCCTGCTCGGCGTCACGCTTCCGGAGAAATATGGCTGCGCGGGTGCGGGCTATGTGGCCTATGGCCTCGTGGCCCGCGAGGTGGAGCGGATCGATTCGGGCTATCGCTCGATGATGAGCGTGCAATCCTCGCTCGTGATGTACCCGATCCACGCCTATGGCTCGGAAGAGCAGCGCATGAAGTATCTGCCGAAGCTTTCGACCGGCGAATTCATCGGCTGCTTCGGCCTCACCGAGCCCGATGCCGGCTCCGACCCTGCCGGCATGAAGACCCGCGCCGAGAAGACCGCAAACGGCTATCGGCTGACCGGCTCGAAGATGTGGATTTCCAACAGCCCGATCGCTGATGTCTTCGTCGTCTGGGCTAAAAGCGTGGCGCATGACAACGCGATCCGCGGCTTCATCCTCGAGAAGGGTATGAAGGGCCTCTCCGCGCCGAAGATCGGCGGCAAGCTCAGCCTGCGCGCCTCCATCACCGGCGAGATCGTGATGGATGGCGTGGAAGTGGGCGAGGACGCCCTGCTTCCGAATGTTTCCGGCCTCAAGGGGCCGTTCGGCTGCCTCAATCGCGCCCGCTACGGCATTTCCTGGGGCGTGATGGGCGCGGCGGAAGATTGCTTCCACCGCGCGAGGGCATACGGCCTGGATCGTCACCAGTTCAACAGGCCGCTGGCACAGACCCAGCTCTTCCAGAAGAAGCTCGCGGACATGATGACCGAGATTTCGCTGGGCCTTCAGGGTTCCCTGCGCGCGGGACGCCTGATGGATGCCGGCCAGCTGGCCCCCGAGATGATCTCCATCGTAAAGCGCAATAATTGCGGCAAGGCGCTCGATATCGCCCGCGCCGCGCGCGACATGCATGGCGGCAACGGCATCCAGGCCGAATACCACGTGATGCGCCATGCCCAGAACCTTGAAACCGTGAATACCTATGAGGGCACGCATGATGTGCATGCGCTGATCCTCGGGCGCGCGATCACGGGCCTTCAGGCTTTCTTCTGATCAATGGAACGCGGCGAGATCAGCTTCGCGCGGATGCTCGCGCTGGGTGCGGGCTATTTCGGGCTGGTTTTCGCCGCGGGCTTCGCTCTGGGCACCCTTCGCGTGGTGCTGCTCCAGCCCTATCTGGGCCCGGACGCGAGCCGCCTTCTGGAACTGCCCTTCATGGTGGCGATCAGCTTCTTCGCGGCGCGGCTCATCATGCGTCGCGAGGGATGGGTGGAGCGGATGGATGCCCTGACCATCGGTCTCCTGGCCTTCATCCTGCTGCTGCTGGCGGAGATGCTGATCGGAAGCTGGCTCTTCCGGCTGCCCTATTCCGCGCTCCTCACCGATGCGATGACGCCGATCGGCTTCCTGAACCTTCTCGCCCAATCCCTGCTGATTGTTTTCCCGGCGCTCGTTGCCGGAAGGGAGCGCGCCCGCTCATGACCAGACCTGATCCTCGCGCCGAGATCGCCGAACTCGTCACGTTGCGTGATTGCCTGCGCTATGCGGTCAGCGCTTTCCGTCAGGCGCACCTGCATCACGGCCATGGCGCGACCAATGCGCTCGATGAAGCGGCCTTCCTCATCCTCGAAAGCCTGCATCTGCCGGTGGATGATTTCAACGCCTTCGCCGATGCGCGCCTCACGGCCCGCGAGAAGGCGATGCTCGGCGAGCGGATCGCCACGCGCATCGAGAAGCGGATGCCCGCCGCCTACATCACGGGCCGCACCTATCTGCACGGCTTCCCGTTCCGCTGCGATCCGCGCGCGATCATCCCCCGCTCCTTCCTGGCGGATCTCCTGTTCTCGCCGCTTTTCGATGGCTCGGATGGTTCGGGGCTGATCGAGGATCCCAATGAAATCACCGCCGTGCTCGATCTGTGCACGGGCGGTGGAAGCCTCGCGATCCTCGCGGCGCATGTCTTCCCGAATGCACAAGTGCATGCGGTCGATCTCTCGGCCGAGGCGCTTGATCTCGCCGCCGAGAATGTCGCGGATTACGGCCTCGAGCATCGCATCACACTCCACAGGGGCGATCTTTTTGCGCCCCTGAAGGGCACGCGGTTCGACCTCGTCCTTTCAAACCCGCCTTATGTCGATCAGGCGACCATCGCGATGATGCCGGAAGAATTCCGCCACGAGCCGGCGATGGCGCTTGATGGTGGCCCCGATGGGTTTGATCTGGTGCGGCGCATCCTCCGCGAGGCGGGAAAGCACCTCCATGCCGGGGGCGGCATGCTCTGCGAGATCGGGCTTGATCGCGAAGTGCTCGATCTCGAATTCCCCGATCTCGCCTTCACCTGGCTCGATACGGAGGAGAGCGCGGGCGAGGTGTTCTGGCTGCCGGCCAGTGCCCTGCGCTGAGGCTCAGGCGGCGCTCACGGCGTCCTCGGCCTCGAATTCGTTCTCGGCCTGAAGCCGCGCGATGGCCGCGTAGGCCTCCTCGAGATGGCTGGCCAGGATTGCGCGCAGGCCGGGATAGAGCTTCGGCTGATCCTGCCGGCCAGCCTTTTCCATTTCGCCCGCGAAGCCGGCCACGCGCACCGCGCCCAGCGAGAGTGACATCGATTTCAGCGCATGAGCGGCGCGGGCCAGGCGGGGTGCATCACCGGCCGCGATGGCCGCGTCGATTTCCGCGAGGGCCGGCGGCCCGTTCTCGAGATAGAGGCGATAGATGCGTGCGACCGCCGCGGCGCCGCCGCCAAGCTTCACCATGCCGAGAAGCTGGCCGGTGATGGCGGGGTCCAGCACGGGAACCTCCTCTTCCGCCTTCGTGGCGGGCGCAGGCGAGGCCGGTTTCGGGGCCGGCGCGGACAAGGCAGGCGTGGTGGCGACGGGCGGCGAAACCTGCGGCGCGGATGCTGCCGGCAGGGGCTCATGCCGCGCGACGGAGGGCATGGTAGTGCCAGCCGCGATGCGGCGGTCGGCATGCGGGGTGCGCTCCTGGAGGTGCGTCTCCAGCATGCGCGCCATGGCGGCGAGCGTGAAGGGCTTGTGCAGCACCCCGTCCATGCCGGAGGTCTTCCAGGCATCGGCGTGGCTGCCCACGACATGCGCCGTGAGCGCGATGATCGGCATGGCGGGGCGGGCGGTTTCCTTTTCCCAGGCGCGGATGGCGCGCGTGCTCTCGAACCCGTCCATCTCCGGCATGGAGCCATCCATGAACACGAGATCGTAGCGCTTGGCCTCAACGGCCTGCAGGGCCTGCCGGCCATCAGCCACCGTGTCGCAGGGCAGGTCGAAGCGGCGCAGGGTCTCGATGATGACCTCGCGGTTGACCGGGTTGTCATCCGCCACCAGCACGAGATGGCGCGGGAATTTCGGCAGGCTGTGTTCCGCCTGGGCATCGGCGCGAGCCCGCTGGGCCGGGCTCACGCCGCTCAGCACGTCGCTCACGGTCTGGAACAGGTCGCGCCGGGCGATCGGCTTCACGAGGCCGGCCATCGCCTTGCCTTCGCCGATCAGGCGATCCGTTTCGGAATCGCCGAAATGCCCCAGCGCGATGGTGGGTGCGCGCCGCATCAGGCGCGCGGTCGCGGGATCGCTCAAGAGTACGGAATCGGCGATCACGAGACGGCGCTCGCCACCATCGCGGCCCAGCGTTTCGCTGATCGCATCGACGACCTCGAAGCCGAATTCCTCAAGGTAGCGCGCGAGATTGGCCTGTGTCGCCTGGCCGGAAACCGCGAGCAGCACCTTGCCCGAGCCGATGCGCCGCATCTGGCGCTCGCTGTCGAGCCGGTCGACAGGGATGATCGGCACGATGACATGGAAGACCGTGCCGACGCCGAGTTCGCTCTCGAGGGTGATCTGCCCCTTCATCGCCTCGACGAGGCGGCGGCAAATGGCAAGGCCGAGGCCGGTGCCGCCGAATTTGCGCGTGGTGGTCTGGTCCGCCTGGGAGAAGGCATCGAAGACCGTGGCAAGCTTGTCCCTGGCAATGCCGATGCCGGTGTCGCGCACCGAGAAGCGCAGGTTGCCGGGGTTTTCCGGGTCACGATCCACGGTGAGGTTCACCGAGCCGGATTCGGTGAATTTCAGCGCGTTGTTGACGAGGTTCGACAGCACCTGGTTGAGGCGTGTCGGGTCGGTTCCGATGCGGCCCGGCACCGTGGGGGAAAGATGGGTCGACAGGTCGAGACCCTTCGAGCGGGCCTTCTCCTCGAAAAGCTGCGCCACTGTTTCGACGATGTCCTCCACCGTCACCGGAATGGTCTCAAGCTCGATCTTGCCCGCATCGATCTTGGAGAAGTCGAGGATGTCGTTGATGATCGCGAGCAGCGAGCCGCCGGAGCGCGCGATCACATCCGCGAAGCGCTTCTGCTTCGGTTGCAGGTCGGAGGCCGCGAGCAGTTCCGCCATCACGAGGATGCCGTTCATCGGCGTGCGGATCTCGTGGCTCATGGTCGCGAGGAATTCGCTCTTGGCCGCATTGGCGGCGTCGGCGGCTTCCTTTGCGAGGCGGTAATCGCGGGTGCGCTCCTCGACCTCCACCTCCAGCGCGGCGCGATGGCGGGCAAGCTTGTCGTCACGGGTGCGGATTTCATCGAGCATCGCGTTGAAGCCGGTCGCGATGCGCGCCAGCTCGTCGCGGCCGCTCTCGGGCAGGCGCTGGGCGTAGTCGTGCCGCTTCTGCACCTGCCCCATGCCGGCCACGATCGCGTTGATCCGCCGCACGATGGAACGTTGCAACAGGTAAACCAGCATGAAGCCGATCAGGATGGCTGCCAGACCCGCCAGCGCGGCGTCCTGCATCATGCCCATGGCATTGGTCCAGAGACCGGACGTATCGGCCAGGAGGATCAGCCGGCCAACCTCTTCCCCCGAGGCGATGATCGGCACGCTGACCGACATCGTATCGCGCATCAGCAGGTTCAGTGCGGCGAAGGGGCCGGGCGCCGGGGCCTCCCGCACGAGCTGGATGCCGAGGCCCAGTTCGGCGAGCCTGGAGCCGTCGTTGCGCTGGATCCCGGAATAATTGATGCCCGGAATCCGGGCCATGGCGCGCAAGACCCGCAAGGCTTCGCCGCGATTGCCGTTTGCAACCGCCTCGGCGGCGGCGGAGGCGAAGACCTGCGCGGTTGCCTCGAGTTCCGCCTGCTTGGCTTCGGTGAATCGCAGCACCTCGCGGCGCACCGATGCCACGCTGACGATCAGCGTCGCCGAGGTGATGGCCAGCACGATCAACAGCAGGAGCCGGGCGCGGATCGTCAAGGAAACTCAGAACTTTCTGTTGCGGGATGGCCGCGGAGGAACCGGCACATGGCGCTTGTTTTGATCAAAATAGCTCAAAAGCCTGAGGGTCCGGTTAATGCTGTAACCGAGAGGAAAGGTTTGCTCCGTTAAAATTGAGGGAAAAAGGCCAGTCCTCCATGATGCCCGTGCCCAACCTCATTTCCAAAGGCCCGGCGCTGCCCGCTGCAGCCGGAACCGGGAAGCTGCGGGTGCTCGTCGTCGATGACGATCCGATCTACCGCGAGACCTCGCGCATGTTCCTGAAGATGCAGGGCCGCGAGGTGATCCTGGCGGAAAATGGCACCGCGGGCTTGCGCAGGCTTGCCGAGGGATGTTTCGACATCCTCATCGTGGATATGGAAATGCCGGACATGACGGGGCTCGAGGTGATCGCGAATGTGCGCGCCCGCCCCGAGACGGCGGATCTGCCGATCATCATGGTAACCTCGCGTGATGACGCCATGGCGATCGACCGTGCCTATGAGCTCGGCGCCTCCTCCTTTGTGGTGAAGCCGGTCAACTGGACCCTTCTCGATCACTATCTGCGCTTCGTCTGCCGCGCGGCCCGCAACGAGACGCTGGCCCGGCAGGCGCAGAAGGAGGCCGAGCTGCTCGGCCGGACCAAGGACAATCTCATGAGCGTGCTGCGCCACGAGATGAAGACGCCGCTCAATGCGATCATCGGCTTCACGCGGCTTGCCGCCGAAGCGCGTGAAAGTGGCGATCTGGTCGCCATGCGCGAGCATCTCGAGGCGGTGCAGGAATCCGGCAAGCGCCTGCTGCAGAGCTTCTCGGACATGGCGACCTATTCGGACATGCTCTCGGGGCGGATCGTTCCGGCATGCGAGCCGATCGCGCCCGGCTGGCTCTTCGACGACATGCAGGAACTCCATGGCCCCGCGCTCGCCAGGGCGGGCATCCGCGTCGAGCGATGCGAGGAGGTGGATGATCTGCATTTCAAGGGCGACCAGACGCTGCTTGCCTCCGCACTCTCCCGCCTGATCCATAACGTGCTGGAACATGCCAGGGGCGCGACCACGCTGCGCCTCATTGCCGCGCGGGAAGGCGAGGGGCTGAAGCTCACCGTCGAGGATGATGGCCCGGGCATGCCACCCGAGGATATCGCACGCTGCCTCGAACCCTTCGCGCAGGCCGATATGTCCCTCTCCCGCGACCATCAGGGCCTCGGCATGGGGCTTCCCATCGCCGGAGGCATTGTCGCTTTGCATGGCGGCGACCTGGAATCCGAGAGCATTCCCGGCGCGGGCCTTCGGGTTTCGCTGCGCCTGCCCGTCTCGCGCTGAACCGCCGCACGAAAACGCGCGCCAGAAAGGCGCGCGTCCTGTTTCGTCCGGGGAACGGGATTTCAGCCGAACATGTCCTCAATGATGCCGGCATACCAGCCCATGTTCTCGGCCTGCGTCTGCTTGCGCAATTCGGCCGTTTCGCCGGTCCTGGAGATAAAGGTGGAGGAGGCAGTGATCTTGCCGTCCTTCGCCTCATAGGCGCCGCCGACCTTCACGGTGTCGTCGGTCTCGATCAGGCTCCAGCAGGTATTGGCGTAGCGCGCCGGGAAGGTGCGCGCGCCGATCAATTCGCCGCGGATCGTCATGGCCGCGGCCTTCGCCTGCGAATTGGCGGAGAAGGCGGATTTCGGCATGTCCCCGGCGATGGTGGAATCGCCCAGCACGAAGACATTCGCATCAAGCGTGCTCTTCATGCTCTCGGGAAGGATCGGACAATAGCCGGTCTGGTTGGCGAGGCCGGAATCCCGCGCGATCGCACCGGCCATCTGGGCCGGAATCACATTCACCAGCGCGCAGTTCTTGTAGGTTTCAAAGCCGGTGACGACCGTCCCGGTCTTCGAATCGACCGATTTCACGCCATCATGCACCTTGGGGCCGAGCCATTCGACGAGGCCCTTGTAGTGCTTGTCCCAGCCCTCCTGGAACAAGGCCTGCTTGGAGAAGGATTCCTTGGGGTCGATGATGAAGATCTTCGATTTCGTCTTGCCCGTGCGCTTCAGCACATGCGCGAACATCGAGATGCGCTCATAGGGTCCCGGCGGGCAGCGGAAGGGGTTCGGGGGGGCGATCATCACGATGACGCCGCCATTCGGCACCGCATCGAGCCTGCGCTTCAGCAGGCGGGTCTGCGCGCCCGGCTTCCAGGCATGCGGCATGCGCTCTTCATGTTCCTTCCCCCAGCCGGGAACGGAATCGTATTTCAGGTCGATGCCGGGCGAGACGACCACGCGGTCATAGGCGATGCGCCGGCCATCGGCGAGCACCACCTGCTTCCTGTCGCGGTCGATCATTTGCGCGCGCGCACGAGCCACATCAACGCCATGGCCGGGCAGCTTCGCGTAATCATGCAGGATCGAGGCGTAGTTGCGGAAGCCGCCGAGAAACAGGTTCGAGTGGAAGCAGGTCTGGTAGTTCGGGTTTTCCTCGATGAGGGTCACCGCGATCTTCTTCTCGCTGTCCCTGGCGATGTATTTCGCGGCGGTGACACCACCGGCACCGCCGCCGATGACGACAACCCGGGGCCGGGCCTGGCCCAGCACGGCAGGCGCAGGCAATGTGCTCGCGGCGGCGATCGCGCCGGAGCCGATCAGAATGTCTCGACGTGTCGTCATGGTTTCCCCTCGATTGTCAGCGTTGTGGCTTGAGCGAGCCAAAATAGGCGGCAAGGGCAAGGAGTTCGTCTTCCTTGAACTGCCCTGCAATGGTTCGCATGATCGGGTTTTCCCGGTCACCTTTCTGGTAGGCATGCATCACGGCGAGGAACTGCTCCTCCGGCCAGCCGACGATGGCTGGAACGCCGCCGACCTGCCGCCCGGATTTCTGGTGGCAGGTGACGCATTCACTGGCGAGATATTCCCCGAGAGCCTTGTCGCCGCGAAAAGCACCGGGGGAAGCCCGGCCGGGCCAGCCGGCCAGGATGAAAAAGGCAAGAAGGGCGGCGGAGGCCGTCGCGATCCTTTTCCTGTCCCTCATCAATCATTCCACCTTGATGCTCTTGTCGCCGCCTTCGGGCGTGACGTCCAGAACCGCGGCGCGACCTGTGATCTTTGTGTCAGGCTTGCAGTTGGTCATGCAAGGGGGGCGGTTCCAAAAATGTCTTTCCGCCTGTTCGCGGTCATCATCGTAGAAGGCTGCCGCATTCGGCATCATCACCGAGAGAAAATTTTCCCGGCCGAGCACGAAATCATCCTTCACGATGTTGTTCATGTTGAGCAGGAACGCGACGATCGCGTAGGTCTCGTCCGCCGTCAGCGATAGCGCGTTTCCATAGGGCATGGCCCGGCGGATGTAATCGAAGGCGGTGGAGAGGTCGGGCCAGAAGGAGCCGACCGTCTTTTCCGGCCGTTCGTTCCTCATCGTGCCCTGTCCGCCCGCGAGAACCGGCCAGCGCCCCACGCCCTCGGCGAATTCGCCATGGCAGGCGGCGCAACGCTCGAGGAAGAGCGTCTCGCCATCCTTCACGCTGCCCTTGCCGGGCGGAAGGCCCTTGCCGTCGGCGCGGATATCAATGTCCCAGGCCTCGATTTCGGCCGGCAGGGGCGCGCGCCCGAGCCCGGTCTTTCCCGCCTGCGCGAAGCCCGTGAAGCCGAGCGCGACCGCGAGGGCCATGCCCAGCAAGACCTTAGAGGATCTCGACATTTTCGGTCTCCCCGTTCGGCTTCACGTGCCAGGTCTGGATGCCGTTATTGTGATAGATGGAATTCACGCCGCGCACCTTGCGCAGCTCATCCTTGGTGGGCTGCACATAGCCGGTCTCGTCCATCGCGCGGGACTGGATGAGCAGGTCTTCGCCCTGCCAATCGAAATCGACATAGAACCGGGCAAGCGACATGGGCAGCACCGGCCCGTCGATGCGCGCATTGCGCCAGTTCCTGCCGCCATCGATGGAGACATCCACCCGGGTGATCGCGCCGCGGCCCGACCAGGCGAGGCCCGTGAGCACGTTCGGGCCCTTCTGGCGCAAGGGCGCCTGCGGCGAGGGGTTGGTCACCACGCTCTTCGCATCCATGACGAAGGTGAAGCGGCGCGAGCGGCCATCGGCGAGGAGGTCGGTGTATTTCGAGGTTTCCTCGCGCTGCTGCCAGGGCTGGTCGCCGATCTCGAGGCGCCTCAGCCACTTGATCCACATATTGCCTTCCCAGCCGGGCACCACGAGGCGCAGGGGATAACCCTGCTCCGGCCGCAGCGCCTCGCCATTCATCGCCCAGACGACGAGGCAATCCTTCATCGCCTTCTCGATGGGGATGGAGCGTGTCATCAGTGAGGCATCGGCCCCCTCCGCCAGCAGCCACTTGCCATTGGTGCGCATGCCGGCTTCATCCAGCAGCGTCTTCAGCGGGATGCCCGTATACCACACGTTATGGATCATCCCGTGTGTGAACTGGCAGCCATTGAGCTGCGCGCCGCGCCATTCCATGCCGCCATTGGCCGCGCATTCGAGGAAGTAGAGCTTGTTCACCCGGCCGGGGAAGCGCTTCAGGTCCTCCATCGAGAAGACCAGCGGCTTCTCGACAAGGCCGTGCACCATCAGGCGATGCTTCGATGGCTCGATCTCCGCCACGCCCGCATGGTGGCGCTCGAAGCACAGGCCGTTCGGCGTCACGATGCCGTCGAGCTGATGGAGCGGCGTGAAGTTGATCGAGGAGATCGTATCCGCCGTGAGCCATCCCACATGGCGGCGCACGACACCGGCCTCGAACCGCGAGGGTTTGCCATAGGGCGCGGCATCGACGCCGGGGCCGAGGAAGCGGTTCCAGTCCTGCGGCTCGGTGATTAGCGGGTCGGGCTTCTGGCCCTGAGCCCGGGCGCGGCCGGTGGCGGCCAGAGCGCCCGCGCCGGCTGCGGCCGCCAGAAAGCCGCGGCGGCTTGTCGGTCTGTCCTTTCGCGCATCGGACATGTGCTTCTCCTTCAAAGGCCCACGACCTTCACGGCGCTTTCGTTGCGCGGCGTGATCGTCTTCCTGGCGGTGAGATATTGGCCGACCACCTCCCAGATGGGCGGCCCTTGCGTGCCCTCATTGATGGAGGCCCAGCCCGCGACCACGTAATCGCGGTTGGCGTCGATGGGCGCGCCCGTCTTGAGGAAGGTCATGTTCGAGATGCGGTTTCCGACCGTGCCGAACGGGTTGACCGAAAAACCCATGCCGCCGACGCGAACCATGTCGCCGCCGCCCTGGTAATAGGGATCGGGGTTGAAGATGTTGTCGCCGATATCCTCGAGGATGGCCTTCAGCATCGCGCCCTTCATGGTCGTGCGGTAGCACTGGGGGTAGGTCATGGCGGAGGCGTTGGTGATGTCCTCGAAGGTGATGTCCTGCCCCGGCAGGAGGCTTCCGCCCCAGCGCATGCCGGGCGAGAGCGAGATTTCCGCATCGCGCACTTCCAGCATCGCATCGGTGAAGACGTCATCCAGCGAGCCCTGGAAATTGCCACGGCGATAGAGCAGCCCCTCGGTGCGCCCGAGGATGCGCTTGAGGTCTTTCTCGTAGGGCGCGCGATGCCTGGCGATCAGCGCGGCCATCTCGGCATCGGGCTCGATCGCATCCGAGAAGATCGGGATCAGCCGGTGGCGGAAGCCCTGCACGCGCTTGGCGCGCACATCGAGATCGAGCCGCGAAATGAACTTGCCACAGGCCCCGGTGGCGATCAGCAGGGTCTGCCCCACGCGCACCGGCTCGGGAAGCGCATCATGCGTGTGCGAGGTGAGGATGACGTCGATGCCCCTCACCCGCCCCGCCACCTTGTGGTCGATGTCGAAGCCGTTATGCGAGAGCAGCACCACGAGATCGGCTCCCTCGCCGCGCGCTTCCTCCACCTGCTTCTGGAGTTCATCCTCCCGCAGGCCGAAGGCCCATTTCGGGAACATCCGGCGGGGATTGGCGATGGCCGTGTAGGGATAGGCCTGCCCGATGACGGCGATCCTCACGCCGCCCCTCTCGAACATCCGGCGCGGCTCGAAAACCTTGTCCTCGAATTCCGTGTCGCGGATGTTCTGGGCGAGAAGCGGGTAGGGCAGGCTCCTGGTGATTTCCTCCACGCGTTCCGCGCCGAGCGTGAATTCCCAATGCGCGGTCATCGCATCGGGCTTCAACAGGTTCATGCATTCCACGATGTCCTGCGCCTTCGTTTGCAGCGACGTCCAGGAATTCGTCCAGGTATCCCCGCAATCGAGCAGCAGGCAGCGATTCTCCCCGCGTTCGGCGCGGATCGCCTTGATGATGGTCGCAAGGCGATCAAGCCCGCCCATCCGGCCGTAGTTTTTCGCCAGTGAAGCGAAATCCTCGGCTGTCAGCGCATAGGCCATGGGGGAGCCGGCGGGGATTTGATAGAGGTCGAGGAAATCCTTCCCCGTGATATGCGGAACGCGGCCCTTCGCCTCGCCGACGCCGAGGTTGATCGAGGGCTCGCGGAACCAGGTCGGCACAAGCTGGGCATGGATATCCGCGACATGCAGCAGCGTGACATTGCCCAGCGGCTCGAAACGCAGGATATCGCCCTGCGTCAGCTTCTGTTGCGCGAAGGCGCGCCCTGCGCTCAGGCCGGAGCCGGCCAGAAGCGCGGAGGCCGCAAGACCCGCCTGCATCAGCTCTCGCCGAGAGACCATGGCCGTTTCTCCCCCTTTTTCGGCCGCGCTTTCCCCTTCACGACCAGGTGAGGAGAGAATTGAGTTTAGAGCATTTTCCGAAGAAGTGGATACCGGTTCTTCTAAAGAAAATGCGATTAAACAAGGAGATAATTCGTCCGAGCTGATCCGGTCGGATCGGAAAAATGCTCTAGCGTCTTGTCGTTCTTGTGCGGGCCGGCCTCGCTTCAAGCAACGGTCAGCTTCGCCTTCGATTCGTAGACGGAGCCGTCATCATCCTTCCACTGGAAGGTGAATTCGCCGCTCTCGGCCGCCTTGTAGAAAAACGACTGATAGGGGTTCGCGGAGATGGCCGGATGCCAGGTCGCCTCGAACACCGTCTTGCCGTTGAAATTGGCGGTGAAGGTGTTGATGATCTTGCGCGGAATGGTGGCGCCCGCGGAATCCTTGCGCTGGCCGCTTTCCATCTCGTGGCTGATGAGGGTCTTGATCTCGATCAGCTCGTCCTTCTTGGCGTTCGCGGGAACACGGACGCGGGGCACGGGTTTGTTGGACATGTCGAAACTCCTCGCCTCTCGTCTCAGCCGCCGCAGCCGCCGATGGTGACCTTCACTTCGCTCATCGTGGAGAAGAGCGATCCGTCGGCCATCTCGGCGATGGCCACGATGTTCTGTGTCTGCGCGAGGCGCATGCGGGCGGAGGCCGCCGCCTTGCCGCAGGCCGGCGTGAAACGGAAGCTTGCGATACCCGGCAGCGGGTTGCCATCCGCGAAGACATGCACGGTCTTCACGTGGTCCTTCTCCGTCATCGGGCTTTCGACCTCGACGCTGATCGGCACCACGAGGCCGTTCTCCGCAATCTGCGGGACGTCGATCCTGATCTTGCCGGAACCCGGCTTCCTGTCGCCGTAGAGCTTCCTGAGTTCGGCCTCCACCGCCGCCGCATCGGCGCGGGCCAGGCCGGGGGCGAGCGCGAGAGCAGCTGCCGTGAGGCAGAGCGCGTCTCGGCGCGAGACGGTCGTCAGCGACGTCATGCCGGGGTTCCTCCCATGGTTCATCGTCAGTGTGGCGTTGAGCCGCCGGGATTGCCAGCCCTGTTCTTCTTTTCTCTGAACAACGGTATATAGGTTTTCTTGAATGTAAAGCGCCGGGCCTGCCATTTTTCGATCCGGATTCGCCCGTGAACAAGTAGCCATCGGCTTCCGAATTCGGCATAAGGAGGCATCGGCGCGCTTGCCGGTGTCTTTCGTTCGAGTCGCAGAATCCATGGCCAAGGTTGCTTCCACCCCGCCGTTCGAGCCGCATCCCGCGCGCGATTCCGTCCTGCTCGAAGCCCATTCCCGCCCGTTCTTCCCGTTCGCCGCGCCCGCCCGCCTCATCGGCCTCGCCTTCCTGCGCGGCAGCGAATCGGCAGAAGTGCTGCGCGAGCGGCTCGACAATTTTGCCCGCTCGCATGGGCGCTCGCCCGCCCCGGAAGGCGCGAAGCACCATCGTCACGAGCTGCCCCAAGGCCTTTTCCGCTGGGAAGAGCACACGGAATTCACCACCTTCGTTTTCCTGCTCTCGGGCGAGCATGCAAAGTTCGAATCGCCTGCCGCCGATCTCATGCGCAACCTGCCGCTGCCGGAGCAGCCGGGGCCCCATCTTGTTTCGATCG
Organism: Methylobacterium sp.; assembly: GCA_020252645.1. Classification (GTDB taxonomy): domain Bacteria; phylum Pseudomonadota; class Alphaproteobacteria; order Rhizobiales; family Beijerinckiaceae; genus Rhabdaerophilum. The sequence continues at coordinate 18,777 of JADCCN010000017.1, read as the reverse complement.
ACATCGCCTTCGTGGAAGATCCGGAAGGCGATGCCGCGATCGGGCGGCTGCGCCAGTCCATCCTCTCGCATTCGATCGTCGAGGATGGCATGGCCGAGATCGCCTCGGATTTCGCACCCGATGAGGGCGGCTTCGTGCGCTTCGTGGTCATCAATCGCGGCATGACCGACCGTCGTCTCGGGGCGCTGGCGCGCGACATCACGGAGGTCGAGTTCTACCGCACCATGGCTCTTCTGGGCCTGCCCGAGGCGCAGCGCATCGGCCCGGTGATCCGGGAAGTGGAGCAGGGACTCGCAAAACTCACGGCCGAACTCGTGCATCGCCAGCGGCTCGACGAGGGTGACGCGCTGCTCGCGCGCCTCACCATGATGACCGCGAAAGTGGAGAGCGAGATCGCCCGCACCACTTTCCGCTTCGGTGCCACGCGCGCCTATGCCGCGATCCTCAACGAGCGGCTCGAGGGCATGGGCGACCCGGCGGGTGTCACCGCGCCGGCCATCTCGAGCTTCCTGCAAAGGCGAAACGCCCCCGCTTTCCGCACCTGCGAGCGCATGGAAGCCAACCTCGCGAGCCTTGCCGCTCGCCTCACGCGCGCCTCGGGCCTGTTGCGCACCCGCATCGACGTGGAACTCGCCAAGCAGAACAACGGGCTGCTCGGGGCGATGAACGAACGCACGCAGTTGCAGCTTCGCCTGCAGCAAACCGTGGAAGGCCTCTCGATCGCGGCCATCAGTTATTACGTGGTCGGGCTCGTCAGCTTCCTGCTGAAGGGGCTGAATGATCGCGGCCTGCTGCCGGTCTCCACCGATGTCGCGACGGCGCTCTCGGTACCGGCCGTTGTGCTCGCTATGGCCTTCGTCATCCGGCGCATCCGCTGGAAACATTTGAGGAACAATCCGCCGGATGGCACGCCCCGCTTGTGAGCGGGAACGTATTCGCATATTTCCATGCGATGCGCATGAACCTTCTCCCTGCCCGCTTCCGGCGCGGATGGACCGCGGCGCTGCTTGCCGCGATGGCGCTTGGCTCGAGTATCGCGCCCGCCGCTGCAACAGAACTCGTCTTGTTCGAGCGGGCGGGCTGCCCCTGGTGCCGCAACTGGGACCGGGAAATCGGACCGATCTACCCGAAGACGCGAGAGGGCGCGAAAGCCCCCTTGCGCCGCGTGAGCCTTGACAAGCCGCTTGCTCCGGAATGGAAGCTGGACCCTCCGATCTATTTTTCACCAACCTTCGTATTGTTGGAAGGCGGTCGAGAAATCGGGCGGATCACAGGCTACACGAATGCGGAAAGCTTCTGGGGCCTGCTGTCTGTCCTCCTCGCCAAAACCGGCACGCCGCCACCTTAACGTCGCGCTCGCGATCAGGAACATGTCATGAGCCAGCTGGCCACCCTCCCGAAGGACGAGATGATCGCTGCCCATGGAGGCGACTACGACCTCGACGTGCTGATGAGCAAGGCGCGCAAGGCCAGCGATTTCCTCAAGGCGCTGAGCCACGAGAACCGCCTGCTTCTGCTTTGCCTGCTCGCCGAGCGCGAGCGTTCCGTCTCCGAACTCGAACAGATCCTCTCCCTGCGCCAGCCCACCGTTTCGCAGCAGCTTGCGCGTCTGCGGCTCGATGGCCTCGTGTCCACGCGGCGCGAGGGCAAGTCGATCCTCTACAGGCTCGCCAACGAGGATGTGCGGCGGGTCATCACGGTTCTCTATTCGATTTTCTGCGCGCCCTCTGGTTACGCCAAAGGCGATTGACCATATTTGAACCGCCGCGCGACCGCCCGCCCGGGCGGGACTGAGAACCATGCCGGGAGTGAGTATGCTGAAAGGTCTTGGTCAGGAACCGGAGGCGGCCGAGGAAACCGCCGCGCGGCTGCGTCGGGCCCGGTGGTTCAAACTGCTTGGCACTCTGGCCAGCGCCACCCTGTTCGCACTCTCGCTGACCGTCCTGTATTTCGTCATCGGTGAACTCGACAGCGCGCAGGTGAAGGCCGCCTTCGCCCGGGCCAGCGGCGAGCAGATCACGCTGGCGATCTTCTTCACCGCCATCTCCTACCTGATGCTCACCGGCTATGACTGGGTGGCCCTGCGGGAGGTGACCATCCAGAAGATCTCCTACCGTATCGCGGCGCTCGCGTCCTTCACAAGCTATGCGGTGAGCTTCACGCTCGGCTTTCCGCTGCTCACGGCGGCCACCGTGCGCTACTGGATCTATTCCTCGGTCGGCCTCGGCGCGAGCGCCATTGCGAGCCTGACGCTGATTGCCGGCATAACCTTCTGGCTCGGCATGGGGGTGGTGTTCGGCCTGGTGATGATGTTCCAGCCGGCATCGGCGGGCACGTTCACGCGGCTGCCCGTCTCCATGAACCTCCTGATCGGCGTCGCGGTCTTCGCGGCCATCCTGTTCTATCTCTTCCTCGTGCGGAACAATCGCCGCCGGTTCATCGTGCGGGGCTGGCGTCTGCGACTGCCGAGTTTCCCTGTCACTCTGAAGCAGATGCTTCTCGGCGCGATCGATGTCTGCGCCGGTGCCGCGGTTCTCTGGGTTCTGCTGCCGCCCGATGCGCATGTGCCTTTCGCGACCATGCTGGCGGCCTATGTGTTCGCCGTCGTGCTCGGCATCGCCAGCCACGCGCCGGGAGGGATCGGAGTGTTCGAGGCAACCATGCTGCTGGCGCTGCCCGGCGTGCCGCGCGGCGAATTGCTGGGCGCGCTGCTCGTCTATCGCCTGGTTTATTATCTGCTGCCTTTCATTCTGGCGCTGATCCTGCTCGGCACCCGAGAGATCATGCTGCGTGCCGGCATGCTGCAGCGCCAGCTTGAAAGCCAGCCCGCCCCCGAGCGGGAGGAATAGACGATGGCGGACGGGCCGGGCGGGCGATCCGGGGATTGGCCCTATCGGATGAGCTTCGTCCTCGCTCTGGCGATTCCCCTGCTGGCCCTTGCCCTTGGCTCACCGCTTCCGATCGTGATCCTGCTTCTGGCGCAGGCGGCCCTGCTGGGCTGGCCGCGCCTTCGGAGCGGGGAGAGCCCGCGCGAGACGTTCGTGGTCGCCGGCGCGGCAGACGCCTCGCCGGATTTGCGTGCGGCGCTCGATGCGCTGCCGTCCCCCACCATCCTCGTCGATCGCCGGGCCATTGTTCAGCATGCGAACCGGGCGGCCTTCGTCGCCTTTTCGGGGCTTCGGAAGGGCTTCCCGCTCTCGAACATCCTGCGCGACCCGACGCTGACCCAGGCCCTCGATTCGGTGCTGCGTGGCGCGGAGGGCGAGCGGGCGGAACTGATTGAACGGGTGCCGGTGGAACGCAGCTTCGAGGTTTCCATCCGCCGGCTCGCGAGCGGCGAGCGGGCGAGCGCGGCCGTGCTACATTTCCAGGACACGACGCAAAGCCGCCGCGTGGAGCAGATGCGCGCGGATTTCGTGGCCAATGCCAGCCATGAACTGCGCACGCCACTCGCCTCCGTGCTGGGATTCGTCGAGACCCTGCAGGGCCCCGCAAGGAACGATGCCGAAGCGCGCGAGCGCTTCCTCGTCATCATCGCCGAGCAGGCGCGGCGCATGACGCGGCTCATCAACGACCTGCTCTCGCTCTCGCGCATCGAGATGCGGGCGCATATTCCGCCATCGGAGCCGGTCGATCTGCGCCCGCTGGTGCTGCATCTTTTCGATCTGCTGGGGGGGCTCGCCACCGAGCGGAAGGTGAAGCTCGAAGGTGACCTGCCGGAGGATGGCGACTTCGTGGTGCCGGGGGAACGCGACGAACTCGTGCGCCTCGTCGAGAACCTGATCGAGAACGCCATCAAATATGGAAGCGCTGGCGGCAGGGTTCGGGTGAACCTGACGCGCCGCGAGGGGGAGGTGGTGCTGGAAGTGCGCGATTTCGGCCCCGGAATTGCCGCCGAACACCTGCCGCGCCTGACGGAACGCTTCTACCGGATCAGCGCGACCGAGAGCCGGGAGCAGGGCGGCACCGGGCTTGGACTCGCCATCTGCAAGCATATCGTCACGCGGCATCGCGGCCGGCTGGAGCTTGCGAGCCCCGAAAGGGCAGGACTCATCGTCACAGTCCTGCTGCCGGCTTATAAAGCCGTCTAAATTCAAGCGCTAAGCCTGTCATCTTTCTGTCGTCGCGGTTCGCTAGAAGGGCGTCAATTGGCCGGAAGTTTTCAGTTTATCCGGCACCGCCCCCGATATCCGCACGATGGAGATTTCCGCATGACAACCTTCCGTTCCACCGCCCTTCTGGCCGTGGCGCTCCTTTCTTCGACCGGCCTGGCCGCTGCCCGCGACCAGATCCGCATCGTCGGTTCGTCGACTGTCTATCCCTTCACCACGGTGGTGGCTGAACAGCTCGGCAAGACCGCCGGGGTGAAGACGCCGGTTGTCGAATCCACCGGCACCGGCGGCGGCATGAAGCTGTTCTGCGACGGTGTCGGCGTGCAGTTCCCGGATGGCACCAATGCCTCGCGCCGCATGAAGGCGGGCGAGTTCGAGCTTTGCCAGAAGAACAACGTGAAGGATATCATCGAGCTGATGATCGGCTATGATGGCCTGTCGCTCGCCTTTTCGAAGAAGACCCCGCCGATGTCGCTCACCCGCGGGCAGGTATTCCTCGCGCTCGCTAAGAACGTGCCGGGCCCGGATGGCAAGCTCATCCCGAACCCCTACAAGACCTGGAGCCAGATCGACCCCTCGCTGCCGAACCGTCCGATCGAAGTGCTCGGCCCGCCGCCGACCTCCGGCACGCGTGACTCGTTCCACGAGCTTGTCCTGGAGCCGGGCGCCGAGCAGATCCCGGCCATGAAGGCGCTGAAGGCGGCCGATCGCAAGGCTTTCGATGCGGCCTGGAAGTCCATCCGCGAAGACGGCGTCTATGTCGAAGCCGGCGAGAACGACAACGTGATCGTGCAGAAGCTGGAAGCCAACCCGGGCGCGGTCGGCATCTTTGGCTATTCCTTCCTGGAGGAGAATGTCTCGAAGGTGCAGGGCGTGAAGCTCGACGGCGTCGAGCCGAACGAGGAAACCATTTCCACGCTGAAATATCCGGCGGCGCGCGAGATGTTCGTTTATGTGAAGAAGGCCCATATCGGCGTCGTGCCGGGCCTTGACAAGTTCGCGCAGGAATATGTTTCCAATCGCGCGGCGGGTGACGGGGGCTATCTCGAAAAGAAGGGCCTCGTGCCGGTTCCCAAGGACAAGCTCGCCAATTCCCAGGCCAATGTCGCGAACCTCAAGGTCATGACCGGCGAAGGCCTTCCGAGGTAAGCTTGGCGCGGGAGCGCAGCAATCCGGCCGGCCCTCGTTTCGAGCGGCCGGCCTTGATGTGACAGGACGAGCGGGGAAGCGAACGTGAGCCTCATCTATTTCTCGCTGCTGCTCCTGATGTCGGGCCTTGCCTATGTGCTGGCCCGCGGGCGTGCGGCGGAGGGGGCGCGCGGCGCGGCCTTCCATTCGCGGCCGGCCTATCATGGCTTGCTCGCCGGGGCGATCGTGGCCCTGCCGATGTTCGCGGTCTTCGTGATCGGTTCCTTCCTCACCGGCTTCGCAGCGGAAAGGCAGGCGCTGGCAGCACTCGATCCGGCTCTCGCGGCTGATCCGCTGCGTCGCGGCGCGGCCCTGCGGCAGATCGCCGATCTGGCGGCGGGAAGGCCGGTTTCCGGCGATGTTTCCGCGCTGGCCGCTGCGGTGGAGACCTGGCGCAGCGTGCACCAGATCGCCATCGCCGCCATCTATGCGCTTGGTCTTGCTTCGGGTGTGGCCGGGCTGCTTTTCGCGTTGCGGCGCATCGCGCCGGACTTCAAGGCACGCAACCGGTTCGAGCGTCTTGTTTCCATCGTCCTCATGCTCTGCGCGGGCATCGCCGTGCTGACCACGGTCGGCATCGTTTTCTCGGTGGTGTTCGAGACCTTCCGCTTCTTCCAGCGCGTGTCGCCGGTGGAATTCCTGACCGGCACGCATTGGTCGCCGCAGACGGCGATCCGCGCCGATCAGGGCGGTTCGTCGGGCGCCTTCGGCATCGTGCCGCTGCTCACGGGCACGTTGCTGATCTCGACCATCGCCATGCTGGTTGCAGGCCCGATCGGCCTTTTCGCGGCGATCTACATGGCGGAATACGCCTCGCCGCGCTTCCGCGCCATCGCGAAGCCGGTTCTGGAAATCCTTGCGGGCATCCCCACCGTTGTGCTCGGCTTCTTCGCGGCCCTCACGATCGCCCCGTTGATCCGCGTCGCCGGGCAGGCACTCGGCCTCGATGTCGCCTCGGAAAGCGCGCTCGCGGCGGGCCTCGTGATGGGGATGATGATCATCCCCTTCGTCTCCTCGCTGTCGGATGACGTGATTACCGCCGTGCCGCAATCCCTGCGTGACGGCTCCTTCGGGCTTGGGGCCACGAAATCCGAGACCATCAAGCGCGTCATCCTGCCGGCGGCCCTGCCGGGCATCGTCTCGGCCTTCATGCTCGCGATTTCCCGCGCGGTGGGCGAGACGATGATCGTGGTGATGGCGGCGGGCCTTGCGGCCAATCTCACCTTCAACCCGCTCGATGCGGTGACGACCTTCACCGTGCAGATCAAGACCATCCTTGTCGGCGACCAGGAATTCGACAGCGCGAAAACGCTGGCGGCCTTCGCCCTCGGCTTCGTGCTCTTCTTCTTCACGCTGACGCTCAATGTCATCGCGCTCGCGATCATCCGGAAATATCGGGAACAATATGACTGATACGGCTCTCGCCCCCGTGATGACCCCTGCCGCCGGCGGCGTCGATTTCGACAGCGCGGAGGCGCGTGCGCGCCTCAAGAAGCGTTATCGCGCCGAAGCGCGCTTCAAGGCGCTGGGCCTCCTGGCCGTGCTGGTGACGGCGGCCTTCCTCGGCTTCCTGCTCGTCGATATCCTGCGCAAGGGCATCCCCTCGTTCTTCGAGCACCGCGCCACGCTGCAGATCACGTTCGACCCGGCGGTCGTCGATCCGAAAGGCACGCGTGATGTCGCGGATCTGCGCGGCGCCGATTACCAGGCGCTGGTGCGCGCGGCCCTGCAGGCGCAGTTTCCGGAAGCCATGGATCGCCGCGCGCGCCGCGCACTCGACAGCATGGTCTCCTCCGGCGCCGTGGATGACCTGCGCAAGGCGGTTCTGGCCGATCCCGGCATCATCGGCCAGACGCGCGTGATGCCGCTGCTGCTCTCTTCCGATGCCGATCTCTTCCTGCGGCAGCGCGAGACGCTGATCACGCGCCTCAAGGGGGCCGGGCCGTTGCAAGTGCAAGGCGAGGGTGCCAGCATCACCCTGCGCAATGGCGGGGCGGCCTTCCAGACCGCGCTTGCCGAGACCAAGAACTTCCTCGCAGGGCGCCGTCGCGCGCTGCTCGCCGAACTTGCGACCCTGCCGCCGGCAGGCGGAAGTGCGAGCGTGGACGCCAAGCGCAACGAACTCGAACAGGCGGCTGCCGCCATCCAGGCGCGCATCACCAACGCCAATGCGCCCGAAACGCTGACGGATCGCGAGCCGAGCCTGTTCGTGTCCATCGGCGGCGGCATCCTTAAAATCACGGAGATCGGCCCGAATGACGCGAAGGCCATCGCTCTTGTTTCGCCACGGACCGGTTCGCTGATCACGGATTGGTCGCTGCTGACCTTGCGCGTGCCGGAAACCAACCGCCGCGTGAATGATGCCGTGAGCGCCTGGCTCGAAACTCTCGCGCAGCGCGGCATGACGGAGAAAGCCTTCAATGCGCGCTTCTTCACGAATGGCGACAGCCGCGAGCCGGAACTCGCCGGCATTCGCGGCGCGCTCATCGGCTCGGCACTCACCTTGCTCGTCACGCTGCTGCTCTGTGTGCCGATCGGCGTCGCGGCGGCGATCTATCTCGAGGAATTCGCGCCGAAGAACCGTTTCACGGATCTTCTGGAAGTGAACATCAACAACCTCGCGGCCGTGCCCTCCATCGTGTTCGGCCTTCTGGGTCTCGCGGTGTTCCTCAATGCCTTCAACCTGCCGCGCTCGGCACCGCTGGTGGGTGGTCTGGTGCTGGCCCTGCTCGTGCTGCCCACCATCATCATCGCGAGCCGCGCGGCGTTGAAGGCGGTGCCGCCTTCCATCAAGGAGGCCGCGCTCGGCATCGGCGCCTCGCATCAGCAGGCCGTGTTCCACCATGTCCTGCCGCTCGCCATGCCCGGCATCATGACCGGCACCATCATCGGCATGGCGCATGCGCTTGGCGAGACCGCGCCGCTGCTGATGATCGGCATGGTCGCCTTCATCGTCGATATTCCCGGCGCGATCACCGAGGCTGCGACGGTTCTGCCGGTGCAGATCTTCCTGTGGTCCGATCTGCCGGAACTCGCCTTCCAGTCCCGCACGGCGGGCGCGATCATCGTGCTCTTGGGCTTCCTGCTCGTGATGAACGCGGCCGCGGTCATCCTGCGGCGCATGTTCGAGCGCCGCTGGTGAGCCGGCCTTTTCCCTTCTCGCGTTTCGAGGACGCCCCATGAACGAGACCGCCACCATTCCAGCCACGCCCGAGACCAGCGAAGGCCCGCGGGTGAAGATCACCGCGCGCAACGTCAACGTCCATTACGGCGACAAGCACGCGCTGAAGGATGTGTCGGTCGATGTGCCGGAAAAGGGCGTGATGGCCTTCATCGGCCCTTCGGGCTGCGGCAAATCCACCTTCCTGCGCTGCATCAACCGCATGAATGACACCATCTCCATTTGCCGGGTCACGGGTGACCTGCGCATGGACGGGCGCGACATCTACGAGCCCGGCCTTGACCCGGTGCTGTTGCGCGCGCGGGTGGGCATGGTGTTCCAGAAGCCGAACCCCTTCCCGAAATCCATCTACGAGAACGTGGCCTATGGCCCGCGCCTGCATGGTCTTGCGCGGGACCGGAGCGAACTCGACCAGATCGTGGAAGGTGCCCTGCGCAAGGCAAGCCTGTTCGACGAGGTGAAGGACCGGCTGAAGGACAGCGGCACCTCGCTCTCCGGCGGCCAGCAGCAGCGCCTCTGCATCGCCCGCGCCATCGCCGTGCGGCCCGAGGTGATCCTCATGGACGAGCCCTGCTCGGCGCTCGACCCGATCGCCACCGCGAAGATCGAGGAACTGATGGACGAACTGCGCTCGAACTTCACCATCGTCATCGTGACGCATTCGATGCAGCAGGCCGCGCGCGTCTCGCAGCGCACGGCCTTCTTCCATCTCGGCAAGCTGATCGAGGACGGTGTGACCGACCAGATCTTCATGAACCCGCGCCAGGAACTGACGCGCAACTACATCACCGGCCGCTTCGGCTGATCGGACGGGAGAGCCCCATGAACAATCACACCGTCAAGGCGTTCGACGAGGAACTCGGCGTCCTCTCACGCAAGATCAACGAAATGGGCGGCATTGCCGAGGCGATGCTGGTCGAATCCATCGATGCGCTCGTGAAGGGCGACAAGACCCGCGCGGAGGTCGTGGTGCAGCGCGACAAGGCCCTCGATATGCTCCAGCAGGAGATCGAGGATCTCGCGGTCGTCTTCATCGCGAAGCGCCAGCCCATGGCGAATGACCTGCGCGCCGTGATGGGCACGGTGCGCATCGCCGGCGACATCGAGCGCATCGGCGACCTGTTCAAGAACATCGGCAAGCGCGTCCGCGCCATGGATTCCACCATGATCGGCACACGCACGCTTTCCGGCATCCAGAACATGGCGCGCATGGTCCAGGAGCAATTGAAGCTCGTGCTCGACAGCTATTCCCAGAACCGGCCGGATCTCGCCCGCGAGGTCTGGCTGCGGGATGGCGAGATCGATGCGCTGCATAACTCGCTCTTCCGCGAATTGCTGACCTACATGATGGAAGACCCCCGCGCGATCACCTATTGCGCGCATCTCCTGTTCATCGCCAAGAATGTCGAGCGCGTGGGCGACCATGCGACCAATATCGCCGAGACGGTGCATCTCGTCGAGACCGGCGAGCCGCTCGCGGGTCCGCGCCCCAAGGCGGAGGACACGCATTACACCAAGGGCCTGAAGGCGGAGTGACGCCATGACCCTGCGCGTGCTGATCGCCGAGGACGAGGAGGCGCTGGCGGTTCTCCTGCGCTACAATCTCGAGGCGGAGGGCTTCGCCGTGGAGCATGTGGCGCGCGGCGACGAAGCCGATCTGCGCCTCAAGGAAGACCCGCCGGATCTTCTCCTGCTCGACTGGATGATGCCCGGCCTCTCGGGCATCGAGATCTGCCGCAGGCTGCGCTCCCGCAAGGAAACCGCGCGCCTGCCGGTCATCATGCTCACCGCGCGCGGCGAGGAAACGGATCGTGTCCGCGGCCTCGAGACGGGGGCGGATGATTACATCGTGAAGCCCTTCTCCGTGCCGGAACTGATGGCGCGGGTGAACGCGCTCCTGCGCCGCACCAAGCCGGATCATCTCTCCGATCGGCTGGAACTCGGCGATCTGCTGGTGGATCGCCGCGCGAAGCGCGTGCATCGCGCGGGGAAGGAGCTGCATCTCGGGCCCACGGAATTCCGCCTGCTGGAATTCCTGATGCAAAATCCGGGGCGGGTCTATTCGCGCAGCCAGCTTCTCGATGGCGTCTGGGGCCGTGACGCCTTTATCGACGAGCGCACCGTGGATGTGCATGTCGGTCGCCTGCGGAAAGCCGTGACGCGACGGGGCCAGAAGGACCCGATCCGCACCGTGCGCGGCACGGGTTACGCCTTCGACGAGACCTTCGGCGTGTAGAGCTTCCTGCGACAAGGAACGGGGCTTGCGCTCCCCTTTGAAATTCCAGCGATGTCGCGCGCTTCAGCCCGAGCGGCGGCGATCATTCTGCGGCTGGTAGGCGATGCGGCAATGCGCGTCGCAATAGACCTTGCCCACCCCCGAATCCGCGCCGCAATAGGCAAAACCACCATCGAGCGGATCGCCCATCGGCCATTTGCACAGCCCTTCGCGCAGTTCCATGATCGAAATGCGCCGCGAGAGCGGGATCATCACCACCTCGGCCGGCTTCCGGATCACCTCCACCTCGGTCTCGACCATCTCGATCACCGCGAGATTGCCGCGCGTGGTGGCGACGGGAATGCGCGCCTGCTTCATGGTGGTCTTCGCCCGCGGGCGGGCAACCGTGGCCGGCTTCGATTTCGCGCGGCCGGAAAGGCCGAGGCGATGCACCTTGCCGATGACCGCATTGCGCGTGACACCGCCGAGCTCCGCCGCGATCTGGCTGGCACTCAACCCGTCCGACCACAGCTTCTTCAGCCGTTCGATCCGACCGTCATCCCAGGACATCCATGCCTCCTCGCCTTCTAGGGAGAATCCTTGGCCGACCTCGCGCATGCCGCTTTGCGAGGTGACGAAAACTCTGCCTGAACGTGACTGATACTCGTGAACCCGATGGGGCAGGGGACGTTCAGAACGCCCCGCCCTCCCCATCTGTCGTTGAAATCACCCTAGACGCTTCCGGGTCTCCTTGTTGAGCACCTGCAGGCAGAACTTCTCCGTTTTCAACAGCGATCTGGTGCGGCGGGAACATCAGCCCCGCCTCTCCATGCCGGCAAGATGCCATGAGCAGCACCACGGAAAGCAGTTCGTTATGGGGGTAAATCTTGACTTTTCTGGGGAAATCGCTGACACAGCCTCAGAGGAAAGCCGCCCGAGCCGGGCGGCGTTCTTTTTTCGCACAAGCCTTCCGGCATCAACTTCAGGAGAGAGGACCTCCGGTCAGGATCGCCATGAACACTTCCCTCAAGAGCGCCCCGGGCGGCGTCCCCAAGGTCGAACCGAACACGCAATCGGCATTGCTGCCGACCTATGCGCGCGCGGAACTGGCCTTCGAGCGAGGGAACGGAGCGTGGCTGACTTCGACCGACGGGCGGCGCTATCTCGATTTCGCGGCGGGCGTCGCGGTGAATGTCGCGGGCCATGCGCATCCGCATCTCGTGAACGCGCTGACCGAGCAGGCCGGCAAGCTCTGGCATGTCTCGAATGTCTACCGGATTCCCGAAGGCGAGCGGCTCGCGCGACGGCTGACGGAACTCACCTTCGCGGATGTGGTGTTCTTCACCAATTCCGGCGCGGAAGCGCTGGAATGCGCCATCAAGATGGCGCGGAAATATCACGCGGCGAACGGCAATCCCGAGCGCTATCGGCTCATCACCTTCGAGGGCGCCTTCCACGGCCGCACCCTCGCGACGATCGCGGCGGGCGGGCAGAAGAAATATCTCGAAGGCTTCGGCCCTCCGGTCGAGGGCTTCGATCAGGTGGCCTTCGGGGATCACAAGGCGATGGAGGCCGCCATCGGCCCCGAGACCGCCGGCATTCTCATCGAGCCGGTGCAGGGCGAGGGCGGTGTGCGGCCCGTTCCGCCGCAATGCATGCGGGGCTTGCGCGAACTCTGCGACAAGCACGGCATCCTCCTCGTGCTGGATGAAGTGCAGAGCGGGGTCGGCCGTTCAGGCAAGCTCTTCGCGCATGAATGGTCGGGCATCACGCCCGACATCATGGCTGTTGCGAAGGGCATTGGCGGCGGCTTTCCCATGGGCGCCTGCCTCGCCACGCGCGAGGCCGGCAAGGGCATGGTCGCGGGCACGCATGGTTCCACCTATGGCGGCAACCCGCTCGCCATGGCCGTGGGCAATGCGGTGCTCGATGTCGTCACCGCGCCGGGCTTCCTCGAGAATGTGCAGCAGATGTCGCTGCGCCTCTCGCAGCGCCTCGCCGAGCTCAAGGACCGTTTCCCCGGCGTGATCGCCGAGGTGCGCGGCTCCGGCCTGCTGATGGGCCTCAAGATGCAGGTGCCGAACACGGAATTCGTGGCGGCTTTGCGCAACGAGGGCCTGCTGACTGTGGGCGCGGGTGACAACGTGGTGCGCCTCCTTCCGCCGCTCATCATCGGCGAGGAGGAAGTGCGATGCGCGACCGAGGCCATCGAGCGCGCGGCCAGCGCCTTCGCGCAGAAATCCAGCAACGCGGCCTGAGCCTCTCGCCTCCGGGCCCCCGTCGCCATGCGGGGGCCGATCCCCTTTTTTCGTGATCCCATGACACAAACCAAGCTTCCTTCCGGCTTCCGGCATTTCATTGATCTTTCCGATCTCGATTCGGCCACCATCCGCGCCCTTGTGGAGCAGGCGAAGGCGCTCAAGGCCCGCCGCCGCAACCCGCGCGAGGCGGACAAGATCCTCAAGGGCAAGAAGATCGCGATGATCTTCGAGCAGCCCTCCTTGCGCACGCGCATGAGCTTCGATGTCGGCATCCGCGAACTCGGCGGGCAGTCCATCATGGTCACGGGCAAGGAAATCGAGCTTGGCGAGCGCGAGACCATCGCCGATACCGCGCGCGTGCTTTCGCGCTATGTCGACGGCATCATGATCCGCATTCTCAGCCACGCCCAGCTGAAGGAACTCGCGGAACACGCGACCGTGCCCGTGATCAACGGTCTGACGAAAACCTCGCATCCCTGCCAGGTGATGGCGGATGTGCTGACCTTCGAGGAGCACCGGGGGCCGATCGCCGGGCGCATGATCGCCTGGACGGGCGACATGAACAATGTGCTGCGCTCCTGGGTTCACGCCGCTGCCCGCCTGGGTTTCGCGATGAAAATCGCAAGCCCGGCCGAGCTTTCCCCGCCCGATGACCTGATCGAATGGGGCAGGGCCAATGGTGCCAAACTCACGCTTCTGCGTGATCCCGCCGAGGCGGTGAAGGGCGCGGATTGCGTCATCACCGACAGCTGGGTGTCGCTGGGCGATACTGATGGCGGCCGCCGCCACAACCTGCTGAAACCCTATCAGGTGAACAGCCGTCTCATGGCCGGGGCGCCGGAAGCGGTCTTCATGCATTGCCTGCCGGCGAAGCGTGGCGAGGAGGTCACCAACGAGGTGATCGACGGGCCGCAATCCGTGGTGTTCGACGAGGCCGAGAACCGCCTGCACGCGCAGAAGAGCGTGCTCGCCTGGTGCTACGGCGCGAGCCTCGGCTGATGGGAGAGGGCCAGCCCTTCTCCCTGCCGCTCGGCGCGGATGACATTGTTCTGCCCTTCCGGGTGGAGGCGCTGGATACGCGCGGCCGCTCGGTGCGGCTCGGCAAGGTGCTCGACGAAATCCTCGCGCGCCATGTCTATCCGCCGAAGGTGGAGCGCCTTCTCGCGCAAGCCATCGCGCTGACGGCCTTGATGGGCTCTTCGCTGAAATTCGACGGCCGCTTCCAGTTGCAGACGAAGAGCGAAGGCCCGGTTTCCATGCTCGTCGTGGATTTCTCCACGCCCGCCGACATGCGCGCCTATGCGCGTTTCGATGCGGAAGCGGTGGAGAAGCTGCCGGCAAATGCCAGCGAGGGGCAATTGCTCGGGCCGGGCTATCTCGGCTTCACCATCGAGCAGACAGCCTTGCAATCGCGCTATCAGGGCATTGTCGGCCTCGACGGGAAGGGGCTTGAAGCTGCCGCGATGCAGTATTTCCGGCAATCCGAGCAGATTCCCTCCGTTATCCGCCTCGCAGTGGCCGAAGAGCAGGTGATGATCGCCGGCACCCGTCGCCAGCGCTGGCGCGCGGGCGGCATTCTCGCGCAGTTCCTGCCGCAGGCGCCGGAGCGGATGCGCGTGGCCGATCTCGACCCCGGCGATGCGCCGGCCGGCACGCCGAAGCACGAGGTGGCGGAGGATGATGCCTGGGTGGAGGCGCGCAGCCTTGTCGAGACCACCGAGGATCTCGAACTCGTGGACCCCGCGCTCGGTCTTGACCGGTTGCTCTACCGTCTTTTCAACGAGCACGGCGTCACCGTGCAGAACCCGCTGGCGATCGCCGACCAGTGCCGCTGTTCGGAGGCGAAGATCCGCCAGATGCTCGCGCAATTCCCGCCCGAGGACCTTTTGGACATGCGCGAGCATGACGGGCAGATCGCCATCACCTGCGAATTCTGCTCGCGCAAGTATCGGCTCGGAGCATTTTCAAGCGAGGTGGAAGCGGGTTCGCGTTGAGAAATGCGACCGGGAAAAATGCATGCCGCTCGCTTCTTCGAGCATGCTGTGAAAAAGTGGAATCCGATTTTTCACAAAAAACATGCGATAACAACAAGATAAGAGCATGATGTGCTTCCGTCTGAACACATCATGCTCTAGTGCATGACGCGCCGGGCATCCGGCATGTCCAGCGAGAAGGCCGGGATCTCGACCAGCAGCCTGCGGCCGTCGCTCGCCACCATCTCGTAGCGGCCAACCATCATGCCCTGGCTGGTGGTGAGCGGGCAGCCGGACGAGTAATTGAAGCTCTCGCCCGGTTTCAGGATCGGCTGTTCTCCCACAACGCCCGGGCCGCGGACATGCTCCACGCGGCCATTGGCGTCGGTGATTTCCCAGTGGCGCGCGCGCAACTGCACCGTCACCTCGCCGAGATTGCGGATGCGGATGGCATAGGACCAGAAATAGGTGCCTTCCTTCGGGTTGGACCGTTCCGGCTCGAATGCGGGGTGGACGATGACCTCGATGCCTTCGGTAACCGCGCGATACACGGCGAGCTTGCTCCTCTGGGTGGCGGGAAAGGCCGCAAGATGGGCCCAGTCGCGACGAACGTCAATGAAATCCGTGGACAATCCCGGCATCGTATTGCCGCGCAGGGGCGCATCCTCTAGCCGATGAGGTCTGGATGGAGGAGGAGCCCTTGGCGGCGCAGGCTTCGGCGGGCAACAGGGTTCCGGCCGCAGCGTATCGGCCCGGGATCTATTCCGACGGGATGATCGAGACGCTCCTCGCCGAGGGCGCTATCCGCCCTGCCATTCCGCTGGCCGATGGGCAGATCCAGCCCGCGAGCCTCGATCTCAGGCTGGGCAGACGGGCCTGGCGCATTCGCGCGAGCTTCCTGCCGGGCGCGAATGGCTCGGTGGCCGAACGCATCGCCCATTACGCGCTCCATGAGATCGACCTGACGGCCGGCGCGGTGCTGGAGACGGGCTGCGTCTATATCGCCGAGGTGCTGGAGACGCTGGCCTTGCCGGAAAAGGTTTCAGCCAGCGCGAACCCCAAAAGCTCCACCGGCCGGCTCGATGTCTTCACGCGCGTGATCGTCGACCATGCCGCTGCCTTCGATGCCATCGCGGCGGGCTATTGCGGCCCGGTCTTCGCGGAGATTTCGCCGCGCACCTTCCCGGTTCTTGTGCGCACCGGCTCGCGCCTGTCGCAGATTCGATTCCGGCGGGGCGATACCCGTGTGGATGACCGGGCGCTGCTCGCCCTTCACCAGCGCGCGCGGCTTGTGGACCAGGATGCCGCGCTGATCCGGGATGGCGTGGCGCTCTCGGTCGACCTCTCCGGCTTCGACCGCCTCGGCCTCGTTGGCTATCGCGGCAAGCGCCATACGGGCCTCGTGGATGTCGATCGGCCGGGAGCCTATCGCAAGGCGGATTTCTGGGAGCCGATCCATCTCTCGGGGCGGCGCGAACTCATCCTCGACCCCAACGAGTTCTACATTCTTGCCTCCAAGCAAGCTGTGCATGTGCCGCCGGATCACGCGGCGGAAATGGTGCCCTTCGATGCCGGCGTGGGCGAGTTCCGCGTGCATTATGCGGGCTTTTTCGATCCCGGTTTCGGCCATGCCGAGGCAGGCGGGGCGGGCGCGCGCGGTGTGCTGGAAGTGCGCTCACGCGATGTGCCGTTCATCCTGGAGGACGGGCAGGTGGTCGGCCGCCTGATCTACGAGCGCATGGCCGAATTGCCGCGCGCTCTTTATGGCCGCGAGAAGGCCTCGAACTACCAGGCGCAGGGCCTGAAGCTTTCGAAGCATTTCATCGACTAGAGCATGCTGTGAAAAAGTGGAATCCGGTTTTTCACAGCATGCTCTAGCTTCCGGATCTCTCCCGCCGCAATTCGGCGATCTCCGCCCGCAACGCACGCAATTCTTCGGCCACCTGCGTCATCTCGCGCGGGTCATGCAGCAGCGTGCGCGGATCGGCGGCCGTTTTCTCGTCATCGAGGGCACTGACCACGACACCGATGAACAGGTTCAGCATCATGAAGGCGGAGAGAAGGATGAAGGTCACGATATAGATCATCGCGTAGCCGTGCTTTTCGAGCAGGGGCTTGGCGACGCCGCCCGACCAGTCATCGAAGGTCATGATCTGGAAGAGGGTATATGTCGTAGCCCCGAGCGAGCCGAACTGCTCCGGCGAGGTGGCTCCGAAGAGCTTCGTGCCCATCACGGCATAGACGTAATAAACCAGCGCCGTCAGCAGGATGATCGACCCCATGCCGGGGATGGCCCCGATGAGGCCGCTCACAACCCGCTTCAGCGACGGGATGGCGGTGACGAGGCGCAGCAGGCGCAGAACGCGCAAGGAGCGCAGCACCGAAAGCGCGCCGGTGGCCGGCAGCAGTGCGATGCCGATGACGATCACATCGAAGATGTTCCAGGGGTCGCGGAAAAAGGCTGCTTTCCTCACCGCGAGCCGCGCGAGCAATTCCGCCACGAAGACCCAGAGGATGATCGTGTCGAGCATCTGCAGCAGCCGGCCATGGTCTTCCATCATGGTCGGGCTGGTCTCGAGCCCAAGGGTGATCGCATTGAGCACGATGAGCGTCACCACCACGCGCTCGGTCAGCGGGTGATCGACGAGAGTTTTCAGCATGTTCATGGTGGCTCGCTCGCTAGCTGGGCTTTTGCCCGAGAGTTAGAGCATTTTCAAGCGAAGTGGGAACCGGTTCGCGTGAAGAAAATGCGATCAGACAAAGAAAGAAGCATTTTCAAGCGAAGCATGTCCCTCGCGAAGGCGGGGATGGATTCCGGTTCGCGTGAAGAAAATGCGATCAGACAAAGAAAGAAGCATTTTCAAGCGAAGCATGCCCCCGCGAAGGCGGGGCTGGATTCCGGTTCGCGTGAAGAAAATGCGAAAAAACCAGAGAGACAGACCATCCGATCTCATTCGGTCGAATCGAAAAAATGCTCTGGAGCCGCAATCCGAGACTGTCGAGACAGCAACCGCCGGTTTCCCCGGCGAAAACGGAACCGCATCGCAGGTCTTGAAATCCGATGCGCTCCCGGCCTATGAGGAAGCAGGTCGCGGGTATGATGTAATGGCAGCCTGTCAGCTTCCCAAGCTGAACGCGCGGGTTCGATTCCCGCTACCCGCTCCATCTTTGCCATAAATTGCTGTTTTTTGCCGATTGAGCACAACAGCTTCCGCCGTCCGGCTATGAAAATGGAAAAAACTGGCAATCGTGGATGCATTTCATGGCATGTTCCCGAAGCTCCAGTCCTCTCGGGGGAGGCTTTCCAGGAACATTGGCCGATGGCTCAATCGGCCGCTCGATAAGCATGGAAGTGACCGGCCTGAATTGACGTATCACTCGTTACGGCATGTGTTCGCCGATGATCTGCGGAACAAGGCCCCCGTCGCGCGCTTGCCTGATGCGGTCATCAACGGCCTTGTCGGCCATGCCGGAGGGGAAACTGGCGAGGAATACGGATTCTTGCACCGGCTCAACAGCCGCCAGCGTGCGGTGAACCCTTTCGGCATCGAAGGGCTCGACCTGTCGCGGTTCAGGCGGCCCGGATCCGCCGTCTGAGGCTCGATGCGGGCCTGGTATCCGGTGGCCGGATTGCGCCCCCATGTCGGCCGTGCTGGTTTTGATTGCTTGCCTCTAGGGCGGTCGATCTGATCGAGTCAGATCGACCGCTCTAGGATCAGGGCCTATTAATCAGCGAACGAATGTGATTCAGAGTCCCTTTCGAGGAGGTTCTGATGAGCGGGTTGTTTTTGTTGAGCGAGCGGCAAATGGCTCGGATCGCGCCGTTTTTCCCGTTGGCGCATGGCGT
>JADCCN010000016.1 GCA_020252645.1 Methylobacterium sp. | reverse complement strand
TGGAAACTCTGGCCACAATGAGCGATGATCCCCTCGTCAGCATGCCCGCTGTGGCCGCCTGACATCAACCCGCCCGGGCCAATCCCAAAGCGGTCAGTGGTCAGAAGCTACACCATGAACTGGGACACGACCTCAACCGGTATCCACTTGACCGGAAAATGCTCTGGAGCGATCGATCTGAACTCATCAGATCGACCACTCTCTGTTTTTGTTGTTGATCGAAAAAATGCTCTTGAAGAGGCGCTCAAGACCTCCTTTGCGGAGCGGGACGGGCCGGGTGCCGCCGCAGACCGATCTCATGCGATCAGGCATATGCCGTTGATCGAAAGAAAACCGCGAAGAGAAAAGAAAAGCCCGAAGAGTTGCGATGGCCGGGCGCGGGCCACCTGCTTCTCTCAGGTCTGTTCCCGCCCCGGGCTCAGGCCCCATGCGCCGATCAGGGCATCGGCATCGGTGATGACCGCGACATTCTGCAACGCGTAGTTCACCGAGGCGGTGTGCCATTCGGCATTCATGGTGGAGCAGCAATCCTCCGGCACGACCATGAAATAGCCCTTGTCCGCGCCCGTGCGCGATGTGTGCTCGATCGACATGTTGGTCCATGCGCCGGTGACGATCACGATGTCGCGCTTCAGCGCCTTCAGCACGGTTTCGAGCCGCGTGCCCTCCCAGGCGCTCATGCGCTGCTTCTCGACGACATGATCGCCGGTCTGGGCCTCGAGCCCCGGCACGGGTGCCACGCCCCAGCTGCCTCGCACCAGCGCGCGCGCATCGGCGAGGCCCTCGAAGAGCGGCGCGTTCATCGTCACGCCGGGGCAGCCCGGCTCCACCACGAACCAGACATGGATGACGGGAATTCCGCGCTGCCTTGCCGCCGTTGCGAGGCGCGCGGCATTGCCGATGGCGTTCTGCTCGCGGCAATGGACGGGGGAGCCGGAGGAAGCGAAGGCACCGCCCTCCATCACCACATCGTTCTGCATGTCCTGGATGATCAGCGCACAGCGGGAGGGATCGAGCGAATAGCCCGGTGCGGCCTTCTTCGCGCCGTTCCGGCCGATGCTCGCCCCGGCCTGCGGCGCGGAGGCGCGGCCGCTCGCGGCTTGCCGCATATAGGGCTCGCTGCGCGGCCCCACCTTCGTCTCGACCGCATAGACCGAATGCGTGGCGGTGAGGAACAGGGTGCGGAAATCCGGCCCGCCCCAGGTGAGGTTGCCGACGAGTTCAGGCACACGCAGCTTGCCGATGAGCCGCCCATCCGGCGCATAGACCCAGACGCCGCCCGGCCCGCAGACCCAGACATTGCCGAAAAGGTCGCATTTCATGCCATCCGGCACGCCG
This sequence comes from Methylobacterium sp., assembly GCA_020252645.1. GTDB lineage: Bacteria > Pseudomonadota > Alphaproteobacteria > Rhizobiales > Beijerinckiaceae > Rhabdaerophilum. The sequence goes on along the minus strand of JADCCN010000016.1, from coordinate 42,084 downwards.
GGCTCGCTGGCCGACACGATGCCTGAGGCGAAGATGCGGCCATTGGCCAGCCTTCCATCCGCCTTCACATCGAAGACGCGGATGACGTGCTGCACCGTATCGTTGACGTAGAGCCTGCTCTCGTCGGGGCAGAAACACAACCCGTTGGGCTGGTCGAACAGCATGCGTTCCACCAGCAATTGCGGCGGCCCGCCACCGGGCGCAATGCGATAGACGCCCTGAAACCCGAGTTGCCGCGGCCGTTCCACGCCATAGACCGGCATGCGGCCATACCAGGGATCGGAGAAATAGATCGCACCGTCGCTCTTCACGACGACATCGTTGGGGCTGTTGAGTTCGCGGCCATCGAAATGGGAGGCGAGCACCTCGCGGCGGCCATCGGCGCGTTCGCGCACGAGGGTCGAGGTCGCATGCTCGCAGATGATGAGGTTCAGGTCGGCATCATAGGTCATGCCGTTGCATTTGTTCGCCGGGCGCATCACCTCGGTGACGCCCGCGCGGTCCCAGCGGCGGCGCACATCGCCCGGCATGTCCGAGAACAGGAGGTAATGATCCTTCGGATGCCAGATCGGGCCTTCGGTGAACTGGAAGCCGGTGCCGATCTGGCGGACCGGAGCCCAGAGGTCCACGAGTTCGGCAAAAGCCGGATCAAGCGCGACATGCGTCGTCATGGTCTTTCCTCCACCATCGGCTTTCCTCCACCATCGGTTTTCGTCCGCCAGATCAGGATGCGACGTCAGACCGGGAACCAGTTGCGCTTCGGCACGCTCTGCGTGAGCGGGCCGGGCACGGCCATGTCGAGCCGGCCCACCACCTGCCCCGCCTCGATCCTCGCGGGCTTGTCATGCACCGGCAGCAGGAAGCGCGAACCGTTCAGCAGCTTCTTGATGGCCGCCTTTTCCTGCCTTTTCGTGGTGCCGTGATTGCCGGTGACACGCGGCTCGTCGGCGTGGATTTCGTGATAAGGGTCCACGATCTGGTCGTTGAAATCATAGATCACGTCACCGCAGATCGTGGCGCGACCCTCGGCGGTATCGACATGGATGTTCATCGAGCCCTCGGTATGGGCACCCGCCGCCTCGAGATAGCAGCCGGGGAAGAGTTCGATCATGCCCGTGAGTTCGAGATCCTCGAGCCGGAGCGCGTGCTTCGTGTGCAGCCGGTCGATCAGGTGCTTGATGTCCGGTGCCGGATATTGCGGATGCATCAGCCCCGAGACGGAATATTCGAGTTCGCGCCGGTTGATGATCACCGTGGTGTTCATCGGGAAGAGCTCGTCCTTGCCGGCATGGTCGATATGCAGATGCGTATGCGCCACGTAGCGCACATCACCCATGCGCACGCCGTGTTTCATCAGCTGGTTCTCGATCATGTTCTCGTGGAATTGCAGGCCCCGCATGCCGAGGCTTTCCATGATCTGGTTGTGGCGATAGCCGGTATCGACCACCACGGGCCAGGGCCCGCCGAGGATCAGGAAGCCGTAGGTATAGGTGCGCTTGCGCTGGCCGCAGCCGCGACCCAGCACGAGGAAGCTCGATTCAAGCTCGATATCGCCATAATCGAGCACCTTGATTTCCAGCGGCATGGGGAGTTCCTCCTCGTTATGTCAGCTTGTAGGTCTGGCGGGCGGCGCCCGCGAAAATCTGCGCCTGCTCGGCCTCCGAAAGCGACGCCACCGCCGCGCGATGGGCGGCGATCAGCTCGGCATAGGTCGTCCAGAGCTTCTCGATCGGGAAGTTCGAGCCAAAGAGGCAGCGCCCGGCGCCGAACATCGCAATCGTCTCGCGCGCAATGAAGGCGATATGCGCCGGCTCGTTCCGGCGCAGGAAGGTGCCGAGGCCCGAGAGCTTGCTCACGACATTCGGTTGCTTCGCGAGAAGCATCATGCCCGAACGCCACTCGGCGATGCCCGCTTCCGACAGGTCTTCGAGCATCCCCGCATGCTGGAGCACGAAGGTGACCTTCGGGCAGGCGGCCGCGAGTTCCGCTGCGCCCGCCATCTGCCCCGCGAAGACCTGCAGATCGAAGCTCCAGCCATGATCCGCGAGCCGCGCGACATTGCGCTGGAGAACCGGATCACGGGCGAGATCGGGGCCGGATGCGAAGCGGTAGAGCGGGTTTTCGTGCCAGTGGATTTGCATCCGCACGCCGCGCACGGAGGGCTCCCTGGCCAACGCTTCACATTGGGGGCGGATATCCTCGGCGAGCATGTCGGCATAGGCGACGATGCCGACCGGGAACCCCGCGCGCTTTGCCGATTCCGCCACGAAGCGCACCTCATCCAGCGCGCGCGCCGGCGCCCAGTTCGCCTGCACATAGACCGCGCCGGTGATGCCGGCGGCGGCGGCGTCGGCCAGATATTCCTCGATCGGGTAATCCCGGCGGATCGGCTCGTAGGGCCCGAAGATGCGCGGCTGCATGGGCCCCGAAAGCCAGGGCAGATCGGCCTGTCGCCAGATATGGAAATGGGCGTCGATCATGCCGCCCTCCCCCGCAGCATCGGCTCGCCCTGCCCGAGCGAGAGCAGATGCCGACAGATCGCGGCGGTGGAATTGCCGTTGGAGAGCGAGGCAAGCATCGGGCGGATCGCCGCGAGGGCTTCCGTCTGCGGCTGGTAATCCGGGTCCGCCGCCAGCGGCGAGAACCAGTCGATGCGGAAGGCGCGCGCCGCGAGCCGCCGCGCGGCGGCGATCATCGCGCCGGGGTCGCCGCGTTCGAGCCCGTCCGAGAGGATCGCCACCACCGCGCCGCGCGCATAGCCGGCGAAACGCGGCACGGCAAGGAACGCCGCCAGCGCATCCCCGATGCGCGTGCCGCCATCCCAATCCGCCACCAGCCCCGAGGCTTGCGCGAGCGCCTGCTCGCGGTTGCGCAGTTTCAGCGCCCGCGTGACCCGTGTGAGGCGTGTGCCGAAGGTGAAGACCTCGACCCGCGGCGCGCTCTGCACGATGACATGCGCCAGCGCGAGATTGGCATCGGTGCGGCTCTTCATCGAGCCGGAGACGTCGATCAACAGGAGAACCGGCCGGGGCCGGCTCGCGCGCCGGCGACGGGTGAGCCGCATCACATCGCCATCGGTGCGGATCGCGGCACGCAGGCTGCGGGCGAGATCGATCGAGGCCCCGCGCCGTGCCCGCCGGAACCGATAGCCGCGCCGGCGGGGAAGCGCCGCCGGCAGATCCCGTGCGAAACGGGCGAGAACATCGCCCGCATCCGGCGGCCGCAGCGCGCGGATCGCCAGGGCCTCGGCTTCGATCGCCTGCTGGCCCGTTTCGTTGACGTTCTCGCCGATGAGGATTTCGCGGCTGCCCGCCTCCTCCTGAACGTTCATCTCGTCGTCGGGCTGCCAATCATCTGCCTCGCCCGGTTCGGCGACACCGCCGAGGAAATGGAAATCGAACAGGGCATCGAAGGTTTCGCGCTGCTGCGGCTGCGGCGCGAGCGTGGCCCAGGCGGCCTGCCGCACCTGCTCCAGCGAGCGGGGGCCGAGAACGGTGACCGCCTCGAGGAACGTGATGGTCTGGTCAGGCGAGACAGCGAAGCCGTGCTCCCGCAGCAAGGCCGGGAAGGCCACGAAGGGGCGTGATGCCGCAGGGAGAACCGACCCGCTCATGCCGCCACCGGCGCGATGAAGGAATCGAGCCGGGACCGGAGGAAGGCGAGATCCTCCTCGTCCTTCAAGGCCGCTCCGATGGAGCGCCGGAAGGCATCCGGCCAGGGCGCACCCGTGCGGGCAAGCGCGGTCGCGGCCTCCGCCCAATCCACGGCTTCGGCCACGCCCGGCGGCTTGGTGAGCGGCTCCTGCCGCAACAGGCCCACGGCGCGCACCACGGCCCGCGCGGTTCCCTCCGCCACGGCCGAGGAGCGCAGCATGATGATCGCCGCCTCGCGCTGGGGTTCGGGGTAGGCGATGTAATGGTAGATGCAGCGGCGCCGGAGCGCCTCATGGAGGTCTCGCGTGCGGTTCGAGGTGAGGATCACCACGGGACGCTCGGCGGCGCGCAAGGTTCCGCGCTCGGGGATGGAGATCGAGAAATCCGAGAGGAATTCCAGCAGGAAGGCCTCGAATTCATGGTCGGAACGGTCGATCTCGTCGATGAGCAGGACCGTCGATTCCGGTCGCCGCAGGGCGGTGAGCATCGGCCGCTCGATCAGGAAATCGTCGCGGTAGAGATCGGCGCTCTCGCCTTCCCGCGCCTGCCGGATCGCGAGCATCTGGCGCGGATAGTTCCACTCATAGAGTGCGGCGCTGGCATCGATCCCCTCGAAGCACTGGAGGCGGATCAATTGCCGCCCGAGAATGCCGGAAAGCGCCTTCGCGGCCTCGGTCTTGCCGACGCCCGGCGCGCCTTCCAGCAGCAGCGGCTTGCCAAGCGCGAGCGCGAGGAACGCGGCGGTCGCGATGCCGTCATCCGCGAGGTAATAGGCCGCGCGCAGGGCTTCCGAGAGGGCTTCGGGGCTCGAAAGACCGTTGGGGAGCGCGCGGATCGTCATGATTCAGGGCTCATGGCTCAGAGCGCTCCGCCACGACGCTGTTGCGGCTTCGCGCCGCCATTCGCCTTGATGCCGCGCAGGATCTTCTCGGGCGTGATCGGCAGCTCGTTCACGCGCACGCCGACCGCGTTGTAGACGGCATTGGCGATGGCCGGCAGAACGGGGTTCGCGCACATTTCACCCGGCCCCTTGCCGCCGAAAGGGCCATCGGGCGCGGGGCGCTCGAGAATGGCGATCGAATAGGGCGCGATGTCGCCCGGACCGGGCATCAGGTATTCGTTGAAATCGCGCGGACCGTGATCGGGGTTGGGGTAATAGGGCTCGGGCGTTTCATAGAGCGCATGGCTCAACCCCATCCAGGCGCCGCCCACGAGCTGCTGCTCCACCATTTTCGGGTTGATGACGCGGCCGAGCTCATAGGCCGAATTCATGCCGAGCACGGTGACCTCGCCCGTCTCGTCATCCACCTCCACATCCGCCACGAGGCAGGCATGGGCGAAGGCCGTGTTGGGGTTCATCTCGCCGGTTTCGGGATCGACGGACGAGAGCGGGATGAGGAAGATGCCCCGCCCGGCAATGGTCTTGCCCTGCTTGAACTGCGCGGCCTGCGCCGTGGCCCGCACCGTGATCGCGCGCGAGGGCGCGCCCTTCACATGGATGTTGCCCTTGCCGTCCGTCACGAGATCGGCCGCGTTCACCTCCAGCTCCTCGGCCGCGGCATCGAGCAGCACGCCCCTCGCCTCGCGGGCCGCGGCGATGACCGCATTGCCCATCCGATGCGTGCCGCGCGAGGCAAAGGAGCCCATGTCATGCGGGCCGGTATCGCTGTCGGCGGTGTCGACATAGACATCCTCGATCGGCACGCCGAGCGTCTCCGCCGCCACCTGCCGGGTCACCTGCTTCATGCCCTGGCCGAGATCGATGGCTGAGAGCGCCACGGTGAACTTGCCATCGGGGTTCGAATGGATCAGCGCCTGGCTGGGATCGCCGCCGAGATTCATGCCGATCGGGTAATTGACGGACGCCATGCCGCGCCCACGGAAACGGGCCATCTCATCGCCTCCTTGTGCCGAAAACCGAGGAGAAACGATGCGCGCCATGCTGGGAGGCCGGGCCGGCGGCAGGTAGATGAGGCGCGGGTGGCGGCGGCGGCTGGGAGGCCGGAGGCGGTGGTGCGGCCGCAGGACGATAGGGCTCGTATTGCGGAACGGCCGGCGGCCTGGCGCGGTTTTCGGTCGAGCCTTCCATGATCGGCTGCCGGGTCATGGGGATGCGCATGGTTCCCGCCGGAAGGGTTTGCGTGGAACGGCCGTTGCGTGTTTCCGGCCGGCCGATCCGGCCATTCTCGTCGATGGGTGTCGCGGGGATTTCCGCACGCGCCCCGCCGCCGCCCGCCAGCGAGGACTGGCGCTTCGCCTCTTCCGAGAGCGGCCAGCGGGCTTTCTCCGCCGCGACCTGCACGCATTCGATCAGCGCGGTGTTCTTCGCCACGCGCCGATGCGCCTTCATGTCACCGTCGCGATAGGCATTGAGGATGCGGAACTCCATCGGGTCCATGCCGCAGGCCTCGGCGCCCTTGTCCATGTGGACTTCCAGCGCGAAATCCACCGCCGTAATACCGAAGCCGCGCATGGCCGTGGAGGGGCAGCGATTGGTGTAGGCCACATAGATGTCGGAGGCGACATTGGGGATGGTGTAGGGCCCCGGCAGATGCGCCGTGCACTTGATCGCGGCGTAGCTCGAGAGGCGCGTATAGGCCCCGGCATCGAAATAGGAGCGGATATGCCGCGCGAGGATGCGCCCGTCGCGCGCGATGCCATCCTTGATGTAGATGCGCTCGGCGCCGCGCGGGCTGCCATAGAGCATCTCCTCCTCGCGATCGAGCACGTAGCGCACGGGCCGCCCGGTCATCATCGCGCCGAGGATTGCGAGCGGCTCGGTGAGGGAATCCACCTTGCCGCCGAAGCCGCCGCCCACCGTGCCGCCGATGAAATGCAGGCGGTTCGAATCGAGGTTCACGATCTTCGCGGCGGTGCCCAGCGAGAAGAACAGCCCCTGCGCGCAGGAATGAACGACGAAGCGATCATTCTGCTCCGGTGCCGCGATCGAGCCGTTGGTCTCCGTCGGCGCATGCTCGATCGGCGACATCTGGTAGCGATCCTCGACGATGAACTCGGCCATCGAAAAACCGCGCGCGACATCGCCGAAACGCAGCTTCTGGTGATCGAATTTCTCGTGATATTCAAAGCAGTTGCCGGGATAGGTCTCGTTCACCACCGGCGCGCCGGGCTTCAAGGCCTCCTCGACATCGAAGACCGTCGGCAGCGGGTCGTATTCGACCCGCACCAGGGCGCGCGCGGCGAGCGCCTGCGCCTCGCTCTGCGCAATGATCGCGACGATCGGCTCGCCCTTGTAGCGCACCTTGTCCACCGCGAGGCTCGGCTCGTCATCCTTGCCGAAATTGATGAGCGAGAGCAGCGTGTTCCTGTTCACCGGCACATCCGCGCCGGAGAGGATGCGCTTCACGCCCGGTGCGCGCTCGGCGGCGGAGATGTCGATGCGGCGGATGCGGGCATGGTGATGCGGCGAGCGCACGACCTTGAGATGCAGCAACCCCTCGAAGGCATGGTCGTCGAAGAAGGGCGAGCGTCCGGTCACATGGCCGGGCATGTCCTGCCGCTGGATGCCCTTGCCCACGACATTGAGGTTGTCGTCACGCTCGTTCTGGAAGAGATCCTTGCGGAATTCCATGGCGTCAGCCTCCTTCAGGATCGGCCTTGCGCGGGCAATCCCCGCGCGGCGGCGAGGATCGCCTGGATGATCGGCTCGTAGCCGGTGCAGCGACAGATATTGCCGGCGATGGCGTCGATCACCTCCTCGCGGCCGGGGTTGGGGTTGCGGTCCAGCAGCGCCTTGGCGGCCATCAGCATGCCCGGCGTGCAGAAGCCGCACTGCGCCGCAAAATGCTCCATGAAGGCGTTCTGGAGGGGATGCAGGTTCGGCCCGTCCGCCATGCCGGAGACCGTTTCGATGCTGGCACCCTCGCAGGAAGCCGCGAGCGTGAGGCAGCAGAGGCGCAATTCACCGTCGATCAGCACCGAGCAGGTGCCGCAGGTGCCTTGCCCGCAGCCATATTTCGGGCCGAAATCATTGAGCCCCCGCCTGAGCACGGTGAGGAGGTTGTCGGCCGGATCGGCAAAGGCCGCACGATCGGAGCCGTTGAGCCGGAATTGCACGGGAACCTTCGCCATCTCGCCCTCCCTAGGCCCGCTCGCCGAAAAGCCGCGCGAGATGCACCGGCAGCACCTCGCGGCGATACCAGTCGGTCGCGATCGCATCGGTCGCAGGGGCTGCGCCTTCGAGCGCGGCCGCGCGGGCCGCGGCGATGCTCGTCGCGTCCAGCGCCTTGCCTTCGAGCGCCCGCTCGACCCCCCGCGCGCGCATCGGCATCGGCGCCATGGCCCCATAAGCCACGCGCGCCTGCCCGATGCGGCTGGCGCTGCCCGGCAGATGCGCCGCGATCGAGAGCACCGAGAGGCCCTTGGGCTTCACACGGCTGACCTTTGCGAAGCGGAAATCCGCCGGGTTCTGCGGCCGGTTGAGCTGGATGCCCGCCACGAGACGCGCCTCGCCCCGCGTACGACCCGCGAGCAATTCCTCCAGCGGCATGGCGCGCGCGCCGCCATAGCCGGCGAGCACCATCACCTGCGCATCGAGCGACAGCAGGGCGACGGTGAAATCGCCATAGGGCGTCTCGGCGAAGAGATTGCCGCCAATCGTCGCCATGTTGCGGATGGCCGGGCCGCCCACGGCGCGCGCCGGCGCATGCAGGAAGGCAAGCTCGCGGTTCGCAAGGATCATCGCCATGGTCACGCCGGCGCCAAGCTCGATCCGGTTCCCGGAGACCTGCATCTGCCGGAAGGCGGGATCGGTGATGCGCAGCAGCGTGCCATCCGTCAGCCGCCCCTCATTGACATCGCGCATCACCAGCGTTCCGCCCGAGACAAGCCTCGTGCCGGGATCGGCGGCGAGGATGCCGGCGGCTTCGGAAAGGCTCTGGGCAACCCGGAGGGCAAGCGGCATGTCAGGCTCCCGTTTCGAGCAGCTGCGGCAACTGGCGCACGGCTTCCATGCCCGCGACATAGACCTCCTCGCCGACCATGCGGGCGAATTCCTCCTCGCGTCCCGCCGGCGTGGTGAAGCGGCTTTCCCAGTGCCAGAAGCTGCGATTGCCATCGGTAACGGGCAGAAGCCGGACATGCGCGACATAATTGAAGAGCGGGATGGGCGTGTCGAGCAGGCAATAGCTGTAGCTCATCTCGAGATCGGAGAGGCTCAGGAGCTGCTCGCGCCACTCGCTGCCATCGCGCAGGGTGATGCGGCGCACCGAGCCCACCTTGTCCACGGGGTGGCCGCGCTCGATCTGGCTCGTCGCCACGATGGGGTGATGCTGGTCAAGCGCGTTGAAATCGCGCAACACCGCCCAGAGGCGATCGACCGGCACATCGATGATCGTGCTGCGTACCACGCGCGGCATCTCAGCCTCCGAAGGCCCGCTTCAGCGCGTCAAACCCGCCCTGGAACACGTTGCCGCCGATGCCGGAGACGAGATCGGCCACCTTGTCGGGCGCGCAATCGAATTCCGCCGACCATTCGATGAAGGTGCGGTCCTGGTCGGTGATGGGCGTGAGCCGAAGAGTGGCCACATAATTCGTCAGCGGCATGGGGCTGTCGAGGATCGAGTAGGTGCAGAACATGTCGTAATCGGACAGGCCGAGAAGCTGCTCGCGCAGCCGGTCGCCGTTCCGGAGCGAGAAGGCCCGGATGCAGCCCACCTTGTCGGCGGGCTCGCCATTCTCGATGCGGCTTTCGGCAATGGCCGGGTGCCAGTTCGGCAGGCCGTTGAAATCCCGCACGCGGGCCCAGACCCGGCTGGCGGAAGCGTTGATCACGCTGGAGGCATAGACGCGCGCCATGGTTCACCCCGTCATTTCTTCTCGCCGCCGCCATCTTTCGGCTTGGGCGGCTGGGCGTCCTTCGCAACGCGCTGCATGTCGGATGCCTCGCGCATCAGCCCGCCCATCTTGGCAAGGCTGCCGCCCTCGATGCCGACCTCCTTCAGCACCTCGTCGATGAGCGGCGCCTGCACGCGGTAGCGCAGGGCGCTCTCGATCACCTCGTCGGTGGGCGTGCGGGCAACCGAGCTGCCCCCTGCCCCGCCAAGACCATCGACATGCAGGATCTTGATGCCGTCGATCTTCTCCATGGGCTTCACGCTCTCGCGCACGATGCCCTCGATCCGGTCGAGCAGGCGGCGGCGGAACAGGCCGTATCGCGCCCCATCCGTGAGCACATTCTCGGCCTCGTAGAGGAGGCGCTGCGCTTCCGCTTCCACGGCGCGGCGCACCTTCTCGGCCTCCGCGGCGATGCGGGTTTCCTCGGCCGCCTTCTCGGCCATCATCACTTCCACGGTCTTGCGACGCTTCGCGGTCTCGCTCTCCTGAACGGTCTTGACCATTTCGGCGGCTTCCACGGCCTTGGCCTTGGCGATCTCCGCCTGGGCCAAGGCCGCGCTCTCTTCCAGCGACTTGGTGTAGAGCGTGATGGCCTTTTCCATCGCCGCATTCTCGACATCGCGCTCGCGCTCGATCTCGAGCTTGCGCAGATCGCGCTGGCGCCCCACGCGGGCGACGTCGAGGCCGCGATCGGAGGCGATGCGCGCGCGTTCCACCTCTTCGTTCGAGGCGATCTGCGCTTCCTGAAGCGCCTGCAGCCGCGCGATCTCGAGCTGCTCGATCACACGCTTGCGCTCGAGGCGCGCGGCTTCCAGCGCCTGCTCGCGGGCCACATCCGTGCGCTCCACTTCCTGCTTCGCAACGATTTCCGCCTGCCGCAGGGCCTTGTCGGCATCGGTGCGCTCGGCCTTCTTGGCAGCGACGATGATGGCGCGATCCTCCTCCGCGAGTTCAACCACGCGCTTCTGATCGATCTGCAGGATCTCGCGCGTCTTGCTGGAGGCGATGCGCTCCTCCTCGATCTTGAGTTCGGCGGCGATCCGCTGGCGCTCCACGGCATCGCGGCGCTGGATTTCCGCCGCCTCGAGTTCCTCGGTCCGGCGGATTTCGAGCCGGCGCGTCGCGAGTTCGGAGGCGATGCGCTCGGCGGCGATCGCCTTTTCCTGCGCGATGCGCGCGGCTTCGGTGGCTTCGCGGGCAGAGATTTCCGCCGTTTCCACGACCTTGTTCCGCTCGATCTCCAGCTTCCGCCGCCCCTCCTCGAAGCTGATGCGCTCGGCGGTCACCGCGTTTTCCTGCGCGATACGGGCCTTTTCCACGGCCTCGCGGGCGGCGATCTCGGCCTCGTCCAAAGCCTGGTTGCGCGCGATCTCGAGGTTGCGGATCTCCTGCTCGCGCCCGATGCGCTCGGCATGGACGAGCGCTTCCTGCGTGATCCGGGCCTTTTCGGTGGATTCACGCGCGGCGATCTCCGCGGCTTCGAGCGTGCGGGTCCGTTCGATTTCCTTCTGGCGCGTCTCGAGATCGGAGGCGATGCGCGCGGCCTGGATGGTCTTCTCGTTGGTGATGCGGGCCTTCTCGATTTCCTCGCGCGCCGCGATTTCCGCCGCCTCCACCGCCTTGGTGCGCTCGATCTCGCGCTGGCGCACCTCGCGCTCGGAAGCGATGCGCGCCTCGCTGATGGCGCGATCATTGGCGATCTTCGACTTCTCGATTTCCTCGCGGGAGAGGATCTGCGCCTGCTCGGCCTCGGTATCGCGGGCCGCGCGCTCGCGCGCCACCTCGGCGCGCTGCATGGCGCGGCGGATCTCGATCTCGCGCTGCTGTTCCAGGCGCGCGGTCTCGCTCTCGCGCTCGATATCCAGCGCCTGCCGCTCGGCCTCGAGATTGCGGGCACGAATCCTGATCATCGATTCCTGCTCGATATCGTTGCGCAGCTTCCGCTTTTCCTCGATCTCCCCGATGATCCGCGTCAGGCCCTCGGCATCGAAGCGGTTGGAGGGGTTGAAATATTGCAGGTCGGTCTGGTCGAGATCGGTGATCGCGACCGATTCCAGCACGAGGCCGTTCTGCTCCATCATGTCGACGGCGGCATCGCGCACGCGCTGCACATAGAGCCCGCGCTGCTCGTGCATCTCCTCCATCGACATTTCCGAGGCCACGGAACGCAGGGCCGAGATGAACTTGCCTGCGAGCAGGGCATTGAGCTGGTCGGGCTGCAGCGTGCGCCGGCCGAGGGTCGCGGCGGCGATGGAAACCGAGGGCTTGTCGGGCCGGACGCGGACATAGAATTCCGCATCGATATCGACGCGCATCCTGTCCCGCGTGATCAGCGCATCCTGGTTGGCGCGCGTCACCGCCATGCGCAGCACGTTCATGTTCACAGGCGTGACATCATGGATGATCGGCAGCACGAAGGCGCCGCCATTGATCACCACCTTTTCGCCAAAGAGGCCGGTTCGGACGAACGACACCTCCTTCGAGGAGCGGCGATAGAGCCAGTTCACCAGGTAGACGAGGATCGCGATCACGATCACCGCCACGATGAGCCAGAGAATGAGCGTTCCGATCAATTGCCCCGTCATGTCACGTTTCTCCCCTCGGCCTGCCCGGTTTACGCCGTTTGCGGCGTGCCGCCCGCGCGGCTGATTGACTTGAAAGCCCTGGTCTGTTCGCGGATCGCCACTTCCACCGGCAGGCGCTCCATCGAGGAGGCGCCGTAGAAGCCGTGGCAATGGCGGGTCTTCTTCATGATGAAATCGGCATCCTCCGGCTCGGCCACCGGCCCGCCATGCGCCAGAATGATGGCATCCGGTTTGACCGCGAGAGCCGCCGCCGCCCAGGCATCGACGATGGCGGGGCAATCCTTGAGTGTCAGCGCCGTTTCCGCGCCAATCGAGCCGCCGGTCGTGAGCCCGAGATGGCAGACGATGATATCCGCGCCCGCCTTCGCCATGGCCGCGGCATCGGCCTCGGAGAAAACGTAAGGCGTGGTGAGAAGGCCCTTCCGCGAGGCGAGCCGGATCATCTCCACCTCGAGGCCGAAGCCCATGCCGGTTTCCTCGAGATTCTGCCGGAACACACCGTCAATCAGCCCGACAGTCGGGAAATTCTGCACGCCCGAGAAGCCGATGCGCTGCACCTCGTCGAGGAAAACATCCATGTCGCGGAAGGGGTCCGTGCCGCAGACGCCGGCAATGACCGGGGTGTTCTGCACCACCGGCAGCACCTCCCTCGCCATGTCCATCACGATGGCATTGGCATCGCCATAGGGCATCAGGCCCGAGAGCGAGCCGCGCCCGGCCATGCGGAAACGCCCGGAATTATAGATGACGATGAGATCGATCCCGCCGGCTTCCTCGCATTTCGCGGAAAGGCCCGTGCCGGCCCCGCCGCCGATGATCGGCTCGCCGCGCGCGATCATCGCGCGGTAGCGGGCGAGCAGTTCGGTTCGGGCAAAGCGAGGCATGTCTCAGGTCCTGCCGGTCGCGCCCTTGAAGCGGCCCTGATGCAGCGCGCGGAAATGCTGCGCGAGGGCCGCCGCGAAGGCGGGGTCGTTGATGTGAAGCGGAAGGCGGATGAGCTGCCGCGTGGCGGTAACGCGCACCGTTTCGGCGAGCGCATCGAAGAGCGCGGCGTCGGCCGCCGGATCCCAGAACGGCTGGCCCGGCGCATCGAGCGCGGAAACGCCGCCCTCGGGGAGGAGGAAGCGCACCTGGCCTTCCATCTGGTTCAGGCGCTCGCCGATCCAGCGGCCCATGCGGCGGTTCTCGTCTGCGGTGGTCCGCATCAGCGTGATCTGTGGATTATGGGGATAGAAGAGCCGCTGGCGATAATGCGCGGGCACGGTTTCGGGCGCTGCGAAATTCACCATGTCGAGCGCGCCGACCGAGCCGACATAGGGGATTTTCGTGCGGATGATCGCGCCGAAGCGATCCTCGGTGGCGGGCAGCATGCCGCCCATCATCATGTCGCAGATTTCGGTGGTGGAGACATCGATCACACCCGGCACGAGCCCGGAATCGATGAGCTTTTCCATCGAGCGGCCGCCAACGCCGGTCGCATGGAACACCAGCGGCTCCCAATCCTTTTCAAGGAGGCGCGTCACCTGCTGCACGCAAGGGGTGGTGACGCCGAACATCGTGAGGCCGACGAGGGGCTTCTCCGGAGCCGCGCGGCGTATCGCGGGGCCGTGCTGCTGCTCGTGGAAGGCCCGTGCCATCGCCGCCATGGCCTGCGCCGCATTGCCGAGCACCGCGCGCGAGACACGGTTCAACCCCTGAACATCGGTCACCGAAGGCATCATGGTGATGTCGGTCGGGCCGATATAGGCCGCGACATTGCCGGATGCCATGGTCGAGACCATCAGCTTGGGCACGCCCACCGGCAGGGTCTGCATGCCGGCGGTGGCGATCGCCGTGCCGCCGGAGCCGCCCGCCGAGATGATGCCGATCACGCCCTGCTGACGCGCCATCCAGGCGCGGAAAGCGTCTGTCATGGCGGCGACGGCCTTGCCGCGATCCCCCGAGGCGATGCCCGCCGAACCCGTGGGAAGCGCCAGCGCAACCTCCTGCGCCGAGACATCGGCCCCCTGGTTGCGGCCATTGGTGGAGAGATCCACGAGCCGCGTGCGCAGCCCCGCGGCCTTGATGATGTCGCGCAGGTAGCGCAGCTCCTCGCCCTTGGTGTCGAGCGTGCCGGCGATGATGACATGCGGCTCCTGCGGCGCACGCGCCGCGAGCGGCGAGACATCGCCCACGCGCCGGCCATCGATGGTGGCGAGAATCGGCCGCGAGATCGTGCGCGCCTGCGCCTCGATCCGCGCCGCCGGAACATCCTGCGACCAGCGCGTGGGCGGGGTCGGGTTGGCGATGTAGACGCGGATCGGCCCTTGCGGCGCGGCCGGCACGGAGCGCGCCTCGCCGGCCGGCTGCCCGCCCGCCGGCGTGTCCGTTTCGTCCCCGCTGTGGCGACCGACACCGAGCAGCCGCTGCTGGAGATCGCGATCCGCAGCGATCACCGAGGAGGCGATCACCCGGTGGATGCGCCCGTTGACCATGATGGCGATGGTGTCGGACATCTCAGTCGCGACGCCGATATTCTGCTCGATCACCAGGATCGAGACATCGCCCTCCGCCGCAAGACGCACCAGCGTTTCCTCGACATGCGCCACGATCACCGGGGCGAGGCCCTCGGTCGGCTCGTCCATGATGAGCAGGCGCGGGTTCATCAGCAGCGCGCGGCTGATCGCCAGCATCTGCTGCTCGCCGCCCGAAAGCTGGCCGCCGCCGTTCCGCCGCCGTTCGGCAAGGCGCGGGAAAACGTCATAGATGCGCTCGGGCGTCCAGGCGCCCTTCCCGCGCGACATCAGGCGGAGATGTTCGTCGACCGTCAGCGAGCGCCAGAGCCGCCGCCCCTGCGGCACATAGCCGATGCCCATCCGCGCGATCTCGGCCGGCTTGCGGCCCACCAGTTCCTCGCCCATGAAGCGGATGGAGCCGGAAGAGACCGGCACAAGGCCCATGATGGCCTTGCACATCGTGGTCTTCCCCATGCCGTTGCGGCCGACCACCGAGACCACGCCGGAATGCAGCGCGAGATCCACGCCCTGCACGGCATGCGAGCGGCCGTAGAACACGTTCACGCCCTGCAACTGGAGGACGGGCGCGCCAGCACCGCGCGAGCCGCGCTCACTCATGGCCGCCTCCCAGATAAAGTTCCTGCACCTCGGGATCGTCCTCGATCTCCTCCGGGCGGCCTTCCTTGAAGATGCGGCCATTATGCATCATCGTCACGCTCTCGACGACACGCAGGGCCACATCCATGTCATGCTCGATGATGATGTAGCCGATATGGCTCGGCAGGGTCGTAAGGATCGAGACGAGGTCGCGACGCTCGGCCGGGGACAAGCCCGCCGCCGGCTCATCGAACAGGACGAAGCGCGGCGCGCCCGACAGCGCGAGGGCGATCTCGAGCTGGCGCTGCTGGCCATAGGCCAGTTCGCCCACGAGCCGGTTCTTCTCGGCCGAAAGATGCACCGCCTCCACCAGCGTTTCCGCCGCATGCACGAGGGCATCATCCCGGCGCGGGCGGATCAGCGAGAAGCGGTTCCGCGAAACTCCCCGGCAGGCGAGATAGACGTTGTCGATCACCGAGAGACCGGTGAAGAGCGAAGAAATCTGGTAGGTGCGCCGCAATCCGCGCCGGATGCGCTCATGCGGGGGGAAAACCGTCACATCCTCGCCGAAGAAGCGGATCAGCCCGGTCGTCGGCAGGAAATCGCCGGTGATGCAGTTGAAGAGCGTGGTCTTGCCGGCGCCGTTCGAGCCGAGAACCGCGCGCCTCTCGCCAGGGCGCACGGAGAGCGTCACATCGGAAATCGCGGCCAGCGCGCCGAACATCTTCGAGATGCCGCGCAGTTCCAGCGCGTTGCCGGCGCTGACATTGGTCTGCCCCAGCGAAACGGGGCGCGGCGGGTTCACCGGCGCGTTCATGCCGCACCTCCCGCGCCATCGGCCTCGCGCCGCTGCCGGCGCGCGCGCCAGCGATCCCACAGGCCCAGCACGCCATCGGGCGAGAACAGGACCACGGCAAGGAAGCCAAGGCCGATGATCAGCTTGAAACGCTCGGCCGAGAAGCCGAAAAACCCGAGAATATCCGGCGAGAAGACCTGCAGCAGCACATAGATGAAGGCGCCGATGAACGGCCCCAGCGGGCGCCGCATGCCGCCGACCACCGCCACCACCAGCACGTCGATCGCGGCCGAAATGCCGATGGTGCCGGGCGCGATCTGCGCATTCTGCCAGACGAGCAGGATGCCGCCGGCCGAGGCGAACACGCTCGCCAGAGCATAGGCCGCGACGCGATGCGCCGTGACATTGAAGCCGAGTGCCGCCATGCGGCGGGGATTGTCGCGCACGCCCTGCAAGGCCAGCCCGAAGGGCGAACGCGAGATATAGACCACCGCGCCATAGGAGAGCGCGGCCAGCGCCAGGCTGAGGTAGTAAAATGGCACCGGATCGCGCCAGTTCACCCCGAAAAGCTGCGGCGGCAGCACGAGGTTGAAGCCGGAATAGCCGTTGAAGATCGTGTAGTTCTGCCGCGTGAAATAGAAGAAGGCCGACGCGATCGCCAGCGTGATCATGATGGTGTAGATGCCCTCCGTGCGCACGGCGAGCGCGCCGGCCACCGTGGCGAACAGGGCCGCGATCAGGAAGGCGGCGGGGATCACGATCCACCATGCCAGCCCGAGGCTGACCGTGACCGTGCCGGAGGAGCCGAGGATCGCGACCATGTAGCCGGCCACCCCGGCAATGGTCATCTGCAGCAGGCTCACCATGCCGCCATAGCCGGCGAGGAACATGAGGCTGAGCCCGATCATCCCGAGGATGAAGGTCCAGCCCATCACCTGGAAAAGCCAGAAACTATTCGCGACCACCGGCAGGAACAGGAGCACAACCGCCAGCGCCCACCAGGGTGCGGGAATGCGCTCGAACCAGAATTTCTGGTCGGCACGGTTCACGAAGCGGGGAGCATGTTCGGTCACGGCCATGGATCAGCGCCTCGAACCGAGAAGGCCCTGCGGGCGGAAGGCCAGCACCGCCGCCATGATCAGGAAGGTGAAGACCACGGAATAGGTCGGCGCATAGACAAAGCCCATCTGCTCGGTCACGCCGATGATAATCGCGCCGATGGCCGCTCCCACGATGGAGCCCATGCCGCCGACGATCACCACCACGAGGCTCGCAAGCAGGAAGCGCGTATCCTCGCCCGGCGAGAGCGACTGGAAGGTGCCGCCGATGATGCCGGCCATACCGGCAAGGCCCGCACCGAAGCCGAAAACCACCAGGAAGACGAGCTGGATGCGCACGCCGGAGGCCGCGAGCATCTCGCGATCATCCACGCCCGCGCGGATCAGCATGCCGAGGGCGGTTCGGTTCAGCACCAGCCACATCGCGATTCCGATCACGATCGCGGCGATCAGGATCCAGATGCGCACCGCCGGGTAGCGCAGCCAGTTCGTGGCACCCGTATTGGCATTGATGGAGTTGATGATCGGCAATTCCATCGGCCCCTGCAGGAAGGCCGGCGCCAGGATCGAATAGGATTGCCCGCCCCAGAACCAGAGCATCAGATCGGCCAGAACGATGGAAATGCCGATGCTCACGAGGGTCTGGCGCAGCTCCTCGCCCTCCATCTTCGAGAAGATGAAGCGCTGCATCAGCAGGCCCAGCAGGCCCACGACGATGAACACGATGGGGAAGGTCAGGAACCAGGAGCCGGTCGCGATCGAGATCTCGTAGCCGAGATAGCCGCCGAGCAGGAACAGCGAGCCATGCGCGAGGTTCACCACGCGCATCAACCCGAAGATCAGCGTGAAACCCGCGGCCACCAGGAAATAGAGCGCCCCCAGCGTGATGCCGCCGAGCAAGGCATTGAGGAAGATCTGCTTGCGCCCCCATTTCGCCACCAGTTCCGGCGGCCAGGGCGCGAAGACAAGCCAGAGGAAGATCACGATGAGGATCGCGATGATCAGGCTCCGGATCGGATTGCGCTTGATGATGTCATCCATCGCGGCGGCTCGCGGAAGATCCTGTCCTGGGGCCGGCCTCGCCTTGTTGCGGCGCCAGACCGGACCCGGATGGCGCCCCTTCGCCACCCTTGCCTGCGAAGCTTAGAATAACAGCCCCGTGGAGCGCTTTCCCGAACGTCTCATCTTTCGGAACGCGCCGCTTGAACCTCAATGGACGGCCCCGAGGACGCTGCGCCGGTAGGCGCTGGGCGGCACCACGCCATTCGCGATGAAGAAACGCGAAAAGCTCGCGGGCGTCGCAAAGCCGAGATCGAGGCCGATTTCCGACACGGTCTCCTCGCCGCGCGCCAGCCGCTCGATCGCGCGTTCCATGCGCAGGGCGTTGAGATAGAGGGTCGGCGGCAGGCCCATCTGCTCGCGGAAGAGCTTGAAGAAATGCGGGCGAGACAAGCCCGCCGCGCGCGAGATCGTGCCAAGGTCGATCGGCTCGCCCAGAGTTTCGCCCAGCAGATGGATGGCCCGGCGGATGCGGAAATCGCGGAAGCCGAAGCGCGCCCGGTCCCCCGCCCGCCCGCCGGCCTGCCATTGCCAGGTCTGGTCGAAGGCGGCCTGCGTGAGCGCGCCGAGGCGATCCTCGAAACTGCCATCCTCCCCGCGATGGGAAGCCAGAAGCCGCGCCGTTTCGGTGACCAGCCGGCCGATCTGGTCGTCCATGCTCACGACGGGACGGCCGAAGCGCAGGATCTCGGATGCCTGCCCGCTCGCCTCCACGAACCAGCCGGGACGGATGTAGAGCACCAGCGTGAGCGTGGGGGCGCGGCGATCGACCGGCAGGAAGTAATGCGGCTGCCAGGGGCTGATCGCCGTGGCTTCCATCGGGTTCAGCGGATAGGCCTGCCCGTCGATCACGACCTTCGCGGCCGGCCCGCGGACGTGGAAGATCAGATGCCCTTCCCGATGGGCATGCGGCACCATGGGGCGGTCCAGTTCATAGAGGCAAGCCCGCCCGAACGCACCATGAGCGACAGCGTGAGCAACGCTCATCCGTTTCCTCCCGCAGTTTTTTTCCGCGATTCGAGTTGAATGTACAAGGCGCCGGCAAACTGGCAACCGAACATTCCGAAGAAAGATGTCGAAGTCTTACCAGGCAGCCTCGAGAATCCGCCGGCAATCGCCGGGTGTGAGGCGACGCGGGTTGGCAAGGGCGGCCGGATCATTCGCGGCCATCTCGGCGAAGCGGTCGAGGCGGCCGCGATCGACACCGATCTCGCGCAGGCTGGTGGGAAGGCCGAGCCCGCGCGCAAACGCACCGATTTCGATGCTGAGCGAGGCTTTCCCCTCGCGGCTCGCCAGTGTCGTGGCGAGCGCGGCATAGCGATCCCCCACGGCCTGCGCGTTGAAATCGGCCACCGCCGCCAGCAGCGGCGCATGGAGATCGCCGGGCAGGAAGTCCGCGCCGAGTTCCGGCTCGATCGGCAGGGCCAGCGCATCCACACCGCCCACGGCCTTCTCCAGAGCAAGCCCGGCGGTCATGGCTGCGGCCATCACCTCGCGCAGAGCCTCGCGATGGCCCGGTGCGCCCAGCACGACGGGCAGCCAGCGCGTCAGGCGCCGCACCGCCTCCAGCGCCAGCCCATCGGCCGGAGGGTTGTAGCTCGGGCTGGCATAGGCCTCGATCGCATGAACCATGATCTCCATGGCCGAGGCGGCGATCCGGCGGACCGGCGCATGCTCGAGCACCGTGGGATCGACGATCACCCGGTCCGGCCGGGGGCAGATGGCGGGACGGCCATCGCGCGGGCGGACATGGCGGCCAAGACCCAGATCGAACACGCCGACCGGCACCGCGATCACCGTGAGGCGCCCGCCTTGCCGGCAGGCCTCGGCCGCGACCAGCCGCGCCTGACCGATGGCCTTTGCCCCCCCCACCGCCACGAGCGTGCCAGTGCCGATTTCTTTGAGGTGCGAAAGTGCCGTGCGCGTTTCCCGGCTGGAGGGTGCGCCGGCCGCCACATGCCGGACCGTGAGCACGATGCGGCCAAGCACCTCTCGCACCCGGTTGAGGGCGGCCTCGCCACCGGGTTCGTCATCGGTCAGCAACAGGGCGCTCGAGAAGGCGCCGGTCTCTTCCGGCAGGGCATCCTCGATCGCGGCCTCGGCGAAGTGGGTCCGCGTCAGATAGCCAATCAGGGTCATCGGCAGCACTCCCGGCGAGGGCGATCTGACGTCGCCCTTTGGTTTCTTCGCGAAGGAGAGAAAACGATGGACCCCGAAGGGCCCATCGCGTTGTCGATGTCGGTGAAGGGGCGGGATCAGCCGCCCGAGCGCAGCTTGGCGCAATCCACGACCGTGCGTGACGGCAGGCCGAGGGCGCGGAACTGCTCCGCCGTCATGCCCAGGGTCTGGGTCACGTTTTCAGTGCGCGCAACCATCTTGGTGGTCATGTTGCCATCCGGCCCATCGACGACCTCGTTGATGAACACCGTGCCGGTGGCCTGGCGGTTCTCGTTCAGCGTGATCCTGCCCACCGGGCTGTCGAGCCGGAGCTTGTTTAGGGCGTCCTTGAATTTCGCCTGACCGTTCGAGAGGTCGCCACCCGCCGTCTCGAGGCCCTTGATCGCCGCGAGGGTCGCCGTGTAGTAGCCGAGGCCGAAGAGCGAGGGCGTCGGCAGGCGCTGGGCGGCAGGCCATGCTTCCTGATAGCGCTTCACGTAGGAAGTCCAGGCCGGATCGGGGTTGTCGGTCGCGAAGGGGCCGGAAACCGGCGTGCCCTTCAGCGCGTCCTTCGCCCGGCCGCGCGCGGTGAGAACGGTCTGGTCGGCGAGGATGGTCCCGCCGATCAGGCGCGTCTTCTCGCCGGCCTGCTGGTACTGGTTGAGGAAGTTGATCGCGTCCGTGCCGCCGAGGCCCAGATAGATCGCGTCCACATTCTCGGGAAGCTGCGCGATGATGCCGCCGAAATCCGATTGCCCCAGCGGCTGCCAGAAGCGCTGGACGATGTCACCGCCCGCCTTGCAGTAATCGACCGCGAAACCCATGAAGTTCGTGTAGCCGAAGGAGTAATCCGCGACGATGGTGGCGATCTTCTTGAAGCCCCTGGTCTTGAAGGCGTGGGAGCCAAGGCCGTATCCCCATTGCCCGCCATCGAGGTTGAAGCGGTAGAAATTCGGTGCGGGGTCGACCCAGGTGGTCTCGAGCGCGCCGGAAATGCCGTTGATCACCACCTTGTCCGGGATGGTTTTGGCGAAATCGCGCATCGCGATCCCTTCGGAGCCGGAAAGCGGACCGATGATCAGGTCGACCTTGTCCTGCTCGATCAGCTTGCGCGCCATGCGCACGGCGGTGTCGGGCCTGGTGTCGGTCGGCGCGATCACCGTCTCCACCTTCTTGCCGGCGATGGTGTTGTTCACTTCCCTGAGGGCCAGTTCGACGTTGCGGACAGCATCCTGCCCGCCCGTCGCAAACGCGCCCTCAAGCGCAACGAGAACGCCGATCCGGATCGTTCCACCCTGTGCCATGGCTGCACCCGGCAGCATGAGGGCGGCAATCGCAACGGCTCCGAGCAAAGTCTTGCGCATGTATGTTCCTCCCTGTGGCACGGCAGCACATGCCGGCTCCAATGCCGGTCACCCGCCTGCGCGCGCCTCCCGAGCGCGTTCTCCGCCGCGCCCCGGGGAAAGGCTGCCGTTCAACAGGGAAACCGCCCATATCCCAGCGTCTCATTTTGTGTGTTCGCATGTTGGAGCAGCCGCCTTGCCTCGGCATGCTCAGGGGGCCGGGAAGCCTTGTTCCCGGCCGCGCGATGGCGCTATCCTGTCCGGACGGGAAGCGATGACATCGCCGGGAAATTTCGGGGGGAGCGGAATGAACCAGCTGGACTTGCGCAATCGCGTGGCGATCATCACCGGGGGTGCGCGCGGCATCGGCCATGCCATCGCGGAGCGTCTGCTGCGTTCGGGCGGCACGGCCGTGCTCTGGGACATCGACGAGGCGGCCCTGGCCGAGGCGGCCGCCGCACTCGGCACGCTGGGACCGGTGACGACCGATCAGGTGGAGCTCACGGAAGAAGCCTCCGTCGCCATGGCCACAGCGCAGGTCATGGCCCGCCACGGGCGTATCGACGTGCTCGTCAACAATGCCGGCATCACCGGCGGCAACGCGAAATTGTGGGAGCTGGAGCCGGCGGTCTGGCGGCAGGTGATCGAAGTGAACCTCGTCGCGCCCTATCTCGTCTGCCGCGCCGTGGTGCCGGAAATGCTGAAGGGCGGCTACGGACGAATCGTCAACATCGCCTCCATCGCCGGCAAGGAGGGCAACCCCAACGCCTCGCATTATTCCGCCTCGAAAGCAGGGCTGATCGCGCTCACGAAATCCCTCGGGAAGGAATTGGCAACCTCGAACATCCTCGTCAATTGCATCACGCCGGCCGCTGCAAAGACCGCGATCTTCGACCAGATGAAGCCCGAATTCATCCAGTTCATGCTCTCGAAAATCCCGATGGGCCGCTTCGTGCAGGTGGACGAGATCGCCGCCATGGCCTGCTGGCTCGCCTCGGAGGATTGTGCGTTCTCGACCGGCGCGGTCTTCGATATTTCCGGCGGGCGCGGAACCTATTGAAATGGCCACGAGACCGGTCGCCCTTGTCACCGGCGGCACGCGCGGCATCGGCGAGGGCATCAGCCGGGCCCTTGCCGCCGCGGGTTATGCGGTGGTCGCAACGGGGCTGACGGAAGCGGAATGCGCGGCCTTCGCGCCCGATCCCGCCATCCGCACGCGGGCCATGGACGTCACGCGCGATGATTCCGTTGCATCCGCGTTTGCCGGGCTGGAGCGGCTCGATCTCCTCGTCAATTGCGCGGGCACCATCCAGCGCGGCGGCAGGGAATTCGAGATCGAGGCCTTCCGGCAAACGCTTGAGGTCAATCTCGTCGGCACGATGCGCTGCTGCCTTCAGGCGCGGCCTTTGCTCGCGACAGCCGGCGGGACGATCGTCAACACGGCCTCGATGCTCACCTTCCAGGGCTCGCCCTTCGTGCCGGGCTATTCCGCCTCGAAGGGCGGCATCGGGCAACTCACCAAGAGCCTCGCGGCGGCCTGGGCGGCAGAGGGCATCCGCGTGAATGCCATCGCGCCGGGCTGGATCGAGACCGACCTCACCCGACCGCTGGTGGAGGACCCTGCCCGCTCCGCCCCGATTCTCGACCGCACGCCGATGAAACGCTGGGGCCAGCCGGCCGACTTGGCGGGCGCCGTGGTGTTTCTTGCCTCCGATGCCGCACGCTTCATCACCGGCGCCATCCTGCCGATCGATGGCGGCTATCTCACCCTCTGACCCCGAAGGAACCTGCCATGACCGCGCCCGTTCCACCCGATTCCGACAAGTGGCTGCCCTATCGGCACCCCATGCCGAAGGAGAGCCCGCCCGAATTGGTGGTCCCGAATGTCATCCCGCAGGATGAGCGCATCTGGGTGCCGGTGGATGACAATGTCTGGTTCCGCCCGCTCTGCATGTCGGCCAGTCGCGGCTACTGGGTCAACCTGCTGCGCGTGCGCCGCGCCGGTGTTCTCTCGCGCCATCGCCACCCGCAGCCCGTGCATGGCTATGTGCTCAAGGGCCAATGGCGCTATCTCGAACATGACTGGGTCGCGACCGAAGGCTCCTATGTCTATGAGGCGCCGGGCGAAACCCACACCCTGGTGGTCGATCCGCATGTCGAGGAGATGATCACGCTGTTTCAGGTCAATGGCGCGATGATCTATTGCGACCCCGACGGCAATTGCACCGGCTTCGATGACGTGTTCACGCGTATCGACAAATGCCGGAAGCATTACGCCACGAACGGCCTCGGCGAAGGCTATATCGACCAGTTCATCCGCTGACCGCTCATGGCCGCACGGCCGGCGCATCACTCGCCATGCCGGCGGCACGCTCGCGCAGGTAGATCTCGAGGTCGATCCATTCGGAAGCGCCCGCCGGGAACGGCTCCGCCCGCACCCCGGTGAAGCAATTGCGCAGGCGGCGCTGCAGCGAACCGAGAGCCTGCCATTCCAGCCGGAAGAGCGGATAGCCCGTGGGATGGCCCTGCGGAATGCGCGTGCCGCCGAGCGACCGGCCCCAATGGTCATCATGGCATTGCGCGCAGGAGAGGTTGAGCTGCCCCAGCCGCTGGCGATAGAGCATCTCGCCCCGCGCCACTGCATCCGACAGCCCCCGCGCCGATGGCGCCTCGACCGGCATCCCGCGCGAGCGCAGCGCGATCGCCGCCTGTAAGGCCAGAAGGGCCGCACTCTCGCGCGGCTCGGGCGTGAGCGCCTGATGCTGGCTCCGGCAGAGCTGGATTCGCCCCGGAAGATCGAGCACCGCGCCATTCACCGCGTTGCGCGCAGGGTAGCGCGCATCCACGCCGCGCATCGAGCCGTTGATATCGCCATGGCAGCCGGAACAGGCGGGCTTGCCATTCTCCGGCGGGCGATTCCAGGCCGCCTCCCCAGCCGCCACGCCGAGCATCGCGGGGTTCGCGAAATCGTCGCGCTGCATTGCCTGCGCCTCCGGTCCCATCGTCTCGAAGCCGGATCGCCTTTCCTCTGGGGCAATGCCCTGCGCGAGGGCGGCATGCGCGGCGAAAGCCGAGAGAACAGCGAGAATGAAAACCCGCAACGGCCTATCCCGTCACGTTAAGTTGCGCGCTCTGGCGATGGCGGAAGCCGTTATCGCCCACCCATTCGAATTCCACCGGCCCGGATCTGGTGGCGACCACGCCGAAGGACATGAAGGGGTTGGCGGCAATCGCCTGATGCATGTCGACCGAGAAAACCTCCACGCCATCATAGCGGCAGATCATCCGGCGGATGATGTTGCGCGGAATTTCCTCGCCCTTCTCGCTGCGCCGATAGCCCGTTTCCATCGGGTGGCTGATCATGGCCTTGAGCATCACCACATCGCCGGAGCGGATGGGCGTGCGCGGCACGAGGATCATGGCGGTGGTCATGCGCGCCTCCTCAATCTTCGGTGCAGGCGGCGATGGTGACGATCACCTCGCGCGTTTCCTGCCAGCAGCTGCCATCGGAAAGGCGGGCGAGCGCCGTCACATGCTGCGTTGTGGCGAGCCGCATGCGCGTCACCACATGGGCGCGGCCGGAATGCGGGGTGAGGTGGAACACCGCGACATCCGGCGAGGGGTTCTTCTCGGTCAGAAGCGCGATCTCGCTCACGAAGCTCTCGGGCTTCATGGGGTGATCGACCTTCACCTCCACGCCCACGGCATTGCCGTTCTCGACCAGCGGCGCGATATCGAGCGTCACCTTGCCGGTTTTCGGCTCGACCCCGCCGGTGAACCCGCGGATCGCCGCCGCCATTTCCGGGCTCGCGCGAACCGGGGAAATCGCAAGCGCGGTGACGAAAGCCGCGCCCGCGCCCATCAGCGCCCGACGGTCGAGTTCAATCCCGGAGAGTGGTGAGAAAGGCCGTGACATCCTCGATCTCCTCCGCAGTCAGGATCGGTTTGCCGATAAAGACAGGGCCGATCCGGTTCCCGCCCCCGGTTCGGAAATAGGGCGGCATGATGGTTTCGGCGTTGATCGCCGTGCTGTCGATCAGGCGTGCCCGCAACTGCCCTTCCGTCCAGCGCGAACCCGTGCCGGCGAGGCTCGGCGCGAGATCGCCGTGGAAACGCGCCTCCGGGAACGGTCCCGAATGGCAGAGCAGGCAGAAGCCGCGCCGCCGTTCCACCACGATCTTCCGCCCATTGGCGGGATCCGCCGGACGCGACGTGGCGAGCGGCGCCGCTTCCGGCACCGCGCCATGTTCCATCGCCTTGCCGGCCACCGGCCCTTGCGCCGCCGCTGGCAGAACCAGCATTGCCGCAAGGCCGAAGGCACCTGCGCCACGCCTCATGCGCGGCGCAGATCCGCATTCTTCAGCGGCAGCGAGCGCACGCGCTTGCCCGTGGCGGCGAAGATCGCGTTCATCACCGCAGGGGCTGCCACCGCGATGGTGGGTTCGCCCACCCCGCCCCAGAAATCGCCGGAGGGGAGAAGAATGCTCTCGACCTTCGGCATTTCGGCCATGCGCATGGCCGGATAGGTGTCGAAATTCTCCTCGACGATCCGCCCGCCCTTCACCGTGCATTCCTGATGGAACGCCGCCGAGAGGCCATAGACGAACGAGCCCTCGACCTGTGCCGCCACCTGGTCCGGGTTCACCACATGGCCGGGATTGGTGGCCGCAACGATGCGATGGACCTTGATCTCTCCCGCATTCGACACGGAAACCTCGGCTGCCGCTGCCACATAGGAGCCGAAGCCCATGATCTGCGCGAGGCCCTTCGCCGTGCCCGGCCGGGAGGGCGCGCCCCAGCCGATGCCCTTCGCCGCCGCTTCCAGCACCGCGAGATGCTTCGGCGAGTTCTTCATGAGCCTGCGGCGGAATTCCAGCGGATCGACACCCGCCGCATGCGCGAGTTCATCCATGAAGCATTCAACATAAATGGCGTTCTGGTTGAGGTTCACCCCGCGCCAGAAGCCCGGCGGCACATGCGGGTTGCGCATGGCATGGTCGATCAGGAGGTTCGGGATGCCGTAGCCGAACGGGCCTTCCGCCCCTCCCGGATTGAGACCCTGGAACACCACCGGGTCGCGGCCATTCTGCAGGCCCTGCGGGTTCACGCCCGCGAGGATCGACTGGCCGGAAATGCGCATGTGGAGGCCAGCGAGGTTCCCGTCCTTGTCGAGCCCGCCCACCATCCGCGCCATGGTGATCGGGTGGTAGGTGCCTTGAAGCATATCCTCCTCGCGACTCCAAAGGAGCTTCACGGGAATACCGGGCATCTCCTTGGCGATGAGAACCGCCTGGGTGACAAAATCCGAGCGGCCGCGCCGGCCGAAGCCGCCGCCGAGATGCAGCTTGTGCACGTCGCATCTTGCTGCCGGCAGGCCGGAGGCCTCGATGGCCGCGGCGAGCGCCGATTCGCCGTTCTGCGTGGGGCACCAGACCTCGCATTTCTCAGGCGTCCAGAGCGCGGTCGCGTTCATAGGTTCCATGCAGGCATGGTTCTGGAACGGGTAGGAATAGGTGGCCTCGATCTTCTTCGCCGCCCCCGCAATCGCAGCCCTGGCTTCGCCCGCCTTGTTGCCTTCGAAAGCCTGCTCGGCCTCAAGGCCATCATGCAGCATCGCCGCGATGGTCTCCGAGGAGGCATTGGCATGGGGGCCGTTATCCCAGATGATCGGCAGGGCATCGAGCGCGGTCTTCGCCTGCCACCAGGTCTCGGCGACCACCGCGACGCTGTGCGGATTGACCTGCACCACCTTCTTCACGCCCGGCATGCCCATGATCTTCGCAGCATCGAGGCTTGCGATCTTGCCGCCGAAAACCGGGCAAGCCCTGATCGCGGCATTGAGCATGCCCGGCAGCCTGATATCCGCGCCATAGACCTGCTTGCCGTTAAGCTTGTCGACCGTGTCGAGCCGATTCACGGAATGGCCGATGATGGTCCAGGTCTTGGGGTCCTTGAGCGTCACTTCCCTGGGCGGCTCGAGCTTGGCGGCCGCCGCAGCCACCGCGCCATAGGTCGCCGTGCGGCCGCTGGGCATATGGGTGATGACGCTCTTCGCGGCCCGGCATTCGGAGGCCGGAACGCTCCAGGCATTCGCTGCCGCCTGCACCAGCATGATTCGCGCGGCTGCCCCGCCTTCGCGGACATATTGATGGCTCTCGCGGATGCCGCGCGACCCACCGGTGGAGAAATTCCGCCAGACGCGATTGCGCTTCAGGTTCTCGCCGGGAGTCGGGTACTCCCAGCCGACCTTCGACCAATCGGCCTCGAGTTCCTCCGCCACGAGCTGCGCGAGGCCCGTCAGCGTGCCCTGCCCCATCTCGGAGCGGGCGATGCGGACGATGATCCGATCATCCGGGTGGATCACCACCCAGGCGTTGATTTCCGGCGTGCCGGCCTGAGCTTCAGCTGCGGAAAACGGCACGGCGAAACCGAGCGTGAAGGCCCCGGCCGAAGCGGCGGCACCCTTGAGGATGGAGCGGCGGGAGAGCGAGAAAGGCGCGTTCATGTCCGTTCTCCTCAAATACCGGCCGCGAGCTTGATGCCCGCCCGGACGCGATTATAGGTGCCGCAGCGGCAGATATTGGTCATCGCCTCATCGATATCGGCGTCGGTCGGCCTGGGCTTCCTCGCCAGAAGCGCGGCAGCGGCCATGATCATGCCGGACTGGCAATAGCCGCATTGCGGCACTTCAAGTTGCAGCCAGGCCTTCTGGATGGGGTGGGAGCTGTCGGGCGAGAGGCCCTCGATCGTCACGATCTTCTGGTTCTCGGTCATGCCGCCGAGCGTGATCGAGCAGGAGCGGACCGCCTCGCCGTCGATATGCACGGTGCAGGCCCCGCATTGGGCAATGCCGCAGCCATATTTCGTGCCGGTGAGGCCTGCCTGCTCGCGCAGGGCCCAGAGCAAGGGCGTGTCAGCCGGCGCGTCAATCTCGACCACGCGCCCGTTCACGTTGAGCTTCGGCATAGAAACCTCCCCTTCGGCATTCTCGCCATGCGGATCTTGCCGCCTGCCAAAGGAAGATAACCGAGCCTGACTTCTTGTCACCGTTACGACGAAGTCGGATTCTCACGATTTCGTGAAGCGATCAGCAAGCCGCCGCGGACAGGACGGGCGGATGAACAGGAGGCGGGCCGGCGTGCAGGTGGCTATCTCCCCGGGGATCGCATTCCCAGGGCTGCACGGCTTCGGTTGCCCTGCCTGCCCGAGCGCCTCGCGCTGCGGTTCCTGCTGAAGGCGGTTGAGCGCCTTGCCTGGAAATTCGCCGGACTCTTGGCGTGGAAAGCCATGCCCGAGGGCTTCGGACTGACGCTTCCGAACAATCCCGTGAGCCGGACCATCGGCGCCGACCAACCGGCATCCACTGGATCGGAAAACGCTCTGGAGCGAGCGACCTTCGAGACGTTGTTCCGCGGGCCGCCGGGGCCCTGCATCCGCGTTGGGGAAACGGCCTGCATTGCGGAGGGCGACGCGGCTTGCGTGTTTCGCGTCACGCTCTGATGCCGCGCCAGGAAAAAAAACAGGCCACGCTCGGGGGGCGAGGTGGCCTGTTAGACGAAACCGGCGCTGAATGGCAGGAGAGCGAGCGGTTCCGTTTATCCGGAGGACACCGGATAACTCTCAAGGCTGGGGCCAGACCCTAGCGCATGCTCTCGCAAAAGCGGATACCGGTTTTGCGTAACAACATGCGACAAAACAACAAGATAGAGCACGGCTTTGTTTCCATCAAAACGAGACGTGCCCTAGACCGGCGGCGGAGTCGCCGGCCACATGTTCGGATCAGCCGGAACGATCAGGTGCTTCACGCCCCAATCGTACCAGTTATCCACCACCGTGCCGGTGAGCAGGATGCCGATGCCGCCGGTGATGGGGGTGAGGATGGCGAACCAGAAGGCCCAGCGATGGATCGATTCCATCGATGCGTTGAAGCCCATCGTCCATCTCCAGAAGAGGGCCGCGCGCTCGGAAGCCGTGCCGCGATCCGTGATCTGCTCGATCTCGCGCTCGCCGCCGTAGCGGGAGACGGCCAGGATGGTCGCGGCGTGCATCGCGAAGAGCAGTGCCGAGCCATAGAGGAAGACAATCGAGAGCGCGTGGAAGGGGTTGTAGAAGAGGTTCCCGTAGCGGATCGAGAAATTCTGGGTCCAGTCGAGATGGCTGAAGACGCCGAAAGGCACCGCCTCGCTCCAGCTGCCCATCATGATGGGACGGATGAAGCCCACCACGAGATAGAGCCAGATCGCCGCCGCGAAGGCCCAGGCCACATGCGTGCCCATGCCCAGGGCCCGGGCTCGACGGTAGGTGCGCACCCACCACAGCAGGATGGAGGCGGTGAGAAAGAACCCCGCCATCAGCCACCAGCCGCCCTCCGCCAAGGGCGGAATGGTGAGCCCGTATTCCGGCTTCGGCGGATCGAGCGAGAGCCAGAAGAGCTTGCGCACGAACTGCACCGGATCCCAGTTCACCGATGCCCACATGTTAAGGCCGATGATCTCGATTGCGACGATGCCGCAGAAGATGGAGGTGAGCCCCGTCCAGCCGAGATAGACCGGTCCCAGCTGCGCATCGCCAAGCTTGCCGAGCCAGTAGGAAGTCACGGTCTGCGTCCCGCGTTCCGAGTCGCTGTTCTTCAGGGGAACGCCGAGATCGGGCTCGCCGTGGACCTGAACCTTGGTGAAGATGTTTTGATAATAGGCCATGTTGAAGTCCTCGCCACTTGGGGGAGCAGAGTCCTGGGAAAGTGCCGGCCGATCAGCGCGGAGAAATCGCGGTATCGGCCCAGAACCGCCAGTTGAGCCACCAGTTCCACCAATCCGCCCAGTTCTCGGTCCAGTATGGGCCCGAGATGATGATGCAGACCGCGCTCCAGAAGCCGGACGACAGCGCAAGGAAAAGCCCCAGGCGATGAATGCCCAGCGTGCCGATCGAATAACCGATCGTGTCGCGGAAGAAGCTGTTCTCATGCTCCGGCGTCTTCACGGTCTCGCCCTTGGCCGGGTTCGTGGCCGAGAGGATGAGGCCGCCATGCAGGGCGAGCGCCAGCGTGGTGGTGAAGAAAAAGGTGATCGCGATCATATGCGCCGGGTTGTAGTGGAACTGGAGATACTGATACCCCGTGTTCGACACCCATTGCAGATGGCTGAAGATGCCATAGGGAAACCCGTGTCCCCATGCTCCAAGCAGCATCGGCCTGAACACGACCAGCGTGACATAGGCGAAGATCGCGACGCCGAAGGCGAAGGGTACATGATAGCCCATGCCAAGCTTGCGGCAGATTTCCACCTCGCGCAGCGCCCAGGAACAGAAGGCACCGATCGCGCAGAACGTGATGATCTGCCAAAGACCGCCTTCCGCCAGCGGCGCGAAGGCAAGGCCATAGCTGACATCCGGCGGATTGATGCTGATCAGCCATGGGTTCCAGGTGGGCCCCTGGCTTGCGCCGAAGATGATGAGCGTCGTGCCCAGAATGGCGAAAAAGGCCGAGGTCACGCCGAAAAACCCGACATAAAACGGACCGACCCAGAAATCGAAGAGATCGCCGCCGACAAGCGTGCCGCCGCGCACGCGGTATTTCCGTTCGAAGCTTAGCAGTGCCATGGCTGCCTCCCAGTGCCCAGCGCCGTCAAACCGGGCGGACGAAAGCGTTTGAGGGAAGGCCGACGGGGAGCCCGAAGGACACCTCGTCGGCCGTTGTCGTCACCCGGTTCAGGTCTTCCATCACAAGGACCCGCCCGGACCAGTGCCGTTATTTCGGGGCCGCTTTCGCGGCCACCGGCGCGTTCAGCCAGCTGTTGTAGCGAGGCGTGCTCAACTGGATGAAGTGATTGATCATCACCATCAGAAAGGCGAACGTGCACACCGCCACCAGCGTACGCCGCGGATCAAAGATATACCAAACTCTCCACATGGATTTGTCTCCGTGTTTCTCGAGAATGAACTCGAGTCATGCTTAGAACCACGGTCGCCACATCCAGATAAGGATATGCGCGATCAGCGAAACGGCGGCGAATCCAAGTGTTCCTTGCATGAAGAAACCATGGAATTCCTTCGCCTCATTTTCGGTAAGGCCCGTCAGGGACCCTCTTTTGTCAGCCATGAGCGTTGTCCTTTCGGCTTTCCGGGGCTGGAAGTTACCGTGCATCTCCCGCACGGCCGGTGAGCTGCAGCCTTGTCCGCAGCATGCCTCGGAGCAGGCCGGAGCCCGTTCCGCAGCAATTCCTCATCCCATGAAGATCCAGGGGATGATGGCTCCCGCATCCGCACGCGCTTCCATGAAGACGGAGGTGCGGTTGCGGGGGCCGGGAGTGTTCTTGGCACGCATAAGGCGGCGGCCGATCACCACGGGAACCAGCATGCAGGCGGTGACGAAGGTGATGCGCCGGCAAAGCCGGGCCTGATCCGCGCGCGATTTCAGACGCTGCGGGCGATCAAGCTTGGTGGCGTAGCTCATGGCAGGCTCCTTCTTGTTCTTGCGATTGTCGGAGGGCGCATAGGTGATCGGCACATCCGTCATGTCTGCATCTCCGGTTTTGCGCGTGCTTCAGCATCGAGATGTTCGGGCTGCACGATTGTGAGGCCGGCAGCGCGCGCCTGGCGTTCCGCATTGTCGCGCAGGCGTTTGGCGGCAGAGATCCGCACCAGAACGGGTTGACGCTCGAGGAAGCGATCGAGCAGCGCCTTGGCTTCGCGCTCCCAGGTCAACTCGCGATGCTCGCGGGTGGGCGTTGCCTCCACCGCATCCATCTGGCTCGCGAGCGGCAGGATGTGGAACAGCGCATCGAAGAGCGCATTGCACACTTCCTGCACGAGATAGACCGCGCCGGCATAACCCATGAAGGGTGTGCCCGTGTGCCGCCGGATGATCGCGCCGGGGAAGGAAGCGGGAATATACATGCCCCGCGCGCCCGCTTCCGCCATGTACATCCGCTCGTTGTAGCTGCCGAACAGGACAAGCGGCGGCTTTTCGCGGATCGACTGGATGATCGCCTCCGCGTCCGTTTTCGTGCCGGCACAGCGCGAGACCGCGAGCGTGCAGGGCAGGCCCATCTCGTCTTCGAGGAAGTGGCGCACGCCGCGGGCATAGGTCTCGTTCGCCACAATCGCGAAGGAGGCCGTGCCGAAGAAATCCTGCGTCACCGAGCGCCAGAGATCCCAGATCGGCTTGATGGTCGTGTGCTTCTCCCGCGCGATGAAGGGCTCGGGGTCAAGACCCAGCAATTCACCGAGGGAGCGCAGGAATTTCGTGGTGGAATGCAGGCCGATCGGCGCCTGGAGATAGGGCCTTTCGAGCGCCTCGCAGAGCATGCGGCCGAATTCGCGGTAAAGGCAGATGTTCACTTCCGCCTCGGCCAGCCTGCCGATATCGGCAAGGTGCGTGCCGAGCGGAAAGCTCATATGCACTTCCGCGCCGATGCCCTCGACGAGGCGACGGATTTCCGCCAGATCCGACGGCATGTTGAACATGCCATAGGCCGGGCCGATGATGTTGACCCTGGGCTTCGCGCCTTCCGCGCGCGGCTTCGGTTTCGGCACCTTCTTCGGGCCGAATTCGCTCCACAGCCACATCATCGCGCGGTTGGCGCTCTGCCACTGGTCCTCGTCGATCGTGCGTGGCAGGAAGCGCTGGATGCTTGTGCCCTGCGGGGTGACGCCGCCGCCGATCATCTCGGCGATGGAGCCGGTGACCACCACCGAGGGCAGGCCGGAATCCAACACCGAATAGGCCTGTTTCATGGCGTTCTCGGTGCCATGCTGGCCCAGTTCCTCCTCGCCGAGGCCGGTGACGACGATCGGCAATTCATGGGGCGGCAGCGCATCGGTGTAATGCAGCACCGAGGTGACGGGGAGGTTCTCGCAGCCCACCGGGCCGTCGATGATCACCTGCAGCCCCTTCACCGCCGTGAAGACATAGACTGCGCCCCAATAACCCCCTGCCCTGTCGTGATCGAGGATCAGCATCACGGGATCTCCTCGGCCATGCGCTTCGCCTTGATGGCGCGCGCCTCGAGGCGCTTGCGCTTGTCGGGATCATCCACGGGCTCGCCCGCGGGCCAGATGCCGGCGGCATGGCCGGTTCCGACGCCATCGAAGAACGCGTTCATCGCATCGAAGCGGGCCTTGTTGTGAAGCGCGGCATTGATGACCTGCGCCAGGCTGCCCGCGCCCGCCGGACCCATGAGGGGCCGCGCGGAGATGAGGTTCGTGAAGTAGAGAGCCGGTATCGCCAGTTCCTTCGCCTTCTGCACCACGGGCGTGGTGCCGATGACGAGATCGGGCTTGAACTCGGCCATCGCCGCGAGATCCTGCTCGAGCGAGGCGCGATATTGCACCTCGACGCCATGCGCGAGGAGCCAATCGCGGTCGTCATCCGACCAGACCGTGCGCGGGCAAGCCGTGCCGACATAGCGCAGATCCGCGCCGCTCTCGACGAGGAGGCGCGCGACCAGCAGTTCGGAGCCTTCATAGCCCGAAAGCGTGATGCGGCCCTCGATGGGCTTTGCGGAAAGCGCGCCCTTGATGGCCGGAAGGATCAGGTTCTGCGCAGCCGCGATACGCCCGGCCGGCACGTTGCAGGCCTTGCCGATCTTCTCGAGCCAGGCGGCGGTGCCGTCATGGCCCACGGGCGCAGAACCCACCACGCGGCGTCCCGCGACCTCGAATTCGCGGATCGAGGCGGTGTAGAACGGGTGGATGGCCGCAACCGCCGCGCAATCCAGCGCCGCATAGAGTTCGCGCCATTCGCGGGTGGGAACCACCGGGCCGGCGGCAAGGCCCATCGGCTCCAGCATCATGCCGATGCCCACGGGATCGGCCGGGAACATCTCGCCGAGAAGCGTGACGGCGGGCTTGTCGGATTTGCCCCCGCGCGGCGCCTGCACCGGGCCGTGCTCCGCCTCCTGGCGGGCGTAATTCAGCATCGCGCCGGCAAGGATATCCTTCGCCTCGGCATGGGTCGGCACACCGAAGCCCGGCACATCGATGCCGATGATGCGCACGCCGTTGATTTCCTTCGGGAGAAGCCGCAATGGCACGCCCGAAGCGCTCGGCACGCAGAGGTTGGTGACAACCACCGCATCATAGAGCCTGGGGTCCGCCAGCTTGAAGACCGCGTCGCGGATATCCTCGAAGAGCTTGCCGGTGACGAGCGTTTCGGAATTGAAAGGCACATAGCCCACGCTCCGGCGCGCGCCGTAGAAATGCGAGGTGAAGGTGAGGCCATAGACACAGCAGGCCGAGCCCGAAAGCACAGTGGCGGTGCGGCGCATGCGCAAGCCCACGCGCAGCGAGCCGAAAGCCGGGCACATGCTCTGCGGCTTCTCATGCGGGCCGGCGGGATAATCGGTGTCGTAACGCTGAAGCGTCTCGGCGAGGCCAGCCCCGGCGGCGCGGGCCTTCAGGCTGGATTTGTCCGTGTGGCAACCGATGCCATCGACATGATCCGTCACCTGGCCAACCGGCTTCGCTTCCGGGGCAGGCGCGCCGGGCGGGTGAGCGATGTTCGGGTCAAGGCGGGCAGTCATCTTAAATTCCCCAGCGGAGGCAAGCGATTGAGCGGATCAGACGGAGTCGTAGATCACCTCCAGCGTTGGCTTCACGAGATCGGACTTGCCGCACATCTGCTCGAGGGTGGCCGGCACCAGCACCACGTCGCGGCCGACGGAATCGCCATCGAAGAGGCCAAGCAGGCCATCCGGCGTGAGCGGCGTCGGGCGCATCGGCGGGGCTTCCGCCACGTTCTTCGCGAGGTTCTCGAAGAGCGGGCCCCAGGGGCTGTCCGGGCGGCCGATGATCTCGTATTTTGCGCTCTTGCGGCGGATATCCTCATCCGCGGGAATGGCCGCGAGGACGGGAATCCCGGCGGAATCCGCGAAAGCCTGCGCCTCGCCGGTGCCGTCATCCTTGTTGATCACGATGCCGGCCACACCCACATTGCCGCCAAGCTTGCGGAAATATTCCACCGCCGAGCAGACATTGTTGGCGACATAGAGCGATTGCAGGTCGTTCGAGCCGACGATGATGACCTTCTGGCACATGTCGCGCGCGATCGGCAGGCCGAAGCCACCGCAGACCACGTCGCCCAGGAAGTCGAGCAGCACGTAGTCGAAGCCCCATTCATGGAAGCCGAGCTTCTCGAGCAGTTCGAATCCATGGATGATGCCGCGTCCCCCGCAGCCGCGGCCCACTTCCGGCCCGCCGAGCTCCATCGCGAACACGCCGTCGCGCACGAAGCAGACATCGCCGATCTTCACATCGTCGCCAGCGAGCTTCTTCTTCGAGGAGGTCTCGATGATGGTGGGGCAGGCCTTGCCGCCGAAGAGCAGCGAGGTGGTATCCGATTTCGGATCGCAACCGATCAGCAGCACCTTCTTGCCCTGCTGGGCCATCATGTAGCTGAGATTGGCGAGCGTGAAGCTCTTGCCGATGCCGCCCTTGCCATAGATCGCGATCACCTGCGTCTGGCTCGTGGCCGGTGCGGTATGCACCTCCGGCTCGGCCAAAGCCGCTTCCGCCCGCAGCTTCTCCGCCATCGCGCCGGCAGCGGACTGGCCGTTCCGGGTAACCTCGACCTTCAAGGCCTTGTCGCGCAATTGCACATTCATCGTCAGGCTCTCCACTCGAGGATCATTTTCAGGCACCGGTCATCGCCGAAGGCGGTGCGATAGGCCGAAGGCGCATTCTCGAACGGTTCCGAATGGGTGATGAGACCATCGAGCGACAAGGCGCCCTCCGCCACCAGCCGCTGCACGGCTGCGAGATCGGGTTCGCGCCATTCCGCCGCGACGCGCAGGCGGAGTTCGCGCAGGAAGGCGGGTGCGAAGGCAAACTGGATCGGCGCGTGGTAGAAGCCGGCAAGAACCAGTTCGCCGCCGGGCAGAAGCCGGGCAATCAGCCGATCCATCAGGCTTGCATCGCCGCTGGCATCGCAGATCGTGCGGTAGCGGCTGTCCTGATCCTCTTCCGGGTGGCGCAGCACATATCCCTCTGCACCCGAAAGACGCAGGGAACTGGTTTCCCAGACGACCGGCTTGCCGCCAAGCGCCACCGCGATCCGTGCGATCAGCCGACCCAGAACGCCATGGCCGATGATGAGATCGGGAAGCGCGCTCGCCTCCGCCGCAATCGCGTGATGCGCGGTCGCCGCAAGCGCGAGCAGAACCGCTTCGCGCCCGAGGGATTCGGGCACCGGCTTCACGCGGTTGCCCTGCACGACGACGCGGCTCGCCGCCCCGCCGAAGAGGCCGCGGGCATCGCGGAAGCCTTTCGAGCCCGGCACGAAGACCTGCTCGCCGATCTGCCGGCCGGATTGCGGCCCCGCCTCGATGACGCGGCCAACCGATTCGTAACCCGGCACCAGCGGATAGCCGAGGCCGGGGAAAGGCGGCATGGCACCGGTCCAGAGCAGCTTCTCGGTGCCGGTGCTGATTCCGCTCCAGGCGATATCCACCACCACGTCTTCCGCGCCGGGATCGACGAGGTCGAGCCGCCGCAGCGCGAGCTGCTCGGGCTTCTCCATCACAACCGCAAGCGTTTGCATAAGCGTTTGCATGGTGGACTGGACCTTCTGTGTCAGACTGAAATGACAGCCATCTGTAACTCTAGAGTGACGCTTCAGGTTGTCAATTTCTTTTGACAGGGATTTTTCGCTCTCTGTCACTTTTCAGGCGGGCTTGTTCCCTTTTCAGGCGGGCTTGCGCGCCACGAGCCCGCTTGCCAGCAGGGGGCGGGGCATGGAAAGATTTCGGGCGCCCTCGAAGCCCGCCGTTTCCAGCATGATCCGAATCTCCCCGGGCGTGCGCGTGCGACCCGATCCCATGGCGAGCAGGTAGAAGCCGAAATAGGCATCGGCCACGGCTTCGGCGCCCTTCTGGCCACTCATCGGCTCGGCGATCAGCAGCGTTCCGCCGGGCGGAAGGGCAGCGAAAGCACCCTTGAGGATCGCCAGCGCATCCCCATCGTCATGGTCGTGCAACACGCGGATCAGCGTGGCGAGGTCAGCCCCCCTCGGCATTGGCCCGAGTCGCGCATTGCCGGGAATGCGGGTGACACGGTCGGTGATGCCGGCTTCCGCGAATCGCTCGCCGGCAAGTTCGCAGACCGGCGGAAGATCAAAAAGCTGGAAGCCGAGGTCGGGAGCGGCCGCCGCCACGGCGCGGATGAACCCGCCTGTTCCGCCACCGATATCCAGCATCACGCGATGCTGCGCGAAAGGATAGGCCGCGAGCACATCCTCCACCACGAGCGACAGCGACCCCGCCATCAGGCTCGAATATTCCTCGACGCGCAGATTGATTTCAGGTCGCCCGGCTGTCGCATAGCCCCAGTAATCCTGCAGCGCCGTGCGGCCCGCTTCCCCGCGCAGCAGGCGAACGGGATCGGCGAGATCGGCGTAGAGCAGATGATGGTGCTCGATCATCCGGAGCGCACCGGGATTGCCGAGCAAAGCCGCTCCCTTCATGCCAAGACCATAGCGTCCACCCCGGCGCGCGGCCGTGAGGCCCAGCGAGGTTGTGGCCTTGAGAAGGCGCGTGGCCGAAGCCTCGGAGAGCGCGAGTTCGGGCGCAAGATCGGCCGGGGTTCGTGCCCCCTCCCGCAGGCGTTCGAGAAGCCGAAGATCCACCGCCGCGCGCAGGATCTGCGCATAAACGAAGCCCGCGCAGAGATCGAAAACGGCCGAGGCCTGCCGCGTGGCGACAGGGCGGGTCAACGGAAAACGGGCCGCAAAGCGTTGAAATCGCGGGGAGGCCGCCACGCGATCGCGGATAGCATAGAAGCGATCGGCGAGCGCGGCCATGGCAGGCTCAAGCCGCGCGGCGGGCGAGGCTCTCCGGCAGGAAGCTCCGCGCCGTGATCCGAATCTGCGCCTGCAAATCGATCTGGCCCGGACATTCCGGCACCACTGAAACCGCGTCCTCGATCATCGCATCAAGGGCTGCGATCGCTCCGGAAACGCCGAGTTCCAGCGCCAGATTCGGCCGATGCAGCAGCGCATCCTGCCCCGCGGGCTTGCCGATTTCGCCGGCTGTTCCGGCCACATCGCGAATGTCATCCGCGACCTGGAAGGCGCTGCCGAGTTTCTCGCCCAGCGCCCGCCACGGCGCTCCGGCATGGCCCGCCGCCGTTGCGCCAGCCATGGTCGCGCCGGCGAAAAGCGCGCCGGTCTTCGCCCGATGGTATCGCGCGAGATCGATCGAAGTTTCGGCCTCCCAGGCCTGCCCGGCGACAATCCCGCCGCGCGTGCCCACCGAGCCGCCGAGAATGGAGACGAGCGCCGCCAGCCGCGCGGGGTGCGAAACGGCATGGCACGCCACCGTCTCGAAGGCGAGCACGATCAGCGCATCGCCCGCGAGCACCGCCAGCGGCTCGCCGAAAGCCTTGTGCACCGAAGCCTTGCCCCGGCGGATTTCGGCATCATCGAAACAGGGCAGATCATCATGCACAAGCGAGGCGCAGTGCAGGAATTCGATGGCGGCGGCGGCGCTGGCAACGATCGGCCCGCCCTTCGCGCCGCAGGCCTTGGCGACAGCCATGGCAAGGCGCGGGCGAATGCGGGCACCGCCCGGAAACACCGCATAGTGGATGGCCTCGCCCAGCCGGGGCGGGCAGCCCTCCAGCCTTGCATCCGAAAGGACGGCCTCCAGAAACCGCTCGAATTGGACCATCTGCCCCTCCACCCCGCGAAACCATCCCCACAACCCGCAAGGCCGGCACATCTGTCCCTTGCGCGGATCGCAATCTGTGTAATGATGATTGGACAGTTTTTTATGTCAAGCGATTATGTCAGTGCCGCTTGACGCTGCCGGGAGCATTCCATGCGCCTCTCTCCCCCCGTCGCGGTGATCGGAGCCGGCTTCGGCGGGCTCGCTGCGGCGCTGCGTCTGGCGGCCAGGGGCTGCGCGGTGACCGTGTTCGAGGCGATGCCCGAGCCCGGCGGGAAAGCGCGCAGCGAGCGTTCCGGCCCGCATGCGCTGGAAGCCGGGCCGACGGTTTTCACCATGAAGCCGGTCTTCGAGAACCTCTTCGCGGAGATCGGCTCGGATTTCGATTCCGCGGTGAAGACCACGCCGCTGGCCTGCCTCGCCCGCCATTTCTGGCCGGATGGCTCTGAGCTCGATCTCTTCGCGGATCGGGATCGGTCGAGCGACGCGATTGACGCCTTTGCCGGCCCGAAGGCTGCGGAAGGCTTCCGCCGTTTCTGTGCGGATAGTCGCGCGATGTTCGAGGCGCTGGATCTCTCCTTCATGCGCCGGGCCAGGCCAGGCCCCGTGGAACTGGTGCGCATCGCCGGCGTCTCGGCCATGTTGCGCGTCCGGCCCTTCACGAAGCTCTGGGATGCTCTGGGGGATTATTTCCCCGATCCGCGCCTGCGCCAGCTTTTCGGGCGCTACGCGACCTATTGCGGCTCGAACCCCTTCCTTTCACCCGCGACCTTGATGCTCATCGCCCATGCCGAGATGGAGGGCGTCTGGGCGATCGATGGCGGCCTGCCAGAGCTTGCAAAAGCCATGGTGCGTGAGCTGGAACGTCTCGGCGGCACGTGCCGATGCGATGCGCGCGTCACCGGCATCGAAACCCGGAAGGGGCGCGTCTCGGCCATCCTGCTCGCGAGCGGAGAGGTTTTCCCGGCCGACGCCGTGATCGCGAATTCCGATACGGATGCCTTCCGCCTCGGGCTTCTCGGCGATGCGGTGCGCGAGGCCGTGCCGCCGCGCGCCCGCGCCATGCGCTCGCTTTCGGCTGTCACGGTCAGCTTTGCCGGGCACATTTCCGGTCCCGGCCTGCCGATGCACAATGTCTTCTTCTCGCGGGATTATGCGCGGGAATTCCGGCAACTGGCGCAAGGGACGCTGCCGGATGACCCCACGCTCTATCTCTGCGCGCTCGACCGGCGCGATTCCCCCATCAACCGTCTCGGCAGCGAGGAGCGTTTCCTCGCGCTCATCAACGCGCCCCCCCGCGGCGATGATTTCACCTTCGACAAGCTGGAGCCAAGCCAATGCCAAGCCCGGATCGAGGCCGCCCTCTCCCGACATGGCGTGCGAATCCTGCCGGGCCGCCACCCCCCGCGAACGATGACGCCGCAGGATTTCGAGGGGCTGTTTCCGGGATCGGGCGGGGGGCTTTACGGCCGGGCGACCCACGGAGCCATGGCCTCTTTCCAGAGACCGGCGGCGCGAACCCGGATTCCGGGCCTCTATTGTGCCGGCGGGAGCGTGCATCCGGGGGCTGGCGTGCCGATGGTGACAATTTCGGGCAGCCTCGCGGCGGAGGCCTTGCTGACGGATCTCGCTTCGACCTCGACGTTCCACCCGGCGGCTATGCCTGGTGGTATCTCGACGCCGTCAGCGACGATGGCCGGAACGCGCTGACGATCATCGGCTTCGTCGGCAGCGTCTTCTCGCCCTATTACGCCTACGCGCGGCGCCAAAAGCCGGTTTCGGCCGAAAACCATGTGGCGCTGAATGTCGCGCTCTATGGCGAGAAGCGCGGCTGGGCCATGACCGAGCGCGGCGCCTCCGCCCTCCACCGCGACCGCGACCGTCTGGTGATCGGCCCGAGTTCGATGCGCTGGAAGGGGGCTGATCTCGTCATCTCCGTGCGGGAATGGGGCTTCCCCCTGCCCCGGCGTCTCGTGGGGGAGATCACCGTCACGCCGCGGGTCTGGGGCCGGCAGGCTTTCGTGCTCAACGAGCAGGGCCAGCATCTCTGGCACCCCGTCGCACCGCTCGCAAGCGTGCGGCTCGATTTCGAGCGGCCCGCTCTCTCCTGGCGCGGCACGGGCTATCTCGATCACAATCGCGGCGATGAGCCCATCCCCGAGGGCTTCATGGATTGGAGCTGGCAGCGCGCGGCGCATGAGAACGGCGCGCTGGTCGCCTATTCCGGGCGACGGCGCGATGGCCGGACCTTCGGCTTCTGCGTGGATTTCGGGCGTGACGGCGTGGAGAGGGAGCAGGTTCTGCCGCCGCGCCGCATGCTGCCGCGCACGCTGTGGCATGTGCCGCGCATCGCCCATGGCGAGCCGGGGACGAGGCTTCTGAAAACGCTCGAGGATACGCCCTTCTATTCCCGATCCCTCATCGAGATGGAGCATGGGGGGCAGAGGCTGGAAACGGTGCAGGAGAGCCTGTCGCTCACCCGTCTCACCCGGCCGGCCGTGCAGATGATGCTGCCTTTCCGAATGCCAAGGCGGGGCTAGAGCATGCTGTGAAAAAGTGGAATCCGGTTTTTCACAAAAAAGCATGCGATAATAATAAGATAACAGCATGATGTGCTTCCGTCTGAACACATCATGCTCTAGAGCATGACGTTATTTGATGGAATCGGGATTCCCAAACGGGCTCAAACTGATTCAAGGTTCCTGCTGGGGAGGGAGGCCAGCAGGGATGACGCGACCTTTTTCAGAAGACCTGCGTGAACGTGCGCTTCTGCTTGCAGAGCGTGGTGTAACGATCCGCGCGATCGGGGATGTGCTGAAGATCAGCCC
>JADCCN010000015.1 GCA_020252645.1 Methylobacterium sp. | reverse complement strand
TGCTGTGAAAAAGTGGAATCCGGTTTTTCACAAAAAAGCATGCGATAACAATAAGAGAAGAGCATGATGTGCTTCCGTCTGAACACATCATGCTCTAGCACCCCCTGCCGCATTGCAATAGCCTCTAGAGCATCTTCAAGCGAAGCATGTCCCAGCGAAGGCGGGGATGGATGCCGGTTCGCGTGAAGAAAATGCGATAAAGCACAGAGATAGAGCGTCCGATCTGACGATGCAGATATCCGATCAGAACAGGCCTTCCACCACGCCATCCGCGGTGAGGTGGATGCGCTCCGCCGCAGGTTCTCGTGGCAGGCCGGGCATGCGCAGGATATCGCCGCAGATCATCACGACGAAGCCTGCGCCTGCCAGGAGCATGCAATCGCGCACCGGCACGACATGGCCGGAGGGTGCCCCCAGCAGTTTCGGATCGGAAGAAAAGGAAACTTGCGTCTTCGCGACGCAGACCGGGAGATGCCCGAAGCCCATTTCCTCGAACCGAGCGATCCTGGCCGCGGCATCCGGCGCGATCGCGATATCCGCCGCGCCATAGATCTCGCGGGCGATCTTGCGCATTTTTTCAGCGAGGGGCATCGCATCGGGATAGATCGGCTGGAAGCGCGCGCTCCCGGCCTCGGCGATCTCCGCCACGCGCCGCGCCAGGGCTTCCGCGCCCTTGCCGCCTTCCGCCCAGTGCCTGCAGAGGAAAGCCTCGGCCTTTGCCTCCTCCTTCACGAGGCGGATCAACTCCGCCTCCTCCTCCGCGCTGTCGGCGGAGAAATGGTTGATCGCGACGACCGGTTCGAGGCCGAATTTGCGAATATTGCCGATGTGCCGCGCGAGATTGACGAAGCCCGCGCGCAGGGCGGCGATGTTGGGTCGGGCGAGATCGGCTTTTGCGACGCCGCCATGCATCTTCAGCGCCCGCAAGGTCGCGACGATCACGACGGCAGCGGGCATGAGCCCACCCATGCGGCACTTGATGTCGAGGAACTTCTCCGCGCCGAGATCGGCGCCGAAGCCCGCTTCGGTGACGACGAAATCGCCAAGCGAGAGCGCGCTTTTCGTGGCGATGAGCGAATTGCAGCCATGCGCGATATTCGCGAAGGGCCCGCCATGAACGAAGGCGGGGCTGCCTTCCAGCGTCTGCACCAGGTTGGGTTGCAGCGCATCCTTCAAGAGCACGGTCATCGCGCCGTTGGCCTTGAGGTCGGCTGCGGTCACGGGCCTCCGGTCGCGGGTTTCCGCCACGATGATCCGCGCGAGGCGCGCCTCGAGATCGGCGAGGCTCTCCGCGAGGCAGAAGGCCGCCATCACCTCGGAGGCGACGGTGATGTCGAAGCCATCCTCGCGCGGGAAGCCGTTGGCCACTCCGCCCAGCGAGGAGACGAGGCCGCGCAGCGAGCGGTCGTTCATGTCGAGCGCGCGCCGCCAGGTGATGCGGCGGGCATCGATTCCCAGCGCATTGCCCCAGTAGATGTGGTTGTCGAGCATGGCCGAGAGCAGGTTATGCGCGGCGCTGATCGCGTGGAAATCACCCGTGAAATGCAGGTTGATCTGCTCCATCGGCACGATCTGCGCATAGCCGCCGCCGGCCGCCCCGCCCTTGACCCCGAAACAGGGCCCGAGCGAGGGTTCGCGAAGGGCGATGACGGTCTTCTTCCCGATGCGGTTGAGGGCATCTCCGAGGCCGACCGTGGTCGTGGTCTTCCCCTCGCCGGCCGGTGTCGGGTTGATGGCCGTCACGAGCACGAGCTTGCCCGGCTCCTTGCCGTGGGTTTTCAGCCAGTCGAGATCGACCTTGGCGATGTGCTTGCCGTAGGCGGAGAGCGCCTCTTCGGGGATGCCGAGCTTTTCCGCGATGGCGCCAATGGGCTGAAGGCGTGCGGCGCGCGCAATCTCGATATCGCTCGGCATGAAGCTCTCCGGCTTTCGGGATGGCTTCATGGCGCGCCCCGCGCCCAGCCTTCCCTGGTCTCCAAAACGTAGTCCGCATAGCGCCCCGCGGCAATGGCTGCGCGTGCGCCCGCCACAAGCTGCTGGTAATAGGCGATGTTGTTCCAGGTCAGCAGCATCTGCCCCAGGATCTCGCCCGATTTCGTGAGGTGATGCAGATAGGCCAGCGAATAATCGCACGCGGCGGGGCAGGATGAGGTTTCGTCCATGGGCCGCCTCTCCTCGGCATATCTGGCGTTGCGCAGGTTGAGTTTGCCGTGGCGCGTATAGGCCGTGCCGTGGCGGCCGGCGCGCGTGGGCATGACGCAATCGAACATATCCACCCCGCGCCGGATCGCCTCGAGGATGTCATCGGGCGTGCCCACGCCCATCAGGTAGCGCGGCTTCTCCCGCGGAAGATAAGGCTCGGTCGCCTCGATGGTCGCGAGCATCTGCGCCTGCGGCTCGCCCACCGCGAGGCCACCGATGGCATAGCCCGGCAGATCGAGTGCCGCGAGCGCCTCTGCACTCTCGCGGCGCAGATGCGGCAGGGTCCCGCCCTGCACGATGCCGAAGAGCGCGCGGCCCGGCTGG
Source organism: Methylobacterium sp. (assembly GCA_020252645.1). Lineage (GTDB taxonomy): Bacteria > Pseudomonadota > Alphaproteobacteria > Rhizobiales > Beijerinckiaceae > Rhabdaerophilum. Next base: position 111,516 of record JADCCN010000015.1, on the reverse strand, counting down.
CGACCGAAAGCGGATTTCGAGCGCTCCCCCCAGCGAAGCGACAGGCGCATGGCGCGCTCCACTTCCTTCTCCGGTGCGGGAAGGCGGATGCACTCGTCGAGCTGCATGATGATGTCGCTGTCGAGCAGCAACTGGATCTCGACCGAGCGCTCGGGCGTGAGTTCGTGCTTCGACCCATCGATATGCGATTGAAAGGTCACGCCCTTTTCGTTGAGCTTTCGCAGCGCCGAGAGCGACATCACCTGGAAGCCGCCGCTATCCGTGAGGATGGGGTATGGCCAGCGGGCCATCTCGTGCAGGCCGCCGAGCCGCGCCACGCGCTCTGCCCCCGGCCGGAGCATGAGGTGATAGGTGTTGCCGAGGATGATATCCGCGCCGGCGCCCCTCACCTGCTCCATATAAAGCCCCTTCACCGTGCCGGCGGTGCCCACGGGCATGAAGGCGGGCGTGCGGATATCCCCGCGCGGCATGGCGAACACGCCCGTGCGGGCCGCGCCATCCCTGGCGTGAAGCGTGAAGGTGACAGGTGGAGAAGAACTGCCGGTCATGCGCCCCCCGGCCAGAGCAGCGAGGAATCGCCGTAGGAATAAAAGCGATAGCCGTTCCCGATGGCATGATGATAGGCGCGCTTCATCGTTGCGGACCCTGCGAAGGCCGAGACGAGCATCAGCAGCGTCGATTTCGGCAGGTGGAAATTGGTGACGAGCGCATCCATGCCCCGGAATTGATGACCGGGCCGCAGGAAGATGTCCGTGTCGCCCAGGAAGGGCTGGATGTGTCCGCTTGCATCCACCGCGCTTTCGAGCAGGCGGCAGACCGTGGTGCCAACCGCGATGATCCGCCCGCCTTTCGCCCGCGTCTCGTTGATGCGGCGTGCGGTCTCAGTGCGGATCTCGCCCCATTCGGCATGCATGCGATGGTCGGCGATGTTCTCCGTCTTGACCGGCAGGAAGGTGCCCGCGCCGACATGCAGCGTGAGAAAGGCGTGGCCGATGCCCTTCGCCGAAAGCCGCTCGATGAGCGCCGGCGTGAAATGCAGCGAGGCGGTGGGGGACGCGACCGCGCCTTCGTTTTTCGCAAAAACGGTCTGGTAATCGGCGGCATCGGCGGGGTCATCGCCCTCGCCCGAGCGCTTGCGCGCTTCCAGGATATAGGGCGGCAGCGGCATGGCGCCGACCAGCGCGATGGCCTCGTCGAGAGAGGCGCCGGCGCGATCGAAGCGGAAGGTGACAATCCCCTCCCCGCCCTTCTCGACCACCTCGGCCGAGAGCGCACCCGTCAGGCCGGCCGCGCCACGCTCGCCGAAAGTCACGCGATCGCCCGGTTTCAGGCGCTTGCCGGGCTTGGCGAAGGCCTGCCAGGTGCAATCATCCAGCCGCTTCAGCAGCAGGGCCTCCACCTCCACGCGATTGCCCTTGCGATCCCGCTCGCCGATGAGGCGGGCGGGGATCACGCGGGTATCGTTGAAGACGAGGAGATCGCCCGCCTCGAGCAGGTCGGGCAGGTCGCGAAAGATGCGATCCTCGAACCCGCCCCGCCCCACCACCAGCAGCCTCGAAGCGTCACGCGGGGAAACCGGATGCAGCGCAATGCGTGCTTCCGGCAGGTCGTAATCGAAATCGGCGAGCGTCAGCGACGCCTCGCCCGCCGGTTTCGTGGTCATGGCTCACGCATCCGCCGCGATCGTGGCCTTGTTGATGCGGTCCGGGTTGCGCACGGGCTCACCACGCGCGAACTGGTCCACATTCTCCATGCCTTCAGTGACCTTGCCCCAGACCGTGTACTGGCGATCCAGGAAGGTCGCGTCGTCAAAGCAGATGAAGAACTGCGAATTGGCCGAATCCGGGTTGCGGGCGCGGGCCATCGAGCAGATTCCGCGCAGATGCGGCTCGGCATTGAACTCGGCCTTGAGGTCCGGGTAGCCGGAGCCGCCCATGCCGGTGCCATCCGGGCAGCCGCCCTGTGCCATGAAGCCGTCGATGACGCGGTGGAACGCGAGGCCGTCATAGAAGCCCTCACGCACGAGCTTCCTGATATGCGCGACATGGCCGGGGGCCAGATCCGGGCGCATCTCGATGGTCACGACGCCCTTGGTCGTATCGAGGATGAGGATGTTTTCGGGGTCGGCCATCGGGCACTCCTTCGTTTCGAAAGTCAGCGGATATCGGCGGCGACGCGCACGCGGATCATCTTGTCGAGCTGCTCCTTGGGAACGCGCTCGCGCTGGGGATCAACGCGGCGAATCCGGTCGACATGTTCCATGCCTTCCGCCACGCGGCCCCAGATCGTGTACTGGCCGTTGAGGCCCGGCGCTTCCGCGAACATGATGAAGAACTGCGAATTGGCCGAGTTCGGGTCCTGCGTGCGGGCCATACCCACGGCGCCGCGCACGAAACGCTCGGTGCGGGAGAATTCCGCCGGCAGGTTGCCGAGATCCGAGCCGCCCATGCCGGTGCCGGTGGGATCGCCCGTCTGCGCCATGAAGCCATCGAGCACGCGATGGAAGACGATGCCATCGTAGAAGCCCTTGCGCGCAAGCATCTTGATGCGCTCGACATGCTTCGGCGCGAGATCGGGCCGGAGCGCGATCACCACGCGGCCGCTTTTCAGCTCGATCACGAGAGTGTTCTCGGGGTCGGCCTTCGGCTGGCCTTGCGCGAAGGCGATGGTTGGCGTGAAGGCGATGGCTGGCGCGAGAGCGGCGGCGGCGGCAAGAAACGAACGGCGAAGCATGGATTGATCCTTTGAGGGTCACGCCTTTTGGGCGAATTTGGCTTTCAGTGCAGCGAGCACCGCCTTCGGCACGAAGCCGGAGACATCGCCGCCGAGCGAGGCGATCTGGCGCACGAGCGTGGCGGTGATGGGGCGCACCGGCGGCGAAGCCGGCACGAAAATGGTCTGGATATCCGGTGCCATGCTGCCGTTCATGCCCGCGAGCTGCATCTCGTAATCGAGATCCGTGCCATCGCGCAGCCCGCGGATAAGGATCGAAGCCCCCTCGCGCCGCGCGGCATGCACGGTGAGATCGTTGAAGGTGGTGACGCGCACGCGCTTGCCGCCCGCCACTTCGGACACCACGTTTTCGAGCATGCTCCGGCGCTCTTCCACCGTGAAGAGCGCCGCCTTGCCGGGATGCGTGCCGATGGCGATGACGAGTTCATCGGCAAGGGCCAGCGCGCGGCGGATGACATCGAGATGCCCGTCCGTCGGCGGATCGAAAGACCCGGCATAGAAGGCGATGTTCGGCATCGTCTTCATTCTCCCTCTGGCGCTCGTTCCATTGCGGGCACGAGGTATCGCCCTTCCGGGGGAAAGGCAATCACCGCAAGGGCTTCAGGCGCGCAAATCCGCGATGATCGGCGGGAGTTCCGCCATGCGGTCGATCACGGTCAGCGCACCGGCCTTCGCGAGGCGGCCCGCGAGATCATCCGCGCCGTGGTTCGCCCCGGCAAAGCCGATCACGCGCATGCCGGCGCGCAAACCGGCCGTGACGCCCGCGACCGAATCCTCGATCACCAGCGCATGGGCCGGATCGACGCCCAACTGGCTCGCCGCGAACAGGAAGACATCCGGCGCGGGCTTGCCGCGCGCAACCTGGCTTGCGGAATAGATGTGATCGCCGAAAAGCGGCGCGAGGCCGGTGAATTCGAGGTTCTTCTTCAGCCGCGCGAGCCTGGTGGAGGAGGCCACGGCGCGCGGCCCCTCGATCGCGTGGATCGTTTCCAGCACGTCGGGGATGAGCGTGAGCTCGCTGTCATGCCGCCGATGGATTTCCGCATCGATCCGCGCATTGAAACCCTCGGGAAGCGTGAAGGGTAACTCCGCGCGCAGGATCTCCCAGGTCTTCGCCGCGGGCACGCCATTGAAGCGCGCGTTGAATTCCCGCATCGTGATGGGGAACCCGAGGCCCGTCAGCGCCTCCGCGCAGACCGAGCCGGCAATATGCTCGCTGTCGATCAGCGTGCCGTCGCAATCATAGAGAATTCCGAAATCCATGCCCGAAGGTCCTTGTCGCCTGTCCGGCTGCTGCTATGCCCCGGCGCCTTTTGCGGCACAACCTGTCTTGCAGCCTGCTCCCGGACATGCACGATTGGAAAATGTTGCATGAATGCGCGTTTTTCCTTTGGAGCTGCCGATGATCCTCGATGATGCCGCCGCCTTCGTCGCCCCGTTCCGCATCAGCAAGGGCAAGGGCTTCGCGCTGGCAAGGCACGCCCCGGACGACATGGGCGGGAAGACCCTGACCAAGGACGAGGCGAGGACATTGCTCGAACTCGGCAAGGAGCGGCTGCGCCAATTGCAGGAAAGGCTCTATGCCTCGGATACCTGGTCGGTTCTGATCATCCTGCAGGCCATGGATGCTGCAGGCAAGGATTCCACCATCGAGCATGTCATGAGCGGGGTGAACCCGCAGGGCTGCCAGGTGTTTTCGTTCAAGGCCCCCTCGCCCGAGGAACTCGACCATGATTTCCTCTGGCGCACGGCGCGCGCCCTGCCGGAACGCGGGCGCATCGGCATCCATAACCGCTCCTGTTACGAGGAGGCTTTGGTGGTGCGCGTTCACCCGGAATTCCTGCAGGGCCAGCGCCTGCCAAAGCAAAACCCCTTCGCGGCGGAGGCCGGCTCGAAGGATTTCTGGGCCGAGCGCCTGAAAGCCATTGCCGACCATGAGCGGCACCTTGCGCAGAGCGGCACGAAGATCATCAAGTTCTTCCTGCATGTCTCGAAGGAAGAACAGAAGGCCCGCCAGCTCGAGCGCATCGACGATCCGACCAAGAACTGGAAGTTCAACGCCCGCGACGTGGCCGAGCGCGCCCATTGGGACAGCTACATGGCGGCCTATGAAAGCGCGATCGGCGCGACTGCCGCCGGGCATGCGCCGTGGTATGTGATCCCGGCCGACAGGAAATGGTTCATGCGGCTCGCCGTGATGGGGGCGCTGGTGGCCGAACTTGAGAGCCTGAACCTCGAATATCCGAAGCTCTCGCACGAGGAGGCGGCCAAGCTCGCGGAAGTGCGCAAGGCGCTGCTGGCGAGTTGAGGGGCATCACCCCGCGCCGCCCTCCTCGCCCTCATCCTCGCTGTCGCCCTCGCTCTCGCTGACGCGCTCGACCGAGACGACCCGCTCGCCTTCGCGCGCATCCATGACGATGACCCCTTGCGTGCCGCGCCCCGCCACACGAATGCCGTGGACCGGGCAGCGGATAAGCTGGCCGCCATCGGACACCATCATGATCTGGTCGCTTTCCTCCACCGGGAAGGAGGCCACGAGGTTGCCGTTACGCTCATTAACGGCCATGGCGACGATGCCTTTGCCGCCGCGCCCGGTGATGCGGTATTCGAACGACGAAGTGCGCTTGCCATAACCGTTCTCGGAAATGGTGAGCACGAATTGCTCGGCGCCACCCATCTCGGCATAGCGCTCGGGCGAGATCGCGGCCTCGGCCATGGCCTCCTCGGCATCGGCGGCACCCTCCTCCGGCTCGCCGGCCAGAATTGCTTCGCCGGAAAGGGCGCGGCGCATCTTGAGATAGGCCGCGCGCTCCTCGGCCGTGGCATCGACATGGCGCAGGATGGTGAGCGAGATGACACGGTCCTTCGCGGCGAGGTTGATGCCCCGCACGCCGGTGGAATCGCGGCCCTTGAACACGCGCACCTCGTCCACCGAGAAGCGGATGCACTGGCCGCGTGCCGTGGTGAGCAGCACGTTGTCCGTTTCCGAACAGGTCGCGACATCGATGATGGAATCGCCCTCGTCGAGCTTCATCGCGATCTTGCCGTTGCGGTTCACCTGCACGAAATCCGAGAGCTTGTTGCGGCGCACATGGCCGCTCAGGGTCGCGAACATCACGTCCAGCGTCTCCCAGGCGGCCTCGTCCTCCGGCAGCGGCATCACGGTGGTGATGCGCTCGTCCTCGGCGAGCGGCAGGAAGTTCTTCAGCGATTTGCCGCGCCCGTTCGGCGGCGCGATCGGCAGGCGCCAGACCTTCGACTTGTAGACCTGCCCGCGCGAGGAGAAGAACAGCAGCGGGATATGCGTGTTGGCCACGAAGAGCCGCGTCACGAAATCCTCGTCGCGGGTCTGCATGCCGGAGCGGCCCTTGCCGCCGCGGCGCTGCGCCCGGTAGGTGGAAAGCGGCACGCGCTTGATGTAGCCGGCATGGGAGACGGTGACGACCATGTCCTCCCGCGCGATGAGATCCTCATCCTCGAAATCGCTTTCCGCTTCGATAATCTCGGTCACGCGCGGGGTGGAATGCGCCTCGCGGATGGTCGTGAGTTCATCGCGGATGATCGCCTGGATGCGGGCGCGCGAGGAGAGAATGTCAAGGAATTCACGGATTTCCCCCGCGATCTTCTCGAGTTCGTCGCCGATTTCATCGCGACCCAGAGCCGTGAGGCGCTGCAGGCGCAAATCGAGGATCGCCTGTGCCTGCCGTTCGGAGAGGCGATAGGTGCCGTCAGCCTGCAGCGCATGGCGCGGATCATCGATGAGCGCGATGAGCGAGGCGACATCCATCGCCGGCCAATGGCGGCTCATCAGGGCTTCACGGGCCGTCTCGGCATTGGCCGAGCCGCGGATGGTGGCGATCACCTCGTCGATATTGGCGACGGCAATCGCGAGGCCGACCAACACATGCGCCCGGTCACGCGCCTTGTTGAGCCGGAAGCGCGTGCGCCGGTAGATGACCTCGATGCGGAAATCGACGAAGGCCTGGATGAAATCCTTGAGGTTCAGCGTTTCCGGGCGTCCCCCATTGAGCGCCACCATGTTGCAGCCGAAGGTCGATTGCATGGGGGTGTGACGATAGAGCTGGTTCAGCACCACATCGCCCACGGCGTCACGCTTCAGTTCGATCACCACCCGCATCCCGTGACGATCACTCTCGTCGCGCAGGTCGGCGATGCCCTCGACCTTCTTTTCGCGCACGAGATCGGCAATGCGCTCCACCAGCATTGCCTTGTTCACCTGGTAGGGAATTTCCGTGACAATGATTGCCTCGCGATCCTTGCGGATCTCCTCGATCGTCGCGCGGGCCCGCATGATCACCGAGCCGCGGCCCGTGTGATAGGCCGAGCGGATGCCGCCGCGCCCGAGGATGAGCGCGCCGGTGGGGAAATCCGGCCCCGGAATGAACTGCATCAGGTCGTCGATCGTGACCGACGGGTCTTCGAGATAGGCGAGCGTGGCGTTGATGACCTCGCCGAGATTATGCGGCGGGATGTTCGTCGCCATGCCGACCGCGATGCCGCCCGCGCCGTTGACCAGCACATTGGGGAAGCGGGCCGGCAGAACCACCGGCTCCTGCCGGGAATCATCGTAATTCGGCTGGAAATCGACTGTATCCTCTTCGATATCCTCGAGGAGCGGCATCGCGGCCTGGGCGAGGCGGCTTTCCGTGTAGCGCATCGCCGCCGGCGGATCGCCATCGACCGAGCCGAAATTGCCCTGCCCGTCCACCAGCATCAGCCGCAGCGAGAAGGGCTGCGCCATGCGCACGAGGGCATCGTAGATCGCCTGGTCGCCATGCGGGTGATACTGACCCATCACGGCGCCGACGATGTTGGCACTCTTCACGTATTTCTTCTCGGGCCGGTAGCCGTTCTCGTGCATCGACCAGAGGATGCGCCGGTGCACGGGCTTGAAGCCGTCACGCACATCGGGCAGCGCGCGGGAGACGATCACGCTCATCGCGTAATCGAGGTAGGAGCGCTTCATCTCCTCTGTGATGGAGATCGGCCGGATTTCCGAGCCATCGCCACCGGGAGCGCCGGGTGCCGCGCCTTCCTTGTTCTCGTCTGCCACGGTTCGACACCTTTCGATTACCCACACGCGAGCACGCGCGCGAGAGATCCCCGTGTCTATGTGATTCCAACCGGGAAGGCGAATGCGGGGTGGAGAAAATTCAGGCGCTGACGGCCAGGGGCGTGCGCGTGATCACATGCGCGAATTCGCGCAGCAGCGCGGGGTCGAGCTTGCCCTTCATGCCTTCCATCAGCTCATAGGCTTGCCCGGCGCTCAGCCGCGCCTTGTAGGCCCGCTGCTCGATCAGCGCGGCGAAGATGTCCGAGATCGTCACCGCACGCACGAGATCGGAGATCTGGTGTTCGACAAGGCCATCGGGATAGCCCGAGCCATCCAGCAGCTCGTGATGCTGCCCCACGACATCGATCATCTCGGCGGAGAAGCCGCCCTTTCGCTTCAGGATGTTGCGGCCGAGTTCCGGGTGTTGCCGCATGGCCGCGGTTTCCTCCGGCGTGAGCGCGCCGGGCTTTTCGAGGATGTTCACAGGAATATCTGCCTTGCCGATGTCATGGAGCAGGCTCCCGAGGGCAAGACGGCGCAGATCGACATGGCCAATCCCCAGCAATTGTCCGAAGCCGACCGAAACCCCGGTGACCAGCAGGGAGTGCCGGAAGGTCTGGCTATGGTGCTTCGCCACGAGTTCGACCCAATCCCCAAGGCCAATCTCGGAAATGGCGTCAACGATCTGATCGCCATGGGTGTAGAGCTCGTCCTGCGTCAGCTCGAAGCCGGAGGTCGCGAAATGGAGGATGTCCTCCAATGCCGAGACACCGGCCTGAAAGCCGATGCGGCCCGCATGGCCTTGCTCGGCGACAGGATCATTCAGCAGGCGATCGATCGTTTGGTACAGCGTGTCCCGGGTCAAGGGCCGGGGCAGAACGGCTTCCGCCCCGCAGGCGGTGGCGCGCACGGCGAGCAGGCGCCGGTTCTCGCTCACGATGAAGACGCGCCGCATGAGGCGGTTCGTCAGCTGCGCCAGCGCATCATGAAGCCTCTGCGCCTGATGTTCGCGATCGAGCGGCGCATCCACAACGAGCAGGCTGCGCTTTCCGGCCGAATCCGGCGCAAGCTTGTCGAGCGGACAGCTCAAAACCGCATAGCGGGCATTGAGCGCGGCATGAAGATCCGGGCATGGCTTCTGCTCGGCATGGACCAGCAGGATCGGATCGCGAAGCAGGCGCAAGGGCATTCACCGGACGATGAGACTTTTCGACTTTCGCACGCGAACGTGAACAAGAAGAAAAACCTGTAGTTGCATCTCGCTTTCCCTTGCATCGTCCCTAACGATCGGTTTCCGCGTTCCCCCGGGCCGGTTCCTTTGCGCAGGTTTCCTGTCGCTTGCGCGGGCTGCCCGGCTTTGACAAAAGCAGCGCCTTCCCGAAAGCTCGATGAGGGCCCGCTTCGGGGCTCCAACGCAGAGGAAGCCAGGCATGTCCCCGTCGCTCGCCGGTCTCGTGGAATATTTTCTTTCTGCGCTCACCACATTGATGGTGACGGTGGACCCGCCGGGCCTCGCGCCGATCTTTCTCTCGCTGACAATCGGCATGACCGCGGCTGAACGGCGTTCCGTGGCGATCCGCGCAACCCTGATTGCCGCCGGCATCATGGCGGGCTTCGCTTTTTTCGGTCAGCCGGTGCTGCGGGCGCTCGGCATCGGCGTTCCGGCTTTCCGCATCGCCGGCGGGTTGCTGCTGTTCTGGATCTCCTTCGAGATGATCTTCGAGCTGCGGACCCAGCGGAAGACGAATGTCGCGACAACCGCGATCAATCTCGACCATATCCGCAATGTCGCGGCCTTTCCGCTGGCGATCCCGCTGATGGCGGGGCCGGGCACGATCACCGCGACCATGCTGACGGCGGGTGCCGCGCAGGGCGATGCGGCGAAGCTCGCGGCCCTGATGGCTGTGATCGCGATGGTCAGCCTCGCCTGCCTCCTGACCTTCCTCGTCTCGGAAAAGCTGTCGAAACTGCTCGGGGTCACCGGCAACCTCGTGCTCACGCGCCTTCTCGGCGTGATCCTTGCGGCGCTGGCCGTGCAGTTCGTGATTGACGGCGTGAAGGCCGTGATGGCGCAGGGATAGGCCCAGGCCTGAACCTGGACTTACTTCTGCGCCTTCTTGCGCGACCTGAAGACCGGCGAATCATCAAGCGGCAGCGCGGTCGTCGCCTTCACCTTCTCCATCGCGAAGCGCGAGGTGACGTTCTTCAGAGGGACCGCCTTGATGAGCCGGCGATAGAAGCCGTCATAGGCATCAATGCCCGGCACGACCACGCGCAGCATGTAATCGACATCCCCCGACATCCGGTAGACATCGACCACCTCCGGCATGGCCGTGATCGCGGCGGCAAAACGCGAGAGCCAGGTTTCCGAGTGGTCGCTCGTCTCGATGGAAACGAAAACGGTGACGCCAAGCCCGAGCTGCGCGGCATCCAGCAAGGCGACCCGCCCCGTGATGATGCCGAGTTCCTCCATCTTGCGGATGCGGTTCCAGCAAGGGGTGGGAGAAAGGCCGACGCGGCTCGCGATCTCGTTCAGGGGCAGCGAGGAATCCTGCTGGAGAATCCCGAGGATCGCGCGGTCGAAGGAATCCATTGTCGATCTCCTGCCCGTATGGGAAATGCGCTCTGTCCTATTTCTATAGAACAGAACAATCTCCCTTTCGGTCGCCCCCTGATTGTCAATAGCAGAAGAAAATTCTAGGACAAGGGCCCAATTTGCTGGAGAGAAGAATGCCTGCCCTCCTCCGTCGCCTGTCCTTCCCCCTCGCCGCCCTGTCGCTGAGCGTGCTCGCGACCCTCGCGCATGCCGCAGAGCCCCTGCGCGGGCTGATCGACGCCTCCGGCCTGAAGGTCCGGCTCGGCCAGCCCAATCTTGTCATTGTCGATATTCGCTCCGGCGAGAAGAAGGAACAGGGTCGCGCGACCTATCTTGCGGGGCACATTCCCGGCGCGGCGCATGCGGATTACGCGCATGCCTCCTGGCGCCTGCCGCGCAACAATGTTTCCGTCTATCTGCCCGAGCCGGCGCAGTTCGAGGCTCTGGCCGGAAATCTCGGCATCACGAACGAGAGCGATGTCGTGATCGTCCATGAGGGCACCGATGCCACGAGCTTCGGCTCGGCGGCGCGCGTCTACTGGACCTTCAAGGCCATGGGTCATGCCTCGATCGCCATCCTCGATGGCGGCCATCAGGCCTGGCAGCAGGCCGGATTTCCGCTTGAAACCAGGGCGGCGCAGCCCGTCGCCGCGATTTACGAGGCGAAGCCCGTGCCGGCCCTGCGCGCCAGGCTCGACGATGTGCTCGCGGCGAAGGAAAAAAACGTCACCCTGGTGGACAGCCGGCCCGAAACCTTTTTCTCCGGGCAGGAGAAGCACAAGGCCATCGCCACCGGCGGGCATATTCCCGGCGCGATCAACCTGCCGCACCACCATGCCTTCCGCCCCGATTTCCGCCTGAAGGACAAGGCAGGTCTCGCGACCGCCTTTGCCCCGGCCAAGGGCGCGGCCGCCATCGCCTACTGCAACACCGGCCATTGGGCCGCGACCGACTGGTTCGTGCTCTCGGAAGTGCTGAACCAGCCGAATGTGAAACTCTATGACGGCTCGATGCTCGAATACACGCTCGAGAACAAGGGTCCGATCCAGACCTCGCGTCCGGGCTCCGGCTCGTAACGCCAATCCTTTCTGCGAGGGGCGCGGGGGCCCCTCTCCGTCCCGCGCAGTGCCTGGCCGGAACCCCTGAACGGAGGCCTGTTGCGGGCCGGTTCGCATGAGCGGGCCGGCCCTTTTTTTGGTTGCACGGAGTTGACGACGGCGGTGCCGGTCGGCAGGCTCGCCTCACTCAGCCCGGAGCCGGTCATGCCTGAACTTTCCACCCTCGCAATCCTTCTCGCAGCGGCCTTTCTCTCGACCGCCAGCCCCGGTCCGGCCACGCTGATGATCGCCGGGACAGCGATGCAGCAGGGCCGCCTCTTCGGCCTCGCGACCGCTTCCGGGGTTCTCACGGGTTCGCTCATCTGGTCGGTGGCGGCCGCCATGGGCATGGCCGCGCTCATGCTGCGCCATGTCTGGCTGCTGGAAGCGCTGCGCTATGCCGGCGCAGCCTATCTGCTCTACCTCGCCTGGCGCTCGGCGCGGTCGGCCCTGAGACCCACACCAGACCAGGCGCTGCCGGCCATGGCGGGGTCACTCCGCAAGGCCTATCTGCGCGGGCTGGCGCTGCATCTCACGAACCCCAAGGCCATCCTGTTCTTTGGTTCGCTCTATGCCATTGGCCTGCCGGCCGAAACATCCCCCGCCGGCCTCATGGCGGTGATCGCCGCCATTGGCCTGCAGAGCTTCCTGATCTTCCACGGTTATGCGCTGGTCTTTTCGACACCGGCCATCGCACGGGGTTATGCGGGGATGCGGCGCGGCTTCGAAGCCGCCTTCGCCATGCTGTTCGGCTATGCCGGCCTGAAGGTCCTGCTTGCCCGAAGCTGATCTTCAGAACGGGATATCGTCGTCGAGATCGCCGCCCTTGCCGCGCGGAGGCGCCGAACGGCCACCACCGCCACCCATGCCGCCGCCACCCATGCCGCCGCCAGCACCGCCCCGGTCATAGCCCACGGCGCCGCCCATGTCGGCGCCGCCCATGTCGTCGCCGCCCATCTGGGCGCGGCTGCCGCCATCACGGCTATCGAGCAGCGTCAGCTCGCCGCGATAGCGCTGGAGCACGATTTCGGTGGAATAGCGCTTCTGGTTGTCCTTGTCGGTCCATTCGCGGGTTTGAAGCTGGCCTTCGATATAGACCTTCGAACCCTTGCGCAGATATTGCTCGGCGACCTTGGCGAGGTTCTCGTTGAAGATCACCACCGAATGCCATTCGGTCTTCTCGCGGCGCTCGCCGGTCTGCTTGTCGCGCCAGTTCTCCGAGGTTGCGATGCGCAGGTTCACGACCGGATCGCCATTCGCGAGCCGCCGCGTCTCGGGATCGCGCCCGAGATTTCCCACCAGAATAACCTTGTTGACCGAACCCGACATGCCCGTTCCCCGTCTCTCGCGCTGTCCCGACGGCCCTTCGGCCGAAGCTCCTCTTTCATAAGCCGGCCCGGCGGTTCCCGACAGGCCTGATGGCGGCTTGTGCACAGCCATGCCGCCAGCATGCTCATGCCAGACTCTGATATGTTCTTTTTTTGTTCTTTTCAAGCCTGTCGATCCGTGGCAGAGTGTCCTGCGTAGAAACGGCATTGGGCAGGGGCCGGCTTGCGGGCGGGTTGGCGCATGCCTAACTCTCGCTGAGCTCCACCGGTCACAGGTTCCCATGTCGAAGTCGAAACCCTTGCGTGCCGTGCAGGCGGACGCTGTCGAAAGCCTGTTTGATGAAGCCGCCCTGCGTTTTCCCGGCGAGCGGGTGCTTTCCGTGCGCGGCGCGCGCGAGCATAATCTGAAGAATGTCGATCTCGTCCTGCCGCGCGACAAGCTGGTGGTGTTCACCGGTCTTTCGGGATCGGGCAAATCGAGTTTGGCCTTCGACACGATCTATGCCGAGGGACAGAGGCGCTATGTGGAAAGCCTCTCGGCCTATGCGCGCCAGTTCCTGGAGATGATGCAGAAGCCGGATGTCGACCAGATCGACGGGCTCTCCCCGGCCATTTCCATCGAGCAGAAGACCACCTCGAAGAACCCGCGCTCGACCGTGGGCACGGTGACGGAGATCTATGATTACATGCGTCTGCTCTGGGCGCGCGCGGGCATTCCCTATTCGCCCGCGACCGGGCTTCCCATCGAGAGCCAGACCGTGAGCCAGATGGTCGATCGGGTGCTGGCCCTGCCGGAGAAGACGCGTGCCTACCTGCTGGCGCCGGTCATCCGGGGCCGCAAGGGCGAGTATCGGAAGGAACTCGCGGATTTCCTGAAGCGCGGCTACCAGCGCGCCAAGATCGACGGGCAATATTGCGAGATCGCCGAGGCCCCTGCCCTCGACAAGAAGCTCAAGCACGACATCGATGTGGTGATCGACCGGATCGTGGTGCGGCCGGACATTGCCAGCCGCCTCGCGGATGGCTTCGAGCAGGCGCTCGACATGGCCGACGGCATCGCCGTGCTGGAATTCGCCGACGAGAAGGAGGCGGATGGCTCGCCGCGCCGCATCACCTTCTCCTCGAAATTCGCCTGCCCGGTCTCGGGTTTCACGATTTCCGAGATCGAGCCGCGGCTCTTTTCGTTCAACAATCCGTTCGGCGCCTGTCCCACCTGCGGCGGCATCGGCCACGAGATGAAGATCGATCCCGGCCTCATCGTGCCGGATGAGACACTCACGCTGCTCAGGGGCGCGATTGCCCCCTGGGCGCGATCCACTTCGCCCTATTACGGGCAGACGCTGGCAGCGCTCGCAAAGCATTACGGTTTCCCGCTCAACAAGCCGTGGTCCAGCCTGCCCGGCAGCGCCAGGATGGTCATCCTCTACGGTTCCGGTGCCGAACCCGTGCGCTTCGCCTATGAGGATGGCATGCGCGCCTACGAGGTGGTGAAGCCCTTCGAGGGCGTCATCACCAATCTCGAGCGGCGCTACAAGGAGACCGAAAGCGATTGGTCCCGCGAGGAAATCTCGCGCTTCATGTCGGCGACACCCTGCTCGGATTGCGAGGGCCACCGCCTGAAGCCCGAGGCGCTTGCGGTAAAGATCGCGGGCATGCATATCGGCCGCGTGACGGAGAAATCCGTGGCCGAGGCGGGGCGCTGGTTCGAGGCTTTGCCGGGCGAACTCACGCCGAAGCAGAACGAGATTGCCGGGCGCATCCTCAAGGAAATCCGCGATCGCTTGCGATTTCTTTCCGATGTCGGCCTTGACTACCTGACACTGTCGCGTTCCTCCGGCACGCTCTCGGGCGGCGAAAGCCAGCGCATCCGGCTGGCGTCGCAGATCGGTTCCGGCCTCACGGGCGTTCTCTATGTGCTGGACGAGCCCTCGATCGGCCTGCACCAGCGCGACAACGAGCGCCTTCTGGTCACACTCAAGCGCCTGCGCGATCTTGGGAATTCCGTCATCGTCGTGGAGCATGACGAGGATGCGATCCGCGAGGCGGATTATGTCGTCGATATCGGCCCCGGCGCGGGCGTGCATGGCGGACAGATCATCGCGCAGGGCACGCCGGCCGAGGTGATGGCGAACCCGAAATCGCTCACGGGCCGCTATCTCACGGGCGTCGAAAGCATTCCCGTGCCGAAGAAGCGCCGCAAGGCTGCGCCTGCGCGGATGCTGAAGCTCGTGGGGGCCTCGGGCAACAACCTGAAGCAGGTTTCGGTCGATATCCCGCTCGGGCTTTTCACCTGCGTCACCGGCGTTTCGGGGGGCGGCAAGTCGACGCTCGTCATCGAGACGCTCTTCAGGGCCGCGGCGCGCCGCCTCAACGGGGCACTGGAAATGCCCGCGAAATTCGAGCGGATCGAAGGCCTCGAAATGCTCGACAAGGTGATCGACATCGATCAATCGCCGATCGGCCGCACGCCGCGTTCCAACCCCGCGACCTATACCGGCGCCTTCACGCCGATCCGCGACTGGTTCGCGAACCTGCCTGAGGCGAAGGCGCGCGGCTACCAGCCGGGACGCTTCTCCTTCAACGTGAAGGGCGGGCGTTGCGAGGCCTGCCAGGGCGACGGCGTCGTCAAGATCGAGATGCACTTCCTGCCCGATGTCTATGTCACCTGCGATGTCTGCAAGGGCAAGCGCTATGACCGCGAGACGCTGGAGGTGAAATTCCGCGACCATTCCATCGCGGATGTCCTCGATATGTCGGTCGAGGCCGCTGCGGATCTCTTCAAGGCCGTGCCCTCGATCCGCGAGAAGATGGAAACGCTCGCCCGCGTCGGCCTCGGCTATGTCAAGGTGGGGCAGCAGGCGACCACGCTTTCGGGCGGCGAGGCGCAGCGCGTGAAGCTGTCGAAGGAATTGTCACGCCGCGCGACGGGCCGCACGCTCTACATCCTCGACGAGCCAACAACCGGGCTGCACTTCCACGACGTGAAGAAGCTGCTCGAGGTGCTTCATGAACTCGCCGACCAGGGGAACACGGTCGTGGTGATCGAGCATAATCTCGAGGTGATCAAGACCGCGGATTACGTCATCGACATGGGGCCGGAGGGTGGCGATGGCGGCGGCATGGTCGTCGCACAGGGCACGCCGGAGGAGATCGCGAAGGCCGAGGCCTCGCATACCGGGCGCTTCCTGCGGGATGTTCTGAAGCGGGGCAAATCGGCCTGAGGAGGCATGGATCGACGGGACGTCACGATCCCGATCGGGCGATGCGCCTTGCGATCCACGCGGCGGGCGGGCCTTGGCTGCGTTCAGCGCGATCTCCCGGCCTGTCACTCCAGAGGACTGATAATACGGGGGAATTTCCAAATCCTCCAGACGTCCATGCGCTCCGGGCGGCGAGCCGGCCACGCGGGATATCGCCCTCTTCGATCTGCATAAAACGCATAGATGCTGTCCTAAAATTAGGCATTTATGCCCATTTTTCGCCTTTATTGCGCTGCACAAAGGCATTCGTAACCGAGAGCGGTGAAACGGTTTTCGCGGTTCTCCCGCGGGGCGGTCGGAAAAGGCCCCTGCCCGAGCGAGAGTGCCGGCACCCCTGCCCCCCGGTTCGTCAATTCTG
Organism: Methylobacterium sp.; assembly: GCA_020252645.1. Lineage (GTDB taxonomy): Bacteria > Pseudomonadota > Alphaproteobacteria > Rhizobiales > Beijerinckiaceae > Rhabdaerophilum. Next base: position 95,070 of record JADCCN010000015.1, on the reverse strand, counting down.
GAGAAAGACAATGATCCTGACCACCCTCATCGGCCGCCTCAAGGCCTACCTGCGTTATCGCCGCTCTGTCGACGCGCTCTCGCGCCTGAGCGACCGCGAACTCCAGGATATCGGCATCGCCCGCTGGCGCATCGACCAGGTGTCGCGGCAGATCGCGAATGCCTGAACAAGCTCCCTGACGTGTTGGGGTCCTCCCTGCCCAAACACGCGAATTGGCCCGCCAGCAATGGCGGGCCTTTTTTTGCCCGGATGGCTTCCTCGCCCGCCGCCAATGGCGGATCTTTTTTCGCTGTCGGATGCTGCCGGTTTGACGCTTCTCCATGCAAGGCCTAATTCCTCGCCAGGGAAGCAGGGCGTTGCGCCCGGAAAGCAGGGATTTCAGGGATGACCGAACCGGTTCATGTCATCGGTGGCGGGCTCGCCGGGAGCGAGGCGGCGTGGCAGATCGCGCAAAGCGGCGTGCCGGTGATCCTGCATGAGATGCGCCCGGAGCGCATGACCGAGGCCCACCAGGGCCAGGGGCTTGCGGAACTCGTCTGCTCGAATTCCTTCCGCTCGGATGACAGCGATTCCAATGCCGTTGGCCTCATCCATCACGAGATGCGCCGGCTCGGCTCGCTCATCATGGCCTGCGGCGACCGGCATCAGGTGCCGGCGGGCTCGGCGCTTGCGGTGGATCGGAACGGATTTTCGGATGCCGTGACGGCTGCGCTGGAAGCGCACCCGAACGTGACAATCGCGCGCGGCGAGGTGGCCGGCCTTCCGCCGGAAGAATGGGACAACGTGATCATCGCGACCGGCCCCCTCACTTCGCCCGCACTCGCAGAGGGCATTCGCGGGCTGACGGGCGAAACCTCGCTCGCTTTCTTCGATGCCATCGCTCCCATCGTGCATCGCGAAAGCGTGGATATGGAGAAGGCGTGGTTCCAGTCGCGTTACGACAAGGCTGGCCCCGGCGGCACGGGCGCGGATTATCTCAACTGCCCGATGGACAAGGCGCAATACCACGCTTTCGTGGAGGCCCTCCTCGAGGCGGAGAAGACCCAGTTCAAGGAATGGGAGAAGGATACGCCCTATTTCGACGGCTGCCTGCCCATCGAGGTGATGGCCGAGCGCGGCGTGGAAACCCTTCGCCACGGGCCCATGAAGCCGGTGGGGCTCACCAACCCGCATGACCCGACCACGAAGCCCTATGCCATCGTGCAGCTGCGGCAGGACAACAGGCTCGGCACTTTGTTCAACATGGTCGGCTTCCAGACCAAGCTGAAACATGGCGAGCAGGGCCGCATCTTCCGGATGATTCCCGGCCTCGAGAATGCGGAATTCGCCCGCCTCGGCGGCATTCACCGCAACACCTATCTCAACTCGCCGCGCCTGCTCGATGGCCGGCTGCGCCTGAAGATGCGGAGGAGCCTGCGCTTCGCAGGGCAGATCACCGGCTGCGAGGGCTATGTGGAAAGCGCGGCGGTGGGCCTGATGGCCGGGCTTTTCGCAAGCCGGGAACGGTTGGGGCGCGAACTGGCCTTGCCGCCTTCCACAACAGCACTCGGCGCGCTGCTCAATCACATCACCGGCGGGCATATCGAGACCATCGATGCCGGTCCGCGCTCCTACCAGCCGATGAACATCAATTTCGGCCTGTTTCCGCCGATCACCGAGGCGCCTCGTGACGAGAACGGCAAGCGCCTGCGCGGCTCGGAGAAAGCGCAGGCGAGGAAGCGGATGATCACCCTGCGGGCGAAGCAGGATCTCGCGGGCTGGATCGCGGCGCAGGGGCTGCGCCCCGCCGCCCTGCCCGCCGCGGCCGAGTGATCAACCCGCGCGGCGCGAGAGCCATGCGCCGCGCGCGATGTGCCAGAGGCGGCCGAGCGGGCTCAAGCCGACATAACTCTCGAAGGGCTTGTAATCCGGCCGCTCCATCTGCCGCAGCAAGGGCTCGCAGAGCGTGACGGGAAAAAAGGCCGGCGCGATCGCGGGGTGGATCTCGCGGATGCCCGCGCGCAGGGTCAAGAGATGGCCGCGGGCGCGCTCGCGCATGGCGGCGAGTGCCGCGCGCAGGCGCTCGCTGTCCCTGCCCTCGTAGATTTCCTCGTGTGTCACGCCGCAGGCGATCAGCACTTCATGCGGAACATAGCATTGCTGGCGCCGGGCATGGATGGGAAAGGCGCGCAGCAGACCCGTAATCGCGTAGGTCACGCCCGCCTGCCCGCACAAGGCCGCCGAGCCCGGCTCCTCCCCGTCCGCGAGAATGATCGAGGCGAGGCGGATCAGCGCCGAGGAGGTTTCCCCGCAATAGCCCTCGAGGTCGAGCCAGGTTGGCATCGGGTCGTCATAGAGGTCGAAACTGCGGGCCTCGATCAGGTTCAGGAAGGGCTCCGGCGGCAGGCGGAAACGTTTCATGGTGTCAAGCAAGGCCGCCGCGACCGGGTGCGACCGCGCCGCCTCGCCGGCGGCGCAGGACAGCGCCTCCCGCCACCATTGATGACGGATTTCGCCGGGAACAGCCTCGCTCACGATGTCGCGCACCCGGGCGATCTCGCAATTGAAGGCATAGAGCGCGAAAAGCGGGGGGCGCGATGGGGGCGGGGCGAAAAGGATTGCGGCATAACGATCGGGATCTTCAGCGCGCACCACCGCCCGGCAGGCCTCGAAGGCCGAAGCCGGCGTCGCCGCCTCGATCTCCGCAATCGGCTGGTGATGGCGCATGGCGATCGTCATTTCGCGAGTTTTCCCCTCGGCCCCATATGGCGCCAGCGCGGGAAAGGAAAAGAGCGGAAGACAGCCCCGGCGTGAAATCCGCCCGGAGGCTCAGGCCATGCGAACCAGCAGCGCTGCCACGCGCCGGTTTTCGGCCAGAAGCACGTTGTAGGTGCGGGCGGCGGCGGGCGTATCCATGAATTCGGGCCGGAAACCGGCTTCACGGAGGCGATCTGCCAGCGGGCCGAAGGGCAGCATCGCCTTCCGGCCCGAGCCGATGATCAGCAGTTCGATCGCCTCCCGCTCGGCATGAAGGGGGGCCAGATCGGCGTCGCCGACCAGAGCCAGATCATCCAGCGGCCAGGCCCGGATGCCCGAGGGCAAGGCGAGGATCGAGCCGGGATGCGCCATGCCGGCGAAACGGAACCCATCCGCGCCATAGCCCTCGATGGGATGGCGGCCTGGAAGAAAACCCGGGCCGCGAGCGGCCGCGCTCATCGTGCCGGCGCGGGCAGGGTCTTGTCGGTCGGCTTTTCGGCGCCGACGCCCTCGCCCACGCGTACGCCGAGATAGATCAGGACGGGTGCCGCCACGAAGATCGAGGAATAGGTGCCGATCAGCACGCCGAAAAGCAGCGCGACGCAGAAGCCCCAGATGGCATCCCCGCCGAAGATCGAGAGCGCGATCAGCGCGAGGATGGTCGTGACCGAGGTGATGACCGTGCGCGGCAGGGTCGAGTTCATCGACAGATCGAGCAGCTCGAAGAGCTTGATCTTCTTGTATTTGCGCAGCAATTCGCGCACGCGGTCATAAACGACGACCGTATCGTTCAGCGAGTAGCCGATGATGGTGAGGATCGCCGCGATCGAGGTCTGGTCGAACTGGATCTGCGTCACGGCGAAGAAGCCGATCGTGAGAACAAGGTCGTGCATGGTCGCGATCACGGCCCCGACCGCAAATTGCCACTCATAGCGGAACCACAGATAGACCAGGATTGTAAGGATGGCGAGCAGCACCCCGATCGTGCCGTTCTGCACAAGTTCCTGGCTCACACGCGGGCCCACGACCTCGACCTTGCGGAACTCGTAATCCTTCTCGAAAGCCTGCCGCAGCTTGCCGACGACCTCTGCCTGCGCGCGATCACCGCCAGCCTGCAGGCCGACGCGCAGGAGCACCTCGCGCGGGCCGCCGAATTCCTGCACCTCGACATCCCCGAAGCCGAGCCTGTTCGCTTCCTCGCGGATCAGCGCGACATTGGCGCGATCACCCCGGGCTTGCAGTTCGACCACCGTGCCGCCCTTGAAGTCGATGCCGACATTGAGGCCGAGCCAGAGGAAGGCCACCACCGAAACAATGGAGGCGATCGCCGAGAACGGGAAGCTGAAGCGCCGAAAGCGCATGAAGCCGAATTTGGTGTTGTCGGGGACAATGCGCAGAAGTTTCATCGGGCAAGAACCTGTCCGGGAACCGAGGGAGCGAGCGAGAGCCCGCTCAGATCGGCACCACCTTGGGTTTGAACCAGCGATACCACGCCGCAACCATGATGCGGGTCAGCGTGAACGCAGTGAAGATCGTCGTGAGAATGCCGAGGCAGAGCGTGACCGCGAAGCCCTTGATGGAGCCCGTTCCCACAAGATAGAGAATCGCGCCGGCAAGAAAGGTCGTGATGTTCGCATCGAGAATCGTCGCAAGCGCGCGGGTGAAGCCGGCATCGAGCGCCAAAGCCGCGCCGCGTCCCGCCGCCTGCTCCTCGCGGATGCGCTCATAGATCAGCACGTTGGAATCAACCGCCATCGCGACCGTCAGCACGATGCCGGCAATGCCGGGCAGCGTCAATGTCGAGCCGAGCGCCGACATCAGCGCGAAGATCAGCATCACATTCGCGACGAGCGCGATGAGCGCGATGATGCCGAACACGCCATAGGTCGCGATCGAGAATACCACGATCGCGCCGGCCGAGACCATGGAGGCGAGCGTGGCGGCCGCAATCGAATCCCTGCCCAGGCCGGGGCCGACCGTCCGCTCCTCCACGAGCGTGAAGGAGGCCGGAAGCGCGCCGGAGCGCAGCAGGATCGCGAGCCGGTTCGCGGCTTCCACCGTGAAGCGGCCCGAAATCTGCCCCTGCCCTTGCGGGATCGGCGCGTTGATCCGCGGTGCGGAGATCACCCGATTATCGAGCACGATGGCGAAGGGCTTGCCGACATTGGCGGTCGTCGCGGTCGCGAAAGCCTGCGCGCCGCGCACATTGAAGCGGAAATTCACCACGGGTTCGCTGGTGCGCTGGTCGAAGCCCGGCTCGGCGGAGACGAGATCCTCGCCGCGCACCAGAACGCGCCGCTCGATGGTGATGGTGCCGCCGGCTTCCTCGGCATAGGGCAAGGTTTCGACCTCCGCGGCCGGCGCGCCGGGTTCGGCCACCATGCGGAATTCGAGCTTGCCCGGCTGGAGAACATCGGTGATGTCCTTCGAGTTCGTCGCACCCGGCATCTGCACCACGATGCGATCGAGGCCCTGGCGCTGGATGACGGGCTCCTTCACGCCTTCGGGGTCGAGGCGGCGGCGGAAGATCTCGATCGACTGGTTCACGGCGCGGCCGATCTTGTCGTTGATCTCGGCATCCGTGATCGTCAGCGTGATCAGGCCGTCGCCGGAATCGACAACTTCAAGATTGCGCTGGCCGGTCTGCCCGATCAGCGCATTGGTGATCGGCTGGGCGAGTTCCTGCAACTTCGGCAGCACGCGCGCGCGCCCCGCCGGATCGGAGATGCGCACGGCGACGCCGCGATTCTGGGCGACAATGCCGCCCGTGGGGGCCACGCGCTCGTTGCGCAGCACGCGGCGCACATCTTCCTGGAGCTGGCGCGTCAGGTCGCGCAGGAGCCCCGGCCGGTCGACCTCGAGCATCACATGCACGCCGCCCTGCAGGTCGAGCCCGAGCCTCACCGCCCCCTTCGGCACCATGAAGGATGGCAGATAACCCGCAAGCGTGCGCACGACCTGATCGCCGAAAATGGTCGGCAGCGTCATGTAGGCGCCAACGAACAGCGTGAAGGCGATGAGGACGGTTTTGAGGGTCGATTGCCGGAACATGGAATTCCCTGAACAAGGCCGCAGGCGGGGCATTTCGGCGCGGGCGGGGCGGCGCGCTCCGCCTCACCCGGCGAGAAGGCGTCAGCCGGAGCTGGGCTCGCTCTTCACGCGCAGCTCGGCGACCATGCCGCGCAGCATGCGAACCTTGACGTTATCCGAGATCTCGACCTCGATCTCGTTGTCGTCCATCACCTTGGTGATCTTCGCGATCATCCCGTTATTCATCACGATCACGTCGCCGCGGCGGAGGTTCTTCACCATCTCCTGATGGGCCTTCGCACGCCGCTGCTGCGGGCGGATCAGCAGGAAATACATGATGATCAGCACGAGGCCGAACGGCAGCAGCTGAACGAAAAGATCCGTGCCGCCGGGGGCAGCCGCGCCTTGTGCGAAAGCAGGGGTAATCACGAGCGTTTCACTCCATCAGGTCGGGCGGGAAACGCCCGGAAATCACATGGTCCGGCGTATATAGTCGCTCGCCCCGGAAACGCAAACCAAAGCGGGCCGGGCGTGGCCGGCAAGCCACAGGCCTTTCCACGGGTGCATTGATCGGAGAGCCGGTTCCCGCTAAGCCCGCGCGAGATCGCCAAGGATGAACCGCGCATGAGCCTGCCCTCCGCCCCGGAACTCGAGCCGCTGCTGACCCGGATCGCCGAAGCCCTGGAAAGGCTGGCGCCGCCATCGCCGCCCGCGCCGGATTTCGCGAGCGCCGATGCCTTCCTCTGGAATGCCGCCCGCGGGGCGCTGCAGCCGGTGCTCAGGGTCAATCGCATCCCGCTGGCGCTTCTGGTGGGCATTGATCATGTCCGCGACATTCTCGTCGAGAACACCCGCCGTTTCGCGAAAGGTTTTCCGGCCAACAATGTGCTGCTCTGGGGTGCGCGGGGCATGGGCAAGTCGAGCCTCGTGAAGAGCGCGCATGGCGCGATGACCGCCGAGGGTTTGCCGCTGAAGCTCGTGGAAATTCACCGCGAGGATATCAATTCCCTTCCCGCGCTGATGAACAGCCTGCGGCATGCGCCGCATCGCTTCATCCTCTATTGCGACGATCTCTCCTTCGACAGCGGCGAGACCTCCTACAAGGCGCTGAAGGCCGTGCTGGATGGCGGCATCGAGGGCCGGCCGGAAAACGTGCTGTTCTATGCAACCTCCAATCGCCGGCATCTCCTGCCGCGCGACATGATCGAGAACGAACGTGCCACCGCCATCAATCCCGGCGAGGCGGTCGAGGAGAAAGTTTCGCTGTCGGATCGTTTCGGGCTCTGGCTTGGCGTCCACAAATGCAGCCAGGAGGATTATCTCGGCATGATCGACGCCTATGCCGCCCATTTCGGCCTCGAGATGGACCGCGAGCGCCTGCATTGGGAGGCGCTGGAATGGTCCACCACGCGCGGCAGCCGCGCGGGCCGCGTGGCCTTCCAGTTCATTCAGGATCTGTCAGGGCGCATGGGGCGTGCGATGGATGTTGCCTGAGCGCGATCCGCCGCCCGGTTCGCCCGCCGGTCTTGGACGCAAACGGCACGACACGGGCCCGCCCCCGGGCACCGAAAATTACCCGCCGCCGCTGCGGGCAAAACGGTTGCCTTTTCCGGCGACTGAAACAGGAACCCCGCCGCCCCTGTCCTTGGAGGCGGCGGGGCTTTTCTCGGATCGAAGGAGGTGTCTCGCGGCTCCTTCCATCCGGTCAAACCTGCGTCAGTTCGCGGACAGCACCTTCATCGGGTCCACCGCCTGCGATCCCTTGCGGATCTGGAAATGGAGCTGCGGCGACGTGACGTTGCCCGAGGATCCCGAGGCCGCGATCACCTGGCCCCGCTTCACGCTCTCGCCGCGCTTCACCTTGATCTCGCCGTTATGGGCATAGACGCTGACATAGCCGTTGGGATGACGGACGAGCACCAGCTTGCCGTAGCCTTTCAGCGCATCATCGGCATGGATGACCGTGCCACCTTCGGCGGCCCGCACCGGCGTGCCTTCCGGCATGGCGATATTGATGCCGTCATTCGCGCCCGAACCGCTCTTCGCTCCGAAGCCGGAGATCACCCGGCCCTGGGCGGGCCAGCGGAAATTCGCCGCCTGCTCGGCCGGCTCTTCGGCCTGCGGGGCGGGGGCGGCAACGGCTGCCGGGCGCTCGGCATTGCGGGCCGTCACCTTCGGCTCGGGGATCGAGGCCGTGGTTTCGGGTTCGGCGGCCGGAACCTTCCTTGTCACCTGCTTCGCGCTCCGCTCGGCTTCGAGGCGCTTCTGCTCGGTGGTCTTCTTCTCGGCCTCGGCCTTTCTTTGCGCCTCGAGCCTCGCCTTCTCCGACGCGGGCGGCATGGGCTGCGCGGCCAATTTCGGGGCCGGGCGAGCGGCGGGCGTCTCATCCTCGCCCTCGTCGCGGGAGCGCAACTGCTTCAGCTTCGCGGCGGCGCGCCGTTCGGCCTCGGTTTCGGGCTTGCCGGTCACGTCGCGCACGGCAGGACGCGCGGCGGCGCGCGCATCGGCAAGGGTCTCGCGGGATGGGCCGGCGCTGCTGGCCACGCGGCTCGGCGCGCTCGCGGAACCCGTGCCCTGCACGGCGCTGTAGGCCGGGATCATGATCTGCTGGCCGGGCTGCGCCTGGTTGACGGACGAAAGGCCGTTGACCGCAAGCAGCGCGCTGACCGGCACGCCGTAGCGGCTCGACAGCGTGTTGAGGCTCTCGCCCTGCTGCAACACGACCGGCGTGCCGCCGACGGCGGTCCAGCCCTGCGTTCCGCCGAGCGCCGTGGCCGGGCGCGGCGCAACCGGTGCCAGCGCGGGATAGGAAGCGGAGGCGACCGAGCCCGTCGCGACGGGGGCCGATGCCTGCGGGGCGCTCCGGATCATCGGCGGGGTCGGCGGCGGAAGCACCTGGTTGGTCACCGAACCGGGAGGCACCGCGCCCAAGGGGGCGTTCGGCTGGTTCCGGTTGATCGAGGCGGTCGACGCGGGATCGAAACTCGTCCGGCTGTTGAACGGGTTCTGGAAGGGGTTTTCATTGAAGCGGGCCGCATCGGAGGAGCAAGCCGCAACGAGGCTTGCCACCATGACCGATGCCAGCAACCGGCGCTTCACCCGTTCGATCTGGATTGTCATCAAGACGCCTACCCACGCGAAACACTCAAATGCGAGAGACGTCAGTGATGCCGGATTCAGTTTAAGTCAGGTTATGGGAAAAGGTTAGGAAAATATAAATCGCCCCGCCGCATCGGAAATTCTACAAGGCAAGCGGAAGCTTGGCCCGCATTCGCGTCATGCGCGCGGGGCCGAGATCGCTTTCAACGGGAAAGCCCTGCGCGTCGATGCGCCAGAGCGTGAGGCGCGTTTCCTCTCCCCGCACCCGACCGCCGATGGCGATGCCGCCGGGCACAAGCCCTTCGAAAAGCTGCGACGGCACGATTCCCAGCGCGCCACCGATGATGAGCCGGTCAAACGGCCCGTCAATCGCGCGCCGCGCCAATCCATCCGCCTGCAGGGTGGTGATGCCCGGAAGGCCGAGCAGGTTGAAAGCGCGCGCGGCCGCGCCCCCGAGGGTCGCAAAGCGTTCGAGCGTCACCACCTGCGCACCGGCCGCGGCCATCAAGGCGGCGCTGAAACCGGAGCCCGTGCCGATTTCCAGCACGCGCTGGCCCGGCCCGATACGCGCGAGCACAAGCAGGCGCGCAAGGCTGAACGGATCTTCCGCCTCTTCCCCGCAGGGCAGCGGCAGGTTGATCGGTGCGTAGAGCAGGCCGGGCCGGATCTTCGGCAGGAAGGGCGCGCGCGGCACGCGCTCGAAGGCGTTGAAGATCGCCGGCTCCGTGAGGCCCCTGGAGCGCAGCTCGAGCAGGAAGCGCGCCAGCGCGGTGTCGCTCGCCTCGCCGAGGCTCGCGCGCGGAGCCGGCGGCCCCCCTTCGCGCGATGTCAGCATGGCCCGCACCTCCCCTGCAGGATCATCTCACTCCAGCGCCTCCGCCAGACGCGTGAGTTGCGGCAGATCGGTGAGATCGAGCCTGAGCGGCGTCACCGAAATCCTGCCATGCGCGAGCGCGTGGAGATCGGTGCCCTCGGCCGGGGTGATCCTGCCGCGGGCGAAGGCGATCCAGAAATACGGGTTGCCGCGCCCGTCCTGCCGCTGGTCGATATCGAGCAGCGCCTGGTTGCGCTGGCCCTGCACCGAGACCGCTATTCCCCGCATGGCCTCCGGCTTCACGGCCGGGAAATTCACGTTGATGACGATGCCCGGCGCGATGCCTGCCGCGAGCACCTTGCGGATGACGTTCGAACCATGCGCCTCGGCGCAATCCCAGCGGAAATTCGCGCGATCCTCGGGGTTCACGGCCTGGCTCAGCGCGATGGACGGCACGCCGAGGAGCGTCCCCTCCATCGCGGCGGCGATGGTGCCGGAATAGGTGACATCCTCCGCCACGTTCTGCCCGCGATTGACGCCGGAGAGCACGAGATCGGGCCGCTTGCCCTTCAGCACGTGCCTCAGGCCCATGATGACGCAATCGGTCGGCGTGCCCTTCACGGCGAAATGCTTCGGTGAAATCTCGCGCAGGCGCAAGGGATCATTCAGCGAGAGCGAATGCGAGACGCCGGATTGATCGGTCTCGGGCGCCACCACGATCACGTCATCGCTGATTTCGCGCGCGATTCTCTCCAGCACCGCGAGGCCGGGGGCATGAATGCCGTCATCATTGGTGACGAGGATGCGCATTTCAGTTCCTTTTGGTCCGGGCTGGCCGCGAACAATTTTTGCTCACAGGCTTCGCCCTTCTCGGCCCTTGGCCTTTGTCTGCTCAACCTTCGGCAAGCAATCCGCAGGCCGACTGCACGCCCCACCGTTTCGGTTCCGCCGTGTCATTCCCGGCGATGCGGAACGCATCGAACGGGAATCCATGAAAATCAAGTCATGATCCCCGCCCGATCCCTGCGGATCGTCGGGGATGACAGGTTATGCCTTCTCGATGCGCGTGACGCCGCCCATGTAAGGCAGCAGCACATCCGGCACGGTGATGGAGCCGTCAGCGTTCTGATAGTTCTCGATGACGGCGATGAGACAGCGCCCCACCGCCACGCCCGAGCCGTTGAGCGTGTGCACGAAGCGCGTTTCCTTTTCGTTGTTTTTCTTGGACGCGAAATCTTCACGCGAACCGGATACCACTTCGCTCGATTTCGCTATGGTAGGCCGATACCGCGCCTCCATGCGCCGCGCCTGGAAATCGCCGCAGACCGAACACGAGGAAATCTCGCGATAGGCGTTCTGGCCCGGAAGCCACACCTCGATGTCGTAGGTTTTCGTAGCTCCAAAGCCCATATCGCCAGTGCAAAGCGTCATCACTTGGTAATGCAGGCCGAGCTTTTTCAGCACGGTTTCGGCCGCCGCGAGCATGCGCTCATGCTCCTCGGCGGATTTTTCCGGCGTGGTGATGGAGACCAGCTCGACCTTGTTGAACTGGTGCTGGCGCAGCATGCCGCGCGTGTCACGCCCCGCCGAGCCCGCTTCCGCGCGGAAACAGGGGGTCAACGCCGTGAAGCGCAAGGGAAGCTCCTCCTCCGAGAGGATTTTCTCCCGCACGAGATTGGTGAGCGGGACTTCGGCGGTGGGAATGAGCCAGTGCCCGCGCAAATATCCAGAAAATTCTTTTTGTATCTGCTCTCTCTCGGCGATCAGTTCATTTTGAATATTTTTCAAGAAATTTAGATGCGAAATTTCATCTTTGAAAATGGCGTCAAAAATTTCATTTCCAGGTTCGGCGCGTTTAGCTTGATCTATAATTGATTGGATAGTGATTACTTCACTGATTACGTGTCCTAGAGATGTTCCAATTTCTTCGTAGCGGTCTTTGATGTTATTGGTTGATAGAAACTGATCCTCGCGGAACTTCGGCAATTGCGCCGTGCCGAACATCGCATCGTCCTTCACGAGGATCGGCGGGTTCACTTCCGTGTAGCCGTGTTCCGTGGTGTGCAGGTCGAGCATGAACTGCCCGAGTGCCCGCTCGAGCCGCGCGATCTGTCCTTTCGTGACCACGAAACGGCTGCCGGAGAGCTTCGCGGCGGTTTCGAAATCGATGAGCCCGAGGGCCTCGCCGAGATCGACGTGATCCTTGCCCGTCTCGATGCGCTTCGCGGGGCGCGGCAGGTGGATGCCCGCGATATCCGAATGAAACGAGCCGGCATATTCCACATTGCCATGCTCATCCGCGCCTTCCGGCACATCCTGCTTCGGGATGTTCGGAATGCCCGAGAGGATGTCGCGGATCTCCGCTTCCATCTTGCCGGTTTCGGCTTCCAACTCCGCCAGCCGCTCCTTGCCGCTGGCGACCTCGGCTTTCAGGGCTTCCGCGCGTCCCATGTCCTTCGCGGCCATGGCCGCGCCGATTTCCTTCGAGGCGGCATTGCGCCGCGCAAGGAGGGTTTCCTTCTCGGTGAGGCGCTGACGGAAGGTCGCGTCAAGGTCGAGAACCTTGGCGACGTCATCATGCTCCTTTTGCTTGCCGCGCCGGAGCATGGCGTTTTTCAACGCATCGGGGTTCGCTCGAAGGGCGCGCAGGTCATGCATGGGAAGCTCTTTTGAAGGCTCGCGAATCGGATGTCGAATGCACTTCCGTCATGGCCGGGTTCAGCCCGGTCATCTACGGTTTTGTGCAAGCAATGCGGAACCTTTTAGAGCATGCTGTGAAAAAGTGGAATCCGGTTTTTCACAAAAAAGCATGCGACAATAACAAGAGAAGAGCATGATGTGCTTCCGTCTGAACACATCATGCTCTAGAAGACGCGAATGCCCGGGCCAAGCCCGGGTTTGCCGCCTGCGCTTACTCGCCAGGCGCCACGGCGGTTTCCGCCTCTTTCTTCTGGTGCTTTTTCTCCACGAACATCACCGCGAAAATCGCGAGTTCGTAGAGCAGCAGGGTGGGGATCGCGAGCGCGAACTGGCTGATGACATCCGGCGGCGTGAAGATCGCGGCGATCACGAAGACAATCACGATCGCATAGCGCCGCTTCTCGCGCAGGAACTGGCTGTCGATGAGGCCGATCCGCGCCAGAAGCGTCAGCACCACCGGCAGCTGGAAGGTGATGCCGAAGGCGAAGATCAGCGTCATGATCAGCGAGAGGTAATCATCCACCTTCGGCAGAAGCGAGATGGAAGCCACGCCCTCGGTGGCGGCCTGCTGCATGGCGAGCGAGAATTTCATCAAAAGCGGCATCGCCACGCCCATCACCATCAGCGTGCCGAGCAGGAAGAACAGCGGTGTGGCAATGAGATAGGGGCGAAACGCGTCGCGCTCGTCCTTGTAGAGGCCGGGGGCGACGAATTTGTAGATCTGCGTCGCGATGACCGGAAACGCGAGGAAAGCGCCGCCGAACACGGCCAGTTTCAGCTGCACGAAGAAATATTCGAGCGGATGGGTGTAGATCAGCGGCGCCTTTTCCGGCCCGCCCGCCGCCCAGACATAGGGCATGACGAGGATGCCGTAGATATATTTCGCCATGCCGAAGCACACGAAAGTCATCACGATGAAGGCCGCGATGGCCTTGATGATGCGCGAGCGCAGCTCGATCAGGTGCTCGATCAGCGGGGCGCGCGAGGCCTCGATCTCGTCCTTGCCGGCGCGGGTGTCGGGGTCGATCGTCGGCGTGGGGTTCGGGTCCAAAGCGGTGCTCATGCGGCGTTTCCGCTCCTGGCGGGTTCAACGGCCGCCGGCGCCGGCTCTGCAGCGGGCGCGGTCGCATCCGAGGCCCCGGCACGGATTTCCGCTTCCATCGCCTGGGCTTCGGCCGAAATGCCTTGCACGGTCTCGTTGACAATGGTCACGCCGGTTTCGCCGCTGGCGGTGGCCTTGGCACTTTCGGCCACGCTCTGCAATTCCTTGCGGATGGGATCGAAAGTGGAGGTCGAAAGCCCAGTCGCCTGGTTCTTGAACTCGTCGAATTCCTTTTTCACGTCGTGCAGTTCGGCCTCGCGCAGGGCGTCGTCGAACTGCGAGCGGAATTCGCCGGCCATGGTGCGCAGTTTCGCCAAGCTGCGGCCTACCGCGCGGATGACGCCCGGCAGCTCCTTCGGTCCGATCACGATGAGCGCAACAACGCCCACGATGATGAATTCACCCCAGGAAATATCGAACATGGCGAAAGGCGCACTCCTTCAGGCGCGCGGGGCTTTGCCCGCACGCCAATTCGCCCGGGGGAAGCTCAGCTCGCCTTCGGCGGCTGGCTGGCGGGCGTCTGCGTCTGCACGGTTTCGGCGGACTTGGCTTCGAGTTCCTTGGCCTTCTCGGCGGCGGCCTGTTCGTCTTCCTTCATGCCGGCCTTGAAATTCTTGATGCCCTTGGCGACGTCGCCCATCAGCTCCGGGATCTTGCCGCGGCCGAACAGCAGCAGCACGACCACTGCGACAATCAGCCAATGCCAGATGCTCATGCTGCCCATGAAGAGGCCTCCTCAAGAAACGCGTTCCGACCACTTCGGTCCCTGGCGGCGGAAACTAGGCTTCCCCGGTGGCAAAAACAAGGACTTCGCGCGGATCGATTTCAATCCCGACATCCGCGCCCGGCCGAAAAGGCACGCTTTCCCTGGCCCGCATGCGCAAGGGAGAGTCAAGTCCCTGCACGGCGACATCGAACAACTCCACCTCGCCGAGGAAGCGCCGCTCCAGCACGCGGCCCGGCAGGCAGAAGCCGGGCGCGCGCAGGCGAATGGATTGCGGGCGGATGGCGGCGATTCCGCGGCGCCCCCCGGGGAGCCCGCCGGCCAGGAAATTCCCCACGGGCGTCGCAAGCGCGCCGTTGCGCACAATGCCCGGCACCTCGTTGAGATCACAGAAGAAACGCGCCGCATCAAGATCCACCGGCTGGTGGTAGATCGCGCGGGCATCGCCCACCTGCACCACGCGGCCTGCGCGCATCAGCACGATGCGATCGGCGATGCGCATCGCCTCCTCGGGGTCATGCGTCACGATCAAGGCGGTGGCGCCGGTTTCGCGCAGCAGCGCGACCGTATCCTCGCGCACCGTGTCGCGCATACGCTTGTCGAGGTTCGAGAAGGGCTCGTCCATCAAGAGCACCCGCGGACGCGGCACGATGGCCCGAGCGAGCGCCACGCGCTGCTGCTCGCCGCCGGAGAGATCGCCCGGTTTCGCGCGCAGGCGGTGCCCCAGCCCCACGCGGCGCAGCGCATTATCCGCCGCCGCGAGGGCCGTGCGGGAATCGAGGTTCGCAAGGCCGAAAGCCGCGTTGCCCATCACATCGAGATGCGGGAACAGCGCGTAATCCTGGAAAACCAGCCCCACGCCGCGCCTTTCCGGCGGCACGAAATTGTTCGGCCCGGAAATCTCCCGCCCATCGAGCAGGATGCGCCCGCGCGTCGGCTGCTCGATGCCCGAAGCCAGCCGCAGCAACGTGGATTTTCCGCAGCCCGACGGGCCAAGAAGGCCAATCACCTCTCCGGCCTGCGCCGTGAAAGTGACATCCTCGACCGCCTGGATATCGCCGAAGGATTTTCCCAGGCCCTCGAAAGCGAGGGTGGCGGGAATGACGGCGGAAGCGCGGATGCGGGGCGAGGCGTTCTGGAAATCAGCCATCGGGGTCGGGGCGCGGTCGGGTCGGGTTCTCCCGATGCGCTGACACATCCGCGCCATCGGGGTCAAGCGGCGGGGTTTCCGCCGCCTCCTCCAGGCGCTCCTCGAACATGGTATCGAAGAGGTCGGGTTCGAGCGGGTCCTCGTCGGCGCGCAGGGCGGGGTCATCGGTGGGGAGCGGCATGGCCAGCGTGGAGAGCGCGGGGTCGGCCATGCCCATGCCCGCAAGTTCCGAAAGGCTCGGCAGATCGCCCACCTTGTCGAGGCCGAACTGGATGAGGAAGGTCTCGGTCGTGCCGAAAGTCACCGGCCGGCCCGGCGTGCGGCGGCGGCCGCGCAGGCGGATGAAGCCGCCTTCCAGCAGCGCGTCGATCGTGCCCTTGTTGGTGGAGACGCCGCGCAATTCCTCGATTTCCGCACGCGTCACCGGCTGGTGATAGGCGATGATCGCCAGTGTCTCGAGTGCGGCGCGTCCGAGCTTTCTTTCCTCGTGGCTTTCCTTCCTCAGGAGGTAGCCGAGATCGGGCGCTGTGCGGAACATCCATTTTCCGGCGACGCGCAGCAGGTTCACGCCTCGGTTGTGGTAGAGTGCTGCCAATTCAGCAAGCACGCCCTGCGCCTCGACGCCTTGCGGCAGCATGCGGGCGATCACCTCCTCGGCGAGCGGTTCGGGCGAGGCAAAGAGCAGCGCCTCGGCAATGCGCAGGCCTTGCGCGAAACGCTGGATCGTCTCGTCATCGGCATCCACGGTGCGTAGAACCGGGGCGGGGCGCAATGGCAATTTGCTCATGACGCGGGCTCCGCCGGGAGCGGCGGCCGTTCCGCGCGGCGCAGGAACAGGGGTGCGAAAATCGCCTCCTGCCTCGCATCCGCCCTGCCGTCACGGATCAGTTCGAGGCTCGCCGCGAAGGCCGAGGCGCGTGCGCTGCGCGGCGCGGTGCGGCTCGCGGGCATGCGCGCGAGCAGGCTGTCCAGCGTGGCCCAATCCCGTTCGCGCGCCAGTTCCCCTTCCACGAAGTTCCGCGCCTCCGGAATGGGCACGCTTGAGCGCGTGCCGATGCGGTAGCGGCTCTGCGCATGCACCTTCCGCAATTCCGCATAGGCCGAAATCAGGTCTTGCAGGCTCGCTTCCCAGGTTAACTGCCGCTCGATGATCACGGCCTCCCCTGCCCCGCGCGGCAGGCTTTCGCGTGCATCGCCGAGGCGCGCGCCGAGCATCTCGCCCAGGCGACGGATGCTTTCGAGCCGTTGCAGGCGATCCGCGAGCCGGCCCGCGAGATCGACCGCCTCCGGGTCGGCCTCATTCGTTCTCTGCGGCAGGATCAGGCGCGATTTCAGATAGGCCAGCCACGCACCCATCACGAGATAATCGCCGGCAACCTCCAGCTTCAGCCGCCGCGCCTCCTGGATATAGGCGAGATACTGGTCCGCGAGGTCGAGGATGGAAATTGCGCGCAGGTCGAGCTTGTTGCGCCGCGCGAGATCGAGCAGCAGGTCGAGCGGCCCTTCATACCCCTCGAGGGTGACGGTCAGCCGCTCGCCCTCGTCGCGATCCTCGCCCGCGACAAGCACGCTCTCCTCGAAATCGAGGCTGGTATCGACGGGTTCCGCCATCGGTCGAGAATCGCCTCAATGCGTGGGGATGGCAAGCAACTCCGCGAGCCGCGCCTCGGCTTGTCCACGGTCAAAGGGCAGGAGCGCGGGCCTTCCGAGCGCGGAAAGCGCCCGGCTGAGCCGATGCTCGGCCTCCGCCGCGATGCCGGGGCAACCTTCGGCGATCGGGATCATCTCGTCCATCTCGCCATTGCAATGGAGAACGAGGTCGCAGCCCTCGGCGAGCACGGATTTCCGGCGGTCGGCGAAATGGCCCGAAAGCGCCTTCATGGAGAGATCGTCGGACATCAGGAGGCCATCGAAGCCCATCTGCCCGCGAATGACCTCCGTGATCACCTTTCGGGAGGTGGTCGCGGGTTCTTGCGGGTCGATCGCCTCGTAGACGACATGCGCGGTCATCGCAAGATCGAGATCGCCGAGCGCGCGGAAGGGCGGGAAATCCGTGCGATCCAGCTGATGGCGGCTGGCATTCACGCGCGGAAGCGCGTGATGGCTGTCCGCCATCGCGCGGCCATGGCCCGGAATGTGCTTGATGATCGGCAGGACGCCGCCTTCCAGCAGGCCCTGCGCCGCGGCACGCCCCAGCGCCATCGCGATATGCGGCTCACGGCCATAGGCGCGATCCCCGATCACGTCATGCGCGCCGGGCACGGGCACATCAAGCACCGGCAGGCAATCGACATTGATGCCCAGACCGGAGAGGTCGTCCGCGATCAGCCGCGCGCCGAGGAACGCCGCCTCGCCCGCAAGATCCGGGTCGACACGCCAGAGCGCGCCATAAGCCGCGCCGGGCGGATAGACGGGCCAATGCGGCGGACGGAGCCGCGCGACGCGTCCGCCTTCCTGATCGATAAGCACGAGGGCATCCGGGTTGCCGGAGGCCTCCTTCATGGCGGCGACAAGCGCCCCGACCTGAGCGGGGTCCTCGATGTTCCGGCGGAAGAGGATGAACCCCGCCGGCTTGTGCTCGGAAAAGAAGGTGCTTTCGCTGTTGGTCAGGCGCGGGCCCGCCGCGCCGAAAACAAGGGGCTTCATCGCGGTTACTGGCGCGCGACAAAGCAGGCGCCGCCGGCCGCGCGGATGCGGTCGCAGGCGGCGGTGGCATCGGCTTGAGCGAAGCCGGTCACGCGGACGCGATAGACCGTCTGTCCATTCGATTCACCCCGCACGACCACCGGCGACTTCCCGCCGATCTGGCCGGCGAAGCGCTGCCCCAGCTGCCGGCTCGCATTCTGCGCATCCGCTTCCGAGGGGCGCGAGGCGAGCTGGATCGCAAAGGCACCACCCGCTCCGGCTGCCGGCGCGGTCGCGACACGGGCAGCCGGGCCCGTCGGCGTCGCAGCATTGGCCGGCGGCGATGCCGGGCGATTGGTGTTGACGAGCGGCAGCGGCGCATTCGCGGCCGGACGCTGGGGAGCCGGTGAAGCGGTCTGCGGCCGCGCCGGCGCCACCGGGGATTGCGGCCGGGCCTCGACCTTCGGGCCGTTATCCTCGGCGGGTGTGACAGCGGGCCGCGGCGGGGGGGGCGGAGGCGGCGCCACAACGGGCGGCAGGTTGCCGGAGGGCGTCGGGCGAATGGCCGCCTGCGCGCCGGGCGGCAAGGTCGCCGGAGCCTGCGGCAAGGTCGCCGGAGCCTGCGGCAAAGTCGCCGGAGCCTGCGGCAAGGTCATCGGAGCCTGCGGGCGCGCGGCCGGGGCGGAAGCAGCCGCTCCGGTCGCGATGCCGGCAATGGTTCCGGTGCCGATGCCCGGAGTTGCGGAAGGCGTGACGGCCGGTGGCGGGGTGACCGGATCGGCGATTCGCACGGATTGAACGCGACGCGGCTCACCGGGAGCCGGGGCGGGTGTTGTTCCGGGCAGCGTGACGCCGGGCGGAGGACTATCGATGCCGGGCGTCGCGGTGTTCGGCGGGCCCTGGAACGGGCTCGGCGCCACGATGCGCACGCCGTCGCGCCGCGCGATCTGGTTGAGGTCAACGGGCTGCTCGGTCTGGTTCACGACCTGCGCCGGGCGCGAATCAGTGGCCGGTGCGTTGCGCGCCGCCAGCACCTGCTTGTTCTGGTCCGGCACCTCGAGTCCGCCCGGATTGGCCGGGCGTTCCTTGGCCGGTTCCGGTTTCGCCGCAACCACCGGGACATTCCCGCCGGACGCAATCTGCCTTTTCGATCCGCCGGAGAAGAACGTGATGCCGCCGATCGCCACCAGGCCGGCCAAGGCCACGCCGCCGAGTGCGAGGAAAATCCTGCGCGAGCGTCCTGTGCCTCGTTTGGCACCCGCTGCGAGGGCGGCGCCGCCGGCAAGGGCCGCGGCCTCGGCCTCGGCATGGAGGCGGTTCTCGGCTGCCGCCAGCGCATGATGAGCATGCGACGCAGCCGATTCCGGCGCGATGATCTCCTGTGGCTGAGGCGCCCGACCGCCCTGGGACGCCGCCTGCCCGGAATGCGACCAACCCTGCCGGTAGGGCATCCGTGCATCGCCCGCATATTCCGCGCGGAGCGGTTCGACGGGATCGACCGGGACCGGCGGGCGGCTCATCGCCTCGAAACGACGCAATTCTTCCTCGAAATCCAGCAGCGGATCGCGCCCAAGCGGCGGAGCGGCCTCGCTCGGCGGAGCGGGAACGAGTTGCGGCGGCTTGTCGAGATCCGACCGCAAGGCCTGCTCGATGGCGGAAATGCGCGAAACGCTCGGCGGCTCGCCCGGCGCCTCGAACACCACGGGGGCTTCCACGAGGCGGTTGAACTCGGCCATGGCCGAATCGGCCGTGATCGCCGGCTGCGCAGATGGCGCGGGCTGGAGCGGCACGGCGGCAGGCTCCAGGCCATCGGCCTTGAGGCTGTCCCGCAACAGACGGTCGAAAGCTTCGAGGTCCGCGAGAGACGGCTCGCGCCGGGGCTCATTCTTGAGGGTCATGAACGCGACTTCCCTTCCTGCAACGCCGCCACGATGGACGACCGCTCGCCGAATGGACACGCGATGCCCGCGTCGCCCTAGCGCATCTCGTCCGGCGCGGAGACGCCGAGAATTGCAAGGCCATTCGCAAGCACCGTTCTCGTGGCCTTCACGAGAGCCAGCTTCGCCAGTGTCCCTTTTCGATCACCGTTATTAATAAACCTCAAATCGGGCAATTCCTTGCCCTTGTTCCACAAGCCGTGAAAGGCACTTGCAAGATCGTAGAGGTAGAAAACAATGCGATGGGGCTCGCGGCTCAACGCCGCCTGTTCGACCAGACGCGGGAATTGTGCGACGAGCCGAATAAGGGCAGCCTGCAACTCATCGTTGAGAATTGCAAGATCTGCCATGGCCATTTCGGCATCCGTGACGGGCGGTATCACCAGCGTTTCGGCCTGCCGGAACACGCTCGCCGTTCGGGCATGGGCGTATTGCACGTAGAAGACCGGGTTGTCCTTGGATTGTTCCAGCACCCTGGCGAGGTCGAATTCCAGCTCCTGGTCATTCTTGCGGTCGAGCATCATGAAGCGGATCGCGTCGCGGCCAACCTCGTCGATCACGTCGCGCAGCGTGACGAAATCGCCCGCGCGCTTGCTCATCTTCACCGGCTCGCCGTTGCGCATCAGCTTCACGAGCTGGCAGAGGCGAACTTCGAGGCTGCCCTTGCCCCCGGTCGCGGCGCGGGTGGCCGCCTGCATGCGCTTCACATAACCGCCGTGATCCGCGCCCCAGACATCGATCATCTCGGCGAAGCCGCGGGCGAACTTGTTGGCGTGATAGGCGATATCCGAGGCAAAATACGTGTAGCTGCCATCCGATTTCAGGAGCGGACGATCGACGTCATCGCCGAAATCGGTTGCCCTGAAGAGCGCCTGCTCGCGATCCTCCCAATCCTCGTCCTTCTGGCCCTTGGGCGGGGGAAGCCGGCCCTGATAGATGAGGCCGCGATCCCGGAAATCCTGGATGGTCGCGGCCACGCGATCGCCCTCTCCCGCTTTCTTGCCCTGCAGCGAGGCTTCCGAGAAGAAGACGTCGTGCTTCACGTTCAAGGCCGCGAGATCCTCGCGGATCATCTCCATCATGGCGTCGATGGCAATGGCGCGCACCTTCGGCAGCCAGTCGCTTTCATCAAGGTTTTCGAGAGTCTCGCCAAAATCTTCGGCGAGCTTCCTGCCAACGGGCACGAGGTAATCACCGGGGTAAAGCCCCTCGCCCACCGGGCCAACATTGTCGCCCAGCGCCTCGCGATAGCGATGGAAGGCGGAGCGCGCGAGCATATCGACCTGCGCGCCCGCATCGTTGATGTAGTATTCGCGCGTGACCGCGTAGCCCGCGACCGAGAGCAGGGTCGCCAGCGCATCGCCATAAACCGCGCCGCGCCCATGGCCGATATGCATGGGGCCGGTCGGGTTGGCCGAGACATATTCCACGTTGATCTTCCGGCCCTGCCCCATGCTGGAGCGGCCGAATTCCGCGCCGGCCTTCAGCACCGCGCGCAGCACCTCGTGATAGGCCGAGGGCGGCAGGGTCGCGTTGATGAAGCCGGGCCCTGCGACATCGAGCTTCACGTAGCGGCCGGTTTTTTCGAGCGCGGCGGCGATCTCGATCGCGAGCGCACGCGGGTTGATCTTCGCATCCTTCGAAAGCACCATCGCGGCGTTGGTGGAAAGATCGCCATGGCTCGCATCGCGCGGCGGCTCGACCGTGACGCGCGCCAGAGCCTCGGCGGGGAGGTTTGCGGTCAGCGGCAGGGCGCGAAGGGCCGCCTGCACATCGGCGGCGAAGAACGAGAACAGGTTCATGCGGAACACCAGCGAAACGGCCATTTCCTCACGGCAGGATGGCGAAGACAAGCGGGGCTCGCGGCCTAGCGAAGCGGCGGCGTTTCGTCAAACAGGCGCTGGAATTCGGCCAGCGCGAAGCGGTCGGTCATGCCCGCGATGTAATCCGCGATCGCGCGGGGGCGTGCCGCTTCGCCTTCCGCTGCCCCCATGGCGGCGGGGTCGGCCATGTAGCGCTGGAAGAGCGCGCGCAGGATGCGCTCCGCCTGCCCCCGCATGACCATCACGCGCGGGGCGCGATACATCTTTTCGAACAGGAACGCCTTCAGCGCCTTTTCCTGCAGCGCCATCTCGCCGGAAAAGGCGATGACGGGGTATGGCGCGCGGCGGATCTCCCCGGCCGAACGCGGGTCCAGCCGCATGATCCGCCGCTCCGCTTCCTGCCCCGCATCCTCGACGAGCCGCGTGATGACCCGCCGCATGATCTCATGGGCGAAGCGCGAAGCCTCGAGGCCCGGCCATTTCGTGTCGATCTCCGCGATGATCAGCCCGATCAGCGGCACATCGCGCAGGTCATCGATGCCGAAGAGCCCGGCGCGCAGGCCGTCATCAATGTCATGGGCGTTATAGGCGATGTCATCGGCAATGGCGGCCACCTGCGCTTCCGCCGAGGCATGGCTTGCGAGATCAAGCGGGAAAAGCGCATCGAATTCGCAAATCGCGAGCGGCACGCCTTTCGCGCGGTAGCGGCCCACCGGCTCGCCCGCTGGCGAAACCAGCGGTCCGTTATGCTTCACGAGACCTTCGAGCGTCTCCCAGGAAAGGTTCAGACCGTCGAAACCGGCATAGCGCTGTTCGAGCCGCGTGACGATGCGCAGGGCCTGAGCATTATGGTCGAAACCGCCATGCGGGGCCATCAGCGCGTCGAGCGCATCCTCCCCGGCATGGCCGAACGGGGTATGGCCGAGATCATGCGCGAGGGCCAGCGCCTCCGCGAGATCCTCGTCGAGGCCGAGATTGCGGGCGAGCGCGCGGGCGATCTGGCTCACCTCGATCGTATGCGTGAGGCGCGTGCGGTAATGGTCGCCCTCGTGCTCCACGAACACTTGCGTCTTGTGCTTCAGGCGGCGAAAGGCGGTGGAATGGATGATGCGGTCGCGATCGCGCTGGAATTGCGTGCGCGTCGGCGAAGGCTCGGCCGGAAAGAGCCGCCCGCGCGAGGCGCGGTGATCGACGGCGAAGGGCGAGAGCGGGCGCTCGCGGGTGAACAGCATCGTGATCGTCGGCCTTGTCATGAATCTTGCGGGCGGGCCGCGGCTTCCTTACATTGAAATCCACCAGTCACGCAAAAGGCGGCAGGGCCTTGAACCCTGACCGAAACGATGATGGCTCCGAAATTCGCTCTCGCCGCGACCGATATCGTCGCGCCTGCCCCGGTTCTCCAGCCGCAAATGCCGCCCTTGGCTGTGACCGAGAGTGCCGCGAAGCGTCTTGCTTTCATCCTTTCCAGGGAGAAGCCCGGCGCGATGATGCGCGTGGCTGTGGAAGGCGGCGGCTGCTCGGGCTTCCAGTATCGCTATTCGATCGAGACGGAAGTGAAGCCCGATGACCTCAGCATCGAGCGCGAGGGAATCACCGTGCTCGTGGACCCCGTCTCCGCGCCCTATCTCGAAGGCTCGGAACTCGATTTCGTCACCGAAATGCTGGGCCAGAGTTTCCAGATCCGCAATCCGAAAGCCACCGCAAGTTGCGGCTGCGGCACGAGTTTCAGCGTCTGAGGGCTGGCCGGGGCCCCGGTGCCGGCGGGGTGAGATGATTCCGCTTGATCGGCCCCTTGAAATGTTGGACCTCGAGACGGCGTTTCGTTCGTCATTGAAGGCCTTTCAGGGGGAATATCCATGAGCAAGCCGGAACCGGGCGGATCGCGCCCAGACATCCTCTTGATTGGCGTGGCGGCGGTCGCGGTCGCGATCGCTTCGCTCGTCTTCGTCATGCGCCAGCCGGCTGCGCCGCCGGCTGCGCCCGTCGAAGCTCCAATGGCCTCGGCAACGCCTGCGCCGGCGAGCCCGGCCGTCACGCCCGCACCCGCTCAGGCTCCCGCGCCGGCCCCGCCGCCGCGCGTGGTGACCAGCATTCCGAGCTTCGAATGGCCGGGTCAGGTCTTCCGCGTGAAGCTGAGGGATCTCAGCATCGTCAATTCCACGCTGAGCCGCGAGGAGATCGAATCGCTCCTCCAGGGCGCGAGCCCGGCGGAAATGGCCACGAAGCTGGCGCGGTTCAGCGCCGAGGAATTCACCATCGGCGCGATCGAGCTCGTCTCGGGGATCGAGGGGCAGGAAACCACCACCATCTATGAGCGGATCACCGGGCGGAACATCGCCTCCGGCGTGTTCGGGCGGATCGAGATTGCCGAGACGCGGCAGGCCGGCAACCTCGCCGCGCCGGCCAAGCCACCGGCAGATTACAGCACGAAACTCGGCCTGACCTCCCTCGATGCGCTGGATACCGTGACCTTCCTGCGCTGGTTGACCGAAGCCGACCCGACCGGCAATGCGCCCTTCAAGCCCGTGCACGGGGCCTATGCGATCGAGAAAGGCGAGCTGGCTTTCCGGGATTTCACGGTTTCCATCGGTCCCTCCACCCTCTCCGAGTTCCGCGTGAAGCCGATGAGCCGCGCGCCGATCGAGATGTGGCCCAGGCTCGAAAAGCTGATGAAGGCGAAGGAGAGCACGAAGGTGCCGGAATTCACGGCCGACCTTCTGGCGATGCTGCTGGAGTTCTACGGCTCCTTCGAGGTGGGCAAACTCACCATCGGGCCCGTGAGCGGCAAGGGCAAGCTCGACCATGGCGATGAGGCGAGCTTCCGCCTGGCCGGTGCACGCTTCAACGGCGGCGAGAAGGCGGGCGGCGCGGTCGATGCCATCGATGTCTCCATCAAGGACGGCACGTTTCGGCTCGCCGGCATGAACTGGGAAGGCGATTTCTATCGCTGGATCTTCGCGTCCCTGGCCAGGTTCGTGCTGGAAAGCGGCGAACTCTCCAACGAGCCAGAGGCAGATCTCGCCCGTTTCAAGGCGGAAGCCGCGCGCCTCACCGTGCCGGATTACCGGTTCCAGCTCAACGGCCTCGAGGTGGATCTGCCGAATACAGGCTCTGAGAGCGAGCGCATCCGCTTCGCTCTTGCCAGTTTCGAGGACCGCTATGGCGCGTTCGTGGGCGTGATACCCACCACGATCGGGTTGAAGTTCAACAACTTCCGCCTGCCCATCCCGCCGAATGTCAGGGATGCGGGTCTCCAGCGCATCCGCGCCATGGGGTTCGAGACGCTCGACCTTTCCTTCAACCTCGAAGGGGCCTGGGATGCGGCGAAATCAAGTGTCACCTTCAGCGATATCTCGGTGAATTTCGAGCAATTCGCCGGCATTTCCATGCGCTTCACCTTCGGCCAGGTGCCAAAGGCGTTCTTCGAGGACCCGATCAGGAACTGGACCGCCCTGCTGCTCACCGGCACCGCGCAGGAGGCGAGCATCACGGTGAAAAACCATGGCGGCTTCGAAAAGGCGATCGCGGATATGGCGCAGCAGCAGAACAAGAAGCCGGAACAGTTCCGCCTCGAAATCGCGACGATGGCGCCGGTCATCATGATGCTCGGCCTTGCCGATCATCCCGATGCCGCCCAAGTCACGGAAGCCGTGGGCAGCTTCCTGCGCGGCCTTGGCGAATTATCCGTGAAAGCCCGCTCGGTTGATGCCGAGGGCATTCGCCTGCTCGAACTGGCGGAGGGGCTGGAGGAGCCGGCGACAGTGCTGAAGGATTTCACGCTCGAAGCGACCGGAAAGTGATCCCGCCGAATTGATCCCGCCGAAGTGATGCCGCCTGCGGGCGGCTCCCCTGCCCCAATGAGCCGCCTGCGGGCGGCTCCCCTGCGCCGGTTGCGCGCTCATCCTGCAGGAGCCGAACCTCGCGGGGGGCGGCTTTCCTGTTCCGGCCTGTCGGGCGCCCGCCTCAGCCCTGGCGGGACTGTGCTTGAACCACGGCGATGGCCGTGAGGTTCACCACGCCGCGCGCGGTGGTGGTGGAGGTCGCGATATGCGCGGGATAAGCCGTGCCGAGCAGGATCGGCCCCACGGGAAGCGCATCACCGATGACCTTCGTGAGTTCGTTCGCGATGTTCGCAGCATCAAGATCGGGCATCAGCAGGATATTGGCCACGCCCTTGAGGTTCGAATGCGGCAGCACGCGCTCCCGCACCTTGTCGGAGAGCGCTGAATCCGCCTGCATCTCGCCATCGACCTCGATCTGTGGCGCGCGGGCCGCGATGAGTTCGGCCGCCCGGCGCATCTTTCGGGCGCTTTCGCTGTCATGGCTGCCGAAATCCGAATGCGAGATCAGCGCGATCTTCGGCTCGATCCCGAAGCGGCGCACTTCAGCCGCCGCGCGGATGCCGATCTCGGCCAGCTGCTCGGCCGTGGGGTCCTCGTTCACATGGGTATCCGCCAGGAAGAACGCGCCTTTCGAGGCGATCATCAGCGACATCGCCGCAAGTTCGGTGACGCCCGGCTCCATGCCGATGACGTCGCGGATGATCTGCAGGCGCGAGCGGTAGCGTCCTTCGAGGCCGCAGATCATGGCGTCGGCATCGCCGCGCCGCACGGCCACCGCCGCGATGATCGAGGAATTGGTGCGCAATTGCGTCCGCGCCGCCTCGGGCGTGATGCCCTTGCGCCCCGCGATTTCCAGATAGGTCGCGACATAATCGCGGTAACGCGGGTCATCGTCCGGGTTGATGATCTCGAAATCCGTGCCGGGCCGGATCGCGAGGCCGAAGCGCTTGATGCGCGCCTCGATGACGGCCGGGCGCCCCACGAGGATGGGAATCGCGAAATTCTCCTCCATCGCGGTCTGCGCCGCGCGCAGCGCCCGCTCATCCTCGCCCTCGGCGTAAATCACGCGCCTGGGGTTTTCCTTCGCCGCCTGGAAGATCGGCTTCATGATGAAGCCCGAGCGGAAGACGAAGCGCGAGAGGCGCTCCTGGTAGGCGGCGAAATCGCCGATCGGCGCGCGGGCCACGCCGCTCGCCATCGCCGCCTTCGCCACGGCCGGCGCGATGCGCAGGATCAGGCGCGGATCGAAGGGACTGGGGATGAGCGATCCCGCCCCGAAATGCCGCGCTTCGCCGCCATAGGCGCGCGCCACGACATCCGAGGGCGCCTCGCGCGCGAGTTCGGCGATGGCGCGCACCGCCGCGAGCTTCATCGCCTCGTTGATGGTCGTCGCCGCGCAGTCCAGCGCTCCGCGGAACATATAGGGGAAGCACAGCACGTTGTTGACCTGGTTCGGATAATCCGACCGCCCCGTGCAGATCATCGCGTCTGGACGGGCCTCATAGGCCACTTCCGGCATGATCTCGGGATTGGGGTTGGCGAGCGCCATGATCAGCGGCTTCTGGGCCATCTTCCTGAGCAGTTCCGGCTTCAGCACCCCCGCTGCGGAAAGGCCAAGGAAGATATCCGCGCCCTCGATGATCTCGGCCAGCTTCCGCGCCGAGGTCTCCTGCGCATAGATCGCCTTGTAGGCGTCCATCAGTTCGATGCGCCCCTTGTAGACCACGCCCTCGATATCCGTGACCCAGATGTTCTCGCGCTTCACGCCGAGCGAGACGAGCAGGTTGAGGCAGGCCAGCGCCGCCGCACCCGCGCCGGAGGTGACAAGCTTCACCTGGTCGAGCTTCTTGCCCGCAAGTTCCATCGCATTCAGCACCGCCGAGGCGACAATGATGGCCGTGCCGTGCTGGTCATCATGGAAGACCGGGATCTGCATCCGCTCGCGGCATTGCGCCTCGACCTCGAAGCATTCCGGCGCCTTGATATCCTCGAGGTTGATGCCGCCGAAGGTCGGCTCCAGCGCGCAGATCACGTCCACGAGCCTGGAGACGCGCTTCTCGTTCACCTCGATATCGAAGACGTCGATGCCGGCGAATTTCTTGAAGAGAACCGCCTTGCCCTCCATCACGGGCTTGGAGGCCAGCGGGCCGATATCGCCGAGGCCAAGCACGGCCGTGCCGTTGGAGATCACCGCGACCAGGTTCTGGCGGGCCGTGAGATTGTCGGCCTCGGCCGGGTTCTCGACAATCGCCTCGCAGGCCGCGGCCACGCCGGGAGAATAGGCCAGCGCGAGGTCGCGCTGGTTGTCGAGCGGCTTGGTGGCGATGATTTCGAGCTTCCCCGGTTTCGGCAACCGGTGATAGCTGAGAGCGCCTTCCCGCAGGTCCTTCGACATCTCGACGGGCATGTTCCCCCCCAAACCAGTGAGCAGCTGCCCCGACGGGCTTCTGCCGGCTGAAATCCCTCGCGTCTTCTTCTCGGATTCCGTGCGGGAAACAAGACCACGAAGGCGAGATTGTGGAAACCCGCAAATTGCGCCCTTGCCATGCAACAATCCGATCGGGATTCGCGTCGCGGTGCGACACCATCCAGCATGATCGGCCGGCGATTGCCGCCCGCTCCTGCATTTGGTCTCCTTCCATCTTCATGCGACAAGGCGGGCAAGGCACGGAATCGTTCTTCGCGCCCTGAGGCGGGAGGCATGATGATTGCGCGCGACAGGAACGACAGGGAGCCCGGGGAGGGCGACAGCGCCTCTCTCGTCAGGAACATGAAGGTGAAGAGCGCCGCCACCATGCCCGAAGCCAAGTTGCCCGAAACCGGCAAATACGCCCTGCCCCCGCAGCTCCGGCGCTTCGAAGGGCCGCTCGTGGATTGGCGCACCCGTTCCGCGGCCTGGTTCGATTTGCTGGTGCGGGATTTCGGCGTGGTTCGCCTTCTCTGGAAGAACCGCAGGCAATATGGCCCGATGGGCTGGCGCTCCAACCAGCCCATGCCATCGGACATAGGCTGGGCCGCGCGCCATGGCATCTGTTCCATCCTGAACCTGCGCCACGATGCGCCGAACCATGGCGGCCATGCCCTGGCCCGCGAAAAGGCCGAGGCGCTGGGCATCGCTTACGAAACGCTGATCGATGTCCCGGTCTTTTCACGGACGGCGCCACCCGGCGAGCATCTGCTGGCGATTGCCGAACGATTGCGGCGGCTGCCCCGTCCCCTGCTGGTTCACTGCAAATCCGGCGCGGATCGTGCGGGCTTCATCGCGGCTCTCGACCGGATCGTCACGCAAGGCGCTTCCGTGCGCGCGGCGAAGGACGAGCTTTCGCTTCGCCACCTGCATATCCGCTCCTCGCGCGCGGGCATTCTCGATGCGGTCTTCGAGGCTTATCTCGCGGCCTGTCCCGATGAGGCCAGGCCCTTCCTCGACTGGGTGCGCGACGATTACGATGCGGAAGCGCTGATGGCCGGTTTCAAGGCCAAGGGGCTCGCGGATTTTGTCGACCGTTTCGTGCTGCGCCACGAATAGGCCCGTTGAAAGCCACGCCCGAAAGCCGTAGGTCTCGCGGTGAAAGGGGGGGGGCATGCGGCTTCTTGTCACCATCTGCACGCGCAACCGGCCGAAGCTGCTGGAAGCCTGCCTGCGTTCGGTCGCGGCTTGCGCTGTGCCGGCGGGCGTGGAATGCGCGATCGCGGTGATCGAGAACAACGACCGGATCACCTGCTCGCCCCTCGTGGAACGCGTGGCACGCGAAACGGGCTGGAACATCTTTGTCGTGCTCGAACCCGAACTCGGCCTGCCCTTCGCGCGCAATCGCTGCGGCATCACGGCCGCCGAGCGCGGCTATGACTGGCTGCTCTACATCGACGACGACGAGGAGGCGACGCCCGGCTGGCTCGAGACGATGATCGCCGCCGCCCTGCGCAACGAGGCGGATGTGCATTACGGCCGGGTGATCTCGGTCTATCCTCCAGGCACGCCCGACTGGATGGCCCTGCCCGAACCGAACAAGCGCGCGACCGGCACGCGGCTGACCAAGGCCGAGGGCCACAACACGCTGGTGAAGACGCGCATTTTCGCAAGCGACGGCCTGAACCTGCGCTTCGATGAGACGCTGCGCTTCACCGGCGGCTCGGATACCGATTTCTTCACCCGCGTGCATCAATCCGGCGCGGCGATCCGCTGGCTGGGCGAGGCGGTGGTGAAGGAGAACGTGCCCGCGAACCGCATGACCCTCGACTGGCAGTTGCAGCGCGCCTTTCGCGTGGCGATCAGCATTTCTGTCCTGCACGAGAAGCAGCGCGGAAAGGCCAAGGCAGTTCTGCGCAGCATCACCAAGGGCGCGGGAAGGCTCGCGGGCGGCCTCGTGATGATGATCCCTGCCCTGCCCGCCATGCTGTTCGGCACGCGCGGCCGAACCTTCGCCTTCAGCCAGGCAAAACAGGTCGCGAGCGGCCTCGGCTCCTTCGCCTATATTTTCGGGATCCGCCCGCAGCCCTACAGGAAGGTCGACGGGGCCTGAGACTGCTCGGCGGCGAGATAGAGCTGGAGGACGAACAGCGTCCAGACGAGGTTCACGCGGCGCTGACCCCCGGCGAGGAAATCCTCCCAGATATCCCGGACGAGATCCGTCTCCAGCAGGCCTTGCCGTTCGAGCCGCCGGCGCGAAAGCAGGTCTTCACCCGAGGAACGGAACGGCCCGCGCAGCCAGGTCGCGGCGGGAATGCCGAAACCCTGCTTCGGCCGATCCCACAATTCGCGCGGCACATAGCGGCCGAGGACGGCCTTCAGCAGCGCCTTGCGCTCCTTGCGCCACGTTTTCAGTTCATCCGGCAGCGACCAGGCGAAGCGGATGATCTCGGGATCGAGCAGCGGCACGCGCGCCTCAAGGCTGTGATGCATCGCCGCCCGATCGACCTTCACGAGAATGTCGTCCGGCAGGTAGCGCAGGGCATCGAGCACGGTCGCCGAATCGAGAATCGACCAGCCGGCTTCGCGCGCAATCTCCGCCACCAGCGGATCGGCGGCGGGGATTGCGCCCTTCACCAGGCGATGCGCGGAATCCATCACCGTGAAGCTGCGCTCATAGGCCTCGATCCCCGAAGCCGCGCTCATCCGCGCGGCCTGATCCGCGAGGCGAAGCCGCCAGGGCCCGATGCGATGGCCCGCGATTGCGTCCATGCCCATCGCCTCGGGAAGCGCGAGCAGCGCGTTCAGCACGCTCGCATTGGTGCCCGCCGCGAAGCGTTCGACCCCGCCCTGGAGGCCGCTCTCCCATTTGCGGCGCACGGAATGGTAGCGACCATAGCCGGCGAAAAGCTCGTCCCCCGCATCGCCTGAAAGCGACACCGTGACCTTCGTTCTGGCAAAGCCGGCGACAAGCGCGGTTGGCAATTGCGAGGGATCGGCAAAGGGCTCGTCATAGATCGACGGCATTCTTGCTAGGAGATCGGCCGCATCCTGCCCGGTCAGCGAAATCTCGTTATGCGAGGTTTTCAAATGGGTTGCGATGTCTTTCGCATGAATCGATTCATCAAATTCCGCCTCGCGAAACCCCAGCGAGAAGGTCTCGATCGGGCGGCTCGCCTGCGCCTGCATGATGCTGGCGATGGTGGAGGAATCGATGCCGCCCGAGAGGAACGCGCCCACCGGCACATCGGCGACCACCTGCCGGCGAATGGCCGCATGGAGCAGCGCATCAAGCCGGTCCGTCGCCTCCTCGAAACTGCCGGCGAAGCGATGGGCCTTCGCTTCACGCGCCTCCGCGAGGCTGTCCCAATAGGCGATGTCTTGCACGGGCTCTCCCGCCGCGAAGCGGCGCAGCACGCCCGCCGGCAGCTTCTTCGCGGCGCGATAGAGGCTCGCGGGCGCGGTGATGTAGCCATGGCGCAGGAAGCCGGTGATCGCCGCGTGATCGAGCGCGCCATCCCATCGGGGATGCGACTTGAAGGCCTTGAGCTCCGAAGCGAACAGGAATGCCCCGCCGATTTCCGCGATATAGAGCGGTTTTTCGCCGATCCGGTCGCGCGCGAGGTAAACCGCGCCTTCCTGGCGGTCGAGCAGCACGAGAGCGAACATGCCGGTCGCGGCCTTCAGCGCCGCCTCCGGCCCGCGCGCCTCGATCAGCGCGAGCAGAACCTCGGTATCGGAATGCCCGC
This sequence comes from Methylobacterium sp., assembly GCA_020252645.1. GTDB lineage: Bacteria > Pseudomonadota > Alphaproteobacteria > Rhizobiales > Beijerinckiaceae > Rhabdaerophilum. The sequence continues at coordinate 63,332 of JADCCN010000015.1, read as the reverse complement.
GCCAGGCCGGCGCCTCGGATTTCGATTCAAGATCGGCTCGTAAATCATTGAAATTATAAATCTCTCCGTTAAACGTGATCGCATAGCGCCCCGAAGCCGAGAGCATGGGCTGGCCGCCGGCCGGCGAGAGATCCTGAATGGCAAGCCGCCTCTGGGCGAGGCCCACGCCCCGCGCCTCATCGAACCAGAAACCCTCGTCATCGGGCCCGCGATGGCGGATGGCGTCAGTCATCAGCCGGAGCGCATCGCGATCCTCGGGCCGGATCCCTCCGGGGCGAAAAAGCGCCGCGATGCCGCACATCCAGCCGTTCCTCGGGTTCACGCAGCGGGACGATCAAGCCCCCGGAGTTGACAATGGGTGGTGTTCTTGTAGCTCTCCCGCCCGAATGTAAAGCCGCCGAAACGCGAGGTTCCGCCCCATGGAACTCCAGAAACCGATAATCGCGGTGGAACTCCATGGCGGCCTCGGCAACCAGCTTTTCCAGGCTGCCGCCGCCTTCGCGATCGGATGGCGCATCGGTGCCGAAGTTCAGTTCGATCTAACGCGTTTCCGGCCCGGCACCAAGCGGCGCTATGAGCTTGGCCTCTTTCCGCATGGCGCATTGGAGCGCCATGCGCCGGGCTGGCTGAGGCGCGGCCAGAAGCTGCTGAAAGCCGTGGGCATGGGGCAGAAGCGCGCGCCGCTCGGCTTCAGCCTGCCGCTGGTGCGGGAAGCGCATTTTCATTTCGACCCGAAATTCGAGGCGATCTCCGGCTCGGCTTATGTGCGCGGGCTGTTCCAGTCGCCGCTCTATTTCGGGCCTTACAGCCGGAGATTGCGGGATATCTTTGCGCTGGAACCGCATGTCTCGGCCGAGGCGCGGGAATTCGCAGCGTCGCTTTCGCCCCGAACCCTCGCGATCCATATCCGCGCGGGCGATTATCAGGACCCGAAATTCGCCGATGTCCACCATGTGCTAACGCCGGATTACTATCTTCGCGCCATCGACCGGCTCTCGGCCGAAGCGCAATTCGATCAGGTCATCGTGATGTCGGACAGCAACGAGGCGATTCCCTCGCGTTTGCCCGCGGGCCTGCCCTACAATATCGTCTCATCGGGGAGCGCGCTGGACGATCTGTTCCTGATGAGCCAGGCTCGCCACAACATCATCGCCAATTCCACCTTCAGCTGGTGGGGCACCTGGCTCGGCGAGCCGCAGGGACGCGTGGTGATGGCGCCTCGGCAATGGTTTGCCGCGCCATTTCAGGCGAAAGCGAGCACGAAGGACCTCTTCCCGCCAGATTGGCGCGTGGTCTGACGCTCAGGCGGCGCCGGAAACCTGCTTCGCGCCGGAGAGGGACCGCTTCCAGAAATGGAGTTTGCGCGCGAGGCGATCGCGAAAGCGCACATCGCGGCCATCGAGATGCTGCACGGTTTTCGGCCAGCCCAGCCCGCCATAGACCTGCCCGCCGCCGAAAAGCCGGCAGAGCCCGCCTTCGAGCCCGATACTCCCGCCATCGGGGCCAGAAAGCAGCGGTAGAACCTCGCGCCGGTAGAACGCCACATCGATCGCTTGAGGGTTGTTCGAACGGCCATTGACACGGCACATCGGCACTTCCGTGCCGGGCATCTCGTCGAGGAACATGTCGTAGCCCTGCCGGATGTTCTGCCGTTTGTTGAAGCGCACGAAATTGAAGCCGCCTTCGGCCATCTCGCCCACGATCTCCGGGAGGCCATGCGGAATGCGCGAGCGGATGAACACGAAATCATGCTCGAGCTGCACGGCATATTCGCATTCGCTGATTTCCAGCGAGCGCGCGAAGCTGTCGATCAGCCCGCCGGTTTCCACGATTTCCAGCGGGATGCCGGGCGTGCCATCCCGGATCGCCTGCTTCCAGGCCTCGAAATTCCCGCGATGCGGCTTGGGATCGCAGAAGACGCGGGTGATGGTCTCGGCAGCACCCCGCGCCCCGCCGAAGCATTCGAAAAAGGAGCGGATCGCCTCCGGCGCAAGGCAATCGCGCGCATCCTGCGAGGCGACATTCGAGAAAACATTGAGATTGATGCGGGCGAGCGGCCGGTTGCGCGCCACGGGCGCTTCTCCTATTGAGCGGGGTCTCGCGACCGTCATGGGTGAGCCGTGTCCTCTCGTCAAGCGCTGATCCCCGCCGTTCTCCGGCTCTATTCCAGCCGCCCGATGCGCGAATGGCGCAGCCTCCTCACCGCCCCCATGCTGCGCTTCTGGCCGAAGGCGGATGCCGCCGAGGTGGGGATGACCGAGCTTCACGACAACCTCCCGCAAGGCTGGAGTCACCGGCGCCATACCGGCGATCTCGTCATTGAGAATGGCGGGGGGCGGGTCTTCGCGGATCTGAAACGCCATGCGGCGGCTGATGCACGACAGGCCGGGGAGCCGCGCGGGCGGGCCGATCTGTCGCCCCTGCTGCCCGGCGGCCGCTTCATCCCCCGCGAGCCGGCTCTGGTGCTCTATGCCGGTGGTGAGGCGAGCCTTGCACGCTTCTGCGATACCCTTCTGCCGCGCTTCTTTTCGCTTGACCGCTTCGGGCTGCCGCAGGCGACCTTGCTGATGACGAGCCTGCGCATGGGGCGCACGCGACCCTTTCAGGATGCGATTTCCGACGGGTTGTTCCGGCCGCGCCCGGTGGAACTCTTCCGGCCGGCGACGGCCATCCGCGTGCAGCAGCTCGATGACATCGTGATCCCGCTCGATTCACCGGAAGCGCTCGGCCCGATGCAGGCGAAGGCGGCGGCCCTATACGGGCCATTCGCGGCGGGTGGCCCGCCGGTTCTGGTGCTCGAACACAGCGCGCAACGCTTTCCTGCAGCCGAGGCGGCCTTCGAGCGCGCCAACCCGGGTATCCGCTTCGAAGAGGTTATCATGCTCGATCCCGCGCTGATGCCGTTCCACCGTCTGGTGAAGGCGGTGGCAGAGGCTTCCATGCTGATTGCGCCGCGCGCCACCGGCGAAGCGGCGATCGCCACGCTGGTTCCATCGCCGGAGCGCAGAACGCTGCTCCTCGACCTCCGAGAGGGGTAGCGGGGGCAGCGGATTTCTGCTTTGAAGCCCGGAGGTTTCAAGGGGGCCCCCGTGCCGGATATCCGCATTCGCAACGCCTCATTCTCGGTGGTTGACGGGCCGCAGACCGCGTTCTGGGGGCGTCTCTCCTCCGGCCATTGGGAGCCGGGCACCTTCGCGGCGATCCAATCGCAGCTCACGCCCGAGACGACATTGCTCGATTTCGGTGCCTGGATCGGGCCGGTGACGCTTTTTTCGGCTTCGCAGGCCAGGCAGGTCATCTCCTTCGAACCCGATCCCGTGGCGGCGAAGGAGCTGCGCGCGAATATCGCGCTCAACCCCGCGCTTGCCTCGAAAATCACGGTGATGGAACGCGCGGTCTGGCCCGAGAAGGGCATTGTCTCGCTGGGCGCGAAAACCGCGCAGGGCGATTCCATGTCGAGCGTGCACCACAGGGGTTCTGCTGTGAGCTGGTCGGTCGAGACCATCACGCCGGCGGATGTCGCGGCGCTTCTGCCGAAGGAAGGGCCGGTTTTCATCAAGATCGACACGGAAGGCGCGGAATACGCCATCGTGCCGGTGCTGGCGCCGTTGCTCGCGCGGAAGGATGTGGCGGCGCTCGTCTCGTTCCATCCGCGTTTCGCGGCCGGAAATCACCCGCGCTTCCACAAGACCTTTCCGATGACGAAGCGCGTTTTTGATGTGTTCTCCGGCTTCAGGGTGCATCGCGTGCACCATGCGAGCCTCTCCCGCGCCCCCGTGATCGAGACTTTGAACCGCTTCGGCCTCGCCTGGTTCGAGGCGAAGACGAGCTATCTGTTCACCAGAGGCTGATCGACGAAGGACCAGGCGAGCTCGGCCGATGGCGGCACGGGCGTCGCGCCCTCCTTCCCCAGCGCGCGCAAGATGGCGCGGCGCAGGCTGCCGAGCGTCATCTGGTGCAGAAGCCGGCGGCGGATGACGCGCTCCACGTCGTCCGCCATGCCGGTTTCGAGCGTCGCCTGCCGGAGCCCGCGAGAGAAGCTGCGATACTGCCCGAAATTGAAGCCGAAATCCTGCGGGTAGCGCTTCGCGAGAGGGCGTGTGCGGTGCGATCCAGTTTTCTTCCTGAACAGGACGCGGTCTGTCGCCGCGATGCGGAACCGCGAGAGGAAAGCCGCGAGCACCACAAGATCCTGCCCCTGGCAATCGGGAAAGGTCCCGCCCACGACGTCAAGCGCATGCAGCAGGTCTTGACGCCGGAAGAGACCGTAGATCAGGTTGGCCTTGCCGCCAAGTTCCGGCTCGGCAAGAAACTGCAGGGTCGCCTCTTTTGTCGAACCCTGGGTCGAGAAGCGCGAGAAGCCGAGGTGCCAGTCGATCGTCTGGTTCGAGAGGTTCAACAACTCGACCGACGAGGCCGCCAGCGACAGGCCGGGATCGCGTTCGAGCATGCCGTAGAGGATTTCAACAGCCTCGGGGTGGCGCAGGTCATCATCCGCCGCCCACATGAAGTATTCGGTTCTGGCGGCATGCAGGACCGAGAGGAAATTGCGGACCACACCAATCTGCTCCGGGTGCCGGCGATACTCGATCGCCAGCCCCCGGGCGGAGAACTCGGCCACCAGTTCCGCGATCATCGTGGAATCGGAAGGGTTCTCATGCAGGATGATGCGGAAATCACGGAAGGTCTGGTTTTCAAAATGCTCCAGCGCGTTGCGAAGGTCCTTCGGCCGACCGTAGCAGGGCATCCCGATGGAAATCCGGCTCACCGCGCAGCCCCCATCTGCAAGCGGAAGAGGCCGGCATAGGCCCCTTCCTTCGCGAGAAGCGACATGTGGTCGCCCGCCTCGATGATCTCGCCCCGTTCCATCACCACGATGCGATCGGCCCCGACAACGCTTGCCAGCCGATGCGCGACGAGGATCGTCGTGCGACCGCTGGCGAGATCGAAGAGGGTCGAGCGGATCGCTTCCTCGCTTTGCGCATCCAGAGCGGCGGTGGGCTCATCCAGCAGCAAGATCGGCGCATTGCGCAGGAAGGCGCGGGCGATGGCGATGCGCTGCTTCTGCCCGCCCGAAAGACGCCCCGCGAGTTCGCCCACGGGCGTGTCGTAGCCCAGGGGAAGCGCGCGGATGAAGGCATCGGCCTGTGCGGCCTGCGCTGCGGCGATGATCTGCGCGTCCGTCGCTTCGGGCAGCCCGAGCGCGATGTTCTCGCGCACGGAGCCGTCGAACAGGAAGGTATCCTGCCCGACATAGGCGATCGCCTCGCGCAAAGAAGCGGGATCGAGCGCCAGCGTCTCCTGCCCGTCCACGAGGATGCGTCCCGTCACCGGGTCCCAGAACCGCAGGATGAGGCTGAGCGCGGTCGATTTCCCCGAGCCCGACCCGCCGACAAGCGCGGTGGTCTTGCCCGCTTCGAAGGTGAGCGTGACATCGCTGAGAACGGGCGAGCCCTCGGTGTAATGGAAAGAGACATCCTGGAAGCGGATTTCTCCCGTGCCGGGCTTGTAGGGCGCGAGCGTGCCCCTGGGCGCCTCGGGCTTCTCGTCGATCATCTCGAAGAAGAGCCGCAAGCCCACGCGGTGCTGCTCGAGTTGCAGGCGCGCGCTGGCGAGGCGTCGGGCGGGGTCATAGGCCAGCAGCAGGGCCGTGATGAACGAGAAGAAGGCACCCGGCGTCGCGCCATGGGCAATCACCCGCCAGCCGCCATAGAGGATGACCATCGCCACGGCGATTCCGGCCAGCGTCTCGACGATGGGCTGCGTGCGCGACATCAGCACCGCGGCGCGATCCGCGTTCTGCCGCTGCTCCTCGATCACGCCCGTGAGGCGCGCGCCGAGCCGCTCCTCCGCCCCGAAGGCCTTCACCACACGAAAGCCCTGGATGATCTGGCGGAGCTGGTCGGCGAGGGTCACGCCGATCGTCACCTGCAGCTTCTGCACCTTGTTGATGCGGATGCCGAGGCCGGCGATGAACATTGCCGCAATCGGCAGGGTGAGCAGAACCGCGCCGGAAACCAGCGGGTCCTGCACGATCATCACGACAACCAGCCCGACAAGCGTAAGAATGTCACGGCCCACCACCGTCACCAGCAATTGCAGGATCTGCCTTGCGGCATCGGCCGAGAGCACCTGCTTCTGGATCACTTCGGAAGAGGTGCGGGATTGAATGCCCCTCACCTCCTGCGCGAGCAGCGAGGAAACCAGCCGCTTCTGCCCATCGGCGACAATGGCGTTGCCGATGCGCGCAAGGATGACGCCCTGCCCGTAAGATGCCGCACCGCGCGCGACATAAATCACCAGCACCGCGCCCGCGACGAAAAACAGGGCCTGCTGGCTCTTTGCAATGAAGATCTCGTTGATGACGTCCTTCATCAGCCAGGCGGTCGCGGCCGTGGTCGCCGAGACCACGCCGAGCATCAGAAACGCGAGCGCATAGAGGCCCACGAAACGGCTGCCCGTTTCGGTGATGAGCCGCCTGAGATCGTGGGCGCGCAGGCGCTTTTCCTCAGCGTCCACGGGAATGCTCCTCCGTCATTGCGAGGAGCGAGGCGACGAAGCAATCCAGACCTTTTCCTGGATTGCCGCGTCAGCGCTTCGCGCTTCCTCGCAATGACGCCGCATCGGCATGGCTCACTTCTCCGGCAGGTTCAGCCGCAGGTGCAATTCGCGCAGCTGCCTGGCGCTGGGTGCGGAGGGCGCGCCCATCAGGAGATCGAGCGCCGACTGGTTCATCGGGAAGAGCGCCACTTCACGCAAGTTCTGTGCGTCGCAGAGCAGCATGATGATGCGATCCACACCCGCGGCCATACCGCCATGCGGCGGCGCGCCATACTGGAAGGCGCGATACATGCCGCCGAAGCGCTCGACCACCGTCTCCTCGCCGTAACCTGCGAGTTCGAAGGCCTTCACCATCGCATCCGGTTTGTGGTTGCGGATGCCGCCCGAGGCCAGCTCGAAGCCGTTGCAGGCGATGTCGTACTGGAACGCCTTGATGGAGAGCGGGTCCTGCGTCTGCAGCGCCTCAAGCCCGCCCTGCGGCATGGAGAACGGGTTGTGGGAGAAGTCGATCTTCTTCTCCTCCTCGTTCCACTCGTAGAACGGGAAATCGGTGATCCACGCGAATTCGAAGCGGTTCTTGTCCGTGAGGCCAAGATCCTCGCCCACCTTGTTGCGGGCAGCGCCTGCGAATTTCACGAACTTTTCCGGGTCACCCGCCACGAAGAACGCGGCATCGCCAAATTCAAGACCAAGTTGCTTGCGAATGGCTTCCGTTTCATAGAAACCGTGGTTCTTAGCTACCGGCCCTATCGCTTCTGGCGCTTCGTATGCAGCGCGCACATCTTCGGGCACGGATCGGGTGAAGCCAAAACCAAGTAAGCGGCGTTCGCCTTCTTTGAATGCTGGGTGGTTCACGTCCCCAAACGCTTCTTCTGGAAAAGAACCGGCAGGTTCTTTCCAAACAATATACCCCAGCCCCGATTGGCCCTCGCCCTTTGCCCAATCATCCATTTGGCGTGCAAACTTAGTGCTGCTCCCGCCGCCCTTCGCCGGAATGGCCCAGACGCGGTTTTTCGGATCTTCCAGCAGGCGCGCGAAGCGCTGGAAGCCCGAGCCCCGGAAATGCTCCGAGACATCCTGCATCACGATCGGATTGCGCAGGTCCGGCTTGTCCGAGCCATATTTCGCCATCGCCTCGGCATAGGGAATGCGCGGCCAGGGCGACGGCGTGACCGGCCGCCCGCCCGCGAATTCCTCGAAGATGCCGCGAATGACGGGTTCCATCGTGGCGAAGACATCGTCCTGCTCCACGAAGCTCATTTCCACGTCGAGCTGGTAGAATTCGCCCGGCAGGCGATCCGCGCGCGGGTCCTCGTCGCGGAAGCAGGGCGCGATCTGAAAATACCGGTCGAAGCCCGCCATCATCAGGAGCTGCTTATACTGCTGCGGCGCCTGCGGCAGCGCATAGAACTGGCCGGGATGAATGCGGCTCGGCACCAGGAAGTCGCGCGCGCCCTCCGGCGAGGAGGCCGTGAGGATGGGCGTCGAGAATTCGTTGAAGCCCGCCTCCTTCATGCGGCGACGCATGGAATCGATCACCTTCACGCGGGTCATGATGTTGTTGTGGAGCTTCTCGCGCCTCAGATCGAGGAAGCGATATTTCAGGCGCTGATCCTCGGGGTATTCGACATCGCCGAAGACCGGAACCGGCAGTTCCTTGGCTTCGCCCAGCACCTCGAGGGCTGTCACGAACATCTCGACCTGCCCGGTCGCGAGGTTGGCGTTCTCCGTGCCGGGGGGCCTCGCCCGCACCTTGCCATCGACGCGGATCACCCATTCCGAGCGCACCTTCTCGGCTGCCTTGAAGGCGGGGCTATCCGGATCAACCACGATCTGCGTCATGCCGTAATGGTCTCTGAGGTCGATGAAGAGCACGCCGCCATGATCACGCACGCGATGGCACCAGCCGGAGAGCCGCGCCGTCGTGTCGATTTCGGTGGCGGAAAGCCCGCCGCAGGTGTGGGAGCGGTAGCGATGCATTGGAAAGGCTCGTTGGTACGACGGAGGCACCGAGAATCCGGAAAGCGGATCCCTCCCTCCATTAAAAACCGGGGTGGACAGAAGCGGCGACAGGCCCCAATGTCAAGGCTTGCAGCGGTCCCACGGCTTCAATGCCGCCCGTCCGCTCCGCGCGCAACCCGGATATCCCGGAAAAGAGAGGCGACAGGCCGGATTTTTTGCGTTATGGCCCGATTTCATGTCTCCGGTCGACGCTTCCCACCTGCCCCCGCTCATCACCACGACAGCGGCCCTCCGTGAAACCTGCGAAAGGCTCGCGACGGAAAGCTTTGTCACGGTCGATACCGAGTTCATGCGGGAGACGACCTTCTACCCCAGGCTCTGCCTGATCCAGATGGCCGGCGAAAGCGAGATCGTTCTCGTGGATACGCAGGTCCCGGTGCTTGATCTCGCCCCGTTCTTCGCCCTGATGACAAACCCGGCCGTCGTCAAGGTGTTCCATGCCGCCCGGCAGGATCTGGAAATCATCTGGCAGAAGGGCGGCATCATCCCCTCCCCGCTGGTCGATACGCAGATCTCCGCCATGGTCTGCGGCTATGGCGAGCAGATCGGCTACGAAAGCCTCGCGAGCGGGCTGGCGAATGCGAAGATCGACAAATCCTCGCGCTTCACGGATTGGTCGCGCCGGCCGCTTTCCGCCGCCCAGCTGGTCTATGCCGCCGCTGACGTCACGCATCTGCGCGTGGTCCACGAGAAGCTCTCGGCCCGCATCGCGCGCAACCGGCGCGAGGATTGGGTCGCGGGCGAGATGGCTGCCCTGGCCAATCCCCGCAACTATGAAACACCGCCGCAGGAAGCCTGGCTGCGCATCAAGGCGCGCCTGCGCAAGCCCGCCGAGAAGCTTGCCCTGATGGAACTCGCGGCCTGGCGCGAGCGCGAGGCGATGACACGGGATGTTCCCCGCGGGCGCGTGCTGAAGGACGATGCGCTCGTCGAAATCGCCATGGCCAACCCGAAATCGGTGGCCGAACTCGGGGAATTGCGCGCCGTGCCCAATGGTTTCGAGCGCAGCCGCTCCGGTGGAGACATCCTGGAGGCGCTCGAAAGGGCCCGCATGCTCGACCCGTCGATTCTCCCCCCGCCGGAGCCGGATCGCCCGAATGTCTCCGGCGCTCTGGTGCAATTGCTGAAGGTGTTGCTGCAGGCCGTGGCGGATCGTCATCAGGTCGCCTCGCGCCTCATCGGCTCGGCGGAAGACGTGGAGCAGCTTGCCGCCCGCCCGGATGATCCGCACCCCATCCTGCAGGGCTGGAGGGGTGAGATCTATGGCGATCTCGCCGTGAAGCTCATCCGTGGCGAAGTCACGCTCGGGCTGGAAAAGGGCCGGGTGGTCGCTGTCCCGCGCCCTGATCCCGCCCGCGACTAGAGCATTTTTCGAAGAAGTGGATACCGGTTCTTCGGAAGAAAATGCTGTCAATCAAGAGCTGAGAGCGGTCGATCTGATTCAGTCAGATCGAATTTCACTTCAGGCCGCCATCTTCTCGAGGAAGGTCTCGAATTCGCGGATCAGCGCATCCGAGGATGCGGCGAATTCATGCGACAGGCCATCAAGCGCCGTGGCCGCATGCGCGGTCTCGTCAATGGCGCGGCGCACATCCGCAAAGCCCGAGCGGATCGTGTCCGAACGCTGCGACGCAGCGCCGGCATTATCGGCGATGCCGCGCGTCACCTGCTCCTGCTCGGTCACGGCGGCTGCGATGGCCATGGTCGTCTCGTTGATCGAGCTCAGGCCTTCCCCGATCTCGCGCGTCGCATTCGTGACGGCACTGGTCACGCCCTCGATGGATTTCACGAGTTCCGCGATCTCGGTCGCGGCCTTCGAGGTGCCTTGCGAGAGCTCCTTCACTTCGCTCGCCACGACCGCGAAGCCGCGCCCGGCCTCCCCGGCCCGAGCAGCCTCGATGGTCGCATTCAGCGCCAGCAGATTGGTTTGCGAGGCGATCGAGGAGATCACCGACACCGCTTCCGAGATGCGCTCGACCACCGAGGAAAGCTCGCCCGAGACCGTCTCGGCGCGGCGGCCGGAATCCGAGGCCTGGCGCACGACACCGGCCGCATTGTTCGAACGATTGGCGATTTCGGCGATCGAGCCCGCGAACTGGTGGGTGGCGGTCGCCACCTCCGCGATCGCCTCGGCGCCGGTTTCCGCAGCCTCGGTGCCGGAACTCACGCGATTGCCGGCCATCGTCACGACCGAGCGGATATTCGCGGAGGTCGCGCGCACCTGTTCGGCACCGCTGCGCAGGCGCTGGAAATTGGCCGAGATGGCGTTGCGGAAACTCGCCACGAGCTGATCCATCTCCGTCTTGCGCTGCGCCACGCGGCGCGCTTCGGCGGCCTGCTCGGACTCGAGCTTGCGCTGGGCGCTCACGGCCTCGCCGAAGGCACTCACCGCCCTGGCGATCACGCCGATCTCATCGGGGCGGTCGGCATGCGGAACGGTCACGTTGTCCTGCCCGGCCGCCATCGCCTTGGTGGCCGATGCGACATCCGCGATCGGCCGCAGCAGCCGCCCCGACAGCAGGAAGATGATCCCGATGCCCAAAACGAGAACCGCGAGCCCGGCCGCGACCAGCTCCTTGAACAGGGCGTCGGAGGCATCCATCAGCTCACCGAGTTTGCCCACACCGATGAAAAGAACGCCGATGGGCTCGCCCTTGCTGCCAATGATCGGCAGATATCCGGTCTGATAGGGTTCGCCGAGGATCTGCGCAACACCGCGATAGGCCTGCTTGCGCTGCATGAACGGATAGACCACGCCATTCTGCCCGAGGAAGGTGCCTGTGGCGCGTGTGCCATCCGGCTTCTTCACCGTGGTTGCAACGCGGATGTAGTCGTCTTTCGCCGCATCCCAGCGGAACAGGGTCGCAGTGCCCTTGTTGATGCTCGAAATCACATCAACGATCTGCGTGAGCTCCAGGATCGACATATTGTCGAGCAGGCTGGCAGAAGCGGTGGCTTTCAGAATTTCGGGCTCGCCGGCGCTGTTGTTCTCCACCTGGAAAATCGGCACGCGATCCTTGAGAATCGTCGTGGCCACTCGGATTGCCCAATGCGTCTCGTGCTCGATATCCTCCAGGATCTTGCTGTTCATGCGCGAGAGGCCGATGATGGTCGTGGCCACGATGGCGACGGCGACCAGGCCAATGGAGCAAAACAACCACTGATTGCGCAGCGTTTGGGCGGAAAACAGCGACCGAACGAATTTCATCAAAGACCCCAACGGTTGATTGACAAATTCGTGCCAGAATCTCGTTAAAATTTAGCAAAAACGATAAGAATAGATACTCCCTCAGGTTGCAGTCCTGACCTCGAAACCGAGATTGAGCATCTTCGCGGTCTGCTTCAGGCGCCCGGTCAGGCGCTCGTTGTTCAGGTTCGCGAAAACTTCCGGCAGGTGCTGGACAATCCTGCCATTCTCCACCCGGATCGGCGTCATCGGCAGGATGCCGCGCTGACCGGCCGAAATGTTGTAGGCAACCCGGATGAGACAACCCAGCGCGCGGGCGTTGTCGATCTCGCGCAAGGACAGCAGCGAGCGCAAGGGTGGCACGACGTTCTCGGTGAGGCCCTCGTAACGGGCATGCTGCGCGCTGGCGAGGAAGGCGCGCTCGCGATGAGAGATGGCCCCCAATGCGGCATAAGCGATCATGCGGCTCGCCTCTTCGGCCCGGTAATCCGGGTTTGCGCGCCATGCGACTTCGGAGATGAGGCAGGCGGCATGACGCATCCGGCGGCTTTCGCGCCGCTCATCCAGAAAGGCCGAGCGGGCGAATTCATCCGTCCAGGCGATGAGGTCATCCGCATGGGCAGGGTCGCGGGCATGCAGATCCGACAGCGCCCGCGCGCCGACAATCAGCGGGTCCTGCACCCGCAATTCCGGCGGCAACAGCGCGTGCAGCATGCCCTCGCGCACGCCGGAGGCGGAGACCTGAAGGCGGGCCGCGCCGCTCAGGCGCAGCAACTGCTCCAACACCAGTGCCCCGTAGGCGATCAGCGGACGGCGCTCCTTCGAGATCTCGGAGATGGCCGGCATGGCGTCGAGATCGACCTTCTGCAGATCCTGGCAGAACTCGATCATGGATTTCGCATCCGCGACATAGCCATGCAGCACGTTCAGCGGATAATTCGTCTTGGCCATGTGCAGCCGCGCGATGGCGCGCCAGGTTCCGCCGATGGCGATGATGTCGCGCCCCTCGCCCTGCCGGATGACCGTGACGCCGGACAGCGCATCCTGCACGATCCTGCCGGCCTTCTTCAGGTTCTTCCCCGAGGCATCGCGCAGGGCGAGGCCACCCAGATCAAGGCTCACCCCCTCCCCGGCAGCCCCGTTCTGCACGTCGATCAATTCGAGACTGCCGCCGCCGAGATCGCCGGCGAGGCCATCGGGCTCGTCAAGACCGGCGAGAACGCCGAGCGCGGCAAGGCGCGCTTCCTCGGCACCGGTGAGCACGGAGACATCCGCGCCGAGAATATCGCGCACCTCGGCGATGAAGGCCGGGCCGTTCAGCGCGCGGCGGGCCGCGGCGGTCGCCAGCACATAAAGCTTCTCGACCCGCATGAGGTCGCAGAGGACGCGGAAACGCTTCAGCGCGGAAATCGCCTGTTCCAGCCCGTCTTTCGGCAGGAGGCCGGTGACGGCGACCTCGCGTCCCAGGCCGCACAGCGATTTCTCGTTGAACATCGGCACCGGCGCGCGTGAATGGAGATCATACGCCACGAGGCGCACCGAATTCGAGCCGATATCGATGACGGCGACCGGCCCCGCGGTCAGCGAACCGACGGGCGGCCTACCCGGTGCCGGCGCGCCGTTTGGCAAGGGTGCGGGGGCTCGAAAGTTTGAGAGAGGCGCCACGACCGGACAAGCTCGGATTCGTCATGAAATAGCGGTGAGCGTTGAAGGGCTCCTCGCCTTGCGCGGCACTCATGCGCGAGGACGAGCCATCAGGCAAGACCCGCCAGCTCTGTTCGTTGTCGAGAAGGTTGGCCTGCATGATCTGACCGAGAACCTGCTCATGCACCGTGGGGTTGATGATGGGGCACAGGGCCTCCACCCGCCGGTCGAGATTGCGCGGCATGAGATCGGCCGAGGCGATATAGACCGTCGCCTTCCCGTGCGGCAGGCCATGGCCGTTGCCGAAAGCGTAGATGCGCGCATGTTCGAGAAAGCGCCCGACAATGGACTTCACCCGGATATTGTCCGAAAACCCCGGAATCCCCGGCCTGAGGCAGCAGATTCCGCGCACGACGAGATCGACCTGCACGCCCGCGCGGCTCGCTTCATAAAGCGCGTCGATGATCACCGGATCGACGAGGCTGTTGCATTTTCCCCAGATCGCGCCGGGCTTTCCCGCCTTCACATGGGCGATTTCCGCCGCGATGTGCTCCAGCAACCTGCGCTTGAGCGTGACCGGCGAGACCGCCATCTGTTCCAGCTCTGCCGGCTCCGCATAGCCGGTGATGAAATTGAAGATGCGCGCCACATCCCGTCCCAGCACCGGATCGGCGGTGAAATACGACAGATCGGTATAGATCTTCGCCGTGATCGGGTGGTAGTTGCCGGTGCCCACATGGCAATAGGTGACGAGGCCCGCCGCCTCACGCCGCACCACGAGACTGAGTTTCGCGTGGGTCTTCAGTTCGATGAAGCCGTAGACCACCTGCACGCCGGCGCGTTCGAGGTCGCGCGCCCAGCGGATATTCGCTTCCTCGTCGAAGCGCGCCTTCAGCTCCACGAGCGCGGTGACGCTCTTCCCCGCCTCCGCGGCCTCCGACAAGGCCCGCACGATCGGGCTGTTGGCGCTCGTGCGGTAGAGCGTCTGCTTGATCGCGATCACGTTGGGGTCGCGCGCGGCCTGCTCGAGGAAATTCACCACCACGTCGAAGCTCTCATAGGGGTGGTGAACGATCAGATCCTTCTGGCGGATGGCGGCGAAGCAATCCCCGCCATGCTCGCGCACGCGCTCGGGGAAGCGCGGCGTGTGCGGCTCGAACTTGAGATCGGGGCGCTCGACCGAGACGAGCTGCGAGAGATCATTCAGCGCGAGCATCCCGTCGATGATGAAAACCTCGCGGGCCTTCACGCGCAATTCCTGCGTGACAAAGGCGCGAAGGTCTTCCGGCATCGTCGCTTCGATTTCAAGGCGGATCACCACACCGCGCTTGCGCCGCTTCAGCATGGTCTCGAAGGTGCGGACGAGATCCTCCGCCTCTTCCTCGATCTCGATGTCGCTGTCGCGGATGATGCGAAAGGCCCCGATGCCCTTGAGCGCATAGCCGGGGAAAAGCTTCGGCGCGAAGAGCGTGATCGCGTGTTCGAGCAGGACGAAACGCGCCTTCCCCTCGCGATCCGGCAGGCGGATGAAGCGTTCGAGCTTCTGCGGCAGGCGGATCAGCGCCTTCAGCATCTTGCCGTCGCTCTGCTTGTGCAGCGCCAGCGCCAGGGAAAAGCCGAGATTGGGAATGAACGGAAAGGGATGCGCCGGGTCGATCGCCAGGGGAGTGAGGGTCGGGAAGATCGCCGAGAGAAACGTGTCGCGCAGGATGTCGCGATCCTCGTCCAGGAGGTCGAGCGGAGCCAGGACCGTGATTCCCGCAGCCTCGATCGCCTGCCGCAGCTTGCGCCAGCGATCCTGCTGGTCGGCGGTCAGCGCTTCCACCTCGCCATTGATCGCCAGCAGCGCCTGCTCGGGCGTCAGCCCATCATCGGAGGTGGTCTGCACCCCGGCGATCATCTGTTCGATGAGGCCGGAAACTCGAACCATGAAGAATTCGTCGAGGTTGTTTGCCGAGATCGACAGGAAGCGCAACCGCTCCAGCAGCGGGTGGCGCGCATTGCCCGCCTCTTCCAGCACGCGCCGGTTGAACTGCAGCCAGGACAGCTCGCGATTGATGAAGCGGCTCGGATGCTGCGCGAGTTCGTCGGGGCTGAGCGGGCAGATATCGTTGGAAATCATGGAGCCGGCGAGGGAGAGGAGACGGGAAGACGAAATGTCCACCAGAAGATTATGTCACCCGCACGACAGTGAAAGCAAGAAAACTCAGGATACCGCGGGGTCATCATCCTCGTCGCCCGGCGCATCGCCAAGGCATTCGGCCACCAGCGCACGGGTGATCGGCCGCTTGCGCGCGAGGGAAAGCTGATCGAGCGCCGCCACGAGGCCAAGAACGGCGCGGTAGCTCCGCTCGATGCGCGCCATCGCATAGGCGACGACAGGCGCCTCGATGTCGATCTGCCGATCGGCGAACAGCTTCACGAACAAGGCTCCAAGCAGGGCCTCGTCCGGTTCCTCCAGCGCAAGGCGTGGCTGAGCCCTGAGGCGCGAGAGGAGATCGGGCGTCGCGATTCCCCAGTTCTCCGGCGCGGCCCGTGCGGTGATCACGAAGAGGAGCCCGGTCTCGCGGGCGAGGTTCAGCAGATGGAACAGGGCGCGCTCATCCGGCGGGAAACGGTCGGCATCCTCCAGCACCAGAGCGCCGGATTGCGCGAGCATGGGCACGGCCTCGAAGGCGAGGTGATCCGCCCGCAAGGTCGCGGCTCCGGCCTCCCGCGCGAAGATCGCCGCGAGATGGCTCTTGCCGCTGCCCTCCGGGCCGGTCAGCACGGCGGCCGGGGCCAGCCAGCGCGGATGGCGCTCGATATAGGCGAAAGCGCTGGCATTGGGCTTGCCGACGAGAAAATCCTCGCGCCCGTAGGAAGGCGCGCTCTCGAAGGGCAGCGGAAGCTGGCTTTCGGCGCTCACGAATCAAGGTCGCGCGGTTTGCTGCCGGTGTAGAGCCGGCTCGTGATGTACTGGGAAAGCGCGAAGCGCACCAGCACGCCGATCGCGGCAGCCACCGGCACCGCCAGCAGCACGCCGACAAACCCGAAGAGCGAGCCGAAGGCCAGCAGCGAGAACATCAGCCAGACCGGGTGCAAACCCACCGCATCGCCCAGCAGTTTCGGCTGGAGGATGTTGCCTTCGATGAACTGGCCAAGGCCGAAAATACCCAGCACCGCGAGAATCCACCAATATTCCGGCCAGAATTGCGCGATGGCCACCCCTCCCCCGATCAGCAACCCCGTGATGGAGCCGACAAACGGCACGAAGGAGATGATGCCGGCAACAATACCGATGAGGAAACCGAAATGGAGGCCGATCAGGCTGAGGCCAACCGCATAGAACATGCCGAGGATCAGGCACAGGAGAGCCTGGCCACGCAGGAAGCCGGCAACGGTCTGGTCCATCTGCCGGGCGAGATCGCGGATCACCGGGGCCTGCGGCCGCGGCAGCCAGCCATCCACCTTCCTCACCATGTGGTCCCAGTCGAGCAGCACGTAGAAGGCGATCACCGGGGTGAGCACCAGCAGCGAGAGCAGGCCCACCACGGTGGAACCGCCGGAAATGATGGAGGTGAGAACCCCGCCCGCCCATTTCGCGGCATCGCCCATGCCGCCCTGCAGCGCGGCCTGCACTTCCTTCAGCCGCTCGGGACCGCCGAAGCGCTCGATCAGCGGGCCGCCCTGCTCCGCGATCAGCACCTGCAGCCGCGCCACATAACCCGGCACCTTGTCGATGAAGGAGGAGAGCTGGTTGACGAGCACGGGCACGGCCGCCAGCAGAACCAGCACGAAGGCCAGCGTCACCAGCAGCATGATCAGCAAGGTGGCGACGAGCCGCGACAGGCCCAGCTTCACGAGACGATCCACGATCGGGTCGAGCAGATAGGCGAGGATGATCGCCGCCACGAAAGGCATCAGCACGCCCGAGAAAAGATAAAGGAAAACGATGAAGCCCGCGAGGCACGCGAGCCAGAACCCGATCTGGCGCTGAAGCGTCATGGTAGCCTTGTCGGGCGTGCCCGCCTTCTCTTCGTCACTCGGCCATATGCCGGAACCATTTCACGAAGTAGGCGCCCACGGAGACGACGGTCAAGAGCGCAACGACGAGATGGACGATCTGGTGAGCGTCCGACGTGGTGACGAGGAAACTTCCCGCCGCCAGCGTGAAGGCCACGGCGCCGATCTGCGCGGCCGTGTTGCATTTCGAGATCAGCAGCGGCTCGATGGGAATGGGATTTTCGAGCAGCCAGGCGATGGCCACCGCGCCGACGATCATCAGGTCGCGGAAAATCACCAGCACCACGAGCCAGTAAGGCAGGGCCCCGGTCGCGAAAAGCGCGATGAAGCTCGCGGCAATCAGGGATTTGTCGGCCAGCGCATCGAGATAGGCCCCGACCTCGCTCTGCATCTTGAAGCGGCGGGCGATGAAGCCGTCCACGGCATCGGTCAGCCCGGCGAGCAGGAACACCGCGAAGGCAAGATGAAACGACCGGTCCTGGATCAGCACCACGATCAGCGGAATGAGGCACAGCCGAAGCAAGGTGAGCGCGTTGGGGATCGTCATGGCCGGAAGTTACCCTCCGAGCATCGCGTGATCAAGGAACCCCTTCGCGCGCAAGAAGGCGCGGGGCCCGGAAATTCGGGGCGCGATGGCCGCTTTCGGGTTCTGCCGGCACCGCCCGAAACCCGTGATGCCCACCAGCATGGTGCGGGGCCCGACCGGCCGCACGAAAATGATCGGCATCATGCCTTTGTTCCGGCAGCGGAATCGCCTCGCGAGCCGAAGGAACCGCGGTTTATCCCGACCTTCCGCGAGATTGGCAGGAAGGCCGCTAATGTTCGTGGGCCGGATTGAATCCCCAGCCGCCAGGCACGCGGCGGCGCGAAAAGGTTGCATTTTGCCCAAACTGGTGTTTTCGAGGGTTTGCCGCCCCCGCGCGCCCCATTCCAGCGGAGCAACGAGCCCTGTGACTGCCAGAATTCCCGGTTCGAACGGCCTCACCTATGCCCAGGCCGGCGTCGATATCGACGCGGGCAACGCCATGGTGGATGAAATCAGGCCCCTGGTGCGTGCGACGCGCCGGCCCGGCGCCGATGCCGAGATCGGCGGCTTCGGCGGCCTCTTCGATCTCAGGGCGGCGGGCTTCACCGATCCCATTCTCGTTGCGGCGAATGACGGCGTGGGCACGAAGGTCAAGATCGCGATCGAAACCGGCATCCACCACACGATCGGCATCGATCTCGTGGCGATGTGCGTGAATGATCTGGTGGTGCAGGGTGCCGAGCCGCTGCTGTTCCTGGATTACTACGCCACAGGCAAGCTCGAGCCGCGGGTTGGCGTCGAGATCGTGCGCGGCATCGCGGAGGGCTGCCGGCGCGCCGGCGCCGCGCTGATCGGCGGCGAAACCGCCGAGATGCCCGGGCTTTATGCCAGGGGCGATTACGATCTCGCGGGCTTCGCCGTCGGCGCGGCCGAGCGCGGCACGCTCCTGCCACGCCTTGATAGCGTGAAGCCGGATGATGTCATCCTCGGGCTTGCCTCCTCCGGCCTGCATTCCAACGGTTTCAGCCTCGTGCGCCGCATCGTCGAGCATGCCGGCCTTCGGTGGCAGGATGATGCACCTTTCGCGCCGGGCACGAAACTGGGCGAAGCCCTGCTCGAACCTACCCGTATCTATGTGAAATCGCTGCTCGCCACCCTGAAAAGTGAGGCCGGCGCGGGCATCAGGGCCTTGGCTCACATCACCGGCGGCGGCTTCATCGACAACATACCGCGCGTCTTGCCCGATGGCCTGGGGGCCTCGATCAACCTTTCGGCGATCAAGGTCCCGCCGGTCTTCGGCTGGCTCGCCCAGGCGGGCGGCGTGGCGGAAAGCGAGATGATCCGCACCTTCAATTGCGGCACCGGCATGGTGGTCGTGGTCGCGCCCGCGATGGCCGAGGCTGTGATGGGCGCGCTCACGGCCGAGGGTGAGAACGTGATCCGCTTCGGCGAGATCATCGCCGCGCCGGAAGAGCCGCGCGTGCGCGCAAACGGCCGTCTCACGGTGTGATGTGGCGAAGAAGCGCGTCGCGATCCTGATTTCCGGGCGCGGTTCCAACATGGCCGCGCTCGTGAGAGCCGTGAAGGCAGACCCTGCCTTTCCGGCCAGGATCGTGCTGGTGCTCTCGAACAGGCCGGAAGCCGCCGGTCTCGCCTTGGCGGCTGCGGAGGGCATTCCCTCGGCCATCGTGCCGAGCAACGATTACGGCAAGGATCGCGCGGGTTTCGATGCCGCGATGCAGGCCGAACTCGTGAAGGCCAGAGCGGAGATCATCTGCCTTGCGGGCTTCATGCGGTTGCTCACGCCGGAATTCTGCGAGAGCTGGTCGGGCCGGATGATCAACATCCACCCTGCCCTGCTGCCGAGCTTCAAGGGCCTCGACACGCATGCCCGCGCCTTGGCCGAGGGCGTGAAGCTGCATGGCTGCACCACGCATTTCGTGACGCCGGGCATGGATGAGGGGCCGATCATCCTGCAGGCCGCCGTGCCCGTGCTGGATGACGACACCGAGGAAAGCCTCGCGGCCCGCGTGCTGGCCGAGGAGCACCGGATCTATCCCGAAACCCTGCGGCTTCTGGCCTCGGGACATTTGCAGGTCGAGGGGCGCCGCGTGCGCATCACACCGGCTGGCTGACCGGCCGGTTGTGATAACCCGTGGCGTCATGCTCCGCCTCGAGCGCCTCTTCCCAATCGCGCATGAGCAAAGTCCGCCGGCGCGGGATTTTCTCATCGAGCGACGTCAGTTCCTCGATCCGATCGGTGCGGAAATGCCGGAAGCCCTGCCGCAATTCGCACCAGGCGGAGAGGCCGCGCGTGGTCTCGAAATAGCCGAGCGCCACCGGCCAGACCACGCGGATCGTTTCCTCCTCCTTCCCGTCGCGGTATCGGATGCGGATCTTCCGCCATTCCCGCAAGGCGCGGCGGAGCAGGCTTTCGTCGATGCGCGAAACCTCGCGCGGGCGATAGACCGGCGCGAAAAGCGGGGCCGTGTTGAAGCTCTCCTTCAGCGCAGGCGGAAGGATCGCCTCGATTTTCGCCCGCGTATCGTCGATCACCCGCTGCAGGCCGGCATCGGAGCGGTCGCGCACGAAGCGCAGGCCGAGCATCAGCGCCTCGCATTCCTCCGGCGTGAACATCAGCGGCGGCAGGTCAAACCCGCTTTCGAGCACATAGCCGATGCCCGCCTCGCCCCGCACGGGCACACCGGAGACCTGCAGGCTGATGATATCGCGATAGATCGTGCGCTCGGAAACGCCGGTCTCCTCCGCGAGCATGGCCGCAGTCACCGGCCGGCGATGCCGCCGGAGCGCCTGCGTTAACTGGATCAGGCGATCTGCCCGCGCCATCGCTACCTCCCCTTGCCCGTGCTCTCAAGCATTTTCCAGCGAAGCATGTCCCTCGCGAAGGCGGGGATGGTTTCCGGTTCGCGTGAAGAAAATGCGATCAGCAACAAAACCAGAGAGCGGTCGATCTGATTGGTTCAGATCGACCGCTCTACCGAAGGGCGCTGACAGAATATGTCAGCAGCCTGGCAGCAGCAAGGAAGCGGGATCAGGCCCTGGCGATCGCCACGCGATTGTCGTGGAAGGCCGCACCCCCATGGGGGGCGACCGGATCGGACCCCGTGAGCGTGTTGATGCCCCTGCCGCCCTTGTGCGCTGCGTTGGGGAAGATCGATTCCGCGATCACCACGCCACGCCTCAGGCCATCGAAAAGGGTCGCCTTCAGGATGACCGCTCCGCGCGGATTATGGACGCGCAGGAGGTCGCCCTCGACCACGCCGAGGCTCCGGGCATCCTCCGGGTGGATCATCAGATGCGGCTCGCCCTCGCGCTTGATGCTGCCGGGCGTCTCGTTGAAGCTGGAATTGAGAAACGAGCGCGCGGGCGCGGTGACGAGCCGGAAGGGGTGGGCTTCATCCGCCGCCTCGATCACCGCCCAATGGTCGGGGAAACGCGGCATCGTCTCCCAAGGGCCCATCAGGCCGTCATTGGCGAGCGGCACCTTCCGCCAGTTCGGCGAAAAGTGAAACCTGCCGTCGCGGTGGCCGAAGCCGGCCAGGTAATGCGCCCGCTCGAAGGGCGGATCGGTATCGATGAAGCCTTGCTTTTCAATCTCTTCGAGCGAGCCCTTGCCAGCCTGAACCAAGGCGAAGTCGATATGCTCGCGCGGGGACATCTCGAAACCGGGATGCTCCGCGCCGACGCGTTTCGCAAGCCCCACGATCACCTCGTGGTTCGAGCGGCACTGACCCGGCGGCTCGATCAGCTTCGGGCCCAGCATCAGATGCGTGTGCCCGCCGCCCCGATAGAGATCGTCATGCTCCATAAACATCGTCGCGGGCAAGACGAGGTCGGCCATCGCGGCCGTTTCGGTCATGAATTGCTCGTGGACGACCGTGAAGAGATCCTCGCGGGCGAAACCCCGCTTCACCTTCTCCTGCTCGGGCGCGACCGAGACAGGGTTGGTGTTCTGAATGAACAACGCCGTCACCGGCCCCTTCTGGCGCAGGGCATGCGGTTCACCGAGCAGGATATCGCCGATGCGCGATTGATCGAGCTTGCGGATCGAGCGGTCGATCACGTCGAGGCCCTCGATCATCGTTTTCCGCAGGCCGAAGGTGCCGGAATTCGAGTGGAAAGCGCCACCGCCCCGGTGCTGCCACGCGCCGAGCATGGTGGGGATGCAGAGGGCCGCATGCATGTTCACGGCACCATTGCGCTGGCGCGCGAAGCCATAGCCCAACCGGAAGAAGGCGCGGCGCTTCCGGCCGAGAAGGCGTGCGATGCTCTCGATCTCCGCCGCCGGCACTCCGCAGATCGCCTCCGCCCATTCCGGCGTGCGCAGCGCGAGATGCGCCTCGAACTCGGGTGAGAAATCCGTGAAACGCGCCATGTAATCGCGATCCGCGAGGTGCTCGCGCAGCAGGACATGCAGGATGCCGGTCGCCAGCGCGCCATCCGTGCCGGGGCGCACGAGAAGCGCGATATCCGCCTGCCGCATCGTCTCGTTCCTGTAGACATCGACCGCGACGATGGGCGTGCCCCGGGCTTTGCGGGCCTTGATCGCGTGGTGCATCACGTTCACCTGGGTATGCACGGCATTGGTGCCCCAGATCACGATGATCTCGCTCTCGGCCATCTCGCGCGGATCGACACCCGCGAGGCGGCCCGTGCCGGCGACGAAACCGGTCCAGGCCATGTTGGTGCAGATCGTGTCGTGGAAGCCGGAATATTTCTTCGCATGGCGCAGGCGGTTGATGCCGTCACGCATCACGAGGCCCATTGTGCCGGCGTAATAATAGGGCCAGATGGCTTCGCTCCCGTGCTGATGCTCGGCGGCGAGAAAGGCTTCCGCCGCGCGATCCAGGGCCTCATCCCAGCCGATGGGCCGGAACTGGCCCGAACCCTTGGGGCCCGTGCGCAGCAGCGGTTCGGTCAGCCGATCCGGGTGGTGGATGCGCTCGGCATAGCGCGCGACCTTCGCGCAGATTACGCCGTCGGTGTAGCTCTGGCCCTTGTGCCCGCGCACCCGGCCGATGCGCGTATCGGACAAAACCTCGACCTCGAGCGAGCAGGCGCTCGGGCAATCATGCGGGCAGACGGAGGGGCGAAAGGCGGTCTTGGGCAAGGCGGTCTTGGGCGAAAACGGGGCGTTCATCCGCGCATCCTCATGACAATCCGTTTTCCGAAGACATTGATCATCAGGCCGGGAAAGACAATCGCCGTCTCGATCAACGGCGCGCGGTCCGCCGGAACACTTGTTCGCGCACGGTCACGCCCCAGCTCGCGGCCTCCGCCTCGCGCTCGAGAGAGAAGCCGTGCCGCTCGTAAAGCGCGCGGGCCGCTTCGAGCCCCGCGAAGGTGGTGAGCCAGCAGGCGCGGGAAAGCGCGTCGCAATGCCCCATCGCGTTGGCCATCAGCTTTTCGCCCAGGCCCTGCCCGCGTGCTCGATCTGAAAGGATGAACCAGCGCAGATGCGCCTCGCCCGAGGGCTGGGCAGGATCGGTGAGATCGAGCACCAGCGAGCCGAGGATGCGTTCCGCGTCATCCACCGCGAGGAAAAACCGGTCGGTGGAAGGCGCCATCCGACCGGTGAACTCGGCCAGCCCTGCCGCGACCCTGGCTTCGAAGAAAGCTCCGAAGCCCCAGTGGCGGGCGTAATAGTGCCCGTGCTCGCCGATGATGAAGCCGAGCGCGCCCGGCCTCCACCCCTCGACGATGCGCGCCATGGTCAGCCGACGATCTCGTTGCCCGAGAAGAACTGCGCGATCTCCATCGCGGCATTCTCCGGGCTATCCGAGCCATGAACCGAGTTTTCGCCGACGGAGCGCGCGAATTTCTTGCGAATGGTGCCCTCGGCGGCATTGGCCGGGTTCGTCGCGCCCATGATCTCGCGATAGCGCATCACGGCGTTCTCGCCTTCGAGAACCTGGACGACGACAGGGCCGGAGATCATGAAATCCACGAGTTCGCCGAAGAACGGGCGCTCCTTGTGCACGGCATAGAAGGTCTCGGCCTCGCGCTTCGACATCAGGATGCGCTTCTGCGCGATGATCCGCAGGCCCGCGCCCTCGATCACGGCGTTGATGGCGCCCGTGAGGTTGCGCTCGGTCGCGTCCGGCTTGAGGATGGAGAAGGTGCGCTGCGTGACCATGATGCTCTCACTGTTGGATGAAGAATGCCTTGCCGCCGCATAGCCCGCGAGGCTGCCAAACTCAAGTGCGAAGGGTTGGCCCGACCGAGCGCAGCAATCGGCGCGTGACAGGCGGCACGGGCTCTGGCTATAGCGCGGCCATGCTTTCGCTCACCGGCCTCACCTATCGCCTCGGCAACCGTCTCCTGCTGGACAACGCCACCACGCAGCTCCCCATGGCGGCGCGCACCGGGCTGATCGGCCGCAATGGCTGCGGCAAATCCACCCTCTTCAAGCTGATCCTCGGTGAGATCGCGCTGGAAAGCGGCACGATTGCCATGCCGCGTCAGGCGATCCTGAGCCATGTCGCGCAGGAGGCACCGGGCGGGCCGGAAACATTGCTCGACACGGTTCTCGCGGCGGATACCGAGCGCCTGGCGCTGCTGAAGGAAGCGGAAACCGCCACCGATCCTTCCCGCATCGCGGATATCCAGCTGCGCCTCGCCGATATCGGTGCTGAAGCGGCTCCGGCACGCGCTGCGTCCATTCTCTCCGGCCTCGGCTTTTCGGCCGGGGATATCCACCGCCCCTGCTCGGAATTCTCCGGCGGCTGGCGCATGCGCGTGGCGCTGGCGGCCGTGCTTTTCCGCGAGCCGGATCTGCTGCTGCTCGACGAGCCCACGAACTATCTCGACATCGAGGGCGCGTTCTGGCTCACGGAGCATTTGAAGCGCTACCCGCATACCCTGGTGGTCATCTCCCATGATCGCGATTTCCTCGATGAGGTGACGGATCACACGCTGCACATGGATCGCGGCAAGCTCACGCTCTATCGCGGCGGCTATTCGAGCTTTGCCCGCCAGCGCGCCGAGAAGGCCGCGCTCGCCGAAAAGGCCGCTGAAAAACAGGCGGCCGAACGTGCGCATCTCCAGGCCTTCATCGATCGCTTCAAGGCCAAGGCCTCCAAGGCGAAGCAGGCGCAATCCCGCGTGAAGCGGCTCGAGAAGCTGGGGCCCGTGGCCACCTTCGCGCGCGAGGAAGCGGCGGAAATTCACCTGCCCGACCCCGAAAAGCCGCTGCAACCGCCCATCCTCTCCATGGAGGGCGCCTCGGCGGGCTATGGCGAGCGAACCGTGCTCGCGGGCCTCACCTTGCGGATCGCGGAGGATGATCGCATCGGCCTGCTCGGCCAGAACGGCAACGGCAAATCGACCCTGGTTAAGCTGATCGCCGGGCGTCTTGAGGCGAAATCCGGCGAGGTCATTCGCGCGCGGGGCATGAACATCGCCTATTTCGCGCAGCACCAGCTCGATGAACTCGATTCAGACGCAACCCCCGCCCTGCTCGTGCGCCGGAAGCTGCCGCAGGCCGGCGAGGCGGTGATCCGCTCCGCCGCCGCGCGGCTCGGCTTCGGCGCCGAGAAAGCCGATACGCCCATCTCCAGCCTCTCGGGCGGCGAGAAGGCGCGGCTCCTTCTGGGCCTCGCGGCCTTCGAGGGACCGCATCTGCTGATCCTCGACGAACCCACGAACCATCTCGACATCCCCATGCGCGACGCACTCGTCGAGGCGCTCGCCGGCTACAAGGGCGCGGTGATCATCGTGAGCCATGATCGCTCGCTGCTCGATGCCGCCTGCGACCGGCTCTGGGTGGTGGCGGAGGGCCGCGTGAAGCCTTTCGAGGATGATCTCGACGCTTACGCGAAGCTGGTGCTGGAAGCCCGCCGCGATTCCGGCAAGCGCGAGAGCGAGGCCGCGCGTTCCGCGAAGGAAGATCGGCGCGCGTCAGCTGAAAAACGCCAGAATCAGAAGCCTTTGCGGGAGAAAGCGAAAGTTCTGGAACAGCAGGTCGAGAAGCTCGCCGCGCTTCTCGCCCGCGCTGACGAAGCCCTCGCGAACCCTGCGATCTTCCGCGACCAGCCGGCCAAGGCGACCCAGCTTGCGAGGGATCGGGCGAGCCTCGCGGAGAAGCTGGCAGCCGCGGAAGAGGAATGGCTGATGGTGATGGCCGAGTTGGAAAGCATCGGCTAGAGCATGATGTTTTCAGACGGAAGCACATCATGCTCTTATCTTATTGTTATCGAATGCTTTTTTGTGAAAAACCGGATTCCACTTTTTCACAGCATGCTCTAGACTCGGTCGACTCTGCCGCACGGGAATGCCCCATGAGCCTCGATATCTGGTTGATCTATCTCGTTGCGGCCATTGGCCTTTCGCTCACGCCGGGGCCGAACGGGCTTCTCTCGCTGACCCATGGCGTGCAGCACGGTTTCCGGAAGACCATTGCCACGGTGATCGGCGGTGGCCTGGGTTTTCTCGTGCTGATCGCAGCCTCGCTCGCGGGGCTCGGCGCGCTGCTCGCGGCCAGCGAGAAGGCTTTCACCATCGCGAAATGGATGGGTGCGGCCTATCTCGTCTATCTCGGCATCCGTTTGTGGCGCGCCCCGCCCATGCTGGTGCGTGCCGGGAATGGCGCCGGTGTTTCCACGGAGAGTTCGTGGGCACTCTTCCGCGAGGGGTTTTTCGTGGCGACCTCCAACCCCAAAGCGCTGATTTTCTTCGCGGCTTTCCTGCCGCAATT
This sequence comes from Methylobacterium sp., assembly GCA_020252645.1. GTDB lineage: Bacteria > Pseudomonadota > Alphaproteobacteria > Rhizobiales > Beijerinckiaceae > Rhabdaerophilum. The sequence continues at coordinate 36,671 of JADCCN010000015.1, read as the reverse complement.
CATGGTGCCGGGCGTGGGTTTTCTCACGCATCTCGCGATTTTCGGCGGCACTTTTGTAATCGTCGAGATCGCCTATGAGCTGATGCTCGCCTTTGCCGCGCAGAAGATCGCGCCCTGGCTCAGCCGCCATGCCCGCACCTTCAACCGCATCACCGGCGGCATGTTCGTGGGGATCGGCGCGGTGCTCGCGACCGCGCAAAGGTAGGATTCAGCCCGCCTTTTTCACCCATCGCCCGCCTTCCTGCTGCCAGTAGGTGGCGGGGTGGCCGAGCCCTTTGACGGTTTTCCAGGCGGCGCGCGCTTCATCCAAGGCTTCGGGATCATCGCCGTCAAACATCAGCACCACGCGCGCGACATCATATTCGGCGGGCAGTTTCGCGCGATCGACGAGGAAGATCACGCCCGGCTCGTTGATGCGCGTATCTTTCGTGGTAAGCAGGATCGGCTGATGCTCCGGCTCGCCCTCCTCCTCGCGGCCGTGGGGAAGAAAGCTCGCTTCCGAATAGGTCCAGAGCGCCTCATCGAGCGCCGCGAGCCGCTCTTCTGACCCAGCGCGCACCAGCGCATTCCAGCCGCGTTCGAGCGATTTTTCCAGGAGTTGCGGCAGCGCCTGTTCAAGGCGTTGCCCGACGAGATGGTAGAAGAGGATTTCGGTCATCGGCTCAACCTGTCATTCCCGGCAATGCGCAGCATTAGACGGGAATCCACTTTTCTGCAGACTGGATTCCCGCCCGCCTTCGGCGTCGGGAATGACACAAAATCAACCCTCGTAATAATCCGCCACGAGCCGATCGAGCAGGCGCACGCCGAAGCCCGATGCCCAGCCCTTGTTGATATCCGTCTGCGGCGAGCCCATCGCGGTGCCGGCAATGTCGAGATGCGCCCAGGGGCAGCCATCCACGAAGCGCTGGAGAAACTGCGCGGCGGTGATGGAGCCACCATAACGCCCGCCGGTGTTCTTCATGTCGGCGACCTTGCTGTCGATCTGCTTGTCGTATTCCGGGCCGAGCGGCAGGCGCCAGAGCTTCTCGCCCGTGGCGCGACCGGATTTTGCAAGGCGCTCGGCCAGTTCATCATTGTTCGAGAACAGGCCCGCATGCTCCTGCCCGAGCGCGACCATGATCGCGCCGGTCAGCGTCGCGAGGTTCACCATGAAGGCGGGATTGTATTTCTGCTTCACGTGCCAGAGCACATCGGCCAGCACGAGGCGCCCCTCGGCATCGGTGTTGATGATCTCGATCGTCTGGCCCGACATGGATTTCACGATATCGCCCGGGCGCTGGGCCTTGCCGTCGGGCATGTTCTCGACGAGGCCGATCGCGCCGATCACGTTGGCCTTGGCCTTGCGCGCCGCGAGCGTGTGCATGAGGCCGACAACGGTGGCGGCACCCGCCATGTCGCCCTTCATATCTTCCATGCCCGCCGCCGGCTTGATGGAGATGCCGCCGGTATCGAACACCACGCCCTTGCCGACAAACGCGATGGGCTGGGTCTTCTCGCTCTTGCCACCCATCCATTTCATGATGACGAGCCGGCTTTCCTGCTCGGAGCCCTGCCCCACGCCGAGAAGCGCACGCATGCCGAGCTTTTTCATGGCCTTCTCGTCGAGGATCTCGATCTCGACGCCGAGTTTCTCGAGTTTCTCGGCGCGAGCCGCAAATTCCACCGGCGTCAACACATTCGGCGGCTCGTTCACGAGGTCGCGGGCGAGCGCCACGCCGCCATGAACAGCCTCGCGGGCCTTCATCGCGCGGCGGGCGGCGACGGGATCGTCCACATGCAGCAGGATGGATGCGGGTACGTCGTTATCCTCTTTCTTTTTCGTCAGATAGAGATCGAACCTGTAGGCTGCGAGCTTCAAGCCGAGCGCGAAATCGGCGGCCTCTTCCGGCTTGAATGGGGCCTTGGGGCCGAGCAGCACGAGGCTCGCCGAGCGGTTCTTCGGGAGCTTTGACAGCGCCTGCCCGCCCAGACGCACGGCATTCGGCGCAGGAGTCTCCTCGTCGCCAGCAAGGCCGATCAGCAGCACATGCGTCGCATCCTGCCCGAAACCGGGCTCGGCCGGCAGCGACAGCGACGAACCGCCCTTGCCCTTGAATTCCTCGGCCTTGATCGCCTCCGCGAGACGCCGGGCCGGTATTTCACCAATCAACGCCGCCGTTTCCGCCGAAATGCCGGCCTCGTTCGCGAAAAGGCCGAGCACCGGGCCGGCCGGCTTCTGTGCGAGGGTGACGAAAGTGATGGTCGGGCTCTGGGCCATGAAAACCTCGTCTGATCGTCCGGTCTGGGAGAGCGGAAGCGCAAAATCCCATGCTACCTTGCGGATGGTCGCTTCGGACAACGTGGATCGGATTGCCCTTTCCCGCAAGAGCCAGAAGGGTTTGGGCGAGGTTTTCCGTTCATCCGGCACGCAGGATTCGATCCCGCTTCGCACCTTGCGTCACCTGCCTTGCGAGCGCCGCGATTTCGCGGCAGGAAAGAATCCGAGATGAGCATGATCGAGCGATATATCCTGCGGATCGCGGCGGTGGCGTTTTTCGCCTGCCTCTTTGCCTTGACCGCGATCATCTGGCTCTCGCAGGCCTTGCGCGAACTCAACCTCGTCACCGGCAAGGGCCAGACGATCCTGCTTTTCCTTGAAGTGACCATGCTGAGCGTGCCGGCTCTCGTGATGATCATTGCGCCGCTCGCGCTGTTCATCGCGGTTCTCTACACGCTGAACCGGCTCAATTCCGACAGCGAACTCATCGTGATGAATGCGGCCGGCCTCTCGCCGATGACCATCCTGCGGCCCTTCGCGATGCTTACGGTGGTCGTGACCCTGATCGTGGGCTCCATCACGCTGTTCGCGATGCCGGAGAGCTTCCGGGCGCTGCGCACCCTCATCTCGAAGGTCCGGGCGGATGTGGTGACGCGCATCCTGCAGGAGGGGAAGTTCATCGAGCTCGAACGCGGCATCACCTTCCATTACCGCGAGCGGCTTCCCGGCGGCGCGATGGGCGGGGTGATGATCCACGATTCGCGCGACCCCAAGCTCGCGGCGGCCTATCTCGCGGAGCGCGGTCAGGTCGTGGAGGTGGATGGCGCGACCTATCTGGTTCTCGAGAAAGGCTCCATGCAGCGGCAGGAGAGCGGCGCGCGCGGCTCCACCCTCATCGGCTTCGAGCGCTATGTGTTCGATCTCGACCAGTTCGAGCAGGGGCGCGGGCCCATCCAGTACAAGCCGCGCGAGCGCCGCACGATCGAGCTTCTCACGCTCGACCGGAACGATCCTTACGTGCGGTCGATCTACGGGCGCTTCCGTTCCGAACTGCACGACCGGCTGACCAACCCGCTCTACCCCTTGGCGACGCTTGCGATTGCATTTGCCGCGCTCGGCAGTGCGCGCACGACGCGACAGGGCCGCGGCCAGGCGATTGTCGGCGCGGTGGTCGCATTGGTGGTGATGCGCATCGCCGGTTTCGCGGCCGCGAGCTTTGCGGTGCGCAGCGCGGCCGGCGTGCCGCTGATGTATGCCGTGCCGCTGCTCGCGACCGCGATTGCCGGCTTCATGGCCTGGCGATCCTTCTGGCCGCAGCGCCGGCAGTTCCTGCCCGAATTCGACTGGGCGCGGATCCCGGGGGCGATCCTCCTGCGCCTGCCCTTCCGTCGGAGGGTCGCGGGATGATGATCGGCCGCACGCTGGGGCTCTATTTCGCCCGGCGGTTTCTCTCCGCCATGATGATCGTGTTCCTCACGATCTTCGCGCTGATCTACACGCTTGATTTCGTGGAGCTGATGCGTCGCGCGGGCGATGCCGTGGGGGCCAGCACCGGCACCATGGCGAAGCTCGCCCTTTTCCGCACGCCGGCGACCGCCGAGCAGGTCATTCCCTTCGGCATGCTCTTCGGCGCGATGGCGAGCTTCATCGCCCTTTCCCGCAGGCTGGAACTGGTGGTGGCGCGCGCGGCGGGCTATTCGGCCTGGCAGTTCCTGACGCCGGCGATCATCCTCGCGCTGGTCACGGGCGGCTTTGTGGTGACGGTTTACAATCCCGTTGCGACGAAGTTCAAAGATCGGGCCAACACGCTGGAGGCGCATATCTTCCGGCGCGGCGGCGCGACCCTCGGCCGCGTCATCTGGCTGCGCCAGCGCTCGATCGATGGCGAGGCGATCATCCGCGCGACGGCGCTCGATTCCGCCAATGATGCGCTGCGCGGCGTGCAATTCTTCGTCATGGACGAGCGCGGCCAGTTCGTGGAACGGGTGGAGGCACCGGTCGCCCGTTTGCGGGCGGGCTATTGGCGGCTGGAGCAGGCCCGCGTCGTCTCGGAGGATCATGAGCCCGAGAATTACGCCGTCTATCTCGTGGCGACCAACCTCACGCCGGAGGAGATGCGTTCGGCCCTGGGGCCGGGTCAGGCTGTTTCCTTCTGGTCACTCCCCGGCATCATCGGGCGGCTGGAGCTTGCAGGTCTGGACACGACGCGGTATCGGCTGATCTATCAGTCTTTATGGGCGCGTCCTGCCTTGCTGGTCGCGATGGTTCTTGTTGCCGCTTGTTTTTCTTTAAAATTTTTGCGTTCTGGTGGACTGGCAACAATGGTGCTTGGCGGAGTGGTGGCTGGTTTTGGCCTCTATATCGCGACGGAAGTCGCTGAAGACCTGGGAAATGCCGGCGTTGTCAGCACAGCGCTCGCTGCCTGGGCCGCCCCTCTTTTTGCCTCTGCCATGAGCGTCCTCGTGCTTCTGAACAAGGAAGACGGGTGATGCGGGCCCATTCCGGGAAGAATCGCGGGATTTGGTTAACGCTTCGGAAGCTCGGTTTGGCAGCTTTCGCGGGGGTGTTCCTGCTCGCGCTGGATGCCGATTCGACCGGGCTTTCCGCGCAAACCCTGAATGATCGCCTCACGCGCGCCAGCGCCTCGGGCGAGCGCTCGCGCATGCTCGTGGACGCGAGGGAGATCATCTACGATCGCGACCGCGACCGTGTGACCGCCAGTGGCGACGTGCAGATCTATTACCAGGGCAAGGTGCTCGAGGCGGATCGCGTCATCTATGATCGCAAGACGAGGCGCGTCTTTGCCGAGGGCAATGCGCGCATGACCGATTCGGACGGCACGAAGTCGTTCGGCGCCCGCTTCGATCTCACCGCTGATTTCCGCGACGGCTTCATCGACAGCCTGCGCGTCGAGACTGTCGAGCGCAATCGCTTCTCTGCTGCCCGCGCCGAGCGCGCGGATGGCGAGACGACCGTTTTCCAGAACGGCACCTTCACCTCCTGCGAGCCCTGCAAGGACAACCCCGAGCGTCCGCCGCTCTGGCAGGTGAAGGCCGCGCGCATCATTCACAAGAACTCCGAGCGCCGCATCTATTACGAGAACGCCACCATCGAATTCTGGGGCGTGCCCGTGGCCTGGATTCCGTTCTTCGCCGCGCCCGATCCCACGGTCCGCAATCTCTCCGGCGTGCTGCCGCCGCGATTCATCAACAAAACGCTTCTTGGCCGCGGGATGAGCCTGCCGTTCTTCTGGTCGATTGCGCCGAACTATGACCTGACCTTCACGCCCACGGCCCTCAGCCGGCAGGGCGCGCATCTCGATCTGTTCTGGCGTCACCGGCTGGAGCATGGCAGCTACAACCTCCGCGTCAACGGCATCTGGCAGGAGCGTCCGGAGTTGTTCCCCGCCCAGCCCTTTCTCGGCGCGGGCGCGAAGGATTTTCGCGGCTCCGTCGAGAGCAGGGGCAGGTTCTACCTCAACGAGAAATGGGCCTTCGGCTGGAATGCGGCCTGGGCGACCGACAAGCACTATTTCACGGATTACAAGACCAAGCCGCAGACGCTCTCGAACATGTTCCTGAGCGAATCGATCTCCGAAATGTATCTGCGCGGCCAGGGTGCGCGCAGCCGGGTGGACATCTCGGCCTTTGCCTTCCTCGGCCTGACCACGAGCGACTGGCAGAAACAGATCGAGCGCGTGGCGCCCTCCTATGATTTCGACCGTCGCTTCACGCTCGACAATCTGGGCGGCGAATTGCGGCTGAGCGCCAATGGCGCGGCCATCCAGCGCGAGGCGGCCCTGTTCCAGGCCTTGCCGCATCCGAGCAACCCGACCTTCATCCCGGGCGGCCTGCTTTACGCCGCGAACTCGACCGGCCTCTACGCGCCCTGCCGCTATTCGACCGATGGCGGCATCACCGTTCGAGGTTCCTACCGCCCCGGCGAATGCCTGCTGCGCGGCTTCGCGGGTGAATATGTCCGCAACACGGCCGAGTTGAACTGGCGACGCCGTTTCATCGATCCGCTGGGGCAGGAATGGACTCCGTTTTTCGGCATGCGTGCGGATTTCGCCTATCTCCGGCAGAATCTCAGCGGCTTCAACTCGCCCGACCAGGCTTTGCAGGGCTTTGTCGGGGAAGGCTTTTCGAATGCGCAGCAATCGAACTTCCTCGGCAATAACCGCGACAACTTCCTGTTCCGGGCCATGCCGAGCCTGGGCCTCGAATACCGCTATCCGTTCCTCGCGCAGACGGCGCTCGGCACGCACCATGTCGAGCCCATCGCGCAGGTGATCCTCCGGCCGAATGAGACCCAGATCGGCAACTTGCCGAACGAGGATGCGCAGAGCCTCGTCTTTGACGAGAACTCGATCTTCTCGCTCAACAAGTTCTCCGGTTACGACCGCGTGGAAGGCGGCTCGCGCCTGAATTATGGCGGCCGTTACTCCTTCCGCTCGAACGGCGAGTTCTTCACCTCTGTTCTGTTCGGCCAGTCGGTGCATCTTGCCGGCCGCAATTCCTTTGCCGCCTTTGATCTTGCGAATACCGGCCGCAATTCAGGCCTCGAGAGCCGCCGCTCGGATTACGTGACGGCGATCACGCTGCAGCCCTTCTCCAACATGAGTTTCACGGCGCGCGGTCGATATGACGAGAAGAACCTGAGCCTGCGTCGCTTCGATCTCTCGGCGACAAGCACCTGGGGCAGGGTGAGTTTCAGCTCGGTCTATACCCGGATCTCGCCGCAGCCCGAGCTGGGCTACCCGCTGCGTCGCGAGGGGCTGTTGCTACAGTCGAGGGTGGATCTGCCGCAGAATTTATACGTTGCGGGTTCCGTTCAGTTCGACATGGATCGCTATCTCACCCAACGCTCCGTTGCCAATACGCTGGGCCAGACCTACAGCGGCACGCAATGGCGCGTGGCCGCAACCATGCTGGGCATCGGTTACCGGGACGAGTGCACCGATTTCTCGGTGACCTACTCGCGCTCCAACAGCGACTATCTCCAGCTGACCGCCGCCGGCGGCCAGCCGACCAACCGCACCACCAGCACGATCCTGATGCGTCTGACGCTCCGGGATCTGATCGAGACCCAGATCTCGAACCGTACGAGGTAAGGTGCATCGGGCATGGGTTTTCGCATGATGACAAGGGTTCGACATCTGCTGCTCGCGGTTTTGGCGCTCGGTTTCGCCGGGCTTGCCGCCGTGCCGGCGCATTCCCAGAACGTCATCGCGACCGTGAACGGCCTGCCGATCACGGATTTCGATGTCGCGCAACGCATGCGGATCGTGCAGCTCGTCGAGGGGCGCCGCATCGATCGCCGCGCCGCGATCGAGGAACTGGTCAACGACAAGGTCAAGCTCATTGAGGCCCGCCGCGCCGGTTATCGTGTGACCGAGGAAGGCGTGGAGGTGGAATATGCCCGCATCGCCAAGAGCGGCGGCCGCGATATCGCGGCCTTTGATGCGGCGCTGCGGCAATCGGGTATCGAGCCCTCCAACCTGCGCGACAAGATCCGCGCCGATCTCGCCTGGCAGGTTTTGCTGCGCGACCAGGCCCGGAAGGGCTCGCAGGTTTCCACCGGCGATCTCGAGAAGGCGATCGACGAGGAGATGCGCAAGCAGAAGCCGATCGTGGATTATTTCCTTCGCAACGTCGTCTTTGTCGTTCCCCGCGGTGTCTCGCCCGGCGCGCGGGAGGCAGCGGCCAATGCCGCGCGTGCCCGCTTCTCCGGCTGCGAGACGGGGTTCGACGAATTGCGGACGCTCCCGGATGTGGCGATCCGGCCGGCGCAGCTGCGCTCGTCGGACCAGCTTGGTGAGGCGCTCATGAAGGTGCTCGAGGGCACGCCGGTCGGCAAGCTGACGCCGCCATTCCGCACGGATCAGGGCATCGAGATGGTCGCGGTCTGCGAGCGCAATCCCCGTCCCGTATCGCAGGCGCTGCGCGCGGAAGTGGCCGAACGCCTCGGCCAGCAGCGCATCACGGAGCGCGCGCGCAGCTATATCGGCGAACTGCGCAAGACCATGGACATCCGGATGAACCGCTGATGGCTGCCTTCGAGGATGGCCTCCCGCCCCTTCGCGAGGTCATCCGCGCCCATGGCCTCGAGGCATTGAAAAGCCTCGGGCAGAATTTCCTGCTGGATTTCAACATCACGGCGAAGATCGCCCGCGAGGCTGGCCCGCTCGAGGGACGTCGCGTCATCGAGGTCGGGCCCGGTCCAGGCGGCCTCACCCGCGCGCTGCTCGCGGCCGGGGCGGCGGAAGTCGTGGCCATCGAACGGGACCGGCGATGCATCGCCGCGCTGGAGGAAATCGCCGCCCGCTATCCCGGCCGCCTCCGCATCGTCGAGGGCGATGCGCTCAAGGCGGATTACGAAGCGCTGGCGCGGGGAACCCCCACGCGCATTGTTTCGAACCTGCCTTACAACATTGGCACGGAACTTCTGATCCGCTGGCTGCGCATGCCCTGGCCGCCCGTCTGGGACAGCCTCACGCTGATGTTCCAGCGGGAGGTGGCGAGGCGGATTGTCGCCACGCCGGCTGAGGTTTCGGATTATGGGCGCCTCGGCATCCTCGCGGGCTGGCGCACGGAGGCGCATATCGCCTTCGATCTCTCGCCTTCGGCCTTCACGCCGCCGCCCAAGGTGACTTCCAGCGTGCTAACCCTCCGCCCGCGTGCCGAGCCCCTCGCCTGCCGCCTCGAAAGGCTGGAACAGGTGACGGCGGCGGCCTTCAGCCAGCGCCGGAAGATGCTGCGGCAGAGCCTGAAATCGCTCGCGGGGTTTGAAGCTGCGCTGGCAATTGCGGGCATTGAACCGACTGCGCGCCCCGAGACCGTGCCTGTGGCAGGGTTCGTGGCGCTTGCCAGAGCATTTTCCGAAGAAGTGGATACCGGTTCTTCGAAAGAAAATGCGACCAACAACAAAAACAGAGAGCGGTCGATCTGATTGGTTCAGATCGAATGCCGCTCTCGAGCATTTTCCGAAGAAGTGGATATCGGTTCTTCGAAAGAAAATGCGATCAACAACAAAACCAGAGAGCGGTCGATCTGATTGGTTCAGATCGAATGCCGCTCCAACGCGCTCGACGCTCAGCGCGCCTGAGCGAGAACCTCATTCAGATCCTTCTGAAGGATCGCGAGGCGCCCGGCCAGAGCCGGATTGCGCGCACGCTTCAGCCGCTCGGATAGGAGAATCGATTGAAGCTGCTGGAAGCAGGTGTCGAGATCCTCGTTCACCAGCACGTAGTCGTAATCCTGCCAGGCCTCGAGCTCACGCTCGGCCGTATGCAGGCGGCGCCGGATCACCGCTTCGGCATCCTCCGCGCGGCGGCGCAGCCGGTTCTGCAACTCGGCGATGGAGGGCGGCAGGATGAAGACGCTCACCACATCCTCCCGCATGCTGCGGTAGAGCTGCAGCGTCCCCTGCACGTCGATGTCGAAGAGCACGTCCCTGCCATCGGTCAGCGCGGCCTCCACCGGCTTGCGGGGGGTCGCATAGAAATTGCCATGGACTTCGGCCCATTCCAGCAATTCGCCGCGATCGCGCATGCGCTCGAACGTCTCGATATCCACGAAATGATAATGCACGCCGTCGATTTCGCTCGGGCGCTTCGCGCGGGTCGTCACCGAGACCGACAGGACGATCTGCTGGCGCCCCTCGCGATCCTTGTCGTCCTTGTCGAGCAGCGCGCGCGACAGCGCGGATTTCCCCGCCCCCGAGGGCGAGGAGATGACGAGCATCACGCCCCTGCGGGAGGGTGAAGGAGAAGGGACGTTCTGAACCATGGATCGCACCGGGAAGGGGACGAGGCCGAAGAGAGCTGTCAGTCGGGCTGGGGGGCAGACTGGGGCGCGGCAGGATCAGGCGTGCCGCCGGGGCGCAAGACCGGAGCCGGTGTGGTGGCGCCCGATCGCCGGTCCGGCTGGACAAAGCCCTGCACCTGCGGCGCGGCCGAGCCATCGGCGGAGGAAGCCGCCGGCGCGCCCGGCACAGGCTGGAGCCCCGGGGCTGCCGGTGTCGCGGCCCGCATCGCCTCGATCTGACGCCAGCGGGCGACATTGCGGTTATGCTGTTCAAACGTCTCGGCAAAGGCATGGCCCCCGGTGCCATCGGCCACGAAATAGAGGTCGCGCGTGCGCGAAGGGTTGGCGGTCGCTTCCATGGCCGCGCGGCCGGGATTGGCGATGGGCCCCGGCGGCAGGGCCGGGATGGTGTAGGTGTTGTAGGCCGTGGGGCGATCGATATCGGCGCGGCTGATGGGCCGGCCGAGGCTGCCCTTGCCGCCGACAAGGCCATAGATGATCGTCGGATCGGATTGCAGCCGCATCTTCTTCTCGATGCGATTATAGAACACGCTGGCGACCCGCGGTCGCTCATCCGCGCGGCCCGTTTCCTTCTCGACGATCGATGCGAGCGTCACCAGTTCACGCGGATTGCGCAAGGGAAGATCCTTCGCCCGTCGGTTCCAGATCTCGTTCAGCACCCGGCGCTGCTCGCTGGCCATGCGGGCAACGAGCGCCTCACGGCTGGTGCCGCGGTTGATGCGATAGGTATCGGGAAGGAGCGCTCCTTCGGGGGGAATGGTCGCGACCTCGCCCGTGAGCAGCTCGTTCTGCATCAGCCGCTCGACGATCTGCTCGCTCGTCAGCCCCTCGGGAATGGTGATCGCATGCTGGATCGACCGTCCCGAGGTGATGACATCCACCACTTCGCTCATGGAGGCGGATTGCCGGAAGAGATATTCGCCGCTCTTGGCCCGGCGGCTCGCGCCTTCCGCACTGAATTTCGAGGTGATATCGCGCCAGAGCAGCACAGCCCAGAGCAGGCTCGAGCGGGTGACCACGCCTTCGCGCGTCAGCGTCTCGACGATGTCCTCGGTGGTCGAGCCGCGCTCGATGATCACGACCTTGTCGGTCTGCAGCGGGCCGGGCTCGGCGAATTCGCGATGGGCGATGGTCACGCCTGCAAAAACTGCCACGAGCAGGAATACGGTCGCGGTCATCAGCCCCGAGAACATGGCGGTGATGCCGGTCTTGCGCTTCTTGCGCGGCGGCGGCGGTGCGGGCTCGGCCTTCACGGCCTCGCCGGCGCCGGGGCGCGCACGCTTGCGGGCCAGCCAGCCCGCCTTTTCCGGCTCGCCCCTGCCGGCCTCGGGCTTGGAAGGATCGGGCTTGGAAGAATCGGGCTTGGAAGGATCGGGCGTCGAGGTCATGCCGGGCTCGCAGGGTCCGCGCCAATGCGGACATTTCGAAGCGGCCAACGGATCACGGCGCGCTCGCCGTCCCCTCTTCCCGCAGGATTATGGCGAAAGCCGGGTTGAGGCTCACGGCGCATAGCGACGCAGGACCAGCGAGGCATTGGTGCCGCCGAAACCGAAGGAATTCGACAGCGCAACGTTGATCTCGCGCTTGCGGGCCTGGTGCGGCACGAGGTCGATCGGTGTTTCCACCGACGGATTCTCGAGATTGATGGTGGGCGGCGCGACCTGATCCCGGATCGCAAGCGTCGTGAAGATCGCCTCCACCGCGCCTGCAGCACCCAGGAGATGGCCGATGGCGGATTTCGTGGAAGACATCGAGACGCGCCCCGCCTGGTTGCCGAGCAGCCTTTCTGCCGCGCGCAATTCGATTTCATCGCCCACGGGCGTCGAGGTGCCATGCGCGTTGATGTAATCGATTTCGCCCGCCGAAAGGCCCGCACGCTTCAGCGCCGCCTGCATGCAGCGGAAGGCGCCGTCGCCATCCTCGCTGGGCGAGGTGATGTGATAGGCATCGCCAGACATGCCGTAGCCGATGACCTCGGCATGGATCTTCGCGCCACGAGCCCTGGCATGCTCGAGTTCCTCAAGCACCATCACGCCGGCGCCCTCGCCCATCACGAAGCCGTCGCGATCCTTGTCATAGGGGCGCGAGGCCTTCTCCGGGGTGTCGTTGAAGCGGGTGGACAAGGCGCGGCAGGCCGCGAAGCCCGCAAGCGAAATGCGCGAGACCGGCGATTCCGCGCCGCCCGCGACCATCACATCGGCATCGCCGAGCGCGATCATGCGCGCACCGTCGCCGATCGCATGCGCGCCGGTGGAGCAGGCGGTAACGACCGAGTGGTTCGGCCCCTTGAGCCCATGGGCAATGGAGACATAGCCCGAGGCAAGATTGATCAGACGGCCGGGAATGAAGAAGGGCGAGACGCGGCGCGGGCCCTTTTCCTGCAACAGGATGGCCGTTTCGCTGATGCCTTCGATGCCTCCGATGCCGGAGCCGATGATGACGCCGGTGGTGTTCTGCTCATCGGGCGTGGAGGGATGCCAGTTCGCATCATCCAGCGCCTGCTTGGCCGCGGCCATGGCGAACACGATGAAGGGATCGACCCGCCGCTGATCCTTCGGGTCCATCCAGTCATCCGGGTTGAACTCGCCTGCGCCATTTCCACGCGGAATCTGGCAGGCAATGCGCGCCGGAAGATCGGAAACCTCGAAATGCTCGACCGACCGGGCCGCAGAGCGACCCGCCAGCACGTTTTTCCAGGTCGGTTCCACGCCGCAGCCATGCGGCGTGACCATTCCCAGACCCGTGATGACAACCCGGCGCAGCATGGGCCCGGAGCCGTCAGGCCGCGTTCTTCTCGAGGAAGCGGACCGCGTCGCCGACCGTCTGGATGGTCTCGGCGGCGTCATCCGGGATCTCGACGCCGAATTCCTCCTCGAACGCCATCACCAGCTCGACGGTGTCGAGGCTGTCCGCGCCCAGATCGTCGATGAAGTTCGCGCCTTCGACAACCTTGTCCGCATCGACGCTGAGATGCTCGATCACGATCTTCTTCACGCGCTCGGCGACATCGCTCATGGCTAAACCTTCTCTGTTCTGACTAGAGTACCCCCGTGCGCCGACGAGCGCTCTTTCGGCGCAGCGCGTCGCAACCGCGACTTCCCTTTCAGGATTGGGAAAGGAATGTCAACGTGCGGTGCAACCAAACTCCGGGAATTCCCGGGAGGATGGCTCAGATGCGCGCCATGCCGCCGTTCACATGCAGGGTGTGTCCGTTGACATAAGCGGCCTCCGCGGAGGCAAGATAGGCCACCGCGCTCGCGATTTCCGCGCCCTTGCCCATGCGCCCCGCCGGAATCGAGCTCATGATCGCCTCGCGCTGTTTTTCGTTCAGCGAGTCCGTCATCGCGCTCTCGATGAAGCCCGGAGCCACGCAATTCACCGTGATGCCGCGGCTTGCCACTTCCGCCGCGAGGCTCTTCGTCATGCCGATCATGCCGGCCTTTGCCGCGCAGTAATTCGCCTGCCCCGGATTGCCGGTGACGCCCACAACCGAAGTGATGCCGATGATACGGCCGAAGCGGCGCTTCATCATGCCCTTCACGGCCGCGCGCGCCAGGATGAACGACGAGGTGAGGTTCACGGCGAGAACCTGGTCCCACTCCTCATCCTTCATACGCATGAAGAGGTTGTCGCGGGTGATGCCGGCATTGTTCACGAGGATGTCGAGCCCTCCAAGCGCCTTCTCCGCCTCCGGCACGAGCGCCTGCACCGAGGCGCGGTCCGAAAGGTTGGCGGTCACGATATGGCAGCGGCTGCCGAGCTTCGCCGCGACGGCTTCCAGCGCCTCGCGCCGCGTGCCCGAAAGGCACACCGTCGCGCCCTGTGCATGCAGCGCTTCCGCGATGGCAGCACCGATGCCGCCCGAGGCGCCGGTGACGAGGGCGAACTTGCCGGTGAGTGAGAACATGGAAGTCTCCTGTCAGGCCGAATAGCCAGAAACATCATCCGCCGAACCAATGCTCATCGCCTCGGCTCCGGCCACCGCGCGCTTGGCGAGCCCCGCCAGCACCTTGCCCGAGCCGCATTCGACGAAGCGCGTGACGCCATTCGCACCGAGCCAGAGCATGCTCTCGCGCCAGCGCACCGAGCCCGTGACCTGCTCCACGAGATGCCGGCGGATCGCCTCCGGATCGCTGACCGGGCCGGCGGTGACATTGGCGATGACCGGCACCTTCGGCGCCTGAATGGCAGCTCCCGCGAGCGCCTCGCGCATGCGCTCCGCTGCCGGCTGCATCAGCGAGGAATGGAAGGGTGCCGAAACCGGCAGCGGCAGCGCACGCTTCACGCCCTTCGCTTTCGCAATGTCAATGGCCCGATCGATCGCGCCCTTGTGGCCGGAAAGCACGACCTGCCCGCCGCCATTGTCGTTCGCGACATCACAAACCTGACCTTGCGCGGCTTCTTTGGCGATTTCGCTCGCCAGATCCCATTCCGCGCCGATCAGCGCGCACATCGCGCCCTGCCCCACCGGCACGGCCGCCTGCATCGCATCGCCCCGGATGCGCAGGAGCTTCGCCGTCTCCGAAATCGTCAGCGATCCGGCAGCGGCCAAGGCGGAGTATTCGCCGAGGCTGTGGCCCGCGACGAAACTCGCCGCCTTCGCAAGCTCGAGACCCTTCTCGGCTTCCAGCGTGCGGATCACCGCCAGCGACACCGCCATCAAGGCCGGCTGCGCATTGGCGGTGAGCGTCAACCGATCCTCCGGGCCCTCGAACATCAGCGTGGCAAGCTTCTGGCCCAGCGCGGCATCCACCTCGTCGAACACCGCACGCGCCGAAGCGAAATTTTCCGCCAGCGACTTGCCCATGCCGACGGCCTGGGAACCCTGGCCCGGGAAAAGGAAAGCGGTCTTGCTCATGCTGGAAAGCCTAGTTCAATCGTTCCTGCGGCCTGCCTGGCCCATCCCCGCGCGGCAATGCGTGGCGACAAGGGCGAAGTCAAGCCGGTGCAAGGCTTCAAACCGTCTGTTTCGGCAGCGAAAACCCTTGTGCGCTGCGAGAATTTCTGTATGCAGACTTCTTCCCCGATGGCCGGTGGCTGAACGGAGAGCCGGATTTCCGGCAGAGGTTTCGAACCTCGGTCTCCCGTGTCAACGCCTTCGTGAACGGATCGAGCCTTCCATCGGCTCGAAGGGCTTCGCGCCAGAGGGAACCCATCGCCCGTTCCGGGCACCGAAGAAGGCAAAAGCATATGGCTTTGTATGAGCACGTGTTCCTGGCCCGCCAGGACGTCACGGCCCAGCAGGTCGAGACGATGACCGAGACCTACAAGTCCGTCATCGAAACGAAGGGCGGCGCGGTGACGAAGGTGGAGTATTGGGGTCTGAAGTCCCTCGCATTCCGCATCAAGAAGAATCGCAAGGCGCATTATGCGCTGTTCAACATCGACGCTCCGGCCGCTGCCGTGGCCGAGATGGAGCGCCAGATGCGCATTTCCGAAGACATTCTCCGCTTCATGACCGTGAAGGTCGAGGCGCTCGAGGATGGCCCCTCCGTGATGCTCCAGCGCCGCGACCGTGATCGCGACGACGAGCGCGGCGGCCGTGACGATCGCCCCCGCCGCCGTGACCGCGAGGATGCGGTCGCGGAGGATGTCGCCGAGGAGGAAGTCTGATGAGCCAGCCCGCACGCCGCCCGTTCTTTCGCCGCCGCAAGTCCTGCCCGTTCACGGGCAATGGCGCCCCGAAGATCGACTACAAGGACGTGAAGCTCCTCTCGCGCTACATCTCGGAGCGTGGCAAGATCGTTCCGTCCCGCATCACGGCGGTCTCGGCCAAGAAGCAGCGCGACCTCGCCCAGGCGATCAAGCGCGCCCGCTTCCTCGGCCTGCTGCCCTTCGTGATCAAGTGATGGCAGCGGCTTCGGCCGCCTGCTGGAAAACAGGGCCGGCGGGCCTGCTCGCCGGTTTCGAGGCCAGGGGCTTCCACCTCTGATTTGGCCTTGGGCATTTTTCTCGCGAACCGGGTTCCGCTTCGCTTGAAAATGCTCCTGGACAGTCGTCCGGGCGGTTGAAATCCGCTCGGATCCGCTGAACCGAAAAGTCGCCGCCTCACGCGCTTTTCGCTTCTAACCGCCGGGAAACCGGGCACGGGACAACGAGACGATGGCGCAGATCATCCTTCTGGCGGGCCTTGCGGGCTTTGCCTCGGCGCTCCTTTCGGGGATGCTGACGCCGGGGATGATGTCGCTCGCCTTCCTGTTTCTCGTGGCGCCGCTGCCGCTCTTCATCACGAGCTTCGGCTGGCACGCGCTGGCGGGTGCCCTTGCCGGATTGCTCGGCGCGATCCTGATCGACCTTACCACCGGCAATCGCGCCGCCATGGCCTTTGTCATCCCGGCGGCGGCCGAGCGCGCCTTTGCCGCGCCGGATCGGGATATCCGCCGCGACGGCATCGTCATGGGCCAACTCGCGCTCGTCATGGCCGGCTATCTCGCGATGGTGATCGTGGTCACGTCGCTGTGGATCGAGCCGGATTATGCCCGCTTCGTAACGCGCCTGCGTGAATTCGTGGCGGATGGCCTGCGGGTCATGTCCGTTCCCGGCAACCCGGCGCTGGCGGATCCCGCGACCTTCAACCGGGTCGTCGAACTCATGGCGTCGATCATGCTGCCGGTTTCCGGTCTCATCATCATCGTGACGCTGGTGATGAGCGCGGCCTTCGGTGCGATGGTGGCGGAGCGTTCGGGCCGGCTGAGCTATGGGAAGCCCGGCTTCAACGGGTTCCGCCTCCCCGGTGGCAGCCTCATCCTGTTCGGCGCCGCGCTGCTGGTCACCATGTGGGATGGCTACATGGGTGTCTTTGCGGAAATCCTCGCCTTGGGCCTTGGTTTCCTGCTGATGCTCCAGGGCCTTGCCGTGCTGCATATGCGCCTCGCCGGCCAGAATGGCCGCGGGCTGCTGCTGACGGCGGCCTGGGGCTCGATCCTCATCTTCGGATTGCCGGCCCTGCTCTTCGTGGGCGTTGGCTTCGCCGATCACCTTCTCGACCTGCGCAACCGCGAACGCGCAGGCCGTTGACGCTCAACCTGATACGAACCCGACGATCCAAAACCGGAGTAAAGACCATGGAAGTGATCCTCCTCGAACGCGTGGCCAAGCTGGGCCAGATGGGCGATGTGGTGAAGGTGAAGGATGGCTATGCCCGCAACTTCCTTCTCCCGCGCAACAAGGCGCTCCGCGCGACCGAAGCGAACAAGTCGAAATTCGCCGCCGAGCGCGCCCAGCTCGAGGCCAACAACCTCGCCCGCAGGAAGGACGCTCAGGCCGTGGGCGGCAAGCTCGATGGCCAGAGTTTCACCCTCATCCGCCAGGCGGGTGAATCGGGCGTGCTCTATGGTTCCGTCTCCGCGCGCGACATCGCCGATGCGGTGACGGCCGGCGGCTTCACGCTGAACCGCGGCCAGGTGGCGCTCGACACCCCGATCAAGACGCTCGGCCTGCATCAGGTCTCGATCGTCCTGCACCCGGAAGTCTCGGTTGGCGTGACGATCAACGTCGCCCGTTCACCGGAAGAAGCCGAGCGCCAGTCGCGCGGCGAGAATGTGCTGGCGCGCGAGGAGGACAACCTCGACGATCTCGGGCTCGAGATCGGCGCGGCCCTTGCCGATGCCGGCCCGGGCGTGGAGCTCTGAGGCTTTTCTGCCGCACTCAAGCGGCAGGAGGCGCAGCGGCCGGCGAATATTTTTTGCCTGTGAATCACTGTGTGAATCGCTCATCATCAGGCCTCCCGGAAACGGGGGGCCTTTCCTGTTCGCGGCCTTTGCGCTTCTGCTGGGTGCGGCATGGGAATCGGGGAACGGGCAATCGGCAGGCCGCCGTGGCGCGTGACGTGATCAATCCGTGCAAGACAAGCAGAACCGCAGCAAAAGACCGGACATCCGGACGGAAACGAACACGACCATGGTTGCCCTTGCCCGCCTTGCCCCGGACAACGCACAGGAACAGCCTTTCCGGCTGGCTCCGCACAACCTGGAGGCGGAGCAGGCCCTGCTGGGCGCGATCCTCGTGAATAACGAGGCCTTCGACCGTGTATCGGATTTCCTCCAGCCCGAGCATTTCTACGAGAAGATCCACGGCGCGATCTTCGACGTGATGGGCAAATTGCTGCGCGCGGGGAAGGTTGCGACGCCCATCACCCTCAAGACCTATCTGCCGGATGTCGATCTCGGCGGCATCACGGTGGCGCTATATCTCGGGCGGCTCGCGGCCTCGGCCACGACCATCTCGAATGCCGGCGAATATGGCCGCACGGTGCATGATCTGGCGCTCCGGCGCACGCTCATCACCATCGGCGAGGACATGGCGGGCCGCGCCTATGATGCGCCGGTGGAGGATCAACCCCGCCAGCAGATCGAGGAAGCCGAGCGCAAGCTCTATGCGCTCGCGGAAAGCGGCCGTTTCGAGGGCGGCTTCCAGAGCTTCTCCTCGGCACTGACCCTCGCGATCCAGATGGCGAGCGAGGCCTACAAGCGCGATGGCGGCCTTTCCGGCACCGCGACCGGCCTTTCCGATCTTGACCAGCGGATGGGTGGCTTGCAGCGAAGCGACCTCGTGATTCTCGCCGGCCGTCCCGGCATGGGCAAGACCGCGCTCGCCACGAACATCGCCTACAACATCGCGCGGGCCTGGCGCGGCGAACGCCAGCCCGATGGCCTGTTGAAGACGGTCTCGGGCGGCATTGTCGGCTTCTTCAGCCTCGAAATGAGCGCCGAACAGCTCGCGACCCGTATCATCGCCGAGCAATCGGGCGTGCCCTCCTTCAAGATCCGCCGCGGCGACGTGTCGAGCGAGGAATTCGGCCGGCTGCATCAGGCTGTCGCCGAAATGCAGAGCATTCCGCTCCATATCGACCAGTCCGGCGGCATTTCCATCGCGCAATTGGCGGCGCGCGCGCGGCGTCTCAAGCGCCAGCACGGGCTCGATCTTCTCGTGGTCGACTACCTCCAGCTCCTTTCTGGCGCCTCGAAGAAGGGCGAGAACCGCGTGCAGGAACTGACCGAGATCACCACGGGCATGAAGGCGCTGGCGAAGGAACTGAATGTGCCGATCATCGCGCTCTCGCAGCTCTCGCGCCAGGTGGAAAACCGCGACGACAAGCGGCCGCAGCTCTCGGACCTGCGCGAATCCGGCTCGATCGAGCAGGACGCGGACGTGGTGATGTTCGTCTATCGCGAGGAATACTACCTCAACAACCGCGAGCCCAAGCCGGGCAGCGAAGAGCACCTGAAGTGGCAGCAGGACATGGAGCGCGTGCATGGCAAGGCCGAGGTGATCATCGGCAAGCAGCGTCACGGCCCCACTGGCACGGTGCAGCTGCAATTCGAGGCGAACATCACGAAGTTCTCGGATCTGGCGAAGGAAGATTACCTGCCGGAGCGGCTGGAATGAGCCGCTTTGCCTCGCAAGCGGCGCGGCTCACGATCGATCTTGGAGCTTTGGCCGATAACTGGCGCAAGCTCCACGCGCTCAATGCGCCGGGTGCCGCGGGCGCGGTCATCAAGGCGGATGCCTATGGCCTGGGGATCGAGAAGGCCGCCCCGGCCTTATACAAGGCCGGTTGCCGCAGCTTCTTCGTTGCCCATCTCTCCGAGGGCATTCGTGCCCGCGCGGTGCTGCCCGAGGGCGAAATCTTCGTGCTGAACGGGCTTGCCGCGGGTGATCTCGCGGCCTATCGCGCGCATCGGCTCGCGCCCGTGCTCGGAACAGTGTCGGAAATCACGGCCTGGAAGGCTTATCGCGATGAGGAGCCCGAGGCAGAGCGCGCGGCCTTGCATGTCGATACCGGCATGAACCGGCTGGGCCTGCGCCCGGAGGCCTTCCGCGATCTTCTGGCCGCCGGCGAAATCCCGTGGGGCGACATCGCGATTGTCATGAGCCATTTCATCTCGTCGGAACGCGGAAATGATCCGGTCACCCGGCAGCAGATCGGGATGTTCGGCGATCTTGCGATGCGGATTGAGGAAGCTCGCGCATCGATTCCGGAACTTTCGAGATCACATCAGCCTCTTCGTCTAAGCCTCTGTAATTCCTCGGGGCATTTCACTGCGGCGGCCGGCCTCCATGCGCTCTCGCGTCCCGGCTATGCACTCTATGGTGGCAACCCGACGCCGGGACGGAAGAACCCGATGCGCGCCGTGGTGCGGCTTGAGGCGCCGGTGATCCAGATCACGCCCGTGCCAGCGGGCGAGACCGTGGGCTATGATTCGAATTTCCGCGCGACGCGCGACAGCCTGATTGCAACTCTCTCCTGCGGTTATGCCGATGGCTATCCGCGCAATGGCGGTGCGAAACCCGATCGCGCCGGCGGTTATGCGATCATCGCGGGCCGGGAATGCCCCTTCGCGGGCAATGTCTCGATGGATCTCATCACGGTGGATATCACCCGCCTGCCCCGGGGCAGCGTGCGCATCGGCGATTTCGCGACGCTGATCGGGGACGGCCTCGACATCGACCGCGTGGGCGAGGCGGCGATGACAAACGGCTACGAAATCCTCACGAATCTCGGCAGGCGATACGAGCGGATTGACGTGGATCAGGCCTGAATATTGAGGATCTGCATCAGCGATCGCGCGTCGGGCTTGCGGATGCGCTGGGCTTCAAGGCTCTGGTTCAGCACATTCACGGTCGCGTTCGCCGCGTCCTTCTCGGTGCGGATCTGGAATTGGGTCAGCACGCGTTTGCGAAGGGCCAGGTTGTTGGCCGTCGAGGATGAGCTGGCACGGGCGAAAGTCGAGGCGCTGACTCCGGAAGACATGAAGCGGCTCCAGATCCGTCAATTGCAACCTCTAGTTTAGAACGCGACCCTTAACAGATCCCTGTCTCCAGACTTCCGATCCGGGTCCGCGCCCCCATTTCAATGCCTCACGAAACCAGCCTAACATGCGACGGATTCGTCTCAGCCCTCGCGCCCGAACGGAAAGATCTTGGCCAAGCGCACACCCACCTTCGCCTGCCAGGCCTGCGGCGCGGTCCACCAGCGCTGGCAGGGCAAATGCGATGCCTGCGGCGAATGGAATTCCATCGCCGAGGAAGCCGCAACGGCTGCCACAGCCGCGCCAGTTGCCAGTGGTGGCGCGCGGCTCAGGAAGGGACGCGTCTTCGCGCTCGAAAACCTGACGGGCGAAGCGATGGATGCCCCGCGCATCGCGAGCGGCATCGCGGAACTGGACCGCGTGACCGGCGGCGGCTTCGTGAAAGGCTCGGTGATCCTGCTCGGCGGCGAGCCGGGCATCGGAAAATCCACGCTGCTCATCCAGGCAGCGGCTGCTTTGGCGCGCAGGAATTTCCGCGCGGTCTATATCTCGGGCGAGGAAAGCGCCGGCCAGGTGCGTCTGCGCGCCCAGCGCCTCGGGCTGGAATCCGCCCCGGTGGAACTCGCGGCGCAGACGAGCGTGGAGGATATCCTCACCACCCTCGGCCAGGGTGCCCCGCCGCGCCTCGTCATTATTGATTCGATCCAGACCATGTGGACCGAGGCGGCGGAAGCCGCGCCCGGCACGGTGACCCAGGTGCGCGCGGCAGCGCAAGGGTTGATCCGCTTCGCCAAGAGTTCCGGCGCGGCGATCATCCTCGTCGGCCACGTGACCAAGGACGGCCAGATCGCGGGCCCGCGCGTGGTCGAGCACATGGTCGATGCCGTGATGAGTTTCGAGGGCGATGCAGGCCATCATTTCCGAATCTTGCGGGCGGTGAAGAACCGCTTCGGCGCAACCGATGAGATCGGCGTCTTCGAGATGGGCGCCGGGGGCCTCGTCGAGGTGCCGAACCCCTCTGCCCTCTTTCTTGGTGCGCGCGATGCCGCGGTCTCCGGCACCGCGGTCTTCGCCGGGATGGAGGGCACGCGGCCGTTGCTGATCGAAATTCAGGCGCTGGTGACACCCTCCGCGCTCGGCACGCCGCGCCGCGCGGTCGTGGGGTGGGATTCAAGCCGCCTCGCCATGGTGCTGGCCGTTCTGGAAGCGCGCGCCGGCGTTCGCCTCGGCCAGCATGATGTCTACATGAATGTCGCGGGCGGCTTCCGGATCATGGAGCCGGCGGCGGATCTCGCGGTGGCCGCCGCGCTCGTCTCCTCGCTCGCGGATGTGCCGATCCGCGCGCAGATGGCGCTGTTCGGCGAGGTGAGCCTCTCCGGCCTGGTGCGGCCCGTGCCGCAAGCGGCGGCAAGGCTCAAGGAGGCCGTGAAGCTCGGTTTCACCGAAGCGCTGCTGCCGGAAGGGTTCCCGGATGCCGGCACGAAGCCGGGCCTCGCCCTGCATCCCGTTCGTCAGATCGCCGATGTCGTGGCCGAGATTGCCGGCGGCAGGGGCAAACCCCGACGCTCCCCGTCGATTTCCGGTTAGAGCGGTTGCCGATCTGACTGAATCAGATCGAATTTCGCTCCGGGCGCCGCCGAGACGGGGTGACGAAGCGGAAGCGAACCGTTATATGCGGGCCAGTGGCGTTCGTCCGAAGGAGCTTCAATGCCGGTTACCATGCTCGATCTCGTCGTCATCGGAATCGTGCTTCTGTCGGGCATGCTGGCGATGGTGCGCGGTTTCACGCGCGAGGTTCTGGCGATTGCCTCCTGGGCCATTGCGGCGGTGGTCGGCTATTTCTTCTATCCGCAGGCGGCGCCCTATGTGCTTCAGTATGTGACGAAGCAACCGCCGCTGCTGGTGAATGGCCTTGCATTCGGCGGCGTGTTCCTTGCCACCCTGATGGTGAGCTACATCGTTACCTCGAAGCTCTCGGATTTCATTCTCGACAGCCGCATCGGCGCGCTGGATCGCACGCTCGGCTTCCTGTTCGGTGCGGCGCGCGGTTTCCTGCTGGCCATTATCGGTTTCGGCTTCTTTTCGTGGCTCGTGGCCGAGAAACAGCAGCCGCAATGGGTGTCGGAAGCGAAATTCCGCCCCATTCTCACCGCGAGCTGGGAACGGCTGAAGGCGATACTCCCGGAAAATCTCGACGAGTCGATCTCAACGCCCATCAAGAGGGCGACGGAGGAATTCAAGCAACCCGGTTCCGGCACCCCTTTGCCGCCGGCCCCGGTTACACCGCCGGCCGCGCCCCAGCTCAAGCAATAGGGACGCGCCGGCGCAATCCTCTCCCTTGCCAGGGGTCAGGCCCCATGAGATCGGATGTCATGGCATGATTGCGATGGATGGAATGGCAGGAGAAAGGCGAAAAGCGTGCCGCTTGGCACGTCCGAGCCTTTCGACAAACTTTTACGCCCGATTTCATGGGTCCTCGCCCTGGGATTGTCGGCCATGAACGAAGCCGAACCGAGGGATGAACGCGATTTCGGAGACAACCATCCGTTCCGCGATGCAGACCACCTGCGCGAGGAATGCGGGGTGTTCGGCATCTATGGCCACCCCGATGCCGCCGCGATCACGGCTCTCGGCCTGCATGCCCTCCAGCATCGCGGGCAGGAGGCGGCCGGCATCGTCTCGTTCGATGGCGCGCGCTTCCATTCGGAGCGCCGCCTCGGCCTTGTGGGCGACAACTTCTCGAAGAAGAGCGTGATCGACCAGCTGCCGGGCAATACCGCGATCGGGCACACACGCTATTCGACAACCGGCGAGACCATCCTGCGCAATGTGCAGCCGCTTTTCGCGGAACTCTCGGTGGGCGGCTTCGCGGTGGCGCATAATGGCAACCTCACGAATGGGTTGACCCTTCGCCGCCAGCTCATCGCCGAGGGCGCGATCTACCAGGCAACCTCGGATACCGAGGTGATCCTGCATCTTGTGGCGCGCTCGAAGCGCAATCGCTTCGTCGACCGCTTCATCGAGACGCTCTCGCAGGTCCAGGGCGCCTATGCGCTGGTGGGCATGACCAACAAGAAACTGATCGGCGCGCGTGACCCGCTCGGCATCCGCCCGCTGGTTCTGGGCCGCCTCGATGGTTGCGCGATCCTCGCCTCGGAGACCTGCGCGCTCGACATCATCGGCGCGAAATTCGAGCGCGAGGTCGAGCCGGGCGAAATCCTCGTGATCGAGGATGGCCAGATCGAGAGCCTCAGGCCCTTCCCGCCCCGGAACCCCCGGCCCTGCATCTTCGAATATGTCTATTTTGCCCGGCCGGATTCGGTCGCCGGCGGCAGGAACGTCTACGAGGTCCGCAAGAATATCGGCGCCGAACTCGCAATCGAGACGCCGATCTCGGCCGATGTCGTGGTGCCGGTGCCGGATTCCGGCGTGCCTGCGGCCATCGGCTTTGCGCAGAAATCGGGCATCCCTTACGAACTCGGCATCATCCGCAACCATTATGTCGGCCGCACCTTCATCCAGCCCACGCAGAGCGTGCGCGAACTCGGCGTGCGCATGAAGCATTCGGCAAACCGCGCGGTGATCGCGGGCAAGCGCGTGGTGCTGGTGGATGATTCCATCGTACGCGGCACGACCTCCCGCAAGATCGTGACGATGATGCGCGAGGCGGAGGCCACGGAAGTGCATTTCCGCATCGCCTCGCCGCCGATCCGGTATCCGGATTTCTACGGCATCGACATGCCCGAACAGGACAAGCTGCTGGCAGCGCGCATGTCGATCGAGGAAATGCGCGCCTATCTCGGCGTCGAGAGCCTTTCCTTCGTCTCGATCGACGGGCTCTATCGCGCGCTGGGCGAACCCGGCCGCAACAATGCCGAGCCGCAATACACCGACCACTACTTCACCGGCGATTATCCCACGCCCATCGCCGATGTGGTGGGCGAGAGCGTAAAGCAGCTCTCCCTTCTCGCCGAGGCCAGCTGAGACTATGACCGAGAAAGTGCTTTCCGGCCGCATCGCACTTATCACCGGCGCCTCGCGCGGCATCGGACGGGAAACCGCCCTCGCCTTCGCCAAAGCCGGTGCCCATGTCATCGCGCTGGCGCGCACCGCGGGCGGGCTCGAATCGCTGGATGACGAGATCAGGGCCATCGGTGGTTCAGCGACATTGGTGCCGCTCGACCTTGCGGATTTCGATGCGCTGGATCGCCTCGGCCTCTCGATCCACCAGCGTTGGGGCAAGCTCGACGCGCTCGTCGGCAATGGCGCGACCCTTGGGCCGATCTCGCCGCTGAACCATATCGAGCCGAAGCACTGGGAGCGTGTCTTCGCCATCAACGTGACGGCGAATTTCCGGCTCATTCGCGCGATGGACCCGCTGCTGCGCGCTTCTGACGCCGGCCGTGCGATCTTCCTCTCGTCCGGCGCGGGCTCGAACGCGAACGCCTATTGGGGCTGCTACGGCGCCTCCAAGGCCGCGCTCGACCTGATGTGCCGCGATTGGGCCGAGGAAATCAGGAACATCACGAACATCAAGGTGATGCTGGTCAATCCGGGCCGCACGCGCACCCGCATGCGGGCCGAGGCCGCGCCGGGCGAAGACCCGATGACGCTTCCCGCCCCCCACGAGATCACCCCGCATCTCGTGGCGATGGCCTCTCCCGATTGGCAGGAGACGGGCAAGATCTTCGATTTTCCCCGCCGGGCCGTGCTGAATTTCCGCGCGCCGGCGTAAGGGCGGGATTTGCCGGTCCGGATCAGCCGGCAATCTTCGCTTTCGTTGCGGAGCTTCACTCGGGATTCGCACGGAGCCGCCGAGGGGCGTGTCCTGAATTTCCCAGACCTGACCGACAAAACGAGTCGGCTTGCCCGTCGGGCCCGTCAGGTCAGCGCTTCTTGTCAAAGGGATTGTCGCTCGTCCGCAAGGAAAGCCGGATCGGCGTGCCCGGCAGGTTGAAGTTCTCGCGCAGCGAATTCACGAGATAGCGGCGATAGGCCTCGGGCAGCATGTCGAGCTGGTTGCCGAAGATCGCGAAATGCGGCGGACGGGTCTTCACCTGCGTGGCATAGCGCAGCTTGATGCGACGACCCGACACGGCCGGCGGCGGGTGGTTCTGCGTGACGCCCTCCAGCCAGCGGTTGAGCTTCGCGGTGGAAACGCGCGCGTTCCACACCTTCCAGGCCGAGACGACGCCTTCCATCAGCTTGTCGATGCCCTGCCCCGCCAGGCCCGAAAGCGGCACGATGGGGCAGCCCTTCACCTGCGGCAGCAGGCGCTGCGTCTCTTCCCTGAGCGTCGAGAGCGTGGCGCCGCGCGTTTCGATCAGATCCCATTTGTTAAGCCCGATCACCACGGCACGGCCCTCGCGCTCGATGAGATCGATGATGGTGAGATCCTGCTTCTCGAGCGCGATCGTCGCGTCGAGCAGCACCACCACGACCTCCGCGAATTTCGCGGCGCGGATGGCATCGCCCGCGGCGAGCTTCTCCACCTTGTCCTCGATGCGAGAGCGCTTCCTGAGGCCTGCGGTGTCGAACACCTTCACCTTGCGCCCGCGCCATTCCCAATCAAGCCCGATGGAATCCCGCGTGATGCCGGCCTCCGGGCCGACAAGCAGGCGATCCTCGCCCAGCATGGTGTTGATGAGTGTGGATTTGCCCGCATTCGGGCGCCCCACGATGGCAATGCGCAGGGGCTTGCCGGAATTCTCGAGATCCTCGCCTTCCTCGTCATCCGCATCGAAGACATCGAGATCGGTCTCGGCTTCATCGCTTTCGGGTTCAGGGGCACGGGTCGCTGCCTCGCGCCCGGCCTTGGCATCGAGCTGCGCGAGAATGGCCTCGTAGAGTTCCCCCATGCCCTCGCCATGCTCGGCGGAAATCGCCAGCGGATCGCCGAGGCCCAGGCTGAAGGCCTCGTAGGCGCCGGCCATGCCCTGCTTCCCCTCGACCTTGTTGGCGGCGAGGATGACGGGCTTGCCCGAACGGCGCACGAGTTCGGCGAAATGTCGGTCATCGGGCATCAAACCGGCGCGGCCATCGATGAGGAAAATCACGCAATCGCTTTCGGCGATGGCCGCTTCCGTCTGCCGGCGCATGCGCGCGGTGAGGCTGTCAGCCGCGGAATCCTCAAGGCCCGCGGTGTCGATCACCGAGAAACGTTCCGGCCCGATGCGGGCTTCGCCCAGGCGACGATCGCGCGTTACGCCCGGCCGGTCATCCACCAGCGCGAGCTTCTTGCCCACGAGGCGGTTGAACAGGGTGGATTTGCCGACGTTGGGCCTGCCGACGAGGGCAATCTTGAGGGTCATCGGTTGTTCTTTACCGGATGGGCCCGGCACGCACCACCGCGAGCAGCAATTCGGCGCGCTGGCGCAAGCCCTGCGGCGTTTCCGCATCCAGGATGATCGCCTGCAGCGCATCGAGCGCCTTCGCGTTGTCCTTGTGCTTCCAGGCCGAGAGCGCCAGGCCCTCGCGCGCGGAATGGCGGAAGATGCCATTGGCCGAAATCAGCGGCGAGAGCCGCTTCTCGATCTCCGCGAGCGGTGCGGTATCGACGAGCAGGAGGCCCGCGCGCAGTTTCGCCAGCTCGCGCCATTCGCTCGGCAGCGCCGAATCGGCTCCAATCGCGTCGAAGGCGGAGATCGCATTGGCGCGCGCCGCGTCATCCTTCGCGGTGCGGGCCATTTCGGAAGCGAGCCGGATTCGCGACAGGGCGGGATAGGGGCCGCTCCTGCCCGCCGAAAGGGCGGCAAGGCTGGCCTGTGCCTCGGGCTTGTCGCTGTTGGCTTCGGCGATGGCCGCCTCGAAGGCCGCGCCGGCGGCGTTGCGCTGCTTGAGTTGCTGGGATTGCCAGAATTGCCAGCCGGCGACGCTGGCGATGAACAACAGGGCAGCCGCGATGAATTTCGGCCCGTGTTTCTTCCAGAGTTCATTCGCCTTGTCGCGGCGGATTTCCTCATCGATCTCGCGAAAGATATCCGACATCGGGCTTCCCAGTTTTCAAGCGGACCGCACGGGCGCGACCTCTTTTCGTCTCGTGGGAACGCCTTAGCGTCAAACGCCGAAGATTCCTACCCCGATCAGCGTGCGGTGCAGGCCGAACATGAAGGCGAGCGCGACAAGCGTGCCGACAACCACGGCGATCACGTCATTCCGGGTAAAGCCGGATGGCGCGGGCATGGTCGCCGCACCCGCGCGCTTCAGCGCGATGCGTGCATAGACCGCCCAGCCCAGGAACGAGCCGAAGAGCAGGATGGACCCGAGATCGCCATTCGCCAGCAGATGCGCCGTGGCCCAGAGCTTCACGGCGGCAAGCATCGGGTGCTTCGCCTTCGCCTTGATCAGGCCCGGCAGATAGGTGGCGGCGAGCAGGATGAAGGCCGGCCAGACCAGCAGAACCGAGAGATGAGAGAGGAAGCGCGGCGGCTCCCAGACCGGGATATAGCCGGCGGCGCGATAGATGCCGAAGCCATGGATGATTAGCGCGAAACCCATCACGGCCACCAGCGAATAAAGCGAGCGATAGAGGTTCGGTCCGAAACGGTTCACCAGGGCCTGGCGGAGCCCGGTGAAGCGGGAGACGAGATGGCCTCCCAGAAAAATCACCAGCCCGGCAACGAGCCCGTTCAACGCGACCATTCCGCTCTCCCTGATCCTTCGAGCCCTGAACCGTCTTGATGCTTGCGCGATTATGGGTCGCGGCTTGCCCGGGCGCAACCCCGTCCGGCCCGTTTCCAGCGGCTTGCGGCACCATGCGCCACGGCTCATCCAGACTGGTGGCGATGCGGTGTTTCTGATCGATGCGGAAACGCCGGCGCAAGGTTGCAACCTGAACCATGAACGGCGGCTGGTGGCACGCAAGGCGCGGATTTCCAGCTTTTTTCGCAAGAGGCGCTTCCACTCCCGGCCGGCTTGGGTGTAGGGATGCGCGCCAACATTGGTCGGGCCGGCTCCGCGCGTGTCGTCATGCGGCTGCCACATCGCATCGCCAGATGCTGCTTGCGCCCGTGAAGAACAGGAGTGTTGGCATGCCGAAATCTTTTTCCGCCGGAATTCCCGAAGCGCTCACCTTTGACGACGTGCTCATGCGCCCCGGCCATTCCGAGGTGCTGCCGGCGGAAACCGATCTGCGCACGCGGCTCACGCGCTCCATCAGCCTCAATCTGCCGATCGTCTCTTCGGCCATGGACACGGTGACGGAAGCCCGCCTCGCCATCGCCATGGCGCAGGCCGGCGGGCTGGGCGTCGTCCATCGCAACCTTGCGCCGGAAGAACAGGCCGACAATGTGCGGCAGGTGAAGCGCTTCGAGAGCGGCATCGTGATGAACCCGGTGACGATTGCCCCGGATTCGACCCTCGGCGAGGCGCTGGCGATCATGAAGGCCAAGGGCATCAACGGCCTGCCGGTAGTGGCCGATAGCGGCCCGAATGGCAGTTCCAAATCCGGCAAGCTCGTGGGCATTCTCACCCATCGCGACGTGCGCTTCGCCGAGCATATGGACCAGCCCGTCCGCGAACTGATGACCAGCCACGAGAACCTCGTCACGGTCCGCGAGGATGTGACGCAGGCGGAGGCGCGCAAGCTCTTCCACCGCCATCGCATCGAGAAGCTCCTGGTGGTCGATGGCGATTATCGCTGCGTGGGCCTGCTCACCGTGAAGGATATCGAGAAGGCGCGCCTCAACCCCAACGCCAACAAGGATCCGGAAGGCCGCCTGCGCGTCGCCGCGGCCACCACCACGGGCGAGGAAGGCTATCGGCGCACGGAACTCCTGATCGACGCGGGCGTCGATTGCGTGGTGGTCGATACTGCGCATGGCCATTCCCAGCAGGTTCTCGACGCTGTCAGCCGCATCAAGCGGATGTCGAACGCGGTGCAGGTCATCGCCGGCAACGTGGCGACGGCCGCCGGCACCAGGGCGCTGATCGATGCGGGTGCGGATGCCGTGAAGATCGGCATCGGCCCGGGCTCGATCTGCACCACGCGCATTGTTGCGGGCGTGGGCGTGCCTCAACTCACCGCCATCCTGGAATCCGCCGAGGCGGCTGCGAAGGAAGATGTGCCGGTGATCGCCGATGGCGGCATCAAGTATTCCGGCGATCTTGCGAAGGCGCTCGCGGCGGGTGCCTCCTGCGCCATGATCGGCTCGCTGCTGGCGGGCACGGATGAAAGCCCCGGCGAGGTGTTTCTCTATCAGGGCCGCTCCTACAAGGCCTATCGCGGCATGGGCTCGCTGGGTGCGATGGCGCGCGGCTCGGCGGATCGATATTTCCAGGCGGAAATCAGGGATTCGATGAAGCTCGTGCCCGAGGGCATCGAAGGCCAGGTGCCCTACAAGGGGCCTGTCGCGAATGTCGTCCACCAGCTCGCGGGCGGCCTCAAGGCAGCCATGGGCTATGTCGGCGCGAAGACGATCAAGGATATGCAGGAGAAGGTCGAGTTCATCCGCATCACCAATGCGGGCCTGCGCGAAAGCCACGCGCATGACGTGACCATCACCCGCGAAAGCCCGAACTACCCGACAAGGATGTGAGGTGCGGGCGGTTCATCATCCTTGCGATCCTGCCCGCCAAGGCTCTTGCCCACTATGACTCTTGCCCGCCAAGACTCTTGCCCGCCAAGACTCTTGCCCGCCAAGACTGTTGATCGCCAAGACTGTTGATCGCCAAGACTGTTGATCGCCAAGACTTTTGCCCGCCATGCAAAAAGCCCGCCGTGAGGCGGGCTTTCGCCTTCGAAAAAGGCGCAAAACGCTCAGCGGCAGGCGCGCTTCGTGCCGCATTCCAGCTGCGTCTTGGCATCAATGCCACGCGCCGGCGGGGTGAGGTCGGTCTGCTGGGCCTGCGAGGAGGCGCAAGCCGCGACCGAAATGAGCATGGCGGCCGCGAGCAAGCCGTTGATGATCTTCTTCATGAGAATACTCCTGATAAACGAGGAAATCCGCGGAAGGATTGGCTCCGGGGCGGAGCCGGATCCACCGCAGAACCGGTGTGATGCCGGCTTCCGCCCGAATCGTGGCAGAAACGCGGCACATGGATCGGTTCTGAACGGAAATGGTCACGAAAGGGTAACGATCCGTTTCCGGCGGCCGATTGGCTTGACTTGTCCCGGCCTTCACGCCAAGCGATCCGCCAATGACCCCCGCCGCCCGCCTCTCCGCCGCCATCGCGCTTCTTGACGAAATCCTCGATCGCAAGCGGCCAATCGGGCCCGCGCTCGCGGATTGGGGCAAGGCGAACCGCTATGCCGGTTCGGGCGATCGCAACGCCATCGGCAACCTCGTGCACGACACCTTGCGCGTCAAGGCTTCCGCCCAGTGGATCATGGGGTTGCGGGGTGAAACCGAGAGCGGCAGATGCGCCCTCATCGGCATGTTGCGAATGCTGCGCGGCATGGCGGCCGAGGCGATCGCCGCTCTCTTCACGGGCGAACGCTTCGCGCCCGCCCCGCTCTCCGAAGCCGAGCACGCGGCGCTTTCCGCTGCGGATCTCTCCGATGCGCCGGCGCATGTGCGTGGCAATTACCCGGAATGGCTCGATGCGGAACTGGCCAGGAGCTTTGGCGAGACGCGCGTGGATGAGGCGGCGGCGCTTGCCTCCCGCGCGCCGGTGGATGCGCGGGCGAATGCGCTGAAACTCATCCGCCTCAAGGCGATGGAGGCGCTCGGGCATCTCGGGCCGGAGGCGACGCGGTATTCGCCCTATGGCCTGCGGTTCAAGCCGAATGCCGAGGGTCGCGCGCCCTACCTTCAGGCCGAGCCGGCCTTCATCAAGGGCGCGGTGGAAATCCAGGATGAGGGTTCCCAGCTCGCTTCCCTGCTGGCGGGAGCGAAGCCGGGCATGCAGGTGCTCGATTTCTGCGCGGGCGGGGGCGGCAAGACACTCGCCATGGCCGCGGAGATGAACAACAAGGGCCAGATCTTCGCGACCGACAATGATGCGCGTCGCCTTGCACCCATCCATGAGCGCCTCACGCGCGCCGGGGCGCGGAACGTGCAGGTGCGCACGCCCAGGGGGAAGGAAACCGCAAAGCTTCATGACCTCGCGGGCAGATGCGATCTCGTGCTGGTCGATGCGCCCTGCACCGGCACCGGCACATGGCGCCGGCACCCGGATGCGAAATGGCGCCTCAGGCCCAATGCGCTGGAGATGCGCCGCGAAGAGCAACGCGCGGTGTTGGACGAGGCAAAACGCGGTGTGAAGCCCGGCGGGCGGCTCGTCTACATCACCTGCTCGCTGCTTGATGCCGAGAACGGCGCGCAGGTGAAGGCATTTCTGGCCGCAAACCCGGATTTCAAGGTTCTCGACCCCGCCGCGAATGCCAGGGCCGCCGGGCTGGATGCAATCGGCCGGTATTGTGACGTCTCCGGCCTCGGCCTGCTGCTCTCGCCGCATCGCACGGATACCGACGGCTTCTTCATTTGTGTTCTCACACGCTCCACCTGATTGCCGAAAGGCCGGCCATGACGATCCCCAACCACGACACCGTTCTCATCATCGATTTCGGCTCGCAGGTGACGCAGCTCATCGCCCGGCGCGTGCGCGAAACAGGCGTCTATTGCGAAATCCACCCCTACCAGAAGGCAGATGCGGCGTTTCTGAAGCTCCGGCCCAAGGCGATCATCCTGTCGGGCGGGCCGGACAGCGTGACGCGCGCGGGCAGCCCCCGCGCGCCGGAGGCGGTATTCGCAAGTGGCCTGCCGATCATGGCGATCTGCTACGGCCAGCAGACCACCGCCGTTCAGCTCGGCGGCGTGGTGGAAGGCGGGCATGCCGCCGAATTCGGCCGGGCCGATATCGAGATCAAGGAGGCCTCGGCGCTTTTCGACAAGCTCTGGGAAGTCGGCCAGCGGTATCCGGTCTGGATGAGCCATGGCGACCGCGTGACGAAGCTGCCCGAGGGCTTCAGCGTGAAGGCCACGAGCGAGAACGCGCCCTTCGCCATCGCCACGGATGAAAAGCGCCGCATCTATACCACGATGTTTCACCCCGAAGTGGTGCACACGCCCGATGGCGGCAAGCTGATCGCGAATTTCGTGCACAACATCGCCGGGTTGAAATCCGATTGGACCATGGGAGCCTATCGCGCGGAGATGATTGCAAAAATCCGCGATCAGGTAGGCAAGGGCAAGGTCATTTGCGGCCTCTCAGGCGGGGTGGATTCCTCTGTCGCGGCCGTGCTGATCCACGAGGCGATCGGCGATCAGCTCACTTGCGTCTATGTCGATCACGGGCTGATGCGGAAGGGCGAGAGCGAAGAGGTGGTGAACCTGTTCCGCGGGGCTTACAACATTCCGCTGGTGCATGTGGATGCAAGCGAGACCTTCCTCGGCGCGCTGGCCGGCATTTCCGACCCGGAGGTGAAGCGCAAGACCATCGGCAGGCTCTTCATCGATGTGTTCGAGGCGGAAGCGAAGAAGATCGCAAAGAACGGGCAACAACCGGCGGAATTCCTCGCGCAGGGCACGCTCTACCCTGATGTGATTGAAAGCGTGAGCTTTTCGGGCGGGCCCAGCGTCACCATCAAGAGCCATCACAACGTGGGCGGCCTGCCCGAGCGCATGAACCTGAAGCTCGTGGAACCCTTGCGCGAGCTCTTCAAGGACGAGGTGCGGGCGCTCGGCCGGGAACTTGGCCTGCCGGAAACCTTTGTCGGCCGTCACCCCTTCCCCGGCCCGGGCCTCGCGATCCGCATTCCCGGCGAGGTCACCCGCGAGAAGGCCGACATGCTGCGCGAGGCGGATGCGATCTATCTCGAGGAAATCCGCAAGGCCGGGCTCTACGATACGATCTGGCAGTCTTTCGCCGTGCTGCTGCCGGTGCGCAGCGTGGGCGTGATGGGCGACGGCCGCACCTATGATCACGTCTGCGCCTTGCGCGCCGTGACCTCGGTGGATGGCATGACGGCCGATTTCTACCCCTTCGACATGGCCTTCCTGGGCCGCGTGGCGACACGCATCATCAATGAGGTGAAGGGAATCAACCGCGTCACCTACGACATCACCTCGAAACCACCCGGCACGATCGAGTGGGAGTGAGACGCCGATGAGCCGGAAAGAAGCCATCGCCGCGCGCGAAAGGCGGGCGAAGCGCCTCGCCATCCGCTACAACCTGCATATCATGACCTGCCAGAAGCCGGACAAGCGGGTTCTGGCCCATGGCGGCTACATGCTGCGCGACGGGGAGACGATGAAGATCGTCTTCGGGGACCAGGAATATCCGTTCTGCGCGAGCCTTGATGACATCGAGGCGTGGATGGACGAAAATCTGGGAAAGTGACTACCCCCTGAACCCCGTCGCCAGCACGTAGAGTTCGCTCGAATCCGCGCGGCTCGCCTGCGGCTTCACATGCCGCACGGTCGCGAAATCGCGCTTGAGTTCGGTGACGAGCGCCGCCGTATCCCCGCCCTGGAAGAGCTTGCACAGGAAGAAGCCGCCCGGCGCCAGCACCTCGCGGGCGAAGGCCACCGCCCCTTCCGCAAGGCCGATGATGCGCAGGTGATCGGTCTTCTTGTGGCCCGTGGTGTTCGCGGCCATGTCCGAAAGAACGCCATCGGCCAGCCCGCCGAGTTCGGCCTTGAGGCGCTCATCCGCCTCGGGGCTCATGAAATCCATCTCTAGGAGCTTCACGCCGGGGATCGGGTCGACCGGCAGCAGGTCGATGCCGATCACGCGCGGATTGGCTTCCGTGGAGCCCACGCGCTCGGCCGCAAGCTGGCACCAGCCGCCCGGCGCGCAGCCAAGATCGATGATGCGCATGCCCGGCTTCAGCAGGTGATGCTTGTCGTCGATCTCCTTGAACTTGTAGGCCGCGCGGCTGCGCCGGCCCTCCGCCTTGGCCTTGGCGACGTAAGGGTCGTTCAATTGCCGTTCGAGCCATTTCTGCTGGCTTGTGGTGCGCTTGCCGGCCGTGCGCAGGCGCACCGCCATTTCGCGGCCCGAAACCCTGGCCTTGCCCTTCTGCTTGCCGGGCGTGTGGTTTTTCGGCGCGGGATTCTTGGGCTTGTCCGTCATCGGCGGGGCCTTTTCAGCATGCCATCGGCGCGCATCATCTCGATCAGCATCCCTTCGCGCAGGCCCCGATCGCCGATGCGCAGGGTTTCCGACGGAAAGGCGCGGCGGATCGCCTCGAAGATCGCGGCCCCGGCGATGACGAGATCGGCCCGGTCGCGCCCGATGCAGCCATTCGCGGCCCGCGCGGCATAGGGCATGTCGATGAGGTTCCCGATCGCCGTGTCGACCTCCCCCTTGCGCATCCACAAGCCGTCCACGCGGCGGCGATCATATTTCTCGAGGCCGAGATGCAGGCCACCAAGCGTCGTGACGGTGCCGGAGGTGCCGAGCAGATGAAACCCCGGGCTGGCGATGGCCGGCCGCGCCGCCTCCGCGAAATCGGCCAGCGCGGCAAGCGTTTCATCCACCATGGCCTCGAAGGTCTCGCGCGTCACATCCATGCCGCCATGGCGTTCGGCGAGCGTCACGACGCCAACCGGCAACGAGGCCCAGGCCCGCACGCGGCTCGCGATGCCCGGCTCGCCGGGTGCTGCGGCCTTCTCCCGCAGCGAAAGCCAGACCAGTTCGGTCGAGCCGCCGCCGATATCGAAGAGCACGACGCTCCCGGCCTGCTTATGCGCCAGCGCCGAACATCCGGCCGCGGCGAGCAGGGCCTCGGAGCGACGGTCGAGCACTTCCAGTTCGAGCCCCAGTTCCTCGCGCACGCGCGCAAGGAAGGCTGCGCCATTCCGTGCAACGCGGCAGGCTTCGGTGGTCACCAGCCGGACGCGGGCGACATTGCGCTCCTCGATTTTCCGGCGGCACACCGCCAGAGCCTCGAGCGTGCGCTCCATCGCGCCATCCGAGATCCTGCCGGTGGTCGCGATTCCCTCGCCCAGCCGCACGATGCGCGAGAAGGCATCGACCACGCGGAAGCTGTCACCATCCGGCCGGGCAATGAGCAGGCGACAATTATTGGTGCCGAGATCGAGCGCGGCATAACGCGGATCGCGCCCGCCGGGCATGCCGAAACGGGCGGCATGCGCGCCCGAGCGCGCACCCGAGCGCAGAAGCGGGCGCGGCGCAGCCAGGCTTTCGGCAGGCGCCTCCGCGGCACCTCCGCCCGTTTCTCCCTTGTGGTCCACGTGCCGCTCCGGCAAATTCGAACAAGCTGTCTTTCTGGACATAGCCGAGGGCGGGCATTCCGGCAAACGGCGAGGCTCGCCGCCTTGCCGCCTCGCCTTGATGAAGATCATGGACCCGGGCGCGCAAACAGGGAATTCTGGAAACCGGTTCACCTTTTGCCCAGCAGGAGTTTTCCATGCCGCTTCAGCGCATCACGCTCACCCTCGCCCGCAGCAGGGAATATCCGAACGGCTCGGCCGCCCATGGCTACGAGATGGTCGCGCCGCTCGACGGGTCGGGGCATCTGGACGCGCGGGAATGGGCAAAGGCGAAGGAAGCCTGCACCATCCGCCGCTTCTGGGCGGATGAAGAAATAGACCTCGGCCACCTCGTCCATCGCGGCGGGCCCAAGGGTGGAAGCTGGGCCTTCACCTACGATATCGCCGGCGACGAGGATGACGAGGCGGGTTTCCGCTTCGGCGCGCACAGCTTCAATATGGGCGACTATGTGTCGATCCGCGATGAAGATGGTGTGATGCATACTTTCACGGTGAGCCTGATCGAACCGGCCTAGGACCAATCGACATTCAGGGTTCAGTTTTTGTGTAAGGCGTGATTCATGGGGTTCCAGATTCTCTGAACTGGAGCCTGACGATGGCGAAGCCGAAGCGTTACGAACTGAGCGCCGAACAATGGGGCAGAATTTGCGGT
>JADCCN010000014.1 GCA_020252645.1 Methylobacterium sp. | reverse complement strand
GATCGCCAATCTTGCTGATCCGCTCCAAATGCTCCGACAAACCGAACAGCGACCGTTGCTCCATCGTCCCGTCTCCAAATCAGCGACGGAAGGAGTGAATCACGAAACCCGAAAACGCGCGAGGTCAATGCGGGTGTCCAGCTTCGCCGCTGCATTATGCTTGATCAAATTCGTCCACACGGCCTAGCAGCAAAACCTTCCTGATCAGATCAGGCGGCGATACACGTCCGTGATGCGCGCCCGATGGGTCACCGGCGAAAATTTGGCAGCCTGCGCAGGCCCCCGATTCGCAAGATCGGCGCAGAGTTCATCATCCAGGTCAATGGTCCGGATTGCCCTCGCGATTGCATCGACACTGTACGGATCAATGAGCACCGCGGCATCACCGGCGACTTCAGGCAGCGAAGACGTGTTGGACGTAATAACGGGTGTGCCAAGCAGCATCGCCTCAAGTACCGGCAGACCAAACCCTTCATAGATCGACGGGAATACCAGTGCGCGAGCGCCACGCATGAGGCGCAGCAGGTCGTCCCGGCGAACGTAACTCAGGTGGCGAACCGACTTTTCGGGTTTGATGACCGAGCCGTTCATCCGATAGCTCAGGAAGCGATCATCATTGATGCGTTTGACGTCACCCTCAAACAGCCATCCCAGCCCGCCTGCAAGCACGAGCGGGCGCTCGGAACCACTCTGCGCATAGGCATCAATGAGACGTGAGATGTTCTTCTTGGGTTCGATTGCGCCGGCAAAGAGATAGTAGTTCTTGTATTCCAGCCCGAAAACCGACTGCAAATCATGCGCGACCTGGGCTTCCGCGGCCGCCATGAACGATTCCGGGATCGCAACAGACTGATAGGTGTTCGTGATCCGGTCTTCGGGCACGTCGAAGAATTCGATCAAATCCCGACGGGAATACTCGGAAACGGTAACGATGTGGTCGAGCTTGCTCACAAGCTTGCAGATCAGATTATAGAAATAGCGCTTGTTGCCGAGGGTGGTATACGGCAGGCGCAACGGGATGATGTCGTGGATCGTGCAAATGGTTGGCACTCCCGACAGACGCATCGGAACCGCATGGGTCGTGTGGAACAGGTCCACGTTGCGGATGCCGGAAACCGGCAGCAATTTTCCATAGCGCATGAAATGATCGCGGGCCCGGTCGGTGATGTAGGGCGCGACATAGGATTCGGTGAACGCATCGCTGAAGATCGGCGATCCTGGATCGATCACGATGCCCCGGCGACGAACCGGCTTTGCGCGCATACCGAACGGATCCGCATGGAGCCAGCGGATGGCATGATCAACCTTCTCCGCCATGGTCTGTTTCTTGTCATAGGCATCGAAGAGCTGGATCTCGCTTAGAACCGAGTTGCGCCCCATTAGAGAACCGCGCGTCCCGAAAAGCCCTGCGGTTTGAAAGCCCGCCGCGCGCGCCTCGCTGGCGAGGTTACGGGCATAGGTTGCGATGCCCGTCCCCCTAGCGAGGGTCATGTTCTGGCATTCGTAGAGGATTTTGGAATTGTCGTTCATCATAGCGTTTTCGGGAGGGTCAGGAGAACTGCCGACTCGCTCGTCGCCTCGGAGCGACAGCGGGACCCGCGACCTTATAAACTTATATGCGGCGGATTTCTAACGATGTCAGCATCACATGCGTGAGATCGGGAAACTTGCGTAAAATGATCTCGATATCGGCTGCGTTCTCGTGAAGCGTGAAGGGGATTTGGCGGTCGGCATTGGTGATTACCTGACGTGCAATCTCGCAATGGCCGAGTTCGCGTGTAACGGCGATATCGACCGCCCCCTGCCACTCCCCATGAAGGACCAACTGATAGGTCCCTTTTGCCAGCGGCATGTAGGGGCCGAAAAACAAGGCGGGCTCTGCGATATGCTGGCGGCCCTCGCTGCGATATTCGAAGACACCGTCCGGCCTCAGCATCGGCACACCTTCGTCTGCAAAAACCCTGTGATAATGCAGGCTTCGAGGCGGGATAAGTATGGCTTCCTTGCCAATGTGCAGATCGCGTTCCGGCGTTCGCGTTGCCAAGAGGTATGAATTGGCCGTTGGAACGTTCCCGTCAGGCAGCAGCTCGAGTTCTCCATCGCCCTTCACGATCAGGACATGCAGCCCTAAGGACCGGAGCAGAGCCAGCAAGTCTGTGGCATGTTCGGCTGTCGCGCCAACCTGCAAATAGTGTTCGAACAGAATACGAATGTCTGGAGAGCGATCGATCAGACGCCGCATTCCCCTTATCGCGGCAAACTCGCCACCTTCGATATCAAGTTTGACAAAATTGGCCTTCGTTTCCGGCGGAAGGAAGTCGTCAAGCGCCACCGCCGCGACATCGATCTTGATCCAATCGGCGGTTCCATGACGTCCTTCGTCGAGATGGGCACTGCCCAGCATTCCCGGAGAATAGACGAAAGGCATTGACCCTGAATGATCTGTCACAGCCCGGTTAATGAAGTGATAGTTGGGCAATGCATGGAGCCGATTGACGATCGCCGATTTGGACAAGAATCCATAGGTATGAGGGTTGGCCTCGAACGCATACAGCGTGCCGCGTGGTCCCAGTCTGTCATAGGCCATTATGGAAAAAAGGCCAAAATTCGCGCCAACATCAATAAAGAAATCGCCCGGTGCCAGAAAGCGCAGCATCACGCCGATCTCGACCGGCTCTATCGGGTAACCGATGGCCAGCAACAGCGACTCGCCAGACCTGGTATCAATGCAGAGATGGCGCTCCGAACCGTGGAGCCTAGTCAGCGCCGTTTCTGACCCGAGATAGTAGTATTCATGCATGGCCGGGCGCGATCCTGACGAAAATCTAGGCAATCCCAATCTTGCCGAGGTTTTGAGCCGAGTTACCAGTATGAGCTACACCGAAAAATTGCCTAGCTCAAGTGTCGCTCCCGCCCGCTTCCCCGGCTGCACACGATAGCGATCAAGGCTGATCTCTGCCCGTCAACAGGCGTGGAACGCGCCAGTGGTTCCCGTTTATCCCCGGCATTTTTGCAGCGCTTAGCTTGGCTCCCTCATTTATTCCCTCGGAGCCGCTTCATGAGCCTTTCCCCCCGCCTACAACTTCCCTATCTCGCAGCCGGACAGGCCCAGAAGCACGTGACCCTGAACGAAGCGCTGCTGGCGCTCGATGCCGTGTGCCAGCTCGTGCTGAAATCCACCACCATCACTGCGCCGCCCGCCATGCCCGCGGAAGGCGATTGCCACGCCGTGCCCGCCGGTGCCAGCGGTGCCTGGACCACGAAGACCGGGCAGATCGCCGGCTGGTTCGATGGCGGCTGGCGTTTCTTCACCCCGCGCGAGGGCTGGCTCGCCTGGGTCGCGGATGCAAATGCCGTGATGGCGTTTCGCGCGGGCATCTGGCAGGCGGCGGTGCCTGCGCTGCAAAATCTTGTGCTCCTCGGCATCGGAACCACGGCCGATGCGACGACCCGCCTCGCCGTGACCTCCGCCATCACCCGCTTCGATCAGGAAGGCGGCAGCCACCGGGTGGTGGTAAACAAGGCGGCGCTTGCGAACACGGCGAGCCTGCTGTTCCAGACCGGCTATTCGGGCCGCGCGGAATTCGGCCTCACGGGCAGTGATGCCTTCCAGGTGAAGGTCAGCGCCGATGGCAATGCCTGGCACGATGCCCTGAGCGCTTCGCCGACGCAGGTGACCCTGCAGAGCGTGACGAGCGGCAACCTCCGGCTGATGAGCAACGGCACCGGAAGCGTGCGTCTCGGCACCGGCGGAACGGAGCGGATCGCGCTCGACAGCACCGGGCATCTCGTGCCGCTCGCCGACAATGTCTCGCGGCTCGGCGGTTCCGGGGCGCGGTTCCAGGCGGTCTGGGCGGCGACCGGGACGATTCAGACCTCGGATCAGCGCGAAAAGACGGTGGAAACGCGATTCGCGGAGGCCAACGCCCTTGCCCTGCTGGATGCGGTGTCGCCGGTGCTCTTCCGCTGGAAGCGGGATGCCACGGGCGACGGGCGCCTCCAGGCGGGATTCCTCGCGCAGGAGATCAAGGCGGCGCTTGATGGCGTCGGTCTCGATTTCGGCGTCTGGGGGCTTGAGGAACCAACCGAGCCGGAAAGCCGCCAGTGGCTGCGGCCAGACCAGCTGATCCCCGTCCTCTGGGCCGCGCTTCAGGCCATGCGGGCCGAACTGCAGCAGGTGAAGGCGCGCCTCGAGGTGGCATCGCACGCTTGACAAGGCATCGCTGCGGACGAAAGACACTCGAAGGGTCGAGGCAGCCCGAGGGCTGCCGGACGGCGGAGTGTTCACCATGGCCTTCCGGCTCTACGAACCGGCACGCGTGATCGAGGAGCAGGGCGACGGCTATCTCGTCGCCCCGCACCCGGAGCCGCTGAAGAAGCAGCCGGGGCTGCTGAGCTCCATCCTCGGCTCGCGCTATTCGCTGATCGGCACCTGGACCGAGGACTGTTATGAAAGCTGCCTCACCGCCTTCGATCTGATGCGGCGCGAGGTCATCCTCGTGAACACGCCCGAACACATCAAATACGTCATGGTGACGCGCCACCAGAACTTCGAGCGCAAGAGCCCGCAGATGCGCCGTGCGCTGGAAGTGCTGCTCGGCGACGGACTCTTCATCTCCGAGGGCGAGACCTGGAAAAGCCGCCGGCCGCTGGTGGCGGATATCGTCCACAAGAACCGCGTACCGGTCTTCGGCCGCACGATGGAAGAGGTTACGCTCTCCTTTGCGCAAGGCTGGGCCGCGAAACGGCAGGACGAGGAATTCGAACTCACCGCCGCCATGGCCGAACTCACGGCCGAGATCATCTCGCGCACGATCTTCGGGCACGATCTCGGCGCAGATGCCGCGCGGCAGGTGATCGACGGGTTCTCGACCTACCAGAAGCACATCGACAACTTCAATCTCGGCTACTGGCTCGGATGGGACGAGGGCTGGCCCATTCCGCACGGGCCGGTGAAGAACCGCGCCGCGAAGATGGTGCATGGCGTGATCGAGAATGTCGTGAACACCCATCTCGCCGGCGGGGGCGAGGAAGGGTCGATGATCGACCTCCTCGTGAAGCGCCGGCAGCGCAACCCCGAGCTCGGGCTCGATGTCGAGGCTTTGCGCAACGAGGCCGCGACCATCTTCATGGCCGGCCACGAGACCACCGCCGCCACCCTGATGTGGGCCTTCTATCTGATCGACCGCGCGCCCTGGATCGAGGCGGCGATGCTGGAAGAAATCGCCCGCGTCTGCGGCAATTGCCACCCGACCATCGACGACATCGACAGCCTCGAACTCTGCAAGGCGGTGGTCAGCGAGACCCTGCGCCTCTATCCGCCCGTGCCGCTGCTGCCCCGGCAGGCGCGCGAGGCGGATCGCATCGGCGAATATGACGTAAAGAAGGGTGGCATGGTGATGATTTCGCCGTGGCTGATCCATCGCGCCAAGGACCTGTGGGACGACCCCAACCATTTCAGGCCCGAGCGTTTTCTCAACGGTATGCGCATTAACCCCTTCGCCTACATCCCCTTCGCCGTGGGGCCGCGCGTCTGCGCAGGCCTGAATTTCGGACAATCCGAGGCGATCCTCTGTCTTGCGATCCTGATCCAGGCCTTCAAGGTCAAGGTGAGGCCGGGCTACCGCGCGGAGCCGGTCTGCCGGCTCACCTTACGCGCAGCGGAGGGCATGCCGGTGACCGTGCAGCCGCGGGCACGCGCCGCATGACGAGCCTGGTCGAGCGGCTGGAGCCGACAATCCAGGCCCTGCTGTTCAAGATCATGCGGATCCTCCCCACGGAGCGCTCCACCGATTTCGGGGTGTTCGTGACAAAACAGAACGTGATCCACAATCGCCCGGAGATTCTGGCCGGTGCGCGGCGCAACCTGAAGATCCATTTCCCGGACGCCTCGGAGGCCGAGATCGAGGCCAAGATCGGCGAATTCCTAGATGGCGTCGGCCGCTTCATGGCGGAATTCGCGGTGATGAACCGCCTGATCCCCGAGGGGCGGCTGAATGTCGTGGGGCTGGACGCCTTCCATGTTGTCGCTGGCCAGGGGCCAATCATTGCGCTCGGCCTGCATACGGGGAACTGGGAGACGTTCGGGCCGGCTTTCGCGCATGCGAACATTCCCCTCGCCTCCTTCTATGATCCGCCCGCGAACCCGTTCGAGCGACAAATCGCGGAGAGCACCCGTGCGCATTTCGGCGTGCAGCTTCTTGCGCCGGATGCGAGCGGCACGCGCGAGGCCATTCGCCTGCTGCGCCAGAACCGCGTGGTGATGATCTTCCCGGACGAGGCGCGGGACGGGCACATCATGGGGCCTCTGTTTGGCCGCGCGCCACATCTCAGGGGCAATCTCGCCATTGCCACGCGCCTCGCGCGGCACACCGGCGCGCGCTTCGCCATGTGCCATTCCGAGCGACGCGGGAAAGGGCATTTCGATCTGTTCTTCGGCGAGCCCTTTGCCCTGCCAGAGATCGCGGGGCGACCGGATCACCTCGCCGATGTCGCCTTCCTCAACGGCCATGTGGAACCGATCGTGAAGCGCAACCTGCCGCGCTGGTACTTCCTCGACGATTCGCTTGAGCCCATCGCCGACGAACCCACGCAGGGAGGGGAGGCATGATCCCGCAAGAGGGCAAGGCAGCGGATGCGATTCTGGCATTTTTCTATGGTCTTCTGCGGTTTCTGCCGTCGGAATGGGCCTCGAATATCGGCAGCGCAGGCTACCGCCTGAACGCAAAACTCGCGCTGAAACAGGCCATGGCCAATGCGAAAGCCAACCTGCGCTTTCACAAGCCTGAGGCCACCGAGGCCGAACTCGATGCGATGGTGATGGAATTCTACGATGGCGTGGGGCGCGTCGCGGCGGAGTTCGCCGTGATGCATCGCTTCTGGGATGAGGGGCGCTTCACGGTCACTGGCCTGGAGCCGTTCCAGGCGGCGTATCGCACCCGGCCCATTCTTGCGCTCTGCGTCCATACCGGGAACTGGGAAACCTTTTCGCCCGTATTTCAGAAGGCCGGGATCAAGCTCAATTCCATCATCCAGCCGCCGGCAAACGCTTTCGAGCGCTTCATCGTACGGCTCGTGCGCGAAACGTTCGATGTGACCGTGATCGAGCCGGATATCCGGGGCGTGCGCACGGCCATCCGCATCCTGCGGGACAACAGCGTCGTCTCGATGTTTCCGGACGAAGCGCGGAATGGCGTGAGCCATGGCC
Source organism: Methylobacterium sp. (assembly GCA_020252645.1). Lineage (GTDB taxonomy): Bacteria > Pseudomonadota > Alphaproteobacteria > Rhizobiales > Beijerinckiaceae > Rhabdaerophilum. The sequence goes on along the minus strand of JADCCN010000014.1, from coordinate 70,033 downwards.
CGCTTTTCGGCCGCAAGCCGCATGACAAGGGCAACCTCGCGATTGCCGCGCGCCTCGCGCGCATGACCGGTGCCTCGATCCAGATCGGCCATTGCCGGCGAATCGGCACCTGCCATTTCGCGCTGGCCTTCGAGCCCCAGTTCGAAATGCCGGCCCGGGAAGCCGAGGATATCCTCGCGGATGTCGCGTTTCTCAATGACAGGATCGAACCGATCGTCTCCGCGAATATCCCGCGCTGGTACTTCCTCGACGATTCCCTCGTGCCGATAGAGCCGTGAATCGCCAGACTTTTCCGTTGGTTAAAATCCGGTTAATCCTGTTGCGAATCTGCTATATTTTCCAAGATCTCGACCCTAAATTGTTTCCTTTCCAGGCCCGAATGTGTAGTGAGGGAAGGCTCGGCAAAACGCCGGGCGGTGATAGGTTGTTTTGGAATGCGGATTGGGATTTTCGGAAGTGTGGTGGCCGCCGGGCTGGCGCTCGCGGGTTGTGCGGCCTTGCCGTCGACCGGTCCCACGACCATGGAGGTTTCCGAGCAGGCCAATGTCGGTGCGGAAGTGCGCTTCGTGCTGCGCGATGTGGATGACCATGTCGTCTCTGTCCTTGCTAGCAGCCGTCCCCCCACCTTTCATGGCAGCTTCGGCGATTCCCGCCCTGCCCCCAGCCAACGCATCGGCATCGGCGATACCGTTCAGGTGACAATCTGGGAAGCCGCTGCCGGCGGCCTCTTTTCTTCGCCTGCCATCGATCGCAATTCCACCGGCGCGCGCTCGGCGGTCATTCCGCCGCAAATCGTCGCGAAGGATGGCTCCATCACGGTGCCTTATGCCGGACGCATTCGCGTTGCGGGTCTGACGACGCCGGAAGTCGAGCTGCGCATTGTTGCCGGCCTCACCGGCAAGGCCATCGAGCCGCAGGTTCTGGTGACCGTGCCGCTGGGCCTTTCCAACGCCGTGACCGTGCTGGGTGAAGGCACCAATGGCGCACGCGTGCCGCTCTCGGTGCGCGGCGAACGCATTCTTGACGTTCTTGCTTCGGCCGGTGGCATCCGTGCCCCGGCGCACGAGACCTTCGTGACGTTGCAGCGTCGCGGTCGCACGGCAGCCGTACCGATGCAGCGCCTCGTGCTGAACGCTTCCGAGAACATCTACGCGCATCCTGATGACGTGATTACCGTGGTGCGCGATCCGCAGACCTACTCGGTTTTCGGCGCGGCTGGCCGCAATGCCGTGGTGCCGTTCGATGCCGCCGACATGACGCTGGAACAGGCGGTGGCGAAGGCCGGCGGTCTGCTGGACTGGCGCTCGGACCCGCAGGGCGTGTTCCTGCTGCGCTACGAGACAGCGGCTGTGGCGCGCCAGCTCGACCCCACCATTAAGGTTGCGCCGCCGGATGCGAAGGTGCCGGTGATCTACAAGATCAACCTGCGTGACGCGAAGTCCTACTTCCTTGCGCAGAACATCCAGATCCGCAATCGCGATATGCTCTATGTGGCGAATTCGCCGGCCACCGAGATTCAGAAGGTCCTCGGACTGCTGCTTTCGGCAGCCCAGCCTGTTACCACTGGCGCGGCGATCGCCACGGCCTTCTGAGATCTGATCATGGGCATCACTGGCCCCGCACCTCGCGTGGCGGTGATCTCGGGCGGATCCAGCGGCATCGGCCTCGCCATCGCGCAGGAACTTGCCACGCGCGGTCATGCCCTCTGGCTGCTTGCACGCCGGCCCGAGCGGTTGGAAGCCGCCAAGGACGCGCTTCGCGCACGCCACCCTGCCCTGACGGTTGAAACCATTCCGCTGGATGTCGCGGATGCGGATGCCTCAGCGCAAGCAATCGCGCGCATCCTTCGCGAAGCTGGCCGGATCGACTGGCTGGTGACCAGTGCCGGCATGGTCGAGCCGGGCCTTTTTCTCGATCAGCCGCTGGATGCACATCGCCGGCAGATGGAGATCAACCATTTCGGGACATTGCACCTGGTGAAGCCCGTGGCCGAAGCCTTGCGCGCGCAAGGCGGCGGGCGCATCACGCTGATTTCCTCGGCAGCGGCGTTTGCGGGCATTGCCGGCTATTCCGGCTATGTCGCAAGCAAGTTTGCGGTGCGCGCCCTGGGCGAAACGCTGCAGGTGGAACTTGCCGGCCATGGCATATCGGTGGGTGTTGCCTTCCCGCCCGATACGGATACGCCGCAATATCATGCCGAACAGGCGACCAAGCCCGAGATCACCAAGGCGATCAGCGCCGGCGGCGGCATGCTCTCGGCGGAAGCCGTCGCGCGCGCCATCGTGCGGCATGCCGAAAGCGGTCGCTTCCTGCTCACACCCTCACCGCTGATGACCGCCTTTGGCTGGCTGCATTCGCTTTATGCGCCAGTCTTCCGCTATCAGCAGCGCCGGAAGATCGCCGAACTCGCGGCGAAGGATCGGCGGTCGCCATGAGTACCGCCTCCTCCCCGCGCGTCATCCTGTTCCTGATGGGCCCGAGCACGCCCTTCTGGCGCGAGCTCAGCCTCGCCTTCGAGGCGGCGGGCCATCGCACGGTGAAGGTGTGTTTCTCGCTCGGTGACTGGCTCTACTGGCGGCGACGTGGGGCGTATCATTTCCGGGGCCGTCTCAGCCGCTGGCCGGCCTATGTCGATGCGCTCGTCGCGCGCGAGGGCATCACGGATGTTGTGCTCTATGCCGACCAGCAGCCCTACCATCTTGCTGCGGGCGATGTGGCGCGGGCGCGCGGCCTTCAGGTGATTTCCATCGAGAACGGCTACCTCCGTCCGGACTGGATCACGGTCGAGCGCGACGGCATGGGCGTGCGTTCGCATTTTCCGAATGATCCGGTCCAGATCCGTGCCATTGCCGCGGAGATGGACGAACCCGACCTCGCGGAGCGCTATCGCCACGGCTTCTGGACCGAGATGTTCCATGAAGGCGCCTACCAGATGACGACCTATTTCTGGCGGGTTCTCTACCCTTTCTACCGCACGGGCAAATACTACGATCCGCTGCTGGAACTGCTGGTGGGCATTCCCAAGCTATGGAAAGTGAAGGCCAGCGAGGCCGATGCTGCGAAGGCTGTTAAGGAACGTCTCGCGGGAAGCGATCCGTTCTATGTCGTCGCGCTGCAATTGCAGGGCGATTACCAGATCCGCTCGAACTCACCCTACCGGCATATCCGGGAGATGGTGGCGGAGGTGATGCAGTCCTTCGCGAAGCATGCGCCGGAAGGTTCGCGGCTGATCGTGAAGCAGCACCCGCATGACAATGGGTGGGAGAACTGGTCGCATCTCGTGCGCCATCTGGCGCGCCACTGGGGCGTGCATGAGCGGGTAGATTTCATTGATGGCGGCGATCTCGGCGCGCTTCTGAGGCAGGCACGCGGCTGCGTGATGATCAACTCGACCGTCGGGCTCTTCTCCATCCGCCACGGCTGCCCGACGAAGATTCTCGGAGTGGCGATTTACGACATGCCGGGACTGACGCATCAGGGCTCGCTGGATGATTTCTGGGCCTCGCCCGAACCGGTGGATGCGAGCCTCGCGCAGGATTTCGTGCGGGCGCTGGCGGCGACCATCCAGGTCAAGGGCGATTTCTACGATCCTGCGGGGCGGAAAGCCGCGATCAGCGCCATCGTGCACCGCGTGCTGGAAAACCGGGTGAATCAGCCTGGGGCCTTTGTGGATCCGCCCCCTCGAGCCATGCCGCTCAAGCGCCATCCGTCTCGTTGAGCAGGACGGCGGTCACGTCGCGCATGTAATCGTCCCAGCGGCGCGGCTTGAATCCGTGAGCCGCCGCGCGGCGTGCGCGGAAATAGCCGTCATCCAACAGTTTTTCGATCGCATCGACCCAGGGGTCCGGGTTCTTGGACGGCAGGAACTCGCCAGCTCCGCCCACGGCTTCGCGATGGGCGGGAATATCCGAGACAAGCGCCGGCGTGCCGACGCTGAGAGCCTCGCCGGGCGGCAGGCCAAAACCTTCGATGAAGGAGGGCATGAGCACCGCGCGCGCGCCGGCCATCAGCTGCGCCATAGCAGGACTCGAGAGCCCGCTCACGAGCAGGATGTGACGGCGAAGGCTCTCCTCGCTCGTCATCTCGCGGATGATCTCCCGCGAGGCATAGCCGGGCGAACCGGCGACGATGAGCTTCGGCGCGGCGTCGTCATGGCGCCGGATGAGCTCCCGCCAGACCTCGATCAGCAGGCGGTGATTCTTGCGCGGCTCCACCGCACCGCAGATCATGAAATAGGGCCGGTTCTGCAAATCCCTCACGGGATTGACCTTGCGGCTGAAGAGATCATCAATCGGCAGCGGCAAGGCATGAATGGCAATGTCGCGCGCGCGATGGAGCGCAAGCGCGTCGCGCACCGCCTTGCCGGCCGAACGGGTGGGGACAATCAGCGCATCGGCATATTTCGCGGTCTTCGCCACGAGGCGCTGATGGGCGCGGAAGGTCTCTTCCGCCACAAGCTCGGGATATTCCAGCGGGATCGTATCATGCACCATGAAAATCGTGCGGATATCCGGCCGCTTCCGCCGCCAGCGGAAGGCGCGCGGGAAGGTGAGCCCATAATGGCCGATATCGAGGTAAAGCGCGTTCTGCGGCAGCGCCGTGATGGGCTTGCCGAGCGTGACTCCCCCGCCGAGGATGAGCTTCGCGATGCGCGGAATGCCCCTTGCGCCAGGCAGGAAGCCGCGTGGCTTGGGCGGCGGCTCCGGCGTGCCGGGATTATCGAAACGTAGAACCAGCCTTGCGAGCGCCGGATCACCATCCGGGTTGCCGGATTCGCGCCAAAGGTCGTTGAGCCTCTCGCGCGCCTTGAAGAGCTGCTCGCGCCGAAAACAGCGCGGGCCGATCAAGGTGGGCATCACACCCACCACATCCTCGGGCCAATGATCGAGCAGGTAGGTGATATAGCCGTAATCGATCCGGTCCACGCCACGCGGAGTAGTGTGCGTCGCGGCGAGAATGAGCCGCAGCAGATTGTAGGCGATCGGACGCGGAGCCATGCGCCGTCCTTAGCAGGGCACAGGATCAACGCCATCGCATTTTTCGGAAATCCCCCCAGAAAACCGGGGCTTCGGCGCTCAGGCCGTTTCGCGGCCGTAGATATCCGCAAGCCGCAGGATGTCATCCTCGCCGAGATAGCTGCCGGTCTGCACTTCGATGATCTCGGCATCGATCAGGCCCGGGTTCTCGAGCCGATGCACGACACCACAGGGGATATAGGCGGACTGGTTCTCGATGAGATCCTCCACCTTGTCGCCCAAAGTCACGCGCGCCGTGCCGCGCACGACGACCCAGTGCTCCGCGCGATGGAAATGCTTCTGCAGCGAAAGCTTGCCGCCGGGATAGACGATAATGCGCTTCACCCGCGAGCGATCCTGCAGGACGAGCGTCTGATACCAGCCCCAGGGGCGGAAGACGCGCGCATGGTGGGAGGCTTCCGGCCGGCCATCATCCTTCAGCCGCTCGACCAGCTGCTTCACCTGCCCGACCTTGTGACGATCGGCCACCAGAACCGCGTCGCGCGTGGCGACGACCACCAGATCCTTGACGCCGAGGGTCGCGACAAGCTGATCCTCGGTCGAAACATAGCTGCCCTCAGTCCCCAGCATCAGCACCGCCCCCTGCCCTGCATTGCCGGCGCTGTCCTTGTCGGACACCTCCCAGAGCGCGTTCCAATCCCCGATATCGGACCAGCCGAAATCTCCAGCAACGACATGGGCATGGCGGGTCTTTTCCATCACGGCGAAATCGAAGGCGATCTTGCGCGCCTTGGCGAAGTTCACCTCGTCGAGGGTGGCAACCTCGAGATCCATGCTGGCCTGCGCCAGAGCCGCCTCGACATGGCTCACGCATTCGGGCTGGCTGTCACGGTATTCGCCAATGACGGTCTTGGGATCGAACAGGAAGTTGCCCGAGTTCCACAGATAACCCGAGGCGACATATTCCAGCGCGCGCCGGGCATCCGGCTTCTCGACAAAACGCCGCACGGCCCGCACGCCGGCGCCGCTCTCCTCGCCGGGATCGATATAGCCATAGCCGGTGGCGGGCGAGGTCGGCAGGATGCCGAAGGTGATGATGCCGCCGGCAGCAGCCACGGGCCGACCGGCCACCACCGCCTGCTGGAAGGCCCCGGGCTTCAGCACGAGGTGATCCGCCGCGAGCATCAGGGCCAGCGCATCGGGGCTCCCGCGATGAAGATAGACCGAGGCGGCAAGGATGGCAGGGCCGGAATCCCGCGCCATCGGCTCGAGCAGGATATCCGCCGTGATGCCGATTTCCGCCAATTGGCGCTCCACCATGAAGCGATGCGCCTTGTTGGTGATGACGAGCGGCTTTCCAAAAACAGCCGGATCCTTCACGCGCAGCAATGTTTCCTGAAAGGTCGAATGCCTGCCGATGATCGGCGCGAACTGCTTCGGAAAGGCCTCGCGGGAGAGCGGCCAGAGCCGCGTGCCAGAGCCGCCACAGAGAATGACGGGACGGATCACAGGCGGCTTCGACATGAGAAGCTCCGTCAGATCGTCTGGTTGTAGGCGCCAACCTCGGGATGCTCGCGCAGGATCGCATCCATCGCCTTGAACATCTCGCGCATCCGGGCTTCGGAGACCGGGCTCTCGATCACCACCACGAGTTCCGGCTTGTTGGACGAGGCACGGATGAGGCCCCAGGTGCCGTCATCCACCGTCACGCGCGCCCCATTCACGGTGACCACGTCACGGATCGCATGGCCCGCGATGGAAGCGCCGGCTTTCTGCATCGCCTCAATGCGCGCCACGACCTTCTCGACGATGCCGTATTTCACCTCGTCCTCGCAATGCGGCGCCATGGTGGGCGTGGCCCAGGTCTTCGGCAGCGCGCGATAGAGATCGGCCATCGACTTGCCGGGGTTGCGATCGAGCATGTCGAGCACGGCGATGGCCGTGACGAGCCCGTCATCATAGCCACGCCCCACCGGCGGGTTGAAGAAGAAATGGCCGCTCTTCTCAAAACCCGCGAGCGCACCGAGTTCGGCCACGCGCTTCTTGATGTAGGAATGGCCGGTCTTCCAGTAATCGGTCTTCGCGCCAAGGCGCAGAAGTTCCGGATCGGTCGCGAAAAGGCCGGTGGATTTCACATCCGCCACGAAGAGCGCATTGGGGTTCAGGGCCGCAAGATCGCGCGCCAGCATCACGCCGATCTTGTCGGCGAAGATTTCGTTGCCCTCGTTGTCCACCACGCCGCAGCGGTCGCCGTCGCCGTCGAAGCCGAGTGCCACATCCGCGCCATGCTCCTTTACCGCATGCGCCATGGCATGGAGCATTTCCATGTCCTCGGGGTTCGGGTTGTAGCGCGGGAAGGTGTGGTCGAGTTCGCAATCGAGGGGGATGACCTCGCAGCCCAGTGCTTCGAGCACCTGCGGCGCGAAGGCGCCGGCCGTGCCGTTGCCGCAGGCGCAGATCACCTTGAGTTTCCGCTTCAGCTTCGGGCGATCCGCCAGTTCCCTGAAATAATGGTTCTGGAAGAAATTCTCGACGAAGGAATAGCTGCCCTGCCCGAAGCGATACTCGGCGTTGAGCACGATCTCCTTGATGCGGTTGATCTCGGCGGGGCCGAAGGTCACCGGGCGGTTCGAGCCCATCTTGACGCCGGTCCAGCCATTGTCGTTATGCGAAGCGGTGACCATCGCCACAGCCGGAACATCGAGCGCGAATTGCGCAAAATAAGCCATTGGCGACATGGCAAGGCCGATATCCACCACCTCGCAGCCTGAGCCCATGAGCCCGGCGACCAGCGCCAGCTTGATGGAATTCGAATAGCTCCTGAAATCATGGCCCACCACCACGCGCTGCCTCACGCCGGTTTCGGCCAGATAAGTGCCGATGCCGAGGCCGAGAGCCTGCACGCCCATGAGGTTCAACTCGGGCGCCTTGCCCGAAGCGGGGTGCCCGAACCACCAGCGCGCATCATATTCGCGAAAGCCGGTGGGCTTGATGAGCGGGTTGAGTTCGAAGGCGGCCGTATTGGGCTTCAGGTCCGCAACAGCTTTCGGAAAAGACGTCATGGGGCGCTCGCTTCACGTGAGGTCCGGCTCCCATACCGCTCGCGGCCGGGAAAAACCAGATCAAGAACAGCCTTCAGGGGATTGAGGAAAGGCGGAAGACGCTCGCTCAACCTGCCAACGACTTCAGAATCATGCGGAAATCCTTGCCAAGCTCCGGATTTGCCAGCGCATAGGCCACATTCGCGGCCAGAAAGCCGAGCTTCGAGCCTGTGTCATAGACCTGGCCATCGAAGCGCACGGCATGGAAGGGCTCGCTTCTTGCAAGCGTGAGCATGGAATCCGTGAGCTGGATCTCGCCGCCCGCCCCGCGCTCCTGGGTGGCCAGAAGCTCAAAGATCGTCGGCTGGAGGATGTAGCGGCCGGAAATCGCAAGGTTCGAAGGCGCCGTGCCCCTGGCCGGCTTCTCGACCATGCGGGCGATCTTCGCAACCTTTTCGGCCGACCCCGCCACATCGACGATGCCGTATTGATGCGTTTCTTCATCCGCGACCGGATAGACACCGATGAGGTTTCCGCCCGTCTTGCCATAAGCCTCGATCATGTCGCCGAGAAAGGCCGACTCGCCGAGATGCAGCATATCCGGCAGCAGCAGCGCGAACGGCTCGTTGCCGACGATATCGCGCGCGCACCACACCGCATGCCCGAGGCCAAGCGGCGCCTGCTGGCGGGTGAAGCTCGTCGCGCCCGCACCCGGCGTATCGGCCTCGAGAGCTGCCAGTTCCTTCACCTTGCCGCGGCTCTTCAACGTGTCTTCCAGTTCGTACTGACGGTCGAAATGATCCTCGATGACATTCTTGTTGCGGCCGGTCACGAACACCACGTGCTCGATGCCCGCCTTGCGCGCTTCATCCACCACGTGCTGGATCACCGGGCGATCCACGACCGTGAGCATTTCCTTCGGCATCGCCTTCGTCGCCGGCAGGAAACGAGTCCCGAGGCCCGCGACGGGAATCACCGCTTTGCGAATTCGCTTCATTCGTCACCTGTCATTGGCCCGCCAGGAGCGGCGCCGCGCTGATCGATGGGCCTAGAGCATGCTGTCGCAAAAGTGGATACCGGTTTTCGCGTAGCAACATGCGACAAAACAATAAGATAGAGCACGGTTTTGATTCCATCAAAACGAGACGCGCTCTAGCTGTCGTGCCTCGCCGCTTAATGCTCCATGAACCGCGGCGGGATTAAGACATTCATCCAACGCAAAAAAAACAGGGCACATGCGGGGGAACTGGATGACCGTTCTGGTGACGGGAGGCGCGGGGTATATCGGCTCGCATATGGTGCTTGCCCTCAGGGATCGCGGCGAGAAGGTCGTCGTGGTCGATAACCTCTCCTCGGGCTTTCCCTGGGCCTTGCCGCCGGACGTGCCCCTGCGCGGCGGCGATGTGGGCGACCCCGCCTTCACCCGCGCTGTGATGGATGAGTTCGGCGTGACCGAGATCGCGCATTTCGCGGCGAAGATCGTGGTGCCGGAATCGGTCGCAAACCCGCTCCTGTATTACCACGCGAATACCGCGAAGAGCCGCGCGCTGATCGAGGCTGCCGTGCAGCACGGCGTGAAGCGCTTCATCTTCTCCTCGACTGCGGCGGTCTATGGCGATGTCTCGGGCGATCCGGTCAGCGAGGATCGCGCAACGGCGCCGGTCTCGCCCTATGGCCGATCAAAGCTGATGACCGAATGGATGCTGCGAGATACATCCGCGGCGCATGACCTGGCCTTCATCGCCCTGCGCTATTTCAACGTGGCGGGTGCCGATCCGCAGGGCCGGGCTGGCCAATCAACGCCCAATGCCACGCATCTCATCAAGGTCGCGGTGCAGACCGCCCTCGGACAGCGCCCGCATCTCGACATTTTCGGCACGGATTACCCCACGCGCGATGGTTCCTGCATCCGCGATTTTCTCCACGTGACCGATCTGGCGAATGCCCATGTGGATGCGCTCAACCACCTTCGCGATGGAGGCGCGAGCCTCATCCTCAATTGCGGTTACGGGCGGGGTTTCTCCGTGCTCGAGGTGGTGGATGTGGTGAAGAGGGTGACGGGCGTGGATTTCACCACCCGCCGCGTGCCGCGCCGGCCCGGCGATCCTGCCACCATCATCGCCAATGCCGATCGCATCCGCGCCGAACTCGGCTGGAAGCCAGAGCACGACAATCTCGAGGAGATCGTCGCGGCGGCCCTCCGCTGGGAAAAGTCGCTCGCGGGCAAGAACATCTGAGCGGCGCTGCACGATGCTCCAGTTGTTGCGCCACAGGCCGCGCCGCTCGGCGTTTGCCTCGGCAGCCGCTTCTAGCATCGCGCGCGGAGCGAAACCCTGGGGACGGGCGAATCCGACCCGGACGAGTTCAGTCGCGACATCCTTGCCCTGCATCCGGCAGGCGCCGACCAGCGCGGCGGGCGGTGGCGAAAGCTCCGGTGCCGCGCCCTGCGACTGGCAGGTGAGCTTCTCGCCGCGGATGATCGCGTAGAGCGTGGCGCGCGCGAAAATCCCGCAGGGTGACAGGGTCTTGTCCGGGTTATCGCACACGGCATCCATCGGTGGCGCGGCAATGCCCGAGAGCACGATGAGCTGGTCGCCGGCATAGAAGCGCCGTGCATCCACCATCTCATAAGGCGGCTCGACCGTGATCACGCGCCGGAAGCGAGCCGGCTCGCCGAGTATCTGCGGTGAGAGCGGCGACAGCCCGGTCTTTTCGCCCGCTGTCGGGATCATCGGCTTTTCCGGCGGGGCCGTGATGCGCTCCGGCTGCACACGATCCGGTCGGGGATCCCAGCTCCAAGGCGCATGGCCTGCAAAGGCGAGCGCAAAGGCGGCAAGCCCCGCTGCGGCGATAGAGCCGAGCAGGACACCCTCCTTTCGGGCGCGAAGCCATGCGAGCCAACCTGCCGCCAAGATGCTGTCCTTCCTCGCGCCGTTCGCGCTGCTCCAAATGAGGGCTTCTGATGATTCAGTTCAAGTCCCCGGCGCGAAGGGTGCACTATGCAGCCGCCATGGGCTCGGAGTATCACAAGTCCGGAACGGACGTGGCAGAGGGTTTGCGATGACGTGGAAAAAGCTGCTCGCAGGCCTGCTGGTTCTCGCAGGCCTCGGTTATGGCGCGTCGCTCTGGCTGCGTGGGCCGATCGTCGCGACTGCGACCGCCCAGCGCGGCGACGTGGCAGAAGTGGTCTACGCGACCGGCGCGGTCGAACCGCTCACATGGTCCAAGGTGCTGCCGCTCCTGCGTGCCCGCATCGTCGAGCATTGCCGCTGCGAGGGGCAATTCGTGAAGAAGGGCCAGATTCTCGCAAAACTCGACGATACGGCAGCCCAGGCCGAACTCGCGCAGGTCCAGACCAAGCGCGATTTCGCCGAAAGCGACGTGAAGCGGCTTGCGAACCTCATCGCCACCGGTGCAACCACGCGCCTCACGCTCGAGCGCGCCGAAACCGAGCTGCGCCAGCTCGACAGCCAGATCGCGGCCTTGCGCGCGCGCCTTACGGATTACCTGCTCGTGGCACCCAAGGAGGGGATCGTACTGCGCGCGGATGGACAGGTCGGCGACATTCCCGTGACGACCGACGTGCTCTTCTGGGTGGGCCAGCCGAAGCCCTTGCAGGTGATCGCGGATGTGAACGAGGAGGATATCGCCAAGGTCGTGGTGGGCCAGACCGCGCTTCTGCGCAATGATGGCTTTCCGAATGGCGCCCTGCGCGCCACGGTTTCCTCCATCACGCCCAAGGGCGATCCCGTGACCAAGACCTTCCGCGCCTATCTGGCCCTGCCGGAGGAGAGCCCGCTGCGGATCGGGATGAGCGTGGAAGCGAACATCATCATCCGGGAGAAGAGAGCCGTGCTGCTGGTGCCCGCCGAGGCCATCCGCAATGCCGGCGGCAAGGCCATTGTCTTCACGGTGGAGAACGGGAAACTGAGGCAGATGCCGGTGGAGACGGGCATTCGCGGCAGCCGCCTGGTCGAGGTTTCGTCCGGCCTTGCGGAGGGCAGCGTGGTCGCCTCGCCGGTGAAGGCGGAATTCCGTGACGGCCAATCCGTCCGCGTCGCGCGATAGGGGGGCACATGGGCCTTGCGATCGACATCGCCATCACGCATATCCGTTCCCGCCTGCGGCAGACATTGGTGGGCGTGCTGGGCGTGGCGACCGGGGTGGCGTTCTCCGTGATGATGGCCTCGCTGATGGAAGGCTCGCAGCGGGATTTCATCGCGCAGCTCGTGGATTCCCTTCCCCATATCACGGTGAGCGACGAGCGGCGCACCCCGCCCCGGCAACCTGCCGCGTTGATCTATGACGAAGTGGAAATCTCGAACCTCTCCACGGCGGATCGCCGAAGAGGCATCAAGAACCCCCTCGCGGTGATGGCCGAGATCGAAAGCTGGGCACCCGCGAAGGTCGCGCCTTCCGTGCGCGTGAACATCCTCGTGCGGCAGGCGGGCCGCGATGTCGGCGCGGTGATGCTGGGCATCGATCCGAAGCGCGAGGCGGAGGTGTCGAACATCGCGAGCAAGATGGTCGAGGGCAGCCTCGACAACCTGCTCAAGGCCTCGAACGCGATTCTGCTGGGTGCACGCCTTGCGGAAAGGCTGGGCATCCGCGTGGGCAACACGGTCTCCATTTCTTCCTCCGGCGGGAAGACGATGACAGCGACCGCCGTCGGCATTTTCCGCACGGGCGTGGCCCAGGTCGATGACAGCCAGATCTATGCGCTGACCCGCAGCGCGCAGATCCTCGCGGGACAGACCGGCCTCATCAACGAATTGCGCCTGAAGGCCAATGACGCCCTGTCCGCGCGCGAGCTCGCGGCGCGCATCGAGGCCGAGACGGGCTACAAGGCCGTCTCCTGGCAGGAGGCGCATGAGGATTTGCTCAATGCCTTCAACATTCGCAATTTCATCATGTACACGGTGGTGGGCGCGATCCTGCTGGTCGCGTCCTTCGGCACCTACAACATCATCTCGACCATCACGCATGAGAAGACGCGTGACATCGCGATCCTGAAGTCGCTGGGCCTGCGCTCGTCGCTGGTGCAGCGCATCTTCGTGCTGGAGGCGCTTGTGATCGGCCTGATCGGCCTGATCGCAGGTTTCCTGCTGGGATTCCTGATGACGAAAGGCCTGGGCGCGGTGGAATTCAAATCGCCTTTCGGCGATGCCACGCGTTTGCCTGTCATCTATTCGCCGCTCCATTACGGCCTTGCGGGTGTGATCGCGCTCGGGGCCTCGCTCATTGCAGCCTGGCTGCCGGCACGAAAGGCCGCGAGCGTCAACCCGGTCGAGATCATCCGGGGGGCTTCATGACGCCCCTCGTCGAGACGCGGCAGGCCACCCGCGTGCTGCGCGGGGAAATCGACACCACCCTCGTGCGCGACATTGATCTCGCCATCAATCCCGGCGAGTTCGTGGCGATCACCGGCCCCTCCGGCTCGGGCAAATCCTCACTGATGTATCTCCTCGGCCTGCTCGACACGCCCACCTCCGGCGATGTCCTCATCCTCGGCCAATCCACCGCGAAGATGGACGAGGATGCCCGCGCGAAGCTTCGGCTCGAGATGCTCGGCTTCGTCTTCCAGTTCCATTTCCTGCTCGCGGAATTCTCCGCCCTCGACAACGTGACGCTGCCGATGCGCGCGCTGGGGAAACTCGGCGACAAGGAAATGCGGGCGCGCGGCCTCGATCTTCTCACCCGGCTCGGCCTCAAGGAGCATTCGCACAAGCGGCCGGACCAGCTCTCCGGCGGCCAGCGCCAGCGCGTGGCGATTGCCCGCGCGCTCGCCAATGATCCGCGGGTGATCCTCGCGGACGAGCCCACCGGCAATCTCGACACGGCCTCGACCGAGCAGGTTTTCGGCATCATCCAGACGCTGGTGGGCGAGGCCGGGCGCTCGGTCATCATCGTGACACATGATCCGCATCTCGCGCGGCGCGCCTCGCGGCGGCTGCATGTGGTGGATGGGCGACTGGCGCCCGTTCCAGCCGATGATTGAGTGCGGGGCGGCTTGGCTCCTCATCTGGCGCGGGTTTCCCGGGGCCTGCGACGGCGTGCAGCCATTGGCGAAGCAGGGGTCAGGCAGCGATCATCCCCACGCCTCTCCCTTCCCGGCTCGTGCTTTTCCGGGAGCCGTCACCAGAGCAGGTCTCCGGCAAGAAAGCTGCGGGCTTTCTCGCTGCGGGGCGCGGCGAAGAAGGCGCTGGCTTCAGCATCCTCCACCAGCGCGCCGCGATGCAGGAACAGCACGCGCCGCGCGAGGCGGCGCGCCTGTCCGAGATCATGTGTCGTCATCAGCAGGGTCACGCCCTCGGCCGCGAGCCGTTCGAGGCTGGCCTCGATCTGCCGCGTCGCGCCGGGATCAAGCTGGGAGGTCGGCTCATCGAGGAAGAGCACCTCCGGTTCGAGCAGCCATGCACGCGCAAGGGCCAGCCTCTGCTGCTCGCCGCCGGAGAGGAGCCGGGCTGGGCGTTCGGCAAGGCTCGCAAGGCCGAAGCGTTCCAGCGCATCCTCTACGCGCCGCCCTGCCCTCGCCACCGAGGCGGCGTGCTGCAGATTCGCGCGGGCGGATCGGCGCAGCATGACCGGGCGCTGGAAAACCATGGCATGGCGCTTGCGGCCCGCGAGCATACCCTCCTCCACCGCCCAGTTCACGCGGCCCGAAGCCGGCACAATGAGCCCGTGGCAAAGGCGCAGCAGCAAGGATTTCCCCGCCCCATTCGGGCCGATGATCGCGGTGATCCCGCCCCTGGGCAGCTCGAAACTCAGCGGGCCGAGCAGGCTCTTGCCTTCAGCCTCGAAAGCGAGGTTCTCGACCCGCAGCGGCAGGATGGAGGCAGGAGCGCGCATGCTCACCCCGCAAACCGCTGGCCGATGCGGCTCGCTCCGAAGGCCAGCCCATTGATCAGAAAGGTCAGCCCCATCAGCACGATGCCGAGGCCGAGGGCGAGCGGGAGATCGCCTTTTGAGGTCTCGAGCGCGATGGTCGTGGTCATGGTGCGGGTGTAATTCGCGATGTTGCCGCCGACGATGAGCACCGCGCCGACCTCCGCGCTCGCGCGGCCGAAACCCGCGAGCAGGCCGGTCGCCAGCGCAAAGCGCCCATCCCAGAGAAGCGTCGGCACGGCGCGCAATCCGCTGACGCCGAGAGATGCCAGATGCTCGCGATATTCGCGCCAGAGTTCCTCGGTGGTGCCGCGCGTGAGCGCGATGACGATGGGCAGAACGAGAAGGGTCTGCGCAATCACCATCGCGGTTGGGGTGAAGAGAAGTCCCCAGTTCCCCAGCGGCCCCGAGCGCGAGAGCAGGAGGAACACCATCAGCCCCGCAACCACCGGCGGCAGGCCCATCATTCCGTTGATGAAGACGATCACCAGGTTCCGGCCGGGAAAGCGGGAGACCGCAAGCCATGCGCCGAGCGGCAGGCCGATCATCGCCGCGAGCAGCACAGCCGTGAGCGTGACGCGCAGCGACAACCCCACGATCGCAACGAACTTGGGATCGGCCCCGAAGATCAGGCCGAGGGCTTCCGAAAAGGCTGCCGTGACATCCATCGCGAGCGTGACCGCTTCTCTTTTTACGCCCGCGTGATATGCCGTGATCCACCCGGTTTTCAAGCTTTGAAATCTGTGCATATCTACGCATTCAAACGCAGGGTAAACCCAAGCGCAGGGTAAATCATGGAAATTTATCTCAGCACGGAGCAGGCCGCGGCCTATCTCGGCATCAAGGAGCGCAAGCTCTACGAACTCGTGGCCGAAGGCGCCGTGCCCTGCTCCAAGGTCACCGGCAAATGGATTTTCCCGCGCGCGGCGCTCGATCGCTGGGTGGAATCCGGCCTTGCACGGCCGGTCGGGCTGGTGCTCGAAGCCGCGCCTGCAATCGTCGGCGGCAGCCATGATCCCCTGCTGGAATGGGCGTTGCGGCAATCCGGCTCGGGGCTCGCCCTGCTCAGCGAGGGCTCGCTTTCCGGTTTCCGCAAGCTCGAGGCGAATGCCGCGGGCCTCGCGGCCATCCACCTCCACAGCCGGGAGGAGGAGGCGAATATCGCTGTCCTCCGCGATTCCCGCGCGCTGACGGATGGCGTGCTGATCGCCTTCGCCGAACGTGAACAGGGCCTGCTCCTGCCGCCGGGCAATCCCGGGAGCATCGCGAGCCTCGCGGATCTCGCCGCCGGGAACGCACGGCTTGGCCTGCGCCAGCCGGGAGCGGGCGCGCAACAACTGGCGGAGCAGCTTTTCGCCGATGCCGGGCTGGATTTCGCGCGCCTCACGGCAGGCATGCCGGTCTACCCCACGGGGGATGATCTCGCCTATGCCATCCGCAGCGGCGAGGTCGATTGCGGCATCGCCACACGCGCGGCGGCGAAGGCGCAGGGCCTCGATTTCCTCTCGCTGGCCTGGGAGAAATTCGATCTTGCCATGCGTCGCCGCACCTATTTCGAGCCGGGGCCGCAGAAGCTGTTCGCGCTCATGCGCAGCCCGGATTTCACCCGCCGCGCCGAGGCGCTCACGGGCTATCGCGTGGCGGAAGCGGGTCTGGTGCGCTTCAACCGGTAATCAGCTGCGGATAAGCGCCTCCCAGGCCCGGGCCGAGGAATTGCGCGCGCCCCGATAGCTCGCGACGATCCGCGCGGTGAGCGCATCCTTCTCGGAAAGGCCGGAGAGGATTTCCTCCGCCAGAATCGCACCCTTCGCGAGCACCTCCTCCGGCAGGCGATGCACCTGCGTGCCGCCCTCGATCAGCGTGCGGAGAGCCTCGGCATTGAGGCGATGCGCCTCCGCGAGGCCGAGATCGTGCTCCATGCGGGCAGCCGCTTCGATGATGGCCTTGAGATGTTCCGGCAGGCCTTCCCAGAGCGGGCGCGCGATCAGCAATTCGCTCGCGCCATTCGGCTTGTTGAAGCCGGGGAAAACGAGATGCGGCGCGATGCGGTTGAGGCCGAGGGCGAGATCATTGGCGGGGGCCAAGAATTCCGCCGCATCGATCGTGCCGCGTTCGAGCGCGGCATAGGTCTCGCCGGGCGAGATCGTCACCGCCGTCGCGCCCAGACGACGATAGAGTTCGCCGCCAATGCCGCTCGCGCGGATGCGCAGGCCGGCAATATCGGCGAGCATCTGCACGGGCTTGCGGAACCAGCCCGCGCTTGAAGGCCCGGTATTCCCGGCGAGGAAGGGCTTGACGTTGAATTGACCGTAAAGTTCATCCCAGAGCCCCTGCCCTTCCGCATCGATCCACGCGGCATGCGCCACGGGCGAAAGGCCAAAGGGCATGGTGGTGAAGAGCGAAGCCGCCGGCATCTTCCCCTGCCAGAACAAGGCGGCGGTGTGGCCCATCTCCACCGTGCCGGTGGAGACGGCATCGAGCACGTTCAGCGCTGGAACGATCTCGCCGGCGGCGAAGAGCTGCACCTCCAGCGCGCCGCCACTCATGGTGTTGATGCGCCTCGCGAGCCGGGCGGCCGTGACACCCGGCCCGACGAGATTCTTCCCCCAGCTCGTGACCATGCGCCAGCGGCGCGGCGCATCGGCGCGCGCAATCGCCGGGGCCGCAAGGCTCGCGGCTCCGGCAAGCGCAAGGCGGCGGGTGACGACCATGGTTTCCTCCAGCAATCAGCGCGCCCGGAGGGCATGAAAATGATGGACCGGCCCGTTGCCGTGCCCGAGGCCGAGGCTCTTCCCCGCGACCAGCGCGGCGGTGAGATAGGTCTTGGCCGCTCCAATCGCCTGTTCCATCGGCTGGCCCCTGGCGAGGCCGGCCGCAATGGCCGCGGACAATGTGCAGCCCGTGCCATGGGTGTGGCGGGTTTTCACCCGCGGCGCGGAAAAGAGGCGCGAGCCTTCATCGCTCACCAGCAGGTCCGTCGCCTCCGGCCCCTCCGAATGTCCGCCCTTCATCAGCACGGCGCGGGCGCCCATGGCGCGGATCGCCTCCCCCTGCCGCTGCATGGCGTCGAGATCCTGCGCGATGCGCTCGCCGGTGAGCGCGGCCGCCTCCGCGAGATTGGGCGTGACGAGAACAGCGCGCGGGAAGAGCACTTTCACCATCACCATGACGGCCTCTGGCCGGATGAGGGGATCCCCGGAGGTCGCGATCATCACGGGATCGACAACGAGCGGGAGATGGGGCGCCTCGGCCAGGGCCTCCGCCACGGCCGTGATGATCTCGGCGGAATGGAGCATCCCGGTCTTCGCCGCGCCGACCCGGAAATCCGTGAGCACGGCCTCGATCTGCGCCGCCACGAAATCCGGCGGCGGAGCGTGCACGGCGGAAACGCCCAGCGTGTTCTGCGCCGTGAGTGCCGTGAGCGCGCTGGTGCCGAACACGCCAAGGGCGGAGAAGGTTTTCAGGTCCGCCTGAATGCCGGCGCCGCCGCCGGAATCCGAGCCCGCAATCGTGAGCGCGACGGGGATCATGCCGCCCTCCTCAGAACGGGCAAGAAGGCTTTCGCCGCCCTGCACGGATCCTCGCCCGCGAAAAGCGCGCCGATCACCGCGACGCCATCCGCGCCCGCTTCCATGAGCGCGCCCGCATTCTCGACCGTGATCCCCGCGATGGCGCCGACCGGGATATGGCCGAGCCATTCCCGCGCCTCGGCGCGCAGGGCCCGGAAGCCAGGGATTCCCAGGGGCGGATCGGGGTTGTCCTTGTGGCTTGTCGCGAAAACGCCACCGATACAGAGATAATCGACGGGCTGACCGCGCAGGGCGAGCAGATCGTCGCGGTCCTTCACGGTCGCGCCGATGATGGAATTGGACCCCAGAAGCGCGCGGGCATCCGCCGGGTGCATATCCTCGCGCCCGAGATGCACGCCCTGCGCGCCGCTGGCGAGGGCGACATCCACGCGATCATTGATGAGCAGCGGCACATTCGTGCCCGAAAGCGCGGCTACGATGCCCCGCGCTTCCGCGATCATCGCGCGGGTAACCGCCTCCTTCGCGCGATACTGGATGATCGTCGTGCCGCCATCGGCCGCCGCACGCGCGAGGTGCGCGAGGCTGCGACCCCTCGCGATCTGCGGGTCCACGATGCCGTAGAGGGTGATGTTCAGAGCCATGTCATCCTTCCGGGAAGCGGGCGAGGGAATCGAGAAGAAGCGGCACGAAGGTGCCGGGGCCCTGCGCGTTCGCTCCGGCCTCGCTTGCGGCGTGTCGCAAGGCTGTCAGCGCGGCGGCCGCGGCGCGCGCCGGCTCAGGCTCGACGCTCGCGAAAGCCGCGATCAGCGCGCCCGCAAGACAACCCGAGCCCGAGAACCGCGCCATGAGCGGGTGGCCGCCCGCGATCTCGCAGGCGGCGCTGCCCTCGATATGATCGGCCTTGCCGGTGGTGACGAGAACCGTCCCGGCCGGAAAAGCGCCGCGCAAGGTGGCCATCTCTCCCGCATTCCCCTTCACGAGGAGCCGCGGGAAAGACGAAAACCTTTCCGCCAGTTCACGACGGAACGGCACGCGATCGGCCATCACGGGGTCGAGCACGACGGGCGTCGCCAAGGCCGCGCCCTCCGCGAGAAGCGCCTCGATCGCCGCCTCGCGCGCGGGTTCGAGCATGCCGAGATTGACGAGGAGGGCATCCGCGCCGCGCACCAGGGCGAGGATGTCGCGGGGATGCGCGGACATCGATGGCTCGGCCCCGAGCGCCACGAGCGCATGCGCGCTCGGCGCCTGCGCCACCGGATTGGTCAGCACATGGATGCGCGGCCGGCGCACGGCCAAGGCGCGGGCCAGGCGCCGCGCCTCCTCAAGCGGAAAGGGCGTCATCGCACCTTCTCGACGGTGAGCTTGACGCTCTTCGCGCATCTCGGCGCATGGTCGCGGCTTTTCACCGCCGGGTGGCCCTCGGGGGAAATCGGCTTGTTCATCGTGCAGCACTCCATGGTTCGAGCATGGGGTGATGCGGCGGGGGTTTCAGGATGAGCGGAGAATGGACCCCGCGAGCAATGTCCCGTCCCTTCGCCGGCATGACCCGGATCAGGTTCAAAGAGTGCTCAGGTCCATTCCCCTGATCTCAGTCGCCGGTTGCGACACCCCTCGGAAAGCCACCAAGAATGGTCAGCCGGGCGGCGATGTCAACCGGATTTGGGTGTTTTCCCAATCGCCGCTTTGCGGTGGATCCGGCTGAAGCCCGTTTCGCGAATGCCGTATTGTGCGACCGCCTCGGGGTTGATGCCGCTGATCGTATGATGCGGATGCTCGGGGCCGACGAAGATCTCGGGCAGCACCGTGTGCGGCACGATTCCGCCGCGAAAGGCCGCGCCGTACTTGCCGAGTTCGGGATCGGCATGTTTCGTCTCGTCATACCCCACGAGTTCGCCATAGCCTCCGCCCATGGCGAGGCCGGCGTTTTCCTCATCCGGCTCGAAGCCGAGATGCAGGAAGGTGCCAAGGCCGAAAACGCCGAAGCACTTCTCCGCCCCGCCCCGCCAGGCAATGGCCGCCAGAACCACATCCTCGCCCACGGCGAGCGTGGCGAAGGCCGGGAAGGCCAGCGCCTCCTCCATCACCACGCGGCTCACCCAGAGCATCTTTTCCTTGAAGGGCATGATCGGCCCTTTGGGATCAATGAACGGCCAGTATTCCACCACCCGCGCCGGGCCGAGCTTCAGGGAATAGGCGCGATCTCCCGCCGCGAGGAACAGGCGGGCCGTGTCGCGGAGATTGGCATCGACCTGAGCATCCGCGCGATAGAGGCTGTCATCATCCATCAGCATGGCGAGCCGGTAATCGACCCGCGCATGCATCGCATCGGCCGCGGCCAGGAAGACCTCGCCAATGCAGGAATGGGGGCGCTCGGCCTGGCAAAGGATGAGCCTTCCGGCCGCGGCAGCCGCCGCATGACGCTGCCTCAGGCCATCGAGATAGGCGCGGGAATAGTTCTGCGCGTAGATGAAGGCGCAGACGCTGAGACCGCCCGCTTCCAGAGCCGGCATGTAGAAGCGATCGAGATCGTCGATCAGCCGGGCGAGAAGGCTCTCCCGCCCCCGGCTGTAGATGAGGATCGCGATATCGCGCTTCAAGCCGAAAGCCCGGCCGCGAGGCTCGGCAGATCCAGCGGGCGGAAGCCGTAATGCTTCAGCCAGCGGATATCCGCCTCGAAGAACGGGCGCAGATCCGGCATGCCGTATTTCAGCATGGCGATGCGGTCGATGCCCATGCCCCAGGCATAGCCCTGCACGGCATCGGGATCGAGCCCGCAATTCCTGAGCACATTCGGGTGCACCATGCCGCAGCCCAGGATTTCGAGCCAATCCTCGCCCTCGCCGAAGCGGATTTCACCCCCCCGGCGCGAGCACTGGATATCGACCTCCATCGAGGGCTCGGTGAAGGGGAAGAACGAGGGGCGGAAGCGCATCTTCACATGCGGCACCTCGAAGAAAGCCTTGCAGAACTCTTCCAGCACCCATTTCAGCTGGCCGAGATTGGCCTCCTTGTCGATCACCAGCCCCTCGACCTGATGGAACATCGGGGTATGGGTCTGGTCGGAATCGCAGCGATAGGTGCGGCCCGGACAGATCACCCGGATCGGCGGCTTCTCCCGCAGCATGGTGCGCACCTGCACGGGCGAGGTATGCGTGCGCAAGAGCTTCCGCTCACCCTTCTCATCGGGCGAAAAGAAGAACGTATCGTGCATCTCCCGCGCCGGGTGGCCCAGGGGAAAGTTCAGCTTGGTGAAGTTGTAATCGTCACTTTCGATATCCGGGCCTTCCGCAACCGCGAAGCCGAGATCGGCGAAAATCGCCGTAAGCTCGTCCATCACCTGGCTGATGGGGTGGATGCGGCCTGCCTCGAGCCCGCTCTCGCGGGAGGGAAGCGAGACATCGGCGCGCTCTGCGGCGAGGCGCGCATCGAGCGCGGCATCCTTCAGCGTGATGCGGCGGGTGGCGAGCGCCTCGGTCACGCGGTCCTTCACGGCATTGATGCTGGCGCCGAAGCTCTTGCGATCCTCGGGCGCAAGGCTGGCCAAAGTCGCGAGCAGACCGGAGATCGAGCCCTTCTTGCCGAGCGCCTTCACCCGGAGCGCCTCAAGCGCCTCCTCGTTGGCGGCCTCGGCGATCTCGCCGAGGATTTCCGTTTCGAGCTGAGCCAAATCCGACATGGTGACCCCGTTGCATTGGTGGGGATGCTTGTATTGGCGCTGAGACGCGCGTCAAGCTTGAGCGACCGTCAAAACGAAAAAGGCCCGCCGGAGCGGGCCTTTCAGATGCGGTGGTCTTGACCTCAGAAGGCATAGGCCAGCTTCAGGCGCGCCTGATGCAGCGGGAACACCAGGGTGCCCAGGCGCTTGTTCGGGCCCGACTTGTCGTTGCCATAGACCTGATAGGCCCAGGTGCCGTTGAGCGTGAACTTGTCGTTGATCGCCCAGAGGAAGGACGGGCCGATATAGGCGGCCGTGGCACGGAAGCTGCCATCCATCCACATGCCGGTCTTGGCGACCTGGAAGCTTGCCTCGGCGCCGAGATAGAGCGAGTCGGTCACCGGCGAGGTCAGCGCAGCGCGCAGATTGAACTGCGAGAGGTTGCGGAAGCCCGGCAGCGTGTCGGCATAGGCGGTCTGGAAGAGTTCGATGTTCAGGGCGCCGAAGAGCTTGCCCTTGACCAATTCAGCATCCGCCAGCAATCGGTAGGAGTTGCCGAACACCGCATCGCGGCCGCCATAGATCGAGAAGCCGTTATAGCGGCCGATATTCGGGCTCACCGCAAGCGTCAGCCCCATACCGTGGGTCGCGCGGCCGAGGAATTTGTACTTCATCTCGACGCCGCCGCCGAGGAGCGTGCCCTGGCGCTCCACGCCGCCATAAGGCTTGTAACCGGCGATGTTGTAGTAAGCGTAAGGGCCGATCTCGAAGCAGGGAAGGAAGGAGCCCGAGACCTGCACCGTGCCCGTGTAGCCATAGGTGCGACCACCGCGCCCGCCCGCGACATACACATTGTCGAGCGCGATGCCCCAGGCACCGAGATCGGACACATCCGAGCCCGTGGCGAAGCCGAACGCATCAACCGGAAGTCCCTTGGTTTCCTTGCAGGCCGCCGAAGGAGCGGGCGCCACGGGGCTCGGCTTCTTCGCGCCGAGATCAGCCGCGAAAGCGCCGGTGGCGACGAAAAGGGACGTCGCGAAAACAGCAGGTCGAAACATGGGGAAGCTCCTGGCATAAATGACCCCACCACGGAAACGTCGCGATGGTTAACAAATCAAATACGAAGTATGCCAAATCCGCATATCATCGAGACGAGTTGCCCATCTGCCACATAATTTCTTCTTAAAAAATTGATAAATCTCAATAATTGGGCAAGCGTGCCTAAATTTCTTGCTCTCTGATTACAATTTATGCGTGTTTTTTCGTCTGCATACAACCCGCTTCGCAGCCGATTCGAGCGTCCCGGGCCGGGAGATCCGTCGAGGGCAGCCGGCAGCAGCGGCAGAGCGCACCCCGCAGCGCAGCAGAAAAAGGCGGCCCCGCGAAGGGCCGCCTGTTGCTTTTTCTCGAAAGATCGAAGCCAACTCAGGCTGCGGCCGGCAGCGCGCCCTTCGCCTTCTCGACGATGGCCTTGAAAGCCTCCGGCTCGTGGATGGCGAGTTCGGAGAGCACCTTGCGATCCACCTCGACGCCGGCCTTCGCGAGGCCATCAATGAAGCGGCTGTAGGTCAGGCCGAATTCGCGCACGGCGGCGTTGATGCGCTGGATCCAGAGCGCGCGGAAGGTGCGCTTCTTGGCGCGGCGGTCACGCGTCGCATATTGCATCGCGCGATCGACAGCGGCCTTCGCGGTGCGGATGGTGTTCTTGCGGCGACCATAGAAGCCCTTGGCGGCCTTGTAGGTTTTCTTGTGCTTGGCGTGAGACGTCACGCCCCTCTTCACACGAGACATGGCTCAATTCCTTGTGTCTGGCTGATCGTTTTCTTCAAACGAGAGCGCGAGGCGCTCTGATTTCTGATCTGGGTCGCATTTGCTTCACGCGAACCGGGGTCCATCCTCGCCTGCGCGAGGACATGCTTCGCTTGCAAATGCTCCCTTTAGCCGTTCGGGAGCCAGTACTTCTTGATGTTGTCGCCATCGGTCTTGAACAGGACAGCCGTGCCGCGATGCTCGCGGATCTGCTTCGTCGAGCGCTTGATCATGCCATGGCGCTTGCCGGACTGGGCATATTTCACCTTGCCGGTGCCGGTGATCTTGAAGCGCTTCTTCGCGCCGGATTTGGTCTTCAGCTTGGGCATTTCGCTTTCTCCGTCTTGAGCTGGAGGCGTCCCTCCGGCAAGCCGGAATTCGGAACGCATGAAAGAACCGCCACGGCAGCCCTTACCAGCCGGGCGGTTCGAATGAAGCGGCGTGCATAAGCCAGCGCGCCCGAAAGTTCAAGCGAAAACAGGGGCAGGTGCCGCCGCCAGCGCCCCGCCTCACTTCGGGGCGAGCACCATCACCACCTGGCGGCCTTCGAAGCTCGGCTCCTGCTCCACCTTGGCAATGTCCACGATATCGAGCTTCACCCGGTCGAGAACCTTCATGCCGATATCCTGGTGGGCCATTTCGCGGCCGCGGAAGCGCAGGGTGATCTTCACCTTGTTGCCTTCCTCGAAGAAGCCCTTCATCGCCTTCATCTTGACGCCGTAATCATGGTCGTCGATGGCCGGGCGAAGCTTGATCTCCTTGATTTCGATGACCTTCTGCTTCTTGCGCGCCTCGGCGGCCTTCTTCTGCTCCTGGAAGCGGAAGCGGCCGTAATCCATGATCTTGCAGACCGGGGGCGTGGCGTTCGGGGCAACCTCGACCAGATCGAGCCCCTGTTCCTCGGCGATCTGGATGGCATCGAAGACGTTCAGCACGCCCTTGTTCGAGCCATCGGCGTCAATCACCTGCACTTCGCGCACGCGGATATCGCGGTTGATTCTCGGACCGTCCTTTGCGGGGACGGGAGCGGTTCTCATGGGCCTGCGAATGGGTCTTCTCCTGGGTCTGTTGCAAGAAATTGCGCCATGGCTGGCGCGCATCCGGGAAGGGATCGCGATTCCATGCCACCAAATTCTCCGGAATGCATGTGAAATTCGTTGTGTTTGCCCGTTTTGTCAACGGTTCTGGCGCTCCGCGAGCAGCGCCGAATAGCAATCGAGCGTTTCGCTCACCATCCGCTCCAGCGAGAAGCGCGCCATCACATGCGTGCGGGCCCGATCCGCGAGTTCCTGGAAGGTGCTGGGCATCAGGTCGATGGCCTCGGCAATGGCATCGGCGAGTTCTTCCGGGTTGTCGGGCGCAACACGCCAGCCCGTGCGCTGGTCGGGCCGCACCTGCGGGGGCGCGAGCACCGTTTCGGGCACGGCGCCGAGGTTCGAGACCACCACCGGCACACCCATCGCCTGCGCTTCCACCGCCACCCTGCCGAAGGCTTCCGGGGCGGTCGAGGGCACGGCCACGAGCGCGGAGGCCGCAAGCGCCGCAGGCATGTCCGAGACATGCCCCACGCGGCGCACCACGCCGCCCAGCTGGTTCTCGCTGATCAGCTGGTCGATCTCCATGACATAGCCGTCCCGGCCCTGCGGATCGCCCGCGAGGATGAAGACGAGATCGCGATAGCCCCGCTCGCGCAGGACCTGAGCCGCGCGGATCAGCACCTTCTGCCCCTTCCAGGGCGTGAGGCGTCCCGCGAGCAGCACCACGCGCTCCTCCGGTGCCACAAGCCAGCCGCGGCGGATCTTTTCGACGCGCGCGGGCGAGACCTTGTCCGGCGAGAAGGTTTCGAAATTCGTGCCGCGGTGGATGACCCGCAGGCAGGTGGGGTTCATGCGGAACTGGGCCTGGATACGCTCGGCTGTGAAATGCGAATTGGCGATCACCACCTCGCCGCGCGCCATCACCGAATTATAGAGCAGCTTCGGCGCGGAAAGGCCGGAATAGGCACCGTGATAGGTCGTCATGAAGCCCGTGCCGGCAAGGCGGCAGGCGGCCAGCGCTACCCAGGCCGGGGCGCGCGAGCGGGCATGGACCAGATCGACCTTCTCCGCTTTGAGGATCTGCGAGAGCTTGCCGACATTCAGCGCCATGGCGAGCGGGTTCTTCGTGGCGGCCGGGAAGGGAATCCACACTCCGCCCTTGGCCTGCAATTCGCCCACCAGCCGGCCGCCCTCGGTCGCCACCAGCGAACGCGCGCCGGCCTGCGCGATTCCCTCGGCGATATCGATCGTCGTGCGCTCGGCCCCTCCGGCATCCAGCATGGGGATGATCTGGAGGATCGTCCTGCCTGAAAGGGGCTGCACCATCTTTTGCGAAAACACCATCCGGGGGCTTCAACCGCGCAAGCGAATATGACAGGTAGACAAGGCCGCATGGGCGAAGCAGCGACAAGGGAGCAATAGAGGCATGAGCGTGGAGACGCAATTGCTCGAACTGCCCGTCGATGCCCATCGAAACCTTCCGGCCCGCTTTCTCGCCTATCGCAAGCGCGCCGGCGTTTGCCCGGCCGTCATCTGGCTCGGCGGTTTCCGCTCGGACATGACCTCCACCAAGGCGGCTGCGCTGGATGAGGCCTGCGCGGAGGATGGACGAGCAATGCTGCGCTTCGATTACTACGCGCATGGCGGAAGCGCGGGAGATTTCCACGCCGCCACCCTCTCGATCTGGCTTGATGATGCGCTCGAGATGATCCGCCGTTTCGGCGGCCCCGCGCCGGTTCTGGTCGGCTCCTCCATGGGCGGCTGGGTCGCCCTCCTCGCAACCGCTCGCCTGAAGGCGGAGGGACGTGCGCCATCGGGCCTCGTGCTCATCGCGCCGGCTGTGGATTTCACCGAACGCCTGATGTGGGCGCAGTTTCCGGAGGAAATCCGCAAGGAGATCACCGAGAAGGGCGTCTGGTATCGCCCCTCGGCCTATTCGCCGGAACCCTACCCCATCACGCGAAGCCTGATCGAGGATGCGCGCCAGCACCTGATCCTGGACAAGCCGATCCATGTCGGCGTGCCGATCCACATCCTGCAGGGCGCGAAGGACCCGGATGTGCCGATGCAGCATGTCGATCAGTTCGTGAACGCGCTTCAGCAGGACGATCTGCGCCTGACCGTCATCCATGATGGCGACCATCGGCTTTCGCGCCCCGAGGATATCGCGACACTCGTGCGCATCACGCGCGAGATGGCCAAGGGCATGCCGGCCGCAAGCTGAAATGGCGCGCGGCCGGCCGGTGTCCGGTCAGTGCAGGGCGGAAAGGGTCAGCTTTTGGTCCCAGGCGCCCGCGAGCACCGCATCGCGGGTATCGGCGAGGATCAAGGGCGTGCCATCCGCCCCGAAGAGCGCGAAGAGCTCCACGGAAGGGTGCAGTTCGGAGATCTGGGGGAAGAGCTTGCCGAGGTCGCCTGCCCGGAACTTGCGCAGATAGGCGGTTTCGCCATCCCCCATCGCCATCAGTTTCTCAACCGCCCGGTGACTGTCCTTCACCGGCGAGCTTCCCGCAGCCAGAACGGCCGGGCGCCCGGGGGCAGATTTGGTCGTCGAGGATCTCTTCATGGCCATGATGACCTCCAGTTCTTCCATGAAACGCCCCAAGGCGTTGACGAACTCTTGCAGGACCCGTGCCGCGACGCGACCGGGGACATTCCCGCCGCCCGCTTGGGCAACAGGGTTAACGAAGGGCAACCGGGAAGG
The DNA here is from genome assembly GCA_020252645.1 of Methylobacterium sp. Lineage (GTDB taxonomy): Bacteria > Pseudomonadota > Alphaproteobacteria > Rhizobiales > Beijerinckiaceae > Rhabdaerophilum. Next base: position 42,396 of record JADCCN010000014.1, on the reverse strand, counting down.
ATGCGTCAGTCGCGGGCCTGGATATCGATCCGGCGGATGATCCGCTCGGGCTCCGGACGGGCGAGATCGACCGAAAGAAGGCCGTTCTGAAGCTCCGCGCCGGCCACTTCCATGCCATCCGCGAGCAGGAAAACCCGCTGGAACTGCCGCGCGGCGATGCCGCGATGCAGATAGTGCCGGCTCTTGTCATCCAGCTGGCGGCCGCGGATGATCAGCTGGTTTTCCTCGAGCGTGATATCGAGTTCCTCGCGCGTGAACCCGGCGACCGCCAGCGTGATGCGATAGCGTTCGGGGCGATTGTCATCGCGCTCGATCCGTTCGATGTTATAGGGAGGGTAGCCATCCGATGCCGCCTTGGCGAGACGGTCCATCGTCCGCTCGATTTCATCGAAGCCGAGCAGGAACGGCGCAGAGAGATTGAGAACGCGGGACATGCGAGGCGAGCCCTCCAGATGAAGCGGCCGGTGGTCTGCGTCACCCGTTGCGGCGTGACGCATCGAAATATGGGGGTGATTTTCCGCCCCTGCAAGAGGAGCCCGGAATGAGCGAGGACACCTCGATCCTGGCCGAGAAAGCCGCCTTGCGACAGGCACAGATGGACAAACGCGATGCCATCCCCCGGCCCATGCGCCTGCTTGCCGGCCATGCCGTGATGGGCGAGCCCTATTGGTCGATTCTCGGCGCTCATCTGCCGAAGCCGGGCGGGGTGATCGCGACCTATGTGGCGATGCGCTCGGAATTCGACCCCGGCCTCCTGGTGATGCGGCTTGTCAATCTCGGCTACCGGATTGCCGTGCCGCGCATCACGAGGGAGGGGCTTGCCTTCCATCAGGTGAAGAATGCGGCGGAGCTGGAGGAAGGCCCCTTCGGCACCCGCCAGCCCAGGGCCTCGGCCCCCATCCTGAAGCCGGATCTCTTCCTGGCGCCGCTCCTGGCCTTTGATGAGGAGGGCTACAGGCTCGGCTATGGCAAGGCCTATTACGATCGCGCCTTTGCCGCGCACCCCCAGGCGAAGCGCGTGGGACTCGCCTTCGCCGCCCAGCGCGTGGATCGCGTGCCACGCGAGGCGCATGATGTTCTGCTCCACGCTGTGCTTGCGGTGGAGACCTGAGGCTCAGCCGAGGCCAAGCTTCCACCACTTCTTCTTAGGAGTATCCGCCGCGGCTTCTTCCGGTGTCGGCGGGGCGACTTCCGCCGCGAAACGCTCGAAGAATTCGCCCGCGAGTTTCTTGGCGGTGGCGTCGATCAGCCGCGAGCCGAGCTGCGCGATCTTGCCGCCGACTTCCGCCCGCACGGTATAATGCAGGATCGTTTCCTCGCCATCGGCCTCGAGGCGAACATCCGCGCCGCCGCGCGCGTGGCCGGCGGCGCCGCCCTGCCCTTCACCGCTGATGGTATAGCCGTTCGGCGGATCGATGTTCGAGAGCGTGACCTTGCCGGAGAACGAGGCCTTCACCGGGCCGATCTTCAGCGTGACTTGCGCAGCGAGTTCGTTGTCTCCGGTCCTCTCGACCGAATCGCAGCCGGGAATCGCAGCCTTCAGAACGTCGGGATCGTTGAGCGCGGCCCAGACCACCTCGCGGGGCGCGGCGATCCTGCGGCTGTCCTGCATGTCCATGGCAAACTCCCCATTTTTTTCGATGAAGAACTGCCGGGGCGCAGCCGTCAAGACAGAGGGGGGCGGAATGCCATCCCGGCACCCGCCTTGCGAGGATGCGCCCTGGGCAGCCGGCTTATTTCGGCTTGCCGTCCGGCCCGAAGGTCTTGAGATAGGCGATCAGGTCCGCGATGCGCTTGTCATCCTTCAGGCCGGCATAGGCCATCTTGTTGCCCGGCATGAAGACCTTCGGATCCTTGATATAGGCTGCGAAATTCGTCTCGTCCCAGATGATGCCCGAATTCTTGTTGGCTTCCGAATAATTATAGCCGGTCACCGTGCCGGCCTTGCGGCCGAACAGGCCGTTCAGCACCGGCCCCGCGCCATTCCGGGCGGTCTCGCCCACCTGGTGGCAGGCGCGGCACTGGTTGAACACGCTCTTGCCGGCTTCCGCATCTTGCGCGAGCGCAGAGGCGGCAGGCAGGAGAACAAGGGCGGAAAGGGCAAAGGCACGGAGCATCGCATTCCTCTTCATGAATATATTCCCATCCGAAGATACCGGTTTCCACCACCGGCACAAGCGGACGAGGAAAGGATTATCGCCGCAGCCTTCATGGGGGTGAAAGGTCGAGTCCCTGGTCCCAGCTGGGCACGGGACCATAAAGCTCCGCCAGGAAATCGATGAAGACCCGCGTGCGTTGCGGCAGATGCCGCCGCGAGGGATAGATGGCATGAATGGCGACGCGCTGCCCGCCGCGATAGCGCGGCAGGATCTGCACCAGCTGGCCCGATTTGAGTTCCGGCCCGACATCCCACGTGGACCGGAGTGCAATGCCCAGGCCGGCCAGTACGGCCTCACGGATCACTTCGGAGGAATTCGTCACGACAATCGAAGGCACCGGCACGGTCACCGGTCCCTCCGGCCCTTCCAGCCGCCAATGGTCGCTATTGTGCACAAGAAGTTTGTGGCGCGCGAGGTCCGCGAGGCCCTGCGGCGTGCCGTTGCGGGCGAGATAGGCCGGTGAGGCACAGAGCAGGCGATGGTTCGGCGCGAGCTTCCGGGCAACAAGGCTCGTATCGCCGAGATCGGCGATGCGCAAAGCCACATCGAAACCGTCGCCCACGACATCGACGAAGGAATCCGTCAGCGAGAGATCAACGGAGATCTCCGGGTATTTCTCGAGAAAGCGCACGAGATGCGGTGCGACATGCAGGCGCCCGAACGTGGACGGCGCGGAGATGCGCAAGGGCCCGCGCGCCACATGGGCGCGCTGGGAAACCCAGGCCTCCGCCTCATCCACCGAGCCGAGAATCGCGACAACCCGCTCTTGGAAGCCGCGCCCCGAATCGGTCAGCACGATCTGCCGCGTGGTGCGCTGGAGCAGGCGCGTGCCGAGCCGCTCTTCGAGGCGCTTGATGCGCTTGGAGACAACCGGGGGCGACAGACCCAGTTCCCGCGCCGCCTGCGACATCGACCCGGTGGAGGCAACGCGCGCGAAGATTTCAAGATCGCCCAGCCGGTCCATGTTGCCTCATCCATGCGAGGCGGCACGCGCTGCCACCTTTTTTTGATGGAGACAATTTAGGGCATTCATGCAGATTTGGAACAGAACCCATGTGTCAGCGCCGGTGCTGCCAGATGGCTTTCCATGAACTATGATGACAAGGGTTCCGGACTTGGGGCCGGCATCGCGCAAGGGAGGTCCGATGACTGCGATTCCATTCCCCGAACCACGGGCCGACGTGCTCGCGCGCCGCGATTTCCTGATCGCGGGACTCGCGAGACTCGTGCCGCCCGCCTCCCTCGTGACCAGCGAGGATGAGCGCCGCGCCTTTGAGACGGATGCCTTCACCGCCTATCGGCGCGTACCTTTCGCCGTGGTGCTGCCCGAGACGACCGCCGAGGTCTCGGCCGTCCTCGCCTTCTGCCACCAGCATCAGGTGCCTGTCGTGCCGCGCGGCGCGGGCACCTCGCTTTGCGGCGGCGCCATTCCGCAGGAGGATGCGGTGGTGATCGGGCTGTCGAAAATGAGCCGCATCCTCGAGGTGAACTACCCGGATCGCCTCGCGAGGGTGCAGGCGGGGGTGACGAATCTCGCCATCACCCATGCCGTCTCGGCGGATGGCTTCTTTTACGCTCCCGACCCTTCGAGCCAGCTTGCCTGCACCATCGGCGGCAATATCGGCATGAATTCCGGTGGCGCACATTGCCTGAAATACGGCGTGACCACCAACAACATCCTCGGCGTCACGCTCGTGCTGGTCGATGGCACGGTGGTCGAGATCGGCGGCGAGGCCATGGATGCGCCGGGCTATGATCTTCTCGGCCTCCTCTGCGGCTCGGAAGGCCAGCTCGGGATCATGACCGAGGCGATCGTGCGCATTCTTCCCGCCGCGGAAGGCGCGCGCCCCGTGCTCTTCGGCTTCGGGACGAGCGAGCAGGCGGGCGAGGCGGTTGCGGCGATCATCGGGGCAGGCATCGTGCCGGTCGCCATGGAATTCATGGACAAGCCGGCGATCGACATCTGCGAGGCCTTCGCCAAGGCGGGCTACCCCATGGATGTGGAAGCCCTGCTCATCATCGAGGTCGAAGGTTCCGATGCGGAGATGGACGCAACCCTCGCCAAGATCGTGGAGATTGCGAGGAAGCACGGCGTGAAGCGCGTGAAGGAATCGAAATCCGCGATGGAGACCGCGGCGATCTGGAAGGGCCGGAAATCCGCCTTCGGCGCCACGGGCCGCATCGCCGATTATATCTGCATGGATGGCACCATTCCCACCGGGCAATTGCCCCATGTGCTTCGCCGGATTGATGAAATCGTGAAGCATTACGGCCTGCGCGTGGCCAATGTGTTCCATGCCGGCGATGGCAACCTGCACCCGCTCATCCTCTACAACGTGAACGACCCCGCCGAGGCCATGAAGGCGGAGGAAGCGGGCAACGACATCCTGAAGCTTTGCGTGGAAGTCGGCGGCTGCCTCACCGGGGAGCACGGCGTGGGAATCGAGAAGCGCGACCTGATGCGCCACCAGTTCGAGCCGCCTGAACTCGAGCAGCAGATGCGCGTGCGCGCGGCCTTCGATGCCGGCTGGCTTCTCAACCCCGCCAAGGTTTTCCCGCTGGAGGGGCGTGTCTGATGTTCACGCTTCGACAGCCACAGAGCGAGGATGAACTCGCGGGAATCGTGCGCGAGGCGGCAGGGCACAGCACTTCGTTCCAAGGCGCATCGCTGAATGTGCAGGGCGGGGGCACGCGGGCGGGCCTCGGGCGCCCCGCGAACAACGCCGTCACGATCTCGACAACCGGGCTTTCCGGCGTGACGCTCCATGAACCTGCGGAGATGGTGATTTCGGCGCTCGCCGGCACGCCGCTGCGCGTGGTGGAGGAAACCCTCGCCGAAAAGGGCCAGATGCTGCCCTTCGAACCGATGGATCATCGCGCCATCTATGGCACGCGCGGCGAGCCGACCATCGGCGGCGTGGTGGCCGCGAATGTCTCCGGCCCGCGTCGCGTGGTCGTCGGGGCCTGCCGCGATCATCTCATCGGCGTGCGTTTCGTGAACGGACGCGGCGAGATCATCCGTTCCGGCGGCCGCGTGATGAAGAACGTGACGGGCCTCGACCTCGTGAAGCTGCAGGCCGGGGCGCATGGCACGCTCGGCATTCTCACGGAAGTGACCTTCAAGGTTCTGCCGCGCCCCGAAGCAACTGCGACAATGCTCTTCGAGGGGCTTTCGGAAGCCGATGCCGTGGCCGCGATGTCAGCCGCGCTCGGCTCGCCCTTCGAGGTGACCGGCGCGGCGCATCTCCCGGCAGGGATGGGGGCGGAGATGGCGCGCACGCTGCTGCGCTTCGAGAATTTTCCAGCCTCGATCGACTATCGCTTCCCGGCTCTGGCCGAGAGGCTCCGGCGTTTCGGCATGCCAAAGCGGATCGAGGCCGCGGAATCCGAAAAGCTCTGGGCGGCGATCCGCGATTGCACGCTTCTCGCCGAGCCGCGCGACACGGCTTTGTGGCGCATTGGCGTGAAGCCGTCGCAGGCGCCGGCCCTCTCCGCCACCCTGCGCGACGCGCTTGCCGATGCGCGGCTCTTCCTCGATTGGGGCGGCGGGCTCCTCTGGCTCTCGACGCCCGCCAAGGACGATGCCGGGGCCGCCGCGATCCGCGCCGCGCTCAGCGGAAAGGGCCATGCGACGCTGTTGCGCGCGCCCGAATCCATCCGCGCCGCCGTGCCGGTCTTCCAGCCGGAGCCCGCGCCGGTGGCGGCACTTTCAGGGCGCATCAAGACGAGCTTTGATCCCGCCGGATTGATCAATCCCGGCCGCATGCACGCGAGTTGCTGAGGGTTCCATGCAGACCAGTTTTTCGCTCGCGGCACTCGCCGATCCCGCCATGCAGGCCTCGGAGAAAATCCTCCGGACCTGCGTGCATTGCGGTTTCTGCACCGCCACCTGCCCGACCTATCTCGAACTCGGCGATGAACTCGATAGCCCGCGCGGGCGCATCTATCTCATCAAGAAGATGTTCGAGAGCGGCGAGCCCGCCACGAAAGAGGTGGTGACACATATTGATCGCTGCCTTTCCTGCCTCTCCTGCATGACAACCTGCCCCTCGGGCGTGCATTACATGCACCTCGTGGACCATGCCCGCGCGCATATCGAGAAGACCTACAGGCGACCGTGGAACGAGCGCCTGATGCGCGGCATCCTCGCGCATGTCCTGCCCCACCCCAACCGCTTCCGCCTGGCGCTGCTGGCTTCGGCGATTGCGAAGCCCTTCCGCCCCATCGTCGAGAAACTGCCGGTGGTGGGCAAGCAGATGGGTGCGATGCTGGGCCTCGCGCCCGCCTCGCTCCCCTCGCGATCCTGGACCGATGGTCCGGCCGTGTTCGCGCCGAAGACCGCGCGCAAGGGTCGCGTGGCGATGCTCTCGGGCTGCGCGCAGCCCGTTCTCGCGCCGGGCATCAACGAGGCGGCGATCCGGGTGCTCACCCGCCTCGGGATCGAGGTGGTTCTGCCCAGGGGCGAAGGCTGCTGCGGCGCGCTCGTGCACCATCTGGGCCACGAGGAAACCTCGCACCACCAGGCCGAGAAGCTGATCGACGCCTGGATCGCCGAGATCGAGGGAAAGGGCCTCGATGCGATCATCATCACGGCCTCGGGCTGCGGCACGACGATCAAGGATTACGGCTTCATGTTCCGCAACAACCCCGCCTATGCCGAAAAGGCGGCGCGGGTTTCGGCACTGGCCAGGGACATCACGGAATATCTCGCAACGCTTGATCTTTCGCCCTCACGGCCAACCGGCCTGACAGTCGCCTATCATTCCGCCTGCTCCATGCAGCATGGCCAGAAGATCACGGATGGGCCGAAGAACATCCTGAAATCACTGGGCTTCGAGGTGAAGGATGTGCCGGAGGGGCATATCTGCTGCGGCTCCGCCGGCACCTACAACATGCTCCAGCCGGAGATTTCCGGCCGCCTTCGCGCGCGGAAAACCCGCAACATCGCGCGGCTGAAACCGGAGGTGATCGCCACGGGCAATCTCGGCTGCATCACGCAGATCGGCCTCGGCATGAAGGAGCGCGGCGAGGCGACGCCCATCCTCCACACGATCGAACTCGTGGATTGGGCGTTGGGCGGCGAGAAGCCGGCGGCCCTGGGCGGCGAGAAGGCCGGCTAGAGCATGCTGTGAAAAAGTGGAATCCGGTTTTTCACAAAAAAGCATGCGATAATAATAAGATAAGAGCATGCTCTCGCAAAAGTGGATACCGCGTCGCTTGAAAATGCTTTGGCGCCCAGTCTCGTCGCCGTCCTGCGGCTGCACGGAGGCGATATCCGTGATGGTGACATAACCGAGCCACGGCACATGATCGGCGAAGTGGGCAAGGCCGTGCGGCCCCAGGAACAACCCACCCGGCAGGAACCCGATCACCGGGCTCACCTTCAGCCGGTGGAAGACCGGAACGATCACACCGGCCATGGCAAGGAAGATCAGCGCGTCGCGGAAACCGGCTCCGCGCTGAACTTCTGCCATGACTTCTCCTCAGCGGAAGAAGATGAATGTGACCGCAATGAACAAGGGAATCAGGATGCCCACGCTCCACACCATGTAGCCGAAGAACGAGGGCATCTTCACCCCCATATCCTTCGCGATGGCATAGACCATGAAGTTCGGGGCATTGCCGATATAGCTGTTGGCCCCCATGAACACCGCGCCGCAGGAGATGGCCGCGAGCGTGAGCGCGCCTTGCGTCATCAGCACCTTCGGGTCGCCCCCTGCGAGTTCGAAGAAGACGAGGTAGGTCGGCGCGTTGTCGAGGAACGAGGAGAGCGCGCCCGTGAGCCAGAAATAGGCCACGTTGTTCGGGCTGCCATCCGGGTTCGAGACCAGCGCGACGAGCGGCGCGAAGGCGCCATCCTTGCCGGCCTTGAGCATCGCGAGCACGGGGATCATGCAGATGAAAATGCCTGCGAAAAGCTTCGCCACTTCGAGGATCGGGCCCCAGCTGAACTCGTTGCCCGCGCGAACCTGCCTCGGCGTGATCTTGAGCGAGACGATGGCGATGATCACCAGCGCGATGTCGCGCACGAGGTTCTGCAGTTCGACCGCGCCCCCCGGGAACCTTATGCTGATGCCCGGTTTCCATGAGGCGGAGAGGAGGATCATCACGATGATCGCCCCGAGCAGCGCGAAATTCACGGTGCCGTAGAGCTTGATGCCGCGATCGGGCGTCTTGTCCGGCAGCGGAGGCAGCTTGTCATCCTTCGCATGCAGGACAGTGTCCCAGATATAGAAGATCACCAGCAGCGCGATCGACAGGAACAGGAACTCGCCGAACATGTGCGAGGTCGTCCAGAAGAAATCCACCCCGCGCAGGAAGCCGAGGAACAGCGGCGGATCACCCAGCGGCGTGAGCGAGCCGCCGATATTCGAGACAAGGAAGATGAAGAAGATCACCACATGCACATTGTGGCGGCGATTGTCATTGGCGCGGATGATCGGCCGGATGAGGATCATCGAGGCGCCCGTGGTGCCCACCACGCTCGCGAGCGCCGTGCCGATGGCGAGAAGGCCGGTATTCACCGCCGGCGTGCCGCGCAGGTTGCCGGTAACGAGAATGCCGCCGGCCACCGTGAAGAGCGCGAATAGGAGGATGATGAAGCTCATGTATTCGAGCAGCATCGTGTGCAGCACGGCTTCCAGCGCCACGCCCGGCCCCTTGAACAGCATGAGCGGCAGGATGATCAGCGCCGCCCAGAGCGCGGTGATCTTGCCATAATGGTGTTCCCAGGTGCGATGGTAGAGCACGGGACCGGTCGCGATGCAGAGCAGCAATCCGGCGAAGGGCAAGGCCCACCAGAAGGAAAGCCCTTTCCCGTCAAAGCCCTCCGCCGCAAGGGCCGGTGAGGCCAGAACCATCGCCGGCAGCATGATCACCAAACGCATCGCGTATTCCTCCCGAAGACCAGCGCATCTTCCCCGATGGCACGGCTCTGGAAAGCCTCCCCTGCCGGAAACCGGAGAATTCCCGCCCGCTCTAGGGCATGCAAACGACGTTTTGCAACGTCTTCTTCGCTCTTCATCTTCCATTCACCGGAAGAAGGAGATAATTCTGAAATCAAACGTGAGAACAGAAAATCGATGTGCAGATTCCTCGCTTATCAGGGTGAACCTGTCTTCCTCGACTCCGTTGTCAGCAAGCCCTGCCACTCTTTGATCCAGCAGAGCATGCGGGCGACGGAGTGCAAGACCACCACGAATGGCGATGGCTTCGGCCTTGGCTGGTATGGGGAGCGCCCGGAGCCGGGGCTTTACCGGGATCTGCGCCCGGCCTGGTCGGATGACAACCTGCTTTCCATCTGCATGCAGGTGCGCTCGCCGCTGTTCTTCGCCCATGTCCGATCCGCCACGGGAACGGCCACGGCGCGCGCCAATTGCCACCCCTTCGTGCATGGAAGCTCGCTTTTCATGCATAATGGCCAGATCGGCGGCTTCGGGAAGATCCGTCGGCAGGTCGAGGCGATCATCCCGGATGAATTCTACCCGCATCGATCCGGCACGACCGACAGCGAAGCGATCTTCCTTGCCGCGCTCGGACGCGGCGCGAAGGATGCTCCGGCCGAGGCTTTCGGCTCCGTGCTGTCGGAAATCTGCGGGATGATGCGCGCGGCTGGCATCAACGATGCCCTGCGCTTCGCCGCCTGCTTCACGGATGGCGATATGCTGCACGCCTTCCGCTGGGCCTGCGACGAAAAGGCGCCCACGCTCTACTGGCGGCGCGACGGCCACGGCGTGCAGATCGTCTCCGAGCCGCTGGATGAAACCCGCGAACACTGGAATGCCGTGCCGCAGGGCTCCATCCTCACCGCCCATGGCGGGGTGACGGTGGAGGTGAAGCCCTTCGCCGTGACATTGCATTGATCGGCTGAGACCTCACCTTGATTGTGCCGTGAACCTGCTTATTTCTGCGAGGATCAGCCACCTCTCCTGATGGAAAAAGCCGTGATTGCCGTTGCCATTCTCATCCCCTGGCTCGCGCTAATGCTGCGCGGGCGCATTTTCCAGGGAATCATCTGCCTCTTCTTGCAACTCACGCTGATCGGCTGGATTCCCGCGGCGATCTGGGCGGTCATGGTCATCAACAACGACAATCAGGAACGCCGCCACCGCGAGCTGATCAAGGCGCTGGGGCAGAAATAGCGAACCGCCCGGGGCTTGCCGGAGGCCGGTTGATCTCAATCCCGCAAGGCGATTCGGATGGTCACGAAAGCCGCATGGCGACGCGCTTCGTCATGGCGACGCGCTTCTTCATGGCGGCGCGCTTCTTCAAGCGCGCGTCCTCGGCTTCTTGCCACTCGCAACCCTTCGATGCCCGATCAGGTTCATCCACACGGCCCGATGAAACCCAGGCGCAATGCGATCCGAAGGAATCTCGATCCAGAGGAATCTCGATCCAGAACAATTCCTGGAGGAACAGGCAGCCGCCCCGCAGGTTTGGGCGCGGCGCGCAGCAAGGGAAAATCTCGCGGAAATCGCTTCAAGAAAGGTCGATTCTCACCGTTTCCGGGCGCTTCTCGAGGCGTTCGCAGCCTGCCCGCGCTTGACGTAGGGCTTGGTGTGCTTATTGCTGCGCCGCACAAGGCTTTTGGTCTGGATGGGCGGGTTCGGACCGATCTGGTGGGGCTTAATGCCGCGCGGCTGTCGCGGCGCGACTGAGCGGGAAGATGGGATGCGCATCGCGGTGGTAGGATCGGGTTATGTGGGCCTTGTCTCGGGGGCCTGCCTTGCGGATTTCGGGCATAATGTGATCTGCATCGACAAGGATGCCGGCAAGATCGCGCGCCTCGAGCAGGGGGTCATGCCGATCTTCGAGCCCGGCCTCGCCGAACTCGTGGCAAAAAACCGCCGCGACAATCGCCTGTTCTTCTCGACCGATCTTGCGGCCTCGGTGAAGGGGGTGGAGGCGGTTCTCATCGCGGTGGGCACGCCCTCGCGGCGCGGGGATGGCCATGCCGACCTGCAATATGTGTTCGATGCCACGCGCGAGATCGCCCGCGCGCTCGATGGCCCCTGCGTGGTCATCACCAAGTCCACGGTGCCAGTGGGCACGGGCGACGAGGTGGAGCGCATCCTGAAGGAGGAGCGGCCGGAACTTGAGGTTTCGGTGGTCTCCAACCCGGAATTCCTGCGCGAGGGCGCGGCCATCAACGATTTCAAGCGGCCCGACCGCATTGTGGTGGGGGCGGAGGACCAGCGCGGGCGCGATGTGCTCGCGGCGATCTATCGCCCGCTTTATCTCAATCAGGCGCCGCTGGTCTTCACGGGGCGGCGCACCTCGGAACTGATCAAGTATGCGGCGAACGCGTTCCTGGCGACCAAGATCACCTTCATCAACGAGATGGCCGATCTCTGCGAGGCGGTCGGGGCGAATGTGCAGGAGGTGGCGCGAGGGATCGGGCTCGACAACCGCATCGGCTCGAAGTTCCTGCATGCCGGCCCGGGCTATGGCGGCTCCTGCTTTCCGAAGGACACGCTGGCGCTGATCCGCACGGCGAATGACCATGCGGTTCCGCTCTCGATCGTGGAAGCGGTCATAACCGCGAATGACAAGCGCAAGCGCGCGATGGCGCGCCGGGTGATCACGGCGCTGGATGGCAATGTGCGCGGCAAGACGATCGCGATCCTCGGCCTCACCTTCAAGCCGAACACGGATGACATGCGCGATGCGCCGTCGATCTCGGTCATCCAGGCGTTGCAGGATGCCGGCGCGCGGATCCGCGCCTATGATCCCGAAGGTGTGGAGCAGGCAAGGCAGGTGCTGGCCGGCATCGACTACGCGCCATCCGCGCTGGCCTGCCTCGATGGCGCGGATGCGGCCTGCGTCGTCACCGAGTGGGACGAGTTCCGCGCGCTCGACCTCAAGGAGATTGCCCGTCGCCTCGGCGCGCCCGTGCTCGTCGACCTGCGCAACATCTTCCGCCCGGAGGAGGCAAGGGCCGCCGGCCTCACCTATGCCAGCATCGGGCGCGCGGGCTGAACCGAAAAAAAGCCAAACCTTTCCAGAGCATTTGCCGATCCAGTGGAGACCGGTTGATCGAAGAAAATGCGATCAATCACAAAAACAGAGAGCGGTCGATCTCATTCATTCAGATCGAATTGCGCTCCAAATGGGTGCCTTCCGCCGATACTGCTTCGCGGGGGCTTCGGTCGCGCCCCGGATCATGGGCCGGGGAGAAAAGGGGCGGAGAACCCGTCAAGCCCTGGCGGGACCAGCCGAGACAAGCAGCATCCGGGCGCCCTTCCTGCAGGCCCGCGAGGCCTTCCGGAAAGCCGGAAGACCCGAACGGGCCGCTCTTGTTCTCATCGCGGTTGCAGGGCTGTTCGGTTCTCTTGCTGCAATGGGACATCTGGCGAAACGGGCCGATCATCTCCCGCCCGACCCTTGCCAAGGCGACGGGAGCTGCCTGATGTTTTCGAGACCCGTGCCCCCTCGCCGCTGACGCGCGATTGGTGCAGGAAGGGGCTCACGCCGCGTTGGAGCGTGCCGTGACCAGCGCGCCCACGGCATCGGCCGTGGCGGCGGAGAGCGTCCATCCGAGATGGCCATGGCCCGTATTGTAGAAAACGCGCGGGCTACGGCCGCGCATCACGCGCGGCATCATGTCCGGCATCATCGGGCGCAGGCCCGCCCAGGGCACGCTCTGGCGCGTGCTCATGCCGGGGAAATGCACCCGGCACCACGCGATGAGCGGCGCGATGCGGGCAGCGCGGATATCGCGGTTGTAGCCGTTGAACTCCGCCGTGCCCGCCACACGGAAGCGTGTCGGCCCGAGGCGGCTCGTGACGATCTTCGCCTTGTCGTCAAGCAGGCTGACCCAGGGGGCGGCCTCCTGATCGGCCTTTTCGTTGAGGCTCACGGTGATGGAATAGCCCTTCACGGGATAGACATTCACCCGGTCGCCGAAGCCGCTGGCAATCGCCCGGGACATCACGCCGCCGCAGACGATGACCTTGTCGAAGGTCTCGACCTGCTGCGGGTGAAGGCTGTCATCCAGCGTCGGCTCGGTGGAGCGGGTGACGAGCGTCACGTCATTCTCGCCGGCCGCGGTCGAGAGGATCTCGGTCGAGAAGCGCATCGAAACGCCATGGCGCTCGCAGGCCTTGGCGAGGCCGATGGTGAATTTATGAATGTCGCCGGTGAAATCCGAGGGCGTGTAGAAGCCGCCGAAGTAATTGCCGCGCAGAGCGGGCTCGATCGACTGGATCTCCGAAGGCGTCACTGCGCGGCGTTCGAGCCCGCCCTTGGCAAGCAGGGCGCTGACGCTCTGGGCGGCCTCGAAATCTTTCCGCGTTTCATAAAAATGCAGGATGCCGCGCGTTTCGCAGTCGAAATCGATGCCCTCGGCCTCGGCCATCGCCTTGAGATAGCCGCGAGCCTCGATGGCCAGGCGCGCGGTCGTCACCGTATTCTCCTCGTATTTCGGGATGGAGGCGATGAATTCGCCCATCCAGGAGATCTTGTGCCAGGAGGGCCTGGGGTTCACGAGCAGCGGTGCCCCCGGCTCCATCATCCACTTGATGCCCTTGAGCACCGTGGCCCAGCTGTTCCAGACCTCGGCATTCGAGGCCGAGAGCTGGCCGCCATTGGCGAAGGAGGTTTCCATCGCCGCATAGGGCTGGCGATCGAAGACGGTCACGCGGCAGCCGCGCTTCATCAGGTTATAGGCGGTTGTGATGCCGGTAATGCCTGCGCCGATCACGGCGACGGATTCAGGACGGGAAGCGGAGATCAAAGCGACCGATTTGGAAGAAGCGACAGACTTGGAAGCGCCAGACATAAAAGTGGCAGACATGGAACAGGCTCCTTTTGGCCCGCGCGCACGGCGCGAGGCGGAGCCCCCTCTGTCATTGGCCTGAGAGCATCACCGATCCTGATCATCAGGGGGTCGGCTTACACCATCGGCGGGAGCGGCTGCTCCACTTTTCAGAGTTCAAAAAATCAGCGGTTCTGGGGCCTGAGAGTTTCCGGGGCGGTTGCTCCTTCGGCGTCAACCGGCGAACCGGCTGAACTCTTCCGCTGATGGGAAAGCTACCACAAGCGCGTGCCGCGTCAAGATGGTTTCACTTTGCAACTAATTTCGCACTGCGTTTGTGCGACGCATCCGCAACGGCCTCCGGAAAACGTGCTGCCACCTTCTCCCGATAGCCAGTCTGCACCCAGCGGCGCACCGTTTCGATCATCTCGAGAAAGGCTTCGCGCTGCTCATCCGTGAGGGGCTCCAGCATCATGGCCTCAAGCTCGATGCTCAGGGGGTCGGCCTTGTCGCAGAGGGCGGTGCCGGCCTCGGTGGCCGTGAGCGTGAAGACACGGGCATCTTTCGGTGAGTTGGTCCGCGCGACCAGGCCGGCCTTCATGAGCTTTGCGAGAATGCGCGAGGTGAGGCTGCGCTCGAATTTCGTCTGCCGCGCCAGTTGCGTGAAGGTGATGCCCGGATTCGACCGGATGAGCCGCAGCACGCGAATTTCACGCACGCTCCAGCCGAAACGTGTCTCGAAGATCCGCCCGGCATGACCGATTCCATCCTCCGAAATGGTGGCGAGGTGATAGGTGAGCGAACGATGCAGCATGTTCAGCCTGTCCCGGTGTGAAGCCTCGGGGTTTCTGAACGCTCTGATCTCATTTTTCAACAATTGTGACATGCAATGGCATCGCTCGCCCGCGCCGGGTTCGACGCGCTCATATCGTTGCTAAAAAAAATAGTTGCAAATTACAACAGAAAATGCGATCCGGTTTCCCGTCCGCTCCAAACGCCTGAGGCCGGGGCGATGGCCAATAGAAAAGATCCGTGAAGATCAGGGCAGTGCATCGGTGAGGACGCGAACCCAGGGGAGGGGCAGATGCACATCGTGCGCAGTCCCAAGGATTTCTATGCGGGGCTGATTTATCTGGGCTTTGGCCTGGCCGGGCTCTGGTTTGGCGCCGCCTACCCGATGGGGACGGCAGGGCGCATGGGTTCGGGCTATTTCCCGAAAGTGCTTTCGGGCTTGCTGGTGCTTCTCGGCCTTCTCGCGATCATCCGCGCCCTGCGGGTCGAGGGCAGTCCGGTTGGTGCCATCCGCTGGAAGCCGCTGGTTCTCATCCTCGCGGGCTGCTCGCTCTTCGGCGTGTTGCTGCAACCGCTGGGCATGCCGATCGCGCTTTTCATCCTGATCCTGTGCTGCGCGATGGCGAGCCGGGAGTTCCGCTGGGACCCGCGTGCGCTTGCCGGTGCGCTGGGCATGGTTGCGATCTGCGCGCTGGTCTTCATCAAGGGGCTTTCGGTCCAGATGCCGCTGGTCGGCGACTGGCTGATTACCCTTCTCGGGAAGGTGTGAGGCCAGCCATGGAAATGCTCGACAATCTCTGGCTGGGACTCTCCGTCGCCATCACGCCGATCAATCTCGGGTGGTGCCTTGTCGGTGTCTTCCTCGGAACGGCGATCGGCGTGCTGCCGGGTCTTGGTCCCTCGGCGACGATCGCGATGCTTTTGCCCGCGACCTTCGGTCTGGAGCCTGTCTCGGCCCTCATCATGATGGCCGGCATTTTCTACGGTGCCCAATATGGCGGCTCGACGACCGCGATCCTGATCAACCTGCCGGGTGAAGCGACCTCGGTTGTCACCGCGCTCGATGGCTACCAGATGGCCCGCAAGGGGGCCGCAGGCCGGGCGCTTGCTGCGGCTGCCATTTCCTCGTTCTTTGCCGGAACGGTCTGCACCGTGCTGATCGCCCTGTTCGCGCCGCCGCTGACGGATCTCGCCTTCAAGTTCGGGCCGGCGGAGTATTTCTCGCTGATGGTGCTGGGGCTCGCCGCCTCGGTGGTGCTCGCGAGCGGCTCGATCATCCATGCGCTGGCGATGATCGTGCTCGGCCTGCTGCTCGGGCTTGTCGGAACGGATGTGAATTCCGGCGCCCAGCGCTACGCCTTCGGTCTGCCGGAACTGGCGGATGGCTTCAATTTCGTCATCGTCGCGATGGGTATGTTCGGAATCGGCGAGATCATCGCCAATCTCGAGGACGAATCCCGGCGTGACCTCGGGGTTAAATCGGTCAAGGGGCTGATGCCCACTCGCGAGGACTGGCGGCGGATGCTGGCTCCAACCCTGCGCGGCACCACCCTCGGCGCGATGCTCGGCATCCTGCCGGGTGGCGGCGCGGCGCTCGCCTCCTTCGGGGCCTATGCGCTGGAAAAGCGTGTTTCGAAACACGCCGGCGAACTGGGAACGGGCGCGATCGAGGGCATTGCCGCCCCCGAGGCCGCGAACAATGCCGGCGCGCAGATGTCCTTCATCCCGATGCTCACGCTGGGCTTTCCGGCCAATCCGGTGATGGCGCTGATGATCGGCGCAATGATCATGCAGGGCATCCAGCCCGGGCCCGGCGTGATGGCCGAGCAGCCGCGGCTCTTCTGGGGCCTCATTGCTTCCATGTGGGTCGGCAATGTGATTCTGCTGGTGCTGAACCTGCCGCTGATCGGGCTGTGGGTGCGCATGATCATGGTGCCCTACCACTTCCTCTTCCCGATGATCATCGTCTTCTGCGCGATCGGCGTGTTCTCGCTCTCGAACAACGCCTTCGATCTGCAGATCATGATGGGTTTCGGGCTGCTCGGACACATCCTGAAGAAGCTCGATTGCGAGCCCGCGCCGCTGCTGCTGGGCTTCATCCTCGGCCCGCTGATGGAAGAATTCCTGCGCCGGTCGCTGCTGATCTCGCAGGGCGATCCCACCGTCTTTGTCACGCGGCCGCTGAGCGCCGTGCTGCTCGCGCTTGCCGTCGCCGTGCTGGCGATGGTGCTGCTGCCGGCCTTCAGCCGAACCCGCGATGTCGCATTCAAGGAAGCCTGAGCCGCGAACGGCCAGGGAAAAACAGGAGGAACACCCCATGATGAAACGGCGCAGCCTTGTTCTCGGTCTTCTGGCAGGTCTTGCCCTCGGCACCTCGGCGCAGGCGCAGCTTGGTCCGGGAAAGACCATCACGCTGATGGTGCCCTATCCCGCCGGCGGGCCTTCGGATGCGATCGCCCGCATCATCGCGCCGCGCCTCCAGCAGGTGCTGGGCCAGACCGTTCTCGTTGAAAACCTGGGCGGCGCCAGCGGCGGCCTCGCGGCCATGAAGCTGCTGCAAACCCCCGCGGATGGCCGCATGATCTTTCAAGGATCGCCCAACGAGTTGATCCTGTCGCCGCTGACGAACCCGGATATCAAGTTCAAGCCGAGCCAGTTCCGGCACGTGACGCAGATCACCAGGAATCCGCTCATCCTGCTTGCGCGGCCGGATCTGCCCGCGAACAACATCGACGAGCTGATCGAGTATTCCAGGAAGCTCGGCAAGCCCACGCCCTATGGCAGCGTCGGGGTCGGCTCGCTCTATCACATCCTCTCGGAGGATCTTGCGAAGCAGGCCGGCCTCAAGGTCACGCATGTGCCGTATCGCGGTGCCGCGCCGATGTTCCAGGATCTCGCGGGTGGCGCGGTCGATTTCGCGATCCTGCCTTACCAGGCCTCCTACAAGGGACTTCAGGACCAGAAGAAGCTGAAGATGCTCGGCTGGGTATCGGAAAAGCGCGACAACTTCATTCCGGAACTGGTTTCGTTTGGCGAGAGCAGGAGCCTGCCGAAATTCGACCACGCCATCTGGGCCGGCATGTTCCTGCGTTCGGATACGCCGGATGACATCGCGACGAAGATCAATGCGGCCATCGCCGAGACGATGAAGACCCCGGAGGTGCGCGCGGCACTGGAGAAGATGGGCTCGATCCCGGTCGACACCACCTCGCTCGCCGCCGCACAGGCCTATTTCGAAGCCGAGGTGGCAAAGCTCAACGGCATGACCAAGGACATGGACTTCAAGATCAACTGATCCTCCCTCCGAAGGCGGCGCCCACGCGGCGCTGCCTTCACGGAGCGGGGCGCGATGTCTCCAGCGCCGGGTCCCACCGGTCGAAGAGCCGCACCAGTTCCACCAGTTGGGCGAGAAGGCGGGAACTGTCGTTCTTGCGATAGCTCATGATGATCGGGGAGGTCATCTTCGGCTCGTCGAGATCGATATAGGCCACGTCATCCCGCCCAAGGCGGCGAACGGAAGCCGGCACGATGGTGATGCCCCCGCCGGACGCGACCAGGCCCAAAGCCGTCTGCAACTCCCTTGCCTCCGTGGCGATGACCGGATCGATGCCCGCATCATGATGGAAGCTCAGAACCTGATCGGCATAACCCGGCCGCGGCGCGCGCGGATAGAGGATCAGCGGTTCGCCCGCCGTATCCTTGAGGCGCAAGGCCGTGCCGCGCGCCACCAGCGGGTGGCCCTTGGGTGCCGCGATGCAGAGCCGTTCCTCGCGGATGACCTTGCGGATGATCAGCGGATCATCGAACCGCAAGCGACCAAAACCGATATCGATGCGCCCGTCCTTCAGCGCCGCCACCTGCTCCAGCGTCGTCATTTCGAGGAGGTGAACCTCCACGCCCGGCACCGTGATGCGAAAACGGCGGATCAGCTCCGGCAAATCATCGTAAAGGGTGGAGGCCACGAAGCCGATATTGAATTGCAGCACCATGCCCTTGGCGATGCGCCGGGTCATCGCACGGACATCCGCCACCCGCTGGAGGATCTGCCGGGACTGCTCGAAAAGGTATCGACCGGGCTCGGTGAGGGTGAGCGGCCTTCCACGATCGAGAAGCCGCACGCCCAGTTCTTCCTCCAGCTGCTGGATCTGCCGCGAGAGCGGGGGCTGCGCGATGTGCAGTTTTTCGGCCGCGCGACTGAAGGAACCCTCCGCCGCGACGGTCGTGAAATAGCGCAGATGCCGCAGCTCCATGATGACCTCGCTCACCCGATTATACCTCAGGGGTATGAAAATAGACGCAATCGATCCTGTCCCGCAAGGGAGCGCGAGGCTAACGTCCAAGGGCATCAAGCGGAGTTGAAGACCATGGCACTGAGCCCGGCACGGATCATCGAGGTCGAGACCTTTCTGGTGGATCTGCCGACCATCCGGCCGCATCAGCTGGCGATGACGACCATGAAGGGCCAGACCCTGATGATCGTGCGGCTGCGCATGGCCGATGGCATCACCGGAATCGGCGAAGGCACGACGATCGGCGGCCTCGCCTATGGGCCGGAGAGCCCCGAGGGCATGAAGCTCGCGATCGATACCTACATCGCGCCCATCCTGCTTCAGGCGGATGCCAACCGCATCGGCGTTACCATGGCGAGTATTGCCAAGGCCGTGCAGGGCAACCATTTCGCCAAATGCGCCGTGGAAACGGCGCTGGTCGATGCGCTGGGCAAGCGGGTGGGGCTTCCGGCCTCTGAGCTTCTCGGTGGGCGCCACCATGATCGCCTGCCGGTAGCCTGGACGCTCGCGAGCGGGGATACCGCGCGGGATATCGCGGAAGCCGAAGACATGCTCGCCAGGCGCCGCCACAATATCTTCAAGCTCAAGATCGGGCGCGGGGACGCCAGGAAGAACATCGCGCATGTCGCGGCCATCAAGGCCGCTCTGGGCGATCGCGCCTCGGTGCGGGTTGACATCAACCAGGCCTGGAGCGAGGCGACCGCCTCGACCTGCCTGCCCCTGCTGCGCGATGCCGGTGTCGATCTCATCGAGCAGCCCATCGCATTGAAGAACATCCGCGGCATGGCGCGGCTCGCGCGCGAAACCTCCATCGCCCTCATGGCGGATGAGGCGCTGAACGGGCCGGAAACGGCCTTCCAGCTCGCGCAGAGCGAAGCGGCGGATGTCTTCGCACTCAAGATCGCGCAATCCGGCGGGCTTTTCGCGGGCGCCAGGGTTGGCGCCATCGCGGAAGCGGCGGGCATCGGCCTCTATGGCGGCACGATGCTCGAGGGGGCCATCGGCACGGCGGCTTCCGCCCATCTCTTCTCGACCTTTGCCAGGCTCGAATGGGGCACGGAGCTGTTCGGTCCGCTGCTGCTGACTGAGGAAATCCTCGCCGAGCCGCTCGATTACTCCGAATTCAGTCTCAAGGTGCCGACCGAACCCGGCCTCGGCATCCGGCTGGACGAGGGCCAGGTCGGCCGCTTCCGGCGCGACCGCGCCGAGCGCAGCCTGCATGTGCTGACGCAACTCAAGACAGGATCGTGACCATGCTGTTCCAGGTTCAGATGGATGTGCGCATCCCCCATGATCTGCCCGCCGAGCGCGCTGAAACGCTGAAGAAGGCCGAGCGTGAACGCGCGCAGGCGCTGCAAGAGCAGGGCCTCTGGCGCCACCTCTGGCGCCATGCCGGCCGCTACGCCAACACGAGCATCTTCGATGTCGGCAGCCCGCAGGAACTCCATGATCTGCTGAGCACCCTGCCGCTTTTCCCCTTCATGGAGATCAGCGTCACCCCGCTCTGCCGCCATCCCTCTTCGATCCGCGACGACGATCGCTGATCCCGCCTCAATCAAGAAAACCGGAGGAAACGCCCATGCCTGCCAACCTGATCTCCAAAGCCGACATGAAGAAGCTCGCGGCCGAAGCCTCAGGCATCAACATGCCGGGCGGCCAGCCCCGCGTGAAGGAAGTGACCAACCGCCTTCTCTATCGCCTGATGCAGGTGATCGACGAATGCGATGTCTCCATGGATGAGTTCTGGGCCGCTGTCGGCTTCCTGAGCCAGACCGCGAAGAACAACGAGCCGGGCCTCATGGTTCCCGGCGTGGCGCTGGAGCATTTCCTCGACCTCAGGCTCGATGAGGCCGAACGCCTCGCGGGCATCAAGGGCGGCACGATGCGCACCATCGAAGGCCCGCTCTATGTCGCCGGCGCGCCGCTTACCAAGGGCGAGGCCCGCATGGATGACGGCACCGATCCCGGCGAGGTGATGTTCATCTCCGGCCAGGTGCGTGACGAGAACGGCCATGTCGTGCCGGGCGCGATTGTCGATCTCTGGCACGCCAATTCGAAGGGGGGCTATTCCTTCATCGATGGCGAGCAGGCCCCCTACAACCTGCGCCGCCGCATCGAGACCGATGCGAAGGGCCGCTATCTCGCCCGCACCATCGTGCCGAACGGCTATGGCTGCCCGCCGGAAAGCTGCACCCGCACGCTGATGAACGCGTTGGGCCGCCATGCCGAGCGCCCCGCCCATGTGCATTTCTTCGTGACCGCGCCGGGCTTCCGCAAGCTCACCACGCAGTTCAATTTCACAGGCGACAAGTATCTCCACACCGATTTCGCCTTCGGCACCCGTGACGAACTGATCGTGACGCTCGAACGCGTGACCGATGCCGACGAGATCCGCAAGGCGGGCGTGAACCGCCCCTTCGCCCGCGCCAGGTTCGACATCGCGCTGGTGCGCGAGAAGGCCGGCGCGCCGACGACGATCGTCGACCGCGAGCATGTGATCGCGGCCTGAAATCCAGCGAAACAGGAGCCGCCCAGGGCGGCTCCCGTTCCAAGCCATTCCCAAGGGAGAACGACCATGTCCGAGGCGATGATCGCACGGCTCGAGGCTTCGGTGGAACATAACGAAGCCACCGGCAATTTCCGCTGCAAGCGGGAAATCTTCACCGATCCAGAGTATTTCGAACTCGAAATGAAATATATCTGGGAAGGAAACTGGGTGTATCTCGCCCATGAGAGCCAGATCCCCAACAACAACGATTACATCACGGGGTATATCGGCCGCCAGCCGATCGTAATCTCGCGGGATCGCAACGGAAAGCTCCACGCCTTCCTCAATGCCTGCTCGCATCGCGGCGCGATGATCTGCCGGCACAAGCGGGGCAACAAATCAACCTATACCTGCCCCTTCCATGGCTGGACCTTCAACAACACCGGCAAGCTCCTCAAGGCGAAGGACCCGGATGGCGCTGGCTATCCCGAGAGCTTCAACAAGAATGGCAGCCATGATCTCCAGAAGCTCGCGCGCTTCGAGAGCTATCGCGGCTTCCTGTTCGGATCGCTCAGCGATGATGTGGTTTCGCTCGAGGAATATCTCGGTGAAGCGCGCAAGATCATCGATCTGATCGTCGATCAGTCGCCGGAAGGGCTCGAGGTGCTGCGTGGCAATTCGCAGTATATCTATGACGGCAACTGGAAGCTCCAGGC
Organism: Methylobacterium sp.; assembly: GCA_020252645.1. Classification (GTDB taxonomy): domain Bacteria; phylum Pseudomonadota; class Alphaproteobacteria; order Rhizobiales; family Beijerinckiaceae; genus Rhabdaerophilum. The sequence goes on along the minus strand of JADCCN010000014.1, from coordinate 20,197 downwards.
CGAGAATGGCGCCGATGGCTACCATGTTTCTTCCGTGCACTGGAATTATGCGGCCACAACGCAAGCCCGCAAGGCGGCGGCCGGCAAGGACGATATCCGCGCCATGGATGCCGGCGGATGGGCCAAGCAGGGCGGGGGCTTCTATTCCTACGAATATGGCCACCTGCTGCTCTGGACCAACTGGTCGAACCCGCAGGACCGCCCGAACTGGGAGCGCCGCGAGGAACTGACGGAAGCCTTCGGCAAGGCCCGCGCGGATTGGATGATCGAGAAGAGCCGCAACCTCTGCCTCTACCCGAACGTCTTCCTGATGGATCAGTTCTCCTCGCAGATCCGCATGTATCGCCCCATTTCGGTCGATAAGACGGAAGTGACGATCTATTGCATCGCGCCCAAGGGCGAGAGCGCGGAAGCCCGTGCCCGCCGCATCCGCCAATATGAGGATTTCTTCAACGCCTCGGGCATGGCGACACCGGACGATCTCGAGGAATTCCGCTCCTGCCAGATCGGCTATGGTGCGCGCAATACCCAGTGGAACGACCTTTCCCGCGGGGCCACGCACTGGATCAAGGGTGCGGATGCCGATGCGGAATCGATCGGCATGAAGCCGCTGCTCTCGGGCAGGAAGACCGAGGATGAAGGTCTGTTCGTGGTGCAGCACGCCTACTGGAAGCAGGCGCTGATCGATGGCCTTCGCAAGGACCAGCGCGCCGCCGATGCCGCCAAGGCCATCGCCGCCGAATGACGGGCAAGCGGGCCGCCACAGGAAGCGGCCCGCCCCATCCCACCTTTCAGGAAACGCTCAAGGAGAGACGTCATGTCTGCCGTTCTCAAGGCCGTGCCCCAGGCGCGCGAACTCGGAATCGAAGAAATCCAGGCCTTCCTTTATGCCGAGGCGCGCTGCCTCGACGACCGCGACTGGGATGGCTGGCTCGCGCATTATGCGCCGAACGCAACCTTCCACATGCCGGCCTGGGACGATGACGACCTGCTGACCGAAGACCCGCAGAGCGAGATCTCGCTGATCTATTACGGCTCCAAGCAGGGCCTCGAGGATCGTGTTTTCCGCATCAGAACCGAGCGCTCCTCGGCCACTTCGCTGCCCGAGCCGCGCACCTCGCACAATATCTCGAATGTCGAGATCCTGGAACAGGGGGGCGGCGTGGCGAAGCTGCGCTTCAACTGGTTCAACCTCAGCTTCCGCTACAAGACCACCGACAGCTATTTCGGCACGTCGTTCTACACGCTCGATGTCTCGGGCGAGCGGCCGCTGATCACGGCCAAGAAGGTCGTTCTCAAGAACGATTACATCCACCACGTCGTCGATATCTACCACATCTGACCCGCCGCAGGAGCGGGGTGCCGGGAGGGCGCCGCCATGCATCGCATCGCCTTGAACTTCGAGGACGGCGTGACGCGCTTCATCGAGGCGCGCGCCGATGAACTCGTGGCCGACGCGGCCTATCGCGTCGGCGTGAACATCCCCATGGATTGCCGGGATGGCGCCTGCGGCACCTGCAAATGCCAATGCGAAAGCGGGGATTATTCCCTTGGCTCCTATATCGAGGACGCGATGACCGAGGACGAGGCGCGTGAGGGCTTCGTGCTCACCTGCCAGATGAAGGCGAAATCGGATTGCGTGATCCGCATCCCCGCCGCCTCCACGGCCTGCAAGGTGAAGCCCGCCGCCATGGCTGGCGAGATGGTGGAGGTTCGCCAGCTTTCGCCGACGAGCATCGGCTTTGCGGTCAAGGTGAAGGATGCGAGCCAGCTCTCCTACCTGCCGGGGCAATATGTGAACGTCTCGGTGCCCGGCACGAGCCAGACCCGCTCCTATTCCTTCTCCTCCATGCCGAGGGATGGAATCGTGGAGTTTCTGGTTCGCAACATCCCCAACGGGTTGATGTCGGGCTACCTCGCCGGCAACGCCAAGCCGGGTGACGCGCTCACGCTGACAGGGCCGATCGGCAGCTTCTACCTGCGCGACGTGACGCGCCCGCTGCTGTTCCTTGCCGGCGGAACAGGCCTCGCGCCCTTCCTCGCCATGCTGGAATCGCTCCGGCAAAAGGAAACCGGGCAGCCGATCCACATGATCTATGGCGTGACAAACGATGCCGATCTCGTCGAAACGGCGAAGCTCGCGACTTTCGCGGCGGCCATTCCGGGCTTCACCTATGTGACCGTCGTGGCAGACCCGGCTTCGGCGCATGAGCGCAAGGGCTATGTGACCCACCACCTGCCGGATGCCGCGCTCCATTCCGGCCATGTCGATCTCTATCTCTGCGGTCCGCCGCCCATGGTGGACGCCGTCCGCGCTTACCTCGCGGAAAAGGGCGTGAAACCCGCCAGCTTCCATTTCGAGAAGTTCAACCCCGCCGAAGCCAGGTAAGGAATTGGAGCAAGTGATGACGACGCCCGCGCGGTTCCATACGAAGAGCATGCTCGTCACCGGTGCGGCGCAGGGCATCGGCAAGCAGGTGGCGCTCGAAGCCGCAGCCGATGGCGCGCGCCTCACGCTGGTCGATCGTTCGCCGCTCGTCCATGAGGTGGCGGCAGAGATCAACAAGGTGCACGGTCAGGGGCAGGCCCAGTCGCTCGAGGCCGATCTCGAAACCTGGTCGGGCAACGAGCAGGCCATGGCGAAGGCCTTCCGCACCTATGGCGCGATTGATGTGCTCATCACCAATGTCGGCGGGGCCATCTGGATGAAGCCCTTCGAGGAGTTCGGTGAAAATGAGATCATGGCGGAGATCAACCGCTCGCTCTATCCCACGCTCTGGGGCTGCCGGGCCGTTCTGCCCTACATGTATGCGCAGAACCGCGGCGCGATCGTGAATGTCTCGTCGATTGCAACCAAAGGCATCAACCGCATCCCCTATTCCGCCGCGAAGGGAGCGGTGAACGCGCTGACGGCCTCGATGGCCTTCGAGATCGGCGCACGCAACATCCGCATCAACGCCGTCGCCCCCGGCGGCACCACCGCGCCGCCGCGCAAGGTTCCGCGCAACGCGGCCAAGCAGACCCCGCAGGACAAGGCCTGGATGCAGGAAGTGGTCGACCAGACCATCCGCTCCAGCCCCATGAAGCGATACGGATTGCTCCGCGAGATGTCTGCCGCGATCCTGTTTCTGGCTTCCGATGCGGCATCCTACATCACCGGCACGGTCCTGCCGGTTGGCGGCGGCGATCAGGGGTAAGCCATGAATACGAAACCCGTTGTTGTCGCGGTCGCCATCACGGGCTCCGTGCCGCGCAAGAAGGATAATCCGACCCTGCCGGTTCTGCCGGCAGAGCAGATCGAATCCACCCACGCGGCTTTCGAGGCCGGAGCGACGCTGGTGCATATCCATGTGCGCGACGATGACGAGAGCCCGTCATCCGATCCCGCGCGCTTCGCCGAGGTGCAGGCGGGCGTGCGCAAATATTGCCCGGGCATGATCATCCAGTTCTCGACCGGCGGGCGCGGGCGCGACCCCGCCCAGCGCGGCCTGAGCCTCGTGCATCGGCCGGACATGGCGTCGCTTTCGACGGGCTCGGTCAATTTCCCCACCATCGTCTACGAGAACCACACCACGCTGGTGACCGATCTTGCGACCCGGATGAAGACCCATGACATCGCACCGGAAATCGAGATCTTCGATCTGTCGCACATCCATGGCGCGAAGAGCCTCATCGAGGCCGGTTTGATGTCCACGCGGCCGCATGTGCAATTCGTGATGGGCGTGCAGAACGCCATGCCGCCGGACGAGCACCTGCTCGATATCCTGCTGGCGGAAACCCGTCGCGTCATTCCCGGTGCGACCTGGACCGCAGCCGGCATCGGCCGGTATCAGGCGAGCGTGATGGAATGGGCGCTAGCGCGCGGCGCGGATGCCGTGCGCACCGGCCTCGAGGACAACATTCGCATCACCAAGGATCGCCTCGCCAACGGCAATGCCGAGCTGGTCTCGGGCGCTGTGGAGGCGATTCGTCGCCATGGCCGGGCACCCGCGACACCTGCCGAGGCGCGCACGATCCTGGGGCTTCGCGCGGCCTGATTGCATACCTCACAAGCAAGGCATGACTTGAAAGCGCGCCCATTGGCGCGCTTTTCTGTTGTTTGCCCCGTTTTCCGGCGAATCCGTCGTAGTCCATACCTCAAGGGTATGAAGATACACTCAATCGATCCTGTTGTTTCCGGTCCTCAGCTTCTAGCGTCTTCCTCGGGAAAACGCCCAAACGGGAGGGGCCAGAATGTGCAAATCAGCCGGTCCCGGTCACGAACACTGCTCGCCAGATTGCAGGAGGGACTGCCATGTCACGTATGATTTCCTCAGCCTCGTCGCTGAACCGCCGCTCGCTGCTTCTGGGCACGGCGGGGCTCTTGACGGCGGCCTCGGCCTTTCGCTTTCCGACGCCGGCGATCGCGCAAGGAGCGCCGCTGAAGGTGGGCTTCATGCTCCCCTATTCGGGCACCTTCGCGAAGCTGGGCAAGTTCATTGATGACGGCTTCCGGCTTTATGTCGAGCAGCAGGGCGGCTCGCTCGGCGGCCGGCGGATCGAATTCGTGCAGGTCGACGATGAATCAAAACCCGAGACCGCGACCGACAACATGAACCGCCTTGTCGGCCGCGAGAAGGTCGATGTGGTGGTGGGCACAGTGCATTCCGGCGTCGCGATGGCCATGGTCAAGGTCGCGCGTGACACCAACACGATGCTGGTCATCCCCAATGCGGGCGTGAACGAGGCGACCGGGCCGATGTGCGCGCCGAACATCTTCCGCACCTCGTTCTCGAACTGGCAGGTCTGCGAGCCGATGGGCAAGGTGATGTTCGATGCGGGCCATCGCAAGGTTGCGACGATCACCTGGCGCTATGCGGCGGGCCAGCAGATGGTGGGTGCTTTCGGCGAGGGCTTCAAGAAGGCGGGCGGCACGGTGGTCGAGGATCTCGCGCTGCCGTTCCCGGAAGTGGAATTCCAGGCGCTGATCACCCGCCTCGCCACGCTGAAGCCCGATGCCGTCTTCGCCTTCTTTGCCGGCGGTGGCGCCGTGAAATTCGTGAAGGATTACGCCGCGGCCGGGCTCAACAAGTCGATCCCGCTCTATGGCGCGGGCTTCCTTACCGATGGCACGATCCCTGCGCAGGGCGAGAGCGCCAATGGCCTGCGCACCACGCTCCATTATGCCGATGACCTCGACAACGCGGCCAATCGCAAGTTCCTCGCGGATTTCAAGGCCAGGACCGGTGCGGATGGCGATATCTATGCCGTGCAGGGCTATGATGCCGGCGCGCTGCTGAACGAGGGCCTGAAGGCGGTGAAGGGCGATTGGGCGGCCCGCAACGATGTGGTGCGCGCCATGCGCACCGCGAAGATCGACAGCCCGCGTGGCCCGTTGAGCTTCAACGCGGCCGGCAACCCGGTTCAGAACATCTACCTGCGTGAGGTTCGCAACGGCCGGAATGAACTCGTTTCCGTCGCCGGGCAGGCGGTGAACGATCCGGCACGGGGCTGCCGTGTCAGCTGAGGCCGTTCTCCCCGCGCCCCCGGTTCCCTTCCCTCGCATGCAAGGATGCCGCGCCATGGATGCGCTGACCTTTGCCGTTCAACTGCTGAACGGCCTGCAATACGGGCTTGTGCTGTTTCTGGTCGCCAGCGGGCTGACGCTCGTTTTCGGCATTCTCGGCGTCATCAACCTTGCCCATGGGGCCTTCTACATGCTCGGCGCCTATCTCGCCTGGTGGATCGCGGCCCATACCGGCAGCTTCATGCTGGCACTGATCGGCGGCGTGGCGATTTCCTTCGTGCTCGGGCTCCTGCTGGAGGAGATCTTCGTCAAGCGGATGATCGGGCGCGATCACCTCGCGCAGGTGCTTCTGAGCTTCGGGCTGATCCTCGTGATAGATGAAGTGCGGCAGATCCTGTTCGGCAAGGATGTGCATTCCGTGGCGCCGCCCGCCTGGCTGAAGGGTTCAATCCAGCTCACGGACATCCTCTCCTATCCGGTCTATCGCATCGCGCTCTGCGTGGTTTGCCTCGTTCTGGCCGGGCTGATCTTCTATATGATCCAGCGCACGCGCCTCGGGATGATCATCCGCGCCGGGGCCGAGAACCGCGACATGACGCGCGCGCTCGGCATCCCCTTCGATAAGGTGAACCGCTATGTCTTCGCCGGCGGCATCGCGCTGGCGGCTTTGGGCGGCATTCTCGTCTCGCCGATTTCGACGGTCTTCCCCGGCATGGGCGACGGCATGCTGATCCTCTCCTTCGTGGTGGTTGTGCTCGGCGGAATCGGTTCGGTCGCGGGGGCGGCAATCGGCGCGCTGATGATCGGCCTCACCGATACATTCGGGAAGGTCTTCTTCCCGCAATTCTCGTCGATCCTCATCTATGTGCTGATGGCGGGCATCCTGCTCTGGCGTCCCAATGGCCTGATGGGAAAGGGGAACTGAGATGATCCGGCTTCATCCGACCATGCTGCGCGGGCTTGTCGCGCTCATCCTGATCGCCGCCGCGGCCCTGCCGCTCCTTGCGCCGAACTACTATGTCCAGTTCGCGAGCAAGGCGATGCTGATGGGCATGGTGGCGCTCTCGCTCAACCTCGTCGTCGGCTATGGCGGCCTTGTCAGCCTGTGCCACGCCGCTTTTTTCGGGCTTGCGGGCTACATGCTCGGCTTCATGACACCCGAGAGCGGAGGCGCCTCGTTCTGGCTCTCGCTGCCGGTGGCGCTTCTCGCGGTTGCGGTGGTCGCGGCGATCATCGGAGCGCTCTCGCTGCGCACGCGGGGCATCTACTTCATCATGGTCACACTCGCTTTCGGCGAGATGCTCTTCTATCTCTTCCATGACACCAGGATCGGTGGCGGCTCGGATGGCATGTACATCTATTTCAAGCCCGAGATCGCCATCGCCGGCCTTCCGCTCCTTGATCTCGAACAGACCCGCAGCTTCTACTGGCTGGTGCTGGCGATGCTGGTCGGTGCCATCCTGCTGATCATGGCGATCGTGAAATCGCCCTTCGGCCATGCCTTGCAGGCCGCGCGCGACAACGAGAAGCGGGCGCTGTCGCTGGGTTTTCCGGTCTTCCGTTTGCGCCTCGTGGCCTTTGTGGTTTCCGCGATGATCGCCGGGCTCGCGGGCTATCTCTCCGCGGCGCAATTCGGCTTCGTGGCACCGCAGATGCTGGGATGGCACCTCTCGGCGACGGTGCTGGTGATGGTGGTGCTCGGCGGCATGAGTTCCGTGCTCGGCCCGGTGATCGGCGCCTTCGCGCTGATCGGCCTCGAGGAAGTGCTGAAAAGCAGCTTCGAGCATTGGAAGCTGATCAAGGGGCTGATCATCATCGGAATCGTCTTCGCGCTGCCGGGCGGCATCCGCCAGCTGGCGGAACTCCTCCGGCCGCGCCGGGAGGATGACGAGCCGGTTTCGGCTGATCCCCCGGCCGATCCCAACGCCAGGCGTCCGGCTGCGCCGGCCGCGCCCCCGAAGGTCGAAACCAAGGGAGATTTCCAGCATGTCTGAGATCATGATGGAGGCGCGCTCGCTCCACCGGCGCTTCGGTGGGCTGAAGGCGGTGTCGGATGTTTCGCTCGCGATCCACCGGAACGAGGTGCACGCGGTGATTGGCCCGAACGGTGCCGGCAAATCAACGCTGATCAACCTGCTTTCCGGTGATATCCCGGTCTCGGAGGGCGAGGTCCGCCTCGGCGATCACGAGATCACGGAGCTGAAGCCCAATCTGCGCGCCATGGCGGGGGTCGGGCGCTCCTACCAGAAGACGACCATCTTCATGGGCTCCACCGTGTTCGAGAATGTGCGTCTCGCCGCACAGGCGAAATCCGGCCATGCCTTGCGGATGCTGGGAGACGTTCAGCACGATGACGCGGTGAACGAAGCGGCCCGCGCGGCAATTGTCGCCACGGGGCTTCAGGCACGATCCGGCACGATCGCCCGCTTCATGAGCCATGGCGAGCAGCGCCAGCTCGAGATCGCGATGGTGCTTGCAACCGACCCCAAGGTCATCCTGCTCGATGAGCCGCTGGCCGGAATGGGCCAGGCGGAGGCCCTGCGGATGATCGCGCTCATCCGCTCTTTGAAACAGGACAGGGGCGTGCTGCTGGTGGAGCATGACATGGATGCCGTCTTCGCGCTCGCCGACCGCCTGACCGTGATGGCCGACGGCAAGGTGATCGCTTCCGGCTCGCCTGACCATGTGCGCAACCACCCGGCCGTTCGCATGGCCTATCTCGGGGATCATGAGGTGGCGGCATGAGCATGCTTCTCTCCATCAGCGGACTTCAAAGTTTCTACGGGGCAAGCCAGGCGCTTTACGGCCTCGATCTTGAAGTGCGGCGCGGCGAGCAGATCGCGCTGATCGGCCGGAACGGCATGGGCAAGACCACGCTCATGAAATCCGTCATGGGTTTCATCGCGGACAGGCGCGGCGAGATCCGCCTTGCCGGTTCCAGTACCTTGCGCAGCGCGCCGGAGGACATCGCCCGCGCCGGCGTGGCTTACGTGCCGGAAGGGCGCGGCGTGTTCGGCTCGCTCTCGGTGGTCGAAAATCTCACGATGTCCGCCCGCGCCGGTGTAGCCGGGCAGCGCCGCTGGACGCTGGATCGTGTTTTCGAGGTCTTCCCGCGCCTCCATCAACGTCGCATGAATGGTGGTCACCAGCTCTCCGGCGGCGAGCAGCAGATGCTTTCGATCGGCCGCGCGCTGATGACCAATCCCGATCTCATCCTGCTCGATGAGGCCACGGAAGGCCTCGCGCCGCTGATCGCGCAGGAAATCTGGAAAACCCTTGGCATCATCCGCGAAGAGGGGATCGCGACCATCGTGGTCGACAAGGATCACCGCTCGCTGTCCAGGGTGGCGGACCGCATGGTCATCATGGCCAGGGGTGAAATCGTTTTCGATGATGCACCGGCCGCCCTGGCGGCGCGGCCCGAGATCCTCGAAAAGCATCTGGGCGTCTGATCGATGCCCTTCATTGAAACGCCCTCGGCGACCCTTTTCGTCACGGAGGCAGGCCCGCCCGATCGGCCTGCCATCCTGTTTTCCAACTCGCTCGGCACTACCCACCGCATGTGGGATGCCGTCGTGGAGGAACTCGCACCGGATTTTCGCTGCATCCGCTACGATACACGCGGCCACGGCGCCTCCCGCAGGAAGGGCCGGGCGGCATTCGAAATCGCCGATCTTGCGGAGGATGCGATCGCTATCCTCGATCATCTCGCGCTGGAGCGCGTGCATTTTGCGGGGTTGTCGCTCGGTGGCATGACCGGGCAGGCTTTGGCTGCCCTCTATCCGCACCGGCTGGCTTCGCTCACGCTGATGGCGACCACGGCGCATATGCCGCCCGCGCAAGCCTGGCTCGATCGCGCCGCGCTTGTCCGGCGCGAGGGGACCGGAGCGATTCTCGCGGCAACGCTCGAGCGCTGGTTCACCCCGGGTTATCTCGAGGCCAATCCGTCGGCGATTGGCGTGATTTCACGAGATTTCGTCACGAATGACGCAGAGGGCTATGCCGCCTGCTGCGAGGCCATTGCGCGGATGGACCTTCGCGCGCTGTTGCCGGATATCTCGGTTCAGACCCTTGTTGTCGCCGGACAGCAGGACCCTGCGACGCCGGTTTCGATGTCTGAATTCCTGCGCGACCAGCTTCGCCATGCGCGCCTTGCTGTCCTGAACCCCGCCGCACATCTCCTCGCTGTCGAGCAGGCCGCTTCCGTTGCGCGGCTGATCGCAGACCAGATCGCGCGCAGCGTGAAACGCTGAGTATGGATCAGCGGGAAAAACCCGGTTATCGCCATCCTGCCTCAGGCCCCCGAAAACCAGCTTCGCACCCGATTTTCATCGGTCCTGCCCCCGAAAGCAGCGAAGAACAAGCACATCACGTTTGCCGGCTCCATCCTCTCACGCGCGCCATTTTTCCTCCTGTTTCCGCGCGATTCGCCTGTTCCTCAATCCAGCACCACCTGGACGAAATGACCGGGGCTGACCTCTTCCATGCGCGTGCGCGGCGCGCGCCAAACCGGCGCGCGGATGGGGCTCGGCAGTTCCTCCACGCAAACGCCGCCGCGCTTGCGGCGCCGCGCGGGATCAGGCACAGGCACCGCCGAGAGCAGCTTGCGGGTGTAAGGATGCGCGGAGTTGCGCATCACCTCGGCGCGCGGGCCGATTTCCACGATCTCCCCGAGATACATCACCGCGATCCGATGGGCCACGCGCTCCACCACCGCCATGTCGTGGCTGATGAAGAGATAGGCAAGGCCGAGTTCGGCTTGAAGATCCAGCATCAGGTTCAGAACCTGCGCCTTCACCGAGACATCGAGCGCGGAGACGGCCTCATCCGCCACCACCATTTCCGGCGACAGCGCAAGCGCGCGGGCAATCGCGATGCGCTGGCGCTGCCCGCCCGAGAATTCATGCGGATAGCGCTGCCCCATATCCGGCAGCAGGCCGACGCGCTTCAGCAAAGAGGCCGTGCGCTCCTCCGCCTCCCTTGGGCTCGAAAGTCCGTGGACCATCATCGGCTCCGCGATGGCCGCGCCCACCATCTTGCGCGGGTTGAGGCTCGCGAAAGGGTCCTGGAAGATCATCTGCATGCGCCGGCGCATCACCTGCAGGCCGGAGCGATCCAGCGCGCCCACATTCTCGCCGGCGAAGCGCACCACGCCCCCCGTGGGTTCCACGAGCCGCAGGATCGAGCGCCCCGTGGTGGATTTTCCGCAACCGGATTCGCCCACCAACGCCAGTGTCTCGCCTTTCCTCAGCTGGAACGAGACATTCTCCACCGCATGGACGCGGCCCGCGAGCCGGCCGAACACGCCCTTGCGGATGGGGAAGTGCGTGGTCAGGCCCTTCACTTCGAGCAGTGGCGCAGGCTCGGCACTCACGGTATCGGCGGCGAGTTCGGGCGGCACGCGGGTATCGCCGGTATTGGGGTCGATCACGGCGAAGCGCAGGGGGCGGGGATGGGCATCCATTTCGCCCAGCTTCGGCACGGCGGCCAGCAAGGCCTTGGTATAGCCATGGCGCGGGCTCGCAAAGAGTTCCGCCGCCGGGCGATCCTCGTGCTTCTTGCCCTTCCACATCACCGCGACACGATCGGCGATTTCCGCCACCACCGCCATGTCGTGTGTGATGAAGATGACGGCCATGCCCTCCTCATCCTGCAGGGCCTTGATGAGATCGAGGATCTGCGCCTGGATGGTCACGTCGAGCGCGGTGGTGGGCTCATCCGCGATGAGGATTTTCGGGCGGCAGGCCAAGGCCATGGCGATCATCACGCGCTGGCGCATGCCCCCCGAAAGGCGATGCGGATATTCCCCGAAGCGTTGGGCGGCGGCGGGGATGCGCACGCGATCGAGGATGCGGATCGCCTCGGCCTTCGCGGCGGATGAATCCATCGCGCGGTGATATTGCAAGGCCTCGCAGATCTGTTTGCCAACCGTGAGAACCGGGTTCAGGCTCGTCATCGGCTCCTGGAAGATCATGGAGATCGCGTTGCCGCGCACGGCGCGCATCTCCTCCTCGGGCAGCGCGAGCAGGTCGCGCCCCTCGAAGCGGATGGAGCCGGAAATCCGGCCATTGATGGGCGAGATCAATCGCATGATCGAGAGTGCGGTGACGCTCTTGCCCGAGCCGCTTTCGCCCACGATGGCGAGTGTCTCGCCGGCGCTCACGGCGAAGCTCACATCATCCACCGCGTCGCGCCATTCGCGGCCCACGCGGAAGGAGGTGCGCAGGTTCTCGACCGAGAGAAGCGGCGCGCTCATCGCTCGCCCTTCAGCTTGGGGTCGATGGCGTCGCGCAGGCCGTCGCCGAGGATGTTCAGCGCAAAGACCACGAGGAGGATCGCGATGCTCGGCGCGAGCACCAGCCAGTAGCTGTCGAGAATGTTCTCGAAGCCCTCGCGGATCATCCCGCCCCAGGTGGGGATGGGCGGCTTCACGCCGAGACCGACAAAAGCGAGCGAGGCTTCCGTGCGGATGGCGCTGGCGAGCCAGAGCGAGCCCATGACGAGGATTTCCGGGAAGATGTTCGGCAGCACGTGGCGCAGCATCAGTCGCGCATCCGAGAAGCCCAGCGAACGCCCGGCATCGATGAATTCGCGCTCCTTGATGGCGATCGTGGGCGCGCGGGCGATGCGGGCGAAGGAAGGGATGGAGGTGATGGCGATCGCGATCACGATATTCGTCACCGAGGGGCCGAGCATCGCCACGAGGATGAGCCCGAGGATGAGTGAGGGGAACGCGAGCAGCATGTCCATCATCTGCATCACGATGATGTCGAGCCGCCCGCCATACCAGCCGGCGATGATGCCGATGGCCGAGCCGATGACCAGTGCGATCGCCGTGGAGGCGATGCCGATCACGAGCGAGATGCGCGCGCCGTAGAGCAGGCGCGAGAGGATATCGCGGCCGAAATAATCCGTGCCGAGATAGTAAGTGTCGAAGGGCGCCTTCAGCTTCGAGAAGACATCCTGCTCCACCGGATCATGCGGGGATATCCAGGGCGCGAGGATCGCAAGCAGCAGGACGATCAGGAACACCGCGAGGCCCAGCCACGAGGTCTTGTTGGCATTGAAGGCGCGGATGGTCGTCGTAAGCCAGCGATAGCGGCCGGGCGAAGCGGCGGGAGCGTCGTGGATCGAGTGGCTCATGAGAGCTTTACCCTTGGATCGACGATCGCATAAACGATATCCGTCAGCATGTTCACCACCACCACGATCAGCGTGTAGATCACCATCATGCCCTGGAGCATCATGTAATCGCGCTGGCTCAACGCCCCGATGATCAGCTTTCCGAGGCCGGGGCGATTGAAGACGATCTCCGTCAGCACCGAATTGCCGATGAGGATCGAGAGATAGAGCCCCACGATCGTCACCACGGGGATGAGCGCATTCCTCAGCGCGTGCCGCCAGACGATGACACGCCACGGCACGCCCTTGGCGCGAGCGGTGCGCACATAATCCTCCTGCATCACCTCGAGCATCGCCGAGCGCGTCACGCGCGTGATATAGGCCGCCATGATGAGCCCGAGATTGACGGCCGGCAGCGCGATGGACTGGAACCACTCCCAGGGCGTGCCGCGATTGGAACTGATGACCGGGAACCAGCGCAGGGCCAGCGAGAAACCGATCAGCAGCAGGATTGCCGAGACAAAGGGCGGGAAGGACAAGCCGATCAGCGAGAGGATTCGTGTGACGTAATCGGGCATGCGATTGCGGTTGATCGCCGCCCAGGCGCCGAGCGGCACGCCGACGGCCGCACCCAGAACGAGCGACACCGCCGTCAGTTCGAGCGTCCAGGGCAGCACGGCCATCACCTCGACCAGAACCGGCCGGCCGGTGACCAGCGACGTGCCCCAGTCACCGCGCACGGCACCGGCGAGGAAGGAGATGTATTGCTCGAAAAGCGGCCGGTCGATCCCGAGGCGCTTCTGCAGCGCGGCGATCGCGGCGGCATCCGCCTGATCGCCGAGGATCACCAGAGCCGGATCGCCCGGCACGATGCGGATGACGATGAAAACCAGCGTCAGCACGGCAAACAGCGTGACAATCGCGAACATCAGACGCTTGACGAGAAAGGCACCCATTCCGGCCCTGAACCCCCGGGAAAGAAAGGGCGGGCCCTCTGGCCCGCCCGGATATGCATCACCGCGTGAAGCGCGTGTTCTCGGTGATCGGCGGGCCGAGGTTCAGCGAGCCCTTCAGCTCATAGCCAAGGTCGAGATTGTCGCGATGCGCCCAGTTCATCAGCATCTCGTTCACCGGAACGGCGCAGACCTCGGCGATGATCTTCTCCTGCGCAGCCTTCCAGAGCGCCACCTGCTTTGCCTGGTCCTGCTCGGTGCGGGCGGCATCGATTTCCGCATCCGCCACCTTGCAATGCGAGAAGTTCGTCACGGCCGTTGGCGTCTTCACGATCGAGCGCGAATGGAAGAACTGCGTGAGATAGACATCCGCGATGGGGAAGCGCGCCGCCTGGAAATGCACGACCTGCGAAAGATCCTGCCGGATCTGCTGGTGGAAGGTCGGGTGCTCCACGGGCGTGATGTCGAGATTGATGCCCGCGCGCTTCAGTTGGGCCTGGGTTGCCTCCATGAAGCCCATCATGCCCGGCAGGGTGGTGTGGATCGCCTTCAGCGTGATGCCATTGGGGAAGCCGGCTTCGGTGAGAAGCGCCCTCGCCTTGTTGATGTCATGCGGCAGCAGCGGCGCCGTTTCATGCGTGCCGAAATAGCCCGAGGGCACCACAGACACCGCCGGCCGGGAGATCGAAACGCCGCGGAAACGATGGATGCCCGCGCGATCGATGGCATGCGCCACGGCCTGGCGCACCTTCAGATTGTCGAGCGGCGGCTGCATCATGTTGAGATGAATCACCGACATCTCCGCCGGTCCGAAGGTGATCACCTTCAATCCAGGGGTGCGGCTGACACGATCCACCCAGGCCTGCTCCTGCCGGCCGATCATCAGGTCGATCTCGCCGGCCTGCAGCGCGAGGTCACGCGCGGCGTCGGACGGGATGAAGCGATAGAGGATCTCTTTGAGCTTCGGTTCGCCGCGGAAGTATTTCGGGTTCGCCACGAGCTTCACATATTGCTGCGGCACATATTCCGCGAACATGAAGGGGCCGGTGCCGGTCGGCTTCTTGCCGAAGCCATCCTTGCCCAGGGCTTCCGCGGCCTTTTTGCACACCATGTTGCCGCCATGGTAGTTCATCACCTGCCCCAGCAGGCTCGGAATGGCGTTCTTCAGCGTGATCCTGACGGTGTATTTGTCCACCGCCTCCACCTTGTCGAAGGCGGCATAATCCGAGGAGAAGGTGGAAGTCTCCTTCGTGGCGGCGCGGTTCAGCGAATAGACCGCATCTTCCGAGGTGAATTCGCCGCCATCATGGTGGCATTGCACGCCCTGGCGCAGCTTGAAGGTCCATTCCTTGCCATCGGGCGAGGAGGTCCAGCTCTCGGCGATATCCGGCTCGATATAGTCCGGCGAGGCCTGACCCGGCTTGATGCGCACAAGGCCGTTGAACATCCAGTTCATCAGCGCCTTGCCGGGCGTGCCGGAATTGAGATGCGGATCGAGCACGCCCGCATCCTGCGTCTGCATGCCCACGATCAGCGTCGTTTTCTGCGCGAGCGCGGGCCCCGCACACAGGAGAGCCGCGACCGCGCTCCCCAGAAGCCATGATTTCCTCATCCTGTCTCTCCTTCGTTTCTGGCAGTCTCGCGCCGCCCTTGGGTTACAGAGTATCCTCGAGCCGGCAGTTCACAAGCATTTCCGCGACGACCGCATTGTTCGGCAGGCCGATGGCCGTGGCCGCGAGCCGCGCGATCTCCTGCGGGGTCGTCATCTCGTCGAAGGGGAAGGTCGCGCCCACCGACATGTCGGTGGAAACAAACGAGGGGCAGATGGCGGTGGCGCGCACGCCCTTCTCCCAGCCGATGCGGCGCGCGGCGTGGTTCAGCGCCATCAGCGCGAATTTCGACATGTTGTAGGCCACCATGTCGTTGCGCACGCGCTTGCCCGAGAGCGAGGCGATGTTGACGATCCGCCCCGTCCCGCTCGCCTCGAGATGCGGCAGAGCGCAATGGATGAGGCTGAGCGGCGCCTTGCAGTTGATGGCCCAGACGCGATCCAGTTCTGCCTCATCCGGCGCGCGGAGTGTCATTTTCGAATGCGTGCCGGCATTGTTCACGAGCCCGTCGATCCGGCCGAAGCGCGCCGCCGCCGCATCGATCCAGCTCCTGTGCGTCGTCCAATCCTCGGCAATGAAGCGCGCGATGTGAAGCCGCGCCTGATTCCGGCCCGCGAGTTCGCCCGCGAGCTTCGCAGGGTCTCGCACGCCGAGGCTCACGGCATAGCCCTGCCGGTGGAGTTCCTCGGCAATGGCACGGCCGATGCCGCGGCTCGCGCCGGAAACCAGAATGACACGTCCGGCAGGGTCCAGCATGGCTCTTATCCGTGCAAGGCCAGGGGCGCCTGCCCCGAAAGGCTCGCGAAGCGCGCAAGGCGGAAGGGTTCGAGCGCTAAAGGTGTGGCCTCCCGCAAGGCGAGCGCGGCGAGGATTTCCCCGCTGACCGGCCCGATGCCGAAGCCATGGCCGGAAAAGCCCGCGCCGATGACGAGGCCCGGCCATGCGGCCGGCGCATCGAGCACCGGCAGCGCATCGGGCGTAAGATCGATGAGCCCGCCCCAGCATTTCTCGAGGCCGAGACCTCCCAGCAATGGCAGCAGGGGCACGGTGCGGTCGATCAGTTCCGTGATTGTCGAAAGCGGCGGGCGCAGGGCATCCTCGGTCCAGCGCGCGGGGTCGCCGGGCCAGTCGCCGATGCCCGTGGTGATGCGGAACGCGCCACCGATCTCCTGCCGGCCGGCGCAATCCGCATTCGCGACGCCGAAAACCTGCTCGAAGGCCGGCGCTGCCGCCACCGTCCGCAGAACGCAGACGCGCTTCGCCGCCATCGGCAGATCGATCCCGAGCGGCGCAAGCAGGGCCGGCGCATGGATGCCCGCCGCGAGCACCACCGCATCGGCCTCCACGATACCCGCCGCCGTTTCGAGCCCGGTCACCCGCCCCTTCTCCGTGATGAGCCGATGGATGGGCGCGCCCTCCCCGATCGTCACGCCCATGCGGCTCAGCGCGGTCGCATAGGCGGCGATCGTCATATCGGGATCGGCGTGGCCATCGCTCGCGCAGAAACTCGCGGCCAGCACGCCCTCGCCGATCGCCGGAGCTATGGCACGGATATCCGCGCGGCTCTCCAGAAATTCCAGCGACAGGCCCCTTGCGCGCTGCGCCGCGACCATCGTGCGCAGCGTTTCAATCTCGGCCATGTCGCGGGCGAGCCGAAGATTGCCCTTGCGACGATAGCCGGTCGGCGCGCCGAGCACTTCATCCAGCCGCGACCAGCGTTCGATCGCTAAGCGCGCCAGCGGCAATTCGGCGGGGTCGCGACCGGATTGGCGCACGCCGCCGAGCGTCCAGGTCGAGGCCATCGCGCCGAGCCGCCTCGCCTCGAACAGCGAGACCGAAGCGCCGCGCGCGGCAAGGGCATGGGCCGTCGCCAGCCCTGTGATCCCCCCGCCGACAATCGCGATCCTGGTCATGCTGCGAAATCTGTCATGGGCGGATACCCTCCATCGCTTCAGTGGGTTGTGCGCTGGAGGCGGGCGAACCGGTCGAGCCGGAAAGGCCGCATGTCGAGGCCCGGCGCGGCACCCGTCGCCAGCGCCGCCACCGCCCGGCCTGCCCCCGGCCCGATGCCGAAGCCATGGCCGGAAAAGCCCGTGGCGATGATGAAGCCCGGCAGGCGCGGCACCTCCCCGATCACCGGCACCGCATCGGGCGTGGCATCCATGAAGCCCGCCCAGCTCGCGGCAATCTCCGCGCCTGCGAAAGCCGGGAAAGCCGCAACGAGATTGCGCTTCGCCTCGTCGAGAATGCCCTGATCCGGCGCGGGATCGAGCACGCGCACGGCCTCGAACGGCGTTTTCTCGTCCAGCGACCAGCGCCGCGGCATGTTCCACTCATCAAGGAAATGGCGGCGCGCGCGCAGCCGCAATTCGTGCCGCTGCTTGACGAGGGCGGGGACAAAATCCCCGAACAGGCGGAAACTGTCGGGCACGATCTCGGCCACGCTCGCCCCGCGATGCGCGATGGAATAGCCGCCATCCGCGCGCTTGCGGAAGGCGAAGTCGCTCGCGCCCACGGCGAATTCCGGGGTGCCGCCCATCGGCTTCGTGCGCATCACCGAGCCGCGCACCTTGAGCTGGGGGAAATCAATGCCGAGATTGGCGAGGAAAAGTCGGCTCCAGGCCCCGCCCGCGAGCACCGCGCGCTGGCAGCGGATGCGGCCCCTTTCCGTGACGACCCCCGTGACGCGCCCGCCCTGAATATCGAGCCCGCGCACGGCGCAGCCCGTGAGCACGTGGCCGCCGAGTTCGATGACACGCTTTGCAATGGCCGGCACGGCGCGGAAGGGTTCGGCGCGCGCATCCAGCGGGGTGTAAAGTCCGCCCGCGAAGTTGCGCTTCATGCCCGGCACCACGGAGGCCAGCTCCGCGCCGCGCAACAGGCGCGTGCCAAGCTGGTAGGGCGCGGCATGGCCCAGCCATTCCGCGTGCTTTGCCATTCCGGCTTCGGTATCCGCAAGATAGACGATGCCCGATCGCCTGAAGCCGACATCCGCGCCGATGCGCTTGTCCATGGCCTCCCACAGGCGCTGGGATTCGAGCGCCATGGGAATTTCGCCGGGGTCGCGGCCCATCACCCGCACCCAGCCCCAGTTGCGGCCGGATTGCTCGTGCCCGACATCGCCCTTCTCGCAGACGGCGACCGAAACGCCCCGCTCGGCGAGTTCCAGCGCAGCAGTGATGCCGATGATTCCCCCGCCAATGATCGCAACATCCACCGCCTCCGGCAATGAAGGCGAGGGCGCAAAGGCTTCCATCGAGATCGGCACATTCCCTCCTGCCAGCTTCCCCCAGGCCGCATGAGGCTATCAAACGATTTGCCGACGTCATATCAAAAGTTGTGATCGGTTCATTCAGGGAAACGGCAGTTTTCAGCCGGTCCCGAATATGATCGAGTGCCGGTCAGCCATGGATATGCCCCGCCCGATGCCCCGCTCTCCTCTTCCCATCCACCACGAGCCCTGCGGCTGGAATCGCATGCTGCCAAGCCGCGCGCCGAAGCCTCCGGCGCGTGGCGCGCTCTCGGCGCGCTATGCGGTTGTCGGCGCGGGCTATACGGGCCTGGCCGCCGCTCGCCATCTCGCCGAACTCGCGCCGGAGGCGGAGATCATCGTGCTCGAAGGCACGGAGGTGGGCGAAGGCTCCTCGGGCCGAAATTCCGGTTTCACCAATTCGCGCGACAGCAAGATCGGGCTCTCACTTGCGCAGATGGATCGTGCCGAGCGCGTGAATGCGCTGACGGCCGAGGGCTTCGCCGCGTTGCTTTCGGCCATGGAAACCCACGGCTTCGCCTGCGACATCGAACGGGTGGGGCGCATCACCGGGGCGGCGACCGCACGCGGCGCGGAGAAGGTGCGCGGCATGATCGAGGGGGCGAAGGCGCATGGGTTCGAGCATGTCGCGCTCGATGCTGCCGGCATGGAGGCTGTCACCGGCAGCCGCTACTATCGCTGCGGCATCCGCACCGCCGAGGGCTATCTGCTGCAGCCGGCGAAACTCGTGCGCGGCCTCGCGGACAGCCTGCCGCCGAATGTGCGGCTCTTTGAGAATTCGACGGTGAACAGCCTCGAACGGGGCCGCATGTGGACGCTGAAAACGGCCGATTCCAGCATCTCGGCCGAGACCGTGATCCTCGCAACCAACCCGGCGATCAAGCATTTCGGCTATTGGCGCGATGGCATTGTGATGATCTACACCTTTGCGGGGATCAGCGAAGCGATGTCTGAAACCGACGCTGCGAAACTGGGCGAACCGACCTGGGGATTGCTGCCGGCGCATCGCCTCGGCTCCACCCTGCGGCGGGTGGAGAAGGATCGCTTCCTCGTGCGGTCGCTCTATTCCTACGAGAAGCCGGTGGCGCGCGCCGAGGCGCGTCGCGTGCTGACGGATAACTTCCACCGTCGCTTTCCGGCATTGAAACACGTGTCGCTCGAATTTGTCTGGGGTGGCACCACGGCTCTGACGATGAACGGCTCGCCGCGCTGGGGGAGGCTGGACGAGAACCTCTATGGCTCGGCCGGCTGCAACGGCTCGGGCGTGGTGAAGGGCACGATCCTGGGCAAGCGCCTCGCCCAGATGATCGTCACGGGCAACCCGCAGGAGGATGTGTCGGGCGCCTATGGCAGCGCGAGCCGCATCGCGCCGGAACCGTTCCGCAGGCTCGGCTTTCATATGGTCTCGGCGCTGGAGCGCCGCCGCTGCGGCCTCGAAATGTAGCTCCGAGCCCGAAGCCGAGGGTGTTTCTCCAAAGCAATCGGATATCTTCTCCTTTCCGCTCACAGCTCAAGCCCTTGAACCCGACGGTTTGTTGACGCTCCGAGGCTCAATCAGAACAACGTCCTTATGGTTGAACAAATTAAGCTTCTTTAGGATCAGGACCTATTAATCAGCGAACGAATGTGATTCAGAGTCCCTTTCGAGGAGGTTCTGATGAGCGGGTTGTTTTTGTTGAGCGAGCGGCAAATGGCTCGGATCGCGCCGTTTTTCCCGTTGGCGCATGGCGTGCCG
>JADCCN010000013.1 GCA_020252645.1 Methylobacterium sp. | reverse complement strand
TATCGCATGCTTTTTTGTGAAAAACCGGATTCCACTTTTTCACAGCATGCTCTAGAGCATGATGTGTTCAGACGGAAGCACATCATGCTCTTATCTTATTATTATCGCATGCTTTTTTTGAAAAACCGGATTCCACTTTTTCACAGCATGCTCTAGAGCATTTTCAAGTGAAGCATGCCTCCAGCGAAGGCGGGGGGTGGAAACCGGTTCGCTTGAAAGAAAATGCGATTAAACAGAGAGATGGAGCATCCGGGCTGATCCTGTCAGATCGATCGCTCTAATCGTTGCCGGAGGATCCGGATCCGTCCTTGTTGCCCGCCTCGCCGGGCGCGGCCAGACGCTTTTGCGCCTCCACCGCCGCGCGGCGCGGGTCTTCCTCATCGGTACGGATCAGGCCGAGGGACATCACGATCTTGAAGGCGTCATCCACGGAGACGGGAATTTCCACCACCTTCTCCTTCGGCACATAGAAGAAAAAGCCCGTGGTGGGGTTCGGTGCGCAGGGCAGGAAAACAGCCGCGAATTCGCTGCCCTTGGGCAGGCCTCCGGCGATATCCGGCCTCGGCGGCGAGGAAATCAACACCACGGACCAGCAGCCGGGCGAGGGATATTCCACCAGCCCCACCTTTCGGAAGGACGTGTCGGATTTCGAGAAGATCGTTTCGAAGATCTGCTTCACCGAGCGATAGAGCCCGCTGACCACGGGCATGCGCGCGAGCAGCGTCTCGCCGAAATCGACCAGCGTGCGGCCCACCAGGTTCGCGGTGAGGAAGCCGAGGAGCGTGAGGGCCACCAGCAGCACCAGAATGCCGAAGCCCGGAATGGCAAAGGGCAGGTAATTCTCGGGCAGCACGCTCTTGGGAACGAGCGGCTTCACCCAGCCATCCGCGATGCCGATAACCCACAGCGCGATATAGATGGTGATGACGACCGGCCCCACGACCACGATGCCCGTGAGAAAGTAGTTGCGCAGCCGCTGGCCAAGCGTCAGCCCCGGCGGGTGAGGCACGGCAGGCGGCAGGGAGGGCAGCGGCGGTATCGTCACGGTTCGCCTCGTTGCGAGCTTTGCTGGGGGGGGAGGTAGCGCGCCATCCGGGCGCTGACCAGAGGCACTGCGGTCTTCGAGTCGTTCACGCGGGCGGCAGCGGCCGTTTTCGCGCGAGTTCGAGAAGAATCCCGGCCGCAAGCGCGCTGGGCGGGCGGGCATCCGCCGGCTTCATGATCGCCTCGAGCCGCGCGAAGCCCTCAAGCTGGCGCCGCCGCGCGGGACTTTCCTGCAGCAGTTCATGCAGGCGTGGCGCCAGAGACAGCGGACCCATCTCCTCCTGGATGAATTCCGGTACCAGCCTTTCACCGAGCACGAGATTGGGCAGGATGGCGGAAGATGCCGTGATGAGCCGCCGCGCGATGAAGGCCTCCCATTCCGCAACGCGATAGGCCGCGACCATGGGGATCTGCGCCAGCGCGAGTTCGAGTGTCACGGTGCCGGAGGCCGCGAGCGCCGCACGCGCCCGGCGGAAGGCTGCGAGCTTTTCCGCTTCCCCCACGACCACCCGGACAGGCAAGCCCGCGGCGCTCACGCGGGCGCGCACCTCCGCCGCAAGATGCGGCAAGGTGGGGATCACCCAATCCGGCTTCATGTCTGCGGGTGTCGCAGGACCGAGCGTCGCCAGAAAATCCGGCAGCAATCGGCGGATCTCACTCATCCGCGAGCCCGGCAGCACGAGCACTGTAGGCTTGACAAGATCAGCCCGGGATGCCGCCTCCTCCGCCGTTTGCGGGCGGAACTCCGCGAGGCGCTCCACCGCAGGATGGCCGATATAGGTGCCGGCCGGGCCCTTGAGGCGGCGAAGCGCCTCCGGCTCGAAAGGCAGCAGGCAGAGCACATGGTCGATGGAGGGCTTCATCGCCGGCGCGCGGCCCGGGCGCCAGGCCCAGACGCTGGGGCAGACCCAATGCATGGTCGCCTGCGCGGGGTTCGCCGCCCGCACGCGCTTCGCCACGCGTTTCGAGAAATCCGGGCTGTCGATGGTCACCAGAACATCCGGCCGGAAGGCCTGCACCGCCCGCACGGTCTCGCCCATGCGACGGAGGATGGTCGGCAGGCGGCGGATGACCGGGCCGAGGCCCATCACCGCGATATCCGAGAGCGGGAAGAGGCTCGGAACACCCTCCTCCGCCATGCGCGCGCCACCGACGGCGGCAAATTCGATGGTGGGATCGACGGCGCGCAGCGCCCGGATCAGGCTGGCGCCGAGCTGGTCACCCGATGCTTCGCCCGCCACGAGAAACACGCGCACCGGCTGCGCCTCAATCGTCGTCGCGCGGCGTGCAGATCGAGCGATCACCGCCGGCGCGGATGAAATCGAGGATCTCGTGGATCAGCGGATGGGTGTCGAATTCGCTCGCCACATCCTGCACGCGCTCCTTCAGCGTGCCTTCCGGAGCGAAAAGCAGGCGATAGGCGCGCCGCAATTCATGCACCTGCTCGGTGGTGAAGCCACGACGGCGCAGGCCAATGATGTTCAGCCCGGAAAGGTGGGCCTGGCGATGATCGGTCACCGCCATGCCGTAGGGAATTACATCATTCGCAATGCCCGACATGGCCGCCACGAAGGCATGGTGACCGATGCGCACGAACTGGTGCACGCCCGCGCCGCCACCGATGATGACATAATCGCCGACATGGCAATGCCCCGCGAGCATCACGTTGTTCGAGAAGATGACGCCGTTGCCGACGATGCAATCATGCGCGACATGGCTATAGGCAAGGAACGTGCATTCCTTGCCGACCTTGGTCAGCGAACCGCCGCCTTCCGTGCCGGTATTCATCGTCACGCCTTCACGGATCAGGCAGCGCTCGCCGATCTCGAGGCGGGTCTTCTCACCCTTGAACTTCAGATCCTGCGGCTGATGGCCAAGCGAGGCGAAGGGGAAAACCTTCGTGCCGGCGCCAATCGTCGTATGCCCGGCCACGGCGACATGGCTGACGAGTTCCACGCCGTCGCCCAGAATGACTTCCGGCCCAACCGTGCAGAACGGGCCGATGACGACATTCGCGCCGATCTTGGCTGCCGGATCAATATCCGACAGGGGATGAATGGTGGACGCCATGGCCTTGCCTTACTGCGTAACAATCATCGCGCTCAGCTCGGCTTCCGCCATCAGCTGGCCGTCGACTTTCGCCTCGCCCTTGTACCACCACATGTTGCGCCGGCGGTTCAATCGCGTGAGGTGATATTCCACCCGATCTCCCGGTGTCACCGGCTTCCTGAATTTGCATTTGTCGATGGTCATGAAATAGACGAGCTTCGCGCCGCCGCCCGCCTCGCCGGAGGCGATGCAGGCCGCGCCCGCCGTCTGGGCCATGCCCTCGATCAGCAGCACGCCGGGCATCACCGGTGCGCCGGGAAAATGCCCCATGAATTGCGGCTCATTGAACGTGACATTCTTGATGCCGACGACGTAGCGATCGGCATCCATCGTCACGATGCGGTCGATCAGCAGGAACGGATAACGATGCGGCAGGTGCTGCATCAGTTTCGTGATGTCGAGAGGCAAGGAGAGGCCCTCGGTCGTCGTTCCGGATTCGTCAGCCTTTTTCATGGATCCGCCCTGTCTTGACCCTGGATCACGGTTCATTCGTGAATGGAACACAATAAGCCGCGCAGGCCTCAGCCGCCGCGCTGGTCGTCCTTCTGCGCGAGTTTGGCCAAGGCCGCAACCTCGCGGAAGAAGGTTCTCGCGGCTTTTGCCGGGGCGCCAAGGTATTTTCCACCGGCGGCAAGGTCGCCGATCACGCCCGATTTCGCGCCGATCTGAGCGCCCATGCCGATGCGCAGGTGACCGGCGACACCGGCCTGACCGCCGATCACGACATAATCCTCAAGCACGGCGGAGCCTGAGATCCCCACCTGACCGACGAGAACACAATGGCGACCGATCTGCACATTATGGCCAATCTGCACGAGATTGTCGATCTTGGTGCCCTCGCCGATCACGGTATCGCGGTTCGCGCCCCGGTCGACCGTGGTATTGGCGCCGATCTCGACATCATCCTGAATGATCACCCGCCCCACCTGCGGCACCTTGAGGTGCCCGCGCGTGCCCATGGCGAAACCGAAGCCATCCTGCCCGATGCGTACGCCCGGATGGAGGATGACCCGGTTGCCGATCAGCGCATGCGTGATGGTCGCGCCCGCGCCCACGGCACCGTCGCGCCCGATGCGGACACCGGGCCCGATCACTGCTTGCGCGCAGATCACCGTTCCGCGACCGATCTCGGCGCCCGGACCAATCACGGCGCCGGGATCAACCGTGACGCCACTCTCGAGCTGCGCCTCGGGATGCACGAAAGCGCCGGGCGCAATGCCGGACATGCCAAAGATGGATTGCGGCCTGGCAGCCGTCGGGAAAAGCAGGGCAGCAGCTTTCGCAAAGGCGCGGTAGGGCTCCTTCGAGATGAGAGCCGTGCAGCTCGCGGGCAGCAGGACGGCCTGCCTTTCGCTGATGAAACAGGCCGAAGCCCCTGTTTCCGCGGCAAATTTCGCATAGGTCGGATTTTCAAGGAAGGTCAGATCGCCCGCGCCGGCAGCTTCCAGCGGCGCGACCCGATAAACGGGCGCCTCACCCGATGCGCTTTCGAGAAGGAGGGCCCCGGTCGCTTCCGCGAGCGCGGAAAGCTGAATTCCAGGGCTCGCAGGGAAAAAATCGAGAGAACTCATCCGAGAATGCGAGAGGGTCACACCCCCTCGCCTGCCATCAGAACCGGGCGCCGCCGGTGAAGCGGAATGCCTGCAGGCGATCGCCACCGGAGCCGGTTACACGGCTGAGCGCGTAAGCATAGTCGAAGCGGATCGGGCCGAGCGGGGAAGCCCAGAGCAGGCCCACGCCGACCGAAGAGCGGATCCTGTTCTCGTCACGAACGTTCAGGCACTCGGACTGCGCCAGACCACTGATACAGCCCAGGCCATTATTGATCTGACCATCCCTGTTCAGGTCAATCTGCTTCTTGCCGCGATAGCCGAACAGCGTACCCGCATCGGCAAAGGCCGCACCACGAAGGCCCAATTCACGTGGCAGGCCGAAAATCGGGAAGGTCACTTCCGCCGTCGCACCAAAATAGGTGGTGCCGCCCACGGCGTTGGCGTTGCTGTCGCCGTCGCGATCACGCGGGCCGATACCCGAAGGCGCGAAGCCACGGACGAGATCCGGCCCCATGTAGAAGTGATCGAGAACGCGGAGGCGCTGGCTGCCGAAAGCGGTCATGTAGCCGCCCTGCAGCTTGAGCATACCGGTGAAATCATCGGTGATCGGGTAGTAGTAGCGAACCGTCGCCGTCGCGCGCAGGAAGCGCGCATCACCACCAAGGCCCGCGATTTCCGGCCTTAAATCGGCGAAGATGCCGGAGGTCGGGTCATTGTTGTTGTCGAGCGTGTTGTAGGAGAAGGTCAGACCTGCGAGCGAGGTGACCG
Source organism: Methylobacterium sp. (assembly GCA_020252645.1). Taxonomy (GTDB): domain Bacteria; phylum Pseudomonadota; class Alphaproteobacteria; order Rhizobiales; family Beijerinckiaceae; genus Rhabdaerophilum. The sequence continues at coordinate 169,330 of JADCCN010000013.1, read as the reverse complement.
TATTGCCGGCCGCTTCCTTGATCGCGACAGAAGCCTCTCCATCGGTCAGGCAGGAATTCACCACGCCAGGAGCCGTGAAATACGGAGCACCGGGTGCGCAGTTATTGTACTTCTCCGGAATGCGAATCCTCTGCTGGAAGGCGGTGTAGCGTACACCCACCGAGAATTCCTCCGTGATCGGCACGCCGGCGCGCAAGGTGAAGCCGGTGGTGCGGCTCTGGTAACGGCTGAAGCTCGACGTATCGCTGAACTTGGTGAAGAGGTCGAAACCCGCTGCCAGGCGATAGCCAAGGAAGAACGGCTCGGTGAAAGAGAATTCCCCGCCGCGGCTCCTCTGGCCGTTGGAAGCCGAGATGCGAACGAACTGGCCACGGCCGAGGAAGTTGACTTCCTGCAGCGTCACTTCGGCAAGGAAGCCTTCCGAGGTCGAATAGCCGCCGGCGATCGAGAAGCTGCCGGTCGCCTTGTCCTGCACGTCGACATTGATGACCACGCGATCCGGCGCGGAACCCGGCTCGGTCGTGACGCGGATCGACTGGAAGAAGTCGAGATTGCGCAGCCGGCGCTCGGCGCGGTCGATCGCGGCGCGGTTGAAGGCGTCACCCTCGCCCACGTCGAATTCCCGGCGGATGACATAATCGCGCGTGCGGGTGTTGCCGCGAATCACGATGCGCTCGATGTAAGCGCGCGCGCCCTCCTCGACCGAAAAGACGATGCGGACGGTCTGGTCGGCGGGATTCCGCTCGCCGCGCGGACGAACCTGCGCGAAGGCATAGCCGCGCTGCGCAACCGCTCGGGACAAGGCATCCACCGACTTCTCGACATCGACGGCATTATAGGTCTGACCGGCGCGGATATAGACCTGCCGGCGCAGGTCATCGGTACTGATATCGGCAATACGCGACTCGACGTCCACCGCCGAGACCGAATAGCGCGGGCCTTCCTCAACCACGATATTGATCACGTAGCCGTTCTGGGCGGCATCCAGTTCGGCGCTGGAGGAGACGATGCGGAAATCCGCATAGCCCTGGCGCAGGTAGAAGCGGCGAATGGCCTCAAGGTCGGCGGCGATGCGGTCCGGATCATAGACGTCCGAACTCTTCAGAAAGCTCAGGAAGTTCGATTCGGTTGTCGACATCACGCCCTTCAGGCGGCTCGCGCCATAGGCGTTGTTGCCCTGGAAATTGATCGCCGCCACGCCGGTCTTTCCGCCCTCGCTGATGCGGAATGTCACATCCACGCGGCCATCGGCCGTCGGGGTGATCTCGGCCCGCACATCGGCGGCGGCACGGCCTGCGCGCGCATAGATGTCGCGGATGCGCTGCACGTCCTGATCGATCATCGTCTGGCTGAAGGGCCCGCGGGAACGGGCCTGGATTTCGCCGGAAAGCTGATCGGCCTTGAGGCGGGAATTGCCGACGAAAGACACGCGGTTGATCGACTGGTTCTCGACAACCCGGACGACGACGCCCGAGCCGGAACGGGTAATCTGCACATCCCGGAAGAGACCGGTCGCGTAAAGGTCCTTGATCGCCTGGTCGATTCGCGCTGCGGTGTAGCTCTCGCCGGGAGCCAGGGTCACGAAAGAGCGAATCGTATCGGCCTCGACCCGGCTGTTGCCCTGAACGACAACCTTCTGCTGCGCCATGGCCGGCACGGTGCTCAGGAGCACCAGGGCCGCCATGACGGCGAAAAGGCCTTTTCGAACCGAACCCATCATTCCGCCCCAACCGAAAACAGACATCTTCACGTACCCTGTCGCTGCGGCTTTCCGAAACCCGGTCCCACGGAAACACGGAAAGACCTGCATCCAAGGATGCATTTCCACTCCCTTTTGCTTCTACCCGACAAATCGGTCAATGCAATCAGGAAACGCCGCGTGGTTACAGAATCCTGACACTCGTGCTCCCCGCGCAACGCTGGCGGGAAGCGAAAAAAGCGTGCGTGATCAGAAGGCAAGCCCGGTCAAGTGCATGATGTCATTCCATGTCGAGAACAGCATCAGCGCAAGAACCAGGGCGAAACCCATCCGGAAGCTCCATTCCTGGGCCCTTGCGCTCAAGGGGCGGCCGCGCAGCGCTTCAGCGGCATAAAACACGAGATGGCCGCCATCCAGCATGGGAATCGGCAGCAGGTTGATGAAGCCGATCGAGATTGAGAGAATGCCCGCAAGCATCAGCAGCGGACCGATACCCGATTCGGCGACCTTGCCCGAGACATAACCGATGCGGACAGGACCGGATAGCTGGTCGGCCTTCTCGCGGCCGGCCGCGAGCCCGGCGATGTAATGCACCGTGCGGTCGATAACGAAATAGATTTCACCCACCGCCGTGCCGGCGGCCTCGATCGGGCCATAGCGGCGCAGGAAATGGCTTTCGGGCAGGTTCGATGCGATGAAGCCCATGATCGGGCGTCGCTCGGTGCCCAGCACGGTCTTGCGCGTCATGATGCGCGGCGTGGCCGAGAGTTCGAGTTCGCGCCCATCCCGCTCCACACGGAAGGCGAGCTCCTGGCCCTCGGAGAGCGAGACGCGGCGCACCACATCCTCGAAGCTCACCATCTCGTCGCCATTGATCGCCAGAACGCGGTCACCGGGCATGAAGCCGGCCGCGGCGGCCGGGCTGTTATCGGCCACGCCCGCAATCACCGGCTGCACCTGCGAGCGGCCCACGAGCGAGAAACTCGCCATGAAGATCACGAAGGCGAGCAGGAAATTCGCGAGCGGACCCGCAGCAACGATCGCGGCGCGGCGCGCCACCGACTGGTGCGGGAACGAATCGCTGCGATCCGCGACCGGCATCGCATCCAGCGCTTGATGGTCGGGCAGGCTCGCCGCATTGGCATCGCCCTTGAACTTCACGAACCCGCCCAGCGGAATCGCGGAGATCGCCCATTCCGTGCCGTGCTTGTCGTAGCGGCTGAACAGGCGCGGGCCGAAGCCCAGCGAGAAGGTCTCGACCTTCACACCAAAATATCGGCCCACCAGAAAATGGCCCATCTCGTGGATGAAGACCACCAGCGCCAGCACGAAAAGGAACGGGAGCAGATACCCGAAAAACGAGAACAGGAAATCAAGGCTGCTGACGAGCGAAGCGGGCAAGCGGGGTCACCTGGGTTGGGTCGGACTGGAAGCCAGACCTTAACGTGTCATTAAGGATCGTTGCCACTCCAGTGGCTCGCGCACAAGGCGGAAACATGGCATTTCTGGAGAGATGGTTAAGGGCACAGGCGCTTACCAGCTCGCGAGCAGGCCGCCCGCCGCATTCTGCACCCCTCCCCGCCACAACCCGATGGCCGCCGCGAGAATCGCCGCGAAGAGAAAGGCGTCGAGCCGGTCCATGAAGCCGCCATGGCCGGGAATGAGATGGCCGGAATCCTTCACGCCGAAACGCCGCTTCATATGGCTTTCGAAAAGGTCGCCCGCCACGGAAACCAAAGCCAGCACGCCGCAGAGCAGAATCAGCGCGAAGGAGATGGGAAGGCCCGCAATGCGCAGCACCAGCATGCCGGCGACGATACCCGTCAGCAGGCCGCCGGCAAACCCTGACCAGGTCTTGTTGGGCGAGATGCGCGGCGCGAGCTTGGGCCCGCCCAGCGTCCGACCCGTGAAATAGGCACCGATATCCGCACCCCAGACGATCGCGAACAGGGCAAGGATGGCCACCAGCCCATGGGAATCGGAGAGGCGCAAAGCCAGCACCGAGACGATCAGCCCACCCGCATAGAGCATGCCGCTCGCCTGCCAGCGCCGGTGCGCGAGCCCCGCACGTGAAACAGCCAGCAGGAAGACGAGGAAAAAACCCGCGAGCCAAGGCAGGGCCGCAAGCAGCGGCCATCCGGCCAGCAAGGCCCCGGCAATGGCGAGCGCCAGGGCTGCCAGCAGCGCGACGCCCGGCACCATGCTCCAGTGGAAGCCCGGCGGCGGGCTTCCCGGCCGGCTCCGCGCGATCGTGAACCATTCGAGATAGACGAGCACCGAAAGCGCGGCCCACACGCCGGCAAAAAGCCAGCCTCCCACCATGGCGCTGAAGAGCGCGCCGGCGGCGAGCACGATCGCGGACAGGACACGGGGTTTCAGATCATTCGGACGGGCCGGTGTCTTCGGGGCGGGCTCCTGCCCGCCGGACGCCGCCATCACACGCCCCCGAAACGGCGCCGGCGCCGGGCGAACTCACCCAGGGCCTCGTCGAAGGCCGCGGCATCGAAATCCGGCCAGAGGCAAGGCAGGAACACGAATTCGGCATAGGCCGCCTGCCAGAGCAGGAAATTCGAGATGCGCTGTTCGCCCGAGGTGCGAATGATGAGATCGGGATCGGGCAGGCCCTTCGTATCCAGAGCGGCGCCGAAGCGCTCCGGCGTGATGTCGGCCGGTGTCAGCCGCCCGGCCTCCACTTCGCGCGCCATCTGGCGCATGGCGCGCGTCATTTCCTGCCGCGCGCCATAATTGAAGGCGACGACGAGCGTGAGCCCGGTATTGCCCGCGGTCGTGCTCTCGGCCTCCTCGAGCAGCGCCAGGATTTCCGGCGCAAGGCCCTCGCGCTCGCCGATGATGCGGATCAGCACATTCGCGCGGTGCAATTCGGCGAGATCGGAGCGGATGAAGAAGCGCAGCAGGCGCATCAGTTCCGAGACTTCGGCGGCGGGGCGCGACCAGTTCTCGGTGGAGAAGCTGTAGAGCGTGAGAAATTCGATGTCGCGCTCGCGGGCGCGGCGCACGAGGCGCCGCACCGCTTCCACGCCGGCACGATGCCCGGCCACACGCGGCAGCGAGCGCTTTTCCGCCCAGCGGCCATTGCCATCCATGATCACCGCGACATGACGCGGCCGTCCTTCGGCTCCACCGGCGGCGGCGAGATCCCCGATCGGTTGGGGGGAGGGCTGGGCCGGCAAGGGATCACTCCTGTCACGGTTTCGAAGGCCTGGGCTTCGGCTTCGGGCTTCCGCCCCCGGCAATGAAGGGCGATGCCCGGACGGAAAGCCTCAGCCTCAGACCTGCATGATTTCCTTTTCCTTGGCAGCGAGCGCGGCATCGATCTCCGCGATCACCTGATCGGTCGCCTTCTGCACCTGCTCGGAATTGCGGGCAGCATCATCCTCGCTCATGTCGCCGTCCTTTTCGAGCTTCTTGAGCACATCAAGGCCATCGCGGCGCACATGGCGGGCGGCGACGCGCGCGGCCTCCGCATATTTCTGCGCGACCTTCACCATTTCCTTGCGACGCTGCTCGTTGAGTTCGGGGATGCGCAGGCGGATGGTCTGCCCCTCGGTGGCCGGATTGAGGCCGAGATTGCTCTCGCGGATGGCCTTCTCGACCGCACCGACCATGCCACGATCCCAAACGGCAACCGACAGCATGCGCGGCTCTGGCACCGAGACCGTCGCCACCTGGTTCATCGGCATCCTGGAGCCATAGGCATCCACCTCGATGGGATCGAGCAGGCTCGCCGAGGCACGGCCCGTGCGCAGCGACGAGAGATCCTTCTTCAGGGACTCGACCGAGCCGTGCATGCGCCGCTTGATATCGGCCATATCGAAGCTCACCTTCGCCATTTTTTCCTCCATGCGGGCCAAAGCCTGCAAAATTCATCGGTGGGCCCCGGCCCCTCCGTGCGGCACGGCGACCTTGCCGGCCTGTTTCCCGCGCCCCTTCCTTCCCGTTCCTGCCTTCCTTGTCGGAAAGGGGTTCAAAGATCAAGCGAGCCCTAGACCGAAACCAGCGTCGAGCGGCCCTTGCCGGTGAGCACCGCCGCGATCGAACCCGGTTCGTGGATCGAGAAGATCACGATGGGCAGCTTCGCGTCACGCGCCAGCGCGAAAGCAGCCGTATCCATCACCTTCAGGTCCCGGCGCAGCACCTCGTCGAAACTCACGGTCTCGTAACGGGTCGCATTCGGGTCCTTGCGCGGATCGGCGCTGTAGACGCCATCGACCTGCGTCGCCTTCATCAGCACGTCGCATTCGAGTTCAGCCGCGCGGAGGGCGCCGCCCGTATCGGTGGTGAAGAACGGATTGCCCGTGCCGCCCGCGAGCAGCACGATGCGGCCCTTGGTGAGGTGGTCCATCGCCTGCTGGCGCGTGTAGGTTTCCACCACGGAGGGCATCGCCACGCCCGACATCGCGCGGGCCGGCTGGCCCAGCGCGGCCAGCTGCGCCTCGAGCGCGATCACGTTCATCACCGTGCCGAGCATGCCCATGGAATCGGCCGCGGGGCGCGAGAGGCCCATGCCGTGCATCTGCGCGCCGCGGAAGATGTTGCCGCCTCCCACAACCACCGCAACCTCGACCCCCAGGGCGGATGCCTCGATCAGGTCCTCGGAAATCTGCTTCACGGTCGGCTGGTGAATGCCGAAAGCCTCCGGGCCCAGCAGCGCTTCGCCGGAGAGCTTCACCAGCGCGCGCTTGAAGATGGGAACGCCCGCCTCGCCCGTTGCGCCCATGCCGAATCTCCTCCCCTCGCCGGTCCCCCGTCCTACAAGAAAGGCGGCTCTCGCGAACCGCCTTTCGATCCTTTCAAACCGGAAATTTCGTCGAAAGTGATCAGCCACCCGCCGCCGCCGCGACTTCCGCCGCGAAATCGGTGGTTTCCTTCTCGATGCCCTCGCCGAGCGCATAGCGCACGAAGCCCTTGAGCACGACCGGCGCACCGACCGTTTTGGCGGCCTCGTTCACGGCCTGCAGCACGGTCTTGCCGGGATCATGGATGAAGGGCTGGTCGAGGAGGCAGACTTCCTTGAAGAAGGTCTTGAGGCCCGATTCGACGATCTTCTCGATCACATTGTCCGGCTTGCCGGTCGCCCTGGCCTTCTCGGCCAGCACGTTGCGCTCGCGCGCGATCACGGCCGGGTCGAGGCTGGCGCTGTCGAGCGCCACCGGGTTCGCCGCCGCGACATGCATCGCGACCTGCTTGCCGATGGTCGCGAGCGCTTCCGCATTGCCGGCCGATTCCAGCGCGACGATCACGCCGATCTTGCCAAGGCCGTCACCCACCGCATTATGCAGGTAGCTCGACACCACGCCCGAAGAGACCTCGAGCGACGCTGCGCGACGCAGCGACATGTTCTCGCCGATGGTGGCGACGAGGCTGGCAATCGCCTCCTGCACGGTGCCGCCGCCCGGATAGGATGCCGACTTGATCGTCTCGACATCGGAGCCCACCTTCAGCGCGACAATGGCCGTGTTGCGAACCAGTGCCTGGAAGGCATCATTGCGCGCCACGAAATCGGTCTCGGAATTGAGTTCGACCACCACGGCCTTCGGGCCGGCCGAAGCAATGCCCACGAGGCCCTCAGCCGCCACGCGGCCTGCCTTCTTGGCGGCCTTGGCGAGGCCCTTCTTGCGCAGAAGGTCGATCGCGGCTTCCATGTCGCCGCCCGTTTCGTTCAGGGCGGATTTGCAATCCATCATGCCTGCGTCGGTCTTCTCGCGCAGTTCCTTCACCATGCTCGCGGTGATTTCCGCCATGTCGGTCGTCCTTGTCGAATGAGAAGCGGTCGGATGAGACGCAGTCAGATGAGAAGCGGGAGTCGGGGCTGCCCCGACTCCCGGAAAACCCGGACGGCGCGATGACGCCGCCGGAACGCGGGATCAGGCTTAAGCGGCGAGCGCGCGAGCCGTGTCGAGCCAGCCATCGCGCGCGGCGCGGCCGTTCAGCTTGAGTTCGGAATCGAGCGCCGCGACATCGGCTTCCGACATGGCCGCCAGTTGCCAGAAGTGGAAGATGCCGTATTCGTTGAGCTTGGTCGCAAGCTGCGGCCCCACGCCACCGAGCTTCGAGAGATCATCCGGCGCGCCCTGCGGAGCCGCGAGGCGCTGGAAGCCTTCGCCCGAAGCCACAACCGGCAGGACCTCCGCCGTCGGGTTCACCGAAGCGCCGACATCCACGCCGAGCGAGGACTGGCTGCGCGAGATGCCATCGATCGCCGCACGGCTCACGAGGTCGCAATAGAGCTGGATCGCGCGGCCGGCATCGTCATTCGCCGGAACCGGGAAGGTCACGCCATCCGGATCGCAGTTGGTGTCGACGATCGCCACGACCGGGATGTTGAGCCGCCTGGCTTCCTGGATGGCCAGCTGTTCCTTGTTCGTGTCGATCACGAAGATCAGGTCGGGCGTTCCGCCCATGTCCTTGATGCCGCCGAGCGCGCGGGTGAGCTTCTCCTGCTCGCGGGTGAGCATCAGACGCTCCTTCTTGGTGAGGCCGACCGCGCCGCCGGTGAGGGTCTCGTCCACCTTGCGCAGGCGCTGGATGGAGATCGAGATCGTCTTCCAGTTGGTCAGCGTGCCGCCGAGCCAGCGCGAATTCACATAATACTGGGCCGAGGCCTTCGCCGCTGCCGAAATCGGCTCCTGCGCCTGGCGCTTCGTGCCCACCATCAGCACGCGACCGCCGCGGGCCACGGTATCCGAAATCGCTTCCAGCGCGCGATAGAGCATCGGCACGGTCTGGGCGAGGTCGATGATGTGGATGTTGTTGCGCGTGCCGAAGATGAACGGAGCCATCTTGGGGTTCCAGCGATGCGACTGGTGGCCGAAATGCGCGCCGGCTTCGAGAAGCTGACGCATCGAGAAATCAGGTGCAGACATGAGGTATTCTCCGGTTGAGCCTCCGCAGGACGAGCCGCCAGTGGCGACACCGGTTCGTTTCAACGAGACCCTGCGTGTGGAATGAGTGCGCGGCTAACCCATCCCGAGGGCAAATGCAAGAGCCGGCCGCACCCTTCGAGCCTTTCAGAACGGATTGACCTCCAGCACCCCGCCAATGGCCGAGAGCGCGGCCACCGCCGGGCCCGAGACATCATAGCGGCCCGGAAGCCGCATATGCACCTCCCCGCCATCATTCATCCGCAGGCGAAGCTCCACCTGCCCCTCCCCGCCGGGTTTCAGCGTGTTGCGCAGAACCGCAAGCGGCTCCGCGCCATTGCGCGCGCTCGTGGTGCTCTGTTCGCTCAGCACGATGCGCAAGCCGCGCTGCGACTTCGCGAGCGCGGTCGCGAGGTCCTCGACCTCCAGCACGCGCAGGCGCACATCCTCGCCATCGACATTCCCGGCCATCGCGAGGAAGAGCGGCTGGCCCGGCTCGAGAAGGTTTCTGTGCCTGGCGAGCATTTCGGAGAACAGCATCGCCTCGAACTGGCCGGAGCGGTCCGACAGCGAGAGGATGGCGATCTTCGAGCCCGTGCGCGTGCGGCGGATATCCATGTCGAGCAGCGTGCCGGCGAGCCGCGCATGGGTCGCGCCGTTGCGCACCGCCTCCTGGAAGCGCGTGACATCCTGCACGCCCGCGCGCTCCAGCAGGGCGGCATATTGGTCGAGCGGATGGCCCGAGAGGTAGAAGCCCACGGCCAGATGCTCGCGCTTCATCCGCTCCGGCAGGTTCATGGGCGGCAATTCGGGCAATTGCAGGCTTGAGCCCGCATCTGCAAGGCCGAACAACGCGCCCTGCCCCGTCGCCTGTGCATTTTCATGCGCATTGGCCTCGGCGAGGATGAGATCGAGCCCCGCGAAGAGCCGCGCGCGATTGGGCTCGAGGGCATCGAAGGCACCGGCCCCGATGAGCTGCTCCAGAGTGCGCTTGTTCAAGGCCTTGGGATCGATGCGCCTGGCGAAATCCGCCATCGAAGCAAACGGCTTGTCGCCCCGCGCATGCAGGATCGCGCGCGCCGCCTCCACGCCCACGCCCTTCACGGCGGCCAGCGCATAGAGGATCGCGCCGTCCTTCACCTCGAAGGCCACGCCCGAGCGGTTCACATCCGGCGGTTCCACCTGGATGCCGAGACGCGCGGCCTCGCGCCGGAATTCCGCGAGCTTGTCCGTGTTCGAGATTTCGAGGCTCATCGAGGAGGCCAGAAATTCGGTCGGATAATTCGCCTTCATATAGGCGGTCTGGTAGGAGACCAGCGCATAGGCGGCGGCGTGCGACTTGTTGAAGCCGTAATCGGCGAATTTCGCGAGCAGGTCGAAGATCGACTCCGCATCGGCCGCCTTGATGCCATTGGCGACCGCCCCCTCGACGAAGCGCACGCGCTGCGCATCCATCTCCGCCTTGATCTTCTTGCCCATGGCGCGGCGCAGCAGATCGGCTTCGCCGAGGGAGTAATTCGCCATCACCTTGGCGATCTGCATCACCTGCTCCTGGTAGACGATCACGCCGAAGGTCTCGGCGAGGATCGGCTGCAGGATGGGGTGCGGGTAATCGGCCTTGGCGCGGCCATGTTTCACATCGCAATAAACCGGGATATTCGCCATCGGGCCCGGACGGTAGAGCGCCACCAGCGCGATGATGTCCTCGATGCGGTCGGGCCGCATATCGACCAGCGCGCGCCGCATGCCGCCCGATTCCACCTGAAACACGCCAACCGTTTCCCCGCGCGAGAGCATCGCGTAGCTCTTCGCGTCATCGAGCGGGATGGACAGCAGGTCGAGCGGCCTTCCCTGCTCCTCCAGGATCTTCACCGCGCCCTGCAGCACCGTCAGCGTCTTGAGGCCGAGGAAGTCGAACTTGACGAGACCGGCCGGCTCCACCCATTTCATGTTGAACTGGGTGACCGGCATATCCGATTTCGGATCGCGATAGAGCGGCACGAGTTCCGAGAGCGGGCGGTCGCCGATCACGATGCCGGCGGCATGGGTGGAGGCGTGGCGGTAAAGCCCTTCGAGCTTCTGGGCGATATCGAGCATGCGACCGATGCTCTCGCTTTCCTCGGCGGCCGCACGCAGCTGCGGCTCTTCCGCGATCGCCTTCTCCAGCGTGATCGGGTTCGCCGGGTTGTTCGGCACGAGCTTCGTGAGCCGGTCCACCTCGCCATAGCGAAGGCCCAGCACGCGGCCCACATCGCGCATCACGCCGCGCGCGAGCAGGGTGCCGAATGTGATGATCTGCGCCACGCGATCGCCGCCATACCGGTTGACCACATACTGGATGACCTCATCGCGCCGATCCTGGCAGAAGTCGATGTCGAAATCCGGCATCGACACGCGATCAGGATTAAGAAATCGCTCGAAAAACAACCCGTAACGAATTGGGTCGAGGTCGGTAATTGTCAGTGAATAGGCAACGAGAGAGCCTGCGCCAGAGCCACGCCCCGGCCCCACGGGAATGCCTTGCGCCTTCGCCCACTTGATGAAGTCCGCCACGATGAGAAAGTAGCCGGGATACTTCATGCGCTCGATGACCGAGAGCTCGAAGGCGAGGCGATCCTCGTAATCCCTGATGGAAAAACCCAATGCCGGGCCATGCGCCGCAAGGCGGGCAACCAGCCCCTCCTCCGCCTGGCGGCGCAATTCCTGCACCTCGCCATCCTCGTCCGCGCCCTTGGTGAAGCGCGGGAGGATCGGCTTGCGGGTCTTCGGACGCGTATGGCAGCGCCCGGCGATCTCCACCGTCGCATCGAGCGCCATCGGCAGGTCGGCGAACAGCGTCTTCATCTCCGCGCGGCTGCGGAAGCGGTGATCCGGTGTGAGGCGCGGACGGTCATCCACATCGATGGTCACGCCCGCGGCAATGCAGAGCAGCGCATCATGCGCCTCGAAATCCGCGGCCGCGCCGAAATGCACGTTGTTGGCGGCCGCAACCGGCAGGCGCGCAGCGGATGCCAGTTCCAGCAGCGCATTTTCCGTCGCGCGGGCCTCGCGCAGGCCGAAACGTTCGAGTTCGAGATAGAGCCGATCCGGAAAAAGCGCCTGCAGGGCTGCAAGCCGGGCGCGGGCGAGATCCATTCCGCCGAGCAGGAAACCGCGATCGAGCGGCCCGATGCCGCCCCCGGTGAGCGCGATCACCCCCGCCGTTGCCCCTCGAAATGCAGCGACCGGCAGGTGAACCCCCTCCCCCGAAGGCGCTTCAAGGAAGGCGCGGCTCGAGAGGGCCATCAGGTTCTGGTAGCCTTCGGCGCTGGCCGCGAGCAGGACCACGGAGCCGCGTGTTTCCGGCACGAGCGAGAACCGGTGCCGCGGCGCGGGACGATCCGCGAAATCCACTTCCAGCTCGATGCCGATGATCGGCTGGATTCCGGCCTTGGCCATTTTCTCGGAGAATTCGAGCGCACCGAACAGGTTGTTCGTGTCTGTCAGCGCGAGCGCCGGCTGCCGATCGGCGGATGCGAGCTTCTCGAGCTTCTCGATCTTCAGCGCACCCTGCAGCAGCGAGTAGGAGGAATGCACATGCAGATGCACGAAGCCCGGACCGGACATCCTTCAGCCCCTCGTTGAGGATCAAACCAGCGGCAGGCTCCCCACCGCGCCATAGGCGACCGCGACCATAACGAAAAAGCCGGTCAGCAAAGCACATTCAATCCAGTCTTCCACAGATCTCAACATGCGGCTCCTCCCATCACCGGATAAAAATGTTCGTGTTTTGTTCTAGATGTTCAGCACTGGAAGTCAAGCATGATTTTCAGGCGGAAACCGATGCCTTGCCGGTCATGCCTCGACGACCCGCCCCTCCTTGAGCGTCACGCGGCGATCCATGCGGCGCGCAAGTTCGAGGTTGTGGGTGGCGATCAGGGCCGCGAGGCCGGATTGCTTCACGAGACTCTCGAGCATCGCGAAGACATGCTGGCCGGTGACCGGATCGAGATTGCCCGTGGGCTCATCCGCCAGCAGCAGCGAAGGCGAATTTGCCACCGCGCGCGCAATCGCCACGCGCTGCTGCTCGCCGCCGGAAAGCTCACCGGGGCGATGGTCGAAGCGGTGCCCGAGGCCGAGGAAACCCAGGACATCGCGGGCGCGCACGGCCGCCTCTTCCGGGGCGAGGCCGGCGATGCGCTGGGGCATCACCACATTCTCGATGGCCGAGAATTCCGGCATCAGGTGGTGGAACTGGTAGACAAAGCCGATCTCGTGCCGCCTGAGGCGCGTGCGGGCCTCGTCATCCAGCGCGGCGGTCGCGGTCTCGCCGATGAAGACCTCGCCCTTGTCGGCATGTTCGAGCAGGCCGGCAATGTGCAGGAGGGTCGACTTGCCGGCCCCGGAAGGGCCGACGAGCGCCACCATCTCGCCGGGCCGGAGCATGAAATCCGCGCCGTCGAGCACGCGGATCCGGTTTTCGCCGGAGCCGAACGCGCGACTGACATTGACAAGCTCGAGGGCGGCGACCGTCATGTTCCTTGATCCCCCGCTTTGGCAGGGGCGCGCGGTCGCGCTTTGCCACAGCCCTTCCCGGAAGCGATCGGTCTCATCCTGTCACTCTCCCCTCAGGGCTTCGACCGGATCGAGCGTTGCCGCCTTCCAGGCCGGATAGAGGGTCGCGAGCAGCGAGAGCGTCAGCGCCATCACCACGATGGTAAAAGTCTCGCCCGGCTGCACATCGGCCGGCAGGCGCGAGAGGAAATAGAGCTCCGGCGGGAACAGCGTCTTGCCCGCCATCCAGGAGAAGAACTGCCGCAGGCTCTCGGCATTCCACGCAATCGTGAGGCCGAGAATGAGCCCGCAGAGCGTGCCGACCACGCCAATGGCCGAGCCGGTGATCACGAAGATCTTGAGGATCGAGCCCTTCGTCGCGCCCATGGTACGCAGAATGGCGATGCCCCGCGCCTTGTCCCTCACGAGCATCGTCATGCCCGAGATGATGTTGAGTGCCGCCACCAGCACGATCAGCGTCAGGATCAGGAACATCACGTTCCGCTCCACCTCCAGCGCGCCGAAGAAGGTGCGGTTGCGGAAGCGCCAATCGGTCAGCGCGTGCGGCTGGCCCACGGCCTCGCGGATGGCCGGCAGGTAATCATCCATGCGATCGGGATTCTGGACGAAGATCTCGATCATCTGCGCCTGCCCCTCGACATCGAAATAGAGCTGCGCCTCGGCAAGCGGCATGAAGATGAAGCTCGCATCAAACTCGCTCATGCCGATCTCGAAAACGGCGGACACCGTATAGGTCTTCTGACGCGGCGCGGAGCCGAAAGGCGTCGAGGGCCCTTTCGGCGAGATGAGCCGCACCTTGTCCCCGGCAATCACGTTGAGGAAGCCCGCGAGGCGCTTGCCCAGGGCGATGCCCTCCCCGCCATCGAACCCGTCGAGGCTGCCCTCGCGAATATTGCCCGAGACGGCCTTGAAATTCCGCAAATCCGCCTCGCGCACGCCGCGCACCAGCGCGCCCGAAGAGCCCGAAGAGGAGCTCGGGGAGGTGATGAGCACCTGCCCTTCCACCAGCGGCGCTGCCAGCGTCACGCCCTTCACCCGTCTCACCCGCTCGGCGATGCCGTCGTAATCGGCCAGCCCATCGCCATAGGGCTGGATGAAGGCATGGCCATTCACGCCGAGGATCTTGCCCATCAGTTCCTGCCGGAAGCCGTTCATCACGGCCATCACGACGATGAGCGTCGCCACGCCCAGCAGGATGCCGAGGAAGGAGAACCCGGCAATGACCGAGATGAAGCCATCGCGGCGGCGCGCCCGCAAGTAGCGCCAGGCGATGGTCCATTCGAAACCGGAAATCAGCGCCCTGGGGTTCACGAGGCGATCCGCTCCACCGCTTCTTCCGGCGTCAGGAGAAAGCGCTCACCGGTTGCGCGGCGCTTCAATTCCACCTTGCCCTCGGCGAGGCTTTTCGGCCCGACGATCACCTGCCAGGGCAGGCCGATGAGATCGGCGGTCGCGAATTTAGCGCCGGGGCGATCATCCGTGTCGTCGATCAGCGCCGAAAGGCCGCGCGCGGCAAGCGCCGCGTCGATCTCGGCCGAGACGCGATCGGTCGCGCTGTCGCCAACCTTGAGGTTCAGGATCGCCGCGCTGAAGGGCGCGATCGCATCCGGCCAGATGATGCCGGCCTCGTCATGGCTCGCCTCGATGATGGCGGGCACGAGGCGCGTGGGGCCGATGCCGTAGGAACCCATATGCACCGGCACTTCCTTGCCGTCGGGGCCGGCGACACAGGCCTTCATCGGCTCGGAATATTTCGTGCCGAAATAGAAAATGTGCCCCACCTCGATGCCGCGCGCCGAGACCTGCTTCTCCGCCGGGATCGCGCCGAACGCTGCGGCATCATGCATCTCTTCGGTGGCCGCGTAGAGCGAGGTCCACTTCTTCACGATCGTCTCGAGATCGGGCCCATTGTCGAAATCCGTATCGGCGCCCGGCACCGCGAAATCGAGATAATCCTTGTGGCAGAAGACCTGGCTCTCGCCGGTCGCGGCCAGGATGATGAATTCGTGAGAGAGATCGCCGCCGATCGGCCCGGTATCCGCGCGCATGGGAATGCTCTTCAGGCCCATGCGCTCGAAGGTGCGCAAGTAAGCCACGAACATGCGGTTATAGGCGTGGCGCGCGCCGGCCTGGTCGAGATCGAAGGAATAGGCATCCTTCATCAGGAACTCGCGGGAGCGCATGGTGCCGAAGCGCGGGCGCACCTCGTCGCGGAACTTCCATTGCAGGTGATAGAGGTTCAGCGGCAGCCCCTTGTAGGAGCGCACATAGCCGCGGAAAATCTCGGTGATCATCTCCTCGTTGGTGGGCCCGAAGAGCATCTCGCGCTCATGGCGATCCTGGATGCGCAGCATCTCCTTGCCATAGGCGTCGTAGCGGCCGCTCTCGCGCCAGAGATCGGCGGACTGGATCGTCGGCATCAGCAATTCGATCGCGCCGGAGCGGTTCTGCTCCTCGCGGATGATGTCGCAGACCTTGTTCAGCACCCGCAGGCCCAGAGGCAGCCAGGCATAGATGCCCGCCGATTCCTGCCGGATCAGCCCGGCGCGCAAGGCCAGACGATGCGAGACAATCTCCGCTTCCTTCGGCGTCTCGCGCAAGGTGGGGAGAAAAAAACGGGACATGCGCATCGGGAAGGCTCCGCGAACCGGCCTGCTGAATCACTTCGGAGGGCCATGATGCCCTTTTCGAGGGCGCTTCTGTCACACTTCTCGGCGAATGGGAATTGCCCCCCTGCACCGCTTTTTCGGGTTATGTTGCAGTGCATGATGACAAGCGCCTGCAGACCTGCTTCATTCGCGCCGTTCGGGAGGACACCGCCTCCGCCGGGTGTTGAATCAGGCGGTTCGGGCAGAGCAGACGCGAACAAGGTCCCGGTCGATAAGAAAGCTGGAAAACAGCTTCGCTCTACCGGCTCAAGATCAAGAAAAACAAGGACTTCCTGAAGGCGGGGAAACCCGCCTCTCTCTTTTTCGGGCCGGCCTTGCGCGTGTCAGATCAGCGGCGCGATCCAGACGAGGAAAACGATGCTCGCCAGCGTGGCGACGCCCGAGGTGACCAGCGCATACCACAGGAGATGCGCCTGATGCGGCGCGCCCGGCTCCGAGCCGGCCTCGATCTCGCCCGCTTCGACCTGGCTGCGCACGCGGAACGGCAGCACCGTGAAGAGAACCAACCACCAGATGACGAAGTAGATCGCGATCGAGGTGCCGAGCGAGAAGATCAACTGGCCCGAACGCAGATAGAGCACGCCGAGCACAATGCCGATGCCGCAAAAGGCTGCGAGCAATCCCAGCCCGACCTGCGCCGGTCCCGAAAGACGCTTCACCAGCCGATCCACCGCGCTCATGCTCACACCTCCTCGAGTTCCGTCAGCGTGCCGAGGCAATCCTTGGGGTGAAGGAATAAAACCGGCTTGCCATGCGCGCCGATCTTCGGCTCGCCATCACCCAGAATACGCAAGCCCCCGGCGATCAGAGCATCGCGCGCCGCACGAATATCGCCGACCTCGTAGCAGAGGTGATGCATGCCGCCATCGGGGTTCTTCTCGAGGAATTTCGCGATGGGGCTTGCGACCCCCAGCGGCTCGAGGAACTCGATCTTGGTATTGGGCAGCGTCACGAAGACCACGCGCACGCCATGCTCCGGCAGATCCTGCGGGGCGGAAACCGCGGCTCCCAAAGTCTCGCGGTAGAGGCGCGTCGCCGCGGCAATATCCTTCACGGCGATGGCGACATGGTTCAGGCGTCCGAGCATGGCTTCCTCCCTCCTGGGAATCGCGTTCCTGGGCGCGGGCTCAGAGTTCGACGATCAGCACCTTGGTGTAGGGCTTCTTGTCCCACAGATCATTGATCCCGGCGCGCAGGCCGCGCTCGATCGCCTGCCGCACGGCCTCGGGGTCGCGGCGCGTGTTCCTGGGAATGGAGCGCCACGTCTCCTCCACGAGATCGCGCAGATGCGCCTCCATCGGCTCGCCCTCGTCATCCTCGCCGGGAATGCCGATGGTCGCGACATCGACCGAGCCCAGCCGGTTGCCGCGATCATCCATCCCGATGGCGATGATCGCCGTGCCGGCGAAGCCGAGCTTGCGCCGCTCGCGGATGCAATCATCCAGCGCGGAGATCAGCAGGTTGCCGTCCTTCACGAGCTGGCCCGCGGGCACCTCGTCGAGGATGGCCGGGCGTCCCGGCGCAAGCTGCACCAAGTCGCCATTATAGGCGCGGATCACGTCGCGCACGCCCTGCGCCTTCGCGAAATCGCGATGCAGGGTGAGGTGCAAGGCCTCGCCATGGGCGGGGATCGCGATCTTGGGCCTGATCCACGCATACATCCGGCGCATTTCCTCGCGGCGCGGGTGGCCCGAGACATGCACAAGACCGTCACGATCCGTGATGACCTCCACGCCCTGCCTCACGAGGTTGTTAATGATCGAGCCGATGGCCTTCTCGTTGCCGGGAATGGCGCGCGAGGAAAAGATCAGCCGGTCGCCGGGCGAGAGATCCACATCGGGATGGTCACCGGAGGCGATGCGCGCCAGCGCCGCGCGCGGCTCGCCCTGCGATCCCGTGAGGATCAGCACGCATTTGTCACGCTTGATGCTCTTGTAGCGATCCACCGGCGCGAAAGGCGGCAGGCCGTCGAGCATGTCGAGTTCGCCCGCGACATCCGCCACGCGATCCATCGCGCGGCCCACCATGATCACCTCGCGGCCCGCTTCCTTCGCGGCTTCCGCCACCGCGCGGATGCGCGCGACATTGGAAGCGAAGGTGGTGACCGCCACCCGGCCCCTGGATTGCGCGATGAGATCGCGCAGCGAGACTTGCACATCGCGCTCGGAAGGCGAGATGCCGTCCCGCGTCACGTTGGTGGAATCGGAGATCATCGCGAGCACGCCCTCGTCGCCGATGGCGCGCAGGCGGGCTTCATCCGTCGGCTCGCCGAGCACGGGCGTCTCGTCGATTTTCCAGTCGCCGGTATGCAGCACCGTGCCGAGCGGCGTGCGAATCGCGAGCGCCATCGCCTCGGGGATGGAATGGGCCACCGGAATGGTTTCGATATGGAAGGGCCCGAGGCGGAACTCGCCG
Organism: Methylobacterium sp.; assembly: GCA_020252645.1. GTDB lineage: Bacteria > Pseudomonadota > Alphaproteobacteria > Rhizobiales > Beijerinckiaceae > Rhabdaerophilum. The sequence goes on along the minus strand of JADCCN010000013.1, from coordinate 151,112 downwards.
CGCTGGGGAATGACCCGCACCGGCGGATGCGGGCGGTTCTCTTCCGAATAGCGGCGCGCTTCGAGGAGGTTTGCGGAAAACGGCGTCATGTAGACCGGCGCACCGAGGCGCGGCCAGAGATCGGGCAGCGCGCCGAAATGGTCCTCATGCGCATGGGTGATGACAATGCCGAGCAGGTTCTTCTTCTCCGCCTCGATGAAGCGGATATCCGGCATCACGAGGTCGATGCCCGGCAGGTCCGGCCCCGCGAAGGAGACGCCGCAATCCACCATCAGCCACTGGCGCTTCTTGCCCGTGCCGAAGCCGTAGAGCGCCATGTTCATGCCGATTTCACCGAGGCCCCCGAGAGCCGCGAAAACCAGAGTTTCTTCCTTCATGCCGTGCCGGCACCTTTCTGGTCGCTGCTTTCACGCAGGACAAACACATCGCCCGCGACAATGGTCACGGGCCCGGATTCCGTTTCGAGCCGGAGCGCCCCTTGCGCGTCGAGCCCCGAAAATCTGCCCTCTCGCGCGCCCCCCGGCAACTTGACCCTCAGCCTTTGGCCCATGGGGAGGCTCGATGCAAGCCAGCCTTGGCGGATCGAAGCGAAGCCCCTGCCCTCATCGAACACCGTGAGCGCCTCGGCGAAGGCCTTCTGGAGCGTATCGAACAGGCTGTCGCGGGTGATCCAGGGCACGTTCGCTGACAGATGCGCTGCCGGCTGGTCGAGGCCTTCGGGCGCATGCGCCACATTGACGCCCATGCCGATGACAACGCCCGGCCGGCCCGCGGGATCGCTCTCGCCCTCCAATAGAATGCCGGCGAGCTTCCGCCCGTCGAGCAGCATGTCGTTCGGCCATTTCAAGGCGAGGCGCGAGGCGAGATCCGGTGCAAGGGCGGTGATCGCCTCGATGAGCGCGACACCGGCCACGAAGCCGAGGAGCGGGAGCTTCGCGGTTTCGCAAGGTGCGGCAAGCGCAAGGGATGCATGGAGATTGCCGGGCGGCGAGACCCAGCCCCGCTCATGGCGCCCCCGCCCCGCGCTCTGTGCATCGGCGACGAGCCAGAGCCGGTCGGCACCTTCCCGCAAGGCGGAGCGCGCGGCACTGTTGGTGGAGCCGATTTCCGGCTCGTGGCGGAGCGCATAGCCGCGCGCCGCCAGTCGTGGATCAAGCCGAAGTGTCACTCTTGCCCGGCCACTCAGAACAGCGACTTCGCGGCGAGCGCCGCGACATTCTTCAGCGGGCCGGCGACAATCGCGAAAAGCAGCACGAAGCCGGCCGAGAGCCACATCAGGCTCTTGATCTCGATGGCCATGGGCTGGAAGGCCGGGGCCGGCTCATCGAAATACATCACCTTGATGATCCGCAGGTAGTAATAGGCCGAAACCACGCTCGAGACGATGCCGATCACCGCCAGAACGAAAAGCTTCGCCTCGATCGCGGCCGCGAAGACATAGAACTTCGCAAAGAAGCCCGCGAGCGGCGGAATCCCGATCAGCGAGAAAAGCAGCGCCGCCATCGCGAAGGCAAGGCCTGGACTGGTGCGCGCGGCACCGGCGAGATCCGTGATCTGCTCCACGCGCCGGCCATCAATCTGCATCGCGAGGATCACCGCGAAAACGCCGATCGTCATGGCGAGGTAGATGGCCATGAAGATCACGATGCCTTCCACACCGGCAATCGTGCCGGCCGCGAGGCCCACCAGCGCGTAGCCCATGTTGCCGATCGAGGAATAGGCCATCAGGCGCTTGATGTTGCGCTGGCCGATGCCGGCAAAGGCCCCGAGGCCCATCGAGGCGATGGCCACGAAGATGATGATCGGCTGCCAGTCCTTCAGAACCGGCAGGAAGCCATCGACGAGGATGCGCACGGTCATCGCCACGGCGGCCATCTTCGGCGCGGTCGCGATGAAGGCCGCCACGGGCGTGGGCGCGCCTTCATAGACATCAGGCGTCCACATGTGGAACGGCACGACGCTCATCTTGAAGGCGAGGCCCGCCACGATGAAGACAAGCCCGAACATCACGCCCGCACCCCCAGGCGCGGAAACCGCCTTGGCAATGGCCGGGAAGGTCACCGAGCCCGTAAAGCCATAGACGAGGCTCATGCCGTAGAGCAGCATGCCCGAGGAGAGCGCACCGAGCACGAAATACTTCAGGCCCGCTTCGGCGCTTTTCTCGTCGTCGCGGTTCATGGTCGCGATGACGTAGAGCGCGAGGCTCTGCAGCTCGACACCGAGATAGAGCGAGATCAGCTCGTTGGCCGAGCACATCATCATCATGCCGATGGTGGAGAGCAGGATGAGGATCGTGTATTCGAACCGCGCGATCTTCGCCTCGCGCAGGAAGCGCGTGGACATGACAATCGCGGCAATCGCGCCGATCAGCGTGAGCATCTTCATCACGCGGGCGAAGCTGTCGACCACGAAGGCCTCGTTGAAGGTCGAGACACGACCGGGGCTCTGGTCAATCAGCAGCAGGCCGGCCACCAGCAGCGCGGTGATGGCGATGCCGTCGATCAGCTTCTTGGCACCATCACCCCGGAAAGCGCCGATCAGCACCAGCGCCAGTGCAGTCACCGCCAGCAGGATTTCCGGCAAGGCCGGGCCGAAATCGGGAACGGGAGAAACGGGAACATTCATGGCTTCACCCGTTATTTCACAAGCGCCGCGGCCTTGGCCGGCAGCCCGGATTGCAACCCGGCGATCAGCGCATCCACGCTCGCCTGGCTCATGGAGAGAATCGCGTTCGGCTGCACGCCGTAATAGATGACGAGCACGGCGAGCGGCGCGAGGATCGCGATCTCGCGCAGCGAGAGATCGGGGATCGATCCAAGCGCGTGCGTCTCGATCCGGCCATAGACGACGCGGGCGAAGAGCCAGAGCGCATAGGCCGCCGAGAGGATGACGCCGGTCGTCGCGCCGAACGCGACCCAGGTATTCGCCTTGAAGGAGGCGAGCAGCGTGAGGAACTCCCCCACGAAGCCCGACGTGCCCGGCAGGCCCACATTCGCCATGGTGAAGAGCAGGAATGCCAGCGCATAGAGCGGCATCCTGTTCACGAGGCCGCCATAGGCCGCGATCTCGCGGGTATGCATGCGGTCATAGACCACGCCGACGCAGAGGAAGAGCGCGCCGGAAACGAGCCCGTGGCTCACCATCTGGAACACCGCGCCCTGAACACCTTGCGCGTTCAGCGTGAAAAGGCCCATCGTCACGAAACCCATATGCGCCACGGAGGAATAGGCGATCAGCTTCTTGATGTCCTCCTGCATCATCGCGACCAGCGAGGTGTAGATGATGGCGATCACCGAGAGCGCGAAGACGAAATTCGCAAAATAGAGGCTCGCCTCGGGGAACATCGGGATCGAGAAGCGCAGGAAGCCGTAGCCGCCCATCTTCAGGAGGATGCCCGCGAGGATCACCGAACCGGCGGTCGGCGCTTCCACATGCGCATCGGGGAGCCAGGTATGCACCGGCCACATCGGCATCTTCACCGCGAAGCTCGCGAAGAAGGCCAGCCACAGCCAGTACTGCATGTTCGAGGGGAACTTGAAGGCGAGCAGCTTCACGATATCCGCCGTGCCCGCCGTCCAGTACATCGCCATGATGGCGATGAGCATCAGCACGGAGCCGAGCAGCGTGTAGAGAAAGAACTTGAAGCTCGCATAGATGCGCCGCGCGCCGCCCCAGATGCCGATGATCAGGAACATCGGGATGAGCCCCGCCTCGAAGAAGGCGTAGAACAGCACGAGATCGAGCGCCACGAACACGCCGATCATCAGCGTCTCGAGAGCCAGGAACAGCGCGTAATACTCCTTCTCGCGCTTGCTGATCGCGTTGAACGAGGCCGCGATGCAGAAAGGCATCAGGAAGGTCGTCAGCATCACGAAGGGCATCGCGATGCCGTCGACGCCGAGCTGGTAGGTGATCTCGGTGCCGAGCCAGGCCTTGCGCTCCACGAGCTGGAAGCCTGCCTTCGCGGCATCAAACCGGGAGAGCGCGACCAGGCTCAAAAGGAAGGTGACGATCGTGGTCCAGAAAGCGCCCCAGCGCATGTTGCGCCGGCCCGCCTCGTCATCCTTCTGCAGGAGCACGAAGGCCGCGCCTGCCAGCGGCAGGACCAGGAGCCCCGAGAGAATGCCAAATCCGAACATCAGTGGGCTCCCCCGGAATAAAGATACCAGGTCACGAAGCCCGCGACGCCAAGCAGCATCGCCAGAGCGTAGTGATAGACGTAACCGGTCTGCAGTTTCATCACGCGGCCGGCGATCTTCACGGCGAGAGCCGAAACGCCATCCGGCCCGAAGCCGTCGATGATCATGCCGTCACCCTTCTTCCACAGGAAGCGGCCGAGCCAGCGCGCGGGGCGCACGAAGATCAGGTCGTAGAGCTCGTCGAAATACCACTTGTTGAGAAGGAAGCGGTAGATCGCCGGGTGCCGCTCCGCGATCTGGCCCGGAATCCGCGGCCAGCGCAGATAGAAGAGGTAGGCGAGCACAAATCCGCCGACCATCATCACGAAGGGCGACCACACCACCCAGCGCGGCAGTTTTGCGGGATCATGCATGTCGTGCAGCACGTGGTTCTCGGGCCCCGTGAAGAGCGAGCCCTTCCAGAAGGCGCCCGTCGCATCCGACAGGAAGGAATGCGCGAAGGGCGCCCCGGCAAGGAATGCACCCGCCGCAAGCACGCCGAGCGGCACCAGCATCACAAGCGGGCTTTCATGCGCCTGCTCGAAGATGTGCTTGTCCGCGCGCGTCTCACCCAGGAAGGTGAGGAAATAGAGCCGCCAGGAATAAAACGAGGTGAAGCCCGCCGCGAGCACCACGCAGAGGAAAGCATAGACGTGCCCCGGCGTATGCGCCACGTAGGCCGCCTCGATGATCGCGTCCTTCGAGTAATAGCCGGCCGTGAAGGGGAAGCCCGTCAGCGCGATATTGCCGATGAACATCATCGCGGCGGTGAAGGGGATCACACGCACGAGCCCGCCCATCTTCCGGATGTCCTGCTCATGGTGCATCGCATGGATGACCGAGCCTGCCCCCAGAAACAGCAGCGCCTTGAAGAAGGCATGCGTGAAGAGGTGGTAGATGCCGCCGGCATAAAGGCCGGAACCGAGCGCCACGAACATGTAGCCGAGCTGCGAGCAGGTCGAATAGGCGATCACGCGCTTGATGTCGTTCTGCACAAGGCCGATGGTCGCGGCGAAGATCGCCGTCGTCGCGCCGAAGATCAGCACCAGCGCAAGCGCGAAATGGGTCGCCTCGAAAAGCGGCGACAGGCGCGCCACCATGAAGACGCCGGCCGTCACCATGGTCGCGGCATGGATGAGCGCGGAGACCGGGGTCGGGCCCTCCATCGCATCCGGCAGCCAGGTATGCAGCAGGAACTGCGCGGACTTGCCCATCGCGCCCATGAAGAGCAGGCAGCAGGCAAGTTCGAGCGCGTTGAGATGGAAGCCGAGGAAGCTGACCACTTCCTTCGCCTTGCCGGGCACGGCGGCGAAGATCGGATCGAAGCTCACGGCGCCGAACACCCAGAAGACGAGGAAGATGCCGAGCGCGAAGCCGAAATCGCCGACGCGGTTCACGATGAAGGCCTTCATCGCGGCGTCGTTGGCGGATTTCTTCCTGAACCAGAAGCCGATCAGCAGGTAGCTCGCGAGGCCCACGCCTTCCCAGCCGAAGAACATCTGGACGAGATTGTCGGCCGTCACGAGCATCAGCATCGCGAAGGTGAAGAGCGAGAGATAGGCCATGAAACGCGGCCTGCCTGCGTCTTCGTGCATGTAGCCGATCGAATAGAGGTGCACGAGCGCCGAGACGGTCGTCACCACCACCAGCATCACCGCCGTCAGCGTATCGACGCGGATGGTCCAGTCGGCCACGAAATCCCCGACATGGATCCACGAGGCGAGTGTGATGCGGACGGGCTGCGCGCTGCCCAGCGCGATCTGCGTGAACAGCACCCAGGAGAGGATGCAGGCAACCATCAGGAAGCCCGTGGTCAGCACTTCCGCGAAGCGCGACACCGCTTCCGGATGCGGCGAGGGCTCGGGCGCATGGTGGTCGTCATGGTGGTGGTCGTCATGGTGATGGTCGTCGTGACCATGGGCATCATGGCCCTGCGCGGCGTGGCCGTGCGAACCATGCCGATGGTCCGAATGATCCGCCTTCCCGAAGGCGATCACATCCGCCTCGCGGGCCGGCCTGTGCGCCAGAAGGCTCGCGATGCCGGCGATCAGGAAGCCGAGCAGCGGCAGAAAGACAATTGCCGTAGCCATTATGCGAGCCCCTTACCTTCACGCATGATCTGTTCCGAACCGCAGGTCCGCGCCGGCGAAAACCGGAATCCACTTTTCGGGATCATGCGTCAGCCCTTCATCACGTTGATGTCCTCAACCGCAATCGTGCCGCGGTTGCGGAAATAGACGACGAGGATGGCGAGCCCGATCGCGGCCTCCGCCGCCGCCACCGTCAGCACGAGCATCGCGAAGACCTGTCCGGTCAGATCCCTCAGATGCATGGAGAACGCCACGAAGTTGATGTTCACCGCGAGCAGGATCAGCTCGATCGACATCAGGATCACGATCACGTTCTTGCGGTTGATGAAGATGCCGAACACGCCGATCGTGAAAAGCGCGCCCGCGACGACGAGATAATGCGAAAGACCGATCTCCATCGTCCTCAAACCTTCTGCCCGGCCGCGTCCTTGCGGAACACGCCCTCATTGGAAACGCCCTGCCCCACCGGCACATCGACAACGACCATCGAGCCGGCCTTGGTGCGCGCATTCTGCTGCGGAATGCTCTGGCGGCGCACGCCCTCGCGCTCACGCAAGGTGAGCACGATCGCGCCGATCATCGCGACGAGCAGGATCAAACCCGCCGCCTGGAAGAAATAGACATATTCCGTGTAGAGCACGCGGCCGAGCGCGCGGGCGTTCATGGCGTCCACCGGCGTCGCGGTCGCGGCCTTGCGCATGGCCAGCGCATCGGGCGCCAATTGCCAGGTGCCGACCACCAGCGCGATCTCGATGAAGAAGATCGCCGAAATCAGGGCGCCCAGCGGCAGATATTGCAGGAAGCCCTGCCGCAACTCGGCGAAATCCACATCGAGCATCATCACGACGAAGAGGAACAGCACCGCCACCGCGCCGACATAGACGACGACGAGGATCATCGCGAGGAACTCCGCCCCCATCAGCAGGAACAGGCCCGCCGCATTGAAGAAGGCGAGGATGAGAAAGAGCACCGCATGCACCGGGTTGCGGCTCGCCACGACCATCACGGCCGAGGCGATCAGCACGCTGGAAAAGAGGTAGAAGAAGAGGGAGACGACGGACATGGTTCGGTTTCCCGTTAGCGATATGGCGCGTCCATCGCGATATTGCGCGCGATTTCCCGCTCCCAGCGCGCGCCGTTCGCAAGCAGCTTTTCCTTGTTGTAGAAAAGCTCCTCGCGCGTTTCGGTCGCGAATTCGAAATTCGGCCCCTCGACGATCGCATCCACCGGGCAGGCTTCCTGGCAGAAGCCGCAATAGATGCATTTCGTCATGTCGATGTCGTAGCGGGTCGTGCGCCGCGTGCCGTCGTTGCGGCGCGGGCCGGCCTCGATGGTGATGGCCTGCGCGGGGCAGACCGCCTCGCAGAGCTTGCAGGCGATGCAGCGCTCTTCCCCGTTGGGGTAGCGGCGCAAGGCATGCTCGCCGCGAAAGCGCGGAGAGAGACGCCCCTTCTCGAAAGGATAGTTCAGCGTGGGCTTCGGTTTGAAGAAATAGCGCATCGTCAGCACGAAGGCTGAGACGAACTCCTTCAGGAGAAGGCCCCTGGCGGCCTGTGCGAGTGCCATTGTCCCGGCTCCCTATCCGAAATACGAAACGGCCAGCATGTAGCCGATGATCGAGAAAATGAGCGGCAGACCGAGGAAACTCGTGAGCTTCAGCTGGTCGATCGTGTCATAGGCGCGCTGCCGGATATGCTCGGGCTTGCCGGCGGCATAGATTCGGACGAGCTTCACCTGCGCCAGCGCCAGCGCCAGCCCGGTGAGCGCTCCCAGCAGGGCACCCAGCGCCAGCGCCATCAGCGATACCACCCCGTGAGCTGCAGGACGCTCGCAACGATGACCACCGCCGCAAGACTGAGCGGCAGGAACACCTTCCAGCCCAGGCGCATCAGCTGGTCATAGCGGTAGCGGGGCACCATCGCCTTCACCATCGCGAAGCCGAAGAACACCACACAGACCTTGAGCACAAACCACACCACCCCCGGTACGAGAGTGAAGGGCGCAATGGCGAGCGGGGGCGTCCAGCCGCCGAGGAAAAGGATCACCGTCAGCGCGCACATGGTCATGATGGCCACATATTCGCCGAGCATGAACAGAAGATAGGGGGTGGACCCGTATTCCGACATGAAGCCCGCCACGAGTTCGGATTCCGCTTCCGGAAGGTCGAAAGGCGGCCGGTTCGTCTCGGCCAGAGCCGAGATGAAGAAGATCACGAACATCGGGAAGAGCGGGATGAAGAACCAGTTCAGCATCGTGAACCACGGCACGCCGAGCCATTGCGCGGGGCCGGAATTCTGCTGGGCCAGCACGATATCCGTGAGGTTCAGCGAGCCCACCAGCATCAGCACGGTGATGATCACGAAACCGATGGAGACTTCATAGGAAACCATCTGCGCCGCCGAACGCAGCGCGCCAAGGAACGGATATTTCGAGTTCGAGGCCCAGCCGCCGATGATGATGCCATAAACACCCAGCGAGGAGATCGCGAAGATGTAGAGCACGCCGACATTGATATCCGCGATCGCCCAGCCCGCATTCACGGGGATCACCGCCCAGGCCGCGAGCGCCAGCACGCAGGTGAGCAGCGGCGCCAGCAGGAACAGCACCTTGTCGGCCGAGGCCGGGATGACCGGCTCCTTCAGCACGAATTTCAGGAAATCCGCGAAGCTCTGCAGCAGACCCCAGGGTCCGACCACGTTCGGGCCGCGCCTGAGCTGCACCGCCGCCCAGATCTTCCGATCCGCCAGCAGGATATAGGCGATGAAGATCAGGAGACCCGCAAGCAGCAGCAGCGTCTTGCCGGCCACGATCAGCAGCGGCACGAACCACGTCGTCTCCATCACGAGATAGCGCAGCATGATGAAGGCCACGAAGCCGAGAACCGCCAGCAGGCCGAGCACGACCGTGCCGAGCAGGATGGGCCCAACGAGCGATTTCCTGGCAGGAGGCGTATAATCGACCACGGTTCCGCTCCTTATTCCGCCGCCACGGCCGGGGCCGCCGCGAGGCTCGCGCATTCGCCCATCACCCTGGAGGCGCGGGCAATCGCATTGGTGAGATGGAACGCCTGCACCGCGTTCACGAAAGGCGCCTTGTCCGGCTTCGCATCCGCCCTGCCGAGCCTGGCGAGCAACGCCGCATCACCGGCCGCGATCTGGTCGATGCCGGCAAGATGCGGGAACTCGGCATAGAGCACAGCGCGCAGGGCGTTGAGGCTGTCGAAGGGCAGCTTCTGGCCCAGCGCATCGGATAAAGCCCGCAGGATCGCCCAGTCTTCCTTCGCTTCGCCGATTGGGAAGATCGCGCGGTTGGTGAGCTGCACCCGGCCCTCGAGGTTCACATAGGTCGCCGATTTTTCCGTATAGGCCGCTCCCGGCAGGATCACGTCGGCGCGATGCGCCCCCCGATCGCCATGCGTGCCCTGATAGACGACGAAGGCCCCGGCGGGGATTTCAACCTCATCCGCGCCGAGATTGAACAGCACGTCGAGCGCACCCGGCCTGAGCATGCCGGCCGTATCAAGCCCGCCCGATCCATCGTGGTTTTCTTGCGGCACGAAGCCGAGATCGAGCGCGCCAACCGCACTGGCTTCGGTATGGAGCACGGAGAAGCCGTTCCACTCCGCGCGAAGAGCGCCGAGCTTCTCGGCCAGCGCAATCGCCATCGCGTAGATCGCAGCGCCATCCGCGCGGTTCAGCGCCCCCTGCCCCATGATCACCAGCGGCTTCCGGCCCTCTTCGGCCCTGGCATCCCGGATGAGTGCGGCGAGCGTTTCCGGCCCCGCGCCGAGATAGGTGACGGGATAGGAAAACTCGACCTTCTCGCCGATCACCTTCACCTCGAAGCCGCCCTTGAGATAGCGCTTGCGGATGCGCGCATTGAGCACCGCCGCCTCCTTCTTGGGGTTGGCACCGATGAGCACCAGCGAATCCGCATCCTCGATCCCTGCAATCGTCGCATTGAAGAGGTAGCTCGCGCGGCCATTCCTCGGGTGGAGCGGCGAACCGGGGAAGCGGCTGTCCAGGTTCGGCGAGCCAAGCCTGCCCATCAGGGCCTTCAGCGCGAACATCTCTTCCACGCCCGCGAGCTGGCCCGCCAGCGCGCCGATCTTCGCCGGGGAAGCGGCTTTCACCCTGGCCGAGATCACCGCGAAAGCCTCACCCCAGGAGGCGGCGCGCAACATGCCGTTCTCGCGGATATAGGGGCGGTCGAGGCGCTGGGTCTTCAGGCCATCCCAGATGAAGCGGGTCTTGTCCGAGATCCATTCCTCGTTCACCGCCTCGTTGACGCGCGGCATGATGCGCATCACCTCGCGGCCGCGGGAATCGACGCGGATGGCGGAGCCCACCGCATCCATCACGTCGATCGACTCGGTCTTCTGCAATTCCCAGGGCCGGGCATGGAAGGCATAGGGCCGCGAGGTGAGCGCGCCGACCGGGCAGAGGTCGATCACATTGCCCTGAAGTTCGCTCGTCATCGCGCGTTCGAGATAGGTGGTGATCTCGGCATCCTCGCCGCGGCCCAGAAGCCCGAGTTCGGTAATGCCCGCCACTTCCGTGGTGAAGCGGACGCAGCGCGTGCAATGGATGCAGCGCGTCATCACCGTCTTCACCAGCGGGCCGATATATTTGTTCTCGACCGCGCGCTTGTCTTCCTGGTAGCGCGAGGCATCCTTGCCATAGACCATCGCCTGGTCCTGCAGGTCGCATTCGCCGCCCTGGTCGCAGATCGGACAATCGAGCGGGTGGTTGATGAGCATGAACTCCATCACGCCCTCGCGCGCCTTCTTCACCATGGGCGAACGCGTGAAGATCTGCGGCAGCGCGCCATCCGGCCCGCCGCGCAGGTCGCGCACGTTCATCGCGCAGGAGGCCTGGGGCTTCGGCGGCCCGCCCTTCACTTCCACAAGGCACATGCGGCAATTGCCGGCGATCGACAGCCGCTCATGGTAGCAGAAGCGCGGAACCTCCGCGCCGGCCGCCTCCACCGCCTGCAGCAAAGTGTAATGCGGCGGCACATCGACTTCCGTCTCATCGACGAGGATCTTGGTCATCGCATTCACTCCGCCGCGACCGGAACCGGCACGGGATCCTCGTGCGGGTTGCTCGCGTATTGGTCGATTTTCGCTTCGATCTCATGACGGAAATGCCGGATCAGGCCCTGGATCGGCCAGGCTGCGGCATCGCCCAAAGCGCAGATCGTGTGGCCCTCCACCCGCGTCGTCACGTCGAGCAGCATGTCGATCTCGCGCTTCTGGGCGCGGCCCTCGGCCATGCGGGTCATCACGCGCCACATCCAGCCCGTGCCCTCGCGGCAGGGCGTGCACTGGCCGCAGGATTCATGCTTGTAGAAATACGAGATGCGCGCGATCGCGCGGACAATGTCGGTCGACTTGTCCATCACGATCACCGCCGCCGTGCCGAGGCCCGAGCGCAAGGCGCGCAGGCTGTCGAAATCCATCGGCGTGTCGATGATCTGCTCGGCGGGCACGCAAGGGACGGACGAACCGCCGGGGATGACCGCGAGAAGGTTGTCCCAGCCGCCTCTGATGCCGCCGCAATGCGTGTCGATCAATTCGCGGAAGGGGATGCCCATCGCCTCTTCCACGTTGCAGGGCTTGTTCACATGGCCCGACACACAGAAGAGCTTGGTGCCCACATTGTTCGGGCGGCCTATCCCTGCGAACCAGCTCGCGCCGCGCCGCAGGATGGTGCCGGCGACGGCGATCGATTCCACATTGTTGACCGTCGTGGGGCAGCCATAGAGGCCCATATTCGCCGGGAATGGCGGCTTCAGACGCGGCTGGCCCTTCTTGCCCTCGAGGCTTTCGAGCAACGCCGTCTCCTCGCCGCAGATATAGGCGCCGGCCCCGTGATGGACATAGATGTCAAACGGATAGCCATGGACATTGTTCTTGCCCACGAGATTCGCGGCATAGGCCTCGTCGACGGCCTTCTGCAAGGCGATCCGCTCGGCGATATATTCGCCACGGATATAGATATAGGCCGCATGCGCGCCCATCGCGAAGCTCGCGATCAGGCAGCCTTCGAGGAGAAGATGCGGATCATGCCGCATGATCTCGCGATCCTTGCAGGTGCCGGGCTCGGATTCATCGGCGTTCACAACGAGATAATGCGGGCGGCCATCATTCACCCTGGGCATGAAGCTCCACTTCATGCCCGTGGGGAAACCCGCGCCACCGCGCCCGCGCAGGCCCGAGGCCTTCATCTCGTCGATGATCCAGTCCCGCCCCATCGAGAGGATGTGCTTGGTGCCATCCCAGTTGCCGCGTTTCAGCGCAGCCCTGAGGCCCGGGTCGTGCAGGCCGTAGAGGTTCGTGAAGATGCGATCAGAATCGTGAAGCATGCTCAGATCCGGTTCGGGTTGGAGAGGACGGCTTTCACCACTTCCCCTGCCCTGGTTTCAACTTCGACCACGTAGAACGCGTCCTCGCGGAAAGTGTCGCTCTGCGCTTCATAGGAGATTCGCGTGATGACGATCCATTTTCCGGCCGGCAGGTCGGAAAAGCGGAAGCGGCCATTCTGGTCGCACTGGGTCTGCCGCAAGGCCGCCCGATGTTCCTCGGTGCGCGCGCTGGCATTGGCGATGCTCGCGCCGCCCCGGCGAATGGCCAGCCATTCGCGGAAATAGGGGCTCGCGGGCACGAGTTGCACCACACCGCCCGAGCAGCGGGCCAGCCAGCCATTCGGGCGGCGGATGAAGGCCTCGCCCGCGATTTCCGCGCTGCCCTTGGCCATCCACGCCGCATGATCGCTTGCGGAGAAGCGCGCGTCCATCTCGCGTTCGCCGCTCAGGCAAGCCGAAAGCGCGGCGAGCGCGATCAACGCCCCCCCTAACCTTTCCGCCTGCCGAATGCCGTTCCCCCGCAGCATCGCCTTACTTCGCCCCCCTGGGCTTGTCGCCGACGGCGTTTTCGGGTCGCCAGCCGGTCGCGAGCTTCCTCGCCTGCCCGATCCAGTCATCGCGCCGGGCGCGGCCGATGAAGCCCTCGAGGTTCTGGTCGACCCAGGCGAGGTTCTCGGCCGTCCAGCCGGCGATCTGGTCGAAATGATAGACGCCCATGCGGTTGAGCATGGCGCCGAGCTTGGGGCCGACACCCCAGATGAGCTCAAGGTCATCCGCCTTGCCGCCGCGCGCCTCTTTCAGCAGTTCCGGCTTGAGTGCATCGCCCACCGGCGCGGGCGCCGCCGGCTTGGGGGTGGTGACCACCGGCGCATTCGGCGCCGGCACGGGCGCCGCAGCCGAAGCGCCAGCGGCCTTCGCGGCTTCGGCGGCCTTCGCGGCCTCTTCCCTGGCCCTGGCCTGCGCCTTCACGCGCTCGTCGAAGGCCTTCCTCCACGAGCCGACCACCGAACCATCGTAAAGGCCGGAATCCTGCAGGGTCTTCACCGCGCCGGCCGGCTCGGAAGCGCGGCGGCCCGATTGCGGGCCCTTCTTCACCGGCTTGCCGGAGGCGAGATCATCCAGCAGCTTGGCGAAATTCTCCGGGGTGAGATCCTCGAAATAATCGTCGTTGATCTGCACCATCGGCGCGTTGCAGCAGGCGCCGAGGCACTCGACCTCCAGCCAGGAGAACTTGCCATCGGCGGTGACGTGACGCTCCTCGCCGATTTTCTCGTGCAGCACCTTCTTGAGGTCCTGCGCGCCCATGCAATGGCAGGGCACCGTGCCGCAGAGCTGGATGAAATGCTGGCCCACCGGTTCGAGATTGAACATCGTGTAGAAGGTCGCGACCTCGATCACACGGATTGGCGGCATCTCCAGCACCTCGGCGACATGCTCGATCGCCGCGCGCGGCAGCCAGCCGCCCGCCTGCTTCTGCGCCTGCCAGAGCAGCGGAATGACCGCCGAGGCCTGCCGGCCCGGCGGATATTTCGCAACCTGCCCCTCCACCCATTTCCGGTTTTCCGGGGTGAAGGCGAAGCTCTTCGGCTGGATCTCGTCCGGAGCAAGGCGGCGTACGGCCATCGTCAATCCTCGGCATCGGCTGCGTGCTTTTGTGCAACGCAACGCGCTCATATCACCCTCGCCGGCCGGAGCAACCCTCCGAAGGGCGGAATGTCCCAAATCCCCCAAACGCTTCCGAAGCGAACTGCCCCCGGCTTCAGAAGCAAAGGCTCGAGGCGCGCGGCGCCTGAGCCTGATCCCTTTCGATGCGCATCAGGCAGGTGCGAACCTCGCCCGCCCGCTGCAGCATCACCACGAAGCCATTGGCGCGATCGGAAGCGCGCTCCATGGCCTTGATCTCGAAACCCTGGCGCGTGAGCGCCTCGATATTCACCATCGGCGGCTGGCCACCCGGCGCAGGCGGGCCCGGAGGCCGGGGCGCTTGCGTGGGCGGCGGCAGCGTGAAGGGGTCCGGCGTCTGCGCTTGCGCCAGGCCCGCAACCAGCATGCACGCCAGAAGGATGCTTGCCGCCCTCATCGGTCCACCTCTCCAAACACAATGTCGAGCGAACCGAGGATCGCCGAGACATCCGCCAGCATGTAGCCCTTGCACATGAAATCCATCGCCTGCAGATGCGCGAAACCGGGCGCGCGGATCTTGCAGCGATAGGGCTTGTTGGTGCCATCCGCCACGAGATAGACGCCGAATTCGCCCTTGGGCGCCTCGACCGCCGCATAGACCTCGCCGGCCGGAACATGGAACCCTTCGGTATAGAGCTTGAAATGGTGGATCAGCGCTTCCATCGAGCGCTTCATCTCGCCGCGCTTCGGCGGCACGATCTTGCCATCGAGCGAGGAGATCGGCGTCTTGCCGGCGGGCTCGCGCAGCTTATGGCAGCACTGCTTCATGATCCGCGCGGATTGGCGCATCTCTTCCATGCGGATGCAGTAGCGATCGTAATTGTCGCCGTTCTTGCCAATCGGAATATCGAAAGCGAGTTCGGAATAGCATTCATAGGGCTGCGCGCGGCGCAGATCCCAGGCGGCACCCGAACCGCGCACCATCACGCCCGAGAAGCCCCATTTCCAGGCATCCTCGAGGTTCACGATGCCGATATCGACATTGCGCTGCTTGAAGATGCGGTTATCCGTCAGCAGCCCCTCGAGATCGTCGCAGAGCGTCAGGAACGGGTCGCAGAAGGCCTCGATATCGTCGATGAGATCGGGCGGGAGATCCTGATGCACCCCGCCCGGCCGCACGAAAGCGGCGTGCATGCGCGCGCCGGAGGCCCGCTCGTAGAAGATCATCAGCTTCTCGCGCTCCTCGAAGCCCCAGAGCGGCGGGGTCAGCGCGCCCACATCCATCGCCTGCGTGGTGACGTTCAGCAAGTGGCTGAGAATGCGGCCGATTTCCGAATAGAGCACGCGGATCAACTGCCCGCGGCGCGGCACGGTGATGCCCAGCAGCCGCTCAACCGCCAGCGCATAGGCATGCTCCTGGTTCATCGGCGCGACGTAATCGAGCCGGTCGAAATAGGGCAAAGCCTGAAGATAGGTCTTCGCCTCGATCAGCTTCTCGGTGCCGCGATGCAAAAGGCCGATATGCGGATCGACCCGCGTGACGATCTCGCCATCAAGCTCAAGCACGAGGCGCAGCACACCATGGGCCGCCGGGTGCTGCGGCCCGAAATTGATGGTGAAATTGCGCATATCGGGTTGTTCGGTCATGTCCCTACCCGCTTCTCAAATCTTGAGATCTTTGCCGAGTTTGCGCAGTTTGGCTTGTGCGGCTTCCAGCCCGGCCGGCACCATGGTATTTTCAATGAGGCCCATCATCTGCGGCATCCGCGCCATCATCTGCGGCATCTTCGCCATCAGGCTCTTGCCGACCGGAGTCGAGTAGAACTGATCGGCCGCGATGATCTCCTCGGTGGTCAGCACCTCAAGCATGTTGAGGATGGTCCATTTCTCGATCACCGGCGCGGATTCGACGAGCGCCACGCGAAAGAACTCCTCGAAGAAGATTTCGAGATCGGCATCCTTGGCTTCCGGGTTCTTGGAACGTACGAGGTTCACGAGACCTGGCCGCATGGTCACGGACATGGCCTGAAGCTGGCGGCGTGTATCGAAGTTCTGCGCATAGGAACGCGCGGCCTTCACGGCGGCAGGGTCGTATTTCTTGAGCTGCTGCTCGAATCTTGCATCGAGCTCCTTCACGCGATCCTGTGCGTGGACAGGAGGCGCGAGGACCAGGAGAACAAGAACGATGGCGGAAAGAAGCCTGAACATGTCTTAAACCTTTGCCTTCTCATCGCCCGGAAGCACATACTCCGTGCCTTCCCAGGGGCTGAGGAAATCGAAATTGCGGAATTCCTGGTTGAGCTTCACCGGCTCATACACAACCCGCTTCTGCGCGTCGTCGTAACGAACCTCGACGAAGCCCGTGAGCGGAAAATCCTTGCGCAAGGGGTGGCCCTCGAAGCCGTAATCGGTGAGGAGGCGCCTCAGATCCGGGTGATCCGAGAACAGGATGCCGAAGAGGTCATAGGCCTCGCGCTCGAACCACAGGGCGCCGGGGAAGAGCGCGACCGCGCTCGGCACAGGATTGCGCTCGTCGGTCTCGATCTTGACGCGGATGCGGCGCACATGGCGCGGCGAGAGCAGGTGATAGACCACATCGAAACGCTTCTCGCGCGCAGGATAATCCACGCCGCAGAGGTCGATGAAGCTGATGAAGGCGCAATCCGGATCGTCGCGGAGATAGGCCAGCACATCGAGGATCGAGGCGGCTTCCGCATGCACAGTCAGCTCGCCGAACACGATCGACGTGCCGGTCACCTTGCCCGGAAGCGCGTTTTCGATCTCGGCCGCGAGGATGGAAAGAGCTTCGGTCATCGCATTCCCCTCGACGTCATGGCCGGACTTGTTCCGGCCATCCACGTCTGCAAAACCTTTTCAAAGTCGTGGATGTCCGGAACAAGTCCGGCCATGACGACTGCAACGCAAGCCCGCCCGGCCCCGCGGGCCGTCGGGAATGACACCCTTCACCGCTCGATGGTGCTCGTGCGGCGGATCTTCTTCTGCAGCAGCAGCACGCCATAGAGCAAAGCCTCGGCCGTGGGCGGGCAGCCCGGCACATAGATATCCACCGGCACCACGCGGTCGCAGCCGCGCACCACCGAATAGCTGTAATGATAATAGCCGCCGCCATTGGCGCAGGAGCCCATGGAGATGACGTAGCGCGGCTCCGGCATCTGGTCGTAGACCTTGCGAAGCGCGGGCGCCATCTTGTTGGTCAGCGTGCCGGCGACGATCATCACATCCGACTGGCGGGGCGAGGCGCGCGGCGCAAACCCGAAACGCTCGACATCGTAGCGCGGCATCGAGAGCTGCATCATCTCGACCGCGCAACACGCCAAGCCAAAGGTCATCCACATCAGCGAGCCCGTGCGCGCCCAGGCGATGAGGTCTTCCGAGGCGGTCACGAGAAAGCCCTTGTCGGCCAGTTCCTTGTTGATCTCGCCGAAGAACGGATCATTCGCGCCGAGCGCCTTGCCCGTCGCGGGGTCGAGAATGCCCTTCGGCTGGGTAGCGACAAGCGTGTTCATCGTGGATCACCCTCGCGGATGCCTGCGCCTCATGCGCGACACCCGCCCCAATTCGAGAAGCGCGTTCTCGCGCCTCAATCCCATTCCAGCGCGCCCTTCTTCCACTCGTAGACGAAGCCCACCGTCAGCACGAAGAGGAAGCTCATCATCGACCAGAAACCGAAGGCCCCGATATCCTGGAGCGCGACAGCCCACGGGAAAAGGAACGCCACTTCGAGATCGAAGATGATGAAGAGGATCGCCACGAGATAGAAACGCACATCGAACTTCATGCGCGCATCGTCAAACGCGTTGAACCCGCACTCATAGGCCGAGAGTTTCTCGGGGTCCGGGTTCTTGTAGGCCACCGCGAAGGGCGCGACCATCAAGGCAATGCCGATGACCAGCGAGATGCCAATGAAAACGACCAGCGGCAGATAATCGAGAAGAAGCGTTTGCATGATGGCCCGTTCGATTAAAGGAGCCGCAGCGCCAGCGCAAGGGAGAGTGGCGTCGCAGGTGGCTGATCATGCCGAAATTCCGACCAAGGAATAAGCGTCCTGCCCTTCCTGCATGGCAAAAAACCGCAAAACATGCCTGAAGGGGCGCCCTTGCGGGACAGCGATTTCCGGGGCAGCTTGCCGGACGTGGCGAGCAGATTGTGAATCGCCCGCAAGCCCAGGGGGGAAACTTCATGCTGTCGCGTCGCCTTATTCTGGCCGGGGCCCTCGCCTCGAGCCTCGTTCCCGGCCTTGCCCTTGCGCAGGGGCCAGGCCAGTACACCATCTCCGGCGTCGATCCGCGCTCGCGCGAGAACTATTCCGGCACGGCCCAGCTCACCAAGACCGGCGAGGATACATGGCGAATTGTCTGGCGCATCGGCGGCCAGACCTGGAACGGCCATGGAATTGGCGACGGGAAAGTGTTGGCCGTGAACTATTCCGGCCAGGGCGCGAGCGGCGTCTTCCTGATGATCGCCAAGGAAGGCGGCGGCTACGAGGCCGTCTGGAGCTACACGGGCGAAACCAAGCTCGGCGCCGAGGAATGGAAGAAAGCAAACTGAGGCTTCAGCGCAGTTTCCGGCTCAAGACCACCGCGGCGATGATGGCGAGGCAGAACAGGCTCGCCATCCAGGTCATGCGCTCGCCCAGGATCGGCACCGCGAACAGCATCGAGAGAAACGGCTGGAGCAGTTGCACCTGGCTCACCCGCAGGGGATCCGCCGCAAGGCCGCGATACCAGGCGAAGAAGCCGAGCCACATCGAGAATACCGTGACATAGGCGAAGCCGAGCCACGCCGCCGGCTCCACAGCGCCTGTCGGGCGGAACGCCCAGGTCACGGGAATCGTCAGCGGCAGATAAAGCACCAGAACCCAGCAGATCACGCGTTCGGGCCCGAGGCTGCGGCTCACTTCAGCGCCCTTCACATAGCCGAAGGCTGCCGAGATGACGGCCGCGAGGAGTGCCAGATCGGCAAGGCTCAGGCCCCTGCCCCCGTCGCCGGCCAGCCAGGCATAGAGGATCACCAGCGCGAAACCGAGAATCGCCGCCGCCCAGAAGGCGGTCGAAGCGCGTTCGCGCAGCAACAGCGCGGCGAGGGCGGCCGTTGCCAGCGGCAGGGCTCCGGTGATCACCGAGGCATGCACGGCATCGACATGCCGCACGGCAAGGCCCAGAAACAGCGGAAAACCGATGACAATCCCCAGGCCGGCCTGTCCGAGACGAAAGACCTGCGAGCGGTCGGGGCGCGGCGCGCGTGTCACGGCGAGATAAACAGCCGAGAGCAGCCCCGCCAGCCCGGCGCGTCCCGCCGTGATGAACAGCGGATCAAGCCCGGCAAAACCGGGGCGGTCTGTCGCCAGTCGCGTCATCGGAACGGTGATCGCGAAGATCACGACGCCCAGCAATCCAAGAAGAAAGGCCCGGTCCTGTTCGCGCATCTGGCAATCGGCCTTCGATGCGCTGTGCAAGGAAAGGGCGGGAGAAAAACTGGCGCGGGCGACGGGGCTCGAACCCGCGACCTCCGGCGTGACAGGCCGGCACTCTAACCGACTGAGCTACGCCCGCGCTTTTCCGCAAAGCCCGAGGGCCTTCGCAGGAGCCGATCCCCTAAGGAAGCCTCCCTGCCCTGTCAAGCGCGTTCGGAGGCCTCGCGAAAAATTGCTGCCGCAGCCTTCCGGCAGGCCTTTCAGAGCCCGGCATTGCCGAGGCGATAGCGGCGGATCTCGGCGGCGGAAAGCACGCGGATGCGATCATGCGGGGTCGATTCCGCGAGGCTGATCAGGTCCTGCGAACCGCCCACGCGGCTCGCGTAATCGCGAAGCTGGCGAATTTCGTTCTCGCCGGCGAAAATCCGGCTTTGCGATGCCCCGCCGCCTTCCGGCGCATGGGCCTGTACGCGCGCCGACATGCGATGCACGCCAAGGCGCGCGCCATCCGGCACGATGCGCTTCTTCGCGCCCATGAGGGTATAGACACAGGCCGAGGCGCATTGGCCTGGCACCACCGAAAGGCCGGGCGCATGCGAAACGCGCCGGCCGCGCGCAGGCGAAGACCGGGCCTGAACACCCAGCACCGGCCGACCGACCACCACGGATGCGCCCGCCTCGTGCAGCAGGGCGCCGAGGCGCAGGGCGCTTTCCACGTTCCCGCCCGGCGAATTGATGAACATCAGGGCATGCAGCCCCGGCACCTGCATTTCCTGGCGCAGGAAACGGGTGAATTTCGCAGGGGCATCATCGGAAATCTCGCCCTCGGCCACCAGCGCGCGCGGACAATGGCGCTGAGAGCAATCCGGCCCCAGCGGAACCGAGGCGAATTCCATCGCGGAAGGCGGAGAGGCACAGAGAGCCAGCAGGAACCCGCCGGCGAAACCGGAACGCAAACGCATGACGCCACTCGAAACTCGTTACACCAGACAGGGCAGCAGACCCTGGATCATCATGGTGAAGGAAAGCGGTTTCGGAAAGGTTCATGCGGCAGGAAAGAGACCGTCCCACTCGGGGACGGCCTTGCGATCATGGTGGGCGGTGAGAGGCTCGAACTCCCGACACCCTCGGTGTAAACGAGGTGCTCTACCAACTGAGCTAACCGCCCGCGCTTTTTTCCGCTCGTAAACACCATTGGCCCGCTCTTGGCAAGGCGAGCGAGGGCAAGGTAGTGAACCGCCCGCATGGCCCGGGAGAAGGCCGATGCCGGGGAAGGAAGCAACATGCGCATCGGAATCCTGTCCGATATCCACGCCAATCGCGAGGGCTTCGAGGCCGCGCTCTCGGCCCTTCGCCGCCTCGGCACCGATCAGATCGTGCTGCTCGGCGACATCGTCGGCTATGGCGCGGACCCCGAATACTGCGTGGAGGCGGCCGCCCGCCTGATGGAAGACGGCGCGATCGGCATTCTCGGCAACCATGATGCCGCGATCGATGGGCCGGACGAGGACATGAACCGGATCGCGCGCGAGGCCATCCGCTGGACCCGGACGCGCCTGCTGCCGGAGCATCGCGCCGTGCTGAAGAACCTCGCGATCAGCCATCGCATCGAGGATGCGCTCTTCGTTCATGCCAGCGCGAGCCAGCCGGCCGAGTGGTTCTACATCACCGATGAGCGGAATGCCGAACGATCCTTGCGCGCCACCGATGCGCGCATCACGATCGTCGGCCATGTGCATCGCCCGCATCTCTGGAGGCTCACTTCACAGGGCACGGCCACCGGGCATAGGCCGCATCAGGGCGTGGAAAATCCGCTGGCGCAGAGCCAGCGCTGGCTTGCGGTGATCGGTTCGGCCGGGCAGGCGCGCGATGGCCGCCCCGGCGCGGGCTATGGCCTGCTCGATCTGGCGCAGCGCAGCCTCACCTTCGGGCGGGTTGATTACGATCATTACTCCGCGGCCCGGAAGGTGCGAGAAGCGGGTTTGCCGGATCACCTGGCCGAGCGCCTCCTGAGGGGCGAGTAGCGAACGGGGAAATCGACCATGGGGCGTGAGCGTATTCGGCCTGGCAGCGTGATCGATGGCTTCATGGTCGGCGACAAGCTCCATGAAGGCGGCATGGCCGAGATCTTCGCGGTCACGAAGCCCGGCTGCGACCTGCCCATGGTGATGAAGGTGCCGCTCATCCTCGAGGGTGATGACCCCACCATGATCGTCAGCTTCGAGCAGGAGCAGATGATCCTGCCGCGCCTTTCCGGCCCGCATGTGCCGAAGACCATCGCGATCGGCGATTTTTCCCGCGCGCCCTATATCGTGATGGAGCGCATCGCAGGCGGTTCGCTGCTCGAAAGGTTCAAGGCCGCGCCACTCCCGATTTCAGAGGTGGTGGAGATCGGCGCGCGCGTCGCCACCGCGCTCGCGAGCCTGCACCGGCAGGATGTGTTACATCTTGATCTCAAGCCGTCGAACATCATGTTCCGCCCCTCGGCCGAGCCAGCAAAAGTGGTTTCCGGTTTTGCGTCCGGCAAGGCCGCCCACGAGAAAGCCGAGCCGGCAAAAGTGGTTTCCGGTTCAGCACCCGGCGAGGCCGCCATGTCCTTTGGCGGCGAGGCGGTCTTCATCGATTTCGGCCTGTCGCGCCACCTGAAGCTGCCGGATCTGCTCGCCGAGGAATTCCGCGTGCCCATGGGCACAGCGCCCTATATCGCGCCCGAGCAGGTGATGAAGCTGCGCGAGGAGCCGCGTTCCGATCTCTTCGCGCTCGGCGCGATGATCTACGCGCTCGCGACCGGCGAGCGCCCCTTCGGCAACCCCAGGCACACCACCGGGGCGCTGATGCGCCGCCTCTACGAGGTGCCCACCCCGCCCCGCGTGCTCAGGCCGGAAGTGCCGGGCTTCCTGCAGGAGATCATCCTGCGGCTTCTGGAGGTGCGACCCGACAAGCGCTACCCCAGCGCCGGGCAGCTCGCCTTCGATCTTGCCCACCCCGATCATGTGGTGCTGACCGAACGCGCCAGGCGCGAAAAGACGCCTTGGATGCGCAATTTCCTCGCGGGCAGGCTTGGCGGGGCGAAGGCGCCCCTCACCTGTCTCGAGGCCTATCGGCATGCTGCCACCGCGCCGATCATCATGGTCGCGGTCGATCTCTCGGAGGGGGGCGCATCCCTGCACGAGCCGCTGCGCGAGATCGTGCGTCGACTGCTGGCCACCGCGCCGGAATCACGCCTTGCCTGCGTGAATGTGCTGAAAACCGCCGTGATCGGCCTCGATCCGCTCACCACCGAGAGCGGCGAGAGCGTGCATGTTAAGCGACTCGTGGAACTCAAGGGTTGGGCCGCGGATATGCGCCTGCCGCCCGAGCGCATCACGTTCCATGTGCTCGAATCGGCCGATCCCGCCGAGGCGATCACCACCTTCGCGAAGAACAACCATGTGGATCACCTGATCCTCGGGGCGCGCGGCTCAGGGGGTGTCCGGCGCTATCTCGGCTCGGTTTCCACCGCCGTGGTGGCGGAAGCGCCCTGCACGGTCACCGTGGCGCGCGTGCCGCCGGCGGAAAACGAGGCCGCCTGACGCTCAGGGCTGGCGCTTGGGCTTCGCCTTGCCGGTGGAGGCCGTGGACCGCGCGAGACGAAACTTCGCAAGCTCCGGCTCGGAGAACCAGTAGATCCGCTCCGAGGGCGTCGCGTCCATCTTGGCCACCACGGCCGTATCGATGCCCATCTGCCTGAAATAGGCGGTATGCGCGTGGCTCACGGCCTCGTGGTTGACGGTCGCGTTGACGGGCAGACGCGTCAGGGGATCGAGAACGGTCGTGCCGGTATGCGAGCGATGCACACCGACGCGGCTTCCCGGCACGAAATAGCGCGCAGCACCGCCGGAGAGCGCCAGCACGCAGGCCGAGGCGCAGGTGCCGGGCGTGACGCCATTGGAGGGGGTGATGGTCGAGCCGTTCCAGCGGCCGACGATCACGGTCATCTTCAATTGCCGCAACAGCACGCCGAGATAGGCCCCGCCCAGGGTGAAACCGCCCGGGCTGTCGATCACGAGCACCTGGCTCACCGCACCGCTGCTCACCGCGCGCTCCAGAAAGGCCGCGAGTTGCATATGCTCGGCCTGGCCGATCGTGCCAGTGGCGACCACCACCTTCGGGCAAGTGCCCTTGCAGCCCGGCAATTCGGCATCGGCGAGCTTGTAGGAAAGGGCGGAAGCGGACTGGAGCCCGGCGACAAGCGCGCCGAGGGCCAGCAGCGGGCGGCGAAACGCGGAAAATCGAACCATCCGGCAACCCCAAGGCCAAGCATTGAACCACGAAAAAGAGCGGCGCCGTTTCCGGCCCCGCCCCGATTGTGCAGAAAAAATGCCGCCGAGGTCAATGCGCCAGAGCGGCGCTCGCATCCTCTTCGGCCTTGGGAGGCGTTTCCGCCTCTTCATCCCATGCGATGGGCTCGGGCTGACGCACGAGCGCGCGGGCCAGAACCTCCTCCATCCGCGAGACAGGCACGATCTCGAGCCCGTTCTTCACATTGGCGGGGATATCCGCGAGATCCTTCACGTTCTCCTCGGGGATGAGAACGGTCTTGATCCCGCCCCGGAGGGCCGCGAGCAGCTTCTCCTTGAGCCCGCCGATCGGCAGCACGCGCCCCCGCAAGGTCACTTCACCGGTCATCGCGATGTCGCGGCGCACCGGAATGCCCGTGAGCAGCGAGACAATGGCCGTCGCCATGCCGATGCCGGCGGAAGGACCATCCTTCGGCGTCGCACCTTCCGGCACATGCACGTGGATGTCGCGCTTGTCGAAGAGGGTTGGCCTGATGCCGAAATCCACCGCGCGGCTCTTCACCCAGGAAGCCGCCGCCGAGATCGATTCCTTCATCACGTCGCGCAGGTTGCCGGTGACGGTCATGCGGCCCTTGCCGGGCATCATCACCCCTTCGATGGTCAGCAACTCGCCTCCCACCTCGGTCCAGGCGAGGCCCGTGACGCCGCCGACCTGATCCTCGGTTTCCGCCGAGCCATAGCGATACTTCGTCGGGCCGAGATAATCCTCGACCTTCGCCTCCGTGATCGTCACGGCCTTCACGGGCTTGTCCGTGCCGGCGGAGAGCAGGATCTCCTTCACCGCCTTGCGGACGAGGTTGGAGATCTCGCGCTCGAGGTTGCGCACGCCCGCCTCGCGGGTGTAGCGCCGCACCAGGAACATCAGGGCTTGCGGCTCGATCTGCCATTCCTTGTCATCAAGACCGTGCTTCTTCAGCGCGTTCGGGATGAGGTGGCGGCGGGCGATCTCGGCCTTCTCCTCCTCCGTGTAGCCGGCGATGCGGATGATCTCCATGCGATCCATCAGGGGCGCCGGGATGTTCAGCGTGTTTGCCGTCGTCACGAACATGACGTTCGAGAGGTCGTAATCCACTTCGAGATAGTGATCCGCAAAGGTGGTGTTCTGCTCGGGGTCGAGCACCTCCAGCAGCGCCGAGGAAGGATCACCGCGGAAATCCATGCCCATCTTGTCGATCTCGTCGAGCAGGAAGAGCGGATTCTGCGTCTTCACCTTCCGCAAGGACTGGATGATCTTGCCTGGCATCGAGCCGATATAGGTCCGGCGATGGCCGCGGATTTCCGCTTCATCGCGCACGCCGCCGAGGCTCATGCGGACGAATTCGCGGCCCGTGGACTTCGCGATCGAGCGGCCGAGCGAGGTCTTGCCCACGCCGGGCGGACCGACAAGGCAGAGGATCGGGCCGGTGAGCTTGTTCGCGCGGGACTGCACCGCGAGATACTCGATGATGCGGTCCTTCACCTTCTCGAGGCCGAAATGGTCGGCATCGAGGATTTCCTGCGCATGGCGCAGATCCTTCTTCACCTTGGATTTCTTGCCCCAGGGCAGCGAGAGCATCCAGTCGAGATAATTGCGCACCACGGTGGCCTCGGCCGACATGGGCGACATCTGCCGGAGCTTCTTGAGCTCATGCACCGCCTTGTCGCGGGCTTCCCTGGAGAGCTTGGTGCGGCGGATCTTGTCCTCGACCTCGGCAAGTTCATCCTTGCCCTCGTCGTCGCCGAGTTCCTTCTGGATCGCCTTGATCTGCTCGTTGAGGTAATATTCGCGCTGGGTCTTCTCCATCTGCCGCTTCACGCGGGTGCGGATGCGCTTCTCGACCTGCAGCACGGAGATCTCGCTCTCCATCAGCCCGAGGATCTTCTCGAGCCGCTTGGAGACCTTCACGATTTCCAGCACGTCCTGCTTGTCGGTGATCTTCACCGCGAGATGCTGGGCGACCGTGTCGGCCAGCTTCGCATAATCCTCGATGCCCGAGATGGTCGAGACCACATCCGGCGAAACCTTCTTGTTCAGCTTCGCGTAATTCTCGAACTCATTCGTCACGGATCGCGCGAGCGCCTCCGTCTCGATCGGGTCCGAGAGGTCATCGCCCAGAACTTCGACCTCGGCCTCGAAGAATTCATCGTTCTTCACGGCGCGGATGCGCTTGGCGCGCGACAGGCCCTCGACCAGCACCTTCACGGTGCCGTCGGGGAGCTTCAGAAGCTGCAGCACGGTCGCGAGCGCCCCGGTCTTGTAGATCTGGTCTTCGGCAGGGTCGTCATCGGTCGCGTTGAGCTGGGTCGCCAGAAGGATGAAGCGATCGTTCTTCATCACCTCCTCGAGCGCGCGGATGGATTTCTCGCGGCCGACGAATAGCGGCACGATCATATGCGGGAACACCACGATGTCCCGCAACGGCAGAACCGGAACCGTCTCGATGGCTCCGGCTTCAGGGCGCTTCTTCTCTCCGCTCATGACGGATGTCCTTCACATTCGGGTGCGGGGAGCCGCCACCCGCCGGCCAGAGGGCCGGGCTTTCCGGTGTCACGCCGCCTGCCAGCCGTCGGCTTTGCCGCCCGGCCGGCCCGGGCCCCGCGCGGAGCGCCCGAATCCGGCGAAACTCGATGCTGCCAAGGTGGGCATGAATCAAGGTCGAAACAAGACCGCCCGCAGCGATCCGTCACAGCCTTGTGACCATGAGAGCACAGTGAGACCCGCAGGGCATATTCGATGCCCGGCAGGCTGCGCAGAGACGAAAAACCCCGGCAGAGACGAAAAACCCCGGCGCTTCTCCGCCCCGGGGTTAGGGTTCGCGCCAAAGGGCAGCGGCCGCCTCATGCCGAAGAGGCGACGGCCTCTTCCTTGCGCTCACCATAGATATAGAGCGGCTTCGCCTTGCCCTCAATGGTCTCGGCATTCACCACCACCTGCTCCACGCCCTCAAGGCCGGGCAGGTCGAACATCGTGTCGAGCAGCACGCTCTCCATGATGGAGCGCAGGCCGCGGGCACCGGTGCGCCGCTCGATGGCCTTGCGGGCCACGACCGAAAGCGCCTCGTCGTTGAAGGTGAGTTCCACATCCTCCATCTCGAAGAGGCGCTGATACTGCTTCACCAGCGCGTTCTTCGGCTCGGTGAGGATGCGCTTCAACGCCACCTCGTCGAGATCTTCCAGGGTGGCGATCACCGGCAGGCGGCCGATGAATTCGGGGATAAGACCGAATTTCAGCAGGTCTTCCGGCTCCACCTGACGGAACACCTCGCCGACGCGGCGATCATCCGGAGCTTCCACCTTCGCCCCGAAGCCGATGGAGGTGCCCTTGCCGCGCGAGGAGATGATCTTCTCGAGGCCGGCGAAGGCGCCGCCGCAGATGAAGAGGATGTTTGTGGTATCCACCTGCAGGAATTCCTGCTGGGGATGCTTGCGCCCGCCCTGCGGCGGAACGGAAGCGACCGTGCCTTCCATGATCTTCAGGAGCGCCTGCTGCACGCCCTCGCCCGAGACATCCCGCGTGATGGAGGGGTTGTCGGACTTCCTGGAAATCTTGTCGATTTCATCGATATAGACGATGCCGCGCTGGGCGCGCTCGACATTGTAATCCGCCGCCTGCAACAGCTTCAGGATGATGTTCTCGACATCTTCGCCGACATAGCCGGCCTCCGTCAGCGTCGTGGCATCCGCCATCGTGAAGGGCACGTCGAGGATGCGCGCAAGCGTCTGGGCGAGGTAGGTCTTGCCGCAGCCCGTGGGGCCGACGAGCAGGATGTTCGATTTCGCGAGCTCGATGTCGTTGTTCTTCTGGGCGTGGTTCAACCGCTTGTAATGGTTGTGCACCGCAACCGAGAGCACCCGCTTGGCGTAGAACTGGCCGATCACGTAATCATCCAGGATCTTGGCGATCTCGCGTGGGGTCGGCACGCCGTCCTTCGCCTTGACGAGCGTTTTCGATTCCTCGCGGATGATGTCCATACAGAGTTCGACGCATTCATCGCAGATGAACACGGTCGGTCCTGCAATCAGCTTGCGGACCTCATGCTGGCTCTTCCCGCAGAAGGAACAATAGAGCGTGGAGCGCTGGTCGCCGCCGGTGGACTTGCTCATTCCTCAACCTCCGCGCCGGCCCTGGGCGCCCCGCGATGAGGCCCCTCCCCGACGATCACGAACCACGACAAGCAACCTTCGCAATCCGCACATCAATTAATCGACTGGCATCATTGCCGAGTATCGTCTTCGGCCCCCGAAAGAAGCGTTAAACGGAGCCGGAAACGCATATTCCGCCTCCGGCACCCAAGTTAACGACTTGCAACCCCGTTGCAAGGGCACGCTTTGCGATGGAAGCCCTGCCTTCACTGCAAACCGGGGGCCAGCCCTTCTCAAGTGCATTCTGTGTCGCAACGGAACACCCGCCATGCCGGGCTGTCCCGGCGTCCCGGAAACGCACCCGGCGACCCGGCGGTGCCGGATCACATCGGCTTGGGCTCGACCGGATCTTCCATACGCTTGGTGACCACCTGGTCGATCAGTCCGAATTCCTTTGCGGCGTCGGCTGTCATGAAATTGTCACGCTCGAGCGCGTTGTGGATCATGTCGTAATCCTGGCCGGTATGGCTGACATAGATCTCGTTCAGGCGCCGCTTGAGGTTCTCCACCTCCTTGGCGTGAATGAGGATATCCGTCACCTGGCCCTGGAAGCCGCCGGAAGGCTGGTGCACCATGATGCGCGCATTCGGCAGCGCAAAGCGATGCCCCTTTTCGCCTGCCGTCAGCAGCAGCGAGCCCATCGAGGCCGCCTGCCCCATGCAGAGCGTGGTGACCGGGCAGCGGATGAACTGCATCGTGTCATAGATGGACAGGCCCGATGTCACCACCCCGCCCGGCGAGTTGATGTACATCGAGATTTCCTTCTTCGGGTTTTCCGCCTCGAGGAAGAGAAGCTGCGCGACGATCAGGCTCGCCATGCCATCCTCCACCGGCCCGTTCAGGAAGATGATGCGCTCGCGCAAGAGGCGCGAAAAGATGTCGAACGCGCGTTCGCCGCGCGAGGACTGCTCGATCACCATCGGAACAAGCGAGTTGTAGGTTTCGATCGGGTCCTTCATCGGCATCCTCTGTGGGGCAAGAAACGGGGGGCAAGAAAAGGCGGGCAAGGAACGGCGGGCGGTATTCTGCGAAGGCACGGCCCGGAATCGGGCTCCTGCGATCAGATAAACATGGTTCCCCCGCCTGAAAAGGGCGAGGGTCCGCGGCTCAGGCGCTCTTTGCCGGCTTGCTGAACACAAGGTGGATGCCCCAGCCGAGAATCAGGCCCCAGAAGGCGCCGCCAATCCCGAAAAGGGTCAACCCGGATGCCGCGACGAAAAAGGTCAGCAGCGCCGGCAGGCGCCCCTGTTCTTCCGAGATCGCACCGCTCATCGCCGAACCGAAGGCCGCGACCAGCGCGAGCCCGGCCGCCGCCTCGATCAGCACCGGGCTTGCGCGCAGGACGAGCGCCGCCGCGATCCCGGCAAGAGCCGCCAGCAGGATATAGCCGATGCCGGAGAACACCGCCGCAACATAGCGCCGGCGCGCATCGGCATGGGCATCCGCTCCGGCGCAGAGTGCGGCGGTGATCGCCGCGTAATTGATCGTGGGTGCGGCCAGCGGCGCGCTGACCACCGAGAGGAACCCCGTGACCATCAGGCCATCGCGCGGGCGATGGCGGAACCCGAAGGTCGAGAGCACCGCGAGGCCGGTGATGTTCTGCGAGGCCATGGTGACGATGAAGAGCGGCAGGGCAACGCCCAGCAGGGCCGGAAACGTCAGCGTCGGCAGGATGAATTCCGGCTTTGGCCAGGCAAAGCCCAGTCCGTTCACGAAGCCGCCATTCGCGCCGGTCAGCACCAGAGCCAGCAGCATCGCCGCCGGCACGGCCCAGAGCCGCGCGAATTTCAGCATCGCCAGCCACAACCCGAGAATGGCCAGGGCCGCGACGGGCTGGTGCTGGAGCGCCAGGAAGGGCGCCAGGCACAGCTTGAACAGGATGCCTGCGAGCATCGCATTGGCGATGGGGCGCGGAATGGCTTCGATGAACCGCGAGAGCGGGCTCCAGAAGGCAGCGAGCACGATGAGGCAGCCGGCGATGATGAAGGCGCCGACCACCGCCGGGAAACCGCCGGCCACCGCCCCGGTCGCGCCCAGCAGCGCGAGGCCCGGCGTGGACCACGCCACCGAGATCGGCATGCGCGAGAGCAGGCTCAGCAGGATGGCGGCAAAGCCCTTGGTGAGCCCGACGAAGAGAAGGGCCGAGATGATCTGCGCCTCGGTCGCACCCACCGCCGCCAGCCCCTTGATGAGGATCGCGACCGAACTCGTATAGCCCACCAGTGCGACAATCAGCCCCTGAACGGCCGCCTGGATCGAGAAATCGGCCCGGAACTTCGCCAGCGACAGCGGATGATTGTCATTGGCCTGCATGAAATTCCGCCATCCGCATGGTTCGCGCCCGATTCGCGTTGCCGCAAATGGAGCCGCCGCCCGAGGGGCGGCGCAACCGGAATTCAAGGGCAGGGCGCGCCGACCTCCGGCACGCCCGGCCCGCCGAAGCGGCCGTCACTCGGCCTTCCTGGCCTTGGCCTTCTTCGGCTTTTCGGCCTTGGCTTCCGCCTCCGGCTCGTCATCCGAGCCCATCAGCTCCTCGCGGGTCACCGGCTTCTCGGTCACCTTCACGCTGCCGAGGATGTGGTCCACGACCTTCTCCTCGAAGAGCGGCGCGCGGATTTCGGCGAGAGCCTGCGGGTTCTTGCGGTAGAAATCGAAGAACTGCTTCTCCTGGCCAGGGAACTGGCGGGCACGCTCGATGAGCGCCTTGGTCACCTCGTCCTCCGAGACCTTCACCTCGGCCTTTTCGCCCACTTCGGCGAGAACCAGGCCGAGGCGCACGCGGCGTTCGGCGATGCTCTGATATTCGGCGCGCGTCTCGGCCTCGCCCTTCTCGTCCGCCTCGAAGGTCTTGCCCTCGCGCTGCATGTCCTGCAGCACCTGGGTCCAGACCGCGTTGAATTCCTGCTCGACCATCGTCGGGGGGAGATCGAACCGGTAGAGCGCGTCGAGGCCGTCCAGGAGCTGGCGCTTCATCTTCTGGCGCGTCACCTGCAGCAACTCGGCCGCAAGCCCGCCCTTCACCACTTCGCGCATCTTCTCGAGCGATTCGACGCCCACCTTCCGGGCGAACTCGTCATCGATCGCGATGTCGCCCGGCGCCTGGATGCCCTTCACGGTCACCTCGAAATCGGCCGGCTTGCCGGCGAGATCCACGACCTGGTAGGTCTCCGGGAAGGTGACGGAGATCGTCCTCGAATCGCCCGCCTTCGAGCCGACAAGCTGCTCCTCGAAGCCCGGGATGAACTGGCCCGAGCCGAGCACGAGATCCACGCCCTGCGCGGTTCCGCCATCGAAGGCCAGGCCGTTCATGGTGCCGACGAAGTCGATCGTCACCTTGTCGCCGTCCCTGGCCTTTTCCTTGTCGCCGCGCGGCGTGAAGGTGCGCACGGCATTGGCCATGCGCTGGATGGCTTCCTCGACATCGCTTTCGGGAACATCCACCACCTCGCGGGTCACCGCGATATGCGAGTGATCCTGAAGCTCGATCGTCGGAAGAACTTCCACATCCACCGAGAAATCGAGATCCGCCTCGCCGGCGAGCACCCTGGTGATGGTCGCCTCGTCTTCCGGCAGGACGACCTTGGGCTCGGCCGCGAGCTTCACGCCGGCTTCCTCGGCGATCTTCTTCTGCGCGTCGGTCACGGAATTCTGCACGACTTCGGCCATGATGGAGCGGCCATAAATCTTCTTGATATGCGCGGTGGGCACCTTGCCGGGGCGGAAGCCGTTGAGCTGCACGCGGCCGCGGATCTGCTCGACCTCGGTCTCGAAGCGGCTCGCAAGGTCTGTCGCCGAGAGCACGACCTTGTATTGGCGCTTCAGCCCTTCGGTGAGGGTTTGGGTGAGTTGCATGGAAAAACCCTGATCGTGTCCTGTAGCGGAGCGCAAAGCCCCGGCTGGCCTGTCCGACCCCTTGTCGGCCGGACCGATATCGAAAGAATGCCGCTGTGACGCGTTTCCCGGAACTCGCAGGCGAACCGGAGACTGGTGCGGGCGAAGGGACTCGAACCCCCACGACTTTCGTCACCGGAACCTAAATCCGGCGCGTCTACCAGTTCCGCCACACCCGCGTGACCCAGATGAACCCGCGTATCCAAGTGAACCAGGCGGCGGATGAAGCGGACAATCCGGCCGTGCTCCGCCCGCCGCCCGGCGCGACGGCGGTGCTATAGCATGGTTTTTTGCGCCCGCAGCAAAAATCTGCACCGGAAACGGCCAAGTCCGATGCAGCCGAGAACCCCCGCCCGCTTGCCCTTTCCGGCGAACCACGCCAAATCCCTCTTCATCATGCCGCAGCGCCCGTCGAACCCCTCCCCCCTCTCCAAGCCGGATCGCCGGCAGTTTCTCGCCGGGCTGGCCCTGGGCGCGAGCCTCGGCCCGGCGCTGGCCCAGCCGGCGCCGGCACCCCGCCCCGCAGCACAGCCACGCCCGGCGGCCGTTCCGCCGCTCGCGCCGATCCAGGACAAACAACTGAGTGCCGCGAGCCTCACCGCCCGGCTGACGGGCGCTCAATCACCCGAAAGCACCCTGTTCCGCTTCCTGCCCGATCCGCCGCCGGTCATGCAGGCTTCGCCGCTCGATATCCCAACCTTGCGCTTCCAGTCCGGCAGCGACGCGCGGATCGGATTGCGGAATGATCTCGCCCAGCCCCTGGCATTGGCCCTGCGCGGGCTTCGCCGCCCGCTCAGCGGTGATGCCATGAGCGGCATCGGCGTCGGGCAGGCCGGAAGCCTTGCCTTCCCCACGAGCCAACCCGGCAGCTTCCTGCTGAAGGCGGTTCCACCAGCCCCCTCGCGCGAGGCGCGCGCCCGGGGGCTTCACGCGCTCGTCGTGCTGGAGGAGCCGCGCCCGCCGGATGTCGACCATGACATTCCCCTGCTCGTCGGCGACTGGCGCCTGAACGAGAAGGGCGAACTCGCCGGTGATTTCACCGATCTCAGGGATGCCGCCCGCCTCGGCCGGCTCGGCAACCGCCTCAGCGTGAATGGCCGCACGGTTCCGCTCGAACTCACCGTGCGGCCCGGCTCACGCCTGCGCCTGCGGCTCGCCAATGTCGCGCCGGCCCGCACCATTCCGCTTCACGCGCTAAGGCTGGTCGCGCGCGTCATCGCCATCGATTCGACGCCCTGCGCGCCCTTTGATCCGCTCCAGCGCATGGTCACGCTCGCGCCGGGCAATCGCTGCGAGATGATCGTCGATGTGCCGCGAGAGGCGGGCATCGAGGCGCGCGTGGAAGCAAGGTTCGCCACCCCCGCGCCCCTCTTCATCCTGCGCACGGAGGGCAGCGCCGTCACCGCGCGCGGCCCGGTGACGGCGCTGCCCGATCCCGGCCTGCCGGCCGCCATCAGGCTGCAGAACGCCGCGCGGGCCGAACTGGCCATCACCGGCGGCTGGCCCCGCGAGGCCAGCCCCGATCCCGAGGCGATGCGCAAGGCCTTCCCGGACCCCGCGCGCATCTTCCAGCTCAACAGCGGCGCGCTTGGCGATGGGCCCGGTGCCCAGCCCGGAAAACCGCTTCTGAGGGTGAAGCGCGGCCGCGAGGTGGTGCTCGCCCTGAAGAACCAGACCGCCTGGCCGCAGGTGCTGGGGCTCGACGGACATTCCTTCCGACTGCTCCACCCCTATGATGACGGCTGGGAGCCCTATTTCCTCGATACGGTCCATGTCGGTCCCGGGCAGATCCTGCGCATCGCCTTCATCGCTGAACTGGTCGGCCGCCACGCCTTGCGTTCGACCATCGCCGACCATGCCGAAACCGGCGTAGCGACCCATCTGGAGGTGACGGGTTGAGCATCGGCACGCTGGCCATAACGCGCGCACTTTGCCTATTTATTAGTCAATATGCTACCCACGAAAGCGCATCGCGAGAAAATGGCCCAACTGCGCCTTTGCGCGCGCTTTCCACCTATTGACGGCTTCCGGCCTTTCGGGAAGGAAGGCCCGGAACCCAACGTGATGACCCACGAGAGGACGCGCCATGAAGAAGCTCGAAGCGATCATCAAGCCCTTCAAGCTGGATGAGGTGAAGGAAGCCCTTCAGGGGATCGGCGTTCAGGGCATAACCGTCATTGAAGCCAAGGGCTTCGGCCGCCAGCGCGGCCACACGGAACTCTATCGCGGCGCCGAATATGTCGTCGATTTCCTCCCCAAGGTGAAAATCGAGGTGGTGCTCTCCGACGGGCTCGTGAACGAGGCCATTGAGGCCATCAAGACCGCGGCCCAGACGGGCCGGATCGGCGATGGCAAGATTTTTGTTTCTTCAGTCGAGCAAGCGGTCCGCATCCGGACCGGCGAGACCGGGAACGACGCCATCTGACGGCTTCGCTCCCCTTCAATCGGCCAGGCGGCCTGCGCCCGGCCGCTTGGACCTCGCCGGCCGGGCTCGCGAAACCGGCCTGACCAGAAATCCAACCCGAAGCCAGCGTGAACGACAGAGGACGCGATACGGCCATGAAGAGCGCCAAGGATGTTTTGAAATTCATCAAGGAAAACGACGTGAAATACGTCGACTTCCGCTTTACCGACCCGCGCGGCAAGTGGCAGCACGTGACCTTCGACATCTCGATCGTCGATGAAGAGACGCTCGAGGAAGGCATCATGTTCGACGGCTCGTCGATCGCCGGGTGGAAGGCCATCAACGAGTCGGACATGCTGCTCAAACCGGATTTCGGCTCGGCGACGCTCGATCCGTTCTTCGCGGCCTCGACGCTCTCGATCAACTGCGACGTGCTCGAGCCGGCGACCGGCGAGATGTATAACCGCTGCCCGCGCGGCATTGCCAAGCGCGCCGAGATGTTCATGGCCCAATCGGGCGTGGGCGACACGGCCTATTTCGGCCCGGAAGCCGAGTTCTTCATCTTCGATGACGTGAAGTTCGCGGCCGACCCCTACAATACCGGCTTCAAGCTTGACCATTCGGAACTGCCCATCAACGGCATGACCGATTACGAAGGCGGCAACCTCGGCCATCGCATCGCCACCAAGGGCGGCTACTTCCCGGTTCCGCCGCAGGATTCGGCGCAGGACATGCGCGGCGAAATGCTCGCCGCCATGGCGCAGATGGGCGTCTCGGTCGAAAAACACCATCACGAAGTCGCCTCGGCCCAGCATGAGCTCGGGATGAAGTTCAACACGCTGGTCACGATGGCGGACCAGATGCAGATCTACAAATACGCGATCCACAACGTCGCGCAGTCCTACGGCAAGACCGCCACCTTCATGCCGAAGCCGATCTATGGCGATAACGGTTCGGGCATGCACGTGCACCAGTCGATCTGGAAGAACGGCAAGCCGGTCTTTGCGGGCGACAAATATGCCGGCCTCTCCGAGACCTGCCTCTATTATATCGGCGGCATCATCAAACACGCCAAGGCGCTGAACGCCTTCACCAACCCGTCGACGAACTCCTACAAGCGCCTCGTTCCGGGCTATGAAGCGCCGGTTCTGCTGGCCTATTCGGCCCGCAACCGCTCGGCCTCCTGCCGCATTCCGTGGACCAACTCGCCGAAGGCCAAGCGCGTGGAAGTCCGCTTCCCGGACCCGGCAGCGAACCCCTACCTCGCCTTCGCCGCCATGCTGATGGCCGGGCTCGACGGCATCGCGAACAAGATCCATCCGGGCGCGGCCATGGACAAGGACCTCTATGATCTCCCGCCGAAGGAGCTGAAGAAGATCCCGACCGTCTGCGGCTCGCTCGACGAAGCCCTCGCTTCGCTCGACAAGGATCGCGCCTTCCTGAAGGCCGGCGGCGTGTTCACGGACGACTTCATCGACAGCTATATCGAGCTGAAGAAGGGCGAGGCGGACCGGTATCGCATGACCCCGCACCCGATCGAGTTCGTGATGTATTACAGCTGCTAGAGCATGCTGTGAAAAAGTGGAATCCGGTTTTTCACAAACAAGCATGCGACGATAATAAGATAAGAGCATGATGTGCTTCCGTCTGAACACATCATGCTCTGAATAGCGGTTCTTCGTAAACTGAATAAACGGAATCGGGCGCCCTCGGGCGCCCTTTTTCGTTTTCTGCCCCTCGCGCGGCAACCGCGAGACCGCCTTACCGCAAGACCGCCTTTCCGCAGGACAGAGGCCCGCGAAGCAATCGAGGCCGATCCGGACCTGCTCCCCGGAGAGGGCGGCATCATTGTCGGCTGCCTGCAACCGGGCTTCATTCCGGCCTGTCGCGGCCCGGGGCCGGGGCGGCAGATATTGGCATGGGGGGATCGGCGAATGCGGCAAGAGCGGCGGCGGCCTCGCAGAGCTCCCCTCGCAGACACGCGGCGATGCCTTGCGTTCCCTGCCTCACTCGGCTTCCGCGCGACCTCCGACGGGCTGAAGCCCGATCACGGATCAGACCGGGGCGCGCAGGCCCGGCAGCGCGGCGATCACCTTGGTGAAGCCGAAATGATGGCCGGCCGCCAGCGTGAACAACCCGGCCAGCACCGCGAGCATGGTCACCTTCCTCACCCGGCCGGGATGCGCGACATAGCGCGGCTCGAAATCATCCTCGCAGCAGCCGAAGGCACTGCCGGCCGCATGGGCGCAGGTTTCGAGCGACTTCATGCGGGGCGAGTACATGGCACAACCTCGTGGGCGGAACAGCGATTCGATCTTGGTAGTTTTCGTTGGAGATGGTGAAATTCTGATGACCATTCCGCATTTTTCGCAGCTGTCGCAGTCTCCACAAGGCGCGGTGGATGGGATGGGCGGCATGCGCAACCGCTCGAGCATGCTCTCGCAAAAGCGGATACCGGTTCTTCGGAAAATGCTCTAACGCTGCCACATAAGGATCGGCCGATCCTTGTCTGCAACAAAGGTCCGGCCGGCTGTTCTCACGAATGCAGGGCGCGGCGCGAAAACTGAGGACAAAGGCAATCCATCCGGGTTAGGTCGCGAATCCGGCCGGAACCTCTGGCATGGTAGGATTTGACATCGAATCAGTTCCCGGAAAGCGTCCCGCCCCCTCATGTCCTCGAAATCCTCGCCTGCCCTCGATCTTTTCGGCCAGCTGGAAAAAGCCGCGCAGGACATGGTGCGCGAGGCGAAGCGGGCCCCGAAACCGGCCAAGGTTCCCGTCGCCAGCCCCGGGAGGGAGCCGCCCGTGCCGGCCAGCGCGGCCGGAGGCGGGAATTCCGGCGGCAAGGCCCCCGCTCCACCGCCCCCGCCCACTGCGCACCTGCCTGCCTCGCCCCCGCCTGCCTCGCCCTCTTCCGGCGGCTATGACGGCTCCTCCATCGAGGTGCTCGAAGGGCTGGAGCCCGTGCGCCGCCGCCCCGGCATGTATATCGGCGGCACGGATGAGAAGGCTCTGCACCACCTCTTCGCCGAGGTGCTCGACAACGCGATGGACGAGGCCGTCGCCGGCCACGCGACCTTCATCGACATCCACCTTGCGGCTGACGGCTTCCTCACGGTGGCCGATAACGGCCGCGGCATCCCCGTGGATGCGCATCCGAAATTCCCCGGCAAGTCCTCGCTGGAAATCGTGATGTGCACGCTCCATGCGGGCGGCAAGTTCGACGGCAAGGCCTATGAGACCTCCGGCGGCCTGCATGGCGTGGGCGTATCGGTGGTGAATGCCCTGTCCGAACTGGTCGAGGTGGAGGTTGCGCGCGAGCAGCAACTTTATCGCATGCGCTTCTCGAAGGGGCTGCCGCTGGGTGCGCTGGAGCATCTCGGCGCCATCCGCAACCGGCGCGGCACCACCGTGCGCTTCAAGCCCGATGCCGAGATCTTCAAGACCGGCTCCAGCTTTTCGCCGGCGCGCCTCTACAAGATGGCGCGCTCGAAGGCCTATCTCTATCGCGGCGTCGAGATCCGCTGGGCCTGCGATCCCGCCCTCGTCACCGGCACGGATACGCCCGACCGCGCGACCCTGCGCTTCCCCGGCGGCCTTTCGGATTATCTCGCCCGCGAGGTGGAAGGCAAAGCGCTCGTCGTCGAGGAGATGTTCGCCGGGAAACTGGATAAACAGGGCCATGGCGCCTGCGAATGGGCGCTCGCCTGGTTCCAGCACGATGACGGCTTCGTCTCTTCCTACTGCAACACCGTGCCCACGCCCGATGGCGGCACGCATGAGGCGGGCCTGCGCGTGGCGCTGCTGCGCGCGCTGAAGGACCATGCCGAGCGCATCGGCCAGACAAAGCGCGCGGCCGCCATCACCTCGGATGACGTGATGACCGGCGCAGCGGTGATGCTCTCGGTCTTCATCCGCGAGCCGGAATTCGTCGGCCAGACCAAGGACAAGCTCGCCACAGTCGAGGCCTCGCGCATCGTCGACGCCGCAATCCGCGACGCGTTTGATCACTGGCTCGCCGGCAACCCGAACAACGCCAATCGGCTCCTCGATTTCGTCATCGAGCGCGCGGAAGACCGCCTGCGCCGCCGCGCCGAGAAGGATGTCGCGCGCAAAACCCCGGTGCGGAAATTGCGGCTGCCCGGCAAGCTCGCGGATTGCACCAATTCCGCGGCGCAAGGCTCGGAACTCTTCATCGTCGAGGGGGATTCGGCCGGCGGCTCCGCGAAACAGGCGCGCGATCGCGCCTCACAGGCGATTTTGCCTTTGCGCGGCAAGATCCTGAATGTCGCCAATGCCGGCAAGGACAAACTCCAGGCGAACCAGCAGCTCGCCGATCTCATGCTCGCGCTCGGCTGCGGCACGGGCTCGCAATATCGCGAGGAAGACCTGCGCTATGGCCGCATCGTCATCATGACCGACGCGGATGTGGATGGCGCGCATATCGCCTCCCTACTGATTACCTTCTTCTACCGCCAGATGCCGAAGCTCATCGAGAACGGGCATCTCTTCCTCGCCGTGCCGCCGCTCTATCGCATCACGCATGGCGGCAGAACCGTCTATGCCCGCGACGACGCCCACAAGGAGGAACTGCTCGCGCGCGACTTCAAGGGCAAGAAGCCGGATGTCGGTCGCTTCAAGGGGCTCGGCGAGATGAACCCGGAGCAGCTGAAATCCACCACGATGGACCCGCGCAAGCGCACCCTGCTGCGCGTGGTTGCGCCCGCAGAAACCAAGGCCGAAACGGACGATTCGGTCGAGCGCCTCATGGGCAACCGGCCCGAATCCCGCTTTGCCTTCATCCAGGAGCGCGCGGCCTTCGCCGAGGAACTGGTCGATCTCTGATCGGTCAAATCCGGGCAAAATCGTCTGATTTGCGCCGCCGTTCTTGGAAAACTGCGCTTTATTTCTACAGCCTCAGGTTGTTTCTTCGCCCGAATTAACCGCGCGGTTACAACCTTCGCGACATTGTTCATGGGAAAAATTTCGATCCGAATGGCAGTCCGATGACGGGATCGCCATCCTTCTGGGGAACCGGCATGCACAAGATTTCGACTCGGCTCATCACCGCCTTCCTGGTGGTGTTCACGCTCACCATGGGCGTTGCCGGAACCGCGTGGTTTGCGCTCAACGAGAAGACCGCCGCGCTCGATGAAATCTACCGTGGTCACGTCATCCCCCTTCGCAACCTGAAGGTCATTTCCGATCGCTATGCGGTGGACGTGGTCGATGCCGCCCACAAGGCGCGCAACGGCAATTTCAAGCCCGAGCAATCCCTGAAGGCGATGAGGGTCGCCATGGCCGAGATCGACAAGCTCTGGCCGGAATACGTCGCCCAGGCCGGCACGGAGACCGAGCGCAAGCTGATCGGCGAGACGCAAGGCAAGCTCTCCCTGGCCCGGAAGGCCACGCTCGACATGATCGCCCTGCTTGAAAAGGGCGACATGAAGGGCCTGGAGGCCTTCATCTTGAAGGACATGTACAATGCCATCGATCCGGGCACCGAGATGATCGCCGAAATCATCGAGTACCAGCTCACTCATTCGAAGAGCGATTACGAGGCTTCCGAGCAGACCGGCGCGCAGGCCAAACTTGTCCTGTTCATCCTCTCTGCCCTCGCCTGCCTGCTGGGCCTGGCAGCGGCCTGGTATGTCGCCTTCGGCGTCGCGGCCCCGCTGAAGCGCTCGGTCGAGGCCATGAACAGGCTGGCCGCAGGCGATCTCGATGCAGAAATCTCGGGCACGGAGCGCCGCAACGAACTCGGCGACATCTCGCGCGCCATGCAGAGCTTCCGCCAGGGCGCGGTCGAGCGCGGGGCCATGCGCATGCAGGCGGAGGAAGAGCAGAAGCGCCAGCTTCAGCGCGCGGCCGAGATCGAGCAGAACATCCGCGAATTCGAACAGGCCAGCGCGAGCATCGTGCATTCGGTTACCCAGACCGCCAGCGAACTCGAGCAGGCCGCCAATTCGATGCTGGAGGTCTCACGCACAGCGACCGAGCAATCCACGGCCGTTGCCGCCGCCTCGCATGAGGCCTCGGAAAGCGTGCAGGCCCTCGCCGGCAATACCAGCGAACTCGCCGCCTCCATCCAGGAAATCGGTCGGCAGGCCGAGCAATCCTCGGCCTATGCCGCGGCCGCTTCGGACAAGGTGCATGAGACCGATCGCGCCGCCCAGCGCCTCAGCGAGGCCGGCAAGAAGATCGTCGAGGTCGTCGAGATGATCAAGTCCATTGCCTCGCAGACCAACCTGCTGGCGCTGAACGCGACCATCGAGGCGGCTCGCGCGGGCGAGGCGGGACGCGGCTTTGCCGTGGTGGCCAGCGAAGTGAAGGAACTCGCGACCCAGACCACGCGTGCGCTCGATGTCATCGCCGAGCATGTCAACGCCATCCAGAGCGCCTCGGGGGATTCGATCAACGCCATCCGCGAGATCACCTCGATGATCGAGGAGATCAACCAGGTTGCCTCCTCCATCGCGGTCGCGGTCACCGAGCAGAGTGCCGCGACGCAAGGAATCTCGGAGAATGTGCAGCAGGTCGCGGCCGGCACCGAGCATGCCTCGCATGGCATCTCGGTCGTCACCTCGGCCACCGCGAATACCGGTGCGGCCGCAGCGCAGGTGCTCGCGGCGTCGAAGGAACTCGCCGAGCAGAGCGTGATGATGCGCGTGCGGGTCGATACCTTCCTGCGCACGGTGCGCGCGGCCTGAGCCGCCATCCCGTTCCGGCAAGGAAAAGGGCGCCCGCCGGGCGCCCTTTGCTTTGCTGTCGGCAGCGAGAGCTTTTTTTCGATTCGACCGAATGAGATCAGATGCTTTATCGCTTTATCTTTCTCGCATTTTCCTCACGCGAACCGGTGCCCATCCCCGCCTTCGCCGGACCCTGTGCGTGCCCGGTCAGGGCAGAATTTCGAGCGATTTCACCCAGACATAAGGGCCGCTCCGGCCGGTATCGACCTCGCCCAGCAGGCGGACCTTCGTCTCGGGCCGGACGGGACGTTTCCGGAAAACCTTGTTATCAATTTCGACCCGGATTTCGCCCGAGGCATCGCGGAAGGTGAAGTAATCCTCGCGCTGGTGCGCAACGATGTTCCCGACCAACGTGACATAGGTGCCCGCCCGGGCCGCAGCGGCCTGCGCCACCGTCACTTGTGCACCTGTAACGCTGGGGCCGGTGAACTGCGCCGAAACCGGTGTTGCCAACACAAGGCCCACCAGACAGGCTATCTTCGCGAAATTTTTCATCTTTTCAACCTCATCCCGTATCTGTAGCCAAGCGCCCCGCCAGGCAATTTGATACCCTTCAGCCGTGACTGTTTCAAGTCGCAAACTGTGCCCCGCCGGTTGCCGCCCGGTTGCCGCCCGGTTTGCCTCTTGGCCTTTCTCGCGCCTGCGATCTTATGGGGCAGACCCAATGCAGAGGGAGAGTTGCCAAGTTCGGATTTGCAGACAAGCCGCAGCCCGCGCCGGGCCTGATCCAGGACACGACCGAGGCCAGCTTTCTGGCCGATGTGATCGAGGCCAGCCAGACCGTCCCGGTGATTGTCGATGTCTTCGCATTTTCTTCACGCGAACCGATGCCCATCCCCGCCTTCGCGGGGACATGCTTCGCTTGAAAATGCTTCTTTCTTTGTTTGATCGCATTTTCTTCAAGCGAACCGGAAACCACTTCGCTTGAAAATGCTTCTTTCTTTGTTTGATCGCATTTTCTTCACGCGAACCGGAAACCACTTCGCTTGAAAATGCTTGTGCTCACCGCCAGCGCGGGCCTTCGCCGGGGCCGCCCATGCCGGGGCCTCCGAAGCCACCGCCGTGATGGCCGCCATGGTGGCCGCGCATGCGGCGACGCTCGGCGAGTTCATCCACCCGGGCCTTCTGGCGGTCATCCAGCGAGGCATAGAAGGATTTCGCCGGCTGAACCGTCTTTTCCGCCGCATCCGCCGCCTTGCGCAGGATGATGGCGAGCCGCTCGAGCCGCTCCGGCGCGGTGCCGGCCTTGGCTGCGAAATTATTGCAGACCTCGTCGCGCAGATCCTTCAGAGCCGGCACAAGAATGGCCGCGAGCTTTTCCATCTCGGCATTCTGTTCGGCCTTGAGGTCGAGATCAGCCCGCAGGAAGGCGCGCGCCACGCCCTCGTAGCGCAGCGGATCACGCTCGCATATCCGGGCCTGCTGGCGCATCATGCCCTCCGGTCCCTGGCTGCGCCAGCCGCCCGGACCGCCATGGCGCGGGCCCCATTCGGCGATGCCGACGCCGATGCCGATGGTAAGGACCGCCGCACCGGCAATCAGCCATTTGGTGATCGGCTTCGAAAAGGTGGAGCGGGTCTCGCTCATGTTGCCTGTCTCCCGTGTTTCGCATGTCGCGTTCCGGGGCAAGCAAGCGCCGGAAACCCCGGCAATTCAACTTAATGATTGGTCATGTTTCAGACGGTTTCTGCCCACGAAAGCCGGAAAACGGGCCGGAATAACCAAGCATTAAGCCTGTTTGTTCATGATGGAGGAAATTGTTCCGCGCCCATCCCGGAGGCCCCCATGCTGCGCGAAAGCCTGTTTCTGCTCTCATCCGAAAAGCGGGTGATGCGCGATTTCACGATTCTCCTGCTGGCCGTGGTCGGCTTTGCCTTCCTCGGCGCACAGGCCACCGTGAAGGCGATGGAATGGTTCGTGCCCGTGGCGCAGCAGACCTTCTCGATCCCGCGCGCGCCGGCTCCGGCCGAGACCCGCCTCTATACCGTGACGCGTTCGGTGCTGGATGATCGCATGGCCACCGGCTCCATCAGCCCGATGGCGAAGAAGGAAGCCGATTGCCGCCGCTGAGCCGCAATCCGCCTCGTTCTCGCTGATATTTGCGGTAGATCAGCGATTTCGCGGTTGCAAAGAGGACTCGTGAGGACTATCGCCAAGCATGCATGACGCCGTCCGAGGCGTGAGGGCGCGACGCGCGCGGGGTTCGCCCGCGAGAGCGGGTTTGGCGCCCGCGTCGATCGTGCGACAAAGGCAGGCCCGTCCTTGACCGAAACCGAGACCAAAACTCTTTCCTTCTCCGATCTCGGCCTCTCGCAGGCCGTCCAGGATGCCGTGACGACATCCGGTTACACCATTCCCACCCCCATTCAGGCC
This sequence comes from Methylobacterium sp., assembly GCA_020252645.1. Classification (GTDB taxonomy): domain Bacteria; phylum Pseudomonadota; class Alphaproteobacteria; order Rhizobiales; family Beijerinckiaceae; genus Rhabdaerophilum. Next base: position 107,542 of record JADCCN010000013.1, on the reverse strand, counting down.
CAGGCCATCCCGCATGTGCTGCAGCGGCGCGATGTGCTCGGCATCGCGCAGACCGGCACGGGCAAGACCGCGGCCTTCACTTTGCCCATGCTCTCGATCCTCGAGCAGGGCCGCGCCCGCGCCCGCATGCCGCGCACGCTGATCCTCGAACCCACGCGCGAACTCGCGGCACAGGTCGAGGAAAGCTTCGTCAAATATGGCCAGAACCACAAGCTCTCGGTGGCGTTGCTGATCGGTGGCGTCTCCTTCGGCGACCAGGACCAGAAAATCACCCGCGGCGTCGATGTGCTCATCGCCACGCCGGGCCGGTTGCTCGACCATTTCGAGCGCGGCAAGCTGCTGCTCACCGGCATCGAGGTGCTGGTGATCGACGAAGCCGACCGCATGCTCGACATGGGCTTCATCCCGGATATCGAACGCATTGCCGGTCTCTGCCCCTTCACGCGGCAGACTTTGTTCTTCACCGCCACCATGCCGCCGGAAATCCAGCGCATCACCGAGAAATTCCTCTCGAACCCGGTGAAGATCGAGGTGGCCCGCGCCTCCTCCACCGCCACCACCATCACGCAGAAGCTCGTGGCCACGCATGGCCGCGACTACGAGAAGCGCGAGACGCTCCGCCGCCTCATCCGCGTGGCGCAGGAAGAGGGTTCGGATAACCCGCTTAAGAACGGCATCATCTTCTGCAACCGGAAGAGCGAGGTTGCAACCGTCTATAAAAGCCTGCAGAAGCACGGCTTTTCCGTCGGCGCCCTGCATGGCGACATGGACCAGCGCTCCCGCATGAACGCGCTCGATGCCTTCCGCAAGAACGAGCTCACGCTGCTCGTCGCCTCGGATGTCGCGGCCCGCGGGCTCGACATCCCGGATGTCAGCCACGTCTTCAACTACGATATCCCGCATCACGCCGAGGATTACGTTCACCGCATCGGCCGAACCGGCCGCGCCGGCCGCTTCGGCACGGCGCTGACGCTCATCGCGCGCGGGGATGAAAAATCCCTCGCGGCCATCGAGAAGCTCATCAACCGTTCCATCCCCTGGGATGAAAGCGGCGACCTTGCCGCCCTGCCGCCCGCGCCGGAAGGCGAGGAGCGCCCGGCCCGGCGCGGCCGCGAGAGCAGCCGCGGCGGCCGCGACAAGGAACGCGGCCCGCGCGGCAAGGCCCGGGGCGAGCGCGAGCATGTGCGCACCGCCAGGGAACAGAAGATCCTCGACGCAGCGGGCGGCGAGGCCGAGGATAGGCCGGTGGCCGCCGAGAAGCCGCGCCGCGAGCCCCGCGCCCCGCGTGAAGAGCATGTTCCGCGGCAGGCGCGCGCGCCGCGCGAGGCCCGCCCGCCGCGCGAGGAGCGCGCTCCCCGCGAAGAACGCGCCTCGCGCGAGGAAGCCCCCCGCCCCGCCATGCCGGCGACCGATCGCCCCCGCCGCGAGGAGCGTCGCCCGCGTCGCGACCGCGACCATGACGACGGCCCGACGCCCAAGGGCTTCGGCGAGTTCCTGCCGGGCTTCATGAAGCGGTGATCCGTCACCGCTTTTGTTCGAGCTTTGAATTGACCGCGCGCGGCTTTTTCGCCTTCGGCAGGGCCGCGCGCTGCGCGGCCTGCAACGCCGCCTCGAGACAGGCGCGCTTCAGGCGGTCATCGTCATAGGCCTCCGCCGGCACGCGGTAATAGCTCATCACCGCCTGCTGGCCGCATTTCTTCTCGTAGGTGAAGGGGGTTGCGCCATGGCTTTCGAAGAAGCCGCGCGTCTCGCCATCCACCTTCAGGAAGATTTCGCTATCGAATTCGAGCGCGAGCATCCTCCCCTCGGCATAGATGCCATGGCCGCCGAACATGCGCCTGAGGGAGATGCGCAGGAAGGGCGCGAAGAAATCCTCGATGTCTTTCGGCGCCATGCGGACCTCAGACCTTCGCCAGAGCCTCCGGGTCGGCCGGCGTGATCGCCACCGATTCCCCGCAGCCGCAGGCCGATGTCTCGTTCGGGTTGCGGAAAACGAAGGTGGAGGAAAAGACATCTGTCTTCACGTCCATTTCCGTGCCGAGCAGGAACAGCACCGCCTTGGGATCGACCAGGATCGTCACGCCCTTTTCCTCGATCACCTCGTCGAGCGGGTTTTTCGCTTCCGCATACTCCATGGTGTAGGACATGCCGGCGCAGCCGCCATTCCTGACCCCCACGCGAATGCCGAGAATGGGCTTCTCGGCCATGGCGATCGTCTCACGAACACGTTCGGCAGCGGCATCCGTCAGGCTCATGACCTGGAAACGACGAGGCTGCGCGGCGGATGGACCGCCTGAAACGCCACTCATGAAATCCTCCGGAACGGCGGGCTCAAAAACCCGGGTCGCGTGGGTGAAGGGCCGAAGCGAAAGGCAAGGGCCTGTTCACATCAATGTAAGTCCGCTTGTGAAAAAAAGCGAGTGGGGCTGTGATGTTGGCAGGCCCTCTGGTATCCGGTCCTCATGATTCTGCCGTCTCCCCTCCCCAGCCTTCGCACCGAGCGTCTCGTCCTGCGGCGCCCTCTCCCGAGCGATATCGCCGATCGCCTGGCGCTGGGCCGCGATCCGGAGATCTACCGCAATCTCGGGGCGGATCCGCGCAAGCTCACCTCCCTCACCGACGAGCAGGCCAAGGCCTGGGTGGAGAACATCGCGAGCCACCCCGCCGCCTGGGTGATCGAGCATCAGGGCCGGGCCATCGGCGAGATCCTGATCGACAATTTCGTCGAGGCTGATCGCCGCGCCGGCCTCATCATCGGCATTCTGGACAAGGAGGCGCTGGGCAAGGGGCTGGGCACCGAGGCGATCCGCGCGGTGGCCGAGTTCTGCTTCGACGTGCTCGACCTGCACAAGCTCTCGATGCGTGTGCTCTCGTTCAACACCCGCGCCATCCGCGCCTATGAGCGCGTCGGCTTCGTGCGTGAGGGGCTCGAGCGCGAAAGCGCGTTCATCGCGGGCGTCTGGCATGATGATGTGATCGTGGGCCTGCTGAAGCGCGATTTCGATGCCCTGCGCGGCCACACCAAGGGCAGGGGCGAACTCGCCGGCGCGCAACTCAGGAGCTGAGCCGCTCCGCCTCGCATCACCACATATCGAGCGCGACGCGGGCCTCATCGCTCATCCGCGATTGATCCCATGGCGGATCGAAGGTCATGTTGACCTTGCACCCGGAAACGCCAGGCACGCCGAGCACGGCCGTTTCCACCCAGCCGGGCATCTCGCCCGCCACCGGGCAGCCCGGGGCGGTGAGCGTCATGTCCACGGTGATGAACCGCTCATCCGAGATATCGATCCGGTAGATCAGGCCAAGTTCATAGATATCGGCCGGGATTTCCGGGTCATACACGGTCTTGAGCGCCGCGATGATGTCATCGGTCAGGCGATCGAGTTCCTCCGGCGGAATGGCTCCCATGACCGGGCTCGCGGCTTCGGCCTCGCGGGAAACATCAGCGGTGTTGTCCATCTCGCCTACTCCTCACGCGAACAGCTTGTCGGCGCGTATCAGCGCCTCGGCCAGCCGGTCCACCTCCTCGCGCGTGTTGTAGAGCGCGAAGCTTGCGCGACATGTAGCGGTGACCCCGAAGCGCTTCAAGAGCGGCATCGTGCAATGCGTGCCGGCACGCACCGCCACGCCCTGCCGATCGATCACGGTGGCGATGTCATGCGCATGCGCCGCCTTGTGCGAAAACGAGAGGATCGCGCCCTTGTGCTTCGCGCGGCCCATGATCGCAATCGAGTTGATGGCCGAGAGACGCTCCGTGGCATAGGCGAGGAGATCATCCTCATGCACGCGGATCGCCTCCTTGCCGATGGCGTTCACATAGTCGATCGCGGCACCAAGACCGATGGCCGGCACGATGGAGGGTGTGCCCGCCTCGAAGCGATGCGGGGTATCGCCATAGGTGACGTTCTCCTCGGAGACCTCGCGGATCATCTCGCCACCGCCGAGGAAAGGCGGCATCGCGTTGAGCAGGGCCGCCCGACCCCACATCGCGCCGATGCCCGAGGGGCCATAGAGCTTGTGGCCCGTGAAGATGTAGAAGTCGCAATCGAGTTCCTGCACATCCACGGCAAGATGCACGGCGGCCTGAGAGCCATCGACCACCACGGGAATGCCATGCTTCTTCGCAATCGCCACCACATCCTTGATCGGCACGATGGTGCCCAGCGCATTCGACATATGGGTGATGGAAATCACCCTGGTGCGCGGCGTGACGAGCTTCTCGAACTCATCGATGAGAAAATTGCCTTCCCCGTCCACCGGCGCCCATTTCAGCACGGCACCATGCCGCTCGCGCCAGAAATGCCACGGCACGATGTTCGAATGGTGCTCCATGATCGAGAGGAGGATTTCATCCCCCTCGCCGATCTCGAGGTGCCGGCCCAAGGCGGAAGCCACGAGATTGAGGCTCTCGGTGGCGTTCTTCGTGAAGATGATCTCATTTACCGAAGGCGCATTCAGAAACGCCCGCACCTTCTCGCGCGCGGCCTCATAGGCCTCGGTCGCGGCATTGGCGAGGTAATGCAGGCCCCGATGCACATTGGCATATTCGCTCTCGTAAGCCCGCGTCATGCGCTCCAGCACCTGCCGCGGCTTCTGGGCGGAAGCAGCATTATCGAGATAGGTCAGCGGCTTGCCATAGGGCTGAAGCGCAAGCGCCGGGAAATCCGCGCGGATCTTTGCGAGGTCTAGGGTCATTCAGGCTCGCTCCAATGTCCGCTGGATGCGGACGAAATCTATGCCGCATGAAAGTTTTGCGGCAATTGGGCTTTTCTCGTCGATCACGCGCCAGAATGGCACGAGTTCGCTCACGGTCTTGCCTGCGGCAAGCTCTTCGAGCGTCGCTTCCGCAACCATCCGGGCGAAGATAGATGTCGTCACAGGGCAGGTCGCATCACTTGCGTGCTGATTGGAAAGGTCAACGCGCAACCGGGGAATGTCACGCACTTCGCCCGCCGGGATCGAGCGCATATAGTCAGCGATGATGACGGGGCTCGGGATAAGCAAGCTTTTCCCGGCCGGAACGCCGGCAAAAGATTTTTCCAGAACCACAACATGAGGCGGCTTTGCCATCCTCACCTTGTCTTGCCAGCTTTTGCTTTTTGCCATGACGTTCAACCGGCGACTGACCGCTCCCACATCCAGCCGCTCACGAGGCCGGCGAGAATCTCGCGCAGGGCTTCCTCGCTGACGGTATCGAGCACCTCGCCGACGAAGGCCTCGACCAGCAGCGCCTCGGCGATCCTGCGGGGCAGGCCGCGCGCCTGCAGGTAGAAGAGCTGGTTCTCATCCAGCGCGCCGCAGGTCGCGCCATGGGCGCAAACCACGTCATCGGCGAAGATCTCCAGCTCCGGCTTGTTGGACATGCCGGCATCATCCGAAAGCAGCAGCGCGTTCGAGGCCATCTGGCCATCGGTCTTCTGGGCATGCGGGCGCACGATGATCTTGCCCTGGAACACGCCCTGCGCCGAACCATCGACCACCGTGCGGAAAAGCTCGCGGCTCTCGCCATGCGGCACGGCGTGATCCACCACGAGGGTCGAATCATGGTGCTGATTGCCCTTCAGCAGGGTCGCGCCGCGGATCGCCGCTTTCGCGTTCTCGCCCTGATAGGTGACGAACACCTGATGGCGGCAAACCTCGCCGCCGAGCGCGATTTGCATGGTCTGCAACTCGGCTTCCTCGGCCAGAGTGGCGGCCACGTTCGAGAGCACCATCGCCTTGTCCCCGGAGCGGTTCAGGCGGATATGCTCCACCTTCGCTTGCCTGCCGAGGCGAAGTTCCAGCACCTCATTCACCTGATAGGCGATGCCGTCGGTCCCCTCATGTGTGGAGACGAGCAGGAGCGAAGCGCCCTCGCCCGCTTCAACAATCACCCGCGGCAGGATGCTCGCGGCTGCCGCGACATTCTCGGAAAACGCAAGATGCAGCTTCGCGTGCCGGCCCGCCGCCACGCGGATCACCACGCCATCGCGCGCGAAAGCGGTGTTGAGGTCCACAATGATATCGCTCGCCTGCCCCATGCCGAGGCCTGGCCTGGAGCCGGCGCGATAGGCATCGGCCAGAGGTTCAACCGTCACGCCAGCGGAGGAATCCCCCCCCTGCCAACGCCCGTTGCTGAAGCCGTGCCGCGCGAAACCGTCGAGCGCCATCGTCTCGCCCGCTACCGCATCCTTCGCGGCGGGGGCCATGGCGCGCATCAGGTTGCGCAGATCCGTGTAGTGGTAGCTCTCGATGCGCTTCGAGGGCAGGCCCCTGGCCTCGAACCGCGCGAAGGCTTCCGCGCGCGCTTCCGCCGCACCGGGGAGCGCGGCTTTCTCGGCCGCGAAACGCTCGATGAAAGCCGTTTCGGCCGGCGTCCGCATGATCACGACAGGGTTTGCCATGTCGCCCTCACGCCGCGTTGCCGAGATATTCGGCATAGCCGCGATCTTCGAGTTCGAGCGCGATTTCCGGCCCGCCCGTGCGCACGATCTGGCCCCTGGCCATGACATGCACGGTATCGGGGCGGATATGATCCAGCAGGCGCTGGTAATGCGTGATGACGAGGAAGGCGTGGTCGGGGTCGCGATGCGCGTTCACGCCCTCGGCCACGATGCGCAGGGCATCGATGTCGAGGCCGGAATCGGTTTCGTCGAGGATCGCCATTTTCGGCTCGAGCAAAGCCATCTGCAGGATTTCCATGCGCTTCTTCTCACCACCCGAGAAGCCGACATTGAGCGGCCGCTTCAGCATGTCCGGGTTGATGCCGAGTTGGCCTGCGGCCTCGCGGACCTTCTTCATGAATTCGCCGGGGGTGAGTTCCTCCTCGCCGCGCGATTTCGCCTGTGCATTGAGCGCCGCCTTGAGGAAGGTCATGGTCGCCACGCCCGGAATTTCGAGCGGATACTGGAAGGCCAGGAACAGCCCGGCATGGGCGCGCTCGTGCGGCTCCATCTCGAGGATGTTCACACCGTCGAGCCGGATCTCGCCCTCGGTGACCGTGTAATCCTCCTTGCCGGCGATGACATAGGAGAGGGTCGACTTGCCCGAACCGTTCGGGCCCATGATGGCCGCGACTTCGCCGCGCTTCACCGTGAGGTTGAGGCCGTTGAGGATCTTCTTGCCGTCGATTTCGACGTGGAGGTTCTTGATTTCAAGCATCGTTTTGGTTCCGTTCGATCCACCGCTTTCGCGTGTGTTGTATTGATTTCAATCAGAGTTGACTGGGTTGCGAATTCGCCATTCGGCCTTCGCTTCCTCCCGGGAGAGGCCCTGCTCGATCCGCATCTGGATGAACGCTCGCCACTCGAAGAACCGCCAGATTCCGATCATTCCAAAGCTCGCCATGCCGACGGGTATCCAGGTGTTCAATCCCGCGCGCATCGGTGCATAGAGCAAGCACCCGAGAACAATGGCGATACCTAAGAAGAACAGAACTGTCGCAAAACCCTTTAGGCGATCCAGACGCTGCCAGTTTCGTTCAGCGGCCGAACTCACCCCACGCTCCCCTCGAGGCTCACGGCGATGAGCTTCTGCGCTTCCACCGCGAATTCCATCGGCAGCTGCTGGAGCACCTCCTTGACGAAGCCGTTGACGATGAGCGCCACCGCCTCCTCTTCGTCGAGGCCGCGCTGCATGCAGTAGAAGAGCTGGTCTTCCGCGATCTTCGAGGTGGTCGCCTCGTGCTCGAACACGGCCGACGAATTCTTGCTCTCGATGTAAGGAATCGTGTGCGCGCCGCATTGCTGGCCGATGAGAAGGCTGTCGCAATTCGTGAAATTGCGCGCGCCCGTGGCCTTCCTGTGCGCCGAGACCTGCCCGCGATAGGTGTTGTCGGAGCGGCCCGCCGCGATGCCCTTGGCGAGGATCTTCGAGGTCGTGTTCTTGCCCAGATGGATCATCTTGGTGCCGGAATCGACCTGCTGCATGCCGTTCGAGATGGCGATCGAGTAGAACTCGCCCGAGGAGCCCTCGCCGCGCAGGATGCAGGACGGATATTTCCAGGTGATGGCCGAGCCGGTTTCCACCTGCGTCCACGAGATCTTCGAGCGCGCGCCGCGGCAATCGCCGCGCTTGGTGACAAAGTTGTAGATGCCGCCCTTGCCGTCCTTGTCGCCTGGATACCAGTTCTGCACGGTCGAATACTTGATCTCGGCATCATCGAGCGCGATCAGCTCCACCACCGCGGCGTGAAGCTGCGCCTCGTCGCGCTTCGGCGCGGTGCAGCCCTCGAGGTAGCTGACGTAAGAGCCCTTGTCGGCGATGATCAGCGTGCGCTCGAACTGGCCGGTCTTCTGCTCGTTGATGCGGAAATAGGTGGAAAGCTCCATCGGGCATTTCACGCCCGGCGGAATGTAGACGAAAGAGCCATCCGAGAAGACCGCGCTGTTCAGCGTGGCGTAGAAATTGTCGGTGGTCGGCACCACGGTCCCGAGATATTGCCGCACGAGTTCCGGATGCGTGTGCACCGCTTCGGAGATCGCGCAGAAGATCACACCCGCCTTGGCCAGCTCTTCCTTGAAGGTGGTGACCACCGAGACTGAATCGAACACCGCATCGACCGCCACGCGGTTCTGCGGCTCGACACCGGCAAGGATCTCGCGCTCGCGCAGGGGGATGCCCAGCTTCTCGTAAGTGCGCAGCAGTTCCGGGTCGACCTCGTCGAGGCTCTTGGGGCCCGGGGTCTTCTTCGGCGCTGCGTAGTAATGCAGGTCCTGGAAGTCGATCTTAGGGTAATGCACGCGCGCCCAGGTCGGCTCCTGCATGGTGAGCCAGCGGCGGAAGGCATCGAGCCGCCATTCGAGCAGCCATTCCGGCTCGTTCTTCTTCGCGGAGATGAAACGAACGATATCCTCGTCGAGCCCCTTCGGCGCGAGTTCGGATTCGATCTCCGTCACGAATCCGTACTTGTATTGGTCGACGTCGATCTTTCGGACGGTTTCCACCGTCTCCTTCACTGCCGGCATCTCATCCTCCTCATCGGCTTCAAGGACCGAGGGTTGTCCATATCTCTACGCATAACCATGCCCGGCCGATCAGGCCGCGCTCACCTCAAATGCCCCTTTCGAGGCAGAATTTTTTGCTTTTTCCCGCTTCGCAAGCTGCTCGACCACAGCCAGCGCCTGATCGATCTCGGCCTGTGTCGTCGTCGGGCCAACCGAAAGGCGGATCGCGCCGGCCTTCACCCAATCCGGCTCGCCCATCGCTTCAAGAACATGGCTCGCCTTCACCTTGCCCGAGGAGCAAGCGGAACCGGAGGAGATCGCCACACCCGCGAGATCGAACGCGATCAGCGCCCTCTCGGCGGTCACGCCAGGAATGGCGAAAAGGGAGGTGTTGGGAAGCCGCGCGACGCGTTCGCCCACGATTCGAACACCCGGCGTGATCGCCTTGAGATGATCCTCGAATCGCTCGCGAAGCTGGATCAGGGTCTCAGGATCGAAATCCGCCTTCGCGGCGCGAGCCGCAGCACCCATGCCGGCAATTCCAGATACGTTCTCCGTGCCGCCCCGCTGGCCCCGCTCCTGCCCCCCGCCGGCAATGAATGCGCGCGCAAGCCGCGTCGTGCCATGCACGAAAACAATGGCACCGACACCCTTGGGACCGCCGAATTTATGCGCGGAGAGGAAGAGCGCATCCGCTCCGAGTTTATTGAAGTCGATTTCGACACGACCCGGTCCCTGCGCCGCGTCCACGATCATGATCGCTCCGCCCGCGCGAGCGATTTCAGCCAGGGCCGGAATATCCTGCAGCACGCCCGTCTCGTTATTCGCGAGCTGGATCGCAACAAGCGGCCTCGCGCCGTTCGGCTGAAGCGGGCGCGCCCTTTCCAGCATCTCGGCCAGAGCAGAAGGAGTAATGCGACCATCGGGTTGCGGCTTGATCGGCAGGGCTGCGCCAGCGGGATCCATCGAGCGCATGGCAGCAGCGATCACGCAAGGATGCTCGGTCTCGCTGTAAATCACCGCTCCGCGTGGCGGATGATCGTCGCCGCAGAGAAAAACGGAGGATCGGCTGGCCTGATCCGCCCCGAGCAACGCATTCGCGGCTTCCGTCGCGCCGGAGGTGAAAACCACATTCTCGGCCTCGCCGCCGACCAGGGCCGCGACGCTCGCGCGGGCCTCCTCGACGATGGCGCGGGCCGCGCGCCCCTCGGCATGGATCGAGGACGGATTGCCGATCGTATCGAGCGCGCGCAGCACAGCCTCGCGCGCTGCGGGATGCAGCGGTGCCGTGGCGTTCCAATCGAGATAGGCGCGCGCCTTGGCCATAACGGCCGATGACCTCCGAATCCGCCCGAGCGGCAAAAAAACTTCCCTTTTCGCGTGGAATTGTGCTATTCGCACGCGCTCCCAAAAGTTTCCAGCCCTCTGGAAGCATTTAGAACAATTCTAAAGTGGGGCACAAGGCCCTCCCGTCAAGAGCCTGCCTTTTCGGTTTCGTGGGGAATGCCCCGCGAGGGGCGCGCTGGCCTGACATTCGGAACAGGAAAACCATGCCTGAGGTGATTTTCAACGGGCCGGAAGGCCGTCTCGAAGGCCGGTATCAGGCCGCCAAGAAGAAGGGCGCGCCGATTGCGATCATCCTGCATCCGCACCCGCAATTCGGCGGGACGATGAACAACCAGATCGTCTACAACCTCTTCTATACGTTCCATGAACGCGGCTTCTCGGTGCTGCGCTTCAATTTCCGCGGCGTCGGGCGCTCGGAAGGCGTGTTCGATCACGGCGCGGGCGAACTCTCGGATGCCGCCGCGGCCCTCGACTGGATGCAGGCGCTGAACCCCGATGCCCGGCATTGCTGGGTCGCCGGCGTCTCCTTCGGCGCATGGATCGGCATGCAGCTCCTGATGCGCCGCCCGGAGATCGAGGGCTTCATCTCGATCGCGGCCATGGCGAACCGCTATGATTTCTCCTTCCTCGCACCCTGCCCGGCCTCCGGCCTCTTCGTGCATGGCGACCAGGACCGCGTGGCGCCGGCGGGCGAGGTGGTGAGCGTCATCGACAAGGTGAAGGTGCAAAAGGGCGTGAAGCTCGATCACGTCGTGGTCGAGGGCGCGAACCACTTCTTCGAGAACCGCGTGGACCAGCTCGTGGGCAAGGTCGGCGAATATCTCGACATGCGGCTCGGCGCGCCGCGCGCCTGATCAAACCTTCCGCCTGAAATACTCCGACGTCATAGCCGGGTTCAGCCCGGCCATCCGCGACTTCGAATAGCCCTGTAGAGCAATCCAATGACCGATTTCACGCCGAAATCCGATTTTCTCGCCACGCTCATCGAGCGGGGCTATGTGCATCAAGCTTCCGATTTCGCCGGGCTCGATTCGCTGGCGGCCAAGGGGGAGATCGTGGCCTATGTGGGTTACGATTGCACCGCGCCGAGCCTGCATATCGGCCATCTCATCTCGATCATGATGCTCTCCTGGCTTCAGCGCACGGGCAACAAGCCGATCCCGCTGATGGGCGGCGGCACGACGCGCGTGGGCGACCCCTCGGGCAAGGACGAGACGCGCAAAATCCTGACCATCGAGCAGATCGACGCCAACCAGGAAGAGATCAAGAAGACCTTTTCAAGCTTCCTCACCTTTGGCGCGGGCAAATCCGACGCCGTGATGGTCGATAATGCGGAATGGCTCGCGCCTCTGAATTACATCACCTTCCTGCGCGATGTGGGCCGGCACTTCTCGGTCAACCGCATGCTCTCGATGGACAGCGTGAAGCTCCGCCTTGAGCGCGAGAGCGAGCTTTCCTTCATTGAATTCAACTACATGCTGCTCCAGGCTTATGATTTCGTGGAGCTCGCGAAGCGCTATGGCTGCAATCTGCAGATGGGCGGCTCGGACCAGTGGGGCAACATCGTTTCGGGGATGGATCTCGGGCGCCGCATGGGCACGCATCAGCTCTATGCGCTCACCTGCCCGCTGCTCACCACCGCCTCCGGTGCCAAGATGGGCAAGACCGCCTCGGGCGCCGTTTGGCTCAATGAAGACCAGCTCCCGGCCTTTGATTACTGGCAGTACTGGCGCAACACCGAGGATGCGGATGTGAGCCGCTTCCTGAAGCTCTTCACTTTCCTGCCGATGGACGAGATCGCCCGGCTCTCGGCTCTCGGCGGCGCGGAAATCAATGAGGCGAAGAAGGTGCTTGCCACCGAGGCGACCGCGCTCGTGCGCGGCCGTGCGGCAGCGGAAGCCGCGGCAGAAACCGCGCGCCGCGCCTTCGAACTCGGCGAGACCACGACCTCGCTCCCCACGGTGGAAATCGCCTCGGGCGAGGTCGATGCCGGCCTTGGCGTGCTCACCGCCTTCGTGAAAGCCGGGCTCGTCGCAGGCACGGGGGAAGCCCGCCGGCAGATCGAGGGCGGCGGGTTGAAGGTCAACGATGTCGCAGTCGGCGATCCGCGCGCGGCGATCTCGCGGGCCGATTTCAACGCGGATGGCGTGGCGAAGCTCTCGCTCGGAAAGAAGAAGCACATCCTGCTGAAGCTCGTCTGAGCTTCAGCGCACCGGCGCGCCTTCGCGCTGCACCTCGAACAACTTGCGCAGGATGCCCGGCGCGATGACGCTGAGCGCGTTGGTGCGCAATTGTGGCGCGCTGGCCCGCCCCTGAATGACGAAAGGCAGCGCGAAAAGACCCTCATATTGCGTGCCGCCGAAGATCGGCCCGAAAATGGGCACCTGCGCGAAGAGATTGTTCAGCGCATAGGCCGGCACCAGCGCGCCTTTCATGTCGACGCGATCAGCCGCGTAATCGAGCACGCCCTCGAGCGTGCCGCCCACCTGCTCGCCCCACATCACCGCCTCGCGCAATTCGATCCGGCCCGGCCGGCGATCGAAATCGGCGCGCAGCTTGGTGAAGGCCACCGCATCCCGCGCGCCCGGGGCCACCGGAGTCTGCGATGGCAGGCGCTGCTGGATGCTGGGGTCCGAATTGAAACGCGCCAGCAAAGGCTCGCCCTTGACCAGGAAATCGCGCATCTGCACCACGCCGCTCTGCCCCTCGCGCCCCACGCGGATATCCGCCGCGAGCCGCCCGCCCTGAGCGCGGGAATAGATTTCGAGGAAGCGCAGCAATGCCCCGCCATCGGCGCTGGCGATGCGCAGCAACACTCCTTCCCGCCCGCCTTCCGCAGTCTCGACCTGAAGCGGTTCACCACCGAACCGGCCGCTCGCCTGCACGCGCGCCAGCGTGCCGGCGCGGCGCTGCACCTGCACATCGGCATTGGAGAGAAGCTCCCCCGCAAAGCCGACCAGGACGGTCGATTGCAGATCAAGGTCGAAATCCGGCGCCCGGCTGTCATCGACCTTGCCGGACTGGATGCCCCGCAGGAATGGCCGAGCGTCGAAGGAATTGCCCCGCACGGTGATGCGCGTGAGGTTGCGCTGGCGCTCGATGGTCGCCCTCGCATTGTCGCCGGGCGAAAGACGGAACTCAACGAACTCCGCCCTGTTGAAACCGCCGTCGCGCTGCAAGTCGATGCGGCCCTTCAGGCTGATGCCGGAGAGATCGACCACGAGATCGTCGAGCAGGATGCGGTCGCCCCTGGCCTCGTAGTCGAAGGTCACCCGGCCGGGCTGGCCCGCGCGTTTTGAAAAGCCGGGAACGAACCCCTCGATGCGGCTTTCTGCGAGGTCGAGCGTCACGTTCACATCCGGCGGATCGGTCCGCCCGAAGGTCAGGGTCACGAGAGCCGCGATGGGGCCCGTCAGAGCCGGCCGGAGATCGATGCCGCGGCGCTGCCGCTGGGCCTCGTCCAGCGTCGCTCGCACGGTGGCGACAGAGGGCTTGTCGCCATCCGCGCGCCATTCGATCTGCGCCGGCAGGCCGTTCAGCTTGGCATCGCCCTTCAGCGACAGGGTGGAGCCTCGCCATTGCAGCTGGAACTGGCCCGCCTCCAGCCGCTCGCCGGGCGCGATATTGTTGATCGCGACCCGCCGGAGATCGGCTCGCGCATCGATCTTCAGCTCGCGCGGGCCACTGCCCTTCAGCGCAAGTTGCGCCTGGACGAGGCCTTCGACCTGCCCGTCACCGGCCGCGATGGCCGGCGGAATTGTCGCGCCGATCGCAAGCCCGGGGCTGGCGATCACGGCCGCGACGCCAGCCAGCGACCCCTTGATCGGCAGGCGCATCTCGAGGATCGGCGGCACGCGATGCACATCGGCAACGCTGAAATCGGATCCTGCGATCGAGACCGGCGCGCCCGCAGCCGCCTCCACGAAGCCGCTTTCGACCCGGAGCTGCGCCTTGCGCGCGGAACTGCGCCCGGTCACCGCCGCGTCACGCACGGGCGGTGCATCGGAGACCGCCCGGAGCGTCACGCCCTCGAGCCGCCATTCGGCCGAGACGGCCTCCTCCGGCAGCGGGCGCTGGCGCCAGGCCTCTTCGATCACCTTTCCCGCGAGGCGGCTGCGGATTTCGAGGGTCGCGAGCCGGCCGGCATCGAGCCGGTCGATCAGCCATTCGCGCACTTCGATGCTGATGAAGACCGGCCAGAGCCGCAGTGCCTTTTCAACCGGAAAGGCGCGTGCGGAGATGCTCGACTCGATCAGCCCGCCATTGGCCATCGAGAATTCGGCCACGGCCTGCGCCTCGCCTCCCGAATCGCGCACCAGAAGCCGATCGATCAGCACGCCCGAGAGATCGCGCTGGATACGCGCCTCGAGCACAACCTCCTCGAAGGTGACGGGGGTGCCGCCTGCCTTGCTGGGCTGGGCGACGGCACCCGGCGCCACGAGGCGCAGGCGCTTGAATTCGCCCTCGATATCCAGCGTGCCGGCAGCCTGGATGTCGGTCTCGCGCGAGCGGAAGCGGAAGGCGGGAACCTTCAGCTGGAGCGAGCCGGTTTCGCCCACCAATTCGATCGAGAACTCGTCGAGCCGCAGGGCCGGCACGCCAAAGGGCGTGAAATCCAGGGTGCCGCCCCCCATCGCGAAGCGGGCCCGCACCGCTCCGCGCGTCTGGCCTCCGCCAATGCCGGCATCGAGCTCTGCCTCGAGCCGCAAGGCCGGGTCAACGAAGCCCAGCGGCCAGTCGAGAAGATCCGCGAGCGCACCAAGCGCCCCCACCTCGGAGCGCAATTTCAGCCGCTTGTGGCCGTCATTCGCGGGTTCCTTCACGAGGCTCAGCACCAGCGCCTTCGGCGCGGGCCGCGCAGCGACGCCAGTCGCGCCGACCGGCCGGGCACGCGCGATCTGAAGCCGGATCTCGTCACCCTGACGGCGGATTTCCATGCTGAAAGGCACGCCAAACGGAAGCGGCGCGCCCGCTTCTGTCCGCCTCGCGATGCTGAATCGCGGCACATCGACCGATTCGAGATTGGGCACCCCGGCGATCAGCTCGGCAAGGCCGGCAAGGCTTTCGAGCCCCATTGCCAGCCGTTCCACGACATCCTGCCCGCCCCCGGCCGGAGGCAGGACGAGATCGACCTGAGACACCGAAAGCCGCTTCGGGTCCATCGCGAGCCGGAAGATGGAGCTGGTGCTAAGGTCGAGATCGAGCTGGCCGATGGCCACCGAATAGCCCGCCTTCGGGCTGTCGACCTTCAGACCGGAAAGCGAGAAAACCGGATCGATGCCGGTCAATGCCATGCCGGCGCGATCGAGAACGATGCGCGCATCCTGTCCCGCCACATTGGCGATGGCCGCCAGCACGCGCTCGCGCAGGAAATCGGAGTTTTCGTTGTTGCGGAAATGAAGATAAGCGAAAAACAGGCCCCCCACCATCAGGACCGACATCACTGCGAAACTGAGGACAAATACACGCAAGCCGCGCCGCCAGCGGAAAGGCCGCGTCCGCATCAGGCTGTGAATGGATTTTTCCTGGCCCAAAGCCGCCGCCTCTTTCTTGTCGCCGGATGATTCGTCTTGTCTTCCGCGTGATAGCACAAGCGCCCGTCGAGCGCCGCGCCCATGGCCATGACGACCCTTGACCCGTAATCCCGGCCAATGCATGGCGTTTTGAAGCGATGCAGCTAAAATCGCGCCGGAGCGCAATCTTTCCCGTCAAGTCGAGCGTAACACTCTGGGGCCGGCGCATCTTCCTCCAGCGCCAGCCTTGTCCTTTCTTTTCACAGGAACCCGCCATGACCGATTCGCCGCTCGCCGCCGGTACCATCGCCCCCGCCTTCACGCTTCCGGGCGATGGTGGCCGCACGATCTCGCTGAAGGATTTCGCAGGCAAGAAGCTGGTGCTTTACTTCTACCCCAAGGATGACACCTCGGGCTGCACGCAGGAGGCCAAGGATTTCAACGCTTTGAAAAGCGATTTCGCCAAGGCCGGCACGGAAATCCTCGGTGTCTCGCCCGACAGCGCCACGAGCCATGACAAGTTCAAGAAGAAGCACGGGCTCGATTTCGCCCTCGTCTCGGATGAATCCAAAGCCATGCTCGAGGCTTACGGCGTCTGGACCGAGAAGAGCATGTACGGGCGCAAGTACATGGGCGTGGAGCGCACGACCTTCCTGATCGATCCGGCCGGGAAAATTGCGAAAGTCTGGAACAAGGTGAAGGTTCCGGGGCACGCGGCCGAGGTTCTGGAAGCTGCAAAGACGCTCTGAATGGTGCCGGAAAGCCGGTCTGGAGCCCACCGGACCGGACCTGCTTAGCGCGGTGTTAACCCTAACCGATTAAGACTTGGCCTGAAGCGAAGTCCGGTTCGGAGTGCCGCGTTGAAGCTTGCCCGCGCACCGATTACCCAGCCCAGCGCCAATACCGGCGCCCGTTTTGCGTTCCTCGTGCGACGCCGATCAGGCTGGGACACGATCGAGATCGGCGGGCCGATCTTCCTCGGCACCGTGGCGCTCAGCCTGTTCCTGATCCTGACGGCGGTCGCCGGAACGCTCTACAATGTCTTTCGCGATGATGCGCTGCTGGCCATGGCTTCCAGCGAACGGCGCGACCTTCGCGCCTACGAGGATCGCATCGTCGAACTCCGCCAGCGCATCGACCGGCTCACCACCAGGCAGATCGCCAATCAGGATACGATCGAGGATCGCGTCGCGGCACTCGTCGCGCGTCAGGCCGAGCTGGAAGCGCGCTACCTGCTTCTCTCCGATCTCGAACAGCGCGCCGCGCAGGCCGGATTGCAACCGTCGCGGGCCGCGATCCCTGTCACCGCGACCGGTTCGGTGAGCGGCGCTCCGGCACGCGCGCCCCTCGAGGCCCGCTTCCCCCTCCCCGCCGCGATCGGCGGTCCGGCGGTGCCGCCGCGCCCCGTGCCGGTGGATGAGCCGGCTTCGGCCTTCGCGCCCCGCGCCTTCCAGCCGGTCTCGCCCGGGGATGCGACCACGAAGCCGCCGGGCTTCGAGGACATGAAGATGCGCGGCGCCATCAAGGATGTCGTCGGGCAGGTGGACCAGCGCACCCGCGCCATGGAACTCCACCAGATTTCGACCGTGCGGAAGCTCGCCGAACATGCCGAGGAGGCCGATGGCCGCGCCCGTCGGGTCATTGCAGCCACGGGCCTCGGCCTCGATCGCTTCGAGAGGAATCAAGAACCGCGCGCGGAGGCCAAACTCAAGTCACCGGACGGCAAACCAGCCGAGCCGTTGCTGCTGCGCGATGTCAGCCCGCCTCAATCCGGCCTTGGCGGTCCTCTCCTGCCGCCGACGGGGCTTGAGAGCGGCAATGCCTTCGATATCCATCTCGTGCGGGCGGATCGTGCCCTCCTGCGGGCGGGAAACAGCCAGGCCGTGCTGAACCGCCTGCCGCTGGCGCGGCCGCTTTCGACCGAGCACGACATCACCTCCGGCTTCGGCACCCGGCTCGATCCGTTCACGCGCGGGCTCGCCATGCATTCCGGCATCGATTTCCGCGCGCCCACCGGCGCGGCCGTGCGCGCGACCGCGCCGGGCAAGGTGATTGAAGCGGGTTACAATGGCGGCTATGGCCGCATGGTCGAGATCGACCATGGCAACGGCCTCTCGACGCGCTACGCCCACCTTTCGAGCATTCAGGTCGGTGAGGGTGACGTGATCCGCGCCGGGCAGGTCATCGGAACGGTGGGATCCACCGGCCGTTCCACCGGCCCGCATCTGCATTACGAGGTGCGCATCGACGATGATGCGACCGACCCCATGCGCTTCCTGCGCGCGAGCCGCCTGATGACGGCGAGCGCGGTGGAGTGAGGCTTACTCGATATCATCCACCGCGATCGGCTCGCCGCCGGTGATCCTGTGCTTCAGCGCCGCCTCGATGAAGGGGTCGATATCGCCATCGAGCACGGCCTGCGGATCGGTGGAGGTCACGCCCGTGCGCAAATCTTTCACAAGCTGATAGGGTTGCAGCACGTAGGAGCGGATCTGGTGGCCCCAGCCGATATCGGTCTTGGCGGCCTGCTCGGCGGCGGCCTGCTCCTCGCGCTTCTTCAGTTCGAGTTCGTAGAGGCGCGCGCGCAGCATCTTCCAGGCGAGTTCGCGGTTCTGGTGCTGCGAGCGGCTCGTCTGGCTCATCACCATGATGCCCGTGGGGATATGCAGGAGACGCACGGCCGATTCCACCTTGTTGACGTTCTGCCCGCCCGCACCTTGCGCGCGCATCAGATCGATGCGCACATCGCTTTCGTTGAGGTTGATCTGGATGGAATCGTCCACCACCGGGTAGATCGTCACGCTGGCAAAACTCGTATGGCGGCGGGCGTTGGAATCATACGGGCTGATCCGCACGAGGCGATGCACGCCGGCCTCGGTCTTGGCCCAGCCATAGGCGTTGCGGCCCTTGAGCATCAGCGTCGCCGACTTGATGCCCGCCTCTTCGCCGTCCGAGACTTCCATCAGCTCGACCTTGAAGCCCGAGCGCTCGGCCCAGCGCTGATACATGCGCATCAGCATCGAGGCCCAATCCTGGCTCTCGGTGCCGCCCGCGCCGGAATGCACCTCGATATAGGTGTCGTTGGCATCCGCCTCGCCCGAGAGCAGCACTTCCATCTGCAGCTTCTCGGAATTCTCGGCGAGCGCGCGGACCTGGTTTTCGCCCTCGGTGACGGTCGCCTCGTCGTCCTCGGCCTCGCCGAGTTCGATGAGGGTCACGGCGTCATCGAGATCGCCCTGCAGCTTCTTCACGATGCCGATGCGGTAATCGAGATCGGTGCGCTCGCGCATGATCTTCTGCGCGGCCTGCGCATCATTCCAGAAATCCGGCTCCTCGGCGCGCGCATTCAGGTCCGCGAGCTTCTTCAGCGCGCGATCCCAATCGAGATGCTTTTTCAGCAAACCGATCGATTGCTGGATCACATCGACCTTTTCTTCGACTTCGGCACGCATGCATTCTGATCCTGCTGGCGCGACCCCGGCGAGGCTGCGCGAAAAAGCCCGGCCGGGATAGCCTCCCGGGCCGGGCCTGTAAACCGGATTGACGTCAGTAGAGGCCGCCGGTCGTCGAGCCGATGGGGCCGCCGGGAATAACCACGCCGCCCGCCGTCGCTTCCCCGAAGGAATAGTTCTCCGGCGGCGCGGTGTTGGGCTTGAACGGCTCGAGGATGGCCTGCGGGTCGCCCGCCGTGGTGCGCTGGCCCGAACGCGCATTCACGCGGATGAACTTGATGCCCGGCGGCACGCGGAACTGCAGGTTCGGCTTGCCGGCCAGCGCTTCCCGCATGAAGGCCGAGAAGATCGGCACGGCATAGGTGCCGGCGGTGGCGCGGCTGCCGAGGGATTGCGGCTTGTCGAAGCCGAGATAGACGCCCACCGCGAGATCGGGCGAGAAGCCGACGAACCACACGTCCTTCGCGTCGTTAGTGGTGCCGGTCTTGCCCGCGAGCGTGCGGCCGAGGGCCCGAAGCTGCGCCGCGGTGCCACGCTGCGTCACGCCTTCCATGATCGAGGTGATCTGGTAGGCGGTCATCGGGTCGATCACGCGTTCGCGCTTGTCGATGAGGCGCGGCTCATCCTGCTCGTTCCACGCTTCCGCCGAGCACGGATCGCACTGGCGCTCGTCATGGCGATAGATGGTCGCGCCCCAGCGATCCTGGATGCGGTCGATCAGGGTCGGCCGGATGCGCTTGCCGCCATTCGCCATCATCGAATAGGCGGCGGTCATGCGCAAAACGGTCGTCTCGCCCGCGCCAAGCGACATGGCGAGCACCGGCATCATGTCGTCATAGACGCCGAAGCGCTTCGCGTATTCCGCGACCAGCGGCATGCCGAGATCCCGCGCGAGGCGCACGGTCATCAGGTTCTTCGATTGCTCGACCCCATAGCGCAGCGTGCGCGGGCCGGTCGGCTTGCCGTCGTAGTTTTCCGGGCGCCAGATCTCGCCATTGCCCTGATCCATCTCGATCGGCTCGTCGAGGATGATCGAGGACGGCGTGTAGCCGTTATCGAGCGCGGTGGCGTAGACGAAAGGCTTGAAGGACGAGCCGACCTGCCGCAGCGCCTGCGTCGCGCGGTTGAATTCGCTCTTGTCGAAGGAGAAGCCGCCGACCATCGCCTTCACGCGGCCGGTATGCGGGTCCATGGCCACCAGCGCGCCGGAGATTTCCGGAACCTGGCGCAGGCGATAGCGCCCCTCCTGCCCCGCGATCGGCTCGACATAGACCACGTCACCCGGATTGAAGACACGCGCCAGCGGCCGGTTGGTCCAGCGCACACCCTCCGCCGGAATGATGCCGGTCTCGCGCTTGCGGTCGACCTGGCCGCCCGAGAGCCGGGCAGGCTGGAGGCCGATGCGCGCCTCGGTGCTGGTGACATCCAGAATCACGGCCAGCCGCCACGGATCGACATCCGTCAGGCCCTGCACATCGGCGAGCGGAATGCCCCAGTCGCCGGTGGGCGGAATGCGATCCTGCGCCCCGCGCCAGCCGCGGGCCTCGTCATAGCGCACGAGGCCATCGGAAAGCGCCTTGCGGGCCAGAACCTGCATGCGGGGATCGAGGGTCGAGCGCACCGAGAGGCCGCCTTCCAGCAGCTTCTTGTTGCCGTAGCGGTCGACGATCTCGCGGCGAACCTCCTCGGCGAAGAAGCCGGCGGCATAGGCGTTCGGCGAGAGCTGGCGGAAAGTGGCGACCAGCGGCTCCGCGCGTGCAACCTGCGCGTCCTCGCGGCTGATATAGCCGTTCTCGAGCATGCGCTCGATCACATAGTTGCGCCGGCCGACCGCCGCCTCGCGGTGGTTGATCGGGTGGTAGTTCGACGGCGCCTTCGGCAGCGCCGCGAGATAGGCCGCCTCGGAAATCGAGAGTTCATGCACCGATTTGCCGAAATAGTTCAGCGCAGCGGCCGCGACACCGTAGTTCCCCGAGCCGAGGAAGATCTGGTTCATGTAGAGTTCGAGGATCTTGTCCTTCGAGAAGGTCGCCTCGAGACGGAAGGCCAGCAAAGCCTCGCGGATCTTGCGCTCGACCGTCTGGTCGCGGGTCAGGAAGAAGTTCTTGGCCACCTGCTGGGTGATGGTCGAGCCGCCCTGCTGGCGCCCGCCCGAGCCGCGGCGGAACTGCGTCACCACCGCGCGGGCCAGGCCTTCGGGGTCCACGCCGCCATGCTTGTAGAAATTCTTGTCTTCCGCCGAGAGGAACGCCGCGATCAGCAGTTGCGGCATCGCCTGGATCGGCAGGTAGAGGCGCCGCTCGCGGGCGTATTCGGCCAGCAGGGCGCCATCCGCCGCATGCACGCGGGTCGTGACCGGCGGCTCGTAATTGGCAAGCTGGGCGTGATCCGGCAGATCCTGTGAATAGTGCCAGACGATATAGCCCGCCACCGCGGCGCCCACGAGGCCCACGAGCGTGAGGGTTCCGAACAGAAACGCGAGAAACCGCGCAATCAGTCGCATAAAACTGCCCTGTCCCTGTCGGCAGACCGTTCCCGGCTGCCAGTCCCGCCTTCGTCGACGATCGCACGAAGAGGTGTCGTTTCCTGTTGCATCCGCGCGTTCAGGAACCTTCCGACGCGACGGAATTCCGCGAGGGGATACCAGAGCTTCGCCGAACCCAAAAGGCTCCTTGTTCGAGAAAGTCGAAAAGCATGGCCGAAAAACGGCATCGCTGCCGCAGAATTCGACGTGAGGCACGATTTCTTGCGCGGCATCAGGGTGCCGGCGTCGGCGCAACCCCGGCCGATTCCGGAATCGAGGTCGCCAGCACGAAGGCTTCCAGCGCATGGGCGAGCGTTTCCGCCAGTGATTTCTGGTCATCGCCATCCGCCAGCGCCCGCAAATCCAGCGGATTGGAGAGATAGCCCAGTTCGATCAGGATCGACGGCATGTCGGTCGCGCGCAGCACGCGGAAGCCCGCGCCGCGCAAGGGTGTCTTGTGGGTGCGGTTGCCGAGCGCCGTTACCGTCTGCCGGGCCGCGAGCTGGGCGAAGGCCCGCGTTTCGCGCCGGGCGAGATCCACCAGAATGGGCTCGATGCCGCCCTTCGCCTCCTCATCGGCATCCAGCCCGGCGATGAGATCGGCCCGGTTTTCCTTTTCGGCGGCGCGCGCGGCCAGCGCGTCGGTCGCACGGTCCGAAAGCGTGTAGACCGAGGCGCCGCGGACATCCGGTTCGCCCGCGAGCGAATCGGCATGCAGCGAGACGAAGAGTTTCGCATCCCGGGCACGGGCGAATTTCACGCGCTCGCCGAGCGAAATGAAACGGTCATCCTCGCGCGTCATCGCCACCCGCACCCTGCCGGATTTCACCAGCCGGTCGCGCAGCGCAAGGCCGATGGCGAGCACGATGTCCTTTTCCGTTTCGCCCCTGGCGCCGGATGCGCCCGGATCAATGCCGCCATGGCCCGGATCGATCACAACGAGCGGGCGTGTGTCGCCCCGGTCGTCCGGTGGCGGTTCCGGTCGCGCCGTGCGGCTCGTCATGCGCCGCGCGGAATCGAGGCGGGCCTGCGCCTGGAAGGCTTCGACACTCGTCACGCGCAACTGCACCACCAGCCGCGCAACACCGGCCTGCCGCACGAAATCCGCGCGTTCGATGAGCACGGGCCGCGCAAGATCGATCACGATCCGCGATTGCCCGGCCATGAAGAGCCCGGCGCGCAAGGCACCGATCGCCGGAAGCGGCCGCCCGGTCATCCTCTGCGCGCTGGCCGCCACGAAGCTGCGATCGAGGTCGATCACCAGTCGGTCCGGGCCGGCGAGAACCTCGTGGCGGAAGGTCGTTTCCTCGGAAAGATCGATGATGATCGCGAAGAGGTCCGGGCTCTGGCCCTCGACCGGATGGATCGCGCGGATCACCACCGGGGCGCCCTGCGGGCCCTGCGCCTCGGCGACAGAGGCCGGGAACAGCGCCAGCACGAACACGGCAAGGCCGGCCAAAAGGGCCGCGCCGGCACCACGCCTTGGGGAAGAAAGCCTCATGCCCGGGGGGCCTTCCGGTCTCTCGCTTGCAAATTCACGCATTCGTCCTTACACGAGGTCTATGGTGCGTCGCGCCAGCGGGCAAGGCTCTTCAACCTGATGAGCCGCGCTCCGCATTGTTCCCGCCCCGCCTCGACCGGATGTTCCGGCAGGCGTCATGGTCCGGTGAGCTGCCCCCGCGAGTCGGGCGCGGCATCCCAATCCCGGCCCTTCGGCGAGAACCTCTTGCGACGGGACGCATCGGCCGCCTGTGGGGACCGTTCTGTTAATGCCCGCTTTTTCGAGCCTCAATCTGAAACCGGTTGCGCCGCTTCGGCTGCGCATGTCCGGGATTTCGGCTCGACACCTGGCGCGCATGTGGGTTCGCTCCTTCCCCGCGGCCCTTCCCGGCTTCGTCCGGCTGCCGGCTTCGGCCGATGGCCGTTTTCCTGTTCCGAAACTTCCCCGTTCCATCGGCATGACCCTTCGCGCCTCGGCCTCCGGCCGCCCGAGCCGTCTCGCCTGCTCGATTTCGAGCCATCGAACAGGGACATCCTCATCAAGGCTTATCCATGACCACACGGATGTTGATCGATTCGTCCCACCCGGAAGAGACCCGGGTGGTCGTGCAGCGCGGCAATCGCGTTGAGGAATTCGATTTCGAGAGTGCCAATCGCCGCCCCCTGAGGGGCAATATCTATCTCGCCAAGGTGACGCGCGTGGAGCCCTCGCTCCAGGCCGCCTTCGTGGATTTCGGCGGCAATCGCCACGGTTTCCTCGCCTTCGCGGAGATCCACCCCGATTACTACCAGATCCCTGTCGCCGATCGCGAGGCGCTGCTGGCCGAGGAGGCCGCCGCCGCCGACGAGGAGAACGAGGAGGAAGAGCGCGGCTCGCGTCGCGGTGGCCGCAGCAAGGCGCGTCGCCGTCGCGGCGGCAAGGATGAGGTCGCCTCCGCCCCTGCGGATGGCGAGGAAGCCGCTTCCGATGAAGATTCGGCCTCCGGCGAGGAGGCTGGAAGCGAAGCCGGCGAACCCGATGGCGACGAGGCGAGCGCGGATGACTCCGCTTCCCGTGAGCCCGAGGAAGTGGTCGAGCAGCTCGGCGGCGGCGGCGACGCCATGGAAGAGGTGCCGCAGCGCCGGCAGACGCGCCATCGCCGCTCCTACAAGATCCAGGAAGTCATCCGCCGCCGGCAGATCCTGCTCGTGCAGGTCGTGAAGGAGGAGCGCGGCAACAAGGGCGCGGCGCTCACCACCTATCTCAGCCTCGCCGGCCGCTATTCGGTGCTGATGCCCAATACCGCGCGCGGCGGCGGCATTTCGCGCAAGATCACCAATTCGGCCGACCGCAAGCGCCTGAAGGATCTCGCCTCGGATCTCGAGGTGCCGGATGGCATGGGCGTCATCCTGCGCACGGCCGGTGCCTCGCGCACCAAGACCGAGATCAAGCGTGATTTCGAATATCTCATGCGCATGTGGGAGAGCGTCCGCACGCTGACGCTCGAAAGCACCGCCCCGGCTTTGGTCTATGAGGAAGGCTCGCTCGTCAAGCGCGCCATCCGCGACCTCTACTCCAAGGATATCGAGGAGATCCTCGTGGGTGGCGACGAGGGCTATCGCGAGGCCAAGGACTTCATGCGCATGCTTATGCCGAGCCATGCCAAGGCCGTGCAGCCCTATCGCGACCAGACCCCGCTCTTCACCCGCTATGGCGTTGAACAACAGCTCGATTCGATGTTCTCGAATATCGTGACGCTGAAATCGGGCGGCTATATCGTCATCAACCAGACGGAAGCGCTTGTTTCGATCGACGTGAATTCCGGCCGCTCCACGCGCGAGCACAATATCGAGGATACCGCGCTCAAGACGAACCTCGAAGCCGCCGAGGAGGTGGCCCGCCAGCTTCGCCTGCGCGACCTCGCGGGGCTGATCGTCATCGACTTCATCGACATGGAGGAAAAGCGCAACAACCGGGCGGTCGAGCGCAAGCTCAATGATTGCCTGAAGAACGATCGCGCGCGCATCCAGGTCGGCCGCATCTCGCATTTCGGCCTTCTGGAAATGAGCCGCCAGCGCATCCGCACGGGCGTGCTCGAGAGCTCCTCCGTGCAATGCCCGCATTGCGCCGGCACCGGCCTCATCCGCTCCACGCCGAGCCTCGCGCTCTCGCTTCTGCGCGCGGTGGAAGAACAGCTCGTGCGCAATGCAAGCCAGGACATCACCATCCGCACCCGCACGGAAGCAGCGCTCTACCTGCTCAACCAGAAGCGCGAGACCATCCGCGCGCTGGAAGCGCGTTTCGGCGTGACGATCCATGTCGAGATCGGCACGGAATTCCCGCCCGGCCAGCATTACCTTCTGGAGCGCGGCGAGACCGCCACGCGCCGCATCGCGGCGGAGGCGGTGGCCGCGAACACCAACACCACAGAAGTCGGCGACATCGACATGGATGACCTCGCCGAGGAAGAGGCCGAGGAGGAGGAAACCACCGAGGCTTCCGAGAACGAAGAGCGCGAGGATGGCGAAGCGCGCGAAGGCAATGGCGACAAGCGCCGCCGCCGCCGTCGCCGCCGCCGGGGTCGCGGCGGCCGCGAGGAGGGTCGCGAAAACGGCGCTTCCGCGCAGCCGCGCGAGGTTTCAGCAGACGAATCCTCCGACGATGCGGAGGAATCCGACGAGAGCGAGGAGAATGCCTCCGAGAACGGGAATGGCGAGAACGGTTCGGGCGAAGGCTCGGCCGAGGAGAAGCGCCGCCGTCGCCGCCGTCGCGGGGGGCGCCGCAACCGGCGCGATCGCGAGGGCCGCGAAATGCCGGTGCAGGCCGAAGGCGAGGCCGCCGAGGCTTTCGAGGCGACCGTGACCGCCGAGCCGGTGATCGAGGCCGCGCCCGCCCCTGAAGCCGCACCGGAGGAAAAGCCCGCCAAGCCGCGTCGCGGCCGCGCCAAGAAGGCCGAAGCCGTGGAAGCGCCGGTCGAGATCGTGGCGGAAGCCGCAGCCGAAGAAAAGCCCGCAAAGCCCGCCCGCGCGCCGCGCGGTCGCAAGAAAGCCGAGGCCGTCGAGGCCCCTGCCCCAGTGGAGGCCCCTGCCCCGGTCGCGGCCGAGCCCGCACCCGAGGTGAAGGCCGTGCCCGTGCCGGCACCGGCTCCCGCGCCGGAACCGGAGCCGGAAGAGGTGCCCGATCCCAATCGTCCCAAGCGTTCGGGCTGGTGGGCCAAGGCGAAAAGCGCGCTCGGCGGCTGAACCAGGCTCTGAAGCGCCGGATTCAAAATCCGAGATCCGGCGCCGAAACCTTTGAAGAGAAAAGCAAAAGGCCAGGAGCGATCCTGGCCTTCTTTGGATGAATCAGGGATGCTTCATCACCACCAGCGCTTGGCCGTGAAACGCCCCGCCTGATCCTCGATCACCTGGCCGAGGGAGAACAAGGTCTCCTCGTCGAAGGCCCGCCCGATCAATTGCAGGCCGAGGGGCAGGCCCCTCGAATCCGTGCCGCCCGGCAGCGCGAGGCCCGGCAGGCCGGCCATGTTCACGGTGACCGTGAAGATATCGTTGAGATACATCTCGACCGGATCGGCCGAACCCTTCTCGCCGATGCCGAAGGCGGCAGAAGGCGTCGCGGGCGTCAGCACCGCATGCACGCCCTTCGCGTAGACCTCCTCGAAATCGCGCTTGATCAAGGTGCGGATCTTCTGCGCGCGCAGGTAATAGGCGTCGTAATAACCGGCCGAGAGCACATAGGTGCCGATCATGATGCGGCGCTTCACCTCGCGGCCGAAGCCCTCGGCGCGGGTCTTCTCGTAGAGGTCGATGATGTCCTTGCCCGGCACGCGCAGGCCGTAGCGCACGCCATCATAGCGCGCGAGGTTCGAGGAAGCCTCGGCCGGTGCCACGATGTAATAGGCAGGCAAAGCGTATTTCGTGTGCGGCAGGCTGATATCGACGATGTTCGCGCCCGCGGCCTTCAGCATCTCCGCGCCCTTCTTCCAGAGCGCCTCGATCTCCTCCGGCATGCCCTCGACGCGATATTCGCGCGGGATGCCGATGGTCAGCCCCTTGACGGAGCGCCCGACGGCCGCCTCGTAATCCGGCACGGGCCTGTCGACCGAGGTCGAATCCATCGGGTCATGGCCCGCCATGGCGGTCATCAAGGCCGCGCAATCCTTCACGGTTTTCGCGATGGGGCCAGCCTGATCGAGCGAGGAGGCAAACGCCACGATGCCCCAGCGCGAGCAGCGGCCATAGGTCGGCTTGATTCCAACCGT
Organism: Methylobacterium sp.; assembly: GCA_020252645.1. GTDB lineage: Bacteria > Pseudomonadota > Alphaproteobacteria > Rhizobiales > Beijerinckiaceae > Rhabdaerophilum. The sequence goes on along the minus strand of JADCCN010000013.1, from coordinate 80,038 downwards.
GCCGGTGAAAGCCGCCGGCTGGCGGATGGAGCCGCCGGTATCGGTCGCTGTTGCGCCAAGGCAGAGATGCGCCGCCACCGCCGCCGAGGAGCCACCCGAGGAGCCGCCCGGCACCAGCAATCCCTGCTTGTCGCCGGCGAGTGCCGTGCGCGCCTGCTCCTCCGACCAGTTGGCCGGCAGAATCGGGTTCACCACGGGGCCGAAGGCGGAGGTTTCGTTCGAGGAACCCATCGCGAATTCGTCGTTGTTCAACTTGCCGAGCATCACCGCGCCATCGCGCCAGAGCTGCTTCGTCACGGTTGATTCGTAGGGCGGCACGAAATTGGCGAGGATCTTTGAGCAGGCGGTCGTGCGCACGCCCTCGGTGGCATAGAGATCCTTGATGCCCAGCGGTATGCCTTCAAGCCGCCCCGCGCTGCCGCCCTTGCGGCGCTCATCCGAGGCCTTCGCCATGGCGAGCGCCTGATCGGGCGTCTCGAGCACATAGGCGTTGAGCGCGCGGGCGGCTTCCATCGCCCGGAGATGCGCCGCAGTGAGTTCAACAGAGGTGAAAGTGCCCGAGGCGAGACCTTCACGGGCTTCATCAAGGGTCAGGGCGGTGAGATCGGTCATCGGTGGCTCGGATCGGGAGACGGGATCATTCGGGAGCGGATGGGTCGTCCTTGCGAGAAGCGAAGCGCCGAGGCAATCCACGAAAACCGGGTGGATTGCCGCGTCGGGCTCTCGCCCTCCTCGCAATGACGGCTACTCGACCACTTTCGGCACGAGGAAGTAATGATCCTCGCTCTGCGGGGCATTCCTTGTCACGCGGTCCGCCTCGCCACCGGCCGTCACCACATCGCAGCGCATCTTCAGCGCCATGGGGGTGACGGAGGTCATGGGTTCCACGCCCTCGACATTCACCTCGCTCAATTGCTCCACGAAGCCAAGAATGGCGTTGATCTCGCCCTGCATCGCCGGAACATCGGCTTCCGGCAGGGCAATCCGCGCGAGGCGCGCGATACGGCGGATGGTGACGGCATCAACGGACATGGGAAACCTGTGCCAAGGAGGCGGAAAAGGGAAGCGGAACTGCCTTGGCTCATAGAGCGGCACGCGCGGGGAAACAACCGTTTCACCCGCGCGCTTCCGCCGATTTTCGGCTCAGCGGATCGAGAAGGTGATCGTCTCGTGCGGCGCAAGGTCGAGCAGGTTCGCCGCCATCGGGCCAAGCTCGCGCCTGAATTCCTTCACCGTGCCGGTGAGCGCGCCGAAGGTGCGGAAATGGCAGGGGATGACCCCCTTCGCCTTGGGAAAGAAGCGCCGCACGGCCAGAGCCGCCGTCGCCGCGCCCATGGTGAAGCGGTCGCCGATCGGCGCGATGACGATATCCGGCTGGTGCAGCTCGGCGATCAGCCCCATATCCGCGAAGATATCGGTATCGCCCATGTGGTAGACGATCGGCGCGCCGGGAATGGAGATGATCGCGCCATTGGCGGAGCCCAGGGTCTGGAACACGCCGTTCTCGAACACACCCGAGGAATGGTCGGCGCGCACGAGGCGGATCGACATGCCATGATGCTCGACGCGCCCCCCGGCATTCATCAATTCGAGGTTCAAGGCCTTGCCTGTCTTGCGCTTTTCCCATTTTTCCGCGAGCCATTGCCCGAGATCCCAGTTGCTGAAGACGGTCGCGCCGGTCTTCTCGGCAATCGCGAGGGTGTCGCCGATATGGTCCATATGGCCATGGGTGATCACGACATCGGTCACGCCCGCGAGCGCGGCTTCCATCTTTTCGGCGAGAGTGCCCTTGCCCTCGACTTCGAAGACCGGATTGCCGGAGAGAAAGGGATCGACCAGAACCTTGCGCCCCGCGCTTTCAAGGCCGAAGGCGGAATGTCCAAACCACGTGATCTTCATGAGAATATCCTCCAGGCGTTGCAGGCTGACTTTTCTGACTTAGAGCATGATGTGTTCAGACGGAAGCACATCATGCTCTTATCTTATTATTATCGCATGCTTTTTTGTGAAAAACCGGATTCCACTTTTTCACAGCATGCTCTCAAGCATTTTCAAGCGAAGCATGTCCCCGCGAAGGCGGGGATGGGCACCGGTTCGCGTGAAGAAAATGCGATAAACAACAAAAACAGAGAGCATCCGATCTCATTCATTCAGATCGAATTTCGCTCGAGTGCCGGCAGGCCCGAAGGCCAAGCTGGACGTCCCGACCGATCCGCGCGATGAGAGGTGCATGGCCCTGCCTCTGCCCACATTGGAGACCGCCGGCATCGTCTTCGCGCGACATGACCGCGTGATGGCACTTGATCTCGGCACGAAGACCATCGGGCTTGCGGTTTCCGATGCCGGGCGGCAATGGGCCTCGGGCCTGAAGACGCTGAAGCGCGGGAAATTCACGGCAAATGCGGCGGAGATCCTGAAGATCGCCGCGCATTACAGCGTCGCAGCCATCGTGCTCGGTCTGCCGCTGAACATGGATGGCTCGATGGGGCCGCGCGCGCAGGCCACGCGCGCTTTCGCGCGGCACCTCGCGGGCCTGACGGCCATTCCCGTCGTGTTCGAGGATGAGCGCCTCTCCACCGAAGCCGCCCATGAAACGCTTCAGGCGGCCGGGATTGCCGGCCGCCACCGCAGGGAGCTGATCGATGCCGCCGCGGCGGAGGTGATTCTCCAGACCGCTCTGGACCGCCTCAAAGATCAGCAGGGCACGTAGGTATAGGGCGTTTCACGATCCGGCGTGTTCACGATGCAGGTGCGACCGCTGCGACGGACGCGCTGCTGCGGCTGATCATAGCCGGGAGCCTGATAGTAATATTGCGACGGCTGGCGATACACGCGGCGCGGCTCGCCATAGCCGTATTCCGGCTGCCCCCGATCATATTGCGGCTGCCCGTAATAATAGGACTGGCGTCGACGCTCCTCACGGCGCTGCGCTTGCGAATTGGCAATGATCGCCCCGCCGATGATGGCGGCGCCAACCAGCGCGCCGGCCAAAGCCGCATTGTTGCGGTTGCGGCGGGCAGTGTTGCGAACCGGGCGCTGATAGCGGCGCGCCTGCACATCCACAAGCGGCAGCGAGGCCGCACCCTCAAGATGGATGGCGGAGCCCAAGGGCGAGGCGCTGGCCTGCGGCGGAACGGCCGTGGACAGCAAAAGCGCAAGTCCGAGCCCAAATCCCTTGAGCCCAAGGCGGGTTATGTTCATCATGGTCCCCACTTTCGCAGGCCTGGTGCAGGGGCTTCTGCCCTTCGCGCCAGCCGTCTTCATCACCGTTCTCCGAAATCGCAGCTTAATCAATCGTGAATATCGTCTCAGCCGAAGACGGCCGGAATCCCGGCCGGATTATCCGCCGATGATCGGCGCTCTTGTCGCCCTGTTTCTGGTCATCGTGGCGGGTCATCTCGCGCGACGCATCCTGTTGCCCGACCCGGGCGTCTGGAACGCCGGCGAGAAGATTTCCTATTACCTCCTCGTGCCCGCCCTGCTGATCGAGACGCTGGCCAAGGCCAAACTCTCGTCGGTGCCGGTCGGCGCCATCGCGACAGCCCTGCTCGCGGCCAATCTCAGCATGGCGACCCTGCTGCTCCTGATCCGGAAGCCGATCGAAACCCGCTTCCAGATCCATGGCCCGGCCTTCACGTCGATCTTCCAGGGCTCCACGCGCTGGAATGCCTTCGTGGCGCTGGCCATGGCCGGCAATCTCTATGGCGAGGCGGGCGTCACGCTCGCCTCGGTGGCGATGGCCGTGCTCATCCCGGTGCTGAATGTCCAGTCGGTCTGGGTCTTGCGCCGCTATGGCAGCGGCCAGGGTGGGTCGCTTCTCAGGGGCCTTGCAACCAACCCGTTCATCATCGGCATCACGGTGGGGCTCCTGCTGAATTTCACCGGCCTTGCTCCGCCGCAGCCGGTCATGTCGGCACTCAACATGGTGGGCAGCGGCGCGCTTGGTCTGGGTTTGCTGCTGGTCGGCGCGGGCCTCCGGCTCGAGGATCTGGGCCGACCCAACCTCGCGCTGATGCTGGGCCTGGGCCTGCGCCTGATCGTGCAGCCGGCCATTGGCGGAGTTGCGGCGCTGGCCCTGGGTCTCAGCGGTCCGGCCGTCGCGGTCGTGGTCATCTGCCTCGCCGTGCCGACCGCCAGCGCCTGCTATGTGCTTGCCCGGCAGATGGGCGGGGATGCGCCGCTGATGGCCGCGATCCTGACAGCGCAAACCCTCGTGAGTTTCCTCACGCTGCCGGCCCTGTTCGTGATCTTCGGTCTCTGAAGCATTTTCAAGCGAAGTGGTTTCCGGTTCGCGTCAAGAAAATGCGACCAGACAAAGAAAGAAGCATTTTCAAGCGAGGTGGGAACCGGCTCGCGTCAAGAAAATGCGACCAGACAAAGAAAGAAGCATTTTCAAGCGAAGCATGTCCCCGCGAAGGCGGGGATGGTTTCCGGTTCGCGTGAAGAAAATGCGATCAACCGGTTTTCGCCTGATCAAAAAATGCTCTGGAAACCCGATTGCCGGGATGGCGCTGGAGAAGCCCCTCCAGCTCCAGTTCGAAGAGCAGGCCCTGCAGGTCTGCCAGAGACAAGCCGAGCTGGCGGGTCAGCGCGTCGACCTCGATGGGGCTGGCCGAAAGCGCACCGAGCAGTGCCGCGCGCCGGTCCTGCGGCGGAGCCGGTGCCTGGCCGAAGCCGAGGTGGGAATTCTCGCCGAAAGCATCCGCCCCCTCGGCCCATTCCTCGAACAGGCCTTCATCATCCTCGAGCGGCTCGGAGAATAAACCGGGCAGGCGCGATGGCAGCCCATCGCGTGGCTCCAGAGCGGCGATCACGTCGCGCGCATTGCCGACCAGCATCGCCCCGTCGCGGATCAGATCATTCGGGCCTTCCGCACGCGGATCGAAGGGCGAGCCAGGCACGGCGAAAACCTCGCGCCCCTGTTCGTTCGCGAAACGCGCGGTGATCAGCGATCCCGAACGCCGCGCGGCCTCCACCACGATGATCCCGCGCGAGAGGCCGGAAATCACGCGGTTCCGGCGCGGAAAATCGCGCCCGCGCGGGGCGAGCCCGAAGGGCCGCTCGGAGATGACGAGGCCGCTCCCGACGATCTCCTCCATGAGATCGACGTGCTCGGGCGGATAGGGCCGGTCGAGCCCGCCCGCCAGCACCGCTATGGTGCCGGTCGCGAGGCTCGCGCGATGCGCCTCGGCATCGATCCCGCGTGCGAGGCCGGAAACGATGATGTAGCCCGCCGCCGCGAGATCCGCCGCGAAACGCCCGGCGATCTTCCGGCCGAGGGCGGAAGCATTCCGCGATCCCACGATCCCGATGGTCGGCTTTTCGAGGCAGGCAAGCGAACCGCGCAGCGCGATCACCGGCGGTGGTGCGTCGATCTCGCGCAGGAGAGCGGGATAATCCGCCTCGCCATACCCGAGCAGGCGCGCGCCAAGGCGTTCGGCCTCGCGCAGTTCCGCCTCGATCTCGCGCTCGGTTGGCGGCAAGAGTGGTCGCTTCGCCCTGGCCGAGAGCCCGGGCAGGGCTTCCAGAGCGGCGCTGGCGCCACCGAAGCGGTTGACGAGCGAGCGGAAGGTGAGCGGCCCCACGCCTTCGGTGCGGGCGAGCCGCAGCCAGTCGAAACGCTGGCGATCCGAGAGGCGGACCATGATCAAGCCTTTCTGGCTTCAGCCCTTCTGGCCGATCTTGCCTTCCGTGCCGGCAAGAAGCCGCACCATGTTGGGCCGATGCTTGAACCAGAGCAAGGCCGTCATCGCGACAATCACGAGAATGCCCATGGACCAGCGCCCCGTGAGAAAGCCGCCGGCGACCTCGAAAAGCGCGATCGCCGCCGAAGACGTGAGCGAGGAGAGCGAGGAATAGCGCTTGAGCCAGGCCATCGCGAGCCAGATCACGCCCGCGGCAAGAAACAGCCAGGGGTTGATGGCAACGAGCACGCCGAGCCAGGTGGCAACGCCCTTGCCCCCCTGGAACTTCAGCCAGACCGGATAGCAATGGCCGAGAAAGGCGCCGAAGCCGGCGAGCATGGCCGGGCCATACCCCCAGCGCATGGCGATCCAGACCGCGGCCGTGCCCTTCAGCGCATCGAGCAGCAGGGTCGCGGCGGCGAGGTCCTTGCGGCCGGTGCGCAGCACGTTGGTCGCGCCGATATTCTTGGAGCCGATGGTGCGGATATCCTCGGTGCCGGCGAGCCTCGTGAGCAGCAGGCCGAAGGGGATGGACCCGCAGAGATAGCCGAAACCCAGGGCCAGAAGGCTCGAGATCAATTCCGGTGCCACGTCGCGCTCCCCTGCCCGCCTCGTTCAACGATAGGCGTGGACGATTCTGCCCGCAACCATCGTGAGTTTCACCCGGCCGCTCATCCGCGCCTCATCGAAAGGGGTATTCTTGGAGCGCGAATGCAGGGCGGCAGCCTCCACCACCCACGGCTCTTCGGGATCAAGCACGAAAAGATCCGCCGGCTGTCCCCGGCCGAGGCGCCCCGCGGAAAGGCCGAGAATATCGGCAGGCCCGGTCGACATGGCCGCGATCAGGCGTGGCAAGGTGATCTGCCCCGCCTCGACCAGCCTCATCCCGGCCGCCAGCATCGTCTCGAGGCCGATGGCGCCGGGTGCGGCTTCCGAGAAAGGCAGGCGCTTCTGCTCGACATCCTGCGGGTTGTGATCGGAGACAATCACATCGATGAGCCCGCTGGCCACGGCCTCCACCAAGGCGAGCCGCTCTTCCTCGTGGCGGAGCGGTGGCGCGAGCTTCAGGAAGGTGCGGTAGCCGCCAATATCACTCTCGTTGAGTGTCAGATGGTTGATGGAGACACCGGCCGTCACCGCAAGGCCATCCTCCTTTGCGCGGCGCAGAACCTCGAGGCTCTCGCGGCAGGAGACGAGCCCGGCATGGTAGCGCCCCCCCACAAGCTTCACGAGGCGGATATCGCGCTCGAGCATGATGGTCTCCGCCGCATGCGGCACGCCCGGCAGGCCGAGGCGCGTGGCGAACTCACCCTCGGTGGCGCAGCCCTCTCCCACGAGATCGGGGTCTTCGACATGGTGGATCACCGGCATGCCGACCATGCCGGCATAGGCCAGTGCCCGGCGCATCACCTGCGCATTCTTCACGGGGCGGTCGCCATCGGTCACCGCGACGGCACCGGCCGCCTTGAGCAGGCCGAACTCGGTCATTTCCTTGCCGGCGAGGCCCTTGGTGAGCGCGGCGGCCGGATGAATGCGCACGAGGCCCGTATCCCGCGCGCGGCGCAGCACGAAATCCACCACGGCCGGTTCATCGATCGCCGGGGAGGTGTTGGGCTGCATCACGATGGTGGTGACACCGCCGGCCGCCGCCGCTTCGGAAGCCGAGCGGAAGGTCTCGCGATGCTCCTCGCCCGGCTCGCCGATGAAGGCGCGCAGATCGACGAGCCCCGGCGCGACCACCGCGCCCTTGAGGTCGATCACGCCGGAATCGAATTCACCCGCCGGATAAGGCTTCCCCGCAACCTCGGCGATCTTGCCATCCCGGATCAGCACCGCGCCGAGATGCTCCTTCAACGTCGCCGGATCGACGATGCGCGCATGGTTGAGAACGGTGTCGGTCATGGGGAACTCATCACGAGGTCAATCATCGTCCGGCGCGTAGCGGCTGCGGAAACGCCGCATCTCGCGCATGGAACGCAGGGTGGCGCCCAGGCCATAGGCGATGAGCAGCAGGAGGAGAACGGGCGGCAGCATCAGCAGCGTGTTGCCGAGCACGGCGAGCGAGAAGAAGCTGCCGCGCCCGTCACCCGTCTGGTCGGCGAGATAGGCCGCGAGCAGAACCGCAAGGCCGAAACAGAGGCCGAGGCCGCGCCTGAAGCCCGTGAAAGCCGCGATCAGCAGCGCCCCGAGCCCGGCAAGGCCCGGAAAGAAGCGCACAGCCTCGATCGCCTGGAGGTAGATCGGCAGCCAGCCGCCGGTGCCGCCTCCCCCGCTGTTGCGGCCGAAGAACAGGCTGTCGAACACCTCGATCAGGCCGGCGAGGAGAAAGGGCGCGGCGAGGTAGAGCTTGCGAAGCCGGGCCCTCTCATCCGCGACCATCCACACCCAGAGGCCGATGCCGAGAGCGAGGCTCCAGCGGACAACCGGCTGCTGCAGGATCGCGAGGAGGATGTCGCCGAGGATCGCCTCGATCATCGCGCGGCCTCAGCTATTGGGGAGGCGCCGCGCCAGCGCCTCCAGCACGGCCATGCGCACGGCGACGCCCATTTCCACCTGCTCGCGGATGAGGCTCTGCGCGCCATCGGCGACATCCGAGGCGATCTCGACGCCGCGGTTCATCGGTCCGGGATGCATCACCAGGGCATCGGGCCTGGCGAGCGCCAGTTTCTCGCGGTCAAGGCCGTAATAATGGAAATATTCCTGCATCGAGGGCACGAAGGCCCCATTCATGCGCTCGCGCTGCAGGCGCAGCATCATCACGATATCCGCGCCATGCAGCGCCTTCCGCATGTCGGTGAAGACCTCGACGCCATATCGCTCGATGCCCTTGGGGAGAAGCGTGACGGGACCGCAGACGCGAACCCGCGCGCCAAGCGCCTGCAGGCAGATGATGTTGGAGCGCGCAACGCGAGAATGCGCGATATCCCCGCAGATCGCCACCGTCAGGCCTTCGATCCCGCCCTTGTTCCGGCGGATGGTCAGCGCGTCGAGAAGCGCCTGCGTCGGGTGTTCATGCGCGCCATCGCCGGCATTGATCACCGCACAATCGACCTTGCGGGCGAGCAAATGCACCGCGCCCGCCGCATGATGGCGGACCACGATGAGATCGGGCCGCATGGCATTGAGCGTGATCGCCGTGTCGATCAGCGTCTCGCCCTTCTTCACGCTCGAATTCGCCACCGACATGTTCATCACATCGGCGCCGAGGCGTTTCCCGGCGAGTTCGAAACTCGCCTGGGTGCGGGTGGAATTCTCGAAGAAGAGGTTGATCATCGTCCGGCCGCGCAAGCTGGACTTCTTCTTCTCGATCTGCCGGTTGAGGGTGATCTCCTCCTCGGCCAAGGCGAGAAGGCCCTCGATATCGGGGCGCGAGAGGCCCTCGATCCCGAGAAGATGGGGATGGGGAAAGGCAAAAACCGAGCTTTTGGACATCGCAGTTTCGAGGCGTTAGGCCACGCGATGCCACAGGGCAAGAGAGAGGGCGGACTATCCCCCGGAGAAATGCATGTCGGGCTCGGGGATGGCCCCTTTTCCGCTCCATGATACGTGAAGGCCATTTGACAAACCCCCCGCGCCTCTTCATGTCTCCGGGCCGATCGGATGGGGCGTGATGGAACATAAAGTCGTCGTCGTTGAATCGCCGGCCAAGGCGAAGACGATCCACAAATATCTGGGACGCGGCTACGAGGTGATCGCCTCGTATGGCCATGTGCGCGACCTGCCGCCCAAGGATGGCTCGGTCGATCCCGATGCGGATTTCGCCATGCTCTGGGAGCTGGATGGCCGGGGATCGAAGCAGATCTCCGCCATCGCCGCCGCCGTGAAGGATGCGGACAGCCTCATTCTCGCGACCGACCCGGATCGGGAGGGAGAGGCCATCTCGTGGCACATTCTCGAAGCGCTGAAATCGCGCCGCGTGCTCAAGGGCAAGCCGGTGGAGCGCGTCACCTTCAACGCCATCACCAAGGATGCCGTGGCCCATGCCATGGCGAACCCGCGCGAGATCGACCAGGCTTTGGTCGATGCCTATCTCGCGCGCCGCGCGCTGGATTACCTCGTGGGCTTCCAGCTTTCACCCGTGCTCTGGCGGAAACTGCCCGGTGCGCGTTCGGCGGGTCGGGTGCAATCGGTCGCCTTGCGCCTCGTCTGTGATCGCGAGGAGGAGATCGAACGCTTCATCACGCGGGAATACTGGTCGCTGGTGGCGACGCTTCTTAGCGCGCGGGGCGAGGCCTTCGAGGCGCGGCTCGTCGGCGCGGATGGCAAGAAGATCACCCGGCTCGATGTCGGCACGAAGGCCGAAGCCGAGGCCTTCAAGGCGGCGCTCGATGTGGCGCGCTTCACGGTGCAATCCGTGGAAGCCAAGCCCGCAAAGCGCCACCCTTATCCGCCCTTCACGACCTCGACGCTGCAGATGGAAGCCTCGCGCAAGCTCGGCTTCGCGCCGGCCATCACCATGCGTCTTGCGCAGAAACTCTATGAGGGCGTGGAGATCGGCGGCGAGACGACCGGCCTCATCACCTATATGCGAACCGATGGCGTGGACATGGCCCCGGAGGCGGTGGCCGCCTTGCGCCGCTTCATCGGGCGCGAATTCGCGGCGGAATACCTGCCCGGCGTGCCGCGCGCCTATTCCACCAAGGCGAAGAACGCCCAGGAAGCCCACGAGGCCATTCGCCCCACGGATATCTTCCGGGTGCCGGCGGCCATGAAGGCCTATCTCTCGGGCGACGAATACCGGCTCTACGAACTCATCTGGAAGCGCACGCTCGCGAGCCAGATGGAGAGCGCGCGGCTTGAGCGCACCACGGTCGATCTCCTCGCCGAAGCCGGTGCCCGCAAGCTCGACCTGCGCGCGACCGGCCAGGTCGTGCTCTTCGATGGCTTCCTCGCGCTCTACCAGGAGACCGACGAAGACGCCGAGGATGAGGATTCGAAGCGCCTGCCGGCCATGAAGGCCGGTGATGCAGTCTCGAGGAAGGCCATCGCGGCGACCCAGCACTTCACCGAGCCGCCGCCGCGCTTCACCGAGGCGACACTCATCAAGCGGATGGAGGAACTGGGCATCGGCCGCCCCTCGACCTATGCCGCGACGCTCGCCACTCTGCGTGATCGCGAATATGTCAAGATCGACAAGAAGCGCCTCGTGCCGGAAGACAAGGGCCGCATCGTCACGGCCTTCCTCGAGAGCTTCTTCGCGCGCTACGTCGAATTCGGCTTCACCGCCGATCTCGAGAACGATCTCGACCGCATCTCCAACGCAGAAGTCGACTGGCGCCAGGTGCTCCGCGACTTCTGGAAGGATTTCAAGGCCGCGATCGAAAGCGCCAAGGAGCGCCGCACCACCGAAGTGCTCGACGGCCTCAACGACCATCTCGGCCCGGCGATCTTCCGCGACAAGGGCGATGGCACCAATCCGCGCGCCTGCCCGAAATGCGGTGCCGGCCAGCTTTCCCTGAAGCTCGGCAAGCTGGGGCCCTTCATCGGCTGCTCGAACTACCCGGAATGCCGCTTCACCCGCCCCTTCTCCATGGCCGGCGGCGAGGAGGGCAGTGCTGAAGGCACGGATGACAACGGCAACCGCGTGCTCGGGCAGGACCCGGAGACGGGCCTCGAGGTCACCGCGCGCGAGGGCCGTTTCGGGCCGTTCATCCAGCTCGGCGAGGGCGAGAAGCCGAAGCGCGCCTCGCTCGCCAAGGGCATGACGCTGAAATCCCTCACGCTGGAACAGGCGCTGGCGCTGCTTTCCCTGCCGCGCGAGGTGGGCAAGGACCCAACGACCGGCGATCCCATTCTCGCGGGCATCGGCAAATACGGTCCTTACGTGCAGCGCGGGAAGACCTACGCCAATCTCGATGCGGCCGATGATGTCTTCACGGTGGGCATGAACCGCGCGATCGACCTCATCGCCACGAAGGAAGCGGGCGGCGCCAGGCGCTTCGGCCGTGCGGCGGGCGGCGGTGCGCCGGCCGGCAAGGTGCTGGGCGCGCATCCCGATGGCGGCGATGTCACGCTGCTCGATGGCCGCTATGGCGCTTACGTGAAATGGGGCACGGTCAACGCGACCATCCCCAAGGGCGCGAACAAGGACGAACTCACCCTCGAGGGCGCGCTCGGCCTCCTCGCCGCGCGCATCGAGGCGACAGGCGGCGCCAAGCCCCAGCGCGGCAAGGCGCCGGCCCGGAAAACGCCGGCGAAAACCGCTGCGAAAAAGGCTCCGGCCAAGGCCAGGAAGGGCTGACGCCTGTCGTCTTGCCCGGGCCCGGGCATTCCCGACTTCCCCCCCGATAAAGACGTGGATGGGCAGAACAGGTCGGGCCATGACGTTGGCGCAGGCCATCCCTCCCGGCTACCCTTTGCCCGAGGGGGGATTCGCTCATGCTCGAAGGCTTTGCCGCGCTGATCGTCCTGCAACTCGCCGGCGAGGTGATTGCCGGGCTCACGCGCCTGCCCATTCCCGGCCCGGTGATCGGGCTTGGCCTGCTCGCCGCTTATGCGCTCTGGCGCGGCGGCATCCCCGAGCGCATCGAGCAGGCGGGCGAAGCGCTGCTGAAGCACCTTTCGCTGCTTTTCGTGCCGGCCGGCGTGGGCCTGATCGCGTTCGGCGATCGCCTGCTGGCCGAGGGCGCGCGGCTCATCGTGGTGCTCGTCGTTTCAACAGCGCTGACGATGATCGTCACGGCCCTGGTCTTCCGGGCGCTCGCGAAGCCGGAGGACGAGTGATGCGGAACCTCTCCGATCCCTCCCAGTTCTGGATCTACCTCGCCGAGCAGCCGCTCTTCTTCCTGGTGCTCACGGTGCTGGCCTATCTCGCGGGCGATCGCATCTCGCAGGCGACGAGGCGGCATCCGGTCGCGAACCCGGTGCTGATCGCGGTGCTGATCGTGGGAACGGTGCTCATCGCAACCGGCACGCCGCATGTCCGCTATTTCGAGGGCGCGCGCTTCGTGCATGTGCTGCTCGGCCCCGCGACCGTGGCGCTGGCGCTGCCGATCATCCGCCATCGCGCGCTGATCCGCCGGCAATGGCGGGCGATCCTCGGCGCGATGGTGATTGGCGCGGGCGTCGGCGTCATCAGCGCGGCGGGGCTCGCGAAGGCTCTGGGCCTTTCCGCCGGAACGGTCGCCTCCATCGCGCCGAAAAGCGTCACGGCGGCGATTGCCATGGGCATTTCCGAGCAGCTGGGCGGCACGCCGCCGCTCACGGCCGTCTTGGTCATCGCCACCGGCATCCTCGGCGCGATCCTCATCACACCGCTGATGAACCTGATCCGCGTCCGGGATTACGCCGCGCGCGGCTTCGCGGCCGGCCTCGCGGCGCATGGAATCGGCACGGCGCGGGCCTTGCAGGTGAACGAGAAGGCCGGCGCCCATGCCGCCCTCGCCATGGGGCTCAACGGCCTGGTGACGGCCTTGCTCGCGCCGCTCCTGCTCATGCTGCTGTGATCCGGCGAAGCGTTTTTCAGGCTTTGCGCGTCTCAAGCCTCATGCCACAAGGGTGCCGATGACCCGCCGACCCAAGACCAGCCAGGCGCATGCCGTCCCAACGCGCGAGGACATCCTCGCCTTTCTCGCGAATGCACCGGATCGCGCCGGCAAGAACGAAATCGCAAGGCATTTCCACCTCAACGCCTCGGAGCGCGTGACGCTCAAGAGAATGCTGAAGGACATGCAGGCCGAGGGCCTGCTGGAGAAGCGCCAGCGCCGCCTCATCGCGCAGGGCCAGCTCGGACCCGTGCTGGTGGGCGAGGTGATCGGCCGTGATCCGGATGGGGAATTGCTCGCGATCCCGGTGGACTGGAACGAGGCGCGCGGCGAGGCGCCGCGCATCGTCGTCATCCTGCCGAAGCGCGGCGGGCGCGATGCCCCGCCCCCGCCGGGACCCGGCGACCGGGTGCTGATGAAGATCGAGCCCACCGACGAGGAGGATGGCCCGGCCTATGAAGGCCGCATCCTCAAGATGCTCTCGCGGCCCGCAAAACGCATGCTCGGCGTGTTCCGCGTGGCGGCGGATGGCACGGGCCGCGTCGTGCCGGTCGATCGCAAGGGCCAGGGCCGCGAGGTGCGTATCCACACAACCGACCATCAGGCGAAGGATGGCGATCTCGTCACGGTCGACATGCATGACCAGCCGGGCCCCGGCCTCGCCGGCGGGAAGATCCGCGAGCGGCTCGGATCGCTGAAGAGCGAGCGGGCGGTGAGCCTCATCGCCATCCATAACCATGAAATCCCCTATGTCTTCTCCGAAGCGGCGCTGAAGGAAGCCGAGGCGGCGCAAGAGCCCACGCTCGAGGGACGCGCGGATTGGCGCGCCATTCCGCTCATCACCATCGATCCGGCGGATGCGAAGGACCATGACGACGCGGTGCATGCCGAGGCTGACCCGGACCCGGAAAACCCCGGCGGCTTCATCCTGCATATCGCGATTGCGGATGTCGCCGCCTATGTCCGTCCCGGCTCGGTGCTCGATCGCGAGGCGCGGTTGCGGGGGAATTCTGTCTATTTCCCGGATCGAGTCGTGCCGATGCTGCCGGAGCGCATCTCGAACAACCTCTGTTCGCTGAAGCCCGACGTGAACCGCGCGGCCATGGGATTGCGGGTGGTGGTGGACAGGCATGGCATGCGCCGCGCCCATTCCTTCCATCGCGTGCTGATGCGTTCCGCCGCGAAGATCGCCTATCCGCAGGCGCAATCGGCCATCGATGGCCGGCCGGATGACACAACCGGCCCGCTGCTCGAACCCGTGCTGAAGCCGCTTTACGGTGCCTATGCCGTGCTCAAGGCCGCCCGTGATGCCCGCGAGCCGCTCGATCTCGATCTGCCCGAGCGCAAGCTCGTGCTGGATCAACAGGGCCTCGTGACGGATGTGATCATTCCCGAGCGTCTCGACGCGCATCGGCTGATCGAGGAATTCATGATCCTCGCGAATGTTTGCGCAGCAGAAACGCTGGAGAAAGCGCGCATTCCCCTGCTCTACCGCGTGCATGATGCGCCGAGCCTCGAGAAGATGCAGGGCTTGCGCGACTTTCTCGATACGGTCGGCATCACCCTGCCGAAGCAGGGCGCGGTACGGCCGACCCTTTTCAACCGTATTCTCGCGCGGGTAAAGGACAGCCCGAACGAGGTTCTGACCAACGAGATCATTCTGCGCAGCCAGGCGCAGGCGGAATATGCGCCGGAGAATATCGGCCATTTCGGGCTGAACCTGCGCCGCTACGCGCATTTCACCTCGCCCATCCGCCGCTATTCCGATCTCATCGTGCATCGCGGGCTGATCCGCGCGCATGCCTTCGGCGATGATGGCCTGCCGGACACCACGCCGGATGCGATGAGGAAGCTCGGCGAGGACATCTCGGCCTGCGAACGCCGCGCCATGGCGGCAGAGCGCGAGACGGCGGATCGGCTCATCGCGCAGTTCCTGGCCGAACAGGTCGGCGCGAGCTTCTCCGGCCGGGTGACGGGGGTGACCCGCGCCGGATTGTTCATCCGGCTGGATCGCACGGGGGCCGATGGCCTCGTTCCGATTTCCACACTCGGGGAGGAGCGATTCATCCATGACGAGGCCGCCCATGCGCTCGTCGGCCAGCGGACGGGCGAGAGTTTCCGCCTCGGGGACCCGGTCAAGGTGCGGCTCGTCGAGGCCCTCCCATTTGCGGGGGCGCTGCGCTTTGAAATGCTGAGCGAAGGGCGCTATGTGAAAGTGAGCCGCGGCCGTTCGCGCCTGCGCCCACGCGATGATCCGCGCGAGCGGCGGCAAGCCCGCCGCCATACGCGCCGTGATGAAGGCCGCGGGCGCGGCGAACCGCGCGGCGGCGGTGATTTCCGCTTCGAGGACGAATGATGAGCGACTGGAACGACCGTGCGAACGCCACCCCGAACGAGGCCCCGCGCGACTGGAAACAGTCGATCGGCCGCGGTTTTCGTTGCCGCTGCCCCGCTTGCGGCGAAGGCAGGCTTTTCGGAAAATTCCTGAAGGTGAAGCTGGAATGCGAGGCGTGCGGCGCGGAATTCTCCGGCCATCGCGCGGATGACCTCCCGCCCTACATCACCATCATGATTGTCGGGCATATCATCGTGCCCTTGTTCCTGGTGTTCGAACGCAGCACGAACTGGCCGGACTGGATGCATATGGTCATCTGGCTTTCGCTGACGACCGCTCTCACGATGGCGCTGATCCAGCCCGTGAAGGGCGCGACCATCGCCTATCAATGGGCCTTGCGCCTGCATGGCTTCGACACCGCCGGCGATATCCACGACCTACCGGCAAAGGGCTGACCGCCGTGACCGGCCTGCCGACGCCGCCTGAATGCCTGGAGCTTCTCAATCGCGAAGCACGCCGCCATGCCGGGAAATCCGGCCGGCCGGTGGATGCCGCGACGCTGATCATTCTCGATCGCACGGGGCGCGAGCCGCGCCTGCTCATGGGCCGGCGGCACAAGAACCACCGCTTCATGCCCGATGTGTTCGTGTTTCCCGGCGGGCGCTCGGAAACGGGCGATGCGCGTGTGCCGGTGGCGGGAATGCTGGATGAGGCGACACTTCAGCGACTGATGCTCGCGAGCCCTGGCGCGAACCCCTCGCGCATGAGGCGACTTGCGCTCGCGGCCATCCGCGAGACTTTCGAGGAAACCGGCATCGTGATCGGCCGCAAGGCCGGCGATGCTCCGCACCTCGCCGGCCCATGGGGCGAATTCACGGCAACGGGCCACCTGCCCGATCTCTCGGTGCTCACCTATATCGCCCGCGCCATCACGCCGCCGCGCCGTCCCAAAAGGTTCGATACGCGCTTTTTCGTCGTGGAATCCACCGCGATCGCCCATCAGGTTCCGGATATCGTCACGCCCGACAGCGAATTGACCGAACTCGCCTGGCTCACGCTCGACGATACGAAGGACCTGCCGCTGCCGGTCATTACCCGCGTGATGCTCGGCGAATTGCAGGGCTGGATCGAGGCCCGCGCCACGGGAGGCGAACCCGCGATTCCTTTCTATTGCGAACGCCGCGGCAGCATGGAGCGGAGCCTGATCTGAATTCGGTTCGCAAGAACCTGGCGCGGGCCGGGCTCCACGATGCCCGACATGATTTCAGAGCATTTTCTTTGCGCGAACCGGTGCCCATCCCCGCCTTCGCGGGGACATGCTTCGCTTGAAAATGCTTTATTTCTTTCCTTTTCGCATTTTCTTCACGCGAACCGGTGCCCACTTCGCTTGAAAATGCTTTAGAACGGCGCGCCCGGCACCGGCGCGCTCGAGCCCGGCATGGGCTGGATCTTCGCATCCTTCGGCACCGTGAAGAGTGCGGGGTTCTGCGCCTGCCGCAGGAGGCGGATGGCGCGGATCGGGGTGCCCCCCTCCTCCATCACGAGCGGAATACCATCATCCGAGAGGCAGATGGTCGCTCCGTTCACGCGGGCTTCGCGGCAGGTTTCGCCCGCCACCTCGCGCGTGGCCTCGCCCGGAACGATGGCCATCCCGATGATCGGTCGCCCCCGGCTGCCATAGATGCCCTGCCGCCCCTCCTGCACCAGGATGAGCACATCGCCCTTCGCAAGATCCCGCAGCATGACCTGCCCGGAACCGTCAAGCGCCTCGATGCGCAGGATGCGCCGCTCTGCGAGATAGCGCATGCGCATCATCTTGCCGCCATCGCCCTGCACCCCATCCATCTCGAAATCGCGGTTGCCGAACAGGGCAAAGCCGCCGCCTTGCGCGAAAGCGGGGAGCATGCCGGAGAGGAGAGCCAGAAGAACCGGGAGAATGCGCAAAGTTTGCGCCTTTCTGTCATTCGAATCGTGCGAGAACCCTAGCATGACAAAACCCGCCAGCCAGCCTGCCCCGGAAACGGACCCGAATGCCGCCGAACGCTTCCGCGTGATCCTCTCCGCTGTCGCGATCGTGACGCTGGTCGGGGTTTCACTCAGCGTATCCGGGCCGCTGCTCGCGCTGGAAATGGAGCGCTGGGGCACGCCCTCGACCATTGCCGGGCTCACGGCGACGCTGGCCGGCGTCGGCAACCTCATGTTCGTGCCTTTCGTGCCGCGCCTCGCCGCGCGCTTCGGCGTCAAGTGGCTCGTGGGAACCATGCTGCTGCTCGCGGCCGGGCTGCATTTCGCCTTCTGGGCCCTGCCCAATCTCTGGGTCTGGGCGGTGTTCCGCTTCATGCTCGGCGCTTCGATCGGCACCCTGTTCGTGCTCTCCGAATACTGGATCAGCGCGGCAGCCAACCCGCTGCGGCGCGGCTTCATCATGGGGGCCTATGCGACAGCGCTGGCCCTGGGCTTCGCCATCGGCCCGCTGATGCTGACCGTGACCGGCACGCAGGGCATGTTGCCCTATGCCGCGACGGCCGTTCTGATTCTCACCGGCCTCATGCCCCTGAAACTCATCGGCCCGAGTGCCGCGACCGTGCATGGCTCGCCGCGCGCTTCGGTCCTGAGCTTCGTGCGGCTTGCCCCGGCGGCCACGCTCGCCGCCTTCACCGTGGGCGCGATCGAGATCGGCGCCTTCACGCAGCTCCCCATCCATGGCTTGCGGATGGGATGGCCGGAAGCCTCCGCCGCCATGCTGGTTTCCGCCTTCGCCATCGGCAACGTGCTGTTCCAGATGCCCATGGGTTGGCTGGCGGACCGGCTCGACCGCCGGAAGATCCTGCTGGGCATCGCCCTGTCCGCGACCTTCATCGCGTGCTGCCTGCCGCTGGCCGGCTCGGCCTTCTGGCCCCATGCCGGGCTGCTGATGCTGCTCGGCGGCCTCGTGGGCGCACTCTACACCGTGGGGCTCGCGCATCTGTCAAGCCGCTTCGCGCAGGCCGATCTCGTCTCGGCCAACGCGGCCTTCGTGATGCTCTATTCCATGGGGCAGATGGCCGGGCCGCCGCTGCTGGGCGCGGGCATCGATGTCGCGGGCACCTGGGGTGTGCCGGTGACGGTGGCGATGGTGCTCGCGCTTTACGGCTTCGTCGTCGCCAGCCGCCTGCGGGCCGGGCCTGCGCGCGGTTGACGCCGCGCTTTTGCGCTTGACTTCCGCCCCCCGTTTGGCGATGAGAGCCGCATGTTCGCCGGGCGCGCGCCGCCCGGTCTTTCGTTTTTCAGGCGATCCGCGCTGGCTCCAGTCGGGTTGACCGTTCCAGAGGTGAGATCATGGCCAAGGCCGCCACCATCAAGATCAAGCTCGTCTCGACGGCCGATACCGGCTACTTCTACGTGACGAAGAAGAACGCGCGCACCGCGACCGAGAAGCTCTCCTTCAAGAAATATGATCCGGTTGCGAAGAAGCACGTGGAATTCAAGGAATCCAAGATCAAGTGATCCGGCTTCTTCCGCAAGGCGGAACGGCAAAGGCGCTTTCGAGCGCCTTTTTTGTTGCCTAGAGCATGCTGTGAAAAAGTGGAATCCGGTTTTTCACAAAAAAGCATGCGATAACAACAAGATAAGAGCATGATGTGCTTCCGTCTGAACACATCATGCTCTAGAGCATGTCTCGTTTTGATGGAATCAAAACCGTGCTCTATCTTATTGTTTTGTCGCATGTTGTTGCGCAAAACCGGTATCCGCTTTTGCGAAAGCATGCTCTAGTGAGGGGGCCGGTCAGGGTCCGGGGGGCTGGTCAGGGGCCTGAAAGGGTTCCCGGGAAATCGGTTCAAGACAGGAAAAGGGCCGGCGCCAGAACGGTCGAGGAGGCAACCTTCCCCGCCCCGGCAAGCCGGCCCAACCCGTAAGGACCCAGGAGATGCGGCGGACCTGAGCAACCCTCGCGGGACCGGAGGGGCGAAAAGGCCGGAGGCCGAATCGCACCGTTCCGAATTCAGAAGGTTTCATCCTAGACCGCCCGCGACGCTTGGCAAGGGCAGAGGGCTTCAGGGGTCTGGCTTCAGGCCGCGAGCTTCACCTGGTTGCGCCCGGAGCGCTTGGCCTCGTAGAGCGCGTCATCGGCCATCTTGAAGAGGCGGTCCGGGCTGTCGAAGCCCTCCCCGGCCGTCGCCACGCCGATCGACACGGTGAGGTCCAGCGCCTTGCTGCCGTTCTGCACGGGGAACGGTGTCTTCTCGATGCCGAGGCGGATGCGCTCGGCCACGCAACTCGCGGCGAAAGCCTCGGTATCCGGCATCACGATCACGAATTCCTCGCCGCCGAAGCGGGCGACGATATCGATGCCGCGCACCACCTTGCGCAGGCGCTCGGCGCATTCGCGCAAGACCTCATCGCCCGAATCGTGGCCATGCAGGTCGTTGATGCGCTTGAAGTGATCGATGTCGATGACGAGCAGCGAGATCGCCGCGCCGCGCATGAGCGTGTCGTTCATCAGGCTCGCAAGATGGGTATGGAAAAAGCGGCGATTATGGAGCTTCGTCAGCGGATCGATGATCGCCAGCTCCATCGAGGCCTGCAGGTTCTCGCGCAGGCGTTCCTGGTAGCGCTTCTTGCGCACCTGCGTCGAGACGCGGGCGACAAGCTCGTTCCGGTCGATCGGGCGGATGAGATAATCGTTCACGCCCATGTCGACGGCGCGCATCACGCGGGCATCGTCGGTCGTCTCGGCCAGAACGAGAATCGGCAGGTTGCGCAGCTTGTCGCTGGAGCGCACCTGCGAGACGATGCGCAGGGCATCGATCTTCTGAAGGCCGAGGCTCAACACCAGGCAATCGAGGCCAACCCCCTGAAGCCGGGCGAAGAGATCGCCCGGTTCCTCGACGCAATCCACCGCATGATGCTGGGCGAGCGCGACCTTCATCCGGTCGGCCGCATTGGCGCGATCCTCGACAATGAGGATGCGGCCGTTCCGGCCATCCTCGGCGGCGGCGATCGCGAGCGGATCGGGAAGGCCCAGCGTCTGCGAGTTCGCAGCGCGTGCGCGCAGTTCATCCGTCAGGTGCTTCAGCCGCACGAGGCTGCGCACGCGGGTGAGCAGCGCGATCTCGTTGATGGGCTTGGTGAGAAAGTCATCGGCACCGGCCTGCAGTCCGCGCAGGCGATCCGCGGGGCTGTCGAGCGCCGTCACCATCACGACCGGCAGATGGGCGGTGGCGGGCGCGGATTTCAGGCGCTGGCAGACCTCGAAGCCATCCATGGCGGGCATCATCACGTCGAGCAGAACCATATCGCATTCGCCACGCTCGCAGATATCGAGCGCCTGCGGGCCATTCATGGCCGAGACAACGGTGAAATACTCGGCGGTGAGCCGCGCCTCGAGAAGGCGGATATTGGCGAAGACATCATCGACGATGAGGATGCGAGCGGTCATGGGAGATCAGCCGATGAAGTTCCGGACGGTTTCAACGAATTTGACGACGGAGATGGGCTTCGAAAGATAGCCCTCGCAGCCGGATTCGCGGATGCGCTCCTCGTCCCCCTTCATCGCGAAGGCCGTGATGGCAATGACCGGAATGGCACGCAGGTCGTCGTCTTCCTTCAGGAGCTTGATGACATCCATGCCGGACACTTCCGGCAGCTGGATATCCATCAGAATGAGATCGGGATGATGGTCCCGGGCCAGTTCGAGACCTTCAAGGCCGAGGCGGGTTTTCAGCGTCGCATAGCCATGCGCTTCCAGAAGATCGTTGAAGAGCTTCATGTTGAGGTCATTGTCCTCAACAATGAGAACGGTCTTCGGCATCGATTCGGTCCATCCTGTTGGAAGCGCGCCATGGAGGGGCCCACTCCGGTCCCTCTTATTGTCTAAGCCAGAAGGGGTGAACCAATCGGTAAGCGATTCATCTCGGAACCCTGCCGGGGCACTTCGTTAACGGCATGGTTGAGCAATCCCTAACTCCTTCGCACGGAGCAAATGCATGCCTCCCCGCCCCCCAATCGCTGATCCGGAAATGCTCGCGATCTCAGCGCTTTCCTTCCTGGCGGAGGAGCCGGAACGGCTGTCGCGCTTTCTTGATTTGACGGGCCTCTCGCCAATAACCTTGCGGCAGGCCGCAGCCGATCCGCGCTTCCTCGCTTCCGTGCTGGATTACCTCGTGGCGGATGAGAGCCTGCTCCTGGCCTTCGCCGCCAATGCGCAGGTCGCCCCCGAGACGGTCGTCGCCGCGGCCGAACGCCATCGGCGCTGACGGCTCAACGCGCGCAAGGGTCGGCCTTCAGCGCCTCGTATTTCACGGCGCGCGCCGTGAGCGAGAATTCTGGGAACTCGAACACGAGATCGCCCATCACGCCATTCGCAAAGACCACCGATCGCAAGACGTAGACCGGCACGCGATCCCCCGGCTCATCGTTGTAATAGGCCATCGAAACCGGCCAGCGGCGCATGGAGGCGAGATCCGGCACGCGCAGAACCTCCTCCACCCGGTTGTTGCGATCGCCCTCGAGCGGCTGGCCGATGGTGGCATTCACCTCGAACACCTTCTCGCCGCCCTCGGACCCATCGAAGACGCGATTCCTGAAAGCGCGCTCGCCCTTCTGGGCGGCGGCGATCATCGCGATCGACATCGCCGAGGGGAACATCACATCGCCGTCGAAATCACTCTTCCGGCCCGGCGGCTTGCGCATCGCCACCGACAGCGAGCCATCGGCGCGACGACGGGCCTCGCCATCGGCATCGCGGAGCACTTGGCCCTGCATGCGATTGAGCATGGTGAAGGTGAAGCGGCGATTATCCCCATCCTCGAACAGGTTCACGCGGAAATCCATGCGGCGCGCGCCGCCATCGGAAGCCACGAGATCCACGACCTGCCGGTAATTCGTGGCATAGCCCTCGCAGGCATTGCCGGAGAATTCGAGCGCCATCAGCCCGCTGGCGCTGGCAAGGCCCTGCGAGCCCCCGTTCGGACCGAGCTGCACCTGATAGACGATGCGATGCGGCTGAAGCACCACGCGCGCAGCATCGGCCACGGACGGCGCCTGTGCCATTGCCGGAAAGAATTCCGGCACGAAAAACGAGGCCGAAGCGAGCATGGCGGCAGCCGCCCACGCAGAAATTTTCCCTACCGCCGTCATCCGCATCATGCCCATCGACCGTTTCCCTGGTTGCTTTCTCGACCCCGAGGCGACCCTGATCCACTGCACACATGGCCGATTTGCGACGAATGGCTTGAGAATCATCCATTGCCGGACCAAGAATGCACGCCCCTTATTTTGGGCCACACCGACACCGGACGCAAGGAGGACACCATGTCTGCCATCGAAGCGCGGCTCAGCGATCTCGGCTTCACGCTGCCCGCCCCTGCGGCCCCGGTGGCGAATTACGTGCCTTTCCGCCGCTCGGGCAACCTGCTGATCGTGGCGGGCCAGCTTTGCATCGGGCCCGATGGCAGGATTGCCGACCGGCACAAGGGCAAGCTTGGCGCTTCGGTTTCCGTCGAGGATGGCCGCGAGGCCGCGCGCTTCTGCGCCGTGAACCTGCTGGCGCAGGCCAAGGCGGCCCTGGGCGATCTCGACCGCATCACGGCTTGCCTGCGCCTCGGCGGCTTCATTGCCTCCACGCCTGATTTCACCCAGCATGCCCTGCTGATGAATGGCGCATCCGATCTCATGGTCGGTGCTCTCGGGGATGCCGGCAAGCATGCGCGCACCACCATCGGCGTGCCGGTGCTCCCCGGCGATGTCTGCGTCGAGGTCGACGCCATGTTCGAGGTCGCGTGATGGCTTTCGCGTCGCCCCTGCTTGAGGCGGTTTTCGCGCGCGCCATCGCGCATCGCGGCCTGCATGATGCGGCGTCGGGCGTGATCGAGAATACGCGCTCCGCCTTCGCAGCAGCGCTTCATGGTGGTTTCGGCATGGAATGCGACCTGCAGGTCACCGCCGATGGCGAGGCGATGATCTTCCATGATTTCACGCTCGACCGGCTGACAGGCTCCACCGGCCGCGTGGACCGGATGACGGCGGACCAGCTGCGCCATGTGAGCTTCAAGGCGGGCGGGGATCGCATCCAGTCGCTCGCGGAACTCCTGATGCAGGTCGAGGGGCGGCAGGCGCTGGTGGTGGAGGTGAAGAGCCGCTTCGACGGCAACACCACGATCTGCTCGCGCATCGGCGCCCTCGTGAAGGCCTATTCCGGCCCGCTGGTGCTGAAGAGCTTCGACCCCGCGATGATCAAGGCGCTGCGCGCGGCGGGCGTGACGCAGCCGCTCGGCCTGGTCGCGATGAGCGCCTATGAATACCCGGATTACGCGGGCCTCTCCCCGATTGAAAAGCATGCCCTCGCCAATCTCCTGCATTTTTCCGAGACGCGGCCGGATTTCCTCTCCTGGAAGCATCAGGATTTGCCCTCCGCCGCGCCCTATCTCTGCCGCAGCCAGCTTGGCCTGCCGGTGATGGGCTGGACCATCCGCTCGGCGGAAGAAGCCGCGCGCGCCAGACCGCATATCGACCAGATCGTCTTCGAAGGTTTCACGCCGCTGGCCAATTGATGTCTGCGGCGGCATCGCCCCTGTCCCCCGCGCGCCGCAGGCGCTAGTTTCGCCGCATGACATCGCCTCGCCTTACGGTCGAAATCCTGCCGGACCTCGCCGGCGTTCCGGCGGCGGAATGGGATGCGCTGTCGCAAGGCCCGGCCGGGAGCGGAAACCCGCCTGCCCTCAACGACTTGGCGGCCAGCCCGGACTCAAGCCCGGAAACTGGTGCACGACCGGCTCAAGCACCGGAATCATCCCCGGAGGAGGATGATTCAACCTCTGAAGTCGCGGAATCTCCTTCTGAGGAAGATGATGCCAACCCCTTCCTCGCACATGCTTTTCTGCTCGCGCTGGAGCAATCCGGATCGGTGGGTGGAAGAACCGGCTGGACGCCGCTTCACCTGCTGGCCCGTGATGAACGGGGCCGCGCGATCGGCGCCCTCCCGGCCTATGCCAAGAGCCATTCGCGCGGCGAATATGTGTTCGATCATGCCTTCGCCGAGGCCTATCACCGGGCCGGCGAGCGCTATTATCCGAAGCTGCAGGTCAGCGTGCCCTTCACCCCCGCCACGGGGCGCCGGCTGCTCGTGCCGGCGGGGCCGGAGGCGGAGGCGATCCGCGCCGGACTCGTGGTCGGGCTGGAGGGCTTGCGCCAGCGCATCGATGCTTCCAGCCTGCACGCGACCTTCCTCACGCTGCGCGACCGCGACACCTTCCTCGGCCAGGGTTTTCTCGAACGGAATGACCAGCAATTCCATTTCGAAGCCGCCGCCTATCGCGATTTCCAGGATTTTCTCGAAAATCTCGCCTCGCGCAGACGCAAGGTCCTGAAGCGCGAGCGGCGGGATGCGCTCGCCAGCGGCATCGCGGTCGAATGGCTCACGGGCAGCGACCTCCGGGAAGCCCATTGGGATTCGTTCTTCGAGTTCTACACAGAGACCGGCAGCCGCAAATGGGGCACGCCCTATCTCACGCGGGCCTTCTTCAGCGAGATCGGGCGGGCCATGCCGGAAAAGATCCTGCTCATCATGGCGAAGCGCGCGGGGCGCTACATCGCGGGCGCGCTGAATTTCATCGGTGGCAACACGCTTTACGGCCGGAACTGGGGCGCCATCGAGCACCATCCCTTCCTGCATTTCGAACTCTGCTATTACCAGGCCATCGATTTCGCGTTATCGCGCGGCCTCGCAAGGGTGGAAGCCGGCGCGCAGGGCGAGCACAAGCTCGCACGCGGCTATCGCCCGGTGAAGACCATCTCTGTCCATCGCTTCGCCGATCCGCGATTCCAGCGCGCCGTCGCGGATTATCTCATCCGCGAGCGGGCGCATGTCGATGCCATGCAGGAGGAGCTGGAGACGCTCACGCCCTTCCGCAACCCCTGATCTGACCCGGGTCGCGAGCCCCGGATGACCGGCGCAGGCCGCCTGCCTCGCTCGAGGCGGCTCGCCCTGCCGGGTGGTTGTGGTGCGCTGCGGCTCTTGGTAATCCTTCGGTGCCTGTCGCCGAACCCCGCGCCAATTCAGGGCGATCCCGGCCTGCCGTGGTCGCCTTTTTCATGAGAGAGGAACGCTGGATGACACCCTATGACACGCAGAACATCTTCGCGAAGATCCTGCGCGGGGAAATTCCCTGCCATCGCATCTTCGAGGACGAGAGAACGCTCGCCTTCATGGACATCATGCCGCGCTCGCCCGGCCATTGCCTGGCCATTCCGAAAGGGCCTGCGCGCAACCTGCTGGATTGCGAACCGGAGATTCTCTCGCACCTGATCGTGCAGGTGCAGCGGATCGCGAAGGCCGCAAGGCAGGCGCTCGGCGCGGATGGCGTGACGCTGCAGCAATTTTCGGAAAGTGCCGGCGGGCAGGAAGTGTTTCACCTGCATTTTCATATTCTTCCGCGCTGGGACGGCGTGACGCTGCAACGCCATCCCGCGCCCAGGGCCGAGATGGCGACTTTGGCCGAACAGGCGGAGAAGATCCGGGCCGCGCTCGCGAGCCTGTGAGAGCGCGCGGCCTCTTGGGGCGGGCTTTCGCGCTTCAACCGCTGAAGGCCAGCCCCGCGCCAATCAGCACGATTTCCCCCGCGATGACGCCCGCGAGGATCGAGCGCCGCGCGAGATAGAAGCCGGCAACGCCCGCCACGAGCGAGCCCACGCGCCAGAGAAGCGGGATGGTCGCCAGCGCGCCGGTCGGCGTAAGGATCAGCATGGCCACCACCCCCGCCAGCAGGGCACTCGCGACCGCGCGCACCCAGACGAGGATTTCCGAATTCTCGTCGATGCCCCGCCCGAGAAAAACCGCCAGCCAGCGCCAGATCTCGCTTGGCAGGAAGCCGAAGAGGATGATCACGAGATAGGGCCAGAGCCCGCCCGACGCATGCTCCAGCCAGGCGATCATGGCGCGTCAGCCGCCGCGCGGCGCGCCTTGAGCAGGCGGTGGATGAGATAGGCCAGCGTGCCGCCGACGAGGCCCTCGACCAGCAGATCGAGCCCCGCCGGCACGAAGGCGATGGCCAGGGGCGCGAGCCCAAAGCCGAATCCCAGCGCCAGCCAATCCACCGCCTTCTTCGCAGAGGCCACCATGTTGACGAGGAAGAACAGCGGCGAGGTGAGCAGCAGCCCGGCCGCGAGCGCCGCCGGCAATTGCCCGATGAGATAATAGCCCGCGCCGGTCGCGATGGCGGCTGCAATCAGCACCGTGTTCGCGAAGCCGAAGAAATAGGGAATGCGCCGTTCCGCGGCCATATCCGGCATCACCCGCATGGAATGCACCCAGGAGGTGATCGCGACGTAGTGCGAGGCCAGCAGCAACACCCATAACGGGGTTCCGGGCTGCCGCATCATCGGCAGGAGCGCCATGGTCATGGGCAGGAATCGCACGGAGGAAAGCGACACCGCGACCGCGACGGCGGGCAAGGCCGCGCCCGAGGCGATCGTGCCGAACAGCACCATCTGGCCGGGCGCAGCCCAGATCAGCACCGTGGAAAGCACCCCCGCCCCCATGGGATAGCCGACATCGCGCGCAAGCCCCCCCACGCCCACCAGCGAGGCCATGAGCATCAGCGCCGGCAGACCCGCCGCATCGCGGATGCCGTCGCGCATGGCGGGCCAGGTGACGGAACGGGAATCAGGAGCAGGATCGGCGGGCATGGATCAGTGATTCATGGATAACCCCGCCGGCCTCAGGAGGTCGAGACTATTTTGCGAGGAAATCGCGGATGGCGCCCTCGGCCTGCTTGATGTTCAGCACGCCATCGAGATGGCCGCGATCGCCCTGAAGCTGCACCTGCTGCACCGCAAGGCCGGCATCCTTCAGGCGCTTTGCCGTATCATCCACGCCCGCGCCGGGAAAAACGAGGTCCTTCGGCGAATGAATGAGCAAAACGGGCGCCTTGATCTTCTTCACACCCTCATCGAGCGTGCCGCCGCCTGCGACAAAAAGCTGGTTCGCCTTCACGAGATAGAGGAAGTGGTTCGCATCCGACACCTTCGCGCGCGCCGCACCGGCATTGTCGAGCGTCGTCTCGATCAGGAAGCGCTTGTCGAAGCCGGAAGCGGGGTTTTCGCCCTCCTTCGCCCATTTGCGGCCGAAGGTCTTGTTGGCCCAATCCCCGTGGTTGGCGTGAAGGGTGACGATTTTCAGGGCCTGCGCGAGGCCGTCATTCGGCGGGGTCCTGCCGTAGTAATCGCCCTTGTTCCAGTTCGGATCGAGCCGGATCGGCGAGGCCCAGATGTCGAGCCAGGCGATGAGATTTGCATCCGCCTCGCCGAACGCGATCACCGGCATGGCCCGCGCCACGCGATCGGGATAGCTCGCGGCCCATTCGAAGGTCTGCAGCGCCCCCATGGAGGCACCCGCGACGAGCTGGAATTTCTGGATGCCCAGTTGATCCGCCAATTGCCGCTGAACCTCGACGAAATCGCGGATGGTGACGATCGGGAAATCCATGCCGTAGGGCTTGCCCGTCTCCGGGTTGATGCTGGCCGGCCCGGTGGTGATGGTATTGGGGTCGCCCGTGTTGAGGTTCACGAGGCTGTCGACCGACATCACGAAATAGCGGTTGGTGTCGATCACCTTCCCGGGGCCGATGATCGCATCCCAATAACCGGGGGCGGCATCGCTTTCCTTGTATTTCCCCGCAGCATGGCTGTTGGCGGAAAAGAAATGCGCGATGAGGATCGCGTTGGATTTGTCGGCGTTGAGCGTGCCGTAGCTCTCCCAGCCCACCTTCACGCCTCTCAGCGTGCGGCCGGATTGAGTCGTAAAGCTCGGAACTTCAAAGGTTTTCTTCTCGGTCAACAGCGTCTGCGCCGAGGCCGGCGCAACAAGCATGACGGCCGCCATGAGTGCGGCCTTCCAGCGGATGTTCATGATGTCCTCCCCCGATCCGCTGCGCTACGCGGCAGCGTTTCGAAGGGGAGTAAACGTCCACTGACGCCATCGCGTCAACCGGCTTAATCGTGCCTCAGCTCTTCAGCGGCAGCTTCGGCACCGACGAGCGACGCGGCTTCGGCGGCTCGTCATCCGGTGCTTTCGGCGGTGGAAGCGCCTTGCGCGCGGCGGGCTTGCCCTTGGGCAGCGCCTTGCGCTTCGGCTCTTTCGGCGCAGGCAGGGCCTCCTGCTTCGGGCGCAGCGGCCCTTCCGGGAACTCGAAGCCGAGCACGCGCTTGCCGTTCTCCTCGCGGGTGATGACGCGCACCACGCCGCCGCCTTTCAGCTTGCCGAACAGCACCTCGTCGGCCAAAGGCGTCTTGATGGCGGTCTGGATCAGGCGGGCCATGGGCCGCGCCCCCATCTGCTCGTCGTAACCGTTCTCCACAAGCCAGGCGCGCGCCTCATCCGTGAGCGAGATGGTGACGTGCCGATCCGCCAGCTGCGCCTCGAGCTGCGCGATGAACTTGTCGACAACCTGTGCCACCACCTCCTTCGGCAGATGGCCGAAGGGCACGATGGCATCGAGCCGGTTGCGGAACTCGGGCGTGAACATCTTGTTGATCGCCTCGGCATCCTCGCCCTCGCGCCGCGCGCGGGTGAAGCCGAAGGCGCTTCTGGCCATGTCGGCCGCGCCGGCATTGGTGGTCATGATCAGGATCACGTTGCGGAAGGAGACTTCCTTGCCGTTGTGGTCTGTCAGCTTGCCGTGGTCCATCACCTGCAACAGGATATTGTAGAGATCCGGATGCGCCTTCTCGATTTCGTCGAGCAGCAGCACGCAATGCGGGTTCTGGTCCACGCCATCCGTGAGCAGCCCGCCCTGATCGAAGCCGACATAGCCGGGCGGCGCGCCGATGAGGCGGCTGACGGTATGCCGCTCCATGTATTCGCTCATGTCGAAGCGCAGGAGTTTGACGCCGAGCGAGGAAGCCAGCTGCTTTGCGACCTCGGTCTTGCCGACGCCGGTGGGGCCGGAAAAGAGATAGCAGCCGATGGGCTTCTCGCCATCGCGCAGGCCCGCACGAGCGAGCTTGATCGCCGCCGTGAGCTGCGAAATCGCGCTTTCCTGCCCGTAGACCACGCGCTTCAGCGTGGTTTCGAGGCCCTGAAGCACCGCCGCATCATCCTTCGAGACCGATTTCGGCGGGATGCGCGCCATGGTGGCGATGGTCGCCTCGATCTCCTTGAGGCCGATGGTCTTCTTGCGCCTGCCCTCGGGCAGCAGCATCTGCGAGGCGCCGGTCTCGTCGATCACGTCGATGGCCTTGTCCGGCAGCTTGCGGTCATGGATATAGCGCGCGGAAAGCTCGACCGCCGCCTTCACGGCGTCATTGGTGTATTTCAGCCGGTGGAATTCCTCGAAATAGGGCTTCAGGCCCTTGAGGATCTCGATCGCATCGGGAACCGTCGGCTCATTGACGTCGATCTTCTGGAAGCGGCGCACCAGGGCGCGATCCTTCTCGAAATACTGGCGATATTCCTTGTAGGTCGTGGAGCCGATGCAGCGCAGCGTGCCGGCCGCCAGCGCCGGCTTCAGCAGATTCGAGGCATCCATCGAACCGCCGGAAGTCGCGCCCGCCCCGATCACCGTGTGGATCTCGTCGATGAAGAGGATGGCCTTTGGGTGGGCCTCGATTTCCTTCATCACCTGCTTCAGGCGCTCCTCGAAATCGCCGCGATAGCGCGTGCCGGCGAGCAAAGTGCCCATGTCGAGCGAGAAAACCGTCGCATCGGCGAGCACATCCGGCACCTTGCCATCGACGATCATCCGGGCGAGGCCCTCGGCAATCGCCGTCTTGCCCACGCCCGGGTCGCCCACGAAAAGCGGGTTGTTCTTCTGCCGGCGGCAGAGCACCTGAATGGTGCGGTTCACTTCGGCCATGCGGCCGATCAGCGGATCGATTCGCCCGCCGCGCGCCTTCTCGTTGAGGTTCACGCAATAGGCGTCGAGTGCGCTTTCCTTGCCCTTTTCGCCCTTGCCATTCTCGGCCTTGCGAGGATCGGCGGCCCCCTCCTCGCTCTCCTCATCCGCGCCGCGCGGGCTGCGCGAAACCGAGGCACCCGGCCTTTTCGCAATGCCGTGGCTGATGAAATTCACCGCATCATAGCGAGTCATCTCCTGCTCCTGCAGGAAATAGGCGGCATGGCTCTCCCGCTCGGCGAAGATCGCGACGAGCACGTTCGCACCGGTCACTTCATCGCGGCCCGAGGACTGCACATGGATGACCGCGCGCTGGATGACGCGCTGGAACCCGGCCGTCGGCTTGGTCTCGGTGCGCTCCCGCGCAATCAGCGCATCGAGTTCGTTGTCGATATAATGGGTGACGGTGCGGCGCAGATCCTCGAGCTTGACGTTGCAGGCCGCCATCACGGCCGCGGCATCCTCATCATCGATCAGGGCGAGCAGCAGATGCTCCAGCGTCGCATATTCGTGCCGGCGGCTGGAGGCCAGACTCAGCGCCTGATGGAGGGCATTCTCGAGGCTTTTCGAAAAACTGGGCACGGGAACCGTCTCGCTTTCCTTGTTTCCCCGACGAGGTTTGCACCTTAGCCGGGTCCTGGACAGGCCTTGCGGCCCTTGGTCGCGGCGAGGCCCAGGCCCGCCGTGGAAGGCCGAAACGGCCCCTACTTCTTTTCCATCACGCATTGCAGCGGGTGCTGGTTGTCCCGCGCATAGGCCATGACCTGCGTCACTTTCGTCTCGGCGACCTCATAAGTATAGACCCCGCATTCGCCCACGCCGTGATGATGCACATGAAGCATGATGCGGGTCGCCTCCTCCTCGGTCCGGTTGAAGAAGCGCATGATGACATGCACCACGAACTCCATCGGCGTGTAATCGTCGTTGAGCAGCAGAACGCGAAACAGATCCGGTCGCTTCGGCCTGGTGACGGTGCGCGTCGCAAGAGACGTGCCGTTTCCCGGCCCCCCGCCCGCATTCCCGGCCGGGCCAAGGCGGGCAGGCCAATGCATGAAGGGTTGAGATCGGACAGGAAGCACGGCGACCCTCTTTCGAGAACACGCCACCGAAGAACTCAACCGATGGAACCGGAGGGTGGCGCAGCGCCGGGCGACAATCAAGGCCCTTTCGATGAGACCTGCCCGCCGCCTTGCGCGGGAAGAATGTGGGGTCCGAACCGCGCTTCCGCCAGAGGGCAAAACACCGATGACGGCAGAAAAGCACGGAATTCCCGCCGGACTTCATCCAGAACAGAAAAAACCCGGCGCTGGAGAGCGCCGGGCTGAACTACACTAGGCGGAAAACTCGGGCTTCGACCCGGCTCTTCCGCATCCTCGCGCGGAGGCTGGCTTACTTGCCGGCCTTGGCGAAAATGGTCTCGAGCGGCTTGGTCGCTTCCTTCGCAAGTTCGGTCACGAGCTCGCCGACCTTCGTCGCGTGGGCAACATAGCCCTCGTAAGAGGCCTTCGCGAACTCGGCCTGGAGCTCGATCGCCTTGTCGAGCGTCTTCACGCCGAGCAGCTTCTCGAACTGAGCCGAACCGGACTCAACGGCCTTCTTGGAATAATCGGCAACTTCCGTGGCGATCGCCTGAACGCCCTTCTGCTGAACGCCGAACGCCTTCATGGCGAGGTCGAGGTTGTCTTTGCCGTACTTCTGGATGTCTTCGAAAGCGTTCATCATGGCTATCCCTTTCGTGGATCTGAACTCGTGCACCGCATCTCCGGCTCCTCCCGGAACCAGTTGAGGATGATTTATGTTGCAGCGCACAAAATGTCAAGCAGCTCTTTTGCGTCGCACAATACGACTTCCGGGGAACCCGGCCATCGCGACCGCACCTTTGCGATGGCGCAAACCGCAGTCGAGCCATCGGCAATCGAAAAGAGCGCCGGACTTAACCGGCAATTAACCGGGAAGAACGCAATTTATCCTCTGTTGCCTTGCCGCACCGGAATAGGGGGTGGCCTGTGCTGGAACCGCCCCTCCCGAAAGGAGGTGGCCGGAGTGTGAGTATGCGTCGAGTAAGTGTTGCGACCGGGGCGGTTTGCGCCTCTTTTCGTATTGTGGGCTTGGCAATTCTCGCCATTCTCCTGACACTGGGTCTCTCGATTCCGCAGGCTGAAGCCTCGGGGCGCAAGCAGCAGAAAGCCGCATCCTATGCTCCTCCCTACGCCTCCCTGGTTTTTGACGTGAATACCGGCCGCACCCTGCAGGCCATCAATCCGGATGCGCCGCGTCATCCCGCCTCGATCACCAAGGTGATGACGCTTTACATGCTGTTCGAGCAGATCGAGCGCGGCCGTTTCCGTCTGGATTCCGAGCTGCCGGTCTCGCGTTTCGCCGCAAGCCAGAGGCCGTCGAAGCTCAACCTCGCGCCGGGCACCACGATCTCCGTGGAAGATGCCATCAAGGCACTCATCACCAAATCCGCGAATGACGTGGCCGTGGTGGTGGCGGAAGCCATTGGCGGCACCGAGGAACGCTTCGGCCACATGATGACCGCCAAGGCGCGATCGATCGGCATGACCCGTTCCGTGTTCCGGAACGCCTCGGGCCTTCCGAACCCCCGGCAGATCACCACCGCGCGGGACCTCGTCACATTGGGCCGGGCGATCCATGACCGCTTCCCGCGGTTCTATCCCTATTTCGGCACGCGGAGCTTCGATTTCGACGGCTACGCCTATCGCAATCACAACAAGCTTCTGGGGCGCGTCGAAGGCGTGGACGGCATCAAGACCGGCTTCACGCGGGCCTCCGGCTTCAACCTGCTGACCTCGGCGAAGGTCGATGGCCGCCACATCCTCGTCGTGGTGCTCGGCGGCCGTTCGGGCCGCCAGCGCGATGCGCAGGTCGCTTCGCTGGTCGAAGGAAACATGCCGCGCGCCGTCGCCGGTCGCCGCACGCCCCGCGCCGTGGAAGTCGCGGCTGCGGCCAATGACGACGATGGTGATGAAACCGTCACGCGGCCCGCGCCCCGCCTGGCCCCGCAAGGGGTGGCCCCGCAAGCGGCGGCTGGGCAAGGGGCGGCTGCGCCTGCGCCCGCCCCGCAGCCTCCGGCGACCCGCGCTGCGTCAATCTCGCGCGAGGCCCTTCCGCTCCCGCCGCCCCGTCCGCGCGCGGCCGTGATCGGCGACGTCGCCGATCAGGGTCTCACCCGCCCGCGCGGCCTTGCCGTCGCCGGCAACACGACGCCTGCCGGCGGAGCCGCGACGCCACTCGCGCTTGTGGGCACGGCGCCTCGCTCGCAGGCCCTGCAAGCGATCAGCAATGCCGATCCGCTGCCGCCCCCGCGCGAGAATCGCATCGTGCCGCCGGGCAATGTGCGCTTCACGAATGCGCTGCCCGCCACGACGCCGCAGAGCGATGCCAACCAGCCGCTGCCGCGCAAGGTTGAGGAGCGCGCGCCGTCTCCCTTCCCGGCCACGGCTTCCTCCGGCCCGGTGGCGGCTCCCATCATCCCGCCGACCCCGGTGGCCGCCGCTCCCGCTGAGCGCATCGCCGCCGCGCCGGCGCAGCCCGTGCCGGTGGCAGCACCCGCTCCCGCCCGGACGGGCTGGGTGATCCAGCTTGCCGCGGCCGAAAGCGAGGCCAAGGCCCGAACCCTGCTCGACAATGCCCGCGAAAGGAACGGCCGGCTGCTCGGAAGCGCCGAAGCCTTCACCGAAGCGGTCACCAAGGGCGGGACGGTTCTCTACCGCGCGCGCTTCGCGGGCTTCGAGGCCGATGAAGCGCAGGAAGCCTGCAAGGCGCTGAAGCGTGCCGGCTACAATTGTTTCGCCCAGCGACCCTGATTCCTGGAGCCCCCATGATGGACGCCGTGGATCCCACCAACCTCTCGGGCCTCTGGACTGGCCTCGACCACCCGCTCGAGCGGCGCGAGCTAGCGGCGCGCGGCGAGCGCGACATCCTTCGCCCGGTTCACGAGCGCCGCAAGGGCCGTGGAGCCGCCCCGGTCGGGGTGCAGCCGCGCGATCAGCGCCCGGTGAGCGGCGCGAATGGCCTCCTCACCCGCGCCCGGTTCCAGCCCAAGGATCTGATAAGCCTCGTCTTCGCGCATTTCAGCGGAGGTCGCGCGCGGATCTCGAGCCCCCGCCTGCGCATCGACCTGCACGTGCTCACGCCAACCGGGCGCGCGGCGGTCGAGATCATTCAGAATCAGCGCAAGGCCTGAGGGATCGAGCTGCGCGAGATCCTGCGCGAGCATCACCAGATCCCGATCGGCGATCTGGTCGAGGCGCTTGCCTGCGAAACGCCCGGCCAGCACCTCAGCCTCGATCTCGTTCGAGACGAGATCGATCGTCATCAGCAGCGCGATGGTTCGGATCTGTGATTTCCGCGCGTTTCCGATGGGATCGAACATCTTCGGCAGCTTGAAACCGAGCAGCCAGGCCGAGAGCGAAACCAGCACGATCGCGAAATCCCAGCGTCCCTTCATGCCGAGCGCGATTCCCGCCGCACCCGCGCCGAGGCCGGCGACCTTGCGCGTGAAGGGCGAAAGGCTCTCACCCGCCTTGCGGCCGGGGCCGAGCGCGAACCACCAGACGATCGCACCGAAAACCAGCATGGACACGATGGAGGTCAAGGGTTTTCTCCGCGCAGAAGAGCATCAGCCCTCAAGCGCTATCAGAGCAGGCCCAGCGCACGCAATTCCCGCTGCAGCGATTCCGGCATTTCCGCGAGATCCGCGCCCTGCTGCGAGAGATCGGGCGGCGCATCGTTCTCCGTCAGGTAACGCCAGCCCTGGAAGGGCCGGACGGGCCGCGAGCGCACGGGGATCACCACCGGCTCCAGCACCAGATGGCAGCGCTGGATGCCATCCGAATCCGTGAAGGGCTCGATCGCCTCGATGCGCTGGCGGGCCGAGAGAAAACCCTTGATGACCCAGTAGAGCGAGCCGCCGCCAAGGATCTCGTCCAGCCGCTTCGGTATCATCCGCGTGGTATGGAACTGCCGGTAGGGCCGCTTCAGCCGCTGATGCAGCAGGCGGTTTTCCTCGATCCAGCTTTCGAGATCGGCGATGGATTCGCAGCCG
The DNA here is from genome assembly GCA_020252645.1 of Methylobacterium sp. GTDB lineage: Bacteria > Pseudomonadota > Alphaproteobacteria > Rhizobiales > Beijerinckiaceae > Rhabdaerophilum. The sequence continues at coordinate 44,594 of JADCCN010000013.1, read as the reverse complement.
ACGCAGAGTTTCAAAAGGTGAAGCGCCACGAATCACGCCTCGGCGACGGAAAGGATGCGGGCGCCCTGCCCCATCTGCGCTCCGGCCTCGAAGGCGATGCTCTCGATGCGGCCCGCGCGCGGCGCCAAAACCGGGTGCTCCATCTTCATGGCCTCGACGATCGCCACGCGCTGGCCCTTCTCGACCCTCTCGCCCTCGACCACGAACAGCGCCACGAGCTTGCCATGCATCGGCGATTTCACATTGCCGCCGGCATCGCCGCCTGAATCGTCGAAGGCGACATCGAGCGCATCGACCATGCGCATTTCAGTCTGCAGGCCATCGACGAGGATGAAATTGGTGTCGCCGGTCTCGACCAGCGTGAAGCTCCGATGGCCCTTCTTCGGGATGTCGATTGCGGCTTCTGCGGCGGCATCGAGCCGCACATCGCGCGTTTCACCCTCCACGAGCACGCGCAAGCCCGTCTCGCGGCCGGGATGGAGCGCGAAACCATGCGACTTGCTCCAAGGATCGGACGGCCAGCCGGAACGCGCGGTGGCGACCGCCTCCAGCCGCTCCTTCTCGCGGGCGGCGAAAGCCAGCGCGCCGACTGCGAGCGTTTCCGGATCGATTTCCGGCGCAAGAATGCCGAGTGCCGCGAGGTTTCGATCAATGAGCCCCGTATCGAGCTTCGCGGCGCGGAAATCCGGATGGTCGATCAGCGCCTTGAGGAAGCGCGTGTTGGTCTTGGGGCCGGCGACGATGGTGCTTTCCAGGGCAAGGCCGAGGCGGTCCAAAGCGGTCTGGCGATCCGGCCCATGGGCGATGATCTTGGCGATCATCGGATCATAGAACGGCGTCACCTCGCCGCCTTCGGTCACGCCTGAATCGATGCGCAATCCCTCGCCCGAAGGCAGGCGCAAGGCATGCAGCTTGCCCGTGGAGGGCAGGAAGCCGCGCTCGGGCTCCTCGGCATAGAGCCGCGCTTCCACGGCGTGGCCGTGGATGGCGAGATCCTCCTGTGTGACCGGCAGCCTTTCGCCCGCGGCGACGCGGAGTTGCAGTTCCACGAGATCGAAACCGGTGATCATCTCGGTCACCGGATGCTCGACCTGAAGACGCGTGTTCATCTCCATGAAATAGAAGCCATCCGCGCGAAGCCCCTGCGAGCCATCCGCGATGAACTCGATCGTGCCCGCGCCGTAATAGCCCACGGCCTTTGCGGCCTCGACCGCCGCCTTTCCGAAGGCTGCGCGCACTTCCCTGCTCATGCCCGGCGCCGGCGCTTCCTCGATCACCTTCTGGTGGCGGCGCTGCATCGAGCAATCACGCTCGAAGAAATGCATGACATTGCCATGCCGGTCGCCGAAGACCTGAACCTCCACGTGGCGCGGCGCGGTGACGTATTTCTCGACGAGCACGCGCGGATCCCCAAAGGCATTGGTGGCCTCGCGCTGCGCGGAAGCCAGGGCCTCCTCGAAATCGACATGGCGATCGACGCGCCGCATGCCCTTGCCGCCGCCGCCGGCGATAGCCTTGATGAGCACGGGATAGCCGATCTGATCGGCCTTCTCCTTCAGGAAGGCCGCGTCCTGCATCTCCCCGTGATAACCCGGCACCACGGGCACGCCGGCCTTTTCGACCAAAGCCTTCGCGGCATCCTTCAGGCCCATGGCGCGGATGGCGGAAGCCGGCGGCCCCACGAAAGCAATGCCGGCGGCCGCGCAGGATTCTGCGAATTCGGCGTTTTCCGAAAGAAACCCATAGCCCGGATGGATGCACTCGGCCCCTGCCCGCTTCGCAACCTCGAGAATGCGCTCCGCCACGAGATAACTCTCGCGCGCCGGGGCCGGACCGATGCGATGCGCCTCATCCGCAAAAGCCACGAAGGGTGCCTTCGCATCCGCATCCGAATGCACCGCGATGACGCGCAAACCCATGCGCCGCGCCGTACGCGCGACTCGCAAGGCGATCTCGCCGCGATTGGCAATCAGGACCGAACGGAACATTGCATCTCTCCCCGCCGCGTGGCCTTTCAACGGACTCCGGCCTTTTCAAGTTTCGCATTTTCTTGGCGCGAACCGGTTCCCACCCCCGCCTTCGCGGGGGCATGCTTCGCTTGAAAATGCTCTAGCTCCTGCTCTCCCCGGTGTTTTCCGGTGTGGTATACCAGCGAAGTTTCGTCAAGATGGCGTAGACCGCCTGGAACGAGAGGCCGATCGCCAGCAGGTCGAGGGCGATCTCCGCTCCCTGGCTGTCGCGGGTGCGGGCGAACAGGCTGATCGCCGCAAAACACAGGGTGATGATGATGGAATTGCGGCTCGAAAGCCAGGTCGCGGCCACCAGCGCGTTCTCGGATTTCCGGAAACGCCACATCACCCCGAGCAGCAGCAGCGCGATTGATACCATCGTGAAACTCGACCAGCCCGCGACCCAGAATTCCGGCCGGCGCCCGGTCACGATCTTGTGCCAGAGATCGTAAGCCGTGTGGCATCCCGCCACGAACATCACGCCGGCGATCGCGAGGGCCGCGAGGTTCTCGGCGCGCAGGCTCCGCCCGAAACAGGCGAACGCCACGCCCCAGAGCACGACATCATAGCTCCAGTCGAAACCGTCCTTGATCAGGAAACGGTTGCCGATGGCCCAGGCATAAACGATCTGCGGCACGGCGATCATCAGGATGGCGCTGATGATGATCTTCACCGCGCGCACATAGGCGCGGTGCTCCTCATCGGGATGGAGCGCCGCGCCGGTCATCGGCTCACTTCGCCGCAACAACCATGATCTCGACCTTGTAATCGGGCGTCGCGAGCGAGGCCTCGACGGTGGCGCGCGCCGGGGTGTTGCCGGGGCTCACCCAGGCATCCCAGACCGCGTTCATCTGGCCGAAGGTCGAGATGTCGCTGAGCCAGATATTGGCGCGCAGGAGCTTCGACTTGTCCGTACCGGCGAGTGCGAGCAGGCGGTCGATCTCGGCGAGGATCTGCCTGGTCTGGCCGGTCACGTCCTGGCTGTTGTCATCGGCGACGATGCCGGCGAGATAGACCGTGTCGCCATGCACGACGGCTTTCGACATGCGCGAGCCGGCTTCGATGCGGGTGATGGTGCCCATGGGATTTTTCCTTTGTGGCGGGTGAGAAAGGGACGCCCCGGCATAGCCGAGGAGCGCCCACGTTTCGAGAGGGAATTCGGCTTTGCGGCGTGAATGTCGCGCCTCAGCCCCGGCCCACGAAGGGCATGGCGGTGGCCATCACATTCATGGTCAGCACATTCGCTTCGAGCGGCAGGCTCGCCATGTGGAGAACGGCATGGGCCACATGCTGCACATCCATGGTCGGCTCGATCCCGATCGAGCCATTGGCCTGCAGCACGCCCCTGGTCATCGGCATGGCCATTTCGGTCAGCGCATTGCCGATATCGATCTGCCCCACGGCGATGTTGTGCTTGCGGCCATCGAGCGCGCCAGTCTTGGTGAGGCCGAGAACCGCGTGTTTCGTCGCGGTATAGGCCGCCGAATAGGGCCGCGGGGTATAGCTCGAGACAGAGCCATTGTTGATGATGCGCCCGCCTTTCGGGTTCTGAGCCTTCATCACGCGGAAGGCCGCGCGCATGCAAAAGAACACGCCCGAGAGGTTGGTATCGACCACCGCTTTCCAGCGTTCGATGGGGAGTTCATCCCATTCCATGGGCGGCGCGCCGATGCCTGCATTGTTGAACACCACATCCACCCGGCCCCAGGCCTTCACGACCGCATCGAACAGGGCATCGACCTGTTCATGGTCGGTCACGTCAGCGGGGAGGATGAGCACGCGGTTCCCCGGGAAACCCTCGGCGGTGGCCTGAAGCGTATCGACCTTGCGGCCCACGAGTGCCACGCGATAGCCATCCTTCAGGAAGGCCTGCGCCACCGCGCGCCCCACGCCAGACCCCGCGCCTGTGATGATGGCAATCTTGCCTGCGCCGCTGCTCGGTCCGCTCATGGCACCCCTCCGGTTGTTGTTGCCCGAGGTTTAGGGCGGAATGGCGCGGAGGGGAATGGTCTAGAGCATGCTGTGAAAAAGTGGAATCCGGTTTTTCACAAAAAAGCATGCGATGATAATAAGAGAAGAGCATGATGTGCTTCCGTCTGAACACATCATGCTCTAGAAGCTTTGCGGCCAATCCCGCGCGGCGTGAAGAATGGCGAGGATTTCGACCCGGCCCTGATGCACGCGGTAGGGCACGAGATGATTCGAACCGGGCACGACCAATTCGCGCGTTTCCGCCACCCGGCCGGGGCGGCCAGCCATCGGAAAATCGACGAGTCCCTCTATCGCAGAGCGAAGCCTGTCACGCAAGGCGATGGCCGCTTCAGGATGATGCTCGGACACATAATCGGCGATCTCGACCAGATCGGCGACCGCCTGCGCGGTCCAGACAAGCTTCATTCAGCAGCCCGGGCCTTTGCCCCGAACCGGGCGAAAGCCGCTTGCACCTCTTCCGGAGAAGCAAATTCTCCGCGATTCGCCTCAGCGATGCCCCGCTCGATCTTTTCGATCTGCCAGGCCTGTTCGGCAATGAAGCGTTCGATGGCGCGATTGACAATCCAGTTGCGCGAGCGATCCATGCTCTGCGCGAGCTTGTCCAAGGCCTCGAGTTTAGCCTCGTCGTCCAAGCGGATGGTGACAGAGGCGGACAAGAAAACACCTCCAAATGTGAATGCACGCAACGTAGCGCAAGCGAGGGCACTTGTCATTCCCGACCTCAAGCAGCGAGGCGCGGGAATCCAGCAGAGGCGTCGACAATCATGGATTCCCGTCCGCCGCTTCGCGTCGCAGGAACGACAGGGCACGGCCGTTATGGCCGGACTTGTTCCGGCCATCCACGTCTTGGAAGTCGTGGATGCTCGGGCCAAGCCCGAGCATGACGCGTGGCATCACATCCTGAACACGCCGAACCGCGTCTCGGGCACGGGCGCGTTGAGGCAGGCCGAGAAGGCCAGGCCCAGCACCTGGCGCGTTTCGCTCGGCAGGATGATGCCGTCATCCCAGAGCCGCGCGGTGGCGTGGTAGGGCGAGCCCTCCTCCTCGTATTTCGCGCGGATCGGGGCCTTGAAGGCCTCTTCCTCCTCTGCCGGCCAGCTCTTCCCCTCGGCCTCGAGATTGTCGCGCTTCACGGTGGCGAGAACGCTCGCGGCCTGCTCGCCGCCCATGACGGAGATGCGCGAATTCGGCCAGGTGAAGAGGAAGCGGGGCGAATAGGCCCGCCCGCACATGCCGTAATTGCCCGCGCCGAACGAGCCGCCAACCAGCACCGTGATCTTCGGCACCGCCGCGCAGGCGACTGCCGTGACCAGCTTCGCGCCATCCTTCGCGATGCCGCCCGCCTCATATTGGCTGCCCACCATGAAGCCGGAAATATTCTGCAAGAACAGCAGCGGAATGCGCCTTTGGCAGCATAGTTCCACGAAATGCGCGCCCTTCTGCGCGCTTTCCGAGAAAAGAATGCCATTATTCGCGATGATGCCCACGGGAATGCCGTGGATCGCGGCAAAGCCCGTCACCAGTGTCGTCCCGTAAAGCGCCTTGAACTCATCGAAGCGCGAGCCATCGACGATGCGGCCGATCACCTCGCGGATATCATATTGCCGCTTGAGATCGGTCGGCACCAGGGCTTCAAGCTCGCCGATATCGAGCAGCGGGTTTTCCGGTTCGCCGAGCGCGATATCCCCCGGCTTGCGGCTGTTGAGGTTCGCCACCGCGCGCCGCGCCAAAGCCAGGGCATGGCGATCATCCGCCGCGTAATGGTCGGCCACGCCCGAGCGGCGCGCATGCACATCGGCACCGCCGAGATCCTCCGCCGAGACCACCTCCCCGGTCGCCGCCTTCACCAGCGGCGGGCCGCCGAGGAAGATCGTGCCCTGCCGGCGCACGATGATGGTTTCATCCGACATCGCCGGCACATAGGCCCCACCGGCCGTGCAGGAGCCCATGACCACCGCGATCTGCGGGATGCCGAGACCCGACATCGTCGCCTGATTGTAGAAGATGCGGCCGAAATGCTCCCGATCGGGGAACACATCGGTCTGATGCGGCAGGTTCGCGCCGCCGCTATCCACCAGGTAGACGCAAGGCAAGCGATTCTCACGGGCGATTTCCTGCGCGCGAAGATGCTTCTTCACGGTCAGCGGGTAGTAGGTGCCGCCCTTGATGGTCGCATCGTTGCAGACCACCATCACCTCGCGCCCCTCGACCCGGCCGATGCCCGCAATCATCCCCGCGCCGTGGATATCGCCCTCATACAGGCCGTTCGCGGCGAGCGCGCCAACCTCGAGGAAGGGCGAACCGGGATCGAGCAGGCCCATCACGCGGTCGCGCGGCAGCAACTTCCCGCGGGAAACATGGCGTTCCCGGGCCTTTTCCGGGCCACCCAAAGCCGCGATGCGGCGCTTCTCGATCAGCTCTGCCCGGAGCTTCGCCCATTCCCGCGCATTCAGCTCGGATTCGGGGGCGGAAGGGTCAAATTGCGAGCGGAGAACAGCCATCGGAATCCTCGGGAACGGGGGCGCCAGAGTGGTATACCACCTTCTTCCTCCCTTATTCACCCTTCCCGGGCGCAATTCAATGGTGAGTTTCAGGGCGACGAGCGTGGATGGTCGATGTTGTCCACCTCGTCGATCTTCCACGGCTCGGCGAGAGCCGCCCGATACCATTTCTGGAAGGCCGGCAGGCGGTGGATCGCATCGACATAATCCTGCGTCATGGGGTCCACCGGCACCTCATAGTTGCGGATCCGGGTGCAGAGCGGGGCGATCATCGCATCCGTCGCGCAGAATTCACCGAATAGGAACGGCCCGCCGGAGCCATATTCCATGCGCAACTGCCGCACATAGCCCGAGAAGCGCGCCAACTCCGCCTCCGCCGCGGAGGAGAAGCGGCGCGAGCCCTGCCGCTTCAGGTTCATCGGCAATTGCTGGCGCACGGCCCGGAACCCCGCATGCATCTCCATCGCCAGCGAGCGGGCGATGGCGCGCACCTCCATATCCTCGGGCCAGAACTTCGCTTCCGGGTGCTTCTCATTCACGAACTCGATGATCGAGAGCGATTCCCACACAACGAGGTTGCCGTATTTCAGCGCCGGCACGAGACCGGTGGGCGAATATTGCTCCAATTGCTGCTTGGTTTGTCCATGGCCAAGGGGCACCAGAATTTCGGCGAACGGCACGCCTTTCGCAGCCATGGCAAGCCATGGCCGCAGTGACCAGGACGAATAGTTCTTGTTCCCGATGATCAGCGTGAACTTGGGCGGAAATCGAGGCGGCAAGGTCGAGTTTGTCTTCATGGTTTCTCACCAGGCAAGGTTTAAGGAAGTTGCACGGGCGCACCGGATTTCTTCCAGGCCCCGAATCCTCCTTCGATATGGGCGACAGGCTCGAGGCCCATTTCCTGAGCGGTCTTGGCGGCAAGCGCGGAGCGCCAGCCTCCTGCACAGAAGAAGATAAAAGTCTTGTCTTCCTGAAAGACCGGTTTCGCATAAGGGCTTTCGGGATCGATCCAGAATTCGAGCATGCCGCGCGGGCAGTGAAAGGCGCCGGGCATCCTGCCCTCACGCTCAAGCTCGCGCGGATCGCGCAGATCGACGAAGACCACATCGCCCTGCCCGTGCATGGCGCGGGCTTCTTCCACGCCAAGCGTGCGGATCAGCGCATTCGCCTCTTCCAGCAGGGCCCTGTAGCCCTTGGTGATGGTCTGCGGCATAACCCCTCCCGGCCCCGCGAATCGAACGTATCGCGTGCCAGGAGAGTGCGTTTTCCGGCCCGATTTTGCAACGCGGCCGGGCTCAACCCTGTGCCGCGGCCCGGTTCACGGCGAGATCGCATTGACCAGCCGGGAAACGCGGCGCAAAGGGGCACCCGACACCGCAGGGGATTCGGGCCGATGAGCGATACCATGATCGAGGAAAAACTGCTGGCCCTCGCCGCCGAGCGCGGGCCGGAAAAGACCTTCTGTCCTTCCGAGGCCGCGCGCGCCCTTGGCGGCCCGCACCCGGATGGCTGGGCCCCGCTGATGCAGCCGGTGCGACGCGAGGCCGTGCGCCTGGCGCTCGCTGGCCGGCTGGTGATCAGCCGCAAGGGCAAGCCGGTCGATCCCACGGATTTCAAGGGGGTCTACCGGCTGAGCCAGCCCCGCAGCGAGTGAGGCAGCGGCACCTCACGCCCCCTTCGCGAAGAGCTCCCGGCCGATGAGCATACGGCGGATTTCGCTTGTGCCGGCACCGATCTCGTAGAGCTTCGCATCGCGCAGCAGGCGGCCCGTGGGATATTCGTTGATATAGCCGTTGCCGCCCAGAAGCTGGATCGCATCGAGCGCGAGCGCGGTGGCCTTCTCCGCCGCAATCAGGATCGCGCCGGCGGCATCCTCGCGCGTGGTCTCGCCCCGGTCGCAGGCCTTGGCGACCGCATAGACATAGGCCTTGCAGGCATTCATCGTCACATACATGTCGGCGACCTTGCCCTGCACGAGCTGGAATTCGCCGATTGCCTTCCCGAACTGCTTCCGCTCGTGCACGTAAGGCAGCACGATGTCGAAGGCCGCCTGCATGATGCCCAGCGGGCCCGCCGCGAGCACCGCGCGCTCGTAATCGAGGCCGGACATCAGGATATTCACCCCCTTGCCTTCCTGGTCGAGGCGGTTCTCCTCCGGCACTTCGCAATCCTGAAAGACGAGTTCGCCCGTCTCCGAGCCGCGCATGCCGAGCTTGTCGAGCTTCTGCGCGATGGAGAAACCCTTGAAGCCCTTCTCGATGATGAAGGCGGTAATGCCGCGCGGGCCGGCATTCACATCCGTTTTGGCATAGACGATCAGCGTTTCGGCGGAAGGCCCGTTGGTGATCCACATCTTGGAGCCGTTGAGGATGTATTTGTCGCCCTTCCTGTCGGCGCGCAGCTGCATCGAGACGACATCGGAACCCGCACCCGGCTCGCTCATCGCCAGCGCGCCGAGATGCTCGCCGGAAATGAGCTTCGGCAGGTAGCGGGACTTCTGCTCCTTCGAGCCCCAGCGGCGCAACTGGTTCACGCAGAGGTTGGAATGCGCGCCGTAGGAGAGCCCGACCGAGGCCGAGGCGCGGGAGATTTCCTCCATCGCCACGACATGATCGAGATAGCCGAGGCCCGTGCCGCCATCCTCTTCCGGCACGGTGATTCCATGCAGGCCAAGCGCCCCCATTTCGGGCCAGAGATGGCGGGGAAACCAATCCTCGCGATCGATCTTCCCGGCGAGCGGGGCGATCTTGTCCTGCGCGAAGGCGGCGACACTCTCGCGGATGGCATCCGCGGTCTCGCCGAGATCGAAATTGAAGCCGCGCGGGCTGTTCGCCAGCATGAGATCCTCCCCAGGAATGCCATCGAGATTGGTCAGCGTTGCTGACCTAATTACACCCTCCTCGCGCAAGTGGCCAGAGGGTTTCGATGGAGAATAAGGGCGGGATCGCGCCCGTCAAATCGCGCGGAGGCGACCAGACGTGAGGCCCTGCCGGCCTCGTCCGCCTTCCTGTGCGAGGCATGGAGGGCGGGCGAGGTTGCGGCGGCCATCATCCCCGATCTCACGGCTGGCGGCACGGCCTGAAGCATTTTCTCGATCTGACCAAAGCAGATCGGATTCGAGATTTCTTTGTCTGGTCGCATTTTCCTCACGCGAACCGGTTCCCATCTCCGCCTTCGCGGGGACATGCTTCGCTTGAAAATGCTTCTTTCTTTGCTTTGTCGCATTTTCTTCACGCGAACCGGTTCCCACTTCGCTTGAAAATGCTTTGATTGTTCAATCCCGCCCGCCTGCATCTCGGCCCGACGGCGCCCGGGAAAGCTCAGCGGATGACGTGCTGGCGCCGCAGATAGGCCTGCCATTCCGCGCGGCTGCCGGCGAAGGCATTGCGATCCACCGGTCCCTTGATGCCCGGCACACGCCCCGTGGTCGTGTATTGCCAGAACAGCCAGTCACGATTCTCGTAGCGCTCATGCGGCTCGGCCGCGACCGAGCGCAGCCAGTAATTATACTCCTTGAAATGGCCTTCCATCACATCCGCATGGAACGGGATGTCCGTGTAGATGATCGGCCGCTTGCCCGTATGCTTTTCCATCGCCCGGAGCATCACGGCGATCTTCTTCCGGGCAAGATCCGGGTCGATCTTCTTCGGGCAGGTGCGCGAATGGCCGTTCCATTCGACATCGAGCACCGGCGGCAAGGCGTCCTTGTCGTTCGGCACGTTCCTGATGAACCATTCGGCCTGCTCATGGGCCGGGCGGCACCAGAACACGAAGTGATAGGCCGCGCGCGGAATTCCATGCGCCTTCGCCTGCCGCCAGTTCTCGTGGAAGCGCTCGTCGAGATGGTCGCCCCCCTCGGTCGCCTTGATGAAGGCGAAGGCCGTGCCCGCGCGCTTCACCTCGGCCCAGTCGATCTCGCCCTGCCATTTGGAGACATCGATGCCGTGCACGGGGAAGGACTGCGCCTTGCGCACGCCTTCATGCGGCTTGGCATCGCTCTTGAGCGGATAATGCGCGCGCTCCACGGTTCCGCTTGCGGAGCAGGCGGTCATCAACAGCGCGACGAAGCCGAGAACGGCCGCGCGCCAGGGCGCGGGAGGGGGAGATAGGCGGGACACGAAGCGAACCTCTTGTCTCGAAACAACGCTTGAAAACATTCCGACCGGAATGGCAGCAATGCGGCGGAAAACGTTAAATGCTTCTTCAGGATTGGCTTTCCGGCAGCCTGAACGCGGATTGACGTTAACGAGGCCCTAATCTCAGGACAGCCCGAACCACAGGGTCGCAACGCCCAGGAAGGCGAAGAAGCCGACCATATCCGTCACCGTCGTGACGAAAGGGCCGGAAGCCACCGCCGGGTCGACCCCGATCCGGTCCAGCGCCAGCGGCACGAGAACGCCCGCCAGGGCCGCCGCGATCAGGTTCACGATGATCGCAATGCCCATGACAAGGCCGAGATCGACCGACCTGAACCACAGCGCCGCCACCGCGCCCATCACCAGCGCGAAGGCCACTCCATTGAGCAGCCCGACGCGAATTTCGCGCGCCACGAACCGTCGCGCGCCACTCCCGCCCAGCGCACGCGTCGCCAGCGCGCGCACCGCCACCGTCATGGTCTGCGTACCGGCATTGCCGCCCTGGCTCGCGACGATGGGCATCAGCACCGCAAGCGCCACCATCTTCTGCAGCGCACCCTCGAAAAAGCCGATGACAGCCGATGCCAGGATGGCCGTGATCAGGTTCACGAAGAGCCATGAGAAGCGCCGGCGCGCGGTTTCGAGCGTGCTGTCGCCCAGTTCCTCATCCGCCTGCACACCGCCGAGCGCGCGGATCTCGGCATCGGCCTCCTGGTCGATCACGTCCACGATGTCGTCGAAGGTCAGCACACCCACGAGCTTGCCCTCGGCATCCTCGACCGGGATGGCCACGAGATTGTAGCGCTTGAAGAGTTCGGCCACTTCGTGCTGGTCGTCGGTCGCGGCAACGCGATGCTCGGCTTCGAGCATGATCTTTTCGATCTTCACCGGCCTTTTCGCGCGCAGCATGCGGTTCAACGGCACGCGGCCGAGAACGCGAAGCGCGGCATCAACCACGTAGAGCTCGTAGAATTCCTCCGGCAGTTCCTCGCTTTCGCGCAGGAAGTCGATCGCCTGCCCCACGGTCCAGAACGGCGGAAGGGCGATCACGTCCGACTGCATGCGCCGGCCGGCCGATTCTTCCGGGTAATCGAGGCTGCGCTCGAGAGTGGCGCGGTCCGGGGTCGGAAGGGCGGCGAGAACCTCCTCCTGGTCCTCCTCGGCGAGGTCCTCCAGGATGTAGACCGCATCGTCTGAATCGAGTTCGCGCACACCCTCTGCGATCTGCGCGTTGGGCATTTCCTCGAGCAGATCCTCGCGGACCGTATCCTCGATTTCCGTGAGTGCCGCGAAATCGAAGTCCTCGCCCATCAGCGCGACCAGGCGCGGGCGTTCATCGGGGTCGAGCGCCTCGATCAGGTCACCGAGATCGGCCTCGTGAAGATCGCCGGCGAGCGCGACGAGGCGCACGGAATCGCCGGCGGCCAGGGCCTCGCGCACGGCTTCGATCAACTCGGGATGAAGGTTGCCGTCCTCATCGCGCACATCTTCGCCCCAGGGCGGCAGACCGGCGGCAGGCGCGACGATGGAATCGGTCATCGAAGCCTCCTCCGGGCGCGAAATGGACAGGAGAAAGGCGCAGGATAATCCGCCGGCGCCTCACAGAGTTAGGTCTACGCCGGGCCAGAAAGCGAGGCAACCGCAGGGCGTGAAAATCGTCGGTGGCGCCAGGCGCGAGGCCAGAAACGACAAAGCCGCGCAAGGGGGCGCGGCGTTGTCGTCATTCCAAAGGTTTGCACCGGAATGGTGCGGTCGAGAGGACTCGAACCTCCACGGTGTTACCCACTAGCACCTCAAGCTAGCGCGTCTACCAATTCCGCCACGACCGCTCAGGGAGGATGCGATGCACGGGGCATCGATCAACCGAAGGGCGCTCTCTAACAAAGCGCTCCCCGTGACGCAAGCGGCCCGGGGGGCTTATTTTGGCGCTTTGTTTCAGCGGGCGTCCTCTGCCTGCCGTTCATCGCCCTGGAAGCGCTTGCGAATGGTCTCGGGCCTGCGAAGAAGCGAGGTGACTTCCACCTGGATGCGCTTGCCCTGCACCACCACCTGCCCGCGCGCGACGGGGAAGTTGTTGGCGAGAATCTCGACCTCGTCATTCTCGTTGGCGTCGAGCTCGATCACCGCGCCGCGGCCCATGCGCAGCAGGTGGTGGATCGGCATCACCGAACGGCCGATCACGACGGCGATATCAAGCTCGACATTTTCAACAGTCTGCATCTCGAAGGCTCTCCCGAGGGGCTTGGCTTGCCGCGATTGACATCGGCAATTTCTGCCCACTATCTCGCATCAACATGGTCAACAGCCCGTTAACAGCCCCGCTTTTCGGCCGCTCCGACGATGCTTGCGTCGAGTGGCTGGTCTGGGAGGGCCTCACGCCCCACGAGAAATCCCTTGCCTTCATGGAAGCGCGCGCGGCGGCCATCGCCGCGGGTGAAGCGCCGGAATGCGTGCTGCTGCTGGAGCATCCGCCGCTTTATACGGCCGGAACCTCGGCGAACCCCGCCGATCTCGTCAACCCGCAATTCCCGGTCGTCGAAACGGGGCGCGGCGGGCAATATACCTATCACGGCCCGGGCCAGCGCGTGGCCTATGTGATGCTCGACCTCAAGGCCCGCAAACCCGATGTGCGCGCCTTCGTCGAAGCGCTGGAAGCCTGGGTGATGGAGGCACTCACCGCCTTCAACCTCACCGGCTTCACCGACCCCAATCGCGTCGGCGTCTGGGTGAAGCGGCCGGACACGGGCGAGGGCCACGAGGACAAGATCGCGGCGATCGGCATCCGCCTTCGGAAATGGGTGTCCTTCCACGGCATTTCGCTGAATGTGGAACCGAATCTCGCGCATTTCGGCGGCATCGTGCCCTGCGGGATCAAGGAGCAGCGCTACGGCGTCACGAGCCTTGTCGATCTCGGCCTGCCCGTTTGCATGCACGAGGCGGATCTCGCGCTCAAATCGGCCTTCACGAAGGTTTTCGGCTAACCAAACTCAATCGCCCCATTGCCACGTTTCGGAAGCCCGAGGGCCGCTGAGGCTCCTGCGCGCCGGCGCTGCTGAAGCCCCCTGCCCCATCTGCGCCATGCCGGCGAGATAGGCCTTGGGAAGGCCGATTTCCGCCCCGGCGCGCAGCAAATCCTCGAGGTATCCCGCGCGCGGTTTGCCGCCCGGCTTCCCCGTGCCCACATAAACCAGCGCCCGGCGCGGACCATTGGCGGTGATCACCGGCTGGTCGATCTTCACATAGAGGCCGCGATCCACCTCCTCGAAGCGATCGAGCGCCTTGATGTCCGCCATCGGCAGATCCCAGAGGAGGCCATGCACGACCTGCCGCGGATCGCGCACCACGCTCGCATAGCCGTGCTCGGTGATCACGAAACGATGCCGCACGAGGCGCGCGAGGCCAAGCGGCTTGCCGCCGGGCGCACGACGCGCCATCGCAGCCACGTCCATATTGGCGCCATAGGCGAAATAGAGCGGCATGCGAACTCCTAGACCGAGCGTCCCTCGGGCCCGGAATAGGCCCGCTCCACCTTTGCGATGCGCAGTTCGTCATGCAAGTACCAGCGCTCGATGCCCATCTTCTGCGCATAGAGATGCTGCACCTGCGCCTTCCAGTTCAGGAGCGCGGCTTCATCCGCCGAGACGCTGTTGGTGATGCCAAAGCCATCCGCGCGCCGCGCATGCTCGATGCCGAGATAGCCGGGCTGGGTCTTGGCGAGCGCTTCCATCGCATCGGCCATGGCGGAATAGCCATGGTCGCCATCAGCCCGGATCGAGGAAAAGGCGACGATGCAAGAGGGCGGCCTGGGCGTCATGGCGAAGGCGTCGGGCGGGATGGTGGACATGGCGATTCTCAAGGGCGCGATGTGTCATTCCCGACGCGCCGGAGGCGCGAGCGGGAATCCATTCTCAAGCGATGCCTGGATTCCCGCCCCTCGGCTACGCCTCGGTCGGGAATGACAGGCCTTAGCCCGCAAATTCCATGATGACCGCATCGACCGCGAGGCTTTCGCCCGCCTTCGCGCGCAGTTTCGAGATGGTCACATCACGCTCGGCGCGCAGCACATTCTCCATCTTCATCGCTTCGACCACCGCGAGCGTCTCGCCGGCCTTCACCTCCTGCCCCTCGGAAACCGCGATGGATTTCACGAGGCCGGGCATGGGGCAGAGCAGCACGCGCGAGGTATCCGCACCCCGCTTCTCGGGCATGAGGGCCGCAAGCTGCGCCTCGCGCTTCGTGTAGACCCGCGCTTCCGCCGCCGTGCCGGCCGTCGAGAGGCGCACGCCATTCGGAATGGGCTCGACCCGCATCGCGCGCTCGATGCCGGAGATGGCGCCGGTCCAGACCGGATCGCCCGGCTTCCAATGCGTGACGACGAGATCGGAAGCGCCATCGACAAAGTGCACATGGGTTTCGCCAAGGCCATCATCGACGCTGAGTTCGTAGCTCTGGCGATTTTCGCCCGTGCCGAGCTGCACAACGCGCGTCTCGGCAAAACGCATGGGCCGCGTCGTCGCCATCTGGCCGGAGATCTGCCGCTTGCGGGCATTGAGGCGATGATCGATCACTGCCGCCACCGCCGCAATCGCCCGTGCCGTCTCGCCCGCGGGGCTCGGCACCGCGAAACCGCCGGGGAATTCCTCGGCGATGAAGCCGGTGGAGAGCGCGCCGGATTTCCAGCGCGGATGCGCCATCAGGGTCGAAAGGAACGGGATATTGTGGCGGATGCCGTCGATCGCGAAAGCATCGAGCGCGCGGGCCTGCGCCTCGATCGCCTCCAGCCGCGTCGGCGCATGCGTCACGAGCTTGGCGATCATCGGATCGTAGAACATCGAGATCTGGCCGCCCTCTTCCACGCCCGTATCGTTGCGCAGCGTGATGCCGCCGGCCGTGCCTTCCGCCGGCGGGCGGTATAGCGTGAGGCGGCCGATGGAGGGCAGGAAGTTGCGCGTAGGGTCTTCGGCGTAGATGCGGCTTTCCACCGCCCAGCCCTTGAGGCGGATATCGGCTTGGCTGAAGGCGAGCTTCTCGCCCGCCGCGACGCGGATCATCTGCTCGACGAGGTCGATGCCGGTGACGAGCTCGGTCACCGGATGCTCCACCTGCAGGCGGGTGTTCATTTCGAGGAAGTAGAAGCTCCTGTCCTGGCCTGCGACGAATTCCACCGTGCCGGCGCTGTCGTAGCCCACAGCCCTGGCGAGGGCGACAGCCTGCGCGCCCATCTTCGCGCGGGTTTCCTCGTCGAGCAGCGGCGACGGCGCCTCTTCCACGACCTTCTGGTTGCGGCGCTGCACCGAACATTCCCGCTCGCCCAGATGGATGATGTTGCCGTGCTTGTCGCCCAGCACCTGGATCTCGATATGGCGCGGATTGACGATGAATTTCTCGACGAACATGCGGTCGTCGCCGAAGGAGGATTTCGCTTCGGAACGCGAACGCTCGAAGCCTTCCTTCACCTCATCCGCATTCCAGGCGATGCGCATACCCTTGCCGCCGCCGCCGGCGGAGGCCTTGAGCATCACAGGATAGCCGATCTCCCCGGCGATTGTCATCGCATCCTCGGCGCTCTCGATCGTGCCGAGATAGCCGGGGACGGTGGAAACGCCCGCGGCGGCCGCAGCCTTCTTCGATTCGATCTTGTCGCCCATGGCCGCAATCGCGTGGCTGTTGGGGCCGATGAAGGTGATGCCGGCCTCTTTCAATGCCAGCGCGAAGGCGTCGCGCTCGGAGAGGAAGCCATAGCCGGGATGGACCGCTTCCGCGCCCGTCTGCCGGCAGGCCGCGATGATCTTCTCGATGACGAGATAGCTCTCGGCGGCCGGTGCCGGGCCGATGGCCACGGCCTCGTCGGCCATCTGCACATGCATTGCGTCCGCATCGGCCTCGGAATAGACCGCGACCGTGCGAATCCCCATCCTGCGAGCAGTCTTGATGATGCGGCAGGCAATTTCACCGCGATTGGCGATCAGGATTTTCTTGAACATCGCGCCTCGGGCCTCCCCCGCCCGTTCCAACGGGTCTTAAGGGAATGCGGGGCGGCGGTAAATCCGTGCGACGGCTCAACCTTGGTCGAGCCGGGAGCCGGCACAGGCCCGGTGTCGCAGGCCGGAATTCAGAGGGCTCGCCCCTCGGCATGCTTCAGTGCCAGCACCATCAGGCGCTCCGGCGCATCATTCAACTCGCGAACCAGCGCGAACAGAAGAGCCGGCAGCGCGGGCGATGGCGCATCGGCCACGAGGCCGAGGAACCAATCGAGATCGGTCTCGATCATTTCGCCGAAGGGCGGGCGCTGCCAGACGAGAAAGCCCACCAGAGCCTCGATGAGGAAGACGCGCCATTCCGGGCCGGATTGCGCGCCGGAATGATCCAACATGAGCAGGTATTCGGCCTCCTCGCGTGATCCGACCGCCCCAAGCCCGCGGGGATCGAGGCGCAACTCGTGATGCAGTGCGGGCGCAAGCGCCTCCAGAACGGCGCTCGGTTCGAATTTCGCGGGGCTCGCCATTTCCGGCTCCCTTGCCATGTTGGGGAGATCGCGCAACGAGGTCGCGGCTCCCGGATCCCGAATGGCAAAGCGGATCGGTTCTCCGAGCCTGCCGCGCCAGTTGCTTGCCGTCTTCCCTGCGGAGGTTTCTTGCCTCTCGTGATGACGATGAGATTGGCGCTGCGATTATTGCGCAAACCTTGCGGAATTCGGGCCGTTTTGGGGCCTGATGAATTGTTTCGTCTCAAAAATCCGTGAGCGAGGCCCAATCCAGCGCCTGCAACGGAGCGTGATTTCCGGGTTTGCAGCCTGGGCGCCCGCGTGCGAAAAGAAAGCCGGGGAGTGCAAGCAGGAATCGCACACATGGCATATTCGGCCGAGAAGCGGGCCACGCGGCTGCTCGCACGCACCCGCCTCGTCGACGGGCATAATGATCTCCCCTACGTCATCTGGCGCCATCGCGACGCCAGGGGTGACGCGCGGGTCTGGGATCTGGCGCGCGAGCATCCCGAGCATGATACCGATATCCCGAAGCTCCGCGCGGGCCAGGTCGCGACGCAGATCTTCACAGCCTTCATTCCGACCTCCGAGAACGATCCCTTGCGGGCGCGCCTCGAGGTGATCGACGTCATGCTCCAGATGGAGCAGGCCTGGCCGGAGGCCTTCCATCCGGTGCTTGAGCCACGCGACCTGGCGCGCGCCCGCAAAGCCGGAAAGATCGGCCTTCTCAAGGCGGTGGAGGGCCTTGTGGGCGTGGAGAACCTCGCCCATCTGCGGCTGTTCCATGCCATGGGCATCCGGCTCGTCACGCTTTGCCACAACGAGACCCTGCCCTTCATCGACAGCGCCACGGACGCGCCCGGCCAGCAGCCGCTTAACGAATTCGGGCGGGCCATCATCGGCGAGATGGAGCGCCTCGGGCTGATCATCGATCTCGCGCATGTCGCCCCTCCGGCCCAGCATGCCGTGATGGACGTGGCGACGGGGCCGGTCATCATCAGCCATGCCAATGCCCATGCGCTTTGCCCGCATCCGCGCAACGCGCCCGATGACGTGATGCGGCGCATCGCCGATGGCGGCGGCATGGTGATGGCCACCTTCGTGCCGGTCTTCCTGTCGCCGCAGGTCTACAGCGCGATGCGGCCGGCCATGGACAGGTTCGGCAAGGCCTTGCCCGACATGGAACGCGCCGCTTACCAGCAGACGAAGCGTTCCGCCTTCGCCCATTTCGGCACCCGCGACGGGGTGCAATGGCTTTGCGACCATCTCGACCACATGAAAAACCTCATCGGGGCCGAGGCCATCGGCATCGGCTCGGATCTCTATGGCGGACCGAAGCCGCCGGGCCTCGAAGATGCCTCGACCTTTCCGAAGATCTTCGCGGAGCTCATCCGCCGAAAATGGAAGACACGCGAACTGGAAATGCTCGCCGGCGGCAATTTCGAGCGGGTCTGGCGGGGTCTATACCGGCCGGACATCCGGCTCGCGGGCTAGCCGCCGACCATGGCCGAGCAACCCCGGACCACACTACCCGCCCGGCAGAAAGCCGGACAGCCGCTCATCGTCGGAGCGGGTCCGGTCGGGCTGACGGCTGCGCTCAAACTCGCGCAGGCGAAGCATGCGGTGCGCATCATCGACCGCAGCCCGGCCCCGAACACGGAGAGCCGCGCGCTGCTGATGAGCCACCATACGCTCGCGCTGCTGCGCGATATGGGCCTTGCGGCGAAGCTCCTCGGTGTCGGGCATGTTGTGCGCGGCATGAACCTGACCATCAACGGCAAGGCCAAGGCGCGGCTGGACTTCGATTTCTTCCCGCACAAGCTGAAGGGGTTGCTCGTCGTTCCGCAGAACGAGGCCGAGCGCGTTCTCGCGGATGCCTTGCGGGAAACGGGCGTTCTGGTGGAAAGGCACACGGAACTCGTGGCTGCGACGATGGACCCGCAAGGCGGCGACATCGAGCTCAGGACCGGAAATGCCTGCGAATCCTGCCACGTCTCCTGGCTGATCGGGGCCGATGGCGCGCAATCCGACCTGCGCAGGATGCTCGATTTCGAGTTGAGGGGCAGCGCCCCGGCGTCGAGATGGAGCATCCTCGATCTCGATCTGGGCGGGCAGGCCGATTCGAACCGCATGGAAATCTGCATCGCCAGGGGTGCGCCGACCTTGATCCGCATCCCCATGGGGCACGGCAGGCACCGGGTGATGGGCCTCGCGGGGGATATCCGGGGGATCCTTCCGGATCGCTGGCACCCCGGCGGCATTCACTGGCAAGCCGGTTTCGATGCGGTGCAGCGCCTCACCGAAAGCCGCATCAAAGGCCGGGCGGCGATCATCGGGGATGCCGCGCATCAGAACCTGCCGCTCGGCTGCCGGGGCATGAATCTCGGCATCGAGGATGCGGTGACGCTGACCGAAATCATCAACGATGCGGCCAATCCGGAAATCAACGCACCGACCTCCGGGAGGGATGAGCAATCCCGCGTGCTCTTCCGCGGATGGGAGCGCGATCGCGTGGCGCGGACGCGCGCCAGCCTCGCGGTTTCCCGGCGCATGGAGACGCTGGTGACCCGGCCGACAGGCTGGCAACTCTTCAAGCTGCCGCTGGCCTTGCGTTTTCTCGGGCTGTCGCCCGCCTTGCGCCGCGAGGTGCTCTCGCTGCTGACCGACCTGCGTCAATAGGCGATCAGCAGCGGCACGGACGCGCCCCCGGTCAGTTCCACCGTCACACCGCCGAACAGGAACTCGCGCAGGCGGGAATGGCCGAAG
This sequence comes from Methylobacterium sp., assembly GCA_020252645.1. Classification (GTDB taxonomy): domain Bacteria; phylum Pseudomonadota; class Alphaproteobacteria; order Rhizobiales; family Beijerinckiaceae; genus Rhabdaerophilum. Next base: position 24,706 of record JADCCN010000013.1, on the reverse strand, counting down.
CCACCCATGACGATCAGATCGGCATTGGTGCGCGTCGCATGGCCATCGAGCACGGAGCCGACGCTCATACCCTCGGCCGAAAGCTTGGTGAGCGTCGTCGTCACCCCCTTATGGGCAAGATGCCGGGCGAGGTCCGCGCCGGGCAACGCATTCGAGAGATCCTTCTCGCCAGCCACGGACACGATTTCCGCCATCTCGATGCCGGGGAACAGGGCCAGCGCATCTCCCACGGCACGGGCGGCATGGGCGGAACCATCCCAGCCCACGACGATCCGCCCGGGATGGGTCGCCATGGCCCTCCTCGTGGTCGCGACGAGGATCGGCCGGCCCGAATGGAACAGGGCCTCCTCCAGAATGAGGCCCTTCGTGTCGAGCGCGGCATCGGGCTGATCCACCACGATGAGATCGGAAGCCCGCGCGAGGCGCACAGCCTCCTCCGCCACGATGTCCACGTGGTTCAGGATCAGGCGAAGGGTGCCGTTCACGCCCTCTCGGCGCAGTTTTTCGCGAACGGATTCGGCAAGCGCAGTCCCATTGGCCTCGGCCCTCTCGTTGATCTCCTCGACCATGGGCACGACATAGCCCGCCCCGATGGGCGAAAATGGCACGCTGGCCTTCGCGGCGATGATGGTGACGAGCAGGTGCGCGTGATGAGCCGCTGCAAGCGAAATCGCTTCACGAATGGCAATCGAAGGAACGTCTTCCGTCAGCCGGATGATGCAGGAAAGCGACGAAAGGGGCGATTGGCTGCGCGGCATGGAGGCCTCCTTGTTTGCTTGAGCCATGATTCCATGCAGCGCCGGACGTATCCCTGCGCTGGATCAAGGTTCAGGCATGGAAGGCGCAATTTCGCGGCCCCGGTTCCGTTCAGAGCGGAATATTGTCGTGCTTGCGCCAGGGCCGCTCCACCTTCTTGGTGCGCAGCATGGCCAAGGCCCGGGCAATGCGCCGGCGGGTGGAATGCGGCATGATCACCTCGTCGATATAGCCGCGCTCGGCGGCAACGAAGGGCGACATGAAACGATCCTCGTATTCCTTCGTCTTCTCGGCGATTTCCTCGGGCGTACCGCCGCGGAAGATGATCTCCACCGCACCCTTGGCGCCCATCACGGCGATCTGCGCCGAGGGCCAGGCGTAGTTCACGTCGCCGCCAATATGCTTCGAGGCCATCACGTCATAGGCACCGCCATAGGCTTTCCGCGTGATGCAGGTGACGAGCGGCACCGTGCATTGGGAATAGGCAAACAGCAGTTTTGCGCCATGCTTGATGAGCCCGCCATATTCCTGCGCCGTGCCCGGCAGGAAGCCCGGCACATCCACGAAGGTCACGATCGGAATTTCGAAGCTGTCGCAGAAGCGCACGAAACGCGCGGCCTTGCGGGAAGCGTCGCTGTCGAGCACGCCCGCGAGCACCATCGGCTGGTTGGCAACGAACCCCACCGTGCGCCCCTCGATGCGGCCGAAGCCGGTGACGATGTTGCCCGCGTGCTTCGCGCCGACCTCGAAGAAATCGCCCTCGTCCACGACCTTGAGGATCAGTTCCTTGATGTCATAGGGCTTGTTCGCATTGTCCGGCACAAGCGTGTCGAGGCTGGCATCGACACGCGCGGGATCATCGAAACTCGGCCATTCCGGGCTGCCGGCCCGGTTGTTCGCCGGCAGGAAATCGATGAGGCGGCGCACCTGCAGCAAGGCTTCCACGTCATTGTCGAAGGCGCCGTCGGCGATGGAGGATTTCGTGGTGTGGATCGAGGCGCCGCCGAGTTCCTCGTGGGAGACAATCTCGTTCGTCACCGTCTTCACCACATCCGGGCCGGTGACATACATGTAGGAGGTCTCGCGGACCATGAAGATGAAATCGGTCATGGCCGGCGAATAGACATCACCGCCCGCGCAAGGGCCCATGATCAGCGAGATCTGCGGGATGACGCCCGAGGCTTCCACATTGCGGCGGAAAACCTCGGCATAGCCGGCGAGGCTCGCAACCCCCTCCTGAATGCGTGCGCCACCGGAATCATAAAGCCCGATGATCGGCGCGCGCATCTTCAGCGCCATGTCCTGCACCTTGTGGATCTTCTGCGCATGCGTTTCGGAGAGCGAGCCGCCGAGCACGGTAAAATCCTTCGCAAACACGAAGACCGTGCGGCCATTGACGGTTCCCCAGCCGGTGACCACACCATCGCCCGGCGATCCCGGGGCCTTGTCCATGCCGAAATCCACGCAGCGATGCTGCACGAACATGTCGAATTCCTCGAAGGAATGCTCGTCGAGCAGGAGCTCGATGCGCTCGCGCGCCGTCAGCTTGCCCTTCTGGTGCTGTGCGGAGATGCGCTTCTCGCCGCCGCCGAGGCGCGCCTCGCTGCGCCGCTGTTCCAGCTTGTCGAGAATATCCTTCATGGTCCCCTCCCCGCCGATTTTCCCTTCGATAGAGGCAGAGGCCGGGCGCGGTCAAACAGACGAAAGACGGAAGCGCCCGAAAAATCCTCAATCCGGCGGCAGGCAGGTCTTGAGGAAGGCCATGTCCTCCCACAGATGCGCCGGCGCGTTGGTCCCGCCCCGGGCCTTGGCTGGCAGCAATTCGAAACTTTCGATGCGGTTGGCGACGAGCTTGCGCTTCTGCTCCCGCTCGCCAAGCGGGTTCAACGCGGTGAAATAGGCGCAGGTCGCGATATGAAGGGGGTGATTGTTGCGCTCGGCGAGCGTGCAGATCTGCCGCACGCTCGCAACGGAGTAGCGCTCGGCATTGGAGCGCAGGAGCCAGGGGAGCCCCGTCATGGGAACCGTGGCCTGCACATCGCCCGCGACCGCGCGATTGCGAGCCCGCTCCAGCGCCTTGGGAATATCGCCCATCTCGTTGACGATCACGCTGGCGGCATCGGTGTAAACCGCGACCAGCCGTTCGAAGCGCCGGCCGAGATCGGTGCAATCCGCCGCGCGCACCTCGGCTTGCTCTGCGCGCGCGGGAGCGGCGAGAAGCGCGAGCAGAAGGACGATCCGCACCATAATGCCCATGCTAGCCCCCCATGGCACGCAGAAGCGTCGCCGCGGCCTTGAAATCCGCGAGGCGAAGGGCACGGCGCTCCGCCGCTTCCTCATCGATGCCCCAGATGCTCGCCTCATAATCCGCATCGCATTCGCCGGCATCGAAACCGGCCTGCGCATCAAGCGCGCCATCCGCCACCGCAATCGCGATGAGCGCGGAGCCGGAAACCGTAGTAAGCACGTGCAGCGCCGCGAGCGCGATCGGCTCGCTCACGGCCCAAAGCCGCGGCGCCAGCCGCTCCAGCGATTCCCCCGGCTGGGTCACGAAGGTGATTCCCTCGGAGAGCAGGAAGCCCGCGCCGTAACGCGCGCGGATATGCGCGAGCACGGGGTCCCAGTGATGCGCCTGTTGCTCGACGAGCCGCACGGGATCCCCCGCGCGATAGCAGACGAGATCGGAGGCCGCATATTTCAGGATATCCGCCCGCACCTCGCCCATGGCCTGCGCCACAGAATCGAGCGCGGCATGCGTGATGCGCGTCGCGGGCATGGTCGCAGGGTTGATCTCGGCGGTTTGTGCCGCCCATTCCGCCGCGAGCAGTTCGGCCACGGCAGAATTCGGGCCCGAAAGGATCGCCTTGCCCCTGGTTCGCGCCGGCCGGCCATCGAGCAGGACGGCGTGGCGTCCGCCCACCTCGCCAATGCCCACATTGCCGTAGAAGCGCCGGGGCAGAGCCGGCTTCATGCCGAGACGGGCCGCGCGGACGGGATCATCCTGCGCGGGGTCGCGCCCCTCATCGAACCAGTCGCGGATGAATTCGTTGCTCATGGCTCATGGGATAGCCAAACCGCGCGCACCTGTCACCCGATGCAAACGCCTCACCCGAAGCGGGCCAGCGCCGCCGCGAGCGCCTCGGCATCCTCGACGATCTCGTCGGCGCCGGTTTCCCGCAGCGTGTCGATGCCCTGGAAACCCCAGCCAACACCGATCGCATAGGCTCCGGCCGCCTTCGCCATCTTCATGTCGAAGGAACTGTCGCCGATCATCACCGTGCGGGCGGGCGCGATGCCCGTCTCGCGGCAGGCATTCTCGATCATGCCGGGATGGGGCTTCGAGGGCGCATCGTCGGCGGTCTGGATCACGCGGAACATCCCCTCCCAGCCATAGCAATCAAGAATGGCCCGCACGCCGCGCTGCGATTTCCCCGTGGCGATGCCAAGGCAATGTGGCTCGCTTGCGGCAAGCTCCGCAAGCAGGGGCTTCACGCCGGGGAACAGCTTTTCCAGCTCCGCGCCTTGCGTGCGAAGCCCGTGGAAGGATTGCCGATAGGCCTCGGCCAGTTCCTCCACCGGGCCATGCTCGCCCACGAGTTCCACGAAAGCCTCGCGCAGCGAGAGCCCGACAATCGAAAGCCCCCGCTCGCGCGAGGGCACCGGCAGCCCGATGGCCGTGAAGGCCAGGCGCTGGCTTTCGAGGATCATCGCGGCGGAATCGAGCAGGGTTCCGTCGAGGTCGAAAAGGAGAAGCGTGCGGTTGGCCATGCCGGCCGCTTACACGCTTCCCCCGCAGGTTTCCAGCCTCAGCGGCGCCGCGGGTCCTTTTTCGCGCGGCAGCCTTCCGCCGCGTCGCGCCACTCTTTCTCGGTCAGGCGCTGTTCGGCGAATTCCTCCGCGGGCACGTGCATCTCACCGGGCCCACCGAGAACCATGCCGATGCGCGCCGCATCTCCCGGCATTGCGTGATTTCGCGGGCCGCCGCTGCCCCGAAAGACCTGGATGACCGGAAAGAGGCCGGCCTTGAGGGCGGAGAGGCTCACTTCTCCGGCGCATCCTCGATCGGGTCATAGCTCGATGTATCGAAGCCGAGCAGGTTCCAGCTCTGCTGCATATGCGGCGGCAGGGGTGCCGAGACATCGACCATCTTGTTCTCGCGCGGATGCGGGATCACGATGCGCCGCGCGAGGAGATGCAGCTTCTGCTGGATGCCGCCGGGCAATTCCCAGTTCTCGCGGTTGAAATATTTCGGATCGCCGATGATCGGATGGCCGATTTCCGCGGCATGCACGCGCAGCTGATGCATGCGCCCCGTCACCGGCTTCAGCGACAGCCAGGAGAGCTTCTGGCCCGCGGTCTCCACCACGGCGTAATAGGTCAGCGCGTGATCCGCGCCCTCTTCGCCATGGCGGGCAACCTTCATCTTCTGGTCGCCATGTTCGTCCTCGCCCTTGGCGAGCCAGGTGGAGACGCGGCCCTGCTTCACGCGCGGCACGCCCGAGCAGAGCGCCCAGTAGATCTTGCGCGCCGCGCGCGAGCGGAACGTGGCGGCCAGTGTGGAGGCGGCCAGCCTTGTCTTCGCGATGATGAGGCAGCCGGCGGTATCCTTGTCGAGGCGGTGCACGAGGCGCGGCTTCTGGCCATCCTTGTCGCGCATCACCTCCAGAAGGCCGTCGACATGCCGCGTGGTGCCCGAACCGCCCTGCACGGCGAGGCCATGCGGCTTGTTCAGCACCATCATGTCGCGGTCTTCATAGAGAATGATGGATTTCAGGAATTCCAGATCATCGGCCATTTTCCGGCTGGAAACGGGGCGCGCGGTCGCTTCGCCCTTCGGCGCGGAGATGCGGGTATGCCCAACCCCTGCGCTTGCCTCGCGGATGCCCTCGCGGATGCCCTCGCGTGGGGCTTCCGAGCTTTCCCCCTTCTGCATCGGCGGAATGCGGATCACCTGCCCCGGCTCGATGCGCGTCTCGGCCCTGGCGCGCGCGCCATCGACCCGCACCTGCCCGGTGCGAAGCAGCTTCTGAAGGTGGCCGAAGGCGAGAGCCGGGAAATGCGCCTTGAACCAGCGGTCGAGCCGCATCCCGGCTTCGTCATCCTTCACGTGACGGGTGGTGACACCGGCCATGATTCTCCCGCCATGATTCTCCTGCCATGATTACCTCACCCATTCCGCGCCGAGCCACAGCCCGAGCGCGATCGCCGCCAGCGATCCCGCCACCGACATGCCGACATAAACCAGCGCCAGGCCACTCGCCTCGCGCATCCACAGGCCCGCGGCATCCAGCGCGAAGGCGGAGAAGGTCGTGTAGCCGCCGAGCACACCCGTCATCAGCAGGAAGCGCGCATCGGCCCCGCCCGCATCAGCCGGCAGGAGCAAGCGCGCGAGAAGGCCCATCACGAAGCAGCCGACCAGGTTCACGGCCAATGTCCCCATCGGGAAGCCCGTGCCGAACAGGCGCGCCGCGCCCAGCCCCGTGAGCCAGCGCAGCACGGAACCCGCTCCGCCACCGAGAAAGATGAGAAAAGCCGTTTGCATCCAGCCCTTGTGACAGGCGAAGGCGCGGGCGGCAAGCGCCGAACACGCACACCCGCTTCACGCGATGAAGCAAGCCAAAGCGGGCCCGGTTCGAGGCGCCACGCAAGAAAAGACGCCCTCGCGATCCTCGCAAAGGCGAGCCGGGATGCGGCCATCGGCTCGGCCGGCGCCCGGTGGGATGATCCCCATCACGATGAGAATCGCGAGATTGCACCGGCAAGGACGCGCCCGCTCATTCGCCCTTGCGCTCGCGGCGCAGACGCTCCCAGAATTCCAGCCGCTTCAGGATCTCGCGCTCGAAACCCCGCTCGGGCGGCCGGTAGAAATTCTGGCGGCCCAGCTTTTCCGGCCAGTAATCCTGCCCTGAGAAGGCATGCGGCTCATCATGGTCATAGGCATAGCCCGAGCCATAGCCCTCGTTCTTCATGAGCCTCGTCGGCGCGTTGAGAATGGTCTTCGGCGGCATCAGCGATCCCGCATCCTTCGCGAGCCGGCTCGCGGCCTTGAAGGCAACATAAGCTGCGTTCGATTTCGGCGCGGTCGCAAGATAGAGAACGCAATTGGCAAGCGCGAGTTCCCCCTCCGGCGAGCCCAGTTGCTCGTAGGCATCCGCTGCCGCGCGGGCATGGATCAGCGCCTGCGGATCGGCAAGTCCGATATCCTCGACGGCCATCCGCACGAGACGCCGCGCGAGAAAACGCGGATCTTCTCCCGCCTCGACCATGCGGCAGAAATAATAGAGCGCGGCATCCGGATCAGATCCGCGCACGCATTTGTGCAGCGCCGAAATGAGGTTGTAATGCCCATCCTCGGCCTTGTCGTAGAGCGGGGCGCGACGCTGAAGGGCCGCCGTGAGCGCGGCCTCATCCATCACCTCGCCGGGCTTTGCGGCGCGCCAGACATCCTCGGCAAGCGTGAGGATCGCGCGGCCATCGCCATCGGCCATGCCGAGCAGCATGTGGCGGGCCGCCGCTGTCAGCGGCAGGGGCTCGCCCATATTCGCTTCGGCGCGCGCAAGAAGCCTCTCCAGCGCCGCCTCATCCAGCGAGCGGAAGGTGAGCACGCGCGCACGCGAAAGAAGCGCGGAATTCAGCGCGAAACTGGGATTTTCGGTCGTGGCACCGATCAGCGTGACGGTGCCATCCTCCATCACCGGCAGGAAGCTATCCTGCTGCGCCTTGTTGAAGCGGTGGATCTCATCCACGAACAGCAGCGTGCCCTGCCCCATCTGCCGGCGCAGGCGCGCGGCCTCGAAGGCCTTCTTGAGGTCGGCGACGCCCGAGAAGATCGCCGAGATCGGCTCGAAGGCATAGGCCGGGCGGCTTGCCGCAAGCGCGCGGGCGAAGCTGGTCTTGCCCGTGCCCGGCGGGCCCCAGAGGATCAGCGAGGGAAGGTCGGGTGCTTCGAGCAGGCGCGCGATGGCGCCGCCCTCGCCGGTCAGGTGCTCCTGCCCGACGAGATCGCCCACATCGTGCGGACGCAGGCGATCCGCGAGGGGTCGCGCAGGCGCTTCCATGGTCAGCCGCCAAGGGTTGTGGTCAGCGTCTGCCCGCCACGGTTGAACACGATGCGCCACAGATAGGTGCGGCTCTTCGCGGCGCGATCCAGCGAGGCCGTATCCGACAGGCGCTGGCCATTGATCGCCAGAAGCACGTCACCCGGCTGGAAACCGACCTGCTCGGCCGTGGAGCCGGCCTCGACCGCGCTCACGATCACCCCGTCATCCACGCCGCTGACCGAGAATTCCTCCCGCGTGGCGGGCGAGTTGTTCACCACCGTCAGGCCACGAAACGGCGAGGCAGCGGCCACCGTCGCCGGTTGGCGCGGCGGCACTTCCGGCGCGCCCCGCAGGGCCACCGTCAGCTCCTGCGCCTTGCCCGCGCGCAGGATCACCATCTTCACCGTGCCGCCCACGGGCTTCGTCGCGAAGCGGAAGCCGAAGCCATCGGGATCATCGATCGCATGGCCATCGACCTGGGTGATGACATCCAGGCGACGCAGGCCCGCCGCCTCGGCCGGGCCACCGGGCACGAGTTTCGCAACGAGCGCGCCAACGGGGCGCGAGAGCGACAGCGTTTCCGCCAGTTCCGGCGTTACCGGCTGCAGCGACGCGCCGAACCAGGGCCGGCGCACCACGCCGCCGCCCTGACGTGCAATGGCAAGAACGCCCACCACCATATTGGCGGGAATCGCGAATCCAATGCCGTGGCTGCCGCCGGAACGCGAGAAGATCGCCGTATTGATCCCCATCACGCGGCCCGCCATATCCACCAGCGCACCGCCGGAATTGCCGGGATTGATGGCGGCATCGGTCTGCAGGAAGAACTGGTAATCGGAAATCCCGACCTGGGTGCGCGCCACCGCCGAGATGATGCCCTGTGTCACGGTCTGTCCCACGCCAAAGGGGTTGCCGATGGCAAGCACGAGATCGCCCACCTCGAGTTCATCGGAATTGCCAAGCTCGAGGAAGGGGAAATCCGTCCCACCCTTCAGCTTCAGCACGGCGAGATCGGTCTTGGGGTCCCGGAGCACGAGGCTTGCCTCATATTCACGACGATCGGCCAGCGAGACCTTGATCTCGTTCATGCCCTCGATGACGTGATTATTGGTGACCACGAGGCCATCCCCGGCGAGAATCACGCCCGAGCCAACGGATTGCCGGGCGCGTTCCGGCGCGCCGCCGAAGAAGCGCTCGAAAAAAGCATCGCCCTCGAAGGGGTTGCGCGCGCGGCTCGAGCGCTGGGAGGCGTAGATGTTCACCACCGCCGGCGCGGCCTTCCTCACCACCGGCGCGAAGGACAGGCCGATCTCGGCCTTGCTCGCGGGCGGGCGGGCTTCGCTGCGGCGCAGGAAATCCAGAGGGCCCTGCGCTTGGGCCGGCCCGGGACCGAGGCAAACCAGGACCAGCAAAGCGGGAAAAATCCGCCAGACCCCCATTCTACAGGTTGTGCCCTTCATGACTCCATAACCTTGAACATGCAACGCTTGCGCCTTGGGAGAGAATCTGCCGTTTGATCACACAGCTTGTCTACACCAGTTCCGCCACCTTTGATCCAGCATCCGAAGAAGGATCGCTGCATCTTGCGGAAATTCTCGAAACGGCCCGCAGGCACAACAGTCAAGCGGGTCTCAGCGGCTTCCTGCTGGTCGGCGGCGACTGGTTCGCGCAAGTTCTCGAGGGAGAGGCTGCAGCCGTCACCGGGCTGTTCCGGCGCATCCTGTTCGATCGCCGGCACATGAATGTGCGGCTGATCGAGACGCGCGCGGCCCGCGAACGGCTTTTCGGCGAATGGGCGATGGGATCGACGGTCGAACCGCTCTACCACATGCCTCTTCAGCCAATGATCGAAGCCAGTTTGCCGAGGCGGCTCGATTTTCCTTTCGACCGCATCATCGCCTGCGCCCTGCGTGAAGCGCAGCGCCTGCGCGAAGCCAGCGCCAAAGGATGATCCGGCCACGAAAAAGGCGGCCGAGGCCGCCTTGATCACCCTGGAATGGTCAGCGCATCAGGCCGCAGCCGGCTCGGCCTTCCCGGCGGCACGGGCCTTGTCCGCCTTGCCCCTGGCATCAACGTCGCGATCCACGAACTCGATCACGGCCATCGGGGCCGAGTCGCCGTAGCGGAAGCCGGCCTTCAGCACGCGCGTATAGCCACCATTGCGCGAAGCGTAGCGGGGGGCGAGCACATCGAACAGCTTCTTCACGAGTTCCGCGTCGCGCAGTTCGGCGATCGCCTGGCGGCGGGCATTGAGATCGCCCTTCTTGCCGAGCGTCACGAGCTTCTCAACGACCGGACGAAGATCCTTCGCCTTGGGCAAAGTGGTGACGATCTGCTCGTGATTGATGAGAGCCTGCGCAAGATTGGCGAACATCGCCTTGCGATGGCTGGACGTGCGCGAAAAACGACGACCGCGGAAACCGTGACGCATGGACCTTACTCCATCTCAGCCAGCCACCGTGTCAAGGAATGGCTGCGATTCTTGATTGGACCGCGCCGGAACGCCGGAGCGGTTCAGGCTCAGTAATGTTCCTCGAAGCGCTTGGCGAGATCTTCGATGTTCTCCGGCGGCCAGCCCGGCACTTCCATGCCCAGATGCAGGCCCATCTGCGCGAGAACTTCCTTGATCTCGTTGAGGGATTTGCGGCCGAAATTCGGGGTGCGGAGCATCTCCGCTTCCGACTTCTGGATGAGGTCGCCGATATAGACGATGTTGTCGTTCTTCAGGCAGTTCGCCGAGCGGACCGAAAGTTCGAGTTCATCGACCTTCTTCAGCAGGGCCGGGTTGAAGGCGAGATCCGGAATGGCCGGGGCGGCCTCCTGCTTCTTCGGCTCCTCGAAGTTGAGGAAGATGTCGAGCTGGTCCTGGAGAATGCGCGCGGAGAAAGCGAGCGCATCCTCCGGGCTCACCGAGCCATCGGTCTCGATGGTCATGGTCAGCTTGTCGTAATCGAGGATCTGGCCCGACCGGGTGTTCTCGACGCGATAGGAAACCTTGCGCACCGGTGAGAACAGGCTGTCGACCGGGATCAGACCGATCACAGCGTCTTCCGGACGATTGCGCTCGGCCGGGACATACCCCTTGCCGCTGGTGACATGGAGTTCCATGCGGATCTCGGCGCCGTCATCGAGCGTGCAGATCTCGAGTTCCGGGTTCAGAACCTGGATGTCGCCGGTCACGCCGATATCGCCGGCGGTCACGACGCCCGGACCCTGCTTGCGGAGCATGAGGCGCTTGGTGCCATCGCCGCCCATCTTGAGGGCGATGTCCTTCACGTTCAGCACGATGTCGGTCACGTCCTCGCGCACGCCGGGGATCGAGGAGAATTCGTGCAGCACCCCGTCGATGTGGATCGCGGTCACGGAAGCGCCCTGCAGCGAGGACAGCAGAACGCGACGCAGCGCGTTGCCAAGCGTCATGCCGAAGCCGCGCTCGAGCGGCTCGGCCACCGCGGTCGCCACGCGACCGGCATCATCGCCCGGGGCAACCTCGAGCTTCTTCGGCTTGATCAGTTCCTGCCAGTTCTTCTGGATCACGTGCAAACCTCTCGACGGATACGGAACGGCCCGCGCCGGAAAGCGCGGGCGGGAGCAGTCACGCGGAACGAAATCAGACCCGGCGACGCTTGCGCGGGCGGCAGCCGTTATGCGGGATCGGCGTCACGTCACGGATCGAGGTGACATTGAAGCCCGCCGCCTGCAGCGCGCGAAGCGCCGATTCACGACCCGAACCCGGCCCCGACACTTCCACCTCAACGGTGCGCATGCCGTGCTCGGAGGCCTTGCGGGCGGCGTCTTCCGCCGCGACCTGCGCCGCATAAGGGGTCGACTTCTTGGAACCCTTGAAGCCCATCGCGCCCGAGGTCGACCAGGCAATCGTATTGCCCTGCGCATCGGTGATGGTGATCATCGTGTTGTTGAAGGACGCGTTCACGTGAACGATGCCCGAAACGATGTTCTTGCGTTCGCGGCGGCGAACTCGGGTTGCTTCCTTGGCCATGCTTTCAGCGCCTTCGTCCTGTCATCGGCCGGCGCGGCATGCGCGCCTGAGGCCGGAAAAAGCTTACTTCTTCTTGCCGGCGATCGGCTTCGACTTGCCCTTGCGGGTGCGGGCATTGGTGCTCGTGCGCTGGCCGTGAACCGGCAGGCCACGACGATGACGCAGGCCGCGATAGCAGCCGAGATCCATCAGCCGCTTGATGTTCATCGCGGTCTCACGACGCAGGTCGCCTTCCACGATGTAATCGCGGTCGATCGTCTCGCGGATCTGCAGCACTTCGGCGTCGGTCAACTGGTTGACGCGTCGCTCGGCCGGGATGCCAACTTTCTGGCAGATTTCAACGGCATTCACCGGGCCGATGCCGTGAATGTAGCGCAGCGCGATCGTGACGCGCTTGTTCGTCGGAATGTTGACGCCGGCAATACGAGCCACCGCTCTTCTCCTCAACCGCTCGGGATACGGCAACCCGCCCCGCTTCTTCAACGGCAATGCACCGCAACCGAGGCACCGCCTGAAAGTTCCTGACTTCCGACGACCGGAACAAACGGAACGGAAGTTCCCTCTGACCCGTTGTTTTTTCCAAAAAGCAAAACGCGCGAGGCAACCCCGCGCGAGAACGCTTTGTCGGCAAGCACCTGCCGATAGACAGAGAACTCCGCCGCGTCAAGTCCGAAATCGTCAGAAAACCGGGCAACCCGCGGGGGGTCGCCCCGCTTTCCCCTCAGCCCGCGAGAACCTTGTCGATCGCCTTCGACACAGCCTCGATCGGCTGCATGCCGTCGATCACGGTGAGTTGGCCCCGCGCATCGTAGAAGGGCGTCACCGCGGCCGTATCGCGGTTATAGGCCGCAAGGCGGGTCTTGAAGACCTCGGGGTCGTCATCCTTGCGCACCGGCTGGCCGGCCGCCCGGGCATCCGCTGCGCGCTTCACGATGCGATCGACGAGTTTCGTCTGGTCGACCTTGAGCTCGATGACGGCCTTGAGCTTCAGGCCTTCCCTGGCGAGCAGCGCCTCCAGCGCCTCCGCCTGCGCGACCGTGCGCGGGAAACCATCAAGGATGAAGCCCTTCTTCGCATCGGGCTCCTGGATGCGGTCGCGGATGATCCCGATCACGATTTCATCCGACACGAGCCCGCCGGATTCCATCACCGCCCTGGCCTGAAGACCGATCGGCGTTCCCGCGGCCACTGCGGCGCGCAGCATGTCGCCGGTGGAGAGCTGCACGATGCCGTGCTTCTCGACCAGACGCATCGCCTGCGTGCCCTTCCCCGCGCCGGGAGGTCCCAGCAGAATCAGTCTCATCAGCGTTTCGCTCCCCGCAACTTGGCCTTCTTCACGAGGCCCTCATACTGGTGCGCCAGCAAGTAGCCGTGCACCTGCGCCACCGTGTCCATGGTCACCGAAACAACGATGAGAATGGAGGTGCCTCCGAAATAGAACGGAAGCGCGGCAGCCGAAATGAGAAATTCGGGCAAGAGGCATACCACCGTCAAGTAGATCGCGCCGATCACGGTGATGCGGGAGAGGACATTGTCGATATAGCTCGCGGTTTTCTCGCCCGGACGGATGCCCGGGATGAAGCCGCCATGCTTCTTCAGGTTGTCGGCCGTCTCGGTCGGATTGAACACGATGGCCGTGTAGAAGAAGGCAAAGAAGATGATCAGCGCCGCGTAGAGCACCATGTAAAGCGGCCGGCCATGGCCGAGATAGGTGTTCATGGTCTGCAGCCATTCCGGCCCGCCGGCCTGCGCGAAGCTCGCGATGGTCGTCGGCATGAGCAGCAGCGAGGAGGCGAAAATCGGCGGGATCACGCCGGCGGTATTCAGTTTCAGCGGCAGGAACGAAGTCTGGCCCTCGAAGACGCGATTGCCCATCTGCCGCTTGGGATAGTTGATCAAGAGGCGGCGCTGGGCGCGCTCGAAGAACACGATGCCGAAGATCACCGCCACGACCATCACGATCACGCCGAGGATGATGCCCGTCGAGAGCGCGCCCTGGCGGCCGAGTTCCAGCGTGCCGGCAATGGCGGAGGGAAGTTCCGCCACGATACCCGCGAAGATGATGAGCGAGGTGCCGTTGCCGATTCCCCGGCTGGTGATCTGCTCGCCGAGCCACATCAGGAACAACGTGCCGCCCGTCAGCGTGATGACGGTGGAGAGAATAAAGAACGGACCCGGATTGAGAACCACGCCGCCCGAGCTCTGCAGACCCACCGCGATGCCCCAGGCCTGGAAGAGGGCGAGAACCAGCGTCAGGTAGCGCGTATACTGGTTCAATTGGCGGCGCCCCGCCTCGCCTTCCTTCTTCAGCGCCTCCAGCGTCGGCGACACGGTGGTCATCAGCTGGATGATGATCGATGCCGAGATATAGGGCATGATATTCAGCGCAAAGATCGCAAGACGCCCCACCGCGCCGCCGGAGAACATGTTGAAGAGGCCGAGAACGCCCGCCTGCTGCTGCTTGAAGATATCAGCCAGCGATTCGGGATTGATGCCCGGCAGCGGGATATAGGTGCCAAGACGATAGACCAGCAGCGCGCCGAGCGTGAACCAGATGCGCTTCTTCAGCTCTTCCGCCTTCGCAAGAGCGCCGAAATTCAAGTTTGCTGCCAGCTGTTCTGCCGCCGATGCCATGTGGCCCTGCCCTGTCCCTCGCCGGAACCGGTGATCCGTCGGCCGTCAGGGCCAAGGGATGCCGATGCCGAAAGCTGCGGCGCCGCCCCTGCCCGTGCCGTCGGCACGTCTCCCGGGCCGAAGCGCCGCGGAAAGACGGGGGGCACCCCTGTCGTGATGGTCGAGATAGGAACGGCGCCGGTATTTTGCCACCGGCGCCGTCCGCATTTTGTCAGGCCGAGGCTTCCTCGACCGGGGCAAGCAGCTTCACCGAGCCGCCGGCCTTCTCGATCGCGGCAACCGCGCTTCTGGAGGCACGGAACACCTCGAAGGCGAGCTTCGCCTTGAGTTCGCCCACGCCAAGGATCTTCACGCCGTCCCGCGCGCGGGAGCAGATGCCCGCCGCCACGAGCGCGTCGATGGTGACGACCGCCCCGGGGTCCAGCTTCGCGGCATCCACGGCCTGCTGGATGCGGCCGATATTCACCTCGTTGAGGTCGAGCGCGCCATGGTTGTTGAAGCCGCGCTTCGGCAGGCGACGATGCAGCGGCATCTGGCCGCCTTCGAAGCCCTTCACGGCCACACCGGTGCGGGCCTTCTGGCCCTTCACGCCGCGTCCGCCGGTCTTGCCCTTGCCGGAGCCGATCCCACGGCCCACACGCATGCGGTCCTTGGTTGCGCCGGGATTGTCACGGAGGTCGTTGAGTTTCATCGCCCCCTCCTTACTGCTCGATGATGCGCACGAGATGCGCGACCTTCGCGACCATGCCCCGGGTGGAGGGGCTGTCGGGAAGCGTCGAGCGGCGGCCGATCTTGTTGAGCTTCAGGCCGATGAGCGTCGCGCGCTGGTCGCCGGGGCGACGCGCGGGGCTGCCGTACTGCTCAACCGTGATGGTCTTCTGAGCCTTCGCCATGATGCCCTCCCTTACGCCTCGGCCACCTCGGCGCCGTCGATCTGGCGACGGGCCTGCAGCACCGAAACCTTGAGGCCCCGACGCGCCGCGACCGAACGCGGGCTGTCCTCGGACTTCAGCGCATCGAAAGTGGCGCGAACCATGTTGTAGGGGTTCGACGAGCCCAGCGACTTCGCAACGACATCGCTCATGCCGAGGCATTCGAGGATCGCGCGCATCGGGCCGCCCGCGATGATGCCGGTGCCCGGAGGTGCCGAACGCAGCAGAACCTTGCCCGCACCATGATGGCCGCGCACATCGTGATGCAAGGTGCGGCCGTCGCGCAGCGAAACGCGGAGCAGGCCACGCTTGGCGCTCTCGGTCGCCTTGCGGATCGCCTCCGGCACTTCACGCGCCTTGCCATGGCCGAAACCGACCCGGCCCTTCTGGTCGCCGACGACCACGAGCGCGGCAAACGCCATGCGGCGGCCACCCTTCACGGTCTTCGCGACGCGGTTGATATGAACGAGGCGATCAACGAATTCGCTGTCGCGCTCCTCGCGCTCGCTTTCGCGCTCGCGCCGACGACCGCCCTCGCGGGACCGGCCACCGCCGCCTTCACGTTCTGCTGCCATTTCTCTTCTTCCTCACTTGCGCGAAAAACATCTTGCCTTCCGCTCGCTTGGGGGTGGAGCCCGAAGGTCCACCCGCACGCGCGAACCGCATTCGCTGCGAAACACGGATCGTGCGTGTCTTCCGATGGTCCTGTGCCGTTTCCCGAAAAACCGGATTCCACTTTTTCGCGGCACAATCACGAACACGGGCGGATTGCTCCGCCCGCCCCGCCTGCTGTGCTAAAGCCTGTTACGGCTCAGAAATCAAGTCCGCCCTCACGGGCGCCCTCGGCCAGAGCCTTCACGCGGCCGTGGTAGAGATAGGAGCCGCGGTCGAACACGACCTGGATGACGCCGGCCTTCCTGGCGCGCTCGGCGACGAGCTTGCCGATGGCCTTTGCGGCTTCCATATCCGCGCCGGTCTTGAGCGAACCGCGCAGGTCCTTCTCGACCGTCGAGGCCGAGACGATCGTCACGCCCTTCGCGTCATCGATGATCTGCGCATAGATCTGCTTCGACGAGCGGAAGACAGAGAGGCGCGGGCGACCATTGGCCGCCGCACGCACCTGCCGGCGAACGCGCGCCTTGCGCCGTTCTATCGGAGAAAGTTGTGCCATGAGACTGCCCTCGCCTTACTTCTTCTTGCCTTCCTTGCGGAAGATGAACTCGCCCTCGTACTTGACGCCCTTGCCCTTGTAGGGTTCGGGACCACGATAGGCGCGGATCTCCGCAGCGACCTGGCCGACCTGCTGGCGATCGATCCCCGAAATGACGATTTCCGTCGGCTTCGGAGTGGCGACCGTGATGCCAGCCGGCACCGAATAGATCACTTCGTGGCTGTAGCCGAGTGACAGGTTCAGGTTCTTGCCCGCAGCGGCGGCCTTGTAGCCGACACCGTTGATCTCGAGCTTCTTTTCGAAGCCCTTCGAAACACCCGTCACGATGTTGCTGATGCTCGCGCGGCTGGTGCCCCACATGGTACGGGCCTTGCGGGTTTGCGTGCGCGGGTTGACCGAGATCTGATTGCCTTCGAGCTTCACGGCCACATCATCCGGAACAAGGAACGACAACTCGCCCTTCGGACCCTTGACGCTGACCTTCTGGCCTTCGACGCGCGGGGTAACCCCCGACGGGACGTCAACAGGCTTCTTGCCGACTTTCGACATGATACCTTCCTCCGTCCTCAGAAGACCGTGCAGAGCACTTCGCCGCCGACGTTGCGATCACGGGCCTCATGGTCCGCCATCACGCCCGAAGGGGTCGAAATGATCGTGATGCCGAGGCCATTCGCCACGCGCGGCATGGAGCCGACGGAGGAATAGACGCGGCGGCCGGGCTTCGACACGCGCTTGATGTCGCGGATCGCAGGCTGGCCTTCGAAATATTTCAGCTCGATGTCGAACTCGACACGGCCGTTCTCGAACTTCGTCTCGGAATAGCCGCGGATGTAGCCTTCGCTCTTCAGCACGTCGAGCAAGCGGGCCCGCAGCTTCGAGCCCGGCGTCGAAACGCTGGTCTTGCGGCGCATCTGCGCGTTGCGGATGCGGGCGATCAAATCGCCGATGGGATCGTTCATCATCATGATCGCCCCCTTACCAGCTCGACTTCACAAGGCCGGGGATGAGACCCCGGTTGCCGAGTTCGCGCAGCGCGATGCGGCTGACCTTGAACTTGCGATAATTGGCGCGCGAACGGCCCGACACCTCGCAGCGGAGGCGGAAGCGGTTCTCGGCCGAGTTACGCGGCATCTGCGCGAGCTTGAGGGTCGCGGCAAAACGCTCCTCGATCGACAGATCCTTGTTCATCACGACGGCCTTGAGTGCCGCGCGCTTGCCCGCATGGTGCTTGGCAAGCTTCTGACGACGCTTATTCTTTTCGATCATGCCCTTTTTGGCCATGTCTTGGGCTCCTGGTCTCCGCGTTTAAGTTGAGGGTCACAAAGCCGGCCGGAAAACCGCGAACACTTTTCCTGGCTTTGTTCCCGGGCTTACTGCCGGAAAGGGAAGTTGAACAACTTGAGGAGCGCGCGGGCCTCCTCATCGGTCTTCGCCGTGGTGCAGACGATCACGTCCATACCCCAGATCTGATCAACCTTGTCGTAGTTGATCTCCGGGAAAACAATGTGCTCCTTGATGCCCATGGCGTAGTTGCCACGGCCGTCGAACGACTTGGCGTTCAGGCCGCGGAAGTCGCGGACGCGCGGCAGCGCGACCGTAATCAGCCGATCGAGAAACTCGTACATCGTGTTCGCGCGCAGGGTCACCTTCGCGCCGATCGGCATGTTCTCGCGCACCTTGAACTGCGCGATCGCCTTGCGGGCACGGGTCACCACCGGCTTCTGGCCGGCGATGAGGGCGAGATCGGCCGCAGCCACGCTCGCCTTCTTCGAGTCGGCCGTCGATTCACCCACCCCCATGTTCAGGACGATCTTGGTGATCCTGGGAACTTCCATCGCGTTCTTGTAGCCGAACTGCTCACGCATCTTGGCCAAGATCACGTCACGGTAATGCGCCTTGAGGCGCGGTTCGTATTTTGCCGTATCAAGCATCGATCTGCTCCCCGGAGCGCTTCGCGACGCGGACCTTGCGGCCATCCTCGAGCACCATGAAGCCAACGCGCGTCGGCTTGCCATCCTTCGGATCGGCCACCGCCAGGTTCGACAGGTTCACCGCCGCTTCCCTGGTGATGATGCCACCCTGCTGGTTCTGGCTCTGGCGCTGATGGCGCTTCACCAGGGCGACGCCGCGCACGACGGCACGGCCCTCGGTCGGACGCACTTCGAGCACTTCGCCCGACTTGCCCTTGTCACGGCCGGTGATGACGACGACCTTGTCGCCCTTCTTGATCTTCGCAGCCATCACAGCACCTCAGGGGCGAGCGAGATGATCTTCATGTGGTTCCGCGCGCGCAGTTCGCGCGGCACCGGCCCGAAGATGCGGGTGCCGATCGGCTCCTTGTCCTTGTTGACCAGCACGGCCGCATTGCGGTCGAACCGGATCACGGAACCATCCGCGCGGCGGATGTCCTTGGCAGTGCGCACGACGATTGCCTTCATGACGTCGCCCTTCTTCACACGGCCCCTGGGAATCGCCTCCTTCACGGAGACGACAATGATGTCGCCCACGCCGGCATACTTGCGCTTGGAACCGCCGAGCACCTTGATGCACATGACGCGGCGCGCGCCGGAATTATCGGCAACGTCGAGATTGGTTTGCATCTGGATCATGGGATGATCCTTCCTTTCATTCAGATCGGTTTCCGGGTCTCCCCGGACTACGCCTGAGGGCCCTGCCCTCGCCCCTCAGGGCTTGTTCAGGAGGCCTTCTCCTTGCCGAGCACCACCCAGCGCTTCAACTTGGAGATCGGGGCCGCCTCCTCAATGAACACCTCGTCGCCGACCTTGCAGGCATTGGCCTCGTCATGCGCGTGGTAGTTCTTCGAGCGGCGGACGGTCTTCTTGAAGAGCGGATGGGTGAAGCGACGCTCCACCTTCACCACCACCGTCTTGTTCTGGACATCGCTGACCACGACGCCCTGCAATATGCGCTTCGGCATCTTTCTCTCCTCAGCCCTTCGCCGCGGCGATCAGCTTGCTGCGCTGGATCGTCTTGATCCGCGCGATATCACGCCGAACCTCGCGGACACGGCCAACATTCTCGAGCTGGCCGGTCGCGCGCTGGAAGCGCAGGTTGAACTGCTCCTTCTTCAGCCGCAGGATCTCGTCCTGGAGCTGATCCGCGGACATGACGCGGAGATCGGAGACGCGCTGGGACGTTTTCATCGCCACCACCCTCACTCGACAATGCGCTGCACGAACCGCGTGCGAACGGGAAGCTTCGCGGCGGCAAGGTCGAGCGCCTCACGGGCAAGTTCAGCGTCCACGCCGCCGATCTCGAACATGATGCGGCCGGGCGCCACGCGCGCCGCCCAGAATTCGGGCGCGCCCTTGCCGGAGCCCATGCGGACTTCGGCGGGCTTGGACGAAACCGGCAGATCCGGGAAAACCCGGATCCACACGCGACCGGCGCGCTTCATGTGGCGCGTCATGGCGCGGCGGGCCGCCTCGATCTGCCGGGCGGTGATCCGCTCCGGCTCCATCGCCTTGAGGCCGAACTCACCAAAGGCGAGCTCAAACCCGCCCTTGGAAGCGCCCTTGATGCGGCCCTTGAAGGCCTTGCGGAATTTGGTCTTTTTCGGCTGAAGCATGACCTAACCCTCACGCCGCTTCCGGCGAGCGGCGGCCCTGCGAGCGCTGATCATCGCCGGCGCGCTTGTCCTGCGCCATCGGATCATGCTCGAGGATCTCGCCCTTGAAGATCCACACCTTCACGCCGCAGGTGCCATAGGCCGTATGCGCCGTGGAGATGCCGTAATCGATATCCGCGCGCAGCGTGTGCAGCGGCACGCGGCCCTCGCGATACCGCTCGACGCGCGCGATTTCCGCACCGCCGAGACGGCCCGAGCAGGTGATCTTGATCCCTTCGGCGCCCAGACGCATCGCGGACTGCACCGCGCGCTTCATGGCGCGGCGGAATGCCACGCGCCGCTCAAGCTGCTGCGAGATCGAATCTGCAACCAGCGTGGCATCGAGTTCCGGCTTGCGGATTTCGACGATGTTCAGCGCCACTTCGCTCTTGGTCATCGCAGCAACCTGCTTGCGCAGCTTGTCGATATCCGCGCCCTTCTTGCCGATCACCACGCCCGGACGAGCCGAGAAGATGGTGACGCGGGCCTTCCGGTGCGGACGCTCGACGATGATCTTGGAGACCGCCGCCTGCTTGAGGTCCTTCATGAGCTGTTCGCGAATCCGGAAATCCTCATGCAGCATGCCGGAATAATCCGCCGAATTGGCATACCAGCGGCTGTCCCAGGTCCGGTTGATGCCGAGCCGCAGACCGATCGGATTGACCTTCTGTCCCATGGCTTACTCCTGGTCCTGCTTCTGGCTCACGATGATCGTGATGTTCGCGAAAGGCTTGGTCACCCGGCCCGTGCGGCCACGGCCGTGGAACTGGATGCGCTTCATGACGATCGACTTGCCGACATAGGCCTGGCGCACCACCAGGTCGTCGATGTCGAGGTCATGGTTGTTCTCGGCATTCGCAATCGCGCTCTCGAGGCATTTCTTCACGTCCTGCGCGATGCGCTTGCGCGAAAACTCGAGATCGGCAAGAGCGGTCGAGACCTTCTTTCCCCGAATGAGCTGGGCGACAAGGTTCAGCTTCCGCGGGGAAACACGCAGGTTGCGCGCCACCGCCTTAGCCTCGGTATCGGCCTCGCGCCGGATATTGGCTGCCTGGCCCATCTTACTTCCTCTTCGCCTTCTTGTCGGCCGCGTGACCATAGAACGTGCGCGTCGGCGAGAACTCACCGAACTTCATGCCCACCATCTCTTCAGTCACCAGCACGGGAACGTGCTTCTGGCCGTTATAGACCCCGAAGGTCAACCCCACGAATTGCGGAAGGATCGTGGAGCGACGGCTCCAGATCTTGATCACGTCGTTGCGGCTCGAGGCCCGCGAGGCCTCTGCCTTCTTCAGAAGGTATCCGTCGACAAACGGACCTTTCCAAACGGAACGCGGCATCAGGCCTCTCCTTACTTCTTGCGATCGTGCCGCGAGGACACGATGAAGCGATCCGTGCGCTTGTTGGCGCGCGTCTTCTTGCCCTTGGTCGGCTTGCCCCACGGGGTCACCGGATGGCGACCGCCGGAGGTGCGACCCTCGCCGCCACCATGCGGGTGGTCGATCGGGTTCATGGCCACGCCGCGATTATGCGGGCGGAAGCCCAGCCAGCGATTGCGACCGGCCTTGCCAAGCGAGATATTCATGTGGTCCGGGTTCGACACCGCGCCGATCGTGGCGAAGCAGGCGCCGTTCACGAGGCGCTGCTCACCCGAGTTCAGGCGGATGATGACATAGCCCTGGTCGCGACCGACGATCTGCGCATAGGTGCCGGCCGAACGCGCGAGCTGGCCACCCTTGCCGATCTTGGTCTCGATGTTGTGCACGATGGTGCCGACCGGAATGGCCGAGACCGGAAGCGCGTTGCCCGGCTTGATATCCGCGCTCTCACTGGCCAGAACCTCGTCGCCGACCGAGAGGCGCTGCGGGGCGAGGATGTAGCTCAGGGTCTCGTCCGCATAGCGGATGAGCGCGATGAAAGCCGTGCGGTTCGGATCATATTCCAGACGCTCGACCCTGGCGGCCATGCCAAGCTTGCCCCGCCGGTTGAAATCCACCAGCCGATAGGCCTTCTTGTGGCCACCGCCCCGGAAGCGCACGGTGACGCGGCCGAGGTTGTTGCGGCCGCCCGAACCCGTCTTGCCCTCCGTGAGAGCCTTGACCGGCTTGCCCTTGTAGAGTTCCGAACGATCCACCAGCGTCAGCTGGCGGGTGCCCGGAGTGACGGGATTGTACTTCTTCAGTGCCATCTGTCCCTCCCGCCTCAGAGCCCGGTCGTGACGTCGATGCTCTGGCCTTCAGCCAAAGTCACGATCGCCTTCTTCACGTCCGACTGCCGGCCGACGATGCCGCGGAAGCGCTTCTCCTTGCCCTTGCGGACCAGGGTGTTCACCGCCGTCACCTTCACGTCGAAAAGTTTCTCGACCGCCGCCTTGATCTGCGGCTTCGTGGCGTCGCGGGCGACGTTGAACACCACCTTGTTCTTCTCGCTCAGCGCCGTCGCCTTCTCGGTGATGACCGGAGAAAGGATGACGTCATACATCTTCGGATCGATGCTCATCGCTTTCCCCTGATCAGCCGGCCAGACGCGCGTTGATCGCGTCGAGCGCCGCCGTGGTCAGCACGAGTTTCTCGCGGCGGATGATGTCGTAGACGTTGATACCCTGAACCGGCAGCACATCCAGGTTCGGGATGTTGCGGGCTGCGAGAACGAAATTGTCCTGCAGCGTCTCGCCGCCGATGATCAGCGTGTTGCTCCAGCCAAGCTTCGCAAGCGTTTCGAGCAGCAGCTTCGTCTTCGGCTCGGCGATTTCCGCCTTGTCGAGAACGATGATGTTGGCGTCCTTCGCCTTGGCCGAAAGCGCATGCTTCAGCGCCAGAACGCGCACCTTTTTCGGCAGATCATGCGCATGGGAGCGCGAGATCGGACCGAAGGCACGGCCACCGCCGCGGAACTGCGGCGCCTTCGCCGAGCCGTGGCGGGCACCGCCGGTGCCCTTCTGCTTATACATCTTCTTCGTGGTGCGGTTGATGGTCGACCGCTCCTGCGCCTGGTGCGTGCCCTGCTGGCGCTTGGCCAGCTGGTAGCGCACCATGCGCGCAATGAGATCCGTGCGCGGCTCAAGGCCGAACACCTCGGCGGAGACCTCCACCGAGCCGGCTTCCTGGCCGGCCAGAGTCTGGATGGCGAGTTTCATCGCTCTCAACCTTCCGTGGTTTCCGCCGCGGCCTCAGAGCCGAGCTTGAACTTTCCGGGAACCGGCGCATCCTTCGGGGCGGGCTTCTTGACCGCATCGCGAACCATGATCCAGCCGCCCTTGGTGCCCGGAACGGCGCCCTCGACGAGGATCAGACCGCGCGACGCATCCGTGCGCACGACCTTGAGGTTCAGCGTGGTGACGCGCTCGACACCGAGATGGCCCGGCATCTTCTTGTTCTTGAAGGTGCGCCCCGGGTCCTGGCGGCCACCGGTCGAACCGATGGAGCGATGGGAAACCGACACACCGTGGGTCGCACGAAGCCCGCCGAAATTCCAGCGCTTCATGCCGCCAGCGAAACCCTTGCCGGTCGTCGTGCCCGTGACATCCACGAACTGGCCCGGCACGAAATGATCCGCCGTGATCTCGGCACCCACCGGGATCAGCTTGTCTTCATCGACGCGAAACTCCGCGAGGCGCATGCGCGGTTCGACCTTGGCCACCGCGAAGCGGCTGCGCTCGGCCTTCGAGACGTTCTTCGCCTTCGCCTTGCCGGCGCCGAGCTGCAGCGCCACGTAGCCGTCGCGCTCCGTCGTGCGGTGCGCCACGACCTGGCAGCCATCCAGCCGCAGGACCGTCACGGGGACATGATCCCCGTTATCATTGAAGACCCGGGTCATCCCGATCTTCTGTGCAATCACCCCTGACCTCATGGGCGTCATTTCCTTTTCCAGAGGAGGTCCAACTCACCCGCCGGCGGACCGGCGGAACTCTTCGATCCGAAGCCGCCTCAAAGGCGGATTTCAACATCCACACCCGCGGCAAGGTCGAGCTTCATCAGCGCGTCCACGGTTTGCGGGGTCGGATCAACGATGTCGAGGACGCGCTTGTGCGTCCGGATTTCAAACTGCTCGCGGCTCTTCTTGTCGACATGCGGCGAGCGGTTCACGGTGAACTTCTCGATCCGCGTCGGCAGCGGGATCGGCCCGCGAACCTGCGCGCCGGTGCGCTTCGCCGTCGACACGATCTCGCGCGTCGAGGTGTCGAGCACGCGATGGTCGAAGGCCTTGAGGCGGATGCGGATGGTCTGTCCGTTCATCGCTTGATCGTCCTTGCTTTCCGTTTCAACCCGGCCGGTGCGACCCGGCTGTTACGGCGAAATCTCGAGGTCGCCCTCAATGGGAACGGCGCGCCCTCCTTGATCCCGATCCCCTCCGGACGATGCTCGTCCGGGGATCGAGGGGAGAGGCCGGCGCGCCGCTTGATTTCTTCAGTCCTGGATGCTGGCGACAACGCCGGCGCCCACCGTGCGGCCGCCTTCGCGGATGGCGAAGCGCAGCTTCTCTTCCATCGCGATCGGCGTGATCAGCTCGACTTCGAAGCTGATATTGTCGCCCGGCATCACCATC
>JADCCN010000012.1:5000-79818 GCA_020252645.1 Methylobacterium sp. | reverse complement strand
TTCGCATTCGCGGACGCAAAACCGGTTCCCGCTTTTGCTGCTCATGCTCATTTTTCTGGTTCGCATTCGCGGACGCAAAACCGGTTCCCGCTTTTGCTGCTCATGCTCATTTTTCTGGTTCGCATTCGCGGACGCAAAACCGGTTCCCGCTTTTGCTGCTCATGCTCATTTTTCTGGTTCGCATTCGCGGGCGCAAAACCGGTTCCCACTTTTGCTGCTCATGCTCAATGATGCCCCCCCTCCAGATAGGCCGCCTTCACCTGCGGGTTGGTGAGCAGTTCCTTGCCGGTGCCGCTCATGGTGATGAGGCCGTTGACCATCACATAGGCACGGTGGGCGAGCTTGAGCGCGTGGTAGGCATTCTGCTCGACGAGGAAGATGGTCATCCCGTCGGTGCGATTCACTTCCCGGATGACCTCGAAGATCTGCCGCACGATCAGCGGGGCAAGGCCCAGCGACGGTTCATCCAGCAGAAGCAGCTTCGGCCGGGCCATCAGCGCACGGGCGATGGCGAGCATCTGCTGCTCGCCGCCGGAGAGCGTGCCGCCACGCTGCTGAAGCCGTTCCTTGAGGCGCGGGAAGATGGTGCAGACCTTCTCCAGATCCTGATCGAAATAGGCAAGGTTGTTCACCGTCGCGCCCATCTGCAGGTTTTCGAGCACGGTCATCCGCGGAAAGATGCGACGCCCCTCGGGCGATTGCGCCATGCCGAGCCGAGCGATCTCATGCGTCGGCAGCCGCGTGATGTCGCGACCCTCGTAGAACACCTGGCCCTCGCGGGCCTGCGGCTTGCCGAAGATGGTCATCATCAGCGTCGACTTGCCGGCACCGTTGGCGCCGATCAGCGTGACGATCTCGCCCTGCTTCACATCGATATCGACGCCCTTCAGCGCGATGATGTTGCCGTAAAAGGTCTTCACGCCGCGCACGGCGAGCAGCGATTCCGCCGGGGCTGCGGCAGCGGCCGGATGGGTCGTTGTCATGCGCCCACCTCCGCTTCCACCGCTTCAACCTCGTCATCGGGCACGCCGAGATAGGCGGCGATGACCTTGGGATCGGCCTTTACATCGGCCGGCGCGCCATCGGCGATCTTGGTGCCATAGTCGAGAACCACCACGTGGTCGGAAATCTGCATCACCACGCTCATGTCGTGTTCGATGAGCAGAATCGACGTGCCGTGATCCGAACGGATCGATTGCAGCAGCGCGTTCAGCTCCAGGCTTTCCTTCGGGTTCAGGCCCGCGGCCGGCTCGTCGAGACAGAGCAGCACCGGGTCCGTGCACATCGCCCGCGCGATTTCGAGCCGGCGCTGGTCGCCATAGGGCAGGTCGCCGGCGGGATCATCCGCGCGATCGATCAGCTTGGTTTTCTCCAGCCAGTGCTTCGCCTTCTCGATCGCCCCCTTCTCCGAGCGGCGGAAGCCCGACAGACCGAGAAGTCCGCCGAACGTCCAGTTCGAGGCGACCATCAGCGGGTTGTGCTGCGCGACCATCAGGTTTTCCAGGACGGTCATCCCCGAGAAGAGCCGGATGTTCTGGAAGGTGCGCGCAACATGCGCCTTCGCCGAGATTTCGAAATCCGGCATGCGCTCGAGCAGGTAGAGCGATCCACCCGGCCCCGCGAAGCTGGCCGAGGAACTGTCTGTCAGCGTCTCCACATGGCCATCGAAGGGGATGGAGCCATGCCGGAGCGCGATGCGCCCGACGGTCGGCTTGTAGAAGCCCGTGATGCAGTTGAACACGGTCGTCTTGCCGGCGCCGTTCGGGCCGATCAGCGCGGTGATGTCGCCGCGCCCGACGGAAAACGTTAGGTTGTTGACGGCGACAAGGCCGCCGAACCGCATCGTCAGGTTCTCGACCTTGAGAACCGGGTCCTGGATCCAGCGTGCCATGTCAGTTCATGTCCTTTCGGATGATCTTGTCCGAAAACCGGAAGCCAATTTTCGGGATCATCCGTGCCCCTCTTTCACGTGATCGGAGGATACGGCCTTCTTCTCTTTCAGGAACACGGAAGGCTCGCGCACCGAAATCAGGCCGCGGGGCTTCCAGAGCATCATCAGCACCATGCAGAAGCCGAAGACGAGCATCCGATACTGCGCCGGGTCGAAGTTGGGCCCGAAGATCACCTTCAGCGCATCCAGCTCGCGCAAGAGTTCCACGCCGCCGACAAGCAGGATCGCGGCGATCACGACGCCGAGAAGGCTGCCCATCCCGCCCAGCACGACGATCGCAAGGATCTGCGCGCTCTCGTGGAAGACGAAGCTTTCCGGCGAGATGAAGCCCTGGCGTGCCGCGAAGAAGGCGCCCGCGAAGCCGCCGAACATCGCGCCGATCGCGAAGGCCGTCAGCTTGGTGTTGACCGTGTTGATGCCGAGCGACCGGCAGGCGATCTCGTCTTCGCGCAGGGCTTCCCAGGCGCGTCCCACCGGCAGCTTCCGGAGCCGCGAGGAGACGGCCGCCGTGATCAGCGCCAGCACGAGGATCACGTAGAAAAGGAAGATCGTGCGGTAGATCGGCGAGAATTCGAGCCCGAACCGGGCCGCGAAGCCGGTCTCGGAGGCATTGAAGGGTATTCCGAAGAAACTCGGTCTCGGGATGGAGGAGATGCCCGCATAGCCGCCCGAGAATTCCACCCAGTTGATGAGCACGAGGCGGATGATCTCACCGAAGGCGAGCGTCACGATGGCAAGGTAGTCGCCCCGCAGGCGCAGAACCGGAAAGCCCAGCAGCACGCCCCAGAAAGCCGCGAGGATGCCCGCGACCGGCAGGCAGATCCAGAAGGCCCAGAGCGGCCAGAAGGTCGGGCCGATGAGATCCGCCATGAACGCCTTCACCGGCTCGCTGGTCGCCAGGAGGGCGTAGGAATAGGCTCCCACCGCATAGAAGGCGACGTAGCCGAGATCGAGCAGGCCAGCGAGGCCCACCACGATGTTCAGGCCCCAGCCCAGCATGATGTAGATCAGGATCTGGATGCCGAAATTGTCGATCCACTTGATCGCGCCCGAAGGGCCGGCCGTCGCCAGCACCATCAGGGGATAGGCGAAGAGGAAGCCCACGAAAACCGGCAGGCCGTATTTCTCGATCTTCAGGGCAAGATCGCCCTTCACCTTCTTCGGCCTGGCCGGGCCAAGCGCATCGCGCCGGGCAGTATAGACCCCGATGGCCAGCCTCCCGACGAAAACAGCCGCGCAGACCAGCGCCAGAGTGCCCGGGCGCAACACCAGGATCATCTGGTTGTTGAGCGATTGGTCGGTCTTCACGCCGATCAGCAGCGCGAAGAGCCCGAAGGCGACAAGGCTCGCGAGAACCGCGTCGCGCAGGATCTGGCCGTAATCGATCTTCGGAGCGGAGCCGGGAGGAGAATAAGCGTTCGACATCTTAAACCTTCTCGACTTCCGGCTTGCCGAGCAGGCCCTGCGGCATGAAGATCAGCACGATCGCGAGGATCGAGAAGGCCGCCACATCCTTGTAGTCGATCGAGAAATAGGCCGACCACAGCGTCTCGATCAGGCCGATCAGGAGGCCGCCGAGCACCGCGCCGGGCAAGGAGCCGATGCCGCCGAGTACCGCGGCCGTGAAGGCCTTCACGCCGGGCACGAAGCCGTCGGAGAACACCACGACGCCGTAATAGTTGAGGAAGAGCGTGCCCGCGACCGCCGCCAGCGCCGCACCCATGATGAAGGTGATCGAGATGGTGCGGTTGACATTGATGCCGAGCAGTTCGGCCATCTTCTGGTCCTGCTCGCAGGCGCGCTGGGCGCGGCCCAGCGGGGTCTTCTGAACCACGTACCAGAAGACCGAGAGCAGCACCACCGTGGTCACCATGATCAGGATCTGCTTGTAGGAGATCGACACCGCGAAACCGTCCCGCTCCATCAGGATGATGGTGTCACGCATCACCGGCGGGATGGGCTTGTTGCGCGGACCTTGCGCAACCTGCACGAAATTCATCAGCAGGATCGACATGCCGATCGCCGAGATCAGCGGTGCCAGGCGGAAGGAGCCGCGCAGCTTGCGGTAGGCGACCCGCTCGATGGTCCAGCCATACAGGGCCGTGACCGCCATGGAAACCAGCAAGGCGAGCAGAAGCGCCACGAAAACCATGCCGCCGGCCAGCCCCAGAACGGCTGTCACGGCCATGAAGACGATCAGCGCCACGAAGGCGGAGATCATGAACACATCGCCATGGGAGAAGTTCACCATGCCGATGATGCCGAAGACCATCGTGTATCCGATGGCGATGAGGCCATAGACCGCGCCAAGCGACAGCCCGTTGATGACTTGCTGCAGAAAGACTTCCATTCCCCTCACGCCTCTCCCGGACGCACGCCCCGCCTTTGGTGCGGAGATCCGTCAAGCGGATTTCGTGCCAACCCTGCCGGCCGCTCCCGAGACCGACAGAATGCTCGACGCTATCAGCGGATATCAACCGCTGCAATGCGAGCCTCTCAACAAGTGGAGCAAGTCGCGCACGGCATCAATCCCGCAAACGGGCGATCCGGCTGAGGATTCCGCCAAAGATTGACGCTTTGATGGCGAGTTTCACAAACCGTGGATCAGCACTCAGGTTTGCTGGCGATCCGCCAGGACAAAACCGTGGCGGAAGGGATCGTGGTCATCGACGAAGATCGTGTTCAATCCGGTCATCACCGCCCAGCCCTCGATGGAGGGAATGATGGCCGGAAAGCCGCCAACCGTCGTCTCGCCCTCGACCCGCGCCTGGAACAGCGAGCCGATGATGCTCTCATGCACGAAGGTCTCGCCGGGCTTGATGCGCCCCTTCGCCGCCCATTGCGCGAGGCGCGCGGAGGTGCCGGTGCCGCAGGGGCTGCGGTCGATGGCCTTGTCGCCGTAGAACACGGCGTTGCGCGCGGTCGCCCCCGGAACGGTTGGCGCGCCGGTCCAGAGCACATGCCGGCAGCCGCGGATGGCGGGGTTTTCCGGGTGCACGCAGGGGATGGTGCGGTTCACGGCTTCGCGCACGCGCGGGCTCAGCCGCAGGATATCCGAGGGATTGAGGTCGGCCATGTCGCGGAAGGCGGGCTGGGGATCGACGATGGCATAGAAATTCCCGCCATAGGAGAGATCCACGACCAGCTTGCCGAAACCCGCCACATCCAGTTCCACATCGGTCTTGTAGAGGAAGGAGGGGATGTTGATGAGCTTCACGCTTGTCACCCGGCCGCCTTCCTCGGTGTAATGCGCTTCCACGAGGCCGGCGGGCGTATCAAGCCGCAGGATGCCCGGTGTTCTCGGCTTCACCTGCCCCTGTTCCAGCGCGAAGGTCACGGTGCCGATGGTGCCGTGCCCGCACATGGGCAGGCAGCCCGAGGTCTCGATGAAGAGGATCGCGATGTCGCAATCCGGCCGCGTCGCGGGGTAGAGGATCGAGCCGGACATCATGTCATGCCCGCGCGGCTCGAACATCAGGGCAGTGCGGATCCAGTCATGGCGGGCGAGGAAATCGTCGCGCTTGTCGCTCATGGTCGCGCCGTTCAGCACCGGGCCGCCGCCCGCGACCATGCGCACGGGATTGCCGCAGGTATGGCCATCCACGCAGAAAAACGTATGCCTTGCCATCTTCTTGCTCGTTCGTGTTCGTTTATGGGGTCCGGATTTCGCCATCCGCGAGAATCAGGATCTGCCCGGCCGGAAGCCGCGCCTGCCCGGCCTCGTCGAGACGGAAGGCGGGCGGCGGCCTCCAGCCCATCTCGCGCCCGACGACGCAGCCGATGAGCAGGATCGCATCCGGCGCGGCGAGCAGCAAGGCCGCCGGCGCGATCTCGAGACGGATCAGTTCGAGCAGCACGGCGGAGGAGGAGGACGAACCGATCGTGCCGGGAAGCGCCAGCACCGTTCCGGCGATGCTCCGCCCGCATTGTGGATGCCGCACCTGGATGATGCGGCCTGTCGCCGGGTCAACCCCGCCCCAGAAGGACAGGGGAGCCGTGAGCGCCAGCACGGGGCCTTCGGCCGGGCCCTTGTGATCGGGAAAGAGCGGTTCGGCGCGCATCATGACCAGGCCCCCGTCTCGTTGGCCAGATGGCCGGAAACGGCCGCATCGACACATTCCGCAAGGCTCGCATAGCGCACCGCATAGCCTGTGTTTCCGGGCGCATAATGCGCGAATTTCCCGGAATTCGTTGCAAGAACGCCGGCGATCTCGGCGAGCATGGGGGTCACCACGATGCAGGTATCGGCCACCAGCGTCACCCCGGCATCGATCAGCGCCTGGCGCTCGGGCCGGGCGAGGGCAAGCAGCGCATGCCGCCCCGTGCAGGCATAGAAGGGCCGCGCGACCTTGCGCCCGGATAGCCGCTGAAGCACCTCGCGCAACTCCTCCGCCGAGCAATGCGGCGAGCCGATCGCCACCGCATCAATTGCGCTGGATTGCGTGGTGGAAAGTCCGCCGCGCGCCTTGGCGAGCCGTTCCGGCGTCACGGGGATGACCGGCAGATTTTCGGCACCGCCCGTCACGGTTTTCATATCCGGCGCTTCCGGCGTCACGCCGAGAATGTGGAAGAGCCCCACCGCGCCGGCGGAGGCGGCGGCCGCGCCGAACGCTTTCAGGCGATCCTCGGTCGCGAAGCCTGCAAGGCCGGTGACGACACCCACCGCCGTCCCCGCCTCCTGCCCGTAGAGCGTGCCGATGACCGGCCAGAGCACATCCGACCCGCGCAACGCGGCGCTGAGGCCGGAGCAATCGAGCATGAAGGTGGCGCGGCGGTTTTCCGGTTTGTGCAGCCCGTAATAGGGCGCATGCCCGGCGATGGCGCAAGCGATGTCGAGGAAATCGCCGTAGCGGTTGGTGCGTGCGCCGAGCACGGAATTGCAGAAGGCGACCGCGTTCGATTCCCCCCAGGCGACATCGCTGCCCAAGGCCGGCCGATGCCCCGCCTGATAGGGCGCGCAGGTCCAGGAGGGTTCGCAGCCCATGGCCTCGTAGGCCATCATCAGCCGATGCGCCATGTCATGCTGGTGTGGAGGCAGCCGGGTCTTCGCCCCGCAGGCGAGATCGAGCCCCCCGACATTGAGGGTGGCGGGAACGGCAACCTTGGCGCCGAGTTCCACCAGCCTCTCGGCAAAGAGCGTGCCGGAATCGCCGTGGTAGAGCGCGCCGTCGATATGGGCGGAAGCCACGGGAATGAGCTTTTCCGCCCCCATGAGGCGCGCGGTTTCGGCCACGATGCGCAGGGCCAGTGCCGGCGCATGGCCGGCCTCGTCGGCGAGCATCGCGCGTTCTTCTGGAGTGAGGGTGAGGGTCATCTTCTGCCGGTTCTGGTTCTTTTCGCCTGCCGGTTGTCGCCTGCAGGGAATGATGTGCAGGGAATGATGTGCAGGGAATGATGTGAAGGGGATCATATGCAGCACCTTGGAAGGCGCGTCACGCGGCACGGTGGCTCCCCTGCATGTTGCACGCGGAAAGATTGCGCGAATTCGCGGCGGGCTGGCAAGCGCCTTCCCGCCGCAAGGGCCTTGCAGTTTCGCGAGAAAGGCTCACATGAGGGGGCGCATCAAGAAGGCGGCATCTGCGCGTGAATTCCCATCCCCATCCTCATCCCGAGCCGCCCGTTGCCGGCGGTGGTCCTCAAGCGTTTCGGGAGGCGATGAGCCGCGTGGCCGGCGCGGTGCATGTCGTCGCGACCGATGGTCCGGCGGGTCGCGCGGGGTTGACGGCAACCGCCGTGACATCCGTTTCGGATAGCCCGCCGAGCCTGATTGTCTGCCTCATCGCCACGAGCCGCACGGCGGGCATTCTCACGGCGAACGGGGCCTTCTCGGTGAACACGCTCGCGGCCGGCCATGTCGCTCTGGCGCGGCATTTTTCCTGCTCAGGCCTCTCGATGGACGAGCGTTTCGCCCATGGCGAATGGCAGCAGGGTCCGGGCGGCGCGCCGCTGCTCGTCGGGGCTCTCGCGCGCTTTGCGCTCAAGGTGCAGGATCTGCGGCAGGTCGGCAGCCATTTCGTGGTGGTGGGCGAAGTGCTCGCGGCGCAGGCGGGCGCAGATGCGGAGCCGCTGGTCTATCACCGCCGCGGTTATCGCGTTCTGCACCTTCCGGATCATGCCTGAAAAACGGAGGCCGCCTTGTCCCGGGCGGCTTGTTGCGGGTGGCTTGTTGCGGGCGGCATGAGTTCGGGGAAATCCGCGCCGGAATGATGCGCCTCTCCCAAAGCCGCATCGCAAGAGATGGGCGCAAGCGCCCGCCGGCATCGCTGCCGGCGGCTTTCGCCGAAGATCAAGGCTCGTGACCCGATCCCGCGGACAGGGTTGCAATCGCGGCTTGGCGATGCTTCCGGGAAAGCGGACCGGGAAAGCCGGTCAGCGCCCGAGGAATTCCGCCACTGCCGCGTTGTAGGCCTCGGGGATTTCGCAATTCGATATATGCGCCGCAGGAATAACAACCTTCTTCGCGCCCGGAATGTTCCGCGCCATGAGGTCGCCCATCGCGGGCGTCGTGGCGGGGTCCTCGCCGCCGATCAGCACGAGCACCTCGTTGGTGATGCCCCTGATGCTCTCGCGCTGGTCCATGTCGCGGATCGCCGCCGCGCAGCCGGCATAGCCCGTGGGGGAGGCTTTCCGCACCATGTCGGTCACGCGGGTCACCTCCGCCGGGTTCGCCTCGTTGAAGCGCTTCGTGAACCAGCGGAGCTTCATGGCTTCGGCGATGGGGTCCATGCCCTTCGAATGCGCCATGCGGATGCGCGCGTTCCAGTCGGTCGCGGGCGGGCCCATCCAGGCGGCGGTGTTGCCAAGCACGGCCTTGCCGATCCGCTCGCGATGGTGCGTCAGCAGCCACTGGCCCACCATGCCGCCCATGGAACAGCCGACCCAATGGGCCTTGTGAATATGCAGCGCATTCAGGATGCGCAGGGCATCCTGGGAGAGCTGCGCCAGCGAATAGGGGCCGGGCGTCGCGCCGGTCTCGCCATGGCCGCGCACATCATACCGTATCACCCGGTGCGTGCTCGCGAAGAAGGCGGCCTGCGCGTCCCACATCTCCAGTGCCGCGCCGAGCGAATTCGAGAACAGGATCGGGTCCGCCCCTCTCGGCCCCTCGCAGGTCACGCGGAAGATGATGTCGTCGAAAGCGAGGCGGATGGTCTCGGGTGGCATGGCGCTTCAACTCGGTTGGCGGCAATGGGCCGCATTTTTCCGGCAATCAACTTTCGTTGGCAAGCGCCGGATGCGGCTTGACCATGAAGTTGGAATAAGTTCACATGGCCGAAATCGGCCCCGAATTCGCGCGCCAACAGCGAAGCGGCCCGGAGGAAAGGCCCAAAACTGCAACAATTTCGCCCCATTGGCGAAAAAGGGAGGGGTCATGCCCAGAGTCAGTATGAAAGTGAACGGCAGGGCGGTGAGCGGCGAGGTGGATGCCCGCACGTTGCTCGTGTCGTTCCTGCGCGACCACCAGCGTCTCACGGGCACGCATGTGGGCTGCGATACCAGCCAGTGCGGAGCCTGCGTGGTGCATGTGAACGGCAAGGCCATGAAGTCCTGCACGTTGCTGGCCTTGTCCTGCGACGGGGCGGATGTCGTGACCATCGAGGGCCTTGCGAGCGGTGCGGATCTCCACCCGATGCAGGCCGCCTTCCGCGAGCACCATGGCCTGCAATGCGGCTTTTGCACGCCAGGCATGATCATGGCCGCGATCGACATGGTGAACCGCCTCGGCACGAACCTTTCGGAAGAGACCATCCGCCATGAGCTCGAAGGCAATATCTGCCGCTGCACGGGCTATCACAACATCGTGAAGGCCATTCAGGCCGGTGCCGCCGCCATGGGCGGCATGAAGGTCGCGGCCGAATAAGGCGCACATCTCGGGGTCGGGCGCGGCCCGGCCGGATATGACGGGTTTGATACATCAAGCCGCGAAACCGGGCCAGTCCCGGCCGAAGGCGGCGAGCTCGGGAGGAGCATCATGTCTGCTACTGGAATTGGCGCACGCGTTCCGCGCAAGGAAGATTTCCGTTTCATCACCGGCAAGGGCAATTACACGGATGACATCAACCGTCCGGGGCAGGCCTATGCCTGTTTCCTGCGTTCGCCGCACGCCCATGCGAATATCAGGAAGATCGACACGAAGAAGGCCGCTTCCATGCCTGGCGTGCTCGCGATTCTCACCGGCGACGACATCGCGAAGGACAAGATCGGCGGCCTCATCTGCGGCTGGATGATTCATAACAAGGATGGCTCGCCGATGAAGGCGGGCGCGCATCCGGCCTTGGCGCAGGGCAAGGTGCGCTATGTCGGAGACCACGTCGCCGTTGTGATCGCCGATACCCTCGCCGAGGCCAGGGATGCCATGGAAGCGATCGAGGTCGATTACGAGAAGCTCGCTCCGGTCGTCGATCTTGCGAGCGCCACGAAGAAGGGCCAGCCGGCGATCCATGATGTCGCGCCGGATAACCAGGTCTTCGACTGGCATCTCGGCGACAAGGCGGCGGTGGATGCGGCTTTCAAGAAGGCAAAGCACGTCACCCGGCTTGACCTTGCGAATAACCGCCTCGTGCCGAACGCCATGGAGCCTCGCGCGGCGATTGGCGATTACGATCCCGGCAACGATGCCTTCACGCTTTACACCACCTCGCAGAACCCGCATGTGGCCCGCCTTGTGCTCTCGGCTTTCATCGGCATCGCGCCGGAGCACAAGCTCCGGGTGATCGCGCCGGATGTCGGCGGCGGCTTCGGCTCGAAGATCTTCATCTATGCCGAGGAGACGGTCTGCGTCTGGGCCGCGAAGAAGGTGGGCCGTCCGGTGAAATGGGTGGCGGACCGCACGGAGGAGTTCCTCTGCGTGGCCCATGGCCGTGACCATCTCACCCATGCCGAGATGGCCATCGGCGAGGATGGCAGGATCCTCGGCCTTCGCGTGAAGACCCGCGCCAATCTCGGCGCCTATCTTTCGACCTTCGCCTCCTCGGTGCCGACCTATCTCTATGCGCCCCTGCTCTCGGGGCAATATGATATCCCGGCCATCTATTGCGAGGTCGAGGCTGTTTACACCAACACCGCGCCGGTCGATGCCTATCGCGGGGCGGGCCGCCCGGAGGCGACCTTCGTCATCGAGCGCATGGTGGAAGTCGCGGCGCGCGAACTGGGGGAGGAGCCGGCGAATTTCCGCCGCAAGAACTTCATCCGGAAGTTCCCGCACCAGACCCCGGTCATCATGTGCTATGATGCGGGGGATTATAACGCTTCGCTCGCCAAGGCCCTGGCCATGCATGACGTCAAGGGCTTTGCGAAGCGCAAGCGCGACAGCGCGAAGCGCGGCATGCTGCGCGGCATCGGCTATTCCGCCTATATCGAGGCCTGCGGCATCGCGCCTTCGGCGGCGGTGGGCTCGCTCGGCGCGGGCGTCGGCCTGTGGGAATCGGCGGAAGTCCGCGTGAACCCCATCGGCACCGTGGAAATCCTCACCGGCTCGCATAGCCACGGGCAGGGCCACGAGACCACCTTCGCGCAGCTTGTCTCGGATCGCCTGGGCATTCCGATCGACAATGTGTCCATCGTCCATGGCGACACCGACAAGGTGCAGATGGGCATGGGCACCTATGGCTCCCGCTCCGGCGCGGTGGGCATGAGCGCGATCGCCAAGGCGCTCGACAAGATCGAGGCCAAGGCCAAGAAGGTCGCATCCTTCGTGCTCGAGGCCAGCGAGGCCGATATCGAGTTCAAGGATGGCAAGTTCTCGGTGAAGGGCACGGACAAGGCGATTGATTTCGGCTCTGTCGCGCTTCAGGCCTATATTGCCCACAAGTTTACGGGCCAGCAGCTCGAGCCGGGGCTGAAGGAGGGGGCGTTCTACGATCCCACCAACTTCACCTTCCCCTCGGGCGTGCATGTCTGCGAGGTCGAGATCGACCCCGAGACCGGCGTGACACAAATCGAGAAATGGACCGCCGTCGACGATTTCGGCAACATCATCAACCCGATGATCGTCGAGGGGCAGGTGCATGGCGGCATCGCGCAGGGCGTGGGCCAGGCTTTGCTCGAAGGCGCGATCTATGATCAGAACGGCCAGCTGCTCACCGCGAGCTACATGGATTATGCCATGCCGCGCGCGGCGGATCTGCCGAGCTTCGCGATCGGCACGACCATCACGCCCTGCCCCTCGAACCCGCTGGGCATCAAGGGCTGTGGCGAGGCAGGGGCGATCGCGGCCCCCGCGGCGGTGATGAACGCGATCACCGATGCGCTCGGCCACGAGAATGTTGCGATGCCGGCCACGCCGCAGGCGGTGTGGAAGGCGGCGCAGGCGACCCTCGCCAAGGCGGCGGAGTGACACGAAAACCGGTTTCCCGGCGAGGCTCCGGCCATGGCCCGAACGGGCATCCGGGCCCTTGCGAGGGACTTTCCTGAAAGGAAACAAGATTATGTATGCTTTCGATTTTCACCGTCCCACCAGCCTGCGGCAGGCCGCGAACCTGATCGCGAAGAGTGGCGATGCCAAGCTTCTCGCGGGGGGGCACACGCTCATCCCGACGCTGAAGCAGCGCCTCGCCAGCCCTTCGGCGCTCATTGATCTCACGGGGATCCCCGAACTTGCGGGCATCACGCAGAAGGGCCGCACGCTGGTGATCGGTGCCACGACCTCGCATGCCGAAGTCGCGGGCTCGGCGCTCGTGCAGACCCTCCTGCCGGGCCTTGCGGCTCTCGCGGGTGGCATCGGCGACCCGCATGTGCGCCACAAGGGCACGATCGGCGGCTCGATCGCCAACAACGATCCCGCCGCGGATTACCCCGCCGCGATGCTCGCGCTGGGTGCGACCATCGTGACCAGCAAGCGGCGGATGGCCGCCGACGCGTTCTTCACCGGCATGTTCTCGACCGCGCTTGACGAGGGCGAGATCATCACGAAGGTCATCGTGCCGACAGGCGGGAAATTCGCTTATGCGAAGTTCCGCAACCCGGCCTCGCTCTATGCGATGGTCGGTGTCGCGGTCGCCAAGAAGGGCGGTGTGGTCCGCGTCGCGGTCACCGGTGCCGGCTCGGATGGTGTGTTCCGCTGGGAGGCGGCGGAGGCGGCGCTGAAGGCGCGCTTCAATTCGAGGGCGCTTGATGGCGTGAAGACCCCTCCCGCGAAGGACCTGAACTCCGACATCCATGCTTCGGCGGAATATCGCAGCCACCTCATCGGGGTGATGGCGAAGCGCGCGGTGGATGCGGCCAATGTGAAATGATCCGGCAAACGTGCCGCCGGTCCGTTTCCGGCCCGGCGGCTGAATGGTTCAGTAGAAGAACCGTTCCTCGATGATCTTGCCGTGCTTCACGGTGTAGAGGGCGATTTCGGCGGATTTCATGCGCTCACCCGTCGCCTTGGTCGTGATATCCATTTGGAATCGCACGGCGAACTGCTCGCCATTCATGAACGGTCCTTCGGTCGTGACCTCGTGGATCGTGTGATTGGCATAGAACCAGTCACTCTTGGCTTCTACCGCGGCGCGGCCCCGGCACTCGGCCATCGGGCCTTTCATCGCCTCAAGGCTGACGATATCCTCGGCGTTGAATTTCTTAGCGGCGCCTTCATGATCCCCGGACTTGAGAAGAGCGGTGAAGGCTTCGGCGGTTTCTTTCGTGTTCATCGTGGATATCCTGTTCAGATCGCGTGGGAGGGCGCTGGCGGAACGAAGCGCCCTTTCGTCCTACCATTTCCATGCTGACATGTCCTGTCAGTATTCCTTCCTGCCGAAAGCGTTTTGATGATCGCTCCCCCCGCTTCCATCACCGAGACGAAGGCCCTGCTCGCGAGCCGGAATTATGTGGGCGACACGGCGCTCGCGACGGTGGTTTTCCTCGCCCTCCGCATGGGCCGGCCGCTCTTCCTCGAGGGCGAGGCCGGCGTGGGCAAGACCGAGATCGCGAAGGTTCTGGCGAACGGCCTGGGGCGCAAGCTCATCCGCCTGCAATGCTATGAGGGGCTCGATGCGGCTTCCGCGCTCTATGAGTGGAATTATGCCGGGCAGATGATGGCGATCCGCCTCGGCGAGGCCGCGGGCGAAACGGATCGCAATCGACTTGCGGCGGATGTCTTCTCGAACCGCTTCCTGCTGCGCCGCCCGCTGCTGCAGGCTTTGGAGCCCGATCCTGCCGGCCCGCCCGTGCTGCTCATCGACGAACTCGACCGCACGGATGCCGCCTTCGAGGCTTTTCTCCTCGAAATCCTCTCGGATTTCCAGGCAACCATCCCCGAGATCGGCACGGTGAAGGCGGAAAAGCCGCCCATCGTCATCCTCACCTCCAACCGCACGCGTGAGGTGCATGATGCCCTGAAGCGCCGCTGCCTCTACCATTGGGTGGATTACCCCGACGCGAAGCGCGAGCTTGCGATCCTCGCCGCGAAGGTTCCGGCCGTGCCGGCGCGGCTCTCGAAGCAGATCGTCGCCTTCGTGCAGGCGATTCGGCAGGAGGAGCTCTTCAAGGCGCCGGGTGTGGCCGAGACGCTCGATTGGGCGACCGCTCTGGTGGAACTCGATGCCGTGGCGCTCGATCCCGAGATCGTTTCCGATACCCTCGGCGCGCTGCTGAAGGTGCAGGATGACATCCAGCGCATGCAGACGGGGCTCGCCAAGCAGATCCTCGATGAGATCAAGAGCGTGAAATGACGGGCAAGGCTTTATGACCCCGAAAACCTGCGGAACCTGCACGCTCTGCTGCAAGCTGTTTCCCGTGCCGCCGCTCGAAAAGCCGGCGGGCAAATGGTGCCCGCATGTGGTGCAGGGCCGGGGCTGCGGCATCCACGAGACGAGGCCCGGGCTATGCCGCGCCTTCGATTGCCAATGGCTCGAAAACCCCGATCTTGGCCCGGAATGGAAGCCGGAAATCGCGAAATTCGTGCTTTCCATCTATCCCGGCACGAATTCCCTGGCGGTGACGGTCGATCCCGGCTTTCCCGGCAACTGGCGGCAGGAGCCTTACCTCGGGGACCTGCGTCGCTGGGCCGAGGCCGCGCTCCGGCAGGGGGATCAGGTGATTGTTTTCACCGGCGGCAAGGCGACCGCCATCCTGCCGGATCGCGAGCAGGAACTCGGCGAGATTGGCCCGGGCGATTCCATCGTCTCGCTGAAGGGACCGCGCGGCTACGCGGTCGAGGTGCGTCGTGGCGCGCGCGCCTGAAACCGCGATCGGCGGGAACCTGGCAAAAAACATTGTGTTTTTTGCCAGAACATTGCGCGCGGCCGGCATGAAGGTGGGGCCGGGTGCGGCGCTGGATGCCGTCTCCGCCGTCGAGGCCATTGGTCTGGGGCATCGCGAGGAATTCCGCGCCGCGCTCGAAAGCGTTTTCGTGAAGCGCCGGCCCGATGCCGAGCTTTTCGATCAGGCCTTCCGGCTGTTCTGGCGCAGGCGGGCGCTGGTCGAGAAGATGATGTCGGTTCTGATGCCCATCGCGCCGACCAACCCCGAGGACAAGCGCAGGAACACTTTGCGCCGCCTCGCGGATGCGATGTATGAGAACCGCGAGCCCCCGGCGGATGCGAAGCCGAAGGAAGAACTCGATCTCGATTCCCGCCTCACCGTTTCCGACATCGAAGTGTTCCGCCAGCGCGATTTCGAGGGCATGACGAGCGCCGAAATCGCCGAGGCGAAGCGCCAGATCGCGCGGCTCACGCTGCCGCTTCACACCGTGAAAACGCGGCGCTTCATCGCGCATCCCCGCGGGGCTTCGCTCGACATGCGGGCATCCTTGCGCGCCTCGATGCGCGGCGGCGGGGCGGGGCTTTCGCTGGAGCGCCGGCAGCGCCGCGAGGAGATGCCGCCGCTGGTCGCGATCTGCGATATCTCGGGCTCCATGAGCCAGTATTCGCGGATTTTCCTGCATTTCCTGCATGCTTTGGCGGAAACTGGCCGGCGCGTGCATGCCTTCACTTTCGCGACCGAACTCACCAACATCAGCCGCGCCCTGCGCACCACGCGCGATCCGGAACTGGCGCTCGCCGGCGCTTCGAAAATGGTGCGCGACTGGGATGGCGGCACGCGGATCGGGCAGGCCTTGCACGAATTCAATCGTCTTCACGCGCGCCGCGTGATGGCGGGCGGGCCGATCGTTCTGCTCATCACGGATGGCCTCGAACGCGAGGGCACGGACGAACTCGCGCGCGAGATGGGCCGGCTGCACCGCCTGTCGCGCCGGCTCATCTGGCTCAACCCGCTTCTGCGGTTCGATGGCTTCGAGGCGAAAGCCGCGGGCATCCGCGCCATGCTGCCGGCGGTTGACGAGTTCCGCACGCTTCATAATCTCGCCGCGATGGGCGATCTCTGTGAGGCGCTTTCCGTCTCGCGCAGTGCGGAAGCGGACCCGCGACGTTTTCTGAAGAGAGGTGCGGCATGACCCTCAAGGACCTGACCCTGAACGATTCCGAATTGCTGGCGCGTGCCGAGGCTTGGGCCAAGGCGGGGCGAGGGGTGGCGATTGCTACAGTGATCGAGACCTGGGGCTCCGCGCCGCGCCCGGTAGGCTCGCACCTCGTGATTGACTCGGAAGGCAATTTCGAAGGCTCGGTCTCCGGCGGCTGCGTCGAGGGCGCGGTGGTGGCGGAAGCGCTGGAGGTGATCGCGAGCGGCGAGCCGCGCAATCTCGAATTCGGCGTGGCCGACGAGACCGCCTGGCGCGTGGGCCTTTCCTGCGGTGGCAAGATCGCCGTGCGGGTGGAGCCTGTGACATGAATCTCGACGATCTCGTGGAGCTCAACCGGCGGATTGCCAATCGCGAGCCAGTGGCCGTTGTTACCGCGCTTGAAGCCGGTCTTGAGCCGGGCGATCGAGTGGTGGTTCTCTCGCCGGAAGAAGTGAGCGGCCAATATTACGCGGAGCAGCTTCTGGAGGCCTTTCGCACCGGTCGAAGCGGCATGGTGGAGGTTGAGGATCGTCGGTTCTTCCTCAATGTCCACCTTCCGCCTGTCAGGCTCATCGTCACGGGCGCGGTGCATATCAGTCAGGCGCTGGCCGAAATGGCGCGTCTCGCGGGGCTCGATTGCACGATCATCGATCCGCGCACGGCTTTCGCGACGCCCGAGCGCTTCCCCAACGTGATGCTCCTCGCGGAATGGCCGGATCAGGCCCTCACCCGCGTGAGGCCGGATCGTTTCACGGCCTTCGTGGCGCTGACGCATGATCCGAAGATCGACGATCCGGGTTTGGTCGCGGCCTTGAAAGCGCAGTGTTTCTACATCGGCGCGCTCGGCAGCCGGAAGACCCATGCGAAGCGCGTGGAACGCTTGCAATCGCAGGGGTTTACCGCTGATGAGATCGCGCGCATCCATGCGCCGATCGGCCTCGATATCGGCGCGGTCAGCCCGCCGGAAATCGCCGTCTCCATCCTTGGCGAGATCATCTCCGCCATGCGCGCGAAGCGCCGGGCTGCGTGATGTTCTTCGGCACCATCCCCGTCGCCGAAGCCGCGGGCGGCGTGCTTGCGCACAAGGTCAAGGCCGGGGAGGGGGTGCTCCCCAAAGGCCATGTGCTGAGCACGGAAGATTGCCAGGGCCTCGCACGGGCGGGCGTGTCCGAGGTCACCATCGCGCGGCTCGCGCCCGGTGACGTGGCGGAGGATGAGGCCGCGCGGCTGCTTGCGAGCCTTGCCGCCGGGCCGGGAATCCGATGTGCAGAGGCCTTCACCGGCCGCGTCAACCTGTTCTCCGAGGCCAATGGCGTGCTGGTGCTGGATGAGCCCGCCATCCACGCTTTCAATGCGCTGGATGAGGGGCTGACGCTCGCGACCTTGCCGCCCTATCGCCGCGTGAAGGCGGATGAGATGGTGGGTACGGTGAAGATCATTCCCTTTGCCTTGCCCGGCGCGGTGGTGGAAGCGGGGCGCAAGGCGCTCGCGAAGCCGCCGATCCGCCTGGCGGCCTTCCGTCCCAAAAGGGTGGGGCTCATCCTGCTCGCAACGCCCGGAATGAAGTCTTCAGTGCTGAACAAGACCGCGCTTGTCACAGCCGAACGGGTGGCTTCCCTGGGCGGCGAGATCGCCTTCGAGCATCGCCTCCCGCATCGGAAGGAGGCTCTGGTCGAGGCGTTGCAAGCACTTGATCCGAAAGCCTTCGACTTCCTCATCGTCTTCGGTGCCGCCGCGATTTCCGACCGGCGCGACGTCATCCCCGCCGCGATGGAGGCGACTGGCGGTCGCGTCATCCATCTGGGCATGCCGGTCGATCCCGGCAACCTGCTGCTTGTCGCGGAATGGGCGGGCAGGCCCGCGCTCGGAGCGCCGGGCTGTGCGCGCTCCCCGGCGGAGAACGGCTTCGATTGGGTTCTGGAGCGGCTTTTCGCCGATCTGCCGGTGACGGCGCGGGATATCCGCGCGATGGGCGTCGGCGGGCTCCTCATGGAGATCATCTCGCGGCCGCAACCGCGCGCGGGAGAGGAGATGTGAGGCTCGGCGCCATCATCCTCGCGGCCGGTCGATCCTCCCGTTTCGAGGATGGACACAAGCTTCTGACGGATTTCAGGGGCAGGCCAGTCCTCGTGCATGTGCTTGAACGGGCGCGGGATTATCCGTTCGGGGATCGCCTGGTTGTCACGGGGGCCGAGCGCGGAAGAATAGAAGCGCTCGCGCATTCGGCGGGCATCCGCACCGCGCATAACCCGGATTTCGCAGATGGCCTTTCGACCTCGCTGAAGGCGGGGATCGCAGCGCTTCCACCAGGGATCGACGGCGCGTTCATCCTGCTGGGCGACATGCCGCTGATAACCCGCGACACGCTTCAGGCTCTCGAGAAAGCCGCGCAAGCCGCACCGGAAATGGCCGCTTTCGTGCCGGTTTTCGGCAGGGATTGGGCGCATCCGGTGCTTCTGATGCGCAAGGTTTTCCCGGAACTCGCGGCCCTCTCCGGCGATCAGGGCGCGCGAAAGCTCCTGCAGGCGCGGGGCGATATCGCCCTCGTGCCGGTCGATGATCCCGGCAGCCTCGCCGATATCGATACGCGCGCTGATCTTGCGCGCGCCGCTGGTCCGAACGCGCTTGCTCGCACGTAAGGGTTGGGCGGGCGCGTTGACCCGGTGACGGACGGGATTTTCATGACCAGAACAGCCTTGATCTATGGCGGCGCGGGCGGGATCGGTGCTGCGACGGCGAAGCAGCTTTGCGCGCAAGGCTTTCGCCTGCATCTCGTGGGGCGCGATGCGGGCAGGCTCGCAGGCGTCGCCGAACCTCTCGGCGCGACATTCACGGCCGGCGACGTGACGGAGCCCGGCC
Source organism: Methylobacterium sp. (assembly GCA_020252645.1). Taxonomy (GTDB): domain Bacteria; phylum Pseudomonadota; class Alphaproteobacteria; order Rhizobiales; family Beijerinckiaceae; genus Rhabdaerophilum. The sequence continues at coordinate 60,622 of JADCCN010000012.1, read as the reverse complement.
TCTTCGCCCGGGTGATGGCCGAGAGCGGATTTTCGAGCCTCGATGCCCTGGTCTATGCGGTCGGCACCATCAATCTGAAGCCCGTGCAGCGGCTGACGGCAGCGGATTTCACGCTTGATTTTCAGGTCAATGCCCTCGGCGCCGCCCTTGCGGTGCAGGCGGCCTTGCCGGCGCTGAAGGCGGCGGATGCCACGGGTTCGGTGGTGCTTTTTTCCACGGTTGCCGTGGCGCAGGGCTTCACGGCGCATGCCTCGGTTTCCATGGCGAAGGGCGCAGTGGAGGGCCTTGTGAAGGCGCTGGGCGCTGAACTCGCCCCCAAGGTGCGTGTGAATGCCATCGCGCCCTCGCTCACGAGGACGCCGCTCGCCAAGGCGCTGACCGGCAACGAGGCCATGGCGAAGGCCATCGGCGAGATGCATGCGCTGCAGCGTCTGGGCGAGGCGGATGATGTTGCCGGACTTGCGGCTTTTCTCGCGGGTGGTCAGTCCGGCTGGATCACGGGGCAGGTCTTCGCGGTCGATGGCGGCCGCTCGACGCTGCGCACGAAGGGCTGAGTTGTGAGGAGCCTGTCTTGCCGCGCGGCGTGAAGAAGCAGAACCTGCCCGAAAAGCCCTGCCTCGCCTGCGGCCGCCCGTTCACCTGGCGGAAAAAGTGGGAAAAGCTGTGGCATGAGGTGAAATTCTGCTCCGACCGCTGCCGCATGGACGCAAGAAAGCGGAAAAACGCATGAAGATCCTGCGCCTCGTGCTCGGCGACCAGCTTACCCGGTCGATCTCGAGCCTTGCCGATCTCGAGCCGGCGCGTGATGTGGTGCTGATGGTCGAGGTCGCCGCCGAAGCGACTTACGTTCGCCATCACAAGCAGAAGATCGCGCTGATCTTCTCGGCCATGCGGCATTTTGCGGAAGAGCTGCGCGGCGAGGGGATCACGGTCGATTATGTGACGCTGGAGGATCAGGGCAATACCGGCTCTTTCGAGGGCGAGTTGCGCCGGGCGCTTCTGCGCCACGAGCCGGATCGGGTCATCGTCACCGAGCCCGGCGAATGGCGTGTGTGGCAGATGATGCTCGAATGGCGCGAGACCATGCCGGCGCCCGTGGAAATCCGCGCGGATGATCGCTTCGTTGCCACGCGCGATGAATTCGCGGCCTGGGCGAAAGGCCGGAAAACCTACCGGATGGAGTTCTTCTATCGCGAGATGCGGCGCAAGACCGGGCTTCTGATGGAAGGCGATGCGCCCGTGGGCGGGCAATGGAATTTCGACGCGGAGAACAGAAAGAGGCTCCCCGCGGGCTACCATCCGCCGCCGCGTTTGCGTTTCAGGCCCGATGCCATCACGCGCGAGGTTCTGGAGCTGGTGGAGCGGCATTTCCCCGATCATTTCGGCGATCTTGCGCCCTTCGGCTGGCCGGTGACGCGGGGCGAGGCGCTCAAGGCGCTGGATCATTTCATCGCGGTGGCGCTCGAGGGCTTCGGCGATTTTCAGGATGCGATGAAGCGGGGAGAGGATTTCCTGCACCATGCTTTGCTCTCGCCCGCGCTGAATATCGGGCTCCTCACGCCCATGGAGCTCTGCCGCGCGGCGGAGCGGGCCTATCTCGAGGGGCGCGCGCCGCTCAATGCCGTCGAGGGTTTCATTCGGCAGGTGATCGGCTGGCGGGAATTCGTGCGCGGCCTCTACTGGAACGAGATGCCGGGCTATGCCGAAACCAACGCGCTTTGCGCCAGGCGCGCCCTGCCGGATTTCTACTGGACGGGCGAGACCGATCTCGCCTGCCTGAAGGAATGCATCTCGGCCACGAAGCGCAATGCCTATGCGCATCACATCCAGCGGCTGATGGTCACGGGGAATTTCGCGCTGCTCGCCGGGGTGGTGCCGCGCGAGATCGAGGCATGGTATCTGCTGGTCTATGCCGATGCCTTCGAATGGGTGGAACTGCCGAACGTGCACGGCATGGTGATGTTCGCCGATGGCGGGTTGCTCGCTTCCAAGCCCTATGCCGCCTCCGGGGCCTATATCGACCGGATGTCGGATTACTGCGCGGGCTGCCGTTACGATCCGGCTGTGAAATCCGGTCCCGGGGCCTGCCCGTTCAACCCGCTCTACTGGAACTTCCTGATCGAGAACGAAGGAAAGCTCGGCAACAACCCGCGCATGGCCATGCCCTATCGCAATCTCCGGCGCTTCTCAGCTGAACGTCGCGCGGAGATCAGGCAGGAGGCCGCGGCCTTTCTGGATAAGGTTGCCCCGCGGAGGGGCTAGAGCATGCTCTCACAAAAGTGGAATCCGGTTTTTCACAAAAAAGCATGCGATAATAATAAGATAAGAGCATGATGTGCTTCCGTCTGAACACATCATGCTCAAGAGCATGCTCTCACAAAAGTGGAATCCGGTTTTTCACAAAAAAGCATGCGATAATAATAAGATAAGAGTATGATGTGCTTCCGTCTGAACACAGCATGCTCTAGTAATGGTAAAGCGCGGTGATCTCGGCATAAGCCGAGGAGCGCTCTCTCCGGCGCCATTCGTAGCCCGCCGAGCCGTTGAGCCCGAAACTCCCGAAACTCAGCCCGTTGGCATGGAGGCCCATGCGCATCTTGAGCCAGGAATCGCGACCGACCACGCCGCCCACGCTGCGTTGCCTGCCGGCAGAGAAGGAAACCTCCGGCCCGATCGTGGTATTGCGCCACCCGGTCGAAAATCCGTGGCGCAGGCGCAGGAAGCCGCTGGCTTCCGCGGCATCCACCAGCAATGTGCCGCTGGTGAAGCCATCGCGCAGGGTGGGGTGATTATTCCAGCTCTGCCAGAACTCGATCATGGCGGCTGCTCCGAGGCGTCCCTCGTAGCGCGTCACCGCGCGCTCCCGCGGCGAGTGGAGGCTGAGGCTTGGCCCGGCATAGGCCGAGATCGAGAGCGCGCCGATCTGCCACTCATGGCCGAGAAAGATGCGCCCGCCCGCGAAGCGGTTGAACCGGCCGATCACCAGCGGGTCGCGCTCGCGGAACTTCGTGCTGAAGCTGTAAAGGAGGCGGAAACCCGGCTTGTCGAGGCCCGAGAAGGGCGCGAGCTTGGCGCCGCTCGTCAGATAGAAGGCCCAATCGGAGGCGCTGGTGCTGATGAAGGCCACGCCGAGGCGCTTGGCCTTGGGGGGAGCATCGAAGAAACCCAGCTCTTCCGCTCGTGAATCCAAAGGGATGCCGGTTTTCACCAGCAGCGCCAGAAGACCTGCCATCCGAACTCGATCTTGCCCCATCCCGGCCCTAGGACGCGTCAGCTCGACGCAATCGTCAAGTCTATTCCGGCATACTGCCCCGAATGGCCTGAGCGCTCTGCCGCGCTCGCGGGCGGAAGGCGAGGCTTGCAACGCCCGAAACCCTCGCTAAAACCGGTCCGGTCGGACATGTCTGGGGGCAGGGGCGGTTCTTGCGAATCTACGAAATTCTAGCCGGCCTGCTGCAGCCGAGGGGTGATGCCAGCCTTCTGGGCGAGCAACCCAGCGTCGAGGACATCGTTTCCGCGCTGGGTTCACGCAGCTTTGGCATCGTGCTGGTGCTGTTCGGCTTGCCCAATCTGCTGCCGGTTCCTGGCTTGCCCATCCTCTGCGGGTTCATCATCGGTATCGTCGCGCTCCAGATGGTCATTGGAAAGGATCACCTGCTGCTGCCGGGCTGGGTGGGGCGGCGGCGGCTGAAGCGTGGCGATCTTGCGCGGGTGGTCGAGCGGGCCACGCCCACCCTCCGCACCGTGGAAAGCGCGATGCGGCCAAGGCTGCTGGCATTGACATCGCCGGTCCTCTCGCGGGTGATCGGCGGGGTGCTGCTCATCCTTGCAATAGCCCTGATGGCGCCGATCCCCTTCTTCGGGGGCATCGCGCCGGGTCTTGCGGTCATCCTGCTGGGCCTTGGCCTTGCGGGACGCGACGGCCTCTTCATCGTGTTCGGCACGGTGACGGGCTTCTTCGCGGTTCTGCTGACAATCGTCGTGACGATCGCGATCCTGAAATCGCTGATCTTCCTGATCGTCTGAGATTCAGGCGGCGCCGATCTGGCGCGGGGGCAGGCGGCTGATATCGCCCTCGCTGCGCAGCAACTCATCGAGCTGCTCGGCGGGTACGGGCTTCGAGAACAGGTAGCCCTGCAGCAGGTGGCAGCCCACGGCCTGCAGGAAACGGCGCTGTTCCTCCGTCTCGACGCCCTCGGCCGTGACTTCGAGGCCGAGCGCGCGCCCCAGATGCACGACCGAATGCACGAGGATCGCGCTTTCGCCCGTTGCTTCCATCTGCTCGAGGAAGGACTTGTCGATCTTGATCTTGTCGAAGGCGAAGCGCCGCAGATAGATCAGCGAGGAATAACCTGTCCCGAAATCATCGAGCGCGAGCTTCACGCCGAGCGCGCGCAATTCCATCATCGCCGCCTGGGCCTGATCTGCATCCTCGACAAGCACGCCCTCGGTCAGTTCCAGTTCGAGCTGGAGCGATTGAACCGCGCATTCCTTCAGCACGCGCATCACCGAAGTCACGAAATCCTTCTGCCGGAACTGCACGGCCGAGACATTCACACCCACGCGCAACTTGGGCCAGCGGGCGGCATCGCGCATGGCGCGCCGCATCACCCATTCGCCCAGCGGCACGATGAGCCCGCGCTCTTCCGCCGCCGCAATGAACGTGGTCGGCGGGATCATCCCGTGCACCGGGTGACGCCAGCGCACGAGCGCCTCGACCGAGGCAATTCGGCCTGTATCGGCATGCACCTGCGGCTGGTAGACGAGCGTCAGCTCATTGCGCTCGATGGCACCGCGCAGCTCGTCATCCACAAGCTTGCGCATCCGCTCCTGCTCGTTCATCCGGTGTTCGTAGAGGTTGAAGCGGTTCCGGCCATCATTCTTGGCGCGATAAAGAGCGGTATCGGCCGCGCGCAGCAGCGTCGCGCTATCCGTGCCGTCGCCGGGGCCGATCGCGATACCGATGGTGACGCCGATACGGATGTCGATCCCGTCCACCACGAAAGCTCGGCCCGTGGCATCCAGGATGGCCTGCGCGAGGCGCGTCGCATCGAGATGAGAGCGAGCGCTCGGAAGCAGGACGGCGAATTCGTCGCCGCCGAGGCGGGCCAGCACGTCGGTCTGGCGCAGGAGCGGGCGCACGCGCGCGCCGAATTCCACGAGAACGCAATCTCCGGCCGCGTGGCCATAGGTGTCGTTCACATCCTTGAACTTGTCGAGATCGAGCAGCAGCACCGCGAGCGAATGATCGAGATGCGGCAGATGCTCCATGTTCTCCTTCAGCGCATCGATGAACGCCGTGCGGTTCGGCAAGCCCGAGAGCGCGTCATGGCGCGCCTCGTGGCTGGCCTGCGCCTCGCGGTGCAGCAATTCCTCGGTGCTACGGCGGATGCGCCGGAAGAGCAGCACGCCGACGGTCGCCACCACGCAGGTGCCGATCAAGCCGAAAAGCGCGAGTTCGCGCAGGATATCGGCGGCTTCGCGCACCGGATCCCAGATGACCGACATCACCGCGCGCCCGTCCTGACCGGCGATCGGCAGGCTCGTTTCGAGCGGGGAACGCCCGGGAACGACACGGAGGTTGGGCAGGGCGAGCATGGTCGCGAGGCGGCGCAAGGTCAGCGTGTTGATCGGCCGGGTGGCGATCAGCACGAAATTGCGCCCCACGGGCAAGGTGGCGAAGGTCAGCAATCCGGTGCCGTCCTGCATCACGCGCGCATCGCGGCCGATGCCGATCGTGGCGCCTTCCGAGCCGCGCATGCGGGAATTGTCGACGAGATCCAGAGCCGCGCGCGCGCGTTGCGGGATGACATCGGCCTCGCCGGCTTCCGCCAGCGTTACCCCGTCCAGGCGGCTCACGAGAATGGCGTAATCGAGGTCCTGCCGGAGCAGCAGGTTCTGCAGGCTGCGTTCGCGCTCCGCACGGGTCTGGTTCCCGGAGACGAGATCGCCCAGGCCTTCATCACGCGAAAGAACGCCGAGCAATCCTTCGGCCTCATAGTGAAAGCTTTGCGTGAGCTGGTGTTTTTCGCGTTCCAGCTCGACGCTCAACTGCCGCGTCGCGGCGGAATGGGCAACAAGAGCGATGCTTCCCACCACGCTCAGCACGAGCAGTGCGATCGGGATAAGCCAAATCGACACCGGATGCCGGCTTCCGGTCTGTGATTTCTTCGCAACCATCCGGTGGACCAACGCAACGCCACTGTTACAAATGCACAGAGATCTGTTTATCCGAAATAAGGTTTACGCCGCGTTATGCCGCGCGCCATTTGCAAGCGGAACGTTCGAAAAGTTTGGACTAGAGCATTTTCAAGCGAAGTGGGAACCGGTTCGCGTCAAGAAAATGCGACAAGATCAAGAGAGAGCATTTTCAAGCGAAGCATGTCCCCGCGGAGGCGGGGATGGGAACCGGTTCGCGTCAAGAAAATGCGATCAGACAAAGAGCTAGAGCATGATGTGTTCAGACTGAAGCACATCATGCTCTTCTCTTATTATTATCGCATGCTTTTTTGTGAAAAACCGGATTCCACTTTTTCACAGCATGCTCTAGAGCATCCGATCCCATTCGATCAGATCGGAAAATGCTCTGTTTTACAGAAGGCCCATGGCGCGGAAGCTCGCATGGCCTCTCCGGCCGATGATCAGGTGGTCGTGAACCGTCAGGCCCAGCGTTTCGGCATGCTCGATGATCTCGCGTGTCATCTCGATATCCGCGCGTGAGGGCGTGGTGTCGCCGGAGGGGTGGTTGTGCACGAGGATGATCGCGGAAGCGTTGAGTTGCAGGGCGCGGCGCATGATCTCGCGCGGATAGACCGGCGTGTGGTCAACCGTGCCCTTCTGCATCATCTCGTCGCGGATGAGGCCGTTCTTCTTATCGAGGAAGAGCACGCGAAGCTGTTCGATTTCGGCGAAGCCCATCGTGGTGCGGCAGTAATCGAGCACGGCCTCCCAGGATGAAAGCACCTGCCGGCCGCGAATGGCGCCCTGGCTGATGCGCCGTGCGGCGGCCTCCATGAGTTTCAGGTCATGCACGACGGACTCCCCCACTCCCTTCACCTCGGCGAGGTGCTCGGGCGTGGCTGCGATCACCTCTGCAAAGCTGCCAAAGCGCGCGATCAGTGCTTTCGCGAGGCCTTTCACATCCGCCCGCCGGATGGAGCGGAACAGCACGAGTTCCAGCAATTCGTAATCCGGGAGTTGGTCCGGCCCTTCGGCAAAGCGCGCACGAAGGCGTTCGCGATGGCCATGGTAATGCGGAACATCGGCGGCTGCCGCAGGCAGATCCGTCCTTGAAACCGTTTCCCCCGGGCCTTTCTTGCGTTGGCCTTTGCCTTTCGGGCGTGAGGGAGGGGATGCACTGTCTGTCATGCGCGTTCAGGGCAGGGTGGCTGGCCTCGGAGGCACAGGCTGGGCCGGGAAATCCAGCCCCTTCGGCGAGCGCGTGAAGATCTCGACGCCCGTCTCGGTCACACCGATGGTGTGCTCGAACTGGGCGGAGAGCGAACGATCACGCGTCACGGCCGTCCAGCCATCCGCGAGGATCTTCACATGCGGGCGCCCGAGATTGATCATCGGCTCGATGGTGAAGAACATGCCGGGCTTCAGCACCGCGCCTTCGCCGGCCCGGCCGTAATGCAGGATGTTCGGCTCGTCATGGAAAAGCCGGCCGAGGCCATGGCCACAGAAATCCCGCACCACCGAGCAGCGCTCGCCCTCCGCATAGGCCTGGATCGCCTCGCCGATATGTCCGAGCGTTGCGCCGGGCTTCACGACCGCCATGCCCCGCTCGAGGCTCTCATGCGTGACCTCGAGAAGGCGCATGGCGCGCCGCGGAACTTCGCCCACGGCATACATGCGGCTCGCATCCCCATGCCAGCCATCGACGATGAGCGTCACGTCGATGTTGACGATATCGCCCTCGCGCAGGGGCTTGTCCGAGGGGATGCCATGGCACACCACATGGTTGATGCTGGTGCAGCAGGAACGCGGATAGCCGTGGTAATAGAGCGTGGCCGGGAAGGCCTTGTGATCCATGGCGAATTCGAACACCGCACGATCGATCGCGTCGGTGGTCACGCCCGGTTGCACCAGGGGCGCCAGCATGTCGAGCGCCTCGGCCGTCAGGCGACCGGCCTTGCGCATGGCCGCGAAGCCTTCCGGCCCGTGCAGGCGGATCGAGCCCGGCTGGCGACGAACGAGGGTGGAGGAATCATTCATGGATCGCATATGGCTTCACGCGCCCTGAGGGGCAAGGGAATGCTTCAAGGATTAGGGCGAAGACTCCTAAAGGGTTGCGATTTTGATGGTGTTTTGGCGCGAAAATCTCCGCAAGGGATGCTGAGGGCGGAGTTCTCTCCGGCCAGGCTGGCCTTCGCGAGAAAGTTGCGCGCCAAAACACCACCTTCGGCCCAACACTACCTTCGGCCCAACACCACCTTAGGCGCGGTGAATTTGGGCCATATGTCTCCGTCGGCTGCTTGAAAATCGGACGATTTCCTGCGCACCCAACGAAAACATCTGATCACCAAATTCACATCGCGTCAAAACGCCTCCCTTCATGAGTCTTCGCCCTGGTCCGTTCGCTGCCCGGCTCCAAGAGCCATCTTGCGGGATGCCGAGCGAGCAAATCCCGCGTGCATTTTCCGCGATCCGGGATTAAGGGCAGCCCATGATCGAACTTTCCACCAATGCGCCCGGTTGGGGCGCGCATGCGCCGCGCGGAGCCGTGGCCCGTCTCATCGGACTGACCCGGTCCATGCCTGCCGGCTGGCTGGGCAAGCGCCTCGGCTTTGCCTTCCGCAAGCTCGCGATCCTGCTGCTCGACGGCAGGCCGGTGGATGCGGAGAGCCTCGGCGCCCGCTTCCGCCTCGCGCCCTACAACAATGTCTGCGAGAAGCGCATCCTCTTTGCGCCGCAGGATTTCGATGCGGCCGAGCGCGGGTATCTCGCCGGGCTCATCGGCGAGCGTTTCACCTTTCTCGATATCGGCGCGAATATCGGCGGCTATGCGCTTGCGCTGGCCGCCAGGGCGGGGAGCGATGCGCGCATCCTCGCCTTCGAGCCGCAGCCGGACGTGTTCGACCGGTTGATCTTCAACATCGGCATCAACCCCTTCGGCACGGTGAAGGCCATGGCTTTGGCCGTGGCGGATCGTGACGGCGAACTCACGCTCTTTCTCGATCCCGCCAACCAGGGCGAGGCGAGCGTGAAGATCGTCAATCAGGATCGCGCGGGCCGCGTCCGCGTTCCGGCCCGCGCATTGCTCGGCATCGTGGAGGATGAGGGCCTCGACCATATCGATGCGATGAAGCTCGATGTGGAAGGTGCCGAGGACATCATTCTCCAGCGTTTCCTCACCGATGCGCCGGCAAGCCTCTGGCCGCGCGCCATCGTGCTGGAAAAGGGTGAAAGCCGCTGGAGCATCGATCTCCTCGGCTTCCTGGCCTCGAGGGGCTATCGCCGCGTCATGGAAACGCGCAACAACCACGTGCTGGAGCGTGCTCCATGAACCAGGTGACCGCCGCCATTCTGGTGATCGGCGACGAGATCCTCTCGGGTCGCACCAAGGACAAGAATATCGGCTATATTGCCGAATATCTGACCAATTCCGGCATCGACCTGCGCGAAGTGCGCGTGGTGCCGGATGTGGAGGAAGAGATCGTCGGTGCGGTCAATGCCTTGCGCTCGCGCTACACCTATCTCTTCACGACCGGCGGCATCGGTCCGACCCATGATGACATCACCGCAGATTGTGTGGCCAGGGCCTTCGGCGTCTCGATCGATATCGACGAGCGCGCGGTCAATGTCATGCTTGAACGCTACAAGCGCGAGGAGCTGAACGAAGCCCGCCTGCGCATGGCGCGCATTCCGGCTGGCGCGGAGCTGATCGACAACCCGATCTCGAAAGCGCCGGGCTTCATGCTTGGCAATGTGATCGTGATGGCCGGCGTGCCGAACATCATGCAGGCGATGCTCGATGACGTCGCGCCGCGCCTGAAAACCGGCACCCGCGTGCTCGCCCGCATCGTGGATGCCGCCGGGCTTGGCGAAGGGATCTATGCGGCGGGCCTCGGGCAGATCGCGGTCGCGCATCCGGCCGTGTCGATCGGCTCCTATCCGGCCTTCCAGGCCGGCGGGTTCCGCAACCAGATCGTGCTGCGGGGCCGCGATGAAGCCGCTCTCGAAGCCGCAGAAAAGGCTGTGATTGGCTTGATCGCGGGGCTTTCGTCGGATCGGGCACCGGTTTAGAGCATGCTGTAGCAAAAGTGGATACCGGTTTTGCGTAACAACACGCGACAAAACAATAAGATAGAGCTCGGTTTTGATTCCATCAAAACGAGACGTGCTCTAGAGCATGCTGTGAAAAAGTGGAATCCGATTTTTCACAAAAAAGCATGCGATAATAATAAGATAAGAGCATGATGTGCTTCCGTCTGAACACATCATGCTCCAGGAACAAGCCTCGCCGCAGGAGAGATTGATCATGAATGCCGCGCCCGCGCCGCAAGCCATTCCTGAAAAGGCCTTCCCGGTTTCCTGGGACCAGTTCCACCGGGATGCCCGAATGCTGGCCTGGCGGCTCGCGGGCTCGGGTCCTTTCAGCTCCATCGTCTGCATCACCCGCGGCGGGCTCGTTCCGGCGGCGATCATCGCGCGCGAACTCGAATTGCGCATGATCGAGACGGTCTGCATCGCCTCCTACCACAATTACACCGATCAGGGCGGGTTGCAGGTGCTCAAGGGCATCGACCACGTGATCACCGGCACGGATGGCGGCAGGGGCGTGCTGGTGCTCGATGACCTCGTGGACACCGGCAAGACCGTGAAAATCGTGCGCGATATGCTGCCGAACGCGCATTTCGCGACCGTCTATGCGAAGCCGCTGGGCCGCCCGCTGGTCGATACCTTCATCACCGAAGTGAGCCAGGACAGCTGGATCTATTTTCCGTGGGATATGGGCTTTGCCTTCCAGCCGCCCATCATGAAGGGTGCCGCGGGGTAATCCCGTCATTCCCGACGGTGCGAAGCATCGGGCGGGAAGCCATGTTCGATCCTGGGGGCGAGTTGGCCGCCCGCCCGTTCAGCCCGGCTCGGCGATCACGCTGACATGGGCTGCGACCACGCGCCAGCCCTCCGGCGTGCGCAGCCAGACCTGGCTCTGCCGGCCCACCTTGCCCTGCATGCTCTCGCGCCGGAACAGGGTCCATGCCGTCGCCATGTCGCGGCCATAGGTGGTGATCAGCGTGCGTTCGAGCGCCCGTTCGAGACCCGCGGGCGAGCGCGCGGCGCGGAAGGCGGCAATCTCGGCATAGCCATAGAGGTTTTCGCCGACGCCGTAACGCACGGTTTTCTCGCTGTTCAGGAACAGGCGATCGAGCGTTTCCACGTCATTCGTCACCAGAGCGCGCTCATATTCCGCGAAGGCGGCTTCCACCTCGGCCTTCACCTCGGGAATGTCGATCTGCAGCATCAGGCGATCTCCGGCACGTTCGAGACGGCAACACCCGCGTTCTCCAGCGCCGCGGCGACCCGCAGGGCGAGATCCTCGCGGCCGGGCGCGGCGATCACCTGCACCCCCAGGGGCAGGCCGTTCGGCGCAGGCATCGGCGCGGTGACGACCGGCAGGCCGGCGAAGGAAATCGGCTGCGTGAAGAGCCCGAGATTGGCGCGCACGAGCAGTTCCTGGCCATCGAGCACGAAGGTTTTCTGCTCTACCAGCGGCGCGGTGCCGGGGGTCGCGGGCGCGAGAAACACGTCATGCTGCTCGAAAAGCTTCGCGACCAGCGCGCAGTAATGCCGCCGGAACTTGTGCGCCTGCACCAGCATGCTTCCCGGCAGCAGGTTTCCGGCCACGAGCCGGTCGCGCACCTCGGGGTCGAAATCGCCGATTCGCGTTTTCAGACGCTCGCGATGGAGCGCACCACCTTCCACCATGGTGATGATGAAGGCGGCCGCGCGGGCGCGGGCGGCTTCCGGCCATTCGACCGTGTCGGTCGCGCCCAGGACGCGCGCCGCCTCATCCACGGCGGCGAAGGATTCCGGATGACCCATCGCGCGGAAATAGCCGCCTGCAATGGCGATCCGCAGGCCGGAAGGGTCGCGATCGAGTTCGGGCAGCACCGGCCTGGGCGCATCCTTCCAGCAAGCGGGATCGGCTGCGTCCGGCCCCGCCATCGCGTCGAAGGCGAGCGCGAGATCGCGCGTGGAGCGTGCCATCGGCCCGAGATGATCGAGGCTTGCCACGAAGGGAAACGTCCGCGCCCGTGACAGCGCGCCGAAAGTCGGTTTCAGCCCGAAAAGCCCGCAAAGCGCGGAGGGCACGCGGATCGAGCCATTGGTATCCGAACCGAGCGTCAGCGCCGCCAACCCGCCTGCCGCCGCGGCAGCCGAACCACCGGAGGAGCCGCCGGTCATCCGCGCGGTGTCATGCGGGTTGCGGGAGGGGCCGTCATGCACGTTCCGGCCCGTGAAATCATAGGCATATTCGCCCATGTTCAGCGCGCCGAGCAGCACCGCATCCGCCGCCTCGAGCCGCGTGACGAGCGTCGCATCCTGCTTCGCAACCGGATGATCACGATTGATCTTCGAGCCGGCGCGGGTGGAAAGGCCCGCGATATCGAAGAGGTTCTTCACGGCAAAGGGCACGCCCGCGAGCGGGCCAGGGGCTTTGCCGCTGGCCCGCCTGGCATCCACGGCCTTTGCAGCGTGGCGAGCGCGTTCGGCCGTGACATCGGTGTAGGCCCCGAGCCTGCCGTTCAGCGCCGCGATGCGCGCAAGATGCGCCTCGGTGACGGCAAGCGCGGAAACCTCGCCCGCCTTCACCGCCGCGGCAATCCCATGGGCTGGCACCTTCGTCCAGTCGCGCTCAGCCATGGCCCTGCTCCCGCGCGGCGAAGATCGCGGCCGGTTCGGCATCATCCGGCAGGGGGTAATCCATGAAGGACGCAGCCAGCCGGAAGGCGAGCGCGACATTGCGCGCGACTTCCGCAAGGTCCGCCTGCTCAAGCGGCAGGCCCATTGCATCGGCCATCAGGCGGGCATAGGCCTCGGGATCGGGGGGAGGGTTCTGTGGCATCGAAGGTCCGTTTCAGCCTGCGAGCGAGGCGATAAAGGCTCGCCAGCCGCCGAGATGGGAGATGTCAGTGGAGCCGATCAGGCCTTCGGGTTCAACCAGAAAACCCTTTGGCGCGGTGCCATCCGAGAGTTTCAGGGTGCCGATGCCGAGAGGGCTGGGAATGCCCGCGATGAAGCGGCCGAACCCGGCCGGAGGCAGCGCCCAGACCTCTGTCGCGATGGCGTGACCCGTGCCCGCTGCCACGCGCAAGAGGCCGGGGCGTCTGGGCGGCCCGCCCGCCAGCGCGTGCAGCCGGTAATCCGGCGCGGTGGGGAGGGCGCGGCGAAAAACGCCGCCATTCGAGGTCAGTTCATGGTTCAGCGGCATGCCCGAGAGATGCGCACCCACGACGACGATCTCGATCAGCCCGTCGCGGCCGGGATCATCGAACGCGGTCGCGGCGGGAAGCGGCGCGCGCGTCGCGCCCAACGTCACGCCGCTCGCCTGGTGGAAGGCGCGCGCCATCGCCGCGAGCCGGCCATCCGCGCCCGATGGTGCGATGAAGGTGAGGCCCGCCGCGCGGCCATCCGCGCGGAACGGCCCCGGCGCCGCACAGGCCGCGAGATCGAGCAGGTTTACGAAATTGGTGTAGGTGCCGCAGCGGCTGTTCGGGCCGATCGGATCGGCAGCGAGATCGGCGACGGTCGGCGAAACGGGCGTCGTCGGCACGGCGAGCATGCCCGCCTGCCGCCAGATCGGCGCAATGGCCAGTTTCAACTCCGCGAGGCGATATTGCGCCCGGAACAGCGTGCTCGCATCGAACTTTTCCGCGCCGGAAATGATGCCGCGCGTGACAGGATGCAGGCTCGCGGCATGGCTGGCGAGGAAACCGGCAATCGCCGCATGGCGCTCGGCCACCCACGGGCCCTCATAAAGAAGTGCCGCGGTTTCGAAGAAGGCCGTGAAATCCACCGGCACAAGCTTCGCGCCGAGGCTTTCGAGCTGCGCAAGGCCGGCGCGATACGCCTTTTCCTGCAGGACATCGCCAAAAAAGCGCAGATCCTCCAGGCGCGGCACAGCGATCACCGGATGCGGTTCGCTCGTCTGCTGCGGCACCACCGGCACGGCGCGGCTGAAGGGATCGCTCGGGTCCGGCCCGGCCATCGCGGCGAAGGCCGCCCAGGCATCCTCGAGCGTGAGCGCGAAGATCGAGACGCAATCAAGCGTGCGGCAGGCGGGCACCACGCCCCGGCCGGGCAACGCGCCAACACTCGGCTTGAGCCCCACGATATTGTTCAATGCGGCGGGCACGCGGCCAGAACCGGCCGTATCCGTGCCGAGTGCGAAGGCGACAAGCCCCCGCGCCACCGCCACCGCCGAACCGGAGGAGGAGCCGCCGGGCACGAGCGCGGGGTCGATCGCATTCCGCGGAATGGGATAAGGCGAGCGCACGCCCACAAGGCCTGTCGCGAACTGGTCGAGATTGGTTTTTCCGATGAGGATCGCGCCGTTCGCCTTCGCGCGGGCGACGACGGTCGCATCTTCCGCCGGCCAATAGGCGAAATCCGGGCAGGCGGCGGTGGTGGGCAGGCCCGCGGCGTCGATATTGTCCTTCGCCGCGAAGGGCAGGCCCCAGAGCGGGAAGATCGCGGGGTCGAAGGGGGGCAGGGCTTGTGCGGCGGCGATGGCCTCGGCCTCGGGCGCAAGGGTGATGAAGATGCCGGGATCACCCGCGGCCGCGATGCGCCGGTAGGCTTCGCGGAGGATGTCGGCGGGTGTGCCCCCGGCCTTGTAATGGGCGTGCAGGCTCTCGCGGGTGAAGGGGCGCGCGCTGGTCATCATTCATTTCCGGGCAGGGTGAAGGGAAGGCGGCCGCGAGGCCGGAGGAATTGGCTGCGCTTTCTGGCGCGGGTTGGCATGAAATTTTGCAAATGCAATGCCAGAATCCGATATACCGGGATTGTGTGAGGAATATAAGCAGAAACAGTGATTTGAGGGATTCCGTCTTCAGGCGGCCGATTGGCTTCATTTCTTGGCCAAGCGCATGATGGATGCAAACCACCTCAACATGCATCAAACATGATCAGCATGTCGATGCGTTTGGAGCGGCTGCGATTCTCGTTTATCGAGGAAAAAGTCAGTCTTTCGCCGGCTGCGAGAACCATGCGCGAGCATGGCGCAGGAAAGGGTTGAGGCGAGAGGCATGGGAGCGGAGCGGCTCACACGCTCGAAGCGGAAAAGGTTCCATGACGCGCATCATCTCGGCCATCGCCGTGTTTTCCGGTTCGAATTTCGGTGGCCATGAGGCTTATGCCGCAGGGGCGAAGGCGCTTGGCGCAGAGCTTGCGCGCCGCAGCATACGGCTGGTCTATGGTGGCACGAACAAGGGGCTGATGGGCGTGCTGGCCGATGCCGTGCTGGCCGGCGGAGGCGAGGCGCATGGCGTGATCACCGAGCGCCTGGCCGCCAAGGGGCACATTCATCCCGGGCTGACCGTGAGCGAAACGGCGACCGACATGCGCGCGAGAAAGCGCCGCATGGCCGATCTCGCCGATGCCTTCATCGCGCTTCCCGGCGGCATTGGCACGCTCGAGGAATTCATGGAGGTCTGGACGCTGAACCAGCTGGGCGAGTTCACCAAGGCGGCCGGGCTTCTGAACATTCGCGGCTTTTATGATCCCCTCATGGGCATGATCGACCACATGATCGCCGAGAGGTTCCTGCCGCCGCAGCATCGCGACGGCATCGTGCTCGATGCCTCGCCTGCCACGCTCATCGATGGGCTCATCGCCTTCCAGCCGGTCACGGTGGCGAAGTGGCTGGAACCCGCACGGTGATAAGGCGCGAGCCCAGCTGATCCGCGAATTTCGCGGCGGCCACCGGCAGCGCGCGGCCGCGCAGCTGGCCGATGGCGAGACGCGCGGGCTGAATGTCACGCGGGTCGATGGGCTTGGCCACGAGGCCATAGCGCTCGCGATCCTCCGGCGGCGCGCCGATCTCGATCTGAAAGGTGACGGCCCACTCCGTGCGCACGAAGTTGCGGAGGAATTCGAAGGAGTTCGATTCCACGGCCGGCTCGAAGCGGAAGGAAGCGCGCGCGGTCGCTTCATCCAGCAATTGCCGGCCGGAATAGGAGCGATCGGGCAGGGCGAGCGGAAAATCCGCGCAATCCCGCAGGCGCAGCATTGCCCTGTTCGCAAGCGGATGGCTCGCCTGCATGATCGCCCTGACACGCTGCTCGGCCGAGCCGAGGATCTGGAATTCCGGCAAGGGCGGGGGGCGGAAGACAAGCGCGAGATCGACCTCGAATTCGGTCAGGGCGCGCAGGGCATCGCGATGGTCGAGCACGCGGATCGAAAAATTCACGAGCGGAAATTCGCGCCGATAGGCCGCGACCATGCTGGGCATGAGATCATAGGCCAGCGCCTGGGAGCACGCGATGGAGATCGTGCCCCGCCGGAAACCTGACAAATCCTCGACCTGCGAGCGCACCCGCGACAGTTCCGCGAGCTGCGCCCGGAAATGCCGGATCATCAGCTCTCCTGCCGCATTCAGGCGCACGCCGCGCGGCAGGCGCTCGAAAATCGGTGTCCCCAGCTCCTCCTCGAAATCCTGGATGCGGCGGTTGAGGGCGGAGGCCGTGAGGTTGAGCTTCTCCGCCGCGCTGCGGATGGAGCCTGATCGCGCGACGACGTCGATATAGCGCAGAAAACGCACATGGCGCATGGCTTCTCCCTGGCGGTGAGTTTTTCGAACAGCTCTGAGCAGAAATGAGCAGAAGACAGCAACAGTCAACTCCGCCTAGCGTTCCCGCCCAGCCAAGGATCATCTTTTTCTGGAGGAATGCCGATGTCTCTCCCGCTTTCCCGTCGCGCTTTCGGCCTCGGTGCCGGCGCGCTGCTCGCCGCCTCGGGGCTCACGCTGCCGGTGCGGGCGCAGGGCGTCGTGAAGGCCAAGATGATCCTGAACTGGCGCTATCAGGGCCCGCAGAGCTGGTTCTTCCAGGCGCAGGATATGGGTTTCCTCAAGGAGGAGGGCGTCGAGCTCGAGATCGACCAGGGCGAGGGCTCGGCGGCGGCGATCACCAAGGTCGCGACCGGCGCCTATGATGTCGGCTTCGGCGACATGAATGCGCTGATCGACCTGGTCTCGAAAAAGCCGGATGAAGCGCCGCTCGCGGTCTATGCGATGTTCAACAATCCGCCCTTCACCATCGCGGTGCGCCGCGACGGCCCGATCAGGACCCCGAAGGATCTCGAAGGCAAGACCATCGGCGGCCCGGCGAACGATGCCGCGCTGAAGCTTTTCCCGGCCTATGCGAAGCTCGCCGGCATCGATCCCGCCAAGGTGACGATCACCAACATGGCGCCGAACCTGCGCGAGCAGATGCTCCAGCGCGGGCAGGTGGATGCGGTGTTCGGCTTCGTGAACACGATTTCCTTCTCCGCGCGCCTTGCCGGCATCGATCCGGACAAGGATTTCCGCTTCATCAATTACGTCGATGCGGGGATGGACCTCTATTCGAACACCCTCGTCGTAAGCCGCAAACTCGCGAAGGACAACCCGAAGGCCGTTTCGGGCATCGTCCGCGCCTTCAATCGCGGCCTTTCGGAAACCCTGAAGGATTTCGACAAGGCGGTGGATGCGGTGGCCCGGCGCGAGCCGCTCATCAAGAAGGACATCGAGAAGGCGCGCCTCATCGCAACCCTGAAGGCCGAGATGAGCCACGCGGATACCGCGAAGATCGGCATCGGCGACGTGGACGAGGCCCGCTTCAGGCGCGGCATCGCCATCGTGGCGGAGGCCAACCAGCTGCCGCGCGTGCCGGCGGTGGAAGAGGTGTTCAGCCGCGCCTTCCTGCCGCCGGCGGGCGAGCGCATCAAGGCTCTCGGCGTCTGACAGAATTGAACAACGAAAAGAGATTTCACCGTGAAACTCGGTCTTGAAAACAAGGTCGCGGTCATCACCGGCCCGGCCAAGGGCATGGGTGCGGCCGTTACGCGAGCCTTCGGCGCGGAAGGCTGCCGCCTTGTGCTCGTGGGCCGCGATACGCTCGCCATCGAGCCGGTCGCGGCGGAAATGCAGGCGCTCGGCTGCAAGGTGATCGTCGTTCCGACCGATCTCACCGATGCCGCGGCTTGCGAAGCCATGGCCCGAACCGTTCTGCAGGCCTTCGGGCAGATCGACATCCTCGTCAATGTCGCGGGCGGCTCCGGCCCCATGGGCAAGACCGGCTGGGAGACGAGCCCCGAGGAATTCGACGAGATCGTCACCCTCAACATGAATGGCTGCTTCCACACGATGCGCTCGATCGTTCCTGCGATGATCGCGCGGAAATACGGCAAGATCGTCAATGTCGGCGGCACCTTCGGCATGCGGGGCAGGGCGGGTCGCATGGCCTATTCCGCCTCGAAATGGGGCCTGCGCGGCATCACCAAGAGTTTCGCGCTGGAGTTAGGCGAGCACAACATCAACGTGAATTGCGTGGCACCCGGCATGGTCGATGGCCCGCGTTTTCGGGAAAAAGTCTGCCCCACCATGGCGAAAAGGCTGGGTATCACGGTCGAGGAGGCCGCCCGGCGCCACGCGGCGGATTACGCGCTGAAGCGCATCTCCACCGATGATGATATCGCGAATGCCTGCCTGTTCCTCGCCTCCGATGTCTCCCGCCAGATCACCGGCATCGACCTGCCGGTCGATGGCGGCTGGGCGGCCCTGTGAGGGAGGCGGCGATGGCGGCTCATGATCTCCTCATCACCGGCGGCACGGTCGTCACGCATGAAGGCTCCTGTCGCGCGGATGTTGCGATTTCCGGCGAAACCATCGCCGCGCTCGGCGCGCCGGGCACCCTGGGCGACGCGAAGGAGGTGCTCGACGCCTCGGGCCTGCACATCCTGCCCGGCGCGATCGATGTGCATGTGCATTACCGGGATCCCGGCATGGCCCATAAGGAAGACTGGGACACGGGCACGGCGGCCGCGGCGATGGGGGGCGTGACGACCGTTTTCGAGATGCCAAACACCTTTCCGCCCACCGCGACGCCCGAGGCACTCGCCGACAAGTTCCGGCGCGCCAGCACCGCGCGGGTGGATTTCGGCCTCTATGGCCTGCTCGCCGAGGATAACATCGATCAGCTCGAAGGGCTGATCGCGGGCGGAGCGGCGGCCTTCAAATGCTTCATGGGCAACACGACCGGCAACCTGCCATCGCCCTCGACCGGGGCGATGCTCGAAGGCTTTGAGATCATCGCCAAGCATGGGCATCGCATTTCGCTCCATGCCGAAACCGCCTCCATCATGGCCCGGCGGCAGGCGAAGCTGATGGCCGCGGGCAGGAAGGCGCCGCTCGATCACCTTGCCGCGCGCCCCGCGATCGTGGCCATCGAAGCGGTGCAGCGCGCGGCCTCGCTTGCCGAATGGACCGGCGCGCGCCTGCATGTGCTGCACATCTCCTCCGCCGATGAGCTTCGTCCGCTGCGCGAGGCGCAGGCGAGGGGCGTGGACATCACGGGCGAGACCTGCCCCTGCTACCTCATGCTCGACGCGGATGATTATGGCCGGCTCGGCCCGGTCATCAAGGTCAATCCGCCGGTGCGCGAGCCGCATCACAAGGTCGAGCTCTGGAAGGCGCTGAATGACGGCACGATCGGCCAGATCGCGACCGATCATGCGCCGCACACACCGGAGGAAAAGCGCAACCCGGATATCTGGGAAGCGGGTGCGGGCTTCCCCGGTGTCGAGACGCTGATGCCCCTGATGCTCAATGCCGTTGCCGAGGGCTGCCTCTCTCTTGAGCAGCTTGTGCGGATTTCAGCCTATAACCCTGCGAAGAACTTCGGCCTGCTCCCGCTCAAGGGGCAGATCGCCATCGGAAGCCATGCGGATCTTTCAATCATCGACCTCTCCGCCGAGACCATGATTGACGAAGCCAGGCTGCACTCGGTGCGCGCCCGCATCACGCCCTTCCATGGCAAGCGCGTGAAGGGCCTGCCGCTCCACACGTTGCTGCGCGGCCAGTTCGTGATGAAAAACAAGAGCCTGGTCGGAACCTCGCTTGGGCGGGGCCGTTCCGTTCACACGCTTCAGAAGATGCCACCCGCAAAGCCCCAACGGGTGGAGCAGAGCCTTGCGAGCCTTCTGGGCTCGCAAGGCTCGGATGGCACAACCCTTGCTCAGCGGAAGGCATGACCATGGCCGCGAAGCCCGCCGATTTTGTGCCCGCCCTGCCGCAATCCGATGCACCGGAGCGTGCGAGACCGCTCATTTCCCTCGAAGGCGCGGGCATCATCTATGGCCGCGGCGCCAATGCCGTGGAAGCCCTGACACCCACCGATCTCGATATCGAGAAGGGGGATTTCGTTGCTCTTGTGGGTCCTTCAGGCTGTGGCAAATCGACGATCCTCAAGCTCGTCGCCAACCTCATCAGGGCGAGCAGCGGGCATGTCTTCGTGGGGGGGCGCGAGGTCGGCGCCGAGCGTGTCGGCATCGGCATGGCCTTCCAGAACCCGACCATGCTGCCCTGGCTCCGCATCCGCGACAACATCATGCTGCCGCTGAAGATCGTGGAGCCGTTCCGCTCGGAATTCCGCGCCAAGCGGAAAACCGAGTTCCGCCATCGCGCCGAGGCGCTTCTGGAGGTGGTGGGCCTCAAGGGTTTCGGCGACAAGTTCCCCTGG
The DNA here is from genome assembly GCA_020252645.1 of Methylobacterium sp. Taxonomy (GTDB): domain Bacteria; phylum Pseudomonadota; class Alphaproteobacteria; order Rhizobiales; family Beijerinckiaceae; genus Rhabdaerophilum. The sequence goes on along the minus strand of JADCCN010000012.1, from coordinate 39,893 downwards.
CAGCTTTCGGGCGGCATGCTCCAGCGCGCCAATCTCTGCCGCGCGCTGATTCATGATCCCGCGCTTCTCCTGCTCGACGAGCCCTTCGGCGCGCTCGACCAGTTCACCCGCGAGGAGCTCTGGGCGATTCTCCAGCAGCTCTGGATGGACAGGAAACCGACCGTCATCCTTGTCACGCATGATCTGCGCGAGGCGGCCTATCTTGCGACCCGCGTTTGCGTGATGAGCGCGCGACCGGGCCGCATCGTCGCCGATGATGTCGTGCCTTTCGCGCGCCCGCGCACCCTCGACATGACTTTCGATCCCGAGTTCGTGGCGCTGACCCAGCGCCTGCGCGGGCTCATCGTCGATGCCCGCACCGGAAAGGTCTGAGCCATGGATGCCCTCTCCGATCGCACGCGCCAGAAGCTAAAAAGCGGCCTGCTCATCCTCTCCTTCTTCGTTCTGTGGGAGTTGGCCTGCATCGTTTTCAAGGTGTCGGAAATCGTGCTTCCTCGCCCCACCGTCATCATGGGCGCGCTCTGGCAGTTCTTCCCGGGCATTCGCCCGCATCTCATCCAGACGCTTTACACCACGCTCGTCGGCTTCGCGCTCGGCGTCGGCATCGGCGTGCTGATCGGCGCGGTGATCGGTGTGAGCCGCGTGGCCTATGACACGGCCTATCCGCTGCTCGTGGGTTTCTCCTCCATCCCGAAAGTGGCTGTGGTGCCGATCTTCGTCCTGTGGTTCGGCGCCGGCACCACGCCGGCCATTCTCACCTCGATGGTCATCTGCGTCTTCCCCATCGTCGTGAATGTCGCGACAGGCCTCGCCACCACCGAGCCCGAACTTGAGGATGTGCTGAAAGCCCTGGGGGCGAAGAAATTCGACATCCTCTGGAATGTCAGCCTGCCGCGCGCGATGCCCTATTTCTTCGCTTCCCTGAAGGTTGCGATCACGCTCGCCTTCGTGGGCACGGTGCTCTCGGAAACCGTCGCCTCGAACCGCGGGATCGGCAATCTGATGATGATCGCCTCCTCCAACTTCAACGTGCCGCTGGTCTTCGCCGGGCTGTTCCTGCTCGCGGGGCTGGGTGTCACGCTTTACGTCATCTTCTCGCTCATCGAGCGCCGGGTTGCCGGCTGGGCGATGCGCAAGCAGGACTTTTCCATGGGCTGAAGAGCGCATGGCAAGGGGAAGTCGGGGGTCTTTCCCATATGACCAGACCGGGCCGATCCGGGCCCATGCAGGGAGAGTTCAAGCATGTTCAATCGCCGTCATTTCACTGCCGCCCTCGCCGGCATCGCGCTCGCGGCCTCGGCCGGCAGCGTGTTCGCGCAGGCGCCGACCAAGATCCGCTTCACGCTCGACTGGAAATACCAGGCAATGCATTCCTGGTATTACCTCGCCATCGACAAGGGCTATTTTGCCGCCGAGAAGCTCGACGTGACCGTCGATCAGGGTGAAGGCTCTGCCGCCACCATCAACCGCATCATGAGCGGCGCCTATGATGCCGGTTTCGGCGACATGAACGCCATCATCCAGAATGCCTCGACCAAGCCGGCCGATGCGCCGGTGATGGTCTACATGATCTATAACCAGCCGCCTTTCGGCATCGTTCTCAAGGCCAACAGCCCGATCAAGACCCCGAAGGATCTCGAGGGCAAGAAGCTCGGCGGGCCGGCCGGTTCGGCCACCACGCGCCTTTTCCCGGTCTTCGCGAAGGTCAACGGCGTCGATACGGGCAAGATCGAGATCCTCAACATGGCGCCCAACCTGCAGGAGCAGATGCTGGTGCAGGACCAGGTGCAGGGCTCGCTGATCTTCACCGCCACGAGCTACATGAACCTCGTGGGCATGAAGCTCGATCCGGACAAGGATTTCCGCTGGATGACCTTCGGGGATTACGGCGTCGACGTGTATTCGAACGGCGTGATGGTCTCCCAGAAAATGCTGAAGGAAAATCCGGAAGCCGTGCGCGGCCTCGTCAAGGCCGTGAACAGGGCGCTGATGGATGCCATCGCCAACCCCGATGCCGCCATCGACGCGCTGATGAAGCGGGAGCCGCTGCTGAACCGCGAGGTGGAAAAGCGTCGCCTGATCTTCGCCTTCAAGGAGCTGATGCTCACGAAGGAAGCAGCGGAAATCGGCTTCGGCGACGTGAAGGACGACCGCATGGCCCGCGCGATCTCCATGGTGGGCGAGGCCTATGGCCTGACGACGCTCCCGGCGGCCGGCGCGGTGTTCAACCGCTTGTTCCTGCCCCCCAAGGCCGACCGCACCGTGAAGGTGTTCACGAACTGAGGTCTTCCGCCTGAACCTCGGCCCCGCCGCGCCCCGGCGGGGCCTTTTCATGGCCTGAACCCCGGAGCCTCGCTGATGTCCCTCGTTCTCGACGGCCTCACGCTCCGCCCCGACGGCGCGAGCCAGCCGGCGCGGCTGGCGCTTTCCGGCGGGCGCATCGCTTCGGCGGAAGCCGATGCCGGGCGCAAGGACCGGCTGATCCTCCCCGGTTTCGCCAATGCGCATGACCATGCGCGGCCGCTTTCGCCCACCTCCTTCGGGGCTGCGGGCAAGCCGCTCGAGAGTTGGCTGCTGCGCCTTGCCGCGATGACGCGCCAGGACCCCTACGTCGCTTCAGCCGCGCCGTTTGCGCGCGCCGCACGCTCCGGCTGCACCTCGATCATGTCTCACTACACCCGGGCGCAGGGTCCGATGCCCCTGCCGGACGAAGCACGCGAGATCGCCCGCGCGGCCCGTGATGTCGGCGTGCAGGTCGCGTTTGCCGTGGCCATGCGCGACATGAACCCGATCGCCTATGGCGATGCCACGCCCGCGCTCGCGAGCATGCCGGCAGATGCGCGCAAGACCGTCGAGGGCATTTTCGACGCGCCCCCGATGCCCTGGCGCGAGCAGATCGCGCTCGCGGATGCGGTGGCGGAAGCCGCTGAAAATCCACGCTTTTCCGTGCAATATGGCCCGAATGGCATGCAATGGTGCTCGCGCGCCATGCTGGAGGGCATCGCCGAGGCCTCGGCGCGCACGGGGCGGCGCATGCACATGCATTTCCTCGAAACCAAGTACCAGCGCGCCTGGGCCGACCGGAACTGCCCGCAAGGTGCGGCGCGCTACCTCAAGGAGATCGGCCTGCTGACGGATCGCCTCACGCTCGCGCATGCGGTCTGGGCCAATGACGACGACCTCGCGCTGATCGCGGAAGCGGGCACGGTGATCGCCACGAATGCCTCCTCGAACCTGCATCTCAAATCCGGCATCGCGCCCATCGGGCGTGCGATCCGGATGGGTTGCCGCATCGCCATCGGGCTCGATGGCGCGGCCTTCGATGAGGATGACGACATGCTGCGGGAAATCCGCCTCGGGCAGTTCCTGCATGGCGGCTGGGGCTATGATTGCAACGTCTCCCGCGAGGATTACCTGCTGAACGCCACGCGCAACGGCCGTTTCGCCAATGGCGCGGCGGATCAGGCAAGCCTCGCGGCGGGTGAGATCGCGGATTGCGTGGAAATCGACCTCGCGACCCTCGACCGCGACGCCGTGCTGCCGGTGGAGCCTGTGGATTATCTCTTCGCGCGGGCCAGCCTTGCGCATGTCATGCGCGTCATCGCGGATGGAAAGGTGATTGTCGAAGGGGGCAGGGTCCTTGGTGTCGATCTTCCGGCTCTGGAAGACGAAATGCGCGCCCGTTATCGTGCGCAGATGCCGGAACGCGCGGATTTTCTTCGTGCCTGGCCCGCTTTCGATGTCGCGCTCGCCGGGTGGTATCGCGACCGCCTCGGCTGCTGCTGAGGGCTTGCCATGGCGCGCCGTGCCTTCCTCCATCGCATTTCCGCTGCGGGCCCGGATGATGTCTCGGGTCTCGCCGGGGCCATTTCCGCCGGGGAAATCCGGCCCGAAGGCATTGTCGCGATCCTGGGGAAGACCGAGGGCAATGGCTGCGTGAATGATTTCACCCGCGCCTTCGCGGTGCAATCGCTGCAACTCGAGCTGAAGCGCCACCTGCCTGCGGATCAGGCGGAAGCCGTGTGCTGTGTCATGTCCGGCGGCACGGAAGGCGCGCTTGCCCCGCATTGGCTGGTGCTCGAGCGGCGCAGCGTGACCGAGCCCGCGCGTTCCGCTCTTGCCATTGGCCGGGCCCGCACGCGCGAGATCCGCCCGGAGGAACTCGGCCGCATGGCGCAGGTCGAAGCGGTCGCGGAAGGGGTGCGCGCGGCCATGGCCGATGCGGGCATCAGGAGCCCCGATCAGGTCCATTTCGTGCAGATCAAATGCCCGCTGATGACCGCGCGGCGCGTGGCCGAGGCTGCATCGCGCGGGGCGAATGTGGCGATCCGCGACACATTGAAATCCATGGGCTTTTCGCGCGGTGCTTCGGCGCTCGGCGTGGGCCTCGCGCTGGGGGAAATCCCGGGCTCCGCGCTCTCCGATGCGGTGATCGCGAAGGATGTGACGCTCTATTCCGGCCGCGCCTCCACCTCCGCGGGCATCGAATTGATGGATCATGAAATTGTCGTGCTCGGCATGTCCGAGGAATGGGCCGGGCCGCTGGCGATCGACCATGCCGTGATGGCCGATGCGATCGACGTCGAGCCGGTGCGCGCGGCCCTTCAGCGCCTTGGCCTGGCGGCGCGGGGCCAGCTTGAGCCGGCAGAACGCGCGCAGCTCGTGGCCCTGCTCGCCAAGGCCGAGCCTTCCACCACGGGTGTCCTGCGCGGTTTCCGCCACACCATGCTCGACGATTCCGATATTTCCGCCACCCGCCATGCCCGCGCTTTCGTGGCCGGCGCGCTGGCGGGGCTCGTGGGCCATGCCGAGATTTTCGTTTCCGGGGGAGCCGAGCACCAGGGGCCGGATGGGGGCGGGCCCGTGGCCGTCATCATCGACCGCTAGAGTTCGTGGCCTGGCCGGAACCTCACTCTTGATCTATCAATTTGATTTTGAATGAGAAAAATAAATTCGAATTTTGAAAGACCAACAAAAAGCCCAACAAATTCGCTGGATAGGAGTGGTTTTGCTCGGTATTGCGCAGCTGCTTTTTTTGGTGGATGCACCTCGAAAGCCCATTCCATAAAGAATGAAGCTGTTTAGAGTCGCGCTATGGACGACCTAGCGGCGTTGCCCCTTTTTTCGACAACCGCCTCGGTTTCACAGCCTGTGAAAGCCGCACAAGCCGCTCCTCTGGATTTCCTGTCGGATATACGGACCTTCCGGGAATTCGGAACGGAGACAGTCAATATTACCGACGGAGGAATTCCATATTTCGTTAACGAGTTCTGGACTGCTGGGCAGCGGCAGTCCCATTCTATTCACGAGATAAGCTATCGCGCATGCTTCAAGGCTCAACTGCCGGCGTTCTTCATTTCGAGACTGACCCGTCCCGATGATCGAGTCTATGATCCGTTCATGGGTCGTGGCACCACTCTTGTTGAAGCAGCGCTTCTTGGTCGTCGTGTCGCAGGGAATGATATCAACCCGCTGAGCAAGTTACTGGTCCGACCACGACTGAAACCACTATCGCTTTCCGCCGTTGCTCAGGTTCTCGACCGGGTGCCTTGGCGTCAGGGCGTGATCGAGCATCCCGACCTTCTGGTTTTTTTCAGTGAGAACACTTTGCGTCAGATCTCGGCGTTGCGTCGCTGGCTGATCGATAATGCCGGAAACGATAGGGACGTCGACCCTGCTGCGGACTGGGTTCGCATGATTGCGCTCAACAGGCTTACAGGCCATTCGCCCGGCTTCTTCTCAGTATACACTTTGCCGCCCAATCAGGCGGTTTCGGTGAAAGCCCAGATGAAGATCAATGAGAAGCGGAGCCAAGTGCCGCCCGATCGTGACGTTAAGGCGATTATCCTAAAGAAAACACGGACGCTCCTTTCGGACGGAGGACAGAGAGAATCGGCTGACGCCATTCTCTCGACCGCGTCTGCCGATGATGCGCGTGACATTCCCGCACAATCGGTTGATTTGGTAGTCACATCGCCGCCGTTCCTCGACATCGTTCAGTATGCCGAGGATAATTGGCTTCGCTGCTGGTTTGCCGATATTGATCTGTCAACAGTACGGATCGCCCATCATCGCACGGAGGCGAACTGGTCCGAAATGGTCCGGCGAACCTTGATTGATCTCGCTAGGATTGTGAAGCCGGGTGGTCACGTTGCGTTCGAGGTTGGAGAAGTCCGCAAAGGAAAGGTTCTCCTCGAGCGCCTTGTATGGCAGGCTGCGGAAGGTCTTCCGTTTGAGAAACTATTTGTGGTCGTGAACAGTCAGGAGTTTACAAAGACTGCCAATTGCTGGGGCGTCAGCAATAACTCTGGCGGAACGAACACGAATCGGATCGTTATGCTTAAGCGCAGGAAAGATTGAGACAATCAGATGGATGATAAAGAGCGACTGACTGTGCTCGAAACCGTTCTCGAGCAGATGCTAAAACCCATCAAGGGTATTCCTCTTTATCTCATTATCCGTTCTATATGCGGCAAGAACGTCATCAAGTTCGAAAAGGAAAATCCGGACGATATCGCGCTCTTGAAGAAGCTCGAGATCGCGATAGGCGCGTGTGGCGCTGCTGTTACTGCCGACCCTATCCGGCGCCCGCGACCGAATGAAGTCGGGAACGACATCGAGGCCTATGTGTGTAAGGCGCTTAAGGACGTGGGATTGGTGCCCAAGCCACCGACCACTGCCGGTGGGAAAGCGCAGTCGACCGGATATCCCGATATTCTTGTCCTCGACGAGAAAAAGCGCCCTACCTATCTGGAATGCAAGACTTTCGATGAAGGAACCGAGCCGACAACCATGCGGTCATTCTATCTCTCACCGTCGAAAAACACGAAAGTCTCACTTGACGCTCGCCATCTACTCTTAGCCTTTGGGATGGTTGCGGAATCCGTTCCAGACTCACGGGATTCTTTCTATCGTCCAAGAAGCTTCAAGCTGATCGACCTTCACGATCTTCAATGTGATGTGAAATACGAATTTAACTCTGACAATCGCCGCCTTTACGCACCTGGAATGATGCTTCTTGAAGGTAAACTCTAACAAGATCACAATACAGAACACGATCCAAACTTCAAAAGCGTCTTCATGGCGCGCGTCAATGGTCTGGAGTCAACAGGTCAACAAATGATTATGCGGGGCAATATGCTTCCATTCATGAAGCGGCTGTTGCGCTTAGGTGCTGCAATACTCGTTGGATTGTTTGAAGATCAATGGGCGCGTCGCTTGCGGGACAGTTTTCTCGCATCCCGCCAATAATCTCCGCCTGCCGATATGAAGGGATCGCGCCGTAGCTTGTGCAGATATTCGAGCTTGTCGAGGTGGCGCTCGTTGGTGCTCCGGCGCATGCCCTTGGGTTTCAGGGGAAAGTCCGGGTCATTGCTCTTGAGCTTCTTGGCCAGAAGCCTGTCCCGTTGGTGGCAGAGCCGGTCAAAGCCGGGTGCCACGTGCTGGGTTTTTGGGTCGGGACCAACATCATGGCCAACAAATCTGTTGGCTTTAAGCGCACGAAAATGGACGTCCATGAACGCATTTGGACGTATAAAGATTGTTTTATGTAGATTTTTCAGACGTTTACGGACGTCGGCGAACATGCTTGGAGAGCGATGTGGTGCCCCTGGCCGGAATCGAACCAGCACTCCTTGCGGAAACCGATTTTGAGTCGGTCGCGTCTACCAGTTCCGCCACAGGGGCAACGCTGTTTCGCGGGTATCATGGGGGAAGCGCGGGGGTCAACCGCTTCAACAGCGCGGCGACCGGGCGACAAGGTTGCAATCCGTCACCCGTGACACGGCTGCTGCCTCCGTTGGATGGACTTCGCCGCCGCGAGCCGCTAAGCCCGCGCCATGTTCAAGCGCCTCTATGACTGGACCCTGTCGCTCGCGGCCTCCCGGCGCGCGCCGCAGGCGCTTGCGGCGGTCTCGTTCTCCGAAAGCTCGTTCTTCCCGGTTCCGCCGGATGTGATGCTCGTGCCGATGGTCATGGCGAAACCGGAACGCGCCTGGAACTTCGCGCTGATCTGCACCATCGCCTCCGTGCTGGGCGCGCTGCTCGGCTATGCGATTGGCGCGCTGCTCTATGATACGCTCGGCGCCTGGCTCATCCGGCTTTATGGCCATGGCGACAAGATGGAGAACTTTCGCCAGCTTTATCAGGAGCATGGCCACTGGATCATCCTCATCAAGGGGCTGACACCCATTCCCTTCAAGATTGTCACGATCGCCAGCGGCCTTGCGGGATATGATCTCCTCTGGTTCACGCTGCTATGCCTTGTGACGCGCGCCGGGCGCTTCTACATCGTGGCTGGGGTGCTCAATCGCTTCGGTGCGCCACTGAAGGTCTTCATCGAGAAGAACCTTACCGCCCTGGGCTTGGTGACACTTCTGGCGATCATCGGCGGCTTCGCGGCCGTGAAATTCCTGTTCTGAGGTGGAGCATGTTGCGCATCGGCTATGATCGTCGCGAAGGTGCGCTGTCGGTGGCGCTGTGGCTCGCCTTCCTGGCAATTTGCGCCGCGTGGTTCTTCGAGCTTGTGCTGGGCTACATCCCCTGCAAGCTCTGCCTGTGGCAGCGCTGGCCCTATTATTTCGGCATTCCGCTCATCGTGCTGGGGCTTGTCTCGCATGCGCGGGAGGATGGCGCTGGCCTCCGCCGGCCCCTGGCCGCGCTGGTGGCGCTCACCTTCGCGGCCTCGCTGGCGCTGGGCGTCTATCACTCGGGCGTGGAATGGGGCTTCTGGGCCGGCCCGGCGGATTGCGGCGGGCGCATCTTCTCGGGCCCGGCGAATGTGATGGATTTCGCCAAACAGCTTGAAACGGCCCGCGCCGTCTCCTGCACCAGCGCGCCGTGGCGCTTTCTGGGCCTCTCCTTCGCGGGCTGGAACGCGGTGATTTCGCTCGCGCTGATGCTGCTTGGCCTCAGGGCCGCCGCAAACCGGATGTGATTTACGGCTCGAGCTCGGTGTCCCAGTAGAGATAGTCGATCCAGCTCTCGTGCAGGTAATTCGGCGGGAAGAGCCGGCCGTTGGAGTGCAGATCCTGCACATCTGGCGCGAAGGGCTGCTGGAAGGGCAGCATCTCCACCTGATGGGGCAGCTTGTCGCCTTTCCTCAGGTTGCAGGGCGAGCAGGCGGTGACGACATTCTCCCACGTGGTCATGCCGCCCTTCGAGCGCGGGATGACGTGATCGAAGGTCAAGTCCTCCTTCGCCCCGCAATACTGGCAGGTGAACCGATCGCGCAAGAAAACGTTGAACCGCGTGAAGGCGGGCGTGCGCGAGGGCTTCACGTAGCTCTTGAGCGACACCACCGAAGGCAGGCGCATGGAAAACGAGGGGCTTTGCACCTCCCGCTCATATTCCGAGACGATGTTCACCCGGTCGAGGAACACCGCGCGCACGGCATCCTGCCAGCACCAGAGCGAGAGCGGGTAGTAGGAGAGGGGCCGGTAATCGGCATTCAGAACAAGCGCGGGGCAGGTCTCCAGCGGCGGCAGGGCCGAGACGCTGCGCATCGAACTCACAGGAAGCTGGGCATGCACGCGACAAACCTCCGTGCCATTTTCAGGCTCGCCGAGTTGTCCCGGTTCAACGCGTTCGCACGGCCACGCGAATCGAGCCCCCTGGCTCGCTCTCTCTAGTGTAGGGGCGATGTGTCAGGCTTGTGAAGGGGCGGGAGGTTGCACCGCCTGCGTCATCTTCGCAAAAGGAGAAGCCCCGCCGCCGCTTGGTCTATTCTGTTCGCATGGGCTTGACGCGAACCGGTGACCACTTCGCTTGCCCATGCTTCAGCCCAGCCGGAAGGCCTCGTTGATCGCGCTTTTCACCCCGCCGCCCATCTGCGGCCCGCCACCGGCGACGTAGATCTCCTGCCCGAGCACCACCGCGCCCATGCCGTGGCGGGGCGTGAGCATCGGCGCGTGGCTCTCCCAGAGGTTCTTTGCCGGATCGAAGCTCTCCACCTGCCCGTAGACGCGGTTGGTGCCTTCCCCGCCCATGCAGAAGATGCGGCCCGCAAACCACACCGAGCCATGGCCGGAGCGCGCGGTGGGGATGGGGGCGAGAAACTCCCACGCATCGGTTTGCGGGTCATAGGCGTGGTGCAGGTTGGAATTGGTGTGGAAACTGTCGACGCGGCCCGCAATGATGTGGATCTTCCCGTTCACGGCGACGATGCCGCAATGGTCGCGCCCAACCGGCATGGGCTGGCGACGCGCATAGCGATCGGCCTTCACATCATAGACGAGGTGCCAGTCGATCGAGCGGCGATTGTCGGAGCCGATCGCGCCGCCGATGATGTGGATATTGCCGCCCAACGCCACGCAGGCCATGGCACCGCAGGCCTCGGGCAGGCGGCGAAGCTTGTTCCACCTGGTGCCGTCGAAGGCGAAGGCCTCGTCATGCGGGGTGCGGTTCTGCTCGATGAAGCCGCCGAACGCGAAGATGCGCTCGTCGGAGCCGGAGCCGTGGGTTGCGAGGCCCACATGGTTCGCGCCGCGCGGCAGCGAGGGCAACTCCTCCCAAGCGTTCGCGGCGGGGTCATAGGCGTGGTGATAGGGCTTGTCGACGCGCTGCTCGGCATAGCCGCCGCAGAGATGCATGCGGTTTTTGTAGGCAACCGCCCAGGCCATTTCCGTGCGCGGAATGGGCAGGGGCGCGCGCGGGCGCCACGAACCCTGCTGCGCGGCCTTCGGCGCGGGGCTGTCGGTCACCGCATGCTGGAAATGCAGCGCGGGCGTGTCGATCCGCCCCGGCTGGTTCAGCCGCTCGAACTGCCCGGAATGATGCGCATGCGGGTTCTGCGCCAGCGCCGGCGCGGCAGCGATGGCGGGCAGGGCGGCGAGGAATGTGCGGCGTGTGGGCATGGATCACCAATCAGGCGACAAGAGAGACATGCCATGCTGCGACGAGCGCGCATTCTTGTCCATGGTTCAGAATGGATTCCCGCTCCTCGCTGCGCTCGTTCGGAAATGACCGGTGAAACGTGTCATCCCCGACGGCGAAGCCGGGCGGGGATCCATCTTCCCGCCCGCTCACCCATTCAGCCGCAGAGAGAGATCGTCCCAATTCGGGTTCATTGCCTCGATCTCGCGGATCTTCCATGCGCGCTCCCAGCGCTTCATGCGTGTTTCGCATTCAAGTGCTGCTTCGATCTCGCCAAACTCAGCCAACCACACCAAGCGCTGGACCTTGTATCGGCGGGTGAAGGCGCCGCCGCGCCCCTCGCGATGCTCTTGCACGCGGCGCGCAAGATCATTGGTCACGCCGATATAGAGGGTGCCGTTGCGCTGGCTCGCGAGCAGATAAACCCAATAGGTCTTCATGGGCGCATGAAGCGGTGGTTTTATCGCGAGATCAAGCGTCTGGCGCTTCGAACTGGGTTCCCGCCCGCGCTCTCGCGCGTCGGGAATGACAGGGTGCGCCTTCCCCAAACTCCCCCTGTCATCCCCGATCGAGCGCAGCGAGAGGCGGGGATCCAGCCTTGCGATCCGTCTCTCTCACGCACCCCAACGGCCCGGAATGGTGTGCCTGCGGCCTCTCACGCGAAAGCCGGCGCGGCAGCGATGGCGGGCAGGGCGGCGAGGAGGTGGCGGCGTGTGGGCATGGGGAAATACCTGTTGTCTTAAGCTGAAAACAGGGTGCCAAATTCAACACTATTTCGCTTGCTCATCTTCAGGCTTATTGCTGTCGTTATCCCGCTTCAGTAGAATATTAACTCCAACACTTTTATAATCATACTTTTCTGAGACATATTTTCTCATCTGTTCACGAAGTAGACTCATTTTCAGTCTGGTCTCCAGTTCAAATTTTTCGTCAGTAGAGATATCTAGAGATGCAGAAGATGCAGTAGAAACATCCTTTGCCACTATGCTGATGGCTGAAAGATTTAGCCTCTGATTATTGATTTCTACGATCTCGTTGATAAATCTTTTTACCAGAACGCCGCAGACCTGTAGTATTGTTACGGACACGATGACAAATGGCAGTCTCGTAAGAAAAATATTCCAGACATTCACGTCGCCCGTTTTGTGTATTTGCGTTAAATCGACGGCGCTGGAATATAAGTAGTACGTTACATAGAAAATGATTCCCATGGGCGCTAGAGCAAGTAAAATATAGTAAATAATGCTTCGTTTGGCCTCTTGGACGAAGCCTCCTATTTCGCTCGGAAACAGGCGAATTTCCTCGATTAGCTTGGCCTTTTCGCTCTTTCGTTCGGCCAATAATGCTTCTTCGGAGCGTCTTTCGGTTCGCAGTGTTTCGAGGTTTTGATTCAGATCTTGAACACTTGCCTTGAGCTCATCTCGCCGCTTGAAATGATGCGATATTTCGGACTTTAGCGTGTCTAATTGTGCGGTAGCTTGGCCAACTTCTTTGTCTAGCGCGCTGCTTTCATGCTTAAGGTCGTTGAGGTGTGTTTCTGCGGCGCTGACTTTGTCAGCGGCGGATTGTTCACGCGCGGCTATAGAATCTAGTTGCTTTTGGACGTCCGCTCTATCTTGAGCGATGTGTGCTATCTCATTTTCTAGTTCTTCAAACTCGTTTAATGTGTATCCTGTCACAACTATGCTTGTAATAAGTTGATTTGAAAGTAGATTGAAATTCATATCGGGCTTGAAGCGAAATCCTGATATAAATCGCCCCACTTCAAGTGCAAATCGACCGTTCGCATAATTTGACTTTAAATCAATTTGTTTTCCATAAATTGGTTCTATTAATAGTGAAACAGCGTTCCAGCTATCGTATCCAGTTGCATGTATTTGTATTTCTTTTACATAGACATAATCGTTGAAATCAAAATCGAACCAACGGTGCTTTCCTTCGACAGTATTTTCTTCCTTTGTATTATTGATAAGCATCGACGTCTTATTGTTTTTTCGTGAGAATAGAGAAACGGGTATCGGCTTCAATGTTGGCGCCGAGTTTTCATTTTCCATTCTGCTCGTCCTCGCTTAAGATCTCTCAGTTATTTTGCGATTGTTGCATTCAAAAATAAATTCACCGCGTCGGCACGGGCTTCTCGCCGCGATAATCATAGAAGCCACGCTTCGTCTTTCGGCCCAGCCAGCCGGCCTCGACATATTTCACCAGAAGCGGGCAGGGGCGGTATTTCGAATCCGCCAGCCCATCGTGCAGAACCTGCATGATGGAGAGGCAGGTGTCGAGCCCGATGAAATCGGCGAGCTGCAGCGGGCCCATCGGGTGGTTGGCGCCCAGCCGCATGGCGGTGTCGATGGCCTCCACGCTGCCCACGCCCTCGTAGAGCGTGTAGATCGCCTCGTTGATCATCGGCAGCAGGATGCGGTTGACGATGAAGGCCGGGAAATCCTCGCTCACCGTCACCGTCTTGCCGAGGTTCGAGACGAATTCCTTCGCGCGGGTATAGGTCTTGTCGTCGGTGGCAATCCCGCGGATCAGCTCCACAAGCTGCATCACCGGCACGGGGTTCATGAAATGGATGCCGATGAACTGCTCCGGCCGATCGGTCGAGGCCGCGAGCCGCGTGATGGAAATGGATGACGTGTTCGAGGCGACAATCGCATCGGTCTTGAGGTGCCGCGTCACGCCCGCGAAGATCTTGCGCTTCACCTCCTCGTTTTCCGTCGCGGCCTCGATCACGAGATCGCAATCGCCGAGGTCGGCGGCATCCTTCGCGGCGAGGATGCGCGCGAGAGCGCCCTGGCGGGCTTCCTCGGAAATCGTCGCCTTCGCCACCTGCCGCGCCATGTTGCCGTTGATGGTCGCAAGGCCCGACTGGATGCGCTCTTCCGAGACGTCATGCAGCATCACATCATAGCCCGAGAGCGCCGCGACATGCGCTATCCCGCTGCCCATCTGCCCCGCGCCGATGATGCCGATCTTGCTGATGCCGCCTGCCATGATGAACTCGTGTTCCGCTTCTCGAGAATTCCAGTCGGGGCAGGAGTGTAAACCTCCCGCGCGCATCCTCAAGGGGGCGAGGCCGAGATCGGCGACAGAGTTTTCCTTTTCTCCAGAAAAAACGCATGCGAAGCGGGGGCCTCGCATGCGTCGGTTCTTGTTTGCCAGCAAAGGGGAGAGAAAAATCCTCAGCCGAGTTCCTTCGTCAGCTCCGGAACGGCGGTGAAGAGATCGGCCACGAGGCCGTAATCCGCGACCTGGAAGATCGGCGCCTCGGCATCCTTGTTGATCGCCACGATCACCTTGGAATCCTTCATGCCCGCCAGATGCTGGATCGCGCCCGAGATGCCGCAGGCGATGTAGAGCGCCGGTGCGACCACCTTGCCGGTCTGCCCGACCTGCCAGTCGTTCGGGGCGTAGCCGGCATCCACCGCCGCGCGGCTGGCTCCCAAGGCCGCGCCGAGCCTGTCGGCCAGCGGCTCGATATAGGTCTTGAAGTTCTCGGCCGAAGCGAGGGCGCGGCCGCCCGAGACCACGATCTTCGCGGAAGCGAGCTCCGGACGATCCGACTTCGACACTTCCTCCGAGAGGAATTTCGAGCCGGGCGTCGCGTCGGCGCCGGCAACGGTTTCCACCGCTGCCGAGCCACCGGTGCCGGCGGCCTGGAAGCTCGCGGTCATGATCGAGATGACCTTCTTCGCATCCCTCGATTTCACGGTCTGGATCGCGTTGCCGGCATAGATCGGCCGCTCGAAGCTATCCGCACCGAGCACCTTCGTCACGCCCGAGATCACCTGCACATCGAGCAGGGCCGCCACGCGCGGGGCAATGTTCTTGCCGTTCGCCGTCGCGGGGAAGACGATGGCGTCATAGGCGCCCGCAAGGCTCACGATCAGCGCCGACATGGGCTCCGCGAGCTGGTGGGCATATTCCGCGCCATCCGCATGCAGCACCTTGGAAACGCCTTCGATGCCCGCAGCCGCGGAGGCCGCAGCGCCCGCATTCTGGCCGGCCACGAGCACATGCACAGGGCCGCCGAGCGCGCTCGCCGCGCTCACGGCCTTGTGGGTCGCCTCGTTGAGGGCGGCGTTGGAGTGTTCAGCAACAACAAGCGCGGCCATGTCAGATCACTCCCGCTTCATTCTTCAGCTTCTGAACGAGTTCGGCCACGGAGCCCACCTTCACGCCCGACTTGCGGGTCGCGGGCTCGGCGGTCTTCAGAACTTCGAGCCGCGGGCTGATATCGACGCCGAGAGCCTCCGGCGAGGTTTCATCCAGCGGCTTCTTCTTCGCCTTCATGATGTTCGGCAGCGAGGCATAGCGCGGCTCGTTGAGGCGCAGATCGGTGGTGATGATCGCCGGCATGGAAAGCGCCACGGTCTGCAACCCGCCATCGACCTCGCGCATCACGTTCACGCCCTCGCCGGTGATCTCCACCTTCGAGGCAAACGTGCCCTGCGGCCAGCCGAGCAGCGCGCCGAGCATCTGGCCCGTGGCGTTCATGTCGTCGTCGATCGCCTGCTTGCCCATGATGACAAGGCCGGGGCCTTCATTGGCGATCACCGCCTTCAGGAGCTTCGCCACGGCGAGCGGTTCCACGGTCGCGTCGGTCTTCACGAGGATGCCGCGATCCGCACCCATGGCGAGGCCGGTGCGGATGGTTTCCGCCGCGCCTGCCGGGCCGATCGAGACCAGCACCACTTCCGCAGCCTTGCCCGCTTCCTTGATGCGCAGCGCCTCCTCGACGGCAATCTCGTCGAAGGGGTTCATGCTCATCTTGACATTCGCGAGATCCACGCCGGAGCCATCCGGTTTCACGCGGATCTTCACGTTGTAATCGACCACCCGCTTCACGGGCACCAGAATTTTCATGGCGAGGCCCTGCTTCCTCGCGGCCGGAAGGCCGCCCTGTTCCACCCCGAAGGACCGTTGTCGGACTTCAGTTGGTTTACGTATCAACTCATTTTATCCGCGATTCAAGATCGAGCCTTTCGGCTTCCTTCCAGCCAGCGGCAGCGGTGGTATACCAAGTGCGACATCGCCTGTCACCCCGATTGGGGGCGCATTTTGCCGGGTCTTTGGTCGGCCGGAAACCGCGTTCAGGCTTTCTCGCCGCGCGTCAGGCCGGGCACCCACAGCACATCCCCGGCGCCATCCCCATTTGTCACGCGGCCCAGCACGAAGAGCAGGTCGGAGAGGCGATTCATGTAGCGAAGCGCGGGCCCGCTCACCCTTTCGCCCTCCTTGCCGGCGAGTTGCACCATCATCCGCTCGGCGCGGCGCACGGTGGTCCGCGCCAGATGGAGATGGGCCGATGCAGGAGAACCACCGGGCAGGATGAAGCTCTTCAGCGGCTTCAGGCGCGCATTCATCGCGTCGATTTCCGCTTCCAGCCGCTCGACCTGGCTTTCGACGATTCGCAACGGCTCGTAGCCGAGATCCTGCCCCGTATCCGGCGTGCAGAGATCCGCGCCGAGATCGAAGAGATCGTTCTGGATGCGCGCGAGGATCGCATCGACCTCCGGCTCGCTCGCAATATGCAAACGCGCAAGGCCGAGCGTGGCATTCGCCTCGTCCACCGCGCCGTAGCTTTCGACGCGCAGATCATATTTCAGGACGCGGGAGCCATCGCCAAGGCCCGTGGTGCCGTCGTCGCCGGTTTTCGTGTAGATGCGATTGAGTCTGACCATGGCTCTGGTTGTGGGGTTTTGCGCGCGGAATTCAAGCGAAAATCGTCAGTGGCGAAAGGCCGCCTCAGAACTGGTAACCCAGGCGCATTCCGACATGCGTGAGCCCGCGATTGCGCTCGCAGAGGCCCCCGTTCGAGAAATGCTCGATCGTGGCCAGGGCGGACCAACGGCCGCCGAGCCGGTAGCCGAGGCCGATCGATTCGCGGAGCCCGTGTCGCCGTCATGCGCCGCGAGCCCGAGCCCCGCCTCCGCGAAGAGACCGCCGACAAGATCGACCTGCCAGATGAGGCTGGCATGCGCGAAGGAGGTGCGCCCCGCCGTGTTCAGGATCGCGCCGAGTTGCAGGCGGGGCACAAGCCTCTGGAAATCTCCCGCCTTCTCGCGGCCGGGCAGGGTGAAAAGCACATCCCCCGCAATGCTGGCCTTGCCGTTTTCGGCGCCGCCGGGATCATGCGCCAGGAAGCCGAGGCGCAATTCCGGCGCGTGCTGTTCCGCTGCTCGCGTGGGGCAGTCGGCGAGCAGCATGACAAGCAGGGAGGAAATGGCGCGGCGCATCCGCGCCACCATCCGCCCTCATGGTTAAGGGATCGGAAAAATGCCGCTTAAAGCATTTTCCGAGCAAGTGGATGCCGGTTGATCGAAGAAAATGCGATCAATAACAAAAAGATAGAGCGGTCGATCTGGTTCAGTCAGATCGGCATCCGCTCTAGAGCACGTCTCGTTTTGATGGAATCAAAACCGTGCTCTGTCTTGTTGTTTTGTCGCATTTTGTTACGCAAAACCGGCATCCACTTTTGCGAGAGCAGCTCTAGCCCTGCCTGAAGTACAGAACGGTCATGATGGCGATGATCGCTGCGAATTGCAGGATGATGCGCCAGCGCATCAATTGCTGCGAGCGGTTGGGCGAGCCGCCCTTGAGCATGTTGTAGAGCCCGAGCAACAGAACCACGGCCACAGCCGCGATCGAGATGTTCATCACGATGGTCATGTCGGGCCCTCCAGTGGACCGCCTCTTCTAGAGATAACGCCAGTCGCAGAAAAGGGGGCTCCGAAAGCGTCGCGCCCTGAAGGCGCGGACGCTCCGTCAGCGCTGGCGAAGCAGTCGTTCGAGATATTCAAGCTCCTCGCGCGGGCGTTCGAATTCGCCGAGCCGCTTGCGGAGTTCGCGCAGCACGCGTTCGGCGCGCTCGCTGATCGAACCCTGCAGGGAATCGCGATCCGGCACGTCGAAGCGGTTGCCGTCTTCCATATCGCGGCGCTGGTTCGCTTGCGGGCGGCCCAGCGGATCGGTGCGGTTCTCGGCCCGGCCGCGCATGCCGGGGCCGGGTTCGCCGGGGCCTTCGCCTTCGCCCTCGCCGGGGTTCTCGCCCATCTGCTGCTGGAGCTGCTGCGCCATGCCCTCCGCCGCGCGGCCCAGGCCATCCAGCGCGCGCTGTTGGCCCTCGGTCGCCTGGCCAGGCTGGCCTTGGCCGAGCTGACCCTCGGCATCGCCCATGCCCTGATCGGCCTCGCCGAAGCCCTCGCCCTCCTGAAGCCCGCGCTCGCGCAAGCGGTCGCGCAGTTGCTGCAGGCGATCGCGCAGGGCCTGCTGCATGTCGCGCAATTGCTGTTCGGTCATCTCGCCCTGTTCGCCACCTTGCTGGCCCTGTTGCCCCTGCTGGCCTCGCTGCCCCTGCTGGCGCTGGTTCTGCTGTCCGCGCTGCTGCTGGCGCTGCTGCTGGCCCTGCCGGAAGGTGCGATCCCGAAGGTCGCGCTGCTCGCGCTGGAGCCGATCGAGTTCCTCGATCTGCCGCCCCAGTTCCTGCATGCGCGGATCGGCCTGCTGGCGCCGGGCGGAGCGGAGATTTTCCATCAGCTGGCGCAGTTCCTCGAGCATGCGGCGCGCCTCGGCCATGTTGCCGGAGCGGGCCATCTCCTCGATGCGCCGGAGCATGTCCTGCAGGTCGCGCTGGGTGAGGAACCGCTCGGGGTTGACCGGCGAGCGATCCTGCGTGTTCTGGTCGCGATCCCGCAACGCGCGCTCGGCGAATTCACGCAGGAATTCCTCCATGGCGCGGCGTAATTCCTGCGTCAGGCGGCGGATTTCATTCTGCGGCGCCTCGCGTTCGAGCGCTTCGCGCAGGCGCTGCTCGGCCTCGCGCAGGCGACGCTCGGCTTCCGTCATGTCGCCATTCTCGAGGTAGAGCGCCACCTCCCACAGGCGGTCGACCATCTCCTTCAGCGCGTCGTCGCCGCGGGCGGAGCGAATGCCCTGCCTGAGGCTGTCGAGCATCAGAAATTCGCCGATACCCGGCGTGAAGCGCTCGGGCTCGAAGAGCAGGGCATCCAGCGCGAAAACCACATCCTGCTTGGAATCCGGCGCGAAGACGAGGTTGCGGCGCTGCTCCACCAGGGCGCGGGCGAGGGGATGCGAGAAGGGCTTCTGCGGCAGCCGCACCACCTTCGCTTCGCTCTCGGCCTTCTGGCCGATATCATCCTCCACGCGGATGCGGATATTCACTTCCTCGCCCGCCCAGGGGTGATCCTCGGTGGGGACGGCGATCTCGCCCGGCCCGAGGCGCAAGGGAAGGTCCGCGCGCGGCGCGGGGTAGAGCGTGCGCGGCGTATGGCCCGGGCGCGGATTGGTCGCGCGCTCCATCACCACCTCGCCCTTGGCGATGCCGTAATCGTCGTCGAGCGTGAAGGCGAGGCGGATGCCGCCGGGGCTTTGCCGCTCCGGCGAGGCGCTTTCCGCGGTCGCTTCGAAGGAATCCACCGCCGGCGGGCGATCCGGGATCACCGCGATGGGAATCTGCGCGATCTCCCGCCCGTCGCGGATGATCTTCAGGAGGTCACTGCCCGTGATGGTGCGGCGAAGGGTTTCAACCCCCGGCCGCGCATTCGGCGGCGGAACGGGCTGGCCCGCGGGCGAGGTCGCCTCCTTCACCGGTTCGAGGCCCGTGCCATGCTGCAGCGTGACATGCGCGGCTTCATCCGGCTTCGTGCCGGTGCCGCGCGTGGTGCGCACAATGAGGATCGAGCCGATCGGCGCGCGCACGGCCTCGCCGGGCTGAAGCGTCACCGTGCCCGTAAGGAAGATCGGCGGGCGGCCGGTATAGGCCGGCGGATCAATCCACGCGTCAAGGCGAGGCGGCACGGGCGGCGTCAGCGGTGTCGAGAAATCGAAGGCGGCTGCAAGGCGCGCCTGACGATCGTCCCCGGCCATGAAGGCGGCCGCGACGAGAGCGAGCGGCGCCACGATGCGCAAGGCGAGCGGGTCGCGCCAGCGCAGGCGGGCATCGCCGGGCGTGGCCTCGAGACGGTCGAGCATCGCGCGGGCACGCGCCTGATGCGCCTCCCACACGGCAAGCGCCACGGGGTCCGTGCCGGGCGGCGGCGCATCCGCCAAGGTCGCCAGCGGGCGATGCATGTCGGGCCGCGAGAGATCCAGGCGCTTTTCAACCTCGGCCGTGCCGGGCAGCCGGAAGCGCAGCAGCGGGAAAGCAAGAATAACGATACCGATCGCAAAAGCGCCGGCGAGAACAGCGCGGCCCGTTGGCTCCAGCTGGGAGGGCCAGCCGGTCCAGGCGAGAGCGACGAAGAGCAGGATCAGCGAGAGCGGGCCGACGAGGAGTGGCGCGATGCGCTCCACGAACAGCGCGAATGCCGTGCGGTGGAACCGCAGGCCAAGGGCCCGGCGCGAAACCTCCATGCCGCTGGCACGGGTCCGGTCGTCGCGCGATTGCTCATTCGGGTTTGGCATTGCCGCTCCGTCACTTGCCCCCAAATAATGAAGCTAGCACGTTCGCGCGCTTTGGCCAGTGTTCAGGGCGTGGATCGGGATCGCTTTCCCGTGATCAACCGTCGCGGCCCTCAGGCGAACCAACCCGGCACGCGATCCGTGCCGAGCAGTTCCTCGAAGGTCTGGCGCGGGCGCGTGATGGAAAAATCACCTTCCTTCACAAGCACTTCCGGCACCAGCAGGCGCTGGTTGTAGGTGGAGGACATCGAAGACCCATAGGCCCCGGCGGTCATGATCGCGATGAGATCGCCCGGCTTCAGTTCCGGAAGCGCGCGTTCCACCGCGAAGGTGTCGGATGATTCGCAGATCGGGCCGACCACGTCATAGGCGCGGATCGGCGCATCCGGCTTCTGCGCCACAGGCCAGATCTCGTGATGCGCCTCATACATCGCCGGGCGCACGAGGTCGTTCATCGCGGCATCCACCACGAGGAAGGTGCGGTCGGCGCGCTCGTTGAGGTAGAGCACCCTGGTAAGCAGCAGGCCCGCATTGCCCGCGATCAGGCGGCCCGGCTCGAAGCCGAGTTCCACGTCAAGGCCGGCGGTCACCTCGCGCACCATCCTGCCATAGGCCTGCAGGCTGTCCGTGCCATAGGAGAAGGGGTAGCCGATCTCGTAAGGAACACCGACGCCGCCGCCGAGATCGAGCCGGCTCGCCGGCAGGCCCTGTGCGGCGAGCTTCTCGATCAATCCGCGCATGCGGCGGAAGGCGGCTTCCAGCGCGCTGAAATCGAAGATCTGGCTGCCGATATGCACCGCGAGGCCCTTGATGCCCACGCCGGGCATGTTCGCTGCGCGAATGTAAAGCCGCTCGGCCTCGCTCCAGGAGACGCCGAATTTGTTCGCCGCACCCCCGGTGGTGATCTTCGCGTGCCCGCCGGCCCCGATCTCCGGGTTCACGCGCAACACGATCGCCTGCCTTTTGCCGCGCTGCTCCGCGATGTTCGAGAGCACTTCAAGTTCGCCCTCGCTCTCGACATTCACCTGGTAGATCCCGGCCTCCACCGCGAAAGCGAGTTCCTCGGCGCTCTTGCCCACGCCGGAAAACACGATGCGGCCCGCCGGGATGCCCGCGGCAAGCGCCTTGCGGATCTCGCCTTCGGACACGGTATCCGCGCCCGCGCCGAGCTTTGCGAGCGTCATCAGCACGCCGAGATTGCCATTGGCCTTCACGGCATAGAAGACATGGCTCTTCTCGCCCACGGCCTCCTTGAAGACGCGATAATGCCGCTCGAGCGTGGCGCTGGAATAAACATAGACGGGCGTGCCGACCGCGCCGGCGATCGCGGCAAGGTCCACGCCCTCGGCGTGCAGCGAGCCGTTCCGATAATCGAAGTGATGCATGGGGGCTCCGGCGCGGGAAGACGCGCGCAATCCGAAGGTCAATCGAGCAGGCGGTCGATGAAGAGGTCGCGTTTCGGTGGCAGGATGGGGGTGCGCTTGTTGCGCAAGCCATCGCGGGCCGTGCCATCCGGGTTGGTACTTTCGGCTGGAGCCGAGGCCGTGCCCGGCGGTGGTTCCAGCGGGCCGCGCCTGCCACAGGCCGTGAGCAGGGTGCCCGCCGCCAGAGCCACCACGAGGATTTTCATTCGCGACGAAACGATCATTGTCGAAAGCCCGAGCTGAACCTTGCGCCTGCCTAACATGCGCGGCGGGGCGTGTCATGCCCGCCTCGCGCCTCACTTGCCCAGCCGCGCCAGCCACTTCTTCGCCTGCGCGCGCACATTCGCCGGTGCCGTGCCGCCATAGCTCGTGCGGCTCTTCACGGAATTCGTGACGCCCAGCACCGCGAAGATCGCGCCCGTGATGCGCGGCTCGACCGATTGCATCTCGCCGAGCGAGAGCTTCTCGAGGTCCACGCCCTTGGCGCTGGCGAGGCCCACGATGCGCCCGGTGACGTGATGCGCCTCGCGGAACGGCATGTTCAGCACGCGCACCAGCCAATCCGCGAGGTCGGTCGCGGTGGCATAGCCCGAGGAGGCGGCCTTCTTCAGGCGTTTCGCATCGGGCTCCATGTCGCGGACCATGCCGGCGGTCGCGGCGATACAAAGTGCAATGGAATCAATGGCATCGAAGGTTTGTTCCTTGTCCTCCTGCATGTCCTTGGCATAAGCGAGGGTCAGGCCCTTCATCACCGTGAGCAGGCCGATCAATGAACCGAAGATGCGGCCGGTCTTGGCGCGCACCAGCTCCGCCGCATCCGGGTTGCGCTTCTGCGGCATGATGGAGGAGCCGGTCGTGAACTTGTCCGAGAGCTTCACGAAGGCAAACTGCGCGCTGGTCCAGATGACGATCTCCTCGGCGAAGCGCGAGAGATGCATCGCGAGGATGGAAACTGCCGCCAGCGTCTCCAGTGCGAAATCCCGGTCCGAAACCGAATCGAGGCTGTTCGCGGTTGCGCGATCGAAGCCGAGCGCCTTGGCCGTATGGTCGCGGTCGATGGGGAAGGAGGTGCCGGCGAGGGCCGCCGCACCCAGCGGGCATTCGTTGAGGCGGCGACGCGCATCGGCGAAGCGGCCGCGATCGCGCGCGAGCATTTCCACATAGGCCATCAGATGATGCCCGAAGGTGACGGGCTGCGCGCTTTGCAGGTGGGTGAAGCCGGGCATGACCGTGCCGGCATGGGCCAGAGCCTTTTCGGCCAGCGCGAGTTGCAGATCCTTCAGCGCGACGTCGATCATATCGATGGAATCGCGCACATAGAGACGGAAATCGGTCGCGACCTGGTCATTCCGCGAGCGCGCGGTGTGCAAACGCCCCGCGGGCGGGCCGATGATCTCGGCCAGTCGCGCCTCGACATTCATGTGAATGTCCTCGAGCGATGCCTTGAACGTGAAGGCCCCGGCATCGATTTCGGCCTTGACCTTCCTCAGCCCCTGGATGATCGCTTCCGCCGATCGCGCATCGATGATGCCCTGAGCACTCAGCATCTCGGCCTGCGCGATTGAGCCGCGGATATCTTGATCCGCCAGCCTCTTGTCGAACGAGATCGAAGCATTGATCTCCTGCATGATGGCGGCCGGGCCTTCCGCAAACCGCCCGCCCCACATTTCGTTGGCCATATCGAACCCTATCTATCGATTTCCCGAGGTGCCCCGCCGATGACCGCCCCCAAGCCCGCCCGATCCCCGCTTCATGCGCTGGCCGGCCCGCTTCTCATGGGCTTCATTCTGCTCGGCGCTTCGCTATATGCCTTCGGCGGGCTCGACAAGCTGTTCAAAGCCACGCCACCCGATGTCGCGGCCTGCCGCGCAGCGCAACCCCTTGCAGCGGCGCTGAAGCCGCTTGCGAAGGGCGAGGTCGCGGCTCTTCAAATCCCGAAAGAGCCCGCGCGCCTCATCGACCTCTCCTTCAAGACGCCGGATGGGGGCGACACCACGCTCTCCGCCTTTCGTGGCCGCACCGTGCTGGTCAATCTCTGGGCGACCTGGTGCGCGCCCTGCCGGCATGAGATGCCCGCGCTCGATCGACTTCAGCAGAAATTCGGAGGGCCGGATTTCGAGGTGGTCGCGATCAACATCGACACCCGCAACTTCGACAAGCCGAAGCAATTCCTCGATGAGGTGGGCGTGAGGGCGCTGGCGCAATATGCCGACCCATCCGCGAAGATCTTTCAGGACCTGAAGGCCGCGGGCCGCGCCTTCGGCATGCCCACGACGATCCTGCTCGACAAGGAGGGCTGCGAGCTCGCCATTCTCGCGGGGCCGGCGGAATGGTCCTCGCCCGATGCCTTCGCCTTCATCGCCAAGGCTCTGGGGCGGGGGCCGTGATCAGAGGTCGAGGCTGAGGCTCACTTCCACCGGCTCGCCCACGCTAGAGCATGATGTGTTCAGACGGAAGCACATCATGTCTCTTATTATTATCGCATGCTTTTTTGTGAAAAACCGGATTCCACTTTTTCACAGCATGCTCTAAGGCCCTCCGCCTTGCGGATTTCGCTCTTCACCGGCAGCAGATAGGCGTTGCGCTTCGCAGCGGGGAAAATCGAGGTCTGCCAGGTGCTTCCGCCGATTGTCGCCTTCACCCGAACGCTGCCCCAGCCCCGCCGGGGTATCGCCATCCGGATGATCTGGCTTTCATCCTCGGGCAAAGTGATGAAGTGCCACGCGCCCTTGCCCTGCCAGAGCCAGAGCGGTGCCGTGAAGCGGATGAGCATGGAAGGGCGGGGCTCAGCCCGCCTTCTTCACCGCGATGCCATTGCTCGCGAGCGTCTCGGCCAGTTCGCCCGACTGGAACATCTCGCGCACGATGTCGCAGCCGCCGATGAACTCGCCCTTGATGTAGAGCTGCGGAATGGTCGGCCAATTGGCGTAATCCTTGATGCCCTGGCGCAGTTCGGCATTGTCGAGCACGTTATGCGCCTTGTAGGGCGCTCCCACGTAATCGAGGATCTGCACGACCTGGCCGGAAAACCCGCACATGGGGAATTGCGGCGTGCCCTTCATGAAGAGCACCACGTCGTTGGATTTCACCTCGTTATCGATGAAGGCGTTGATACCGGACATCTTCTTCTCCCATCGCCAGTTCAAGGCTGGCCGGTTGCTTCAACTCTGCCAGTTCCGCCATTGCAAGGAAGCGCGGAACGCGCTGACGTGGCAATCCAGAACGAAAGGCTGGATGGCTTCGTCGCTTCGCTTCTCGCCATGACGGTTTCGCTCTGGCATCTTTCCTGAACTTACTTCGCCACCGTCGTCAGCGCCAGAGCGTGCAGCACGCCGCCCATATTGCCCTTCAGCGCCGCATAGACCAGCTGGTGCTGCTTGACCTTCGGCAGGCCCTTGAAGGCGGATGAGGTGACGGTCGCGGCGTAATGGTCGCCATCGCCCGCAAGGTCGCGGATGTCCACTTCCGCATCCGGCAGTGCTTCCCTGATCATCGCCGCGATCTCGTCAGCCTTCATGGGCATGGTTCTTGACCCTTATTCCGCCGCTTCCGCGCCCATATAGGCCGGCAGCCAGCCTTCATGCGCGTCGCGCAGTTCCTTCAAAGAAATGGGCGCTTCTCCGGGCAGCGTCAACGTCTCGCCGCCGACAATCCCGACAAAGGTTGTCACGACCTGCAGGCTGTTGAGCTGGAATTCCAGCTCGGCCGCCTTCGCCATCGGGCAGGTGATGATGTAGCGGCCCTGATCCTCGCCGAAGAGCCAGGCGTGGAGCGGCACATCGGCATCATGCGAGCCGATGGTCGCGCCGATATTGCCCGCCAGCGCCATTTCCGCGAGCGCCACGCCGATGCCGCCATCCGAGATGTCATGCACCGCGGTGACGACTGCGCTCTCGATCATTGCGCGCACCAGCGTGCCGCGCAGCTTCTCAGCCTCGAGATCCACGGGGGGCGGTGCGCCATCCTCGCGGCCGAGAAGCGTCGCGAGATAGGCCGAAGCCCCGAGCCAGCCCCTGGTTTCACCCATGATGATGATCGCATCGCCCGCATTCTTGAAGGCGAGGGTGGCGGTCTTCGTTACATCGGCGATGAGGCCCACGCCGCCGATGGTGGGGGTTGGCAGAATGCCCTGGCCGTTGGTCTCGTTGTAGAGGCTGACATTGCCCGAGACGACCGGGAACTCGAGCGCACGGGCCGCTTCGCCGATGCCCCGGACGGCGAGCGCGAACTGGCCCATGATCTCGGGGCGCTCGGGATTGCCGAAATTCAGGTTATCCGTCAGCGCGATCGGCAGCGAACCGACGGCCGAGAGGTTGCGATAGCATTCCGCCACCGCCTGCTTGCCACCCTCGAACGGATCGGCCTCGACATAGCGCGGGGTGACATCACACGTCACGGCGAGGCCCTTGCCAGCCTCGTTCACGCGGATCACCGCCGCGTCGCCGCCGGGGCGCTGCACAATGTTGCCCTGGATGATGTGGTCGTACTGCTCCCACACCCAGCGCTTCGAGCAGAGATCCGGCGAGCCGAGCAGCTTCAGCAAAGCCTCGCGGTTGGAAACCGGCGGTTCGATCTCGCCCCGGCGGATGGCGAGGCGCTTCGGCGTCTCCACCCACGGGCGGTTATATTCCGGCGCCTTGTCGCCTAGCTCCTTGATGGGGAGATCGGCCATCACCTCGCCCTTGTGCTTGATGACGAAGCGCAGCGTATCGGTCGTCTTGCCGATCACCGCGAAATCGAGGCCCCATTTCGTGAAGATCGCACGCGCTTCCGCCTCCTTGTGGGGGTGGAGCACCATGAGCATGCGCTCCTGGCTTTCGGAGAGCATCATCTCGTAGGCGGTCATGCCCGGCTCGCGGCAGGGCACCATATCGAGGTCGAGCTCGATGCCGAGATCGCCCTTCGCCCCCATTTCCACCGCCGAGCAGGTGAGGCCCGCAGCCCCCATATCCTGGATGGCGATGACGCAGCCCTTGGCCATGATCTCGAGGCAGGCTTCCAGCAGCAGCTTCTCGGCGAAGGGATCACCCACCTGCACGGTGGGGCGCTTCTCCTCCGAGGCGTCGTCGAATTCGGCCGAGGCCATCGTCGCGCCATGGATGCCGTCGCGGCCCGTTTTCGAGCCGAGATAGACGATCGGCATGCCGACGCCGCTGGCTTGGCTGGTGAAGATCATCTCGCGCTTGGCGATTCCAACAGCCATCGCATTCACGAGGCAATTGCCATTATAGCGCGGGTGGAAGCCTACCGATCCCGCCACCGTGGGCACACCGAAGCTGTTGCCATAGCCGCCGATGCCTGCGACCACGCCCGCGACGAGATGCTTCGTCCTGGGGTGATCGGGCGCGCCGAACCGCAGGAAATTGAGGCAGGCCACGGGCCGCGCGCCCATGGTGAACACGTCGCGCAAGATCCCGCCCACGCCGGTCGTTGCACCCTGATAGGGCTCGATATAGCTCGGATGGTTGTGGCTCTCCATCTTGAAGGCCACGACATCGCCATCGCCGATATCGATCACGCCGGCATTCTCGCCGGGGCCGTAGATCACGCGGCTGCCCTTGGTGGGCAGCGTTTTGAGATGAACCTTCGAGGATTTGTAGGAGCAATGCTCGTTCCACATCGCCGAGACGATTCCGAGCTCCGTGATGGAAGGCGTCCGCCCGATCAGCGCCACGAAGCGCTCGTATTCGTCGGGCTTCAGGCCATGGGCCTTCACGAATTCGGGGGTGATCTCAGGTTCGTTCTTCAAAAGCATCGCGCCACCTTGGGAATGGGGGCCGTATAGCGGGGAAGGCGCGAGCGGGAAACGGGTTTTGCGTTTCGAGCGTGGAAAAGCGGCACCCAGACCGGCCGCGCATGGATTCCCGCGCGCCTTCAGCGTCGGGAATGACGGATCTGGCTCCATGCTGCTTTGTCATCTGCTCGATCTCCCTGTTTGATCGCATTTTCTTTCGCGCGAACCGGTTCCCGCTTCGCTCGAAAATGCTCTCTCTTTGTCTTGTCACATTTTCGTTACTCGAACCGGTTCCCGCTTCGCTTCAAAATGCTCTATCTCTCTGTTTGAACGAATTTTCTTTCACGAGAACCGGTTCCCGCTTCGCTCGAGAATGCTCGATCTCTTTGTCTTGTCACATTTTCGTGACCCGAACCGGAGCCCGCTTCGCTTGAAAATGCCCGATCTCTGTGTTTGAACACGAGCTCTTCACGCGGTCCGAAGCCCGATGTGCTTGAAGATGCTCAGGGTTGCGGAACATCCGGTCCGCTACCTCCCGCTGTGCGGCTCTGGCTCGTCTGGAGGTTGAACCCGACTTTCCCGCCCGATCGCGACGCTCGAAAATGTCCGCGAGGGCACGTAAAAATCATTGTAACATTGTATCGTTTCTGCCGCTTCGATACGGCCAAAAAACGCTTCGATACGGCCAAAAAAAGTGTTTTTTTCTAGGCAAACAATTTGCGCCAGATTATGGCGGGAATTATCGTAATACGAATGAACTTTCCTGTTTTTTTTGGACTAGTCCTGATGGCCTCTGCCGATCATCGTGCCGCCGCGCGGAACGCTTCCCCTATCCCCATGGAAAGGTTCGTTCGCCGGTTCCAATCTGGTGAGAACGTCCGCCGGCGGTTGATCGAAGCGGGCGCGACCGGTGATTTGCCGGGCCATCCGGTTGCGGTTTTTCCCGCCGACCGGCTGGAGGATGCTCGCTTCGCCTTCGCCGGTTCGGAAGTCGCTGCCCATTCCGGTCGGGACATTTCCGCCCCTTCCTTCGCGGAAATTCTTCATCCTTCGCCGATCTTGAGACCCTGGCCGGAGCAGTTCGAAAAATCTCTGATGGCTCATGAAAAGGTCATGTCGCGTCATCGCTCTGATTTTTCTGACATGTGGGTCGTTGAATACTCTCGTGTTATCGATCCTGTAACCGCGGAAAGCGGCAGCGCTTGCGCGATCGGTCACGATGTTTTTCATGATCACACGCTTGAGGGTCGTTATTTCTGATTCGCTGCTCTGCCAGCGTTGAATGAAGAGAATGCAAGTAAAACGGGTAATCGTTCAAACCGCGCCAAAGCCGGGGGCAGAATGCTTCTTCGATTTGATCTCACAGAAGACGAGACTGTTCACTTCAAGCTGCTCTCGGAGCTTTGCAAGAATGCGTCCAGGAATGATTTTCTCGATATCATCCAGTCTTGGGACGAGGCTCAGCTTTGCCTGCTGAGCCGCCGGATTGTGGTTCTCCAGCCGGCGGACCGACTGGATGATTTCATATGTCTCTATTACGGCGACGAGCTGCAGGAGCGATTCGGCACTGACTTCACCGGCTACCGTTTCGCCGAAGTCCCCGAGCTCGAGGAGATCAGGAAATCGCTGGATTCCTTCCGGCAGGTCGCCATTCACAAGATGCCGCATTTTTCCCGGATATCGCGCACGGAGCGCGATCCCGAGGGAATCGACTACACGCGGATCATCTATCCCGTTCTCAAGGGTGGCAGCACGCGGCTCGTGGTCGGCATCATGGTTTTCCTCGATTGAGGCGGCGCTGAGCGAAACGGTCGCGCCTGGCGCTCGCCTGTTCAGCTCGCCACCACGCCCGCTCGCTTCTTCACATGGCCGTAATAGGCCCAGAGCATGCGCGCCGCCACGGCCCGCCATGGGCTCCAGCGTTCGGCAATGACCGCGATTTCCTTTGCGGTCGGCCGCAGATCGAGCCCCATGGCGAGCTTCGCGCCCTCCTGCAGCGCAAGATCGCCGGGCGCGAACACATCCTGCACGCCCACCGAGAACATCAGCCAGACCTCGGCGGTCCATGGCCCGATGCCATGCACCTTCACGAGGCTCGCATGGGCCTCTGCCGCAGGCATCTCGCCGAGCTGATCAATCGGCAGGTCGCCCGCGATGACCGCCGAGGCAATCGCGCGGAGCGTCCTGATCTTTCCGGCGGAATAGCCGCAGGCGCGTAAATCCTCGTCATTCATCGCCATCAGCCCCTCGGGAGTGATGGGATCAAGGACCGCGCGCAGCTTTCCGCGGATGGCATTGGCGGCGGAGGTCGAGACCTGCTGCGCGGTGATGGTCGAAACGAGCCCGCCCAATCCCGGCTCGCGCCAGCGCAGGGTGGGCACGCCGCAGGTCTCGGCGATCATCGCCATATGAGGACACATCGCGCGCAGGGCCTCCACGCCGCGGGCGACATCGGCTTCGGAGGTGAGTATGCTCATGGCTGGCCCCTTCTGGTTTGGCTGTCATGCCCGGATTCCTCAGGGCCATGCAAAGCCGTGATTGATTCGCATGCAACCCGTTTTCCGCTTCGCGCCCAGCCCCAACGGTCACCTGCATCTGGGGCATGCCTTTTCGGCCCTGCTCAATGCGCGCATGGCGGCGGAGAAAGGCGGACGATTCCTCATCCGAATCGAGGATATCGACACATCGCGCTGCACGGACAGCCTCGTGGCGGATTGCCTCGATGATCTCGCCTGGCTGGGGCTCGCCTGGGAAGAGCCGGTGCTCCGGCAATCCACGCAATTCGCGCGCTACGGAGCCGCAGCGGATTCGCTTGCATCGCACGGCCTCGTGTTCCGCTGCACCTGCACGCGCGGGGATATCCAGAAGGCAGCGGGCGAGGATGCCCCGCGCGATCCCGATGGCGCGATTCTCTATCCCGGCACATGCCGGGATCACGGCGCGGGGGAGGGGCCATTTGCGCTGCGGCTCGATTGCCGCGCTGGAATCGCCACGCTTTCCGGCCCGCTGCATTGGCGCGAGACGGGAGAAGGCGCGGAGCAGGTGATCCCCGCCGATCCCTCGATCTGGGGCGATGCCGTGCTGATCCGGAAGGATGTTCCGGCGAGCTATCACCTCGCGGTTGCGCTCGATGATGCGATGCAGGGGGTCACGCATGTGGTGCGCGGCCGCGACCTCTATGCGGCCACGGCCATTCACAGGCTGCTGCAATCGCTCCTCGGCCTTCCCGCACCGGTCTATCACCATCACGCGCTGATCCTCGACGAGGAGGGAAAGAAGCTTTCGAAATCGGCCGTCTCGACTCCCCTGCGCCAGCTGCGCGCGCAAGGGGTGACGGCTGGCGATATCCGCCGGCGACTGGGGTTCGGCTAGAGCATTTTTTCGAAGAAGTGGATACCGGTTCGTCGAAAGAAAATGCTGTAAATCAATAGCTTAGAGTGGTCGATCTGATCGAGTCAGATCGGCGACCGCTCTAGAGCGCGGCCACCACGCTCACCACGAAGGTCGTCGTCACCACCGCGATCAGCGTGGTCAGCGCGATGGTGCCCGAGGCGATGGCCTCGGCCTTGCGATAACGCTCGGCCACGAGAAATGCGTTGATGCCCGAGGGGCAGGCCGCGAAGAGCGTTGCCGCG
The DNA here is from genome assembly GCA_020252645.1 of Methylobacterium sp. GTDB lineage: Bacteria > Pseudomonadota > Alphaproteobacteria > Rhizobiales > Beijerinckiaceae > Rhabdaerophilum. Next base: position 8,802 of record JADCCN010000012.1, on the reverse strand, counting down.
CCGATCCAGACCGGCGGCAGCACGAAAACATGCTTCGCGAACAGGAACACCAGCAACGGATGCAGGATCAGCTTCAGCGCGCCAACGCCCATGATCAGCAGGCGCGAGCCCGAGAAACTCACCCGCACCAGCCCCATGCCCGTCGCCACCAGCGCGCAGGGCGCCGCCGATTGGCTCAGGAACGTGACGATGGAGAGCGGGATCTCCGGCAGTTTCTGGCCGGTCATGCGCCAGGCAAGTCCCGCGAAGATGCCGATCAGGATCGGGTGCGTCACCAGCGACCGGATGAGCTTCACGGTCGCGGCTGCCCCGCCACCGCGCTCGATCAGCACGGTCACGATGGTCATCGTGACGGGGAGATGCACGGCGAGCAGCAGCACGATCGGCACACGGCCCGCCTCGCCGAACACGCCGAGGATCAGCGGAATGCCGATCAGCACGGTGTTCGATTGCGCGGCCGTGAAGCCGATCACCGCCCGTTCGGCGCGGTCGCGCCCCGCGAGCCTGGCGAAGGCGCTGGCTGCGAGCCAGACCAGAGCCAGCGGGATGAAATAGGCGAGCCAGTAGGGTGCGGGGTTCAGGTTCGGCAGGTCGGCCGTCGCCACCGTGCGGAAGAGCAGGGCGGGAATCGCCAGCACGAACACGAAGGCGGAGAGGCCCTCGCCGGCGCTTCCGCCGATCAGCCCCGTGCGCACCGTCACATAGCCGATGGCGATGAGCGCGAAAATGGGAGCGACGATGCCGAAGGAGTTGGCGAGCATGGAGAGGGCCGGGCGAGACAGGGAGCCGGATCGCGCCCGGCATTCAAGGGCTGTTTACGCCAGCGGGCGATAAAGGAAAGAGCGCGGGCCTGCCCGCACCCCTGAAAGACCTGCGGATATCCCATGTCGAGCACACCCGTCCTCTCGCCCCAGGCCATCCGCGAAATCGCGCATGAGCTCAGAAGCCCGCTCGGCGGCTTCGAGGCGATGCTCGATCTGCTTGCCGCCACGCCCCTGAGCCCGGATCAGGCGCGGCTGGTGGAGGCGCTAGAGGCAAGCGCGCAACATCTGCGGGCCATTCTCGCGCGTGCATTGCCGCCGCATGCCGGGGAAACCCGCGAAGCGCCGCGCCTCGGCGCCCTCATCGAGGCGATCGCCGCCAGCGCCAGTGCCCGGGCCGAAAAGAAGGGCCTTGTCTTTGCGCTGAACCTCGATCCGGCGATCAATCGCCAGACGGAGATCGATGCGCTCGGCCTGCGGCAGGTGCTCGAGAACCTGATCGACAATGCCATCCGCATCACGCCTGCGGGGCGCATCACGCTCGATATCGCGCCTGCCGGCGGCGCGCGCATGGTTTTCCGGCTTGCCGATTCCGGGCCCGGGCTCGACCCCGCACGCGCCGAACGCCTCCTGGCCGGATCGCCCGGCCAACGCGGGAGGCGCGGCGGCCTCGGCCTCGGCATTGCCGCGCGGCTGGTGGCGCGCGGGGGCGGCAAGCTCGCGGCCGAGCGGCTCGCGCCCGGCCCGGGCACGGCCTTCACCTTCGATTGGCCGCCGGCACCCCCCATGCAATCCGAAAGCCGGCTGCTGATCGTGGATGATCACCCGGCCTCACGGCTCGTGCTGCGGACGATTCTCTCCGCCCTCGGGTTTTCCTGCGAGGAGGCCGCGAGCCCCGATGCCGCCCTGGAACGCCTGCGCCAGGCGCGATTCGCCGCGGTCTTCACGGATCTCCGGATGCCCGAAGGGGGAGGGCGCCGGCTGATCGAGCAGCTGGGCGCACAGGCTGACCGGCCGGCCGTGGTCATCGCCAGTGCGGATGATCCGCGCGAGGAAGCCGGGCTGACAGCGGGATTTGATGCGGCGATCCAGAAGCCGCTCACGGTGCCGGCCGTTATCGCCGTGCTGAGGCAGCTCGGCCTCGCGCCCGGTGCCCATGAGGCGGCCTGAGGGGCCTGATCAGTTCTGGGCGAGTTGGCTCGCCCGGCCCGGCGCGCGTTTGAGCACATCATCGATGAAGGCGCGTTCGCGCTTGAAATCCTCAAGCTGCCTGCCCGCAAGTTCGCGGCCGCGCGGCAGGCGGATCGCCAGCGGATCGACGAAGCGCTCGTTGATCATCACCTCGTAATGCAGGTGCGGGCCCGTGGAGAGGCCGGTGGAGCCCAGCCGCCCGATGATCTGGCCCTGCCGCACCCGCGCACCATCCTTGATGCCTGGCGCAAAGGCCGAAAGGTGGCTGTAGGCCGTGACATAGCCATGATTATGCTCGATCTCGATGCGCCGGCCATAGCCCGAATCCCATTCCGCGAGCCGCACCACGCCATTGCCGGCCGCTCGGATCGGCAAGCCCACCGGCCCCGCCCAGTCCACGCCCGCATGCAGGCGATAACCGCCGGTGATGGGGTGACGGCGCATGCCGAACCCCGATCGGAACTCGCCACCATCGATCGGCTTGCGCAGCAGGAACTGCCTCACCGAGCGGCCCTGATCGTCGAAGAAGTCGATCACATCCTCGTTCGGCAGCTTGAAGCGGTAATAGCGTCGACGGGCATTCTGCGCATTCAGCGAAACCAGCAGCAGATCCTGCCGCGGCTGTGCCTCGCCTTCGCCATTCGCAATGAGGATTTCAAGGAAATCGCCCGGCGCGACGCGGCGCTGCAGATCGACATCGAAGAAAATGGTGCGGATGATGTCCTCGATCACGGCATTCGGAACGTCATGCCGGCGCGCGGTCTCGTGGATCGAGTGATAGAGCGTGAGCCGGCCTGAATTGGTTTCCGCCTCCTCATCCTCCTCCTCGGCCGTGGCCGTGGTTCCGCCCGCACCGCGGCTCGGCGCATCGCGGGTCTCGAGCGGCCAGAAGCTGCCGTCATCGCGCCGGCCGGTCGAGGCGACCATCTCCTCATCCGCGAAGAGATCGACCCGCATCAGCTCCTTCGCACCGCGCGGCTCTTGCGCTTGCAGCGTCAGCTTGAGGATGCGGTTGCCATCGAGATTGGTGGTGCGCCCGTTCCGCGTGAGCGCGGAGATGATCTCCTGGATCTGCCTCGGGTTCGCGCCCTGCTGACGTAAAGTCTGCGTGGTCGCCTGCATGGAACGGGAGAGGAAGATCCGCTCCTCGACCGCATAGGGATTGAGCACCGCATCCTGCCGCGCGAGCAGCGAGACATTCTCCGGCACCATGCGCACCACGAGCTTCGAGAAAGGATCAGCCACCGCGCTGCCGGCGCCGGCAAAGGCGGAAGCCGCAGATAATTCGGAGGGTGCGCGCATGACGCGCGCGAGCTGCGACTGCGCCGCGAGGCGGGGCGGTTCGTTCCGCCTCTCGACCAGCAAATCCACCACCTGCGTGCGGGCATCGTCATCGGCGAGGCGGATCCCGCTTTCCGACTTGCCGCGCACCGCGCCGATCTCGCGCAAAGAGACACCGATATCCGTTTCCGGGAAGGCGCCGGGTTCACTCTCGGTCGCGGCGGCGGCCCGATCCTCGCTGGCGATCGAAACGAGCCGCGCAAGGTTGAAGGCCGGGATCTGGTCGGTGAAACCAAGGGATTCGGTTGCAAGCGGCGTCGCGATTCGCGTGAAGCCCGCCTGCCGGGTGACTTCGGCATTGCCGACGCGCACCAGAACCGGTGCCTTGTAATCCTGCCGGGCGGCCACGAGATTGGTGCGGCGGATGAGCTTGTCGGCGCGCCGCGCGGCAATCACCACCGAAGCATTATACCCGGAATCGGGCTCCGTGCGGCTGATCTGCGGTGAGGTTACGAGGGTTTCGACCGGCGACAACGCGGCAACCACCGAAAAAAGCATCAGAACCGTGC
>JADCCN010000011.1 GCA_020252645.1 Methylobacterium sp. | reverse complement strand
TTATTATTATCGCATGCTTTTTTGTGAAAAACCGGATTCCACTTTTTCACAGCATGCTCTAGAGCATGATGTGTTCAGACGGAAGCACATCATGCTCTTATCTTATTATTATCGCATGTTTTTTTTGAAAAACCAGATTCCACTTTTTCACAGCATGCTCTAGAGCATGATGTGTTCAGACGGAAGCACATCATGCTCTTATCTTATTATTATCGCATGCTTTTTTTGTGAAAAACCGGATTCCACTTTTTCACAGCATGCTCTAATGCCCCTCGAAGCCAATCAACGTGCGCACGGGCACCCCCAAAGCGCGGATCTTGTCCGCGCCGCCCAGTTCCGGCAGGTCAATCACGAAACAGGCCGCAGCAACCTCGGCCCCGAGCTTCTGCAGCAATTGCACGGCCGCACTTGCGGTTCCCCCCGTGGCGATGAGATCGTCGACGAGGATCACCCGCTCGCCTTTCGTAACGGCATCGACATGCATCTCCATCGTATCCGTGCCGTATTCCAGCGCGTAAGAGATCGAGACCGTGGTGTGCGGCAGCTTCCCCCTCTTGCGGATGGGCACGAAACCGCAGGAAAGCTGGTGCGCGATGGCCCCACCAAGGATGAAGCCGCGCGCCTCGATCCCCGCCACCTTGGAAATGCCCGCACCGGCATAGGGCTGCACGAGTTCATCCACCGCCCGGCGGAACGCTCGCGGATTGCCGAGCAGGGTCGAGATATCGCGGAAAGCGATGCCTGGTTTCGGATAATCATGGATCGTGCGGATCGCCTCGCGAAGATCCGCATGCTCCGCACCCAAATCTGCCATCATCATGCCCTGCCCCCCGATACGCCGACGCCCCACGAAAAAAAGGGGGCCAGAGACCCCCTGATTCCTTGCCGAATCCGGGCGCGCGATCCATGGGCCTGGATCAAGCCAGGCTCAATCAATGCGCCTTGGCGGGCGCGTCATCGAGACGCGACCAGATGCGCTTTTTCAGCATGAAGAGCAGGCCGGCAAGCAGCAGGAGCCAAAGCATGACCTTCACGCCCGCGCGCTTGCGCTCTTCCATCTTCGGCTCGGCCGCCCACATCAGGAAGGCTGACAAGTCCTTTGCGACCTGTAGCTTGGTCACTGGCGTGCCATCCGAAAAGAAATTCGGATCATGCGGCTTTCCGGCATCATCGAAGACGGCAGCGAGCGGATTGGCCATCGCGATCTTGTTGCCCGGGAAGTAGCGGTTCCAGTGCAGGCCGTCTTCCACCTTCACGCCGGGAGGCGGCGGCTCGTATCCGAGCAGCAATGCAGTCAGGTAGTCCACGCCCTGCTGCTGATATTGTGTGAAGATATCAAAGATATAGATCGGGAAACCGCGCTCGTAGGAACGCGCCTTGGCGATCACCGAGAAATCCGGCGGCAAGGCGCCGTTATTCGCCGCCTTCGCGGCCTCATCGTTCGGGAACGGCCTCGGGAAGCGATCCGAAGGCCGCCCGGGCCGCTCGAACATCTCGCCCTGCTCGTTCGGACCGTCCTTCACCCTGAATTCGGCGGCAAGCGCCTTCACCTGGCCCTCCGTGAAGCCGGGGCCACCCGGCTCGGAGAGGTTGCGGAAGGAGAGCTTCGAGAGGCCATGGCAGGCCGCGCAGACCTCGCGATAGACCTTGAAGCCGCGCTGCAGCTGCGCCTTGTCGAAGGTGCCGAACGGACCATAGAACGACCAGGTCTGGCGCGGAGGCTTCTCGGCACCGCCGGCCGCGAGGGCCGGGCCCGCGAGAGCCAGGCTGCAACCCGCGACGATGGCGGCGGCGAGGATACGGGAGGCGATTGTCATCGGTTCAATCCTTCTGGCCTGCCACGCTTACTTCTCGGGCGAGGCGTGCGCGCCCGCGGGGTGGCCATGGCCGGTGGAGGCCAGGACCGAATCCGCGATGGAGGCCGGCAACGGCAGCGGCTTCTCGAAAAGCCCCAGCAGCGGCAGGATCACCAGGAAATGCGCGAAGTAGTAGATGGTCAGGATCTGGCCGAAGCCGACCATGTCCAGCACCACGCGGCCGCCGAGCGTCAGCACGGCCTTGTCCGTCGGCTGCGAACCGGCATAGCCAAGGAAAAGGCAGACCACCACGAAGACCCAGAAGAAGATCTTGAAGGCAGGCCGATAGGCACCCGACTTCACCTTCGAGGTATCGAGCCAGGGCAGGAAGGCCAGGAGCGCGATGGAGGCAAACATGGCGAGCACGCCGCCGAGCTTATCGGGAACCGCACGCAGGATGCCGTAGAAGGGCAGGAAATACCATTCGGGCACGATATGCGCCGGGGTCTTCAGCGGATCAGCCGGGATGTAGTTATCGGCATGGCCGAGGAAATTCGGGTGGAAGAACACGAACCACGCGAAGACCATAAGGAAGCAGACCATCGCGAAGAGGTCCTTCACGGTGGCATAGGGGGTGAAGGGCACGGTGTCCTTCGCGTAATTCTTCACTTCCACGCCCGACGGGTTGTTCTGGCCCACATGATGCAGCGCCCAGACATGCAGGATCACCACGCCGAAAATCATGAACGGCAGGAGATAATGCAGCGCGAAGAAGCGGTTCAGCGTCGGATTATCGACCGAGTAGCCGCCCCACAGCCAGGTCACGATCGACTCGCCCACGATCGGAATGGCCGAGAACAGGTTTGTGATGACGGTTGCACCCCAGAAGGACATCTGGCCCCATGGCAGCACGTAACCCATGAAGGCGGTCGCCATCATGAGGACGAAGATCACCACGCCGAGGATCCAGAGCAGTTCGCGCGGCGCCTTGTAGGAGCCGTAATACATGCCGCGAAACATATGAATATAGACCGCGACGAAGAACATCGAGGCACCATTGGAATGCGCATAGCGCATCAGCCAGCCATAATTCACGTCCCGCATGATGTGCTCGACGGACTGGAAGGCGAAATCGACATGCGGCGTGTAGTGCATGACGAGCACGATGCCGGTGATGATCTGCGACACCAGCATGAGCATCAGGATGCCGCCGAAGGTCCAGAAATAATTCAGGTTGCGCGGAACCGGGTAGGAAACCGCGGAATCGTGCATGAGTCGCACGATCGGCAGTCGCGCGTCGACCCAGCGTTCGATGCCGGTCTTCGGCACGTAGGTGGAATGATGCTCACCCATGATTGTCACTCACCCTTGTTCGTTCAGCCGATGCGGATCTTGGACGCCGACAGGAAGGCGAATTCCGGAATGTCGAGGTTGCGCGGTGCCGGACCTCTGCGGATGCGGCCCGAATTGTCGTAATGCGAGCCATGGCACGGGCAATACCAGCCGTTATATTCCCCCGAAAAGCCGATCGGCACACAGCCCAGATGCGTGCAGTTGCCGTAAACGACGATCCACTGCTCCTGCGGCTTGCCGTCGAAGGCGCGGACGCGCTCGGCATCAGCCTGCCTGTCCGGCAGGGCAGCGTTGTCATCCTTCCTGGCTTCCGCGATTTCCTGCGCGGTGCGGTGGCGCACGAAGATCGGCTTGCCGCGCCATTTCAGCGTGATCGCCTTGCCCTCGCCGATCGGCGCGAGATCGACCTCGACCGGAGCGCCGGCCGCGACGGTGGAAGCGTCGGGGTTCATCTGCGAGATCAGCGGCCAGGCGATGCCACCCACCGCCACGGCGCCGGCGGCACCGGTCGCCAGGAGAAGAAAATCGCGACGATCGGGTTCGCTCGCGCCGGGAGCCTTCATCGTGTTGTCAGCCACGTCCTTCATCCTTCCTTATCGCGGGGTGCGCCATTCTCACCGGCTCACCTTGCGATATCCCATAGCCGTTCCTTCGAGCAGCGCCTGTCCGGGAATAACCATGTTTTTCCCTGACAAATGACGCATGCCCCAGGTTTTCAATGCGACCAGAAGTCGCCAAAAAAGCCGGAAGGGCGATCCTGACACCTCTGATCGAGGGTAGCGACCCGGAACGGTTCAAAAGTCCGTGGCTCCATGGCACTCCGCAAGGCACTTGTCCATACCCCAACCCCATGCTTTGCGGTCTAGACGATGGTCGATATCCGCCCCTTTTCCGCGCCAGCCGCCTCCGATCTGCGGCTCGCGCTCTACGAACCCGACATTCCCCAGAATGCCGGCACGCTGATGCGGCTCTGCGCCTGTCTCGGCCTGCCCATGGACCTGATCGAACCGGCCGGATTCGACGCGAGCGACCGCAACCTGAAGCGTGCGGGGCTCGACTACCTGCATGCCCTCACGCTCGACCGGCATCTCTCCTTCCGCCATTTCGAGCAGTGGCGGCGAGCGCGCGGCCATCGGCTGGTGCTCGCGACCACGAAAGCCGCCGTCGCGCATCATCATTTCCGGTTCTCGCCCTCCGACATCATCCTGCTGGGGCGGGAGAGCGCGGGCGTGCCGGATGTGGTGCATGAAGCGGCCGATGCGCAGGTGGCGATCCCGCTGCGGCCGGGCCTGCGCTCGCTGAATGTGGCGGTGGCCGGCGGCATTCTGGTCGCCGAAGCCATGCGGCAGCTTGACCTCTTCCCGCCAATGGCGACAACTGGAGGCCTTGACGTTGCATCGCCTTGACATTGTTCGCCTGAAAGTTCCGCATGAAAGCCCTTCTCGACCAGCCTGAAACGCAAGCGCGCATCGGCCGCGCCGCCGAATGGTTCGGCAGCCTGCAGCAGAAAATCCTTTCGGCCCTCGCGGCCGTGGAGGCGGAGGCCAGGGGTCCGTTCTTCGAGGAAGCCGTCGGTCCGGGCCAGCCGGAATACAAGCCCTGGGAGAGGAAGAACCACGATGGCTCGCCCGGCGGGGGCGGCCGCATGGGCATGTTGCGAGGCCGCGTCTTCGAGAAATGCGGCGTGCATTTCAGCCATGTCCACGGCCAGTTCGCGCCGGAATTCGCCAGCCAGATCCCCGGAGCGGATGCCGATCCGCGCTTTTCCGCCTGCGGCATTTCGCTCATCGCGCATCCCTGGAACCCGAATGCGCCGACCGTTCACATGAACACGCGCTTCGTGGTGACGTCGAAAGCCTGGTTCGGCGGCGGCGCGGATCTCACACCCGTGCTCGCGGCGCGCCGCGTGCAGGAGGATGCGGATTCGGTCGCCTTCCACGCGGGCATGCGCGCGGCATGCCTCGCCCATGGCCGCGATCATGCGCGCTACAAGGCGTGGTGCGACGAATATTTCCACCTGAAGCATCGTGACGAGCCGCGCGGCATCGGCGGCATCTTCTATGATTACCTCTCGGATGACTGGGAGGCCGATTTCGCCTTCACGCGTGGCGTGGGCGAAGCCTTCCTCGCCACCTATCTCGCGATCCTCCGGAACAATATCGACAAGCCCTGGAGTGAGGAGCAGCGCTTCCAGCAGGAGGTGCAGCGCGGCCGTTATGTCGAGTTCAACCTGCTCTGGGATCGCGGGACCCTGTTCGGCCTGAAGACCGGCGGGAACATCGAATCGATCCTGTCTTCCATGCCGCCCAGAGTGAGGTGGCCCTAACCCGCGCGTTCCGCCTGCATCAGCGCGAGCTGGGCATCACGCGAAGCGGGAAAGCCGGCGGCGATCCAGCGCGCCTCGATCGCCTTGAGCGCCTCGCCGATCCTCGGCCCCGCGGGCAGGCCCGCCTTCAGGAGGTCCTCTCCCTTGAGGTGGAAGACCGGCGGCTCCGGCCAATCGGCGATCGCGGGCCAAAGGGCGGGCAGGCGCGAGAGCGCCTCGGGGAAACGATAGGCCACGAGCCTTGGCGCCGCACCCGCTTCGAGCATCTGCACTGCACCGGCCAATGCTTGCATCAGCGCGGCCTCCCGGTTGGAGAGGCGCAGGGCCTCCCGCGCCGCCTTCGCCTGATCGCCATAAAGCGCGAAGAGCCGCGTCACCGCATCCGGTGAAGCCTCCCGTGCGATCAGCGCCGCGAAACGCGGCAAATCCGGCTTGAGGCCCACGAGATCGGTGAGAAGCCCCAGCGCATCCGCCTCCTCCATCACCGGCAGCGCGCGCGGCGCGACGATCAGTTTCAGAAGCTCCGTGCGGATGCGCTCGCGCGAGAGGCGCGCGAAGCCCTCGCGATGGCGGGAACAGGCCGAGAGGCCCGGCGCATCGAGCGGCCCCTCGGCATAGCGGGCGGAAAAGCGCAGGAAGCGCAGGGCGCGGAGGTAGTCCTCCCGCAGGCGCTGCTCCGGATCGCCGATGAAGCGCACGCGACGCATGGCAAGATCGGCGAGGCCGTCGAAAAAATCATGCAATCTTCCGTCGGCCGATGCGGCCATGGCGTTGATGGTGAAATCGCGCCGCGCCGCATCCATGCGGAAATCACGGCCGAATCGCACCTTGGCACGGCGGCCATCGGTGGCGATGTCCTCGCGGAGCGTCGTCACCTCGTAAGGCTTGCCGGAAATGACGATCGTGATCGTTCCATGCTCGATGCCCGTCGGCACGGCCTTCCAGCCCTGCCCCTCGGCAATCTCCGTGGCGCGCCGGGGAACCGCGGTGGTCGCAAGATCGAGATCGGCGAAATCCTCACCAAGCAGCACGTTGCGCACGGCCCCGCCGATGATGCGCGTTTCCTCCCCGGCCTCCGAAAAGGCAGCGAGGATCGCCGCTGCACCCGGCTCGGCAAGAAGCCCCTGAAGGCGTGCCGAGACGGCTTCCGGCGTCACTCGATGGTCCCCGGCACCAGCTTGCCATCCTTGAAAACCGCCGGGCGATAGGCGCCCTGATGGACCTCATCGGTGAAACCGATGAAGAGGACAACCAGTGCCATCAACACGAGGCCGATCAGCGTCTGCACCAGCAAAGCCTTTTGCTCGAACATCCGTTTCGCAGCCTGGGGGTGTCGCCCCTGCCACATCAGAAACGCGGCATAGGCCACAAAAGGCAGGAAGAAAAATCCGCCTATCTCCAAGAGAATGCGAGCCATACCCTCACCTGGTTGTCAGAAGCGATCTGCAAAACTGCGCATGATTCCGGCCGTCACACCCCAGATATAGGCATCGGGGTAATCGAGGATGAAGAAGGAGCGTTCACGTCCGCGCCAGAAGATTTCGCCGCGCCGATAGCGCCGCGTGTCGAGCGCATGGGCGAGCGGCACCTCGAAAAGCCGCGCCACCTCATTCGCATCCGCGAGGAGTTCCGTGCCCGGCCCGAGCACGGCCACAAGCGGCTGCACGCGATAACCCGTACCGGAGAAATAGGGCGGCAGATAGCCCAGCGGCTCCACATGGCTGGGAGAGAGGCCGATCTCCTCCTGCGCCTCGCGCAGGGCGGCCTGGGCGGCACTCTCGCCGGGCTCGACGCGCCCGCCGGGAAAGGCCACCTGCCCGGCATGGGTGGAGAGATGCGCCGCGCGTTCCGTCAGCACGATCGAGAGACCATGCTCGCGCCGCACCACGGGCACCAGCACCGCAGCCGGCCTGGCCTCCGCCAGGAATTCCGGCTCGGGAGGAAAGCCCGCGATTCTGTGGCAGCCGAACTGCTCCCAATCCTGCGCGGGATCCAGCGGCCCGGGAAAGAGCCTGGACCGGGCGCGCAGGCAAAACGGCTCGACCTCCCGGAACTCGGGCGGCAACGGTGCGGTGAAGGAACCATCGAGCGCGAAATCAGCCATGACGATCCTCGGCCTCGCCGGGCCCGGATGGTCCGTTTTCCGGCGGCACCGGAAATTCCAACCCGGCGGAGCGGAGCACAAGCCCCGTCGCGCGCTCCTCAAGCCGCTCGGCGATCTGCCGGGCTACCGCGCGTGTCGCCAGCGCCCAGAGATCGCCGCGCACCCGGATATAAGGCTTGAAGCCCCCATCGGCCGCCAGGGTGAGGCGCATGGGATGTTCCGCGCCGGCCAGCACGATCTCGTCGAGATTGGTGCGAAAAGCGAGAGCCGGGCCTTCGGGGGTCCTGCTCTCTTCCATCTCCACCGCGAGGAAGGGCGCATCGTCCACCCGGATGCCCACGCGTTCCACCGGCGTCACCAGCACATGATGCCCGGCATCTTTCCGCAGGATGGAGGCGAAGAGCTTCACGAGGGGCAGCCGGGTGATGGGGCCGCCCTGGTAGAACCAGCGGCCATCCGCCGCGATGCGCATATCGATCTCGCCGCAATAGGCGGGGTTCCATTTCTCCACGGGCGGCGATTTCCGCCCGGCATTGGCCTCGGCGAATTCCAGAAAATGCGGCGGCAGCGCAGGCAGGCTCATTCCGGAAATCTCTTGGGTGCGGCCAATCGGCTTCGACCATTCCTTCCCCCTTGATGTAGGCGCAGAAGGCCGAAACGCAAAGACCCGCCACAGCCTTGCCATGATCCGGCGTTCGACTGCCCCTCCGCGACCAGATTATTTTGCGGATTGCCGGAAATGTGATGGGGATTCGGCATCCGCGCCTCAGCTGGTGCATTGCCGAGAACGGGCTTGCGTTCCAGATTGAACGATCGTGGTCCCATCAGGAGGAGAGCGAAATGCAGGCCCATGAACCCAAGGATTTCGCCGCCTCCTTTGTCCGCCTCGCCGAGGATGCCGGCCAGAGCCTCAAGAAGGCGCGCGGCGAGATCGGCAAGGTGATCTTCGGCCAGGAAACGGTCGTCGAGGAAACCCTCGTCACGCTGCTCGCCGGCGGCCATGCGCTGCTCGTCGGCGTGCCGGGCCTTGCGAAGACCAAGCTTGTCGAAACGCTCGGCAAGGTTCTGGGGCTCGATGCCCGCCGCGTTCAGTTCACGCCGGATCTGATGCCTTCGGACATTCTCGGCACGGAAATCCTCGAGGAGCCCACGCCCGGCAAGCGCGCCTTCCGCTTCATCAAGGGTCCGGTCTTTGCCGAACTGCTGATGGCAGACGAAATCAACCGGGCCTCGCCCCGCACGCAATCCGCGCTTCTGCAGGCGATGCAGGAGGGCTTCGTGACGATTGCCGGCCAGCGGCATGACCTGCCCCGCCCCTTCCATGTGCTCGCGACCCAGAACCCGATCGAGCAGGAAGGCACCTACCCGCTTCCCGAGGCGCAGCTCGACCGTTTCCTGCTTCAGATCGACGTGAACTACCCCGACCGCACGGCCGAACGCCGCATGCTGATCGAAACCACCGGCGCGGAGCATGCCGAACCGCAGGCCGTGCTCTCCGCCGAGGGCCTCGTCGCCGCACAGCGCCTCGTGCGCCGCCTGCCGGTGGGCGAGCAGATCGTCGATGCGATCCTCGATCTCGTCCGCTCGGCCCGCCCCGCGCCAGGCACGCCGCTGGCCGAGAAGCTCGTCTGGGGTCCGGGCCCGCGCGCCTCGCAGGCCCTGATGCTCGCCGCCCGCGCCCGCGCGCTGATCGATGGCCGGCTCTCGCCTTCCATGGAAGACGTGATCGCGCTGGCGGAGCCCGTGCTAAAGCACCGCATGGCGCTCTCCTTCGCGGCCCGTGCGGAAGGCGAAACCCTCGGGAACATCATTTCCGGCCTGACGGCGAAGTATCGCTGATGGCGGATCTTGCGCGCGCCCTTCCCCGCTACGGCAAGAGCCTGCCCTCGGGCCTAGAGCGCGAGGCGGCGGCGCTGTCGAGCGTGCTGGAGCATCTCACGGTGGAGGCGCGGCAGGTTGCGGCTCAACTCACCATGGGCATCCACGGGCGTCGTCGTCCGGGCCCCGGCGAAGAGTTCTGGGAGTTTCGCGCTTTCGTGCCCGGCGAGGCCGCGCATCGCATCGACTGGCGGCGTTCCGCCCGCGACGACCGGCTCTATGTGCGTGAACGCGAATGGGAAAGCGCCTCATCCTATTCGATCTGGTTCGATCTCTCGCCCTCCATGCATTTTGTCTCGTCGCTGGCGCAGAAACCGAAGCGCGACCGCGCCATCGTGCTGGGCCTCGCGCTGGCCGACATGCTCGTGCATGCCGGCGAGCGGGTGGCCCTTCTCGGGCGCACCAACCCGATGGCCTCGCGGCAGATCATCCCGCGCTTGGCCGAGGCGCTGCTGCGCGCCCGGGGCATAGAGGCCGATGCCGGCGGCTTCCCGCCGGATGTTCCGCTGCGGCGGCAGGATCGCCTGGTGCTGATCGGTGATTTCATTCTCCCCGTCGAGGATTTTGCGGCCAGGCTCAGGGCAATTGCCGCCAAGGGCGTGCGCGGCACGATCGTCATGGTCCGCGACCCCGTGGAGGAGGAGTTTCCCTTCGTGGGCGAGGTGGAATTCGAGGGGCTTGAGGCGCCCGATCTGTGGCGCGTCGGCGAGGTCGGCGAGGTCGCCGGGCGTTATCGCGAGCGCATCCTGGCTCACCGGGCCGAAATCCGCCGCATCGCGACGCGCCACGGCTTCAGCTTCCTGCATCATGTGACGGATCGCCCCCCGGCGGAGGTTCTGCTGATGCTCGCCGCGCTGATCGGCGGCCAAGTTCCGGCCCTGCCGCGCCTCACCGAAGGCGATGTCGAGGAGGCGAGACCATGAGCGCCCTGGCCTTCGCCGCGCCTTTCGCTCTGATCGCGCTGGTGGCGCTGCCCGCGCTTTACTGGCTGTTGCGGCTGACCCCGCCGCCGCCAAAGCGCATGCCGCTTCCCACCCTGCCGCTGGTGAAGGATCTGCTGGGCCGCGAGCGCGAGCCCGCGCGCACCCCGCTCTGGCTGCTGTTGATGCGCCTCGCACTCGCGGCAGCCGTCATTCTCGCGGTGGCCGGCCCGCGCTGGCAGCCCAACGCGACAGTCCTGCCGGCTGGCTCCGGGCCGCTGGTGCTGATGATCGATGATGGCTGGGGCGCCGCAGGCGACTGGAAGACCCGCATCGAGCGTGTTTCCGCGATCCTCGCGGACCAGCCCTCTCGCGCCATCGTGCTGCTGACCGCCAGTGACGACCGCCCGGAGGCCATTCCGGAAGCGGCACGCACCGCACTCGCCAGGGTGATGGGCCTTCAGCCGAAATCCTTCCGGCCGGATCGCGAGACGATGCTGGCCGCCGCCGAACGGCTGCTGGATGCCGATCCGCAGGCCGGCGCGATCTGGGTTTCCGATGGTGTGACGACACAAGCCGAACAGGCACGGCTCACCAGCTTCCTTTCGGGCTTTGGAAACCGCGTGAATATCCTCTCTCCGCTCGACAAGAGCCCGGTGGCGATTTCCGGGGTATCCGCTTCCGCCGAGGGGCTCGACATCGCGCTTTTGCGCCCGGGCGGCCGGGGTGGGGCGGAAACGGGCCTGCTTCGGGCCAGCGATGACCGCGGCCGGCCACTGGGCGAGGTGACCTTCGCCTTCGAGGCCGGCGGCGCGGAGGCCAAGGCCCGCCTTGCCCTGCCGCTCGAATTGCTGAACGCCGTCTCGCGGCTGGAAGTGGCCGAAGCGCGCCATGCCGGGGCCGTGGCGCTTGTGGATGGCTCCAGCCGCCGCCGGCGCGTGGCCATCATCACGGGCGAGACGACCGACACCGCCCAGCCGCTGGTCTCCGGTCGCTTCTTCGTCACGCGCGCGCTGCAACCCTTTTCCGAACTGCGCGAGCCTGCGCGCGGCACGCCCGACCCGATCGAGCGCGCGCTCGAGGAGCGGCCTGATATTCTGGTTCTCGTCGATATCGGCACGCTCTCGGGCAGCACGGCCGAAACGGTCGGGCGCTTCGTGGAGAATGGCGGCACGCTGATCCGCTTTGCCGGCCCCGGCCTTGCGGCGGCGAGCGACGAACTCCTGCCGGTGCGCCTGAGGCGCGGCGGGCGCATCCTCGGCGGTGCGCTCTCATGGGACAGGCCGCAGAAGCTCGGTGCTTTCCCGGAGGGCTCGCCCTTCTACGGCATCCCCATCCGCGAGGAGATCCGCGTGGAGCGGCAGGTGCTGGCAGAACCGGATTCCACCCTGACGCGCGCAAGCTGGGCCGTGCTGGAGGATGGCACGCCGCTTGTCTCGGCCGCCGCGCGCGGCAAGGGGCAGATCATCCTCTTCCATGTCACGGCCGATACAAGCTGGTCGAACCTGCCGCTTTCGGGCATCTTCGTCGATATGCTCCGCCGTTGCCTGCAACTCGCCGCCAGCCATGCCAATGCCGGCGCGGGCCAGTTTTCCGCCGGCGAGCTGCTGCCGGCGCGGCTTACGCTCGATGGTTTCGGAACCCTTTCCGCACCGCCCGCCACCGCGCGCCCGCTCGATCCGCGCCGCACCGGCAGCGCCACGCGTGAGAACCCGCCGGGCTTCTATGGTCCGCCGGAGGCGAGTTTGGCCGTGAATGCCGTGAGCACGAATGACGGCTTGCGCGGCATCGACTGGCAGGGCCACGCGGTGCAGGGCCTGGCGGGTGCCGCTTCGGTTGATCTGCGTCCGTGGTTGATGGGGCTTGCGGCGCTGTTGATCCTCGCCGATGCCCTCGCTGTTCTCTGGATCTCAACCGGTGGCCTGCGTCGCGGCTTCCGCGCGGCGACAGCGGCTGCCCTGCTGGCCGCAGGGCTCGGCGCGGCGGCCATGCTGCCGCAGCGCGTGGAAGCGCAGGGTGTCGCCCCGCCGGCGAACCAGAACCAGGCGCAGCCGCCGCCCATCACCACCACGCCGGAAGAGATGCGCTCGGCTCTCCGTCCACGGATTGCCTATGTCATCACCGGCAACGCCTCGGTGGATGAGGCGAGCCGGGCCGGCTTGCTCGGCCTCGGGCAGATCCTGCAGCAGCGCACGGCCATCAGCCTCGACGAGCCGGTCGGCATCCATCCGGAGAAGGACGAACTCGTCTTCTTTCCGATGATCTACTGGCCCGTGCTGCCGGACCAGCCGCGCCCGCCGGAAGCCGCGATCCGCGCCATCGATACCTACATGAAGAATGGCGGCACGGTGGTGTTCGACACGCGCGATGCCTTTGCCCAGCGCTCCGGCGGCCAGCCCACGGCCGAGACGCGCGCGCTGCGCCGCATTCTCGCCTCCCTCGACATTCCCGCGCTCGAGCCGGTACCGGCCGATCATGTGCTGACGAAAACCTTCTACCTGCTCGACCGCATGGTCGGCCGCTATGTCGCGGGGGATACCTGGGTCGAGGCGATTTCCGGCCCGCGCGATACCAAGGTGCCGGCCCGCGCGGGCGATCGTGTGTCGCCACTGATCATCACGAGCAATGATCTCGCCGCGGCCTGGGCGGTGGATCGGCTTGGGCAGCCGCTCTTCCCGCTCGTGCCGGGCGAGCCGCGCCAGCGCGAATTCGCGCTGCGCACCGGCGTGAACATCGTGATGTATGTGATGACCGGCAACTACAAGGCCGATCAGGTGCATGTGCCGGCTTTGCTTGAAAGGCTGGGGCAATGAATGCTGATCGGCTGAGCCTCGATTTCGCGCCCTTCCTGCCCTGGCCGGTGCTGATCGGCTTTGCCCTTCTGGCGCTGGGCGTCTGCCTGGTGCTGGTATTCCGCGGCAAGCGCGGCGCCTGGCTGCGATTGGCCGCGACGCTTCTCATCTGTCTCGGCCTTGCCGATCCGCGCCTCGTGAACGAGAAGCGCGACCCGCTGACCGATATCGTCGCGGTCGTGGTCGACCGGTCCGGTTCGCAGAACCTCGCGACGCGGCCCGCCGAGACCGAAGAGGCGCTGCGCGAGGTCACGGAAGCGTTGAAGCGTCGACCGAATACCGAGATCCGCATGGTGGATGTGTTCGAGCGCGAGGGCTCCTCGGATGGCACGCGCCTGTTCGAAACGCTCTCCGCCACAACGCGCGACGTGCCGCAGGATCGCCTCGCGGGCGTGATCGCCATCACCGATGGCGTTGTGCATGACGTGCCGGAGGAGCGAGCGCGCCTCGGATTCACCGCCCCCTTCCACGGGCTGATCACAGGCCGCGCGAATGAATTCGATCGCCGCATCGAATTGGTGGAAGCGCCGCGCTTCGGCCTTGTCGGCAAGGAGGTTACGGCCATCGTGCGGGTGGAAACGCAAGGGGAAAGCGCCGCGCCGCTTCGCCTCACGCTGCGCCAGAATGGCGAGACGCTGCCCGCCCGCCCCGTGGTGCCGGGCGTGCCCTTCCGCGTGACCCTCAAGCTCGATCGCGCGGGGCTGAACCTGTTCGAGGTCGGCATCGAAACCGCGCCGGGCGAGCTTACCGGCCTCAACAACATCCTCGCCATCCCCATCGAGGGCGTGCGCGAGAAATTGCGCGTGCTGCTGGTTTCCGGCGAGCCCCATAATGGCGAGCGCACCTGGCGCAACCTGCTCAAGGCCGATCCGAATGTCGATCTCGTGCATTTCACCATTCTCCGCCCACCCGAGAAACAGGACGGCACGCCCACCAACGAACTCTCGCTGATCGCCTTTCCCACGCGCGAACTCTTCGTGCAGAAGATCAAGGAATTCGATCTCATCATCTTCGACCGCTACTCGAACCAGACCTTCCTCCCGACGCTCTATTTCGAGAACATGGTGCGCTATGTGCGCGATGGCGGGGCGATGCTCTTCGCGGTCGGGCCGGAATTCGTGGCGCGCAACGGGCTGCTCACCACGCCGCTGAAGGACATCATGCCGGCCGAGCCCACCGGCTCGATCATCGAGCGGCCCTATCGCGCGGAAGTCACCGATCTCGGCCAGAAGCACCCGGTGACGCGCAAGCTTGAGGGCGCGAATGAAGGCTCCGGGCCGATTGCCGTGAAGGCCGCGCGCTGGTCGCCCTGGTTCCGGCAGATCGCGGCCCGCCCGCGCGACGGGCAGGGCCTGATGACCGGCGCCGATGGCCTGCCGCTTCTCATGCTGAAGCGCGAGGGGAAGGGTCGCGTGGGGCTGTTCCTGTCCGATCATGTCTGGCTCTGGGCGCGCGGCTATCAGGGCGGCGGCCCCTATCTCGATGTGCTGCGCCGCCTCTCGCATTGGCTGATGAAGGAG
The DNA here is from genome assembly GCA_020252645.1 of Methylobacterium sp. Lineage (GTDB taxonomy): Bacteria > Pseudomonadota > Alphaproteobacteria > Rhizobiales > Beijerinckiaceae > Rhabdaerophilum. The sequence continues at coordinate 66,796 of JADCCN010000011.1, read as the reverse complement.
CCGGAGCTGGAGGAAGAGGCCTTGCGCCTCATGGTCAGCGGCAATCGCCTCGTGGTCGAGCGCCGCACCATCGGCGGCCCGCCGGGCGATGTGGAACTAACGAATCCGGCCGGGGAAACCTTGCCGATTTCGCTCGCCGAGACCGAGCCGGGCCTCTGGCAGGCGGAGGTGACGATCCGCCGCGCCGGCCTGCATCGCGCCACCAATGGTGGCCTGCTCGCCTTCGCCAATGCCGGCCCGCCGAACCCGCGCGAGTTCCGGCAGGTGATCTCCACGACCGAGATGCTCCAGCCCGTCGCGGAATGGACCGGCGGCTCGGTGCGGCGCATCGCGGCGAATGGCACGGTCGCCGTGCCGCGCATCGTGGATATCCGCGCCGGCAGCCGCTTCGCGGGCTCGGATTACATCGGCCTCAAGCCTAATACCGCATCCATCCTGCGGGGCATCACCATCACACCACTTGGCATGGGTTTCCTCGGGCTGGGGCTGCTGCTCCTGCCGCTCATCGCCATGTGGTTCAGCGAAGGGCGTCGCCGCCAGTCGCGCGGTTCGGCCTGATCAGCGCGCGGAAACCAGCGGGCCGGAGAGGCTCGCCCCGGTTTCGGTCAGCGGCAGGACGAGCAGCCGTCCGGGATCAACCGGACCGGGAAGGCTCACGCGGCCCATGGGCACGCGCTTGTAGCCGTGGCGGCCGTAATAGGGCTCATCCCCCACGAGGAAGATCGCGTCCGAGCGCATGGCCCGTGCCGCCTGCTCGCAGCGCTGCAGCAGGGCCGCGCCGATGCCGCGCTTCTCGAAGGCCGGTTCCACCGTGAGCGGCCCGAGCATGAAGGCGCGTGCCTCGCCCAGCCGCACCGGCGTCAACTGCACCGAACCCACCAGCAGCGAACCCACACGCGCCACGAAGGCGAGCGATTCCGCCGCGCTCGCCTGTTCGCGAATGCGATAGGCCGTCCGCGCAAAGCGACCGGGACCAAAGGCACGCTGGTGCAGTTTCTCGATGGCCGCTTCGTCGCTGGCCTTCGCGGCTTCGATCGTGAGGGAGAGTTCCGTCATGCCCTCGCGCTTCCACCGCCATGGCGCGAAAGTCAAGCGATGCCGGAAGGCGGGCAGTGGCGGCGTTTCGCCTCTTGACGCATGCGCCGCATCATACGAGACGGTCCCGAAGCGCCCCGCCTTGTCGGCCGAGGGCGAGACAGGCGCGCCGTGACCCTTCTGCTGGCTCATCTCTCCGATCCCCATATCGGTCCTCTGCCCGCCATGCCTTTCCGGGCGATGGCGAACAAGCGCCTCACCGGTGTGCTGAACTGGCATCGCGCCCGCGCCACCATCCACAGCATGGCCGTGCTCGAAGCCATCATCGCCGATATACGCCAGCACAAGCCCGACCATATCGCGCTGACGGGCGACCTCGTGAATGTCGGCTACCCGCCGGAATTTCCGGTCGCGGCGCGCATGGTCGAAACCCTCGGCAGCGGAACGGATGTCAGCGTCATACCCGGCAATCACGATGCCTATGTGCGCGGCTCCCTGCCGGCGATGGATGAGGTCTTCGCGCCCTTCATGTGCTCCGATGGCGACCAATCGCCCAGGAAGAAGCCGCTGGCGGAGCGCTTCCCCTATCTTCGAGTGCGACATCATGTGGCATTCATTGGCGTGAATACCGGGGTGCCCACGGTGCCGTTCTTCGCCACCGGAACCATGGGGGCGGAGCAGGGCGACAAGCTCGGGCGCCTTCTGGAGGAAACCGGCCGCCAGCGTCTGTTCCGGGTTGTGATGCTGCACCATCCTCCGGTGACGCGGGGGGTGAAATTCGGGCGCGGCCTCACCGATGCCCTGCGCTTTGAACAGGTTCTCGGCAAGCATGGGGCCGAACTGGTGCTCCACGGGCATAATCATCATTTCTCGGTGCAGAGAATTGCCGGGCCTCGCGTGCAAATCCCGGTTGTGGGCGTGGGTTCGGCATCTGCCGTTCCAGGCACGGCCCAGCATCTGGCGGAGTATAATCTGATGCGGATTGTGCCGGGCTCCGAACGGGCCGTGCATGTCGAAAGGCGAGGGATCGCTCTCGACAGCCGGATCGTGTCCCGTGTCGGGTTGCTGACCCTGTAGAGCGAAAATCGACCCGGATGAATGAGATCACCCGATCATTATTGTTGTTGATCGCATTTTCTTCGATCCACCGGTATCCACCTGATCGGAAACTGCTCTGGAAAACGATGGATTAACGAATGACATGCACTCTCCCTGCGGGCCGGGAGTTTGCGTGCATGACTTTTACTCGGGCATTATCGACCAATTTCACGGGCATGGATGCAACGCCGGCAGCCGCTGCCGCGGAAGTCGCTCTGGAAGAGCTTCCCGTTGCGGTTCGCCGCGTGATCGACACGGCCATGCTGGCTGGCATTCCCTACTCCCTGAGACGATTGCCGTCCAAGGCCGTTGATCCAGAGAGCATCGCGACGGCCTGCGGCACGGAACCCGGCGCGCTGGCACGTGGCCTTGTCTTCCGGGGCAAGGCGACCAGGAAGCCCATGCTCGTGCTGGCTTCCGCCACGACGAATGTGGACGAACGCGCGCTGGCGCAGATCGTCGGGGAAGTGCTGGAGCGGGTTGACGCCGCCACGACCGAGCGCATCACCGGTTTTCCGCCCGAATGCCTGCCGCCTTTCTCGCTGGCCCGGCGACTGCCGATCATCATGGACCAGACCCTCGTCGAACTCGGGCGCGTCTGGTGCATGGCCGGCTGCCCGGACCTGATCATGTCCGTGCCGACCGGAATCCTCGCAAGCGCGATTGCGGCGCGCATCGCCAGGATCGATTCCTCACGCTAGAGCATGCTGTGAAAAAGTGGAATCCAGTTTTTCACAAAAAAGCATGCGATAACAATAAGATAAGAGCATGATGTGCTTCCGTCTGAACACATCATGCTCTTGAGCGGTTGCCGATCTCACTCGATCAGATCGACCGCTCTCAAGGCGTCGCAGCCGGCTCGTCCTTCACGCCCAGCTTGCGCTGCAGGCTGGTGGACGAGGTCGTGTACTGGAACACCAGCCGCTTCTCCGGGAACACGTAACGGTGCACCTTCTGCGCCGCGAGCGCGCCTTCGTGGAAGCCGGAGAGGATGAGCTTCAGCTTGCCGGGATAGGTATTGATATCGCCGATGGCGAAGAGGCCGGGCACGTTCGTCTCGAATTTCTCGGTATCCACAGGGATGAGGTTCTCGTGCAGGTTCAGCCCCCATTCCGCGACGGGCCCGAGCTTCATCGTGAGGCCGAAGAAGGGCAGCATCCGGTTGCATGCCACGCGGAATTCGCTGCCATCCGCCGCCTTGCACATCGCACCCGCGAGTTCCGGCGCGGTCCCCTCAAGCCGCGTGACCTGCCCGATGGCAAGGTCCATCTTGCCCGAGGCCACCAGTTCGCGCATCTGCGCGACGGAGTGCGGGGCGGCGCGGAAATCGTCCCGGCGATGCAGCAGCGTCACCCGCTCGGCCACGGGCTGAAGGTTCAGCGTCCAGTCGAGCGCGGAATCGCCGCCGCCGATGATCAGCACGCGCTTGCCGCGGAACTGCTCGATCTTTCGCACGGCATAGAACACCGAAACGCCCTCATAGGCCTCGATCCCCTCGATCGGCGGCTTCTTCGGCTGGAAGGAGCCCCCACCCGCCGCGATCACCACGGTCTTCGCCTCGAATTCGGTGCCGGCATCGGTCTTCACGCGGAAAAGCGGCGCTTCCGGCGTGCCGAGCACATGCAACTCGCTCACCATCTCGCCGTGATGGAAGCTTGGGCCGAAGGGCGCGACCTGTGCCATGAGGTTATCGACCAGACCCTGCCCCGTGACCATCGGGAAGCCAGGAATGTCGTAGATCGGCTTCTCCGGATAAAGCTCCGAGCATTGCCCGCCGGGCTTGCCGAGAATATCCACAAGGTGGCACTTGATATCGAGCAGGCCGAGTTCGAACACGGCAAAGAGGCCCACGGGGCCCGCGCCGATGATGAGGCAATCGGTTCGGATCAGGGATTCACTCACGGACTTCAAACCCTTGAAAGAGCAGGCGACAGGACCCTCCCATGCGCGAGTTCGGCCGGGTTTGGCAAGAAAAAAGGCATTGACCGAACGGAAAGGCGCCCCCTCGCTTTCGCGGTGATCCGACCTATGATCCCGTTTCAAGAACCAGGTTCCGCCAGAAGCCTTGCTGCACCGGCGGACGAGAGGAATGGCTCGCCAATGCCCGATGACTTCCTGAGCGATTACCGGCTCCGCCCGGACCCGGATGATCCGCGCCTTTCCGTGCCCGTCACCGGCTTCAACGAGGCCGGCGAGCCGGTGGAAACGCGCGTGACGGTGGAACGTCCGCTGACGCTCTTCCTCAATTCCCGCGAGATCGTCACGATGATGACGATCGGCGACCACCCGGAATATCTCGCGATCGGCTACCTTCTCAACCAGGCCATGCTGAAACCGCAAGACGAGATCACCGGCGTCGATTACGACGACGATCTCGGCGTGGTGATCGTCCGCACCGAGGGCGAGACCAATTTCGAGGAAAAGCTGAAGAAGCGGGTGCAAACCTCCGGCTGCGCGCAGGGCACGGTCTTCGGCGACCTGATGGACGTGATCGAGAAGGCGGAATTGCCGCAAACGAAAATCCGCACCTCCTGGCTCTACGCCCTGACTCACAAGATCAACCAGACCCCCTCGCTCTATCTCGAGGCCGGCGCCATCCATGGCTGCGTGCTCGCCGAGGAGGATCGCCCGCTGATCTATCTGGAGGATGTGGGGCGCCACAATGCCGTGGATAAGATCGCCGGCTACATGCACCGGCACGGCATGAGCCCGGAAAACAAGCTGTTCTACACCACGGGTCGCCTCACTTCCGAGATGGTCATCAAGACCGTGCGGATGGGCATTCCGGCCTTGATCTCGCGCTCGGGCTTCACCGCCTGGGGCGTGGAACTCGCGCGGAAGGCCGGCCTCACGCTCATCGGTCGCGCGCGCGGCAAGCGCTTCGTGGTGCTCTCGGGCGCGGATCGGCTCATCCATGATCAGGATCTCTCCTACGTGCCCGAGGAAGGCGCGAAGCATCGCCGCAAGGGCGCAGGCGGGGAGGATTGAATGGGCCTCGCGGTGGTGATTCTCGCGGGCGGACGCGCCACCCGCATGGGCGGCGGCGACAAGCCGCTGAAGGTGCTCCGGGGCGTGCCGATCCTCAGCCATGTGCTCGCCCGCGTGGCGCGGCATGGGCGTGGGCTGGTGCTGAACGCCAATGGCGATGCCAGCCGCTTTGCGCCCTTCGGCCTGCCCGTGGTGGCGGATGCGGAAAGCGATTTCCCCGGGCCGCTCGCGGGCATTCTCGCGGGGCTCGACTGGGCGGCGGCGGAAGGAATGGACGGCGACGTGCTCAGCGTGCCCGGCGATTGCCCCTTTATCCCCCATGATCTCGCCGAAAGGCTGGAGGCCGCGCGCCGGCAGGCCGGCCTGCCTTTGGCCTGCGCCGGCTCGGGCGGCTGGACACATCCCGTGATCGGGCTCTGGCCGGTTTCCCTGCGCGAGGAGCTGCGCGCGGCCATGGCCGCCGGCGAGCGCAAGATCGACCGGTTCACCGCCCGTTTCGGCTGCGCAACGGCGGAGTGGCCGGTGGAGCCTTTCGATCCGTTCTTCAACGTGAACACGCCGGACGAATTGGCCGAGGCGGAACGTTTGGCCGCGCTTGTCGCCGGGGCCGCAAGGCCCTAGAAAGGAGAACAGGTTCGGTTCGATTGGCCGGACACAGGCGAACGAGGCCGCATAAGCGGCCCGGACTTTCCGGAGGACAATGATGAAAGCGTTCCTGACTTCCTGCGCCGTGATTCTCGCGATCAGCTTCGGCGCGAGCTTCATTCTCAACGCGAGCTACCAGACAACGGCGTCGCAGAGCTTCGCGACCACCGGCGTGCGCCTCTGAGCCGGGCGCGGGCATCGCCCGCCCTGCCCCGCTGATTTCAGCTCAGCAGACCTGCGAGCGGGAGGACGTGGATCGTCTCTCCCGCTCTGATTGTTGTGACATCCTCCGGCAGTTCCGCCAGGGCATCCGCCGCGATGAGCGATGAGATCAGCGCGGCGCCATCCTTCGGAAATCTTTGCGCCACCATGGAAATGCCTGCTCCGGCCGCGAGGCTGACGCGGACATATTCGCGCCGGTCTGCCTTCTTGCGGTAATCGAAGCCGCTCGTCACGGGGATGGGCGCGGGCCGCAGCGGTTTCGCGCCGGCCAGCAGGTCGAGCACCGGCCCCACGAAACGCAGGAAGGTGATGAACACCGCGGCCGGATTGCCCGGCATGCCCAGGAAAGGCGTGCCATCCAATGTGCCCATGGCGACGGGACGCCCCGGCTTGATGGCAAGACGCCAGAAATCGAGCCGGCCCGCCGCTTCGATGGCGGCCTTCACGTGGTCTTCCTCGCCGGTGGAGACGCCGCCGGAAGTGAGAATGGCATCATTGGCCTTCGCGGCATCCTTGAGCGCCCGCACCATGATGCCGGGATCATCCGGCAGGATGCCGAGATCGGTGATCTCCATGCCGCGCGCCGCGAGCAGCCCCGCGAGCATCGCGCGGTTCGCATCATATTGGCAGCCGGGCTCGGGCGCTTCCGGAGCCGGCTCACGGATCTCGTTGCCTGTGGAGAAAATCGCCACACGGAGCCGCCGTCGCACGGCGACCAACGCCCGGCCAGCGGCCGCGAGGCCCGCAAGATGCTGCGGCTTCAGCCGCGTGCCGGCCGGCACCACGGCAGCGCCTTTCGCAAAATCCTCGCCGGCAAAGCGCCGGTTGGAGCCGAGCTTCAGCCCCGGCGGCAGGATGACCATGTCGCCTTCGGCGCGAACATCCTCCTGCATGAACACGGTATCGGCCCCGGCAGGCATCATCGCGCCGGTGAAGATGCGCGCAGCCGAGCCCGAGGGCAGCCGCGGCACCCCGATCAGCCCCGCGGGAACGCGCAGCGAAACCGGCAGATGCGTTTCGCCGGATACCGCGAGATCCGCGAAGCGGACGGCATAGCCATCGACGGCGGAGTTGTCGAAATCGGGGATCGCGAAGGGCGTCCGCCCCTCATGCGCCAGCACCCGGCCCATGGCCTGCATCACCGGCACGGTTTCGGTTTCGCCGAGGCCCGCCAGGCGGATCGAAAGATCGTCCAGCGCATCATCGAGGCGGCGCAGCCTGCCGCCGAAGGCAAAGGAATCCGGGCTGAGTTGCGCCATGGCTCAGCCCCCGGCGAGGAGTTCGTCGCGCGGCACCGCGAAGCGAATCGCGAGCTCGGCGATGGCCGGGATGTTATCGAGATGCACCTGTGGCAGGCACGCATCGGGGAAGGGCGCATCCGTGGCGATGGCGCGGATCATCGGATCATCGGGATGCAGCGGCTCCCGGCCATTGGCGGCACGGAAAACCTCGATCTTCGGATGGGTCTCCCGCTTGAACCCTTCGACCAGCACGAGATCCGCCGGGCCGAGCCGCGCCAGCAATTGCCGCAGCGCGAATTCCGGCTCGTCGCGCAATTCATGGATCAGCGCAAAACGGTTCGCGGAAGAGACCAGCACCTCGGTGGCCCCCACCTGGCGATGCGTGTGGCTGTCCTTGCCCGGCTGGTCGATCTCGAGGCTGTGGTGGGCATGCTTCACGGTGGAGACACGATAGCCCCGCTGCACGAGAGCGGGGATGAGTTTCGACACAAGCGTGGTCTTGCCCGCGCCGCTCCACCCCGCCAATCCGATCACCCGCAATGTCGTCCCCTTCCGCTGCCAGAAAAAAGAAAGGGCGCTGGCGCGCCCTTTTCAAGACTTCAGCCGTGCATGGCCGTTATTCGGCCGGCTGACCGGCAGCATGCGGATGCAGCGCGCCCTTCTTCATCTCTTCCTCGACCCAGAGCGAGTGATGCTCCTTGGCCCAGTTGAGATCGACCTCGCCGGAGCCCATTGCATCGAAAGCGCCCTCCATGCCGATGGAGCCGATATAGGCGTGTGCCAGCATCAGCGCGATCATCACGTAGGCGGTAACGCCGTGGATGGTCGCGTGCCACTTCACGTCAGCCAGCGTGGTTGAATACGGGAAGAGCAGAAACCAACCCGACAGCGAGAGCAGGAAGCCGCCGATCACGACCGACCAGAACACGATTTTCTGCCCGCCATTGAAACGCTTCGCCGGAGGGTGGCTTCCCTTGGAGAGCAGGCCGCCGCCGGCCGCGAACCAGCGCAGATCCACCGCGCTCGGCAGATTGTCCTTCACCCAGACAAGGAAGACCAGCAGCACACCCAACATGAAGGCGAAGCCCACATAGTTGTGGATATACTTGGCGTATTGCGCCCAGGCGGCGAAGGCCTCAGGGCCCATCACCGGGGCCAGCAGCAGCTTGCCGAAGGTGACGTTCGCCCCCGTGATGGCGAGGATGATGAAGCTGACGGCAGAGAGCCAGTGGGCAAAGCGCTCGACCATGTTGAAGCGCAGGATGCGCTGGTTCGACGGACCCGCTTCGATGCGGATCTTGCCGCGCATCAGGTAGAACCCGATCAGCAGCACCACCATGCCCAGGAACGACCAGGTGCCCAGCGCGTGGAGGGTCTCCTGGTTGAAGGCGCGCCAGTCACGGCCGGACTGGATGAGGCTCGCGGCCTTCGGATCGGGGATGGAGATGCGGCCCGAAATCTGGTCGCCAGGTTTCAGGGCCTGCATGAGCTGCTCTTCCTTCACCGATTGGGCGGTGGGGTTGACGCTCTGGGCCGCCGCAGGGGCAGCCAGGAAAAAGGCCGAGAGAAGCAGTGCCATCAGACTGGCCTTGACCTGGCCGCTGCGCAGGAAACGAGAAAAGGACATCGTCACGATAAGCCCCCTTTGTGTTCGATTTTTTTTCGGCGGGTTGAGGCGGGTTTCCCCGCCTCACGCTTGCTCGTGCATCGCCTCAGATGGCGATGGTTTCCTTGTAGGCAACCTTCCAGCCCCAGGCACCGGAGCCATAGCCGCGCTTCGCGACACGTTCCTTGTAGATGGAGGCAATGATATCACCATCACCGGCCAGCAGGGCCTTGGTCGAGCACATCTCCGCGCAGAGCGGGAGCTTGCCCTCGGCGAGGCGGTTGCGGCCATATTTCTCGAGTTCGGCCGAGGCATTGTCCGCCTCCGGCCCGCCGGCGCAGTAGGTGCACTTGTCCATCTTGCCGCGCGAACCGAAATTGCCGGTCTTGGGATATTGCGGCGCGCCAAACGGGCAGGCGTAGAAGCAATAGCCGCAGCCGATGCACAGGTCCTTCGAGTGCAGCACCACCGCATCCGCCGTGGTGTAGAAGCAGCTCACCGGGCACACGGAGGCGCAGGGCGCATCCGTGCAGTGCATGCAGGCCATGGAGACCGAGCGTTCACCGGGCTTGCCGTCATTGATGGTGACGACACGGCGACGGTTGATGCCCCAGGGCACCTCGTGCTCGTTCTTGCAGGCGGTGACGCAGGCGTTGCATTCGATGCAGCGATCCGCGTCGCAGAGAAATTTCATGCGAGCCATGGTGTCTCTCCTCCCTTACGCCGCACGGATCTGGCAGAGCGTGACCTTGGTTTCCTGCATCCCGGTGACGGGATCATAGCCATAGGTCGTCACTGTGTTCACGCTTTCGCCCAAGACATAGGGATCCGTTCCCTTGGGGTATTTCGCGCGCTGGTCCTCGCCCTGGAACCACCCACCGAAGTGGAACGGCATCCAGGCGACGCCCTTGCCCACACGCTCGGTGACAAGCGCCTTCATGCGGGCTTTCGAATTGTTCTCGGCACCGGTGACCCAGACCCAGCCGCCATCACGGATGCCGCGCTCGGCCGCGTCCGCCGGATTGATCTCGACGAACATGTCCTGCTGCAGCTCGGCGAGCCAGGGGTTGGAGCGGGTCTCTTCGCCGCCGCCCTCGTATTCCACGAGACGCCCCGAGGAGAGGATGATCGGGAATTCCTTCGCGATCCCCTTGTCCACCGCCGCCTTCTGCACCGTGAAGCCGATATTCGGCACGCGGAACTGGCGGAAATCCGGACGCGTCGGGTATTGCGCCACGAGGTCGGTGCGCGGCGTGTAGATCGGCTCGCGGTGCACCGGGATCGGATCCGGCAGGTTCCACGCATTCACGCGGGCCTTGCCGTTGCCGAACGGGATGCAGCCATGCTCGAGGGCCACGCGCTGGATGCCGCCCGAGAGGTCGATCGACCACGAGACGTTATCCGGGTTGTTGCCGCCGATGCGGTTGATGACCGAAAGCTCCGCTTCCGTGAGGTCCTTGTCCCAGCCGAGGCGCTTCAGCACGCCAAGGGTGAACTGCGGGTAGCCATCCTTGATCTCCGAGCCTTCGGAATACGAGCCTTCCGAAAGCAGGTTGATCTTCTTCTTCGAGCCATCGGCCTGCGGCTCCTCGAATTCCACGCCGAAGCGGGCGCGGAAGGTGCCGCCGCCATCCTTCACATGCACATTGGTGTTGTAGAGAATATGCGTGCCGGGGTGACGATATTCCGGCGTGCCCCAGCACGGCCAGGGCAGGCCGTAGAAGTCGCCGCCCACTTCCGGCGCATCCTTCGGCGCGCGCAGCGTGACGAGATCAAACTTGTCCTGGTGCTTCATATGCGCCTTCAGGCGCTCCGGCGACTGGCCGCAATAGCCAGCCGACCAGCCGCCGCGATTGATCTCGCGGAGGATGGATTCGGGCTCCGGCTCCTCGCCATACTTGCCCTTCACCATCTTGATGTTCTTGAACATCTGGTCGGCGAAGCCAAGCTTCTGGGCGAGCTGGTGAATGACCCAGTAATCATTCGCGCTCTCGAAGATCGGATCGACCACCTTCTCGCCCCACTGGATGGAGCGGTTGGAAGCCGTGCGCGAGCCCGAGCATTCGAACTGCGTGCAGATCGGCAGCAGGTAGGTGCCGTTCTTGCGGTTCGAGATATGCGCGAAGGTGGTGGGATGCGGGTCGGCAACCACCACCAAATCGAGCTTCTCGAGCCCCTTGGTCATTTCCGGCATGCGGGTGACGGTGTTGCCGCCATGGCCGAAGACCACGATGCCCTTCACATTGTCCTTCTGGCCCACCTGATCCTTCGGCAGGAGGGCTGCATCGAACCAGCGCGTCGAGGTGATGCCCGGCGTCTCCATGGTGGAGACATCCTTGCCATCCGCCGCCTTGATGGTGTCGAACCGGCCGCGGAACCAATCCACCGGCGTTTCCCACACGCGCGCCCAATGCCCCCAGGCACCGGCATCGAGGCCGTAATAGAGCGGAAGCGTCGTGACATCGAGGCCGAGGTCGGTCGCCCCCTGCACGTTGCAGTGGCCACGGAAGATGTTGGCACCCGTGCCGGCCGAACCCACGTTACCCGTGGCGAGCAGCAAGGTGCAGAAGGCGCGGACATTGGCCGTGCCGACGGTCTTCTGCGTGGCGCCCATGCACCAGATGAGGGTCGCCGGCTTCTCGAGCGCGAAGGTCTTGGCGACCTTCTCGAGCTGGGCGCCGGGAATGCCGGTGACCCGCTCGACTTCTGCCGGCGTCCACTTCTCGCATTCCTTCCTGACCATATCCATGCCGTAGACACGGCTTTCGATGAACTTCTTGTCTTCCCAGCCGTTCTTGAAGATGTGGTGCAGCATGCCCCAGACGACCGGGATATCCGTGCCCGGACGCATGCGGACATACTCGGTCGCATGGGCGGCCGTGCGGGTCATGCGCGGGTCGATCACGATCATGTTCGCACGGTTGATCTCCTTGCCGGAGAGGACGTGCTGGAGCGAGACCGGATGCGCTTCCGCCGGGTTGCCGCCCATGATGATCATGGTCTTGGCATTGCGGATATCGTTGTAGGAGTTGGTCTGCGCGCCATAGCCCCAGGTGTTCGCCACACCGGCCACCGTGGTGGAGTGGCAGATGCGGGCCTGGTGATCGACGTTGTTGGTGCCCCAATAGGCGGCGAACTTGCGGAACAGGTAGGCGCCCTCGTTCGAGAACTTCGCCGAGCCGAGGAACCACACCGAATCAGAGCCCGAAGCCTGGCGGATTTCCAGCATCTTCTTCGAAATCTCGTCGAAGGCCTGCTGCCAGGAAATGCGCTGCCACTCGCCGTTGACGAGCTTCATCGGGTATTTGATGCGACGCTCGCCCTTCACAAGCTCGCGCACCGCCGCGCCCTTGGCGCAATGCGTGCCGCGGTTGATAGGGCTGTCCCAGGCGGGCTCCTGCCCGACCCAGACGCCTTCCTGCACCTCGGCCTTCACCGTGCAGCCCACCGAGCAATGGGTGCAGATGTTGGTCTTGACTTCCACCGGCTTGCCGGCAACCGGCATCTTCGCCCTGGCCTCCCGCACCGTGCCGACGGACAGGGAGCCGAGAGCCGCGAGGCCGCCGGCCGCGAGGCCGGAGCGCCGCAGGAACGAACGGCGATCCAGCCGCTCGGCACCGAGGCCGTTGAGGGCGGAGAGGAATGCGCCGCGCGGCGCCTGACCTTCCTTGCGCTTGATCAGCATGGTGATTTCCTCAGTAGCGGTTGGTCTGATAAAACTTCTTCACATGCGCGGTTTCCTGATACCGCGCCTTTTTCTTCTCGGAATCGCTCTCGCTGGCCGCAGCCGGCGTTGCGATCGCGCCAGCGCCGATTGCGGTGGCCGTGGCCCCCACAAGACCGGCGCGCAGGAAGGTGCGGCGGGATTCATCCGGGCGTTCCGGCACTTTTTTCGTGTCGCTCGTCATCGCGATCCTCTCCCCTCGATTGCGGTCCGCCTCAGGCGGCATCCGGCGTTTCTTCGCCATCGAGCGCGAAGGCCTCGCGCTCGATGGCCATAAAGACTGTCCCGAGCCGTCCGACGGCCCGGTAGAAAGGTTGCGCATCCATCTTCTCGAGATCGGCGAAGAAGCGCTCGACCCACGGCTTCAGATGGCGCTCGAAATAGGCTTTCTCCTCGCGCGCCTCGCAGGGAATGCGGCGGGCGATGAGGCCGGACATGGTCTCCATCAGGAAGCCGAGGTGATCTTCCGGCTCCTGGAATTCCTCGCCGCGCTCCAGCCCGAGGCGGCGCATGTCGGAACGCACGCGCACCAGCGGCCGTTCGTAGAGGAACCCGGTCTGATAATAGGAGGCAAAGGGAAGCAATTCGCCACGGCCCACGCCGATGAACAGCGTGAAATGCTCGCGGGCGATTTCCTCGGCGCGGGTCACGTCGGCATGGGCGGCAAGCCCCCGCAAGGCCTCGCCCAGGGCACTGTCATCTCCGCCAAGCTGGCGCAGACCGATCAGGATGCGCTCATCCGGCACGCGCAGAAGGAGATTGGCGAAAAGCAGGTAGAGTTGCGCGCGAGACTCGTCGATCGGGTCCAGCGCCCGGGAAGCCGGATCGCCATTTTCGGAAGGGTAGAGATCAGGACGCAGGATGTGACGTGCAACGCCGGACGCCGCTTCCACCGCGGCCACGCGCTCGGCGGGGACGCGGGTCCAGCCGGAGATGGAGGGCTGCGCAACGCCCAGTTTTCGAGAAAGCGCCGATGCGCCTCCCGCAGCCTGCAACGCGGCTTGTAAACCGGCGTCCCTCATCACTCTCCGATCGGCGGTAACCCCGCCTTCTGGTTATTTTTTTGGACTAGTCCACCAGGACCTTCCTCGCCACGCTCGACGACGCGGGTCAGAATTTGTAGCGTACCAAACTATAGGCGATTCCTATGGATCGGCAAGTCCTGTCCTGTGGGCGGGCAAGTCATGCGGCAGCGGGTCACAGGGGCAAGGCTCCGCCGTGACGTCGGGGTCTGGGCTCCATCTCGCGCTCGTCGAAAGCTGGCAGAGGGGAAGAACCTGGATTTTCAACGTTTTCTGAATGGCTCAGGACTGGATCAACCTGTTCTTCAGCTTCGTCGGAAGCAAGTTCTTCAACTTTCGTATAAGCTGATTGTTCTGCCTCCGGAACAATGGCCGGCTGCTGGAGCTTTTCGCCTTCGGAGGCGGCCGTCTCCAAGGGCTTTCCCGGCTCTCCGATGACCTGCCTCAGCAAAGCCTCGACATCGACATCCGGCCCCAGCGGCCCGAAGCCGGGCACCCCCATCGGATCGTTGAAATCCCACTGGTAATCGACTGGGCCGATATAGTCGCGGATGGCCGGATCGGCGCTCCAGATCTTGCGGAGTGCGGCGTTTTTCAGCGCTTCCGGCACGCCCTTTTTCAGAAACAGCGTGATGTCGCTCTCGGCCGTGAGCGTCTCGATATCCGGCAGGAGGGACAGATCGACCTCCTCCTCCGGCTCGGCGGGCGGCGCGACCGGCCCGGCCGGTTCGGAGGCGGGAGCCGGCGCGGCCTCGGCCTCCCCGGCGGCGGTCCCGCGCTTGCGGCGTGACCAGCGGCTGAGAAATCCTTCCGGATGATCCGGCTCTTCCACGCTCATTCCTCGCCTCCGCGGCCGGGCCGGCGATGCGCGAGCGCATCGGGGTTCACCCGGTCGCGCTTGCGCTTGAAGAATTCGCGCTCGACATGGTGCCTGTCCACGAAGGCCGCGAGCTCAGCGGCAATCTCCGGCGGCATGGGCAGGGGCTCGACGATGTTGGAGCCGGATTCCGTATGCGCCTCGCCCTCGGCCGGATCAGCCGTGACGGTGACGACGCTGACATAGGCATCGAGTTCGCCCATGCGCAGCACGACCCAGAGCTTCGGCTGGCCGGTGATGAGGTTGTCGCGGTAATTCGCGGTTTCCGTGGAGGCGAAGACGAGGCTCGTCGAGCCCGCATAATAGCTCTCGTTCTCACCGTCTCGCGCCAAAAGGGTCATTGGCTGGGCCTCGGGCAGGCCGGTCACGACCCGCGCCGGCACCCAGATATGGTCGATCCAGGGGCTCGCGGCCTTCTTCTTGTCGACAATGACCGCGACGGGGATGACCTCTTCCACCAGCATGGAGTTACTCTCCTGCCGCGAGCGGCAGGCCCGCGATGAGGTTCTGCGGCTTGATGCGCACGAAGCGATCCGCGCTGGAACCCAGCACCGCAAAGCCGGCCGCGCCGCGCTTGCCCGCCTCGAGGCGCGGATGATCCGGCAGGGTGAAGGTGAAGAGCGCCAGCACGCGCGCCGCCTCCTCGTCGTCGAGAGTCTCGCCGCGCCAAACCTTGTTCGCGAAGGCCGTTCCATCCTGATCGAGCGACAGGAACCAGCCGAAATCATGGCCCGAGAAACGCTCGACGGGCTTAAATTCGATCTCGATCCCGGTGAGGTGCCCGATCCAGCGCGCCATGGCGCGGGCCATCGCGGCGCGGCCGCCTGCGAGATCGGTGATGTCCAGCACGAGATCATGCGCATCCGAGCGGGCGCGATAGGTCCCGGCATTCGTGTCATTCAGCACTTCAAGCTCGGAGACCGCCGGCCCGCCGAGCATGGAGAGCAGGGGCGAATGCGTGCGGTCATGCTCGTGGGTCTCGATGGTCTCGGCATCGGCGAGCAGCGCGCGGCCTTCATGGAAAGTGAGGCGCTGGGCGCGATAGAAACATTCCGCCGCGCGCAAGGCCCAGCCATCGCTCACCTCATCGAAAGCGTTCCGCGCAATGACATGCGCGAGATGCCCCATGAAGATCACCGGCAGGCGCGGCTTGCCCCTGGCGACCAGCGAGACATAGGCCGCTTCCAGCGTCGGATGCGCCAGGAGGTGATCGCGGAAGGCCAGGAAATAGCCGAGATTCTCGCGCGCATCTTTATCCGCGACAAGGGCGAGCTCATCCGGGGGAATGGCGCGACGCGGCTCGGCGAGCAGGCTCGCATGGAGCCCGCGCTCCACCGGGCAGGCCTCTGCCGGCGGCACGAGTTCGGGCCGCGCCAGGTAGGCCCCGAGGAAGGCATCGGTGATGACGAGCCCGCCTTCCTCGCCCCGATCCACAAGGTGATGGCCGCTCGCCACCCAGAAATCGTCATGGATGGGGGAAGCCTCGCGCGGGGCGGTGGCGACGACCTTGTGGTCATGGATATGGGTTTGGCGGGGATGGGCTTGGCGGGTAGGGGCTTCGCTCATCGGGCCTGACCCTCCTTCATGAGACCGAGCAGATCGACCTGCTCCTCGACATCATCCGGTTCTTCCACGAATTCGAAGACACGGCCATGCCGGTCATCCGTGCCCGGCAGCAGGGTGCGGAAGCGCTCCATGATCTCGCCGTCTTCCACGCTGCGATGGATGGCGACGAGCGTGCCGACAACCGGTTCGGCGAGTTCAGCGGATGTGGCGATTTCCGCCTCCGCCGCGGCGCGGGCCGCCGCGAGATCCGGCGCGCCGCAATCGGCGAGCAGGCGCTGCGCGAGTGCTTCCACGGCGGCCGCGCGCTCCTCTTCCGTCGCCTCCACGATGGTTGCGAGGGTCGACCAGCCGAAGCTCGCAATGCCGAGCAGACCCGAGCGGAAGGCCGCCCGCTCCTTGCCGATCAGCGTCTCCACCGGCCGCTCCCAGAACAGGAAGGTGCCGGGAACAGCCCATTCCCCCGGCTCCGCCGCCCGGGTGAAGACGAAGGCATCGGAAGGATCGAGCCGGATGGTGCGCAGCAATTTCATCATCGTGCTTTCCGGCTCAGCCGCGCGGCTCGTTTTCCGCCGGATCATACCATTCCGGGGGGGTGATGCGACTGAGCAGCGGGAGGCGCTCGGGCGCATCGGTCGAATTGCGATGCACGAGGAGATCGCCATTGGTATCGATGCCGCGCCTCACATCGCCCTTCATCTTCGGAAGACGATCGAGGTAGCGCGGGCCGATGGCGCGGAAGCCCTTCTCGGCCCAGCTATCCGCCTCGATCATGAAGTGCCGCGCAAAGCTCGCCGCGAATTCCTCCGGGTTCCAGGCGTCGAAGCCCTCGTCATCGAGCGTGGTGACGCTGGGCGAAAGCCCGATGCCGAGATCGCGCATGCCGCCCGCCCGGATCATCGCACCGAAGACGAGCCATTCCGGCACGTCATCCTCGCCACAGGCCTCCGGCCAGGCGAGGCGGCCGCCGCCGATCAGCGCGCCATCGAAATGCAGCGAGGCGGGGTAGACGAACTCGATCGGCAGTTCCGGCGGCGCGATGTTCGCCAGCGTCTCGGCCAGGGCGTTCATGCCGGCAAACAAGATCTTGCGGGCAAGCCGCAGCGGCTCCTCCGGTTCCAGCACGAGGGCGAAATCAATCAGCGCAAAGCGACCGACATAGAACAGCGAGCCCGCGCCGACCTCGGCCGCGCGCGCCTTTGCGGTTTCAAAGGAATCCTCGATCTCGCGAAGGCGACAGGGTGTCACCAGCGGCGGGAATTTCGTGGTTTCGGCACTCGTCAGCATGCGATGCGGGGCGTTGAACCGCCCTCCCCCTCGTTTCGGCCAGCGGGGATCTCTGCCTTGCCCCCTTGCTTCTCCGGCCCTAGCGTTATTTGAACCTTTTCGTTCGAACGACAAGGGCCGGGGGCCAAGAACGGAACAACCAACACCCCCGCGCCCGCCCGAGGGACATGATGGCAGACCTTTCCCCTTCCCCGCGCAAGGGCGCCATGCTGGCGCTTTGCTCCTGCGAGCGGACCTTTTCTCCCGATGAGGCGACGATCACGCGCGGCCTGAAGGCTGGCGGGCAGGAGCCGGCCGTCCTCGCCTGCTCACAGCTTTGCGGCGCGGATCGCGACATGCTCGGCAAGCTCGCGGGCGCGAGCAACGTGACCATTGCCTGCGAGCAGGAGCAGGCCGCGCTTCGCACCGCGCTTTCCGAGGCGGGTTTCACGGGCGAAGCGCGCTTCGTCGATATCCGCAATCGCGCGGGCTGGTCCGGCGAGGGCGCGAAAGCGGCCCCGAAAATGGCGGCCTTGCTCGCCGCCGCGCAACTGCCCGCCCCGGCGCTTCCCTTCTTCACGCTTGCAAGCCAGGGCGTGACGCTCATTTACGGCCGCGACGAGGTGGCGCTCGAAGTCGCCGCGCGGCTCGCAGATACGCTGGATATCACCGTGATGCTCGCGAAGCCGGGCGCGGTGATGCCGCCGCGCCAGCGCGACTTTCCCATCGCCTGCGGCACCATCCGGCAGGCCAAGGGGTATCTCGGCACGTTCGAACTCACACTCGATGGTTTCGCGCTCGCCTCGCCCGCGTCACGGCAGGCGCTGGCTTTCGGTCCGACGCGCAACGGCGCGCAATCGCGCTGCGATGTGCTGATCGACCTCACGGGCGGCCAGCCGCTCTTCCATGCGGATGAACTCCGCGAGGGCTATCTCCGCGCCGAGCCGCGCGACCCGGTGGGCGTCGAGAAGCTGATCGCGAAGGCGCGCGATCTCGTCGGCACCTTCGACAAGCCGAAATACATCACCTTCCACGAGGATCTCTGCGCGCATTCCCGCTCGAAGATCACGGGCTGCACGCGCTGTCTCGAAGTCTGCCCCACCGGCGCGATCAGCCCGAATGGCGACGCGGTGGCGATTGATCCCGGAATCTGCGCGGGCTGCGGCTCCTGCGCTTCCGTCTGCCCCACGGGTGCGGCCAGCTATGCCTTGCCGTCGGCGGATGACCTGATGAAGCGGCTTCGTTTGATGCTCCGCGCCTATCGCGGCGCGGGCGGCGAGCGTGCGGTCATGCTGTTCCATGAGGGCGGGCATGGCCTGCCGCTGATCGATGCGCTGGCGCGTTTCGGCGAGGGTTTGCCGGCGAATGTCATCCCCGTGCAGGTGAATGAAGTGACGCAAGTGGGCCTCGAGCAGATCGCCGCGAGCTTCGCCTATGGCGCGGCGGGCGTCGCCTTCCTCATCCCTGCGAAGCCGAAGCATGATCCCCTCCCGCTCGCAAAACTCGCGAGCCTTTCAGCGGAACTGCTGCCGGCTCTGGGCTATCCCAAGGACGGGGTCTCGATCCTCTCGACCGATGATCCGGACCAGCTTCTGGCGGGCCTCCGCGCCATGCCCGCGCATGTGGTCGCGGCCGAGCCGGCCACCTTCCTGCCCATCGGCGAGAAGCGCCCCGTCATGATGATGGCCTTGCGCGAATGGCGGAATGTCGCGCCGGAGCGCCCGGCCCGCGTGGCGCTTCCCGCCGGTTCGCCCTTCGGCACGGTGAATGTGAGAAGCGAGGGCTGCACGCTCTGCCTCGCCTGCGTCTCCGCCTGCCCGGCCTCGGCGCTGAGCGCCAATCCGGAACGGCCGGAACTTCGCTTCAAGGAGGATCTCTGCGTGCAATGCGGCCTCTGCCAGGCGACCTGCCCGGAAAAGGTCATCTCCATCGCGCCGCAGATCGATTTCGAGCGCATCAATGCCGCACCCGTGACGCTGAAGGAGGAAGAGCCCTACCCTTGCGACCATTGCGGGAAGCTCTTCGGCACCAAGTCAACCATCGAGCGCATCAAGGCGAAACTCACCGGCCAGCACTGGATGTATTCGGGCCAGAATGCCGACCGCGCGAAGCTCATCGGCTATTGCGACGATTGCCGCGTGGAAGCGATGACCAATACCGGCTTCGACCCCTATGCGGGCCCGGCCCGGCCGCGCGTGCGCACAACGGAGGATTATTTCCGCGAGAACCCCGAGGACAAGCTGAATTGAGGCTCAGCGCGTCGCCTTCTCGATGAAATCGACAAGCGCTTCGCGATCCTCGGCGCGATTGACCACCTGCTCCGGCATCTTGGTGCCGGGCAGCATCGCGTTGGGGCCGATCTCGAAGAGCCGCGCGATGGTCTCGCGGTTCCAGGTGATGCCTTTGTCGAGAAGGGCGGGCGAATAGGCATAGCCTTCGGCCGTGCCGACCTTGCGGCCCATCACGCCATGGAGCGTGGGGCCTGCGCGATTGCCATCATCCGGCGAGAGCGTGTGGCAGGCCCCGCAGGCCTTGAACACCTCCGCGCCGGGATGGTTTGCGAGCGCCTGCACGCGCGCCTCGGGCGCTTCGGCGAGAACGGGATTGACCGGCTCGCCCGTCGCCACCACCCAGCGCCGCACAAGGCGATCCGCGCCGCCCGTGAGGATCTCCCGGCCATCGGGCGAAAAGGCGAGAGACCAGAGCGGGAAGGCCGGGCCGGACATGCGGCGCTGGATGTTGCGGGCCGGGCGATCCACCAGCGCCAGCGCCCCGCGGAAACCCGCCGCGCCGATGATCCTGCCATCGGGCGAGGCCGCGAGCGCAACGATCGGCACTTCCGCGACGGGGAGTGCCGCGATTGCACCCGTGGCCGGGTTCACGAGGCGCAATTGCCCATCGGCGGCGGCGACGGCGAGTTCATCGCCTGCGCTCACCACGGCGTTCAGCGGCACGCCGATCTCGATCACGCGCGGCGCCTCTGCGCCCTTGTGGAGAATGAGCTGGCCGTCATAGCCGGCAGAGGCCAGCGTGCCATCGGGCAGGTAAGCGACCGCATTCACATTGCCCTTGTGGGCGTCGATCACGCGCGGGGTGCCGCCCGCGAGCGGCCAGATCCGGATGGTCCCGTCCCAGCTGGCGGAGGCGATTTCCGTTGCATCCGGCGAGAGCGCGAGCCCGGCAATGGGCGCCTCATGGCCTTCGAGGGTGGCGCGCGGCGCATGGCCCTCGCGAGGCCAGAGCAGGATGCGGCGATCCTCGCCGGCGCTGGCATAGCCGCCATCGGGCAGGGCTGTCAGCGCATTCACCGCGCCCTCATGCCCGCGAAGAACGGCTTCCGCCACGCCGCGCGCCGGCACCCAGCGGATGACCGTGGTATCGAAGCTCGCCGTGGCGATGCGGCCATCGGGCGTGGCGACAATGGCCCGAACCGGCCCGCCATGCCCGCGCAGATCGGCGCCCTGCGCGGGAAGCGCGAGGAAAACCGGCAACGCCCAGATCGACCAACGCAAAGCCATTCTTCCCTCTCGACAGCCCCGAACGCTTCCACCATATGACGGGGAGGCATCTGCGGGGAAGTGTCCTGCGGCAAGCAGCCTCGCTGCGGGAGCGACCATGTCTGAAATCGCCCTCGACCTTCTGGGCCTGCGCTGCCCCCTGCCTGCGCTGAAAACGCGCAAGGCGCTGAAAGGCCTTACGCCCGGCACCGTGCTGGTGGTGACGGCGAATGATCCGCTGGCCGGGCTCGACATTCCGAACCTCATCCGGGAAACCGGCGACACGCTTGAGGCAACCGAAAAGGTTGGCGCAAGCCTGACCTTCCGGATCGTGAAGGCCTGAGCCGGGCCATGGCGGGAAATTCCGCTGATTGCGCGGGATAACCCGGCAAATCGACCCCGAAAGCCGCGCCAAATCGCAAAGTTCTTCCGGTCGCCAAAGCCAGCGCGAATGCCTACAAAAGGGCTGAAACGATCGGGGATGACTTGATGCTTCTCGCGCAGAAACCGCTTGCCCTCATGGCTCGCCCGCAAGCTTTGCTCGCACTGGCGGCCATGTTCCTGCTGCTGGCCCTTGCCGGCCTGAATGGCGGCCTGCGCATGGTGCTGCTCGCGGGCATCGGCCTCTTTGCGGGCCTTGCGCTCTACCATGCGAGCTTCGGCTTCACGGCGGCGTGGCGGCGCTTCATCCTCGAGCGGAAAAGTGCGGGGCTTCGCGCGCAGCTCATCATGCTCGGCGTGGCGAGCCTTGTCTTCTTTCCCGCTTTGGGGGCGGGCAGCCTGCTGGGCCAGCCCGTCGGCGGCTATGTGTTTCCCGTGGGCGTGGCGCTCGCCACCGGCGCATTCCTCTTCGGCCTCGGCATGCAACTGGGCGGGGGCTGCGGCTCCGGCACGCTCTTCACCATCGGTGGCGGCTCGGTGCGGATGGTGGTGACGCTGGTGTTCTTCATCCTCGGATCGACGCTCGCGAGCGCCACTGCCGAGCATTGGTTCGCCTGGCCGAAATTCGCGCCGGTCTCGATTGTCACGAGCCTCGGCTGGTTGCCGGCCTTGGTGGTGATGCTCGCCGGACTGGCCGCGCTTCATGCGCTTGTGGCGAGGGCGGAGACGGCGCGGCACGGCTCGCTCGCTTCCATCCGGCAGCCTGCGACAAACTGGATCAGCGGCCCCTGGGCGCTGGTGATCGGCGCGCTGGCTCTCGCGCTGGTGAACATCGCGACGCTGATCGTCTCCGGCTGGCCCTGGGGCATCACGGGAGCCTTCGCACTCTGGGGCGCGAAAATCGCGAGCCTCTTCGGCGCGACACCCGAGGCTTGGGCCTTCTTCGCCGGGCAGGAAGGCGCGCTGCGCGCGAGCCTCTTCGCGGATGTGACTTCCGTGATGGATTTCGGGATCATCCTCGGCGCGATGCTCGCGGCGATGATGGCGGGAAAATTCAGGCCGGGCTTTTCCATTCCCGCCCGCTCGCTCGCGGCGGCGGTGATCGGCGGCCTGCTGCTGGGCATCGGCGCACGACTCGGCACGGGCTGCAACATCGGCGCATTCTTTTCCGGCACCGTCTCGGGCAGCCTGCATGGCTGGGTGTGGCTCGTCTTCGCCTTTGCCGGCAATATGTTGGGCGTGAAGCTGCGGCCGATCTTCAAGCTCGACTGATCACCCGGGCGGTTGCAGCGCGGGCTTCGCAGCACGCTCGTCCTTCGCGGACTTGTAACGCCTCGCGAGCCGCGCGACCGCAACGAGCCCCGCAAAGCCCGCGAGGTTTGCGATGGTCGTCGTGAGCCAGTCACGGCCCGTCACATCCAGCAGCATGCCGAGCCCCCAGGCGAGTGCGATGGAGGCCATGAAGGTGGCGAGCGCCTGCTGGCCCACCTCGATGATCGGACTGAAGGCGGCGAGCCGCGCGCGGTGGGGCTCGATCAGCGTCAGCATCACATAGGCGCTTGCAAGAAAATGGATGTAGAGCAAGGGGTTGAGGTTGGTCTTGCCATCCGCGCCGATCAGCCATTCATGCGCGACGCCTAGGGCCGGAATATTCCGGGTGAAACCCCAGAAATTGAGCGGCACCGACACCACGAGAAACGCCACGCAGAGCCAGAACAGCGCGCCCTTCTCGAAAGGCGGCGCTTTCAGCCACCCCAAACCGAAGGCGAAGCCCGTGAAGAACACGAGTTGCCAGGCGAAGGGGTTGAAGAACCACATGCCGCCCGGCCCTTGCCCGCCCGGCAGGTTGAGATGCGTGATCTGCACCATGATCCACAACGCCACCAGCGCCCCCATCGCAAGGATCGGCGACAGGCGCGCGACCAGCATCACCAGCGGCAGCATCGCCAGCAGCACGAGATACATCGGCAGGATGTCGAGGAAAGCGGGCGTGAAGGTCAGCGTCATCAGCGCGAAAAGCCCCTCGCCCGGCTCGCGATAGAACCAGCCCAAACCGAGCCGGGCGGGGTAATCCGTGCCCGTGAGCTTCCAGCCCGCGACACTCATGGCCATCATCACGAGGGCAAGGCCGATATGCGCCCAATAGACCTGCCAGAGGCGCGAGAGCACGCGAAACAGGCCCACGCCGAAGCCCTGCCGCAGGAAAAGCCGCCCGAAGGCATAGGCCGAGGCGAGGCCGGAGCAGAACACGAAGAGTTCCGCCGCCGAGGAGAAGCCAAAGCGCGCGGGGATGAAGCCAAACCAGGGATTATCCGGCAGATGCGCGACGAAAATCACGAACATCGCGAGGCCGCGGAAGAAATCGAGCCGCTCATCGCGGGGGCTAAGCGTGCCGGCCATCAGAGCCTCCCCTCATAGGCATCCGGCGCGATGCGCACGGCAATCAGCGTGAACCGGTCGTGGCGCGCGAAGGCGGCGCGGGCCTCGGCTTCCAGCGCGGCGCGGCTTGTCACCGTCACGCCATGCCCGCCGAAAGCCATTGCGACGGCCGCGAAATCCGTGCCGCCGAAGCGCGCACGAGCTTTGAGGCCCGCGGGCACCAGGGGGCCACCTTCAAGCGCCTGCCGATGGGCATGGCCCTCCGCCATGAAGCCGCCGGCATTCTCGCGCTTCACGTGCCGGAAGCAGATGCCCGCCTTCTTCGGCGCCTCGGCGATCGCGAGCGCTTCACCGCCCGGCATGCCGAAGGCGATGCGGCAACCTGGCGCGACGAGGCGCCGGGCAATGATGTCGGCTCCGTTCGGCATGCAGGCTCCCTCATGCAAAACTGCTATGCCGCCCTGCGCACACATGCCGCTCGCAATTGCGTGAGGCAGGAAGAAGGCGGTTTCAGCGGAAAATGCCGCCGAGCCGGATTCCCATGTCGCTCAGGGCCTGCTCAGGCGTCTTGCTGCCGCCAAGCACGGCATGGACATTGGCGCGCAGGACCTCGGACACCTCCGAATAGCGCGGGGTGATGGGCCGGGGCCGGGCCCCTTGCACCACCGGCAGGGCCTGCGCGAACCATGGCCGCGCGGCGAGCACCTCCGGATCGGCGTAAAGTTCGGCGAAGACCGGCAGGTGACCGGCCTGCAGGGCCAGAACCCGCGCGGTCTCCGGCGAGGAAAGATGCCGCGCGAATTTCGCCGCCTCCGGCTTGTTCCTCGAGAAGGCGGAGACGGCGACCATCCAGCCGCCAAGGCAACTGGCGCTGCGCCCGGCCTCGAAACCGGGCATTGGCGCGATGCCGATCCGGCCCTTCACGGCGGAATCCGCATCGGTCTCCAGCCGGTTCCAGGCATAGGACCAGGTGATCCCGAAAATGAGGTTCCCGGAATGCATGGTCTGGCGGATGCGGTCGGTCGCGATTTCCGAATGGTTGGGCGGCGTCACATTCGCCGCGCGCAGATCCGCCCAGAGCTGGAAAGGGCGCTTCGCGGCCTCGCTTGCGAGATTGGGCCTGCCCCCAGCGAGGAGATCCTCCCCCATGGCCCAGAGCGGCACGAGATAGGAACAGACCGTGCTTTCCACCGGCGCACCGGCACTTTGGAGGCCGATGAGGGCCGGGTTGTTCTCGCCTGCCATGATCTTCTGGGCGGCGGCTTTCAGCTCTTCCCAGCTCAGCGGCGGCTCGAGCGCGTATTTCTCCAGCAAATCCTTGCGATAATAAAGGAATTGCGCATCCGCGAAATAGGGGAGCGCCATCACCCGCCCGGCATGCACGCTCGCGGCCCTCAGGCCTGGCGGGTAGCGATCGAGAAGGCGATCCCGTTCTGCGCCGAGATGGGCATCGAGCGGTTCGGCCCATTGCGCGGCCGCCCATTGCGCCGGACGCAGCACATCGATCAGGAAGAGATCGTAGCCGGAATCCTTCGAGGTCAAGGCGGCATTCAGCATCTGCTGCTGCTGCTCGAGCGTAGCGCCGCCCGTCTCGATCTCGATGCCGATGCCGGGATTGGCGCGCAGGTAGCCCTCGACCGCGAGGCGCGCGACATCCAGCCCCTGCGCATTGCCGATGAAGAGCCGCAGGATGGTCTGCGGCGCGGCCGGCGGCGGCTGGAGCGGAGCCTGCGCCTGCGCGACGGCCGGCAACATCAGCCACGCGAGGGCCGCCAGAAGCGGGCCAGCGAAGGCCCTTCCGTGCCCGGCCGGTGCGGTGCTCGTCATGACCCCTCCCGCGAAAAAAATGTTTGTCAGGCCTCTCATCCTTCCGATCAACATCCCCGGCTGGCAAGGGTGAAGTGAGAAACCGGCGGCGCGATCCCCATGCCGATCATGCCGGAAGGGCTTGCGGGCAGCGGCTTCGCTGCCTAACCATCGGCTCCCTGCCTCTTCGACCCGGGCCCCGAGCCATGACCCGCATTCTCTGTGTCGGCATCGCCGTCCTCGATGACATCTACACGCTGCCGATGCCGATCACGCCCGGCCAGAAGCACCGCGCGAGCGGCATCGTCACCACCATCGGGGGCACGGCCACGAACGGAGCCTATTCGATCGCGAAGCTCGGCGGCAAGCCGGGCCTGCTCGCGCGCTTCGGCGATGATGCGGTGGGCGCGCAATTGCGCGGCATGCTGGAGGGTTATGGCATCGACACCAGCCTCAGCGTGGCACTGCCGGGCATGCGCACCTCGCGCTCGACCATCGTGGTGGAGCCTAATGGCGATCGTTCGATCTTCAACATCCTCGATGCGAGCGCGCCGGATGACGCCCCCTCCGTGCCGCGCGAATTGCCAGCAGGGTTCGATGCCGTTCTGGGCGATGTGCGCTGGGAGAATATCGCCTTGCGGATGTTCGAATCCGCCCGGGCCAAGGGAAGGATCGCCGTGCTCGATGGCGATCGCGCGCCAAAGGAGCCGCGCCTCGTGGAGGCTTCGACGCATGCGATCTTTTCCGCGCAGGCCATGCGCGAGATGACCGGCATCAGCCATATCGGCGAGGCCCTGGCCCATTATGCGAAGGGCCGCCCGAATTTCATCGCCGCGACCGATGGCGAGCACGGCACCTACAGCCACCGGGAGGGCCGCGTGACGCATCACCCTGCCTTCCCGGTGACAGCGGTCGATACGCTCGGCGCGGGCGATACCTGGCACGGCGCCTTCGCTCATGCCCTGGTGGACGGGCTTCCGATCCAGGCGGCGATCCGCTTCGCGAGTGCCGCGGCAGCGATCAAGGTGACGCGTCCCGGCGGGCCGCTGGGAGCGCCGACGAAGGCGGAAGTGCTGGCCTTCCTGGAGGAACGGGCATGAGGGCGATCAGCGCCGGGAAACTGCGCGGCCTGCGCCGGATGGCGGATGCGCAAGGACGCTTCAAGATGACGGCGGTGGACCAGCGCCCCCCGATCAGCAACCCGATCGCCAAGTCCCTCGGCAAGCCCGCTCCATGGGAAGAGGTTGGCCGATTCAAGGCCGCGCTCATCCGCGAATTGCAGGGTCAATCGACCGCGATGCTGCTCGACCCGACCTATGCCTATCCCTTCGCGGAAGAAGTGCTCGATCCGCGCCTCGGGCTGATCGTCACGCTGGAGGAAGCGGTATGGCGCGACACGCCGGAGGGACGCCTCTCGGATGTCATCGAGGGCTGGTCCGTCGCGAAGATCCGCCGGATGGGGGCGGATGCCGTGAAGCTGCTCTGCTGGTATCGCCCGGATGCGCCGCGGCACATCACCGACCACCAGAAGGCCTTCGTGCGCAGGATCGGCGAGGAATGCGCGCGATACGACATCCCCTATCTCTTCGAGGTGCTGGTCTACCCGCTGCCGGGCGAGGCGAACGAGACCACACAATATGTCGAGATGGCCGACAAGAAGAGCGAACTCGTCTTCGAATGCGTCGCGGAATTCGCAAAACCCGAATACGGCGTGGATGTGTTCAAGCTGGAAGCGCCGGTGCCCGCGCGGCTTTGCGATGGTTCGGCGGCCGTGCAGCGCGCCTTCGACGAGATGGGCCGGCTCTGCGGGAGGCCCTGGGTTATGCTCTCCGCCGGCGCGGGCATGGCGGAATTCCGCGCGGTGCTGGAACATGCCTGCAAGGCCGGCGCCTCGGGCTATCTCGCGGGCCGCGCGATCTGGTCGGAAGCGCTGAAGCTTTATCCGGATTGGGCAAAGATCGAGGCTGAACTCAGGGGCCGCGGCGCGGGCTACATGCAGGAGATCAACGCGCTGACCGATGCCCATGCCGCGCCGTTCTGGCAAACTCTGGGTGGCGTGAAACTTGCCGGAAACGATGCCGGTTTCGCCCGCACCTATGGCGATCCTTCCCAGTGAGGCCGATGCTTGAACATGCATGATCCCAACATGGAGTTGCAGCGCCACGCCGCCTATGAGGATGCTCTCGCGATCCTCATGGGCACGCTGTTCATTGCCGTGGGCGTGATGCTCTACGCCCAGGCGAAGCTGGTGACCGGCGGCACGGCGGGCCTCGCGCTGCTGCTGCACCATGCGTCCGGCGCGGGCTTCTGGCTCGCCTTCTCGGCCGTGAACATGCCGTTCTACGCGCTGGCCGCCTGGCGGATGGGCTGGAAGGTGGCGCTTCGCACCTTCCTCGCCGTGACGGTCGTCTCGCTCTTCGCGAAATTCCTGCCGAACTGGATCGTGATGATCCCGCTCGATCCGGTCTTCGCGACGATCCTCGGCGGCGGATTGATGGGCAATGGCCTGCTCATGCTGTTCCGGCATCGGACGGCGCTAGGCGGGGTGAACATCCTCGCGATGTTCCTGCAGGAGAAATTCGGCTGGCGCGCGGGCTATGTGCAACTCGGCATCGATTGCGCCATCCTGCTCGCCTCGCTGGCGGTGCTGCCGCCGCAGAATCTCGCGCTCTCGCTGCTGGGAGCCGTGGTGGTGAACCTGATCCTCGCGATCAATCATCGTCCCGGGCGATATCTCGGCATGTCCTGAGGGTTGCGACCCCTTTGCCCTCTTGAAGTTTCCCGCGCCTCCCTCACCATGAACGGAAGGAGAAACCACAGATCATGCGTCGCACCTTGCGTTTCATCTTCCGGGGCCAGACCGTCGAACGCGACGGGTTCGACCCTTCCCTCACCCTGCTCGAATGGCTGCGCGAGGAGCAACGCGCCACGGGCACCAAAGAAGGCTGCAACGAGGGCGATTGCGGGGCCTGCACGGTGGTGCTCGCCCGGCTGCGCGAGGGCCGCCTGCGCTATGAGCCGGTGAATGCCTGCATTCTCCTGCTCGGGCAGATCGATGGCGCGGAAGTGCTGACGGTGGAGGATCTCTCGGCCGGCGGCACCCTTCACCCGATCCAGCAGGCGATGATTGCGCATCACGGCTCGCAATGCGGCTTCTGCACGCCGGGAATCGTGATGAGCCTCTTCGCGGCCTATCACGAGGCCGAGCGCCCGCTCACCCGCGCGGCTTTCGATGACATTCTCTCCGGCAATCTCTGCCGCTGCACCGGCTACCGGCCCATCGCGGATGCCGCGCTTGCAGCGCTCCACGGCCCGGCGGCGGACGCCTTCGCCAACGATGCCGAGCTTCGCCGGATGCGGCTCGAAGTTCTGCGGGAAGGCTCGGATCTCTTCATCGGGCACGAGGCGCGCTTCTTTGCCGCGCCCGCGAGCATCGAGACGATGGCGAATCTCGCATTGTGCCACCCCGATGCGACGCTGCTGGCGGGCGGCACCGATATCGGCCTCTGGATCACCAAGAAATTGCAGGAACTCGGCAAGATCATCTGGCTGGGACGGGTGAAGGGTCTCGACCGCATCGAGGAGAGCGACGCCCTTCTCACCTTCGGGGCAACCGTGACGCATGAGCGTGCCTTGCCTGCGCTGGCGAGCCTCGACCCCGATCTCGGCCGGCTGATGCGGCGCTTCGGTTCCAGGCAGGTGCGCGCCTCCGGCACGCTGGGCGGGAACATCGCCAATGGCTCGCCCATCGGCGACCTCGCACCCGCCCTGATCGCGCTCGGCGCGAGCGTGGAGATGCGGAAAGGCGGGCTCACGCGAACCATGCCGCTCGAGAACTTCTTCCTCGCCTATGGCAGGCAGGCGCGCGAGCCCGGCGAGGTGGTGACAGCCTTGCACATCCCGAAACCCAAGCCGGGCATGGCCTTCCGCGCCTTCAAGATCTCCAAGCGCTTCGACGAGGATATCTCCGCCGTGATGGGCGCGTTCCACTTCCGCCTGGAGGATGGCCGCATCGCCGAAGCGCGCCTTGCCTATGGCGGCATGGCGGGCACACCGGCACGCGCCAGGGCGACCGAACAGGCGCTCGAGGGCGTGTCGCTTTCCGATACGCATGGCTGGGCGACGGCGCTCGCGCATCTCGAGGCGGATTTCCAGCCGATCTCGGATATGCGCGCCAGCGCCGGCTATCGCGCGAAGGTCGCGCGCGCCGTGCTCGGCAAGGCCTTGCTCGAAATCGCCGGCGCAGCCGCCGAGACGCGCATTCACCCGCGGGGGGAGGCGGCTCATGCAGGCTGAGCCGGAAACCCTCGCCGTGGTGCACGATTCCCTGCCCCATGACAGCGCGCGCCTGCATGTGACGGGAAACGCGACCTATATTGACGATATCCCCGAACCCGCCGGCACCCTTCACATCGCCTTGGGCCTCTCGCCCAGGGCGCGCGGGCGACTGGTGACGCTCGACCTCTCGGAGGTGGAGGCCAGCGAGGGCGTGGTGCGCGTGATCACCGGGCATGATGCGCCCGGCAGGAACGACACCTCGCCCCATCTCGGCGACGAACCGATGCTCGCAACCGAGGAGATTGCCTTCCACGGGCAGGCGGTCTTCGCGGTGGTCGCCACGAGCCGGAAAGCCGCGCGCATCGCGGCGCGGCTCGCACGGATGGAGATTCTCGCGGAGAACCCCGCCGTTTCAGTGGAGGATGCGAGGCAGGAAGGCGGGCGTGTGCTGCCGGATTACGCCTGGGAAAATCCGCGCGTGGCGGATGCAATGAATGCCTCGCCGATGCGCCTTTCGGGCCAGATCGAGATTGGCGGGCAGGAGCATTTCTATCTCGAGGGGCAGGCCGCTTTGGCACTTCCCGGCGAGGGCGAGGAGATGCTCGTGCATTCCTCCACCCAGCACCCCAGCGAAGTGCAGCATATCGTGGCGCGCGTGCTGGGCGTGGCGGATCACAACATCACCATCGAATGCCGGCGCATGGGCGGCGGCTTCGGCGGCAAGGAAAGCCAGGCGAGCCAGTTCGCCGGCATCGCCGCGCTTGCCGCTCGTCTCACGGGCCGGCCGTGCAAGCTGCGGCTCGACCGCGACGATGATTTCGTGCTCACCGGCAAGAGGCACGATTTCCTCACGCGCTACGATGTCGGCTTCGATGCGGAGGGGCATATCCAGGCCATCGACCTGCAACTCGATGCGCGTTGCGGCTATTCGGCCGATCTCACGATCGGCGTGGTGGATCGGGCGATGTTCCATTCCGACAATGCCTATTTCCTGCCCGAGGCGCAGATTGCCTCGCGGCGTTTGAAAACCAACACGGTCTCGAATACCGCCTTCCGTGGCTTTGGCGGCCCGCAAGGCATGCTGGGCATCGAGGCGGTGATGGATGCGATCGCGCATCGCCTTGGCCGCGATCCCCTCGATATCCGCAAGGCGAATTTCTACCGGCCGGGACGCGACGTCACGCCCTATGGCATGACGGTCTTCGATATCGAGACGCTGCTGCCGCTGGTGGAACGGCTGGAAGAAAGCAGCGATTATTGGGCGAGGCGGCAGGAAATCGCCCATTTCAACGCGCATTCGCCGATCCTGAAGAAGGGCCTCGCGCTGACGCCGGTGAAGTTCGGCATCTCCTTCACGCTGAAGCATCTGAACCAGGCGGGCGCGCTGGTGCATGTCTATTCCGATGGCTCGGTGATGCTCAATCACGGCGGCACCGAGATGGGCCAGGGCCTCTATGTGAAAGTGGCGCAGGTGGTGGCGGATGTCTTCGGCATCGGCCTCGAGCGCGTGAAGATCACCGCGACCAACACCGCGAAAGTGCCGAATACCGGGCCGACCGCAGCCTCCTCGGGCTCCGATCTCAACGGCATGGCAGCAAAGATCGCAGCGCAGACGATCCGGGATCGGATGGCGGCGGAAGCCGCGCGGCGTTTCGGTTGTTCCGCCGGGGATATCGCCTTTTCCGGCGGTTTCGCGAGGGGCAACGGGCAGGAAATCGCTTTCGGCGCGCTGGCGAAAGCCTGTGTGCTCGAGCGCATCGCGCTCTCCTCCACCGGCTATTATTCCACGCCCGGCATCACCTGGGATCGCAACACGAAAACCGGGCGCCCCTTCTTTTATTTCGCCTATGGCGCGGCATGCTCCGAGGTCATCATCGACACCATGACCGGCGAGATGAAACTCTCGCGCGCCGACATCCTCCATGATTGCGGGCGCTCGCTGAACCCGGCCATCGATGTCGGCCAGATCGAGGGCGGCTTCGTGCAGGGGCTGGGCTGGCTCACGACCGAGGAACTCGTCTTCGATGCCGAGGGGCGGCTCAGGACCCACGCACCCTCGACCTACAAGATCCCCGTCGCCTCGGATGTTCCGGCCGATCTGCGCGTGAGCCTCTGGCAGGAGCCCAATCGCGAGGATGCGATCCACCGCTCGAAGGCGGTGGGTGAGCCGCCCGTCATGCTCGCAATCTCCGTCTTCTCGGCCATTGCCGATGCGGTGCATTCGCTCTTGCCGGGCAAGCCGGTGAGCTTGCGGGCGCCGGCAACGCCCGAAGCCATTCTCGACGCCTGCGATGCGCAGAAGGGCCTCGCATGAGCCGCGTGCGCATCACCATCGCGGAGGCACATGGCTCCACCCCGCGCGAGGTGGGGGCGGCGATGCTGGTCGACGCCGAAGGCCGTTTCACCGGCACGATCGGCGGCGGCGTGCTCGAATGGCAGGCGCTCGCCGAGGCGCAGCGCCTCCTGCAATCCGGCGAGATGCGGCGCGCGATGCGCTTCGCGCTCGGCCCCGATCTCGGCCAATGCTGCGGCGGACGCGTCACCTTGTCCTTCGAGCGCGTGGAAGACGAGGCCCGGCTGGAGAAGCCGGAGGCGACGCCCGTTCTGCTTTTCGGCGCGGGGCATGTCGGCCGCGCGCTGGTGCTGGCGCTCGCGCCCCTGCCCTTCGATGTGCGCTGGATCGACCCGCGCCCGAACGCCTTTCCTCAGGCCTTTCCGCCCCACGCGACGCCCGTCGCCCCCGCCGAACCGGTGACGGAAATCGCGAGCGCGGGAGCGGGTTCGCTGGCGCTGATCCTCACCCATAGCCACGCTCTGGATCTCGCACTCTGCGATGCGGCCTTGCGGCGCGACGACCTGCCCTTCGTAGGCGTGATCGGCTCGGAGACGAAGCGTGCGCGGTTCCTGAGCCAGCTCCGCGCGATGGGCCATGCGGAAGATGCGCTGAAGCGCCTGACCTGCCCCATCGGCTTCAAGGATCTCGGCTCGAAAGAGCCGGCATTCATCGCGGCGGGGGTTGCGGTGCAACTCTTGCAGGAGAGAGCAAAGGCGGCTGCGAGCCGTGACGTCTCACGAGGTCTTCATGTCCGTTCCGCCCGATGATGAAGCGCTGCTGGCCCGCGCGGTGAAACTTTCGCGCGCGCACATGGAAGCCGGCGCGGGCGGGCCCTTTGGCGCGGTGATCGCCACGAAGGATGGCCGCGTCATCGCCGAGGGCTGGAACGGCGTGACCTCCGGCAATGACCCCACCGCGCATGCCGAGGTGGTGGCGATCCGCCGGGCCTGCGTGGCGCTCGGCACCTTCGATCTCTCCGGCCATGTGATCTATTCCTCCTGCGAGCCCTGCCCGATGTGCCTCGGCGCAATCTACTGGGCGCGGCTCGACCGGCTGATCTTCGCCAATTCGCGGGCGGATGCGGCGGCCATCGGCTTCGATGACGCCCTGATCTACGACGAGATCCCCAAGCCCATCGAGGCGCGCCTGCTGCCGACCGAGCATCGGCCGAGCATGGAAGCCACGGCGGTGTTCGCCGACTGGCTGAAGAAGGCGGATCGCATTCCCTATTGAACGGGGAGGCGCAACGCTGGCCGTTTCGGCAATCCGACCAATTTCTGTGCATGACACGCCTCAATCGTGCCAGGTGCTTGCGCTGCAGCCCGGCATGGGGCTTGCTGTCAGGAAGGAACTTCGCGCCTGGAACGCCACAGGACGGGCCAGACGCCGAAAAGAGCAACAGAGGAGAGCCCCCGTGTTTGAGATTTCCCGCCGTGGCACTGTTCTCGGCTTGGCAATGGCTGGTCTGGCCGCGATGTCGCCTGCCCTGGCGCAGGCTCCGACCAAGCTCCGCCTGACGCTGGACTGGCGCTTCGAAGGCCCTTCGGCACCCTTCCTGATCGCCGTCGACAGGGGCTATTTTGCCGCCGAAGGGCTCGATGTGACGGTTGATACCGGCAACGGCTCGCGCGAGGCGATCCCGCGCGTCGCCTCCAACACCTATGATCTCGGCTTCGGGGACATCAACTCGCTGATCCGCTTCCGCGACGAGAACCCTTCCGTGAACCTGAAGGCGGTGATGATGGTCTATGACCGCCCGCCCTTCGCGATCATCGGGCGCAAGTCGAAGGGCATCACCACCGATCTCAAGAGCCTCAACGGCAAGAAGTTCGGTGCGCCGGCGACGGATGCGGCCTTTGCGCAATGGCCGATCATGCGCGCGGTGAACAACATCGACCAGAGCACCATGAAGTTCGAGAATGTCGGCTTCCCCGTGCGCGAGCCGATGCTCGCCACCGGTGAGGTGGATGCCGTGTTCGGCTTCTCGATTTCCTCGGTCATCAATCTCAAGGCGCGCGGCGTGCCCGAGAGCGACATCGTGAACATGCTGATGAGCGATTACGGCGTGGAGCTCTACGGGAATGCCATCATGGCCTCGCCGAAGCTGCTGGCCGAGAACCCGGAGGCGATCCGCAAGTTCCTGCGCGCCTTCATCAAGGCCTGGCGCGATGTGATCAAGGACCCGGCGGCGGGTGCGGCAGCCGTGCTGAAGCGCAATGACGTGGCGAAGCAGGAAGTGGAACTCGATCGTCTCAAGATGCTGATCGAGCAGAATATTCTCACCCCGACCGTGAAGCGGGACGGCATGGGCGCGGTCATCCCCGAGCGCTTCGAGAAAGCGCTCGACCAGATCGCGCTCACCGCGCCCTTCAAGAACCGGCCGAAGATGGCGGATGTGTTCAGCGCCGAATTCCTGCCGCCGGCCGCCGATCGCAAGATCGACTGAACAACCACAAGGCAAGGGGTTCGCGCGTGAGCGACGCATTCGTCCGGCTGGATCATGTCCAGCATGTCTATGGCGGCGAAGGCGGCGTTCTCGCCGTCGAGGATCTGACCATCGCGGTGAAGGAAGGGGAATTCGCCGCGGTGGTCGGCCCCTCGGGCTGTGGAAAATCCACCCTGATGAAACTGGCCACCGGCCTGCAATTCCCGCGCGCCGGCAGCGTGGTGGTGGGCGGCGAGAAGGTGACGCGCCCGGTGAAGATGGCCGGCATGGCCTTCCAGAACCCGGTGATGCTGCCCTGGCGCACCACGCTCGATAACGTGCTGCTGCCGCTCGAAATCGTGGAGCCGCATCGTTCGCGCCTTCGGCGGGAAAAGGCGGCCTATGTCGAGAAAGCCGAGGCGCTGCTTGCGCAGGTTGGGCTGAAAGGGTTCGGCTCGCGCTTTCCCTGGCAGCTCTCCGGCGGCATGCAGCAGCGCGCCTCGCTCTGCCGCGCGCTGATCCACGAGCCGCGCCTGCTGATGCTCGACGAACCCTTCGCCGCGCTTGATGCCTTCACCCGCGAGGAATTGTGGTGCGTGATCCGCGATCTCCACGCCGCGAAGAAATTCACGGTCATCCTGGTGACGCATGATCTGCGCGAGGCGGTGTTCCTCGCCGATCGCGTCTTCTGCATGAGCGCGCGTCCGGGTCGCATCGTCGCCGAGCGCGAGGTGGATCTGCCCCGTCCGCGGGATCTCGACGTGACCTTCTCGGCGGAATTCGCGGAAATCGTGCATGAGCTGCGCGGGCATATCCGCGAAGCGCGCGGCGTGCATTGAGGGGGTGAGCATGTCGCGCAAAAGTGGTCACCGGTTTTGCGAGAAAGCCATGCGCAAAATGAGAACAAGTCCATGACTCAGAAGCAGAAAATCGCGCTCGCACCCTGGGTGTTCACCATCGGCTTCTTCCTGCTGTGGGAAGTGGGTTGCCGCGTCTTCCATGTCTCGAGCTTCGTTCTGCCGACGCCGCTCTCGGTGGCGAAAGCGATGTGGGAATACCGCACGCAGCTGTCGTTCCACTCCTTCCACACGCTCTGGATGACCTTGGCCGGCTTTGCGATCGCCGTGGTGTTCGGGCTGGGGATGGGGCTGCTGCTCGGCTCATCGCGCATTGTCCATGCCGGAACCTATCCGCTGCTTGTGGGCTTCAATGCCATTCCGAAGGTCGCGGTGGTGCCGATCCTCGTCATCTGGTTCGGCGTGGGCTGGATGCCCGCGGTTCTGACTGCCTTTCTGATCTCGTTCTTCCCGATCGTCGTGAACGTGGCGACGGGCCTCGCGACCATCGAACCGGAAACGGAGGACGTGCTCAAGGCCCTGGGCGCATCGAAATACGACATCATGACCAAGGTCGGCCTTCCGCGCTCGATGCCCTATTTCTTCGGCTCCCTGAAGGTCGCGATCACGCTGGCCTATGTCGGCTCGGTGATCGCCGAATACAACGCCTCGAAATACGGGATCGGCAACCTGATGGCGCGCGCGAGCGCGGATTTCAACGTGCCACTGCTCTTCGCCTCGCTCATCGCGCTCGCGGTGCTCGGCGTCGCGATGTATGCCGTCACGGCCTGGATCGAGAAGCGCATGACCGGCTGGGCGCAGCGCTCGGGCTTCGCGGCGAATTAAGCCCCGGGCTTGAATTCCGGCAGGTCATGGCCGAGCGCGATGACCTTGCCGGGGTTGAGCCGGTTCCCGGGGTCGAGCGCGCGCTTCAGCGTTTCCATCAGCTTCAGCGCTACCGGGTCCTTGTAATGCGGGAGTTCGTCGCGCTTGAAGAGCCCCACGCCGTGCTCCGCCGCGATGGACCCGCCGCGCTTCGCAACCGCGTCATGCACGATTCGGTTGAAGCGGTGCCACTCGCCAAGGAACGCCTTCGATTCCATGCCGACCGGCTGGCTGAGGTTGAAATGGATGTTCCCGTCGCCGATATGCCCGAAGGCGCAGACGCGCAACCCCGGCATTTCGGCCTCGCAGGCCGCACTCGCCTCGATCAGGAAATCCGCGACGCGGCTGATCGGCACCGAGACATCGTGCTTGATCGAGGCCCCTTCGTGCCTCTGGTATTCCGACAACGCCTCGCGCATTTGCCAGAAAGCTGCAGCCTGCGTGTCGCTCGCGGCGACGGTCGCATCCTCGATCTCGCCCCTCTCCAGCGCAGGCTCGAGCACTTCGAGGAGCAGCGCTTCGAGATCGGCGTTCGGCTCGGGGCTCGTGAGTTCGACGAGGGCGTAGAATGCGTGCCGCGCCGCGAGGGGATCGCGCGCGCCCGGCGCATGGCGCACCACGATTTCCAGCCCGAAGCGCGGGATGATCTCGAAAGTCGTGAGGCGGTCGCCCGCGCGCTGGCGAAGCCGGGTGAAGAAGGCGACGATCTCTGTTGGTCCCGCCGCGCCGATGAAGGCCGTGGCACGCGCTTTCGGCAGCGGGAAGAGCTTCAGCACGGCTTTCGTGACGATGCCCAGCGTGCCCTCCGAGCCGATGAAGAGGTGCTTCAGATCATAGCCCGCATTGTCCTTGCGGAGCGCCGAGAGTCCGTTCCAGATCGCGCCATCGGGAAGCACCACCTCGAGGCCCAGCACGAGATCGCGCGTGTTGCCGTAGCGCAGGACGGCCGTGCCGCCGGCATTGGACGCGATGTTCCCGCCGATGGTGCAGGAGCCATCCGAGGCGAGCGAGAGCGGATAGAGGAAGCCCGCTTCGCGCGCCGCTTCCCGCACTTCGGCGAGCACGGCTCCCGCCTCCACGGTGATCGCGGCATTGACGGCATCGACCGGCGCGATGGACTTCAGGCGCTTCAGCGAAATCACCACCCCGCCATGGGGCACGCCGCCGCCGACAAGACCCGTATTCCCGCCTTGCGCCAGGAAGGAGACACCCGCCGCATGGCAAGCCTTCACCACGGCAGAAACCTCGGCCGTGTTCGCGGGCACCACGGCGGCGATGGCCGTGCCCTTCGCGAGCCGGCGCGTTTCCCCGAGGAATGGCGCGAGATCCTCCTCCGCAACATGCAGATGCTTCTCGCCGACGATGGCGCGGAGCTGCGAGAGGAGATCGGCTGCAGGCATGGTGGTCATCCGGTCTTGATTTGGGCGAGACGAGCGGCGACATCGTAAGGCGGATGCGCCGCGAGCGAAACCGCGGATTGCCCTCACCCCTCCACTCGGCCCAGGAGCCTTCGATGATCCCCATGACCATGCAGGAAATCCGTTTTCGGGAGGCGGGCGGGCCGGAGGTGATCGCAGTCGCGGAAGGGCCGGTTCCGAAGCCGGGGCCCGGCCAGGTTCTCGTGAAGGTCGCCTATGCCGGCGTGAACCGGCCGGATTGCCTGCAGCGCGCGGGCGGCTATCCGCCTCCGCCGGGCGCTCCGGAGGTGCCGGGCCTCGAGATTGCCGGCCATGTCGTCGCGGCGGGTGAAGGGGCGAGCCTGCCGGTCGGCGCGGCGCTCTGCGCGCTCATCGCGGGCGGTGGCTATGCGGAATATGCGCTGGTCGATGCGCCGCTCGCCATGCCCGTGCCCAAAGGCCTCTCGCTCTTGGAAGCCGCCGCCCTGCCGGAGAACGTGCTGACGGTCTATGATAACGTG
The DNA here is from genome assembly GCA_020252645.1 of Methylobacterium sp. Classification (GTDB taxonomy): domain Bacteria; phylum Pseudomonadota; class Alphaproteobacteria; order Rhizobiales; family Beijerinckiaceae; genus Rhabdaerophilum. Next base: position 28,769 of record JADCCN010000011.1, on the reverse strand, counting down.
GTGACGCGCGGGCGCCTCACAGCAGGTGAAAGCTTCCTCGTGCATGGCGGCACGAGCGGCATCGGCTCCATCGCCATCCAGATGGCGAAGGCGCTCGGTGCACGCGTGATTTCCACTGCAAGGGGCCCGGAAAAGCTCGCCTTCTGCCGCGAATTGGGTGCGGATCTCGCGCTCGATTACACCGAGCAGGATTTCGTGGCGGAAACGCTCGCCGCCACCCACCAGCAGGGCGTGGATGTGATTCTCGATATGGTAGGCGGCGATTACATCGCGCGGAACCTGCGCTGCCTCGCCGTGGAGGGGCGGCTGGTGCAGATCGCCTTCCTGAAGGGTTCGAAGGCCGAGATCGACTTCCGCCACCTGATGATCCGGCGGCTCACCTTCACGGGCTCCACCCTGCGGCCACGCTCGCTGGCGCTGAAGGCGAAGATCGTCGATGCGGTTCTGCGCGAAATCTGGCCGCTGGTGGAAAAGGGGGCGATCCGCCCGCGCATCGACACGGTGTTGCCGCTCAAGGAGGCCCGCGCCGCGCAGGAGCGCATGGAATCCAGCGCCCATCGCGGCAAGATCATGCTGGAAGTGGCGGGCGACTAGAGCATGATGTGTTCAGACGGAAGCATATCATGCTCTTATCTTATTATTATCGCATGCTTTTTTGTGAAAAACCGGATTCCACTTTTTCACAGCATGCTCTAGGGCACGTCTCGTTTTGATGGAATCAAAACCGTGCTCTCGGTCTTCTGCATGCTCGAAGGCGGCGCGCAAACCCTCGCGCATCACCGGATGCTCATCGGCGAGGACCACACGCAGCTTCGGCAATGGCATATCGTTCTCCCGGCTCCGAAGCCGGACGCCGTGACGCTGTTTTCATGCCGAAAGGGAATGGATTCCCGATCTTTGGCAGAAAAGGCGGATTTCGGCGCCAGCGTTTCAAGCACCATGCCAGTCGGTGTTTGCGAAGCGCGCGAAACACGGCATAAGCTGCGTCGCCATGCGAAAGAACGGGAATGGAATGCCCAGAACATTGGTTTTCGATATTGGTCAGGTGCTGCTGCGCTATGATCCGCACCTTGCTTTTCTCGATCTCCTGCCCGATCGCGAGACCCGCAGCCACTTCCTGACCCGAATCCTTCCGCCCGAATGGAACCTCGAGCAGGATCGCGGACGCGATTGGCGCGAGGCCGAGGCGATCCAGATCGCCCTTCACCCGGATCATGCCGATCTGATCCGCGCCTTCCGCGCGAATTGGCACAAGATGGTGCCCGAGGCGATCGCCCCGAATGTGGCGGTGCTGGAGGATGCGCTGGCTGCGGGCATACCCGCCTACGCGATCACGAATTTCGCTTCAGACACCTTCGGGGAAGCCTGCAGGCTCTATCCCTTCCTCACGCGCTTTCATGGCCGTGTGGTCTCGGCGGAGGAAAGGCTGTTGAAGCCCGACCCGGCGATCTACCAGGTGTTTCTCCAACGCTTCGGACAGAAGGCGGAGGATTGCCTTTTCATGGATGACAGCCGCGCGAATGTGGATTCGGCCGCGGCCCTCGGTTTCAGCGTGATCCATGTCACGCCCGAGACCGATCTGCGCGCGCAGGTGCGTCGCTTCGGTTTTGCGATCTGAGGATCGGTCTTCCGGTCTTTCGCATCGTCTTCCGGCCAGGCAGCGGCCGCTTGGCCGGAAAATGCTCTATTGCTTCAGGATGAGCGTGTTGCCGTTCATCTCGAAACTCTTGAGACGCTTCAGGAAGCTCATGCCGAGAAGCGTGATGTTCAGCGCGCCGGGCGGCATCACGGTCGCCTCGACATCTCGGACGACAATGCCCTGCAGCCGCAATTCCGGGATGCGCGCCTTCGCCGCGCGCACCACGCCATTCGCGGTCTGCACGGGGATCACGTAATCGCCCGGCTTGGGGTGGATGCCGGCCTTCTGCGCATCCTCATGCGAGAAGGCGACCGCCGAGGCGCCCGTATCGACCAGCGCCTTCACGAACTGGTTGTTGATCGTGAGATCGGTCGCGAAATGACCGCGGCGATCGGCCCGCAGCGCCACCACGCGGGCGGCAGGCGTGGCCATGTTGGCGGAAGCGACCTTCGCCGGCTCGGGTGCGGCCGGCTCGCTCTGCCGCTTGGCAAGCGTATGGGCGAGGTTGGCGCCGCCGATCGCCACGCCCGCCACCATCAAGATCATGCGAAACGACATGAACAACGCCTTCCTGAACCCTTCGGAGCCGCAGCCTGACGGCAAAGGACAAAGGATGTGTTGAAGGCGGCGGCGACTTGGCCTTGCGGTGAACCAAGCCTCAACGCGATGGCGCGGTTTTACGCCGGATGATCGATCTGGAAGGCCGCGTGGAAAAGCGCGCGGGTATACTCATCCTTCGGTGCCGCGAAGAGATCGCGCGCCGTCCCCTCCTCCACGATCACGCCGTTGCGCATCACCAGCACATGGCTCGCGAGCGCGCGCACGACCTTCAGATCATGGCTGATGAAGAGATAGGCGAGCCCGCGCTTGGCCTGAAGGTCGCGCAGGAGATCGACGATCTGGGCCTGCACGCTCATGTCCAGCGCGGAAGTCGGCTCATCCAGCACCACGAATTCCGGATCGAGCGCCATGGCGCGGGCGATGGCGATGCGCTGGCGCTGGCCGCCGGAGAATTCATGCGGGTAGCGATCCATCGCGGCAGGATCGAGCCCGACATCGATCAGCGCATGGGCCACACGCTCGCGGGCTGCGGCCTCCTTCAGGCCGGGTTCCTGGATGTAGAGCCCCTCAGCGACGATATCCGCCACCGACATGCGCGGAGAGAGCGATCCATAGGGATCCTGGAAGACGATCTGCATCGCCTTGCGCATCGGGCGCATCTCGGCAAAGCCCAGACCCTGCACATCGCGTCCCAGAACGGCGATGCGCCCCTGCGAGCGGATCATCCGGAGGATCGCAAGGCCGAGCGTGGTCTTGCCCGAGCCGGATTCGCCCACGACACCCAGCGTCTCGCCCTTGCGGATGCGCAGCGAGACGCCATCCACCGCCTTCACATGGCCGGTAATCTTGCGGAAGAAGCCGGTGCGGATGGGAAAATGCACCTTCACATCGGTGACTTCCGCGACCACCGGCGCATCCGGGTGCGGCACGGGCGGCTCGCCCTTGGGCTCGGCGGCCAGGAGCGCCTTGGTATAGGCATGCTGCGGATTGGCGAAGACATCCGCCACTTTTCCCTGCTCGACGATCTCGCCCTTCTTCATCACCGCCACGCGATGCGCGAGCCGGCGCACGATGCCGAGATCATGCGTGATGAAGAGCATGGCCATGCCGGTTTCACGCTGGAGATCCTTCAGCAAAGCAAGGATCTGCGCCTGCACGGTCACGTCCAGCGCAGTGGTGGGCTCATCCGCAATGAGGAGCGCGGGTTCGTTCGCCAGCGCCATGGCAATCATCACACGCTGTCGCTGCCCGCCCGAGAGCTGGTGCGGATAGGCGCCAAGCCGCTTCTCGGGCTCACGAATACCCACCTTGTTCAGCAGATCCAGCACGCGCGCCCGCGCCGCCTCGCCCGAAAGCCCGCGATGAATGGAGAGAATTTCGCCGATCTGCTGCTCGATCGAGTGCAGCGGATTAAGCGAGGTCATCGGCTCCTGGAAGATCATGGAGATCGCGTTGCCGCGCACGCTGCGCAAGGCCGCGTCGCCGGCATTGATGAGGTCGCGCGTGGGCTTGCCCTCCTCGCTGAAGAGGATGCGGCCCGAGGGGTGATGCGCGGCGGGATAGTTCAGCAGGCCCAGCACCGAGAGCGCCGTGACGGATTTGCCCGAGCCGCTCTCGCCCACCAGCGCCAAAGTCTCGCCCTTCTGAAGCGTGAAGGAGACGCTCCGCACGGCAAGGTTCTCCTGCCCGCCCTGCCGGAAAGCCACCGCGAGGTTTTCGACTGTGAGGAGGGAGGTCATGCCGAAACCCTTGCCACAAGCCTTTCGATGACCTCTGGCCCCGGTTGAAGCACCTGCAGAGGAGCGACGGAGCGATGGCCTGCAGGGCTAAAGATCGAATACTCGTCCTCAAGCCGTTTCTCGTTGGTCAGGAACACATCGCATCCGGCTTCGAGGGCGGTCCCGAGATGAATGGCGTCGGGCAGTTTCAGGCTCCGTTTTTCTGCACGCAGAATCGCAGCATGCCGAAGGATGTCACGTTGTACCGGAACAACTTCGAGAACCTGGTTTGATATGGTCCAATTCTCATACAGATTAATCAATTGAACGTCTCTGTTGCGAAGCGGGCTGACAAGCGATTCAGCCAAGGTGAGTTCGCTCGTAACAAAATTTTTTCTCTTCGCCGCTGCGATCAAACTCCGAATGATTTTTCGATCCTCATATCCCGTTTCAAAAAGCTGGATAAGAATGTTGGTGTCAAGATAGATGAGAGGCCGTGACAAAGGCGTCATTCCCACTCATCGCGCAACGCGCGTACACGGCGAACCGCCTCGTCGACCGAAATCGGTTCGCGCTCACGGGACATTGCTCCCCCCTCAAGCATGGAGAGCAGCTCCGCCATGCTGAGCGGCTTTCGTTCTTCCTCGATCGTGACAGTGACAAGAGCATCGGGCGCAATGTCGGCACGCAAGTTCTCAGGCAGATCGCGAGCCGGAACATGATTGCGAACGATCCTGTTCATGAGAAAACTCCTTGCATGGGACGATCATAGCAATATCTCATGCAAACGTCTTCCGCGGGTCGAAGGCATCACGAACCGCCTCGCCGATGAAGATCAGCAGCGAGAGCATGAGGGCGATGATGAAGAACCCCGCGAGGCCCAGCCACGGCGCCTGCAGGTTCGATTTGCCCTGCTGGAGGAGTTCACCCAGCGAGGGCGAACCGGGTGGCAGGCCAAAGCCGAGGAAATCCAGCGAGGTCAGCGTCGTGATCGAGGAATTCAGCACGAAAGGCAGGTAGGTCAGCGTCGCGACCATCGCGTTGGGCAGGATATGGCGCATCATGATCGCGCCATCGCCGAGGCCGAGGGCGCGGGCCGCATTCACATATTCGAAGTTCCGCGCGCGCAGGAATTCCGCCCGCACCACGCCCACCAAGCTCGTCCATTTGAAAAGCAGCAGGATGAACAGCAGGATGAAGAAGCTCGGCGTGATCACCGCCGAGAGGATGATCAGCAGGTAGAGCAGCGGCATCGAGGTCCAGATCTCGATGAAGCGCTGGAAGATGAGGTCCACCTTGCCGCCGAAATAGCCCTGCACGGCCCCCGCGGCGATGCCGATGACCGATGCGAAGACCGCCAGAATGAGGCCGAAGAGCACGGAAATACGGAAACCGTAGATCAGCCGCGCCACCACATCCCGCCCGCGATCATCCGTGCCGAGCCAGTTCCATTCGATATCGCGACAGGACCTGCCGCCGGTTCTTGCCGCGGCTGCGGCACATTGCTCGGATGTGAGCAGCCAGGTCGGCGGCGCCGGCGCCGGCACCGGCAGGTCGCGGTTGATGGTGCGATGATGGAAGCGGATCGGCGGGAAGACCATGAAGCCATTGGCGTTGATCTCCTCGGCGATCACGGGGTCGCGGTAATCCGTGACAGCGAGGAAGCCGCCGAATTTCTCCTCGGGGTAATCCACCAGCACGGGGAACAGCCATTCGCCCTTGTAATTCGCGACAATCGGCCGGTCATTCGCGAGGAATTCCGCGAAAAGGCTCAGGACAAACAGGACCATGAAGATCCAGAACGACCAGGCGCCGCGCCGGTTCGCCCGGAAACTCCTGAGCCGCCGCTGGTTGAGCGGCGAGAGCTTCACGAAACGGCCCAGCAATCCGCCCGTTTCCGGCACGGGCGGAGCCAGCGGCGCGCGATCATCAGCGGCGAGTTCAGACATCGCGCGCCTCGAAATCGATACGGGGGTCGATATAGGTGTAGGTGAGGTCGGTCAGCAGCGTGATCACGAGGCCCATCAGCGCGAAGATATAGAGGGTCGCAAAGACCACCGGATAATCGCGCCCCAAAGTGGCCTCGTAGGAAAGGAGCCCCAGGCCGTCGAGCGAGAAGATCGTCTCGATCAGCAGCGAACCCGTGAAGAAGGCGTGGATGAAGGCGCCGGGGAAACCGGCGATCACGATCAGCATCGCATTGCGGAAGACATGGCCATAGAGCACGCGGCGCTCGCTCAAGCCCTTCATGCGCGCCGTGAGCACATATTGTTTGCGGATTTCATCCAGGAACGAGTTCTTGGTGAGCAGCGTCAGTGTCGCGAATTGCGAGAGGATCATCGCCGTCAGCGGCAACGTGATGTGCCAGAGGTAATCGAGGATTTTTCCGCCCAGCGAGAGCTGGTCGAAATTCGAACTCGTGAGCCCGCGCAACGGGAAAATCTGCCAGAAGGAGCCGCCTGCAAAAAGCACCACCAGCAGAACCGCGAAGAGAAAGCCCGGGATCGCATAGGCCACGACGATCACGCCGCTGGTCCAGACATCGAAGGCAGAGCCATCCTTCACCGCCTTGCGAATGCCGAGCGGGATGGAGATCGCATAGGCGATCAGCGTCATCCAGAGGCCGAGGGAGATGGAAACCGGCATCTTCTCGAGGATGAGATCGACCACGCGGGCATCGCGGAAGAAAGAACGCCCGAAATCGAAGCGGGCATAATCCCAAACCATCTTGAAGAAGCGCTCATGCGCGGGCTTGTCGAAACCGAATTGTTTCTCGAGTTCCTTGATGAAGGCCGGATCAAGCCCCTGCGCGCCGCGATAGCTGGAGGTCGCATCGCCCGCCCCGGCGCTCTGGCCGGCAGCCCCGATATCGCCGCCGCCACCGCCCACGCGGTTCGCGCCGCTCGCATCCTGCCCCTGCAATTGCGCGATGATGCGCTCGACAGGCCCGCCCGGCGCGAACTGGATGATGACAAACGACAGAAGAAGGATGCCGAGCAGGGTCGGCACCATCAGCGCGAGCCGGCGCAGCGTATAGGCCAGCATCAGCGACCAAGCCTCTGCGCCCTGGAGGCATCCCGCCACCAGGTCGCCATGGCGACGCTGGTCGGTGAGCCGGCCAGGGGCGGAATGGGGCCGGGCCGCTCGAACATGTCCCAGAAGGCGAGGAAATGCTCGCCCGTATGCCAGGCGGGAATCCAGTAGCGGCCCGCGCGCAGCACACGATCCAAGGCGCGCGCCGCGATGGTGATCTCCTCGCGGGTCCGGGCGGCGATGATGGCCTCGATGAGTGCATCGACCGCCGGGTCGGCGATCCCTGCGAGATTGCGCGAGCCCGGAGTCTTCGCGGCCTGCGAACCGAACAAAGCGCGCAGGCTCTCGCCCGGCGCCATGGACATCACGAAGCGGGCCGAGAGGATGTCGAAATCGAATTCCTGCTGGCGCTTCTGGAACTGCGACGGATCGACCACGCGGATCGCGCCCTCGATGCCGAGCAGGCGCAGGTTCTTGATGATCGATTCCGTGTGCCGGCTGATCGCATTGTCGAATTCGAGGAATTCGACTTCCATCTTCGTGCCATCCGGCAGGCGCAGCACGTTGTCGGGCCCGCGCCTGGCGCCGGCCGCGTTCAGAAGCTGGGAGGCCCGGCGCAGGATGTTGCGATCCTGCCCCGAACCATCGCTCTCGGGCGGCGACCAGGGCTCGCCGAACACCTCGTCCGGCACCTTGCCGCGCAAGGGTTCCAGCAAGGCAAGTTCGGCCGGCGAGGGCTTGCCCTCGGCCTTCATGGGCGAATTCTCGAAATAGGAGGCCGTGCGCTTCCTCAACCCGAACATCAGGTTGCGGTTCACCCATTCGAAATCGAGCGCGAGCGCCATCGCCTCCCGCACGCGCGGATCGCGGAATTGCGGGCGGCGGGTGTTCATGAACCAGCCCTGCGTGCCCGAGGGGCGGCCATCCACCGCCGTCTCGCGCTTCACGCGGCCATCCTTCATGGCGGGAAAATCGTAGCGCGTCGCCCAGATCAGCGAGGTGAATTCCTCGCGGAAGGTGAAGGTGCCAGCGGTAAACGCCTGGAAGGCCGCCTCGCGATCGCGGAAATACTCGTAGCGGATGGTCTCGAAATTCCCCTGGCCGATGGAAACCGGGAGATCCTTCGCCCAATGGTCGGCCACGCGGCGGAAGCTGATGGAGCGGCCGACATCCACCCTGTCGACCTTGTAGCCCCCGGAGCCGAGCGGGCTTTCAAGCGTGCCGGAATCGAAATCCCGCGTGGCATAATAGGCCTTCGAGAAAATCGGCAGCGAGGCCGCAACCAGCGGCAATTCGCGGCTGCGATTGGGCGCAAAGCGGATTTCGACCTCGTCGGGCGCGATCGCCTCGGCACCGAGCACGCGCTCCAGAGCGATGCGATAGCCCGCATGGGCCTTGTTGCTCTTCAGCGTCTCGAGCGTGAAGACCACATCGGCGGCCGTCAGCGGGCTGCCATCATGGAAGCGCGCCTGCGGCCGGAGCTTGAAGCGATAGCGCAGGCCGTCGGTGCTGCGCCGAACGCTCTGCGCCACGAGGCCATAGAGCGAATCCGGCTCATCCAGCGAACCGGTCATCAGGCTGTCGTAGATCAGCCCCATCCCGGCCGCGCCATTGCCGCGCATGGAAAAGATGTTCAGCGTGTCATAGGTCGTGAAATTCTGGTTGCCCGAGAGCGAGGTGATCTGGGTGGAGAATTCGCCCCCTTTGGGCGCATCCGGCCTCACGTAGTCGAAGCGCTTGAAATCGGCCGGATATTTGAGATCGCCGAAGATGGACATCCCGTGGCTCGCCGGCTCGAAACCCGTGGCATCCGCGCCCTGCGCTTTCGCGCGTTCAGGCGGCAACAGGGTGGAAACGCCAAGAAGGGCCGCGCCGGAGAGAAGCCTGCGCCGCGACGGGCTCAGGCGGGTGGCCAGCTCGATCGGATCTTCCCTCACGGTGCGATGCTCCCGGTTCAGCCGAATCACTTTCAACGGCCTTTCCGAGACTATGGTGCGCGGAAGGGTGAAGGCCAGAGGCCCGCTTTGGCTTTTGGGTAGCAAGGACGATGGAAAGAGCCGGAAAACAGAAATGAAAAAAGGCCGGTTTCCCGGCCTTATCTCCACATTCCCCCGAATGACTGGCAATTATTGCGGCAGGGGAGCCGGCGAATCGGCCTGCAGGCGCATATAGGCGATCAGGTCCGCTCGCTCGTCCGGGCGGGCAATCCCCGCATAATTCATCGAGGTGCCGGGCAGGTAGGCCTTCGGGTTCGCGATGAAGGCATCGAGAGCCTCGAAATCCCACTTCTCGCCCTTGGCGGCACGCTCCTTCAGGGCATTCGAATAATTGAAGCCGGCAGCGGAACCCTTCACGCGGGCCACGACGTTGAAAAGGAGCGGGCCCTGGCCGTTCTTGCCATCCTTCGTGAACTGGTGGCAGGCGGCGCATTTGCGCGCCGCGGTGGCGCCCTTCTCCGCGCTCGCCGAAGCAAGGCGCTTCGCGATCGGCTCGGCCTGCTGCGGTGCGGCCGGCGCTGCGGCAACCGCCGTTTCGGCCTGGGGCTCGGGCAATTCATAGCCAGCCTTGGTCATCGGCTTCTGATGCACGAGCATGCCCGACAGGAAGCCGATGCCCATCGCCAGAGTCAGCATGCCGAGCACGGCGCCCGCGACCTTGTTCATCTCATTCGAACCCATGCTCGCCCCTCGGCCTGCACGTCCCATGGGCCGGCGCAATGCCGGCGGACCGAAATGGGGCATTCACGTTTTCGCGCGCCCCGTCAAGCGGACTTCGCCATCCACCTAGACGAGGGGCTGATTACTCGCTTTTCAGGGGCGAAGGCAACCCGTATAAGCGCGCGCAACGGTGCTACTTTTGGCCGCTCAGTGTCGGCCTTGCCCGTTCGCGGAGCTTCCTTCATGTCAGACCCGCTGATCGTCATCCCGGCCCGCATGGCAGCGATGCGCCTGCCGGGCAAGCCGATGGCCGATATCGGTGGCCAGCCGATGATCGTGCAGGTGTGGAACCGGGCGATCGAATCCGGCATCGGCCCGGTGATCGTGGCGACCGATGCGCCGGAAATCGCCGAGGCCGTCATCAGGGCCGGCGGGCAGGCCGTGATGACCCGCGCCGACCATCCCTCCGGCTCCGACCGCATCCACGAGGCGGTGGAGAATCATGATCCCGACGGGCGGCACGACATCATCGTGAATGTGCAGGGCGACCTGCCCACGATTGATCCGCGCATCATCGCCGCCTCGCTCCTGCCGCTGGCGGATCGGGCCGTAGATATCGGGACGCTCGCAGCCGTCATCCGCCGCGAGGATGAGAAGACCGCAAGCCATGTGGTGAAGGCCGTGGGCTCCCCGCTGAACGCCCACCGCTTGCGTGCGCTCTACTTCACCCGCGCCACCGCGCCCTGGGGCGAGGGCGATCTCTTCCACCATATCGGGCTCTATGCCTATCGCCGGAATGCCCTGCGCCGTTTCGTGAGCCTGCCGCCTTCCCCGCTGGAAATGCGCGAGAAGCTCGAACAGCTCCGCGCCCTGGAAGCGGGGATGCGCATCGACATCACCGTGGTCGAAACCGTGCCGCTTGGCGTCGATACGCCCGAGGATCTGGAGCGCGCCCGCGCGCTGATCGCCGCGCGCTGAAGGAGAAGAACATGAAAAAGGTCATCGCCTTCCAGGGCGAGCGCGGGGCGAATTCCGAAATCGCCTGCCATGAGGTCTATCCCGGCTGGGAGGCCCTGCCCTGCCCCACCTTCGAGGATGCCTTCGCGGCCCTCGGTGACGGCACGGCCGATCTCGCGATGATCCCGATCGAGAATTCGATCGCGGGCCGCGTGGCGGATATCCATCACCTGCTGCCCAAATCGAATTTCCACATCATCGGCGAGCATTTCCTGCCGATCTATTTCCACCTCATGGCGGTGAAGGGCGCTACGCTCGAGAACATCCGGACCGCCGAGAGCCACATCATGGCTTTGGGGCAGACGCGGCGTTTCCTGAGGAAGCACGGCATCAAGCCAGTGACGGCGGCGGATACCGCCGGCTCGGCTCGCCATGTTTCGGAAGCGGGCGACCCGACACGCGCGGCCATCGCGCCGAGGCTTGCGGCGGAGGTCTATGGCCTCGATATTCTCGCCGAGCATATCGAGGATGAAAAGCACAACACGACCCGCTTCGTCATCCTCTCGCGGGAGGCGCAGGATGCGCCGCAGGGCCGGGATACGTTGATGACGAGCTTCGTCTTCCGCGTGAGGAACGTGCCGGCCGCGCTCTACAAGGCGATGGGCGGCTTTGCGACCAACGGCATCAACATGACCAAGCTCGAGAGCTACATGGTCGACGGCCAGTTCTCGGCCACGCAATTCTATGCCGATGTGGAAGGCCACCCGGAGGATCGCAACCTCAAACTGGCGCTTGAAGAACTCGCCTTCTTCTCGAAGGAATTGCGCATTCTCGGCACCTACAAGGCGCATCCCTATCGCAAGGAAGTCTCCCCGCCGGCGGAGTGAGCGTCAGTCGCCGAGCCCCACGAACATCCGGATGAGATGATTGGCGATCGCCAGACGCGGCGGCACCATCAGGCCATCGGGATGGCGCTTTTCGAGCATGGCCAATACCTCGTTGCTGGAGAACCAGCGGCATTCCTCCAGTTCGTCCTCGTCCTTGACGATATCGAAGCTTCTCGCCTCCGCCACGGCGCCGATCATCAGCGACATGGGGAGTGGCCAGGGCTGGTTCAGCACCACGCGGACGCGGCCGATATCGAGCCCCGCCTCCTCCTTGCATTCGCGGCGCACGGCGGCCTCGATGGTCTCGCCCGGCTCCACGAAGCCCGCGAGCGTGGAATAGGTGTTCGCGACAAAGCGCGCCTGCCGGCCGAGCACGCAGCGATCCCCATCGACGATCAGCATGATGACAACGGGATCGGTTCGCGGGAAATGCTGCGTGCCGCAGGCCGCGCAATCCCGCCGCCAGCCGCCCTGCGTGAGCGCGGTGGGGGCTCCGCAATTGGAACAGAAGCGATGCTTCCAGTGCCAGAGCGTGAGCGCCTTGCCCTCGGCCATGGCACCGAGATCAGCATCCGAAACCGGTCGCTCCACCGCCACCTGCCGCACGCCCATCAGCACGAGGCCCGCCTCGGCTTTCAGAACTTCCTCGATCGCGGGATCGATGAACTGCGCGAAACGGGGGGAGCCCTTCTCGATGCCGAGGAAAATCCGCTCGCGATGGAAATCCGCCGCCGGCAATTCACCCGCGTCGAAGAGGGCATCGAGCGCCTCGCCCCGTTTCGCGAGCACCACGGAATCGCCGCAGAAGGCGAAAAAGCGCGCTTCGGGCTTTGCTTCCAGCGCCGCCAGTTCCTCTGCCCGGCTCCTGAGATGCGCGGCACGGTCCAGCGTCGCATGGGCAAAGCCGAGGGTGCGGGGAGGGGCGCCCTCCTGCAGGAGGGGCCAGTCGAAATCACTCATGCGGAAAGTCCCAGCGCCTTCTCGAAACGGTCGATCAGCGGGCCGACCATGTGCGGCGGGTAAGGCACGCGCTCGCCCTTGCCCCAGACCGGGCCGGGCCAGGCCTCGTCCGACACGAAGCGCGCGATGACATGCACGTGAAGCTGGCGCACCACATTGCCGAGCGCGCCGACATTGATCTTGTCGGGTTTCGAGACATCGCGGACCACCATCTGCGCCAGCGCGATTTCCTCCATCAGCTCCAGACGCTCTTCAACGGGAAGGTCGATGAACTCGGCCACATCCGGCCGGCGGGGCACGAGGATGAGCCAGGGGTAGCGCGCATCATCCATGAGGAGCACGCGGCAGAGCGGCAGGTCGCCGATCTCGTAAGCATCGGCCTCGAGCCGCGCGTTGAGTTGAAATCCCTGTTCGCGAGTCATGCATCCCCCTTTGCTGGCCCCGTTCTAGCGCCTTGCCGGGGCGGCTGGCGAGCGGGAAAACGCGCATCGGATCGCCTCGGCCTCGCTTGTTTTCGGCTGCGAGATCGCCCATATAACGGGCGGGAGGTTGGCGGTGGACGCATCCCTCGCCAACCGGGTCAGGTCCGGAAGGAAGCAGCCCCAACGAGACCGAGCGGGTTATTGTCCAGCCTCCCACCCCTTCCCTTGCCGGGCCGAGAAGGCCAGTATGTTGAACGGCGGGCGGGTTTTGGGCTGGGACAGCGCGAGCGGCACGGAGGGAGGGATCATGGCCAAATCCGATCTTCCGATCTCCGACCTTCCCGGTTCCGAACAGGGCGGTGCCTATCGTGTTCTCGCCCGCAAATATCGCCCGCAGAGCTTCGAGGACCTGATCGGCCAGGGCGCGATGGTGCGCACCCTGCGCAACGCCTTTTCCACGAATCGCATCCATCAGGCCTATATCTTCACGGGCGTGCGCGGTGTCGGCAAGACGACCACCGCGCGCATTCTCGCCCGCGCGCTGAACTACGAAACCGAAAGCGTGAAGACCCCGCAGATCGACATGCCGACCCTCGGCCTCCATTGCGAGGCCATCATGGAAAGCCGGCATGTCGACGTGATCGAGATGGACGCGGCTTCCAATACCTCGATTTCCAACGTGCGCGAGATCATCGAGGCCGCGCGCTACAAGCCGGTTTACGCGCGCACGAAGGTCTACATCATCGACGAAGTGCACATGCTCTCCACGGCCGCCTTCAACGGCCTGCTGAAGACGCTGGAAGAGCCGCCGCCGCATGTGAAATTCCTGTTCGCGACCACCGAGATCCGGAAAGTGCCGGTGACCGTGCTGTCGCGCTGCCAGCGCTTCGATCTGCGCCGGATCGAAGCCGAGGAGATGATCGACTATCTCGCGGGCATCGCCGGAAAGGAGCGGGTGCAGATCGAGCGCGAGGCCCTGGGCCTCATCGCGCGCGCCTCCGAAGGCTCGATGCGCGATGCGCTCTCGCTGATGGATCAGGCGATCGCCCATGGCGGCGGGAATGTCGAGGCGGAAGCCATGCGCGCCTCGCTCGGCCTTGCGGATCGCAGCCGCGTCATCGACCTCTTCGAGGCGGTGATGAAGGGCGATATCGCCCGCGCGCTGACCGAATTCGAAAGCCAGTATGATTCGGGCGCCGACCCGGTGGCGATCCTCACCGACCTCGCCGAATTCGTGCATGTTGTGACGCGGCTGAAACTCACGCCGGAGAGCCGCAAGGACGCGGCACTCTCCCCCGGCGAGCGCGAGCGCGGTGCGGCCTTCGCGGCGGCGCTCACCATCCGACCGCTGACGATGGCATGGCAGATCCTGCTCAAGGGCCTGCAGGAGGTGCAATCCGCCTCGCGTCCCCGCATCGCGGCGGAAATGGTGCTGATCCGGCTCGCCTATGCCGCCGATCTGCCGGGGCCGGCCGAGATCATCCGCGACTTGCGCAATGGCAATATCAGCGCTCCTGCCGGGGGTGGCCTGCCGCCGGGCGGTGCGGCTCACGCGCCCCGCGCCAGCGCGCCGGCGATGGGCGATCCCGGTGCGCCGCGCATGGTCGCCGGCGGCGGGGACATGCCGCGCGCGGCGATGCGCGCGGAACCGCAGACCATTCCCGCCAATCTGCCGCAGAGCTTTGCGGCAGTCGCAGCGCTTGCGGAAGCCAACCGCGACATCCGCCTGCAACTGGCGCTGACCCGTGACGTGCGCCTGATGCGTTTCGAGCCCGGGCGGATCGAGTTCATCCTCGAACCGCATGGCGAGGTGGACCTGCCCAATCGCCTGCTGCGCGCGCTCCTGGGTTGGACCGGTCATCGCTGGGGCGTGACGGTGGTCGACGCGCCGCCCGGCCCGCTGCCGCCGACCTTGCATGAAATCGCCGAGGAGAAGCGCGCGGAGGAGCGGCGCGGCGTGCGCAACAAGCCCGCCATCCAGGCGATCCTGAAGCATTTCCCGGGCGCCGAGATCGTGCAGATCGAGGAAGCCCGCGCAACGCCCGCCGCCGAGGCCGCGCCGACCGAAACCGACGAGCCAACGGATTTCACCGATCTCGAATTCAGCGACGACGATCTCTGATCGGCTCGCCCAGCAGGAGTGAACCATGCGCGACATCATGGGCATGATGAAGGAAATGGCCGGCCTGAAGGCCAGGATGGAGGCGATGCAGGCCGAACTCGACGACACGCTCGTCGAAGGGCAATCCGGCGCGGGCCTCGTGAAGGTGACGCTCACCGCCAAGGGCGCGCTGAAGGCGGTGTCGATCGACCCCGAGCTCTTGAAACCCGAGGATCGCGAGATGGTGGAAGACCTGCTGCTCGCAGCCCATGCCGACGCGCGCGTCAAAACCGAAAGCGTGATCGCCGAGAAGATGCAGGCGCTGACCGGCGGGTTGCCGATGCCGCCCGGCTTCAAGCTGCCGTTCTGAGTAGAGTGGGGGATATATGTCTATCGATATTCTGTCGTCGCTGATTGGAACCGCTGTCGGTGGTATTTTGTCACTTGTTGGAAGTTACTTTTCCATCAAGTGGCAGAGCGACATAAAAAATGCCGATCAATCAAAAATGTACAATACATTTTACATTGAGCAAATCGATTTAATGAGTGAGCATATTGAGCAATTAGCTCGAATATTTGATGATAGACACATAATTTCATTTCAGCACATTGATCAAATTCACGTAACAACTGATTTAATAAACAAGCATTCAGATGGCTTCATTTTCATAAAGGACAAATTAATAAGGAAAAAAATTAGAAATTTCTTCTTTGATTGTTTTTACGATGCTCAACGAGCAAAATCAGCCCACATACGAAAAGAAGAAATCGAAAGGACGATTCTTCAAGAAAATGATCCGCAAGCTCTGCAGCAAAAACAAAACCAAGCTGCACAATCATATAATGACATGAAGTCATTTATTTTGGACCTAAAAAATCATACTGTCTTAATTCATGATTTTAAGAAAAAACTGGAGACATAGACTTGCCCCAAGCCCTTGCCGGCCCGGAAATCGAGCGCCTCATCCAGCTCCTGGCGCGCCTGCCGGGGCTCGGGCCGCGCTCGGCCCGGCGCGCCGTGCTGCATCTGATGCGCAAGCGCGAGGATCTGCTGCTGCCGCTGGCGCAGGCCATGCAGGTTGCGGGCGAGCGCATCGTGACCTGCTCGGAATGCGGCAATCTCGACACCTCCGACCCCTGCTCGATCTGCCGCGATCCGCGCCGCGATCGATCGATCCTGATGGTGGTCGAGAGTGTCGGCGATCTCTGGGCGCTGGAGCGCGCCGGCGCCTTGCGCGCGGCCTTTCATGTGCTCGGCGGAACGCTCTCGCCGATCGATGGCACCGGGCCTGAGGATCTCGCGCTCGGCAAGCTGCTGGATCGCGCGACATCCGGCGAGGTGCGCGAGGTGATCCTCGCGCTGAACGCGACGGTCGAGGGCCAGACCACGGCGCATTACATCACCGACATGCTGGCTGAGGCGAATGTGAAGGTCACGCGCCTCGCGCATGGCGTGCCGGTGGGCGGCGAACTCGATTATCTCGACGAAGGCACGCTTTCCGCAGCCCTCCTGAGCCGCACCGCGCTTTGACTTGCCTGCGGTGATTGGCGGAAAGGGTTGTTCACCCTATCTTCGTCCCATTCCTGCCGATTCGACCGCCCCGGTTCCCGCAACAGGCCCCATGCACCACGAAGCTCCCCTCCCTTCCGGCGCGCTCGTGGCGCGGTTTCAGGCGGTCGAAACCTGGGTTTTCGACCTCGACAACACGCTTTATCCGCCACATTCCGATCTCTGGCCGAAGGTGGACCAGAAGATCACGCATTACATCGGCGACCTCCTCGGCGTGGATGGGCTCACGGCCCGCGCGATCCAGAAATACTATTATCAAATCCACGGCACGACCCTGAACGGCCTGATGAAGGAACACCGGATCGACCCGCATTCCTTCCTCGATTTCGTGCATGACATCGACCGTTCCTCGCTGGAGCCGGATGCCCGGCTTGGCGGCGCGATCGAGGCCCTGCCCGGCCGGAAATTCGTCTTCACCAACGGTTCCGTGCGCCATGCCGAGGAGACCCTGCGGCAACTCGGTGTCGACGGGCATTTCCACGGGATCTTCGACATCGTGGCCGGGGATTTCAATCCCAAGCCGGCGCGCTGCACCTATGAGCGCTTTCTCGACAAATACGGCATCGCGCCGGTTTCTGCCGCGATGTTCGAGGACATCCCGCGCAATCTGGAGGTGCCGGCGGAACTCGGCATGCGCACCGTGCTCGTGGTGCCCGGCGAGGCGGGGGACCACAAGGAAGACTGGGAGCGCTACGTGGAGCATGGCCCCGGCGCGCTCGGCATCCGTTTCGACCACGTAACGGCCGATCTCCCGCGTTTTCTGGATGGATTGCGCGCAGCCCTGGCCACGCCCGTCGCTTGACTCAGCCTCGCCTTTCCGCGACCAGTTCGTCAATGTTCTCCAACCGTTGCAGGGCCTCAAACCATGTCTCTCGCTTCCATCATCGATGCCGCCTGGGAAAAGCGTGCGGAAATCAGCGCCGCCACGAAGGGCGAGGTGCGTGATGCGGTGGAGGAGGCGCTCGCCGCCCTCGATTCCGGCTCGATGCGCGTGGCCGAACGGCGGCTGGACGTGGAAGGCCCGGGCGCCTGGGTGGTGAACCAATGGCTGAAGAAGGCGGTGCTGCTCTCCTTCCGCCTCAACGACATGGCGCTGATCTCGGGCGCGCCGGGTGGTGCCGGCTGGTGGGACAAGGTGGATTCGAAGTTCCTGGGCATGGATGCCGCCGGCTTCGCCAGGGCCGGTTTCCGCGCGGTGCCGGGCTGCGTGGTGCGCCGCTCGGCCTATATCGGCAAGTCGGTCGTGCTGATGCCCTCCTTCGTGAATGTCGGCGCCTATGTCGATGACAACACGATGGTCGATACCTGGGCGACGGTTGGCTCCTGCGCGCAGATCGGCAAGAACGTGCATCTCTCGGGCGGGGTCGGCATCGGCGGCGTTCTGGAGCCGCTGCAGGCGAACCCCACGATCATCGAGGATGATTGCTTCATCGGCGCCCGCTCGGAAGTGGTGGAAGGCGTGATCGTCGGCCGCGGCTCGGTGATCTCCATGGGCGTGTTCCTTTCGGCCTCGACCAAGATCATCGACCGGCAGACCGGCCAGGTGCATTTGGGCTATGTGCCGCCCTATTCGGTGGTGGTCTCCGGCTCCATTCCGGGCAAGCCGCTGCCGGGCGAGAACTGGGGCCCCTCCACCTATTGCGCGGTCATCATGAAGACCGTGGACGAAAAGACGCGCTCCAAGACCGGCATCAACGAATTGCTGCGCGACTGAGGCGCAGGAACAGCGGGCGGGCCGTGGCTTTCGTCACGGCCTCGCCACATACTGCCCCCATCTGGAGAAGGATGGCCCAGGAAAAGGGCCGGCTCTTAACCCGCATGAGGCCCGACCCATGTTCGATGCACGCAAACTTCTTGATGCGCTCGTTTCCGCCGGCAGCCAGGGAGGTGGACAGAAACAGCCCGGCGGCATGCTGGGGCAGGTAACGAGCATGGCCGGGCAGGTGCTGAACCAGGCAACTGGCGGCGTGCGGCAGGGCGCGAGCGAGATCAACCAGCAGACCGGCGCCACCCAGAAGGCCAGCGACTTCCTGCGCCGCACGACCGGCCAGAACCCGGCCGATCTCGTGGCCCGCGCCAAGGATCTCGCCGCGAAGAACCCCATCGCCACGGGCGTCGCCATCGGCGGACTCGCTGCCGTGCTGCTGGGCACAGGCGCTGGCCGCAAGATCGCCGGCTCGGCCGCGCGCATGGGCGGCATGGCCCTGGTGGGCGGCCTTGCCTACAAGGCGCTGCAGAATTATCAGGCCGGGCGGCCGCTGCTGGACCTCCAGAATGTGGCGCAGGATCTCCAGCAGCCCCAGGCGCTCCCCCCGCCCCCGGCCACCGACGCGCAGGCCCTGCGCCTCGTGCGTGCCATGGTTGCCGCCGCCTCCTCGGACGGCATCGTGGACGAGACCGAGCGGCATGCGATCGTGGGCAACCTGAAGGCGGCCGGCATCGAGGCCGAAGCCGCCCGGTTCCTCGAGAGCGAATTTGCGAACCCGGCCGATCCGGTGACGCTCGCCAGGGGCATCACCAACCCGGAAGAGGCCGCGCAGGTCTACGCCGCCGCGCGCCTCGCGATCGACCCGGATACCGCGGACGAGCAGGCCTTCCTGCAGGCGCTGGCGGGGGAACTGCGACTCGACCCGAGCCTTGTCGCGCATATCGACGCCGCGGCTTCGAACGTGAAGGCCTGACCGAGACTTGCCCGACGACACACAGCCCGGACTGCCGAAGGTGCAAAGGAAGCCCCTGGACTGGGGCTTCATCCTTGTTGCAACCCTCTCCATCGGCTCGATGGTCTGGGTGAGCTTGCGGGACGGCATCGCCGTGTCGCAGCATATTCTCGCCGAGGATTTCTGGCTCTTCCTGACCATCCTGCCGAAGGTGGCTCTGGGTTGCCTCATCGGCGGCCTCATTCGGCTGATGATCGCGCGCGAGACGATCGAGAGATACATCGGCGAAGGCTCGGGCCTGAAGGGTCTCGCCATTGCCGCGATCATCGGCACGCTCTTCCCCGCCGGTCCCTTCACCATCTTCCCGCTGGCTGCCGTGCTGATGGTGAGCGGTGCAGACCGGGGGGCGGCGATCGCCTTCATCTCGGGCTGGCTGCTGCTTGGCATCAACCGGGCGGTCATCTGGGAAATGCCGTTCTTCGGCGCGGATTTCGTGCTGTTCCGCTTCCTGCTCTCGCTGCCGATGCCGGTGCTTCTGGGCCTCGCGGCACGCGCCTCGCTGTTCGACCGCTACGTGAACCGCCCCCCGCCCGGTGAGGGCAAGGCGTGATCGTTTTCGGCTTCACCCTCGCGCTGACGCTGATCGCGGCCGGGCTGGCTTTCGCAGCCTGGCGGCGCTCGCCGGCCTTGCTGACCGACGGCTTCAACGATGCGCGCACGCAGTTCATCCATCTGCTGCCGCGCCTCGCGATCGGCGTGCTCGGTTCAGGCTTCCTTGCGCATCTCCTGCCGAAGGAAACGATCCTCGCCTGGTTCGGGCCGAGTTCGGGCCTGCTCGGCACGGCGCTGGCGAGCCTCGCCGGCGCGCTCACCCCCGGCGGGCCGGTGGTGGGCTATGCGATCGGGGCGGCGGCGCTGAAGGCGGGCGCGGATCTTTCGCAGGTCATGGCCTATGTGACGGCATGGTCGCTCTTCACGATCAACCGGATGATCTCGTGGGAAATCCCGTCCATGCCCGTGCGAATCGTGCTGCTGCGGGTATTGGTGTCCCTGCCCTTCCCGTTCCTCGCGGCCTGGGTGACGCTGCTGGTGCGCTGATCATTTTTCGTTGTTGGCATTGTCTTCGCGCGAACCGGCGACCACTTCGCGACGATGCTCACGCCAGCCAGCGCTTCCGGCGCTTGTAGCTCTTCACTTCGCGGAAGGATTTCTTGTCCCCGCCGGAAACGCCGAGATAGAATTCCTTCACATCCTCGTTTTCGCGCAAGGCCCTGGCATCGCCATCCATCACGATGCGGCCGGTTTCCATGATATAGCCATAGGTGGCGTAGCGCAGGGCCATGTTGGTGTTCTGCTCGGCAAGCAGGAAGGACACGCCCTCCTTCGCGTTGAGATCCTTCACGATCTCGAAGATCTCCTCGACGATCTGCGGCGCAAGGCCCATCGAGGGTTCATCGAGCAGGATCATCTTGGGACGGCTCATCAGCGCGCGGCCAATGGCGCACATCTGCTGCTCGCCGCCCGATGTATAGCCGGACATGGATTTCATGCGCTGCCGGAGGCGCGGGAAATAGTCAAAGACCATCTCCATGTCGCGTTTGATGGCCGCGCGGCCATCCTGCCGCGTGAAGGCTCCCGTGAGGAGGTTCTCCTCGATGGTAAGGTGGCCGAAGCAATGGCGGCCCTCCATCACCTGGATGCAGCCGCGCCGCACCAGATCCGCCGGGCTCATGCGATCCACGCGCTCGCCCTCGAACATGATCGCGCCCTTGGTGACATCGCCGCGCTCGGCCTTGAGCAGGTTCGAGATCGCCTTGAGCGTGGTGGTCTTGCCTGCGCCATTGGCGCCCAGCACCGCCACGATGCCGCCACGCGGCACGGTGAGCGACACGCCCTTCAGCACCAGCACGACATGATCGTAGATCACCTCGATGTTGTTGACCGCAAGGATGGGCTCGACGGTTTCGGCGGTGGCGGACATCACAGGCTCCGGGATTTCGGTTCATCAGGCCATTCGGGCCGGAAGTGGGCAGCCGGCGAACCGGCTGCCCCGTTGCTCGCGGGTTACGCGCCCTTCTCGCAGGCTTCCGTGCGCTTCGGCCAGCCGGTGTTCTTCGCGACGAAATCCTTCGCCTCAGCCTCGATGAGCGGACGGACGATCTCCTTCATCGGGTCCATCCAGTCGGAGGCCTTCACGTATTTGGAACCGTCCCACTGCGAGATGAACACCTTGTTATGGCCGCTATGGTCGTTGCAGGTGATGCGGACAGGGTTGGCGAAGCCTTCCATGCCGATCTCCTTCAGGCGCTGCTCGGTGATGTTGAGCGCCTCGAAGCCGCGACGGACATCCTCACCCACGACCGCCTTCTTGCCGGTGATCCGCTGCGCGGTGCGCACGGCCTCGGCGATCAGCATCGAGTTATAGACCCCGCGGTTATAGAGGTTCTCGCCCACCTGCTCGCGCCTGGCCTGGCTGAGATTCTTGTCGAAGACATGTTTCAGGATATCCTGAAAAACGGGGTAATTCGCGCCCGTGTTGTGGAAGTTGAGGGTCTTGTAGCCCTTGGCGCCGGCTTCACCCGCACGGGCGTCGTCGTCGCCGCCGGCCCACCAGACGCCGACGAGGCGATCCATCGGGAAGTCGTTCTTCACCGCTTCCTTCACGGCCGTGGGGTTCATCGCGCCCCAACCCTGGTTATAGATCCAGTCCACGCGGTCGCGGCGGATGGCGAGCCAGGTCGAGCCCTGGTTCTGCATCTGCGCGGCCGGCACCGGGTAGAGCTTCAGATTGAAGCCATATTGCTTGGCCAGCGCCTCGAGCACCGGAATCGGCTCCTTGCCGAAGGGCGCATCGAGATGGACAAGGCCCACCGTCTTGCCCTTCAGCTTGTCGAGGCCGCCTTCCGCCTGCGCCATATGCTTCACGAAGACCGAAGCGCCATCCCAGTAGGTCGCCGGCGGGTTGAAGATCCACGGGAAATGCTCGCCATCCGCCGAGGCCGAGAGGCCATAGGCCATCGAGAGCACGGGGATCTTGTCCACCGCCGCCTTGGGGATGATCTGCAGAGTGATGCCCGTGGAATAGGGGTTCACCACCACCGGGTTCTTCGCCTTCACGCTTTCATAGCATTCGACACCCTTCTTGGTGTCATAGCCGGTCTCGCATTCCTCGATGATGATGCGCGCCCCGCCGATGCCGCCATCGCGCTGGTTCAGCATTTCGAGGTAATCGCGCATGCCGTTGGCGATATGAACGCCAGAACCGGCGAAGGGGCCGGTGCGGTAGGTGAGCAGAGGCACGTAGATCGTATCCTGCGCGGAGACCGGCAGGGGCGCCGCGCCCGCGAAGGCTGCGGCCAGGGCCGCCAAGCCCAGGAATTTCGGGCCGAGGGTTTTCTTCATGGTCGTTCCTCCTTCGATGGAGCCTCTTCCCGGGCTCCCCAGGTTTTCATTCCTCAGGTCTTCTTTCTTCAGGTCCTCATTTTGCCGCGGCATGCGCCACGGCAAGGCCCGCCCCGCTCAATACGGGAAGGGCCAGGTTCTAAGCTTCTGCTTCCCGATCTGCCAGAGCCGGGCGAGACCATGCGGCTCGGCGATCAGGAACAGGATGATGAGCCCGCCCACAAGCAGGTGGTTGATGTGCTCGGCTGTGGCGCCCGCCAGCGGGATGCCGATGGCCGGCAGGCCGAATTTCAGCGTCACCGGGATGATGTGCAACAGGGCTGCGCCAAAGAAGCAGCCGATGAGCGAGCCCAGCCCTCCGATGATCACCATGAACAGGATGATGAAGCTCTGGTTGATGTTGAAGGCATCGCTCGCCTCCCCGCCGCCATACCAGAGGAACATCATCGTGGCACCCGCCACGCCGCAATAGAAGGACGACATCGCAAAAGCGAGGAGCTTGGTGCGCAGCAGCCGGATGCCCATGAGTTCTGCCGCGATATCCATGTCGCGCACGGCCATGAAGCTGCGCCCGATGCGCCCGTGCAGGATGTTCGAGGCCACCCAGGTCATCAGCACCACGATGCCGAGGATGACGTAATAGCGCGTCATCGGCGTCGCGTTCGGGCCGGTGACCGGGATGCCGGCGATCCAGCGCGTCGGGACTTCAATGGCGCCCGAGGCATTGTAGTTGAAGAGCCAGGGAATGCGCACGAAGCACCATTCCAGGAAGAACTGCGCGGCAAGCGTCGCCACCGCGAGATAGAAGCCCTTGATGCGCAAGCTCGGCAGGCCGAACAGCGCGCCGATCGCCGCCGAGAAGATGCCCGAAGCAAGGATCCAGATGACGATCGGCACGCCGGGAAAATACGTCGTCAGCTTGTAGCAGGCGTAAGCGCCCACGCCCATGAAGGCGCCGGTGCCGAGCGAGATCAGCCCCGTATAGCCCGTGACGATGTTGAGCCCCATCGCGGCAAGCGCGAAGACGAGGAAGGGGATCATCACGGTGGAGAGGAAGAAGTTCGAGCCGAAAAGCGGGATCACCACAGCGGCAATGAACAGGATGATGGCAATGCCCGTCCGGTCTTCCCGCAAGGGGAAAACCTGCATATCCGCCGAGTAGGTTTTCTTGAACTGGCCTGATTCCCGGTAGAGCATGGATCAGATCACCTTGTCGCCTGCGAGGACACAAAACCGCGGGGAAATTCTGTTGCTCATGCTCAGATCCTCTCGATGATCTTGTCGCCGAACAGGCCTTGCGGCCGCACCATCAGGAAGAGAAGCGCGATCACATAGGCCACCCAGTTCTCGATGCCGCCGCCCACCAGCGGCCCCCAGTAGAACTCCGCCAGCTTCTCGCCGATGCCGATGATCAGCCCGCCGATGATCGCGCCCGGAATGGAGGTGAAGCCACCGAGGATGAGCACCGGCAGCGCCTTCAGCGCGATCACCTGCAGCGCGAAGCTCACATCGGATCGCGCCCCCCACATGATGCCCGTGATGAGCGCCACGATTCCGGCCGCAAACCAGACGATGACCCAGATCTGGTTCAGCGAGATGCCAACCGAAAGCGCCGCCTTGTGGCTATCCGCCACCGCGCGCAAGGCGCGGCCGATGCGCGTGTACTGGAAGAACAAGGCCAGTGCCGCGATCATCAGCGAGGCGATCACCGCCGCCGCGACGTCGATCTTCTGGATGATGACCTTCCCGCCAAGAATATCAAAGCGCATCGTGCCCTGCGGCAGGCCCAGCTCCTCCGCGATCATCTGCTTCGGTTCGCCGCCGAAGATGAATTCGCCAAGGCCGATGATGATGAAGGTGAGCCCGAAGGTCGCCATGAACAGGATGATGTCCGGCTGGTTCACCAGCGGGCGCAAGACCACGCGCTCCACGGCAATGGCGAGGATCGCCATCACACCAAGCGTGAGGATGAGTGCTGCCCAGGCCGGAACGCCCTTCTCGTGCAGGCCCACCAGCGTGAGGGCCGCGAACACCACCATGATGCCTTGGGCAAAATTGAACACGCCCGAGGCCTTGAAAATGAGCACGAAGCCGAGCGCGATCAGCGCATAAAGCACGCCGGCGACCAGGCCTTCCCAGATCGTCTGCACGAAGAGATCGGGTGCGGCACCCATCTGCACGAAGGGATCGATCAGAATGTTATAGAGCATCCCCATTCCCCCTCACCGCATGTTCAGCAAAAGTGGATGCCGGTTTTGCGTCATGAACATGCATCACACCTTTCAATGCGCCACGCCGAGATAGGCATCGATGACCGCCTGATTGGCCTTTACCTCATCGGGCGTGCCATCGGCGATTCTGCGGCCATATTCGAGCACCACCACGCGGTCGGAGAGGTCCATCACCACGCCCATATCGTGCTCGATGAGTGCGATGGTTGTGCCGTATTGCTCCTTCACATCGAGGATGAAGCGGCACATGTCCTCCTTTTCCTCGAGGTTCATGCCGGCCATGGGTTCATCGAGCAGCAGCAATTCCGGCTCCATGGCCAGCGCGCGGCCAAGTTCGACGCGCTTCTGCAGGCCGTAGGGCAGCTTGCCCACGGGCACCTTGCGGATGTGCTCGATCTCCAGAAAGTCGATGATCTCCTCGACCATCCGGCGATGCGTGATCTCCTCGGCCATGGCCGGGCCATGGCGGAAGATCTGCCAGAAGAAGTTCGATTTCATCTTCAGCGTGCGGCCGACCATGATGTTGTCGAGCGTCGACATGCCCTTGAAGAGCGCGACATTCTGGAAGGTGCGCGCAATACCCTGGGAAGCCGCCACATAGGGCTTCATCTTGGTGCGCGTCGCGCCCTTGTAGGTGATGGTGCCTTCCTGCGGGTGGTAGAACCCGTTGATGACGTTCAGCATCGAGGTCTTGCCGGCTCCGTTCGGGCCGATGATCGCGCGGATCTCGCCCTTCCGGATGTCGAAGGAGACATCGGTGATGGCCTTCACGCCGCCGAAGCGCAGCGAGACATTGTCGACCTTGAGCAAGGTATCGCCGGGAGAAAGGGTGGAGTTCTGAACCATGCGCGCCCCGCTCACTCGGCCGCCTGCGGCAGCGCCGCGACCGGCGCGACCACCGCATCCATCACCTTCACACGCGCGGAGATCACACCCTTGCGCCCGTCCTCGAAGGTGACCTCGGTGGAGATATCCGCCTCTTTCGAACCATCGTAGAGCGCCTTCACCAGCGGGCCGTAGCGATCCGCGATGAAGCCGCGCCGCACCTTCTGCGTGCGCGTGAGTTCGCCGTCATCCGCATCGAGTTCCTTGTGCAGGATGAGGAAACGATGGATCTGCGCCCTGGCCATCATCGGTTCCTCGGCGAGCTGGCGGTTCACCTCCGCCAGATGGCCCGCGAGGATCTCGTAAACCTGGCTGTGCCCCGCCAGCTCCTGGTAGGAGCCGTAGGAGACATTGTTGCGCTCGGCCCAGTTGCCCACCGCGACGATGTCGATATTGAGAAAGACCGTGACGAAATCCTCGCCCTGCCCGAAGGCCACGGCCTCGCGGATATTGGGGAAGAATTTCAGCTTGTTCTCGATATATTTCGGCGCGAACAGCGCGCCGGAGCGCAGGCGGCCCACATCCTTCGCACGGTCGATGATGCGAAGCTGGCCGTCCTTCTCGAAGAAGCCGGCATCGCCGGTCTTCACGAAGCCGTCGGGCGTCATGGTCTCGGCGGTCTTGTCAGGGTCCTTGTAATAACCCACGAACTGGCCCGGCGACTTGTAAAGCACCTCGCCATCCTCGGCGATGCGAATCTCGACATTGGGCGTCGCGGGGCCGACGCAATCGGCGCGCACGCCGTCATCCTTCTGGCAGGTGACGAAGAGGAAGGCCTCGGTCTGCCCGTAGAGCTGCTTCAGGTTCAGCCCGATGGAGCGGAAGAACGAGAACAGCTCGGGCCCGATCGCCTCGCCGGCGGTATAGCCGACGCGCACGGTGGTGAGGCCCATCACGTTCTTGAGTGGTCCATAAACAAGCAGATTGCCGAGCGCGTAGTTGAGCCGCGCCGGCAGCGGCACAGGCTTGCCATCGAGGATCTTCTCGCCCCACTTCTTGGCAACGCCCATGTAATAATCGAACAATTTCCGCTTCAGCCAGCTCGCATCCTCCATGCGGATCATGATGCGCGTCAGCATGCCCTCGAACACGCGGGGCGGCGCGAAGGCATAGGTGTTGCCCACTTCGCGGCGATCCTCCACCGCAGTCTCCGGGCTTTCGGGGCAGTTGATGCAGAAGCCGGCGATCAGCGCCTGCGCATAATTGAGGTAGTGGTCGCCCACCCAGGCGAGGGGCAGATAGGCCAGCACGTTGTCGCGATCCGAGAGGCCATCGAAGGCCACGGTATCACGCGCTGCGGCGATGCAGCGTCCGGCCGTGAGCATCACACCCTTCGAGCGCCCCGTGGTGCCGGAAGTGTAGAGGATGACCGAAATGTCATCGCCCTTGCCGCGCGCCATTTCCGCATCGAGCCGGCGATTGGCTTCCGCATCGGCAAGCATCATGCCCCTGCCCTGCGAGATCACCCCATCGATGGACTGCAAGCGGGAATGATCATAGGCGCGAAGCCCGCGGGGCTCGTCATAGAAGATGAAGGCGATGTTCGGCAGGCGCTCCGAGACCGAGAGGATCTTGTCGACCTGTTCCTGGTCCTGCACGCAGGCGAACTTCACCTCGGCATGGTCCAGCACATAGGCCATCTCTTCGGCAACGGAATCCGCATAGACCGGCACGGGGATGGCTCCGATCGATTGCGCCGCCATCATCGACCAGTAGAGTCTCGGCCGGTTATTCCCGATGATCGCGACCTTATCGCCGCGCTCCAGCCCATGTGCCATCAGCCCCAGGGCGTAGGCGCGCACATTCTGCGCCACTTCCGCCCAGGACCATTCGGTCCAGATGCCAAGATCCTTGTGCCGCATGCCCGGCCTTTCGGGCCGGACCCGCGCCTGATGCGCCAGCCATTTCGGAAAGGTATCCAAGGCCGCCGGAGCGTCCCGTTCCACGCGCGTCTCTCCCTGAAGTCGGCGGGCCCTTCTCGCGAGACCCTGTTTCGGGCATCAAGTTTGCAGCAATGCGGCATGGAAGCAAGCGCGGGCTTGACAGACAGCCTCACGCAATGCTGTTACACTTTTATCTTCCCATGTTTTCGCGGCTTTTTGACGCGTGATGGGCGAAAGCTGCGCCAGGATTGGCGCTTTTTCAGGCCATTTGGTCGAAGCTTCCGTTGCAATTCAACCAAAGAATAAGGGCGTTTCCTCAGCGATTTCCGCGCATCGGATAGGCGTTGAGATCGCCCCAGGCGCGGATCGAGATACCACCCCTCTCCACCCGCAGCACCTGCGCCTCCTCGAGCCGCTTCAGCGCCTTGTTCGCGGCCTGCCGCGAGAGGCCGGAAAGCAGGCCGATCTCCTCCTGCGTAATCGCGAGATGCAGACCCACGGCGGGGTGCAGTTCGGGATTGAACAGGAAGGCCAGGGCACGGGCAATGCGGGCCGGCGCATCCAGCAGCCGATCGGTTTCCACAAGCCCGATGAACTGGCCAAGTCGTTCGTTCAGTTGCCGCACGAGAAAGCGGTTGAAGGCGACGGAATTCTCGAACATCCAGAAGAAGGTCGCCGCATCCATCAGCGCGAGGCGCGTCTCGCGCAAGGCGACGAGATCGTAGCGGCGCGGTTCACCCTTCAGCACGCTACCCTCGCCAAACCAGGCCCCGGCGGGAAGCCCGGCAAGACTGATGAGCTTTCCCGAATCCGAACTGGTCGAAAGTTTCACGAGGCCGTCGATCACCCCGGTCCAGACATCGAAGCGATCACCGAGGTGGCAGATATAGCTTCCCGCCGCGTAGTTCTTCTCGACGATGCCGCGGCGCGCGCGTTCGCGCTCGGCTTCCGGGAGGTCATGCGACCAGCGGGCGATGGCGGCGAGGCGTTCGGCGGAAATCAAGGGCGGCACCGGTGAGGATGAGGCGTTGGTTCCTTATCCATCCGGTTTAGAGCATTTTCGGAAGAAGTGGATACCGGTTCTTCGAAAGAAAATGCGGTAAATCCAGAGCTTGGAGCGGTCGATCGGATTGAGGCAGATCGACCGCTCTAGAGCATGCTGTGAAAAAGTGGAATCCGGTTTTTCACAAAAAAGCATGCGAT
>JADCCN010000010.1 GCA_020252645.1 Methylobacterium sp. | reverse complement strand
CGATGGGCAGCCCCATTGGAGCATTTTTTCGATCAAACGGATACCGGTTGATCGAAGAAAATCCGATCGATCACACAAACACAGAGCGGTCGATCTCATTCATTCAGATCGGCAACCGCTCTAGAGCATGATGTGTTCAGACTGAAGCACATCATGCTCTTATCTTATTATTATCGCATGCTGTGAAAAACCGGATTCCACTTTTTCACAGCATGCTCTAAACGCACAAAGGGAAGCCCCTAAAGGAGCCTGCCATCCGCGCCGAAGAACGGATGAGGGCCATCGAAATCTCCAACCGGAACATGGTGGGTCAGAAGAGATTGATCAGCGTTCGACCAAATGTGGAGATGAAAGGCGGGGGGCTCGATGGTGAATGACGGCATGATCGCCTGGTCGAGATCGAGTGCGACGGCATGGCTCGGTGCCGGGCAAATCGTGCCAAGAGTGCCGGCAAAACGCGTGATTGCTGAACGGTGGCAATGCCCGGCCGCCACGAGCGCCACCCTCGGATGGCGGATCACGATGCGCGACAGCGCATCGGCATTGGCCAGGTTCTGCCGGTCCATATGCCAGACGCCCATCCTGAACGGGGGATGGTGAAGGAACAGCAGCGCCGGTCGCGCATGATCCGCCGCGAGCGTTGCATCAAGCCACGACAGCGTCGCCGCGTCGAGTTCGCCATGCGGCTGCCCGGGAACGGACGAATCGAGCCCGACGATGTCCAGATGGCCAACCTGCCGGATCTGGTTCAGGGACGATGCCGACTGGAAAGGCTGATCGGGGAACGCCTCACGCATGGTTCCAGGATTATCGTGATTGCCTGGAACGACCATGAGCGGCCCGCGCAGCGGCTCCAACAGCTTGCGCAGATGCAGGTATTCCTCGCTTCTTCCGGTATCGACCAGATCGCCGCTGATCACGATCAGATGGGGCTCGGGGCGAAGCAGGTTCAGGGTCTGAACAAGACGCTCCAGCCCGGCGGCGGTGTCCACTTTTCCATAGGCGAGTTCACCGCGCCGCTTGATATGCAGGTCTGTAATCTGAGCGATGACGACGTCCGGTTTGCTCATGGTGCCCGATCATTCCGAAAGGACACGGATGGTCCGGCCCTCAACCGCCAAACCAACCTGGTCGCCAGCCTTGATGGAAACAGAGTTGGAGGCCTCGACATGGATAGGCTGCTCTGAAGCCTCTGCAATGGTCAACCGCTGCCGATCCCCCAGGAAGGCCACGCTTGCCACGATGCCGCGCCAGCTGCAGCGTTCCGGCTCATCGATCCGGATGGCTTCCGGCCGCAACATGATGGTTGCGTTTGGCTGAGTGGTGGCCAACGGGATCGTGCCGCCCTTCAGCCGGATTTTCCCGTCTGTCACCGGTCCGGCCAATACATTCGCCGCGCCGATGAATTCAGCCACGAAGCGGTTGGCAGGTTCGAAGTAGATGTCGCGAGGCGAGCCTGACTGCACGATCTCCCCCTGTCTCATCACCACGATCCTGTCGCCCAGAACCATCGCCTCCGCCTGATCATGCGTGACATAAATGGTCGTGATGCCGAGTGAGCGCAGGAGCTGGTCAAGCTCGGTGCGCAAGCGCTCGCGCAAGGCCGCATCCAGCGCTGTGAGCGGCTCATCCAGCAGCAGAATGCGCGGGCGGATTGCCACGGCGCGAGCCAATGCCACCCGCTGGCGTTGCCCGCCCGAAAGCTGATCGATGCGTCTCTCCGCAAGAGATTCAATACCGGTCAAGGCCAGCATTTCCTTCACGCGTTTGGCCTTGTCCGCATCCGCGACCTTCCGCAGCCTGAGGCCGTAGCCGATATTCTCGCTGACGGTCATGTTCGGGAAAAGCGCATAAGATTGAAACACCATGCCGATGTTGCGGTGTTCGATTTCAGTGGTCGTGACATCGTCGTTATCGAACAGCACACGACCGCCCGGATCAGGTTTCTCAAGTCCGGCAATGATGCGCAGGAATGTGGTTTTTCCGCAGCCCGAGGGGCCAAGGAGCACGACCGTCTGGCCCCGCGGAATCGAAAGGCTGGTGGGTTTCAAGGCCCTGGTGCCATCGGCGAAGGTTCTTGCGATATCCTTGGTCTCGAGCTGGACGCCGACTGAGGGCCTTGATGTGCTGGACGAAGTCATGGGCGGACTCCTGACGAACGGCGCGCTGCGATCGCCGCCATCTGCATCGCAACCAGCAGCGGGATGATCATGATGAAAAACACAAGGGTATAGGCGGAGGCGACTTCCAGCCGCATCGAGGCATAGGCATCCGCAAGGCCGACGGGCAGCGTCTTTGTCAGCGGTGTGTGCAACATCCAGGTCAGGTTGAATTCGCCGATCGAGAGGGTAACCACCATCAGCGCGCCGGCCAGAATTCCCGGCGCGGCAGCAGGAATGACGACATCGACAAACCGCTGCAAAGGCCCGGCCCCAAGCGATGCAGCCCCCTCCTCCAGCGTCTTGATGTCCACCGCCGACAGCGTTGCCGCCACGGCGCGCACCATGAATGGCAGGGTAAAGATCACGTGGCCAATGATGATGAAGAACGAGGATTGCCGAAGCCAGGACCACCCGCCATAGACCTGGAGCATCGCCAAGGCGATGGCGAGGCCGGGAATGGCCAAAGGCAGGGTCATCACCTCATCGATGAGCCGCGTGAGACGCGTGGGGCGGACAACGAACGAATAAGCGGCGGGCACGCCAAGCAGAAGCGTGAAAATCAGCGTCGCCAGCGCGATCAGCAGGGAGCGCCAGACTGTCCCGGAATAGAGCGCCCAGACCTCGACGATCCAGTCGGTCGTGAGGCCGGAGGCGATGCCGCGCGCATAGACCTGTGTGACGCCCGCGAGCATCGACATGAAACTGGGCACAGCCAGAAATGCTGCGGTGAGCACCGTGAGCGTGAGAGCAAGCAGATAGGCAACCCGGTTCATGACATCACCCTGCCGCGGCAACGTTCGTGCCGCCGTAGAGACGGGCGAGCGCCAGAACGGCCCAAGTGCAAAGGCCCAGAATGACGGCGAGAGCGGCTGCTGTCGCCATGTCGGCGGATTCGGTGAACACGTTGTAGATCACCATCGGCAGCACATCGATCTTCGCCGCCAGCGTGAATGCCGTGCCGAACGCTCCCATGGATGTCGCAAAACAGATCGACCCGGCTGCGACAAAGGCGGGCATCAGCGCCGGCAGGACAATATCGCGCTGCACGGCAAAAGGGCCGGCGCCAAGCGAACGGGCGGCTTCGATCAGCTGGTTATCCAGTTTTTCTGCCACGCCCATCACGGTTAGAAGCACGCGCGGGATGGAGAAATAGAGATAACCGACGAACAGGCCGATGATGGAATAAGCGAAAACCATGCGCTCACCCAGCAGGGCGAGCGTCATCTGCCCGAAAATGCCGAGGCGTCCTCCGAGCATGATGACCATGAAGCCGACGACGACGCCGGGAAATGCCAGGGGAAAGGTGAGGATCGCGACAAGCAATCCGTGACCGGGAAAACGGTTCCGCGCCAAGAAAATTCCGGCAATTCCCCCGATGAGCAGCGTGGCTGCGGTCACCGCCAAGGACAAGATCGTGGTTGATGCCAGGGCCTCGTAATAGCGCGGCATCGTCAAAACCCGGAAATAGCGCGAAAACCCTGCCTCGCCGCCCCCGCCGATTAGAAAAAGACGGACAAGCGGGATCAGAAAGAATGCCGCCAGAATGATGCCCAGCGGGAGCAGGCAGGCGAGCGCAAAAAGCTGACGTGACTTCATGACAAGCGTATCCCACGCTCCGGGGCCGGCGCCCCGGAGCCGGAGTTGAGATGATCAGCGAACTTCGGCAACGTAGCGGTCGGAAAACCCTTTCTGAACCGTTTCCATGGCGGCCCAATCCACATCCCTCACGCGCGCATACTCGGTCGCCGGCAGGAATTTGGCTTCGGTTTCAGACGCCATCTTGATGGGGCGCGCGGGACGCAGGAAGGCATTGGTCCAAATCGTCTGGCCTTCGTCGGACAGGATGAAATCGAGCACCTTCTTGGCGTTTGCCTCGTTCTTCGCGCCCTTCACGAGTCCGATCACGTAAGGAAAGGAAACCGAACCCTCGCAAGGGATCACGAACTCGAACTTGCCTTTCTCGGTGTATTTCGCCCGATAGGCGTTGAAATCATAATCGAACAGGATCGGAATTTCGCCCGAAACGACGCGGGCATAAGAAGTCTGCTGCGGCACGATCGGCTGGTTCTTCGCAAGATCCTTGAAAAAGGCCAGGGCGGGGTCGAAATTCTGCTGGCTGCCACCGAGCGCGAGGTTCACGGCAACAGCGCCCACATAACCCACAGCAGCCGATGCCGGATTGAGATAGCCGACCATGCCCTTGTATTCAGGCTTGGTCAGATCTTTCCAGCAGGCCGGGACAGGCTTGCCGCCCAGGGCATCGACATTGACGAAGAGCCCCAACGTGCCGGAATGAATGGTGTGCCAGTAACCGTCCGCGTCCTTGAGACCGGCCGGGATTTCCTCCCATTTCGCGGGCTTGTAGGGCTGGAGCGTTCCTTCCGCTTTCGCCTTGAAGCCGAATGTTGCGCCGAAATAGGCGATGTCCGCCACAGGGTTGTTCTTTTCGGCCATCAGTTGGGACAGGGTTTGCCCCGAGTTCTTGTTGTCATGCGGCATGGTGAGATTGAGCCTGGCTTTCACCGCCTTGATCATCGAGGCCCAATCGGCCCATTGGGGAGGGCAATTGTAGCAGATCACATCCGCCGCCTTGGCTTGCGATATTGCGAACCCACCGAGAAGCGCCGCGGTGGCCAAGGCAGTCTTCAAGAAGTTCCTGTTCATTGGTGTTTCTCCTTCTAGGTCTGTCGCCATTGGGGTTGGGCTACAAGCGGGGCCGATGGCGCCGCATGCGCAGGCGCGGTCGCGAGCGTGCCGCCGAGCCGAAGCTCGAAAGGCAGAAAAGTCGGGCGTTCCGCGACATGCTCGCGCAGCTCAGCAAGCAGAATTTCCATCGCCGTCTCGCCCATTTCGCGGGCAGGCTGATGGACGGTTGCAAGTGGCGGCTCGACCATCCGGCCGAGCGCAATCCCATCAAATCCGACAATCGAGACATCCGCCGGCACGGCCATGCCTCGGCGCTGCAAAGCCCCGATCGCAGCCAGAGCGAGAATGTCATTGGAGCAGAACAATGCCGTTGGGGCAGCCTCTTGCTCGAACAACGGCGCGACTGCCTGGTCCGGCATATCAATGAGAAAATCGACTTCCGTCGGCGAAGGCGGCACCAGACCTGATCGGGCCATTGCGTTGGCAAAACCGCGATAGCGAAGGCGCGAACGGTCGGAGGTGGAAAATCGCCCGGCCAGAAAGGCGATCCGGCGATGGCCTTCCGCCAGGATCGCATTCGTCATGGCAAAAGCGGCCGCCACATTGTCCACTGTCACACAGACGCGACCGGGACGATCCGCCTGGTTGAACATCAAGACATGTGGCTTCCGTTCGGCGTCGAGGACAGGCAGGACAGGGCTTGCCAGCGGATCGCTGACCGTCAGGGCCAAGCCCTCCACCTTTTGACCGAGCAGAGTATCGAGTGCGGCCATTTCCTGCGCCGGGTCATATTCGGTCGAGGCGATCAGCACGCCGAAGCCGGCCTCGCGTGCGCGGGCCTGCAAACCTGCCACCGAAGCGGCAAAGACCGGATTGGTCAGACTGGGCACGATTACGCCGACGGTTCGGGTCGCCTGGCGCCGGAGGCTGCGCCCCAGCTCGGAGGGTCGATACCCCAGCGCATGGATCGCGGCTTCGATCCGCGCCCGGGTCTCTAGAGTGAGAACTGCCGTGCCGTTCACAAATCGGCTGACGGTTGCGATCGAGCAACCCGCGCGTTCCGCTACGTCCTTGATCGTCGCCGCCATTGCCACATCCTACTCAAGAAACTTGGCATGTAAACGTTTTCTTGGAGCGGAATAGTCCGGTTTTGTAACGGCCTCATGACATGGGGACGATCAATGACATGGGAACGATCAATGATGTGGGAACGATCAATGATATGGGGACGATCAGGCGTAACTCTGCTCCTTCGAGAAGCCGGTTTTTTTTCGCCGCTGCGATTCTTCCCCTCAAGCGCGTTTCCACTCCCTGAATTCGGGGAAATCCGGCTTTCGGCCCTCCGCCTCGACCAGCGCCACGAAATCCCGCTCGAGGATCGCCTCGAACTGCTCCGGTCGGGTGACGGTCATCTGGTGCCCGCGGTCGAAGATCACGAGCGTTTCGCCCTGGCGGAGCGCGTTGCGCATCAATTCGGAAATCGCCGAGGTTTTCCAGATTTCCGGTCGATCCGGATCGACGAACAGCACCACCGCCTTTTCCATCGGGTCGCGGTGGAAATAGGCGCCGGCCTCGAGCGGATGGGGAATGCGGTTGCGCTCGGGGCTGTCGGACAGCCGCGCGGAGAGATAGGCGCAATTGTAGCGGATG
The DNA here is from genome assembly GCA_020252645.1 of Methylobacterium sp. Classification (GTDB taxonomy): domain Bacteria; phylum Pseudomonadota; class Alphaproteobacteria; order Rhizobiales; family Beijerinckiaceae; genus Rhabdaerophilum. The sequence continues at coordinate 157,791 of JADCCN010000010.1, read as the reverse complement.
CAGGCATCCGGGCGACGGGCATCACCGAACAGGCCGCAACCCTGGTTCCGGATATGGGCGCAGGCCCTGTACATCGGCTTTTCCAGCGCCATGATGGCGGGCAGCACGCAGCAATAGGTGCAGGTTCTGCACCAGCTGATGCGCGCGCCCGCTTCCCGCTTCCGCTTCGCCTGGCCCATTGGCTTGCGTCTCCTCTCCGCTCGCGCATAGGCGAGCACGCGCCGGGAGACAATTGCAATTGCAAGCGCGAGGCGCTCCCGCCCGTGAAATCCAGTTTCGGCAGCGCGGCGTAGACCGCAAACCAGCTCGGTCCCGCCGGGTTATGTCGGATCGCGCCAGAACGGATCGCCTCGCATGCCCTCTTCTTTCCCGGCGCCTGCACTCCACTGGTTCCGCAACGATCTCCGCCTCGACGACAACCCCGCCTTCCGGCTTGCCAGCGAAGCGGAAGCGATGCTCGCGATCTTCATTGACGAGACGGATGAGGGCTTGCGTCCGCGCGGCGGCGCACAAGGCTGGTTCCTGCACCATGCGCTGGCGCGGCTGGCCGAGAGCCTGCGCGAAAAGGGCTCGGATCTCATCATCCTGCGCGGCAATTCCCGCGAAATCGTGCCGCAAGTCGCAGGCGCGATCGGTGCCAGCCTCGTAACCTGGAACCGGCGCTATGGCGGCGCGGAACGCGATCTCGATACCGCCATCAAGGCGGAACTCCGCAGCCGGGACATTGCGGTCGAGAGCCGGAACGGACATCTCCTCTTCGAACCGATGGAAATCCGCTCGCAGGCTGGCGGCCCGTTGCGGGTCTTCACGCCGTTCTGGCGGGCGTGCCGGGCGAAGCGGGCGGTCGCGCCGCCCGTGCCGGCGCCGGCCTCCCTGCCGCAGCTTCCTCCCCTGCCCGATCTGCCGGGCCGGGTCGAGCTTGCGGAACTCGGCCTGCTGCCGACCCGGCCGGATTGGACCGGCGGCCTGCGCGAGACATGGCAGCCGGGCGAGGCCGGCGCGCTGAAGCGGCTGCTCGGTTTTCTCAGCGGTGGTTTGCGGGGCTATGCCGAGGATCGGAACCGGCCGGACCTGCCCTCGACCTCCATGCTCTCGGCCCACCTTGCCGTGGGCGACATCTCGGTGCGGCGCATCTGGCAGATGACGGAGCAGGCGCGGGCGACGGGAGAGACGCGCGGCACGAACGAGGACGTCGAGAAGTTCTTTTCCGAACTCGGCTGGCGCGAATTCGCCTATCACCTTCTCTATCACTACCCCACGCTCGCAACCGTCAATTACCAGCCAAAATTCGATTCCTTCCCCTGGGCCACGAGCCCGCAGGCGCTTGCCGCCTGGAAAAAGGGACAGACCGGCTATCCGATCGTGGATGCGGGCATGCGCCAGCTCTGGCAGACCGGCTTCATGCATAATCGCGTGCGGATGATCGTCGCCTCGTTTCTCATCAAGCACCTGATGATCGACTGGCGGGCGGGCGAGGCATGGTTCTGGGACACGCTCTGCGATGCCGACCCGGCGAACAACGCCGCAAGCTGGCAATGGGTGGCCGGCTCGGGCGCGGATGCAGCCCCCTATTTCCGGATTTTCAACCCCATCACGCAAGGTGAAAAATTCGATCCGGATGGCAATTTTGTCCGTGCTTACGTCCCGGAAATTGCTAAGCTTCCCGGAAAGTTGATCCATCGGCCATGGGAGGCGCCCGCCGCCATCCTCAGCCGCGCCGGCATCCGGCTCGGCGAAACCTACCCCCGTCCCATCGTTTCGCATGAAGATGCGCGCGAAAGGGCCCTTGAAGCCTTCAAGTCGCTGCCGCCGGCGGCGTCCAACATCTGACAGAAGGGACGCTTCATGCGTTTTGCAGTGATTGGCAGCGGAATTTCCGGTCTTGGTGCAGCTTTTCGCTTAAGCCGGCATTTTGGGCCGGAAGCCGTTACGGTCTTCGAGAAGGACAACCGCCTCGGCGGCCATTCCGCGACGGTGGATATCGAATATGCGGGCCTGCCGGTTTCGGTCGATACCGGCTTCATCGTTTTCAATACCCTGAATTATCCGCTGCTGACGGCCCTTTTCTCCGAACTCGGGGTCGCCACGCATCGTTCGGACATGGGGTTCTCGCTGTCACTGGATGGCGGGCGGTTCGAATGGTCGGGTCAGGAAACGAACGTCATCTCCTCGTTTTTCGCGCAGCGTTCGAACATGCTGCAACCCCGGCTTTGGCGCATGCTCTCAAGCATGCGGCGCTTTTCGGCCGAGGCGATCGAGGATCGCGCCACCGGCCGCGTGGGCAAGGGTTCCTTGCGTGCATACCTCGCTGAAAAGCGGGCCTCGCGCGAACTCATCGAGGATTACATCCTGCCGATGGGCGCGGCAATCTGGTCGATGTCAGCGGAAGCCGTGCTGGACTTCCCGGCGGAGAGCTTCATCGCCTTCTTCGATAACCATCGCCTCCTGCACTGGAACCGCCCGGCCTGGCGCACGGTGACCGGCGGCTCGCGCAGCTACGTGCAGAAACTCGTGGCGACAGCGGGTTTCAACACCCGCATCGGCGAAGGCGTGGCATCCCTCCGGCGCATGCCCACGGGTGTCGAGATCGTCACCACGCGGGGCCAGCGCGGCCTGTTCGACGCGGTGGTCTGCGCGACCCATACCGACCAGGCGCTCGCGCTGCTCGAAGATGCCGGAACCGAGGAGCGTGCCGTGCTCGGTGGCCTCGCCTATGCCGAGAACGAGGTGATCCTGCACCGCGATCCGCGCCTCATGCCGAAACGCAAGCGCGCCTGGGCCGCATGGAACGTGCTGCGCGAATCGGGCGAGGTCGGCCGGCCGGTGATGGTCAGCTACTGGATGAACCGCCTGCAGGGCATTGATGACGGGCGCCCGCTTTTCGTGACGCTGAACCCGCGCATCGAGCCCGCACCAGAGACTGTGTTCGGCCGGTTCTCCTATGCCCATCCGCAATATGATGCCTCGGCGCTCGCGGCGCAGCAGGCGCTTCCGGGCATCCAGGGGCGCGGCGGGCTGTTCTATGCCGGGGCCTGGGCCGGCTACGGCTTCCACGAGGATGGCCTGCGCGCAGGCTTCGAGGCCGCGGACCGGCTCATTGCCGCGCATGGCCTGCAGGGTGGCACCAGCGTCCCGCAGCGCGCGGTGGGTGCGCCGTCTCGCCTTTGAGCGCCATGGCACCACGTTTCCTCCCGCCCGCTGATGCCGCGCTCTTCTATGTCGGCTCGGTGATGCATATGCGCATGAAGCCCAAGGCGCATCGCTTCACCTATTCGGTTTTTGCCCTGCTGGTCGATCTCGACCGGCTGGAGGAAGCGCATCGGCTCTCGCCGTTCTTCTCCGTGGGGAAATTCAACCTCATCGGCTTCGATCTTTGCCCGCATGGCATCACCAGGGGTTCGCCCAACCCGAAGGCGGATGTGGTGGCGGCGCTGAAGGCCGCCGGCCTCGTCGAGGAGCCTGCACGCGTGATGCTGCTCTGCTATCCGCGCGTCCTCGGCTTCGTGTTCAACCCCCTCTCGGTCTATTTCGCCTATGCGGCGGATGGCCGGCTGATCGGCGTGCATTACGAGGTGCGCAACACCTTCGGCGAGCGCCACGCCTATGTGGAACCGGTCATGCCGGGCCAATTGACCGAAGCCGGCCTTCGGCAGGAGGCGGACAAGCTCTTCTACGTCTCGCCCTTCATGCCCATGGAGCAGCGCTACCATTTCCGCGTTCGGCCGCCGGGCAGGGCCGACATCGCGGTGCGCATCCATGAGACGGATGCGGAGGGGCCGATCCTTGCAGCCACGTTCCACGGCAAGGCCGAGCAGATCACCGCCCTCTCCTGCCTGCGGCTGGCCTTCGCCATGCCCTTGATGACGCTGAAGGTTGTCGCCGGCATCCATTGGGAAGCGTTGCGCCTCTGGGTGAAGGGTGTCACATTGGTGACGAGGCCGGCACCTCCACCCCCGGCTTCTCACGGAGGGCAATTTCTGTCGGTCACGACCGACGCGACACGGAAAGTGCATCATGCAGGATAAGCCGCCGAAGGCGCCCATTCTTCTGACGGACGCCAATTTCGCCGCCGAGACCCGTTTCGTGCCGCGCGCCAGCCGCGAGATGCTGCGTTTCGCGCTGGGGCTGAGCGTGGGCTCGCTGACGGTCACATTGCCCGACGGCCGGGTTTTCATGGTGGAAGCGGGCCGGCCCGGGCCAAAGGCTGAAATTCTCATACGCAACTGGCGCTTCGCGCGCCGTGTGATGTTCGCGGGCGATGTGGGCCTTGGCGACACCCATGGCGATGGCGACTGGGACAGCCCGGATGTCACCGAAGTTGTGAAACTCTTCGCGATCAACGAGGATCTCACCGCCAATTTCCTCGCGCGCTCGCCTCTCGCACGTTTCGCCTTCCAGGTGCTGCATTTCCTGAACCGGAACACGAAATCCGGCTCGAAGCGCAACATTTCCGCGCATTACGACCTCGGAAACGCATTCTACAGGGAATGGCTCGACCGCTCGATGACCTATTCCGCGGCGATTTTCGCGCCGGGCGACAACGATCTCTCCAGCGCGCAGGAGCGGAAATATCGCCGCCTCGCCAATGATATGGGTGTGAAGCCCGGCGAGCATGTGCTGGAAATCGGCTGCGGCTGGGGTGGCTTCGCGGAATTCCTTGCGCGAGAACGCGGTGCGAAAGTCACCGCGCTCACCATCAGTCGCGAGCAGTACGAATATGCGCAGAAGCGCATCCAGAATGCGGGCCTCTCCGAGCAGGTGGAAATCCGTTTCCAGGATTACCGTGACGAGCGCGGCACCTACGATCACATCGGCTCGATCGAGATGTTCGAGGCCGTGGGCGAAAGCTACTGGAACAGCTATTTCTCCACCCTGCGCGACCGGCTGAAGTCCGGCGGCACGGCCGGATTGCAGATCATCACCGTTGCGGATCGGTTCTTCGAGGATTACCGGCGCAACATCGATTTCATCCGCCGCTTCATCTTTCCGGGAGGCATGCTTCCCTCGCCCGGCAAACTCGCGGAGCTTTCAAGCAGCCACGGTTTCGCGAGCCAGTCCGAACTTTCGATCCGCCATGATTACGCGGAAACGCTGCGGCAATGGCGCACAAGCTTTGATACCGCCTGGCCGCGCCTGCAGCCGCTCGGTTTCGATGATCGTTTCCGCCGGCTGTGGCGCTATTATCTCAGCTATTGCGAGGGCGGCTTCGATGCCGGCTCGATCGACGTGCACCAGTTGGTCTATCGCAAGAGGTGAGGCAGGTGGGCGGACGATTGCCCTGCCAGAGCGGCGCCCCTGGCGCAGCCCTCAATGCGCGCCGGTCGAGCGCTTCATGATCCAGAAATAGACGCGATAGGGCAGGATCGCGAGAAACTTGAGCTGCCAGGCGAACCGGCGCGGGAAGAAGATCTCGAAGCGCCCGTCATCGAGGCCATCGGCGATGCGCCGCGCCGCCTCGTCTACGGGCATCAGAAAGGGCATCTCGAAGGCGTTCTGCGCCGTTGCCGGCGTTTCCACGAAACCGGGATTGACGAGCTGGAACAGGATTCCACGCCGGTCGCCATCGAATTTCAGGCTTTCGATCATGTTGATCAGGCCGGCCTTCGTGGCGCCATAGGCCCCCGAAGTCGGCATGCCGGTATAGCCCGCAACGCTGGCATTGACCGCGATCTGCCCGCCATGCACGAGCATGCCCGGCACGATTGCGCCCAGCGCATTGACGACGCCGCCGAGATTGACCGCGAAGCTCTTGTGATACTTCGCGGTATCGAAAGGCTCGATCTCCACCGGATAGAACACGCCGGCATTGAGAAAGGCGCGGGCAATCCTGCCGTGTCTTGCCTCGACCTCCGCCACCAAAGCGCGCATGGCGGTTTCGTCGGTCACATCGCAGGGCGCGGGAATGATCGCGTTCGGCACGGGCGACGAGCGGGCCAGGGCCTCCAGCTCTTCCGCGCGACGGGCGGTTGCGACCACGCGCCAGCCCCGGCGAACGCATTCGAGCGCCAGTTCGCGCCCGATGCCGGAGCTCGCTCCGGTGATCCAGAACAGACCATCCGAGGGTTTCTGGGGCCGGGGCACGCTCACGGCGTCAATGCCGGATGAAACGGTTGAGATATTTCCCGATGGGCCCGGTGAGGCGCAAGGGCGCATCCGTCACCGCAAAGCAGAGGCATTCCTCACCCTCGACCGCAACCGGCATATGGTCGATATCCTCATCGGTGATCGCAACCGCCCCGCGGCCGTAATAACCGGATTCATCGCGGAAAGCGCCGCGAATGACCAAGGTCACTTCCGAGCCCTCATGCGTGTGCTGGGGCATCTTCTTGCCCCCGCGGATGCGATAGAGAATGGCCGTGGTACCATCATCGGTCTCGATGTGGCATTCCTTCACGCCCGGCAGGACCGTGCGGAATTCCAGGGAATCGATGCTCCGGCCGAGGAAATGGCGCAAGGCCCTCGGCTCATCCGACAGGGGGGTGTCGGAGACGTGATCACCGCTCACCCGGCTTTTCACCGGCTCGACCGAGAAGATCTCGTCGAGCCGCGCAAGGCGGTTTTTCACGATCACGGGCTCGCTCTCGTCCACGGAAGAAGCAAGCGCGGTTTCAAGCGCATGCACATAGACGCGGCTATCCGGGTTGAGCTCGAGATGCGAGCCAACCAGGGCATGCAGGGATTTCGGCAGGCCGCCAGCCGCGTAAGCCGCGAGCAGCGTGTCCATGGCGGAACCCCGCGGTTGCGATGGCATATGCTGGTTCAAGCCGATTCACTCCAAGCAAATTTTAAATCGATCCGGTTATGATGGATTACGCGAGATCTTTAGCGCTGGATCACAATCACGCCTTGATGCTGCCTTTCAGGCTTTTCCCACTCAATTCCGCCGATTGACGCAGCGACCACGCCGTGCTGCGGCAACTCGCCCCGGCCGATGCTTGCGCCGCAGGCGGCTGCCATGCCATGCCTTGTGCCCCGACCAGAACGGCCCGTGAGGCCATGCGAGCTTCTTCCATGATTCCCGAACCGACAGAAATCACTTCCACATTCCCCGCGGCACGGATGATCTTCCGCGACGATGCCTATGCACGGGAAGCAGAGGCGACGGCATTGGGCGCCGCGGGTGATTTCCTCATCCTCGATAAAGCGCTCTTCTACGCAGCCTCCGGCGGCCAGCCGGCGGACCACGGGAGCATCACGCTTTCCACCGGTGAGGCGCTGCCGATCACGGAAGTGCGCTTCCTCGATCCCGCCAAGACGCGGATCGGTCACATGCTGCCGCCGGGCGTTGCGGCCGGCCTCGCAGGGCAGAAGGTGCGGCTCACGCTCGACTGGGAGCGCCGCCACCGCCTGATGCGGGTGCACACCGCCCTGCACCTGCTCTCGGTGGTGCTGCCCTACCCCGTGACCGGTGGCGCGGTGAACCCTGATGACGGCCGGCTGGATTTCGACATCCCGGAGGCGGGGCTCGACCGCGAGGCGATCGAGGCCGAGCTCAACCGGCTGATCGCCACCGATTCCGCCGTGACCGACCGGCTCATCACCGAGGCCGAGCTCGACGCCAATCCGGGGCTGGTGAAGACCATGTCCGTGCAGCCGCCGCGCGGCACGGGCACGGTGCGGCTCGTGGAAATCGCGGGGATCGGTGAGAAACCGCTCGATCTGCAGCCCTGTGGCGGCACGCATGTGCGGCGAACCGGCGAAATCGGCCGGATGGCCGTCACCGCCATCGAAAAAAAGGGCAAGCTGAACCGCCGCGTGCGGATCGCCTTTGCCTGAAATGCGCGTTTGCCGCGACGTTCTTCTGTTCAACTTCGGAGGATTCCATGCCGTTCAACACGATCCACGTTCCGGCCTCTCTCCCCCCGGCCACGTGCCGGGCGATCAACCATCAGCTGCATGCAGCGCTGGTCGAGGCCTGCGCGGTCAACCCGGATGATGATTTCTGCCTCATCATCCGCCACGCACCCGAGGACATGATCCTCCATCCGACCTTTCTCGGGACGCGTGACCCTGATGGCACGATTATCCTGCAGGTGACACTGCTCGCCGGACGCAGCGACGAGCAGAAGGAAGAATTCTACAAGAACATCCGGCAGCGGCTGCGGGAAATCGGGTTCGAACCACGTAACTCGATCGTCTTTCTGGTCGAAAATCGGGCCATCGACTGGTCGTTCAGCGAAACGGGCTCCGTCAAGACTGTCCTGGGACTGTGAGGCTCCAACCATGCCCAATCTCTTCGCCGATATCCCCTTCGTTTCCACGGCTTGGCTCGCCGAGAACCATCACCGGCCCGAGGTGAAGCTGGTGGATGGAAGCTGGCACCTGCCGCCCACGGGCCGCAGCGGGCCGAAGGAATATGCCGAGGCGCATCTTCCGGGCGCGGTGTTCTTCAACATCGATACGGTGGCGGATTTCTCCTCCGGCTTGCCGCACATGCTGCCCACGGCGGAGCATTTCGCGCGCGATGCCGGGGCGCTGGGTATTTCCGAGAGCGATACGATCGTGGTCTATGACCAGCTCGGCCTCTTCACCGCACCGCGCGTGGCCTTCATGTTCCGCATCTATGGCGCGCGCGATGTGCGTATTCTCGAAGGCGGTCTGCCGGCGTGGAAGGCGGAGAACCGCCCGCTGGAGAGCGGCATTCCAAGCCCCGCCCCCGCGACCTTCCGCGCGAAGCTGGATCGCGGCATGGTCGCGGCTTTGGCCGATGTCCAGGCCGCGCTGGCGAGTGGTTCGGCGCAGATCGTCGATGCCCGCCCCGCCCCGCGCTTCCGGGGCGAAGCGCCGGAGCCCCGGCCCGGCGTTCGCGCGGGCCATATGCCCGGCAGCCTGAACCTGCCCTTCGATGTCGTCACACGTTCCGGCGCGCTGAAATCGCCGGAGGAAATCCGCGCCGCGATGGCCGAGAGCGGGATCGATCCGTCGAGGCCGGTCGTCTGCTCCTGCGGGTCGGGCGTCTCGGCGGCCATCATCGCCATGGCGATGAGCCGCGCGGGCGTGGAGGTTCAGGCGATCTATGACGGGTCCTGGGCAGAATGGGGCGCGCGCGAGGATTTGCCGGTCGCGACGGGAGCCGACTGAAGCAGTTTCAGGCGAAGTGATTCCGGTTCACATCAAGAAAGTGAACGGAGAAAGATCTACGCGCCCTTGCGGGGAATCCAGCCCGGAGTCAGCGCGAGATAGTCGAGATAGGGCTCACCGAACCGGCGGGCCAGTTCCTTTTCCTCGAAGCGGGCCTGCGCGATCACCGCGACCATGCCCGCAGCAAGGCAGATGAGCGAGAACACCGAAGGCATCGCGAGGAACAGGCCCAGTTGCGAGATCACCACGCCCAGAAACATGGGGTGCCGCAGCCGTGCAAAGGGGCCGGAGGTGATAAGGCTCGTCTCCGCGCGCTCGTCCACGCCCGAGCGCCAGTCGCTTGCCATGTAGTGATGGACATACGAGCAGAGCGTGAAGCCGGCCAGCAGCAAGGCGAGGCCGGAGAGGACGATGACCGGCTGCATCAGCGCCGGGAAGACGCCGATCTGCGCATCGAATTGCGGAAATGGCACGCGGATGATGGTCACGCCCCAAACGGCAAGGCGCAGGGTTCGGAACAGCGAATGCGTGACATGCTGCACCGAGCCCGGCCGGGAACCCGCGCCGAGCGACAAACCGGAACGCGCTTCCGTGCCTGCCATGCGCGTGATGTAAACCAGCGCCAGCAGAGTAAAGAAGGTCGGCAATGCCGCACGGGCAAAGTCGAGAGCAGGCACCGGTTTCCCCCTCCGATGCAGATTTCACCAATCGCATTATGATGCTAGCGCCCCTCGGGCGATAGCCCCCCGGGCGGATATGTCGCGGATGGCGGCCTATGCGGCGCGCGCTTCATGCACCCGCAACGGACCCGTCCGCCGGGTTGTCACGCTCGGGAAGCGGATTGGCCAAAAATCATTCCTGACACTTTTTGTCAGGACGCCCGTCTAACTTCCGTCTTGCCGCACAGCGGTGAACCGAGGAGAAGAAAGCCATGACTGACCCGAACTTTGTCCTGCTCTACGTCGAGGATGCCGCCCGCAGCGCCAGCTTCTATCAATCGCTTCTCGGCAAGGCGCCGGCAGAAGCTTCGCCCAGCTTCGCGATGTTTCCGCTCGAGAGTGGCGTGATGCTGGGCCTGTGGGGTCGTGACGGCGTGGAGCCCAAAGCGGATCGGCCAGGCGGCAGCGAGCTTGCTTTCGCCGTCGCGGATGATGCGACCGTTTCGGCTCGGCACAAGGAATGGGCGGCACAGGGGCTCACGATCCTGCAGGAGCCGCAGAAGATGGATTTCGGCTTTACCTTCACCGCCGCCGATCCTGACGGCCATCGGTTGCGGGTTTTTTCACCCGCGATGTGACGCCGCTTTGCCGTGCAAAAAAGGCGCCTTCCGGCGCCTTTTCCTGTCTCTGCCGCACCTCAGTGCAGGATCTGGCTGAGGAAGAGCTTGGTGCGCTCGTGCTGGGGGTTCTTGAAGAACGCGTCCGGCGTGTTGATCTCGACGATCTGGCCCTGGTCCATAAAGATCACGCGGTTCGCCACCTGCCGGGCGAAGCCCATTTCGTGGGTCACGCAGAGCATGGTCATGCCCTCTTCCGCGAGGCTCACCATGGTGTCGAGCACTTCCTTCACCATCTCGGGGTCGAGCGCGGAGGTCGGCTCATCGAAGAGCATGATCTTCGGGCTCATGCAGAGCGAGCGGGCAATCGCCACGCGCTGCTGCTGGCCGCCCGAGAGCTGGCCGGGATATTTGTTGGCCTGCTCGGGGATCTTCACGCGGGTAAGGTAGTGCATGGCCACCTCTTCCGCCTCCTTCTTCGGCATCTTCTTCACCCAGATCGGCGCGAGCGTGCAGTTCTCGAGGATCGTGAGATGCGGGAAGAGGTTGAAGTGCTGGAACACCATGCCGACATCGCGACGGATCTCATCGATCTTCTTGACGTCGTTGGTGAGTTCCACGCCATCGACCACGATATGGCCCTTCTGGTGTTCTTCCAGCCGGTTGATGCAGCGGATCATCGTCGATTTGCCGGAGCCCGAGGGGCCGCAGATGACGACGCGCTCGCCTTTGGCAACCGTGAGGTTCACATCCTTGAGCACGTGGAATTCGCCAAACCACTTGTGCACATCCGTGAGCTTCACGGCCGTGTCGGTCTTGAGCGGGGTCGGCTTCAGGTTGGCAATGGCCATCAGGGTGCTCCTTACCTCTTGTCGCCCACGGAGAGCCGGCGCTCCATCGAGCGCGCATAGACGGCCATCCCGTAGCAGAAGATGAAATACACGATCGCGGCGAAGGCATAGCCGGTCGCCGAGGTGGTGGGTGCGGCCCATTGCGGGTCGACGCGGGCGGTCTCGATCGCCTTCAGGAAGTCGAAAATGCCGACGATGAGCAGCAGCGACGTATCCTTGAACAGGCCGATATAGGTGTTCACGATGTTCGGGATCGTGATCTTCAAGGCCTGCGGCAGGATGATGAGACGCATCATCTGCCAATAGCCGAGGCCCATCGCCATCGCGCCCTCATACTGGCCCTTCGGCAGGGCCTGCAGGCCGGCGCGCACCACTTCCGCCATATAGGCGGAGGCGAAGAGGCCGATGCCGACGAGCGCGCGCAGCAGTTTGTCCACCGTGATGTCGTCCGGCAGGAACAAAGGCAGCATCGTGTTCGCCATGAAGAGCACCGTGATGAGCGGCACGCCCCGCACGAACTCGATGAACAGAACCGAGAAGAATTTCACCACCGGCAGCTTCGAGCGGCGCCCCAGGGCGAGCAGGATGCCGAGCGGGAGCGAAGCGACGATGCCGACGCCCGCAACCACCAGCGTGACCATCAGGCCGCCCCAGCGGGCGGTATCCACCGGCGCAAGACCCAGGATGGACGAGCCGCTCAGCAGGAAGAACGACACGATCGGCAGCACCAGGACAAAGTAGTAGAAGCCGATGTCGCGGCGCGGGGCCTTCTGCCAGAGCATCCATGCCACGCCGATCGCGCCGAGCAGGAAGAACAGGTCCACCCGCCAGCGCTGGTCGATCGGGTAGAAGCCGTAGATGAAGAAGTTGAGGCGGTCGCGCACGAAAGCCCAGCACGCGCCGGGCACAACGCCATTCCTGGCGATGCAGGCCTCGCGATCCGCGCCGCTCCAGACCGCATCGGTGATCAGGAAGCTGATGAAGCCAGGCAGGACCCAGAGCGTCAGCAGGGCCATGGCCAGCGTCAGAACCGTGTTCGCCGGCGAGGAGAACAGGTTCTGGCGCATCCAGCCCACCACGCCCACCATGCTGGCGGGCGGCGGCAGGACCTGCGCCGGTGTCGCACGGACGAAGGCGACGGATTGGGCGGGGGAAGTTGCAGTTCCTGACATGGCACCCTCCTCAGCGTTCCACCAGCGCCTTGCGGCTGTTGTACCAGTTCATCAGCAGCGAGGTCGAAAGGCTGATCGTGAGATAGACGAGCATGGTGATCGCGATCACCTCCACCGCCTGGCCGGTCTGGTTCAGCACCGTGCCGGTGAAGACCTGCACCAGATCCGGGTAGCCGATCGCCACCGCGAGCGAGGAGTTCTTCGTGAGGTTCAGGTATTGCGAGGTCAGCGGCGGGATGATCACCCGCATCGCCTGGGGGATCACCACGAGATCCAGCGTCGGTCCCGGCTTGAGGCCGAGCGCGTAGGAAGCTTCCGTCTGCCCCCTGCTCACCGCCTGGATGCCCGCGCGCACCACTTCCGCGATGAAGGCCGCGGTGTAGATCACGAGGCCGACAACCAGCGCCACGAATTCCGGGAAGATCTGCAATCCGCCCTGGATGTTGAAGCGGCCGAGATTGGGATAGGTCAGCGTCATTGGCTGGCCAGCCAGGAAATAGACCAGCAGCGGCAGCAGGAGGATCAGCCCGATCGCCACCGGCAGATAATGGGCCTGCGCGCCGGTTTCATCCTGCCGCTTCTTCGCCCAGCGGCCATAGATGAAGCAGCCGATCACGCCCAGCACGAAGGCCAGCACCACGAAGCGGAAATTCTCGCCGAAGGTGGGATCGGGCATGAACAGGCCGCGATTGTTCAGGAAAGATCCGCCCGGCAAGGCCGCGCTGTTGCGCACTTCCGGCAAGGCCTTCAACACGGCATTATACCAGAAGAGCAATTGCAGCAGCAAAGGCGTGTTGCGGATCAGCTCGACATAGACCGTCGCGATTTTCTGCACGAGCCAGTTCCTCGACAGGCGCGCGATGCCGATCACGAAGCCGAGAAACGTCGCCAGCACGATGCCGATCGACGCCACCAGCAGGGTGTTCAGCAGGCCCACCCAGAAGGCGCGGCCATAGGTCGAGGTGTTCGAGTATTCGATCAGCCGCTGGCCGATATCGAAGCCTGCCGTCACGTTCCAGAAACCAAACCCGGAGGCGATGTTCTGCTTGCGCATGTTCTCGATGGCGTTCGCCGCAGCCTCGTAGATGAGGAAGGCGACGACCAGAAACAGAATGGCCTGAAACAGGTAACCCCGCTTGACGGGATCGTTCCAGAACGCGACCTTCGGCGGCTTGTCAGCCAGACGGGTCGCCGAGGCGTCTTGAACAGCCACGGATATCACTCCCCAAGGCGATGGCTCTCCCTGCCATCGATCCGGCGCCACAGGGGGCGCCGACCCCGACCACGCATCCGCGTTCCGGCGTCGGTTGTCACGGTTCTCCCGAAACCGTGATGGGACGCCGGATGCTCCCGCCCAAGGGGGCACCCCGGAATGTCAGCGGCCTTGTTTCGCCGATCCTCGCCTCACGGCTGACGTCCGGGGCACATCCGGAAATCACCGGGCGCAAGAGCGGCGCGCCCGGTCTGCGGATCCGCGAAAATCGGGGGCACCCACGCTCGGGGCGCCCCCTGATCATCGAACCCGCTCAGCGGATCGGCGGGGCATATTGCAGGCCGCCCTTGTTCCACAGCGCGTTCACACCGCGGTTGATCTTCAGGCGCGAACCCTGGCCGACGTTCTTCTCGAACACCTCGCCGTAATTGCCCACGTGCTTGATGATCCGGTAGGCCCAGTCATCGGTCAGTCCGAGCATGTCGCCGAACTTGCCTTCGACGCCAAGCAGGCGCCTGATTTCCGGGTTGGAGGATTTCAGCTGCTCGTCGACATTGGCCCTGGAGACGCCGAGCTCCTCGGCGTTCACCATCGCGAAATGGGTCCACTTCACGAGGTCGTTCCACTGAGCATCGCCCTGGCGGACGGACGGGCCGAGCGGCTCCCTGGAGATGATTTCCGGCAGGATCATGTGGTCATCCGGGTTCGTGAGCTTCAGGCGCTCCGCGTAGAGGCCGGAGGAATCCGTGGTGAACACGTCGCAGCGGCCGGCATCATAGGCCTTGATGGTCTCGTCGGAGGTGGCGAAGATCACCGGCTCGTACTTCAGCTTGTTGGCGCGGAAGAAGTCGGCGAGGTTCAGTTCGGTCGTCGTGCCCTGCTGCGAGCAAACCGAGGCGCCCGAAAGGTCCATCGCCGACTTCACGTTGAGCTTCTTGCGCACCATGAAGCCCTGGCCGTCATAGTAGTTCACGACCGAGAATTCGAGGCCGAGCGAGGTATCGCGCGAGAGAGTCCAGGTGGTGTTGCGCACGAGCAGATCGACTTCACCCGACTGGAGCGCCGTGAAGCGGTCCTTCGCGGAGAGGGGAACGAACTTCACCTTGCCGGGGTCGTTGAAGATCGCCGCCGCCACTGCGCGGCAATAATCGACGTCAAGGCCCGTCCAGTTGCCCTGGGCATCCGGCTGGCCGAAGCCGGCGAGGCCGGTATTCGAGCCGCATTGCAGAACGCCGCGTTGCTTGACCTGGTTGAGGGTCTGCGCCGAAGCCGCGCTTGCGGTCACCGCAAGGGCCGCGCCAGCGGCGACCGTCATCAGAATTTTCTTCATGGTACTCGTCTCCCCGAGTGTTGATGGTGGTCTGCCACCCTTGATCCGAAAAGCAGCCGGATGAGGGGCTCGATCGCCGGTCTGCCCTTTTTCTGCGATCCGGTAGAGCGCATGCAAAGGGAGATTGGACGAGCGGTCAAGACCTACATGCATAAAATCGGACGGGAAGCCGCTCTGCGATGCAAATTTTGCATTGGAGGTGCCGGACGGCGGAAAATTTACCCGCCAAACCAGATTCTTTATCTCCTGTTCAAGCCAAAACAGGGATGACTTTTCTCTTAAGCGGACTTATTTTGGAATTCATGGCCGGAAATCAGTCAAAAGGCGGAACAGAAATGCGGAAGCTCGAAAAGCGCATCGCGGAAACCCTGAAATCGGCGACAAAACTCGCGATGAAGGGCCGCAGGCCGGACGAAACCTTCGGATTTGTCAATGTTCCACCCTTCCGCGGCTCGACCGTGGTCTATCCGGACGCGGAATCCTGCCTCGCGCAGAAGAACCGCTATACCTATGGCCGGCGCGGCAACCCCACCTCGGAGGCCCTCGAGGAACTCTGGAACGAAATCGAGGGCGCAGCCGGAACGGTCATCTGTCCGTCTGGTGCATCGGCGGTCACCACGGCGATGCTGTCTGTGTTGAAATCCGGCGACCATGTTCTCGTCGTGGATAGTGTATACCGCCCGACGCGCAACTTCTGCGAGAACCACCTGCGGCGCTTCGGGGTCGAGACAACCTATTATGATCCACTCGTCGGGGCCGGGATCGAGGCGCTGGTGAAGCCAGGCACCCGCGCCATCATGATGGAGAGCCCCGGCTCGCAGACCTTCGAAGTGCAGGATGTGCCGGCCATCGTCGCGGTTGCGAGAAGGCACGGCATCGTGACGATGATCGACAACACCTATGCGACGGGCCTGCTCTTCCGGCCGCTCGATTTCGGGGTCGACCTCTCCATCAACGCCGCCACGAAATATCCCTCCGGCCATTCGGATGTGCTGATCGGCCTTGTCGCCGCGAACGCGGCGCATCTGCCGGCTCTCAAGGCCACGCATGCCGATCTCGGCATTTATCTCGGGCCGGATGACGTGTTCCTCACCCTGCGCGGCCTGCGGACGATGAACATCCGCATGAGGGAGCAGGGCGTCAATGCGCTGCATGTGGCGAAGGCGCTCGCGGGCCGCAGGGGCGTGAAGCGCGTGCTGCACCCCGCTTTGCCCTCCTGCCCCGGCCACGAGATCTTCCAGCGTGATTTCAAGGGCCCCTCGGGGATGTTCTCGATCATCCTCGACGTGATGAGCGACAGGCAGGTTGCCGCTTTTCTGAACAATCTCGGTCTCTTCGGCATGGGCTATAGCTGGGGCGGGTTCGAGAGCCTTGCCGTGCCTTTCGATTGCACGCCCTTCCGCACGGCCACGACCTACGCGCCGGGCGGGCGCGGCATCCGCTTCTCGATCGGCCTCGAGGATCCGGAGGATCTCATCGCGGATCTCGATCGCGGGCTTGCGGCCATGCATGAAGCTGCCTGATCAGGGCGCCAGCCAGCGGGCGGTGAGCGCGCCGCCCGCATCCCAGGCAAAAAGCGCCCGCCGATGCCCCTCGAAGGCGAGATACAGGCTTTCGAGACTTTCGATCCGCATCACCACGGCGGAAAAATGCGCGCGACCCGCTTCCAGCCCTTCCGCGTCGTCCGGGCTCGGCAGCGCGAAAGCGTCACCGCTCGCGATCTCCGAGCCCGGCACCGGCCTCGTGCCGTAGCAGACGCGGCTCATGGCGCGCGAGGCCTGCCAGGCCGCATCGGCCACCGCATCGTCGTGGTGAAGGCTCGCGCGGCCCGCAAGGCGGATCTGCAGCTTCTGCCCGGCATCATAGCCCAGCACCGACATGCGCGGATTGGCGCGCCATTCCGCGATCTTCTCCGAACGGAGATCCGTGTGAACGCGCAGGCTCAGCGCCGCGATGTCCACCCCGCGCAGGATCATCACCCGCGAGCGCGGCGCCCCATCGAGCCCGATGCTGGAAATCACAGGATGGTGGAAACCCGAGCGGCGATCGGCCACGCCACGCGCGAGCAAGCCCCAGCAGGCAGCCAGCGTGGCGTGAAGATCATCCTGCCAGGAGGGCAGCGGCGCCCGGCCGGTCATGTTAGTCCCCGCCCTCGATGCCGACCTTGCCGCGCTGGCGGCGTTCCTTGGCGATCAGCGCGAGATTGCGGAAATAGATGAAGAACGACAGGGTCTGCCCCAGGATGATCACCGGATCGCGCCGGTGAATGCCATAGGCCAGCACGATGGCCGCACCCCCGATGGAGAAAAACCAGAAGGCCATGGGCACCACCGAGCGCCCGGCCCGCTCGCTCGCGATCCACTGCACCACGAAGCGCGCCATGAAGAGCAGTTGCCCGAAAATGCCGATCACCGCCCACCAGGTGAAATTCGTGACGAACACATCATGCAGGAAGCCGTCGATGAATTGGGAGAACTGGATGAGCATCAGGTTTCCTCCCGCGTCGGCGTATCCGGCTTGCGGCGACGGACGAGCCACCAGACGCCGATGAGATCACCCAGCGCGACCTTCGCCCGCGCCAGGGAGGCGTAGTTCGAAACACCCGAGCCGCGCGGGCGATCCACCACGTCGAGATGGGCGATCTTGTGCCCGTCGCGCACCATCAGCGCAGGCGTGAAGCGATGGAGCGCATCGAAATAGGGCAAGCGCAGATAGGCCTCGCGGCGCATCACCTTCAGGCCGCAGCCGGAATCGCGCGTGCCATCCTTCAGCATCGCGCCGCGCACCGTGTTGGCGATCTTCGACTGGAATTTCTTGAAGCCGGTATCGGTGCGGCCCACGCGCTGGCCCTGCACCAGCGCGATCGCGGGATCAGCATCGAGCAGGCGGATCATCGCCGGCAGGAAGGCCGGGTTGTTCTGGCCATCGCCATCCAGCGTGCAGAGGATTGCGCCATGCGCCAGGCGCGCGCCATCGCGGATCGCCGCGGATTGGCCCAGGCTCTCGGCATGGTGGAGCACCCGCAATTGCGGATAGGCGCCACGCAGATTGGAAAGGATCGCGCCGGTCTCGTCGGTCGAGCCGTCATTCACCGCGATGATCTCGTGGGCTTCGCCTTCCAGCGCATGCACGATCTCCGCGATGAGGGGGGCGACATTACCCTCCTCGTTCCGCATCGGGATGACGACGGAGATGCGCGGCGGGGCAAGTTCGGCGCGCTCGGCACCGGCTGTTTCAGGCATGGAAGGCTCGCTGTTTCAGCGCCGCACATACACCGCGATGTCCAGCACGCGCAACCGCCGCTGCTTGTCGAAGGCCGCGTTGAGATTGACGCCGCGCACGCGCGTGACCAGAGCCGGGGCGGAATCACCCTTGAGCGCGGCACGGAAAGCCTCCTCGAAGCGCCGCTCTACGAAGGCGATGCGGCACCCCGAACCGGGCCGCTCCAGGAAGGCCGCCGCCTCGGCCGGCTCGGCCATCAGGATATCCGTGCGCGTGAGGAAAACGAGGCTCGGCTCGCGATAACCCACGGTCGCAAACGCGGGGTCCACGCAACCCGTGGCGCGCGCAGCCTCGGCCAGACGCGGCGAGAGATTGATCGCTTTCAGCATCGGCATGCCCAGGGGATAGGCCGCGACGACCAGGCTGGCCGAGGCGAAGGCACCCAGCAGCAAGGCGCGCACCGGCCGGCGCTGGACCAGCGAATAGGCGCCCGCCAGGCCGAGCAGGAATGCGACCACCAGGAAGGGCAGCGCGAGGAAGGGCAGGCGGAGGATCGCGAGCCCCTCCTCCATGATCAGGAAGAGCGCCGGCGCGCCGATGAGGAATACCAGCGGCACCAGCAGCATCAGGAACGCCGCCACCCCGCGAAGCGCGCGATTGAGCACGAGGCCGGAGCGTTCAACCGCCAGCATCGCGAGGATGGCGATCGCAGGGAAAACCGGCAGCACGTAATGCGGGAGCTTGGTCGGCACCGCTTCGAGGATCAGCCAGAACGGGACGATCCAGGCCAGGAGGAAGGCCACGCCATCATCACGCCGTTCACGCCAAGCAAAAGCCAGCGACAGCAGCACCAGCGGTGCGGCCGGCCAGAAGGTGACCCAGAAGACGCCGAGATAGGTGCCCGGCGGCGCGCCATGCTTCTCCTGCGCGCTGCCCACCTTCGCGAGCATGTCCCGGCCGAGCGAATCTTCCAGGAAGGACCCGCCCGATTTCATCAGGATCATCACGAGCCAGGGCAGCACGATCAGCGCGACGAGGAGCAGGCCCAATCCGGGGCGCATGCCCTTCAGCCAGCCCGCGCCGCGATCGCGGATCGCGAGCGTGCCGATCGCCAGTATCGCGACGAGCGGAGTAATCGGCCCCTTCACCAGCACGGCCGCACCCATGGCCGCCCAGAACAGGACAAGGTGACGCTTCTCGAGTTGCGGCGCCACGTCGGGCGCCCGCGCCGCGAGATAGGCCCGCGCCAGGAAGCCCATGGCCGCAACCGACAGCGCGCCCAGCACCGCATCGGTTTTCGCAAGCCGCGCCTCGACACCCAGCAGCACGCTGGCCGCCATCATCAGGCCGGCGAGCATCGCCCCCTCGCGCGAGAGGAAGGCAAGCGCCGCCCAGTAGGTCAGCAGCACCATCGCAACCGCACCCAGCAGGGAGGGGATGCGATAGAGCCAGATCTGCCTTCGGGCATCGCCGACGCCCAGCGCCTCGCCGATCGCCACGCTGGCCGATTGCAGCCAGTAGATGCCGACAGGCTTCTTGTGGCGCGCCTCCTCCTGGAAGCGGATATCGACAAAGTCGCGCGTCTCCAGCATCTGCTTCGAGGCCTGCGCGAAACGCGGCTCGTCCCGGTCCATCGGCTGGAGCGACATCTGGCCAGGCAGGAAGAAGCAGAAGCTGACGAGGGTCAGCGCGAGCAACGCCCGCGCATGGCTGAGCGTGAGGCGATGGAAACGCTCCCGCCAGTCCAGCAACCCAAAGCGGCTTGCAATCGCACGCATGGTGGCTCCTGCCTTCCCGTGGTTCAGAGCCTGCCTTTCGACATGAGCCCGCAGAGAAGATCAAGCGGAAAGGCGCGAGTCTCTCCAGGCACCTGCGGGCGGCGGCGCAGCAACGGATTCCGCTTCCTCCTCCGCTGAATCATGGCTTCCTGTTTTTTTTCGAGCCGGACTCTTGACGCATGGAGGCGATCCGATTCATGAAAGGAAGTCAGCGAGTTCAAACCCGCGAAATGCAGGTTCAGGATCGGCGATCGGCTCTTTCGGGGCGATTTTCACCTGATTTCGACCAAGCCCAGAAAAGGCGCGCGGAACTCCAATCCCCCGCCTTTTCTGGACAGATTTACCGGGAAACGAATCCCGGTTGAAGCATTTGGGCTTTGCGGCTCAGGTGCCGGAATCATTTTGTGAAGAACCGGAATCAAGATGCGAAGCGCTTCCCGATCCGGTTGAGGCCCATCAATTTCTTTGTGAGAAATATCTCATAACTCCTTGATAACCATAATTTCTGGCGACCCCTGCAGGGCTCGAACCTGCGACCTAGTGCTTAGAAGGCACTCGCTCTATCCAGCTGAGCTAAGGGGCCGGCAAAGGCGGATTTCAATCATGCGGCCGGCGGGAAGCCACGAGGAACATGGCCGGCGCGGCGGGTTCAATGCGTCCAGGCGCCGATGCGGTTATGCTTGAAATTGTCCGAATAGGCGGCCGGCCGGCGCTTGGCCTCCTTCGGCTCCTCGAGGCGATAAGCAAGCCCGTTGCGCGTGGCAAAGGCGATCGCCTCTTCCTTCGTGTCGAACCAGAGCTTCACCTGGCCGAGCGTGTCGGAGGAGGAGGTCCAGCCCATCAGGGGCTCGATCGTGCGGGCGGCGCTGCCGTCGAATTCGAGAAGCCAGCGGTTGCTCTTGGCGGTGCCGGACTGCATCGCGGTCTTGGCGGGACGGGAAATGCGGGCCGTCATGGGCGGTCTCCGGGGCGGGCGATCAGGCGGGAGGCACCCCGCTTCCGCCTCCTGATACTGGGACTTTCCGCACGAGGCAACCGCGGCCTTGGTCGCCGGTGAAGCGCAGATGGACAGCCCTCCCCGCCCCTGACACAAATAGAAATGCAACCTGGAGATACAAATGGTCGATCGCCCAACCGTTGAAGAATACCTGATGGGTTTTGCCCGCCATGCCGCAGTTCGCTCGAAGGATTCCACGCAGGTTGGCGCGGCTCTGGTGGGGCCGGATGGCGAGGTGCGCCTCACCGGTTACAACGGCCCGCCGCGCGGCGTGACGGACAGCGCGGATCGCTTCGAGAAGCCGCGCAAATATCTCTTCGCCTCCCATGCCGAACAGAACATCGTGGCCTTTGCGGCGCGGGAGGGAATCATGACGCGGGGCTGCATGCTCTATGTCACGCACCACCCTTGCAGTTCCTGCGCACGCTCCATCATTCATGCGGGGATCGCCTGCGTGGTTATGGGCGACGGAATGACCTCGATGCCACCGGAGGAGTTTGAAGCCGCCGCCGAGATGTTTGCCGAGGCGGGCGTGATGGTAAGGAAATTCGCGGCCGCAGAATAACGTAATGAGATGGTCGGGGTAGCAGGATTCGAACCTACGACCTGTAGTACCCAAAACTACCGCGCTACCAGACTGCGCTATACCCCGATTTCAAGAGCCGCTACCACTTGTTCGTGGCACGGGCAAGGCATGGAAAACCGTATCCGCCTCACCGGAACATCGGGTGCACGACACGGTCGCCGGGCTTGATGCCCAGACGCTCGGCCGTGCCGGCATTCAGCTCCAGCACGGCGCGCACCGGCACGCCGGAGGAAATGGTCTGCTCGCTCTCAACCTCCGTGCGATGCTCGATCCGATGGACGCGGCCATCCGCGAAGATGAAGAGCATGTCGAGCGGAATGAAGGTGTTGCGCATCCACATCGAGACCATCTGGTCGCGTTCGAAATCGAAAAGCATGCCCTTATCCGCCGGCATGGATTGCCGGAACATCAGCCCCCTCGCGCGATCGGCATCCGTGCGGGCGAGCTCGATGCGGAAATTATGGCGCCTGCCGCCGGAATCGATGGTGAGCGGTTCGAGCCGGATGCCGCCCTCGGCCTGCCGGGCACGCGCGGCATCGCGCTCGGCCATGCGGGTGAGGTTCGTGAAAACCGAAATACCCGCCACCGAGAGCATGAAGCCCACGAAGAGGACCAGGAACAGGCGGCCACGCGTGAGACCGGAAGGCTTGGAATCGCCGGGCATCGCAACACTCATCAGGGCTCGACCGCGTCACGCGGCCATGCGAGGCGCTATGGGATGTTCCGCGGCGGGAATCAACCGGCCTGCCGCCCCTTCAATGCGAGTTCGGCGGATCGCCCTCGTCACCCAGCCGGATTTCGGAAGCCATCAGGCCCTTGGGGCCCTTGCCGAAGCGGACATAGACCACATCACCCGGAACGAGTTCGGTGACGCCGGTCCGGCGCAGGGTTTCCATGTGGACGAAGATATCCTCCGTCCCCTCCCCGCGGGAAACGAAGCCGAAGCCGCGCAGGCGGTTGAACCATTTCACGACGGCCTTTTCGAGCCCGCTCGTCGCGGTCACCTGCACATGGGTGCGGGCGGGCGGCAATTGGGAGGGGTGGACGGCGGTGGAAAGATCCATGGAGATGATGCGGAAGGCCTGATAACCGCGCGGCCGCTCGATGGCTTCCACCAGGATGCGAGCCCCCTCCGGGGCGGTCTGGTAGCCGTCGCGCCGGAGGCAGGAGACGTGCAGCAGCACATCGGCCAGGCCGTTATCCGGCACGATGAACCCGAATCCCTTGGAGACATCGAACCATTTGATCGAGCCGGAAATCTCAACGAGGTCGAGCGGCTGATCGTCCGGATGCCCCTCGGCATCGCGACCGAGGGTTGGAACCATGAAGCGGTTCCCGAATGCTTTGGCTCCGAAATCGTCACCCATGAACGTGTCCGACCCGCGTTTTCCGTCGGCGTCGCTCCCGAATGGGAGAGCCGACGCACGACGAATCTTTGTTACTGAGGATTTAACCATAACATTGATTGGGATGGCTTTCGCAATCCCCTTTCGCTTGCCTTTTCACAGGCCAGAGGGAGCAGGACCGCGGTCTTTTGGCCCCCGCACGGAAAGGCCGGCAAAGGCCTCGCCGATTTCGCCGCGCACGACGAGATCTGCCACCGAATCAAGCGGGGTCGGCTCGCGATTGACGATGATCAGGGCCGCGCTGCTTGCCTTTGCCACAAGAGGCAGTTGCGCGGCCGGATGCACGACAAGCGAGGAGCCGATGACCAGAAACAGATCGGCTGCGCGGGACCATCGTTCGGCCTGCCGCATCGCGGCTTCGGGCATGCGCTGGCCGAAGGAGATGGTCGCGCTCTTCACCGGGCCGTCGCAATCCTCGCAGCGCGGCGCGCGCCCCGTGGATTCGAAAGCCGGGCGGATCACCTGCAGTTCGTGGCGCATCCCGCAATCGAGGCAGGTCGCGTAGGTGCCGTTGCCGTGAAGCTCCACCAGCTTTTCGGCCGGCGTGCCCGCCTCCTGGTGCAGGCCGTCGATGTTCTGCGTGATGAGGCCGATCGCCCTGCCCTCGCGCATGAATTGCGCAAGAAGGTGATGCACCGGCGAGGGTTTCGCGCCCGCAAAGCTGTCATCCATGGTGAACTTGCGCCGCCAGGCCTCGCGGCGGGCCTCGGCGCTCGCGAGAAAGGCCTCGAACGGAATGGGCCTGTTCGCCATCCAAGGCGAGCCGGGCGTGCGGAAATCCGGCACGCCGCTCTCGGTGGAAAGCCCCGCGCCCGTGAAGATCACGAGCCGGCGGGAGGCCAGCACGGCATCATGCAGGGTTTGGCGGAGGGCGGGCGCGACCATGCTCCGGAAGCTAATCGCGCGAGCCGGGCAATCAAGCCCGGAAGATCAGGCGCGGGCGCGCAGGGCCGCCGCTTCCTTCGAAAGGCGGGTGATCTCCGCCCAATCGCGGTTCGCAAGCGCCGCCTTGGGCGCAACCCACGAACCGCCGACGCACATCACATTGGGAAGGGCGAGATAATCCGGCGCATTGCCGGGCGTGATGCCGCCCGTGGGGCAGAAACGCAGTTCGGAAATGGGCCCCGCGACGGATTTCAGGAAATCTCGGCCGCCTGCGGCTTCGGCGGGGAAGAATTTCATTTCCCGGAAGCCCATCTCCATCAGCGCGACCATCTCCGAGACTGTCCCCGCACCGGGAAGCGCCGCGATGCCCTGATCCGCCACCGCGCGCCCCAGCTTCTCGCTGGTGCCGGGGGTGACGAGAAACCGCGCGCCGACATCCACCGCCTGCCGAACCTGTTCGGGCGTGAGAATCGTGCCGATGCCGAGCACGACATCCGGGCATTCCCGCGCGATCATCGCGCAGGCGGCCAGTGCAACCGGCGTGCGCAAGGTGACCTCGATCACCGAAAGGCCTCCCGCATGGAGCGCGCGCGCCAGCGGCACGGCATCTTCAAGATGATCGATGGCGAGAACCGGGATGACGCGCGCTTCACCGAGCAAGGGCGCGAAAAGGGGGCGCGGCATGGTTACTCCGGCAGGGATACGGTTGGGAGGAATATAGTTAGCAGGAAAATGGTTGCGCCGGCACGCGAATGACGCCGGCGGGCGGGACGATTAGCAAGAAAGCAGCAAGAAAACATCGTGTTTTTTGTTCCCTGTAATTGGTTTCAGGGCCTTTGTCGCGTCCGCCGCCTTGCCCTTGGTTGGCCTGCCGCACCATATGGAACGGACAATCCCACCCGGAGCCCCGCCATGGAATACCTGCACACGATGATCCGAATCCGCAACATCGAGGAGAGCCTGAAATTCTTCTGCGATGGTCTGGGCCTTGTGGAAACACGGCGCGCCGAGAGCGAGAAGGGCCGCTACACGCTCATCTTCCTCGCGGCACCCGGCGATGTGGAGCATGCCAGGGCGCATCGCTCGAAAGAGGTGGAACTCACCTTCAACTGGGATGACGAGGAGTATAGGGGCGGGCGCAATTTCGGCCATCTCGCCTATCGCGTGGACAATATCTACGACACCTGCGCGCATTTGCAGAAGCAGGGCATCACCATCCTGCGCCCGCCGCGCGAGGGGCGCATGGCCTTCGTGAAATCACCGGACGGCATTTCGGTCGAACTCCTGCAAAAAGGCGAGAGCCTGCCCATCGCCGAGCCCTGGGCGAGCATGCCGAACACGGGGAGCTGGTAACAGCACGGGTTGCCAGCGGCCCTTTCGCGCTGCACAAAGCCGGAATGACCCCACGTGATCCAGGAGCCGGTGTCACCGGCATCGCCGCGCGCCTCTCGCCCGAAGCCTTCAGGGCCGAGCAGGAGGCGCTCGGCCAATGCTGGACCTTCCTCGGTTTCGAGTGGCAGGTGGCCCAGCCGAATGACTGGTTCCGCACGACGCTCGGCGGGCGGAGCATGATCATCCAGCGCTTCGAGACGGGCATTTCGGCCTTTGAGAACAAATGCGCGCATCGCGGCTTTCCCCTCCGCCATGAGGAGAAGGGCAGCGGGCCGCTGATCTGCGGCTTTCACCACTGGAGGTACAACGCCGAAGGCCTGGCGCTGGGCATCCCCGAATGCCCGGCGATGTTCGACACCACCCCGCGCGAGCTTGATGCGCGGCTGAAACGCGTGGAAATCGCACAAGCCGGCCCGATGCTCTTCGGGCGCTTTGCGGGCGGGCAGGATATCGCCTTCGGGGAGTGGATGGGGCCGGGCCTGCCGATCCTCAAGCATCTCGCCGGTCAGGTTTCACCGTCGAAAACGATCTATGATCGTACAGTGAAGGCCAACTGGCGCTACATGATCGATATCTCGCTCGATGATTACCACATCGTCGCGGTTCATCCCTCCACCTTCGGCAAGGATGGCTACCTCAAGCCCGAAAATGTGCATTATTCGCGCTTCGGCGCGCACAGCGCCTATCTGCCGGGCGGCGCGACGGGCGCGCTGGAGGCGATGGCGGAGGCCTGTTCGCGCGGCGATTACGTGCCGCATCGCTATCGCATCTTCCAGTTCTTCCCCACGCTGATCTTCGCCATCGTGAAGATCGCGGATGCCTTCGGCGATACCTACTGGGCGCTCACGGTGCAGAGGCTGATCCCCGAGGCCCATGATCGCACGCGCTCGATCTCGACCTTCTTTCCCCTCGCGCCGAAACCCGAGGGCACGGGCCACAAGGCCATCCAGCGGCGGCTGACCTGGCCGGGCATGCTAGCCGGTTTCAAGTATTACGGCGCGAAGGTCCATAACGAGGATAACGAGGCCTGCGAGATGCTGCAGGCCAGCGCCCGACTCGATGACCCCACGCCCTATTTCGCCAAGCACGAGGAGCGGATCGGCTGGTTTGACGAAGCCTATCGCCAGATCCTCGCGGGAAAGACGGTCCGCGCCTGAGGCCCGACCCGTTTTCGTTACAGCTTACGCCCCGCGCATCACGCGGGAGAGGAGCCGGCCGCACGGTGCCGGGGCGAGGTCAGTCGCGTGGCCGGGTTCTCGTGGGCATTTTCGCGCGGAAAAAGCCGATGACATCAAAAACGAGAGCATTTTTTCGAAGAAGTGGATACCGGTTCTTCGAAAGAAAATGCGGTAAATCAAGAGATTAGAGCATGATGTGTTCAGACGGAAGCACATCATGCTCTAATCTTACTATTATCGCATGCTTTTTTGTGAAAAACCGGATTCCACTTTTTCACAGCATGCTCTAGAGCGGTCGATCTGATTCAGTCAGATCGGCAACCGCTCTAGACCGTGACGCCCCGTTCTTTCAGCGCGCGCACTGCACCGGGGTGGAACGGGATGATGCGATTAGCCGTGGCGTTCTGCGCACTGACGCCCTTGGCGAAAGCGTGGATTTCTCGCTCCGGCACCTGCGCCGAGATCATCGCGCGGGTGATGCGATAGGCAGTCTCTTCCACGAGATCAGCGTTCGCGAGCACGAAATTCCAGGCCGAGATGCTTTTCACCACCGCAGGCTGGTTCGCGTAAGTCCCAGGCGCGACTTCGGTTTTGGCCATGAAGGGGAAGCGCTTGAGCATGCCCTCGACTTCCGCATCCGTGAGCCCGAACACAATCGCGCCCGCGTCACCCTTCTGCACATCCACCAGCGAGGGGATCGGCACGATCGCGCCCTGCCAAAGCGCGTCGATTTCCTTCGCAATCAGCTTCTTGGCAAGACCCGCCGGATTGCCCGCGACAAGCTTGGGTGTAATCCCGGCAATTTCGGCGAGCGCCTTGAAATACCCCTCGGCGGGGCCGCCTGCCGGACCGATGCCGACCTGTTTGCCATCGAGCGATTTTACATCGCGCAGGGTCGAGCCGCCCGGCACCGCGATTTGGAACGAGGTTTCATACATCGGGGCGAGGGCGCGCAGTTTCGCGTGCCTCTTGCCGTTCGCCCAGGCGAGGCCGTTCAACGCCTCGAAAGCCGTGCCGAGGAAGACGGTCGCGAGCGCGTTCGCGCCTTCCTCGACCTTGCCTGCGTTTTCAACCGAGCCCTTCGATTCCGCGATCTCGACCTTGAGCCCCGCCGCCGCATCGAGGTAGCGCCCGAGACCCTGCCCATAAGGCAGGAACGCCGAGCCCTGGCCGGCCGTGTATATCGTCAATCCCGCCTGCGCACGCGCTGAACCAAGCGCAAGAACCGCGCCGGTTCCGGCCAGCAATGCACCCAAACAGCGTCGTGTGAAACCGGTCATCCGAGCCTCTCCTTGAACCTCTGTTCGTGGGCGGAAGGCTCCTACTCATTTTGATTATTGTCAAAGAGAGGTGCATAATTTCAGCGCATAATGACTATGCGGGAAGGTTTGGGGGGCTCGCTGAAGGTGGAGTGAGGGATTGGAGCAGGCGTGCGGGCCGGCCGTAACCGCCCGGTGTGGGCGTGATGATGATAATCGCCTCGCCGGGCTTGAGCACGGTCTGGTCGCAGCCCTTCAGCGTTTCCATCCGGCCATCCTGGCGACGCACGAGGTTCTGGCCGACCTGGCCGTTCTCACCGCCCGCGAGCCCGAAGGGCGGCACGCGCCGATGCCCGGAAAGCAGCGCGCAATCCATCTCCTCAAGGAAGCGGATCTGGCGATGGGTGCCGTCGCCGCCCCGGAACTTGCCCTTGCCGCCCGAACCGCGCCGGATGTGGAAATCCTCCAGCACCACGGGGAAGCGCAGTTCGAGGATTTCCGGGTCGGTGAGGCGCGAATTCGTCATGTGGGTATGCACGCCCGGCGTGCCATGCCAGCCCGGACCGGCCGGCGAACCGGAGCAGATGGTCTCGTAATACTGGTGCTTCGCATTGCCGAAGGTGAGGTTGTTCATGGTGCCTTGCGCGGCAGCCATGGCCCCGAGCGCCCCGAACAGGCAGTTCGTGACCGCCTGGCTCACCTCCACATTGCCCGCGACCACCGCCGCCGGATAGCGCGGCGAGAGCATCGAGCCATCGGGCACGATGATGCGGATCGGGCGCAGGCAGCCCGCATTCATGGGGATATTGTCTTCCACCATCACGCGGAACACATAGAGTACCGCTGCACGCGTCACGGGTTCGGGCGCGTTGAAATTGTCGGGGCGCTGGGGTGAGGTGCCGGTGAAATCGACAGTCGCTTCCCTTTTTTCGCGGTCGACCGTGATCTTCACCTTCACCTTGCAGCCCTGATCCATCTCGTATTCGAAGACGGCATCATGAAGCCGGGCGAGAACGCGGCGCACGCTCTCGGCGGCATTGTCCTGCACATGGCCCATATAGGCCTGCACGACATCGAGGCCGAAGCCGTCGATCATCTTCCCGAGTTCGGCCACGCCCTTCGCGTTGGCCGCGATCTGCGCCTTCAGGTCGTTGATGTTCTGGACGATGTTGCGGACCGGATATTTCGCGCCGGTCAAGAGCTTCACCAGCGCCTCCTCGCGGATTTCGCCTTCATCCACGAGCTTGAAATTGTCGATATAGACGCCCTCTTCCTCGATATTCACCGCGAGCGGCGACATGGAGCCCGGCGCGATGCCGCCAATATCCGCGTGGTGCCCGCGCGAGGCGACCCAGAAAAGCAGCTTCTGGCCGGCATCATCGAAAACCGGTGTGCAGACCGTGATATCCGGGAGATGCGTTCCGCCATTATAGGGCGCATTGATCGCGTAGACATCACCCGGGCGAATGCCCGGTTTCATCATTTCGCCGCTGCGCGGCGCATCCGGGCTGGCCGCCCGACGCCCGTTCGGGCCACGGATCGAGCCATCCTCGGAAATCCCTGCATTTCCCTTGATGATCGCCTCGACGGAACGGTCCATGGAACCGAGATGCACCGGCATGTGCGGCGCATTCGCCACGAGCCGCCCCTCATGGTCGAAGACCGCGCAGGAGAAATCGAGCCTCTCCTTGATGTTGACCGAATAGGCCGTGTTCTGGAGCGCCACGCCCATCTGCTCGGCGATGGACATGAACAGGTTGTTGAAGATCTCGAGCAGCACCGGATCGGCCTCGGTGCCGATGGCCTTCATCCGGTCGAGCGCCTCCTTGCGGGCGAGCACGACATGGTCCTTCGGCGTGATCGCCGCTTCCCAGCCCTGTTCAACCACGATGGTCTGGTTCGGCTCGATCAGGATCGCCGGACCCATGAAGCTCATGCCGGGCTTCAGATTGGCGCGCAGGTAGACCTGCGCCGCGCGCCATGCCCCCTGGCTGAAGAAGCGCGCGGGCTTCTCCGGCGCGGGCAGCTCCTTCGCGGTGGCGAAGCTCGGCTCGTCATGGCCGGAGCCGCCGCCGATGGCTTCCACATGGATCGCCTCGATGACGATCGGCTTGGCCGAATCCATGAAGCCGAAGCGGGCGAGATGCGCGGCCTCGAAACGCGCGCGCAAGGCCTGCGGGCCATCCCCGCTGCGCCATTCCACCTCGATCGGGCTATCCGTGCCGGCATAACGCAGGTGAAGCGCGGTGACGAGTTCGATCGCGTCGCGGGCAATCCCCTGCCCTTCGACCTCGGCCACGGCCTCGTTGCCGATGGTGGCTTTCGCACCCGCGACATGTTTGCCGACATCGCCGCCAAGCATCGCTTCCACCGCGAGTTGACGGGTGGAGCGGATGGCCGCGAGGCCCATCCCGTAGGCCGAGAGCAGGCCCGAATAAGGATGCACCAGGATCTTCGTCATGCCAAGCTGGTCGGCGACGAGGCAGGCATGCTGGCCGCCCGCGCCGCCGAAGCAGTTCAAGGCATAGCGCGTGACATCATAGCCGCGCTCGACCGAGATCTTCTTAATCGCATTGGCCATATTGGCAACCGCGATGGAAATGAAACCATCGGCGATTTCCTCGGCACTCTTGCCGGGAACCTTGGCGACGAGTTCCGCGAAGCGCTTTCTCACCGCCTCGACATCCAGCGGCTCGCTGCGATTGGGTCCGAAGATCGCGGGGAAGAATTCCGGCATCAGCTTGCCGGTCATCACATTGGCATCCGTCACGGCGAGCGGGCCGCCATTGCGATAGCAGGCCGGGCCGGGATCAGCACCGGCGGAATCCGGCCCGACGCGGAAGCGCGCGCCGTCGAAATGCAGGATGGAGCCGCCGCCGGCCGCGACCGTGTGGATGCGCATCATCGGGGCGCGCATGCGCACGCCCGCCACTTCCGTCTCGAAGGCGCGCTCGAAGGTCCCGTCATAATGCGCGACATCGGTGGAGGTGCCGCCCATGTCGAAACCGATGACATGGCTGAAACCGGCGCTTCTGCCGGTTTCGGCCAATGCCACCACGCCGCCGGCCGGGCCCGAGAGAATCGCGTCCTTGCCCTGGAACAGATCCGCCGCTGTCAGCCCGCCCGAGGACATCATGAACATCAGGCGCGCGCCGGATTTCTCGAGATCGAGTTCCTCGGCGACCTGATTGACGTAGCGCCGCAGGATGGGCGAGAGATAGGCGTCCACGATGGTCGTATCGCCACGCCCCACCAGCTTGATCAGCGGGGAGACCTCATGGCTGACCGACACCTGCGGGAAGCCCATGCCGCGCGCGATTTCCGCGACACGCTTCTCATGCGCGGGGTAGCGGTAGGCATGCATGAAGACGATGGCGATGGCCTGAACGCCGTTGTCTTTCAAGGCCTTGAGAGCCGCCATGGCGGCGGGTTCATCGAGCGGCTTTTCCACCGTGCCATCGGTGAGAACGCGCTCGTCGATCTCGATCACGTCAGAATAGAGAAGCTCGGGCTTCACGATCTCCTTGGCGAAGATGTCGGGCCGGGCCTGATAGCCGAGTTCGAGGGCATCGCGGAAGCCCCTGGTGGTCACGAGCACGGTCTGCTCGCCCTTCCGCTCGAGCAGCGCGTTCGTGGCAACGGTCGTGCCCATGCGCACTTCATGCACCATGCCATGCGGGAATTTCTCGCCGGGCTTGAGGCCCATCAGCTCGCGCATGCCCTCAACGGCCGCATCGCGATAGGAGCGCGGATTTTCGGACAACATCTTCTTCTGATGAAGGTTCCCGGCCGGGTCACGCCCGATCACATCGGTGAAGGTGCCGCCCCGGTCGATCCAGAAATCCCAGGCCCCTTTCCCGTTGACCCTGCCATTCGCTGCCACGGACGCCTCCCTTGCGCTTTTCATGCTGTCGCAGTTTCGCATTTAAAACGTCGATATTTTGTTGACAAGATGATTTTGTGAGTTAGCCTCGTCTCCCGTGAAGCCGGCGCGGAAAGGCGCGGGTCGGGGTTGGGAGCCCCGGTCCAGATCCTTTCCTGCCAGGGAGGCGTGGGATGAACGCACAGGCGCAGACCACCGAAGTGAACGGGCGGCCGAGCCGCGATCTTCCGCCCGAAGCATTGCGCATGCTGATCCGTTCCGGGCGCTATCGGGGTGCGACATCAGGCCTCGCGCCGGGTTTCGTGCAGGGCAATCTCGTGATCCTGCCGAAGGAACTCGGAAACGATTTTCTCGCCTTCGCGCACCAGAACCCCAGGCCCTGCCCGGTGATCGGCCTTTCCGAGCCCGGTTCGCCGCGCGTGCCCGATCTCGGCGCCTCCATCGATCTGCGCACCGACCTCCCCCGCTATCGCGTCTGGAAGAATGGCGAGCTTGTCTCGGAAGTCCACGATATCCGCGACCATTGGCGCGATGATCTCGTGAGCTTCGTCATCGGCTGCAGCTTCTCCTTCGAGGAGGCCTTGCTGGAGGATGGCATTCCGCTGCGTCATGTGGCGTCGGGAGCGAATGTCGCGATGTATCGCACGAACATCGCCTGCACGCCGGCCGGGCCGTTTGCCGGGCCGATGGTGGTTTCCATGCGGCCCCTGAAGCCGGCGGATGCGATCCGCGCCATCCAGATCACCTCGCGCTTTCCGGCCGTGCATGGCGCGCCCGTGCATCTCGGTGACCCGGCGCTGATCGGCATCGAGAGCCTCGCCCGGCCCGATTATGGCGACCCGGTCGAGGTGAAGGATGATGAAATTCCCGTGTTCTGGGCCTGTGGCGTCACCCCGCAGGCGGTGATCGCGGCGGCGAGGCCCGCCTTCGCCATCACGCATGCGCCGGGTTCCATGCTGATCACGGACAAGCGGAATTCGCGGATGTCGGCTTTCTGACATCCTCGGGGAGAGAAGTGCCGGGTTCCGGCCCGGCGCGGGAATCACAACAGGGAGACCACCATGAACCAGATGCTCCGAATATCCGCCGCGGCCGGTTTTGCCGTGCTTGCGACCGGCGCTTTCGCCCAGACCAAATGGGACATGCCGACCGGCTATTCCGATGGCACCTTCCAGACCCAGAATGTGCGCAGCTTCGTGGAAGACGTGGCGCGCCTCTCCGGCAACAAGCTCGCGATCACCGTGCATTCCAACGGTTCGCTCGTGAAGATGCCGGAAATGAAGCGTTCGGTGCAGTCGGGCCAGGTCCCGATGGCCGAGATGCTGGTGTCGGTGCTCTCGAACGAGAATGCGATCTTCGGCTTCGATTCCGTGCCCGGCCTCGTCGGCTCCTATGCGGAAGCCCGCAAGCTCTACAACGCCGCCCGCGCGCAGCTCGCCGAGACGCTCGACAAGCAGGGCCTCGTGCTCCTGTATTCGGTCGCCTGGCCGCCGCAGGGCGTCTACACCGCGAAGCCGATCACCGCGCTCGCGGACCTCAAGGGCACGAAGTTCCGCTCCTTCAACCCGGCCACCGCGCGCTTCGCCGAGCTGATCGGCGCCGTGCCGACCACCATCCAGGTGCCGGAAATCGCACAGGCCTTCCGCACGGGCGTGCTCGACGCGATGATCACCTCCGGCGCCACCGGCGTGGACAGCCAGGCCTGGGACTTCCTGAAGTTCTTCTACGACACGCAGGCCTTCCTGCCGCAGAACATCGTGATCGCCAACAAGCGCGCCTATTCGGCCCTGCCGGATGACGTGAAGACGGCCATCCAGAACGCGGCCAGGGTGGCCGAGGATCGCGGCTGGAAGATGAGCGAGGAGCTGAACGGCACGCACAAGAAGACTCTGGCCGAAAAGGGCATCCAGGTTCTGCCCCCCACCGACACAATGAAGGCCGAGCTGAAGAAGATCGGCGAGACGATGGCGGCCGAGTGGGCGAAGCGCGCGGGCGCCGAGGGCGAGAAGATCCTCGCCGAATTCCGCAGGTGATGCCGGGCTCTCCTCGAACCTCGCGGGATCGTGGCGACACGGCCCGCGAGGGTTTCTTCCTTCATTCCAGACGTGCTGCCTCGGGAGAACCCGGCCGAGCGCCGGGTTTAGAGCGGTTGCCGATCTGACTGCATCAGATCGACCACTCTATGTTTTTGTTATTGATCGCATTTTCTTCGATCAACCGGCATCCGCTTGATCGAAAAAATGCTTCAGGGAGCAGGTTTGCGCGTTTTTCCAGGGAGGTGGTGCCATGCGCCGCGCACTCGACACAGTCTACAAGCTTTGCGGGGCGCTGGCCGCCGCGGCCATGCTGCTGATCGCGGCACTCATTCTGGTGCAGGTCTTCCTGCGGCTCTTCGGTGGCCAGATCAAATCGGCGGATGATATTTCCGGCTGGGCGCTGGTGGCGACCATCATTCTGGGGCTTGCGCCCACCTACCGCCACAACTCCCATATCCGCGTGACGCTGCTGCTCGACCGCTTCCCGCTCGGCACTCCGGCGCGCGCCCTGCTCGAACGGGCTGTGACCGCGCTTTCGATCATCCTTGTCGGCTGGGCGAGCTATGTCAGCGTCCATTTCGTCTGGGAAAGCTACATCTACAACGAGCTGAACCAGGGCCTGCTCGCGGTTCCCATGTGGATCCCGCAATTCTTCATGGCCTTCGGCTTCGTCGTGTTCTTCATCGCGCTCGTGGATGACCTGGTGGTCGATCTCATGGGCGGCACCCAATCGCACCTCGCAGCCGCGGCAGACGGCGGCGAGATGCCGGTCGAACGCTGATCCGGGGCGCATCATGGAGCCTTCAAGCGCCTCTCTCCTTCTCATCGTCGTGATGTTCGTCACATTGGCCTGCGGCCTGTGGATCGGGCTCGCGCTCGGCCTCGTGGGCTTCATCAGCTTCGCGGCGATGACCAATTCCGACCCCGCGCTCTCCTTCGGCACGACCGTCTGGGGCAGCCTCAATTCCTGGACGCTGACCGCCCTGCCGATGTTCATCTTCATGGGCGAGATCCTGTTTCGGTCGAGCCTGTCGGATGACATGTTCAAGGGCCTCGCACCCTGGATGCAGCGTCTCCCGGGCCGCCTGCTGCACACCAACGTCTTCGGCTGCGGCATCTTCGCGGCGATCTCCGGCTCCTCGGCCGCGACCTGCGCCACGATCGGCCGCATGACCATCCCGGAACTGAGGAAGCGCGGCTATGACGACATGATGTCGCTCGGTTCGCTCGCGGGCTCCGGCACCCTGGGCCTGCTCATCCCGCCCTCGATCATCCTGATCGTTTATGGCGTGGCGGCAGAGGTTTCCATCGCGCGGCTCTTCATTGCGGGTGTCATTCCCGGCATCGTGCTGATGCTGATCTTCTCGATGGTGCTGATGATCTGGGCCATGCTCCAGCCGCAGAAGGTGCCGGAACGCGACGCGCCGATGACCTTCCTGCAGAAGATGAACGAGAGCCGCAGGCTTATCCCGGTCGTGATGCTCATCATCGTCGTTCTGGGCTCGATCTATGCCGGCATCGCCACGCCGACCGAGAGCGCGGTGCTGGGCGTTGTGGGCTCGCTGGTGCTGACGGTCGCGACGGGCACGTTCTCGTGGAAGATGTTCACCGACAGCGTGATGGGTGCCGTGCGCACCAACACGATGATCGGTCTCATCCTCGCAGGTGCCGCCTTCCTCACGACCGCCATGGGCTTTTCCGGCCTGCCGCGCATCTTCGCGGATTGGGTGAACAGCCTCGGGCTGAGCCAGATCGGCCTCATCATGGCGCTGACGGTCGTCTACATCATCCTTGGCTGCCTGATCGACGGCATCTCGATGGTGGTGCTCACCGCCGCCGTGGTGATGCCGGCCGTGAAGGCCGCAGGCATCGATCTCGTGTGGTTCGGCATCTTCGTGGTGCTTGTGGTGGAAATGGCGCAGATCACCCCGCCCGTGGGTTTCAACCTGTTCGTCATTCAGGGGCTGACAGGGCGTCCGCTTGGGTATATCGCTCTGGCGGCATTGCCCTTCTTCTTCGCGATGCTGGGCATGGTGGCGATCATGATGATCTTCCCTGATCTTGCAACCTGGCTTCCGAACCAGATGCTTGGGCAGAAATGAATTCGCCGGAGGAGGCCGTCATGTCGAACCGCAAGGAGCCGGATGCCATCAGCGCCCGCGCTTCCGATCCGCTCGGCCCGATTGTCTCCTCCGCTCACCTGGCCTCGGGCGCGAGCCCTTCGCTCTCGGAGTTCGAATTCGGGCTGATCCTCGTCAGCCACGCCTTCGAACGCTGGATGGTGCGCTGCATGGCCGCCGCCGGCGTGAAGGATGTCTCCGCGCTGGATGTCCTGGTGCTGCACACGGTGAACCACCGCGGCCGTTCAAAGAAGCTCGCGGATATCTGCCTCGTTCTGAACGTCGAGGATACGCATACCGTTGCCTATGCCATCAAGAAGCTCGAGCGCCTGAAGCTCGTGAAATCCGGCAAGGCGGGCAAGGAAAAGACGGTGATGATCACGGCTGCGGGCGAAGCCGCCTGCCTCACCTATCGCGAAATCCGCGAGGCGCTGCTGGTGCGCACCATCCGCTCTCTCGGGCTTGAGGAGAGCATGCTTCATGACGTGGCGCAGCGCATGCGGGCGCTCTCGGGCCATTATGACCAGGCTGCCCGCTCGGCTGCGAGCCTCTGATAACCTTCTGGCAGAAATCGTGAATTTGTCTCATGCATCTGCCGGGTCAATGGCGGCTTGAGCGCGCCCCGCCAGGACCTCGAAATCACGGCTGCCGGTTCGCCCCGGCGCTTTCGATTTTTTCGGGACGGGTTGCATTTCATGGCATCGGGCGAGGGCTTCAAGGCGCGGATCACCCGCATCCGGCCACCGGCCGGCCGCAACCGATCGCGGTTGATCGGCATCAAGGGCCGCCGCCCTTTTCTGGCAGAGAATAGCAGCGCAGGATGGTGGAAAACCATCATGATCCAGCGGGAGGAATTCATGAACGAGGCGGTGAGCGAATTGCCCACGCGGCGCGACCCCGTGGTTCGGGCCGTGACACAGGCCGATATTGCCGAGGCCATCAGCGCGGGCCTGCGGGATTTCCAGGCAAAACCGGTCTATGGCATGGTTTTCGGCGGAATCTACGCGCTGGGCGGCATGGCAATCGTGCTCTCGGTCACGGCCTTGCAGATGACCTATCTCGCCTATCCGCTCGCTGCGGGTTTCGCGCTGATCGGACCTTTCGTTGCAGTCGGGCTTTATGAAGTCAGCCGGCGGATCGAGAGTGGCGAAGCCATCAGCTTCGGCAGCATCTGGCGCAAGGTGCGAAGCCGCGCGGAGGTCGGCTGGATGGCCTTTGTCACCCTCTTCATCTTCATTGTCTGGATGTATCAGGTGCGGCTGCTGATGGCCCTGTTCTTCGGCCTCAACATCAATTTCTCGACCTTGCCGGAATTCATCAATGTGGTGTTCTCCACGAGCCAGGGCCTGGTTTTCCTGATGATCGGCAATGTGATCGGCGCGGCCTTGGCGGTCATCCTGTTCTCGCTCACGGTGGTATCCTTCCCGCTGCTGCTCGATCGCGATGTCGATTTCGTGACCGCGATGATCACCTCCGTGCGCGCGGTGATGACGAGCCCGCTGCCGCTGGTAACATGGGCGCTGGCAATCGTGGCCTTGCTGATTGTGTCGGCCCTGCCCTTTTTCCTGGGGCTCATCATCACGCTGCCGGTTCTGGGGCATACGACCTGGCATCTCTACCGGCGTCTGGTGGAGCCGGAGGGCAAGTGACCCCGACCCGGACGGCACAAAGCCTGCCCCGAAAACAAAGCCTGCCCCGAACAAAGCCGGCCCCGAACAAGGAAAAGAAAACAGGAAAAACGTGGGAGTGGCGCGCCCTACGGGAATCGAACCCGTCTTTACAACGTGAAAGGCTGTCGTCCTAACCGATAGACGAAGGGCGCGTCGTGGCTCACTTAGCGAGGTTCGGCGGGCGGGGCAAGCGGGCGCGCAAAGTTTTTCGGCGCCTGCGAAAAGCGACGCAATCATGCGATGATTGTGCTTGCCCGCGGAATGCGCGCGTGCTCATCAGGAGGCCCGCCGGTCGCGGCCGGCCTTTGCGCAAGCCCGTTTTCGATGTCCGATCCCAAGCTTTCGACTGACCCCCTCCCCGATCGCGCGCTGGCCGGCATCGGCCTGATGCTGGCGGCAATGTTCGCCTTCTCCCTCAATGATGTGATGGGGAAATGGCTGGTCGGGACCTATGGCGTTGCGCAGATCCTGCTGATCCGCTCCTTCGCGGCGGCGGCGATGCTCGCGCCGGCGATCAGCCGGATCGGCTGGCGGGCCGTGGCCATCCAGGATCGGCCCTGGCTCCATGCCGCGCGCGCCATCTGCTCCACGGCGGAGGTGGCGTTCTTCTACTGGGCGGTGATCCACCTGCCGCTGGCGGATGCCGTGACCTTCTATCTCGCCTGCCCGATCTTCGTGACGCTTTTTGCCATCGTGTTCCTGAAGGAGCAGGTGGGCTGGCGGCGCTGGCTGGCGATGGTCATCGGCTTCCTGGGCGTGCTGGTGGCGGTGAACCCCACGGGCGAGAGCTTCACCTGGCCGGCACTCATCGCGCTTTCCGGCACGATCCTTTTTGCGGGTCTCAACATCCTCACGCGCATGCTCGCGAACACCAACGAGGTGGCCTTGGTGAGCTGGCAGGTGGCGAGCGCACTTCTCTTCGGGTTGGCCGTCGCGCCCTTCCGCTGGGTAACGCCGAGCTTTTTCGATCTGGCCTGCCTGAGCCTGCTGGGGATTGTTGCCAACCTCGCGCATATGGGCGTCAATCGCGCGCTGAAATATGCGCCCGCAGCGGTGGTCGTGCCCTATCAATATACGCTGATCGTCTGGGCGGTGATCCTCGGCTACCTGTTCTTCGGCGACATTCCGAAGATGAACGTGTTCATCGGCTCGATGATCATCGTCGCGGCGGGTCTCTACATCTTCATGCGCGAGCAGGCCCGCACGAAGGAAAAGACCGCGAAGACCTCATGAACGCGCAAGATCGACGAGCCGGAAGCTCACCTTCACGCGCCCGCCCCATTGGTCGAGGCTGGCGGTTCCGGCAGCATGCACCATCTCGCCGCGCGCGGCGAAAAGCGCATCGCCCAGGGGTTTCCCCGCCGCGCGGAAGGCCATCGCCTCGATGCGCGCTCCGCCGGCGCTCACGAGATTGGCCTTGAGGTGCCCGCCCTTGAGTTCCATCACCTCCGCCACGCGATGCGACGGCAAAGCGAAGACCGGCTCGGGATTGCCTGACCCAAACGGACCCGCGCGCGAGATCGCGGTCACGAAATCCGGCGTCAGGCTCTCGGCAGAAAGCGCGGCATCGATCGCGAGCGCATCCTCGGCCCGAGCGATGCGCACGGAAGGCGCGAGCCGCTCCTCCAGAAAATCCGCGAAAGCCGCAACCCCGCCCGGCGGAAGCGTGACACCGGCCGCCATGAGATGCCCGCCACCCTTCAGCGCCATGCCCGCCTCCACCGCCGCGCGCACCGCCGCGCCAAGATCGACGCCGGCGATGGACCGGCCGGAGCCCGTGAGCGCGCCTTCGTAAGCGGCGATCGCGAAGGCGGGACGGCGGAACCGCTCCTTGAGGCGACCGGCAATGATGCCGACGATGCCCGGGTGCCAGCCCTCGCCTGCGACCACGAGAACCTCGCGATCCTCCTCCGCAAGGCCCAGAGCCTGAAGCGCCTGCGCTTCGGCTTCGAGCAGCATGGCCTCCTCCACCGCCTGCCGCTCGCGATTGAGGCCATCGAGGCTCTGCGCGATGCGCATCGCCTCCTCCGGGTTGTCGGAGAGCAGCAGCCTTGCGCCGAGCGCTGCATCGCCGATGCGCCCGCCGGCATTGATGCGCGGGCCGAGGAGATAGCCGAGATGCCAGGCCTCGGGCGCGGAATCGAGCCGCGCGACATCGGCAAGCGCGGCAAGGCCGATGCGCTCGCGGTTCTTCATCACCTTCAGCCCCTGCGCGACATAGGCCCGGTTAAGCCCGGTGAGCGGCACGACATCCGCCACGGTCGCCAGCGCCACGACATCGAGCTGCGAGAGCAGATCCGGCCCCGCGAGACCCCGTTCGCGCAAGGCGCGGCTCAGCCCCGCGAGCACCAGAAACACCACGCCCGCCGCGCAGAGATGCCCGAGCCCGGAGAGATCATCCTGCCGGTTGGGGTTCACGAGGGCATCGATGGCCGGCAAATCCACCGGCGCCTGATGATGATCGAGCACGATCACATCCATCCCGAGCGCCTTGGCCTCGGCGAGAGGCGCATGGCCGGAAGTGCCGCAATCGACGCAGACCAGCAGGCTCGCGCCTTCCGCCTTCAGGCCGCGAATGGCCTCGGAATTCGGGCCATAGCCCTCGGTCAGCCGGTCCGGGATATGGATGAGGGGCCGGAGCCCGAAATGCCGGAGATAGCCGCCGAGCAAGGCGGCAGAGCAAGCGCCATCGACATCATAATCCCCGAAAATCGCGATGGGTTCGCGCGAGGCGATGGCATCTGCCAGCCGGGCAATCGCGCGTTCCGCATCGATCATCACCAGCGGGTCGGGCATCGCGGATTTCACGCGCGGTTCGAGGAAATCGAGCGTGTTCGTCACCTCCGCGCCGCGCCCCGCGAGAATGCGCGCGAGCGTGTTCGGCAGGCCATGGATATCGGCGATGGCCTCGGCCCGGCGCGCAGCTTCCGCATCAAGGCGATCCACCCACGCCCGTTGCAGGGCGGAGCGCGTGACTTTGAGGAAGGGCGGTTTGTTCATCGATTTCTCAGGAATTCCTTCCGATACAGTCGGAAGCCTGTAAACGACGCGACCTCCTCGTACAGCGCTATCGCGGCAGGATTGTCAGCAGGCGTGTTCCAGTACACACGGTGTCCGCCGTCATGCTGCACGAGCGTATAGATGTATTCGATCAACTGGCGACCGACTCCTCGACGTCTGGCATGCAGCACGACAAAGAGATGCTGCAAATAGTGATCGAAACCTTCTGCAGAAAAGGACCGATGAAAAACAACATTCGCAATACCGATCAATTGGCCGTCAGCAAACGCACCAATGGCGTACATTCCTTCAGTCCCCGACGACAGTCGCTGCCATGCGAGATCATAGAGATCGGCATCTAGATTACGATCGAAATGCGCCCAGAACGCCCTGAAACAAGCGCGCCAATCCGCCTCATCCTCCGGCCCGATCTTGCGGATTTCAATGTAATTGCCGACGTCGCTCATGGATTGAAATGCCTTCGATAGACGATGAAGCCCGAGCGGTCAGCCACCTTGTTGTAAAGCACCTGCGCTTTTGCGATCGGCAGGAACAAGCGGGCGGATGTGAAGCGGCATTTTCGACCGTCATTGCGAGGAAGGAACTGACGAAGCAATCCAGAACGCCTGTTTAGAGCATTTTCGGATCAAGTGGGCACCGGTTGATCGAAGAAAATGCGATCAATCACAAGAACAGAGAGCGGTCGATCTCATTCAGTCAGATCGGCAACCGCTCTAGAGCATGATGTGTTCAGACGGAAGCACATCATGCTCTTATCTTGTTATTATCGCATGCTTTTTTATGAAAAACCGGATTCCACTTTTTCACAGCATGCTCCAGGCTGGATTGCCGCGTCGGGCTACGCCCTCCTCGCAATGACGAAATGCCGGCGGCGCCCTGCTCTTCTCAATCCAAATGGAACTTCGCAAGTTCCCGGTGCTCGCCCTGGATGCGCCGCACCGTGCCGGTGAGCGAGCGATAGACGATGGTTTCCGTCTCGATGATCTCGCCCGAGAACTTCACGCCCTTCAAGAGCGCGCCATCGGTGACGCCGGTGGCGGCAACGACGGTGTCGCCCGAGGCAAGCTCGAAGAGGTCGTATTTCTTCTTCGGCTCCTTCACGCCCATGGTCGCGGCGCGGGCGATCTTCTCGGGCGTATCGAGGATGAGGCGGCCCTGCATCTGGCCGCCGACGCAGCGCAGGGCGCCGGCCGCGAGCACGCCTTCCGGCGCGCCGCCAATGCCGAGATAGATGTCGATGCCGGTTTTCGCGGTTTCCGCACACTGGATCACGCCCACCACGTCGCCATCGGTGATGAGGCGGATGGAGCAGCCCAGCGCGCGCAGCTTCGCAATGAGATCGGCATGGCGCGGGCGATCCATCACCAGCGCGGTGATTTCATTGGCCTTCACGCCCTTGGCCTTGGCCAGCGCGTGGATGTTGTCTTCCACGCTCGCATCAAGATCGATGATGCCCTTGGGATAGCCCGGGCCAATGGCGATCTTGTCCATGTAGACATCGGGCGCGTAGAGCAAGGTGCCGGCCTGCGCCATCGCCATCACGGCGATCGAGCCCGGCATGTCCTTCGCGCAGAGCGTCGTGCCTTCCAGCGGATCGACCGCGATATCGACCTTCGGGCCCTTCTTGGTGCCCACCTTCTCGCCGATATAGAGCATCGGCGCTTCGTCGCGCTCGCCCTCGCCGATCACGATGGTGCCGTCGATGGGAAGCTTGTTCAATTCGCGCCGCATGGCATCCACCGCCGCCTGGTCCGCCGCCTTCTCGTTGCCGCGCCCGCGCAGCCTGGCCGAGGCCACCGCCGCACGCTCGGTCACGCGCACGAGTTCCATGGTGAGGATGCGTTCGATGATCTTGTCTTCGGTGACGACGAGGTCGGTCATGGCGGTCGCTTTTCGTGAAGGGTTCTGTGCGTCCCTATACAGATCTTGCGTCGCAATGCCAGCTTGATGGGCAAGGCTTGAAACGATATCATTTTGATATCAGCATATTCAGCCGGGAGGCTTTCATGGGACAGATTCTGGTTCGCAAGATCGACGACGCCATTCTCGAACGGCTAAAGCTGCTGGCGAAAGAACGCAATGTACCGGTGGAGGCGCTTGCACGCAGCGCGCTGG
Organism: Methylobacterium sp.; assembly: GCA_020252645.1. Lineage (GTDB taxonomy): Bacteria > Pseudomonadota > Alphaproteobacteria > Rhizobiales > Beijerinckiaceae > Rhabdaerophilum. The sequence goes on along the minus strand of JADCCN010000010.1, from coordinate 115,320 downwards.
AGGAGGCGGCGCAGCGCAAGACAAACGAGGAAATGCGGGGCTGGTTGGACCGCCTCGCCGAGTTGCGCGCGATGACCCCCAAAAAAGGGTTAGATTCCGTTCCACTTATCCGGAAGTTGCGAGAGGGCGATGATTCTGACGATTGATACTTCCGTTGCAGTCAAATGGATTGTGGATGAGCCCGGGAGCGAGAAAGCAAGTTCGTATCTCCCTATAGCAGAGGGGAACGTGATTCAATTTCGTCATGTGCTTTTGGCCCCGTCTCTCATCGCTCTGGAGGTCCACAACACGATCGCCAAGAAACAACGGCGTGGGGAGGCAACTTTTGAGCAACTGGCGGAGGCTGAATATTCCCTCCGTCATGTTGGCAGGCTCGATCCGGTGGATGAAGAGTTGATCGAAAATGCTCGGTTTATGTCTTTTGTCGCACGACAATGGCATGCGAACGCCGAAGGCAAGCCCAAACCGGACTTGGCAACGACTTTCAATATCTATGATTGCATCTACATCGCTCACGCCAAGCGAAAAAACGCGACACTTCTGACCGCCGATCAAGAGCAAGCGCAGATGGCCGCGCTGTTCAACATCCCCGTCGAATTCGTCTCCGCCGAATAGACCTCACCGTTCAATCCGGATCACCTGCGGCGGGCCGTCGAGCACGCCTTCCTCGGCGATGGCGGCGACCGCATCGCGCACGCGGAGTTCGGTGGTCGCATAGGTGATGAGGATGACCGGCACCGCGCCCGAGGCGCTGCGCGGCGTGCCCCTGCCCTTCTGCAGGATGGATTCGAGGCTGATGCCGCGTTCGGCCATGCGGCTTGCGATGGTCGCGGCGGCGCCGGGCCGGTCGAGCACCTGCAGGCGCACGTAATAACCGCCCTCATGTTGCTGCATCGGCGCGCGGATCGGCTTTGCCAGCGCGCCCGATGGCCGGCCGAAGACCGAGACGCGGTTGCCCCGCGCGAGATCGACGATATCGCCCACAACCGCCGAGGCCGTGGCACCACCACCCGCACCGGGGCCGACAAGGGTGATCGCGCCCACGGGCTGCGCCTGGATTTCCACCGCGTTGGTCACGCCCATCACGCCGGCGAGCTGGCTGGTGCGCGGCACAAAAGTGGGGTGCACGCGCTGCTCGATGCCCTGCGCGGTGCGCTCGGCGACCCCCAGCAGCTTGATGCGGAAACCAAGTTCTTCCGCCATCAGAAGATCGAGCGGCGTGACACCCGAAATCCCCTCGACATAGACCGCATCGCCATCCACCTCCGTGCCGAAGGCAAGCGCGGTGAGAAGCGCGAGCTTGTGGGCGGTGTCATAGCCCTCGATATCGAAGGTCGGGTCGGCCTCGGCATAGCCCAGCTCCTGCGCGGCCTTGAGGCAGGCGACAAAATCCAGCCCCTCCTCTTCCATCCGGCTCAGGATGTAATTGCAGGTGCCATTGAGGATGCCGGAGATGCGGGTGATCTCGTTGCCCACGAGCGCCTCGCGCAGGGCCTTGATGACCGGGATACCCCCGGCAGCGGCCGCTTCGAAGGCGATGGTCACGCCATGGCTTTCCGCACGACGCGCCAAAGCCGGCCCATGCTTTGCGAGCAGCGCCTTGTTCGCAGTCACCACCGCGATGCCGTGATCGAGCGCGGCCTCGACCGTCGCGCGCGCCTCGCCCTCTGCACCGCCCATCAATTCGACGATGACATCGATATCCGTGCGACAGGCCATCTCGACCGGATCGTCATACCAGCGATAGCCGGAGAGATCGATGCCGCGATCCTTGCCCCTGGAACGGGCGGAAACCGCGACGACTTGAATGGGCCGGCCCGCGCGCTCCGCGAGTTCGTTCGCGGCCTGGGTGAGGATGCGGATCGTGGCGGCACCCACGGTTCCCAATCCGGCAATCCCGATTTTCAATGCTTTCGACATTTCGCCCCCACGCGGCCGATTCCCCTCGAGCATTCTCCGATCTGACCGAATGAGATCGGATGCTCTGTCGCTTTTTTCTGTCGTATTTTCCTCGCGCGAAAGGGGCATTCCGTTTCGCCTCCTCTCGCGCGAAGAGCCGCGGGCCGGCGCCCGGCCTTACGGCGAAGGCAGCGCCGAGAGGTGCCGCTTCAGCTCGGTATTCATCTCGTTCAGGCGGTTTTCCACCTCGGCGCGCTTGCGGCGGCCCTCGTTCTGCACATTCATCACCTGGGTGATGGTATCGATGAGGTCGCGGTTGGTCTTCTCGAGCGTCGCCATGTCGACGATGCCGCGCTGGCTCTGCTTCTCGATCTCGATCGCCTGCCCCTTCATCATCTCGGAGGCCTGCTTCAGCATCGTGTTGGTGGCGTCGGTAACGGTCTTCTGCAGGTCGAGCGCGCCCTGCTGGCGGGTGAGGCCGAGAAGCAGGATCATCTTCTGCTTCCAGACCGGGATGGTGAGCTGCGTGGTTGCCTGCAAATTCTCGATGAGGGTTTCATCGCCCGCCTGCACGATGCGGATCTGCGGAAGCTGCTGGATGCCGATCTGCCGCGCCTGCTGGAGATACATCACGCGCTTTTCGAGCCGGTCGAGCGCCTGCAACGCATCCTGATAAGCCTGCGCGGCCATCAGCCCCTCGGTGGTGTTGGCTTTTGCATCGGCATCGGCCTTCAGCGCCGCGAGGCGGCCCGCCTTGAATTCCTCGCCATAGGCCTTGCCGGCCTCGATATAGGTGTCGAGTTCGGCGATCGCGGCCTTGGTCTGCTCGTGCAGGTCATCGAGCATATGGATGTCGCGGCGCAGGCCCTCCTTGTGCTTGTCGAGTTCGATCGTGACGCGATCAATCTGCGAGGCGACGGTCGAGAACTGCTCCTTGAAGCGGCTGAGACGCGTCTGCATGTTCGTGAAGAGCCGCTGGAACCAGTTGAGCTGGCCGACCGAAGCGGGATCAAGCCCCTTCGCGCGTGTGAGGATATCGGTGAGCAGATCACCGGTCTTCCCCATCTCCTTGTTGCGCGTTTCGGCCAGAATGCGATCCGCGAAATCCGAGACGCGGGCCTGCGCCTTGTCGCCATAGGTGACGATGTTGGCGCGGTCCGTGATGTCGAGTTCCTTCTTCACCGCCTCCACGCGCCCCCGGTCGAGCTGGATGGAGGGCAGATGGGCCGTGGCGGCCAGCTTTTCGGCATCAGACATGGAAACCTCGCGGGAGGGGTTAAACGTCGTCCGCGAGATGTAGTGAGGCAACCCCGGAATGTCACGGGTGCGAGCCGTCAGGCCATCTTTTTCTTGGGAGAGACTGGCGAGGGATGTTTTTCGACAAAGTGAAGACGTTTCCCGTCTACCGGCTTCGCAAGAATCGAGTTTTGCTTGATTTCAACGGATGCCCGCATGAGTTCGGCCACGACGTCGTCCGCAAGCTCACCCTCTTCCGGGTCATTCACCACCGGCAGCCTGCCCTTCAGCAACTCGAGATACTGGCTCTCAGCAAGCACGACCAGGCGTTCGCCACTGGGGGAAACGAGATACTGAACCCGGCTCTTCATGACAGGCCCTTTCTGTAGATATCTTTGCGGTGGCCAATGAAAAGAACCCGAACGAAAGTCGGATTTTCAGTAAAAATAATCCGCCAATCGCCACTTCTCAAGCGCGAGGCCTCAAAACCTTGCAGCGGGGCAATCTGCGCCGCCACCGAATCCCGATCCAGTGCCAACGCGATTATGTCGCGTTCGACTTGCTGACGGATATCCGGCGCCAGATCATCCAGCGCCCGCGCTGCCTTCCGCTCGAATACAATGACGCGCAAGGCCTCAAACCGCCCGCTTGATGTCGATCACGTTGTGGAGCGTGGCATCGGCCGTGTCGAAGAACTTCTTGAGGCTGCGCGCGGCCTGGCGGATGCGCTGCTCGTTTTCGACGAGGGCAAGGCGCACATAATCATCGCCATGCTCGCCAAAACCGATGCCCGGCGCAACCGCGACATCCGCCTTCTCCACCAAAAGCTTCGAGAATTCGAGGCTGCCGAGGTGACGGAATTTCTCCGGGATCTGCACCCAGGCGAACATCGAGGCTTCCGGCGGCGGAATCTCCCACCCGGCCTTGCCGAAGCTCTCGACCATCACATCCCGGCGCTGGCGATAGATGCCGCGCATCTCGTGGATGCAATCTTCCGGGCCGTTGAGGGCTGCGGTCGCGGCCACCTGAATGGGCGTGTAGGCGCCGTAATCGAGGTAGGATTTCACGCGCGCCAGCGCCGCAAGCAGGCGCTCGTTTCCAACCGCGAAACCCATGCGCCAGCCGGCCATGGAAAAGGTTTTAGACATGGACGTGAATTCAACCGTCACATCCATCGCGCCCGGCACCTGCAGCACGGAAGGCGGCGGCTTCGTATCGTCGAAATAGACTTCCGAATAGGCGAGATCGGAGAGCAGGATCAGCTCGTGCTTCTTCGCGAAGGCCACGAGATCGCGGTAGAAATCGAGATCGGCCACGTAAGCCGTGGGGTTCGAAGGGTAGCAGACCACCAGAGCGATGGGCTTGGGCACGGAATGCATCATTGCGCGCTCGAGCGCCGGGAACATCGCGGGCGTCGGCTCGGCCGGAACGGAGCGGATCACGCCGCCGGCCATCAGGAAGCCGAAGGCATGGATGGGGTAGCTCGGGTTCGGCACGAGCACCACATCGCCGGGGCCGCAGATGGCCTGCGCCATGTTGGCGAAGCCTTCCTTCGAGCCAAGCGTGGCGATCACCTGCGTATCCGGGTTCAGCTTCACGCCGAAGCGGCGCTCGTAATAGCCGGCCTGCGCGCGGCGAAGACCGCCGATGCCTTTCGAGGCCGAGTAGCGATCCGTCCGCGGCTTGCCGGCCGTTTCCACCAGCTTCTCGATGACATGCTTCGGCGCAGGCAGATCCGGGTTTCCCATGCCGAGATCGATGATATCCGCGCCCGCAGCTCGCGCCTTCGCCTTGATCTTGTTGACCTGCTCGAAGACGTAAGGCGGAAGGCGGCGGATGCGATGGAACTCGTTCATGAAGAACTCCCTCGGGCCGGGATGGCCACAGATTTCGGGCTGGCTTGTCTTCGCGATGACGGAAAGCTGGGGTCCTGTCTAGGGTCAGCCCTCAATCCGGCAGCAATTCCTTCCTTGGAGCGGCGGGTCGCGTCGGAACCGCGCCATCGTAGCTCGAACGCGGAAGCGGGCGGTTCGCGAAGCCCTGGCTGCGCTGGCGGGCTGCGATCAGTTCCTTCTCGAGGGCGGCTGCCCCGGCCTCGTCACGCGGGGCGATGCGCCGCTCGGGCGGGGTCACGCCGACGGGGATGAAGTCCTGCGGGGCGCCGGCGCGGGTTTCGCGCACGAATTCCTTCGGCTCGCCCACTTCCGTGCGCACGCCGCCGAGCTGGGGCATGCGGCCGAAATGCGCCGTTTCCATGCAGGCGGACAGGCCCTGCGCGGCCGCGACGAGGGCCAGCACGGCCATGAGCCGTCCGCCGAAGCGGTGAGCTTTCGCAAATGTCATGTTTCACCCGGTCCCGTATGCAACCAATGTCGCGCGCCTTTGTTTCTGCTTCCCTAATGCGGCGGAAATGGGCAGAACAGAAGAGCGCGTTTCGCGGAAACCCAGGTCTTCGCAAGGCGCATGACAAGAAGAAGGCTGATAACGGGGAGGCCAAACGCCATGGCCACGAGCAAGACGCAGGCGAAACGCGCTGCGAGCGCGAAAAAACCGTCCATGGCCGCCGCGAGCGAGGCCGGTGAATCCCAGCCCGCCCAGAAGATCGCGCCCTCGAAGACCCCGAAAGCACCCGCGCGGGCGAAATCCGCAAAGGCCCCTCGTGCAAAGACCGGGCCCAGCAACGGCAAGCTCTCCGAAGACAGGGCTCCTGCGCAAGTATCGGCTGCCCCGAAAGCCGCGGCTTCCAAAGCTTCCGCCGCGAGAGCGCCGGCCAAGGAAGTGGCACCCGCTTCCCCACAGGCCACACCGGCAGCAACCGCGAAACCGGTTGCACCTCCCCCCGCCCCGGCCCCCGAGGCCCCTGCGATCGCCATGGCGGGAGACATGGCCATCCCGCAGCCGCCCTTCGACCTCGAGAAGATCGCGGGCGTTTCCACCGATATCCTGGCGGAGAGTTCCAAGCTCGGCGCGGCCTATCTTCGCGCGCTGGAAAAGGGCGAGAGGGCCTCGCTCGTGCCCGACGAAAGCGCGGATGCAGCGAAGACCCTGGGCGCGGTGGCCGAATACTGGCTGAAGGATCCGGCGCGCATCGTTGAAGCTCAGAAAAATCTTTCGCTCGACATGATCAACCTCTGGTCGACGATGGTCCGCAAGGTGCATGGCACGGATGCGCCCCCGGCGGTCGAGATGCCCGCGCGCGACAACCGCTTCGCCGATCCCGAATGGAACGAAAACCCCTACTTCAACTTCCTGAAGCAGGCCTATTTCATCGGTGCGCAATTCGCCAACAACCTCGTGGAAAAGGCGGAGGATCTCGATCCGCACACGAAGAAGAAGGCGCAGTTCTACATGCGGCAGATCGCCAGCGCGCTCTCGCCGTCGAATTTCGTCATGACCAACCCGGAATTGCTGCGAACAACACTGGAGCAGCAGGGCGAGAACATCGCGCGCGGCATGCGGATGCTCGCGGAGGATGTCGATGCCGGCAAGGGCGAGCTGAAGCTCCGCCAGACCGATGGCAGCGCCTTCGAGGTGGGCAAGAACCTTGCAACCACGCCGGGCAAGGTGGTTTTTCGCAATGACCTCATCGAGCTGATCCAGTACACGCCGACCACGCAGACCGTTTACAGGACCCCTCTTCTCATCGTGCCGCCCTGGATCAACAAGTTCTACATCCTTGATCTCAACCCCGAGAAGAGTTTCATCCGCTGGGCGGTGGAAAACGGCGTCACGGTCTTCGTGCTTTCCTGGGTCAACCCCAACGAAAAGCATCGCCTTTACGACTGGACCACCTACATGCAGAAGGGGCCGCTGGCGGCGCTCGAGGAAATCGAGGCGATCACCGGCGAGAAGAGCGCCCATGCCATCGGCTATTGCGTCGGTGGCACGCTGCTTGCGGCCACGCTCGCCTGGATCGCACAATCCGACCGGCCCGACCGCGTGAAGACCGCCACCTTCTTCACCACGCAGGTGGATTTCACCCATGCCGGCGAGCTGCTGACTTTCGTGGATGAGGAGCAGATCGGCGCGGTCGAGCAGCTCATGGCGCGGTTCGGCTATTTGCCGGGCGCGAAAATGGCTTCGGCCTTCAACATGTTGCGGCCAAACGACCTCATCTGGTCCTACATGGTCAACAACTACCTCAAGGGCAAGAATCCGCCGCCCTTCGATCTGCTCTACTGGAATTCGGATTCCACGAACATGGCGGAAGCGAACCACAGCTTCTACCTGCGCAACTGCTACCTCCACAACACGCTCGCCAAGGGGGAGATGCGGTTGGGCGGCAGGCGGCTCGACCTCGGCCGGGTGACGATCCCGATCTACAACCTTGCGGCCAAGGAAGATCATATCGCCCCTGCGAAATCGGTTTTCGTGGGCTCGAAGCTTTTCGGCGGGCCGGTGACCTATGTGATGGCCGGTTCCGGTCACATCGCCGGCGTCGTCAACCCGGTCTCGAAGCCGAAATACCAGTACTGGACCGGCGGCCCGGTGGAGGGCGAGTTCGAGAACTGGGCGCAGAAGGCAGAGGAGACCGCCGGCACCTGGTGGCCGCATTGGCATGCCTGGCTGACCAGGGGCGACGAGAAGGTGCCGGCGCGCGTGCCCGGCGGCGGCAAGCGCAAGCCGCTCTGCGATGCGCCCGGCGAATATGTGCGCGTGAGGGCCTGAGGCCCCGCCTTGCGGGCAGAGGCCGATCGGCATCAAGCCATCCGCCAGAAAAAAGGGCTGGCGAGCAAAGGACAAGGGCCGGTCTGCCGGCCCTCTCCGCTTCTCCCGCAGGTGTTGGGCCTCAGAACTTCCGCACCAGCGGCTCTTCGCGCTTCAGGCCCTCGCCCCAGCGCGAGGTCAGGCCGATCGAAAGCAGGTGTGCATCGGCCTTGGATTCACCCGTGACGGTGAGCGCGCCGAGGGACTGGCTGATCGGGGCCTTCTTGATGTGCAGGTAGGAATAGGAGGCGTTCAGGCTGAACCGCTCCGACCAGCTATAGGTGAAGCCGGTCGAGAGCCAGAGGCGGTCATTATCCGGCAGCGAGTAGCGACGGACCGCATCCGTGACGGGCGAGATTTCGTAGCCGATGCCCGCGCGCCAGGTCAGCGCATCCGACACCTTGTATTCGCCGCCGAGCGAGAAGAACCAACCATCCTTGTAATTGAATGGCAGCACCGCGAGCGCCGCGTTCGCCGGGTTGGTCAGCGCTGAGTTGCCGATGCGCCCCCAGTTCTGCCACTCCACCGAGGCGAGGATGTCGAGTTTCTCGTTCACGGTTTGGCGCAGCGAGAGATTCACGCGGTTGGGAAGGTGCAGTGTGCCCTTGGAATTGGTGCTGGTGAAAGGCCCGAACACGGTGGTGCCTTCGATGCTCTGATCGATGAAGGAGCGCCAGCCGAGGCCGATCTGCGTGCCCTTCCAGGGCGTGAAGGTGAGGCCGGCGGTGAAGCCCACGCCCCAGCCATCCGCGCTGGTGATGCCCACGCCGCCGCCCACCGGGGTGATCGGCGCACCCGGCCAGCGCGCGACCTGGCGCGCCGTCGCATACTGGATCTGCAGGCCGACACCGAACGACCACATCTCGTTGAACTTGTAGGCCACCGAGGGGGTCGCGGTGATGATGCGCAGCTTCGAGGTCTGGGCGAAGAGGCTGGCCTGCCAGACGTTCGCGGCCTTGGTCGAATTGCCGTAGGTCGTGTTCAGCGAAACGCCGAAATAAAGCTGTTCGCTGTAGGGGATGACGAAGTAGGAGGCGGGAACGAAGTAATCGAGGCCCACGTCGCCCGAGCGGCCCGAGAACAGGGCGTTGTAGCCCGGGTTGTTCGAGGTCGCGGTGATATTGGTGGTCGGGATGCCGAACGTGTAGTTCGAATCCCAAGTGAAACGCCGGAAGCCCGTCATCGTCGCCGGGTTCATGAACATCGTCGCGGCGGAAGTCGAGCCCGGAGCCGCAGCCCCCGCGAAGGCCATGCCGTTGAACACGGTGCTCTGCGACGTGTTGATAAAACCACCCGCCATCGCCTGCATCGAAATGATGGAAGCCGACGCCGCCAATGCAAGCCGGAACATACCCTTCATGACGAATTTCCTCATCCCTGTTCTGGGCGGCTTGCAAGACGCTGATTCGCTCGGCCGCTTCTCGATTGCTTCACCATCTTGCAAAGCGCGGATGCGGAAGCAACCGCCCCTTTTTTGCCGCATTCGATGTCGCCCTTGCGCGTTTTCAGGTCGATTTCGGCAAAAAGCGCCCTTTTTGGACTAGTCTGACAACCAGGTTGGATGAATTCTTTTGCTCATGACTAAACTTTCGGCGTCTTTTGCCTTCCGGCCTCACGCGGCAAACAGGCCGAAGGCTGAGCGGGGAGCATGTTTTCAGGGCAGTGTTGCATGTTCATCACATTCTGGACGTCCCAGCGTGCATTCCGGTGCGGAAACGACGGAGAGTCTCCTTGAATCGCGCGGGGGGAAGTGCTCCTATGCCGGCCGCTTTTGAAGCCTGGGGGGCAGGATGAAGCTCGTTCGCTTTGGCCGGGCAGGCCGTGAAAAACCGGGTCTCGTCGATCCCGCGGGGAAGATCCGCGACATTTCCGAGCATGTGCCCGATCTGTCGGGTGCGGCGCTGTCGCGCAAGGGGCTGGCGAAGCTAAGTCGGCTGAAGCACGAGAAGCTTCCGCTGGTTCGGGGACGTCCGCGCCTCGGGCCCTGCGTCGGGCGGGTTGGCAACTTCATCGCTGTCGGCCTGAACTATGCCGACCACGCCGCCGAGACCGGTGCCGCGATTCCCAAGGAGCCGATTCTCTTTAACAAGGCGCCCTCCTGCATCGTGGGGCCCAATGACGACGTGATGCTGCCGAAGGCTTCGGTGAAGACCGATTGGGAGGTCGAGCTTGCCATCGTCATCGGCGAGAGCGCGTCCTATGTGCCGGAATCCGAGGCGATGGATGTCATCGCCGGCTTCTGCATCTGCAACGATGTTTCCGAGCGCGCCTACCAGATCGAAGGCACAGGCCAGTGGATGAAGGGCAAGGGCTGCCCCACCTTCGGCCCGCTCGGCCCGTGGCTGGTGACCCCGGACGAAGTGCGCAACATCCAGAAGCTCGGGATGTGGCTGGAGGTGAATGGCCGCCGCATGCAGACCGGCTCCACCGCCACGATGATCTTCGGCGTGAAGTTCCTTGTGCACTATATCTCGACCTTCATGCGGCTCGAGCCGGGGGACGTGATCACCACCGGCACCCCGCCGGGCGTGGGCCTGGGCAAGAACCCGCCGGTCTTCCTGAAATCCGGGGACATCATGCGCCTCGGCATCGAGGGGCTCGGCGAGCAGAAGCAGCTCGTGGTTCCCTGGAGCGCGGAGTGAGCGAGCAGCAGCTCGAACGCTCCTGGCCCCGTCTATTGACCTGACCGGTCATTCATCGCGCTCACAAGCCCAGCATCAGCTTCAGGTTCTGCACCGCCGCGCCGGAAGCGCCCTTGCCGAGATTGTCGAGCCGCGCGACCAGCACCGCCTGCCCTTTTGCGTCGTCGCCGAACACGAAGAGTTCCATCTTGTTGGTGTTGTTCAACGCTTCCGGTTCAAGCCGACCTTTCAGCCCGGCGGTTTCCTCCGCGCTGGCCACCCGCACCTCGGTCGCGCCCGCATAATGGGCGGCGAGGCAATCGCGCAGGCTCGCAACATGCCTCACGCCCGAAAGTTGCGCGAAATGCAGCGGCACGGAAACGAGCATGCCCTGGCGGAAATTGCCGACGCTCGGAACGAAGATCGGCTGATGCCACAGGCCGGAATAGCGCGTGAGTTCCGGCAGGTGCTTGTGGTTGAAGCCAAGGCCATAGAGTTCGAAATCCGGCGCGGTGCCCGCTTCATAGGCCTCGATCATGCTCTTGCCGCCGCCGGAATAGCCGGAAACCGCGTTGATCGAGATGGCATGATCCGCCGGCATCAGCCCGGCATCCACCAGCGGGCGCAGCAGGGCGATGCCGCCGGTGGGGTAGCAACCGGGATTGGCGACATTCCGCGCCTCGGCAATCGCGCGAGCTTGCGCGGCCGCAAGTTCTGGAAACCCGTAGACCCAGCCCGGCGCGACGCGATGCGCGGTCGAGGCATCGATGAAGCGCGGCGCGGCCTTGCCAAGGCTTTCGCCCATGGCCACCGCCTCTTTCGCGGCCTCATCCGGCAGGCAGAGGATGGCCACATCGGCCTCGTCCATCACTGCGCGCTTGGCTTCCACATCCTTGCGCTTTTCCGGCGCGATGGAAATCAGCCGGATGGCCTTCTCACCCTCAAGCCGCTCGCGGATCTGCAGGCCGGTGGTGCCGGCCTCGCCATCAATGAAAACGGTGGGGAGAGCCCCCTTGAGCGCGGGCCGATCGGCACCCGCAAGCGCGGCATGGGCATTGGCAAGGGTCATGGTTCGGAGCTTTCGGCGCGAAGGTCGGATGAAGGCGAAAAGGAAACAGGCAGCATTGCGCCGGCCGGAAGCCGGCACGGGGATCAGGATCAGGCTCGTCGGAGGGCCAGGGCCTGAAGATGATGCTGCATGATCGTCGCTCCTGCGATCGCGGTGATCTCGGCATGGTCATAGGGCGGAGACACTTCGACCACGTCCATGCCGCAAAACGGCAAATCCCGCAAGGCCCAGACGAGACGCAAGGCCTCGGCGGCGCTCATTCCGCCGGAAACCGGCGTGCCCGTGCCCGGCGCAAAAGCGGGATCGAGGCAGTCGATATCGAAGGTGAGATAACCGGGCCCCTGCCCCAACCGCGCGCGGATCGTCTCGGCCAGGCGTATCACGCCCATTTCGGCTGCCTCATAGGCGTGGATGATCGCGATGCCGCCATCCTCCGGCGAGATCGTGCGGATGCCGATCTGGATCGAGCGCGCGGGGTCGATCAGCCCCTCGCGGATCGCCTGCCGCGTGAAACTGCCATGCGAGATGCCATCCGGCCCGCTCTCCCACATGTCCTGATGGGCATCGAATTGCAGCAGGCCCATCGGGCCGTGCTTCTTCGCATGGGCGCGAAGCAGCGGCAGGGTGATGAAATGATCCCCGCCCATGGTCATGAGATGCGCGCCGCTTGCGAGGATGCGGGTTGCTTCCGCCTCGATCACGCCGGGCTGGCCGGCGAAATCGCCGCGCAGCAGCGCGCAGTCGCCATAATCAATCACGGCGAGGTGCTCGAAGGGGTCGATGCCGGAGGGATATTGCGGATCGCCATCGAAAATCGCGCTGGCGCGACGGATCGCCGCCGGCCCGAAGCGCGTGCCGGGACGGTTCGTGACCGCGAGATCGAAGGGCACGCCCCAGATCACCACATCCGCGCCCGAAAGGTTCTTGGTATAGGGCCGGCGCATGAAGGAATGCGCGCCCGCGAAGGTCGGATCATGGGCCCCGCCGCGCGGCCCGCCGGTGAAGGCATGGTCGACCGGCGGTTTCGTCACGAGGCGCTGGCCTTCCGCCCGACATGCAGGAACAGCGCGAAGATCACCCAGGGAAGGAAGAACCCCGCACCCCAGAGCGCCAGCCCGACAAGATGCGCCCATTGCGGGGCGTTGCGCACATCATTCGTGAGGTAGGGCAGCATGTTCACGAGCCCGAAAATCAGGACCGGCGAGATGAACGCCATGGTGGCCATCGGGATGCGCGCCTTCAAGGGGCGATGCGTCGCGAACAGGATGAGCAGGCTCGGCAGCAGCACGAGCAGCACGATCAACCCCAGAGGCAGGAAACGCAGCATGGCAGGATCACCCGATGGCAGGGCGCGAGCGGCCCTTTCCTCGCGAGATAAAGAGGCGAGCCGCCGGATGGCAAGGGATATGCATCGCCTGTTCAGGTTCGAACACGCATTTCGGCGCTTGGCAGGGCCCCGGTTCCCCCGCTAGGCAAGGCCTCGTTTGGTAACAAAGGACAGATCCATGCGTCTCCCCACCGGCAATCCGGCGCTCGATGCCTATCTGGAGAAGGGCTACTCAAGCGTGCGCGGCATGTCGTCCGTGTTTGCGGCCTCGATCTGCGGCCACATGATCCGCCGGCAGACGGAACTCGGGATCCGGGGGCACATTGCCGAAATCGGCACCTTCGAGGGACGTTTCTTCATCGCGCTGGCGCATGGCCTTGTTGCGGGCGAGCACGCGATCGGCATTGATATCTTCACCTGGCCTTCGGAAAAGGTGCTCGATCACCTGCACGAGAACGTGACGCATCACGGCATCGAGCCCGGACGCTACACCGCCATCAAGGGCTCCACGGCCGATATGGAACCGGCGGATGTGATCGCGCCTGCAAAAATGAAGGCCGATGGCAGCCTGCCGATCCGCTTCTTCCACATCGACGGCCAGCATGACGAGCCGAACCTCGTGAAGGATCTCTCGCTCGCCTTGCCGCTCATGCACCGCCATGGGCTGATCGTGCTCGATGACATGCTGCACCCGAGCTATCCCGGCCTCGTCGAGACCGTGCACAAATGGCTGCGCGCGCATCCCGAATGGGTGTGCCTCGCCATCCTCGATCGCGAGGATATCGTCGCGGCGGCGAAATATGTGCTGGTGCGCGAGGACGCGCTTCACCTCTACGAGCAGGACCTGCTCGCAAGTTTCGCGGGCAACGTATTCCCCATGGGCTCGAATGTGGAGGGCCATTTCACCATCGTGCTCACCCCGCATCCGCGTTTGGCGGAAGTGGATTGACGACAAGTCTGTTCCGCTTGCATTTTCTTCACGCGAACCCCTGCCCGCTTCGCGTGAAAATGCGCCTATCGCTCCAATATCCTCGGTCCGGGCACATCGATCAGCCGGCTCCCTCCGCTGCGCGGAGGGGTCTGCTCCGGCGGCACGGCGTGGCGTTCCGGCAAGCGGAGATCGGATTTCGGCGCGGGTCGAACCGGCTGGTAGCCCGGTGAGAGTTCCGGCGGGCGCGTCGGCGTGATCACCGGCGGCGGAGGCGGCGGCATCACGGGCGGCTGGAAGGGCCGGTTCGCGCCATATTCATGCGCATAGGGCACGTCTCCGGGCATGCGACCGGGAAAATTCGTCTGCGCCAGCGCGGGCGCGGCAACACCCGCGAGAATCAGCAGGAACAAAGCGATGTTTGGGGCCATTCGCCCCTTGTTGCAGGCCATTCCGGCGCTCTCAAGGCCGAAACGAAAAAAGCCCCGGCGAACCGGGGCTTTTCGAATCCTTTGCCATTTCGTCATCGCGAGGAGCAAAGCGACGTGGCGATCCTTACTCAAGACGCGGCGACCAGAAACTGGATTGCCGCGTCGGATGCCTTGCGCCCTCCTCGCAATGAGGTTTCGGATCAGCGCTTCGAGAACTGGAAGCTGCGGCGGGCCTTGGCCTTGCCGTACTTCTTGCGCTCGACCACGCGGCTGTCGCGCGTGAGGAAGCCGCCCTTCTTGAGAACGCCGCGCAGTTCCGGCTCGTAATAGGTCAGAGCCTTGGAGAGGCCGTGGCGCACCGCGCCCGCCTGGCCCGAAAGGCCGCCGCCATCAACCGTGACGGTAACGTCATACTGGTCCGCGCGGCCGGCCGCGACGAGCGGCTGGTTGAGCAGCATGCGCAGAACGGGACGCGCGAAATAGACTTCGATCGCGCGGCCATTCACCACAACCTTGCCCGAACCCGGCTTGATCCAGACGCGGGCGACCGCATCCTTGCGCTTGCCGGTGGCATAGGCGCGGCCGAGCTTGTCAAGCTTCTGGACATGAACCGGCGCTTCCGCCTGCACGCCCCTGGTGGCGCCGCCGAGATCGGCCAGAGAGGAAAGGGTCTCAGCCATCAGCCGTGCCTCGTGTTCTTCGGGTTGAGCCTGGCCACGTCGAGCATCTCGGGGCCTTGCGCATCATGCGGGTGGGACGCGCCCTTGTAGACGCGCAGATTGCCGAGCTGCTTGCGGCCGAGCGGCCCGCGCGGGAGCATGCGCTCCACGGCCTTCTCCACCACGCGCTCCGGGAAGCGGCCATCGAGGATGAAGCGCGCGGTGCGCTCCTTGATGCCGCCGGGATAACCCGTGTGGTGATAGTAAACCTTGTCGTTGCGCTTGTTGCCCGTGAAAACCACCTTCTCGGCGTTGATCACGATCACGTTGTCGCCCATGTCCACATGCGGCGTGAACGTGGCTTTGTGCTTGCCGCGGAGACGAAGCGCGATGATCGAGGCGAGGCGGCCGACCACGAGGCCGGTGCCGTCGATCACGATCCACTTCTTCTCGACCTCGGCGGGCTTCGCCACGAAAGACTTCGTGGCGGATGTCAGGGCCCTCATGGAAACCTCGGATCAGAAAAAAGGAACCGGCGCGTGGGACGCACCGGGATGAGCGCTTCGATAAAGCATTGATTCGGCCGGGTCAACGGCTTTCGTTGCGAATAAATTCCATCTTTATCCCTTTTTTTCAATGACATGACTCAAACGGTATTATTTTACCTCATGCGGGATTCCGTCCCGGCGGCACGGAATAGGTGCCGGTGACATGCGCGACGGGCTCCCCCGCGCCTTCCGAGAAGATTGTCACCTCGCCCACGCAAAGCCGCTTCCCGGCCTTCAGAAGCCGCGTTTCGCTCACGAGATCACCAACCTCCGGCTTGCGCAGGAAGTGGATGGAGAGGTTGGTCGTGACCGCCAGCGGCACCTTGCCCACCGCGCTCAGCACGGCGACATAGAGCGCATAATCCGCGAGCGTCATCATGGCGGGCCCCGAAATCGTGCCGCCAGGCCTGAGGTTCTTCGGATGGTGCTTCATGCGCACGCGGCACGTGCCATAGCCGAGCCCCTCGAGGAAAAGCGTGCGCCCGCCATGGTGCACTTCGGGGAAGACCTCATCGAGATAGGCATCCATCTCTTCCAGCGTCAGCGCGGAGTGTCGCATGTCCCCTCCCCATTCTCGCGCCGGCTGTCTTTGCCAGACGTTCGAGCTTGAACAAAGCGGGCAGCTTCCGCCTTGTCAAACCCCGCGACGGGCGAGAACGCATGCTGCGCGGATGCGGCGGAGGAAGCCGCCAGCTTCGGCCCGGATGGACTCGGCCTCCGGTGATGCAGAAGCCGCCGATCCGCTCCAGAAGGACCGGGAACCGGTGCCGGAGAAAGAGACGGCTGCCTGTCCCCTTGATCATGCGCCCCATGAGCCCCCGATGCATGAAGAAGGAAAAATCGACCGGGGGTCGCGCGCGCCTGGTCAGACTGCTGCGAAACCTCGCCGGCAACGGAAATTCTTGCGGCCTTCCGGCCGCTCCGTTTCCGCCTCTTGCGTCAGGCGACCGAAATCTCCATGGTCCGGCGATGAACGACACGACCATTCCAGAGCCGAAAGCGCCCGCAGATCTCGTCTACCCTGACGAATTGATCCGCTCGATCCTGAAAACCTGCAAGCGCATCGCGCTGGTGGGTGCGAGCGACAACCCTTCGCGCCCCTCCTATTTCGTCTACAAATATCTCTCCGAGCGCGGCTATGATGTGATCCCGGTCAATCCCGGCCGCGCCGGCGCCCTGATCCTCGGCAAGCCCTTCCGGGCAAGCCTCGCGGAGATCGAAGGTCCGGTCGACATGGTCGAGATCTTCCGCAATTCGGAGGCCGCGATGGGCGTGACCGAGGAAGCGCTGAAGCTCGATCCGCTGCCGAAAGTCATCTGGATGCAGCTTTCCGTGCGCAACGACGCGGCGGCGGCGCTGGCCGAGGCCAGGGGCGTCACGGTTATCATGAATCGCTGCCCGAAGATCGAATATGGCCGCCTCTCGGGTGAAATCTCCTGGCAGGGCATCAATTCTCGCGTGCTCTCGGCGAAGCGCCCTGCCCTTTCCGCCAAGGGATTCCAGAAGCTCACCATCGACCGACGACAGTAAGCCGCCCCGCGCCTGCCGCGCATGCAGCGCGCGCCGTTGCGGCCCGCGCGGTTTTCGGGCAACCATTTCGCCGAGCCGCCTCGTTCTTCAAAAAGAACAAAACGGTTGACAAGAGAAATTTCGTTCGGCAAAAAGACCGAACTTTGTGGATTTGCCCATTCTTGCCGGGCATTCTTGGAGAATGATGATGACCGACCGCGCCCCCGGATTTTCGACCCTTGCGATTCATGCCGGCGCCCAGCCGGACCCCACGACCGGCGCGCGGGCCACGCCCATCTACCAGACAACGAGCTTCGTGTTCGATGACGTGGACCACGCAGCCTCACTGTTCGGGCTTCAGGCCTTCGGCAACATCTATACCCGCCTCGGCAACCCCACCAATGCCGTGCTGGAAGAGCGCGTCGCAGCGCTCGAAGGCGGAACCGCGGCGCTGGCCGTGGCCTCGGGCCATGCGGCGGAGCATCTCGTTTTCCACACCCTGCTGGAACCGGGCGACGAATTCATTGCCGCGAAGAAGCTCTATGGCGGTTCGATCAACCAGTTCAACCATGCCTACAGGAAGTTCGGCTGGAACGTGGTCTGGGCCGACAGCGATGACCTTGAAACCTTCCGCAAGGCGGTGACGCCCAAGACCAAGGCGATCTTTGTCGAATCCATCGCCAACCCGGGCGGCGTGATCACCGATCTCGAGGGCATTGCGAAAATCGCGCGCGATGCCGGCGTGCCGCTGATCGTCGACAACACGCTCGCGACCCCCTACCTCATCCGCCCCTTCGAGCACGGCGCGAACATCGTGGTGCACAGCCTGACGAAGTTCCTGGGCGGGCATGGCAATTCCATCGGCGGCGTGATCGTCGATGGCGGCAATTTCGATTGGTCGAAGACCGGCAAGCGCTACCCTTCGATCACCGCGCCGCGCCCGGAATATGCGGGGATCGTGCTGGGCGAGACCTTCGGCAATTTCGCTTTCGCCATTGCCTGCCGCGTGCTCGGCCTGCGTGACCTTGGCCCGGCACTCTCGCCGTTCAATGCGTTCCAGCTTCTGACGGGCATCGAGACCCTGCCTCTGCGCATGCAGCGCCATTCGGACAATGCGCAGAAGGTCGCGGAATTCCTCTCGAAACACGCTCAGGTCAGCTGGGTGTCCTATCCCGGCCTCAAGGGTGACAAATATCACGCGCTCCAGCAGAGATATTCGCCCAAGGGCGCGGGCGCGGTCTTCACCTTCGGCCTCAAGGGCGGCTACGAGGCGGGCATCAGGCTTGTGTCGAACCTCAGGCTCTTCTCGCATCTCGCAAATGTCGGCGACACCCGCAGCCTCGTGATCCACCCCGCCTCCACCACGCATCGCCAGCTGACGGATGAGCAGCGCAAGCAGGCCGGTGCGGGTTCGGAAGTCATCCGCCTCTCGATCGGCATCGAGGATGCGGAGGATCTGATCGCGGATCTGGATCAGGCGCTGAACGCCTGAGGAATCAAGCTGTTACGGCATCATGGTGCGCGGCCTGCCGGCCGTGCTTCCGCTTTTGGCGCCGTGCGCATCGCGTGGATCACGGCGGTCAGCAACACGAGCATCGCCATCGCCTGATGCGCGAGGCCGGCCCAGAGCGGCACGACGAGCAGCAGCGTGACGATGCCGAGCACGCCCTGCAACAGCACCATCGCTGCCACCATCCGCGCCATCTTCGCAACCGAGGTTCCGCGCGCGGCCCAGGCGTGCCAGATCGCGAGCGCGATGAGCAGATAGGCGCCGATGCGGTGATTGAACTGCACCAGGGTGGGATTATCGACGAAATTCTCCCAGAAGACCGGGTTCCGGGCGAGATTTTCGAGCGGCGGCAGAAGCGCGCCGTCCATCAGCGGCCAGGTGTTGTAGGTGAAGCCGGCCTTCGAGCCCGCCACCAGCCCGCCGAGCGCGATCTGCGCCAGAACCGCCAGCACCAAAGCCCACGCCGCCCGGCTGAGGCCCACGCTCCCCGCCTTCTTCGCGCCGAACGCGCCCCAATGCGCGGCCATCACCACAAGACCGATGAAGAAGAGGCAGGCAAAGGTGAGATGCAGCGTCAGCTTCACCGGCGCGACGGCGATCATCCCCGGCTGGAGGCCCGAGGCGACCATGATCCAGCCGATCGTGCCCTGAAGCGCCAGCAGCAACCCGAGCCCGAAAGTAAACATCGCCATGCGGCCCTTGATGACCCGCGCCGCCCAGAAGGCGAGGAACCCGCCGAGCATCACGAGGCCGATGACGCGGCCCAACTGCCTGTGGCCCCATTCCCACCAGTAGATGAACTGGAAATCGCCGAGGCTCATGCCCTGGTTCAGCAGCCGGTATTGCGGGCTTGCGCGATAAAGCTCGAATTCCTTCGCCCAATCCGCGGCCGAAAGCGGCGGCAGGGCGCCGGTGATCGGCTTCCATTCGGTGATGGAGAGCCCGGAGCCCGTAAGACGCGTCGCGCCGCCCACCGTCACCATGATGAGCACGAGGGCGATCAGCACCAGCAACCAGGCGCGGAAGGCACCAGCGCCGCGCGCTTGCGCTCTGGCGAATACCGGGGCTTCGGACAGGCTCATCACCGACACGGTTCATTCTCCGACGGGTTGCGTGATTTCGGCTCACGCCCATTCATGCTCTTGCATCCCGCATGCTGCGCCCGATATGCACCTTCGTCCGCAAAGGGCAAGCGACCGATCGCCGCGAGAGACAGGAAGGAACCGGGATGAACCCGCGCTTGAAGAAATTCATCGGCACGCTGGTCATGGTCGTGTTCGTCATTCTCTACGCGCTGATCGTCATGGCGATTGCGCCGCGGATTGTCGGTCCGGGAACCTCGAAATTCCTGGAGCTGACATTCTATCTCGTCGCGGGGCTGGCCTGGGCCTTGCCGCTGATGCCGCTCATCCGCTGGATGGAGAAGAAGCCTGAACCCAGGGCCTGAAGCGGCGCGCGCGCGAAATCCGGCCCCCGGGGCAGGCTGTTCCCCGAGAGACGCGCCTTGCCGGAAACGCCGGGTGAAACAGGGTGAGCGGTTCCGCGCGCGCGTTCTGCGCCATCTTGGCTGGAAGGCGGGTCAGGCCGCGGCATCGAGCGCCCGGTCCTGCTGATCATCGATCACGAGGACCGGCGCGGCCGAGATTTCCTCAAGCCTCGCGATTGCCTCCTGCAGGTAGTCTTCATCTGCACCTTCCGGCGCGACAAGACCCAGGCAATCGGCCGCTTCGGTCACGAATTCTGCGGCACCGCCCACCGGGCCGGCATCAATGACCACGAAGACATAGGCCTCGGCGAGCGCGCGGACCAGCGATTGCACCGCCTGCCGGGCCACCGGCCCCGCGAGATGGCTCGCCAGGGGCTCACCGGCCGGCACGAGATGCAGGCGCGAATGCGGGTCGCGATGCAGGATATCGGCGATTTCCACAGTGCCGGCAAGGTAATCCGCGAGGCCCATGGCACCATCGCCCAGCACACTCGGATAGAGCGGATTCGCGCCGGAGAGATCGACGATCACCGTTGCGCCATCCTGCGCGATCCTGCGGCCGATTATCATGGCCTGAAGCGCGATGCGCGTGCCGCGACCAAGGCCTTGCAGCACCAGCACCTTCGCGCGGCCCGGCACGCCGAGAAGCGCGAGTTCCGCCGCGATCTCATCCGGCAAGCTGGAGGCAGCATGGGCGAAGCCGGCCTCGGCAATGGGCTCCGCTGCCGGCGGCAGCTCGCCGAACCACTCACGCGCGGCCGGTACCGCCACGGAAACCGGCCCCGCCGGCATCATCCAGCCCTCGGCGGGCCGGGCATGCGGCTCGCGGAACTTCCCGATCCCGGCACCGAGAGGGCCCCGCGCGCCCGTTGCGGCCCTGGCGAAGATCGACAAACGCGCCATGAGATGCAGCGAGGCAACCAGCGCCGAGGAAACCACCAGCATGCCAAGTGTCGCCAGTGCCACGATGGAGAGGCGCTCGGGGAAGGCCGGATCGTTCTGCGCAGAAGCGCGGCTGATGATGCGGCCATCGGCGGGCGAGGCCGCCTCGCCCGAAGGCGAGGGGTCGTCATGGAACGGGTTGCGGAAGGAAAGGGGCTGCTCGCGCGGGGCCGAGGCCTCGCGCTCCAGTGCCTTCAGCTGCGCCTCGTCCTCCTTCGCGAGCGCGGCCGATCTCATCTGGTTGTCGAGCTCGGCCTGCAGGCTTTCCAGCCTTGCGCCGGCCGCGCGCGCATCGTTTTCCAGCGCGCGGGCGGCACGCTCGGCGGCAGCGCGCACCTGTGTCTCAAGGTCGCGAAGCTGCGCATGGAGCTCCTGCATCCGCGGATGGCCAGGCAGAAGCGTGCGCTCGTCGAAGGCAATCTGGGCCTTCAACGCGGCGCGCCGCTCGAGGAGGCGGCGCACAAGTTCGTCGTTATTGATCTCGCTGGTCTCGAACACGCGGCCCAAGCGCAGGGCCTCGCGGATCAGCCTTGCGCGCGCTTCGAGATCGGCCTGCCTGGCGCGCGCGGTCGCGAGCTGCGCATTCATCTCGGCCAGCTGCTGGTTCGAGATGGTCATGTTGCCTGAACCGACGAAGAGGCCCTTCGGGGCGCGGAAAGACTCCAAATTCGCATCAGCGTCGATCACCCTGCGCATCAGCGGTTCGATGGCCTTGTCGAGCCCCTCGGAGGCAACCTTCGCGGTATCGCGTTTCGCCATTTCCGCGCGGGAGAGGTATTCCTCGGCGATCCTGTTGGCGACATTCGCCGCGAGTTGCGCATCTTCCGACTGGAACCGGATCGAGAGGACGCGGGATTTTCCCTGCGGAGAGACGAGCAGCCGCTTGTGAAAGTTCTGAAGCGCGCGCTCCTCAATCGGGATCGCCCGCGGATCGTTCATCATCCCCGTGAGCATGCCCAGGATGTGAACCACGCCGAGCCCCTTGGCGATGGGGTTGAATTCGGCGCGCTTCGTCAATTCCAGGTCGCGGATGACCTTCAGGGCCAGGTCCTTCGACATCACGATCTGCACCTGGCCCGCCAGCGCTTCGGGATCGATGGCGGCGTTCTCGCGCGGATCCGCCATGGGGCGGGAATGGACGGTTTCGCGGCTCTCGAGCAGCACCCGCGCCTCGCCCGAATGGCGGGCCGGCAGCATATTCACGATCGCGAGGCTCACGCCGAAGGCCAGCGCGGTCGGCACGAGAATCGAGAACCTGCGACGCCAAAGGGCCGCGCCCAGCGTCACCACGTCCTGATCGGTGGCCGGCGGAGAAACCGGTTTCGGAGGAGCCGAAGACATCCGCCCTTCTTTCCGCAAAACACGGATCTTGAGCCTGCAACCTGCCTCAACATGGTTTCCGCCCGGTTAAGACAAGCCGTTTTGAGCATTTCATTAACCAGGATCATTCATCTTCGCGCGCAGAAGAGGCAGGACGATTCCATGTTGCCCCGTCGCCATTTCCTGCTGTGCCTGCCCGTGGTCGCGCTTGCGGCCTGCACCGGCCCACCGCGCCTGACGGCGGAATTCCTCAACGCCCATATCCATGAGCCCTACACGCTTGATGCGGGCGACCGCCTCCGCGTGATCGTCTTCGGACAGGACAGCCTGTCGAACTCCTATGGCGTGGATGGCGCCGGGCGCATTTCGATGCCGCTGATCGGACAGATCGAGGCGCGTGGACGCACGACCCAGCAGCTTCAGGCGGCCATCGAGGGAAGGCTGCGCGCCGGTTACCTGCGCGAACCGCGCGTTTCGGTCGAGGTCGAGCAATATCGCCCGTTCTTCGTGCTGGGCGAGGTGAACACCAGCGGCCAATATCCTTTCGTGAACCAGATGACGGTGCAGATGGCCGTGGCCATTGCCGGCGGCTTCTCGCCGCGCGCCAATCGCAACTACGCCGAGCTCACACGCGTCATCCATGGCGAGATCGCCACCTTCGCCGTGCCGATCAACATGCCGATGCGCCCGGGTGACACGGTGGTGATCCGCGAGCGTTACTTCTGAGGCTCGCCGGCAGGACCGCAAACCTCGCCGAGGCCGCGCGCCTTGCGCTTTCCCTTGACGTTTCGCGCGCCGCCGGCCGGGCTGTTCCGGCATGTCCATGATCCTTGCAAGGAGCCTTGCGGCACGAAGGCAGGGGCCCCGCGATCGACTGCGATTCCATGACCGGTGGAGAACCCGGCACTGGGCTGCGCGCCGATCCTCGCAGCGGATTTCGCGTCGCGCCAGGCTCCCGAACGAGGCCTTTGCGGCAAAGGCGACGGAATGCGAGCCGAAAAACCCGCATCTTTGCCACGAAAGCCTCGCCGCCCCTTGGCGTTTCCCGTGCAACCTCCATCGATTGCGAAAGCCCCGCGAGAAGCGGATTGCCAGCCCGGCAGCGAATGCCTATAGAAGCGACCGGTTCGGAGTGTAGCGCAGCCTGGTTAGCGCACTAGTCTGGGGGACTAGGGGTCGTGGGTTCGAATCCCGCCACTCCGACCATTTAAGCGGATACCGGTTTTGCGTAACAACATGCGACAAAACAATAAGATAGAGCACGGTTTTGATTCCATCAAAACGAGACGTGCTCTAGTCCGGTTGCGAAACGTGGCAAGCGACAAGCCGTCCGCGCCCGCGCAGTTCCGGACGCTCGACCCGGCACCGGTCCAGTGCGAGCGTGCAGCGGGGATGGAAGGCGCAGCCCGGCGGCGGCGTGATCGGGCTCGGCACCTCGCCGGACATGGGCTGGCGCGCCCGATTTGGCGTCTCGACACTCGGAATCGTGTCAAGCAGCAGCCGCGTATAGGGATGGCGCGGATCGGCAAAGATCTGATCAGCCGACCCGGTCTCGACGATGCGACCGAGATACATGATGGCCAGATCATCCGACATGTGCCGCACGACCGAGAGATTGTGGCTGATGAAGATGTAGGTCAGGCCGAACTCGTCCTGAAGCCGGCGCATGAGGTTGAGGATCTGCGCCTGCACTGAAACATCAAGCGCTGAGGTGGGCTCATCACAGACCAGAATATCGGCCTGCGTCGCCAGCGCCCGTGCGATGGAGATGCGCTGCCGCTGGCCACCGGAAAACGCATGCGGATAGCGCAAGGAATCGGCCGGCGACAAGCCAACCGTGAAGAGCAACTCGCTGACGCGCGCTGCGACTCCCGCCTCGTCGGCAATCAGCTTCAGCTCGCGGATCGGCTCTGCGATGATGTCACCCACCCGCCAGCGTGGATTGAGGCTGGCATAAGGATCCTGGAAAATCATCTGAACACGCGGCGCAGCCTTGCTGCCATCGGCAAGGGCGAGCGGCGCGAAGTCCAACCGGCCCTCGGTCGGCGGCTGAAGCCCGACAATCATGCGCGCGAGAGTCGATTTTCCGCAGCCGGATTCACCGACGATGCTGAAGGTTGCCCCGCGGCGCACCGTGAACGACACCTCCTGCACCGCCTTCAGGATGCGGCGCGGCTGGCGTTGCAGCACGCGCGTCAGCCAAGGTGCCGAGACATCGAAATGACAGCTCGCTCGGTCGACGGTGAGTGCGATGACACTGTTCATGGGTTGGCCTCAAGCGGGTGCCAGCAGGCGGCCACATGCCGCCCCTTGTCCAGCACCGGCTTTTCGGCACGGCAGCAAGCATCGGCCCGTTCGCAGCGCGGATTGAAGGCGCAACCGACAGGGATCGCATTCAGCCGCGGCATCGCCCCGTCGATCTGGCGCAATGTCGCCTCACGCGCCTTCATGCCGGGGATCGAGGCCATCAGCCCCGCGGTGTAGGGATGGCGTGGCTGGCGCGTGACCTGCGATACCGGGCCGACCTCGACGATCCGGCCGGCATACATCACCGCAACCCTGTCGGCGGTCTCGGCAATGACACCCATGTCATGGGTGACCAGCATGATCGCAGTGCCGTGCTCTCGGCACAGCCGTTTCAGAAGCGTGGTGATCTGCGCCTGGATCGAGACATCGAGCGCGGTCGTTGGCTCATCGGCAATGATGAGGCGCGGCTCCGCGGCGAGCGCGAGCGCAATGACCACGCGCTGGCGCATGCCGCCGGAAAACTGATGCGGGTGATGGTCGATCCGGGTTTCGGCCGCGGGGATACCGACATCCTGCAGAAGCGCGATCGCGCGCGCCCTTGCCTGCGCATGGTCCAGCGGCAAATGGGTCCGGATCGTCTCGATGATCTGGTCGCCGATTGTCAGCAGCGGATGCAGCGAGGTCAGCGGATCCTGAAAGATCGCCCCGATCTTGCGACCCCTGATCTTGCGCATCTCGGCCTGCGACAGCGTATCGATCCGTTCACCGTCCAGCAGGATCGTCCCGCCCGCAATCCGGCCCGGCGGATCGAGCAACCCGATCACGGCCGTTCCGGTGAGTGACTTGCCTGCACCGGATTCGCCGACGACACCGAGGATTTCTCCCGGCGCGATATCGAACGAGACGCCATCAATCGCCGTCAGCGCGCCGTGCCGTCCGGTGAAGGTGATCAGCAGATCGCGGATGCTGAGAACGGGCGCGGTGCTGCTCACGGCTGCCCCCAGAGGGAGGGTCCCGGTGAGGCACGATCGACCGGATAGCTCGAGGCAAAGATTTCAGATGTTGGCGGATGGCCATGCGTGCGCTCGGGGTAGCGCGCCATCAGCCCTTCGAACTGCGCCTGCGCGCGCGCTTTGTCGGCTGCCTCGTCACGACCGGGGATCACGCGATCTGTCATGACGAAGCGCCCGTCGATAATCACGGTCGAAAAATCTCGCCCGTGGCCGGCAAGCATCATGGTCTGAATGGGATCGATCACTTGGCCAAGATGCGGCCGGTCGAGATCAAACACCGTGATGTCTGCGCGCGCGCCGGGCTGCAGCCGTCCGAGATCGGGCCGGCGCAGCGCATCCGCCCCGCCGAGGGTCGCGGCATCGTAATAATCCTCGCAGCGCACGGCAGTCACGGAACCCGCTGTCACCCGCGTCAGGATCATCCCGACCTGCATGTTCATGATCATGCAAGGCGGCGCGGTATCGGTGCCGAGCCCGAGCTTCAGCCCCATCGCAAGGTAGCGGCCGAAATGATCGATCGTGCTGCCGTGCCGACCCGAAACCAGCGGGCAGTGCACGATGCTGGCGCCTGAATCGCGGATGATCTCCAGATCGCGCCCCGGCCGGTCGATATGGCGCGAGCCCGAGACATAGGTGCCGTGTGGCAGGAGGCTTCGCTCGGAGAGATAGCCGAGGCTCGCCATCCATTCCGGCGGGCTCATGCCGTGCTGCTTCAGCACCAGATCATACTCGATCTTCGACTGGCAGCAGTGCTGGCGAACTGGAATATCGAGATCGCGGCCGGCGGCGGCCGTGCGTGTCAGAAGTTCGGGCGTGCAGGTCTCAATCCGGTCCGGCGCCAGCATGGCACGGATCAGGCCGCCCGCCGTGCCTTCGATGCGACGGGCGTATTCGACCGCCGCCTCAAGCTCCGCCAGACCGCGCGGCTCGTCATAATGGGTCGTGATGGAGCCGTCAGGCTCAACGACCTGATTGCCCGTCCGATAGCCCGGTCCCAGATACACGCGCAGGCCGAGCGCAGCAGCCTCATGCGCCGCATCGGTGAACTCCTCCACCGTCTCGCCCCAGGCGCGATAGAACAGCGAGGCGATCGGCAATGCGGTGGTGATGCCGTTGCGGATCAGCAGGCTGAAGGCATAGGCCTTCTGAAAGGCCAACTCCGCGCGCGTGTACATTTCGTAAGGCCCGCGCGTGATGTAGCTGCGAGGCCAGACACGGCCCTTCTTCCAGGCCGGCTGGTTGTCGAAGGCGAGGATCGTCGTGTCGAGATCGGAGAGCGCATCGAGATCGACAAAGCCCGGCCCGATCAGCGCGTTGCCATAGTCGCGGCGCTCCGTTGCCACGCCGCCATAACCACGCCCGACAAAGAGGATCGCGCCGTCCTCGAACACCACTTCGCCATTCTCGATGATGCAATGCCGGCCGTTGCGATGGCCCACGACCCAGCGTGCGGTGACAAGCACCGGTCCCTTCGGGCGCGGGGCAGCGACGGGTGGCTGGAATATCGGACCGGTCATGGTGCGGACCGGATGCACAGGCCATCCCGCGCGACAACCTTGCCATGCTTGATCACCAGCTTGCGGGCAGGACGAGCCACCGTGGCATGGGTGATCGTTTCACCTGCAACGACGATCAAATCCGCCTTCGCGCCAACCTTGAGCCCGTAACCATCAAGGCGCATCACGTCCGCGCCGCCCTGCGTGCAGACATGGAACGCGATCTCGACCTCGTCATCGCGGCGGAAATTGTTGCGCAGGCCGACGAGCATCGCGCGCTCGAGCATGTCGGCATTGCCATAGGGTCCCCAGGTATCGCGGATGCCGTCCGATCCGGAGCAAACGCGCACGCCCAGTTCCACGAGACGCCTGACCGGGGGTGCTGGCCTCGAAGCTGGCCCCGTCGTCATGATTCCGATATCGAGTTCGACGATCTGCTCGATCAGTGGATCGACAAGATCACGATCCGGAGAGCCGAGGCAGAAGGCGTGGCTGACCACGACCTGCCCCTTCATGCCGAGCGCGCGGATCCGTTCGAAAATCAGATCGAACGAGAACGCACCCATTTCGCCAGGCTCATGCAGATGGATGTCGAGCGGCTTGCCGTAGGTTTGCGCCAGCGCGAAGATCGCATCGCAATGACCTTTGGGGTCGCGGTCGATGGCGCAGGGATCGAGCCCGCCGACGACATCCGCGCCGGCCTTCATCGCCGCATGCATCAATTCAAGCGTGCCGGGCCGGCGCAGAAGGCCGGATTGGGGAAACGCCACGATGTCCATCTCGACGATGTCGGCATAGGCCGCGCGCGTTGCCATCACGCCTTCAATACCCCAAAGACCGTGGTCGCTGTCGACATCGACATGGCTGCGGATATGCGTCGAACCATGCCCGACCGAGAGCACGACTTGCCGGGCAGATTGCCGGGCCGGATCGATATCGATCATCCGTTTCAGGCGACGCTCATTGTCGATCTTGTCAATGAGACGCGGGCCGGCATCATTGGGCCGCCAGCCCATGCCCCATAGCGACTTGTCGAGATGGGTATGCGCCTCGACCAGTCCCGGCAGCACCAGCGCGCCGCCGGCATCCTCGATGGCAATTCCCGGCCCGGCGAGATCGGCCCCGATGGCAGCGATGCGGCCATTCTCGATCAGCACATCGGCGGCGGCTCCGCCCATCGGGCGGCCGTTGCGGATCAGCAGCGTGTCGGACATCGCTTCATCCTTGCATCATGATTGCAGCTTGGGATTGAGCGCATCGCGCAGCCAGTCGCCAAGCAGGTTGACCGAGAGCACGATCAGGCCGAGCTGGAGCGCAGGAAACACCACAAGCCACCACGAGCCCGAGAACAAATACTGGTTGCCGATGCGGATCAGCGTGCCGAGCGAGGGTTGGGTGATCGGCATGCCGACGCCAAGGAACGACAGCGTCGCTTCCGACAGGATCGCAAGACCCAGATTGAGCGTGGCGGCCACCATCACCGGTGTCAGCGTATTGGGCAGGATGTGCCGGCGCATGATGCGCACCGGCTTCACGCCGATGATGGTCGCCGCCAGCACATATTCCTTGCGACGCTCCACCATCGTGGAGGCCCTCACCGTGCGCGCATACTGCACCCATCCGGTGAGCGCGATGGCGAGCACGAGGATGACCGCCGCGAACGGATCACGCAGGGCCGGCGGCAGCAATTCGCGGAAGATGGCGCTCACAAGGATAGCGACCAGCAATGTCGGGATCGAAAGCACGGTGTCGCCAAGCCGCATCAGCAGATTGTCGACCCAGCCGCCGAGGAAGCCCGCCATCAGACCGATGCTGACGCCAAGCGTCATCGCCACGGCCACGCTGGCGATCCCGATGATCAGCGAAACACGTGTGCCGTAGAGAATGGCCGAGAGAACATCGCGCCCCTGCGGATCGGTGCCAAGCAGGAACGGCCATTCGCCATCCTTCGCCCAGATCGGCGGCAGTTCCGCCTTGTCGATGAAGATCTGTTTCAGATCATACGGGTTCTGCGGCGAGATGAAGGGAGCGAGAAAGGCGGTTGCGGTGACCAGCAGCAGCACGATCAGCGAGATCATCGCGATTGGCGAACGGCGGAAACTCCAGACGAAATCGCTCGCGAGAAAGCGCGAAACAGCCCCGGCCCGGATCGTCTCAGCGGCCACCGGAGCCTCCTGCGATCGCATCCTGACGCAGGCGCGGATCGACCAGCGCGTAGGTCAGGTCCACCACCGTGTTGATCGCCACGAAGATGAAAGACACCACCATCAGATAGGCCGCCATCACCGGAATATCGACAAACGTGACGGCCTGCACGAACAGGAGCCCCATGCCGGGCCACTGGAACACGGTCTCTGTCACCAGTGCGAAGGCGATGAGATTGCCAATCTGCAGGCCCGTCACCGTGATCACGGGCATCAGGCAGTTGCGAAGCGCATGGCGGAAATGGATCGAGCGATCCAAAAGTCCCCGCGCACGGGCAAAGCGGATGAAGTCGGTGCGCATTGTCTCCATCATCTCTGCGCGCACCAGCCGCATCACCAGCGTGATCTGAAACAGCGACAAAGTGATACCGGGCAGGATCAGTGCCTTGCGACCGGAAGGCGTGAGGAAGCCCGTGCTCCACCAGCCCAGCTGCACCACCTCGCCGCGACCGAAAGCGGGCAGCCATTGCAGCGTCACAGAGAATATCAGGATGAACAGGATTCCAAGTGCAAAGCTCGGCAATGACACGCCCAGCACGGAGACGAATTGCAGCAAATGCGCCCCGAAGCTGTCACGCCGGATCGCTGCATAGACGCCCAGCGGAATACCGATCGCGAGCGAGAGGAAGGTCGCCACGATCACCAGCTCGAATGTCGCAGGAAAGCGTTCCACGATCAGCGTGAACACTTCCTGCTGGTTGCGATAGGAGATTCCGAAGTCTCCGCGCATCGCATTCGCGACGAAGGTAGCGAACTGCACGAGAAAGCCGCCGTTCAGCCCCAACCGCTCTCGCAGTTCATCGCGCTGCGCCTGGCTTGCCTGCTCGTTGAGCATCAGCTCGACTGGATCACCAACAAAGCGGAAGATCATGAACGCCAGAAACGCGACGGCGAACATGACCGCCGCCGCATTTGTCAGGCGCTTGATCAGGAAAACGAGCATCAGCGCTCATCCGAGTGCGGGTCACAACAGGTGCCGGGCAGAATGATGCTACCCCCGGGAAAAGCGTCACTTCATCTGTGTCAACCACAGCCGAGGCTTGTTGTCCGAGGCCTGAACCGTGTCCGCCACGCTCGAGCGCATCGCCCAGGCCATCGGCTGCTGATGCAGCGGAATGAACAGATGCTCGTCCTTGGCGATCTTCAGCGCCTGCGTCATCATCGGCAGTCTCTTGGAACGGTCGAGCTCGACGCCGGCCGCGTCAATCAGCGCATCGATGTCGGGTCGTCCCCAGTTGCCCCAATTGAACACGCCGCCAGAACCGCTCCTGGTGCGCAGCACCTGCACGAGGATGGAATAGGCGTCGATCATCGGCTCGTTGGCCCAGCCGAATGAGATGACATCGAACTCGCCCTTGACGCGCTTCGGCGTCTGCTGGCTGCGCGGACCGAGGCTGAGATTCGGCCGGACGCCAGCACGCGCCCACATGGCTGCAACCGCCTGGCAAAACTCCTCCTCATTGACCAGGCCGTCGCTCTGGCAATTCATCTGGAACGAGAATCCATTGGGATAGCCGGCCTCGGCGAGCAGCTTCTTGGCACCATCGAGATCGAAGGGCAGGCGCTCATCAAGCGCCGGAACAAAACCGGGAATTGCAGGAGCGATGATGGCGCCCGTATTGCGCGACAGGCCACGCATGGCGCGCCGCTGCACGCTATCGATGTCGATGGCGCGGTACAGTGCCTCGCGCACCTTCTTGTCCTGGAGCGGGTTCTTGTCCTTCACATCGCTCTCGAACATCTGATCGCGCAGATTGAAGGCGAAGATCACGGTGCGCAGCTCGTTGGTCTGCAGCACTTTCACGTCAGGGCTGGCGGCGAGCCGCGGCAGATCCTGCAACGGAGCAACATTAGTGAAATCGATCTCGCCCGACAGCAACGCGGCGACACGTGTCGCCGCCGAGGTGATCGGCGAAAACTCGATGCGGGTGATGTTGTGCTTCGGCTTGTCCCACCATGAAGGGTTGACGACAAACACCGTCCTGGCATCCGCCCGCCGGCTCTCGACGCTGAACGGCCCAGTGCCATTGGCATTGTCGGTGGCGAAACCCTTGATGCCCTTGCCGGAATCCGTCGGCAGTGTCGCATTGTTGGCGACCATCCACTCCTTGTCGAGAATATAGATGTTGGTCAGATCGTTCAGCAGCAGCGGATATGGACCGTTGACCTCGATCTCGACCGTGTGGTCGTCGATCTTCCTCGCGGATTTGAAGGCCGGCAGGTTGCCCTTCAACGGCGAAGTCTCATGCGTGACACGCTCCAGCGAGGCGAGCACGTCATCGGCGGTGAAGGGATTGCCATTGTGGAATTTCACGCCCTGCCTGAGCTTGAAACGCCAGACCGTCGGTGAAGTCGTCTCCCAGGATTCGGCCAGCGCCGGCTCGATCTGGAGATCGCCGGTATAGCGCACCAACCCCTCGTAAACGTGGTTGAGAACCGCAAGGGTGAAGGTTTCGCCGAAGGAATAGGGATCGAGCGAAGCAATCTCGCGGTTTGCGCCCCATTTCAACGTCTTGGCTTCGGCCGGCTGGATCGCCACCGCCATCCCGCCTGCCAGCGACGCCGATGCGGTCGCCGCCAGCAACCATGCTCTGAAAATCTTCGAACCGATCATCGCGCTCTCCCCTCGCCCGTCGCGCCTGGGGCTCAAGCCGCAAGGCACTGGAAAATTGTCGCCGCAACTGCCACCTTGTTGAGCAAGCCGGCATGAAATTGTGCAGGTTCTGCACAATTCAACGCCATAGTTGCATGCAATTTCAAGATGCTATTGTATGCAATTGGGCGCCGCAAGCCTTTTCTGGTGCTCGCCGACCCACTGTGCGAGAGCGTCACGCCAGCCATGACGGGAACCAAAGAACGTGGGCAAGATGCAGCCAGCAGGATCGGCCAATGGGCAGCCAGCGGGCGGGCCGCGCGTGCTGGCGGTCTATCGCGCGCTCAGGCGTGCCATTCTCGAGCAGGCGTTGCGGCCGGGCCTCAAGCTGCCGGAGGATTCGATCGGCGAGCAGCTCGGCGTCAGCCGCACGCTGGTGCGCGAGGCGTTCGGGCGACTGGCGATCGAGGGGCTCGTGGAGTTGAAGCCGAACCGTGGCGCCTTCGTTGCCTATCCTTCGCTGGAGGAGGCGCGCGATGTGTTTGAGGTGCGCAGCGCCCTCGAACGCCAGGTCGTCGCCAATCTCGCCGGCCGGTTGAGGGATGCGCAGATCGCGACGCTCGAATCCCATGTGCGGCGGGAGGCCGAGGCACAGGGACGCGACGGGCCTCAATCGATCCGGCTGGCAGGCGAGTTCCACATCCTGCTGGCCGAGATGACAGGCAATGCCCTGCTGAACCGCTACGTGCAGGAAGTTTCGTCGCGCTGTTCGCTGATCCTGGCGATTTATGGCCGGCCGCACTCCTCGGAATGCGCCGTATCGGAACATCGCCAGCTGATCGAGGCGCTGAAATCGGGCGATACGGCAAAGGCGGAGCGGCTGATGCACCATCACCTCGAAGCGGTGGCGAGCCGTGCCCTGCTGGCGCATCGCTCCGAGCAGGATATCGCCGAGCTGCTGGCCCCTTATGCCAGATCCGAAGGTTTGAACGCGCCATGAGCATCGACAGGGACGCGCCGGCGGTCGCACCTGTCACCGACAGGATCGGCTTCGACTTCGCGGCGCTGAGCGCACGCGATCGCTACAAGCTGCTCATTGGAGCCGTGGTTCCGCGCCCGATCGCCCTCGTGACGACCATCGACCGGGAGGGCCGCATCAATGCCGCGCCGTTCAGCTTCTTCAATTGCCTCTCGGCTGATCCGGCCATCCTGGCGCTCGGTGTCGAGTATCGACCATCCGGCCCGCAGAAGGATACCGGCCGCAATGTGCGCGAGACACTGGCCTTCACCGTCAACATCGTCTCCGATGCCATCCTGGAGGCGATGAACATCTGCGCCGTGCCGTTTTCCCCCGGGATCAATGAACTGCATCAGGCCGGGCTCACCTCATCGGCAGGGTTCAAGGTGCCCTGCCCGTTCATCACGGAAGCCCCGGTCGCCTTCGAATGCCGCCACCACACGACGCTCGGGATCGGCAATTCGCGGGAGATCATCCTGGGCGAAGTGGTCTATGCCCATCTGCGCGCCGACACGGTGAACGCCGCCAACCTCTATGTGGATCCGTTCGCCCTCGATGCGGTGGGTCGCATGGGCGGCCAGGGCTATGCCTCGACGCGTGACTATTTCGACCTGCCGACGATGTCGGTGGAGCAATGGCAAGGTGGCCGCATCGCGCAAAGATCGCGACCCGGCTCCAAAAGCGAGCCGTGATGCGATTGCTGATCATCAACCCGAACACGACCGACGCCATGACCCGGAAGATCGAGGCGATCGGGCGGGCCTCTCTGCCTTCGACAACCCGGATCACAGCCGTGAGCGGGCGATTTGGCCCCCGCTACATCTCCAGCCGGGCAACCTTCGCCATTGCCGCCCACGCCGCGCTCGATGCCTATGCCGAACATGGCCGGGACGCTGACGGGGTTCTTCTCGCCTGCTTCGGCGATCCCGGCCTTGATGCCTTGCGCGAACTCAGCCCGGTGCCGGTGATCGGCCTTGTTGAAGCCGCAGCGCGGGAGGCCGCGACAGGGGGGCGACGTTTCGCGATCGTGACGGGGGGTGCGCTCTGGGAGACCATGCTGCGCGAGATGCTGCTGGTTCGTGGATTGTCGGAAAGCCTGGTGTCGATCCGGACCGTTGCGCCGGATGGCGGCATGATCGCGCGCAACCCTGATGCTGCATTGCAGATGCTGATCGAGGCCTGTGATGCCTGCGTGACCGCAGACAGGGCAGAGGCGGTGATTCTTGGCGGCGTCGGGCTGGTCGGGCTGGCTGAACGGATCGCGTCCATGCGCGCCTACCCCGTCATCTGCTCGGTGATGGCCGGCATGCGTGCCGTGGCGGCTTGCGGCGAGGGAAACCGCCAAGGCGCCACACCGCACTCGCCGATCAAGGTCGATTCCATCGGGATCGCGCCGAAGCTGGCCGAAATACTATGTGGCAACGTGGCCCTGTGACGCCGCGGTCGGGCCTCGAAACCGGCTGTTCGAAACCGCGCGGCAGCGGCTCGAAACGAGAGCCTGACCACATTGCCCGCCCCGGCCCCCCTTGCCGCGGATTGGGCAGAACGCGCCGCGCATCGGCGAGATGGATGATGCGCGGCGCGGATGGCGACATCGCAAGGCGAGCAGATCGCAGCGCGGGTTGGCCGGAATTCAGGCCGGATCACGCGTGCCGGTGATGGCATCGGCCTCGATCTCCACGCGATACCCCTCCCCGATCAGGCGGCTGACCTCGAGCAGGGTGTTCGCGGGGCGGATATGGCCGAAATAATGCCCGTGGACGCGGGAAACGCCCTCCCATTCATCGGCATTGGTGAGATAGATCCGCGTGCGCACCACATCTTCCAGCCGCGCGCCGGCCGCGCTGAGGCTCGCGGCGATCTTGTCGAGAATGTAGGTCGTCTGCGCGGCGGCGCAGCCCGGCGCCACCGGCAGGCCCGCGCCATGCGTCGCGGTCGTGCCGCTGATGGTGATCTGGTTTCCAACCCGCATCGCGCGGCTGTAGCCCGCGATCGGCTCCCAGAGGCTGCCCGTGCTGACGCGCAAGCCATCGCTGCGGAAGGGCACCGGCTCCGCCGCGTAGATCTTCGGAAAGCCCTCGAGATGATGGCTGAGGTCGCCGGAAGCCGTGAGGAAGGGCGGCTTGCGATATTCATCGCCGCAATCGCCGGGCGGGTTGCGCGTCTGGGCGAAGGCGGCATCGAGCCGGGCGTGATCCTCCGCATCGAGCGCGAAATCGAATACCCGAAGGTTATCGGCGCGGTGTTCGTTCTCGCCAAGCCGCGCGCCGACGATCACCGCCGCCACGGCAGGCTGTTCCAGCACCCAGCGCGTTGCGACATTGGGAATGGAGACGTGATGCTTTCGGGCAATGGCGCTGGCTGCCGCGAGAATGGCCTGAAGCGCCGGCCAGCCGCCGATCTCGTTGATGAAGCGCTTGTATTTCGATTTCGACCAATCCGGGATGTCGCCATGCGCGGGTTCTGGACGGCCGAGCCATCGCTCGGAGAGGAAGCCGCCGCCCAGCGTTCCATAGGCGAGAAGCCGCACCCCGTGGCGCATCGCAACCCGGCTGAGATCTCCCGCCGCGCGACGGTCGATGAGCGAGAAGCTCACCTGGTTCGCAACGATCGGCAGCCCGTGGGCGCAGAGCATATGCAGGTGATCGGCGTTGAAATTGGTGAGGCCGATATGCCGGAACAGGCCTTCCTCGCGGAGCTTCGCCATCTCGATCAGGGCATCAAGGTAACCCGGATGCTCATACATCCACCAATGGAACTGCATGAGATCGATGCGGTCGGTCTGCATGCGGTCGAGCGAGGTGCGGATGCCCTCGCGCACGATATCGGCGCTCATCCCGCCCGGCGCGGGGCACCATTTGGTGAAGGCGCGCGGCTTCGTATCCGGCAGGGAACCGGCACGGATGCGTTCCAGAAGGCGACCGGTCAGCACCTCGGCCGAGCCGTAATGGTCCGCCATGTCGAAGGTGTCGAACCCTGCCGCGGCATAGGCGGAAAGCGCTTCCGCTCCGTGATCGGGGTCGATCAGGCCGGATTTCCGTTCGATATCGGCGACCTGCCACAGCCCTGTGACGATGCGGGAAATCTCGAGGCCGGGGGCGAGCATCGTGCGTTCGGGGCGGGAGGCCATGGTTCATCCTTGATGCGGGCGACCCGTGCGCTGTTGCGGAGCCCGGCCCGGTTAGCCCGACGCCGCCCCTGCAACCTTATCGATCGAGCCTATTGTATCAGCTAACATTTTGGGCCACGATCCTGTCAATCTTCAATGCCCGGGGGAAACGTGGTGATCAAGTTCTTGCGCCTTGCGGCGGTTTGCGGCGCGCTCGCGCTGGCTGTCTTTCCGGCTTCGGCCACCACGCTCCGCTACGCCGGCACCACGCCGCCGCTGACCATGGACCCGCATTCCACGAATGATTTCGTGACAGCCTCGCTGGTTCGGCAGGTCTATGACAGCCTCGTGGGTCTCACGAACGACATGGATATCGAGCCGGGCATTGCCGCATCCTGGGCTCCGGCCGGCGAGAATACCTGGCGCTTCACCTTGCGCGAGGGCGTGAAGTTCCATGATGGCACGGCGCTTGCCGCCGAGGATGTCGCCTTCTCCATCATGCGGCAGAAGGAAAGCGCGCTCTACCGCTCGATGTATGGCCAGATCCGCGAGGCCAAGGTCGTCGATGCGAAGACCGTCGATGTCATCTCGCAGGGGCCGGACCCGATCCTGCCGCGCAAGATGGTTCGGCTGTTCGTGATGTCCGCCGCCTGGGCGAAGGCGAACAATGTCGAGAAGGTGCCGGATCTCGGCGCGCAGGGCACGGAGGCCTATTCGCTGCGCCACGCCAATGGCACAGGCCCCATGCGCCTCGTGCTGCAGGAGCCGGGCCAGCGCACCACCTTCGAGCGCAACAGCGCCTATTGGGGCATGTTCAACGGCAATGTCGAGCGCGCGATCTACACGCCGATCGCCTCTGCGCCGACGCGCGTCGCCGCGCTGCTGTCGAACGAGCTGGATCTGATCACGGATGTGCCGTTGCAGGATATCGAGCGCATCAACGCTGCTGCGGGCTTCGTGGTCTCCTCCGCGCCGCAGCAGCTTTTCATGCAGCTCGAGATGGATGGCACCCGCGATGTCGCCCTCGACATCTGGGACAAGAACGGCCAGCCGCTTCAGGCCAATCCCTTCAAGGATCTGCGCGTGCGCCGCGCCTTCGCCCATGCGGTGGATGCGAAACTGATCGCGGACCGCGTGATGCGCGGGCAGGCCTTCGTGGTCGGCACCGCGGCCGCGGCCGGGTTCGGCGGTTACCAGAAGGATCTCGATATCCGCTGGCCCACGGATGTGGAGCTTGCAAAAAAGCTCCTCGCGGAAGCGGGCTACCCCAATGGCTTCATCGTCCAGCTCAACTGCCCGCTGCAGCGCTATGTGAACACCGAGGAGATCTGCCGCGCGACCGCGAGCATGCTCGCGCGCATCGGCGTCGAGGTGCGCATCAAGGGCATGCCCTGGCCTGAATTCGCGCGCATGCTGGTGAACGGGCCGAATTCCTCGTTCCACCTCATCGGTGCGGCCGGCAATTCCGGCGATGTGCAGGATACCTTCACCTCCGTCATGGCCACCCGCAGCCGCGAGAAGGGCCTTGGCGGCACGAACTGGGCGCTCTGGAGCAATGCGGAATTCGATGCCGTGACGGCCGAACTCGTGAGCACCTTCGACCCGGCGAAACGCACGGAACTCTACCGGCGCGGGCTGACCATCGGCAAGGAGCAGGTGCACGCGGTCTATCTGCACCAGCCCATGCTCACCTGGGCCATGCGCCGGAGCGTCACCGTGCCGGCCCGGGCGGATTCCGCCGTGATGCTGAAGGACGTGACGATCAGGTGACAGGGGCCCGGGCCCTCCGCCCGGGACAGCGCACGGGATCCCCGGATGTTCGCGTTTCTCCTCAACCGGCTGGCCCATGCCGTGCTCGTGCTGCTGGTCGTGAGCATCCTGGCCTTCACGCTCGGCAACACGGTGGGCGATCCGGTCGCGAGCATTCTCGGGCTTGACGCGACCCCGGCGGATCGCGCGGCTTTGCGCGCCCGGCTGCGGCTCGATGAGCCGGTTGTCCTGCGCTATTTCCTCTATCTCGGCGATCTGCTTTCCGGCCGGCTCGGCAATTCCTATGGCGCGCAAAGGCCGATCATCGATCTTCTGGCCGAGCGCATTCCCGCCACCGTGGAACTCGCATTGGCCGCGCTCCTGCTTTCGGTTGCGATCGGGGTGCCGCTCGGCGTCTTCGCCGCCGCGCATCCCGAAAGGCGGCTCGTGCGCTTCCTGATGACCTCCTCGGTGATCGGGGTTTCCGTGCCGACCTTCATCCTCGGCATCATCCTGATCTTCACCTTCTCGCTTACCCTAGGGTGGCTGCCCTCCTTCGGGCGGGGCGAGGTGGTGAAGTTCGAATACTGGAGCACGGGCTATCTCACCGCTTCCGGGCTCAAATCCCTGATCATGCCGGCGATCTGCCTCGCCATCGGGCAGGTTGCACTGGTGGCGCGGCTGGCGCGGGCCGAGATGATGGGCGTATTGCGCACGGATTACATCCGCTTCGCCCGGGCGCGCGGGTTGAGCGATCGCGCGGTGAATTTCTCGCATGCCCTGCGCAATACGCTCATCCCGATCATCACGGTCAGCGGCATCCAGCTGGGCTATCTCGTGGCCTTCGCGGTGGTGGTGGAGCAGGTCTTCCAGTGGCCCGGCATGGGCACGCTGTTCCTGCAGGCCCTGTCACAGACCGATGTGCCGCTGATCTCCGCCTTCCTGATGGCCGCCGCCTTGTTCTTCGTGTCGATCAACCTCGTGGTCGATCTCCTCTATGCCATCGCCGATCCGCGACTGCGCATCCGCACGCTCACGCATGGGGCAGGCGGATGACGCCCGATACACCCCGCGATGAGCCCTTTCTCGATCGGCTTCGCCGGCACCCCGTGGCCGGCAGCCTCCTGGCGACCCCGGTGACGCTTGTTGCGCTGTTCTTGCTCGCCCTCGTGGTGGCCTGCGCGATCTTCGCGCCCTGGATCGCCCGCACTAACCCTTACGATCTTGCGACCCTCGACCTTCTGGACAGCCACCTGCCGCCGGCCTTCATGGCGAAGGGCGATCCGCGTTTTCTTCTCGGAACGGACAGCCAGGGCGCGGACCTCGCCTCGCTGCTGCTCTATGGCCTGCGTGTCTCGCTGCTCGTGGGTATTCTGGCGGTGTCGATCTCGGTCACGCTCGGCACGATTGCGGGGCTGGCGAGCGGCTATTTCGGCGGGCTCGTCGACAGCATCGTGATGCGCATCGCCGATATCCAGTTCACCTTCCCGGCGATGATGCTCGCGCTGCTGATCGGCGGGGTGAGCCAGTCGCTGCTCCCGAATGACAAGCGCGCGGCGCTCGCGATGCCGATTGTCGTTTTCGCGCTGGGCCTTTCGCATTGGCCGCATTTCGCGCGGCTGGTGCGCGGCGCGGTGCTGGTGGAGCGGCAGAAGGATTATGTGGCCGCCGCGCAACTCGCGGGGCGCGGGAATCTCGTGCTGATGTTCCGGCATATCCTGCCCAATGTGCTGAACCCGATCTTCGTTCTGGCGACCCTCGATATCGCCTTCGCGATCATGGCCGAGGCGACCCTCTCGTTCCTGAGTTTCGGGATGCCGCCAACACAGCCCTCGCTCGGAACCCTGATCCGCATCGGCTACGGGTATCTCTACTCGGGCGAGTGGTGGGTCGTCGTCTTCCCGGCCCTCACCCTCGTTGTGCTGCTCGTCTCGATCAATATCGTCGGAGACTGGCTGCGTGACCTGCTGGATCCCAAACTCCGATAACGCCCCGAACAAAGGTTCCGCCATGTCCTCCATCCTTCTGACCAACGCCGCCCTTTTCGATGGCCATGGCGACGAAGCCGTTCCCGGCATGAATGTGCTGGTGGTCGATGACCGGATCGAGGCCGTTTCCGACAAGCCCATCAGGGCCGAGAGCGCGCGCGTGATCGATTGCGGCGGGCAAACCCTGCTGCCCGGCCTGATCGACGCGCATGTGCATGTCTTCGCGATCAGCCTCGCGGCCTCCCGCAACGAGACCGTGCCGCTCACGCTGATGACCGCGCGCGCCGTGCCGCGCATCAAGGCGATGCTCGATCGGGGCTTCACCACGGTGCGCGATGTCGGCGGCGGGGATGTGGGCATCCGCGATGCGGTGGCGCAGGGCTTCATTCCCGGCCCGCGGCTCTATGTGGGTGGCCCGGCGCTGACCGAAACCGGCGGGCATGGCGACCATCGCCGGCGCACGGATAGCCGCTATGACATCGATTACAACTCGAACGCCTTCGTCTTCTTCTCGCGCATCGTCGATGGCCCGGAGGAGATGCGCCGCACCGTGCGCAACGAGATCCGCAAGGGTGCCGACCATATCAAGGTGATGGCCTCGGGCGGGGTGGGTTCACCCTCCGATCCGCTCGAAGGCGTGCAATTCTCGAAGGAAGAGCTGGAGATCTGCGCTCGCGAGGCCGCCGCGCGGGGCAAATATGTCTGCGCCCATACCTATACCAGCGAGGCGATCCGCCACGCGGTGGGCGCGGGCATCCGCACGGTCGAGCATGCGAATTTCATCGATTCCGATACCGCCGCCTTCGTGCGGGACCGCAACGCCTATGTGGTGCCCACCCTCGTCTGCTACGAGGTGACGGCCCGGCACGGCACGCGCCTGGGGCTCACGCCCTTCGTCATGGAGAAGCTCGATCTCGTGAACAAGGCGGGCATCGCGATGCTCGACATCTGCGAGCGTGCCGGCACGAAGATGGGCTTCGGCACCGATCTCATGGGCGAGATGGAATATGCCCAATCCTACGAGTTCACGATCCGCGGGCGGGCGCAGAAGCCGGCGGACATCCTGCGCTCCGCCACCAGCCTGAACGCGGAAATCCTGCAGGAAACCGGCCGCCTCGGGGTGATCCGCGAGGGGGCGCTGGCCGACATGATCCTCTGCGCGGGCAACCCGCTGAAGGACATCACGCTCCTTTCCGAACCGGAGAAGAACCTCAGGATCATCATGCAGGGTGGTCGCCTGCACCGGTGCGACCTTTCCTGAAGCCGCCGGGCATTCCGCAGGACACGCTTCGGGAACCGGCTGATCGGCGGGCGATGGCGCATCGCCGATCCGGGCCGAACCGGGCGGGAAGGATCGCACCGATTTCGGTCATGCGACCCGCGGTGGCGGGATCGTCATGAGCAGCGTAAAGCGCCGCCGACCCGCGTTCGGAACAGGGATGGCATCGGTATTGTCTCCCCCTCTTTTCCGGTTCCTTTCGTTAGAGCATGCTCTCGCAAAAGCGGATACCGATTTTTCGTAACAAAATGGGACAAAACAATAAGATAGAGCACGGTTTTGATTCCATCAAAACGAGACGTGCTCTAGAAAAACGAGCCGATCGCCCGATAGAGAAAACCGAGGCCGCCCGCCACGATCACCGCGTCGATCAGGCCGGCATGGATGGAAAGCGGCATGCGCCGGATGAGCACCCGCGCCACGTAAACACCGGGGATCATCATGACGCCGACGACGATGCCGATCAGCGTGAGGTTCCACGACAGAACGGCGGCGGAGCCGAAGACGAGCGACTTCACGAGATGCACCACGAGACCGATCACGGCATCCGTCGCCACGAAGGCCGCGCCCGTGAGGCCTGCGGCCGCAAGGATGGGCAACAGGAGAATTCCACCGCCGATCGTCGCGCCCGAGACCAGCCCGAAACCGAAGGAAAACAGCAGGATGACCGGCATTGGCAGGTTCAGCCGCCGGTTCGGCAGCCTGCGCTTGAGCACCACGATGATCAGCATGAAGCTGCCCAGCAGCAAGGCGATCGCCCGCTCGCTCAACCGGGTGTAGATCATCGCGCCGAGGATCACGCCGGGGATCGAGCCGGCGAGCACGATGCGCGACACCTTCCAGTCGATCTCGCGGCGAAAGGCCTCAATGCGCGCAAGATGGCTCACGGTCATCGCGACGCTGATCGTCTGCACCACCGCCGCCACGCCGATGATCGGCGCCAGCGCGAAGGAGAGGATGATCGCCCCGCCTGCTCCGGTGATCGCGCTGGCCATCGAAGCAAAAAAGGCCGCGACGGCGACCGTGATCGCCGGGCCGGGCTGCGCAAGATCGAGGAGCGAGGCGGCTTCGGTCATCGCGCGGCATTCATGAGAGGTAAGCTCCGCCATTGGCATGCATGGTCTGCCCCGTGAGGTAGCGTGCCCGCGGGCCGGCGAGAAAGCGCACCAGGGCGGCCACCTCTTCCGGCCGGCCTTTCCGGCCCAACAAAGTTGCATGGTGCTGATGGTGGTTCGGCTGGGCATGCGAGGCGCCGCCGCGCAGGGTGTCGATCAGCCCCGGCGAAACGAGGTTCACCGTGATGCCCCGGCCCGCGAGATCATGCGCCAGCGCCTTGGTGAGCCCGTCAAGGCCCGCCTTGGCGGCAATCACATGCGCGCGATCCTTCGCGCCGGTATAGGCTGTGAGCCCGCCGATATTGATGATGCTCGCCATCCTGCTTGCGCAAAGCGGCGCGAGCGCTGCCCGGCAACAGAGGAACGGGCCTTCGAGCCCGACCTGCGTCACCGCGCGGAAATCCGCGAGACTCATGCGCTCGAAGGGGATTTCGGTGCGGATCGCCGCGTTGTTCACGAGGATGTCGAGCCCGCCGAACTTCCCCGTGGTGGCAGCGACAAGTGCCGCGACGGAGGCTTCATCCGTGATATCCGCGAGCATCCAGGCAGCCTTGCCGCCCGTCGCCTCGATGAGACGCACGGTTTCGGCGAGTCCCGCCTCGTCGGCACGCGCGCTGACCATCACGGCCGCACCGCCCGCCGCGAGATCGAGCGCGATGGCCCGGCCAATGTTCTTCGCGCCGCCCGTGACGAGGGCAACAAGCCCGGAAAGCTCGTCGTTTGGCATCTTGAGGCTCCTCAGGGGCGCGCGGCGGAAAGGCAAAGCGGCCCGCCTTCCGCAATGGTGCGCAGCGACCCGAGGAGGGCTTCCACGCGCAGCGGATCGATGCCGCCGAAGCGGGCATTGGCTCGGTATTTCGCGAGGATATCCGCCTCGGAAAGCGGGGCATGCGCACCGCCGCGCAGATGCGGCTGGCGCAGTTCACGCGTGCTGCCATCCTTCAGGGTGGCGCGGATATGGCCTGTGAAATTGCGTGGATATTCATTTTCGGGATCAATCACGTAGCTCACCTTCGCGGCGAGCGCGCGCCGCGCGGGATCGCGCACGGCCTCCTCCTCGAAGGCCGCGAGCCCCGCTTCCCCGAGCAGGAAGCCCGCCGCGATGCAATCCGGCGTCGAGAATTTCGCAGCATAACCGTTCGGCGGGTTCCGCTTCAGCAAAAGCGGTTCCCAGAGGCGATGCACCGTTCCCTCTCCCACCTCGCAGACGAGGCTCACGATGTCGCCGGCCTGCACACCCGCCCTGGCCAGCGCGATGGCGCAATCGACGTAAGGCTGCGTCATGGTTCCGCAGGCATGAGGCTTGAAGGCAAGATCCTCACCCGCCCATTCCTCGCCGAGCCCGGCCGTGAGCTTCGAGAAATCCGGCTGCCTCGAAGGCGCGAAGGCCTTGTAGAAGCCATGCGTGCCTTCGAACACCGTGCGCGGGCCGGTCATCCCCGCTTCCGCCAGAAGCGCGGCGCGGATGCCGCTCTGCGCCGCAAGCCCGGCATGGAGGCGCTTCGTCGAGGAGCCATCCGCGAGATATTCGATGATGCCCGAGGCCATGGACCCGGCAAGGCCGAGCGCACGCTCGGTCGCCTCGGGGGAAAGGCGCAGAAGCGTCGAAACGGCGGCGGTCGTCGCCAGCGCGCCGATCACCGCCGTGGGATGGAACCCCGCCTTGTGGATGGCCTGCGGGGCGACGAGGCTGCCCCGGCACATGATCTCGACGCCCACCGCGATGGCCACCGGCACGATCGGGCCGGAAATCCCCCGCCGTTCCGCCATGGCCAGCACAGCCGGCACGACCGGCGCGCCGGCATGAACCGGGCCGCCCTCGAACGTATCGTCGAAATCCTCGCCATGCGCGGCGGTGCCATTCACAAGGGCTGCATCCAGCGCGTTGTAGGCACCGGCATGGCCGAAGATCGTCGATTGCCCCTGTCCTTCCGCCGAGGCAAGGCAGGCCGCGACATAATCCGTTCCGCGCGCGGCAAGGCAAAGCCCGGCGACATCGATCAGCAGCCGATGGACCATCGAGGCGACGCCATCCGGCAACGGATGTTCAGCGGCGATGCTTGCGAATTCGCCGATCTGGCGGGCGATGCTTGGCGTGGTCACGCAGAAGCTCCCCTGGCTCTCCTGAGATCACGTCCCTCGCGGAGAAGCGAGACGACAACAAAAACAGCCGCGAGACTCAACAGGCCGAGGCCGATCCTGTCCTCGAGGAAGATCATGTGATCGCCATCCGAAAGCAGCAGCGAGCGGCGATAGCTGCCCTCGATCATCGGGCCGAGCACCACGCCCAATACGGCGGGCAGGAAGGGGAAGCCGGAAACCCGCATGAGGTAGCCGATCACCCCGCCCGCCAGCACCAGGCCGATATCGAACAGGCTGGAATTGATGGTGAAGATGCCGGCCATCACCAGGGCGAGGATGAAGGCCGCGAGATAGGGCCGCGGGCGGTTCACCATCCACATGCAGAAGGGCAGGATCATCATGCCGATGAGGATCTGCGCGAGGGTCGCGATGAGCGAGCCCAGATAGAGCCCGAGCACCACATCGCCGTTCTGCTCGAAAAGGCGCGGGCCCGGCAGCAGGCCGTGGATCAGCAGCCCGCCGAGCAGCACGGCCGCCGAATTCGAGCCGGGAATGCCGAATGACAGGAGCGGAATGAGCGAGGTGGAAGCCACCGTGTTGTTCGCCGCTTCCGGCGCGGCGATGCCCTCGGGGGAGCCCCGGCCGAATTCCTCCGGCTTCGAGGACCAGCGCTTCGCCTCGTTATAGGCGAGGAAGGCCGCGATCGAGCCGCCGCCGCCGGGCATCAGCCCCTCGAAGGTGCCGGTGACGCAGC
Organism: Methylobacterium sp.; assembly: GCA_020252645.1. Lineage (GTDB taxonomy): Bacteria > Pseudomonadota > Alphaproteobacteria > Rhizobiales > Beijerinckiaceae > Rhabdaerophilum. Next base: position 70,481 of record JADCCN010000010.1, on the reverse strand, counting down.
CGATGCCCTGCGGCTTGAAGAGGCGCTTCATCATCGCCCAGCCCGGCAGCACGATGCGCACGCGCGCCTCCGCCACCGCGCCATGGCCGGCCGTGCCGGATTGCATCAGGAGTTCGCTCACCGCGAAAAGCCCGACCATCACGAGGATGGGCTTGATGCCGCCGATCAGCTCGGGCACGTCGAAGGTATAGCGCGAGACGCCGGAGATCGGGTCCGTGCCGATCGTCGAGACCATCAGCCCGACGATGGCCGCCGCGAGGCCCTTCAGCAGCGACCCGCCCGAAAGCGAGGCGATGATGCTGATGCCGAGAATGCCGAGGCCGAAATAGGAGGCGGGCGTGAAGCTCAGCGCGAGGCGCGAGAGCGGCTCGGTCATTGTCACGAGCAGGAAAAGGCCCACGAGGCTGCCGACCACGCCCGACCAGAGCGAGATGCCCAGAGCCTCGCCCGCCTTGCCCTGCCGCTTCATCTCGTAGCCGTCGATCACGGTCGCGGCGGCGGAATTCGTGCCGGGGGTGCGGATGAGGATGGCGGGAATCGAACCGCCATATTCCGCGCCGATATAGGTGGAGGCGAGCAGCACGATCGCGATGGTCGGGTCCATGCCATAGGTGAAGGGCAAGAGCAGCGCCATGGTGATGGACGCGGAAATGCCCGGCAGCGCCCCGCCGATGATGCCCCAGATGAGCCCGATGATCGCCGCCGGCACGAGCGGCGTGCCGATCAGCAGGTTCAACGCCTGGGAGAACTCGAACTGGCCCATGGTTCAGCCGATCAACCGGGAGACGGGCTGCTCGACCCCGAGGAAGCGCACGAAAACCAGCCAGAAGCCGAGCCCCACCAGGACCGCGACCGCCACCAGGCGCGGAGAAGCTTTCGCGCCTTCGAACAGGGCCGTGGCCATCACCATGAGGGCGATCGCCACGGCAAAGCCCGTCCAGGGCGCGAGGATCATGTAGCCGATGCCGAGGCCCGCGAAGGCCAGCGCACGCGGCAGGCCCGCCCGCTCGCCCTCCTCCGCCTCGGCTGCCTTCACTTCAACCGGTGCCGCAAGACGCAAGGCCAGGAGGCTCTTGCCGATCAGCGCGAGCGCAACGATCGCCAGCGCGATGGCCAGCAGGTTCGGCAGCCCCTGGGGGCCGACGCCATCCGAAAGCGAACTCATGGGGATGCGCCGCGTCATCCAGGCGTAGCCCGCCGAGAGGCAGAGCAGGGTGATGCCCGCCGCCAGGTCCTTCTTCATGGGTGCCTCCCGCCCCTGCCCGCTTCCGAAACGCCGAGGATCAGTTCTTGATCACGCCGGTCTCGCGGAAGAACGCCTCCGAACTCTGGGCGAAATCGTTGATGAAGGTCGCGTAGGCGGCCTGCGGGATGAAATCCGGGACAAGGCTCTCGGCGGCGTAGATCCTCCGGTATTCGGCATCCGCCAGAAGCTGCGGGATCGCCTTCTCCCAGATGCCGATCACATCGGCCGGCAGGCCCTTCGGCCCGGCAAGGCCGCGGAACTTCTGGACCACCACGTCGAAGCCGCTCTCCTTCACGGTGGGAATATCCGGCTGGGTCGGCAGCCTTTGGGCGTTGAACACCGCGAGCAGGCGCACTTTCTTCGCCTCGAGCTGCGCGCGCAATTCCGGGATTTCACCAACGCCGATATCGAGCGTGCCGTTGAGCACATTGATCATCAGGTCGCCACCCCCCTCATGCGAGACGATTGCGGCATTCACGCCCGCCGCCGCTTTCAGGCGCTCGGCTGCCTGGCGTTCCAGCGAGGCGGGGTTCGCCGCCCCCCAGCGGCCGCGCTTCTCCTTCGCGTGGGCGATCACATCCGCCAGCGTCTTGAACGGGCCATCGGCGCGGGTATAGACCACCTCGGCATCGCTGAAGACATTCACCAGGGGCTGCACATCGCGGAACGAGTGCTGCGGCTTCGAAAGCAGCGAGGTGAAGATGTAGGTGGGCGTCGTCGCATAGAAGACCGAGCCATCGGGCCTGGCGGTCGCGAGGCGGGAAATGGCGCGCGCCCCGCTGCCGCCCTGCACATTCTCGACCACGAAGGTCGCGTCGATATACCGGCCGAGATGCTTCGACATCTCGCGCAGGAACACATCCGAGCCGCCACCGGGGCTCGAATGGGTGATGAGCGTCACCACCTTGTGCGGATAGGCCATCGGCGCGGCGCGGGAGTTGGCCGGCAGGGCGACGGCGCCGATCGCCGCCGCGGTCAGGCGTCCGAATTCACGTCTCGATACCATGGGTTGCTCCTCCCGGTTGCGTGTGTTTGAAAGCCCGCCTCTCCGGGCGGTTTTCGGAAGCTTCCTCGCCGCCGGCCATCTGCAATTCGGCGCGGATAACGGCCAGAAGCCGATCCTTCGCGGCGGCGACATGGCGCCAATGCGCCTCATGCGCCCAGCTCGCATCGCGCGCTTCGATGGCCGAGAACATCTCGCGATGCTCGCGGTTCGAGACCGCAAGCCCGCCGCCCTGCACCAGGCTCCGCGCGCGGAACAGGTTCAGCTTGCGCACGAAGGCCCGATATTGCTGCGCGAGCGTCAGGTTGCCGGAGCCATCGACAATTGCGCCGTGGAATTCGAGATTGAGCGGATAATAGGCTTCGAAATTGCGGGTCTCGGTCGCCGTTTCCATCGCCCGGATCAGCCCGCGCAGGCGCTCGAGCTCCGCGGGCGTGGCGCGCTCGGCCATCAGACGGCCGGCGAGGCCGAAGAGCGCTGCCCGCACATCATAAAGCTCGCGCACCTCGCGCACGCCGAGCCGACGCACGAACACCCCGCGATTGGGCACGGATTCGACAAGCCCCGCCCCTTCGAGCGCACGCACGGCCTCGCGGATGGGGCCTCGGCTCACGCCGAAGCGGGCCGCGAGCTGATTCTCGTTCAGGCGCGTGCCGGGGCCGATTTCCCCACCCAGCACCATGCGTTCGAGCTCCTGCGTCAGCACGCTGGCAAGCGAGGTGGCGCGCAGGGATGCGAGCTGGGGCAAAAGGATTTCCATCGGTGGCAGGATGCCATCACTCACGAAAGTGTCAACAATTTTGAGTGGATCAAGCCGCATGAATTGACGATAAGCGCCTGATTACTGTCTTTTCGAGGTCTCTTGAGTGTTGAATGTTGACACAAAACAAGCCGGGCGCGATAAGCGGCCGGCCTGTTGAAACCGCCGGAGCCGCCATGAACGCCCCTGTTGTCACCGACATTGCCGTCACGCGGATCCTCGCGGATTTCGTTGTCCGGTCCGGGGCCGATGACATTCCCTCGGCGGCCTATGCCGAAGCGACGCGCTCTTTCCTCAACTGGATCGGCTGCGCGGTGGGCGGCTCGATTCACCCCGCGATCGATCGCGCCTGGGCGGCGGCGAAGCCATTCGCCGGCGCAGAGCAGGCCAGCGTTCTCGGCCGCAAGTTCCGCACGGACCTGCTGAACGCAGCGCTGCTGAACGGCATTTCATCGCATGTCTTCGACTTCGACGACACCCATCTGCGCACCATCATCCATCCGGCCGGTCCCATCGCCTCCGGCCTGCTCGCGATGGCCGAGACACGCCCGATGACGGGCCGCGATTTCCTGCACGCCTTCATCCTCGGGGTGGAGGTTGAGTGCCGCATCGGCAACTCGGTCTATCCCGATCATTATGATCGCGGCTGGCACATCACCGGCACGGCCGGCGTGTTCGGCGCCGCGGCGGCAGCGGGGAAGATTCTCGGTCTCGATACGCTGCAGATGCAATATGCGCTGGGCATCGCCGCCACGCAGTCCTCGGGGCTGCGCGAGATGTTCGGCACGATGTGCAAGCCGCTTCACCCCGGAAAAGCCGCGCAGAACGGCACTTTCGCGGCTTATCTCGCCAGGGAGAATTTCACGAGTTCCGAGCGGGGCATCGAGGCTCCGCGCGGCTTCGCCCATGTCGCCTCGACGAAGTTCGATCCGGCCGAGATCATCGACAATCTCGGCAAGACCTGGGAAATCTCGATCAACACCTACAAGCCTTTCGCTTGCGGCATCGTCATCCATCCGGCGATCGACGCCTGCGTGCAGTTGCGCAACGCGCATGGCCTGACGGCGGCGGATATCGCCTCCATCGACCTCAAGGTTCATCCGCTGGTGCTCGAACTGACAGGCAAGACCTCGCCGCGCACGGGCCTTGAGGGCAAGTTCTCGGTCTATCATTCCTGTGCGGCCGCGATCATGCATGGCCGTTGCGGGGAACATGAATATTCCGATGAATGCGTGGCCGATCCGGTCATTGTCGGCCTGCGCCAGAAGGTGCGCGCCATGGCGGATCGCTCCATCCACGAGCATCAGGTGGCAGCAAAGCTCACCACGCGTGATGGCCGCGTCTTCGATCTCTTCATCGAGCACGCCATCGGTTCGCTCGGCCGGCCGCTCTCGGATGCCGAACTCGATGCGAAGGTGCGCGACCTCTGCGCGCCGGTGATCGGCTCGGCGGGTGTGGATCGCCTCATCGCGGAATCGCGCGCCATCAACAGCGCCATGAGCCTCGAGGCGATCATCAAGGCGGGCGTTCCCGCCTGAGACCGGAGGCTGATCGGCCGTCTCTGACGCGCGACCTTTTGCGCCCTCTTCCCTCCCCGCTTTCCCGCGCCATGTTGATGGGGGAAAGCGCGGAGGTTCGAGCATGCGGATCGTCTTCTGTCTCGGGCTCGTCGCGGCCCTTCTCGGGGTCATTCCCGCCAAGGCCGACGAGGCCTGCCTCGGGCCCATCGCACGCCACGCGCCGCGCGCGCCCGATGGCACGCCGATCCTTCCCGCTCGGCTGCAATCCGGCGAGGTGCGTCTCACTTATGTGGGCCACGCGACCTTCACGATCGAGACGCCGGGCGGCGTGACCGCCGCGACCGATTACAACGATTACGTCCGCCCCGAGGCCCTGCCCGACGTGGCGACGATGAACCATGCGCATTCCACGCATTTCACCCATCGGCCTGATCCGGCGATTCGTCACGTGCTGCGCGGCTGGGGACGCAGCGGCGAGATGCCGAGGCATGACCTGCAGGAGCGCGACCTGCGCGTGCGGAATGTGCCCACCAATATTCGTAGCGGCATGGGCGAGGGCCGCACGGAGTTCTACGGCAATTCGATCTTCATCTTCGAGGCCGCCGGGCTCTGCATCGCCCATCTCGGGCATCTTCACCACACGCTGACGCCGGAGCATCTCGCGGCCATCGGCCAGGTGGATGTGGTGCTGGCGGCCGTCGATGGATCCTGGACGATTGATCTTTCCGGCATCGCCGAGGTGATCGGACAGCTCCGGCCCAAGATGGTGGTGCCGATGCATTATTTCTCCGAGCGCGTGCTGCAGAACTTCCTTTCGAAAATGACGGAAACCCACGCGATCGAGCGCGCGGGTTCCACCAGCCTGGTGCTGAGCCGGGCGAGCTTGCCGCAACGGCCCACCATCCGCGTGCTCGAACGGGTGTTCGAGGGGCGCTGAGCGTCAGGCCGCCTCGCGCAGGATCTGCGCCGGCATGGCCGCATCCAGCTCGATACCGCTTTGCTCGTTGCGCAGCCAGACGGGGCGTCCGCGCAGGCGCTCGCCTGTCGCCCATTCGATATCCACCGCATCGCCCACCTGAAGGCCGGGCACGGCCTCGATCCGCAGGCCCGTCTCCGAGATGTCGAGCACGGTCGTCTGCATGCGCTTGCCGCGCGCGTTGACGACGGCGACCTGCCGGATGGCCTTGCGAACCGCGCGGCGGCGCTCCTGGACATCCTCGGCGACGGCATGCAGGAAGCCATCGACCGTGCGGGTGAGATTGCCGCTGACATCCGCGATGAGATCGGAAATCGAGCGCAACTGCCCGGCCTCGGCATTCGTCTTCTCGACCGATTTCACCATGGTCGAGACCGATCCCGCGACCTGTTCCGAGCCTTCGGAGGCCAGCGCGATGGCCCGGCTGATTTCGAGCGTGGAGGCCTCCTGCTCCTCCACCGCGGCGGCGATGGCCGTCGTGCGGCCCTGAATCTCGGAAACCTGGTTCGAGATGGTGCGGATGGAGTTCACGGCGTGCTGCGTGGCCTGCTGGATCGCCTGCACCTGCGCGGAAATCTCGTCCGTGGCCTTGGCGGTCTGGCCGGCCAGGGTCTTCACCTCCGAGGCAACGACCGCGAAGGAACGCCCCGCCTCGCCGGCGCGGGCCGCCTCGATGGTCGCGTTCAGCGCCAGCATGTTGGTCTGCTCGGCGATCGAGTTGATGATATCCACGATGGCGCCGATGCGCTCCGCCAGATTCGCGAGGCTGGAGACATCCTCATCCGCCCTCTGCGCCACATTCATCGCTTCGGTCACGCTTTCGCTGGCCTTGTGGACCTGCGTCGAGATCTCGCGGCTCGCCGAGGTGAGTTCACTCGCGGCATTCGCGACATGCGACACGTTTTCGGAGGATTCGGAGGTCGCCGAGCCCGCGACATTGGCCCCCTGGGAGGCCTCCTCCGCAATGCGCCCGAGGGTGGAGGAGGAACTCTTCAGGATATCGAGCTGACCGTCGAGAAGCTGGCGAATATCGCCGATACTGCCCCGGAAATGGGTGATGAGCCCGTCGATACGGGTCTGGCGCGCCTTTTCCATGTCCCGTTCGCGGCGCCTCTCGCTTTCGAGCCGGGCGCGCTCCAGCGCGTTCTCGCGGAACACAGCGACTGTTTGTGCCATCTGGCCGATCTCGTCCTTGCGTGCGCTGCCGTCGATCTCCTTGTCGGTGCGGCCCGCTGCCAGGGATTGCATGGCTTGGATCAGGCGCATCAAGGGCTGGGTGATGCCGATGACAATCGTCGTGAAGGCGGCCAGAAGGCCCAGCACGCAGCCTGCGACGGCAATGATGATGATCGTCCGGAGAAGATCGGCCAGCTGAACATTCTGCCTCGCCACGCCATCACGGTAGAAGCTGTAATTCCGGTCCTCGATGCCGCGCAGATGCTTGCGGATTTCCGCGATCCTCTCCTCGCCCGTGAACGCGACCTTCGTGGCCTCCTCGAACTTGTGCTCGCGCGAGAGGCTCGCGACCTTCCGATGGCTTTCCGGCTCGTACTGCAAGATATGCTCGCGGATCCGATCAAGATCGGCCTGGTCGGCCGCAGAAATCGGCTTGATCTGGTCGAAGCGGCCGCGGAACCGCTGCAATTCCTCATCCGCGAGGTTTTCGAAATGCGTGCGCTGCTCGGCGGTCAGCTCGAGGGGAAGGAATTCCACGGCACGGGCATAGGCGAGGACGTTGGCGGTGGCGCGCCCGGTATGCTGGAGACGTGCCGAAGCGGCCTGCAATTCGGCCGTCGTCTCGATGACGGTCTTGGTGGCGAAGTAGACAATCGCGGAAATGCTGGCGGAAACCGCGATCAGAAAAACCACGACAGCAAAGAGCTTCGTCTTCAGCCGGATATTGTTGAGAATGCCCATCTCAGTCCCTCTCGAACGGTCACTCCGCCGTTAAGCCGATCAGCCGGGCCGGAGTGAGCGCAATAAAACCAGAGGTTGTGTTTATGTCTCCTGTAGTGTTAATACGTGGTAAAATCATTCATAACGCACAATCAAAGATTGTAAAAAATACAGAGCCCCGTTGGTAAAGTCGGAATGACCGCTTTCGGCGCGAAGCGGCGGCCCTCACTTCTCGAACCGGGAGAACACCATGTCGGGCGCCGAGGTGTTGTGGCGCGAGGCCACGTGACGGCCGGCCCAGAATTCCGTCGCCTCTCCACCCTTGTAATCGAGGATATGTGCCTCGCCCCAGCGCGGATTGCCCGTTTCCCGCCAGGCGACGCGGGCTGCATCATTATTCGTTTCGGTGATATACATCGAGCGCAAGGCCGCGAAGGGCTTGTCCTTCGGCAAGTTCCCCGCAAGCGTCGCCTCGATCACGAAGCGATCGGCATCCAGATGCACGATGCGCAAGCCACCCTCCCCGCCATCGCGGAAGCTGAAGGTGAATTTCTTCTCCTCGGGATCGAAGGCGATCTCCTTCAGCGCCACCACCGGGCGGCCCTCCATCGTCACCGGACCGACCATGAAACTCGAACCATAGGCGGTCCAGCCCAGATGCTTCGGCGGCAACGGCCGCATGCGCCAGTAGCCATCGGGCGGATAGACCACGAGCATCTCTTCCGAACGCTCGTTCACGCGCATCCAGAGCTGGATGAGATGCAGGCCGTGCTCCACCCGGTCGCCGATCTTCACCGGCACGGTGGCCGGCCGCCAGAAGGCCGGGAAGACATGCCCCACCACCCACATCGAGGGCGTTTCCCATAACGTCACCTGCCGCGGCTTGCCCGAAACGAAGGCCGGGTCGCCCGTCATGTCGCAGGCGGTCCAGTCCGGCAGGTAGCGATCCTCGCGCAGCATGCCGATATAGCTCGGCTGGATCGCCTGGATCTTGAAGCGCCGCACATCCGGGTTCGAGAAGCGGATGTCGATATTGTCCTTCTCGGCGCAGACTTCGGGTTCGGAGAGGTTCTGGACCTTGACGGTCATTTCGTCTTTCGGGGGAGCGAGCACGGGGCCTCCGGGTGTGTTCTGGGCGAAAGCGGGCGACAGCGAGAGAAGGAGGAAGACAATGCCTGTCCCCGGCCATGACGCCAGCACATCAGCGATCGAGAAACGCATAGACATCTCCCGAATTCGCTTCATGCGGCAGGGCGCGGATATGCGCTTCCATCGCCTCGGCCGAAACGGCTTCCGCGAAGGCCATCTTCTGGCTTTCGCCAAGCGCGATGTTGAAGCGATAGGCCCCGCGCTTCGCGATCAGCGCCAGGCATTGATAGGCCACATCACGCTGGATGGTCGTGAACTCGAAGGAAAGCGCCGGAATGGCGCGCGTCAGCCCGCCGAGCACATCCGCCTCGAAACCCTCGACGTCGATCTTCACGAAATCCGGCATGCCATATCGCGCGATCAGCGCATCGAGCGTGGTGACCGGCACATGGATCTCGCGATCCCAGAGCTGGCCTTCCCAGCCCGCCGCGCCATCCGCCGCCTTCAGGAAATCCGCCGATGCGGTGGAGACGGTGGGGTTCGCAGAATTCACGTGCAGCGTGATTTCGCCGGGCTTCGGCCCGCAGGCGCTTTCGAGCAAAGTCACGCCCGCATCTCCCGCGAAGATGAGGCGGATCGCGCTTGCGCAATCCGGCTGGGGTTCGAGCGCCACGACGCGCGCGCCGCAGCGGCGGAACGAGCCGATCCGGTCTCCGACATGGCTTCCCACATCGAAGGCCAGCGATCCCGCGGAGAGGAAGCGCGCATAGAGCGCATCCATCGCATCATCGCGGGACTGATCGCCGTGATACACCTCGAAGGAGCGCCTGAGTTGCGGCCATTTCTTCGTGAGCGCCGAGATTTCCAGGGTGGAGAGCGCCATGTCAGAGCCCCGCTTCCCGGGCGCGGAGCTTCGCGACAATGGCCGGGGTGTTGATTTCCTCGGGGATCGCGTAGAGCCCGCTTCGCACGCTCGCGACGCCGAGCGCGGGCTCGGCGCTCCATACCGCGAAGGGGATGGCGACAAGGAAGCCGAGCGTGAGCGGCAGCGACCAGAGCGCGAACGGGATGGAGGTCGCGGCCATCAGGCCCACCACAACGAAGCCGAACAAAGTCTGCGGCCAGAGATTCGAGATCGCGACATCCCACGGCACGCCATGCGCATCACGCGCCTGCCCGCCCCAGGTCACCGACTTCCCGAAGATGAGGCCGACGATGAAAACCGTGGTGCGGAACGTATCCGACGCGCCGAGGATCCAGGCGAAAACGATCTCGCTCAGTCCCGCGAACAGGAACTTCGCCGTGCCGCCATAGCGCTTCGTGCCGCCGGGGGTGAGAAGAATATCCAGCAGGCCCGCGATCTTCGGCATGAGGTTCATGATCGTGAAGAAGATGTAGAGCGCCAGCGCCGAGCCCACGGGGAAGGCCGCGAGGCTCTCGCCATCGAAGGGCTTCAGCGCCGCCAGCGGCAGCATCAGCGTCCAGGCGGGGATGCCGAGGAACATCAGGATCGCCCAGATCAGCTGGAAGCGGCTGACCGGAAAGAGCCCCCTGGTATCCAGAAGCTTGAAATATTGCAGGTTTCCCTGGCACCAGCGGGTATTGCGCTTCATGAATTCGAGGATGGTCGGCGGGTTTTCCTCCCAGGAGCCGCCCTCCTCCGGCATCACGCGCACTTCATAACCGGCGCGACGCATGAAGGTGGCTTCCACCTGATCATGGCTGAGGATATGCCCGCCGAAGGGCGGCGGACCCGGCAGCACCGGCAATTCGCAATGATCCCGGAACGGCGCAATGCGCGCAAGCGCGTTATGCCCCCAGAACGGGCCGCAATCGCCCACCCACCAGGCCTGACCCATCGTGTACGAGCGCATGCCCTGCCGCATGCCGAACTGGAAGACGCGCGCGAAAAGGCTCTGCGAGGGCATGCCGACCACGAGGCTCTGCAGGATGCCGAGCTTCGGGTTCGCCTCCATGATGCGGACATGGCGCAGGATTGTCTCGCCATCCATCAGGCTGTCGGCGTCGAGCGGCAGCATCAGGTCGTAATCAGAGCCCCAGCGGTTCAGGAAATCCTTCACATTGCCGGCCTTGAAGCCGGTATTCTCCGTGCGCCGGCGATAGAAGAGCGGCGCGGCCTCGCCGGCCTCGGCCTTCCATGCGGCGAAAAGCTCCTCCTCCTGCGCCGCCACATCCTCCTTGCTGGAATCGGAGAGCAGGAAATAGGCGAATTTCTCGCCATGGCCCGTGGCATCCACCGTTTCCTTCACCAGCCGCAGGCGGCGGAAGGCGCGCGAGGGGTCCTCGTTGCGGAGCGTCATGAAGATCGCGGTCTTCAGCGTCACGGGCATGGCGGGATCAGCAATCGAGGCGAAGGGCGCGACATCCTGCATGGCGTTGCGCGGCCCATGCAGCAGGATGAGGCCGATGACGGCGTTCCAGAAGCCCAGAACCGCCCAGGGCGTGCCGAACAGGAAGCAGATGAACAGCAGGATATCGACGATCGACCAACCCTCGACCGCGAGAATGGACCATGCCCATGCAGCCAGGGCGAGATAGAGGAAAATGTTGAGGCCCGCCACGATGATGCGGCGCAGCATCAGCACCTCGGCGCTCTGGGTGCCGGTGGGGGTCAGGGGAAGCTCGGCGCGGGGGGCGGCGGGCTCGGTGGTGGTCGTCATGTCGGGTCGGCCTTTCGGACGCAAATCAAATGGGGCGAGCGCCTGAAAAGTCCCGCCTTGCGTGTCCCTCTCTGGCATGAAAAGGGTTCGTTGCGAAACCGGCGCGAAACGGGTTTCCCCGCCTGGGCGGGCGCTACCTGCCATGCGCAATCTGAACAGAAGCAAACTGGAACGGTGCAACCATGTTCTCATCCACCGCCGCCCGCGCGCTCTGGTATGTCGGGCCCATGCAGGCCGAACTGCGCGAGGAGCGCGTGGAACCGCCATTGGCGGATGAATCGCGGCTCGTGATGCTCGCATCGGCACTCTCGCGCGGAACGGAGCGGCTCATCGCTTCGGGCCTCGTGCCCGAAGGCGAGCGCGAGCGGATGCGCTGCCCGCACCAGGCGGGAGATTTCCCCTTCCCCGTGAAATACGGCTATTGCGCGGTCGCGCGCGTGGAGGAGGGGCCGGCGGAACTCGTTGGCAAACGCGTCTTCGTGCTCCACCCGCATCAGGATGCGTTCAACGCGAAAACCGCGATGCTCCAGCTCATTCCCGATGATGTCCCCACTCCGCGCGCGACACTCGCCGCCAATATGGAAACCGCGCTCAACGCGATCTGGGATTCCGGCATGAGTGCTGCGGACCGCGTGACGATCGTGGGCGGTGGCCTCGTGGGCTTGCTCGTGACCTGTCTTGCCGCGCGCTTTCCCGGCGCGGAGGTGACGCTGGTGGACGTGAACCCCGAACGCGCCGCGATGGCCGAAGCCTTCGGCGCAGGATTCGCCCTGCCGGCCGAGGCGCCGAAGCACCAGGATGTCGTCTTCCACGCCTCCGCCAGCCAGCCGGGCCTCGCGTCAGCCATTGCCTCGACCGCCCCCAACGGAACGGTGATCGAACTTTCCTGGTATGGCGAGAAGCCGCTGATGGTGCCGCTCGGCGGGCATTTCCATGCGGGCCGGGTGAAGCTCGTCTCCTCGCAGGTCGGCATGGTCTCGCCGGGACATGCATCGCGCGGCTGGTCTTATTCATCGCGCCTTCAGGCAGCCTTGCGCTTACTCCGCGACGAAAGGCTCGATGCGCTTCTGACCGAAACGCTTCCCTTCCACGCCTTGCCCGACGCCATTCCGCGCTTGCTCGCCACGGATGCGAAAGGTCTCGTCACTGTCGTGAGCTACTAAGGAACCGCCCCATGTTCGCCGTTGAAGTCCGTGATCGCATCATGATCGGCCATTCGCTGCCCGATCCGTTCTTTGGCCCGGCGCAGAACATGCACGGCGCCACCTTCGTGGTGGATGTCGCCTTCTTCCGCGAGACGATGACGAAGCAGAACGTGGTGGTCGATATTGGTGCCGCGCTGGAAACGCTCGCGGCCGTGCTGAAGCCGCTGAAATACCAGAACCTCGACGAGCTGCCGCAGTTCAGGGGCATCCTCACCACCACGGAATTCCTCGCCCGTCACATCTTCGGGGAGATGGTGAAGGCCGCGAAATCCGGCGCGCTCGGCGAGGATGGCAAGGGCCTGACGAAGATCCGCGTGACTCTGCACGAAACCGACCTCGCCCGCGCCTGGTTCGAGGGTGCGGTTGCGTAAGTCGATGACCAGGGTCGCCTTCGTCATCCCCGGCGATCTCGCACTGCCCACAGGCGGCTATGCCTATGATCGCGCGGTGATCCGCCTCCTGCCGCAGGCAGGGGTGGAGGTCCTGCACGTGGCCCTGCCCGGCAGCTACCCCAACCCGGGCGCGGCGGATCTCGAGCATAGTGCCGCGATCATCGCGAGCCTGCCCGCCGATTGCATCCTGCTGATCGATGGCCTCGCCTATGGCGCGATGCCGGAAGAGCTGATCCGGCGCTTCAACCGGCGGATCGTGGCGCTCTGCCATCATCCGCTCGCCTTGGAGAACGGCATCTCGCCGGAGCGAGCGGCGACTTTGCATGATTCGGAATCGGCCGCACTCGCCCTGGCGGAACACGTGATTGTCACCTCCCCGCTCACTGCGAAGATTCTGGCCGGCGATTTTGGCGTGCCGCGCGCCAGGATCACGGTCGCGGAGCCCGGCACGGCGCGGAAATCGCGCGCCTTGGGTTCCAGATCCGATGTCGTGAACATGCTTGCGGTGGGCTCCATCGTGCCGCGCAAGGGCTATGGTGTGCTCGTCGAGGCGCTTCACGGCCTGAAGCGCCGGAACTGGAAACTGCGCATCGCCGGCACGGCGCGCAGCCTTGAAACCGTGGATGCCCTGCGCGACCAGATCCGCCTCTCCGGCCTTGACGGGCATATCCGGCTCCTCGGCGCCGTGACGGATCGCGATCTCGATCATCTGTTTGAAACGGCTGATCTCTTTGTCATGTCCTCACTGTTCGAGGGCTATGGCATGGTCCTCGGCGAAGCCTTGCAGCGCGGGCTTCCCATCGTCACCACCACGGGCGGCGCGGCCTCCGAGACCGTGCCGGATGGCGCGGGACTGAAAGTGCCGCCGGGCGATGTTCCGGCGCTCCGCAAGGCGCTGGACGACGCCCTCGCCGACCCCGGATTGCGCGCGCGCCTCGCCGAGGCCGCTCATCGCGCGGGCCAGAATCTCCCGGCCTGGGAGGATACGGCCCGCATCATCGCCGGCGCGCTGCAAGGCCTTGCCGGCAATGGCCCGAATCTCGTCTCCCCTGCCTCGAAAGGCCCCTGACCATGGGTTTCTCCGCCGATTGGCTGGCTCTGCGCGAGCCGGCCGACCATCGCTCCCGTTCCGCCGGGCTGCTTGCCAGTCTCGCCAGGCGCGTCGAGGGACGCGATACCCTGCGCATCACCGATCTCGGCTGTGGCACGGGCTCGAACCTGCGCGCCACCGCGCCGGCCCTCGGGGCGAACCAGGATTGGACGCTCGTGGATTACGATCCCGCCCTGATCGAACGCGCCGCCAGGGTTCTGACCGAATGGGCGGACGAGGCCAGGACGATCGGCGAAAAACTCGTGCTGGTGAAGGAGGGCAGGAAGATCGGCGTCACCTTCCGCATCGCGGATCTCAATATCGAACTCGAGAAGGTCATCTCGGGCGAGATCGACATCGTCACGGCCTCGGCCCTGTTCGATCTCATCTCCGAACCCTGGATGCGCCGCTTCGTGCAGGCGCTGAGATCCACGCCCGCGATCTTCTATACGGTGCTGACCTATAACGGCGAGGACGAGTTCATCCCCGCCCACCCCTTCGATTGGGGCATGATCAACGCCTTCAAGATCCACCAGAAGCGCGACAAGGGCTTCGGTCCGGCGGAGGGGCCGATGGCCGCTGCCACGCTGGCTCGCCTGCTGAAGGAAGCGGGCTATGGCGTGGAAGCAGCCGACACACCCTGGGTGCTGAAACCTTCGGATATCGCGCTCAAGACCGAGCTTCTGAAGGGCCTGCATGGCGCGGTGATGGAAACCGGGCTGATCGCCGACAATGGCGCGGATGACTGGCTGTTCTGGCGCACCTCCATGGGCGACCAGAAGGGCTCGCGCATGAAGACCGGTCACACCGATATCCTCGCTGCGAAGGCCTGATCGGCGCTTGCGGCGAGGCCGGCCGCACTGGCGTCAGGCGCCGGGCATCATCCGGCGCATCACACCATCCTTCTTGACGAAGCGATGCATCATGGCACCGGTGAAATGCGCCGCGATCAGCACCAGCATGGCGACGGCCGCGTAGCCATGGAGTTGAAGGAGAAACTTCGCGAGATCCGCGTTCACCGGCATGATCGGCGGCAGCGAAAGCCCGAAGAGGATGCCGCGCGCCGGAAAGGCCGATACACCTGCCCAGCCGAGCAGCGGCACGAGAACCATCAACGCATACAAGCCCTTGTGCACCGCCTCGGAGGCAAGGCGCTCGAATGGCGTGAGCGTGGAGACCGGCGCGGGAACACCCTGCCGGGAGCGGATGACGATGCGCAAGGCGACGAGCATCAGGAAGAGGAAGCCGAAGGTCTTGTGGTTGGTGTAGAGCGTGTTGGTGAGCGCGTCGAAATTGGTCTTCTCCCCGCGGTTGACCATGTAGAATCCGATGGGAGCCATCATCAGCACCAGCAGCGTGATGAGCCAGTGCAGCACCTTCTGCGCGCTGGAATAGGATTGCGGTTCGGTTCCCGATGCCATGGTCAACCCCTTTTCCTGGAACTGATGTCGCAATCGAATAACACCTCGCCCTCGCCGAGCAAAGTCACCTCCACGACAGGACGCCGGGCATCGGCCAGGCGCTGCACCGGTTCGAGCTCGAGACCGGGCTGGCCGGAGCCGATCAGCACGGGCGAGACCATGAGGTGCAGCCGATCGACGATGCCGGCATCGATCGCCTGCGAGATCATCGCCGCGCCGCCTTCCAGCAGCACGCGCTCAAAACCGAGACGCCGCAACGCCCGCGCGAGTTCCACGAGATCGAACCGCCCCGCAGCACTTGTGGGCAGGCGATGAACCTCGACGCCCGCAGGCAGGGTCTCGCCTCTCGCATCCGGGCCGCGCAGCACGACCCGCCGCGCACCATCGGAACCGTCGAGACATTGCGCGGCGGCCGGGAGCCGGCCCTTCGCATCGATGACGACGCGCGCCGGATTCGGGCCTTCGCAAAGCCGCACATTGAGTTTCGGATCATCCGCCAGAACCGTGCCGATGCCCACCACAACCGCATCCACATGGGCGCGGATGGCATGGAGATGGGCGAGCGAAGGGCGGCTGCCGATATACTTGCTGTCGCCCGTGACGGTTGCGATGCGCCCGTCGAGCGATTGGCCGAGCTGCGCGACGATGAACGGGCGATCCGCATCGTTCGCACGAAAAAAACGGAACGGTTCAGCGCTCTGGCACGTAGAAGGAAGCATGGTGCTTTCACCGCCCGGAAGCGGCCCGCGGAAGGACAACGCTTTTCGTTCTGAAGGGACAGTGCCGCCAAAGGCAAGGAATTTTAAACCGGGTGCGCGCTCAGACAGCCTGCGTTCATCTTCACTTGTGATAAGTGCCTCAACCGAGTGTGAACACGGTGTCCATCCGATGGAATTCCTCCGTCGAAAAGACCGCAAACATGGACTGATTGGAAGTGAGATGAGCAAAGTTGCCGAAGTTCTTGGGCTTTTCGATACTGCGGATGAACGCGCGGTAGATCGCGCCATCGCCGAATTCCGCGCCGGCCGCCCCGTGGCGGTTCTGGAAGGGGGGGAAGCCCTCGTCGTGCTTCTGGTGGACGCTCTGACCCAGCGGATCGCGGAAGGCCTCGACACGCTCGCCCCGGGCCGCGCTCGGCTCATCATCCCCGCGGCGCGCCTGCGTCGTCTGGGTCTGGATCGTCAGCAGCCCGGTATCGTGGCCTTTCCGGTGCCGGATGCGGCGCGTGTGGAAACGCTGGCCCTGAAGATCGATGCGCGGATCGACGCGCCGGTTTCACCCACCACCATGCCGGACGAAGGCGCGATCGAGCTGGCGCGCCTCGCGCTGCTCACCCCGGCCGTCTATGCCATTCCGGTGCCGGCTTCGGCGCTGACCGATGATCTTGTGCGCGTTTCGCTGAAGGACATCCGCGCTTATCGTGCGGCGCAGGTGAAGGCCATCCAGATCGTCGGCCGCGCGCCCGTGCCGCTGGAATTCGCGGCCGAGACCGAGTTCGTGGTGTTCCGCGGCGGCGAAGGCCTGCGCGACCAGGTGGCGATCATCGTCGGCAAGCCGGATTTCGCAAAGCCCGTGGCCATCCGCATGCATTCCGCCTGCCTCACCGGCGACCTTTTCGGCTCACTGAAGTGTGATTGCGGCGACCAGCTGCGCGGCACCGTGCAGAAGATGGCGCAGGCCGATGGCGGCATCCTGCTCTACCTCGATCAGGAGGGCCGCGGAAACGGCATTGCCAACAAGATGCGCGCCTACAAGCTCCAGTCGCAGGGCTGGGACACCTATGATGCCGACGAGGTTCTGGGCTTCGGCCTCGACCAGCGTCGCTTCGACTTCGCGGCCGAGATGCTGCGCAGGCTCGGCGTGACCAGCGTCCGCGTGATGACCAACAACCCCGAGAAGATCGGCGCGCTGAAGGCGTCGGGTCTCGAGGTCGTGGCCGATAATCGCGCCTATGGCCGCCCGACGGCCGAGAACGTGCGCTACCTTGCTTCCAAGCGTGACCGCGCCGGCCATTTCATCGATTTCGATGCGATGGTCGCCCATGCGCCGCTGACGGACTGACCGGTCAGGGAGAACCCGTCGGTTCCCAGGGCGTGAGGGGGATGCATGCTCCAGAAATCACCTGAACCGGGGAGGGACCTTTCCACGGTCCCTCTGCCCCGCATCACCTACCCCCCGGTTGTTCCTCCGGGGGATGATGCGCGGGTCTGGCTGTCGGCTTCCGGCCTGCTGGTGCTGGTCTGGGCGGGACTGGCCTGGCCCTGGCTCTCGGGCGCCGTTACCATTCCATGGGATGCGAAGGCGCATTTTCACGCGCAGGTGGTGTTTCTGGCCCAATCACTCCATCGCGGCGAAAGCCCTTTCTGGGCGCCCTTCGTGTTCGGCGGGCACCCGCAGATCGCCGACCCGCAATCGCTGATCTTCTCCCCGCCCCATCTGCTTCTGGCCTCGCTGACGCCCGATCCGTCCATGCGGATGGTGGATGGCGTGACGTTTCTCGGCCTGCTGTTTGGCGCCTTCGGCGTGCTGGGCTTCGGGCGGGACCGGCGCTGGCACCCCGCGGCGGCCCTTGTGGCGGCCATCGCCTTTGCCTATGGCGGGGCGGCATCCTGGCGCATCCAGCATACGGGGCAGATTTTTTCGCTCATCTATTTTCCCTGGGCCTTGTGGATGCTCGAGCGCGGCCTGCGCCTTGGCTCGGCACGTTATGGCGCGCTTGCCGGGATGTTCGCGGCACTGACCGCGCTTGACCCGGACCAGGTGGCATTCCTCACGCTTGTCGCGCTGGGCGGCTATGTCGTGGCCTACTGGATGACCGGCGGCGCCTTTGTCGGGCGCTTCCGCGCGACATTGAAGCCGCTGCTGGCCGGCCTGGTCGTCGGCACGGCGATCATCGCTCTGCCGACCATCCTGGTGCTGAGCTTCGCCGCCGAATCGAACCGCCCGCATTTCACCATTGCCGATGCGGAGATGGGCTCGCTGCATCCCTCGAGCCTGCTCACCCTGCTTGTCGCGAACCTCTTCGGGACGATTGGGCCGAATGAGCAGTATTGGGGCGCGCCGAGCGTCCATTGGCCCTATATCGTCAATCTCGTCGTGGCGCGGAACATGGCGAATTTCTACATGGGCGTGCTGCCCTTCGCGGCCATCGTCCTGTGGCTCACCTCGCGCCGGGCCTATGGCCATCGCTTCATGGCGCTGGGCATCATGTTCATTCTGATGATCCTCTACGCGCTGGGGAAATACACGCCGATCTTCGGTGTGCTCTACCACGCGCTTCCGGGTGTTTCGCTCTTCCGGCGACCGGCGGATTCGCTGTTCCTCGTCAGCGCGCTCGGGGCCTTCCTAGCCGGGTTCGGCCTCGATCATCTGATCCGCCGCGGCGAGGAGATCGGGCGCGGTGCGATAGTCGTGCTCGGCGGCCTTGTGGTCACGGGGTTCGCGGCGGCCATCGGCATGGCGATCTGGCTCGGCAAGCTGCAGCAATCCGCTTTCGATATCCTGATCGCCTTCGGCTTCGTTGCGGCGACTTTCATCGTCGTGCTCCTGGTGCGGCCGATCGCCCTCAGGCGCCCCGTTCTCGCGGCGACGACCTTCGCGGCTCTGCTCGCGGCCGATTTCGGCTGGAACATGCGTCCCAGTGATTCCACCGGCCTTCCCATCGCCGAATATGACGCGCTTCGGCTTGAGACGCAGAACGACACCATCCTCGAACTCAAGAAGCACATCGTCGAGGATGGCACGCGCCGTGACCGCGTGGAGATTGCCGGGCTCGGCTTCCATTGGCCCAATCTCGGCCTTGTGCATGGCCTCGAGAATACCCTGGGCTACAACCCGCTGCGCCTGAAGCATTACGCCACGGCCACCGGCGCTGGCGACCAGGTCGCCGGCATCGAGCAGCATAATTTCGCCCCGCTCTTCCCCTCCTACCGCTCGCCCTTCGCGAACCTGATGGGCCTGCGCTTCATCGCGATCGGCGCGCCGATCGCCGAGGTCGACCCGCGCATTCGCTCCAACCCCTTGCCGCTCGTGGCGCGCACGAAGGACGCCTATATCTACGAGAACCCGGATGCGCTGCCCCGCGTGATGGTGGTGAACGAGGCGCAGATCGTGGATCAGACCCGGCTGCTGCAACTCGGCGAATGGCCGGGCACCGATTTCCGCCGCGTCGCCTATATCGAGCGCACCTCGCTGCCCCTGCCGCGCACGCGCCTCGGCGGAACGGCAAGGATCACGCGCTACACCAACACCGAGATCACGGTGGAAACCGATGCCCAGCGCGGCGGCGTGCTGCTGCTGAACGACATCTGGCACCCCTGGTGGTTTGCGGAAATCGACGGGAAATCCACGCCGGTTCTGCGTGCCAACGGCATCTTCCGCGCGGTCATCCTGCCGGCCGGCGTCAAGACAGTGACTTTCCGCTTCGAGCCGATGCGCGGGGTGTTGCGGCGCTTCCTGATGGCGACGGGCTTCCTACCGGGATGAACAACCGCCCTTAGAGCATGATGTGTTCAGACGGAAGCACATCATGCTCTTATGTTATTATTATCGCATGCTTTTTGTGAAAAACCGGATTCCACTTTTTCACAGCATGCTCTTATCTTATTATTATCGTATGCTTTTTTGTGAAAAACCGGATTCCACTTTTTCACAGCATGCTCTAAGGCAAAGCCGCCGTGATCAATCGCCACCGGGGCGATGGCGGCTCGCAAGGATGCGGCCGATCGCGGCGCGCGCCGATTCCAGTTCGTTCAGCGCATCGAGGAAGGCTTTCCGGGCGAAGGGATGCGCGGGCTGCGGCGAGATCGAAGCGGCCTGCCCGGCTAATGACGGTTCGTTCGGCGGCATGGAGGAAGGTCGCGCGCCCAATCCGCCTCGCGTGAACGAGACCTGACCTTCCTTCATGCGGCTCGCCGTCGATGGCGGCTCGACGGCCTGCGGTGCAGGCTGCAGCGCCAGGACGAGCTGCTGCGATGAAGCAGGGACCGGAGTGAGGATTTCCGGAGGCGGAGGAGCCTGCGTCCGGCGCGGTGGTTCGGGCGGCGCATGGGCCGCGGGTGGTGGCGCAACATCCTCGAAGGCATCATTCTCGAAGGCATCATCCTCGAAGGCATCATCCTCGAAGGCATCATTCGGTGAGGCCGGCGCGAGGCCGGGCACGAGCCCGTCGGCGCGACCCACGGCCTGCACGGCCCTGGCGCCCTGCTCCTTCAGGATGCGCTGCACACCCTTGATCGTGTAACCCTCGCGATAGAGCAGATGCCGGATACCCTTGAGCAACTCGACATCATCGGGCCGGTAGTAACGGCGACCGCCTCCGCGCTTCAGGGGCTTGATCTGCGGAAATCGTGTTTCCCAGAAACGCAGGACATGCTGCGCGATGTCGAGATCCTCGCCCACCTCGCTGATTGTCCGGTACGCGTCCGGTGCCTTGTCCATCAGCCCCCTCCCCCGGGTGCCGAAACAGGTGGAATCCTGTCGGTTTGGCCCGACCGCCTGGAAGCGGACGGAGCGCCCCGGTGCATGTCTCTATCGGGAAAAAAGGCGACCGGAAATTGTTCGAAGTCAATCGTCGTCGGCGGCCTCGTCGCCGTTGATCCTCGCCTTCATCACATTGGACGGCTTGAACACCAGCACGCGGCGCGGGGTGATTGGAACTTCAACACCGGTTTTCGGGTTGCGGCCAATGCGCTCGCCCTTCTCCCGGACGATGAACGAACCGAA
The DNA here is from genome assembly GCA_020252645.1 of Methylobacterium sp. Taxonomy (GTDB): domain Bacteria; phylum Pseudomonadota; class Alphaproteobacteria; order Rhizobiales; family Beijerinckiaceae; genus Rhabdaerophilum. The sequence goes on along the minus strand of JADCCN010000010.1, from coordinate 49,478 downwards.
GGAAGAGAGCTTCACGGTCTCGCCGGAAACCAGCGTGTCGCTGATTTCCTTGAGCACGGTCTCGACGAGTTCGGCCGATTCGGCCCGGCTCAGGCCAAGCTTCTGGTAGACGGCCTCACAAAGATCGGCACGGGTAATGGTGCGCCCAGCCATGTTCAACTCCCTCAATTGGCCGAGCTAACGGCGGCCATTCTCTTCTTGTTGCGGCCACCCCGACAACGGCGCAGAATCTTCAAATCTATCCTTCTGATTTCCTGAAGCTATTAACAAGCGGTCGCAGGGTCAAGCTTCAACCCTGCTGCCAGGCTTCGCTAGAAGCGGAAAAGCGCCGATCCCCAGGTGAATCCACCACCCATCGCCTCGATCAGCACGATCTGGCCGCGCTGGATCCGGCCATCCCTCACCGCAACATCCAGCGCGAGCGGAATGGAGGCGGCGGAGGTATTGCCATGCATGTCGACCGTCATCACCACCTTGCCGGGCGCGATGCCGAGCTTGTCCGCGCTGGCGGTGATGATGCGCTGGTTCGCCTGATGCGGCACGAACCAGTCGATTGTCTCAGCCGAATAGCCCGTGGCTGCGAAGGCATCGACGATGACATCCGTGATCATGCCCACGGCATGCTTGAAGACCTCGCGGCCTTCCATGCGCAGATGACCGACGGTACCGGTGGAGGACGGGCCGCCATCGACATAGAGCTTCGCGCGATGACGCCCGTCCGAGCGCAGATGCGTGGTGAGAATGCCCGTATCCGCGGCATCCCCCTTGCCGTCGATCGCCTCAAGCACGACCGCGCCCGCGCCATCGCCAAAGAGCACGGCCGTGGTGCGATCTTCCCAATCGAGAATGCGCGAGAAGGTCTCCGCACCGATCACCAGCGCGCGCTTGTTCGCGCCGGAGGTGATGAACTTGTCCGCAACCGTCAATGCATAGACGAAGCCCGAGCACACCGCCGCGACATCGAAGGCCGCGCCATGGGTGATGCCGAGCGCTGCCTGAACCTGTGTGGCGGTGGAGGGAAAGGTATAATCCGGCGTGGCGGTCGCCAGGACGATGAGGTCGATATCCTGCGCGGCGAGGCCGGCATGGGCGAGCGCCGCCTCCGCCGCCTTCAGCCCGAGCATGCTGGTTGTCTCGCCCTCGGCCGCGATATGGCGCTGGCCGATGCCGGTGCGCTGGCGGATCCACTCGTCGGACGTGTCCATCCGCTCTGAAAGTTCGGCATTCGTGACGATGCGCGCGGGCAGAAAGCTCCCCACGCCGGCAATCCGCGAGCGACGCATCAGGCTGATCCCGTTTCCCTTTCGGCCGGGTCTTCGCCGGCGCGGTTCTCGACCATGGCGGAAGAGGCGCCGGGCAGAACCCAGTCGCCGCGTTCGGCCAGGGCCGAGCCGATCTTCGCCATCAAATCATATTTCGCCATGTCGTAGGCCACATCCACGGCGCTTGCAAAGCCCAGGGCATCCGTGCCGCCATGGCTCTTCACCACCACGCCGTTGAGCCCGAGGAAGACCGCGCCATTCACCCGGCGCGGGTCCATCTTGCTGCGCAGGGAATTGAACGCGCCGCGCGCCAGAAGATAGCCGATCTTCGCCAGGAATGACGACTGGATGGCGCTTCTGAGGTAATCGCCGATCTGCTTCGCGGTGCCCTCGGCGGTCTTCAGCGCGATATTCCCGGCAAAGCCTTCCGTGACGACCACATCCGAACGGCCCTTGCCGATGTCATCGCCCTCGACGAAGCCGATATAGTTCATGTTCGGGAGGTTGGCCTCGCGCAGGATACTGCCGGCCTCCTTCACCTGCTCCAAGCCCTTGATCTCCTCGACGCCGACATTCAGCAGCCCGACCGAAGGGCGCTCGAGATCGAACACGATCCGCGCCATCGCCGAGCCCATGATCGCCATGTCCACCAGGTTTTCCGCCGTGGCACCGATGGAGGCGCCGACATCGAGCACGATGCTTTCCCCGCGCGCGGTGGGCCACATGCAGGCCAGTGCCGGGCGGTCGATGCCCAGCATCATGCGCAGGCAGAAACGGGTCATCACCATCAATGCGCCGGTATTGCCGGCGGAACAGCAGACATCCGCCTCGCCCTTGCGCACGGCGTCGACGGCCATCCACATTGAGGATTTGTAGCGGCCGTGACGCAGGGCCTGGCTCGGTTTCTCGTCCATGGAGACCACGACATCCGCGTGGATCACCCGGGCGCGGGCCTTCAGAGCGGGGTGCTTGTCGAGTTCGGCGCTGATCTCGCTTTCGCGGCCGAACAGCAGGAATTCGCAATCGGGGTGCCGTTCCAGCGCCAGCGCCGCGCCGGGCACAGTCACCGCGGGACCGAAATCGCCACCCATCGCATCGAGCGAGATGCGCAGATTGCGCCCGCTTCTGCGCGGCTCGTGAGCCTGGGCCTCGTCGCTCATCCGGTGTTCACTCCTCGACCGGCCGACGCGCCGGCATTCGAACCGGCAGGCAGGACGCTCCGCGACACCGGTGGGTTCGATTAGAATGCGCGAAGGCCGCTTGCAAGCGCCATGCGGCCGCGATCAGCCCTTGCCCTCATCCGATTTCAGGGCCTTGAGCGCCGCGAAAGGCGAAATCATGTCCTCACCGATCTTGATCTCGGCGAAATCGGCATCCGGCTTGCGCGGATAGGGGTCAAGCCCGAGGATCAGATATTCCACCGCGAGAGCCGCCGGATCGATATGGCCGTTGACGATCTCGTCCGGCAACTCGGGACTGCCATCGACGAGCGCATCCTCGTCTTCCTCCACTTCGCGCTCGGCGAGGCGCGCCAGCACCTCCGGCGGCGCGAAGGTCGCCTCCACCGGCTCGGAGACGCGATCGGCGAAGGGCTCGAGCGTGACGACGCAGATCGGCTGCGTCTCGGCCTCGACATGGCCGTTGACGTCCACCGAGCCATCATGCCTGGGGCGCAGCATCAGGTTCGCCTCGAAGCGATCGAGCGCGTGAAGCCCTGCGAACTTCGCGATCCGCGCTCGTGTTTCGGCATCGGGCTTCAGCACGAGATGCGTCTCGCCCCTTAGTGTCGTCACCGGAAGCGGCTCGGTATAGGGCAGGGCGGGAAGCTTGGCCGGGCTCTTGGCCGGGCTCTTGGTCGGGATCTTGGCCGGGATCTTGGATTTGCTCATGCCCGGCCTCCCGCCAGGGCATCGCCGGCCAGAAGCCCGGCGAGATCCTTCGAATCGAGGGTTGCGATCATGTCGACGATCTCGGCCAGAAGCCCGGCCGGCACGTCCTCCGGCATCCGCTCGGAGCCGTAGAGATTGCGCGCGAGCGCTGCGCGGAGCAGCGCCTCATCCCCGGATTCAATCGCATCGGTATAGGCCCCGGCACGGCCATAGAAGCCCTGCGCCAGCGCCTTCACCTTCTTGCCGACCGAGAGATCACCCACGCCCGAACGGCGGAAACCATCATCGAGATGCCGGAAGAGCTGGTCCACCAGCTCCTGCCCCACGGCCTCGGCCGGAGGAGGCATCTTCGAAAGCCGCCGCAAAACCAGCGTCGTCACCAGGGCGAGCCGCTCGAAACGGCCCTCGAAGCTATCCGCGACGCCATGATCCCGATAGGCGACGGGATTGCGCGCAGCCGCGACGAGATCGAGAAACAGCCTCGTCGCATCAGGCACCGAGCGGGAGCGGAACAACCAGCCGAACATGGAAATCCTGCGGTAGGGAACAACCAAAGGCGAAAAAAACCGAGCTTGCCGCCGCTTGTGGCGGAGGCCGCAGCGTTTTTCAATCTTCATTTCTCCGCAATCGAATGATTGTCTTTCGCAGCCGAAAAGGGCATCCAAGGCCCCAACATCCGGCTTGCGGGCGCGGGTTCCACCCGCATCTTCCGCGAGCGCGTTCCGATCGAATGGAGTTTTACGCATGACGATGCGCACCCTGCCCGGCCTGGCTGGCGCCACGGCGATCGCGGCCCTGCTTCTTGCGACCGCCGGCTGCGCCGATCAGAGCATCGGCCAGCGCGGCTATGTGCTCGACGAGAAGGCCCTGGCGCAGATCAAGGTCGGCTCCTCGGCCGAACAGGTGCTGCTGGTGATGGGCACGCCCTCCGCCACCTCCACCGTGGGCGGGCAGACCTATTACTACATCTCCCAGAAGCTCTCGCGCCCCGTGCTCGCGCTCAATGACCGCGTCACCGACCAGCGGGTGATCGCCTTCTACCTCGATGACAAGAACCGCGTCACGCGCGTCGCCGATTATGGCCTGAAGGATGGCGTCGTGTTCGATTTCATCTCGCGCACAACGCCCACGGGCGGCCAGGAATCGAGCTTTCTCGGCGGCATCTTCCGCCGCCTCGGTGCCAGCGCGGTGTGAGGAAGGGTAATGCCTCTTGAAAAAACCATATGTCGCGCTAGAATTCATGGAGATCGGAATTGAGGTGAGAACGGCCTCCTCACGCGCCTGCGAGAACATGTTCAAGCAGGCAAAGTAGCCGAGCAATCGGTGAAGAGATCCGGAACTGGGCAACCCGGCAATTCAGTTCGATCAAAAGGGGGCGCAAGCCCCCTTATTTTTTGTGAACCGGCCTCAGAAAGCCTTTCGCCTTCCGGCTTTCGATCTTGCCTCGCGAGACCGGATAGAGGCTTGCGACATGATAATGTCCCTGCTTGTCTCTTTGGATGGTTATGGCGACCAGCGCAAACCCGGTTAGGCCATGGGCTGTGCCAATCAGCTCGATCTTGCCCAGGTTGCGAAAATCATCTCCCAGATAGAGCGGGGCGGCGACAATCGCCGCGACGTGAGGCTGCAAGAACGGATATTCCGAGGGATGCCGGGCCGCCGCGTGTCGCTGGGCGGCACGGCTGAACACCACGGGTCCCACCTCGAGTTCGAGGTTCAGCGTTCGGTTGATATCCTCGACCGGAAGCAGTCCTAGAAAGAGGTCCGGTTGTTTTGACACAGGCCAAGATTGGCGCATCACCAGAAAAACACAAGTCCAGCAGAACCAACAAAAAACCCGCGGAGTTTCCCCCGCGGGTGATCGCCTTCTACCTCGATGACAAGAACCGCGTCACGCGCGTCGCCGATTATGGCCTGAAGGATGGCGTCGTGTTCGATTTCATCTCGCGTACAACGCCCACGGGCGGCCAGGAATCGAGCTTTCTCGGCGGTATCTTCCGCCGCCTCGGCGCCAGCGCGGTGTGATGTTTCCCTCAGCGGAAAGCTCGTCGTCTCCGAAGCGACGAATGATTACGTCGGAAAACCTTTGCTGCGCATGCATGCGCTGACCTGAGCGACAGCGGCTGGCCGCCTGGGACGCGACCAGTAAATCGCCTCCTTTCCCCTGTCGTTCGGGCGCCGCCGAACGACCCCTCCCGCGTCCGAATTGCACTGACAGCGGGCCTTATCTGCCCGGCTTTTCACCTGATCGCAAAGCGGATCGTAAGCGAGGGCCGGGACAGCGGAGTATTGGAAGGAAACCCCCGAACACACTGCGATCAGGATCAATGTCTTCTTCATCGATCAGCCTCCCCATCTTCGATACGAGCGAGGCTAACGGAAAAAAAAAACGGCGCAAGCGGCGCCGCTTCAGGAATCAGTCCCTGTTGAAGTGGCCAATTGCGAAGCTCGCCAAGAGGCAGGGCTTCGCTATTGTTCCAGTCAATGCGCGAGGATCGCGAGCAGCAGCAGCGCCACGATGTTCGTGATCTTGATGGCCGGATTCACGGCCGGGCCGGCGGTGTCCTTGTAGGGATCGCCGACAGTGTCGCCGGTCACCGACGCCTTGTGCGCATCCGAGCCCTTCATGTGGCGCACGCCATCCTGGTCCACGAAGCCGTCCTCGAAGGATTTCTTCGCGTTGTCCCAGGCGCCGCCGCCCGAGGTCATCGAGATGGCGACGAACAGGCCCGTCACGATCACGCCCAGCAGCATCGCGCCCACCGCCGCGAAGGCCTGCGCCTTGCCGGCAATGGCGTTCACGCCGAAGAAGATGACGACAGGCGCCAGAACCGGCAGCAGCGAGGGGATGATCATCTCGCGGATGGCGGCCTTGGTCAGCATGTCGACAGCGCGGGCATAATCCGGCTTCTCCGTGCCGTCCATGATGCCCGGCTTCTCCTTGAACTGGCGGCGCACTTCCACCACCACGTCGCCGGCCGCGCGGCCCACGGCCGTCATCGCGATGCCGCCGAAGAGGTAGGGGATAAGGCCGCCGAGCAGCAGGCCCACCACCACGTAAGGGTTGGCGAGGCCGAAATCGATCGTCCCGATGCCCTTGAAATAGGGGAACGCCGTCGAGCCCGCCTTGTTCGCTTCCGCAATGAAGTATTGCAGGTCGTAGTTGTAAGCGGCGAAGAGCACCAGCGCGCCGAGACCCGCCGAACCGATCGCATAGCCCTTGGTGACCGCCTTCGTGGTGTTGCCCACCGCGTCGAGCGCGTCGGTCGACTTGCGCACTTCCTTGGGCAGGCCCGCCATCTCGGCGATGCCGCCGGCATTATCCGTCACGGGGCCGAAGGCGTCGAGCGCCACGATCATGCCGGCGAGGCCGAGCATGGAGGCCGTGGCGATCGCCGTGCCGAAAAGCCCCGCCAGGTTATAGGTGAGGATCACGCCCGCGACGATGACGAGGGTCGGCAGCGCCGTCGATTCGAGGCTGACCGCGAGGCCCTGGATGACGTTGGTGCCATGGCCGGTCACCGAGGCCTGGCTGATCGAGTTCACCGGGCGCATGCCGGTGCCGGTGTAATATTCGGTGATCCACACGATCGCCGCGGTCACCGCGAGGCCCACGAGGCCGCAGAGGAAAAGCGCGCCGCCGGTGATGCTCTGGCCGCCCACCGTGCCGATCGAGCCCCAGCCGATGGTGAACTGCGTCGCGACCCAGAGGCCCCCGATGGAGAGGACGCCGGTGGCGATGAGGCCCTTGTAAAGCGCGCCCATGATCGAACCATTGGCGCCGAGCTTCACGAAATAGGTGCCGATGATCGAGGTGAGGATGCAGACGCCACCGATCATCATCGGGTAGATCATCGCGCTCGCAAGGCTCGCCTGGCCGGCAAAGAAGATCGCCGCGAGAACCATCGTGGCGACGATCGTCACCGCATAGGTCTCGAAGAGGTCGGCCGCCATGCCGGCGCAGTCACCCACGTTGTCGCCCACATTGTCGGCGATCACGGCGGGGTTGCGCGGGTCATCCTCGGGAATGCCGGCTTCCACCTTGCCCACGAGGTCGGCGCCGACGTCAGCGCCCTTCGTGAAGATGCCGCCGCCAAGACGCGCGAAGATCGAGATGAGCGAAGCGCCGAAGCCGAGCGCCACCAGCGCGTCGATCACGGTGCGGCTCGCGGGCGCGTGGCCCATGAACTGCGTGAGGATCATGTAGTAGACCGCCACGCCGAGGAGCGCGAGGCCCGCCACGAGCATGCCGGTCACGGCACCCGCCTTGAAGGCGAGGTCGAGGCCACCCGCGAGGCTCTGCATCGCGGCCTGCGCCGTGCGCACATTGGCGCGCACCGAGACGTTCATGCCGATATAGCCGGCCGCGCCCGAAAGCACCGCACCGATCAGGAAGCCGATAGCGACGGGCAAGCCCAGCAGGAACCACGTGCCGACGAAGATCACCACGCCCACGAGCGCGATCGTCTTGTACTGGCGGTTGAGATAGGCCTGAGCGCCTTCCGCAACGGCGGCGGCGATTTCCTGCATGCGCTGGCTGCCCGCATCCTTGCTCATCACCTGATTGATGGTGATGACGGCATAAAGGATGGAGAGCGCTCCCAGCGCGATGATCACGAGAAGTGGTGTCATGTCGTGCCCGTTCTGCGTTTCAATCGAAGTGTTCTTGTTTTCCGCAGGCTCCCCGAACGAAGCCCCCTGCCACGGTCCGGTCCTGCGGGTCGCGCACGGGTTTACAAAGCTTCAACCACTTCTCCAAGCCCCCATTTCGGGGCAAGCCTGCGTTTTCGACCGGGAATGAGCCGCATCAGCCCGAAACGCGCCGGCGATCGTCGCGCAGCAGCAGTGCGACCATCGCAAGAGCGGCGATGATGAAGGGAAAAAGCGCGATGTTGAGGCTCGCCCAGCCGAATCCCGCAAGCAGCTTGCCGGAAGACAGCGAGGCAAGCGCCGTGACCGAAAAGATCACGAGATCGGTGAAACCCTGCACCAGGTTGCGTTCGGAGGGCTTCTGGCCCTCGGCCACCACCGCGGATGCACCGACGAAGGCGAAATTCCAGCCCACGCCCAGCAGGATGAGCGCGGTGTTGAAATGCGCGATGGTGATGCCGGAAAGCCCCACGATTCCACAGAGCGCAAGCAGGATCAGGCCCGCGGCGATCACCTTGTAGACGCCGAACCGGGCAATCAGCGGGCCGGTGAAGAAGCCGGGCAGGAACATCCCCACGATATGCCACTGGATGGCCAGGGTCGCCTCGGTCGTCGTGTGGAAGCAGCCGATCATCGCAAGCGGGGTCGCGGTCATGATGAAATTCATCAGCGCCTGCGCGATGGCCGAAATGCCGATGGCGAGTTTCAGGCGGCGCGATTTCAGGATTTCGCGCAAGGGCCGAGCCGGCTCCTGCGATCCGGCGGCCGGCGCGGGTGCGTTCCGGAAGAAGAACAGCAGGAAAATGCTCAGCCCCGCCACGAGCGCCTGGCCGATATAGCTCGCCATGAAGGTGAAAGGCGGCATCATGTCCATGGTGTGGATCACGAGCTGCGGCCCCACGAAGGCCGCGGCGATGCCGCCCGCGAGCACCCAGGCGATCGCCTTGGGGCGGAAGCCGGGGCTCGCATTATCCGTCGCGCCGAAACGATAGTTCACGACAAAGGCCTGGTAGCAGCCGCACATCGCCGTCGCGATCATGAACAGGGCGAACGACCCCTCGCGCACGGCATAGGCCGCGAGCAGGCCCGCCAGCAGCCCCATGGCAGCGCCATATTGATAGGCCGCGCGGCGCCCGAGCCTGCGCAGCAGATAGGCCGCGGGCATGGTGGCCAGCGCCGTGCCGAGCACGAAGGTCGTCGTGGGCGCCGTGGCCCAGGCCGGCGACGGCCCGAGCGAGGCCCCCACCAGCGCGCCCGTGGCGAAGACCACCGAGGCATTGGCCCCGGCCAAGGCCTGCGCGCCCGAGAGCACCAGCGCATTGCGCCGGGCGAGCGCATCATCATGGGCCATGGAACGTTCCTCTTAGAGCATGCTGTGAAAAAGTGGAATCCGGTTTTTCACAAAAAAGCATGCGATAATAACAAGATAAGAGCATGATGTGCTTCCGTCTGAACACATCATGCTCTAGAGCATTTTTTCGAAGAAGCAGATACCGGCTCTTCGAAAGAAAATGCGGTAAATCAAGAGCTTAGAGCGGTCAATCTCATTCAGTCAGATCGACCGCTCTCGTCTCGTATCCTTAGAAACTATGCGCATAGGCGCGCCGCGTGAAGCGACGTTCGCGGCCATCAGGGTTGCGCCAAACACGCACCCCGCCCGCCTCACCCAGCGTGCCGATGCGCGCCATCGGCACGCCTGCCTCCCGTGCCGCCCCTTCGAAGGCCCCGGCTTGATCCGGCGGGATGACGCAGAGGATCTCGTAATCATCGCCCCCGGTGAGGAGCGTTTCGATGAGCGCAGGCTCGGCGAGCAAGGCTGCGCGGGCCGCATCCGAGAGCGGCACGTCACCAATCTCGAAACGCCCGCCGAGGCGGCTCGCGAGCTTGTCCGCATCGCCCACGAGCCCATCCGAAACGTCCATTGCACCCCGCGCATGGGCGAGCAAGGCGGGCGAGAGCGCATTGCGCGGTCGGGGATGAAGATAACGGTCGAACAGGAAATGGCGGTGTTCCGGCTCAAGGGCGCGCGCCCAGGGGGCATCGGGCGCGAGGCGCAGGCGAAGCCCGAGGGCGGCATCGCCGATCGTTCCCGAGACATAGACGAGATCACCCGGCGCGCCGCCCTGCCGGGGCACCATGCGCCCCCGGGGCACCGTTCCGAAGGCGGTGATGGAGAGCGTGAGCGCCGGCGCGTTCACCGTGTCTCCGCCCAGGAGCGCACAGCCGCTTTCGCGCGAGAGCGCCGCAAGGCCCGCCGCGAAACCGGCCAGCCACGCCTCCCCCTGCTTCCGCGTGCGCCCGAACCCGAGCACAAACCCCAGGGGATGCGCGCCCTTGGCCGCAAGATCCGAGAGGTTCACGGCCAAAGCCTTGCGCGCGATGGAAGCGGGCGCATCCTCGCCAAAGAAATGCACGCCCTCGACGATCATGTCCTTGGTGACGACAAGGCTTTCGCCCGCCGGGAGATCGAGCGTTGCGGCATCATCAGCAAGCCCGAAGGCGCCCGGCCCGGCGAGCGGCGCGAAAAAGCGCGCGATCAGCTCGAATTCGCCGGGCGTATCGGCGCCGGTCATGGTGCCTCAGCCCTCGCGCGCGGGCGCGGATTTCGCCAGGTCCTCGGCGCGATAGTCGCGCGCCAGCTTGTCGAGCACGGCATTGACCATGCCCACCTCGTCCTTTTCGAGGAAGGCGGAGGCGATATCGACATATTCCGAGAGGATGACGCGCGGCGGCACATCCCTGCCATGCTTGAGCTCGAAGGCACCGGCGCGCAGGGTCGCGCGCATGATGGCTTCCACGCGCTTCAGCGGCCAGCCCTCGAGAATGCGGTCCACCGCCTGGTCCAGCGCCACCTGGTCGGCGAGCACCCCTTCGAGGATGAGGCGGAACAGGGCAGCCTCGGCGGGCTTGTACTGGTCACCCTCGATCTCGCGACCCATCCAGAAACTCTCGAACTCGGCGAAGACCTCGTTGAGGCCTTTCCCCGCGAGTTCCATCTGGTAGAGCGCCTGCACGGCCGCGAGGCGCGCCGCGGCGCGCTTTTCGCCCCGGCTGACCGAGCGATCGCGCGAGCGGATCTTCTTGCCTTGCTCGATCATCGGCCGGCTCCGCGCTTGAGAGCGACAAGCGTGAGGGCAGCACGGGCGGCATCGCCCCCCTTGTCGCCCTTCGCCGGGTTGGCGCGCGCTTCCGCCTGCGCCTCGCTCTCCACCGTGAGAATCGCGTTGCCGAAGGGCATGGCATGGCTCGTTGAATAATCGATCAGCGCGCGGTTCGCCTGCACCGAGACGATGTCATAATGCGAGGTTTCGCCACGAATGACCACGCCAAGCGCCACGAAACCATCGGGCTTCGGCTGCTGTTCGGCGCGGATCGCCATGGCGACGGGAATCTCCAGCGCGCCGGGCACGGTGATGATCTCGAATTCCGCGCCAGCCGCAGCGATCGCCGCCGTCGCGCCCTCGCGCAGCATGTCGTTAAGGTGGTCGTAGTAGCGCCCCTCGATCACGACGATATGGGCACCGCGCGCGCCTGCAATCGGCGCCTGCCGGCGCTTGGCCTCGGCCATGACAAACTCCTGAAATCCTGAGCGCTTGCGTTTAGGCGCTTCACTGCCTCTCGGCAAGCGCCGCGGTCTCGGCAAGCCGCGCCGCGTAGCGCGCCATCATGTCGATCTCGAGATGCACCGGCTCGCCCGCCTTCCGCTCCCCGAAAGTGGTGACCGCGAGGGTATGCGGAATGAGCAGCACGCAGAAGAGATCATCCTCCACATGGTTCACCGTGAGCGAGACGCCATCGAGCGCGACCGAGCCCTTGGCCGCGATGAAGCGATGCAGGGGTTTCGGCGCGCGAAGCGTGAAGCGCGCGGTGGCACCCCAATTGGCATCCGACGGCGTAACCTCCTCGCGCGAGATGATTTCGGACAGGGCATCGACATGCCCGGTCACGATATGGCCGCCGAGTTCGTCGCCGATCTTCAGCGCGCGTTCGAGATTGATGCGCGTGCCCTTTTGCCACGTTCCGACATGGGTGAGGCGGAGCGTTTCTGCCGCCGCCTCCACCTCGAACCAGCTCGCGCCCGCCTCGCCGCCGACAGCGATGGCCGTGAGGCAGCAGCCGGCGCAGGCGATGGAGGCACCGATCGCGATCGTCGCGGGGTCGTAGGAACAGGCAATCCTCAAGCGCTTGAGGCTTGAGCCGCCCTCAACCCGTTCCACAATCCCGATATCGGTGACGATGCCGGTGAACATCAGCCCTGCCCCTTGCGAATTTCGAGCCGGTCCGGCCCGAGCATGCGCTCGTCCACGAGTTGGGCCTTCGCGATCCATCCGGCAAGGTCCGGGCCGATGGCGGGCAGGCCCTGGCCGGTGGCATGCGCGCCGGTCAGGAGTTCGAGGCGGTCGATGAAGCCGGCTTTCGCGAAGGCGTTGGAAAGCGTGGGCCCGGCCTCGACCATCACGCGGGTGATGCCCTGCGCGGCGAGCGCGCCAAGGGCCGCCGCGAGATCGAGATGGCCATCCTCGGTCTTGGGAATACGAAGGATTTCAACAGCCTGTTCGCCCTGTCCGCCCGATGGATTCGCCTGGCTCGCGGCCCGATCGGAAACGCCATGGAATTGCTTGCGCTCCTGCGCGGAGAGAACCAGCACGGGCGCGCTGGCCGCTTGCGTGATGATCCGCGCATGAGCGGGCAGGCGACCCTGGGTATCGAGCACTACGCGCATCGGGCTCATGCCCGCCATGCCCGGCAGGCGCACATCGAGCCGGGGATCATCGGTCAGCACCGTGCCGATGCCGGTGATCAACGCATCATGGATGGAGCGCAGGCGATGCACATAGGCGCGTGCCTCCTCGCCCGTGATCATGATCGGCTTGCGGTCTGCGGTTCCGGCGAAACCATCCGCGGTCTGCGCGAGCTTGAGGGTCACGAAGGGGCGATGGCCGGAGACGCGGAGGCAATGGCCGCGCGTCACCTCGCGCGCCTCCGCCTCGCAAAGGCCCGTCACCACCGCGATGCCTGCCTTGCGCAGGGCCTCCGTGCCCTCCCCGCTCGCGAAGGGCGAGGGATCGGCCGCGCCGATCACCACGCGGGCTATGCCGCTTTCCAGGATGACTTCCGTGCAGGACGGCCCGAACACCCGCTGCGAGCGCCGCGCGCAGGGTTCGAGCGTGACATAGAGCGTTGCCCCCCGCGCAGCCTCGCCGGCTGCCGTCACCGCATTCGCTTCGGCGTGGGGCCGCCCGCCCGGCGCGGTGCAACCGCGCGCGCGAACCACCGGCGGCTCGACGCTCTCATCCACCACCAGCGCCGCTACGGAGGGGTTCGGCCAGGTGCGTCCCAATCCCCGCCGAGCCAGCGCAATGGCGGCGCGCATGAAGGCTTCATCCCGCAGGCGCTGCATCATCCGCCATCCTCGGCGGCCTCGCCCGAGGCTTCCTCGTGCCCGAGTTCGCGGAGGATGTCTCCGAATTCCTCGGCCGCGTTGAAGTTCTTGTAGACCGAGGCGAAGCGCACATAGGCGACCTGATCCAGCCGCCGCAGGCGCTCCATCACCAGCGCGCCGATGCCCTCGCTGGTCACCTCGCCCTCGGACTGGCTCTCGAGTTCGCGCACGATGCCGTTGATGAGCCTTTCCACGCGGTCGCGGTCGATCGGGCGCTTGCGGAGCGCGATCTCGATGGAGCGCGCGAGCTTCTCGCGGTCGAACGGCACGCGCCGGCCCGAGCGCTTCACAACCATCAGTTCCTTCAGTTGCACGCGCTCGAAAGTTGTGAAACGGCCGCCGCAATCGGTGCAGACGCGCCGGCGACGGATCGCGCCGCCGTCATCGGCGGGGCGGCTATCCTTCACCTGCGTGTCGAAGGAACCACAGAAGGGGCAGCGCATCGGGGCAATCCGGAACGAAAACCGGGCCTTCCCGGCCCAGCCGGAGCTTGGCTGGCGATCGAGGATCGCAAGACAAGCTCCGTTGCTTGAACTCATCGCATTTTCTTCGATCAACCGGTATCCACTTGATCGGAAAATACATCCCCGCCTGTTGGAAAGAGGCGCAAAGGTCAAGCCGGCTCCGATGAAAAGCCGGCCTGCGCGCAATCAATAGATCGGGAAGCGACCCGTCAGCGCATGAACCCTGGCCTTCACGGCCTCTTCCACGGTGCCATTGCCCTCTTCACCGTTCTTGGCAAGGCCGTCGATCACCTCGGCGATGAGATTGCCGACCTGCTGAAACTCCGCCACGCCGAAGCCGCGCGAGGTGGCCGCGGGCGAACCGAGGCGGATGCCGCTCGTGACCATCGGCTTTTCAGGATCGAAGGGAATGCCGTTCTTGTTGCAGGTGATATGCGCACGGCCCAGAGCCTTCTCGGCGGCGACACCCGTCACCTTCTTCGGGCGCAGATCGACCAGCATCAGGTGGTTATCCGTGCCGCCGGTGATAATGGCGAAACCCTTGGATTTCAGCGTCTCGGCCAAAGCCTTCGCATTGGCAACGACGGCATGGGCGTAATTCTTGAATTCCGGCTGCAAAGCCTCGTTGAAGGCCACGGCCTTGGCCGCGATCACATGCATCAGCGGGCCGCCCTGCAGGCCGGGGAACACGGCCGAATTGATCTTCCTGGCGATCTCGGGATCGTTCGTCAGCACGATGCCGCCGCGGGGCCCGCGCAAGGTCTTGTGCGTGGTCGAAGTGACGACATGCGCATGCGGGAACGGCGAGGGATGCGCGCCGCCCGCGACGAGGCCCGCGAAATGCGCGATATCGACCAGGAAATACGCGCCCACGGCATCGGCGATGCGGCGGAAGGCCTCGAAATCCCAAAGGCGGGCATAGCCCGAGCCGCCGGCCACGATGATCTTCGGCTTGTGTTCAAGGGCGAGGCGCTCGACCTCCTCCATGTCGATCAGATGGGTTTCCGGGTTCACGTTGTAGGGCACCACGTTGAACCACTTGCCGCTCATGTTCACGGAAGCGCCATGCGTGAGATGGCCGCCCGCCGCGAGGTTCAGGCCCATGAAGGTATCGCCAGGCTTCATCAGCGCGAGGAACACGGCCTGGTTGGCCTGGCTGCCCGAATTCGGCTGCACATTCGCGAAATCGCAGCCGAAAAGCTGCTTCACGCGGGAAATGGCGAGTTCCTCGGCGATATCCACGAACTGGCAGCCGCCATAATAGCGCCGGCCGGGATAGCCTTCCGCATATTTGTTGGTCATCACCGAGCCCTGCGCCTCGAGCACGGCGCGGCTCACGATGTTCTCGGAGGCGATGAGTTCGATCTCGTCGCGCTGGCGACCGAGTTCGAGCTGCACGGCCTTGGCAATTTCGGGATCGGCATCGGCAAGGCTCGCCGAGAAGAAGGAATTCGAGCGGATGGCGGCAGCGGCGGTCATGATTGCTCCTTGGCAACTCCCTGGCGGGGCCCGGGCCGGGCAGACATGCAAAAGCGGGAATCCACCCGTCGCCCGAAGCCGCGTTCTCTAAAGCGGACAGCCTGCAATCACAAGGGCGGAAGCCCCTCGCATCGCAAAGAGCCGCCCTGCGCAGGATGCGAGACGACAACAAAAAACCGCGCCCCGGAGGACGCGGTCTCGACAATCCATCCGGCCTTGGCCGAAGAGGTTCAGTTCACGAGGCGGAGCTGGTCGGCCGCCGACTTGCCGGTGCGGCGGTCGGGGGTGAGCACGAACTCGACCTTCTGGCCTTCCGCGAGGCCGCGAATGCCGGCGCGCTCCAGCGCAGTGATGTGAACGAACACATCAGGGCCGCCGGCATCCGGCTGGATGAAGCCGAAGCCCTTGGTGGCGTTGAACCATTTCACGGTTCCGGTCTGCATGGCAGTTTCCTTTCAAGAAACAAGGTGTAAGGCGGGCACCAGAAGCGCGCGCGAGGTCTATCGATGTCTTGATTGGAAGGTCTAGAGACGGAGCCCGGGAAAAAACCAAGACTCGTCGGCAAGCCATTCAGCCGAAAACTCGATGAAAGTTCTGTTAGCACAGAAACTGGACAAAAGAAAGGCGAAGATTGTTCTTCAGGCCGGGCGCAGGCCGATCGGGTGAAATGGGCTCTTTCGCCATTATCCCCGCAGAACTGCCATGTTTGAACTGACATGGTTGAACTGACATGGTTCAACTGGGAGGCGCGATGGCCGCCTCGTTCCTGGCGATGCCGCTGCCATGTCGATTCCAGACAGCACCATGCGCGCCAGCCCTTGCGTGCCCGGCAGCCCGAAACGGGTTCCTGCGCCGGCGGCTTCTCGGCGAAGAGGTCGGTGATGGCGAAAATTCCGGGGCTCGTTTCCGGATCAATCCGGCCGATCATCGCCCTCGCGCAAGGCCTGTGTCACGGCGCCGGGACCCACGCCATCCTTGCCATAGATGTCGTCGCGGAACTGGATCACGCCATCGGGCGTCGCCCAGGCGGTGATGTAGGTCCAGTAGACCGGAATCGGCTCGCGCGGGCGCGCATCGATGCGGCGCGCGGCGCGGAAGGCCTCGTCGATCGCATCGCGGGTCCATTGCGGGTTATCCTGCAGGATCCAGTAGATGTATTCGCGCACGTTCTGCACGCGCACGCAGCCCGAAGAAACGAAGCGGTAATCGTCGCCGAAAATGCCCTTGGCCGGCGTGTCATGCATGTATACGCCATGTGGATTCGGGATGTTGATGCGCACGAAGCCGAGCGAATTGTGCTCGCCGCCGGGGTCCTGCCGGAACAGGTAGCGCGTCGCCTCGTCCGAATTCCAGTTCACCTGCGCGGGCTGAAGCTCCTGCCCCTGCTGGTTGAAGATGCGGATCTTCTGCTCGGTGAGGTAATTCGGGTTCTTCTGCATCAGCGGGATCAGATCCTTGCGGATGATCGAGGCCGGCACGGTCCAGAAAGGGTGGAAATTCACCTCCACGATCCTGGCATTCATGATGGGCGACGGGCGGTCGATCTTGCCGACGCCGGCCACGTGGCGCGTTGCGACCTGGCCGTTCTCGACCGTCTCCACATAGGCCGCCGGAATGTTCACGGTGACATAACGGTTGCCGAGATTGCCCGGATAGCCGCGCAGCCGCACGAGGTTGATCTCGAGCTGGCGAAGGCGGATTTCTGCCGGGGTGTTGAGCGCCGCGAAGGTCTGCACACCCACAACGCCCTTGGGGGTAAGGCCGTGGCGGGCCTCATAGCGCTTCACCGCGCCATCCACAAAGGAATCGAAGATGTCGCTGTTGCCGACATTCGGGGAAAGATCGCCAAGCTCGATCAGGCGCGCGCGCAAGGCCTGCACATTCGGATGGCGGGTGCCGAGTTGCAGGCGCTGGTCGGAAGGCAGCGGCGGATGGCCGCCGCGCGCGACGAGCTGCTGGTAGACGCCGATCGCCCCTTCGAGCGCCTGCGCCGTCGCGGGGCCGAGAATGGGATAGGAGGTGCGGATATTGCGGGAGCGGATGGTGCCCGTGTCATAGCTCTGCGCCCATTCGGCCTGGCCACCGATCATCGGCGATTGCTGAGCGAAGGAGGGAAACGCCGCGGCGGCACCGAACAAGCCGGCCGTTCCCGAGAGGAACGCACGGCGGTCCATTCCCATCCCCGAAAAGCGTGAAGCCCGATCGCCCGACATCCCTGTCACCCGTCCCGTTCGCGCCGAGGAAGAACCGATCCCGGTCCGCCAAGAACGCCCGTCATGATCACTGTTTCGTAAACCGAGAAGAATTGCGAAACCGTTTGCGCAGGATTCCCGGCACCGCACAATCTCATCGGTTTCTCCCTAGAGCGGGCGAACGGGGGCGAATTTGTGGCGCGCCGGCGCAATTATCGCTCACGAGCGCGTGAGGCCGCGAAAAAAGAACAAGGCCCGCCGGGAGCAGCGGGCCTTCGGTCGGGGACAGATTCCGCAGATGGGATCACGAGAGGCCGCGATCCGCGAATTCGGGAGGGTCCTCCGGCCCGCAGCGGGGCGGGACCGGCCTTCGCCGCAAGATCAAAGCCGATAGCGGATCTGGTCGGTCCAGAAGCGATCGAGACGCATCAGCGCGTGGTTCAGCGTATCGAAATCATGCTGGCCGATGCCGCCGATCTGCTCGATGGTGCGCACATGCTTCTCGTAGAGCTCCGAAACGATCTTGTGCACTTCCTGGCCCTTCGGCGCGAGGCGGATGCGGACCGAACGACGATCCACGCGGCTGCGCTGATGCGAAAGATAGCCAAGCTCCACCAGCTTCTTCACATTGTAGGAGACGTTCGAGCCGAGATAATAGCCACGCGTGCGCAATTCGCTGGCGGTCACATCATGATCGCCGATGTTGTAAAGCAGCAGCGCCTGCACGCTGTTCACATCATTGCGGCCGCGGCGATCGAATTCGTCCTTGATCACATCAAGCAGACGCCGGTGAAGACGCTCCACGAGGGCCAGAGCTTCGAGGTATTTCGGGCGTACGGCCTGGGCGGCTTCTGCGACGCCTTCCGTCCGGACAGCAACATTGCTCTTCGACATATTCAGCACCCCTGTTTGACTTGAGGCAGACTTGAGCCCGCCCTCGTGTTCTAGGGGTATGTATAAGGCAGCCCTGTGAAGATGCGTTTAAATTCCAGCGTAAATTTGGTATTCATCCTTCGCGGTAAATGAAATCACTTCTTTGGATTTGTTAGTATTTTCAAGAAATGAATCTCACAATTCGGTAACGATGACTCGCCCGGCCCGCCGGAAGGCCAGCGCAAGGCCGCGGCCCGTCAGAATTTCTGTCGTCTGAACAGAAAGGTAAGCGCGAAGAACACGAACATCATGATGCCGGAGCCGGTGGCCGTGAAGAGGCCCACCGTCCGCGCATAGCCGGTGACACCCAGCACGAACTCGAAGGTCGAGAGGAACAGCCAGAGGCTCGTGCCCCAGGTGGCGAGCAGCCACAACCCCACCGCCGCCGAGCAATTGAGCAATGCGAAGGCCACGATGATGGCCTGCCTGAGGCGCGGCTCCTCGGTGAGCGGCAGATCGCCCAATCCAAGGATGAGCATCCAGAAGCCGATGCCCTTGAGCATCGAGATCGCCGCCGCGAGCCGCAGGAAGAGGGTCGTCATCTGGTCCCAGCGCACGCCGGCGGCCTTCAATTCGCCCCCGATGGGCGGCTCGTCGCGCCCGCCGGGTTCGATCACGAATTCTGTGTGTCTGTCGCGGTCGCGCGGATGCGCCATGGGCTCAGGCTCCGGGGAGGTCGAGATCGCGCAGAAGCGGCTCGAAATGCGCGGCGACCTTCGCCGGGTCGACATCCTCGATCCGCGCGGGGTTCCAGCGCGGGTGGTTGTCCTTGTCGATGATCAGCGCGCGCACGCCCTCGTAGAAATCCGGGTCATGCACCAGCCGGCTGACAATCCGGTATTCCATCACCATAGCGTCGTTGAAATCGAGCACGCGGCCGCGCTTGACCTGCTCGATCGCGATCGCCATCGACATCGGCGACTTGACCCGCATGCCGGCGAGCGTCTCGGCGGCGAAGGCATCATCCGGCCCGGCGGCCTCCAGCGAGGCGAGGATTTCGCCCACCGCATCAAACGAGAAATGCCGGTTGATGGCATCGAGCTTGGCGAGGATCGGGGCGGCCTGCTCGTGTTCGGCGACCCGCGACAGCGCGGAATCCACCGGAACCCCGGCCGTCAGATGCATCAGCAATTCTTCCTCGCAATGCTGAGGCACGGCATGGGTCGCAAGGCCGAGCTCGATCGCATCGGCCCGGCGGATGCGCGCGCCGGTCACCGCCAGCCACGCCCCCACGGCCCCGGTGAGGCGCGGGAGCGCATGGCTCGCGCCGACATCCGGGAAGAAGCCGATCCCCACTTCCGGCATGGCGAAAAGATAACTCGGGCCGGCGAGGCGATGGGAGCCATGCAGCGAAACACCCACGCCGCCCCCCATCACGATGCCATCGATCAGCGCGATATAGGGCTTCGGATAATGCTTGATGACCGCGTTCAACCGGTATTCCCGCGCCCAGAAATCGAGCGCGACGGCGTGTTTCCCCGCGCGTCCGAGATCATGCATCAGCCGGATATCCCCCCCGGCGCAGAAGGCCTTGGGGCCGGTGCCGCGGATCATCACATGGCGAATCGTGTCATCATCGCGCCATTCGTCGAGCGCGGCGCGAAGGCCATCGACCATCGCATCGTTGAGCGCATTGAGCGCCTGCGGGCGATTGAGTGTGATCAACCCCAGGGCTCCGCGCCGTTCCGCCACCAGATCGCTGTGTCCGACCATCATGCCATGCACCCTCATGTGTTCTGGCCTAGGGCGAGTTCCGCGGCCCGTCAATCAATGAAGAGGCCGATGAAGAGGCTGCATCCAAAGGGTTGACGGGCCTCTTCCCTCATCCGCAACCTGCGCGTAGACTTGCAGCGAAATCCGGATTGCGCGGGGGATCGCGCAGGAGAAACACCATGCGCTGGCCCGTCGAAAACCGTCTTGAAACCCGGCTCGATCTGCCGCGCCGCCTGCGCCGCGCCCGAAAGGCGGAATGGGCGCGAAAACTGATGCGCGAGAACCGCCTGACGGTGGAAGACCTGATCTGGCCGGTTTTCATCACCGAGGGCGCGGGCGTGACCGAAGGGATCGCCACCATGCCCGGCGTCAACCGCTATTCGGTCGATCAGGCCGTGGAACAGGCGCGCGAGGCCGCGAGCCTCGGCATTCCGGCGCTCGCGCTTTTCCCGAACACGCCGTCGCATCTGCGCGACGAGACCGGCAGCGAGGCCCTGAACCCCGAGAACCTGATCTGCCGCGCCATTCGCGCCATCAAGGCCGCCGTGCCGGAGATCGGCATCATCACCGATGTCGCGCTCGACCCCTATACAAGCCACGGGCATGACGGTCTCGTGGCGGAGGGGCGCATCCTGAACGACGAAACCGTCGCGGTGCTCGTGCGGCAGGCGCTGATCCAGGCGGATGCCGGCGCGGATGTCATCGCGCCTTCGGACATGATGGATGGCCGCGTCGCCGCCATCCGCGAGGCGCTCGATGCCGCGGGCTTCGCCGATGTCTCGATCATGGCCTATGCGGCGAAATATGCCTCGGCCTTCTATGGCCCGTTCCGCGATGCGGTGGGCTCCTCCGGCACGCTGAAGGGCGACAAGAAAACCTACCAGATGGACCCGGCCAACGCGGCCGAGGCCCTGCGCGAGGTGGAACTCGACCTCGCCGAAGGCGCCGATTACGTGATGGTGAAGCCGGGCATGCCGTATCTCGACATCATCACCCGCGTGAAGGAGCATTTCGGCGTGCCGACCTTCGCCTATCAGGTCTCCGGCGAATACGCGATGATCATGGCCGCAGCCGAGCGCGGCATGCTCGATGGCGAGAAGGCGATGCTCGAAACGCTGCTCGCCTTCAAGCGCGCGGGGTGCGACGGCATTCTCACCTATTTCGCTCCGCGCGCGGCGCGCATGCTGGCGGGCAAGGGCTGAACCTGCGCGATCGCGCGCAAATCCGGCCTTGCCAAAACCCGGACTTTTCCCTCACCTCGGCGCCATGCCGTTTCGGGCCCTTTTCCCGCGTCTTGCCGCGCTGGCTTTTCTCATGCTCGCCGCCGCCTGCGCGGGCTCGCTCGATGCTGAGCAGGGCCGCTTGTGCCGCATGCTGCTTCCGGCGCTTTTTGCGCAGGATGACGGCATCGCCGTGATCGACAGCGAGGCCGCGGGCGGTCGCACGGTCCATATCACCTTTCGCGCCGGCGGCCGGGAGGCGCCGGAGCGCCTCCTGACCTGCCGGTTCGGCGGCGCGGGTTATTCCGCCGCCAAACGCGATCTCGTCGCGGTTCTGCTGGATGGAGTCGGCCTCGGCGAATCGCAGCTTTGGTTCCTGAAGGAGCGCTGGCTCGAATCACAGGTCTCGGTGATGTCCGATCCGGGGCCGCCGGGGCGCGGCGATGGCCTGATCGAGCTCCCTTCGCGCGAGCTGGCGACGGCGCTGCAATATGCGCTGGGCGGATTGCCGCGCCTCACGCTTCTGGCCTTGCTCGCCCTTGCGACCGCGCTGATCTACGGGTTGATCGGGCGCATCAACCTCGCCTTCGGGGAATTCGCAGCCATGGGTGGAATGGTCGCCAGCCTCGCGATCCTGCTGCTGGCGGCCCTGTTTCCGCGCGGCGGTCCGGCGATCGAGCCGGCGGCACTGCTGGTCACCCTGGGGACCATCGCGCTTTGGGGCGTCGTCGCGGGAAAGCGCATCCTCCATCCGCTGGCGATGCGCGGGGGCCAGCCGATTCTCGTCGCGGGTGTCGGCATGATGATCGCGGTGCAGGAAGGCCTTCGCCTCGCGCAGGGCGCACGCAACACCTGGCTGCCGCCGGTGGGGGAAGGCAGTTTCGCGCTGGCATCCGGCGGTGGCTTCGAGGTGATGGCCAGCCCTCGCGCGCTTGGTATTGCGGCGATGAACCTGCTCGCCATCGCGCTTGTGCTCCTCGTCCTGCGCAGGAGCCGTTTCGGCCGCGCCTGGCGGGCCATCGCCGATGACCCGGAGGCAGCCGAGCTGCTGGGGCTCGACCCGCGCCGCGTGCTCATCCTTTCGAGCCTGATCGCGACCGCGCTCGCTGGCCTCGCGGGCGCTTCGGTCACGCTGCTTTATGGCGGCATCACCTTCTCCTCCGGCACGATGATGGGCCTCGCCGGGCTGATGGCGGCGATCCTCGGCGGGGTGGGATCGCTCGGCGGCGCGGTGCTGGCCGGCGCGCTGATCGGCGTGATGCAGACGCTCTGGATGGTTTTTCACGCCATAGAGCACTGGGAGTTGGCGTCTTTCACGCTTTTGGCGGCTTTTTTGGTGCTGAAACCCGGGGGCTTTTTCGGCTATTCGGAGGGACCCGATCGGCGCTTCCAAACGCCGAAGGGCCTGAAGGGTTAAATCCGCATGCCGAACACACCCGCCCACTGGCCGGATCTCGCGGCCATCGAAGCCGCCGCTCGTCTTCTGAAGGGTCAGATCATCCGCACGCCCTGTCTTGCGGCTCCGCGCCTTTCGGCACTGACGGGTGCGGATTGCGTGGTGAAGTTCGAGAACATGCAGGTCACCGGCTCCTTCAAGGAACGCGGTGCCTATGTGAAGATGTCCCGCCTCGATACCGAAGCCCGAAAGAAGGGCGTCATCGCCATGTCGGCCGGCAACCATGCGCAGGCCGTGGCCTATCACGCGCAGCGTCTGGGCATCCCCGCGACCATCGTGATGCCCGAGGCGACCCCGCAGGTGAAGGTGGAGAACACCGCCCGCTTCGGCGCGGAAGTGATTCTCAAGGGCGAGACACTGGCCGAAAGCCAGGGCGAGGTGGAGCGACTCATCGCTGAACGCGGGCTGGTGCTCGTGCATCCCTATGACGACCCCGACATCGTGGCCGGACAGGGCACGATCGGCCTCGAAATGCTGGCCGATTTCCCCGATCTCGATTGCATCCTCGTGCCCATGGGCGGCGGGGGGCTGATCTCCGGCGTGGCGCTTGCGGCGAAGGCGCTGAAGCCTTCCATCGAGATCTTCGGCGTGGAGGTCGCGAGCTACCCCTCCTTCCACAATGCGATGCAAGGTTCGAGCCTCACCATCGGCGGGCCCACGCTGGCCGAGGGCATTGCCGTGAAACATCCCGGCAAGCTCACGCTGGAGATCGCCAGAAGCCTCGTCTCCGGCCCCATTCTGGTGCCGGAAAGCGCGGTGGAACGCGCGGTCGATGCCTTCGCGAACCACCAGCGCTCCATGGCCGAGGGCGCGGGCGCGGCGGGTCTCGCCGCGCTTCTGCAGGAGCCGCAACGGTTCCGGGGCCGCAAGGCGGGGCTCATCCTCTGCGGCGGGAACATCGACGCGCGCATCCTCGCCTCCATCATGGTGCGGGAACTCGAGCGCAAGCAGCGGATCATCTCCTTCCGCCTCACCTCGGATGACCGTCCCGGCTTTCTCGGCCGCGTGGCGACCCGGCTCGGCGAACTCGGCGCGAACATCCTCGAAGTGACCCATCGCCGCACTTTTCTCTCGGTGCCGGCCAAGGGCGTTTCGCTGGATGTGACGGTGGAAACACGCGGAGAGGCGCATGCGGCCGAAATCTTCGATGCGCTGGCCGCTGAAGGGCTGAACCCGCAACGGATCGACCCCAATGGCGTTGTCATGCCGTGGACGCCGAAACCCGCCGCCCCTCTCAGGACGCAGGCCGATTGACAAAAAACAATTGACCCAACGCAATCTTTTGTTCGGGCTACTTGCAAGCGAGGCAGATTCGGGAGCAGGATTTCATTCGACCATGACCCAGCAGCCGCGTGCGACGCCGCAATTCTTTCTCACGGCTCCGACAACCTGCCCCTATTTGCCGGGGCGGCAGGAACGGAAGGTCTTCACCCATCTCGTGGGGAAACGGGCGATCCAGCTCAACGAAATCCTCACGCAGGGCGGCTTCCGCCGCAGCCAATCCATCGCCTATCGACCGGCTTGCGAGAATTGCCGTGCCTGCGTCTCCGTGCGCGTTCTGGTGAACGAGTTTCGCCTCTCGGACAGTTTCCGCCGGGTGATGCGCAACAATGCCGACATCACCGGGCGGATGCAGCCCGCGAGCCCCGCCTCCGAGCAGTATTCCCTGTTCCGCGCCTATCTCGATGGGCGCCATTCCGATGGCGGGATGGTGGATATGTCGGTTCTCGATTACGCGATGATGGTGGAAGACAGCCATGTCGAGACACGGCTGGTGGAATATCGCCGCCCCCCCGAAGGCCAGCATCCCGGCGAACTCGTCGCGGTTTCGCTGACCGATATCCTCTCGGACGGGCTGTCGATGGTCTATTCCTTCTACGAGCCGGACCATGAAAGCCGCTCGCTCGGCACGATGATGATCCTCGACCATATCGCGCGCGCCAAAACCCTCGGCCTGCCCTATCTCTATCTCGGCTACTGGGTCGAGGGGTCGAAGAAAATGGACTACAAGGCCCGCTTCCTGCCGCAGGAGCGGCTCGGCATGGTCGCCTGGGAGCGGGTGGAGAAATAATCAAAGATCGGCGGTGAGGCCGGCCTCGATGTGCTGAATCATGTCCTGTGCCGGGGCATATCCTTGCCCGACCAGCAGCAGCGCGTTCGGATTCTGGGCATCCGTCCGGTGCAGGATGAGCGTGGGGAAGCCCTCGATGCCGAATTGCTTGGCCACGCCGAAATCGTTGAGCACCGCCTGCTTGATCGCCTCGGAGTGGAAAAGTTCCTGAAAGCGCTCGACCGGAACGCCGAACAGCGAGGCATAGCCCGCCAGAACATCCTCGCGGGTGATGTTCTCGCCACGCTCGTAGAATGCCTTCTGGATGGTGAGATAATAGGAGTAATCCTGGCTCGGCTGGGCGTGGCGCATGGTCACGATCGCGCGGCTCGCCGGTTCGGTGTCGTAGATGAAATCCTGGTCGAGCATCAATTCGCCGCCGAAAGGCTGGCCGGTGAGTTCCTCGATCCGCCGCCAGGTCTCGAGCAGATTGTCGCGCATCTCGTCCGAGACCGGCTCGCGGTTGAAGGGCCGGAGCCCGCCGGTGAAGGTGAGATATTCGAGCCGGTTGCCGAAATGGTTTGCGATCTTGTCCATTTCCGGCGCGAAGCCATAGCACCACGAGCACATCGCATCGAAAAAGCAGAGCAGGCGTGGCTGCGGCGCGGCTTCGGACATCGGCCTTCTCCCGAACAGAATACGGCGCGACTCACACCGCGCCGTCACTATGCCATTCTTTGGCGGGCTTGCATCAGGCCGAAAACTTCGCGGTGATCATCGCCACGCGTTCGCCCAGCAGGCGCGCGCTCTCGCGGTCGCCCGAAGGCGGGGTGACATCCGGGCCGGCATTATCCGACTGCGTGACGACGCCCATCGAATAGCCGAGGCGGTTCACCGCTTCCGGCGCCGAGGTCGTGTTGCCGTTGACATTGCCCAAAGGCTGCGCGCTGCCGACCCAGATCATGCCGTGCTGCATGGCCAAAACCACCATCGAGGTGAGCGAATGGCCCTTGTCGCCTGCGAAAGTCAGGCCATTGGTGAAGCCGGCGGCGATCTTGTCCTTCCAGCCCTGCTTCATCCAGGTTCCGGCAGAGGCCTCGAAGAACGCCTTCAGCGGCGCGGAAATGTCGCCCATGTAGGTCGGTGCGCCGAAGATCACAGCCTCGGCCTTGCTCACTTCCTCGATGAAGGCGGAGAAATCCTGCGCGGCATTCTCGATCTTCAGGAGTTTTGGCGTCGCGCCGCCTCGGGTCACGCCCTCGGCAACGGCCTCCGCGACCACAGCGGTGTGGCCATAGCCGGAATGATAGACAATTGCGATGGTGGTCATGGATGCGCCTCCGGAGCCGCCGGGAATGGGGCCTTGCGCACCAAGGGTATGTTGCGCTCACGCACTCTGCAACCGCCTGGAAAGCAGCACAATTTTGCAGGGGCGCAAGAAAAGGGATCAGCCTGAAAACTGGCCCGAACGCGGGAAGCCTTTCGGCACAAGCCGCCCCGCTTCAGCACGCGCTCCCGACCAGTCGCGCAGTTCCTCGCCCTTGAGGGTGAAGACGCGGTCCGCGCTGTCCTTCCAGGTGAGCCCGGCTTCGCCGGTGAAGGTCTTGAGGTCGGAAAGCCCGCCATCCTTCATCTTCAGCAGGCGCACACCCTTGCCGCGCGCCATTTCCGGCACCTCGACCAGGGGGAAGACCAGCAGCTTTCTGTTCTCGCCGACGATCGCGACGGAATCACCCTCGACCGGCGCGATGCGCCAGAGGCGCGCATCATCCACCACCATCACCTGCCGCCCCTTGCGGGTGGAAGAGAGCAGATCATCGCCCGGCACCACGAAGCCGCGCGCATCCTTCGCCGCGATGATCCATTTCCTGCCCGGCTGATGCGGGAAGGCCGCCATGATCTCGGCATCGGCATCGAGATCGACCATCAGGCGGATGGGTTCGCCAAACCCGCGCCCGCCGGGCAGCTTCGAGGCATCGAGCGTGAAGGCCTTGCCATCGGTGGTGAGCAGGATGACCTTTGCGGTTGTCTCGGTCGGGAAGGCAAAGGCCAGCGCGTCATCGCCCTTGAAGGCGAGCGTCGCAAGATCGACATTATGCCCCTTGAGCGCGCGGATCCAGCCCTTCTCTGTCACCACGACCGTGATCGGCTCGCGCTCGATCAGCGCTTCCGCGACATCGATCGAGACATCGCTGGCGGTGCCGAAGGTCGAGCGGCGCTTGCCCAGCGGCGTTTGCTTCGAGAATTTCCTGCCGACCTCGCCGATCTCCCAGCGCACGGTCTTCCATTGCCGGGCTTCCGAGCCGAGCAAAGCCTCGATATCCGCCTTCTCCTTCGAGAGCTCGTCATGCTCCTTGCGGAGTTCCATTTCCTCGAGCCTGCGCAACTGGCGCAGACGAGTGTCCAGGATGGCATTGGCCTGCACCTCGGTCAGCGCGAATCGCTTCATCAGCACCGGCTTCGGCTCATCCTCCTCGCGGATGATGCGGATCACCTCGTCCAGATTGAGGAACGCGACCAGCAAGCCGCCAAGGATTTCAAGCCGGGCCTCGATCTGCCCGAGGCGGAAGCGCGAGCGGCGCAAGAGCACATCGCGGCGATGATCGAGGAAGGCGCGCAGGGCCTCGGCGAGGCCCACCACCTTCGGCACCTTGCCGTCGATGAGCACGTTGATGTTCACGGGGAAGCGCGTTTCCAGTTCCGTGAGCTTGAACAGCGCTTCCATCAGGATTTCCGCCTCCACTGCCCGGCTCTTCGGCTCGAGCACGACGCGGATATCCTCGGCGCTCTCATCGCGCACATCGTTCAGAAGCGGCAGCTTCTTCTCGTTCAGAAGCTCGGCGATCTTCTCGATCAGCCGCGACTTCTGCACGAGATAGGGAATCTCGGTCACGACGACGACATAGGTCCCCCGCCCCGTCTCCTCCTTGTGCCAGCGGGCCCGGCAGCGGATGGAGCCGCGCCCCGTCCGATAGGTCTCGGCGAGGCTCCGGGGCGTCTCCACGATCACGCCGCCGGTCGGGAAATCCGGGCCCGGCACGTGCTGCATGAGGGTTTCGAGCGAGGCGTCGCGATCATCGATCAGCGCCATCGCGGCGGCACAAAGTTCGGCCGCGTTATGGGGCGGAATCGAGGTCGCCATGCCCACCGCGATGCCCTGCGCGCCATTGGCGAGCAGGTTCGGGAAGGCACCGGGGAGCACGATCGGCTCCTCGTTGAGCCCGTCATAATTCGGGCGGAAGGCAACGGCGTCCTCGTCGATGCCTTCGAGCAGCAGGCGCGCAACCTCGGTCATCCGCGCTTCGGTGTAGCGATAGGCGGCGGCGCCATCGCCATCGATATTGCCGAAATTGCCCTGCCCGTCGACCAGCGGATAACGCGAGGAGAAATCCTGAGCGAGCCGCACGAGCGCGTCGTAGATCGCCTGATCGCCATGCGGGTGGAACGTGCCCATCACGTCGCCGACGATCTTCGCGCTCTTCTTGAAGGGCGCGGCCGGGTTCAACCTGAGGAGATGCATCCCGTAGAGAATGCGCCGATGCACGGGTTTCAGCCCGTCGCGCGCATCGGGCAAGGCGCGGTGCATGATGGTCGAGAGCGCATAGGCGAGGTAACGCTCTTCCAGCGCCTCGCGCAGCGCAACAATCTCGGTGGCCCCTTCGGGCGGCGGTTCGACCGGTTTTCCCATGGAACCCGGCTAGAGGATGGGGCGATTCGCGTAAAGTGCCGCGGCCCGCTTTCCCCCAACCTCGGGCCTCAATTGCCGAGCCGCACGCTCTTCGCGCCGATCGGGCCGAGGCCTAGCGGCACCGGAACCGTCGTACCGCCATAATTGGCGTTCAGCACGAGGTTCGGGCCATCGTAGAGATCGAGACGGCCGACCACGATGATCGTGAAGGGCGATTGGTCCGCAATGGGCCGGCGGCTGTCCACCAGCAGCAAACCGTTGCGCAGATAGATGGTGCCTGTCAGTTCGCGGGCACGCTCCGAATTGATGTGATGCTCGTTGTTCTTCCTGGGCGGCACGAGACCAGCCCCTCCCCGGAGGGAACAGCCAAACGTGCCCCTGTCATCGTCATCATCGCCCAGTTTGTTGCCACAACCGCCATTCTGCCAGGAGTTATGGCCTTTCTGGAAGGTGCGGGACTCCCAGAGCAGCATGCCGGCGCTGATGCCGCTGGCGGGGGCCGAGAGGCGGATGAGGCTGTTATCGAGGAAGCGGAAGTAGGATTTCCGGCCGGAGAACATCAGCGTCACGCCATTGCCGAGCAACTCGCTGCTCTGCCTGGCGATGAGCGGCCCGCCACGGAAAACGAAGATGCCGGGCGCGAGCGTGACCTGGGCGGAGCCTTCGATGGTGACGCCGTTGCAATAGATGCCGGGCGCGAGCGTTCGTTTCTCCGTGCCACGGATCTCCAGCTTGTTGGCGAGGCACGGGCCGCTCGCGGGCGGTTCGGGCTTCTGTTCGAGCGGGTTCGCAACGGGCGGGCAATCCGTCAGGAGGATCGTCTGGAGGATGCCCGCATCATTCGCAATGCCCCCCCTCGCGCAGGTGAGGTTCGATTGCAGCTTCGAACCCTGCCGGATGATGATGGCCTCGCGAACGGTGGAGTTGGATTGCAGCATGCATTGCGGCGCCGTGATCACCGCATTGTTGTGCATGTAGATGCCGCCATTGCCCTTGTCGCCCAGCGAGAGCAGGCAAAGCTTGATTGGCATGGAATCCGCGTTCACACGCGCCACCGCGCTGGCCGAGAGATCGCTGAAGGCACCCAGCATCGGCAGGATGCCGAGCGGCGCCTCGGCCGGCTTCTGGATGCGCACCTGCACGCCCATCCCCTTCTCGATGATCGTTCCGGCGACGCGGGGCGGATCGGTGAATTGCGCCGCGACATAGGTGGCGGCCAGCATCTGCACGCGATCCGGGCTCATCGGCCCCATGGACATTTCACGCGCAACCGCGAGTGCCGCGGCATCCGCCGCCGATTGCAGACGGCTCTGGTCGCGCATGACGGCGGCGTAATCCAACGCGCCACCCAGGAGGGCGAGAACCGAAGGCAGGGCGAGAGCGAAGATCGTGATCGCGGAGCCGCGCCGATCCCGGAACATGGCCAGTCCGTCGCGCAGCAAGCGCGGCTTGCTGTTTCGGCCTTTGGAGCCTCCGGCAGTCATGGCGGTCTTGTCCTCGTCGCGGGCGGAAGGATGCATCCTCCCGATAAGGGCTGAGCCCGGCGAGCGAAAGGAAGACCGCGCAAGGTGCTTAACCATGCTGCACGACCTGGCGCAGAAAACGGCGGTTTTTCCGTAATCCGGCGGTATGAAACCTGCCGGGAACTCAGTTCGTCAGGCGCATGTTCCTGAGCCCGATCGGGCCGAGGTCCTGCGGCACGGGCACGTCCGAATCGGCATAATTCGTGTTCAGAACGAGGTTCGGGCCGTCGAGCAATTCGAGCTTTCGGGCGAGGATCACCGTGTAATCCGAGACCTGCGCGACCGGCGCCTTCGCGCCGATGAAGAGCTGCCCTTCCGGCAGGTAGATGGTGCCCGTAAGACGCATCGCGCGGTTGGCGTTGACCGAATTGGTCTGAGAGGAATCTCGTCCGGCAGCCTTGTCCGAAAGGTTGTTCGCGCGGTCGCGCCAGATGAGCAGGCCGGCCATCGGGCCGTCCTTCGGGCCGATCAGATCCACGAGCGCATTGTCGCGGAAGCGGAAATAGGAGGCCGCGCCGCGGAAATAGAGGCCGACATGCCTGCCGCGGATTTCCGCATCATGGGTCACGGTGAGATCGCCATCGAGAAACACATAGATGCCCGGATTGAGGAAGACCTTGGCCGTGCCCCGGGCATCGATCCCGCCGCAATAAGTGCCCGGGTTCAGTGTATGTGTCCCGCTCCTCAAGACCGTTCGGCTCGCCGCGATGCAGGAGCCGACCGGCGGGGCCGGCCGCGCCCGCAGCGGGTCTTCCACGGGCGGGCAATCGTTCAGGGTGTCGGTCCGGATGGTGCTGCCCTGATTGTTGATGCCGCCCCGCGAGCAGACGAGATCCGCCACGAGCTCGGAGCCTTCGCCCAGCCTGATGCCGCTGGCCGAGCGTGAATTCGAATGGATCGAGCATTGCGTTCCGGTGAGGCGCGCATTCTTCCTGAGCTCGAGCACCGTGCCGTTTTCACCGGTGAGAAGCATGCAAAGTTTGGAATTGTGGGACAGGATGACCTTCGACGAGGTTTCCATCACCCAGGGATCGGGCACGAAGCCCAGGAGGGCATAGATCTTCGCGAAAACCGGCTTCACGGGCCGAGACACTTTCACGATGACGCTTTTGGTTGTGTCATCCAGCACCGAGGTCACGGTCCAGTCGATCTTCGGACGCCTGATGCGCCCGCTCTCGGAAAGGATGGAGTCGACGGTCCGCTTCGCCACCGCCTGCACGCGCGCCGGGGACGGCTCGGCGATGATCATCTCGCGCGCGGCGCGGAGGGCTGCGCTGTCGGAGGCGGATTGCA
The DNA here is from genome assembly GCA_020252645.1 of Methylobacterium sp. Classification (GTDB taxonomy): domain Bacteria; phylum Pseudomonadota; class Alphaproteobacteria; order Rhizobiales; family Beijerinckiaceae; genus Rhabdaerophilum. The sequence continues at coordinate 18,223 of JADCCN010000010.1, read as the reverse complement.
GGGCGGCCTGCTGGTGGGAGACCATGGCATAATCCACGGCAAGTCCCACGCCGCCCAGCAACACGGGCAGCGACAGGGCAAACACAAGCGCGACGGCTCCGCTGCGACTGCGTGCGAATGAACGTCCTGCTTCTGCAGTCCGCATGGTCCCTCTCCTAGGTACCATGAAAGTAGGCCGCCAAAGACGAAGAATTCGATGAAAAAGATCGCTAAAATTTGCTTGAAATGTCGAAAATGTTGCGTGCTCAACGATTGGGCGGGAGCGCCTCGAGCAGCACCAGAAAAGCGGCGCGCCCGCCGCCGGGCGGCAGGGCGCGGGGCTCGAAGACGTGGCGGGCGAGGAAGAACCCGCTGAGCCGGAAACCTGCGAGCAGCTCGGCCATGGCGGGCGTTTCATCCGGGCGGGATGGCCCGGCGAGCAGGAAGCCGGGCAAGGCGAGGAGCTTCGGCGCATAAGGCTCGCCGGCCCCGCGCGAAACGGCGCGGCCCGATTTCGGCGAGACGAAGATGAGATCCTCGCGCTGCCCCGTGGCCGCGCATTCGGAGAGATCGACCCCGAAACCCAATTCGCGCAGGATCATGAGTTCGAACCGCACCAGCGTTTCGGCCAGCAGAAACGGTTCTCCCAGAAGTCCGCAAAGGCCGTCGGCTGCGGCATAGACCTGCGGATGGGGCTCGCGTTCGGGCAGCAGGCGCAGCAGCGTTCCGAGGTGGTTTACCGCCTGCAGTGCCAGCGGCGATGCCAGAACCTGCCCGGCCCGCGCTTCCAGGGTCTCCGCCGTGAACTGCCCGAGATGCTCCTCGAGCCGCGCGCGCCAGACGAGCAAGACGCGATTGCCGGGCTGGAGCATCGGCGCGATGCGGCTCGAGCGCCCGCCGCGCACGAGGCCGAGATGCCGGCCATGCGCCTCGGTCATCACCTCGAGGATCGAATCCCGCTCGCCATGGCGGCGCGTGGCGAGAACAAGGCCCTCGTCGCGCCATTCCATCCGATTTTACGCCTTTGGCTCTTTGGGGAATTCGAGGCCCATCTCGCGATAGCGCTCGGGATCGTCGGTCCAGTTCTCGCGCACTTTCACGAAGAGGAAGAGATGCACCCTGGTTTCCGCCGCCTCGGCGATCTCCGCGCGCGCGGCCGAGCCGATCGCCTTGATGGTGCGGCCCTTCTCGCCCAGCATGATCTTCCGCTGGCTCTCGCGCTCGACATAGATCACCTGCTCGACGCGCACTTCGCCATTCTTCAAAACCTTCCAGCTTTCGGTCTCCACCGTGGAGCGATAGGGCAATTCGTCATGCAGGCGCTCGAAAATCTTCTCGCGGGTGATTTCCGCCGCGAGAAAGCGCAAGGGCGCATCGGAAATCTCGTCCTCGGGGTAGAGCCAGGGCCCTTTCGGCAGCCGGCGGGCGAGATCGGCCAGGATATCCTTCACGCCCGAGCCCGTGAGCGCGGAGATCATGAAGGTCGCCGCGAACTTGGCCCGCGCGTTGAGGCCGGCAGCGATGGCCAGCAATTCCTCGCGGCCCAGAAGGTCGATCTTGTTGAGGATCAGGATCTTCGGCTGGCGGATCTCCTCGAGCCGCGCCAGCACGGCCTCCTGCACCTCGTCCTTGTGGCGGGTGACATCCACCAGCACGGCGACGACATCGGCATCTGCCGCGCCGCCCCATGCGGAGCTGACCATCGCGGTCTCAAGGCGCCGTTTCGGACGGAAAATTCCAGGGGTATCGACAAAGACGATCTGGGTCTGCCCCTCGATGGCGATCCCGCGCACCGTCGTGCGGGTCGTCTGAACTTTCCGCGATACAATCGAGACCTTGGCGCCGACCAGCGCGTTGAGCAGCGTCGATTTGCCCGCATTGGGCGCGCCGATCAGCGCGACGAAACCGCAGCGCGTCTCCGGGCTTCCGCTTTCGACGGTCATGACGGCACTCCTTCGCGCGCGAGCCAGGTTTCGGCGGCGGCACGTTCCGCCACGCGTTTCGACGGTCCATGGGCGGAGGCCGGCGGATAGCCATCGACCAGAACCGCGACCTCGAAGACCGGAGCATGGTCCGGGCCGGAGCGCCCGACATCCTGATAACGCGGCACTGCCAGACCCTTCGCCTGCACGAATTCCTGAAGCCTGGTCTTGGGGTCTTTCGGCGCGATCAGCGGCGCGTGCATCCGCGCTTCCCAATGGGTGCGGACGAGCGCCTTCGCCGCCTCGAAACCGCCATCGCGGAACACCGCGCCAAGCACGGCCTCGCAGGCATCACCGAGAATGGCGTCGCGCTTCCTTGCCCCCGAGCGCCGCTCCCCCTCCCCCAGCCGGAGATGATCACCGAGGCCCCAGCCCCGCGCGATTTCCGCACAGGTCTCCTTGCGCACGAGATCGGCGAGGCGGCGCGAGAGATCGCCCTCCGGCGCCTTCGGAAAGACCTCGAACAGCATCTCAGCGATCACGAGGCCCAGCACGCGATCACCGAGATATTCCAGCCGCTGGTAGGATTTCCCCCCCGGCAGCGAGACGGAGACATGGGTCAGCGCCTCATCCAGCAACTCGGCATTGCGGAACGCGTATCCGATCCGCGCTTCCAGCATGTCGCGCCCCGGCCGCGCCAAGGTCAGCGCACCATCTGGAAGATGCGGTTCCAGCGCACATCGGTCGGCCAGCGCCAGACCTGCCAGGCCGGCGTGCCCTCTTCCATGGAAAAGAAGATGATCTGTGCCTTGCCCACGAAATTCTCGAAGGGCACGAAACCCACGGATTGCAGATCGCGGCTGTCGGTCGAATTGTCGCGATTATCGCCCATCATGAAGAAATGGCCGGCGGGCACGACAAATTCCACGGTGTTGTCGAAATAGCCGCGATTTCCCTCGCGCTCGATCACATGGTAGCTCACGCCATTCGGCAGGGTTTCACGGAAACGCGGCACGCGGGCTACGCGGCCGAAGGCATCCCGGTCCTCGATAAAGCCATCCGCCACCTTCTCCACCGGCTGGCCATTGATATGCAGGCGGCCATCGAGAACCTGAACCCGATCGCCCGGCAGGCCGATCACGCGCTTGATGTAATCGGTCTCGTTATCCTTCGGCAGCTTGAACACGGCAATATCGCCGCGCGTCGGCTCGGCGGCCCAGATGCGGCCGGAGAAGGGCGCCGCCGAGAACGGGAAGGAATGCCTCGAAAAGCCATAGCTGAATTTCGAGACGAACAGATAATCCCCGATCAGCAAGGTCGGGATCAGCGAACCGGAGGGAATCGAGAAGGGCTGGAACAGCAGCGTGCGGATGACCACGGCGATCAGCAGGGCTTCCACGATCACGCGGATCGTTTCGCCCCAGCCGCCCGATCGGGCTTTCGCGGGCTCGCCCGGCGTCTGGTTCGTCATGCGGGGATTTCCTCGGGAAATTCAAGTTTCGAAGGGGTATACAGGCGGGTTTCTGCAAGGGCAATGCGGCGGCAGAACGGCGATCATCCGCTATCGGGCAAGGCCTCGATCACCACCACGGCCAGCGCATAGGGCGCGTCATCCGTGATGGTCAGGTGGATCACGGCGCGGTGGCCCGCGGGAGTGATGGCCCTGAGGCGCTCTGCGACCTTCCCCGCGAGCCGCATCGTGGGCCGGCCCGAAGGCTCGTTCACCACGCCCATGTCGCGCCAGGCGATCCCCATGCGAAGCCCGGTGCCCAGGGCTTTCGACATCGCCTCCTTGGCGGCAAAGCGCTTGGCGTAGCTTGCCACGCGCTCGGCCCGGCGCTCGGAGCGCGCGCGCTCCGTTTCGGTGAAGACCCGGCTGATGAAGCGCTCGCCGAAGCGGCCAAGCGTCTTCTCGATACGGTCGATGCGGCAGAGATCGGAGCCGATCCCGATGATCATGCGCGCCACACCACGCCGCGATCCATGCTCGCGCGCATCTGGCGGATCGCTTCGGGCAGGCCGATGAAGATCGCCTCGCCCATGAGAAAATGCCCGATGTTGAATTCCACGAATTCCGGCACGGTCGCGAGCTTTTCGGCGGTGTCGAAATCGAGGCCATGGCCCGCATGCATTTCAAGGCCAATCGAAGCCCCGAACGCCGCACCGGCCTTGAGGCGCTGGAATTCCGCCTCTGCTTTCGCGGCATCCCCCGCTTCCACCGCATGGCACCAGGTGCCGGTATGGAGTTCCACGATATCCGCGCCCAGTTCCCTCGAGAGGCGGATCGGCGCCTCATCCGGCTCGATGAAGAGCGAGATGCGGCAGCCCGCGGCCTTCAGCTTCGCGATGGCCGGGATGAGCGCGGCCTTCTGGCCCACCACATCCAGCCCGCCTTCGGTGGTGCGCTCCTCGCGCTTTTCCGGCACGAGGCAGCAGGCATGGGGCCGCGTGCGGGTTGCGATGGCGAGCATCTCATCCGTCACCGCCATCTCGAAATTCAGCGGCTTCGAGATTTCAGCCTTGAGACGTTCAATATCCGCATCGCGGATATGGCGGCGATCCTCGCGCAGATGCGCCGTGATGCCATCCGCCCCCGCTTCGATGGCAAGAAGCGCCGCACGCACGGGATCGGGCCGCGCGCCGCCCCGCGCATTTCGCACGGTGGCGACATGATCGATATTCACCCCGAGGCGGAGTTTTGCGCTCATCCGGCCCTTGCCCCCTGAATGCTGCGCGAACCCGGCTTGACTGGCGGGATTTTCGCCAATTCCGGCGGCAATTCGCGTGGATCGTAATCCGGTACGACAAATTCACACAAAGCGACGAGCGGCGCACCGACATCCGCCTTGCCGCCCGAGCGGTCGATGAGACAGGCCACGCCCAGGATCTTGCCGGGCTGGTCGCCCAGCGAATTCAGGCATTCGCGCACGGAGAGGCCCGTCGTCACGATATCCTCGACCACCACCACGCGCTCGCCCTCGCGGATCTCGAAGCCGCGGCGGAGTTGGAAAACACCCTCCTCGCGCTCGACGAAGATGGAGCGGGCGCCCAGCGCGCGGGCGATCTCGTAGCCCGGCACGATGCCGCCGATCGCGGGGGCCACCACCACATCCACCTTGCCGAAAGCGGCCGTGAGCTTTTCGGCCAGGGCGCGGCAGAGCGTCTCGGTGCGCCCCGGATGCTCGAACACCCGGAATTTCTGGATGAAGACCGGCGAGCGCCGCCCCGAGGACAGGATGAAATGCCCCTCCAGCAGGGCACCGGCCGCACGGAACTCCGCCAGGATCTCGTCTCTCGTCATGCGCCCGGCCCCTCCTTCGGGAAGATCATGCAGGTTTCAGAGCCGTGGACGTAAACCTTGTCGGCGAAATCGACAAGGTTCGCTTCACCAGGCGCATGTTCCGGCGGGTCGCCGGCGAAGACCAGGCGACCGAATTCCGCTTCCGTCAGCCAGAAATTCAATATCTTGGCGATCGGCGGCCCCGGAAGGCGGCCGGCAATCATCGCAAGCAGGGTCTCCAGTCCGGTGCGGGTGAGGCGCATATCCGTTGGCAAGGCTGCGAAAAGGCTCATCAGCCCACAACCCTTTCGACATTCGCGATCATTGGCTTTGCCTTGAGATCCGTGATGATGGCCGTGAGATGCTTGATGTTCCACACCTCGATGTCGAACAGCATCTCGCGGAAATCCCTGGTCTTCGAGCGCATCTCGATATTGTCGATATTCGCATCCGTCTCCGCCATCACGCGGGCCACCTCGGCGAGGCTGCCCGGCTCGTTGATCACCGAAACGATCAGCCGCGCGGGGTAGCGGCGGCGCTCGCCCTCCTCCACATCCCAGCGCACATCCAGCCAGCGCCAGGGCTCCTCGTCGAAGGCCGAGAGACTCGGCGACTGGATGGGGTAGATCGTGATTCCCTCGCCCGGCGTCAGGATGCCGACGATCCGCTCGCCCGGCACCGGCCCGCCACCCGGCGCGAAACGCACCGGCAGGTCATCCGAAAGGCCGCGAATGGGCAGCGCGCTTGCGCCCCCTTCCTTGCCCGGCACCTTGAATTTAACCTCGTCGGCGCCCTGCACGCCGAACCAGCCCGCGCCGTTGAGGCCGGCGGCGGTTTTCGGCGTTTCCTCCTTGAAATCGGGGAACACCGCCTTCACGACATCGCCGGAATGGAGTTCGCCGCGGCCCACGGCGGCATAGACATCCTCGAGGCCGGGCCGGGCGAGCCGCCGCACGACGGAGGCGAGCTTCTCCTCGCTCTGCGGCTTGCCCATGCGTTCGAAGGCACGCTCGATGATGCGCCGTCCGAGCCCGGCGAATTGCTTTCGCACGGCCTCGCGCGTCGCGCGGCGGATGGAGGAGCGCGCCTTGCCGGTGACGACGAGGCTCTCCCATGCCGGCGGCGGCACCTGCGCCTCGGAGGTGAGGATTTCCACCTCATCGCCGTTGCGCAATTCACTCGTCAGCGGCGCGTTGCGCCCGTTGATGCGGCAGCCGACGGCATGGTTGCCCACATCGGTATGCACGGCATAGGCGAAATCGATCGGGGTCGCGCTGCGCGGCAGGGTGATGAGCAGGCCCTTGGGCGTGAAGCAGAACACCTGATCATGAAAGAGCTCGAGTTTCGTATGCTCGATGAACTCTTCGGGATTGTCGCCCTCTGCCAGGGTTTCGATCGTCCGGCGCAGCCAGTTATAGGCGCGCGCCTCCTTGCCGAGCACGGCATCGCGCTCGGCGACGGACTGGTCCTTGTAGAGCGCATGCGCGGCGATGCCGTATTCGGCGATCTCGTCCATGGCCTGCGTGCGGATCTGAAGCTCGACGCGCTGGTGCTTGGGACCGACGACGGTGGTGTGGATCGAGCGATAATCGTTCTGCTTCGGCGTGGAGATATAGTCCTTGAAGCGCCCCGGAACGAAGGGCCAGGCGTTGTGAACGATGCCCAGGACACGGTAACAATCCGGGATGTTGCCCACCATCACCCGGAAGCCCAGGATATCCGGCAATTGCTCGAAGGAGACGCTCTTGCGCTCCATCTTCCGCCAGATGGAATAGGGCCGCTTCTCGCGTCCCTTCACATCACCCTCGATGCCGTTGGCGGCGAGTTTCCCGCGCAGGTCGTTCTCGATGAAGGCGATGATCGGCCCGGCGCGCGACCGGAACGCCTCCAGCCGCTGCATCACCATCATATGCGCATCAGGCATCAGCACGCGGAAGCAGATTTCCTCGAGTTCCTCGCGCATCTCCTGCATGCCGATGCGACCCGCGAGCGGGGCGTAGATCTCGAGCGTTTCCTCGGCGATGCGCGCGCGCTTGTCCGGCGGCACGTAATGAAGCGTGCGCATGTTGTGCAGGCGATCGGCCAGCTTCACGAGCAGGACGCGCGCATCCTCGGCGACCGCCAGAAGCATCTTGCGCAAGTTTTCGGCCTGTGCGGCCTTCTTGGAGACGAGATCGAGCTTCTTGATCTTGGTCAGACCCTCGACAAGGGTCGCGATGTCCGCGCCGAAGCGGCTCTCGATATCCGTGCGGGTGGTTTCGGTATCCTCGATCGTATCATGAAGCATCGCGGCAGCGATGGTCTCGTCATCGACACGCAATTCGGTGAGGATGGCCGCAACTTCGAGGGGATGCGAAAAATAGGGGTCGCCGGAAGCGCGCTTCTGGGTTCCATGCGCCTTCATCGCATAGACATAGGCCCTGTTGAGCAGGTCCTCATCCGCGCGTGGATTATAGCGCTTCACCCGCTCGACGAGTTCGTACTGCCGCATCATGGCCGGCTGTCTTGCCCGTGCTCTGGTGTGCCGCGACGGAAAGCGTGACGCATCATTGGAATCAAAAAGGGCGGCGCAAAAGCGACGCCCTTCTCAATATGACAACCGGATACCCCCCGTGCAACGGCGAAATATCAGATTATTCGTCGTCATCCTGCTCGGTCGGCGCGACGAGGCCATCAAGGCCGCGCAGGAGATCCTCTTCCGACATCCGGTCGAATTCCACCGCGGTATCGTCATCCGGCGAGGCCGCCGCCGGCTGGAGGCCCGCGGAAGGGGCCTGAAGGCGCGGCACGGTCTCGGGTTCCGGCTCGTCCACCTCGACATATTTCTGCAGCGAATGGATGAACTCTTCCTTCAGATCGCCCGGCGACAAGCGCTCCTCGGCGATCTCGCGCAAGGCGACAACCGGATTCTTGTCGCGATCCCGTGCGACCAGCGGATTGGAGCCATTGGCCAGCATGCGAGCGCGGTGGCTTGCGAGCAGCACGAGCTCGAAGCGGTTCTCGACCTTGTCGACGCAATCTTCGACGGTGACGCGAGCCATGAAAGACACGCTCCTTGAGGCTTGAATTTCAAAGGAAGATCTGCGCATACACGCTTCCGGCCCTGGCTGCAAGCCGCGTCAAGGCCGGAGAACCGTACGACGCGCCGAGGGCGGACATTTTCGGCGAAGTATCGGCAAACTTGCATATACGCAATGGACCGCCCGGATCATTTGCGGCATAGTGACAGCGTTAATGAAGATCGTCATTTGAACACGATCACCTTTGATGGAATGTTGCCGCCTCATGGATCGCATCGCCCTGTTTATCGATGGCGCAAATCTCTACGCCACTTCAAAAAGCCTTGGCTTTGATATCGATTATCGCCAGCTCCTCAAGGAATACGGCTCGCGCGGCTATCTCGTGCGCGCCTTCTATTACACCGCGCTCGTGGAGGATCAGGAATACTCCTCCATCCGCCCGCTGATCGATTGGCTGGATTACAACGGCTATACCGTCGTCACCAAGCCGGTGAAGGAATTCACCGACGCGCAAGGGCGTCGCAAGGTGAAGGGCAACATGGATATCGAGCTCGCGGTGGATGCGATGGAGCTCGCCCCCTTCATCACCCACATGGTTCTGTTCTCCGGCGATGGCGATTTCCGCTCCCTTGTGGAGGCGATCCAGCGCAAGGGCGTGCGCGTCTCGGTGGTTTCCACCATCCAGACCCAGCCGCCGATGATCGCGGATGACCTCCGCCGCCAGGCCGACCAGTTCGTGGAACTCGGGGAACTTCAGTCGAAGATCGGGCGTGATCCGGCCCAGCGCCCCGCACGCGAGCCGCGCATGCCCGGCATGGCCGAGGGGCGCAGCAGCATGCCCTCCTTCATCGAGCGCCCGTCCCGCCCCTCGCGTGACCGCGACGACGAGTGAGCGAGCCCTCCGGCGATTGCCCCCTCTGCCCGCGCCTCGCTGCCTTTCGCGGGGAATGGCGGGGCCGCGAGCCGGGCTGGCATAACGCGCCGGTTCCCGCCTTCGGCAGCGCGGATGCGCGACTGCTCATCGTCGGGCTTGCGCCGGGTTTGCGCGGTGCGAATGCCACGGGGCGGCCATTCACCGGCGATTTTGCCGGCGACTTGCTCTATCGCACATTGATCGATTTCGGTTTCGCGTCCGGCGAATACCGCGCTGCGCCCGATGACGGGCTGACGCTTCAGGATTGCCGCATCACCAATGCCGTGCGTTGCGTGCCACCGCAGAACAAGCCGGAACCGGCGGAAATCACGCAATGCCGGCCGTTCCTTGAAGCTGTCATCGCCGGAATGCCCCGCCTTTCGGTCATTCTCGTGCTGGGGCAGATCGCGCATCAGAGCACGGTGCGCGCACTGGGCGAAAAGGCATCCCGCCTGCCGTTCCGCCATGCCGGCGAGGTGCAACTGGGCCGGGTGACGCTGGTCTCGAGCTACCATTGCTCGCGCTACAACACGAATACCGGCGTGCTGACGGAAGCGATGTTCCGCGATGTCTTCGCACGCATCAGGTCGCTGGTTGCTTAACCGCGATCGCGCAAGAGCCGCCCCTGCTCGCGCTTCCAGTCGCGTTCCTTCTCGCTCTCGCGCTTGTCATGCAGCTTCTTGCCGCGCGCGATGGCGACCTCGATCTTTGCGCGGCCCTTCTCGTTGAAATAGACCTTCAGCGGAATGAGTGTCATGCCCTCGCGCTCGATGGCCTGCGCGAAGCGGGCGATCTGCTTTTTGCTGGCGAGCAGCTTGCGCGGCCGTTTCGGCTCGTGGTTGAAGCGATTGGCTTGCAGATATTCCGGAATATAGGAATTCACGAGCATGAGCTCGCCATTCTCGATCGTGGCGTAGCTCTCGGCGATCGTCGCCTTGCCGCCGCGCAGGGCCTTCACCTCGGTGCCCGTCAGCACGAGCCCGGCCTCGATCGCGTCGACGATCTCGAAATGAAAGCGGGCCTTGCGGTTATCGGCCGCGATTCTGAAGCGGGCATTGTCGGTCATGGATCGTATGTGGGCTCAGCGGGCCGTGCGCGCAAGATGCGCCGCGATGAGCGCGCGCATCGCCTCGGCCTGCGCATCGCCATCCTCGGCGAGCCCCGCGACCACGCCTTGCCGATCCTCGATCCGGCGGTTCTGGCTGAGCTTGAACTTGCCGGTGATCTCGCGGATCGCGATCTCCACGCCGACGATGCCGCGCATCTGCGCCTCGATATAGGGCTCTGGCGCATCGTTCACGGACCATGGCCGGGCGCGGCTGGCCTCATGCTGTTGCGTGAGCTGATCGATCTGGCCATGCAGCCATTCACGGCTGTCATCCACCCTGGCCTGCCCCCTGACCTGCACCACGATGTAATTCCAGGTCGGCACAACCTTGTGAGTCTCCGCCTTCGTGGCATACCAGCTTGGCGAAACGTAATGCTCGACACTCTGGAAGATCACGAGCGGCTCGGCGCCGGCGGCAATTTCGCGCCACTGGTCGTTCGGCCGCGCGAGATGCGCGCGAAGAAGCTCGCGGCCCGGCTCGCCGGCCAGCACGAAGGGAATGGGGTTCGCCATTAGCCCGCCCGGCCCCGCCGTGATGAGCTGGGCGAGCGGATGCGCGCGGATCACCTCGAAGAGTGCCGCACGATCTTCTACCCGGAAATGCGCGGGCTCATACATCGCGTTCCCCTGTCAAAACCACAAGATCTTCACGCGAACCGGCAACCACTTCGCTTGATCTTGCTTCCTTGATCAGTTCGTGAGGCCCGCATGCCGGAGTGCCGAGCGCAGCGCGGCTTTCGTCGCCTCCTGTGCAACCGGCATCATCGGCAGGCGGATTTCCTCGTTCATGCGTCCCAGCAGCTTCAGCGCGTGCTTCGCGCCGGCCAGGCCCGGCTCCCTGAACACCGCATCATGCAGCGGCACGAGGCGATCCTGAACGCTCAGCGCGCCGACGAAATCGCCCTTGAGGCTCAGGGCCTGCATCTCCGCGCAGAGGCGCGGCGCGACATTCGACACGACCGAGATGCAGCCATGGCCGCCCGCCGCGTTATAGGCGAGCGCCGTCATGTCCTCGCCCGAGAGCTGAATGAAATCCTTGCCGCAGAGGTGGCGCTGCTGGGAAACGCGCGCGAGATTGGCGGTCGCATCCTTCACGCCGGCGATGTTCTTCAGTTCAAACAGCCGGGCCATCGTCTCGTTCGACATGTCCACCACCGAACGCGGCGGAATGTTGTAGATGAAGATGGGAATGCCCACGGCATCGTTCACCGCCTTGAAGTGCTGGTAGAGCCCTTCCTGCGTCGGACGATTGTAATAGGGCGTGACGACAAGCAGCGCGTCGGCGCCTGCCTTTTCGGCATGCCTTGCAAGGTCGATCGCCTCGGCGGTGTTGTTCGAACCCGCGCCGGCGATCACCGGCACGCGGCCCCTGGCCTCGGCAATGCACCATTCCACCACGCGCTTGTGCTCGTCATGGGAGAGCGTCGGGCTTTCGCCGGTGGTGCCCACCGGCACGAGGCCATTCGTGCCCTCGGCGATCTGCCAGGAGACATGCTCGCGGAACGCCGCCTCATCAAGCGCGCCGCCTTTGAACGGCGTCACCAGAGCCGTGAAGGAACCGCGGAAACGATGGGCATTGGCCGGAGCAGTCATCGGAAAGGGTCCATATCGAATGCCGGATCTTGTGCCCGGCAGGACGAAGGTTTCATCGGAAAACGCTTGCCGCGTCAACCACTGCGGATAGAACGGCAAGGAAATCGCGCAGGAGAGACGTGATGCCGATGCCTTCTGATCCCGCAACGCCGCATCCCGAACTCCAGGGCTGGCGCAGCCTGTTCTACCGTTCGGGGGACGGGCTTCGCCTGCACATCGCCGAAACGGGCGACCGGCATGCCGCTCGGCTGCCGGTCATCTGCCTTCCCGGCCTCACCCGCAATGCGCTCGATTTCGAGGTGGTCGGCAACCGCATCGCGCGGGATCAGGGCCGGCGCGTACTGGCCTTCGATTATCGCGGCCGGGGCCTGTCGGATTATGATTCCGACTGGAAGAAATACGATCTCATGGTGGAGCTGGAGGATCTCCACGCCGCCCTCACCGCCCTTGGCATCCCGCGTGCGCTGTTCCTTGGCACCTCGCGCGGCGGGCTTCTCACCATGCTCACGGCCATTACGCGACCGGGCGTGCTGGCAGGCGCGATCCTCAACGATATCGGCGCGATCATCGAGGCGCAGGGGCTCGCGCGCATCCGTTCCTATGTCGGCAAGATCCCGACGCCCCGTTCGGAAGATCAGGCCGTCATCACGCTGAAGCACCTGTTCGGGGGCTCCTTCCCGGAGGAGAGCGACGAGAGCTGGCTCGCCTTTGCCCGCCGGGTCTGGCGAAGCGAGAATGGCCGGCTGGTTCCGCGCTACGATACCAACCTGATGCGCACCTTGGCGGATCTCGACCTCGAAAAACCCATTCCCCCGCTCTGGCCGCAATTCGATGCGCTGAAGCCCGTGCCCTTCATGCTGATCCGCGGCGAGCTTTCCGATCTCCTCTCGCAGGAGACGGCGGAGGCGATGGTCGCGCGGCATGCGGAAGGTGATTTCAGCCAAGCCGCGCGGCTGCATATCGCGCCGAAGCAGGGCCATGCGCCATTGCTGGAGGATGAGCCGACCATCGCCGCGATTCTCGATTTTCTGGCCACCGCCGATCCCGCCTGAGCCGGGTCAGCCCTTCTTTTCGGGCGGCGGCTTCACGGGCTAGAGCATGCTGTGAAAAAGTGGAATCCGGTTTTTCACAGCATGCTCTAGTCGAGCTTGGCGACATTGTCCCGCCCCTTGTCGCCATCATCGGCGGAGCTGGGCACGAGGCCCTTGGCGACGCGCTTCGAAAACTCCGTTTCCGCTCCGGCCGCGAGCAGCCTCGCCTGCCCCACCCAATCCTCGCGCTCGATGCGGCCGGGGAATGCGAGGTGGGAACCCACCCATTGCACTTCCTCGGCACTCCAGCCGGCGATCTGATCGAAATGCCAGATGCCCAGCGCGTGGAGCCGCCCCTCATTCTGCCGGCCGATGCCGCGAATGCGCTTGAGGTCATCCGCCCTGCCCTCGCGCGGAGCCTGAAGCCCCCGGGGCTTGACGCCCTGATGAACCGGCTCGGCCGGCGAGCCAGCCATTGCGAGCGGCATTTCCGTGGGATCGGGCGAGGATTTTCGGTTGAGAAGCTGCCCGGCCTCATCTTTCCAGCGCCACCACCAGCTGGGGAAGCGGCCCTCGAATCCGAGTTGCCGGAAGAGCCAGCGTCGCTGCCCGGCCGTGAGCACGGCGATCTGGTCAAAATGATAAAGACCCAGCGCGTTGAGTTTCCTTTCCGTCTCCGGATCAATGCCGAAGATGCGCGTGAGGTCGTCCGGCCCGCCATCCCTCGGCCGGCTCAAGCCCGTGATCGCCTCCTCCTTTGCCTCGGCGGCGGCAGGCTCGGCCTTCGTCGTCATCGGCTCGACAGCGAGTTCCTTCGGCCGGGTGAGAACCGGCTCCGAGGCCGGCGCGGTTTGGAACAGCTGCCGGCCCTTCCAGAAATCGCCAAGGAAGCAGCCGATGAAATAGAACCCGGTCAGCAGCATGCCGAGATCGACCCAGAAGCCGGAGCCATCGCGAAACACGCGCGACGCCGCGACAAGGGCGCCGACCACCAGCAGCATGGCCCAGGGAATGAGCCCGCGCCAGAAGGCAGCATCGCGCCCGCGGAATGTGAACCACCCCACCGCGAGGCCCAGCACGAAGGCCGCGAGCAGCCAGAGCCAGAATTGTCCGATCAGATAGATCATGGCCGCACCTCACTGCACCGAGAATTCGATCCGACGGTTCTGCGCCCGCCCTTCTGCCGTCTCGTTGGAGGCGATAGGCCGGCCCGAACCATAACCGCGCGCCTCGATGCGCTCCCCGACAATGCCGGATTTTGCAAGATGATCCACCACCGATCTTGCCCGCGCTTCCGAGAGGGCGAAGTTGCTCTCGGTCGAACCGACGGAATCCGTATGTCCCGCGATCTCGATTTTCGCGCCTTCGCAGCGGCGAACCGCCACCGCCAGCCGATCGAGCAAGCCCAAGCTTTCCGGCGCGATGGCCGAGGAGCCGGTGTCGAACTGGATTCGCGCGCGGGACAGCAGATCCCGGAACAGGAAATTGCACTCGCCGACCACCCGGATCGGCGGCGGCGGGGATGCCGTGTTGATGTCGAGCGTGATGCCGAAGCTCGCGGGCATGCGGGCACGGAACCCCGCCAGAACCTGATCGCGCGCGGGTTCGAGCGGCGCGAGGCCGCGCAGGGCAATCGTCTGGTCGGACATGGCGAGGGACGCGCCAGGCATCAGGCGCGAGAGTTCCTGCAGCCCCCCTTGCACGGCGGCGAGGAAGCCCGCGGGCGCACCCAAACCGATCTGCAGGGTCTCGACCACATGGTCGCCTTCGAAATAGCGGCGGGCAAGGTCGAGAATATCCTCCCGAGCCTTTGAATCGGGCACGAAACCGATCAGGGTGAGGTTACGCTCGCCGCGGACGGCATTGAAAAGATAGGGGCGGATCGCCGGCGAGGTGATGTCGCCGCGGCCAAGCCCGCGGCCGAGCACCAATCCCGCCGGCAGGGCCTCGAGCCCGGCACGCACGGCATCATGAATCTCCACATTGGCCGCGTGCCCGGTGAGCGAGAGGGTCTCATCGGCGAGGCTCAACTGCCCTTGCGCAAGCCGGGACAACTGCGCCAGCCCGAATTCCAGATGATGGAGGAAATGGGCGGATGCGCCGCGCGCCGCCTTCATCTGATCATCGATCGGCAAACCGGGAAACGCCTTGCGGGTTGCCTCCGTCACCAGGTTGCGGAACGGCCCCGGCGGAATGAACCCGGCCAGCATGACGCGGTCGCGATCCCGGGAAATCACGGTCGTGAAGGGATTCCGTTCCGGCAGCAGCGTCATCGCGTTGCGGACAAGACGAATGCCGGCGACCTGCCCGGTGGTGGCCAGCGCTGCGGGAAGCGCCTCGGGAGCCGGGGCCTCCCCCTGAAGGATGGCATCTCGACCCGCCAGCGTGACGCTCGCCCAATCCAGCGTCGCGGCTTTCAGCGCAATCTCGCCGCGCTGGCGCAGATCCGCCTCCACGCCGGATTGGCGCATCGATCCGGCCGCGATCAGCAGGGCGAAGACCGGGACCAGCCCGAAAAACCAACGGATGGGCGATGACATCCCGCATACCCCTCGACAGAAGCGCCGCTTCGCCACGCCGATCGTGGCCGGCAACCGAAACTGGCATGGTTCAGGATTTCGTCAACATTCTGAATGGCAGGCGAACAGCCCTTGCGCAGCCCGTTCCACCGGCGACGAGGCAAAAAAAGACCCGGGGCTTTCACCCCGGGTCCAATTCCAAACCTCTTGTCAGAGATTAGAAGTCGCGCTGGAAGCGGATGCGGCCAACCCACTGATCCTGCGAACGGGAAGGGGACGCGGTCGTGCCGAGCGGAACGGAGTTGGCGTTCACGCCACCACGGGCGTAGATGTAGCCACCTTCCGCACCGATCAGGAAGCCCGGGACCGGGAGCCAGGCGACCTGGGCAAGGGCCGAGTAGGTATCGATGTTGTTCGATGCGCCCTTCGGGTCGATCCGGCCATACGAACCATAGAGACCAAGGCGAATGGTCGGAGCCGCGAAGATCTCAAGACCGCCGGCAAGAGCCCAGGCCTGGGTCTTGCTGAGCGAAGAAGAGCCAGCCGAGACGACCGCATCGTCAAAGTTGAACGTACGATTACCGATATTGCCGCTGCTAGCGAAACCAGCATACGAGCTCGCGCCATCGGCATAGACCACGTTCGCCCAGATGTTGGAGCCCTGCGAGATCATCGGCAGGTTGATCTTGCCGTTCAGGCCAATCGCGAAGCCATAAACCGCGCTGGGGACGAGACCGGCGAGGCCCTGAGCGCGGATTTCATGAATAGCACCGGCGAGCTTCACAGCACCCCAGGAGCCAGCATAGTCAAGCGAGCCGACGATGTCCGGCATACGCTGGCCGGCATAGCCACCGCCGCCGGTGACGGCGACCTGACGCTCGCGAGCCGAATCCAGAGCGACCGTGGCCGAGAAGCCGCCGCCGAACTGGAGGGTGTAACCGAACGAATTGATATAGGAGATATCGGAGAAGCCGCCGAAGACATTCGAACCGTAGAAGCTGTTCGAATAACCATGCTCCCAGACCGGAGTGATGCGGCCGACGGTGAGGCCGCCGAACTGGATGAAGGCATATTCGAGAACAGCGTTTGAATTCGACGCGTTCACACCGCCGATCGCGCCACCGATGTTGTTGTCACGGCCCAGATAACCGCGCACAAGGGTGCGGAGCAGGCCATATTCGGTGGCCGTGCGATGATCATAGCCGAAATAACCGCGAACACGGAAGGTGTTGCCATCCGCAGCTTTGGTCACCGGGTTGTTGAAGATGGCTTCCGCGCGAACGCGGCCGATGATCTTCAGGCACGAGGTGGTGCCGGGAACGACGAAGAAGCCGGCGCCGTATTGCGGGCAGGTCTTCACATATTCAACAGCCGTCGGCTTCTTCACGCCGAGATCGGCAGCCGAGGCGCCGGCAACGGCAACGAGGCCGGCTGCCGAACCGAGGAGAAGGCTCTTCACGAGCTTCATGGTGTACCTCCAAAGAGTTTCGAGACCACGGGAGTTCCAGAAACTCGCCGGTTGCCCGGCCGCGCCCTGGTGTCCCTTTCGACGATTTTCATTTCCGGCCCCCCGGCAATGAAAAGCGGCTGCGACAAGAACCTCCCGTCGCAAGCCGCACCTTACTCGCCCTTCCCCGCCATTCAACCGTGCAATCACGGTCAATTGCCCTGGCGGGTGGATTTTCAAACCGATGTTGCACAAACGCCACGCCCGGCACCGGGCGCGCGCCGGCCAATGGCCCGAAACAGGCCAGTTCTTGAAGAAGTATTAGCAATTTGGCCGCCTTGGCCCGGCTTCGGAGCGGCCCTTGCAGCCGATTCAGCCCGGATTGGGCAGGCCCGGCGCCTCATCCTGCCGCTTGCGCCGCAAAAAGGCGCGCGCCGATACCGGAAGGCAGGCGACATAGGCCAGCGTGAGCGCGGAAACCGTTTCGAAAGGGTGGCTCACCAGCAGCAGGATCACGATTCCCGCCAGCAGAAGCAGGGGAATCGCCCATTGGCGCGAAATCGGCGTCTTCAGCCCCTTGCCGGAAAAGGTCGGCAGCCAGCTCACCGCGAGGATGCCGGTAAGGACAGTCCAGATCATCACGAGGATCGATTCGCCCGAAAAGCTCGGCACCCCGGCGAGATGCAGGTTGAGCGGCAGAAGCGCCATCATCGCGCCGGAGGGCGCGGGCACGCCCACCGCAAAGGCTTTTTGCCATTCCGGCTTCGCGGGGCTGTCGATCATCACGTTGAAGCGCGCGAGGCGCAGGGCCTGCGCGAAAGCGAGAACCAGCCCGGCGATCCACCCCGCCGTCTTCACATCCTTCATCACCCACATGTAAAGAACGAGCGCGGGCGCGCAGCCGAAGCTTACGAAATCCGCCAGCGAATCGAGTTCCGCGCCAAAACGCGAGGTTCCGCCCAGGGCGCGGGCGATTCTCCCGTCGAGCCCATCCAGAACAGCCGCCGTCATGATCGAGATCGAGGCCATGTCGAACCGGCCTTCCAGCGCAAACTTCACTGCCGTCAGCCCGGCCGCGAGCGCCAGCAGCGTCACGAGGTTGGGAATCAGCATCCGGATCGGCACGGGCCGGAAGCGCCGCTGCGGCGGCGTGGGCTCGGGCTCGTAAGGCGGGAAAATCGTTTCCATGGCACTCTCGGATGATGGCGCTGACGCCTTACGATTCGCTTGTTTGACGCCACGCCGCAAGCGGCGGGCTTTCGGGCGGGAAGATCGTTTCCATGGCACTCTCGGATGATGGCGCTGACGCCTTACGATTCGCTTGTTTGACGCCACGCCGCAAGCGGCGGGCTTTCGGGCGGGAAAATCGTTTCCATGGCACTCTCGGATGATGGCGCTGACGCCTTACGAT
>JADCCN010000001.1 GCA_020252645.1 Methylobacterium sp. | reverse complement strand
GGGAACCGGTTTTGCGTCCGCGAATGCGAACCAGAAAAATGAGCATGAGCAGCAAAAGCGGGAACCGGTTTTGCGTCCGCGAATGCGAACCAGAAAAATGAGCATGAGCAGCAAAAGTGGGAACCGGTTTTGCGTCCGCGAATGCGAACCAGCAAAAATGAGCATGAGCAGCAAAAGCGGGAACCGGTTTTGCGCCCGCGAATGCGAACCAGCAAAAATGAGCATGAGCAGCAAAAGCGGGAACCGGTTTTGCGCCCGCGAATGCAGAGAAGGAAACTGAGTGATGGATCTTCAGGGCATTCTCTACGAGGAACCGTCGATCTGGCTGTTCCTGCTGGTCACCGCGGCGATGGGCGGCTGGGCCGCCTGGCGCACCGGCATTGCCGTCGCGAAAACCTGGAAGCCGATCTGGATCCTCGTTCCCTACATGCTGCTTCTGGGGGCGGCCGTGCGCTTCATCCATTTTGCGATGTTCGATGGCACGCTGCTGTCTTTGCACTACTATATCGTTGATACGACTCTCATTTCTGTCGCCGCTTATATTGGCTGGCGGCACGAGCGTGCCAACCAGATGGCACGCCAATACGGCTTCGCCTTCGAGAAGAACTCGTTCATCTCGTGGCGCAGGAAGGCGGGGGCATGAAGCCTTCGCCCAGGAGAATTCAAGGCTGGTGACAGCATGCTGAAAACCAGCTTTGATGCGACGAGGCGCGACCTCTTCCCGGGGTCTCGTTTTGAGAACGCTTCGCGGGTGGCGTGTGACCCGCAACGTGAAAAATCACAGGGAGAGACCTGATGAAAAAGACCTTGTTGGCCGGTGTCGCCATGGCCGCAGCGCTCACGCTGTCGTCGGTGGCGCAGGCCCAGATCAAGATCGGCGTTGCCGGTCCGATCACCGGCCCGAACGCGGCCTTCGGCAAGCAGCTGGTGGACGGCACCGAGCAGGCGATCGCCGACATCAACGCAGCCGGCGGCGTGCTCGGCCAGAGGTTCACCGCGCCCGCCAAGGGTGACGACGTGTCCGACCCGAAGCAGGGCGTTTCGGTTGCGAACAAGTTTGTCGGTGACGGGATCAAGTTCGTCGTCGGCCACTTCAACTCGGGCGTGGTGATGCCGGCCTCGGAAGTCTATGCCGAGAACGGGATCCTGATGATCTCGCCTTCGGCGACGAACCCGAAGGTGACCGAGCGCGGCCTCTGGAACGTGTTCCGCACCTGCGGCCGCGATGACCAGCAGGGCGCAGTTGCGGCCGACTTCATCGTGAAGAACCTCGGCAACAAGAAGGTCGCGGTCGTTCACGACAAGACCACCTATGGCCAGGGCCTCGCGGATGAAACCAGGAAGGCCATGAACGCCAAGGGTGTGCGCGAAGTCATCTATGAAGGCGTGAACACCGGCGAGAAGGACTTCTCGGCGCTCATCACCAAGATGAAGAACGCCGGCGTGGAAGTCGTCTACTGGGGTGGTCTCCACACCGAAGGCGGCCTCATCGTCCGCCAGATGCGCGACCAGGGCCTCAACGCGGTCATGATGTCGGGAGACGGCATCACCTCGGATGAGTTCGCGAACATCGGCGGCCCGGGCGTGGAAGGCACGCTGATGACCTTCCCGCCGGACCCGCGCAACCGTCCGGAAGCGGCCAAGGTCGTGGCGGCGTTCAAGGCCAAGGGCATCAACCCGGAAGCCTATACGCTCTACTCCTACGCGGCCGTGGAAGTGATGGCGCAGGCGGCGGAAGCCGCAAAGTCGCTCGACCCCAAGAAGGTCGCCGAGCAGATCAGGTCCGGTCAGAAGTTCAAGACCGTGATCGGTGAGCTCTCCTTCGACAAGAAGGGCGACATCACCCGTCCGGACTACGTCATGTATACCTGGAAGAAGGGTGCTGACGGCAAGGTGACCTACATCCAGAACCCGTGATCCGCTCACGGATCGCTATTCGGGAAAGCCCGCCGCGAGGCGGGCTTTCTTGCATTTTAGAGCATGCTGTGAAAAGTGGAATCCGATTTTTCACAAAAAAACATGCGATAACAACAAGATAAGAGCATGATGTGCTTCCGTCTGAACACATCATGCTCTAGAGCACGTCTCGTTTTGATGGAATCAAAACCGAGCTCTCTCTTCTTGTTTTGTCGCATTTTCTTTCGAAGAACCGGTATCCACTTCTTCGGAAAATGCTCTAGGCCCGGGAAACGCGGGCGAGGCAACATCCGCGACGCGCGCTCGATGCGGCCCCGCTTCAGCCGAGCCTGCCAAGTGCGGGGAAGGCTTCCAGCAGATAGAAGCCGAACTGGCTGATCGTGCCGGTGAGGAACAGCACGCCCGTGATGACGAGCAAGACGCCCATCCCCTTCTCGACCATGCCGAGATTGGCACGAAAACCTTTCAGGAACCGCAGGAAAGGCCCCATCGCCAAAGCGGCGAGCAGGAAGGGAAAGCCGAGCCCGGCGGAATAGACCGCGAGCAGGCCCGCGCCCTTCCACACCGTCGCTTCGCTGCCCGCCACCGCGAGCACGCCTGCGAGAACCGGGCCGATGCAGGGCGTCCAGCCAAAAGCGAAGGCAAGGCCCATGACATAGGCACCACCCATGCCCGGAGGGCGCGAGACCTGCATCCGCGCTTCCCGGGAGAGGAACGCAATTCGGAAGACGCCCAGGAAATGCAGGCCCATGACGATGATCGCCACGCCCGCGACCTGGGCGAGAACATGCGCATAGGCCCGGAGAATCGCGCCGACGAGAGATGCGCCTGCGCCCAGGGCCACGAATACCGTGGAGAAACCCAGCACAAAGAACAGGGCCGCCAGCAGCACGCGGCGGCGCAAGGCGGAATCGATCTTCTCCTGCTGCGCCAGTTCGCTCACGCTCGTGCCGGCGATATAGGCGAGATAGGGCGGCACAAGCGGCAGAACGCAGGGGCTGAGGAAGGAAAGCAGGCCCGCGAGCGCAATGATGGGAAGCGTCAATTCACCGGTCATGCGGCTTTCATAGCGGAAAAGGGGTTGAGAAAAAGGCACGCGGCCCCAACAATCCTGTGAAGGGCTTTCAAATGCACAATGACCTCTCCGATATCGTCGGCCTCGCCGTGGGCCATGCAGAGGACGAGCGCCTCGCCAGTGGCGTGAGCGCCATCGTCTTCGGGCAGCCGGCCGTGGCGTCGGTCTGTGTGCTCGGCGGCGCGCCGGGCGGGCGGGATACGGGCCTGCTCGAACCGGAAATGACGGTCGAGACGGTCGATGCCATCCTCCTATCCGGGGGCTCCGCCTTCGGGCTTGATGCCGCCGGCGGCGCGCAGGCCGCCCTGGCCGCAGCGGGTCGCGGCTTCGCGGTCGGGCCGGTGCGCGTGCCCATCGTGCCGCAGGCGATCCTGTTCGATCTGCTCAATGGCGGCGACAAGAACTGGGGCTCGCGCCCGCCCTACTGGGATCTCGGGCGGCTCGCGGCAGAACGCGCGCTGGCGGGCCACGATGCTTCCCTGGGTTCGGTCGGCGCCGGGCTCGGTGCTACGACCGCGAACCTCAAGGGCGGGATCGGTGCCGCGAGCGCCGAGACGCGCGCGGGCCTCCGCATCGCGGCCCTGATGGTCGTGAATGCCATCGGCACCGCGACCATGGGCGATTCTCCGCATTTCTGGGCCGCGCCCTATGAGCGGAATGGCGAATTCGGTGGCAGAGGCTGGCCGTCAAACCTTGCGACGGCTGATTTGAAGCTTCGCGTGAAGGGCCATGCGGCGGAGCCCGCGACCACCATCGGCATCGTGGTGACGGATGCGAGGCTCTCAAAATCGCAGGCCAGGCGCCTCGCCATCATGGCGCAGGATGGCCTTGCGCGGGCCATTCGCCCGGCTCATGCGCCGATGGATGGCGACACGATCTTCGCGGCGGGAACCGGCGAGAAACCGCTCGGTGATCCGATGCCGAACCTCACGGAACTCGGCATGCTCGCCGGCGATTGCGTGGCGCGCGCCATCGCGCGCGGCATCCATGAGGCGAAAGCACTTTCCTTTCCCGGCAGCCTGCCGGACTGGAAGAGCCGTTTCGCCCTTGAACGCGATCGCTTTTTCTTTCTGCCAACCGGCGACCCGCTGGCCGGCAAATGCTCTAGCTGAAACGCTCAATGCCGTAGGGCTTCGGATCGGTGAAGGGTGTCTCGCCCGTGATCATCTCCGAGAGCAGGCGCCCGGCCGAACCTGCGAGCGTCAGCCCGTGATGCGCATGGCCGAAATTGAACCACAGGCCCTTGTGGCGCGGCGCCTTGCCCATCACCGGCAGCATGTCGGGCATGCAGGGGCGCGCGCCCATCCATGGAACCGCTTCCACACGGCCTTCCAGCGGCAGCAATTCCCGTGCGCGCGGCTCGATCATGTCGATCTGGCGCGGCGTGGGCGGTGAATCGCGATGGGCGAATTCAGCGCCGGAGGTCAGGCGAATGCCGTTCGCCATCGGCACCATCATGTAGCCGATCTCGGCATCGAGCACGGGAATGCCAAGCCGCGCATTGCCCCTGGGGCGCATATGCACATGGTAGCCGCGCTTCACGCCCATCGGCACCTGGTAGCCCATGGGGCGCAGCAGATCCGGTGCCCAGGGGCCGAGGGCCACCACGCAATCCGGCGCGGAAACCAGGCCGGAATCGGTCTTCACGGTCCAGCCGTCCTGGCGCTCCTCGAGCGTGAGAGCATTTCCGGTGAGGATCTTCCCGCCGAGCGCCTCGAAATGCCGCGCATAGGCGAGCGTCAGCGCCTCGGGATCGTTCAGCGAGAGCGGCGTGGGAAAATGAATGCCGCCGATCGCGGCTTCCGAGAGGTTCGGCTCGCGCTCGGTCAAGCCCTTGCGATCAAGCATCACGGCCTCGACGCCGAAGGGCCCGAGATCATCGAGGGTGGCCTTGCCGATTTCATCCATGGCCTTCTGCGTGCGGAAGACTTTCATCCAGCCGCCGGGGCGGAGCATGGCCTCCACGCCAGCCTCTTTCGCAAGCTTCCGGTGCTCGTCGAGGCAGACACCGAAAATCGGCACATTCGCCCGCGCGGTGTTCAGCATGCCTTCGCGGGTGGAGGCACGGAAATAGCGCCAGAGATAGGGCGCGACATGCAGCACATCCTTCAGATGGTAATGCGCTTCCGCCTTGAGGTTCAGCGCGTATTGCACCAGAAGGAGAGGATCGCGCGGGAAGGGATAGGGCATGACCGCTTCGCTCTGGATAAGGCCCGCATTGCCGAAGGAGGTCGCCCCGCCGGGGCTGCCCTTCTCGATCATCGCGACCGAACGCCCCTTCAACGCCAGTGAGAGGGCAAGCGCCGTCCCCACGATGCCGCCGCCCAGAACCAGAACATCCATGCGCATGAAGCCTCTCCTTGCCGGGGATGAGTTTCGCCGAGAAAGCCCTTGTCATTCAACGGGCTTTTTCGGGTCGCAACAGAGGATTTCAAAGCAAAATGCCGCAGTGCCAGTGAATCTGACGGCATCTCATGCTTGATTGGCCTCGCCTTCTGCTCCAGCGGCTCGGGCGGCATGCCTCCGCGGCCTATGCGATCTCGATCTTCCTCGGCCTCGCGCTGCCGCAACTCGCCGCCGCGATGCGGCCGGCGATCCCGATCACGATCTTCATCTTCATCATGCTCGCCTTCGCGCGGATGAACCTGCCGGGCATGAAGGCGGTGCTGAGGGCGCCGAAGCGCCTGCTCATCGTGCTGGGCGTGAGCTGCACGCTCCCGCCGCTGGTGGGCTATCTCTTCCTGCACCTGCCATGGTTCCGCGAGCTTGATCCGGGAATCCAGCTTGCCATCGCGATCATGGCCTCGGCCCCGCCGCTGATGGCGGCACCGGTTTATGCGGCCCTGCTGGGTTTCGAGAATTCGCTCGCACTCGCCTCCCTCGTGCTGGGCATGGCGACGACGCCGCTGCTGGCGCCAATTTTCACGAACCTGCTGGCAGGCGCGGAAGTACCGATCTCGCCTTTGGCCCTGGCCGAGCGTCTCTTCTGGTTCGTCGGCACCGGGATGGTGGGCGGACTCATCCTGCGCCGCATCGCCGGGCAAGCCCGTCTGCAGGCCGTGAGGCTCGAACTCGATGGCATCGGCGTGCTGATGTTCTTCCTCTTCGCCATCGCGGCGATGGACGGGGTGCTCGACGCAACCCTGCGCGACCCGCTGCTGATGCTGACGATGCTCGCCCTGGCCTGCCTCTTCTCAGTGCTGAATTTCGCGCTGGCCTATGCGGTTTTGAGGCCCCTCGCCTTTGATGACCGGTTCTCGGCCTCCATCGGCATCGGCCTGCGGAACATGGGCCTGCTGATCGCGCCGATTCTCGCCGTCGTGCCGAAGAATACCTTTCTCTATTTCGCGCTGGCGCAGATCCCGATCTATGTTGCGCCGGTGGTGCTGAAGGCCTTAAAGGCTCGGCTCGAACCCGAAAAACCCCGCGAGCCCCGACCATGACCCGCCCGATCCTGATCGCGCCTTCCATTCTCTCGGCGGATTTCGCCGATCTCGGCGCGGATGTCGAAGCGATGATGGCGGCAGGCGCGGATTGGGTGCATATCGACGTGATGGACGGGCATTTCGTGCCGAATATCTCGTTCGGCGCGCCGATCATCCGATCGCTGCGGCCGCGCGTGAAGGCCCTTTTCGATACGCACCTGATGATTGCGCCGGTGGACCCCTACCTCCAGGATTTCGCGGATGCCGGCGCGGATCTCATCTCGGCGCATGTGGAAGCGGGGCCGCATATCCACCGCACATTGCAGGCCATCCGCGCGCTGGGCAAGAAATCGGGCGTGGTGATCTGCCCCGGCACGCCGGCCAGCGCCATCGCCCCGGTGATCGACATGGTGGATCTCGTGCTGGTGATGAGCGTGAACCCGGGCTTCGGCGGGCAGAGCTTCATCCCCTCGGCGCTGGACCTGCTGCGCGATTGCCGTGCGATCATCGGCGACCGCGCCATCGATCTTGAGATCGATGGCGGCGTGACGCCAGCCAATGCAGCGGAGATCGCCGCTGCGGGGGCGAATGTGCTCGTCGCGGGGTCAGCCGCCTTCAAGGGCGGGCGCCCGGCCTATGCCGCGAATGTCGCGGCGATCCGGCAGGCCGCGGAAGCCGGCCGCGCTCGCCGATGAAGGTTCTGCGCCCGGCGCTGCAGCTCGGCCTGATCTCGGCGGCGTTGATGGCGCTGTCGATCACCTCGCATCGCGAGATCTGGGCCGAGCGTACGGTTCTCCTGGTCATGGTCTGGTTTGCCGGCGGCTTCTTCGGCGCTCTGGTCGCGACCGGAGGGCTCACGCTGCTCGCCCGGCTCGGCTGGCGCAGAATCGCGGGCTGGCTCCGGCCCGTCGCCTTCCTGCCGGGCTTCCTGCTGGCGGGCGGCCTTGCGTTCCTGATCCAGAACCGGATCCGCGCCGGCGGCTATGAGCTCAATCCGGATCAACCGGTGTTCTCCCTTGTCTTCACCAGCGCGCGGATCCTCGCCGTTTTTCTGTTTTCTGTCCCGCAACACCTGCTGCCCTGGATGGCCCCGGCAATGGTGGTTGCCGGTTATGCCCTGCTTCCCGGCCCCGGCAAGGGCTCGATAGGTTGAGCCGGGCACGCGCCGCGTGTAAGCGAGGCCCCGACAGCTGCACCTCTCGAAAGACGCCTTCATGATCCCCCGTTATGCCCGACCGGAAATGGTCGCCCTCTGGTCGCCCGAGACCAAGTTCCGCATCTGGTTCGAGATCGAGGCGCATGCGACCGACAAGCTCGCCGAACTCGGCGTGGTGCCGAAGGAGGCCGCCGCGAAGCTGTGGGAGAAGGGCGGGCCCGCCACGTTTGACATCGAGCGCATCGACGCCATCGAGCGCGAGGTAAAGCATGATGTCATCGCCTTTCTCACGCATCTGGCCGAGATCGTCGGCCCCGAGGCGCGCTTCGTCCATCAGGGCATGACCTCCTCGGATGTGCTGGACACGACCCTCTCCGTGCAGCTCGCGCGCGCCAGCGACATCCTGCTGGCCGATCTCGACGCGCTGCTCGCGGCCATCCGGCGCCGTGCCTTCGAGCATAAATTCACACCGACCATCGGCCGCAGCCATGGCATCCATGCCGAGCCCGTGACCTTCGGGCTGAAGCTCGCGCAGGCCTATGCCGAGTTCGACCGCTGCCGGGCTCGCCTCGTCGCCGCGCGGACGGAAATCGCGACCTGCGCCATTTCCGGCGCGGTCGGCACCTTCGCCAATATCGACCCGGCCGTGGAAGCCCATGTCGCGAAGAAGATGGGCCTCGCCGTCGAGCCGGTCTCCACGCAGGTCATCCCGCGGGATCGCCACGCGATGTATTTCGCGGTCCTGGCGGTCATCGCCTCCTCGGTCGAGCGCCTCGCGACGGAAATCCGCCATCTCCAGCGCACGGAAGTCTATGAGGCGGAAGAGTATTTCTCAGCCGGCCAGAAGGGCTCCTCGGCCATGCCGCACAAGCGGAACCCGGTTCTCACCGAGAACCTCACGGGCCTCGCACGCATGGTCCGCGCCTATTGCCTGCCGGCGATGGAGAATGTGGCGCTTTGGCATGAGCGCGACATCTCGCATTCGAGCGTCGAGCGCTATATCGGACCGGATGCGACCATCACGCTCGATTTCGCGCTTCACCGCCTCACGGGCGTGATCGACAAGCTCCTGATCTACCCCGCGAACATGCAGAAGAACCTCGACAGGCTCTCGGGGCTCCACAATTCGCAGCGCGTGCTGCTGGCCTTGACGCAGGCCGGCGTTTCACGGGAGGACAGCTACCGCCTCGTGCAGCGCAACGCGATGAAGACCTGGGAACACGGCGCGGATTTCCTCGCCGCGCTGAAGGCCGACCCCGAGGTCTCCTCGCGCATTCCCGTGGCTGAACTCGAAGCGATGTTCGACCTCGGCTACCATTTCAAGCATGTCGATACGATCTTCGCGCGGGTTTTCGACGAGGGATGAGCCATGAAAACCGCTGACGCTTCCATCCTCATCCTGCCCGGTTTCATGAATTCCGGGCCGGAGCACTGGCAGAGCCGCTGGCAGGCGAAGCTCTCCACGGCGAGCCGCATCTGGGAGCCGGTGATGGCCGATGCGCGCCGCGACGACTGGGTGGAAGCCCTCGTGAAGGGCGTGAAGGCGGCGGAGAAGCCGGTGGTGCTCGTGGCCCACTCGCTCGGCGTCATCGCAACCGCCCATGCCGCGCCGCTGCTTTCGGAGAAGGTGCGCGGCGCGTTTCTAGTCGCGCCCTCGAATGTCGAGCGCGACAATCTCACGGCCGGGATCGACCGCGCCTTCGCGCCGGTGCCGCGTGAGCCGCTGCCCTTCCCCTCGCTGCTCGTGGCAAGCCGCAACGATCCGTTCTGCGATTACGAGAAGGCCGACGAATTCGCTGCGAGCTGGGGTTCCCTGCTCGTCGATGCGGGGGAGGCCGGGCACATCAATGCCGATGCGGGCTTTGGCCCCTGGCCCGAGGGCCTGATGCGCTTCGCGGGCTTTCTGAGCCGCCTCTGATCCGCAAAAAGCCAACCGAGGGCGGCTTTTTTGCATGCTCTTCCTTTGTCGTCGCGAGGAGCGAAGCGACGTGGCGATCCAGAAGGTCTGGATCGCCGCCTCGGCCGCGCTGCGGCCTTCTCGCAATGACAGCCGCGCTGCGGCCTTCTCGCAATAACGGGCGCGTTCAAGCATTTTTTCGAAGAAGCGGATACCGGTTCATCGAAGAAAATGCGGTAAACAACAAAAGCGTAGAGCGGTCGATCTCATTCATTCAGATCGAATTTCGCTTTAGCGCGAATAGAATTCGATCACGAGGTTCGGCTCCATCTGCACCGCGTAGGGCACATCCGTGAGGCCGGGGACGCGGGCGAGCTTCGCCGTGAACTTCGAGTGATCGACCTCGACATAATCCGGCACATCGCGCTCGGCGAGGCCAACCGCTTCCTGCACGAGGATCATGTTCTTGGCGGCATCGCGCAGTTCGATCACGTCGCCCGGCTTCACCGAATAGGACGCAATGTTCACGCGTTGACCATTGACCTTCACGTGGCCATGGCTGACGAACTGGCGGGCGGCGAAGACGGTCGGCACGAATTTCGCGCGGTAGACCACCGCGTCGAGGCGGCGCTCGAGCAGGCCGATGAGGTTCTCGCCGGCGTCACCGCGCATGCGGATCGCCTCGGCATAGTAGCGTCGGAACTGCTTCTCGGAGATCGAGCCGTAATAGCCCTTCAGCTTCTGCTTGGCGCGGAGCTGGGTGCCGAAATCCGACATCTTGCCCTTGCGGCGCTGGCCATGCTGGCCCGGGCCGTATTCGCGCTTGTTCACCGGGGATTTCGGACGGCCCCAGATGTTCTCGCCCATGCGGCGATCGATCTTGTATTTCGCTTCGTGACGCTTCGACATCGTCGTTTCCTTTTGGCGGATCAGCCCGAAAACGACGGCAACCCGAACGGCAATGCCATTCAGGGGTTCCACCATCGCGTTCCAGCCAGACCCGAACGGGTGAGGCCCCGAAGGGCAGAGCTTGGAACGCCCCTCCTCTCGCCTTCCCCTCCGGAGAGGTTTGGCGCGACAGACACACGAAACCGGTGCCACGGGTGCGTATCCCATCCCGGAGCAGGCTCGCGCGAGGGAAAGGGGGCTATCGCCGCTGGACGGGATAAAGTCAAGCCGGAAGCGCGAGAATCCGCTCCGCCACGGCCTGCAGGGCGGCATCCGCGCCGGGTTTCGTGGAATGAGCCTGAAACTGCCCCTCCCCCGGCGCCTCGCGGGCCAGCACCTGCACCACCCGCCGCGCGATGGCCGGAGCGGGGTCGATCCATTCCACCGGCCAGGGCTGGAGTGCCTTCAGGCGCTCCAGCAGCAGCGGATAATGCGTGCAGGCGAGCACAATGTGATCCGTGCGTCGCCGGTCCTTCTCCACGAAACAGGGGGTGATTTCAGCCAAGATCGCCTCATCCGGCACATTCTCGCCGCGCAGGGCCCGCTCGGCGAGGCCCGCCAGAGCCTTCGAGCCAACAAGCGTGACATCCACGCCCCGGGCAAAATCGCGGATGAGATCGATGGTGTAGTCGCGCCTCACGGTTCCCGGGGTTGCGAGGACGGAGACAAGCCCGCTTTTCGTGGTCGCCGCCGCCGGCTTGATGGCCGGAACGGTGCCGACGATCGGCATGGAAAAGCGCGCGCGCAAGGCCGGCAGCACCAAGGTCGAGGCTGTGTTGCAGGCGATCACCATGCAATCCGCCGGAAAATCCGCAAGCGCCGAGCCGATCACGTCGAGAACACCGGAGATCAGTTCATCCGGCGATAACGCGCCATAGGGAAAGCGCGCGTCATCCGCGAGGTAGTGATAATCCGCACCCGGCAGCGAGGCGCGGATCGCGCGGAACACGGTCAGGCCGCCAAGCCCGGAATCAAAGACGAGAATGCGCGGCTTCGCGCCCGTTTCTGCTGCGGCTTCGCCCATCTGCCCCGGCCTTTCGGCGAAGAGCTAGCCGAGATTCGCGCGGCAACAGCAAGCCGATCAGATCATCTTGCGGATCATCCCGATCGCGCGAGCGCCGGCGAGCGCGGCACCGCCGGCCGTCATGGAGCCGGAACCGGCCGAAGCCTCGCCCGCGAAATACAGGCGGTTCGCCACGGGCCGGGCCAGCGCCTCGCGCTGGTCGGCCTGCCCCGGCCTTGCGATCGAATAGCCCCCGAGCGCGAGCGGGTCGGCACTCCAGCCCGCGAGGCGGCCGCCGCGGAAGGCCTTGCGGGCATCCGCGCCGAGGATCGCGATGAGCCGGCCGAGCATGTGATCCACCGCCGCCGCCTCGCCCGAAGCGGCAACCGAACGCGCGTAATCGCCACCGAAATGCGCGACGACAAGATCGTTGCCCCAGGGCCAGAATTCGAAATTGACAAGATCGCCGCGGCTGCCGCTATCGAAGAACTGCGTCCAGGGGGATTGGCCGAATTTCGTGCCCTCGAATTTCAGTGCAAGCTTCGTGAGCGCCCCCATGCTGAGGCCGTCGAGTGCCCGGCGCGTTTCGGCGGGCAGTTCGGGCGTGAAGCGAATGGAGCCGGATTTCAGCACATTGACCGAGACGGTGACGATCACCGCCCGCGCCGTCACGGTGCCCCGCGGTGTCTCGAGCCGCACCGCAGGTCCGGAATGATCGACCGCCGTCACCGGGGTCGAAAGCGCGATATCGAGCCCCCGGGCATAGCCTTCGAGCAGGCGCCCATAGCCGCGCGGCAATACGAGATCTTCACCCGCATCAAGCCGCTGGTAATCGCGGATCGACACGCGATCGGCATCCTCGCCGAGGCTCAGCAGGGTCATGCCGCTGGCGGCTTCCGGCTGGTCCGGGCTCAGCCGGCGCGCGGCCTCGCCGAAGGACATGTCCGTGGTCGCGGGCTCGCCATCCAGCACGCCGGAGAGGCGCCAGAATCCGCCGCGCCGGCGGCTGCGCTCCTCGCCGGAAAGGCGGCGGCCATTGGAGAAAACGTCGAAACCGCCCCATAGGCCGCTATCGCTGATCGCCTCGATGCCCAGACTTTTCGCGATTTCCGTCCAGGGATTGCTCTCCGACCAGTGAATATAGAAGGCACCGGCCTCGAAATCCGAGCCGAGGCTCGCATCGGTGAAGACCCGCCCGCCCACGCGGGCGCCGGCCTCGAAGATCCGCGCTGTCAACCCCTCCGCCCGCGCCCGATGCGCGGCATGAAGGCCCGCGGCGCCCGCGCCGATGATCGCGACATCCAGCAACGCGATTCCTTGCGCGCGCGCCGCCGCATTCGCCACAAAGGGCGCGGCCAGCGAACCAGCGAGAAGGGTGCGACGGGAAATCATGGGGTCAACCTCGGCACCAGAAATACGCCGGATTCCCTTTCGCGGATGCAGCATTCGTGGCTCTTCACGCATCCGTGACAGCCGGCGCCTCGCCCTCGGCCAAGGGGTTCTTCGAGCCCGGCTTCTTCGAGCCCGGCTTCTTGCCGCCCTTGGCGAGCAGATCGATCATGCCCCAGAGCGTGCGGATATCCTGCTCGGTGGGCGCCATGCGGTGGATGATGTTCCTGAGGTTGCGCATCATTACCGGCTTCTTGCCCTCGGGGTGGAAGAAGCGCACGCGATCCAGCTCCTGTTCGAGGAAGCCGAAGAACTGGCCCACCATGCCCTGCGCGGCGGGCGGGCTCGGTTCGGGCATGGTGAAGGGCAGCACATCGCCCTGCGCGGCGCGCATCCATTCATAGCCCGTGAGCAGCACGGCCTGCGCGAGGTTCAGCGAGGCATAATCCGGGTTCACCGGGAAGGTGATGATGGAGGAGGCCGCCATCACTTCATCACTCTCCAAGCCGGTGCGCTCCGGCCCGAACATCAGCCCCACCTTCTGGCCCGACGCGACGCGGCTTGCCGCCTCCGGCAAGGCGATGGCCGGGGCCTGCACGGGTTTCGCCTGCTCGCGGAAACGCGCGGTGGTGGCATAGACGTGGTGCAGATCGAAAAGCGCGGCATCGAGCGTGTCGTAATGCTTCGCTGCGGTGAGGATATGCGTCGCGCCGGCAGCGGCCGAGAACGCGCCCTTCTTCAGCGCGGATTTCTGCGGCCAGCCATCGCGCGGGGCGACGAGCCGCATCTCGGAGAGGCCGAAATTCGCCATGGCGCGGGCGCACATGCCGATATTCTCGGCGAGCTGCGGCCGCACGAGGATGACAACCGGTGCCGGTCGCCGGAGGTTCTGCTGCGTTGCCTCGCTCATGCCTGACGCCCCTGCCTGTGCTTTCTCGCCAGATGAGGCGCGCGCGGCGCGCGGTCAACCCGTTCCACGCATTCCCTTCCCCCGAAAGCCTCATGCCGGATCGGCTTCCGCTCGCGCGCACGCGATGCTATAGCCCGCGCCGGTCCGTTCGCGCATGCAGGGCGCCGGCGGGGGAAACGAGCTTCAGGCATTGGATCGCGGGGACATGATGAACAAGATCAAGGTCAGAAATCCGGTTGTGGAGATGGACGGGGACGAGATGACCCGGATCATCTGGCAGGCCATCAAGGACAAGCTGATCCACCCCTATCTCGACATCGATCTGCATTATTACGATCTCGGCATCGAATATCGCGACCAGACCAATGACAAGGTGACGATCGAGGCCGCAGAGGCCACCAGGAAACATGGCGTCGCCGTGAAATGCGCGACCATCACGCCCGACGAGGCGCGCGTGAAGGAATTCAACCTCAAGGAAATGTGGAAGAGCCCCAACGGCACCATCCGCAACATCCTTGGCGGCGTGATCTTCCGCGAGCCGATCATCTGCAAGAACGTGCCGCGCCTCGTGCCGGGCTGGACCCAGCCGATCGTCATCGGCCGCCATGCCTTCGGCGACCAGTATCGCGCGACCGATTTCAAATTCCCCGGCAAAGGCAGGCTCACGATGAAATTCGAGGGCGAGGACGGCACGGTGATCGAGCGCGAGGTGTTCAAGTCCCCCGGCGCCGGCGTGGCGCAGGCCATGTATAATCTCGACGATTCAATCCGTGATTTCGCCCGCGCCTCGCTGAATTACGGCCTGAACCGCAAGTATCCGGTCTATCTCTCGACGAAAAACACCATTCTCAAGGTCTATGACGGCCGCTTCAAGGATATCTTCCAGGAAGTCTACGAGGCCGAATTCGCGGAAGCCTACAAGGAAATCGGCATCACCTATGAGCATCGCCTCATCGACGACATGGTGGCCTCGGCGCTCAAGTGGTCCGGTGGCTATGTCTGGGCCTGCAAGAACTATGATGGCGACGTGCAGTCGGATACGGTCGCTCAGGGTTTCGGCTCGCTGGGCCTGATGACCTCCGTGCTGATGACGCCCGACGGCAAGATCGTGGAGGCGGAAGCAGCCCACGGGACAGTGACGCGCCATTATCGCGAGCACCAGAAGGGCAAGCAGACCTCGACGAACTCCATCGCCTCGATCTTCGCCTGGACTCGCGGCCTCGCGCATCGCGCGAAGCTTGACGACAACCAGGAACTCGCGAAGTTCTCGACCACGCTCGAAAAGGTCTGCGTGGACACGGTGGAAGCAGGCTATATGACGAAGGACCTGGCGCTGCTCGTGGGCGCCGACCAGAAATGGCTCTCGACCACGGGATTCCTCGACAAGATCGACGAGAACCTTTGCAAGGCGATGGCTTCCTGAGGCCAGCCTGCCTTCAACGGATCAGGGGCCTCATGAGCCCCTTTCCTCGTTTTCAGGCCGAATTTGGTTTGTCTCGTGTCGCCGCTCCCGACCCAATCCGGCATCAGCAGAGACGGATCATGAATCGCAGCGCCTTCCGCTTCTTCCACCCCTATCGCGTGCGCTATTCCGAGATCGACGGGCAGGGCGTCGTTTACAACGCGCATTATCTCACCTTCTTCGATGTCTCGATCCACGAATATTTCCGTGCGCTGAACCATGAGCGCTATTCGGATGCGAAACGCACGGGCTGCGACTTCCACGTGGTCAAGGCCAGCGTGGAATTCCGCCGGCCACTGCATTTCGATGATCTCTTCGCGGTGGGTGTGAAGGTCGCGCGCATCGGACGCTCCAGCATCGCCTTCACGCTGGGCGTGTTCCGCGACGGCGAGGAGGGGGCTTGCGCGACGGGCGAGGTCATCTGGGCCTATGTCGAGCAGGCCACGCGCAGAAGCCTGCCGGTGACGCCAGAGACCCGCGCGATCATTCTTGCGGCGGAGCCGGAACAACGGGCCTGATCAGCGCGGTTTCTTCTCATGGAGTTCCGCGCGGGCGATGTCGCCGCCGGGTTCGACGGGACTGAGCATGCGCTGGCTGCGGATGGCCTCGTTGATCGAGCGGGCGATCTCCGCATCCTGATCCATCAGCGTGATGAAATCGTCGCGGTCGAGCGCGAGCAGATGCGTCGCCTCCAGGGCCCGCACCGTGCCGGTGCGATGCGCCTCGCTGAACAATGCGGCCTCGCCGAAGAACTGGCCGGTTTCCATCCTGAGGCGGCGTCCCGGCATCTCGATCTCCACCGCGCCGCTCGCGATGAAGAACATCGCGAGGGAGGGCTCGTCGCGCCGCACCACAACCTCGCCCCCCTCCACCAAGCGCGAGCGCAGGAAGCGCATGATGGTTGCGATCTCCCCGGCATTCAGCTTCGAGAAAAGCGGCACGCGCGCAACCATGTTCCAGGTCACCACGAAATCGCGGCGATGGATCACCTCGGCAAAGGAGGTCGCGATGATGCCCACGGGCAGCGAGAGCATCACGAGGCCCAGCACGGCCGTGAAGCCCGCGACGACCTTTCCACCATTCGTCACGGGGTGCACATCACCATAGCCCACCGTGGTGAGCGTGATGATCGACCAATACATCGCCTCGGGGATGGAGCCGAACTTGCCGGGCTGGGCCGGGCCCTCCACCACATGCATGATCGCAGCCGTGACGATCATCAGACCGCCGAGAATGACGAGACAGGCGAGCAATGCACGCCTTTCGGCCCGGATGGCCTCCAGCAGGGAGCGCATGCCCGGCGAATAGCGCGCGAGCTTGAAGAAGCGGATCAGCCGGAAAATCAGCAGGACCTCAAAATCCGCCGGCCCCACCAGCGCGAGATAGAAGGGCAGGATCGCAAAAAGATCGACCAGCAAAACGGGCTGAACCGCATAGTTCAGCCGCGCGCGCCAGGCCGGCAGCGGCCGCAGCAGCGGATGCTCCACGGCAGACCAGAGCCGCGCGACATATTCCACGGTGAAAACCAGAGCCGCGACAAACTCGATGCCCTGAAAGAGCGAGCCGAACCGCGCGGCCAAATTCGGCACGGATTCCAGGATGACCGCCATCACACTCACGAGGATGAGCGCGACAATCCCCCGGTGAACCCGGCGGCTCACCGCATCATGCGGGGCGCCCCCATCCAGCACCTCATGGCAGCGCTTTCGGAACATCCGGGCGCCGATCCGGGCCATGCCTTACCCCAGTTCGGCGACACGAGCACGAATGGCCGCGAGCGCCTCGGCCATTCGCGAGCCGTCCGGGCCGCCCGCCTGCGCCATATCCGGCCGGCCGCCGCCGCCCTTGCCGCCCAGCATCTCCGAGCCGATCTTCACAAGATCCACCGCATTGAGCCGGCCCGCGAGATCGGCCGTGACGCCCACCACAAGGCCGGCGCGCCCATCCTCGCCAACGACGCCGAAAGCGACGACGCCCGAACCGAGACGCGCCTTTTCCTGATCCGCGAGGCCTTTGAGGTCCTTCACTTCGACGCCCGGCAGGTTACGGCCAACAAAAGCGGTGGAGCCCGCCTTCTCGATCGCCTCGGGCGCTGCCGCGCTGCCGCCCATTGCGAGCTTGCGACGGGCATCGGCGAGTTCGCGATCGAGCTTGCGACGCTCCTCCGCCAGAACCGAGGCACGCTCGGCCACCTCGTCCACATTGGCGCGCAGCACCTGCGCCACACCCTTCAGCCTGCGGCTCTGCTCGTTAAGGAAGCGCCGAGCGGTCTTGCCGGTCATCGCCTCGATGCGACGCACGCCAGCCGATACAGCGCCCTCGCCCACGATCACAATGAGTCCGATGTCGCCGGTACGATTGGCATGCGTGCCGCCGCATAACTCCACCGAATAGGGCGCGCTGAGGCCGTCGGGCCGGTCGACCGTGCCCATCGACACCACGCGGACCTCTTCGCCATATTTCTCGCCGAACAAAGCACGTGCGCCGGAGGCAATGGCATCATCCACCGCCATCAGCCGTGTGACGACCGGTTCGTTACGCAACACGATGGCATTGGCAATATCTTCCACCCGCTCCAGCTCATCCCCCGCAATCGGCTTGGGATGGGAGATGTCGAAACGGAGACGCTCCGGTTCCACCAGCGAGCCTTTCTGCGCCACATGATCACCCAGAACCTGCCGCAAGGCCTCATGCAGCAGATGTGTGGCCGAATGATTGGCCCTGATGGCGGCACGACGCGCCTTCTCCACCCGCAGGAAGGCCGCGCGGCCCACAGCAACCTCGCCCTCCTCCACCCTCCCCAGATGGACGAAGACATCGCCCGCACGCTTCACCGTATCGGTGACGCGCAAACGGAACCCCTCGCCGTGGATCAGGCCCTGATCACCCACCTGGCCGCCGCTTTCAGCATAAAACGGCGTCTGGTTGAGCGTGATCGCAACCTCGCCGCGCGCATGATCCGCCATCTTGCCCTCGGCAACGACGGCGGTGACCACACCCTCCGCTTCCTCGGTGCCATAACCGAGGAATTCCGTCGCACCGATTTTGTCACGCACCTGAAACCAGATGGTTTCGTTCGCAGCCTCGCCGGAGCCGGCCCAATGCGCACGCGCCTCTGCCTTCTGCCGTTCCATGGCAGCCTGGAAGGATTCGAGATCCACCGTGATACGGCGCGAACGGAGGGCATCCTGCGTGAGGTCCAGGGGAAAGCCATACGTGTCGTAAAGGCGGAAAGCGGTCTCGCCTGGGAAAACCTGGCCATCCCCCAGCTTTGCCACCTCGCCTTCGAGAAGGGCCAGGCCACGCTCAAGCGTGTTTCGGAAGCGCGTTTCCTCGAGCCGCAACGTTTCCGTGATGAGCGTCGCGGCCCGAACAAGTTCGGGATAGGCCTGCCCCATCTCCCGGATGAGCACCGGCACGATGCGATGCATCAGTGGCTCGCGCGATCCGAGTATATGGGCGTGACGCATGCCACGGCGCATGATGCGGCGAAGCACGTAGCCACGCCCCTCATTCGACGGGAGCACACCATCGGCCACAAGGAAGGCCGACGCACGCAGGTGATCCGCAATCACACGGTGGGACGCGGATTGCGGACCATCCGGATCCACACCCGTCGCCTGCGCGACCGCCAGGATGAGGTTGCGCATCAGGTCGATGCGGTAGTTGTCATGCGTTCCCTGCAAAACGGCCGAGATACGCTCAAGACCCATTCCGGTATCGATCGAAGGCTTCGGCAAGGCGATGCGGCCGCCGTCCGGCAGCGATTCGTACTGCATGAACACGAGGTTCCAGATCTCGATGAAGCGGTCGCCATCCGCATCCGCCGAACCAGGCGGTCCTCCGAAAACATGCGGGCCATGATCGTAGAAAATTTCCGAACAAGGGCCGCAAGGCCCGGTATCGCCCATGGCCCAGAAGTTGTCGGAAGTCGCAATGCGAATGATCCGCTCATCCGGCAGGCCGGCGATCTTTTTCCAGAGTCCGAAAGCCTCATCATCGGTATGGTAGACGGTGACGCTCAGTTTGTCTCTTGGGAGGCCGTAATCGCGCGTCACAAGCGTCCATGCGTAACGAATCGCATCTTCCTTGAAGTAATCGCCGAACGAGAAATTCCCAAGCATTTCAAAGAAGGTATGGTGGCGCGCAGTATAGCCTACATTGTCGAGATCATTATGCTTTCCCCCGGCGCGCACGCATTTCTGCGAGGTCGCGGCGCGGGTGTAGCTGCGGGTCTCCAGACCGGTGAAAAGGTTCTTGAACTGAACCATGCCGGCCGTCGTGAACATGAGGGTGGGATCGTTTCGTGGCACCAGCGGCGAGGACGGCAGAATGTTGTGCCCGTTTCCGCCGAAGAACTCGAGAAACGCCGATCGAACCTCACCAACACTCGCCATGACCAGACCCTGCACCCATTCCCGCGATCTAAACCAAGCTGTTTCTCAAACTGAGAAAAGCGCCTGCCTCGAAGGCTTCTAGACAGCAGGCCCGCCCCTGTCCACGCCCGAGCGCAAGAACAAGGCGAGTCCGCAATCAGGCGTCATCGCCCCCTTCCTCCGGCTCGCCCTCGAAAATGGTCGAAGCGATCAGGCCGGCATTCTGGCGCAGCGCCTGCTCGATCTTGTCCGCCACGGCCGGATTCTGCTTCAGGAAGGCCTTCGCGTTCTCGCGCCCCTGCCCCAGCCGCTGGCTGTCATGGGAGAACCACGCGCCGGATTTCTCCACAATCCCCGCCTTGACACCGAGATCGATGAGCTCACCCATTTTCGAGACGCCTTCGCCATACATGATGTCGAACTCGACCTGCTTGAAGGGCGGCGCAACTTTGTTCTTCACCACCTTCACGCGCGTGGTATTCCCCACGACATCCTCGCGCTCCTTGATGGAGCCCACGCGCCGAATATCCAGACGAACCGAGGCATAGAATTTCAGCGCGTTGCCGCCGGTCGTGGTTTCCGGGCTGCCATACATGACGCCGATCTTCATGCGGATCTGGTTGATGAAGATGACCATCGTGTTCGAGCGCGAGATCGAGGCGGTCAGCTTGCGGAGCGCCTGGCTCATCAGCCGCGCCTGCTGCCCCGGCTGAACCTCACCCATCTCGCCCTCGATCTCCGCTTTCGGCGTGAGAGCCGCAACCGAGTCGACCACGAGAACATCGACCGCGCCGGAGCGGACCAGCGTGTCTGCGATCTCCAGCGCCTGCTCGCCGGTATCCGGCTGCGAAATCAGAAGATTGTCGAGATTGACACCCAGCTTTCGGGCATAAATCGGATCCAGCGCATGCTCGGCATCGATGAAGGCGGAGACGCCTCCGATCTTCTGTGCTTCCGCCACCGTGTGGAGTGCGAGCGTGGTCTTGCCGGACGATTCCGGACCGAAGATCTCGATAACCCGGCCCCGCGGCAAGCCACCGACGCCCAGAGCGATGTCGAGCCCCAGTGAACCCGTGGGAATCGTCTCGATCTCGAGCGCCTTCTGCTGCCCGAGCCGCATGATGGAGCCCTTGCCGAAGGCTCGCTCGATCTGCGAGAGCGCGGCATCCAGAGCCTTGGTCTTGTCCATGGAGGAACCTTCCACGAGTCGAAGCACAGATTGGGACACGAGACTCTCCTTAGGGGATTGACGGAGCACCTTCAACAGCACGTTTATTCTTTTTTTGTTCCCGTGGCAACGTTCTTTTTTTGTTCTTTTTCGTGCTTGCCAAACGTCCGCCCCTGGCTTAATCCTCCGCTGCGGAGAATGGTCGCTTCATGAAAATTTCCTACGCTCAGAGGCTGGAAGATTTCCACCTGGAATGCTTGTTCGCGGAGCAGGATCGAGGCTTCTACATCGATGTCGGCGGAGGACATCCCGTTGCAGACAATGTGAGTTTTCATTTCTATCTGCGAGGCTGGCGGGGGCTGGTCGTGGAGCCGCAGCGCGCGCTCGCCAAGGCTTACGCAACCATCCGTCCGCGGGACGTGGTGGTCGATCACCCGGTGGGTGATCGCGATGGCGAGGTTTTGTTCCATCGCGTCGACCGACTGCATGGTTTCTCGACAATCATCGAGGAAAACGCACGAGGCGCACGCGAGTTCGGCGTCGATTTTCGCAGCGAGAAGCAGCCGATCCGGCGGCTTTCGGGAATCGTGGACGAGCACAGGATCGGTGCCGTGGATTTTCTCAAGATCGATGTTGAAGGCGCGGAAGGCATTGTCCTTGCCGGCCTCGATCTGCGGCGTCATCGCCCCCGGGTCATGTGCATCGAGGCGGTACAGCCGGGCAGCATGGCGGATGCCTCGGGCTCCTGGGAACCTGGCTTGCTCGCGGCGGGCTACCGGCTGGCCTTCCGGGATGATCTCAACCGGTTCTACGTGGCTGAGGAGGAGGCGCATCTCGCCGCGCGGTTCCCGAAGGAACCCGCGCCGTGGGATGTCGTGAAGCACCTCTATGAGTTTGGAAAGGCCGGGGATAGCAGCGAGCACCCCGACCGCGAATTGACCCGGCGGCTTGTGGCTGGCCTTTTGGCGAGCCTGCCGGACTTGCCGCCGGCCTTCCTGCGCAGCCTGCTGGAGAAATCTGCCGGCGCCGGTGGCATGGAGCGGGGGCCCGAGCTTCGGAACCTTTTGCGGGGAAAGGCGGATTTCCCGCGCAAGGGCATTCAGGCCGTGCCGGAAGACCCGCTTCCGCTCGATGATGCCGCCCGGGCGGCCTTCGGGCGGATCGCAGCCGCCTATGATGGCGGGATGATCTTCTGAGACTCGTCCAACGGGTTAGAGCATGATGTGTTCAGACGGAAGCACATCATGCTCTTATCTTATTGTTATCGCACGATTTTTTGTGAAAAACCGGATTCCACTTTCTCACAGCATGCTCTAGAGCGAAATTCGATCTGAATGAATGAGATCGACCGCTCTCTGATTTTGTTATCGGTCGCATTTTCTTCGATCAGCCGGTGTCCACGTGATCGAAAAAATGCTCTCGTCGCCGCTTCAGCTCATCACGCGTTTGACGGCCTCGATCAGCTGCTTGAGGCCGAAGGGCTTGGGCAGGAAATCGAATTGCTGGCCCTCCGGCAGGTTCTTGCGGAAGGCTTCCTCGGCATAACCGGATACGAAGATCACGCGGATCTCCGGCTTCCTCGCGCGCAATTCCCGCAGCAGGGAGGGCCCGTCCATCTCGGGCATCACCACATCGGAAACCACGAGATCGATATCCTCGATCGCATTCGATTCGAGCTGATGCAGCGCATCCACGCCGGATTGGGCCTCAATCACGGTGTAGCCACGCGAGCGCAGGGCCCGCGCGCCGAAATTGCGCACGGCGTCCTCATCTTCCACAAGCAGAATGGTGCCGGTGCCGGTGAGGTCGGCGACGGGCGCCTTCTCGACGACGGCTGCGGCCGGCGCAGGCGCCTGCCCCGCGGCGGCAATGCCGGTTGCATGATCCTGGCTAGCGGCGGCCATATCCGCACCGGCCGGCAGCAGATCGCCCGCGCGGGGCACATGCCGGGGCAGGAAGACGCGGAAGGTCGTGCCTTTGTCCAATTCGCTCAGGCAATCGATCGAGCCATTGGATTGCGTGACGAAACCATAGACCGAAGAGAGGCCCAGGCCTGTGCCGCGACCGACTTCCTTGGTGGTGAA
The DNA here is from genome assembly GCA_020252645.1 of Methylobacterium sp. Lineage (GTDB taxonomy): Bacteria > Pseudomonadota > Alphaproteobacteria > Rhizobiales > Beijerinckiaceae > Rhabdaerophilum. Next base: position 306,155 of record JADCCN010000001.1, on the reverse strand, counting down.
GAACGGTTCGAAGATCTTGCGCCGCACCTCGGGAGACATGCCGGTGCCGGTATCGGTGACGTCGACGAGCACGTAATCGCCGCGCTTCAGCCCCTCGACATGATAACTCTCGCTCTCCGCAGCCGGCACATTGGCCGTGCGGATGGTGAGGCGGCCGCCCTCGGGCATGGCATCGCGCGCATTCACCGCGAGGTTGATGATCATGTTGTCGAAGGAAGCCGGGTCCGCGAAGGTCGGCCAGAGATCGCGGCCGTGGCGGATATCCAGCTCCACATTCGGCCCGATCGAGCGCTTCAGCATCGCATTGAGATCGCCGAGCCGGTCGCCGAGATCAATGGTCTCGGGCAGCAGGGTCTGCTGGCGCGAAAAGGCCAGCAATTGCCGCACGAGGCTCTTTGCGCGGTTGGCGGAATTCTTGATCTGCATCACGTCCTGATGGCGTGGATCAGTGGCGCGGAAGTTTCCGGCCAGCAGGTCCGCGAAACCAACAATCGCCTGGAGATGGTTGTTGAAATCATGCGCTACGCCACCGGCGAGCTGGCCGACAGCGTTCATCTTCATGGATTGGAAAAGTTGCTCCTGGAGCTTCTTTTCATCCGTTGTTTCAAGGGCGTATGCGATCACGGCCTCGTCGCTGCGCTCGCTCGCGCCGGAAGGCACGAAGAAGAAGCGCGCCGAGCGACCGGCCTCGCCGGCCAGTGACACATCCACCGGCTCGCTTTCGCCGGCACCGTCACGGGCCAGAGTGAAGGCCGCCTCGATGCGGGGGCGATCGGCGGGCGCGATCAGGCTCGGGAGATCGCGCGGGGCGGCGGTCTGCTGGTTCGGCAGGAAGCCCGCAAAGCGCGCATTGGTGGTCTCGATGCCGCCGGAACGGCTGAGCGTGGCGATGGCGAAGGGCGAGGTGTTGAAGAGGCGCGCGAAACGCACCTCCGCATCGCGCAGGCCCTCGGCGCCGCTCGCCTCCGCAGAGCGATTGAGCACCAGCGTGCGCGATACGCCGGCCGTGCCATCGGCCGCGAAGGCCACGCGGTGGAGCAGCCGCACCGGCAGGCGCTGCCCCCCCTTGCGCTTGAGGTCGAGGTCGATCGTCTCGGTGCGAACCGCGCCGGGCTGCCCCTGCACATGCGCGAGCAAAGCCTCGCCGCCGGAAGCCACGATGTCACGGATCTCGAGATCACGATCAGCGATTGCCGCCAGGTCGTAATCGAGCCAGTCGGCAAGCGTGGCGTTGAGATAGAGGATGCGCCCCTCGGGGCGCGCGGAGAAGAAACCCGCCGGCGCGCTGTCGAGATAGGAGATGGCCTGCTGGAGTTCCTGGAACTCGTTCTCATGCTTCTCGCGGTCGCGGGTGATGTCGGTCAGGCGCCAATGCACGGCCGTGCCGCCCTCCGCCCGCGAGAGCGGCCGGACGCGGACGCGATACCAGCCATAGCCGGCGCCACCCGTGAGGGCCGGCACGAGGCGGATGATCTCGGTCGCGCCACGCCCTTCGCGCGCGGCCTGCGCGAGGCGATAGACCGCCTCGCTGACATCCGAGCCCCCGGAGAAAAGGCGCTCCACGGGGCGGATGCTCGCTGCGCGGCCCGGCACGCCGCCGCAGAAGCTCTGGTAGGCGCCATTGGCATAGAGAACCTTGCCCTCGCGATCGAGCACGAGCTGGCCATCCTCCGCACCATCGACGATGGCCTTGGTGATGTCATTGCGGGCTGCGCGCCCGGCAAATTGCAGGATGCCCACCGCATAAAGGAAGGCAGCAAGGACGCCGAGCGCGGCGAAACCGGCGAGAAACAGCGTCAGCACGGTCGCGTGATGGCGCATGTCCAGCACCGCGAGCGACAGCACCGCTCCCACCACGACCAGCGTGACGAGCAGCAGCAGCACGGGGCTGCCATGCCGCTGGCTGCGGTCGATCGGCGGACCGGCGGGGGTCTCCTTCAGCATGCCTCGAAAACCTCCTCTGCCCGGCGGATTCGCGGGGCACTCCCTTCCAGCGTTCTGGCTCAGAAACGGTTCCGCCTCAAGCGCATCACGTAACCGATCACTTCTGCAACCGCCTTGTAGTGCTCCTCGGGGATTTCCTCGTCGATTTCCACTTGCGCATGCAAGGCGCGGGCGAGTGGCGGGTTCTCCACGATGGCAATGTCGCTGGCGGTCGCGATCTCGCGGATCTTCAGCGCCATAAGGTCGAGCCCCTTCGCCACCAGAACCGGCGCGTTCATCCCGGCCTCGTATTTCAGCGCCACGGCATAATGGGTCGGGTTGGTGATGATCACCGAGGATTGCGGCACCGCCGCCATCATGCGCTGGCGCAACCTTTCGGAGCGGATCTTGCGGAGCTTCGCCTTGATCTCGGGCGAGCCCTCCGTCTCCTTGAATTCCTGTTTCAGTTCCTCGCGCGTCATCCTGAGGCGCTGCCGCCAGGTGAAGCGCTGGTAGAGGATATCCGCAGCCGCGACGAAAGCGAAAACCACCAGCACGCCGCCAAGAAGTTTCAGCGACAAGGACCAGATGGCACCCATCATCAGGGCGGGGTCGAGTTGCACGAGCGTGCCCAGCCGATTGCGTTCGGGCCAGAGCACGAAGAAGAGCAAAGCGCCGACAATCGTGAATTTCAGGAGGCTCTTCACGAACTGCACAAGCGCTTCCTTGCCGAAAATGCGCTTGAACCCCGCCATGGGCGAGATGCGGTTCAGCTTCGGCATCATCGGCTCGGTGGTCCAGATCGGTCGGTGCATGATGAGGCCGGAAGCCACACCCGCGACGAGCGCGAAGATGAGGGGCAGCGCCAGCACGCCCGCCATGGTGCGCGATCCATGCGCGAAGAGGCTCATCAGGCCGCTCTGGTCCATCGAGACCTGATGCGCATTCTCCAGATAGGCGCGCATACCCGCGACAAAACCCGTGATCCCGATCAGGCCCGTGATGAAAAGCGCCAGCGTGCCGCCGGCCAGCACGAGGAAGGTCGCGGCCTCCATGCTTTTCGGAACCTCGCCGCGCTCGATCGATTGCTCGATCCTTCGGTCGGTCGGTTCTTCTGTCTTGTCTTCCTTATCGGAATCGCCCGCCATCCGCGCCTACCTCAGACCGGGGAAGAATTCGCGATAGACCCGCACCACATGGGCGAGGAACCCGTCCATCATCAGGCCCAGGACCACGATGAAGATCACCGCGCCGAGCAGGATCATCGCGGGCATCGCGAGGAAGAAGATCTGCAATTGCGGCATCATGCGCGAGAGGATGCCGAGGCCCACGTTGAAGACGAGGCCGAAGATGAGGAAGGGTGCTGAGATCTGCACCGCCGTGATGAAGGCCGAATTCGCGACCGTCAGCGCGAGCTCGGCCGCATCCGCGCTGGCCGGCATCGTGCCGGGTTGCAGGGTCTGGTAGCTGTCGATGATCCCGTAGATCGCGATATGATGCAGGTCCGAGGCGAAGATGAGCGAGATTCCGAGCAGCGACAGGAAGGTGCCAATGACAGCTGCCTGGCCGAGATCGCCGCCCGTGGGGTCGATCGACATCGTGAAGGAGAGCCCGATCTGCTGCGAGATGAGCACACCCGCCGTCTGCAGGGTGGACATCAGGAAACGCGCCGAAAGACCAAAGGTGATGCCGATGAGGATCTCCGTCACGAGCAGGCGCATGGCGAGGTCGAGGTTCATCCCCAGGCCCGCAAAACTCGGCCGGACAACCGGAACCGTGAGCAGGGTGACGAAAAGCGCGAAGGAAAGCCGAACCCGCTGCGGGGCCACCTGCTCGCCAAGGGCCGGCAAAAGCATCATCATCGTGCCCACACGGGCGAACACGATCATGAAGACCAAAGCGAATTCAGGCAGGATGGTGATTGTCATCCCGTCCATGATTCAATGATTCGGCCATGATTGCCGAAGGAATTCGTCTCTTGAGCATTTTCAAGCGAAGCATGTCCCCGCGAAGGCGGGGATGGGCTCCGGTTCGCGCCAAGAAAATGCGAGAAAACAACAAGACAGAGCATGATGTGTTCAGACGGAAGCACATCATGCTCTTACCTTATTGTTATCGCATGCTTTTTTGTGAAAAACTGGATTCCACTTTTTCACAGCATGCTCTATAGGCCACCCGAGATGATGCGCGTGGCGATCCTGGCCATGAAGGCAGCCATCGCATCCCCCATGAAGGGCAGCAGGAAGAGAAGCGAACCGAAGATCGCGGCGACCTTCGGCACGTAGACGAGGGTCTGTTCCTGAATCTGCGTGAGCGCCTGGAAAAGCGAGATGACGAAGCCGACGAGGAGACCGACCACCATGACCGGCATCCCCACCTTGAAGAAGGTGATGAGCGCGTCGCGACCGACTTCGATCAGCTCTGCCCCGTTCATCAGATCGGCATCCGCATGATTTCCTCGTAGGCCGCGACCACACGGTCACGCACCGCCACGAGGCTTTCCAGCGCCGCCTCGCTCTCGGCCACCGCGGTCACAACCTCGACGAGATCGGTGGGGTTGCCGCCGGCCGCACGAATGGCGAGGGCATCGGACTTCTTGCCGGCTTCCTGCGCGCGACCCACGGTCGCCTCCAGGATATCCGCGAAGGAGCCTCCCGCGGCCTCATTCTTGCCAAGCAGGGCAGCCGGGTTGGAGTTCATCTTCTGTTGCAGGGCGTAAGCGCTTGCCGCGATGCCCGTATTCATCATCGTTTTCATCGTGTTCTCCGATTGCGAGTGATTTAAACTCAGGCACGCAGGATTTCGAGCGTGCGCGCCAGCATTCTGCGGGTTGTGCTGATGACGTTGAGGTTGGCTTCATAGCTACGCTGGGCTTCCCGAAGGTCCAGCGTCTCCATCATGGTGTCGACGTTGGGCTTCTGGACAAAACCACGGGCATCCGCCAGCGGATTGCCCGGTTCGAAGCGAGTCTTGAACTCGGACCGGTCGCGCTTGATCTGGCCAAGCTGGACCGTGCTGACGCCGAGTTCATTGTCGAGCTTCTGCTGGAAGGTCACCACCTTGCGGCGATAGGGCTGCTCGCCGGGGCGCGTCGGCGTGGTATCCGCGTTCGCGACGTTTTCGGCGATGACACGCATGCGGCCCGACTGGGCCCGCAGGCCCGAAGCGGCGATGGCGAGGGATTTCAGGAAGTCCATGGCTCATCCTCCTCTTTCAGGACCGGCGACCGATGGCGGTCTTCATCGTGGCGAGGCCGCGCTGGTAGAGGTTAGCCACGGTCTGGAAATCGATCTGGTTCTGCGACACCTTGAGCATCTCGTCCTCGAGGGTCACGGCATTGGCGGAGGGACGGGTCTCGTAGACCGCGCCACGATCGACCGAGCCGGCACCATTTGCCGCCGGGTTGATATGCATCGCGCTGGTGGTCATCAGGCCGGGGGCCTGGTTGTAGCGCGCCACGCCCATGCGGCGGGTAGCATCGGCACCGCGCGTGGCGGGGTCGATGCCGATCTGGGTGATGTCCTTGGGCTTGTAGCCGGGCGTGTCGGCATTGGCGACGTTCTCGGCCAGCACCTTCTGGCGCGACTGCAGGAAGCGCATGCGCTGCTTCAGTGCCGCGAAGGTCGAAAGATCATGAATCATGAAGGCCTCGGCAAATTTCGCCATTCGGGCGAATGACAAGGCAATTCTTGCCGCATTCATGGTTAAGATCGGGTAAACGCCGCGAAGGAATTGTGCCGTTTCCGGCCAGCCCGGCTTCTGGCGTCCAGAGGGGGTTTCGCACAATGGATCGGGACTTCGCCATTGACGCCATCCTCAAAGGATGATGCTGCTTTTCGGATGTGTCTGCTGCGTTCTTGTGTCGCTTCCGGTGGTTGAACCATGCAATCTCTTCTCGACAAGCTGAACTCCGGCGACAGCGCCGTGACCGCGATGCTTTGGATCGGGCTCGGGCTGCTTCTGGTGATCGTGGTGATCGCGATCGCGTCGTGGCTCATTCGTGCCTTGAGGCCAGCCCTGAACCTGTCGAGCAACACGACGCGGGGCGGCCGGGTGCAGCGGCTGGCCGTGACGGATGCCTTCCCGCTCGACCGCGAGGGGCGAAAGCTCGTCATCATCCGCCGGGACAATGTCGAGCATCTGCTGCTGATCGGCGGCACCAACGATGTCGTGATCGAGCAGGGAATCGTGCGCGGCGAACGCAGCCTGCGCGGCCGGGCCGAGGGCGATCCGCTGATGGAGCCGGCCGAGCCTGCAAAACCCATCATCGCCCTTCAACCCAACCCGGTTGCACCGCCGGCCGCGCCCCCGCAAGCGCCGCAACGTCCGGTGGCGCCGTCGGCGCCGATCGCGCCACCTGCGCCGCGCCCCATGGCGCAGCCGGCGATGCCCGAAGCCGTGGCGCCCGCACCGGCACCGGCCGCGGCAAGCGCCGTGGCAAGCGCAGTGGCCCGGTTCGAGGACGATTTCGAGCGGGACTTTCAAACGATGGAACACCCGGCAATGCCCGCGCAGGCTCCCGCGCCAGCCAGGCCCGTGGCGCCGCCTCCGCCGCCGCCGCAACAGCAGCCGGCGCAGATCGTGCAGCCGGTTGCCCCGCCTCAGCCGCCTCAGCCTGCGCCTCCGCCGACCCAGCCTGCGCGCGTGGAACCGCCGCGTGCCGAAACTTCTCGTTCCGAACCGATGAGCGAGATGGCCCGGCGCCTGTCGGAAGTGCTGCAGAGGCCCATCGTGCCGCCAGGTCCTCGCGCTTCCGTCGCACCGCGCATGCCGCCTGCGCCCATTCCGGTTGCGACAATGCCGGTTGCGACCATGCCGGTTGCGATCATGCCGGTTGCGATCATGGAACCGGAGGCTGCGCCGGCGCCGCCCCCGCCGCCCGCCAAACAGCCGACCGAAGCCGAGATGGACATGCTCGAGGAGGAAATGGCGAAGCTGCTCGGCCGGCCGGCGGCACCGCCCAAGCCCTGATCGACCGCCAGGGCGTGCGGAAAACCGTGCGCAACCTGCGCTGAGTGGTCTTCAGGCAGGGCAAGCCACTGGCGCAAGACAGGGGAATCATGATTCCTCTCGCGCATGTCGCATCTGGCCCCGCAGAATTCTGGCACCACGCCGCCCTGCCCGCATCCCGCGCGACCGGATTTCATCCGGCGTCGCCCGTGGCTGTCGGCCTTCCTGCTCGCTGTCTTCGGGGCGGCACTGGCGACCGGCGCCCATGCGCAGGATATCTCGATCAATTTCGGGCAGGGGATCGGTCTGACCGAGCGTGCCCTGCAACTCGTGGCGCTGCTGACGATCCTGAGCCTTGCGCCGTCCATTCTGGTGATGGTCACGTCCTTCACCCGCATCGTGGTCGTGCTGTCGCTGCTGCGCTCGGCCATCGGCACCCAGACCGCGCCGCCCAACACGGTGATGACCGGGCTCGCGCTGTTCCTCACGGCCTTCATCATGGCACCGGCCTTCCAGCAGGCCTATCAGCAAGGCATCCAGCCCTTTCTCGCGGGTGAGATTCGCGAGGCCGAGGCCTTCGAGCGCACGGCCGCGCCGTTCCGCGCTTTCATGCTGAAGCATGTGCGCGCGACCGATCTCGAACTCTTCATGGATCTGTCGCGGCAGCCGCGGCCGGCCACGCCCGAGGCGACGCCGCTTCAGGTTCTGGTGCCGGCCTTCATGATCTCGGAATTGCGGCGCGCCTTCGAGATCGGCTTTCTGCTGTTCATCCCGTTTCTCATCATCGATCTCGTGGTGTCGTCCATCCTGATCTCGATGGGCATGATGATGGTGCCACCTGTGACAGTGGCCTTGCCCTTCAAACTGATCTTCTTCGTGCTGGTGGATGGATGGCGGCTGGTGGCGGGTTCGCTCGTGCAGAGCTTCGGCCCGCTTTAGAGCATTTTCAAGCGAAGTGGGCACCGGTTCGCGTGAAGAAAATGCGGTCAAGGAAAGAAAGAAGCATTTTCAAGCGAAGCATGCCCCCCGCGAAGGCGGAGGGTGGATACCGATCATTCGAAAGAAAATGCGGTAAATCAAGAGCTTAGAGCGGCTGATCTGATCGAGTCAGATCGGCAACCGCTCTAGAGCATGATGTGTTCAGACGGAAGCACATCATGCTCCTATCGTGTTATTATCGCATGCTTTTTTTGAAAAACCGGATTCCACTTTTTCACAGCATGCTCTAGCCTGGAGCGGCTGCCTGGGGAAGCGAGGATTGCCGCTGGTCGCTCGGGCCTCGCACCGGCCGCGCCTCGCTTCCCGTCTCCGGATAGCGTTTGCGATAAGCGGCGAGGAACTCCGTGAGGGTATCGGCATTCACGACCTGCCGGGCCGCCTCGCGGAAGCCCTGCGGGTTGGAATAGTTCTCCAGCGCGATCATGTTGAAGGCGCCGGAATCGGAGGTCTTCGCCATTTTCGGCAGGTATTTCGACCGCAGCCGATCCAGCGACATCGCCTCTTCGGCGAGCACATAGGCGAGGCCCGCGCGCAGCACATCAAGGCGTTCCTGCTCGGTGAGCGCTTCCTCGCGCTGCCAGGCATCGCCGAGCAAGCGCTCGTAGGATTCACCGGCCTCGCGCCAGGCCTTGCCCTTCCAGTTGATGTCGGCGCGCAGGCGCTCCACGTCATTTCCCGTCTCGTTGGCGAGCAGTTCGATGGCGAGCCCGGTGCGGAACACCTCACCCAAAGCGCGCGCTTCCAGCAGCGTGCGGGCGCGCTTCAAGTCCGGCGGCAGGCTCGACAGGCGCGTTTCGCCGAGCACGGTCAGCGCCCTCACCGGCTGGCGATTCTGGAGATGCATGACCGCAAGGCGGGTCGCCACGATGGAGCGCGCCACACCTTCGAGGCGATGCTTCACCTGATGCTCCAGGATGGCGGCTGCCTCATTCACGAGGTCGAGGTCGAACAGGCGATCGGCGAGGCGCCGCGCGATTTCATCGCCGCGACGGCCGGGCGGAATGAGGCTGCGGAACTCCTGATAGATGGCCAGAGCCTCCACCTTGGAGATCTTCTGCTGCTCGGCATCGAGGAACAGGTTCTCGAACCGGCGGCCCATGGCCTCCTCGAGAAGCCGGGTAACCGGATGATTCGGCATGAGGGCGGTCGCGCGCTGCGAGGCGAGGAAGGCCTCGCGCCAGCGCCCTTCGCCGGCATAGATCTCACCGAGGCGGGCCAGGGATTTCACTTCCGTCTCGGTGCCGCGCCAGATGGCGGTCAATGTCTCGAGTTCGGCCTTGGCCTCCTCGGGCGCGATCTTTTGAGCGGCAAGGCCCGCTGTCGCCCGGCCATAGCGCGCCTCCGCCTCGACGCGACGATCCCGCGACCGGGCGGCCTGGCTATAGGCCGTGAAGGCATCGATATTGCGCCCCTCGAGCTCCGCGAGGCGGCCGGCCAGCAATTGCAGCAGGCTGTTGTCACGGAAAGCCGAATCGAGGCGATCGAAGGCATTGAGCTGTGCGCGGGCAAAGACCGGATCGCCCGCCTCGATGGCGGCTTCGACGACGTAGCGGCGCAGGTCGCCCTGAAGGCTATCCGGATAGCGGTCGAGCGCCTCGATCCCGGCCTTGAAGCCGCTGACAGCCTGCGGATAGCGCACGGATTTCGCATCCACGAGCGCCTGCAGCAGTCGCTGCTCCGGCTCCTGCGCGAGCTGCGGATCGTTGAGAAGGCGCGTCGCCTCCGCCAGCCGTCCCATCATGGTCGCGGCCAGGGCGCGGGCAATCATCACGTTCTTCTGCGCGCCGGCCTCGGGATCGTCAGCCGCGAGCACCTGCAGCACGCCCTCGGCTTCCGGATAGGCCTTGTGCGCGAGATAGGCCTGGGCAAGGCGCAGGCGCGCCTGCGGGCGGATCACACGCGGCGCCTCGGCGGCGGCGTGCAGCAGGCTGCGTTCCAGCAGGCGCAGAGGCTCGCGGGCGAGCTTGTCATATTGGTCGGGGTCAATCAGCAGCAGCTTGCGATCCATCGCGCCCGGCGGCTCGGGCGGGGGCAGCGAAGAGAGATTGAGGCGGATCTCGTGGCTCAGCAGCACGCCATTATCGCCGCGGGTGAGCGTGACCGCCTCGTCCAGCGGCAGAGCGGCGAAGCCCGCGAGCGTGCGCTCGATCACCACCTCGGCGAAGCTCTGCGCCTTGGGGCTTGCGAAAGCGCCCTCGACCAGCGGCACGACGGCGAGCTTGCCGCCGGTCTGCGGGTCCTCGATGGTGATGAGGCGCCCCTGGCCCTTGAACACGGCTTCGAGCGCATCGCGGCCCTGCGGATCGAAAACGCGCTGCAGGCGAATCGGCGTGCCCGCCACGGCTTCCGGCGTCACCTCGCTCTTTCCGCGCTGCACGACGATGTCGCCGCCATCGCGCATCAGCCAGAATTTTCCCTCGATCTTGGGTGTCAGGCGCAGGACGGTCACCCGCGGCAGGCGCGACACCTGCATGCCATCGACATGGCTCTTCATCTCCGGCGGCACGCTGGGCATGCCGGGGGTCTGCGGCGTCTCCACCACCACGAGCAGTGTCGGCCCGCGCTGGAGAATGGCGACAGGCGCCTTGCCAAGACCACCGAGACGGAGGGCGAAACCTTCGGGATCGCGCCCCTTCTCAATCCGGAAATCGATGGCATCTCCCGTGCTGGCGGAGAGCAGGGTCTCCGGCTGCACGGGCTCGGGGCTTTTCGCCATGCGCGGCAAGGTGGCGGCCGATTGAGCCGGCCCGGCCTGGGATGCGGGCTCGGATGCGGGCCGGGCCGGCGCGGCCATTGCAGGCGGCGTGGTTGCGGGGGCCGGCGCCGGCGGCTCGTTGAGGCCCTCGGCGAGCGGGCGGCCATCGATGCGCGAGAAATCGAGCGTGAAGCTGTCATCCTCGCGGAAGCCGCGCACCTTCATGCCTTCGGCAACGCGCATGCTGACCCTCAGGTTCGATCCATCCCGGATGACGCGCACGCCTTCGGCGGTGCCGGCGAGGCGCGAGCGGGCCAGCGTTTCGGGCAGCTCGAAATCGCCCTCGAACACGAGGGACACCTCGCCATCCTGCTCGTCAAAGGCGATCGGCGCGGGGCGGGGCGTGGTGAAGATGGCGCGGCGGAAGCGCGGCGCATGGGCGACGCGCAGTTCCATCGCACGCTCGACCTTCTTCTCGACCTCGACGCGGCGGGCGCGTTCCTCCGCCAGACGGGCGCGACGGACCAGCTCGTCGATGACATCCTGCGGCAAAGGCGGTGGCAGGCCCTGCCAGCGCGGACCCATCAGATCGAGGAAGACGCGTTCACCGGCCGATTTGAGATCATGCCGGTAGCGGCCGTTAAGGCCGATGCGGATCGAGCGGCCATCCGGATCGAGGCGGGCGACGCCGATGTAATTCGGCACTTCCAGCGGCAGCCTGTCTGGATTGAGCGCGATGCTCTGATCGAATTCGATGATCAGCACCGAATTCGCGGCGCGGACCTTGGCGCCCACCGGCGCATCGAAGGTGAAGACCAGCCGGCCGAAGCCCGACTGCTCGGCGCCCGCCACCTGCCCGCTGGCCGCAAGTGCGGACCCATGAACCAGGAACGGGAGCAGCGCGAGGCCAGCCACCCGGGCGAAGAATTTCGAGAAACGCGAACGCAACACAGCACAAATCCCGATACAGGAGCCGAACGGGGAAGGCACGTCGTTGGCGGGGCCGCAACATGCGATCCCCGCCAGCCTTTCCAGCAAGAATAGGCTACCATGCCTAAAGATCGCTTAATCCACTCACCGCCTTGGCGGCGAAAGCCGAGGCAATTCGCCATCGGCTGCCGGCACGGCAACCTCGCTCACATTCTGGGCCTGCCGCGCCAGCGCGACGGTCAGGCGCTCGGCGGCGGCGGGCTCCATGGCGGCGAGAATTTCAGCCACCTTGCGGGGATTCATCTGTTGCACGAGGTCCATCAGAACCTTGATGTCCAGCCGGTCGAAGACGCGGGCGGCTTCCTTCGGCTTCATGGTCTCGTACATGGTGACGAGCGGCTTGAAGCGCTGTTTCGGATCGCTCCTCGCGGCCTGGCCGGCGTCGATCTGGTTCTCGAGCGTGCGGAGCTGGCCGATCTTCTCGTCGAGCTTGCGCTCGGTGGTGCGCAGCAGGCTGTCGCGCATCTCGATCTCGCGGTTCTTCGCCTCGATCTCGGTGCGGCGGGCCTGAAGCCGTTCGAGGATCTCCCGCTCGGCCGGGCTCGCGACCTGGCCGCGCTCGGGCATCTGCGCCGGCGGCGGGGGCACGCGGATGCCTTCCGGTTCCGAGTTGATCTTCGGGACATTCGGTGCGGCGCCGGCCTTGGAGTCGGCAGTCTTGGAGTCGGCAGTCTTGGAGTCGGCCGCCTTGGGGTCGGCAGTCTTGGCTTCCGCAACCCTGGTAACGGCATTGGCCGTGGAGCCGGTGATGATCTTGTTGTCAGCCTCGGCGCCGAGAGGCGCCCGCTCGTTGGAGCGGGCGAAGCGGTCGCCCGCCGCCGGGCCGCGATCCTGGATCGGGGGCAGCGGCCGGTTGTCAAGCGCGAACGAGAGCACCCGAATCGGGAGCAGCGAAACCAGCCCGAAAATGAGGACGGGGATCAGCCTGATGCGGGTCATGCCACGTTTTCCCGCTTGGTCTTCTCGGCGCCGCGGCTGGCAAGCGCCTGGGCAGCCGCGAGGGTCTGCGCGATTCGGGAGGCCGAGCGGATGGCCGGCCGGGCGTCCATCACATGCTGGGAGATGGCCTCGGCCGGGTCGGACGCCCCCTCCGCCACCGGGGCGTCGAGCGCGGTGGTGACGATGCGGCTGATGCGGCTCAGCACATCATCGGCGGAGCGGATCTGGTCCTCGAGATCAACCGCATAGCGCTCAGCCACGCGCAGGCGATCGCCGAGGGTGCGGTCGCAATCGCCAAGGGTGTGCTTGAGAGCGTCGATCGCGCGCTCGGCACGGTCCGTGGCCATCGACAGATCGATCACGGTCTTGCGCATCACCGCCTCGTCGGCGCGCACGGCGCGCAGGCGGCGATCGAGCAGGATGCAGTAACCGATGGTGACAATAAGCAGGCCTCCAACGATGACTTCAATAATCAAACCGAGTTGTCCGGACATGGGTTCACCTGTCGCGCCTGACTGAGACGCCTTGTTCGAAGGCTGTGAGTGTCGTTCTTGACCGTCTGAGAGGTTTCGCGATCTGGATCGCCATATGGTCGCCGATGCGACCGATCTTTCCCTGCGTGACCATGAGTTCGCCGCAGCGGATCGTGACCATCGGATCGCCGCGCACGTCGAAGACCAGCGTGTCACCGACCTTCAATTCGAGGACCTTGCTGACAGGCATGCTGGTTTCATGCAGCACGGCATCGAGATCGAGCGTCGCCTGCCAGATCTCGGAGGCCAGGTGGCCTTCCCAGATGTGGTCGCGGCCGAGCTTCTCGCCCATGTAGGACTGGAGCAGAAGCTCGCGGATCGGCTCGATCGTCGCATAGGGCAGGAGGATTTCCACCCGGCCGCCGCGACCCTCGAGGTCGATGGCGAGCGCGATGAGGATCGCCGCGTTGGCGGGGCGCGTGATGGAAGCGAAGCGCGGGTTGGTCTCGATGCGCTCCGGGATGAACTTCACCGGCGAAAGCGGCTGGAAGGCCTGCTCGGCCTCCTGCAGGACGAGATCCAGCAGGCGGCGGACGAGGTTCACCTCGACGGTGGTGTAGGGCCGTCCCTCGATGCGGAAATTGGAGACGCCGCGGCGGCCACCGAGCAGCACATCCATCACGAGATAGATGAGATCGCTGTCGATCGTGATGAGCCCGTAATTCTCCCAGGGCTCCGCCTTGAACACCGCGAGGATGGTCGGCAGCGGCAGCGAGGAGACGTAATCGCCGAATCGCACGCTCGTCACATCGTCGAGGCTGACTTCCACATTGTCCGAGAAGAAGGAGCGCAAGGTGGTCGTGAGCGTGCGAACCAGGCGGTCGAACACGATTTCGAGCATCGGCAGACGCTCATAGGAGACGACCGTCGAATCGACGATGGCGCGCACGCCATTCTGCTTCGACTGGTCGGCATCCTCGGGGTCGAAACCGAAGATCGTGTCCACCTCTTCCTGGTCCAGGAAGAGGCCGGTGCCGAGATCAAGATCGAGGCCCACTTCCTTGGGCTTGCCCGAGCCGGCCGCATCGGCATCCTCGACGCCGGTATCACCCAGCGCGCGAGCCCATTCGTCGGCGAGATTATCCTGAGAGGTATCCGGCGTATCAGCCACTGTCTTCTCCTTGACCTTTCAGGTCAATCACTCACTGAACCAGCACGTCCCGGAAGAGGATCGCCTCGATCCGCGCGGGATAGATCGATGCGTTCACGCGGCGCACGAGTTCTTCCTTCAACCGGTAGAGGCCGGCCGAACCCTCGAGATCCGCGGGGCGAAGCTCGCGCAGGAAAACCTGGAAGCTGTCGATCACGCGCGGCATGAGCGGCTGGATCTCGGCGATGATCTTCTGGTCATCGACCTCGAGCGCGAGCTTGAGGCGCAGATAGGCCGGGCGCTCCTGCCCGGGCGCGCCCGCGAGGTTCACGGTGATCTCCGGCAGATCGAAGAAGAACGCCTTCTTCTTCGGCTGCGCGGCCTTCTCGGCCTCCGCCGTCTTCGAACGCTGCCAGAAATAATAGCCGCCGCCCGCACCCGCCGCGAGGAGGGCCGAAACAACGGTTATCACTATGAGCTTCTTGCGCCCTCCGGAGGCGGCAGCCTTGCCGTCACCGGGAATTTCATCAGGCTTTGCGGTGTTCGCAACCATCGGATCACCCTGAAACCGGGACATCCCGGATTTGTCCTTGCTCCCCGCGCCTCGCGGGCTTGTCCGGCTTCTTCCGGAATCGCCCGGCGCCTCGCGGAGCGCCTTGTCCCCGACCTTGGGGGAGCATGGTTAACGAAGGATTTCTTTTTCGTCCGGACCGGCAAATTTTGCCTGATCATTTCTGCCGGGGGGAAATCCATGACGGATGCGCATCAAGGGCAGCATAAGATCATGCCGCTGATTTTATTCGGATTTTATCTGAACGGCATTCTGGCACGATCCTTGGTTCAGGGTTGGCTGTGTCAATGATCTGCGCTGGGGAGCGAGAGATCGGCGACAGGAAAAACCGAGGAGATGGGGCATGGAGAACGTGCTTCTGATCGCGCTTTCGCGCCAGACGGCGCTGCGGCGTGAAATGGACGTCATCGCGAATAATGTCGCGAACGCCAATACGAATGGTTTCAAGCGTCGAATCTCGCAGTCGCGTGAGTTCCAGATGCCGGTTGCCAGCGCGGATACGTTCCGCCGCGGCGAAGACCGGCGCGTTTCCTTCGTTATCGATCGCGGTACACCGCTGGATCTTTCCGGCGGCACGCTCGAACCCACCAATAATCCGCTGGATGTTGCCATCTCGGGCGAAGGCTTCTTCGTGGTGCAGACCCCGCAGGGCGAGCGTTACACCCGCAACGGGGCGCTGATGCTCAATGCCAATGGCGAGCTCGTCAATTCCGACGGCTTTCCGCTGCTGGGCGAACAGGGCTCCTTCCAGTTCGCGCAGAATGACTCGCAGATCGCCATCGCCGGCGACGGCACGGTGACGACCAGCAATGGCTCGCGCGGCCGCTTGCGCGTCGTGCGCTTTCCCAACCCGCAGGCGCTCGAGAATGTCGGCGCCAACCTCTTCTCGACGATCCAGCCGGCCGAGCCGGTGACCCAGGCCCGCGTGCAGGCCGGATTCGTCGAACGCTCCAACGTCAAGCCGGTAATCGAAATCAGCCGGATGATCGAGGTCAACCGTGCCTATCAAAGTGTCGCGAGCCTGATGTCGCGCACAGACGAAACCCGTCGGACCGCGATCCAGCGGCTCGGCGAGGCCATCTGAACCGGAACCTGAAAGGCCAGTCCCATGCGTGCTCTCTACACCGCCGCCACCGGCATGATGGCGCAGGAAAAGAACGTCGAAGTCATTTCGAACAACGTCGCGAACATGCGTACGACGGGGTTCAAGCGGCAGACCATCCATTTCCAGGACCTGCTCTATGAACACCAGCGCCGCGCCGGCGCGCCCACCTCGGACCAGAACACGCAAAACCCCGCCGGCCTGTTCGTCGGCTCCGGTGTGAAGACCGTCGCCACGCCCCGCATCATGAGCCAGGGCAACGTGACCAACACGGAACGCACCTATGATATGGCGATCCGCGGCGAAGGCTTCTTCCGCATCCAGCTGCCCGATGGCCGCACCGCCTATACCCGTGACGGCGGCTTCGAGACCGACAGCCAGGGCAGGCTGACCACCAAGGACGGCTATCTGGTCGATCCCGGCATCACCGTGCCGCAGGATGCGACGAGCGTCTCGGTCAACCAGCTGGGCCAGGTCTCGGCGACGCTGCCGGCCCAGATCCAGCCGCAGGTGCTGGGCCAGATCACCATGAGCCGCTTCATCAACAAGGTCGGCCTCGAATCCATCGGTGACAACCTGTTCCTCGAGACGCCCGGCTCCGGCCCGGCCATCGATGGCACACCGGGCGCGGAAGGCTTCGGCAACCTGCAGCAGGGCTACCTCGAAGAATCGAACGTCAACGCGGTGACCGAGATCGCCGCGATGATCCAGGCCCAGCGTGCCTACGAGCTGAATTCGAAGGTCATCACCGGAGCGGACCAGATGCTCCAGGCGACCTCCAACCTGTTCCGCGGCTGAGGAGTAAGCCATCATGACCCAGCGCCTGCTTCCCCTCACCCTTGCCACAGGCCTGATCGCGGCCCTGCTCGCGGGCGGCTCCGCCTTCGCGCAGCAGGCGATGCGCCTGAAATCCGAGATCACCGTGACCGGGGAGACCATCCGGCTCGACCAGCTCATCGAAGGAGTTGGCGAAAAGGGCTCGGTCGCCATGTTCCGCGCGCCCCAGCCGGGCCATCGCGGCACGATCCGCGCGGATCGAATCCTCGATGCCGCCCGCGAACTCGGCATCCGTGGCATCGAGACCGGGGATGTCGTCGCCATCACCATCACCCGCCCCGGCCGCACCATCAGCCGGGATGACATGCAGCAGGCCATCGCCCGCCTCGCGGCCGAACGCGGCGCGCTCGGCAATCTCGAAATCGTGCTGGATGATCACCATCCGGCCCGCCTCGTGGATGCCTCGCGGGGCGAAGCCATCAAGGTCGCGCAGTTCAACCGCGATGTGCGCACCGGCCGCTTCGAGGCCCGGTTGACGCTCGCCGGCGGGCTCGACAACGTGGAGGGCTGGACGGTGACCGGCGGCATCGTGGAGATGCGCGAGGTCGCGGTTCCGGTCGGCAATCTCGACCGGGGTGACGCCATCCAGGCGAAGGACCTCGTGATGGTGAAGCGCCCGGCCGCGCAGGTGGGCGCGGATGTGGTGCGCCCCCTCGCCGATCTCATCGGCATGGTGCCGCGCCGCGCATTGAAGGCCGGCGAGATGATCCGCTCGGCCGATCTTGCGAAGCCGATCCTCGTGGAGAAATCGAGCCTCGTCTCGGTCACCTACGTCACCCGGGGGCTGACGCTGACGATGCGCGGCCGCGCCCAGGGCGCCGGCTCCATGGGCGACGTGGTGAAGGTGCAGAACCTGCAATCCAAGAAGATCGTGGAAGGCATGGTCACCGGCCCCGCCCAGGTCACCATTGCCGGGCCCGTCGCGCCGCAGGCGAGCCTCTCCGAAAGCGCAATCGGCCGCTCGAGCGAAATTCGATCTGAATAAATCAGATCGACCGCTCTATGCTTCTGTTATGGATCGCATTTTCTTCGATCAACCAATATCCGCCTGATCGGAAAATGCTCTAACCGTCATTCCCGTCTCGAAAGGACGCGTCCCATGTCCCGCAATCTCGCCTCCCGTATCGGCCTGATGGCCCTGCCGCTCATGGCCCTGCCGGCCTGCGGCTCGCTCGATCGCCTTGCCAATATCGGCAAGGCCCCGGCCCTCTCGGCGATCGAAAACCCCGTGGCTCAGCCCGGCTACAGGCCGGTCTCGATGCCGATGCCCGCGCCGAAACCGATCTCCTATCAGGCGAATTCGCTCTGGCGCCCGGGCTCGCGCGCCTTCTTCAAGGACCAGCGTGCCCAGGTGGTCGGCGACCTCCTCACCGTGCGTGTGCGGATTACCGATAAGGCCAATATCGACAACAGCACGCAGCGCAGCCGGCAGAACGGCGAAAATCTTGGCGCCAAGGGCTTCTTCGGCTACGAAAATGCGCTCGACCGCTACCTGCCGGACGGTGCCAAGACAACAGGTCTCGTGGACCTGACCTCGGATGCCAACTCGAAGGGCGCCGGCTCCGTGAAGCGCTCGGAGCAGGTCGTCACCGATGTCGCCGCCGTGGTCACACAGGTGCTGCCGAACGGCAACCTCGTGATCGAGGGCAAGCAGGAAGTGCGCGTGAACTTCGAGGTGCGCGAGCTGATCGTGGCCGGCGTGGTGCGCCCGGAGGATATCGAGGCCGGCAACCAGATCGACTCCACGAAAATCGCCCAGGCCCGCATCGCCTATGGCGGCCGCGGCCAGATCACCGATGTGCAGCAGCCCCGCTACGGCCAGCAGGTGCTGGACGTGCTCCTGCCCTTCTGACCTCTTTCAGCCTTGGCGCATGCTCTCGCAAAAGCGGATACCGGCTTTGCGTAACAACATGCGATAAAACAATAAGATAGAGCATGGTTTTGATTCCATCGAAACGAGAAGTGCTCTAGCGGCGCGGCGGGCCTTCATCGCATCCGCCACGCCCAACCCCACCGATCGGCTCGCTTCCAACCCGAGCCGGCGGCCAGGGCGAACTGTGCCCCTCGCTCCCCCCTGATGCGGGCCACGCTCTGCGAAGCGCCCCCCGGGCCTCCTCGGCCGGGGGGTTTTCGTTTGTCCGCCCTGCCCGCATCCGCGCCGATCACCCCGTGGCGCGGCTTTGGCAGATGACGGAAGCAGGGGCGGCAACGGCGGTGCCGGCACGATATCGGCGATTCCGAGGGCCGAACCGGGATCAGCCGCATCCTTGATCCGATGGGCGGAACAGGTCGTCATTCGCCAACTGCGTGAAGCCGTACACGAGCGCGACGGAGAGCCAATTTGCCCGCCCGAGCCAAGTCGCCCGCCCGAGCCAACTCGCCCGCCCCGGTGCTTGCCGCGATGGCGGCGGCACGAGGCTCGTCCGCCCGTTCCGGCGGAAGCCCGTCATCTTGCCCGTTGCAGGCCGCTTTCGCGCCTGGTCGATCCGCAAGCACCCCCGGCTCAAATGCCACGTTGTCCGTGCGGCTCATTCTGTTTGTCGGGTTGGAGCAGGCGAAGTGCAGGCGGAGACGATCAGCGCGAGGAGATCCTCCGCTACCGCGGCTGCGCGCTCCTCCGGCCGCCAGAGATCGCTGCCGGAGCCCTCGGCGCGGAGCGCGCAGAAGCCATGAACGCTCGCCCAGGCAAGGGTAAGCCGCGCGCGCCGGGCACGGGCATCGAGATCGGGTGCAACCGCGTCCAGCGCCTCCGAGAGAAGGGCGAACGTCCGTTCCGCCGCCTCGCACCAGTCCCGATTGGTGCGATCGATCAGATTACCGCGACCCATCAGCCGAAAATGTGCCGGCCAGGAACGTGCGAAGGCGATATAGCCGCGGCCGGCGGCGGCAAGGCGAGCCTCGGGCCCGGCTTCTTCCGGCAAGGCACCGAGCGCCGTCAGCATGGACTCGGCGAGGCGTGTCTCGCCCTCCGTCGCGAAGGCGGTGATGAGCCCGCGCTTGTCGCCGAAATGCGGCGCGGCGGCCGAATGCGAAACACCGGCCCGGCGCGCGCATTCGCGCAAAGTCACGGCCTCCGGCCCATCCTCGAGCACGATTTCGGCCACCGCATCGAGCAGTGCGCGTCGCAGCGCCCCGTGGTGGTGGCGGCCTTTCACCTTTGCGGTCACGGTCATGAGGTCATATTGGCCGCAAAGGAGAAACTTGACAATGGCGAGAAAGGCATGAAATAAACTTTTCGTTGGCAAGTTTGAGAATTGCGCACGTCCGGCAAGGCCCTCTTCTCCACCGCAGGGAGGGGCGCGCTGCACAGGCCGTCTCGGCCGCCTTCATCGGCGCAGGACAACCCCTTGTGGCGCAAGCGCCCCCTGGACCTTCGCCGACAAACCGCGACGCGCAACCTCAATCCCCTTCGAAAGGGCCTTTCCGATGCCTGCCAGCCTCAATCGCGCCATGGCCTACGCGGTCGTTCTCGCCGGGTTCCTCGCACTTGCCTATGGTCTGACGACACTCTTCGCCGTCCTGAACTTCTTCAATCTCGAAAGCGCCCCGGCTGCCGAGGTCCTTTCCCTGCTGAAAAACCGCGGGGGAACCGTGCAGGCAGCGCTCGTATCGGCGCTGATCGGTTACCTGCTCGCGGTCCCCATGATGCTGATCATCACGCAGGCCGCTTTCTCCGACCAGGCGGGTCGGGGGATAGGCCGCCATATTGCCTTCGGCCTCGTTTGGGCCTCGCTGCCCCTTCGGCCCCTGTGGTGGGGTGCCTACCTGTCGCTCATTCCGTTGCTGCTCGCCGCGCATGGCCCCGGGGCGGATGCAACGATGGGCACCGCCACGTTCGCGAGCTATCGAATGATTGGCGCCGTCCTGAACACCGCGACCGAGGATGTGGCGATCAATATTCTTGGCGGAGCCTGGTTCGTCCTGGTCGGTCTTGTCATCTCCCGGACGCGAAACCTCCCCCGTCCGCTCGGATGGATCGGGGTGGTCATCGGGATTCTCTATCTGGTGTCGTCGGGCGAACTCTTCGGCTTCGGGCTGGGGAACAGCGGCGAGATCATCCCGCTTGTCGCCAGCGTGACCGGACCATTCTGGCTCGGCGCCGCCGGCTTCCTCGCCGTGCGCAAGATCTTCTAGAGCACGTCTCGTTTTGATGGAATCAAAACTGTGCTCTATCTTATTGTTTTGTCGCATGTTTTTACGCAAAACCGGTATCCACTTTTTCACAGCATGCTCTAGGGCGGATGTTTCCAGCCCGGGATCATGTCCGGCCCGGCCCGGCAGCGATGGCCGCAAACGGCGATCGCTCTCCCCCTGCCCGGGGGCAAGTTCCGGACCGGCTTTGCGTTGCCTCAACGCGGCCAGATGGAATTGCGCCGCATGAACCGGCGATGGCCTGCACCGGCTCGCCGGTTCGGACAAGGTGCAGCCCCGCCCTTGCAAGATCCATTTAAGTTTGATATCGAACTATATATCGTTTGATATCAAACTGAAGGAGGTTCTCTTGGTCACTCGTCGCAACATCATTCTGGGAATTGGCGGCACGCTGGCCCTGGTCGGCGCCGGAACGGCATGGCGCGTGACCCAGGCTCCCCAGCGGGCCTATGAGCCATGGAAAACAATGGGCGGATCAAACCTCGATCCCCGGCTCGATGCCTTCCGGCACGCCATCCTTGCGCCCAACCCGCACAACATGCAGCCCTGGAGGATCAGGCTCATCGGCACGGACCAGGCGGAGATCTCCTGCGACCTTGACCGTCGTCTTCCGCAGACCGATCCCCTCGATCGGCAGATCGTGATCGGGTTCGGCTGCTTCATCGAGCTTGCGGGCATCGCGGCTTCGCGGCGGGGATTGCGCATGGAGGTCGACGCTTTCCCCGACGGGGCAGGCGAGCCCAGGCTCGATTCCCGCCCGGTTGCGCGCCTGCGCTTTGTTGCGCAACCGGGGCTCGCCGCCGATCCGCTGGCGGCGGTGATCCGCGATCGGCGCTCGGCCAAGGTGCCGTATGATCTGGCGCGCCCGGTGACGGCGGAGAACCTGGCGATCCTGGGCGGCGCGGCGTCGGATCGCATCCGCTTCGAACACACGCGGAGCGAGAACGAAGTCCGGGCCCTGCGCGACCTCGCCTCGGCCGCGTTCGCGCTGGAGTTCAACACCCCTCGGGTATTGGGCGAGAGCATTGATGTGCTGCGCGTCGGCTCGCGGGAGATCGACGCCAGCCCCGATGGCATTCCCTTGAGCGGTCCGTTTTTCGAGGCTTTGAGCCTTCTGGGAGCAGACAAGGTCCGCGAGGGGGCACGCGACCCGCAGGCGAGCAGCACAAAAGACCAGGTCGATAAATATCGGAAGATGTTCGAGGCAACGCCCGGCTTTGTCTGGCTGACCGGGCTCGGCAACAGCCGGGGCCACCAATTGGCGGCGGGACGCAGTTATGTCCGGCTCAATCTTCTGGCGACGCAGCTCGGCCTTGGCCTGCACCCGGTCAGCCAGGCCCTGCAGGAATATCCGGAAATGGCCGCTTTGTTCGCTGAATCGCGCCGCCTGTGCCGGGTGGGGCCGGATGAAACGCTTCAGATGCTCGCGCGGCTCGGCTATGCCAACCCGGTTCCGCCAACCCCGCGCTGGCCTTTGGAGGCAAAGCTGATCCGCGCATGAAGACGTCGGAGATCTTCAACTTTTTCACCGAGATCGGCATCATCGCGCAATTGTCTCAGACGCAGTTCGAGCGTCTGATGCCTTCGGGCATGACGATTGCGCAATTTACGGTGCTCAATCATAGCGTGCGGGTCGGCGACGGGAAATCCCCGGCCCGGCTTGCGCGCGCCTTCCAGGTGACGAAGGGGACGATGACCAGCACCCTCCACCGGCTGGAGCAGAAGGGTCTTGTCGCCATTGAGGCCGATCCGGAGGATGGCCGCTCGAAGATCGTGCGGATCACCGAAACAGGCCGCGCGATGCGAGAGGCCTGCATCGCGGCCACGCAGCCCTGGGCCGAGCGCATCGGGGCCCTGCCCGCGGCAAGCGATATGGCGGCGCTGCTTCCCCGGCTTGCCGCCTTGCGCGCCGCTCTCGACGCGGATCGGAACTGATCTTGTCTGATGGCGCGGCACGGCCCCCCTCGGGTGGGCACTTGCCACTCATCGTCTGAAGGCGCCGCGCCATCATGACCTTCGGAGCGTCAGGCTCCCGGAAGGGCCCCGGTCCGCCCTCTCCCGGGCGTAACCCGGTGCTGCGGCCCAGATCCCGGTCCCAGGCCCCGCGGATCTGCGGCGCATGGAAGGATCAACCCCCGCGATGGGGTGAAAAGGCGAGCGAGAAAACCGTCCCCCCGCCCTCGCGATCAGAAATGCCCAGCGTCGTGCCATGGGCCTCGGCGATGCGCTGGACGATGGCGAGACCGAGGCCGGTGCCACCGAGATCGGAGGGCCTCGCGCGCCAGAAGCGCTTGATCACCAGCGGTTTCTGTTCCTCGGGAATGCCTGGCCCCCGATCGAGCACAGCCAACTGCCCCGGTCCGGACACCTGCACGAGCACCTCGGTGTTTTCCGGGCTGAATCGCAGCGCGTTCTCGATCAGGTTGCGCAGGGCATGCGCGATGGCATCGGCATCGCCGCGCACGATCGTGCCGGGCCGCGCCTCGAAGGCCAGGATGCGCCCCTCGCGGATGGCCAGAGGCGCCATGGCACCAACGACGGCCTCGGCCACGGATGAGAGATCGCATTGGCGGGCGGGGTCCACGACCAGCGTATCC
Organism: Methylobacterium sp.; assembly: GCA_020252645.1. Taxonomy (GTDB): domain Bacteria; phylum Pseudomonadota; class Alphaproteobacteria; order Rhizobiales; family Beijerinckiaceae; genus Rhabdaerophilum. The sequence continues at coordinate 282,777 of JADCCN010000001.1, read as the reverse complement.
GCCTGCGCGGCGGAAAGAAGCTGGTTCACGAGGCGGCGCAGGGCCGCGATGTCGGACCGGACGGCATCGACTTCCCCGCCTTGCGGCAATTTCTCGATTCGCGCGGAGAGCACCGCGAGCGGGGTGCGCAAGGCATGCGCGGCCTCGGCGGTGAAGGCCCTCTCGGCTTCCAGCGCGTCGCTCAGCCTTCGCAGGGCATCATTGATGGCCTCGACCAGGATCAGCACCTCGGTCGGCAGTCCGCGCGTCGGCAGGGCCGCGATCCCGTGGCTGGGACCCGCCTTTCGCGCGGCATCCGCGGCATGAACCAGCGATCGCAGCGACTGGCGCACGGTGACCGCGTTCACGATCATCAGGCAGATCGCGAAAGGCAGCAGGGATACGATGACATGCACGAAAAGCTCGTCGAAATAGACGAAAAGCAGCAGGTTCGAGGGGTCGCCCGCCGCCGCAAAGGCGACCCGCACCGCCTCTCCCGCGACAAGCACGCGGCGCGACCCGACCAGCACGGAGCGGCCATTCACCTCAACATCGCTCCACCAGGCATCCGGGCCGTTGGGCACGCTCCAGCGCTCGGCCGGCACCAGCATGGTATTGGCTTCGCCCAGCACGCGCCCCGCCCCATCCAGGATGCGGAAGGCATAGGCCTCCGGGTAGCGCGTGAAGGTCTGGATCAGCCGGCTTGATGGCTCGAAAGTCAAACTCCCATCCGGCCCGGCCCTCAGCGCCTCGGCGAGGCGGTCGATCTGGTGGCTGACCTTTTCGCGGCGCAGGCCCTCGGGGTCGGAGCTGTAATAGGCTGTGACGAAGACGATGTTCAGCAGGGTCAGCAACCCGCCGACCAGCAGCAGGCGACGGATGAGCGTGGTGACCAGCGACCGGCTCATCTCCGCCTCGCCTCGGTGAGGAGATAGCCGATGCCCCGGATCGTGTGGATCTCGACATTCGCGCCGGCTTCCGCGAGCTGGCGCCGGAGGCGTGAAACGGACGCCTCCAGCGCATTCGGGCCGGGCGCCTCGTCCAGCGTGTAGATCGCATCCTCGATCACCCGGCGCGGCACGGATTGCCCGAGCTTTCGCAGCAGCACTTCCAGCACGTCGATCTCGCGCCGCGCGAGGCTCAGGGGCCGCCCGGCAGCGGTGACGTGGCGCGAGGTGGTGTCGAAGGCGAGATTGCCGAGCTGCAGCCTTCGCCCCAGCAGCCCGCCGGGCCGCCTCAGAAGCGCGCGACAGCGTGCGGCGATCTCGGCCGGGGCCGCAGGCTTCACGATGTAATCATCCGCGCCGCGATCAAGCCCATCGACCCGGTCATTCAGGCCGGCGCGGGCAGTGACGACGAGCACGGGAATGGCGCTGCCTTCGTTGCGCAGGCCATGAAGCAGGTCGAGCCCGTCGCCATCGGGCAGGCCGAGATCGAGCACGATCACATCCGGCGGCGCTACCGAGAGGATGGCGCGCGCCGATTCCAAATTCGGCGCATGATCCACCGTGAAACCTTCCGTCTCCAGAGCCTCGCGGGTGAGCTGGGCCAGCGGCGGCACATCCTCGATCAGCAGCAGTTTCATCCATCAGGTTCCCGTCAGGCTCGGCCCCTATAGCTCGTCTCTCAAGAACGGGAGGTCAAGTCGATGCCGAAGCTTCTCGCCACCATCCGCAACCAGTTCCCGCTCACGCGCTACGCCTACCGGGGCGAGGAAGCGCCGTGCAACCTCTGCGGTTCGCATCATCGCCTGATCATCAGCCAGTCGGACCGGCGGCTGAAGACGCTGAAATCCGTGGCCTGCGAGCAATGCGGCCTGATCCGCACCGATCCGATGCCGACGGATGCCGAACTCGACGCCTATTATGCCGGTGAATACCGGCTTGATTACCAGTTCGCCTTCTCGAAGAAGCCGCCGCGCTTCCACATCACCCGCAGCCAGCGCGACGCCGAGGCGCGGCTCGCGCTGCTGGAGCCGGCGCTTTCAGGCCCGAAGCGCGTGCTCGATTTCGGCTCCGGCTCGGGCGAATTCCTCGTGGCTGCGGCGAAGGCCGGCCATGCGGTTGAGGGCATCGAGCCGGGCGAGACCTTCGCGGCCTTTTCGCGCGAGGCCTATGGTGTGAAGGTCGAGAGCCGCGTGTGGCAGCAAGCCGAATTTGCTCCCGGAAGCTTCGATGTCATCACCTCGAACCACGTGCTGGAACATCTGCGCGAGCCGGTGAACGCGCTGAAGCGCATGGCCGAGTGGCTGGCCGAAGATGGCGTGCTGTTCGTTTCCGTGCCGAATGCGCTGGGGAAAAGGCGGTACAGCTTCCAGCATTTCCACTTCGCGCATGTCTATAATTTCACGCCGCAGGCGCTGGTCTGGGCCGGACTGGTCGCGGGGCTGGAACCCGATCCGCGCTTCATGAATGCCGGCACAACCGTGGTCTTCCGCAAGCGTAAAGAGGGCGCGGCGGTCCCCGCCTGGGGCGAAGGAGAGGGGCACCGGGTCGCCTCGCATTTCGAGCCCTCCTCACCGCTGCGGTTCCTGCTCTCCGGGCGCTGGATCCTCGATGCCCTGCGACGCTTCCGGAAAGTGGCAGGCGACAGCTTCGTGCGCGCCTGAAGGGTTGCAGCGGCAATCCTGCCCCCGCTGCGACATGGTTTGCAGCGGGGCATGGAACGTGCTAGAGACTACCAATCGAGTTTTGGCCGAATGAATTTGCCCCAGCGGAACCGCGTTTCGCCCTGGCCGACGACCTCTTCCTTCTCATCGATCGAAGCCGTGCCCGCCGGTGCTGATTCCAGCTCCGCTCGCACGGTTGTTTCTCTCATTTTACAAAGGTAACTCCCATGCATAACGGAACCGTGAAGTGGTTCAACTCCCAGAAGGGCTTCGGCTTCATCCAGCCGAACAATGGCGGGACGGATGTTTTCGTTCACATCAGCGCCGTCGAGCGCGCGGGCCTCAACGGCCTGAACGAAGGCCAGAAGGTGATCTTCGACATCGTCGCCGATCGCCGGACCGGCAAATCGGCGGCCGATCGCCTGCAGCTCGCGGATTGATGATCCGCTCCGGCCCCGCGTGCGGGGCTGAATGGCGGCGCGGGCCGGAAGCGGCCTTGCGCCTTCCTCTTTCTCTTTCCCGGAGGGTTATCCTTGCAGGTCCTGGTTCGTGACAACAACGTCGAGCAGGCGCTTCGCGTGCTCAAGAAGAAGATGCAGCGCGAAGGCGTGTTTCGCGAGATGAAGCAGCGCAAGGCCTATGAAAAGCCTTCCGAAAAAAAGAACCGCGAGAAGGGCGAAGCCATTCGCCGCGCCCGCAAGGCCCAGCGCAAGCAGATGCAGCGCGATGGCCTGCTGCCCGCGCCCAAGGCGAAGCCCCGGCCCACCGGTGGCCGTGGTCGTCCGGCTGTTGCTGCCGCTCCGGCCGCGCGCTGAGTTCGACATCCGGATCGGGCCTCTGCGCCCGGTCCCGCCTGCTCCCGTTTCGCTTGACATTGCAGTGCAACAAGCGCAGGGATCTTTTCAGAACGTCAGCGCGATAACCGCGCTTGTGCGAAGCAGCGTGACAGCGCCCGCCCCTTTGGGGTGAACCGGTGCCGGGCTTCCCCCTTCAAACGTTTCCCTCCGGGCTCCCCCTCACGCGGGTCGCTTTTTTTTCAGCCTGTTCGCGATTGTCGCGTCCGGGCGCCTGCGGCTTGCCGGCCGCTGACCCTGAAAGTTAACTCCTTGGCTACCTTCAAAGATTTCGCCCTTCTCGCGCCGTTGAACCGTGCGCTCGAGACCGAAGGCTACACAATTCCCACCCCCATCCAGTTGCAGGCGATTCCGCATGCGCTGGCGGGCAGGGATCTGCTCGGCATCGCGCAGACCGGCACGGGCAAGACCTGTGCCTTCGCGCTGCCCATCCTCCAGCGGCTTGGCAAGAGCGGCACGACGCGCAAGCCGAAGAGCTGCCGCGCGCTGATCCTCTCGCCGACGCGCGAACTCGCGAGCCAGATCGCCGCGAGCTTCCGCGCTTACGGCCAGTTCATGCATCTCTCGATCGACGTGGTGTTCGGCGGCGTGCCGATCGGCAAGCAGACGAAGCGCCTCGCCACCGGCGCGGATATCCTCGTGGCCACGCCCGGCCGCCTGCTCGACCTTGTGAACCAGAAGGCCCTTCGCCTCTCGGATCTCGAGATTCTCGTGCTCGACGAGGCCGACCAGATGCTCGACCTCGGCTTCATCGTGCCGCTGCGCCGCATCCAGGCGATGCTGCCGAAGCAGCGCCAGAGCCTCTTCTTCTCGGCCACCATGCCCGAGACGATCTCGGGCCTTGCCAACAGCTTCCTCACCGATCCGGTGAAGGTGGCGGTGACCCCGGTGGCCACCACCGCCGAGCGCGTGACGCAGGGCGTGATGCATGTTTCGCATGGTGCGAAGCCGGCCTTGCTCTCGCGCCTCATCGCCGATGGTGAGCAGGGCCGCACGCTGGTTTTCTCGCGCACCAAGCACGGCGCGGATCGGATCGTGAAGCATCTGTCGCGCGATGGCATCGAAAGCGCTGCCATCCACGGCAACAAGAGCCAGGCCCAGCGCGAACGGGCACTCGGTGAATTCCGCACCGGCAAGTGCCGCGTGCTGGTGGCGACCGATATCGCCGCGCGCGGCATTGATGTCGAAGGCGTGACGCATGTCATCAATTTCGACCTGCCGCATGTGCCGGAATCCTATGTGCATCGCATCGGCCGCACGGCGCGCGCCGGGGCGGCTGGCATCGCGATCGCGTTCTGTGCCAGCGATGAGCGTCCGCTGCTGCGCGACATCGAGAAGCTTACGCGGCAGGCCGTGCCGGTTCTCGCGCTGCCCGAAGGTTTCGCGCCGGAGCCCGCATCGATCCGCGAGGCCCATGGCGCAGCCAAGATGCCGAACCAGCCGCGCCAGAACCACCCGCGCCCGACGCAGAACCGGGGCAACCCGGCGCGGAGCCATGCGAGCCGGAACGAGCCGACCAACGCCGAGATGCGCCCCGGCGAACCGGGTCGCGGCCAAAACCGGCGGCATCGGTCGCGCCGGTCACGCCCGGGTGTTTCCGCGCCTGGCAAGGCGATGGGCGGGCTGGCCGCGCATTCGGGCCACTGAACCGCGAAAGACAAGGTCCGGGGCCGCTCGCGGCCTTGGACCTCTCCCTCTCCTTCAGCCCCGGTCGCCGAAATAGCGGGCGGGCGTGGTGCCGAAGTGCTGACGGAACAGCGCGATGAAGCTCGAGGGGTTTTCGAACCCAACTTCGAAGGCCGCATCCCCGATGCGCGCGCCAGCTGCGATGGCTTCCAGCGCGAACATCAAGCGCAACTGCTGCACCCATTCCCTGATCGCGAGCCCGGTTTCGGCCTTCCAAAGGCGTTCAAGCGTGCGCAGGCTTGCGCCTGCCTCGGCTGCCAATTCCATGAGAGCACGACGTTCGGCTGGCTTCGCGTAGAAGATCGCCGCGAGCTTGCGCGCCCGAGTATCCCGCAGTTCCGGCAGATGCACCGGCTCCTGCTCCAGCATCACGAGTTCATCGCAGAGCACCCGGGCGAGCCGCCCGCTGCGGCTCTCGATTGAATGATTCCACGGCGCCTCGACCGCCGCGAGGATAAGTTCACGCAGCAGCGCCGGCACCGCGATGACCTGCGGAGCGGCCGGGTTGGTGATCCAATCGGTCTCGGCATCGAGATAAAGCGTGCGCAGCTCCGCCCGGCGCCGAAGCTTCAGCGCATGGCGGATGCCGCCCGGCAACAAGAGCGCGCGGCTCGGCGGCAGGACCCATGAGCCGGCCTCGGTGAGCACGGTGAGGCTTCCCTCCGCCGCATACATCAGCTGGATGCGCCGATGCGCATGCCAATCCGTGAGGCCGGGCTGATAGCTTTCCGACAGACCCACGAGAGGGGCTTCGGCCAGATCGGGATCGCGCAGAAGCATAATGTCGTTTTTCCGTTATACAATGACAGAACATCGATAACGCGTCACGTCAAGCCTGGGGCAAAAGGGCGTCAACGCCGGATGGGCCGGCGACAGACAGGAAGACACGATCATGTCCAAAGGAGCTTTCGCCATGGCCACCGCCCTCACTCTCGCCACCCTGCCCGCCGCCGCGGGCCAGCTCGGCGTGTTTCAGTCCGATGCCAACGGCTTCGATACCCGCACCTACTGGTATGACGATGGCCGTGAGATCACGGTGTTCGATAGCCAGTTCGTGCCGCAGCTGACCGACGCGATGGTTGCGACGATCCGCAAATCCTCCGACCGGCCCATCACCCGCGTGGTGGTGACGCATCCGAACCCGGACAAGTTCAACGGCCTCTCGGTGCTGCACAAGCTCGGCGCGACCTCCATCGCATCGAAGGCGACCGCCGATGCGATGCCCGGCGTGGATGCCTACAAGCGCTATTTCTGGGTGAAGATCGCCAAGGCCTTCACCGACGAGACCTACCCGGCTTTCGAAGCGGTGAAGCAGACCTTCTCCGGCAAGAGCACGATCACGCTCGCTTCGGGCGAGACGATCACGCTCTTTGAACTGAAGAACCCCGGTGTTTCGGCCACGCAGACCGTGGCGCGCATCGATGCGACGGGCGACCTCATCGTGGGCGATCTCGTGCATCACGGGGCCCATGCCTGGCTCGAGGGCGGCATTGTCGAGAGCAAGCCGCGCCCGGATCTCAAGGGCTGGATCGCGGCGCTCGACGAACTCAAGGCGCTCGGCGGCAAGGTTGTCCGCGGCGGGCGCGGCGAGGATGCGCCAGTGGAGGCCGCCGCCGCGGGCCAGCAGGCCTATCTCCGAGCCATCGATGCGCTGGTGACGGAGTATATCGCCGGGCTCGGCGCGGCGAAGGCCGAACTCGCCGATCCGACCAAGGCGGGCAAGCACTACACCGCCATCCAGGAGCTCGCGACGGCGCGCTTTCCCGATCGCAAGCTCGGCTACCTCATCGGCTACGGCGTCTACGGTCTCGTGAACAGCAAGCTCTAGAGCGGACTCCGATCTGATTGAATGAGGCCATCCGCTCTTATTCCTTGTTATTTCACGCATTTTCTTCGACCAGCCGGTATCCAATGGATCGGAAAATGCTTAAGAGCATCCGCCCGCCAAGTGGATACCGGTTGGCCGAAAAAGCGGATGCGAAAACAAGAAGATAGAGCGCAGGATCTGATTCGATCAGATCGGTTTGCGCTCTAGAGCATGCTGTGAAAAAGTGGAATCCGGTTTTTCACAAAAAAGCATGCGATAATAATAAGATAAGAGCATGATGTGCTTCCGTCTGAACACATCATGCTCTAAGACACAGGACATCGGATCGGAAAGGCGGGCCTCGGCCCGCCTTTACCGTTGCGCCCCCCTGCCCCCGCGACCGTACCGCACGGAAAGCAGGTCGATCATCGCAAGCCGGAATGCCGCCGCTGATCCTCAGGCGCGGCCAGAAGCGGCGGAGCCGGTCCAGGGAATGCCCGAGAGGTCGGGCGCGCCGAGATCTGCCGCCGACGGAAGATCTTTTCCGAGTGGACGATTGGGCGCCATGTTTAGAGCATTTTCCAATCTGACCGAATGAGATCGGATGCTCTGTCTCTTTGTTTGATCGCATTTTCTTTGCGCGAACCGGAAACCACCCCCGCCTTCGCACGGGCATGCTTCGCTTGAAAATGCTTCTCTCTTGATCTTATCGCATTTTCCTCACGCGAACCGGTGCCCAATTCGCTTGAAAATGCTCTCGCTCAGAGCACATCTTGCACCCTGGCCTTGGACTTCATGAACCAATCGAGGTCTTTTTCCGTCTGACTTGGTTAATGTTCGCGAGCATCCCGTTCGTCTTGATCGTGTGGATGAGGAACGGCAGAAGCGAAAGGACGTCCATGGGACGTGCAAAAACATAGCCCTGCACGCCATCGATTTGGAAGGCGCCGAGGGCGGCCAGTTGGTCTTCGGTCTCGATCCCCTCGACAATCACCTCCAGCTGGAGATCGCGGGCAATGCCGGTGATGCCACGCATCATCGAGGCACTGCGCCGGGAGGTATCGATGGCGGTGGTAAAGGAGCGATCGATCTTGATCTTGTCGAGCGGCAGCTTCTCCAGATAGCTCAGAGACGAATAGCCGGTGCCAAAATCATCCAGCGCCGTGCGCACGCCGATGGCGCGCAGGCGCTCCAGCGTTTCGATCACGAAATCGGAATCGTCGATCAGGATCGATTCCGTGATCTCCAGCGTCAGGCGGTGCGGCGCAATGCCGGAACTCTGCAGGCAGGAGCGGGTGATCGAGACGAGATCGAGATCACGACGGAACTGCTTCGCCGAGAGATTGACGCTCACGCCCACATCGGCGGGCCAACTCGCGGCGGCATGGCAGGCGGTCTGCATCGCCCAGGTGCCCATCAATGGGATGAGACCGGAAGCCTCGGCGATCGGGATGAACACCCCGGGGGAAATGAAGCCACGCTCCGGATGCTTCCAGCGCATCAGCGCTTCCACCAGGGTCACGCGGCGGGTCCTGGGGTTCATGATCGGCTGGTAGGCCAGCGACAATTCGCCATTCTCGATCGCGCGGCGCAGATCCTGCTCAAGCAGGATGCGCTCATCATAATTCGTTCCGAGTTCGGCCGAGTAGACACAGACCTGATTCTTGCCGAAATCCTTTGCCTGATACAGCGCGAGATCGACGTGCTTCAGCGCTGTTTCAGGCGTCACACTCTCGCCCATGGCGATGCCGATGCTGGCAACGGTGCGCAGGGGCACATTGCGGACCAGGAATGGCAAGGTGAGATCGTTCACGATATCGGTCGCCAGCGCCATTGCCATGACAGCATCCCGGCGCGGCGTGAGAATGAGGAATTCATCGCCGCCGACGCGGGCCACCACGTCATCATCGGTGAAATGGCGAAGGATCCGCTGCGCGGCTTCCCGCAGCAGGTCATCGCCCATCGTGTGGCCGAACATGTCGTTCACATGCTTGAAGTTGTCGAGATCAATGGAGATCAGCAGGAATGGCTTGTCGGCTGCATGCCACTTCTCCATCTGCTCCATCAGGGCATGGCGGTTCGCAAGGCCGGTCAGCGCGTCGCGCCTTGCGAGCATCTCCAGCTTGCGCATGGTCTGCAGGCGGGAAACATAGACCTCATGGAGGGTCCTTACGCTCGAAAGCGTCGCAAGCAGCGTGAAGGCCACGGCAATACCGATCAGCACATAAGCCAGTTCGCCACTCAAGATCAGCCCGAAGATGAAGATGATCGACACCAGCGCCATCTGAATCTGGGTGATATAGGGGCGCGAGGTGTTGCGGGTCGAAAGGCCGCCCAGATATCCCATGGTCTGCGCCACACCGAGAATCGAGGCCGCCTGATAGGGATGGGCAAAGACCGTATAGGCCCCGAACAGGCCCACCATGGTGGCCGTGCTCCAGGCACCCGCCAGCGCCATCCGCTCGAACTGGCGTTGCACCGCCCGATCCGTCTGCCCGCGCGCCTTCCGGTTGTATAGATGATGGCTGAACCAGCGAAAGCCGTTGATCACAAGCAGCAGACAGGCCATGCCGAGAATAATCGGATCACCACTCAAAAAATAAGCGCCGAGGACGATGCTGTTGATGATCATCATGCCAAGTATGATGGCCGAAGGTGTGCCATACAGCGCCTCGATCATGCTTGCATAAGATGAATCGTCATTTCCGGGTGAGGGATCCAACCGGATCGCGACCTCCTTGGGCGCATCCGGCATTGCGTTCGATCCTTGCTCGACTTCCCCGACGGACATGACGGCCCTCGCTTATTAACAATTCGTTCCAACGGGCGGAGAAAGAAGGCATTTCCGTAGAGATGACAAAGCTTTCCGGCCGATTTTCCTGCAATCCATCAAACCTTCGATGCTTCCTCGGTCGCATCGTGATCAAATACATATCAATCTAAGATTGTATTTTTGTGAATTTATTGCCGAGTTTCGCAGCAGGAGGCGCGAGCCGGCGATGCGTGCAAAGGTTGCATCCGAAGCCGCTCGGCCGCCTTTTCGGCGAGACGTGGATCTTGCGCAAAGACGGGCCGCGATTCCTGCCGGGAAACTCGGCTTCCGGAATTGCCCGACCATCCAACCGATGCGGGCTCCAGGCCAGGGAGGGGGAAGCCGGCGGCTCGTTCCGCCCGCCTTTCCGTTTCAGGCCACGCGGGTCATGGCCGGAACCTGGGACGGTGCGCCAGTCTTCGCGCCGCGGAACGCACCACAGAGCCGCTCGCCCTCGATGGGTGCCATGAGCGGAGAGACCGGCCGACCGATGACATAGCCCTGCGCCACGCCGCAATCCAGCGCGCGCAGCACGGCGAGTTCGGCCTCGGTTTCGGCACCCTCGGCCACCATCGTGAGGTCGAGCGCCTTGCCCACGGCGAGAATTCCGGCCAGCAGATTGCGCTTGCGCGGATCCTGGTCCACCGACTGCACGAAAGCGCGATCGATCTTCAATTCATCGAGCGGCAGGCGATTGAGATAGCCGAGCGACGAATAGCCGGTGCCGAAATCATCGAGGCTGAGCCGCAGGCCCAGGCCCCGCAGGGACCGGAACAACGCGGTCACATCGGCCTCGTCCTGTTGGAGGAAGACGCTTTCCGTGACCTCGATGCACAGGCATTCACCCTCTATGCCATGGCGCGCCAGCGCCTCGCGCACCCCACTCACATAGTTCGGCTGCCCGAGTTCAATCGTCGAGACATTGATGGAGATCCGGCCAAAGTCGAACTTGGCATCCCGCCATTGCCGCGCGAGCGCGCATGCCTTTTCCAGCACGCGCTGGCCCAGCGCCGGGATCAACCCGTTCGCCTCCGCCACAGGAATGAATTCGGCCGGGGAAATGGGTCCGAGGGTCGTGTGCGTCCAGCGTGCCAAGGCCTCGAAGCCGTAGAGCCTGCCCGACCGCAGGTCGATCTGAGGCTGCATCTGCAGCGTCAATTCGTCATTCTCGATGGCCTGCCGCAGGAGCCGCGCCAGCTTGGCGCGGTTCTGAACGGCCTCGTTCAGCGCCTCATGGAACAAAACGCATGGACCGTTCTCACGGGCCTTGGCCTCACGGAGGGCGAGTTCCACCTTGCGATGCGCCTCCTCCGTGGTCGTCGCATGCCGGGGCAACAGCGCGATGCCGATGGAGCAGCCGGAATAAACCTCGCCCTGCGGCAACTGAAGGGGTACGGAAAGTCGAGCCATCAGGCGGCGCGCCAGGGCTTGCGCGGTCTTCTCATCGGCAGTGCCGGGGCTGATGATCGCGAAATCATCGCCCCCGAGCCGGGAGAGGCGATCACCCTCCTCCAGTTCGCCGAGGATGAGATCGCGCGCGCGCATGAGGAGTTCATCGCCGGCGGATTGGCCGTAGGCGTCGTTGGCTTCCTTGAACCGATCGAGATCCAGCAGCAGCACGATGGCCGGCGTGCCCTCATCGAGCAGGGCCTTGAGATCCGCAAAGTGGCGCGTGCGGTTGCCGAGGCCCGTCAAGGGATCGGAGAAGGCAAGCCGTTCCAGATCCGATTGCAGCGCGATGACACGACCGAGACCCTCGGCGACATCGCCGATCTCGTCCTTGCGGCCACGGCCGGGCACCTGGCGCTCGGGCTCGCCGCTCACGAAGCGATGCGAGAAGCGGGCAATGGCACGGAGGGGCCGCAGTTCCAGCATCTGGATGAAGGCTCCCAGCGAGGCGACAACCAGCAGCAGCACGGCCGACCACAGGCCGATGGCCTTGCGCAGGCTGTCACGCGGGGCAACCAAGTCATCCACCCAGCCGATATCGACCGACATCGCGCCCACCACCCGCGCCTCGTTGGCGAGCACCGGCACGAAATAGGCGAGCCGCAAGCGTCCCATCATCGGCACCTGACCCACATGCACGGTTCCCGACACGAGCGCACCATAGGCGGGATGCGCGGGCCCGAAGCTCCACGCGGGCGTCGGTTTGCCCTGGCTATCCCGCAGCGTCGTGGCATAGCGCTCGAATTCGCCCGTTGCCTCACGCAGCCGATAGAAGCTGGCCGCACCCTGATTGGCCTCGGCGATGATCGAGAGCAGCGCCGCATCGCCCTGCTGGGGTTCAAGCATGGCCTCACCCGTGCCATCCGAGAGCACGAGAGCCAGCGGGCGCCCCTCGCTGTCGAGCCGAACCTCGAAGCGGTGCGGCTGCCTGGTGTTCACCAGGGCCGCCGCCACGCGCGCCGCATGGTCAATGCGGCTCTGGGCACTCCGCTCGCCGACGCGATCGACCGTGGTATAGCCAAGGCCGGCCATCACAAGAATGCTCATTGCGACCATGGCGACGAGCAGCGACGTCAACCGGATGGTGAGTGAGCGGAAAGGGTTGAGCATCGCCGGACCCGCGAACCATGAAATTTACATGAGTTTCGCAAGCCCGGCTTAAGGCTTCATTAAGCGTCTCGGTCTTCTAATTTTTCGACCGGAACACAACCGGCGAGCGGGCGACCGATCAACTTCTCGTGAGATGACGGTAAGGCCCAAAACCGGCCGCAATGACCGTGCATCGATTTTTTTAAGATTGCGGGTTTCGGGTCACTTTTCGCTCGCCGAAATGTTATCTGTCGAAGAATGAGCCGCCACACCGGACAAAACCTCCGTTTCGTTCGGTTCGTCCCTTCCGGAAGGAGATGAGCCAAGGCCATGAGCGCCGCGCCGACCCCGAAGCTTGAACGCGACAGGCGGATCGATCTTTTCCGCGGTCTTGCACTTGTGATGATCTTCATCAATCACATGCCCGCGACGCCGTGGAGCCTGTTGACCTCGCGCGCCTGGGGCTTCTCGGATGCGGCGGAAGTGTTCGTGCTGCTGGCAGGCCTCGCGGCTGCCCTCGCCTATCATCGCTATTTCGCGGTTGGCACGACGGGCATCGGCCTCGCAACCGTCTTCTCGCGCATGTGGAAGCTCTATCGAACGCACCTGTTCCTCTTCCTGATGGTCGGCACGATCTGCGTGATCGGCGCGGAGCGATTCAACGAGCCGAGCCATCTCGAGGCTTTGGGCTTCGACACCTTCCTGCAGAATCCGGGCGCTTTCCTGGCTCATGTGGTGACCCTGCGCTTCCTGCCGGGCTATCTCGACATCCTGCCGCTCTATGTGCTGCTCCTGGCACTGTTGCCGGCGCTCTTCCTGCTGCACCGCCTGCACTGGATTGCCCCGCTCGCGCTCAGCCTGGCGCTGTGGGGTGCGGTTCAGGGCATCGGCTTCAACATCCCGAACAGCCGCACCGCGCGCGAATGGACCTTCAACCCCTTCGCCTGGCAGTTGCTCTTCACGATCGGGTTCGTCATCGGGCTCAGGATGCGGTCCGGCCTTGGCCTTGGCGTTCTGGGCCGCCCCCTTGTCGCACGCGGCATCACCATCGCCGCCGCGCTGTTCACGGTCGCGGCCTTCCTGATCAGCGCCCCGTGGCGCGAGATTCCCGGCTACGAGAACGTCTGGCTCGTCGATCCGCTGCGCATTGGCGCGATCTCGAAAACGGATCTCTCCATCATCCGGCTCATTGATGTGCTGGCGAAGTTCTGGCTTGTGATGGTTCTCATCCGGCCGGATGCGCGCTGGCTCTCCTCTGCCCCGGCCCGGATGACGGCGCTGATGGGCAGGCATTCGCTGGAAGTCTTCGCACTCGGCACCATCGGCAGCATCGCCGGCGGCATCGTGATCGTGGTGAACGGCTACCATCCGGCGATCATCGCCGCGGCTGTGCTGACGGGCATCGCGCTGATGATCGGCATGGGCGCCTTCATGGAATGGCGCAGCGGCGCAATCATGGCTTCGCGCAAGCCCGGGGTCGAGGCGGCGCCCCGTCCTGCTCCTGCCCTGCCCCCCACGCCCGAGCGGCGCGCCGAACCGGTTTCCTCGCGCTCCACGCTGCTTGCACTCGATCCGCGCGTGTGAGACCTTCCGGTGCCAAGATGGTGAGATCCAGACGCCTGAGCCCTTCGAAGTTGCTGCTGTCGGTGCTCTTTGCCGGCAGCGTCGGTCTTTTGGAGCTGGCATCCGCCCTTGCACAGGCCGTGCCGCCCCCGGCGGCGCCCGCAGCCGTGCCGAGCGTGTCGAAGAAGGTCGAACTCCTTCCGGTGACCGAAATCGAACTGATGGCCAACAGCCAGCCGAGTGCTCTCGCGCTTGACGCGCGCGATGGCTCCATCTGGTTTGCCGCGCCTACGCTTGGCGCGCTCGGGCGCATCGATGCCGAAACGCAGAAGGTCACCTACCTCTATCTCGGCAAGCGCGCGAAGCCCTTCGGTCTCGCCTTCTCGCCGGATGGCGCGCTTTACGCCACCGACAAGACCCTCAACGTCCTCCACCGCATCGATGGCACGACGGGCGAACTCACCCGCATTGCGATGCCGTCGGACCTGCCGACCATGGATCTTTCCGGCCTGCGCGCCGATGGCCTGGGGAGGATCTGGTTCGCGGGTTCGGCTGGCTGGCTCGGCAGGTTCGATCCGCAGACCGGCGCGGTCGAGGTCTCCTCGCATGATGACCTGCAGGGCATGGGGCTGAACGCGCCAGGCGAAGGCGGTTCCATCTGGTTCAGCGCGTGGAAGGCCGGCCGGATGATCCGCCTTGACCCGCAACGTGGCCGCTTCGATTCCACCGCCCTGCCGGAGAGCTTCCGCGGCGCACGCGGGCTTACGACCGGGCCACAGGGCGAGATCTGGATTTCCTCGGCCAAGACCAATGCCATCGCCCGTTCGGCGGGTCGCGGTTCATGGCACATCATCGCGCTGCCCTGGCCCGAGAGCCAGCCGCAGGCCCTGCTCGCGCGGGCCGACGGCACGCTGATCATCGCCGATGGCGGTCGGCGCATGCTGTTGCGCTACCGCCCGCAGACGAACGTGTTCGAGGAGATTGCCCCGCTCGGCGAAGGCGGCATCATCCGCGCGATCATCGAGACACGCACGGGCATCGCCTTTGCCGATTCCGGCGGCGACGACATTCGGCTCGTGCCCGACCGGCGGCCGGCCGAGAACTGATTCCAAGAGTAAACCTCAAGACCTACTCGCGCGGGCGGGAGGCGGCGAGCCGCATCATGCTCGACTTGGCGATCTGCTGTGCGAGCAAGGTGCCGGTGCACAGATGGCCCAGGGCGGTCATATGCAGGCCATCGCCCATCACGAGGTCATCCATCGCCGCAGCTTGCGTGGAAACGAGGTTCTTCATGATCTCGTAGCGGTGAAAGTGCAGCACGCCTTCGGCGCGCGCGGCCTCGGCGATCGCCGCCTGCATCACCGGCGTATCCTTGTCGCGATCGACCATCGGCGCGACCTGCAGATCCATCAGAACCACGGGGATACGCTTTTCCCTCAGCCGCTGAAGCGCGATCCGCATATCGACAATGGCGCTTTCCACGCCATCCATCGAGAGCACATCATTCACGCCCAGCTGCCAGATCACGAGATCCGGCTTTTCGGCGATGACATCGCGTTCGAGCCGCGCAAGCATATGGGCGATGGTCTCGCCACCCTTGCCGCGATTGACGATCTCGACGGGGTTCAGCACCTCGCGGGCGAGCACGCGCTCCAGCACGGCGGGGTAGATCTCCTTCCTGGAGAGATTGGGCGTGCCCTCGGTGGAGGATGAACCCAGCGCGACGATGCGGATGGGCTCACCCGCCTCAAGCCGCGTTTCCAGATTGGGCAGCGGCTTTTCCGTGCCGGCGACATGGCGGGCCTTGTTGCAGCGCGGCTCGCTCGCCAGAGCCGAAGCCGCAAGCACCAGCGTGAGGCCAAGCCCTGCCAGCGCCAAGGTCGTCACACCCGTTTTCCGCACGTTCCCGAGCTCCCGGTTCGCATCAGCGGTGACTGCAGGCTTTCCTTGCTTGCATGGCTGCTCGTCGTCCTGCGCAGAACGGGATAAGGCAACCTTGTCGATCATGCCAGCAAAAAGTTAATCGGCATTAACGCCCGCGGGCGCTGTCCCCACCGATCTCGGGAAGGAGGCGGAAACCATCCTCCAGCCAGCTCGGGTCGAAATCATGCCCGCCGGCATGCAGGCAGAACTCGAGATAGGCCCGGCGCTCGCAGCCTGTCGCGCGACGACAGCCGAGCGCGCCAAGCGTGGTCAGGACATCCTCCTCGGCCGGGCGGCAGACACCGAGTTTGCGCGCCAGATCGATGGCATGGCGGATGCGGCCCTGGTGGAACTTGCCGCCGCGCACGGGCCGCCCCTCCAGCGGGAAGGTGACATCGTCGAGGCCGTGGATGTGGCGGATGGCCCGCCAGCCGGCCGGGCAGCTTTCCGGCTCCGGCCGCCAGAAAGCGCCGGAGACGGGAAGGTGGAAGCGGAACAGGCCGGGCCGGGCACAGGCAAGCGCCCATACCATCGAGGCCCCCTGGCTGAAGCCCGAAACCCAGAGCCGGTCCTCATCCAGCGGCAAACGCTGGCGCAGATCCGCCAGCAGGCTTTCGGCGAAGGCCACGTCGTCGCGCAATTGCGAGGGTGAGCCGGGATGCGACCAGGTCTGCCCCTCCCCCTGCGGCACGACGAGCGCGAAACCGAGCCGACCCGCGACCTCGCGCAGGTCTTCGCGCGCGATCACATCGGCGGCAATCTCGCGAAACCCGTGGAAATGCACCAGCACGGGCAGCGGATCGCGCCTGTTCCAGCCCAGCGGGGTTTCCGCGAAATAGAAGCCGTTGGAGAGGCTGCAGCGTCCGCCCTCACCATCGCAAAGCGGGGCGGCTCCAGCCGATCCAGCGGCCAGAAACAGCGCCAGCAACAGAAGGAAAGCCCGATGACCCAGCATGCGAGGCGAAGTTTGGCACATCTCCACCTCGCCTGTCGATCACGCTTCGGGGAGCGATGCCGACACGCCTCCCGCAGTCAGAGTGCTGTCGCAGCCGGATCTGGCGAAGCATCCTTTGGTGCCACATAGCGCGCGGGGACGGACAGCGCGAAGGTCGCAATCTGCCGAAGGGAATCCACCGGCTTGCCATCGCGGGCGCCAATCGACATGCCTTGAACGACGCTCACGAGAAAATCCGTGAGCGCTGCGACGGGCGTTTCCAGAATGAATTCACCCGACTGGACACCCGTCTCCAGTTCTGCGCGGATCAACTCCGCAAAGGCTTTCCGCCGGATGATCAGGAGGTCCACGGCTTCTGCATTTTCATTGGAGCAGGAATGCGCGGCCGAGCAGAGAAAGCAGCCGAGCGGCCCGCCCGACGCGGCGAAATTCGTGGCGAATAGTCCGAACATGGCCTCCAGCCGGCCGAGAGTCGAGCGGATACCCGGCAGCACTTCGGCCCTCTGTTTCGCGAAATCCGCGAGGTAGAGATCGGCAGCTTCGCCGAGCAGCCCAAGCTTGGAGCCGAAGGCCGAATAAAGGCTCGATCTGCGAATTCCCATCGCGTCCTCGAGCTGCGAGAGCGACATCGCTTCAAAGCCATGTTGCCAGATGAAACGCTGCGCGGAACGCAAGGCGATCTCTCGATCGAAGGCGCGCGGGCGGCCACGCGGGCGGGTCATCATTTTTGTACCGATCCGATCATAATTATTGACAGGGCGTTCGGCTGCCCATATTTGTTCCGATCAGGACATAATCATTCCGGCCGCTTTTGTCACCGTTTGAATGTGTTCGACGTCGCAGTCCTGAAAGGATCGATCCCATGATCTCACGTCGCTCCCTGCTTGCCTCCTCCCTTGCCGCCGCCTCGCTGGGCGCAACCGGCCTCCCCGCTCTTTCCAAGGCACCGCTCTCCGGTCGGCAGGTGGCTGGCGTCTTTCGCCAGAAGATCGGGTCCATCGAGATCACCGCGCTGAGCGACGGGTTCGGACCGATCGGCATCGAGGCCTTCACGAACCTCGACCCGGCGGAAGCCCGCCGAATCCTCGCGACGGCCGGCGAGAAGGCGATGGCGCCCACGGCCATCAACGCCTTCGTGGTGAATACCGGCGCAAAGACCTATCTCATTGATACTGGCATGGGTTCCAACAAGGCTTTCGGGCCGTCCTTGGGGCGCATGCGTGCCAATCTCGCCGCCGCCGGCATCGAGCCGGGCCAGATCGATGCCGTGATCCTCACGCACGCCCATCCGGACCATGCGGAAGGGCTGATCACCTCGGAAGGCAAGGCCCGCTTCCGCAATGCCGAGGTGATCCTGCACGAGAACGAAGCCGGTTTCTGGCTCGACGAGGGCACCTTCTCGCGCGCGCCGGAAGCCGCGAAACCATTCTTCCTCTCCGCCCGCAACGCGCTGAAGCCCTATGCCAATCGCACCCGCAAGGTGAAGGACGGAGAGGTGGCTCCCGGCCTGACGCTGCAGCTCGCCGCCGGCCACACGCCGGGCCACGCGGTGATCCGCGTCTCCTCCGGCAAGGATCAACTGCTGATCGCGGGCGATACGCTCCACCACGCGCTGTTCCACACCCTGCGGCCGGACACGGTGTTTGCTTTCGATGGCGACGGCAAGCAGGCAGCCGAGACGCGCAGGAAGATCTTCGACATGGTTGCGACCGACGCCATCCCCATTGCAGCGACCCACGTGCCCTTCCCCGGCTTCGGGCGCATCCTCCGAGATGGTCAGGCCTATCGCTACGTGCCGGCGCAGTGGGGCGACCTTACCTGATCGCCTTGAGGCCAAACGAAAAAGGGCCCGCCTTGGAAAAGGCGGACCCGGAGGTTCGGCACATGCCGAGGGCTCAGCGCATCATGGGGATCACGAAATCCGCACCCTGTTTGATGCCCGAAGGCCAGCGCGAGGTGACGGTTTTCGTTTTCGTGTAGAAGCGGAAGGCATCCGGCCCGTGCTGGTTGAGGTCGCCGAAACCCGAACGCTTCCAGCCGCCGAAGGTGTAATAGGCCAGCGGAACCGGGATCGGCACGTTGACGCCCACCATGCCGACATTGACGCGCGAGGCGAAATCCCGCGCCGCATCGCCATCGCGGGTGAAGATCGCGACGCCATTGCCGTATTCATGGTCGTTCGCGAGCTTAAGGCCAGCCTCGTAATCCTGCGCGCGCACCACCGAGAGGACGGGCCCGAAGATCTCTTCCCGGTAGATGCGCATTTCCGGCGTCACATGGTCGAACAGGCAGCCGCCCATGTAGAAGCCGTTCTCGTAGCCCTGCATCCTGAAGCCGCGGCCATCGACCACGAGCTTCGCGCCTTCCTGCACGCCCAGATCGACATAGCCCTTCACGCGCTCGAGGTGCTGGCGCGTCACAAGCGGGCCGAAATCGGCCGTGCCGTCGGTGGAGGGGCCGACCTTGAGGTTCTCGACGCGCGGGATGAGCCGCTTCACGAGTTCATCCGCCGTCTTCTGGCCCACCGGAACGGCCACCGAGATCGCCATGCAGCGCTCGCCGGCCGCGCCATAGCCGGCGCCGATCAGCGCATCGACCGCCTGATCCATGTCGGCATCCGGCATGATAATCATGTGGTTCTTGGCGCCACCGAAGGCCTGCACGCGCTTGCCCGCCGCGCAGCCCCGGCCGTAGATGTATTCGCCGATCGGGGTGGAGCCCACAAAGCCGATCGCCTTGATATCCGGGTCCTCGATGATCGCGTCGACGCTTTCCTTGTCGCCATTGACGACATTGCAGATTCCCGGCGGCAGGCCGGCCTCGATCAGGATCTCGGCCAAGCGCATCGGCACGCCGGGATCACGCTCGGAGGGCTTCAGGATGAAGGCGTTGCCGCAGATGATCGCCGGGCCGAGCTTCCACATCGGGATCATCGCGGGGAAGTTGAACGGGGTAATCCCTGCCACCACACCCAGGGGCTGGCGCATCGAATAGATGTCGATGCCCGGGCCGGCGCCATCGGTGAACTCGCCCTTGAGCATATGCGGCGCGCCGAGGCAGACCTCGATCACTTCCACACCGCGCTGGATGTCGCCCTTCGCATCCGGAATGGTCTTGCCATGCTCGCGCGCGAGGATATCGGCGAGTTCGTCGTTGTATTTCGCCACGAGCTCGATGAACTTCATCATCACGCGCATGCGGCGCTGGGGGTTGGTGGCGGCCCAGGCGCCTTGCGCGGCCATCGCATTCTCCACCGCCGCGCGCAGCTCCTCCCTGGAGGCGAGCGCGACCTTGCCGCGCAACGAGCCATCCATCGGCTGATAGACATCCGCGAAGCGACCCGATTTGCCGGGCACATGCTTGCCCCCGATGAAATGTCCGTAGGTGATCATGATCTGCTCCTGTCTTGAAAGGGTTCAGGCCGGGGCCTGCTCGGCCAGCACACGACGCACGGCCACGCGGGCCTGCATGGCCTGCCGGTGCGCGGCGATTTTCGGGAATTCGTTCACATCGATCTCGAAACGCTCGAGCCAGCCGGTGAGGGTGAAGAGATAGGGGTCGGCGATGGTGTAATCCGCGCCCATTACCCATGGGCCATCGAAATACTCGGCCTCGATCAGGCGGCAGCAATCCCGCGTGTTCTGCGGCACCTTGGCGCGCATATCGGCGAAGGAGCTCTCCTGGTCTGCCCAGCGCGCGGCCCGGCGGAAATGCGCAGTCGCGACGTGCATCGTGGAGGAGAGATAGGCCATGAAGGACTGAAGCTCCGCAAAGGCGAAGGCATCATCCAGCGGGGCGAGTCGCGCGGCGGGGAAACTCTGCGCGATGAAGGTGAGGATCGCCGGCGTCTCCGTGAGAATGCCGCGTTCCGTGGTCAGCGCTGGCACGCGGCCCTTAGGGTTGATGGCAAGATAGGCCTCGCTGCGCTGCTCGTTCTTGGTGAAGTCCAGCGCGATGGCCTGATATTCCGCACCGGCCTCGGCCAGCGCGATATGACAGGCCAGCGCGATGGTGCCGGGGGCATAATAGAGCTTCATGGTCATGCTGATCCTTCTCCCGCATAGCGACGTGCAGTCTCGCGCAAGGCGGCCTGCGCCTCGGACCAGAGTTGGCGGGTGATCTCGGCAGCAGCCCCTGGCCGCGCGAGCTTGACACTCTGCCCGGCCCAAAGCGACAGCAGCTGCGCGTCGCCGGCTCTTGCGGCAGCCGCGCGCAACTCCTGGGTCAGCGCATTCTGGATGGGATAGGCTGGAATCTCATCCGAAAACACCTGCATCTCGCGCATGAAATCGTTCTCGATGCCGCGCGCATAGCGCCCCGAGAAGACGCGCGTGAGATGGGTCGCATCATCGGCGACCTCGGCAATCGCACGACGCCAGGGCGCGCTGGTCGCAGCTTCTTCGGAGAGAAGGTAGGCCGTGCCGATCTGCACCGCCGCAGCCCCCATGGCGAGCACCGCCGCGATCGCCTTGCCATCGCTGATGCCGCCGGCCGCGATGACCGGCAGGCCAATGGCCTCGCGGATGGTCGAGAGAAGTGCCAGCATTCCGATCTGGCTTTCGCCGACATCCTTCAGGAAGGTGCCGCGATGCCCGCCGGCCTCGAAGCCCTGCGCGCAAACCGCATCCGCCCCCACCGCTTCCCAAGCCTTCGCTTCGGCAACCGTCGTCGCGGTGCCGACGACGAAAGTCCCGCGGGATTTCAGCGCAGAAACCTGATCGCGCGTGAGGATGCCGAAGGTGAAGGAGGCTGCCGGGGGTGCTGCTTCCACAAGAGCCGCGAATTGCGGTTCGAAGGGCTCCGCCCATTGGTTGGGAATGTTCTGCGCGGGCAGGCCATAGCGCTCGCGCCACGGGGCGAGGCGCGCCATGGCGTCGCGCACCTCCGCCAGATCCGCCTGGGTCGGCGGCAGGATGAAAAGATTGATCGCGAAGGACTTGTCGGTTTCCGTGCGCAATCTGGCCACGGCGGCGGTCAGCGCCGCCGGACCCAGGGCGGCGGCGGCGAGCGAACCCATGCCGCCCGCGCGCGAAACCGCCAAGGTCAGCGCCTCGGCGCCCGCGCCGAGCATCGGCGCCTGGATAATCGGCATGGCGAGCGCTTGGAAAAGCATCGGCCAGATTCCCGCTCAGCCGGGCGGGTGTCAATCATCGCGATAGATTTTCTCGCGCCGCTCATGACGCTCCTGCGCCTCGATGGACAGGGTCGCGATGGGGCGGGCATCGAGGCGGGCCAGCGTGATGGGCTCGCCGGTTTCCTCACAATAGCCATAGGAGCCGTCTTCGATGCGGGCGAGCGCCGCGTCGATCTTGGCGATAAGCTTGCGCTGGCGATCCCGCGCGCGCAGTTCGATGGCGCGATCGCCTTCCGACGAGGCGCGATCCACGAGATCGGGATGCGCATCGGTATCGGCCTGCATGGCGGTGAGGGTCAATTCCGCGTCGCGGATGATCTCGTCCTTCCAGGCAACCAGCTTGCGGCGGAAATATTCGCGCTGCCGGTCATTCATGAAGGGCTCGTCCTCACTGGGACGATAGCCTGATTCGAGATTGACGACCTTGCCCGGCGGGAGCTTTGCGCCTGCTCTTGCGGTTGCAGCTTCGATCATTTCTTCCGCCCTGCGCGCCATCTCGACTCACTCCCCTGAAGCTACGCAACGATTCCGCCCGCACATAACGCGGGAGCCGCAACGAAACAATGACGGCGCGGGGCTATATCACAGAAACGTGGGATGAGGGCTCAAAAGCACGACTAACCTGCGACAAGGCGTCGCAAAATGTTGGAAATGAGACGGTCAACCGTGCTGGGACTTGCGCAACTTGGCGAGTTCCACGGCAGCGCGCAGGTCGATGCTTTCGAGAATTCCGTCGAGTCGCGGGTCTCCGCTGAAGCTCTCGTCGCGCATCGCGGCCGCGAGGCGGTTCTGCAGATCGGGCGTCAGCGCGCCGGAGAGGAGGGCGATCTTCAGTTCGTCAAGCAGGTCGAGCAGGCTCTGTCCGCGGCGCACGCCCCGGCGACGACGCTCCTTGGTCGTGTCCTCGGACTGGATGGCAATCAGCGCTTCGAGACCGCCGAGTATCGAGGCCGGCGCGGAACCTTCGGCCTTCACCGTGGCCGGGCCGGAATCAAGCGTGAAGCGCGCGCCCGCAGCCCCGCCCGCAGCCCCGCCCGCACGGGCGGAACGGTTGGAAGCGACAGCGTTCACGTTCCTCTGGTCGACAATCCGCATCGGCTTTCCAAACCTCTTCCGGAAGCCCGGTTTCCCCCCGAACCTTCGCCGGTTTCCGAAATGTGCGGCAAAGGTGGTTAAGCGAGGGTAACCAGGGCAGGAAAATTTTGCCGCATGAGGCGAAAAATGCCGGGCAATGGAAGATGAACCGCAGAAAGTTTGAAAAATTTTCGTTAGTCTTTCAAGAGGCTTAGCCTCTATTTTCCTTTGGCACGCCAATCGCAGGCAAAGGCGGCAGAACGTCTCCTGTCTCGCGTGCGTTCACCCGAATTCGAGCAAGCGTAGCGGTTTGACCCGAAGCAAAACGGTCCCGACGCGACCAGGAGCAAGAGGCATGCGGATGAACTCTGGATTGATCGAGCGGCTGGGAGGCCTGCGCGATATCGTTCTGGCGGCGAGCCTCGCGGCCGTCGGCATCGTGCTGGTGGCAACGCCGGATGCGAAGGCGCTCTCGCGCATCAAGGACCTCGCGAATGTCGAGGGCGTGCGCGAGAACCAGCTTGTGGGCTATGGTCTTGTCACCGGCCTCAACGGCACGGGCGATACGCTGAACAACTGCCCGATGACCCGCCAGTCCATGCAGGCCATGATGGAGCGCCTTGGGGTGAACACGCGCGGCGCGAATATCCGCACCGCCAACATCGCGGCCGTGATGGTCACGGCGAACCTTCCAGCCTTCTCCACGCAGGGCACGCGCCTTGATGTGACCGTTTCCGCGCTCTGCGATGCGAAGTCCCTGCAGGGCGCGACACTTCTGGCCACCCCGCTCCTGGGCGCCGATGGCGAGGTCTATGCCGTGGCGCAGGGCTCGCTTGCCATATCCGGCTTCGCGGCCGAGGGCGAAGCGGCGCGAATCACGCGCGGCGTCCCCACTGTGGGCCGCATCGCGAATGGCGCGCTGATCGAGCGGGAGGTGGATTTCCAGCTCAACAAGCTCAACAATCTGCGCCTGTCGCTGCGCAACCCGGATCTCACCACGGCCCGGCGCATTGCGGCGGCCATCAACGATTTCCTTGGCGCGGACACGGCAGAGCCGACCGACCCCTCGACCGTGGTCGTGCAGGTTCCGCGCGCGTTTCCGGGCAACATGGTGCGCCTGCTGACCGAAGTGGAGCAGCTGCGCATCGAGCCCGACCAGCGCGCCCGTGTGATGATCGACGAGCGCTCCGGCATCATCGTGATGGGCAAGGATGTGCGCGTCAGCCAGGTGGCGGTGGCGCAGGGCAATCTGACCGTGACCATTACCGAACAGCCGGAAGTTTCCCAGCCCGAGCCGTTCTCCCGCGGGCAGACCGTGGTGGTGCCGCGCACCGGCATCCGGGTCGATACGGATGACAGGAGGAAGCTCGCGATCGTGCGGGACTCCGTCTCGCTCCGCGAATTGGTGGATGGCCTCAATGCCCTGGGCGTGGGCCCGCGCGACCTGATCTCGATCCTGCAGGCGATCAAGGCGGCAGGCGCCCTCCAGGCTGATATCGAGGTGATGTGATGAACCCGATCGGCAGCAACCCGGATTACGCCGTCCAGATCCAGCAGGCGAAGGCCGCCGGCCTTCTCCCCAAGGGCATGCCCGTGAACCGCAAGGCGTGGGAAACCGCGCAGGGGCTCGAGGCGAACTTCTTCCAGACCATGCTCGGCTCGATGTTCGAGGGCGTGGACGGCGAAGGCCCCATGGGGGCGGGCCCCGGCCAGGATGCCTGGCGCGGAATGCTGATCGAGAAATACGGCCAGAACATCGCCGCGAAAGGCGGCGTCGGCCTGGCACCGCAGATCTATCGTGAAATGTTGCGTCACCAGGAGTTGTCTGCCCATGCGTCCCAAAGCTCCGGCCTCTGAACGTCCCGATCTGCGCCCGAAGGTCACGCGGCCTGATGAGGCAGAATCCCTCATCTCCTCCGCTCTGGCGGCCCTCGATATCCTCGAGCCGCTGATCGAGGAGGAAACCGATCTCTTCCGGAAAGGTCGCCTGCGGGAGGCGCTCTCCCTCGCCATGGCCAAGAACGAGGCGGCGCAGAATTACACGCGCTGCCTCGAGACAATGAAAGCCAACACGATCGCCATCGGGCGCTTCCAGCCCCCGAACCTCGAGCGCCTGAAGGCTCGGCACGAGGCCTTCGCGCGGCTCATGAGCCTCAACATGGCCGTTGTGGCGACGGCGCGTACGGTTTCCGAAGGCCTCATGCGCGATCTCGCCGATACGCTCGGCCAGAATTCAAGCCCGAAAACCTATCTGCGGGGCGGCGGCATGCACCGCAAGGCCGGGACCGCGCCGCTCGCGCTCTCGAAGGCGGTCTGAGGGGGGCGGGGGGCGGGGAGTGGCCATGACGTCCGGTTTTGTGGGTCCTGCCCCTGAATTGACGCGACTGGATTCAGTCCCTCGTAACCAAATCTCTGAACGAAACGTAAATGCGCGCAGGGTAGCCTTCTCGGATCGGTCGAGTATCCCACCCGACCCGACATGAAGCGAGGAAGGCTTCCATGGAAACGCGTTTGACCCCGACGGTCGGCGCTGCGGCGATTGGCCCGATGCGCGTAGAAACGGCGCCCGTTCGGAACGCCGTTCGAACCGATCTTGCTCCGCCGAAGGCAGTTTCGGCTCAGGCTGGCGCCGAACAGGTGCGGCAGTCCCGCGACCGGCGCGAGGGCGGAATAGCTGGCGGCAGGGAGACGAAATCGTCCTTTGACGTCGATCGCGAGACGGGTGAACTCATCTACAAGGTGATCGACAAGGATACCCAGAGCGTTCTGTCGCAGTATCCCTATGAGAGCGTGCTGAAGTTGCGGGCCTATATCAAGTCCGTCGAATCGCAGGAGTGACACTTCCCTCGCCGGGGCAAGGAATTTCCTGCCCCGGAATTTTTCACTCTTCCGCCAAACGTGGTTCACAATTTCTTTTTTGTTAAGGTTACCAAATTTAACCAAGCCTTAGTCGCTTGGCGCGCATCATCCTTCCAGAAAATCCACCGCGCCTGGCCGCTTCCACCCGCCTGACGGGCAAGAGCGAAGGGGAACTCCAGCCAGCCGGTGATTCACAGAAGGTGACACCGATGATCCCGATCAACTCCTCGATGACGTCGAGCATTTCGATTCTGAAGCGTACGAACGAACTTTTCGATCTCACACAGAAGCGGGTCGCCTCTGGCAAGCAGGTCTTCTCCTCCACCGACGATGCCGCCCGCTATCGCCTCAGCGAGAACCTCCTGGGCCGCAACGGCCAGCTCAAGAGCATCAACGACAACATCTCGCTCGGCCTCGCCACGCTGGAGACGACCGACAACACGCTGAAGCAGATCAGGGGCCTCATAAAATCGGCCCTCACCCTCGTCACAAAGGCGCAGAACGAAGGCGCGAATGGTGTCCGCGCCACCACTTCCACCGCAGCGCTGGATCCGAATTCAGTCGTGACCGGCGTCACCGTGGGCTCGACCTTCTCGATCACCTCGGATAAGGGCAGCACCTTCACCTATACCTTCAACTCCACCAGCGTGACATGGGGCGAGGTGGCCAATGCGCTCAACGCCTCGAATATCGGTGTCACGGCCGATTTCGTGCCGGGTGCTGTCGCCGGAACCTCGAACCTGCGCTTCCGGTCGATCAACGACAAGGACTTCACCTTCAACGCCACGACCGACCAGAACGTGATGGACGATCTGGCCGGCCTCACCTCTCCCACCGGGCAGGTCTTCAACCCCAACAACCTGTTCGCGAACGGCCTTCTGCCCCCGGCGGCAGGAGAAACGGGCTTCATGATCGGCTATGGCGGCAATGTCACGGGCACGATCACCGGCGGTGTCACGCCCACCACCGTCATTCCAGCCGGCTCGAGCATCGTGTTCGAGGATGGCAATGGCCAGTTCCGCACCATCAACTACGGCGTGCCGACCACGGTGGCCCAGTTCATCACCGATGTGAACGCCATGGGCGCCGGCATCAAGGCCGAGCTTGTGAACCAGTCGGGTGGCGTGGGTGGTCCGCTGCAGCTGCGCATGCGCAACATGAATACCGGCAACATGAACATCGTGGGTGCCTCGGGTGCCTTCGCCGCCGCCGGCGCGATGGGCTTCCCCGGCATTACCACTGGTTTCGCCGCCACGCTCACGCAGAACAACGCGCTGCGCCTCGCCTATGGCCAGCAATATGATGCGATCATTGAGAACATCGATTCGCTGGCGCAGAACAATCCCGTGCCAGCTGGGCGCAACCTCCTGCAGGGTGAAAATGTCTCGGTGATGCTCGACGAGTTCTCTGGCAACCAGATCAGGCTCGCCGGCATCATGCTGACGGCCAGCGGCTACCTGACGATGTCGCAGCCCGGCGCCAGCTGGGCCAATGACACCTTCCTGCAGAATTCGGCGACCCAGGCCCGGCAGGCCGAGACCATCCTGCTGCAGCTTCAGGCGCAATTCGCAACCTTCAACAGCTATATTCGCGATCGCTTCGAACTGAACAAGATCTACATGAGCGACGCCAAGACCCAGGGCGACGAGATCGTGGCCGCCGACCCATCCGAGGAAAGCGCAAGCCTTCTCGCCTTGCAGACCCGACAGCAATTCGCGGTGCAGGCGGTCTCCATCGGCAATCAGGTGCAGCAATCGCTGCTCAAGCTGCTCGGGTGAGGTAAACGCCACCGGACCGAAAAGAGACAGGGGCCGCAGGGCCCTTTTTTTTCTTGCCCGGTTTCTTAAGATTTTGTCAAGGTTAACAATTCATGAATTGTTTACTCTATGTCTACTTTACCGCGCTTCCGGCCTTCGGTTTAAATCTGATTTAGAAACACCTCCCCCATCTTCTGTTCCGTCGAGGGCCAGCGGGTCTGTGCCTTCGTCGATCCTGGCCAGGATGGCCATTCCACTTGCAACAGAAGGTGCAACCATGTCTGTCGTTTTCAACGCCGCCACTGCGGCCAACGTCAACATTCTCCAGACCACCAACAAGCTCTTCCAGATCTCCCAGAAGCGTGTCGCGACCGGCAAGTCGATCTTCGGCGCGGCGGATGACGCCACGAAATACACGATGTCGGAGACGATGCTGAGCCGCTCCGCGAACCTCAACCGCGTCAACAACAACATCTCGACGGCCCTCAAGACCCTCGAATCCACCGATCTCGCCCTCAAGCAGATCCGCAACCTGCTCCAGCAGATGAACACGATGGCTTCGGACGCGCTGAACGCGGGTTCGCAGAGCACCATTCAGGCGACCTCGACCGCCAATATCGGTGAAACCACCGCCGTGGCCGGCGCCTCAGCCGGCATGCGCCTTTCGATCACCTCGGATAGCGGCCAGAACTTCACCTACACGCTCACCGGTGCAACCGGCGCCACCACCTGGGGCCAGGTCGCGCAGGCGCTGAACAACGCCAATATCGGCGTGACGATGCGCTTCCAGGTGAACGGCACGGGTTCGTCGATCTTCATCGAAGCGACCGACGGCAGCACCGGCTTCACGATTGACGGCGCGACCTCGCAGCAGGTGATCGACGACCTGACCGGCATCAACTCCGGTTACGATGGTGCCTACGCCACCTCGAGGTTCGTCAGCTCCACCAACGTTCCCACGGGCTTCGGCGGCAGCACCCCCATGGGCCTGCGCTTCGGCTCGGGCGGCGCGATCAGCAACGCCGTGACGAACTTCACGTCTTCGTCCGTGGCGGCCGGCACCTCGCTGACCTTCCTCGGCGCGGATGGCGTGGCCCGCACCTGGGCAACGACGACCGCGAAGAACCTCGATCAGGTTTTGGCGGAAATCAACGCGATGAATGCCGGCGTGAAAGCCGAGTTCGTGCAATCGACGACCGGGAATTACCGCTACGCTCTGCGCAACCTCGAGGGCAACTCGATCACCATCCTCAACGGCACGGGCGCCTTCGATTCGGTCTCCGGCTTGGGCCGCTTCAACGCGGCAACCGGTGCGCCGGTCGTGCAGGGCAACCCGATTCTCGGCTCGACGAACAACGCGCGTCGCCTCGAACTCGGCACGCAATATGAAGCCTACAAGACGGAACTCACGAACATCATCAACAACAACGTGGTTCAGGCGGGTCGTAACCTCCTCCGGGGCGAGGGAATGAGCGTGATCCTGAACGAGTTCGCCGCCAACCCGATCGCCATCAACGGCGCGAACACGACGGTGACCGGCAACCTCGGACTGATCTCCCTCGGCTCGGCCTGGACCACCACGGGCAACATCACCACCTCGCTGGGCCAAGTCCAGACGGCGCTCACGGTTGTCAACAACCTGCAGGCGCAGTTTGGCAACTACGCCTCGTTCATCCAGGATCGCTACGATCTCAACAAGGAATTCGCGACCAACATGAAGACCTTGGGCGATGATCTCGTGGCGGCGGATGTCGCCGACGAATCGGCGAAGCTGACGGCGCTGTCGACCCAGCAGCAATTCGCGGTTCAGGCCTTCTCGGCCGGCACGGCGAATGCGCAGTCGCTGCTCCGCCTGCTCGGCTGATCCCGCCCCTCCTCTGCAAGAAAACCAGGAGAGGCCCGCTTCGACACCGAAGCGGGCCTTTTTTCATGGGCCGGCGCAAATTTCATGGGCGCGGGCAACAGGCTGTTTCAGAAACGTTAACCATCTTCCCTTAGGAATTGATAATGCCCGTCTGACTGCCCACCGGCGCGACGTGAGCGGCCAGAAGGCCGTTAACCCGCCCGGATCGTCGATCGGCACCCTCCGTTCCAGCAGGCGGAGGCCGCGCCAGTTCAGGTTCCGGAGCTCCAGAATGAAGTCGGCTGTGATGTTCGCCAAGGCCGTAGCTTGCCAGATCAATGGCAAGCCCGACGAAGCCAAAGAGCTTTACAAGAAACTGCTGCGATATTACCCGGAATCGTCCGAAGTGCTGGGCAACCTGGCCGTGCTCGTGAAAAAGGACGGCCATGTGCGACTCGCCGAGCAGATGCTTCGCCGGGCGGTCAACGCCAATCCGCAGAACTTTTCGGCGCTGACAACGCTCGCGAACATCAAGATCGCGGACCGGAAATACGCCGAAGCCAGGAAATTCAATGACATGGCGCGCGCGATCGCTCCTGAGGATCTGGATGCCATCGTCAATGAGGGCGTGCTTTTCATCCATGACAACAAGCTCGACGAGGCCGAATTCAATTTCTGGCAGGTGATGCAGCGCGACCCGAAGCACATCACCGCGCGCATGAACTTCGCCAATATCCGTCGCCTGAAGAAGGACAACATCGACAACTCGATCACGATGCTGAAGCAGGTCGCCGAACAAGACCCCGACAACATCATGGTCAATCTGATGATCGCCGCCGCCAACCAGGATGCGCAACGCTATGTCGAGGCGCTGCACTATGCCGAGAAGGCACTGGCAGCCAGCAACGGCCAGTCGGTCGATGCCCTGAACGCGATCGCGACCTGCCTTATCGTGCTCGGCGAACTCGAAGAGGCGGTCGAAATCTTCCAGCGCTCGCAGGCCATCAGCCCCGACAACGTGCTGACCGGCACGGCCTATCTCTTCGCGCTGAACTACGACGACCGCCGCACTCCGAAGGAGGTCTTCCACGAATATCAGCGCCTGGCGCACCTGCTCGGCAAGGACAAGGTTCAGTACAACCATTCCAAGCGCGGGAAGATCGAAGGCCGGCGCATTCGCATCGGCTATGTCTCGCCCGACTTCTACACCCATGTCGTATCGTTCTTCATCGAGCCGATCCTGCGAAACCATAATCGCACCCGCTTCGAGGTCATCGCCTATGCGAACGTGATGAAGCCGGACGAGCACACGGTTTATCTCAAGCGCTATTTCGACAAGTGGGTCGATGTGGTGCGCATGAACGACGAGGAAATGGCTGCCCAAATCCGCGCCGATGATGTCGATATCCTGATCGACCTCGCGGGCCACACCCATGGCAACCGGCTGCCCGTGCTGGCGATGAAGCCCGCGCCCATCCAGGCAACCTATCTCGGCTTCGGCTACACCACCGGCTTTGACCAGGTGGATTACTTCATCGGCGACAACAACCTCACCCCGCCGGGAGAAGAGGCCTATTTCAGCGAGAAGGTGCTGAACATCGAGGCGCCGCTCTTTGCCTATAATCCGCCGTGGCATCGCGCGCCTGAGATCACTCCGCCGCCGGCACTGACGAAGGGCTACGTGACCTTCGGCTCCATGACCCGCATGGTGCGCCTCAACACGCGCCTTCTGCGGGTCTGGAAGCAGATTCTCGATCGCGTCCCCGGCAGCAAGCTGCGCTTCGACCAGAAGACCATGGACGATCCGGAAACCGTGGAGCGCTTCTACCGCCGCCTCGAAGGGCTGGGCTTCGAGCGCGCCCGCGTGGAACTCGTGAGCACGCCGGAGCACTGGAACGGCTATCTCGAATTCGACATCGCGCTCGATTGCTGGCCGCATAATGGCGGCACGACCACCTTCGAGGCCCTGTTCTCGGGCGTGCCGGTGGTCGGAAAGCGCGATCGCGTTTCGGTTGGCCGCCTGGCCGACACCGTGCTGAAACCGCTCGGCCTGGAAGAGTGGATCGCCGACACGCCGGAAGAGTTCGTGGAACTCGCGGTGAAGCTCGCAAGCGATCTGCCGCGCCTCGCGGATATCCGCGCCAATCTGCGCAAAAGGATGACCGAGAGCGCTTTCTTCGATTTCAAGGCGCGCACGCGCGGGCTCGAGGCCGGTTATTACGAGATGGTGCGCCGCTATAACGAGGAAAGGGCATGAAAGCGGTCATCCTCGCGGGCGGCCTTGGAACCCGCATTTCCGAGGAAACGCATCTGCGGCCCAAGCCGATGATCGAGATCGGCGGAAAGCCGATCCTCTGGCACATCATGAAGATGTATTCCGCCAATGGCGTCAATGAATTCGTGATATGCTGCGGCTACAAGGGCTATATCATTAAGGAATACTTTCAGAACTACTTCCTGCACATGTCGGACGTGACCTTCGACATGGGCAAGAACCGTATGGAAGTGCATCGCGAACAGGCCGAACCCTGGCGCGTAACCCTCGTCGATACCGGTGACGACACGATGACCGGCGGCCGCCTGAAGCGCGTGGCACGCTATCTGCGCGATGAGGAAGCCTTCTGCTTCACCTATGGCGACGGCGTTTCAAGCCTCGACATCGCGGCCGCGCTCGCTTTCCACAAGGCGCATGGCAGGATGGCGACTGTTACCGCCGTTCTGCCGCCGGGTCGCTTTGGGTCGCTGGGGCTTGATGGCGATCGCGTCACCGGCTTCATCGAGAAGCCGCGCGGCGAGGCCGGCTGGATCAATGGCGGATTCTTCGTGCTCTCGCCGCGGGTGATTGACCTCATCGAAGGTGATGCCACGAGCTGGGAGATCGAACCCATGCGGGCGCTTGCCGCGCAGGATGAACTCCGCGCCTTCCAGCATGACGGCTTCTGGCAACCGATGGATACCCTGCGCGAAAAGAACCTGCTCGAGGAGCTCTGGGCCTCCGGCAAGGCCCCGTGGAAGACATGGTAGCGACGGCCTCGCCGGATTTCTGGCGCGGCAAGCGCGTTCTTCTCACCGGCCATACCGGCTTCAAGGGCGGGTGGACGGCGCTTTGGCTCGCTCGGATGGGTGCCCATGTCGCGGGGATCGCGCTGGCACCGAACACCCATCCGAACCTCTTCGAAAAGCTCGGGCTTGCAAGCCTCATCGAGAGCCATCTCTGCGATATTCGCGACCGCGAGGCCCTCTCACGGCTGGTGCGCGCAACAAAGCCCGAGATCGTGATCCACATGGCCGCGCAGCCGCTGGTGCGCGCGAGCTATCGCGAGCCGGTCGAAACCTTCGCGACAAATGTGATGGGCACGGCGCATCTGCTGGATGCCCTGCGCGGCATGGCGGAGCCTCGCGCGGTTGTGATGGTCACCACCGACAAGGTTTATCAGAATCTCGAACGGCCCTACCCCTATCGCGAGGATGACGCACTCGGCGGTTACGACCCCTACAGCGCGAGCAAGGGCGCGAGCGAAATCGTGATCGCAAGCTACCGCGACTCGTTTCTGCGCGCCGAAGGCAAGGCCATCGCCTCGGCGCGCGCGGGCAACGTCATCGGCGGCGGCGACTGGTCCGGCGATCGCCTGATTCCCGATGCGGTGCGTGCCTGGCTTTCCGGAAAGCCGCTGGAGATTCGCCGTCCGCAGGCCATCCGCCCCTGGCAGCATGTACTGGAGCCGGTCAACGCCTATCTCGTTCTGGCCGAACGGCTCTGGGCCGATGCCAGCCTCGCCGGCGCCTATAACATCGGCCCGCACACGCATGAAGCCGCGACAGTGCGCGCGGTGATCGAACACGCGCGCACCGGTTTCCCCAAGGCCGAGGTGATCTACGGCGACGGCACCGCAGGCCCGCACGAAGCGGGCTGGCTCGCGCTCGAAACCGCCCTGGCCCGCACGAAGCTGGATATTCTTCCCCGCTGGGGCATCGCCGAAAGCGTGGCCCGCACCATGGAATGGTACAAGGCGGAAGCCGAAGGGCAATCCGCCCTCGCCCTCTGCGATGCCGATCTTGCGGCCTTCGCGGAGGCGGCATGAGCGTGCTGTCCGTCTCGACCCTCCCGCTCGACGGCCTGATGCGCGTGGAGCGCGAAAGGCTCGGGGATGCGCGCGGTTTCCTCGCGCGGCTCTATTGCGCCGAAACGCTTCGCGCAGCGGGCTGGGTGAAGCCGATCGCGGCGATCAACCACACCTATTCGGCGCTGAAGGGCACGCTGCGCGGCATGCATTTCCAGCATGCGCCCCATGCCGAGATGAAGCTCGTGACCTGCATCCGCGGGGAAATCCTCGATGTCGCGCTGGATCTGCGCGCAAGCTCGCCGAGCTTCAAAAGCTGGCACGCCGAAACGCTCTCCGCCCGGAATGGCCGGGCCATGCTCATTCCCGAGGGATTCGCGCATGGTTTCCAGGCCCTGAGCGATGATGTCGAGATTCTCTACTGCCACTCCGCTTCCCATGCGCCCGCGGCCGAGGGAGCGGTGAATGCGTTCGATCCCGCTTTCGGGATCACCTGGCCCCTGCCCGTCTCGGCGATCTCCGAGCGGGACAAGCGCCATCCGATGACCGAACCCAGTTTCAAGGGGATTATCCTGTGAAATGCCGGCATTGCGGCACGCCGCTTCGTCATACCTTTCTCGATCTCGGCGCTTCTCCGCCCTCCAACGCCTATCTCTCGGCGGCGCAATTGCAGGCACCGGAGACGTGGTTTCCGCTGCGCGTGATGGTGTGCGAGGACTGCTGGCTGGTTCAGACCGAGGATTATGCGGGCCGGGAGGCCCTTTTCACCGAGCAATATGCCTATTTCAGCTCCACCTCGACAAGCTGGCTGAAGCATTCGCAAGGCTATGTCACGGCGATGCAGAGCCGCTTCGGCCTTGGCCCGCAAAGCCATGTCGTGGAGATCGCCGCGAATGACGGCTACCTGCTGCAATATGTGAAGGCGGCGGGCATTCCCTGCACGGGCATCGAGCCGACGCGCAGCACGGCGGAGGCCGCGCGCGCCAGGGGCATCGAGATCATCGAGGAATTCTTCGGTATCGCTCTTGGCGAGAACCTCGCGCGCGAAGGCAAGGCCGCGGACCTGACGGCCGCGAACAACGTGCTCGCGCATGTGCCGGATATCAACGATTTCGTCGGCGGCTTTTCGAAGCTGCTGAAACCGCAGGGCATTTCAACCTTCGAATTCCCCCATCTTCTCAACATGGTGGCACTGAACCAGTTCGATACCGCCTATCACGAGCATTATTCCTATCTCTCGCTGACGGCGGTGCATCGCATCTTCGCGGCAAACGGGCTCGACGTGTTCGATGTCGAGGAAATCCCGACGCATGGCGGCAGCCTGCGCGTCTTCGCCCAGCGCCGCGATACGGGCAAGCACGCGCTCACCCCCGCCGTCGGCGCGATGCTCGCGCGGGAGGAGGCGGCGGGCATGAAGCGGCTTGAATACTACTCGCCCTTCCAGAAGCAGGCCGAGCGCGTGAAGAACGGTATCGTTGCCTTCCTGATCGACGCGAAGCAGAAGGGACTGCGTGTCGGCGCCTATGGCGCGGCGGCAAAGGGCAACACGCTGATGAATTTCGCCGGCATCCGGCCCGATCTCGTGCCTTACGTGGTCGATCGCGCGGCGGCGAAGCAGGGGCGCTTCATGCCCGGCAGCCGCATCCCCATCGTGGAAGAGGCGCATCTGTGGGCCGACAAGCCGGATGTCGTGCTGATCCTGCCCTGGAACATCCGCGCCGAAGTGATGGAGCAGCTCGCCGGGATCCGCGCCTGGGGCGGAAAATTCGTCGTCGCGGTGCCAAAGCTGGAGGTGACATGATCATCATTCATCCCACCGCCCGCATCTCGAAACTGGCCGATATCGAGGATTCAACCCGCGGCACACGCATCGAGATCGGCGCCCATTCGGTGATCGACAGCTTCGTGAAGATCAAGCCGGCCGGCGGCTCCGGGGATCTCGTCATCGGGGAACATGTCTTTCTGAATTCCGGCTGTGTGCTTTACACCGGCCAGGGGATCCGCATGGGCAACTCGGTGGCCGTCGCGGCGAATTGCACCTTCGCGCCGGTGAACCACGCCTACAAGGATGCTTCGCGCCTCATACGCGAGCAGGGATTCCTGCCCGGAAAGGGCGGTATCGTGATCGAGGATGATGTCTGGATCGGCGCGAATTGCGTGCTGCTTGATGGCGCGATCCTGCGCCGGGGCTGCGTGATCGCGGCCAGCACGCTCGTGAAGGGCGAATGCGAGGCCTATTCGGTTTATGCCGGCAATCCGGCGAGACCGATCGGGAAACGCGCATGAGCCAATTCACCATCCTCGGCGCGGGCGGCACGGTGGGGCGAGCCCTTGCCGCGCATCTGCGCGCGTCGGGCGAGAATGTGTTCGCACCCATGCGCGGCGATGACGCGATCTGGCGCGAGGATCTTGGCCGCGTGATCTATTGCATCGGCGTCACCGCCGATTTCCGCACACGCCCGCTGGAAACCATCGAGGCGCATGTCACCGTGCTGCATCGCCTGCTCGCCGAGGCGCGGTTCGAGCGGCTGGTCTATCTTTCCTCCACCCGCGTCTATGGCGGTGCGGGCGGCGATGACGCACCGGCACGGGAGGATCGCGCGCTGAGCGTCGATCCGCATTCGGGTTCAGACCTCTACAACCTCTCGAAGCTCATGGGCGAGAGCCTGTGCCTGCACGGGAGCAAGGGCCGGGCCTGTGTGGCGCGGCTCTCGAATGTCGTGGGTGGCGAAGACGGGCACAGCGAGAACTTCCTGCCGTCCCTGCTGCGCGAGGCGCGCGCGGGGCATATGCATCTGCGCTCGGCGCTCGATTCCGCCAAGGATTACATCCACATCGAAGATGCCGTGGCCGTGCTCGCCGCCCTTGCGAAAGGCTCGTCGCAGGGCATCTACAATGTCGCGAGCGGTATTCGCACCGCCCATTCGGAGTGGATCGCCGCCATCCAGGCCACGACCGGCGCAAGCCTGAGCGTGGAGGCGAACGCCCCGCGCATCCTCTTCCCGCCCATCGACATCACCCGAATCCGAACCGAGTGCAGCGCGCAGCCGCGCTCGCCGGTGGTGAGCATTTTCCCTGATGTCCGCGCCGCCCCGTCCCGCGGCCAGAAATCCGCCTGCAACTAATTCCGCCCCAAGGAGGCCCCATGGACCCGATCGCCGCATTCGCCGAGGAACGCCGCCAGCATCTCGCGGCCTACGCGAAGGACACGGAGTTCCGGAGCCTGTCGCAACGCTGGCTCGAAGCCTCGATGCGCAGGAAATACGTCTATAACTTCGATTGGCTTGGACGCCCGATCATCCAGTATCCGCAGGATATGTGGGCGGTGCAGGAGCTGGTCTGGCAGGTGCGGCCGGATCTCATCATCGAGACCGGCATTGCCCATGGTGGTTCGCTCATCCTCTCGGCCAGCATCCTGGCGATGCTCGATTATTGCGACGCCATGGCGGCCGGAAAGACGCTCGACCCGCGCGCGAGCCAGCGCAAGGTCATCGGCATCGACATCGACATCCGCCCCCATAATCGCGCGGCGCTCGACGCCCATCCCCTGCGCCCGCTGCTGCACCTCGTCGAGGGGTCGAGCATCGCGGCTGAGACCGTCGCGACGGTGAGGGAGGCCGCGAAGGATTACAAGACGGTTCTCGTCTTCCTCGATTCCATGCACAGCCACGCCCATGTGCTGGCCGAGCTCGAGGCCTATGCGCCGATGGTGACGAAGGGCAGCTATTGCGTGGTGTTCGATTCGTTCGTCGAGGACATGCCAGCGGACCTCTTCCCCGATCGCCCCTGGTCGCCCGGCGACAACCCCAAGACCGCGCTCCATGAATATCTCAGGAGCCATCCGGAATTCGTGATCGACAAGTCGATCGAGGGGCGCCTGATGGTGACGGTTGCCGCTGATGGATTCCTCAAGCGGGTCGGCTGAAAGCCGGCTTTGAAGTCGTCGGACCGGGCCGGCATGGCTCTACTTTTAGTTGCAAAACGCGAGCGAGTCGGCGAGAATCATTCGATCTGCAACGAGTTGTTTACACCGTTGTGGTGAAGTTCTCTCGCACCAAGGAGGCCGCCCGTGGCCCTGAAAGTTGAGCTGAAGCCCAACGAACGCATCATCATCGGCACCGCGGTTGTCCGTAACTGCGACCAGCGCACGAGCCTCATCATCGAGGGGAATGCGCCGATCCTGCGCGAGAAGGACATCCTCAGCCCAAAATCGGCGGACACGCCGGCCAAGCTGATCTACATGACCATCCAGTTCATGTATATTGATGGAAAGATTTCCGAAAACATTGGGCTTTATAATAAGTTCGTCACGGACTTCCAAAAAGCCGTGCCGAGTTCGACAAATATCTTGATGAGTATTCACAACCATATTCTGGATGGTGAGTTCTATAAGGCCCTCAAGGAAGCAAAACAGCTTCTGGCGTATGAGAGGAAACTGTTCGAACATGCAGCCCGCAATTCAGGCGTACAACAAGACCCAGACTCTCGTCCTCAGCCAGCGCGAGCTTGAAGCCCGCGCCCTGCTGAAGGCAGCAAGCAAGCTGCAGTGGTTGAAGGAAAACTGGGAGCCGTCCATCGCCACGATGGACGATCCCCTGAACCACAACCGACAGGTGTGGACTATTTTCCTCGAGGCTGCGACCGACCCGCAGAGCCCCATGCCTCCGGAAATGCGTTCGAACATGATCGGCCTGTGCCGGTTCGTGATCAACCAATGCATGCGCATGCTGTTCGAGCCGGACCCGAAGAAGCTGGATCTCATGATCGAGATCAACCAGCATATCGCAGCCGGCCTGCGCGGGCGCGAAGGCTCCGACCTGCCGAAGACCGAGGCTCGCAAGCCGGAAATGGCGGAAAGCTGAAAAGCAGGGTCGCCGCCGCCGCTCCCCACATGCAGCATGCAAGGCCGGGCGCCCCCTGAAACGGGGCGCTTTTCGTTTGCGGGGCCAGCTCATCACCACCAAAAAAAGGGCGCCCGAAGGCGCCCTTGTCGTCAGCGATCGTTGTCCGGCTGTCAGCGCAGATAGTTCACGAGCGACAATTGCGACAGCCGCGAGGTGACCGTGTAGCTCGCTTCCAGCGTGGTCTGCAGCGAAGTCAACTGCAGGATCGCCTCTTCCTTGTTGGTGTTCTCGATCTCGGCAAGCACCGAAGTGAGGAAGACCTTCCGGTCCTCGTGACGTTTTTTTGTGCTCAGCACCAGGGCGCCGGCGCGGCCGAAATCCCCGTTCATCTCGAGGATGGCATTGGGGCCGCCGGTGGTGTTCATCACCTGGATCGCACGGCTCGATGCCGCATCATACCGATCCTTCGTGGAGTTGAAGCCCGGCGGATAATCCTCGGCCAGGAACATGCCGAGGGCCACCATGGAATCGCGCAAGGCGGTCTCATTCGCGCGGGCACCGAGGCTTATCCCCGTGCCGGAATCGATTTCGGCGCGCTGGGTGTCGCGGGCATTCACGAGCGTGTCGTCGTCGCCCTTGTACCAGATCACCGTCGGCACCGAGCCCACAGGGGCATAGGCGATCGAGGTGTTGAAGGGCGGGCCCGCAACACGCGGGACCGGATTGCTGACGGAGCCATCGAAGAACTGGCGGGCCGCCATGAGGCCGGAGGCCGCACGCAATTCGCCCTGGCCAATGGCCGAGAGGCGCGAATTGATGGCTGCCTGCAGGTTCGCAGCCGTCGCAGCGGGGGTCGCGCCGACGTTGAAGACCGTATCGTCGCCGGTGCTGGCCTCGTTAGCCGCGAAGCCGAGATTCAATGTCTTGCCATCCGGCAAGGTCACCGAGAAGCTGATTCGCTCGCCGTTCAGCGGCAGGCCGGTGAAGTTGAAGTTGATCTGCGGCGGCGTACCGGCCGGGCCAATCACCGTGACGTTCGACATGGCGCCGCCCACGGAACCCGCGACAAGCTTGATTCCAAAGGGATTACCCACGGCATCCTCTGCCAGGGTCACGTTGCTGGCGACAAGGCTCGTCGTCATGCGGCCGAGGCCCGTGATCCCGAGATCGGCCTGGCGGCGCTCATCGATCACCTGGCGCAGGCCGGCATTGGTGCCGTCGCCCCACATGATCGTGTTGGCATCCACCACCGGGCGCGTATCTCGCGTGCGGCCGGAATAGAGGTAGAGCCCCTCGTGCTGGGCGTTGAGCGATGTCACCATCTGCTCGAACTGCGCCTGCACCTGCTTCACGGATGCGGTGATCTCCGGATAGCCGCCGGTGCCGCGCGTTTTCAGCATGGAGGCGCGGGCGCCATCCACAAGAGCGCGCAACTCGTTGGTGCTTTGATCCATGATCTTGAGGCGGATCTCGGTGAGATCGATGACGTTGGAATAGCCATCGGTCACGCCGGTCTGGTTGCGGAACGTGAGCGAACTCACGCGCATGTCGCCAAGACCGCCGAAGGTCTGCGACTTCTTCCCGCTGGCGATCTGCTGCTGCAGATCATCCATCTGGCCGCGCATCTGCAACAGCAACCGAGCATATTGCTGGTTCCGGATGGTGCCGCTCGAGAAGGGGAACATCGAGTTGTTGACGGTCATGGTCAGATCCTCAGCAGGGCGTCGAACATGTCGCGGACGGAAGAGATGATGCGGGCATTGGCGGCGTAGATGTTCTGGATCTCGATGAGATCGGCGAGCTCCTTATCGGTGTTGACACCCGATACTTCGGAGGCGCGCTCGCGCAGGGTGGAGAGCACCACCTCCTGGCCTTCGGCCAAAGCCGTCGCATTGCTCGATGCCTGGGTTTGCGCCGCAATCATGCGATCGAGGAACAGGCTCGACGTGCCGCGAAAGATCGCGGTCGAGCCGGTCAGCGCGATGGCCGGGGTGAAGTCGGTTTCCCAGCTCTGGAGCTGGTCCCGCAGGAAGCTCGGACGCGCCGGATCGCCGGTCGGCGTCGTTTGCGGTATGGTCTGGAAGACCACCAGGCGGCTGGGGTCGGCCAGCAGCGCCGGGTTGACGCGGATGCCAGTCGAGAAGCCGCGCTTCTGCGAACCGCTGTCGAAGGAGCCTGTGTAAAGTTGCGAACCCGCATTGCCATCGACGAAGAACGGCAGGGCGAGACCCTGGTTGGTCAGTCCCGTCACGGTGGCGCGGGCCGAGAGCGCGTTGATGTCGCGCGTGTTGGCCGCGCCATCATCGAGGATCTGCACGATGCCGAGGCCGAGGTTGTTGACGGTGAAGGGCGCGCCCAGCGCCGTGCCGATGGCGGTGATCGCCGCTGGCATGCCGCCGGAGAAGTCGATGCCGTATTCAATGTCGTTCGGGTCGGCGGTCGCGCCCGCCGGAAGCGGCAGCGCGGCGGGGTTGTTCACCGCGATGAACGACACCTTCTGCTTCGTGCCGGCCGGCTGGATCGTGTATTCCAGCGTGACCACATTGCCGCTCTGCAGCGCATTGAGGTCGAGGTTGAAGCCCTGCTGCGGCCCGACGGTCGCCGCGGTGCCCGCGACCGTGCTATCACCGAGCGAGGTCGTGACGGCCGCGGCGAATTCATCAAGATGCGCCTGGGTCTCCACGAGAATGCTGTCTCGCAGATCAAACAGGGCGGCCATGCTGCCGGAACGGACCAGCCCGTTGCGGGTAAGGTCGATCTTGCTGCCGATCGGGTCGGACATCACGAGACGGCCCAGCGTGGAGAGCGCCGGGTCCGGATCATAGATGCTGTTCGCGTTAACGGCGAACCGCCCGTCGAACTCGACGCGCAGGCTGCGCCCCTCGATGAAGAGCGGGCCGCCCGAGCTTGTGTAGATGTTGAAGTTTCCGGTGCCGTTATCGAAGGTCTGCAGGTCGAAATAGTTCGAGAGATCATCGATGTAGCGGTCGCGCTCGTCGAGCAGGCCCTGGCGGGTCGAATCGTCGAACACCTCATTCAGGCGCTTCGTGGCCTTCTCGATGCCTTCGAGCAGGCCGTTGACCTTCTGGGCATCGTTGGCGATGCGCGCCTCGATCTCGGCGCGCATGGCCTGCACGTTTTGCGACAGCGAGCTGATGCCCGAGGCAAGGCTCTGCGCCTTGGCCAGCACCTGCTGCCGGGTCGTGGGCGAGGCCGGATCGGCCGCGAGCTGCTGCATCGCGGTCGAAAAATCCGCGAAGGTCTTGTTGATGCCGTTGGCGCTGCCCGGCTTGCCGAACATCGAATCGATGCGCGAGAGGAAGTCGGCCCGGATGGAGGCGTAGCCCCCGCCCGAGGCTTCCGTGCGGAGCTGCTTCTGAATCAGGGTGTCGAGCATGCGATCGACGCCGATCTCGCGCACCGCTCCGGCCGTGATTCCGGTGGCGCTCGTCTCCTGCGTGCGCAGGACCCGCCGGTTATAGCCGACCGTGTTCTTGTTCGCGACGTTGCGCGAAATGATGTCCATCTGGGACTGGTTGACCGTCAGCCCCGAGACCGCATTGCTGAGCGCGGAAAGCAGACCCATTTGACCCTCCTGTGTCCGGCCATCCGACCGGTTCTGAAGCCGCTACCGGACGATGTTGATCGTGTCCTGCAGCATCTGTTGCGCCGTTGTGATGATCCGCGTGTTGGCCGAATAGGCCTGCTGCGTGACGATCATCTTCGAGAATTCATCCGCGATATCCGCATTCGAGCCTTCGAGAGTCCCGCCGGCGAGGTTGCGCCCCGCATCGACATAGATCGGCGCGCCGCTCTCCAGCGTTTCCTCGAAAACCCCGCCATCCTTGCGCTTGAGAAGGTTGTCGGAGGCGAACTGGGCGAGCGGCACCTGCGCGAGCGCAACGGTCTGCCCGTTGGAATAGATGCCCATGACGCGACCGCCCTCGCCGATCTCCAAGCCCGTGCGAGTGCCGGAGGGATAGCCATCCTGGGACAGGGTGTTGATGTTCACGGTGCCGTTCGAATCCGCGAACTGGCTGAGGCCCGACGCGCCGAACACGATGTCGATCGCGCCACTCGTCGAACCATCAACCGTGAAGGTTACCGATACGCTGCCGGAAGCAGGCGCGGTCATGCGGCCATTGCCGTCGAAGGTCACGCCCGAAACGAGCCGCGTCCATTTCGGCGCAGCACCGGTCGCATCGGAGTCGCTGAGATAATAGGCCGACCAGGTCTCAGCACCCGCGATGTTCGAGGTCTTGCCCCAGCGGATCTGCGCATCGACCGGGCTGCCGACCGAGTTGTAGACCGTCACGGCCTGGCCGGAAATGGTGCGGTTGAGGAAGCCGGTCTCGTCGCTCGCGGCAATCGTCGCGCCGGTATAGGCCGGGCCCGAGAGAAGCTCGGAACCGGGAACCGTAATGTCCGCGAATCCGGTCCGCGGATAACGCGGCAGGTTTGCGCGGTAGGTCACCTCGGTGGTGGCGCGCGCCGCGAGGTTGTCGTTCGAGACGCGGATCACCTGCAGCGCCGACCCCGTGGGCGAGGCCGTGATCGGATCGACCGGGTAGCCCATCAGGGAGTAGCCCGAGCCGTTCACGAGATAGCCGTTGCGGTCGACATCGAAATCGCCGCGCCGGGTGTACAAGTTCTGGCCACCAAAGACCGGGACGCCATCCGAAACGGAGGTCCGCTGCTTCACGGTGAACATCCCCTCGCCGGCGATGGCCATGTTGGTCTCGATCACGCTTGACAGCAGGTCACCCTGCTTGCCGATCATGTTCCGGCTATAGGCGCCAACGGAGCCCGCCAATTCCCGGCCGCTCGGCAGATCCGGCACCAGCGTGGAAAACGCCGTATCGACCCGCTTGAAGCCGGTCGTGCGCGAGTTGGCGATGTTGCCCGAGATGTTCTCGAGCGAAAAACTCTGGGCGGTCAGGCCGGAAACGGCCGTTGTCATCGCTCCGAAGATACCCATGGCAGAAACCTCGTCGTTCAGGGACTGGACAAGCCCCCGGTCGACGAAGCCTTCTGCAAGCGGACCGGGCGCTGCCGGCCTCAACGCAGAATTCGTGCCAAAGTTGTATATATTGAAAATACACAACTTTTGATTGTAACGCGCAACGCGTGCGCCACTCCGCAGAACCCTTCTGCCGGGCTGGCGGCAAATTCTGCCGCGTCGGGCATGGCGCACCGGAAGGCCGGCCAGGCGATGGGCCGCCTCGCCGGTCTTCTGAAGTTCATGCCTGTCCCGAACGGGGATCATGGAGTTACGCTCTGGCCTGACGCGCCAGCCTTCTTGCTCAGCGGATGATGTTGATCACGTCCTGCAGCATGGTCTGCGCAGTGGAGACCACGCGGGTATTGGCGGAATAGGCCTGCTGGGTGATGATCATCTTCGAGAACTCGTCGGCGATGTCGGAGTTCGAAGCTTCAAGCGAACCGCCCAGGATATTCCGCCCGGCATCGATAAGCAGCGGCTGGCCGCTCTCGAGGGTCTGCTCGAAGATGCCGCCATCGCCCCGCTTGAGCAGATTATCGGCCGGGAACTGGACCAGCGGGATCTGTGCAAGCGGCACGGTCTGGCCGTTCGAGTAGGAGCCCATCACGCGGCCACCCTCACCCACCTGCACACGCTGGAACTTGCCGGTCGGATAACCATTCTGGCTGATGCGATTGGGAACGAGCTGGCCGTTGGGATCGGCGAACTGGGTCAGCCCGATCGTCCCGAAGTTGATGTCGATCGCCGGCGTCGTCACGCCATTCACCGTGAAGGCGAAGGCCGGGATGATGCCGGTGGCCGGGCTGGTGAGCTGGCCCGAGGCGTTGAACT
Organism: Methylobacterium sp.; assembly: GCA_020252645.1. Lineage (GTDB taxonomy): Bacteria > Pseudomonadota > Alphaproteobacteria > Rhizobiales > Beijerinckiaceae > Rhabdaerophilum. Next base: position 238,647 of record JADCCN010000001.1, on the reverse strand, counting down.
GGACCGTGTTCGAGATGCGCGTCCATTTCGGCGCAGGACCCGTCGCCGCGGAATCCGACAGGTAGTAGGCGCTCCAGGTTTCCGGCGATGTATTGGTGGTCTTGCCCCAGCGGATCTGGACGTTCACCGGCGAGCCGGCCGCGTCATAGACCGTGACCGACTGGCCGGCGATCGTCCGGTCGAGGAAGCCGTTCTCATCCACCGCGGCGACTGTCGCACCGGTATAGAGCGGACCGGTCAGGAGTTCCGAACCCGGAACGGTGGGACTGGCATTGTTCGTCAGCGGATATTTCGGCAGGTTGACGTTGTATTCGATCTCGTTGGTGGCGCGGGCCGGCAGATTGTTCGGCGAGATGCGCAGGACCTGAATCGCCGACCCTGTCACCGCACCGGTGAGCGGGTTCACCGGATAACCCATCAGGTAGTAGCCGGTGCCGTTCACGAGATAGCCGTTGCGGTCGAGTTCGAAATCGCCGCGGCGGGTATACATTTCCGCTCCGGCAAAGACAGGCTGGCCCTCCACTTCGCCGGTGCGCTCACGGACCGCGAAGAAACCCTCGCCGGAGATCGCGATGTGCGTGCCGATCTGGCTCGCCTGGATGTCACCCTGGACGGTCGCGGTGTTGCGGCTGAAGGCGCCCACGCTGCCGGAAAGCTCACGCTTGGGCGGAAGATCCGGGACAAGATCCGCGAATGACGTATCGACCCGCTTGAAGCCGGTCGTGCGCGAGTTCGCGATGTTGCCCGAGATGTTTTCAAGGGCGAAGCTCTGGGCCGTCAGGCCCGAGATCGCCGTGGTCATTGCACCGAAGATACCCATGGATGCGAACCTCGATCGCTCACAAGAAAAAACTGGTGGCGAGGGTCACGACGCTAGACCTGACCAGACCCCGGCCTGCCGATGAGGTTGGCAAGGGTCGTGCCAGAGCAACAGGGTAATATATTTCAATAGGTTAGATAGATACACAACTAAAAGTTGCTGGAACAATCGGCCGGATCGGGTGATCACGCGGCAGGTTTTTCCGCAACTTTTTCTTGTGAGATGATCTTTTTTACAATCTCTGGTAGTAAAACCGGCGGAAGCGCCCGGAAATCCAGGGGGCGGGTGGCCTCGAAAGCCGCAATGCCGATACGCGCGGTGAGGATGCCGTTCAGCAGCCCCTCGCCGAGTTTGGCGGAGAGGCGCGCGGCCAGCCCCGCCCCCATCACCTGCCCCAGCACCTGCTCGGCCGCGGCCATGCCGCCGGTGACCAGCAGATGCCCTGCCACGCGCCGCACGAGACCGATCAGCGCAAAGCCGCTGGCGCGGCCGCCATAGAGGGCCGAGAGCTTGCGGATGAGCAGCACGGATTGCGCGAGCACGAAAGCGACATCCACCAGCGCGCGGGGCGAGACGGCCGTGACGACCGACACCCTCTGCGCGGCGCTCGCGATCATCGCGCGGGCCGCGTCATCCTTGGCGGCAAGCAGGGCACGCTCGGCAATGGCGAGGCGCGTTTCGGGATCATGGATTTCACCAAGACTGCGCTCGATCTCGGCGCGGCCGGCCGCGGTGGTGGGGTCTTTCGCGTAGAAGGCGACCAGCTTCGCCGTCAGCGCCCGCACCTCGGAATCGCTTGGTTGCAAACCCGCGATGCGGGCCTCCTCGCGCAAGCCTGCAACCGCCCTGAGGCGGAGCAGCGCGAAAACCTCGCGCAGCAGCCAGATGACCGCGATCAGCGCGATCACCGCGATCAGCGCAAGCCCCGCCTGCCCCGCGAGCACGCTCTTCTGTTGCAGGCTCAGGACGAGCGACCAGACCGCATCCAGGAGGAACAGCGAGACCAGAAGCCCGAGGGCGCTCCAGAAGGCGCGCGTCAGCCAGCTTCCGCGACGCGGCACGGCAGGCTCGGGACCTGCGTCCGGCGCGGCCGTGAAATCCGCCTCCTCGCGGAAAGACACCGCCCGCTTCTCCCCCTCGAGGGCAAAGACCTCCGGCTCGCGCGGTTTCGGCACGCCTTTCATGCGAGATCCTCTCCGATCAGTTCTTGAAGCGCGGAATCGAGGCGGATGCCGGGCAAGTGCTCGCCGGCCCGGAAGAAAGGCGGCCGGAAAGCGAGGAATTTCAGCGGTACGGGATCGCCCGAAAACACGCGCTCGGGCTCGGCGGGAAGATCGCCGGGGAAGAACGCCACCTCGCGGGAGCCGTCGAAGACCTCGCCGCCGAGCTTCTCGCCGCGCATCGGAATGCCGGCAATGGCGGGCAGGCTTTCGCCCTTCCGCTCCACCTGCACCTCGCGCGTCGCGCGGATGGCGGCAATGGCCGCGACATCGACCTCGGCCCCGGCCGCCTCGGCACGATGCCAGGCGCGCCGCACGATCATGCGGAGGATCGCCTCGAGGTGGTCGTGGCTGGTGTGATGCAGGTGATCGGCCTTGGTGGCCGCAAAGAGCACCCGGCTCGCGCGCGGGGAAAACAGGCTGGAAAGCAGCGAATTGCCGCCGACCCGGAAGGCCGACAGCACATCCGAGAGCGCCGCCTCCAGATCCGCAACGGCCTCCGGGCCGCCATTCAGCGCGCCCAGCACATCGACCAGCACCACCTGCCGGTCGAGGCGCGAAAAGTGATCCACGAAGAAGGGACGCACCACCTTCGCCTTGTAGGCCTCGAAGCGGCGGATCATCAGCCCTGCAAGCGAGCCCGATGGCGGTTCGCGGTCCAAAGCCTCCAGCGGCGCGAAGGTGAGCGCCGGCGCGCCTTCGAGATCGCCGGGCATGAGGAAACGGCCGGGCGCCAAAGCCGAAAGACCGCGCCCTTCGGCACGGCAGGCGCGCAGGGCTTCGGTGAAGATCGCCGCCAGCTTTCTCGCCGCTGCCTCGCTCGCTTCCGCCAGCGGATCGATTTCCGAAAGTGCCGCGCGATAGCCCGCGAAGAGCGGCTCACGCACACCATTCCGGGCCTTGGCGAGGGTCTCGGCCGACCATTTCCAGTAATCCTGCCCGAGAAGCGGCAGGTCGAGCAGCCATTCGCCAGGATAATCCACGATATCGAGCCGCAGGGTGGAGGCCCCGGTGCTGATCACCCCTGCCGGGCCAATCAGGCCCCCAAGCCAGGCCTTCCGGGATTGGTAGGAGAGTTCCACGGAGAGGGCCGAGATCTGCCGGGTGGAGTTCGGCCAATCGCGTTCGGGCCCGGTCAGCGTTGCGAGGTGATCCTCATAGGCGAAGCGCGGCAGGGCATCATCCGGATGCGGCACCAGCCGGGCCTCGCGGACGCGCCCCTCGGCGCGCGGCCTGAAGCCGGGCATGCGCGCGCCGGAGACCAGCGCATGCACAAGGCCGGTGATGAACACGGTCTTGCCCGCACGGCTCAGCCCCGTGACGCCAATGCGCAGGGAAGGCGCGCCAAAGAGGCCGCCAAGCCCTGCAAGGCCATGAACCAGAGTTTCGAGAACGGTGCCCGGAGGCACGGAGGATTGCCCCGCCATGGAGCGAGATTTGGCGATTGCCGGCGAGACAAGCAAGGGTGGCCGTTCATAATCCCCCGCTCAACCCCCGCTCAACCCCCGCTCAATCCTCGTCGATGCCGCCCAGCGCGCGCGGGGTGATGAAGGTGGAAAGCCGCATCGAGCCCGGCGCGACATCCTTCCAGCCGCCCTCCTGCTCGAGGATGGCGATGCCGGCGGTGGGGTATTTCCGAGAGAGGCGGCGCAAGGCCTCGCGATCGCCGGCAGCGGGATCGGCGAGCCCGAAAGCGAGTTCCTGCATGCCGGGATTATGCCCCACAAGCATCAGCGTGACCATCGCGCCACCCGATTCCCGCACGAGATCCAGCAAGCTCCCGGCACTGGCCGCGTAGATGGCCGGGGTGGCCTCCACATCCAGGCCGGGCAAGGCGGGCGCCACATGCGCCCATGTCTCGCGCGTGCGCTTCGCGGCCGAAACCAGAACAAGGTCAGGCTTCCAGGGCTGTTTCCCCAGCCAGCGCCCCATCAGCGGCGCGGCTTCCTGCCCGCGCGGCGCCAGAGGCCGATCAAAATCCGCAACGCCGTCCGGCCATGCCGATTTCGCGTGCCGCATGAGAATGAGCCGAACCGGCATAGCCGAACTCCCGATGATCGCCCGACCTTTGACGCGCTCGCCATCCTGAGGCAAGGAGCTTGGCCTGCGACAAAGGAACGACACGGCCCATGCCCACAGAGATTGCGCCCAAGGCGGCCACGATCCTCTACAGCCATCGCCCCAAGCCATTTGCGGCAGAGCTGGAGCTCGAACTGACCGCCTATGAGCTGATCGCCACGCGAGGGCGATCCATCCAGCGATTTCCGCTGACGGGCATCGAGCGCGTCACCTTGCGCTTCTCGCCGCGCAACACGGCGCATCGCGCTTTCGCCTGCACATTGCGCGCGACCGATGGCAAGAGCGTGACCTTCGACAGCCTTTCCTGGAAATCGCTGATCGAGACGGAAAAACAGAACGACGATTATACCCGCTTCGTCACCGCCTTGTGCGAGCGCGCCGAAGGGGCGCGGCCGCAAGTGGAACTGCTGGCTGGCGTGCCACCCTGGAAGTTCTGGGGCATGCTGATCATGGGCCTTGGCATCCTGGCAGGCCTCGTCGCCGTCACGATCTATTCGAGCATCGACAGGAGCTGGTTCGCGGCCGGCCTCGCCGTGGCGCTTTTCGGCTATCTCGGCTTCTGGATGCGCGATTACCTCTCGCGCAATCGCCCCGCCCGCTTCCGATCCGGGGCGATACCGGCGCTCGTCCTGCCCTGATCGGGCTCAGGCACGAACCACCAGAACCGAGCAATGGGCGTGGCGAACGATGTTCGTCGCGTGGCTGCCGATGAGGTAGGTCGCAAGCGTGGGCCAATGCGAGGAGACGATGATGAGGTCGGCCTTGCAATCATCGGCCTCCGCCAGAACCTCGTGGTAGACCCCGCCCGTCCGCACGGAAGTGCTCACCTTGCCCGCGGGCAGGCCGAGCTTGCCGGCCAGGGCGGCGAGATCCTCCGTGGCGCGCTTTCTCTCGAGGCCCTCGAAATCGGCCGGAACATATTCGAGATAGGCGGAGGGAAGGATCGGCCGCACATGCAGCAGGCGCACATCCGCGCCCCAGGGCCCGGCCAGCGCCTTGGCGGCCTCCAATGAGGCCTTCGCCATGGCTTCATCCCCGATATCGACCGGAACCAGCAGTTTCTTGAACATGTTGTCCTCCAACGAACGCTTCAGGATCGCTCGCCAGCGCGCGGATCGGCTGCAAGCCTCGCTCTTCGTCTCGCATGGCGGACGAGCACCGTCCTTGATGTCGGACAAGCGCGAAGAGGGACGCACAAGCGCCCGAAATGGTTCCATCAAGAGAAATCATTTGACGCAACAGGGACAAGGGATCATCCGTCCCTCTTGACCGGAAGGATGAGGATGACCAAACCTGCCGCAGATTTGCCGGTTTCACGCTTCCGGCAGGCTCTTCAGGAGCCCGTGACCTTCCTGATGGTCCTCGCCTTCGTGAACATGCTGGGCTATGCGGGCTGGGTCACGCTCTTCAACAACTTCGCGAAGGATGCCGCGCGGTTCACCGGCGCCGATATCGGCCTGGCGCAAAGCGTGCGCGAAATCCCGGGCTTCCTCGCCTTCACCGCCATCTACTGGTTCATGGTGATGCGCGAGCAGACCGTGGCCTATATCGCCTTGCTCGTGCTGGGCGCGGGCATCGCGTTGACCGGTGGCTTCCCGACCCTGACGGGGCTTCTCATCACCACCTTCATCATGTCGGTGGGCTTCCACTATTTCGAGACGGTCAACCAGTCGCTCTCCCTGCAACTCTTTCCCCGGAAGGATGCGCCGCGCCTCATGGGCCGGGTGGCGGGTGCGGCCGCCGCCGCGCAATTCGTGGCCTATGGCAGCCTCGCGCTTCTCTGGTGGAGCGGCACACAGCGCTATGACCTGCTCTTTGTGCTGGTCGGCTTTGCCTGCATCGGCATCACCATCGCGGCCTTGCTGCTCTTTCCGAAATTCGATGGCCCGGTGCCGCAGCAAAAGCGCATCGTTCTGCGCCAGCGCTACTGGCTCTATTACGCCTTGACAATGATGAACGGCGCGCGCCGGCAGATCTTCACGGCCTTCGCCGGGTTCCTGCTCGTCGAGAAATTCGGTTACACCGTGCCGCAGATGGCGATGCTTCTGCTTGCCACATCGGGTCTCAACACCTTCCTTGCACCCCGCCTGGGCGCATTGGTCGGCCATTGGGGCGAGCGCCGCACCATCGCCATCGAGAACATGGTGCTGATCCTCGTCTTCATCGGCTATGCGGTGACGGCCAGCGCGACCGTGGCCGCGCTGCTCTTCATCATCGACGGGGTGTTCTCGATCCTCGTGATCGCCCAGCGCAGCTACATCCAGAAGATCGGCGATGCCGCCGACATGGCCCCGACCGCCGCCTGCGCCTTCACCATCAACCACTTCGCGGCCGTGGTTATTCCCGTCGTCTTCGGGATGCTGTGGCTGAAGGACCCGAGCATCGTCTTCTATCTCGGCGCGGCCATCGCCACGACCTCGCTCACGCTTTCCTTTCTCGTGCCGCGGCAACCGGGGCCGGGAAACGAGACGATTTTCAAGGAGCGTGCGGCGGTTCCCGCCGAGTGAACGCTCAGAAGCGGGTCGTCAGGTCGATCAGCCAATCGGGCATGGCGCGCACCAGAGCGGCTTCGATCGTCTTGTCGAAACCGGCGAGGATCATCGCGCCCATGGCGATGAACAGCGCTGCGAAGATGAGCTTCGCGCGGCCCGAGGTGGCGAAATCCATCAGCGCCGCCCGGCGGCGGGCAAGCACCTCGCGCGCGCCATAGGCCAGGGCCAGCAGCACGCTCGAAGCACCCAGCGAGAAGGCGAACATCGCAAGCGCCGCCTTCGGCACCGTGCCGGTCTGGCTCGCAAGCCCGATCGCGGCGAAAAGCGAAGGCCCGGCACAGGGGCTCCAGATCGCGCCGAGCAGCAAGCCGGTGACGAACTGGCCGCTCAGTCCGCTGAGCGACAGACGGTCGAGAAAACGCGAGGCCTGATCCGCCACAGGCCCGAGGCCTGTGGCGAAAACCCGCTGCGTGGCCGGCAGCAGCAGGGCGATGCCGAGCCCGATCATGATGATCGCGCCCGCGACCCGAATCGCCTCGGTCGAAAGCCCGATGACCGGACCAATCGAGGCAACCAAAGTGCCAAGCACCGTGAAGGTGAGGCTCATTCCGCCCATCAGCGCAAGCGGGCCCCGGCGGTCCTCGCGCAAGGCTGTCGCCAGCACGAACGGCACCATGGGCAGAACGCAGGGGTTCAGCGTGGTGAGCGCACCGGCGATGAAAGCCAGGACCAGAACCGACATGAACCCCTCCCCCGCGCCACCATGCGTGCTCCCTCGTCGCGGGAAAAGAGCGTCACCGGCAATTCACGGGGTGGTGAGAAGCGGCGCGAAGGCTGTCAGGCCTGGCGCGCCGGCGTGGTGACGGTGAGCCCGTCCATCGCATCCGTGATCCTGATCTGGCAGGAAAGGCGTGAATTCGGCCGCACGTCGAAGGCGAAATCGAGCATGTCCTCTTCCATCGGTGCAGGCTTGCCGACGGTCGCGAGCCACTCTTCGCCAACATAAACGTGGCAAGTGGCGCAGGCGCAGGCCCCGCCGCATTCCGCCTCGATGCCCGGAATGGCATTGCGGATGGCGGTTTCCATCACGGTGGAGCCGGTCTCGCCATCCACGGTGCGGGCGGTTCCATTCTGTTCGATGAAGGTGATGCGGGGCATGGACGAAATCTCTCTCGGCGCGCGGTCTCGGCAAGGCTTGGCCGTTTTTGGGGAACTAACGCTTTCCGCTCCGTTTGGCGAGGGGGCGCGAGCAACCCGCACCGGCCTCAATGCCGGATGATGTCCTCGATCGCCGCCAGGGCGATCTCGATCCGCCCGGCAAGATCAGCGAGGGCGTTCTGCCATTGCAGGGCCTTGTCGGCACTCACGCGTTCACAGGCTTCGGCTGCCTCCGCCACCTTCCAGGCACCCACGGCACGGGCGGAACCCTTCAGCGTATGGGCGAGATCGTGGCGCAGGTTTTCGTCGCCGACCTCAAAAAGTTGTGCAATAATTGCTTTTGCCTGCACCTCGAACAGGCCCAGCACCTCGCGCTCCAGGGCGCGATCCCCTAAGGTCTGGCGGGCGAGATGAACAAGATCGACGGGTCGTTCGAAGGAAGGCACGGTTTCGTCGGCCGCGAGGGCGAAAGCGGACATGGTAAAAGGGCTCCTTGCCGTCCGGGATGGGGTCGATAATGCAGCCCAATCCGTAAACGCGAAGGTAAGGCGGCGCGAGGATCGCGCCTTATGGTGTAACGCGGCGCGAGGATCGCGCCTTATGGTGTAACGCGGCGCGAGGATCGCGCCTCATGGTTCCGGCCGCGTTAACGACGATTCCACATCGTTAACGTTGCCTGTTTCCCTTGCCATCCACGATCCGTAAAATAAAGGTTAAACTTCGGTCTGAGAACCGAGGCTTTCCCCTGGCGGATCAGGCGGAGAGTTGCGGTTCTGGCGCGTTGCGAACAAGGTGGAATGCTGATGGCCACGCAGAAGAAAAACCCCGATGCTTCCGAGGCAGCCCTTTCGGCGATCGAGGAAGCTTTGGGTCTCGGCGGCGACGAGGCGACCGGAAAGCCCGAAACCCCGGCCGCGCCGCCCGAGCCATCCGGCGAGGCTCAGCCGCGCCTGCCCCGTATCGAGGATATCGAGCTCTTCACCCCGAAGCCGGCCGAGGAGCCCCTGCCGGAGGCACGCCTCGATATCAGGCCGCCCCAGCGCAAGCCGAGGCCGCCGGAGGTGAAAGCGCCGGAACCCCGCGTGGAACCACCGGCGAGCCTGCCCGTCGAGGCGGCGGCTGCGCCGAGCGGGCTCGAAATGCTCCGCAACCCGACAATCATGCCGGCGAATGACGATCGTCGCGCCTCGGTGCAGGAACTGCTTGATCCGCTGCGCCAAGCCAGCCCGCGCACGCCCTATTGGCTGGCTTCGGCCTTTTCCGGCCTCTGGATCATCGCAGGCTGGCTGCTGCTCTCGAAGCGCGACGGCTTCTTCTACGCCGGCGATGGCACCTTGCGCCCCGGCATTGAATTGGCGCTGGCGCTTGCCGGCATCGGCATCATCCTGCCCATCCTGTTCGTGTTCGCGCTGGCGGCCCTGCATCGCCGCTCGCGCGACCTGCGCAACTCCGCCCGCGTGATGGCGGAAGTCGCCGCGCGCCTCGCCGAGCCGGAATCGGTCGGTGCCGATGCGGTCTTCACCCTGGGTCAGGCCGTGCGCCGCGAGGTCGCCTCGATCGGCGATGGCGTGGAACGCGCCCTTTCCCGCGCGACCGAACTCGAAAGCATCGTGCATGGCGAGGTGAGCGCGCTCGAGCGCTCCTATGCCGACAATGAATACAAGATGCGCCAGCTCGTGGCCGAACTCGCCGCGGAGCGCGAAGCGATCATGGCCACGGCCGATCGAATCCGGAACACGATCGAAGCCGCGCATCAGGGCTTTTCCGCCGATATCGGCAAGGCCGGCGACAACATCGCCATGGCCATCGACCAGGCCGGCGAGCGGGTGACCTTCCTGATCGGCGGCAAGCAGGATGAACTCGTCGCCACGCTGGATCGCTCCGCGCTTTACGCGGGCGACATCATCCGCGCGCGGACGGGCGAATTGTCGGAGCAACTCTCCAGTTCCACGGCCGACACGAACAGCGCGCTCGAAGCCACGGCTTCATCCGTCATCACCCAGCTCAATGCCGCACGCGCCGTGCTGCTCGACGAGATCCAGCAGGTCACGAATGGCGCGACGGGCGGGCTCGACGATGCGAGCCGGCTCCTGGTCTCACGCCTTTCCGAGCAGGCCGATCTCATCCAGCGCGAGATCATGGGCACCAGCCAGCGCGCGGCGGAGGCCATGCGCCTCTCGGGCGACGCTCTGACGACAGAGTGGGAAAGCGTCACCGGCGCGGCCTCGCGCCATCTGGCGGAAATGAGCCAGAATGCGGCGCAATCCATCCGCGAGACGAGCAGCAGCCTGACAGGCGAATGGGAGCATATCACGCGTTCGGCAGCCGATCGCCTCGGCGAAGTCAGCGAGAATTCGGCCCGCCTCATTCGCGACACGGGCACGAACCTGAAGAGCGAGATCACCGATACGGCCGAGGTGGTGAACGCCGCCTTCCAGACCAACAGCCGCGACATCATCGAGACGATCGGCAGCCGCGCGATCGAGATCAACGAGACGATGCGCTCCGCGAGCCAGGATTTCATCGCCTCGATGGAAAGCCGCGGCATCGACACCGCGAAGCTCATCGAAGAGAAGGGCACCAATGTCGTCGAGGCGCTCACGCTCCGCTCGGGCGAGCTCGCCGATCGCATGATCGGCACGGCAAGCCGAATCGAGGAGACCCTGGGCACCACCTCGCGCGCCGTTACCGGCGTGCTCGAGGATGCCTCGCGTCGCATCGAAGGCTCGATGAGCCAGGGTGCCCGCGACATGGAGGCCCTGCTCACCAACAATGCGCAGCGCCTCGCCGACACTTTCGGCACCAATGGCCTGCAGATCGAGAGCACATTGCAACGTTCCATCACGCGCATCGAGGAAACGCTGGTGGAAAATGCCCGCGCCTTCGAAAGCGCCCTGGAAAACACGCGCGGCGGGCTTGAGGCCGCACTCGCCGATCAGGGTTCCGCGCTGGTCGATCTCATCACCAACCGCGTCGCGCAAGCCAACCAGGCCTTCGCAATCGCCGGCGAAAGCCTCGGCACGCTCATCACCGAGCGCACCCGCGAGGCCTCCTCGGGTCTCAAGACCGAGATCGACGATCTGGGCCTCACCCTGGCCCGCCAGACGACGGAAGCAACGGAGCGCCTCGCAAGCACCGGCCGCGACGTGCTTCAGGCCATGAACCAGCACGGCCAGAACGTGAACGAGGCTCTCGCCGCCAATGCCTCGCGTCTTGCCGAAACGGTCACGGCGCGCGCCGCCAGCCTTGGCGAAAGCCTGGAGGAATTCGGGAAGACCTTCATCTCGACCTCCGACAAGCTCGAGCACACCATCGTGGCCCAAAGCGACACGCTCGGCACCCGGATCATGGATCGCACGCAGCAGGTGACGGCGAATATCGAAGCCCTGCTCTCGCGCGTGGAAAGCGGCGTGGACGAGCGGGCCAAGACCCTGAGCGACATGGTGGCGCTGCGAACGCTGGAATTCGCCCGCGCCGTGCAGGAGACGGGCGGCTCGCTGCTCGGCAATCTCGAGCAGGGCGTGCAGGGTTTCGGAGAGCGCGTCGTCGCGCCGCTGGGCCAGCAGATCGAGGCGCTCGACCAGAAAGCCCAGGCCGCGAGCGAGGTTCTTGGTCGCCGCACGCAGGAAGCCGGCGAGATCCTCGACCAGAAGACGCAGACTGCGACCGAAGCCATCGTCAGCCGCCTCGACCAGAGCGCCGATGCCATCCTGCTGCGTGCCGGCGAGGTCGAACGCAGCCTGACCTCGCTCTCGCGCGAAGTAGGCAGCGAGCTGATGGGCCGCGCCGAGCATATCTCCAACCTGATCGACGAGAAGGGTGGCCACTTCGTCTCGAGCTTCGAGCAGCAAGGCCTCGCCATGGTGCGCGGCCTTGAAACGGCCTCGAGCAGAATTTCAGAACGCGTCAGTGCCTCGCTCGCGGAACTCAACGCGGCGATCGAAAGCGGCTCGGCGAAGTCGCTGCACAATCTGGTGGAGGCCAATGACCGGCTGCGCGGCGAAGTGGCAGGCCTGCTCGACAAGCTGGGCGAGGCCAATCGCGTGCTCAACACCATTGTCGGCTCCACGGCGAAGGGACTCTCCGAGGTGGAAGGCCGCCTGGGCGAGCGCGTGCGCGGATTGGAGGCCAGCCTGGCGGCCATCCTCTCGGCGGCCAGCCAGGGCTCGGATGCTCTGGCGGCGCGGGTCGAGGCTATCCGCTCCGCCTCCGGCGACCTGCTCTCGACCAGCCAGAGCGCCGTCGCGGCTCTCGACGATCGGACCAGCGCCATGCGGTCGCTCTCGGGCGAATTTTCGGAGAGCCAGTTGAGCCTTGCCAGCCTGCTCGGCGAACGCCAACAGGCGCTGGAGGGCCTCGTCGGCACCCTCAATTCACGGATCGAGGACGTGGATTCGATGCTCCGCTCCTTCACGAGCCTCGTGGAAGACCAGCTCTCCGCCGCCGAATCACGGGCGCGCGATGCATCCAGCCTCGTGCACCAGAGCGCCGAGACGGCGGCGAAGGCCATCGGCTCGCAATATGAACGCATCCGCCTCGAAAGCGGCAAGGAACGTGAGCGCACCGCTGCGGCCCTGCGCCAGGCCTACGACCAGGCCAATACTGAAATGAGCGCGCTGCTGCAGAATGGTGTGCAGGGCTTCCTGGCGACGGCCGGCGACCTGCGCCAGGCGACGCGCGACATCCTTGCGGATCTCGAGGCCACACGCGCGGCCCTGGCGACAGGCGGGCTCGAAATCCCCCGCGAGGCGCGCGAGGCGAGCCAGAACCTGAAGCGCGTGGTGGGCGACCAGTTGCGCGCCCTCTCGGAACTCAACGAGATCGTCTCCCGCTCCAGCCCGGGGCTGGACGTGAGCGAACCGCGTCGCCTGGAACCGGAATCGCGTCGTCTGGAGCCGGAGACGCGTCGTCTGGAACCGGAACCGCGTCGCCTGGCACCGGAGCCACGTCGTCTGGAGCCGGAGCCGCCTCGCCTGGAGCCTGAGACGCGTCACCTGGAACCGGAGCCACGTCGTCTGGAGCCGGAGCCGCCTCGCCTGGAGCCGGAACCTCCGCGCGCCCCGGCCCGCCCGTCCCTGGAACCCGCGCCACGCCCGGCAAACCCGCGCCCGCGCGCACCCTCGCCGGCCCCGCGAGGCGGCTCTGGCAGCGGCTCGTGGCTTTCGGGCCTGCTGGAACGCGCCTCGGATGATGAGCCTGTGCCCCCTTCGCGGATGGCACGCCCCAACGAAGCCGGTTCAGCCCGCCGGATCGAATCGCTGGACAGCCTTTCGGTTGATATCACCCGGATGATCGACCATGAGGCCGCGATCGAGCTTTGGGATCGCTATCGCCGCGGCGAGCGCAATGTCTTCACCCGCAGGCTCTACACGCTGCAGGGGCAGGAGGCGTATGACGACATCCGCCGTCGCTACCGCCGCGATGCAGAGTTCAAGCACACGGTCGATACCTATGTCGACCAGTTCGAGCGCCTGCTCGCGGAAGTCGCGGGCGATGATCGGGAATCGCTGGTCGCGCGCACCTATCTCACCTCGGATACCGGCAAAGTCTACACCATGCTTGCCCATGCCGCAGGCCGCTTCGACTGAGGGCCCATCCAGAACGGAAGACAAAAAGGCGGCCGGCGGGCCGCCTTTTTCAGGCGTGAATTCAGATGTAAGAGGAGGTCCAGCGCACGATGTCGCGCAGCATCTCCTGCATCGCAAGATCAAGCGCGGCGGCCGCGACGGGGCCGCTGGAACCACCAGCCGGAACCGAGCGCGTGAAGATGTTGCCGGCCAGGATGCGGCCCGTGCGATCCTGCACGATCTTCACGCTCATCTCGATCACGGCCTCTCCGCTGGCTTCATCAATGCCGAAGCGGCGAATTTCCGAATTGAGCTGCGCCGCCGGCAGCAGGCGACCACCCGGACGGCCGATCGAGGTGAGCCGCTTCGCGTTCTCGAAGGTCTGGATCAGGCGCACCTGCACGAGCTTCGGCAGGCGATCCGACCATTGCGCATCGCCGAAATAGGCAAGCCCGCCGCCGCGCGTCATGACGATGATGCGGTTGGTGTCGATCGCCGCGAGCGCGAAAGGCTCGGCCACCACAATCAGGCCCCGGCCCGGGCGAGCGTCCAGATTGTCACGCGGCGCCGCGAGATCGAAGGTCGGCGGTGGCGCGGAGCCCGCACAACCCGCCAGAAACCCGGCAACCAGCAACGCCACAAGGCGCGACGCGCTTGCAGCCCTGCGCCCGCGCGCCCGCCGATTCACCCACAGCCCCAGCCCGCTCGAATCGCTCACGCGCCCTCGCCCCTACCGACGGTATTCGGGAATATTGGATTGCCCGCCGAAGAGCAATTGCGAAGGATTGCGCTCAAGCGACCGCACTGCGCGCGAAAGATCGTTCACGGCCTTCCGGGTATCCGCCGCCAGCGCCTCGAAATCGCGCAGCCCCGGCCCGGTGAAGCGCGACAGACCGCTCGAAAGCTCGCGTGAGCGGACATCCAGATTGCCGGCGAGGGTCTGGATGGATCTGGCAGCATCGGTCAATTCCTTGATCAGGCCCGCCGTCGCGCCATCCTGCCCGCCGCCGAAGAAGCTTTCGGCCCCGGCCATCACATTGTCGAGCCGGTCGATCGCACGGGTTACCGTGTCGGTCTTGGCCGTGATGTCGCGGATCATGCGATCAACATCCGCCGCATTGCGCCCCAGGGCGGATGCAAATTTCTCGGCGCCATCCAGCGTGCGGTTGATTTTCTCGGGGTCGATGCCGCGCATGAGCCGCCCCGCTTCCTCCAGCGCGGAATCGAGCTTCGTGGCGCTGCCCTGAAGCTGGCGGGCCAGCTGGCCGGCGTCGGTCAGCAGCACCGCCACCGCATTGCGGTTCTGGGCCAGCATATCGGTGAACTCGGTGACGTTGCGGACCGCCTGATTGATGCTCCTTGCATCAATGCCGCGGGTCAGCGTTTCAGCCTCGTCCACGAAGCGCTCGATGCGCCCCGCGAGCGAGCCGATCCTCTGGCTCATCTCGCCGACATTGGCGAGGAACGCCCCCACGCCCGAAGAGTTCTTGCCGAGTTCATTCGAGAAGGCCTCGACGTTCCGCAAGGTGGCGATCACCGATCCCTCACCCTGCGACAGGATCGAATCGGCGCGCGTCAGCACCGAATCAAGCCTGCCCGAAACGCGCTGGATGGTCTCCACGATATCCTGGTAATCGGAGCGATCGGCGAAGATGGTGGGCGGCGAGCCGGCATCGAGCGAGACAAGATCGGGCGCGTTCACGGCGCCGCCGGAGAGCTGGATGTTGGCGACCCCCGTGAGGCCCTGCGTCTCCAGCCGTGCCCTGGTGTCGGTCTTGATGGGCGTCGTGGGGTTCACGGCGATCTGCGCGACGACGCGGCTCGGATCGGCGGGGAGGATGCCCACCGCCGTCACCTCGCCAACCCGCAAGCCATTGAAACGAACAGCGGAACCGGCGGAAAGCCCCGAAACGGAGCCCACGAATACAACCCGAAAGACCTTGCGATCGGAATTCTCGGCGGCGCGGGTGAACCAGAAGACGAAGCCGAAAATTCCGGCAAGCACCGCCAGGGTGAAAAGACCCACGATCGCGTAATTCGCCTTGTTCTCCATCAGGATCGAACCTTCCGTTACGCCGGCTTTCCGTAGACATGGCTCGCGCGGGCACGCGGACCGTTGAAATAGGCCTGCAGCCAGGGATGCGGCTCGGCCCTCAATTGATCGAGCGGACCTTGCGACAGAACACGCCCCTCGCCAAGCGCCGCGATGCGATCGCAAATTCCGGCCAAGCTGTCGAGATCATGGGTCACCATGAACACGGTGAGCCCGAGCGTGTTCCGCAATGTGGCGATGAGTTCGTCGAAATCGCCCGCGCCGATCGGATCGAGCCCGGATGTCGGCTCGTCGAGGAAAACGATCTCGGGGTCCAGCGCCAATGCGCGGGCCAGGGCTGCACGCTTGATCATGCCGCCGGAGAGTTCCGAAGGCATGCGATGCGCGGCCTCCGGCTTCAGCCCCACGAGCTGGAGCTTCAGCATCGCCATCTCTTCGAGAAGGCTTGGCGAGAGATCGAGATATTCCCGCATCGGGAACTGGATGTTCTGCTTCACGGTCAGCGAGGAGAACAGCGCCCCGTGCTGGAAAAGAATGCCCCAGCGGCGCTCGATGAACCGGCGGCGCTGTTCGCTCACGCGGTCCATGTCATGCCCGAAGACGCGCACCAGGCCGCGCTTCTTCCGGATGAGGCCGATGATGGTGCGCAGCAGCACGGATTTGCCGGAGCCGGAGGCGCCCACCACTCCGAGAATCTCGCCCCGGCGCACATCGAGCGAGAGACCGTCGATCACGAGGCGCTCGCCAAAGCCCACCGCGAGATCCTCCACCGAGATCACGGTTTCGCCCCGGGCGTGCGATTCGGGAGGGGTGCGGTCCATCTCGTCCATGTCAGTAGCGGATCGACGCGAAGAACATGGCAAAGAGGCCATCCACGACGATCACCACGAAGATGGACTTCACGACCGAGGCGGTTGTGTGGCTGCCGAGCGATTCCGCGCTGCCCCGCACGGCAAACCCCTCGATGCAGGCGATGACCCCGATCACCAGAGCCATGAACGGCGCCTTGTACATGCCCACCATGAAGGTGTTCATGCCGATGATGTTCTGCACGCGGGCGAAGAAGATCTCCATGCTGATGCCGCCATAGATATCCGCCACCAGCGCGGCACCCGCGATCGCGGACATGGAGGAGACGAAGGTCAGCAACGGCAGGCCGATGAGCAGCGCGAGGATGCGCGGCAGCACCAGCACCTCCACGGGGTCGAGACCCATGGTCTGGAGCGCATCCACCTCCTCGCGCATCTTCATCGAACCCAGTTCGGCCGTGAAAGCCGAGCCGGAGCGGCCCGCCACCATGATGGAGGTGAGCAGCACCGCCAGTTCGCGCAGGACAAGCACGCCCACAAGATCGGCCACGAAATGCGGCTGCCCGAAACGCTGGAGCTGGAAAATGCTCTGCTGCGCGATGATCGCCCCCACGAGGAAGGAAATCAATGCGATGATCGGCACGCCGCGCATCGCCACCCGCTCGAGCTGGGTGATCACCGCGGCGGGTCGCAGCCTGACGCGACCCAGGATCAGCCGGCCCAAAGCCACGATCACCGAGCCGAAGAACGTGACCCCGTTCGAGACATCCTTGCCGGCATCCACGACCGCCTCGCCGATATCGACGAGCAGAGGATAGGCACCCGTTGCCCTGGCCGGACCTGCCGGCGGCAACTCGGCCTGCGCCACCTCGGCGATGAGATGCGTCTGGTCGCGCTTCAGCCCGGCAAGACTGACCTCGCCACGCTCTGACAAGGCCAGCCGGGCACGGTGGATGAGCCAGGCCCCCAGGGTGTCGAGCGCGACAATGCCCGCGCAATCGATGCGGAACGGTGCTGCGGCGCTGCCCTGTTTCAGAGCCGTGTCGAGGGCAGCCTCGAGATCGGAGGCGTGGTCGGCCGTCCAGGTACCGGAGAGGCGCAAGATCCCGCTTCCCCGCGCTGCGTCTCCCCAGATCGCGGAAGGCCGCGCCATGCCTTTTCCTGAACCTCGTCCATACCGCAAAGGAGCGGAATCAAGCCGCTCGTCACAAAATCTTTGGTAACATCGCCGGAAAGCTGGCGGCAAGCCGCGTTCCGCAAGGAATCGTTAACCATTTCCAAGTCAGGGTGTGAAAAACCACAATCGGTCTTTTCCAGGGAAGAGCGGCTCCTCGAACATGACGTCGTTGATCAAACCGCCGACGTATGATGACGCGGCCTATGAGCAGATTGCCGCAGCCGTGATGGAAACGGAACGCGGGCGCTGGTTCCTGGCGGAATACGCCAAGCGAAACCGCCAGGCCGATACCGAAACGCTGCTGCACGCGATCGACAGGCTTTCCCGGTCGCTCAATACCCGTCCGGTCCTCATCGGCTCGGATGCCCTGCACCGGCACATCCTCGACATGGCGCGCGCCATCCTGCGGGCCGAGAAGGAAATCAGGGCGATGCATGCGCGCGACAGCCGCGGCATCCAGTTCGCCGCTGCTTCCGAAACGCTCGATACCGTGGTGGAAACCACGGAAAAGGCGACCTCCGCCATCCTCTCCGCCGCAGAGCGGGTGCAGGAGCAGGCCTGGACCCTGCGCGAATTGGGCATGAACCCGGCAGTCTGCGACGAACTCGATCGTTCCGCGACCGAAATCTACACCGCCTGCGGCTTCCAGGATCTCACCGCCCAGCGGATCGCCAAGGCCGTGGAAACCCTGAAATTCCTCGATGCGCGCATCCGATCCCTGGTCGACTCTGCCGGCCTTTCGGATGCAATCTCCGAGGAAATCGAGGATATCGACGCGACCATCGCCATGGAAATGGAAACGGCGCGCACAGAGCCCGATATCTGGATGAGCGAGGCCAACCAGGCGGAGATCGACGAAACCTTCGATTTCTTCGTCCCGGCCGAACGCGCCGAGCCGACCATGATCGGTGCGGAACTGCTCGATATGGATGAAAGCGCGCCCAAGCTAGGCACGCCGACCAAGGCTGAGCCCGAACCGGTTGCGGAGGCCCGTCCTGCCCCGCCAGCCAGCGAGGACGAGGCGCTGTTCGAAGGGATGGCGGATATTCTCGCCGAACCCGGAGAGCCGCCGCCGAAAGACCCCTCCCCGCTCGAGAGCCTCGACGACCTCTCGGCCCGCGACCGGCTCCGCGCCTTCCGCTGAGCGGTCCGGCCCGGGATCGCTGTCGGCCAGGCACACTTCACGGGTTGTGAAAGCTGCCGGCGCTCCCTAGAGCATGATGTGTCCAGACGGAAGCACATTATGCTCTTATCTTGTTGTTATAGAATGCTTTTTTGTGAAAAATCGGATTCCACTTTTTCACAGCATGCTCTAGAGCGGCTTCCGATCTCACCCGATCAGATCGACCGCTCTTAGCTCTTGATTTACCGCATTTTCTTTCGAAGAAGCGGTATCCACTTCTTCGGAAAATGCTCTAAGCTTCATTTCACGTGCTTTCGGAATCCGCTTCTCATGCCCGTGGAATCATCATCTTCCGCCGTGCCCCCGGCGGTTCCGCCGCAGCATCGCCCGCTTCTGGGCATCCTGTTCAAGATGGTATCGGCCTTCACCTTTGCCTGCATGGGCGCTGCGGTGAAGGTGGTCGGCTCGATCACCCCGGCGGATCAGGCCTTCCCGGTGGGGCAGATCGTGTTCTGCCGTTCGTTCTTCGCACTCATCCCGGTCTTCACCTGGATGGCGCTGATCGGGAAGCTCAACACCGCCTTCCAGACGAACAACCACAAGGGCCACCTGAGGCGCGGGCTCATCGGCTCACTGGGCATGTTCTTCGGCTTTACGGCGCTGATGATGCTGCCTCTGACCGATGCGACCGCCATCTCGTTCACCGCGCCGCTGATTTCCGTGGTTCTCGCTGCTTTCGTGCTGGGCGAGGTCGTGCGCCTTTATCGTTGGACGGCCGTGCTCGTCGGCTTCTGCGGCGTCATCGTGATGCTCTGGCCCTATATCTCGGCCGATGCCATCAGCCGCCAGCCGGATACGACGCTCGCCCTCGGCGCCCTGTTCGGCTTCCTCGGCGCGACCTGCGCCGCCTTCGCGATGGTCGAGGTGCGCCGCCTGACGGCCACGGAGAGCACTTCCGCGATCGTGATCTACTTTTCGCTGATGACAACCACCTTCGGCATGCTCACCGTGGTCGGCGGCGGCATCGACCCGGAATGGGCGTGGCGCACCCCCAGTGCCAAGCAGGCCTTTTTTCTCATCCTGATCGGCGTGATGGGCGGTTTCGGGCAGATCTTCCTCACCGAGAGCTATCGCCGCGCGCCTGCCTCCACCGTCGCGCCCTTTGATTACACCGGCATGATCTTCGCGATGGCCTGGGGTTATTTCCTGTTCGGGGAATTCCCGCACCAGCTTGTGCTCATTGGTGCCTGCATCGTCTGCGGCGCGGGCATTTATGTCATCCTGCGGGAACGCCAGCTCGGCATCGACCGCAAGAGGCAGGCTGAAGCCTCGCCGCCCCGTTCGATCTGAGGATCAGCCCTCGGGCGGAGCGAGCATCAGGCGCAGGCCATCCAGAGCCGCCTCCCAGAGGATCTGGCAGGAGAGGCGTGAATTGGGCCTTGCGTGCAGAAGCTGGTCGAGCCTCGCTTCCTCATCCTCTCGCGCCGGCACGAGGCGGGCGAACCAGTCAGGATCGACATAGACATGGCAGGTGCCGCAGGCGACCGCGCCGCCGCAATTCTCCGGCATCCCGGGCCGGCCTCCCCCGGCCCGCTCAGCCTTCCCTATACGCCACCCTTGCCTCGTGCCTTGCGCTGGGGCAAGAAAGAGGTTCGTTGAAGAGAACGTCCGTTCGACACTTCAAACAACAGGCAGGTGGGCCCCTCATGGCCGAGAAGGAAAAGCCCAGGGACTTCGAAACAGGCGCGGCAGCGTTGTCCGGCCAGCTTGGCAAGACGATCCAGCGCCTTCGCAAGAACTACAACCTCTCGCTGTCCGAGCTCGCCGAGCAATCCGGCGTCGCGAAATCCATCATCAGCCAGATCGAGCGCAACGAGACCAACCCCACACTCGCCACCATCTGGCGGCTGAGCCAGGCGCTCGACATCTCCATCGAGCGTTTTCTGGTGGACAGCGACGACGCGCCGGTCATCGAGAAGATCTCGAAGGGCGACACGCCCATCCTGCTCTCGGAGGATGGCAAGGTGCGCCTCGCCATCATCGGCTGGCTGAAAACGGTCGAGTGGCTGCAATGGTATGATGTGCATGCCGAAGCGGGTGGCGTGCTCGATTCCGATGCGCATCAGCGCGGCTCGGTCGAGTGCCTCTCGGTCTTCCACGGCGCATTCGAGGTCGAGGTCGGCGGTCAGAAGGAAATCGTCCGCGCGGGCGAGACCCTGCGTTATCGCTGCGACCGCCAGCACGTCATCCGCTGCCTCGAGGGCGAGGCGGGCCATGCCACGATGGTGGTGATCCTGAAAGCGGCGGTGATGGAATAGACGGGGGCGGCAGGAGGCCCTGCAGCCTTTCCGCTCATTTCCTCGGCGCGACAGGCTTTCCTGCCACAGGCGGCAGGCTCGCGAGATATTCGCCCATGGCGAGGCGATCCGCATCGCTCAGCTCCGCCATGTTCCTGATGACCGCGCCCATCGAGCCGCCCACGGTGAGGAAACCCGGAGTCTCGCCGGTCTTCAGGAAGAGCGCGTGCTCCTGTCTCGACCAGTTGCCGAGGCCATCCTTGTGCGGCGTGATGTTCGGCACCGTTCCCCTGCCCTCCGGATCCGGCCCGCCGCCGAAGCGCTTCGCTGCGATGATGCCGCCCAGCAAATTGCGCGGCGAATGACACTCCGCACAATGGCCCGGCCCTTCCACGAGATAAGCGCCGCGGTTCCACTCGGCACTCTTGCCGGCCACCGCCTGCTGCAACTGCCCATCGAGATGGAGCAGTTTCCAGCCGCCAAGGCTGCGGCGGATGCTGAAGGGGAAGCCGATCTCATGCGCCGGCGCGCGACCCTCCACGGGCGCAAGCGACCGGATAAAGGCGAAGAGGTCCGCCAGGTCCTTGCCGCCCATGCGCTGGAACGAGGTGTAGGGGAAGGCGGGGTAGTAATGGCTGCCATCGGGCGCCACACCCTCGCGCATTGCGATGATGAACTGGTCGGTCGTCCAGCCGCCGATGCCGTCGCGGAGATGCGGCGAGAGGTTCGGCACATGGAAGGTGCCGAACGGGGTGTGCATGGGCAAACCGCCGCCGAGCTTCAGACGATCATTCTGGCCAGGTGAGGCATGGCAGGAGGCGCAGCCCCCCGCAAAGAACAGGGTGCGCCCATTGGCGAGATCGGCCGCGCCGGAAGGTGCGACCGGACTTGAGCCGCGCAGCAGGCGGAAGAAGGCCGGATCAGTCGCAATGAGGAACCCGGCTGCCCCGATGAGGGCCAGCCCGGTCACCGCCAGCAGAAGCCTGCGCATGACTGCCTCCCCGCCGCGATCCGGCCCTGAGCCTTACTTCGCGCGGAACGCATCGTGGCAGGTGCCGCAATTGCCTAGAACTTTCGGCATTTCGGCCTTGAAGCTCGCCTCATCGCGGATGGCCGCGGCGGCGGCCCTGGCATCCGCCTCGAGCTTGGTGAACATGCCGAGGAAGCGGGCATTGTCGGTCCAGATGGCCGGGAGAGCCTTGGTGTCACCGGTGCCCGACCCGGCCGGGAACAGCTTCGCAACCTTCGGCGCGCCTTCGGCAATGGTCTTCAGCGCTTCCTGAACCTTGGCGGCCTCGAACGGCGCTTCCCCGCGCAGCATCGGGCCCACGGGGCGCAGCGCCCCGCCGAAGCTCTTGAACACGTCTTTGCGCTCGGCGATCGGATTGGACTGCGCATAGGCTGCGGTGAGGCCGATCGCGACCATTGCACCGGCGACAAAGAGACGACGCATGGAGGTTTCCCCATATCTGGCGGGCACCGATGACGGCGAACCCGGTTCATGGCGAAGCCGCCAGAGGGTGCCGGCGGGGTGCGCTGGCGGCTGTTCAACCATGCGGCGCACGCCTCACCGTTCCCGCATCCAGGCCGGGTGTCGAGCGGATTCTGATTGCAGAACCGCAAGTATGGAGCATTTTCCGATCTGACCGGATCAGAGCCGATGCTCTATCTCTTTGTTTAATCGCATTTCTTCACGCGAACCGGTTCCACTTCGCTTGAAAATGCTCCAAGCGGTTCTCACAGCGTTGTGATCGGCCGTTTATCTGCCCCGGCGCAGGGCTTCCCACAGCCGGCGCGGGGTGGCGGGCATATCGATGTGGCGAAGGCCTTTTTCGCGCCGCAGGGCATCCACCACGGCGTTCATCACGGCCGGGGCAGCGCCGATCGTGCCCGCTTCGCCCGCGCCCTTCACGCCCAGGATATTCGTGGTCGAGCGCACATTGCGTGTCTCGAAGATGAAATCCGGCATGTCCTGCGCGCGGGGCATCGCGTAATCGAGGAAGCTCGCGGTGAGAATCTGGCCCTTCTCGTCCATCACGAAATTCTCGACCAGCGCCTGCCCGATGCCCTGCGCGATGCCGCCATGGATCTGGCCCGCGAGGAGCAAGGGGTTCACCGTCACGCCGAAATCATCGACGATGACGTAATTCACGATGCGGATTTCACCCGTATCCGGGTCGATCTCGACCTCGGCTACATGCGTGCCGTTGGGGTAGGTCGCCTCCGGCGGCTTGAAGGAAGCGGTTTCGGTCAGCATCGCCTTCTTCGCGGCAGGAAGCGCTGCGATTTCCGCATAGCTCATCCGCCGGTCGGTGCCGGCGATGCGCACCGCGCCATCCGCGATTTCGAGGTCGCCCTCTCCCGCCTCAAGCGCGTTGGCCGCGAGTTTCTTCAGCGTCTTCGCAAGTCCTTCGGCCGCCAGCGCCACGCCCGCGCCACCCACGGGGATGGAGCGCGAACCGCCCGTGCCCGAACCGGAGGGGATTTCCTTCGTATCGCCCTGCTTCACGCGGATCTGGCTGAGCGGCAGATCGAGATGCTCGGCGACAAGCTGCGCATAGGCTGTCTCATGCCCCTGCCCGTTCGATTGCGTGCCGATGCGCACGGTGACGGTGCCATCCTTCTCGAGCGTCACATGGCCGGGCTCGGCCCCGCCGCCGCCACAGGCCTCGATATAGACGCCGAGGCCAATGCCGCGGATGAGGCCCTTGCGCCTGGCTGCCCGCAGGCGGGCCGGGAAGCCCTTCCACTCGGCCTTTTCCATCGCGCGGCTCATGTGCCCGGCGAATTCGCCGGTGTCATAGACGCGGCCCGTCGGCGTGCGATAGGGCATTTGGCGCGGCTTCACGAGGTTCAGCCTGCGCAGGGCAATACGATCCATCCCGATTTCGTCGGCGATGAAATCGACAAGGCGTTCAATGGTATAGGCCGCCTCGGGACGCCCCGCGCCGCGATAGGCGTCGATCGGCACGGAATGCGAGTAGATGCCGCGGATCAGCGTGTAGCCCGTGGGGATATCGTAGCACCCCGTGAGCATGGTGGAGCCCACCCACGGGATGAACGGCGCATATTGCGAGAGATAGGCCCCCATATTCGCATCGAGCTTCACGCGGATGGCGAGGAAGCGGCCCTTCTCGTCGAGCGCCATCTCGGCATGGGTGAGGTTGTCGCGGCCCTGCGCGCAGGCGAAGAAATGCTCGGAACGATCCGACACCCAGCGCACGGGACGGCCCAGCCGCCGCGCGGCCTCGGCGGCCAACGGATATTCGCGATACATGAAGGTCTTGGTGCCGAAGCCACCGCCGACATCCGGCGTGATGACGCGGATATTGGCGGGGTCGATCCTGAAGATCGCCCTGGCGAGCGTGTCGCGCAGGCCGTGGCTGCCTTGCGAGCCGAGCGTGATGGTGAAGTTGTCGCCCTTCACCTCCGCCAGCACGGAGCGCGGCTCCATGTAATTGGCCACGATGCGATTGTTCACAAGATCAAGCCCGATCACGCGATGCGCCTTGGCGAAGACCGCGTCGGTCTTTTCCATGTCGCCGAGCACGGTCTCGAAGGCCACGTTGCCCGGCGCTTCCCTGTGCACGAGAGCCGCACCGGGCTTGCGGGCACTCGCGAGGTCAGCCGCGACCGGCAGGCTGTTCCATTCGATGTCGAGAGCTTCCGCCGCATCGCGCGCAAGGTCGAGATTCTCCGCCACGATGAAGGCGACCGCCTCGCCCACATGGCGCACGGTGTCGCGCGGCAGAACCGGATATTCGGGAAGCGCCATGCGCTGGCCGTCGCGGTTCTTCTGCGGTGCCTGACAGGGCAGCAGCCCGAGATGGCCGATATCCGCGCCGGTGAGGATGAGCGCCACGCCCGGCATGGCGCGCGCTTCCTCGATGTTCCTGATGCGGAAGGTGGCATGCGCGAAAGGCGCACGCAGCACGAAGGCGTGCGCTTCGCCTTTCGCGCGGGCATCGGTGGCATAATGCCCCGCGCCGGTGATGAATCGCTGATCCTCGACGCGCGTGAGCGCCTGTCCGATGCCGAATTTCATGGCGGAAGATCCTGAGGAGGGGGAATACCCGTCACTGCCCAGCATAGGCACGGATCGCCGCGCTTCAAGTCCGGATCAGTCCCCGCGGGCGATTTCCTCACCGGCCATCACCCAATCCTTGAAGCCGCCGGCATAATGTTCCGCCAGCGGCAGCCCCGCCGCCTGCGCCATCATGAGGGCATGGCGCGAACGCACACCCGCGGCGCAGGAAAACACGATCCGCCGCCCCTCCGCCTCGGGAATCTCCTCGGGATCGAAGGTCGAGAGCGGCATGGAGAGGGATTCGGGGATATGGCCCATGGCGAATTCATGCGCCTCGCGCACATCGATCAGCAGGATCGAACCATCCGCGAGCCCCTCGCGGATCGTGTCGAGGTCGAGATCGATGATGGCCATGCGCGCCTCCAAAACTGTTTCGCCTGAGTGATGGCCAATCCGCACCCGGCTGGCAAGCCGGGATTCAACAGGCGTCAAGCAGGTTCCGGAACCGATCTTCGCCCGTGGAGGCCGCAAAGTGACCGATGGAGGCCCCGGGGGCCGAAATCATGCAGGACCCGATGCGCTGGAGGATGGAGATCACCCGCAGCAGGATAGGCGGGATGTCGCAAAGCGGGATGGAACTTGTCATGCAGCGGTTGGCTGGCGCACGATATCGGCGCCAGCAATCCGCATCCGCGGAAAACCGCGGTTGAACTGCCTGGGCTTCCAGCCTTACGATGCCGGCAAAATAGGCCGGAACCGGCGATTCCAGGGGAGAATGCACTCCATGGCGAGCCTTCGCCTCACGGCTGCGCAGGCGCTGGTGCGCTATCTCGCGGCGCAGAACACCGAATTCCGGGGCCAGACCCTGCCGATTTTTGCCGGTTGCTGGGCGATTTTCGGCCATGGCAATGTTGCCGGCCTCGGCGAGGCCTTGCATGGCGCGCGCGACTTCTTTCCCACCTTCCGCGCGCATAACGAGCAGGCGATGGCACATGCCGCGATCGCCTTCGCGAAGCAAACGCGCCGCCGCCGCTTCATGGCCTGCACCACCTCCATCGGCCCCGGCGCCACCAACATGGTCACGGCCGCAGCCCTCGCCCATGTGAACCGGCTGCCGGTGCTGCTGATCCCCGGCGATGTCTTCGCCAATCGCCGGCCGGACCCCGTTCTCCAGCAGATCGAGGATTTCGGCGACGGCACGGTCTCCGCCAATGATTGCTTTCGGCCCGTCTCGCGCTTTTTCGATCGCATCATGCGGCCCGAGCAGTTGCTGACCGCCTTGCCCCGCGCGATGCAGGTCTTGACCGATCCTTCCGAATGCGGGCCGGTCACGCTCGCCTTCTGCCAGGATGTGCAGGCGGAAGCCCATGATTACTCGGAGGAATTCTTCGTGCCCCGCCTCTGGCTGCCACGCCGGGCGAAGCCGGATGATCGGGAACTCACGCATGCACTGGCCGCGCTGAAGGCCGCGAAAAAGCCGTTTGTCATCGCCGGCGGCGGGGTTCTTTATTCCGAAGCCGAGCGGGAATTGCTCGCCTTCTGCCGCCGCTTCGGCATTCCATCAGCGGAAACGCAGGCCGGGAAATCGACGCTGCCCGTCGATGAGCCGCTGAACCTCGGCGCGATCGGCGTCACCGGCACGGGTGCTGCCAATGCGCTCGCGGCCGAGGCGGATGTCATCCTCGCCATCGGCACGCGCCTGCAGGATTTCACGACCGGCTCGCGCACGCTCTTTGCGAACCCGGATCGGGTGATCATCGCGCTCAACGTGCAGCCCTTCGATGCAGGCAAGCATGGCGCGCTGCCACTCGTGGCGGATGCGAAGGCCGGCCTTGCAGCGCTGATGCGCGGTCTTGCCGGCCACAAGGCGCCCGCAAGCTGGAGCGCGCAGGCCGGGAAGGCGAAAGGCGAATGGCTCGCCAGGGCCGCGCCCTATACCGCGACGACTGACAGCCCCCTTCCCTCGGATGCCCAGGTGATCGGCGCGGTGCAGCGCGAGGCGCGGAAAACCGATGTGGTGGTCTGCGCCGCCGGCGGCCTGCCGGGTGAACTCCACAAGCTCTGGCAGGCGGGCCGCCCCGGCGGCTATCACCTCGAATACGGCTATTCCTGCATGGGCTACGAGATCGCCGGCGGTCTGGGCGTGAAGATGGCCGAGCCGGAGCGCGAGGTGATCGTGATGGTGGGCGACGGCTCCTACCTCATGATGAACTCCGAGATCGCAACCTCGGTTCAGCTGGGGCTGAAACTGACCATCGTGATCCTCGATAATCGCGGTTACGGCTGCATCAACCGCCTGCAGCGCGCGACGGGCGGCGAGAGCTTCAACAACCTGCTGCAGCACACCCGCCACAAGACGATTCCCGCCATCGATTTTGCGAAACACGCAGGCTCGCTCGGCGCGAAGGCGGTGAAGGTCCAGGGTATCGCGGCGCTTGAAAAGGCGCTGAAGACGGCGCGCCGCGCGAAAACCACAACCGCCATCGTCATCGACACGGACCCGCTGGCATCCACCGATGCCGGCGGGCATTGGTGGGATGTGGCCGTGCCGGAAGTATCCACGCGCCAGGAAGTAGGCACCGCCCATGCCCGCTATCTCGACGCGAAAAAAGCCCAGCGTCTCGGAGACTGATCCATGACCATCCGCATCGGCGCCAACCCCATCGGCTGGTCGAATGACGACCTGCTCGAAATCGGTGGCGAAACCCCGCTCGAAACCTGCCTCGCGGAAGCGAGGGAGGCGGGATTCGTGGGCATGGAACTCGGCAACAAGTTTCCGCGCGAGGCGAAAGCGCTGAAGGCCGCTCTGGCGCCTTTCGGCATGTCGCTCGTGGGCGGCTGGCATTCCCTGGAATTGCTGAGGCGCGACGCGAAGGAGGAATTCGCCCTGGCGAAATCCCACCGCGAATTGCTGAAGGCGATGGGCACCCGCGTGTTCATCGTCGCGGAGACGTCGAACGCGATCCATGGCAACCGCGTGATGCCGCTCTCGAAGCGCCCGAATCTCGCGGCCGGCGAATGGATGCCCTATGCCGCGCGGATGACCGATTTCGCCGATATGCTCGCCGATGAAGGCCTCGTGCTCTGCTACCACCATCACATGGGCACGATCATCGAGAGCCGCGCCGATATCGCGCGCCTGATGGATGCTTGCGGGCCTTCCGTAAACCTGCTGCTCGATACCGGTCACGCGACCTGGGGCGGCTCTGACCCCGCCGAACTCGCGGCAACCTATCGCTCGCGCATCACCCATGTGCATTGCAAGGATGTGCGCCCCGCGATCATCGCCAAATCGAAAGCGGGCGACTGGTCCTTCCTCGATTCCATCCTCGGCATGGGTTCAGAACTCGGCACCTATACCGTACCGGGCGATGGCGCGGTGGATTATGTCAGCGTCTTCAAGGCGCTCGCGGGCTATTCCGGCTGGGTGATCGTCGAAGCCGAGCAGGACCCGAAGAAGGCGCATCCGCTCACCTATGCCAGGAAGGGCGTCGCGCATCTGCAATGGGCATTGAAGGAGGCTGGCCTCGCATGAACTCGCATCTGCTGCGGCGGCCCTCGGCCAGGAATCCCATCCACAACATCACGCCCGAGAATGCGGGCTGGACCTATGTCGGCTTCTCGCTCTACCGGCTCGCGGCGGGCGATGTGATCGAGGCCGGAACCGCGCGGCGCGAGGCCTGCATCGTCATGGTCTCGGGCACGGCGCATCTTGCCGCCAGCGGACAGGATTTCGGCGATCAGGGCGGGCGCGAAAGCCCGTTCGACGGCTCGCCGGCCTCCCTCTATGTGCCGGCGAATTCGAACTGGCGGGCCGAGGCGCGAACCGGTTGCGAGATCGCGATCTGCACCGCGCCCGCCTTCGGGAGCCTGCCGGCCAGGCTCATTCCACCTTTCGAAGTGGGGCAGGAAACGCGCGGAACCGGCACGAATACGCGCCATGTGCGCAACATCCTGCCGGATACCTCGCCGCATGCCGAAAGCCTGCTCGTGGTGGAGGTGATCACCCCCGGCGGACATTGGTCGAGTTACCCGCCCCACAAGCATGATCGCGACAATCTTCCGGCCGAAAGCCTGCTCGAGGAAACCTATTATCACCGCATCCGCCCACCTCAAGGCTATGCGATGCAGCGGGTCTACACGGATGACCGCTCGCTCGACGAGACCATCACCGTGCAGGATGGCGATGTCGTGCTCGTGCCGGAGGGGTACCACCCCGTGGGGGCGGCGCATGGCTATGATCTCTATTATCTCAATGTGATGGCCGGGCCGAAGCGCCTCTGGCGCTTTCACAACGACCCCGCCCATGCGTGGATGTTGAAGAAATAAAGCATTTTCAAGCGAAGCTTGTCCCTCGTGAAGGCGGGGATGGATGCCGGTTCGCGTGAAGAAAACGCGATCAATCACAAAAACAGAGAGCGGTCGATCTCATTCATTCAGATCGAATTTCGCTCTCGCCGCTCCCTTCATGGCCGGGCGATCCGGGTCTTCCCGCTGCGTGCAAGGTCGTCGATGCCCGGAGCAAGTCCGGGCATGACGGGACGGCCTTCAAGCCTGCAGCGGCGCGCCGACATAATTCTCCGCCATCAGCCGGCGCGCGGTTTCGCTGACCTGAAGCTGGCGGAATTCCGCCTCCTGCATCCGCTCCTCGAAGGGGGAGAATTGCGGAAACCTGTGCAGCATCGTCGTCATCGCCCAGGAAAAGCGCTCGACCCGCCAGATCCGCGCAAGCGCGCGATCCGAGTAATGATCGATGCCGGCGGATGATTTCTCGCTGAAGAATTCGATCAGCGCGCTCGCAAGCTCATGGGCATCGCGCGCCGCAAGGTTCAGCCCCTTCGCCCCCGTGGGCGGCACGATATGCGCGGCATCGCCCGCGAGGAACAGCCGCCCGAAGCGCAAGGGTTCGGCGACGAAGCTGCGCAGCGGCGCCACGGATTTCTCGATCGAAGCGCCGGTCACCACATGGGCCGCCGCTTTCTCGCCGATGCGGCGGCGCAACTCGTCCCAGAAGGCCTCGTCGCTCCATTGGCCGGGGTCGGTCTCCAACGGACACTGGATGTAGTAACGGCTGCGTGTGGGCGAGCGCATGGAACAGAGCGCGAAGCCGCGTTGATGCGCGGCATAGATCAACTCCGGCGCGCAAGGCGGCACCTCGGCGAGCACGCCCAGCCAGCCGAACGGGTAGGCCCGCTCGAAGCTGCGCAACGCGGCCTGCGGCACGCTCGCGCGGCTCACGCCGTGGAAACCGTCACAACCCGCAATGAATTCGCAGTCGAGCCGCTGCGTGAGGCCATCCTTCATGTAGGTTACGCTCGGCCTGCCGCTGCCGAAATCATGCAGCGCGACATTTTCGGCATCGTAGATGGTTGCCGCCCCCGCTGCCAGGCGGTGATCCATCAGGTCGCGCGTCACCTCGGTCTGGCCATAGACCGTCACGGTCCGCCCGCCGGTGAGATGCGCGAGGTCTATCCGCAACGCTTCGCCCTGGAAGGCGAGTTCGAAACCATCATGCTTCAGGCCCTCGCGCGCGAGGCGTTCTCCCGCGCCGAGGCGATGCAGGAGAGCGGTTGTCGCCTCCTCGAGCACGCCGGCGCGGATGCGCCCCAGCACGTAATCGCGAGACTTCCTTTCGAGGATGATGTTGTCGATGCCGGTCTGCGTCAGCATCGCCCCGACAAGGAGGCCCGCCGGGCCTGAGCCGATGATCGCCACTTGTGTTCGCATGCGGCTCTCCTCGCCCCATCCGTCCCGGTTCTCGGCCAGGCTGGACGGATTGGGTAGCAAAGGCTTCCGCCCGGCGCCACCATCGGATATTCTCAAAAATGCAATTTCATGCCGGATCGAGCCCGGCGCGGCGCATGCGCGGCAGGGAATCCGCAAACCGGGCGGCACCGGCATGCCCGCCGCTGCCATCCACGGCCTTGCCGCTCTCAACACTCGAAGAGGGTTGGAAAATGCCAGCGCTGCGGGCGTGACACTATTCCTTCTCGTGAGCGCGCTCGATGCTGGCCCAAGGCTTGAAGGAACACAAACTTCTTCCGTCGCAAAACCCGGAAAACGTGCAGAAATATGGAATAGCAGCAAGTTATTGGCAGGTGCGCAAGCAGATTCATGGTGGGTGTGCAAGGATTCGAACCTTGGACCCGCTGATTAAGAGTCAGCTGCTCTACCAACTGAGCTACACACCCATCAAGGAGGCGCGTGGCTTCCCGGAAACCGGGTTGCTAGGGCATTTGCGACGGATTGTCCAGCCGGAAATCAGCCCTCGCGGCCGGTCGAGATGAAAAGTTCAGCCCTGGGGGACAACGGGTGCCGCCGGCCGGCGCGGAGCGCGGGAACGATTGGCCGGAGGAGCGGCCGGCGCCAGTTTCTTCAGAACGACACTGACCGGATTCGGCGCATGCTCCAGGGTGGCGCCGGAGGCCGCGTCTGCCACGATGCCCACCACGCCGCCGAGGATCACGTTGCCGGCAAGACCGGCCGCCCCGGCACCGCCAAGCCTCGACTTCACCTCGACAGTCTCGTCCGCATGGCCAGCAAGCCGGAAGACCACGCTGAATTCTTCCTTGCGGCTGAATCGCAGGCTGCAGGGGGTGGTGCAGGAGCTGCCGAGCGACGTCGTGGCCACCGCGCCGGGCGGCTCGGAGACGAACTCGACGTCACTGTTGGTGCCGCGCGTGACAGTGGCGCAACCGGCCAGAGTGAACGCAAGAAAAGAAGCCGCAACCGGCGGCAGAAAACGAACCATGAAGACGAATACCCCCGAAAACCCTCAGCTACCCCCCAAGGGCGGACCGCAAATTCGCCGCTGCTTTCGAACTTGTCAAGGATCACCGCCCCCACAACCAGGCGGCGCCACGCACGCCGGAACTGTCGCCATGCAGGGCCGGGCGGATGGGCGTGACGAAATGATCGGAAAACACCCAGCGTCCGATCTCGCCCGGCAGGCGATCATAGATCTGCGGAATGCGGCTCATGCCGCCGCCGAGCACGATCACATCCGGATCAAGGATGTTGGCCATATGGGCCAGGGCCCGACCGAGGCGGGAGATGTAGCGATCGAAGCAGGCGGCGGCCTCCGCGTCACCCGCTTCCAGCGCGGCGATGATCGCGCGGCCGCGCATCACCCGCCCGGTGACGCGGCGGAAATCATTCTCGAAGCCGGTGCCGGAGATCCAGGTTTCGAGGCAGCCCGGCTTGCCGCACCAGCAGGTATCGGCCATGCTCAGCTCTTCCACGCTTGGCCAGGGCAGCGGGTTGTGGCCCCATTCGCCGCCAATGCGATGCCGGCCCTCCCAGGCCTCGCCATGAATGGCCAAGCCTGCCCCGCACCCCGTGCCGAGAATGGCTGCAAACACCACTTTCCCGCCTGCGGCCGCGCCATCCACGGCTTCCGACACCGCGAGGCAATTGGCGTCATTCGCCAGCCGGACCTCGCGCCGCAGAGCCAACTCCAGATCCTGCTTCAACGGCTTGCCATTGATCTCGGTGGAATTGGCGTTCATCGCCAACCCCGTGCGCGGCGAAATGGCACCGGGAATGCCCACGCCAACCCTGTGCGGACCAGCATGGCCGAGGCTCGCGAGGCGGCTCTCCGCCTCGCGCACGATACCCACCAGGCCATCGAGAATGCCCTGGTAGGTTCCGCGTGGCGTATCGATGCGATGGCGGAAAAGTTCCGTGCCCGCATCATCGATCGCGACGACTTCAACCTTCGTGCCGCCGAGATCCACCCCGATCCGCATGGGCCGGCCTCAATGCGTGGAATGCACGCGAACCGCGCCGCGCGCGGCACCCCTTGCATGGGTCAGCTTGTTCAGCGCCACGATATAGGCCTTGGCGGAGGAGACGAGCGTATCGGGATCAGCCGCACGCCCCGTCACAAGCCGCCCGTCGCCGCCCGCGAGCCGGACGGAGACTTCCGCCTGCGCATCCGTGCCCTCGGTGACGGCATGGACCTGATAGAGTTCCAGCTTCGCCTCATGCGGGATGAGCTGATGGATCGCGTTGAAGGTCGCATCCACCGGGCCATTGCCGGTGGCCTGCACCGTGCGATGCTGCCCTTCGATGTCCAGCGTCAGCGTCGCGGATTGCGGCCCCATCGTGCCGGCGATGACCGTGAGCGCCACGACCTTCACGCGATCCTCGGCGGTCGCGAGATTCTCGTCGATCAGCGCCTCGATATCCTCGTCGTAGATGTGCTTCTTGCGATCAGCCAGCGCCTTGAAGCGCACGAAGGCATCCTCCAGCTGGTTGTCGGACACCTCGTAGCCGAGGCCCTTGAGCTTGTCCCGGAAGGCGTTGCGACCCGAATGCTTGCCCATGACGAGCGAGGTCTTCGAGACGCCGACCGATTCCGGCGTCATGATCTCGTAGGTCTGGGTGTTCTTCAGCATGCCATCCTGGTGGATGCCGCTCTCATGCGCGAAGGCGTTCCGGCCCACGATGGCCTTGTTGAATTGCACCGGGAAGGAAGTGGCGGCCGAGACGAGCTTGGAAGCGCGGTTCAGCATGGTGCTTTCGATGCCCGTTTCGAAGGGGAAGACATCGCCGCGCGTCTTCAGCGCCATCACGATCTCTTCCAGCGCCGCATTGCCCGCGCGCTCGCCGATGCCGTTGATGGTGCATTCGATCTGCCGGGCGCCACCCATCACGCCGGCGATGGAATTCGCGACCGCCATGCCGAGATCGTTGTGGCAATGGACCGAGAAGATCGCCTTGTCGGAATTCGGCACGCGGTTGCGCACGGTTTCGAACAGGGCGCGATACTCATCCGGCGTGGTATAGCCCACGGTATCCGGAATGTTGATCGTGTTGGCACCCGCCTTGATGGCAGCCTCGACGCAGCGGCACAGGAAATCCATTTCCGTGCGGGTGCCATCTTCAGCCGACCATTCGACATTCGGCACGAGGTTGCGCGCCCGGGTGACGCTGTCGATCACCAGCTGCAGCACCGCATCGGGCTCTTTCTGCAGCTTGTATTTCATGTGCACCGGCGAGGTGGAGATGAAGGTGTGGATGCGCGGGACGACACCATGGCGCACCGCCTCGCCAGCCCGGTCGATATCCTTCGCGCCCGCGCGGGCAAGCCCGGCAACCGAGGCGCGCCTGACGCGCCTCGCAATGGCGGCGACGGCTTCGAAATCACCATCCGAAGCAATCGGGAAGCCCGCCTCGATCACATCCACGCCCATCGCATCGAGGAAATCCGCGATTTCCAGCTTTTCCTCGAAGGTCATCGTGGCGCCGGGGCATTGCTCCCCGTCGCGCAGGGTGGTGTCGAAAATCAGAACGCGGTCCTTTGAAACGGGATCTTGGGACATGGTCGGAATCCTCTCAAGCGCGCCCGCGCCGGATGTTCTCTTTCGGAATCGTCGGGATACGGGCTCTGTAGCGGGAAATTTTATTGCGCGCTACCCCCTGAAGGCCCAGGCCAGGCCCGGACGGCCCTCAGGGGCTGATAAGCAGGAGGAGCGAAAGAAGGAGCGCGAAGCCGATCACTGCCGCCGCATTCAGGCGGGCGGACTGCCGAATTTCCAGAGCGCGGATGGCGGCTTTCGTCAAAGGCTTCATGTCCAGATTGGATCAAAAATCTAACCCAGCCTTTCCGGCCTGGCAAGCGGCTGATTGAACGCCTCTTGCGGCCCGCCCCGCTCTGGAGTTGACTAACCTCCCGCCCCGGAATTCCAGGAGATGGACCATGCCCGACCTCCGCCTCGCTGCGAGCCTTGCGGCGCTTCTGCTGGCGACGCCCGCCGTCGCGGATTCCATCGACGGCAAATGGTGTTCGGAGGATGGCCGGCGCATCACCATCGAAGGCTCGCTCGGCCTCTGGGGCACGGCGGGGCTGAAGATTGCAGGCGAATATCTCCGCTACACCTATCTCTTCGCGATGCCTGCCGGCGAGCCGGAGGCCGGCCAGCGCGTGGAAATGCGCTTTCGCCGCATGGACCAGAGCATCGCGGTGAAAATCGGCGAGGGCGATGCGAGGATCTGGCGCAAATGCCCGCCGGAAGTGAGCTGACGGCTGCATTTTGCCGCAAGCGCCTCTAGTATCGCGGCTCGTTTTGATGGTATCAAAACCGTGCTCTATCTTATTGTTTTGTCGTATGTTGTTGCGCAAAATCGGTATCCACTTTTGCAAGAGCATGCTTTAGCATCTCGGCTCGTCCATGTCCTGATTCGAATGAGGTTTGCGTGATGCTCCGCGCTGTTTCCATGATCGCCCTTCTCGCGCTGGGTGCCTGCCAGAGCACCGAGCCGCCAAGGCCCGCGGCGCAGGAGCCGCGCGGCGTTTCCATCACGCCGGCAGGTTTCCGCCTGCCGGAAGGCACGGGCTGTGCGGCCGATATCGCCCGGTTCCGCGCGATCATGCGGAACGACATCGAGACCGGCCACACCACGAAAACCGTCTTCGACCAGATCGAGGGCGAGATGCAGAAGGCCGATGCGATGTGCGCTTCCGGCAATTCCGGCGGCGCCTCGGCGCATGTCCGGGCGACGCGCGCGCGGTTCGGTTATCCCGGCGGCTGAAATCCAAAGGCGTGGCGCAGAAAGGCGATCTGGAAGGTTGGCATCCGTCCTTCATCGAGGTCGGCCGCCCCGCGCACGATATGGATATCGACGAGTTCCTCGTCCTCGAGCCTCTTCATGCGCTCGAGCATCAGCGCGCGAGCCTCCTCGGCCGGAAGATCGATGCGCACGGGCCGCATGAAGGCGATGCGGGATGTTCCCATCACACTCGTCCAGCGGGGTTCGACCGTGACATCAGCGGGCAGGAGGCCGGTTTCCTCGCCGAGTTCGCGCAGAACGGAACCGGCGAGATCCACCCGTCCATCCACCACATCGCCGAGATCGGGCGTGCCGGCCGCAAAATAGATTTTCCCGGGATTAGCCGTGTGCCGGCCCATCTCGCCCAGCAGAAAGGCGCCATCGCGTGCCTGAAGCGCGGCCATAGCGAAGCCGTTGCGCACCAGCGGCGGCGGATTGCCAAGGCGCATCCAGCCGAGGAACGAGCGATAATCCGTCGGCGAATATCCCGCCCGGAACACCCGACCGTCCCGCTCACCCCGATGCTGGATCAGCACGCGACCATTGAACATGGAGGCCGTGCGCGCGGTTTCGCGCGTCCATATCTCGGCGATTTCGGGCTCGCGCTCCTGCGGAAAGGGCCAGTCATAGGGTTCGATGATCGCGTCGATCTCGTCGGTCGCGAAGATCTCGAAGCCGCTCACAGCAGCACGCCCTCGCTCATGCGAACCGCACTGCCGCCGATCGCCGCGGCCACCAGCGCGCCATGCAGGATATCGAGGTCCAGCGCGATGAGGCTGGGGCGGCCCATCTCGAAGCCCTGCTCGATCACCAGCTGATGCACGCCGTCTTCCGGCAATTCGCAGGACGCCGCGACGCCCGCGAAGGCCGCGACCGCCGAGCCCGTCGCCGGGTCTTCGGGAATGCCCATCTTCGGTGCGAACATGCGTGCATGCACATGGTGATCGGGGCGCACCGTCTCGCGCGTGTAGAGATAGGCGGCGCTCTTGCCGGTCACGCCGAAAGCCCGCTCCCAGGCGCGCGGATCGGCCATGCCGGCGCGGCCAATGGCCTCCAGCGAGCGCACCGGCACCATCACGAAGGGCACGCCTGCGCTCCACGCCGCGATGCCATGGGCACCGAAGCCGATCTCGGCCGGATCAAGCCCGATCGCCGCCGCCACGACCAGTGGATCAAACGGGTGCTCCAGAAGCTTCGGCAAGGTGGGAAGCGCGAATACCGCCCGGCTGGCGCGGCCCGGCTGGCGCGAGACATCGACCCGCACCGGACCGATCTTCTCCTCGAGCACGATCGTCACGCCTGCGCCACCGAGCATCTCGCCTGCGCGCAGCTCGGCCAGCAGAACGGCCGTTCCCACGGTCGGATGGCCAGCGAATGGCAGCTCGCTGCCCGGCGTGAAGATGCGGATGCGCGCCGCATGGAGCTGATCCTCGGGCGGGAAGACGAAAACGGTCTCCGCGAGGTTGAATTCCCGTGCGACGGCCTGCATGTCGTCGTCGGTCAGGCCATCGGAATCAAGAACGACGGCGAGCGGATTGCCCTCGTGGCGCTTGTCCGTGAAGACATCGAGTGTGTGAAAACGGCGCTTCATGGTGCTTCTCCTCGATGCAACCTTTGTGACCGGGCGGGCTTTTCCACGCAACCCACAAGATGAATGCGAGGCCAACGCGCTGTTGCGCGACAATTCAGCCAGCCTGTTCTAGCCTCCGGATCGTGGTGGCGAAGGCCTGCGCCGATCGCCACCCGGCCCGCTCACCTTCTTCCTCGGGGGTCGGGAACCTTGTCTTCGCCGAGGAACCGCACTCAAAGGAGTGTTCGAACATGATCATCCAATCCGTCCTCGCCGGCACCACGGCCCTGCTTCTGGCCACGAGCGCCTTCGCGCAGAACGCCCCGCAGACCACCACCCAGCCACAGCAGCGCCCGGCAACGCCCGCGGCCCCTGCCGCTCCGGCTCCGGCCGCCCCGGCTCCGGCTGCTCGCCCGGCAACGCCCGCGCCCGCGCCCGCCGCCACGGCTCCCGCCCCGGCCCAGCGCCCTGCCGCCGCCCAGATGCAGCTCGTGAACCTCAACACGGCCACCGAAGCCGAACTCGACAAGCTCGAGCAGATCGGCTCGGCCCGCGCCAAGGCGATCATCGAGGCCCGCACCAAGGGCGGCCGCTTCAAGGATTGGAACGATTTCGTGGCCCGCAACGTGGTGCCGAAGAACGCCGAAGAAGCCATCAAGAACAAGGTACGCTTCTGATCGCCTGCGCGATCGGGTGTCCGCTTCTGATCGCTTCCGCTCGACGAAAGCAGAAAAGGGCCGGTTCGCCGGCCCTTTTTCGTGTCAGGCCAGATCCTCCAGCGTGAAAAGCCTGGAAGGCTCCACGAATTCCTCCTGCGCCGCCACCGTGAGGATCTCCCGCGAACCCGCCGCCACCGTCCGCGTGAGGAGCCCATGGACAGACGATCCCGCGCGCTGCATCGCGGCGGCAGGGTCACCCATCCGCAAGCAATGC
This sequence comes from Methylobacterium sp., assembly GCA_020252645.1. Lineage (GTDB taxonomy): Bacteria > Pseudomonadota > Alphaproteobacteria > Rhizobiales > Beijerinckiaceae > Rhabdaerophilum. Next base: position 200,768 of record JADCCN010000001.1, on the reverse strand, counting down.
ACGAGAAACAGGGCGGCGATCGCATCGCCTGCGCCATTCACGGCGCAATCGAGCTTCGGCGTGCGCATCCGGTGCAATCCGCCGGGATGCGAGACGGCGAGATCCACAGCATCCGCCGCCGTATCGTCCAGCATCAGGGATGTGACCATCACGGTCTTCGGGCCCATGGCATGCAGGGTGGCCAGGGCCGCGCGCAGATCGGCGAGCGTGGCGATCTCGCGCCCCGCGAGCCAGGCCAGTTCGAACTGGTTCGGCGTGATGAGATCGGCCGCGGGCACCGCGCGATCCCGCATGAATTCCGGGATTCCCGGCCGCACGAAGATGCCTCGGCCCACATCGCCGATCACGGGATCGCAGGCATAGACGGCCCGGGGGTTGGCTTCGCGCACCCGTGCCACGGCATCGAGAATGGCCGAGCCCGTATCATGCGAGCCCATATAGCCCGAAAGCACCGCCTCGCATTGGCCGAGCACGCCGCGTTCGGCAATGCCGGCCACGCAATCGGCGATGAGCCCGGCATCGAAGACCTGCCCCCGCCAGGCGCCATAACCCGTATGGTTGGAGAACTGCACGGTGTGGATGGGCCAGACCTCGACGCCCAGCCGCTGCATCGGGAAGACTGCCGAAGCGTTGCCGACATGCCCGTAGGCCACGTGACTTTGAATGGAAAGGATCGCCATCAGCGCAATCTCGACGGCTTGGGCCCCGCCTGTCCAGTTCCGAAATGTGATGGATGCATCAGCACAGCGCGAGGCTCTGCCGGCGTTTCAGGGAAGCTGCAGCGTGATGGCGATGAGAGCGTGATCGGAGGCCTTCGGATCGTTGATGCCCACGCCGGGATAGCGCTCGGGCCCGCGCGGAATGGACCAGCTCATGCCGCGGCGCAGGATCTCCGGCGCGCGCTCGGCCGCCGGCCGCTTCGCATTCGCGGCCGCGAGCGCGGGCGAGAGAAGGATATGGTCAAGCGAAGTATGCAGGTCTTCCGACGGATAATAGGTTGTCCAGCGCTCGCGCGGGTCCTCGATCCACAGGGCGGAATCGAAAGCCCCAAGACCTTCCGGCGGGGGATCGACCAACGGGCCCAGCGTGGAGAGCTGCCGCTGGCCGGTCCTGAGGCTGAACATCTCGGGCGAGCCATCGACCTCCGTGTAATCGTTGAAATCGCCGCAGAGCACCCAGTTGCCCCTCGTCGGGTCCGGGAAGCGCCGCCGCACGATCTCGGCCAGCGCCTTTACCTCGGCCTCGCGGATGGTCCGGCCCTTGTCACCAGGGCCATTGGTGTCCGATTTGAAATGGCAGTTGAAGATGGTCAGCGGCTTGCCGCCCACATCCAGTTCCACCGCCACCACATCGCGGCGGAACACGCGCATGGAACCATCGGGCTTCTCGCCCGCAGAGCCGAAATTGCGCCAGTCCTGCTCGGCGATACGCGCGAGTTCCGGGCTCCAAAGACCGAAATCATCGTAAGTGAAGGCCGCGTAATGGGTGACTTTTCCTGGCTGGAGCCGCGAGAGAAAACCAAGATCGATGCCGCGCCGGTCATTGCCCTCGATCACCTCGAAATCATCGTAGAAGAGATGGCGGCCGATGGCGCGACGCTCGCGATCCAGCGCCTCTTCCAGCCATTCCGCCCTGGCGCGGGCCTGCCCGGGGTTGTCGGGCTCCTCGCCATGGAGGCGAGCCGCCTCGGCCTGCAGCGCCGGCAGTTTCGGCCGCAGCGCCCGCGCGAGGCGCGGCGAGAGATGCGTATGCAGGAAATCGTCGCGGAAGAGTTCGAGCGCCGCGCGATCATCCACCTCCTGCAAGGCGACGAAATCGGCATCCGCATCGAGGATCACCTGCGCGGTGAGCTGGCGTTCGATGCGCGAAAGCATGGCCTCGGAGATGCGCCTTGCCTGACGCAGCTCCTCGGCATCCTTGAACTCGACCATGCCGATGCGACGATCCGAGGGGCGCCCGCCGAAATTCAGGAATTCCGGCCGGGTGAAAAGGTTCTCGGTGTTGAAGGTCGCGATGCGAATGCGGCTCATGATCAAAGGGGTTCCTGGCCGCCCCGTCGGCACGGGGCGGCCGGGTTTGCGAAAGCCCGGTTTCAGGCCGGGTTTATTCCACCGAGGCGCCAGCGGCCTTGGCGATCGGGCCCCATTTCGCAAGTTCCGACTTCACATGCTCGCCGAGCTGCTCGGGCGTCGAGCCGATGGTTGTCGCCGAGAGGTCTCTCAGCTTTGCGGCCACGGCCGGATCCGCGATCGCGAGGTTGGCCGCATTGTTCAGCTTGGCGATCACGTCACGCGGGGTGCCGGGCGGCGCGAAAAGTGCGTTCCAGGTCAGCGTTTCGTAACCCGGCAGGCCGGCTTCTTCCATGGTCGGGATATCCGGCATCGCCGGCGAGCGGCGCTTCGTCGTCACGGCCAGCGCGCGAAGGGCGCCAGACTGGATGTGCTGGGTGGCCGAGGGCAGGTTGTCGAACATCACCGGCACCTTGCCGGCCACGATATCGTTCAGCGCCGGGCCGGCGCCGCGATAGGGGATGTGCTGCATTTCAGTGCCGCTCATCGACTTGAAGAGTTCGCCCGAAAGATGCAGCGGCGTGCCCACTCCCGAGGAGGCATAGGAGTATTTCTTCGGGTCAGCCTTCAGCAGCGCGATCATCTCCTGCACGTTCTTCGCCGGAACGCTGGGGTGCACGACCATGACATTCGGCACGATGACGAGCAGCGAAACCGGCGAGAAATCCTTCACCGGATCATAGGGCATCGTCTTGAAGACGGCGGAATTGATGGCATGGGTGGAGATGGTGCCCATCAGCAAGGTGTAGCCATCCGGAGCGGCCTTCGCGACAGAGTTCGAGCCGAGGTTACCGCCCGCGCCGGCGCGGTTCTCGATCACGACGTTCTGGCCGAGCAATTCGCCCATCTTCTGGCCGATGATGCGCGCGATGATATCGGTGGAGCCGCCAGCCGCGAAGGGCACGACGATCGTGATGGCCCTGGTGGGGAAACCTTGCGCCAGGGCCGGGCTGGCCATGCTGCCGAGACCGAGAGCGAAGGCACCGGCCAGAAGGGCACGACGGGTGAAGGGGGTCATCATTGGCATTTCTCCCTCATTTTTCTTGATGGGGAGAAGGTAGCGGCACGGCCAAAGCGCGCAAGGGCAGAAAACCATAATGTTGCCGGCATGGAAAAGGCGCGGGAAAATTCCCGCGCCTTCGAATCTATTCACCCGCGAAACGAGAGCCTTGCCGCCTCGCTTCCCGGTTCTCGATCGCCTCAGTTGCGCGCCTTGTCGACGAGCTTGTTCTTCGAGATCCACGGCATCATGCCGCGCAGCTTCTCGCCGACCTGCTCGATCTGGTGGCCGTCATTCATCCGGCGGATGCCCTTGAAGCGCGCCATGCCCGAACGATATTCCTGCATCCATTCCGAGGTGAACTTGCCGGTCTGGATGTCCTTCAGGACACGCTTCATCTCTTCCTTGGTCTCGGCGGTGATGATGCGCGGACCGGAGACGTATTCGCCCCACTCGGCCGTGTTCGAGATCGAGTAGTTCATGTTGGCGATGCCGCCCTCATAGATGAGGTCGACGATGAGCTTCACCTCGTGGAGGCACTCGAAATAGGCCATTTCCGGCGCATAGCCGGCTTCCACCAGAACTTCGAAGCCCGCGCGGATGAGTTCCACGAGGCCGCCGCAGAGCACGACCTGCTCGCCGAAGAGGTCGGTTTCGCACTCTTCCTTGAAGTTGGTCTCGATGATGCCCGAACGGCCGCCGCCCACACCGCAGGCATAGGAGAGCGCGAGATCGAGCGCGTTGCCCGAGGCATCCTGGTGCACGGCCACGAGGCAGGGCACGCCGCCGCCCTTCTGGTATTCGCCGCGCACGGTATGGCCCGGGCCCTTCGGCGCGATCATCACGACGTCCACGGTCTTCTTCGGCTCGATCAAGCCGAAATGCACGTTGAGGCCATGCGCGAAGGCGATCGCCGCGCCGTCGCGAATGTTCGGGCCGATTTCGGATCGGTAGATGTCGGCCTGGAGTTCGTCCGGCGTCGCCATCATCATCAGGTCAGCCCACCTGGCGGCATCGGCGACGGACATCACCTTGAGGCCATCGGCTTCCACCTTGGCGGCGGTCGGCGAACCCGGCTTCAGGGCAACACGGATTTCCTTCGCGCCCGAATCCTTCAGGTTCAGCGCATGCGCACGGCCCTGCGAGCCGTAGCCCACGATGACCACCTTCTTCGACTTGATGAGATTGAGATCGGCATCGCGATCGTAATAGACACGCATAGGCAGGTTTCCTTGTTTTCCTTGGCGTCAAGATTCGCTCGCGCGGGGCTGGAGCGGTTGCCGATCAGACCCGATCAGATCGACCGTTCTAAGCTCTTGATTTACCGCATTTTCTTTCGAAGAACCGGTATCCACTTCTTCGAAAAAATGCTCTAAGCTGTGCGGGCGGTCGGGTCAAGTCATCATCGCAAGCGCCACTCCTCGACGATTGGCCAAAGGCTCGCCACCAGCAGCAGCGCCATCGCGATGTTGAACACCCGCACCGCGCGCGGGTTGGTCAGCAGGCGACGCAAGGCGACGCCAAACGCCGCCCAGCTGCCCACCGATGGCAGGTTCACCAGCCCGAAAACCAGGCTGATCAGGAGAACAGAGGCGGTGTAGGCTTCCGGCTGGGTGTAGGTCGAGATCGCGCTCACCGCCATCACCCATGCCTTCGGATTGACCCACTGGAACGCCGCAGCTTGCAGGAAGGTCATCGGGCGGCCCCGCACGCCACCCCCTTCCGCGATCGGCCCGGAATTGGCGATTTTATACGCCAGATACAGCATATACACCGCGCCGACATATTTGAGCACGGTATAAAGCAGCGGCACGCGGACAAACACCTCCCCGAGCCCGAAGCCGATCAGCGCCACCATCAGCGTGAACCCGGTCGAGATGCCGAGCATATGCGGAACCGTGCGACGGAAGCCAAAATTCACGCCCGAGGCCATCAGCATCATGTTGTTGGGCCCCGGCGTGATCGACGTCACGAACGAGAACATCGCCAGCGGAAACAGGAGTTCGAGCGGCACCGGGATTACAGCCCCTCGTTGCCGCGCGCGATGGCCGCGACACCCGTGCGACTGACTTCCACGAGGCCGATATCGGCCATGAGGTTGATGAAGCGCTCGACATCCTCCGACAGGCCGGAGAGTTCGAACACGAAGCTGTCGAGGGTCGCATCCACCGGCTTCGCGCCGAAGGCGGTCGCGAGGCGCAAGGCCTCCATGCGGTGCTCGCCCTTGCCGCGCACCTTGACCAGCGCCAGCTCGCGCTCGATCGAAGCCTTGGCGGTGAGGTTCACCACCCTGTGCACCGGCACGAGGCGATCAAGCTGCGCCTCAATCTGGTTCAGCACGCTGGCCGTTCCGCTGGTGACGATGGTGATGCGCGAGAGGTGCTTCTCGTGTTCAGTTTCCGAAACAGTCAGCGACTCAATATTGTAGCCCCGCCCGGAGAACATGCCGGCGATGCGCGCGAGCACACCCGGCTCGTTATCCACGAGAACGCAGAGCGTGCGCTTCTCGGTCACCTGCTGGGTCGTGAGCGTGGGGTAGTGGGAGGTGTTCATCGGTCAGGCTCGTCGCGTTGGAAGATCGAATCGGGTTGGGCGGAAAGGCTGGAGCGTCACACCAGCTCCTTGCCCCTGGCATCGATGACCGAGCCGGTATCGCCTTCGAAATCCGGCAGGATCATCTCGTTATGCGCCTTGCCCGAGGGGATCATCGGGAAGCAGTTCTCTTCCTTCGCTACAAGGCAATCGAAGATCACCGGGCCGGGATAATCGATCATCTCCTGGATGGCCGCATCGAGTTCGGCGGGGTCGGAGCAGCGGATGCCCTTGGCGTGATAGGCCTCGGCGAGCTTCACGAAATCCGGCAAGGCGGCCGAATAGCTCTCCGAATAGCGCCCGCCATGCAGCAATTCCTGCCACTGGCGCACCATGCCCATATACTCGTTGTTGAGGATGAAGATCTTGATCGGCAGGCGATACTGCGCGGCCGTGCTCATTTCCTGCATGTTCATCAGAATCGAGGCCTCACCCGCGATGTCGATCACCAGCGCATCGCGATGCGCGAGCTGCACGCCGATCGCCGCCGGGAGGCCATAGCCCATCGTGCCGAGGCCTCCGCTCGTCATCCAGCGGTTGGGCTCGTCGAAATGGAAGTGCTGGGCGGCCCACATCTGGTGCTGGCCCACCTCGGTGGTCACGTAGGTCTTGCGGTTCTTCGTAAGCTGATAGAGCCGCTCCACCGCGTATTGCGGCTTGATGACCTCTTTCGAGTTCTTGTAGCTCAGCGAATTGCGGGCCCGCCAGGTGTTGATCTCCTTCCACCAGGGGCGGAGTTCCTCGGCCTGCTCGGCGCGCTTCTTCGCACGGAAAATCTCAAGCATCTCGGCGAGCACCGACGCGGCATCACCGATGATGCCCACCTCGACCTTCACGTTCTTGTTGATCGAGGACGGATCGATATCGACGTGAATCTTGCGGCTATAGGGCGAGAAGGCATCGAGGCGGCCTGTGATGCGATCATCGAAGCGCGCGCCGATATTGATCATCACGTCGCAGCCATGCATCGCGAGGTTCGCTTCGTAGGTGCCGTGCATCCCCAGCATCCCAAGCCAGAGCGGATCATTCGCCGGATAGGCGCCGAGACCCATCAGCGTGGAAGTCACCGGAAAGCCCGTGAGGCGCACGAGTTCACGCAGCAGGCGGCTGGCTTCCGACCCGGCATTGATGACGCCGCCGCCCGTATAGAACACCGGGCGCTTCGCGCGGATCATCAGTTCCACCGCGCGCTCGATCTGCCCGCGATCCCCTTGCGTCTTCGGGCGATAGGATTTGTGCATGATCTCGCCCGGCGGGGTGTAGACGCCGCGCTGGAACTGGATGTCCTTCGGGATATCCACCACAACCGGGCCCGGACGGCCGGATTTCGCCACGTAGAACGCCTCGTGGATGATGCGCGACAGATCCTCGATGCGTTTGACGAGGTAATTATGCTTCGTGCAATGGCGGGTGATGCCAACCGTATCGCATTCCTGGAAGGCATCCGAGCCGATGAGATGCGTCGGCACCTGGCCGGTGAAGCAGATCACGGGGATGGAATCCATCAGCGCATCGGTCAGGCCGGTCACGGCATTGGTCGCGCCGGGGCCGGAGGTCACCAGCACCACGCCCACCTTGCCGGAGGAGCGGGCATAGCCCTCGGCCGAATGCACCGCGCCCTGCTCGTGCCGCACGAGGATATGCTGCACCGAGTTCTGCTGGAACAGCGCATCATAGATCGGAAGGACCGCGCCGCCCGGATAGCCGAACAGGGTATCCACATCGTGGTCCTGCATGGCGCGCACCACCATTTCTGCGCCGGTCATCATCTCGGTCATCGGTTCGTCTCCGGGGTGTCGTCGCGGGTCATCGCGGGGGTCGTTTGGGGCGTGGGGTGAAAAAAGGCAATAAAAAAGGCCCGCTGAAGGGGCCTTCGGGATGCGCGCCGTCGGGGCAAAGGCTTCTCAGGCCAATTCCCTCCACGGCGCGCGGCATACAAGAATGAGACGGGTCACGGTTCCGCTCCAGAATTCAGAAGGCAGAAGGCAGAAGGCAGAAGGCAGAAGTTACACGCATCCGCCCCGCATCGTCAACGGGTTAGAATCGGCCCTCAGCCGTAGAGATAGCGCGGCAGCCACATCGCGATATCCGGGAAAATATAGATCAGCACCATCGCGACCAGCACGATCCAGAGGAAGGGCATCACGCCGGAGAAGATCTGGTTGATCGTCACATGTGGCGGCGCCACCCCCTTCAGGTAGAAAGGTGCCATCGCCACCGGCGGCGAGAGAAACGACGTCTGGATGTTCAGCGCGATCAGGATGCCGAAGAACAGCGGGTCCACGCCGTATTGCTGCAGCAAGGGCAGGAAGATCGGCACGAAAATCACGATGATCTCGGTCCATTCGAGCGGCCAGCCTAGCACGAAGATGATGATCTGGGTGAGGATGAGGAACATCGTCGGCGACGGGTTCATCCAGTTCATGAAGGCCTTGATGGGCTCATGCCCGCCAAGATAGGCGAAGATCGACGAAAAGATGAAAGAGCCGACGAAGAGCCAGCACACCATCGCGGCCGTGCGGGCCGTAAGATAGACGCTCTCCCGAACCTTTTCGAAGGTCAGCGAGCGATAGGCCGCCGCCAGCAGCAGCGATCCCAGCGAGCCTACTGCGGCGGCTTCCGTCGGCGTCGCGATGCCGAAGAAGATCGCGCCAAGCACGGACATGATCAGCAGGGTCAGCGGGAAGAAGCTCGAGACCAGTGCCAGGAAGACCATGCGCCCCAGCGCCAGCAAGGCCACGAGGCCGGCAATACCCCCGGCGATCACGGCCTGGATGACGAGGGGCGGCACCTCGTAATCGACAAGTCGCACCCGGGCGCCCGCAGGAGCCATGGCGGTCTTGATCGCGTTGATCAGGTGCTCGAGCGCGAGCACGCCGTAATAGACCACCGGGACCGCCAGCGCCGCGATCGCGATATAGCCCAGCACGAACATCTTGTCCTTGGCGAAATCGATGCCGAGCGTCGCCCGCTCCTCCGGCGGCAGCTTGGGCGCGAGGGATGGCGTGATCGTGCAGCGGATCACCACGTAGAGCATGTAGAGGCCAGCGAGCAGCAAGCCGGGGAACAGGGCGCCGGCATAGAGCTTCGGCACCGAGACGCCGGCCGTCGCGCCATAGAGGATGAGCATGACCGAGGGCGGAATGAGAATGCCGAGACAGCCGCCCGCGCAGACCACGCCCGCGGAAAGCTTCACGTCATAGCCCGCGCGCAGCATCGCCGGAAAGGCCAGCAGGCCCATCAGCGTCACCACAGCGCCGACAATGCCGGTGGCGGTCGCGAAGATCGCGCAGGTCGCAAGCGTCGCCACGGCCAGCGCGCCGGGCATCCAGCCGATCGCGAGCTGGATCGACTTGAACAATCGGTCGAGGATGTTCGCGCGCTCGATGATGTAGCCCATGAAGACGAAGAGCGGGATGGAGACGAGCACGTCATTCGCCATCACCGAATAGGCGCGCTGCACCACGAGCTGCAGCACGGTGTCGCCCATGGCGATATAGCCGAAGAAGAATCCGAGGGCCATCAGCGTGAAGGCAATCGGAAACCCGAACATGATGAAGACGATGAACAGGGCGAGCATCAGCACGCCGAGTTCCGGGTTCGACAATCCAAACATCACGCGACGCCCTTCTGCGCGGCTTCGGCCTGCTCGAGAATGATCTTTTCGGTTTCCTCCACATCATGGAGGCGCTGCGGCCATTCGCCGGTCTTCAGGGCAAGGAAGGCACGAACCACCTCGGCGCAGCCCTGCAACAGCATCAGCCCGCCCACAACGGGGATCAAGGTCTTGAAGTGGTAAAGCGGCGGACCATTGGGCGAGTTCGAGGAATGCTCGCCGATCATCCAGGAGAAGGCCGCAAAGCCATAGCCCGCATAGCAGAGCGCGAGAATTCCGGGAAAAAAGAACAGGAAATAGAGCACGAGATCGACGGCGGCCTGCCGGCGCACCGGCCATTGCCGATAAAGGAAGTCGCCGCGCACATGGCCATTGCGCGACAGCGCATAGGGCCCCGCCAGCATGAAGAGCGCGCCATAGAGGATGTAGCTCATGTCGAACGCCCATTCCGTGGGCGCCTGCAACAGGTAGCGCGCGAAAACCTCGTAGCACATCGCGAGCGTGAGGATCAGGATCGACCAGGCACCGAACTTCCCGACCGACACCGAGATCTGGTCGATGCCATGCAGCACGGTGTCGATGGAGAGCGAGCGACGATTGGTGAAGACGACAAATGCCAGATAGGCAAGAACCGCCAGCGCGACCGACCAGAGGACCGCATTGAGATGCGGCGAGGAAATATTCGCCATGACGCCCCCACGACTGATGATGCGGACCCGGCTTTCTTGAAGGCGAGCCGGTAACCGGAAACGAAAAGGGAGGAGGCCCTTGCGGCCACCTCCCCTAGGTTCGGGATGGTCAGATCTTGAGGATGGACTTCGAGGCCATCAGCCGGTCCGGCGTGTTGGCGATCTCGTAGGTGCGCATGCGCCTCGCCCAGGCGATCTGGCTGTCGACGACCTTCTTGAAGAAGGCGTTCTCGGCCGAGAGCTTCTCGATCACCTTGCCCCAGGCATCGAGCTGCGCCTGCAGGACGGCCGTCGGCGTCTCGATGATCTGGACGCCACGACCCCTCAGGGCTTCCATGTCCTTGGAGTAGCGGTCGAGCGCCTTCCAGAGCATGTCGGAGGAGGCGGACTCGGCGGAGTATTTCACGATCGCCTTGAGTTCGGCCGGCAGCGCATCGAACTTGCCCTTGTTGAAGATGATCTCGAAGGCTTCCGCATCCTGGTGGAAGGAGCGGAGCATGTAGGCCTTCGACACATCCGGGAAGCCCAGCAGCGTATCGGAAGTCGGGTTGTTGAATTCCGCGCCATCGATCACGCCACGCTCCAGCGCCGGAACGATTTCGCCGCCGGCGAGAATGGTCACCGCAGCGCCCATTTCACGCATCAGGTCCGCCGCGAGGCCGACCGTGCGATACTTCAAGCCCTTGAAGTCGTCGGCGCTGGTGATCGGCTTCTTGAACCAGCCGAGCGGCTGGCAGGGCATCGGGCCCGTGAGGAAGCCGACGAGGTTCAGCTTCATGATGCTGCCGACGAGTTCATTATAGAGCTCGTAGCCGCCGCCATAGTTCATCCAGCTCAGGAAGCCGTTCGCATCCCAGCCGAGCGCCGGCGGCGTGCCGAACAGCGAGAAGGCCTTGTTCTTGCCGTACCAATAGGCGCAGACGCCGTGCCCGCCATCGAGAATGCCGGCATTCACCGCATCCTGCATCTGGAAGGCCGGGACGATCGCACCTGCCGGGAGCACTTCCAGCTTCAGCCGGTTGCCCGCCATTTCATTGACGCGCTTGGCGAAATCCTGCGCGAACTCGTGAAAGATATCCTTGGTCGGCCAGGTTGACTGAAACTTCCAGTTGATCGTCTGCGCGCGGCTGACATTCGGCATCGCAACCGTGGCGGCCGCAGCCACACCGAGTGTCTTCATGACAGACCGGCGTGTGCCGGAAGCCCCGTTTTTCGTGGTCATGGTCTACATCCTCCCAATCTCTTGCGATGCGCATTCGTGATGCCGGCACCGTTGGGCAAGAAGCTAGGGCCCGGTGCCGCGCTGACAAGTGCCTCCTGCACCCCCAACTCATGAACGATTTGCAAAGAAATATCGCATAAAACTGGGCGGAGCGATTCGAAAAAAAATGAAAGCCGCACGTGCTGAACGAGGTCTTCACAGCAGATATCGAGGTACGGCTGCGCTCGTCCGAAGCATCCTACCTGTTGCGCCTCTACCGGAAGGAGCGTGCCGCAGGCGAGCAGGCCACCATCGCCATGCTCACCAGCGAGGTGATGAAGGCCTATGGTTCGCATCTGGTGGTGCTCGAGCAAAATGGCGAAGGCGATTATGCCTTTCTCTATGCCGGGGCTCGCGTGCCCGACCATGATGGCCAGGCCATTACCGGGAAATCGACCTCCGCCATCGCGCCCGAAACGGCCGAACTTTATCGCATGGGCTGCCAGGAGGCCCATGAACTGAACGATGCGGTCTGCATCAACCACATCACCAAACCGAACTGTCTGGTGCATCACTGGGAATGCCTGTTCCTTCCGATGGAGGACAGCACGCATCGCCGCATGTTCGTTACCTTGTGCATGCCAAGGGAGCACAAGGACGATTTCCTGCGCAACCTGCTCGACAACACGCCCGAAGCGATGGTCGCCGCGACCCCGTTGCGCGATTCGCATGGCGAGGTGGTGGATGCGGTCCTGCTCTATGCGAACAAGTCAGCGGCCGATCTTTCCGGCCATGAGGATATCAACCAGATGGTTGGCACCTCGATGATGCGCCTGTTCGGCGATGTCGCCACCGCCGGGGCCTGGGCCCGGAACCTCACGGTCCTGCGTTCGGGCAAGGCGGTGCAATTCGAGTTCCACCATCGCACGCAGACCGATTCCCGCTGGCTGCGCGTCTCCTCGATGCCAACGAAGGATGGCCTGCTCGCCTCCTTCCACGACATCACGACCCAGAAACGCGCCCAGCTTGAGCTCGAACATCAGAAGAAGATGCTGATGGACGAGATGGAACAGCGCCGCGGGCTGGAGCAGGAGCTCTGGGCGCTTGCGCATCTCGATCCGCTGACCTCCCTGCCGAACCGTCGCGCCTTCCGCGAATCGGCCCTGGTGAAGCTGGCCGAAAGCCAGACCGCGCATCGCCCGCTGGCGCTGATCTCGCTCGACATCGACCATTTCAAGCACATCAACGACGCCTATGGCCACGGCGCGGGCGACACCGTCCTGCGTCGCGTGGCGGATGTGCTGAAGGCGCCGCTGCGACCCAATACCGACATGGCGGCACGCGTGGGCGGCGAGGAATTCGCCGTCATCCTGCCCGACACCGATATCGATTCCGCCACCGCCTTCGCCGAGAAGCTGCGCCGGCGCGTCGAGCAGACCGTGGTGGTGGTGGGCGAACACGAAATCCGCCCCACGATCTCGCTCGGCGTCGCGATGAACCGCAGGAGCACCAATCTCGACGAACTGATGGACCGCTCCGACCGCGCGCTCTACACCGCAAAGCGCACGGGGCGCAACAAGGTCTGCACCGAAGTCGATGTGCAGGAGAAGCCCGGCCTGGGCTCTACGGCAGCCGCCTAAAGCATGCTGTGAAAAAGTGGAACCCGGTTTTTCACAAAAAAGCATGCGATAATAATAAGAGAAGAGCATGATGTGCTTCCGTCTGAACACATCATGCTCTAGAGCATTTTCTTCGATCAACCGGAATCCACTTGACCGGAAAATGCTCTATTTCATTGTTTTATCGCATTTTCTTCACGCGAACCGGTTTCCGTCCCCGCCTTCGCGAGGGACATGCTTCGCTTGAAAATGCTCTCTTTTTGTCTGGTCGCATTTTCTTCGATCAACCGGAATCCACTTGATCGGAAAATGCTCTATTTCATTGTTTTATCGCATTTTCTTCACGCGAACCGGTTTCCACTTCGCTTGAAAATGCTTTAGGCACCTCTTCCGCGCTCTCCACCCATTGCCAAAGTTTGCCGGAGAGATACCGCCGCGCGAAAATCACCTGCCGCCGCGCATAGGCGCGCGTATCCTGCTGCGACAGACGAACCGCTTCAGCGCGGTCCATCTCGCCCCGCAGAAGGCGCGCGAGATGCGGCACGCCATGAGCCTTCATCACCCCGAGATTGGCCGGCAAGGGGGGTTGATGCGCCAGAAGCCTCCGCACCTCTTCCGGCGCGCCCTCGCCCATCATCGCCTCGAAACGGGCATCGATCCGGGCATGCAGCATTGTGCGGGGCGGGTTGAGAAAAATTCCCCGCCATTCACCCGGCCGGAGCAGCGGCTCGCCGGGATTGTCGCGGAGCCATTCGGTGTAGGTGCGGCCGGTGGCGTGAAAGAGTTCGATGGCCCGCAGGATGCGCGGCGTATCCTGAGGGTGCAAGGCTGCTGCGCGCTGCGGGTCGCAGGCGCGGAGTGCTGCATGCAGATCCTCCCCCGCCGCCGCGCGCTGCCGCCATTCCACCCGAACCGCGGGATTGATCGGCGGCGATGGCATCAGGCCCTCCGTCAGCGCCCGGAAATAGAGCCCCGTTCCACCCGCGATCACGATGGCACGGCCCTTCGCCCGTGCCTCGGCGATGGGGGGTGCCGAATCCGCGAGATAGCGCCCCACGGAATATTCCTCTCCGGCAGGCACGAAACCGAAGAGCGCGTGCGGCACGCGTGCCTCTTCCTCTGGCGTGGGGCGAGCGGAAAGCACACGGAGATCGGCATAAACCTGCATGGAATCCGCGTTGACGACGCTGCCGCCGCTGCGTTCGGCGATTGCGATCGCCAGGGCCGACTTGCCGCTGGCGGTCGGACCTGCAATCAGGGTGGCGAATGCCATCGCGAATTCCTTCCTTGCCGAAACCGGACCTAGCCCATGAATGCCGCTGCCGCCAATGCCGATCCGTCTCTTGTCGCGACCGTCGTGGTGCCGGAAGGCAGCGGGCTTCTCGATCTGCCGCGCCTCGCGCGGCTGCGCGAGGCCGTGCCACAGGCGGAGTTGAGCGTTCTCTCTCCCGGCCGGGCTGTCGATTTCCACCTGCCGCCCGGGCTCGCGGCAGCACGGGAGGCCATCCTTTCGGCCATGCCGGGCGCGCCCATGGATGTGATCGTCCAGCCGGCAGCCGCGCGGCGCAAGAAGCTGTTTCTCGCCGACATGGACTCCACGATGATCGGGCAGGAATGCATCGACGAACTCGCCGATGCCGTCGGCCTGAAGGCCCATGTCTCGGCCATCACCGAGCGCGCGATGCGCGGGGAGATCGCCTTCGAGCCGGCCTTGCGCGAACGCGTCGCGCTGCTCAAGGGGCTGCCGGCCGACGTGGTGGAAAGCATGATCGGCGAGCGCATCACCCTGACGCCCGGTGGCAAGGCGCTGGTGCGCACCATGCGCAGGGCCGGCGCCTATACGGCGCTGGTTTCCGGCGGCTTCACCGTCTTCACCGGGCCGATCAGCACCAGGATCGGCTTCGACATGCATCGCTCGAACACGCTGATCATCGAGAACGGCCAGTTTGCCGGCCTCGTCGCCGATCCCATCCTCGGTCGCGAAGCCAAGCGCGAGACGCTGATCGAGCTGCGTGATGCGCGCGGAATCTCGGCCAGCGAAACGCTGGCCGTCGGCGATGGCGCGAATGATCTCGCGATGCTCGGCGAGGCCGGGCTTGGCGTGGCCTTCCGCGCCAAGCCCATCGTGGCGGAGGCCGCCCATGCCCGCATCGACCATACGGATCTGCGCACCCTGCTCTACGCCCAAGGCTATCGCGACGAGGATATCGTCGAGGCCTGAGGCGCAGGGCCCGATGCATGAAAAAGGCGGGGTTTCGGCCCCGCCTTTCGCATTCGTGGTGTCCGCCGTCGCTTATTCGAGCGGCAGCGTCACATAGCGCAGGGTGCCTTCCGGGCCGGAAGCCACGTAGAACAGCGCGCGCTTCTGGCCCTGGCTCTTCAGCGTCTCGATGCGCTTGCGGATATCCGCCAGCGACTTCACCGGCTCGCGCTGCACTTCCACGATCACGTCACCGGCGGAGATGCGACGCTCGGCAGCCGTCGAGTTCGGATCGACCTGGCCCACCAGCACACCCTCGATGCCGTCCTTCACGTTGAAGCGGCGACGAGCCTCCGGCGAGAGCGCGCCGAGATTGAGGCCCGGCACGATGTTGGCGCCGCTCGAGGGATTCGCGTTGCGCGGCTCGTTCTGCTGGAACGAGGCCTGCTGCGGCGATTCATCGAGGCGACCCAGCGTCACCCTGCGCACGACCTCACGGCCCTGGCGCACCACCACGACATCGACTTCCTTGCCGATCGGGGTGAGCGCCACGATGCGCGGCAGGTCGCGGCTGTTCTTGATGTCCTGACCATCGAAGCGCACGATGACATCCTCGCGCTCGATGCCGGCCGGCTTGGCCGGGCCCTTCTCGTCGACGCCAGTCACCATGGCGCCGCGCTTGGCACCGAGCTTCAGGGCTTCGGCGGTCTCGTCATCCAGGTCCTGGATGGCGACGCCGAGCCAGGCGCGGCGGGTTTCGCCGAATTCGCGCAGCTGCTGGATCACCGGCATGGCGAGGTTCGAGGGCACCGAGAAGCCGATGCCGATCGACCCGCCCGACGGCGAGATGATCGCCGTGTTGATGCCGATCACGTCGCCCGACAAGTTGAAGAGCGGCCCGCCCGAATTGCCCTTGTTGATGGCCGCATCGGTCTGGATGAAGCTGTCATAGGGGCCCGAGCGGATATTGCGCTGCTTGGCCGAGACGATGCCCGCCGACACCGAGCCGCCGAAGCCGAACGGGTTGCCGATCGCCATCACCCAGTCGCCGACGCGCGCCTTGTCGCTGTCGCCGAACTTCACCGCCTTGAGCGGCTTGTCGGATTTCACGCGCAGAACCGCGAGATCGGTCTTGGGGTCCCTGCCGAGCACCTCGGCCTTGAGTTCCGAACCGTCATTGAACACCACGAACACATCCGTGGCCTCGGCGATCACGTGATTGTTGGTCACCACGATGCCCGAGGAATCGATGACGAAGCCCGAGCCCAACGATTGCGAGCGCTGGTTGGGCTGTGGGCCTTGCTGCGGCCCGCGCGGGCCCTGGCGATTGAAGAAATCGTTGAAAAGATCCTCGAAGGGAGAACCCGGCGGCACCTGGGGCGCCGGCACATTGCGCTGCGCCACACGCTGGGAGGCCTTGATGTTGACGACCGCGTCCATCACACGTTCCGCGAGATCCGCGAAACTGTCCGGCGCGCGCGAATTCTGCGCCGCGGCCGGCAGGACCACCGACACGGCCAGAACCACGACTGCAAGCAGCCGCGTCACGCCGGCCCCCGCGCGCTGCGGCTGGCCTCCAAACCGAACCCGTAGGGCTTGAGACATGTTATTCCTCATTCCTGTTCCATTGGGTCGCCGCCCGCGACACTCGGGAAGTTAAAAGGGTAGCAATTGCGGCGATTTGGCGACGTGACGGCCTTCTCAACCGCAGCTCACGATAGGTTGATCAGGGGGAAACCCCGGATCGCCCAGACCAGCACGATTCCCACGACCGCCGAGACAAGGCCCACCAGCCGGAGCACCTTCTCCGGCGTCTCAGCGGCATCGCGCATGGCCCGGCGCATGGCGCCCGGAAAGGCCGCGAAAGCGAGCCCTTCCAGCGCAAGCATCAGGGCCAGCGCGATCAGAAGGTCGCGCATGGACATGCTCCGCGACCGGACTTCTCCGCTTTCGCTCCCCCGGCCATCCTCCGCTCCCCCGGGACGAGAAACGGGACAAAGCGGGCCACAACGTGCCCGCCGAACCGTTCCTCCGCCTGCAGTGGACGATCTGACAGGGCCAGATCATCCGCTCTAGAGCATGATGTGTTCAGACGGAAGCACACCATGCTCTTATCTTGTTGTTATCGCATGCTTTTTTGTGAAAAACCGGATTCCACTTTTTCACAGCATGCTCTAGAGCGAAATTCGATCGGAATGAATGCGATCGACCGCTCTCTGTTTTTGTTATTGATCGCATTTCCTTGACGCGAACCGGAAACCATCCCCGCCTTCGCGGGGACATGCTTCGCTTGAAAATGCTCTCTCTTTTCTTGATCGCATTTTCTTTACGCGAACCGGTTCCCATCCCCGCCTTCGCGGGGACATGCTTCGCTTGAAAATGCTCTCTCTTTTCTTGATCGCATTTTCTTTACGCGAACCGGTTCCCACTTCGCTTGAAAATGCTCTAGTTGGCCCCGGCCGGTTTGCCGGTCGGGCTGTTGAAATACCGGAAGAAGTTACTGTCCGGCGTAATGACGAGCTTCGTGTCCCCGCTCTTCAAGCCATTCTCATAGGCCTGAAGCGAGCGGTGGAAGGTGAAGAATTCGGGGCTGCGGTTATGGGCATCGGCCAGAAGCCGCGTGCGCTCCGCCTCGCCCCGGCCGAGGGTCTCGCGGGCGAACCGCTCCGCCTCCGCGCGCGTGACCGTCGCGGTCCGTTCCGCCTGGGCCTTGATACGTTCGGAGATTTCCGTTCCCTGGGCGCGCAGCTCGGCCGCCTCGCGCTGACGTTCGGTCTGCATGCGCCGAAACACCGCCTGGCTGTTCTGGTCGGGCAGGTCCGCGCGCCGGATGCGGATATCGACGATCGACACGCCAAGGGCCGCCGCCTCACCATTCACCTGATCGCGGATCTTGGCCATCAGGCCACCGCGATCATCCCTCACCACGAGTTGAAAGGTCGACTCACCCAGAACGCGCCGCAGCGCGGCGTCCATGAAGGTGCCCAATTGCTGGTTACCGCGGACCGTAGAGCCCGCCGTCGCCTGGAAAAAGCGCAACGGGTTCTCAATGCGGTAGCGGGCGAAGGCATCCACCACGAGCCGCTTCTGATCGGAGGTAATTGCCTCGATCGACGCGGATTCAAGATCGAGGATCCGCCGCTCGAGACTGATCACCTGCTGGATGAAGGGGATCTTGAAGTTCAGCCCCGGCTGCGTGATGACACGCACCGGCTGCCCGAACTGGGTGACAATCGCCTGCTCGGTCTGGTCGACCGAGAACATCGAGGCGCCGCCGATGATGACCGCCGCCACAGCGGCGAAACCGAGTGCCGAGCGTATCATCAGCGCTTCCCCTGGTCCTGAACGCGTGAGCGCATGAGATCGTTGAGCGGCAGCAGCGGCACCACGCCGTTCTGCCGGCCCTCGCCGGGATCGATCAGCACCTTCTCCATGCCGCCAAAAATGCGCTCGATGGCTTCGAGGTAGAGGCGCTGCCGCGTCACGTCCGGTGCTTTCTGATATTCGTCGAGGATGGCGTTGAAGCGCGACGCCTCGCCGCGCGCATCCGCAATCATGCGCTCACGCTCGGCTTCGGCCCGCTGGGTGATGCGGGAAGCTTCACCGCGGGCCTCGGGGATCACGCGGTTGGCATAGGCCTGCGCTTCGTTCTGGGCGCGCTCCTGGTCGGCACGCGCCGCCTGAACATCGCGAAAGGCGTCGATCACCTCGTTGGGAGGGTCAACCTTCAGCATCTGCACCTGTTGGATGATGATGCCCGCTCCATAGGCATTCAGCGTGCGCTGCATCAGTTCCTGCACCTGCCGTTCGATCTCGAGGCGGGCGCCGGTGAGGACGGGCTGGATATCGCGCCGTCCGATCGCATCGCGCATCGCGCTTTCGGCGACGGCCCTCACGGTCCCTTCCGGGTTCCGGAGATTGAAGACGAAGTCCTGCGGTCGCCGCGCATCCACGAGCCAGAGAACGGTGAAATCCACATCCACGATGTTCTCGTCGCCCGTGAGCATCAGGCTCTCCTCGCGGACATCGCGGACCCCGCGCCCACCCGGCCCCATGCGCAGACCGATCTCGACCGTCTGCACGCCGATGGTGGGCTTGTCGATGCGACCGACGGGATAGGGCCAGTTCCAGTTCAGGCCCGGCGCGGTGAGCGAAGTGAACTGGCCAAACACGCGCTCGATGCCGATCTCGTTCGGCCGCACGGTGTAGAAGCCGGTCAACCCCCAGCCGATGATGCCGAGCACGGCCAGAATGCCGATGCCGAGCCCGCCGAGCCTGCCGAAACCGCCCTCGCCGCCACCGCCGGGAATCACCCGGCGCAACTTTTCCTGACTGCGGCGCAGGATCTCTTCCAGATCCGGCGGCTCGCGTCCGCCGCCGCCACCCCCGCCGCCGGATGGGCCTCCCCCCCATGGGTTGGGGTTCTTGGGCCCCTGTCCCTTGGGCTGCCAGGGGCCGCCGCCTCCGCCGTTATTGCTATTCCAGGGCATGAACTGTCCTTCGTCTCGTCCGAACTCGTCAAGTTCCGTTGCAACTGATGTGGGTCCTGATCGGCAGAAGGTCAACGCCGAACATAGGTGCGAAAGCGAAAGTCTGCTTCGTCATCGGCCGATTTGGTGAAGGATTGCTCCTTTTGAACCCGCCAGAGGGCCGGATCGATGGGCGGAAAAGTCGCATCGCCGGCCGGCTCGAGCGCGACATCGGTGATCTCGAGCCGGTGCGCGGAAGGCAGGAACAGGCGGTAGATTTCCCCGCCACCGGCCACGAAAACCCTCTTCACGCCAAGCATTTCGGCTTCCTCGCCCGCGATTGCGAGCGCCTCGCTTTCCGAATGCGCCACCCGCACGCCCTCGGCCTGCCAGGCGGCATCCCGCGTGAGCACGATCATCGAACGGCCGGGCAGCGGCCTGCCGATCGAGTCAAAAGTTTTCCGGCCGAGGATGAGCGGATGCCCCATGGTCAATGCACGGAAACGCTGGAGGTCGCTCTTCAGCCGCCAGATCAAGCGGTTATCGTCGCCGATCACGCGATTCTTCGCCTGCGCGGCGATGAGCACGAGTTCGGTCATTCGGTTGGCCGGAGGCTTGTGTGCCATTTCTTCTCAATCGCCGGAATCAGGTCACGATCTGCATCCAATCCCGCTTCCGTGGCAAGAATGACGACCATTCCGATCAGATCCGCCAATTCATCCGCAATAGCCTGGCGCCCTTGGTCGGTGCCAATCTGACCGTGCCGGCTCCGTCCTGTCGCCTTGATATAGCTCTGAACCACCTCTCCGGCTTCTTCGCAGAGCTTGAGTGCTACCCAATCGCCACTTCGTTGAATACCGTATGTCTCGGTGTAGCGATGTGAAGCCGCATACACAGCTTCCTGCACAGCTTTGAGCGACACACTCATACCGCCACCGGCGCCTTGATGGCGGGGTGCGGGTCGTACCCCGCGATGGCGATATCCTCGAAGCGGAAATCGAACAGGCTCTTCACCGCTGGATTGAGCTTCAGGTGCGGCAACGGGCGATGCGCACGCGAGAGCTGCAGCCGCGCCTGCTCAAGGTGGTTCGAATAGAGATGCACATCCCCGAAGGTGTGGACGAAATCGCCCACATCGAGGTCGCTCACCTCAGCAATCATGTGGGTCAAAAGCGCATAGGAGGCGATGTTGAACGGCACGCCCAGCAAGAGATCCGCCGAGCGCTGGTAAAGCTGGCAGGAAAGCCGCGGCCGCTTCGCCCCTTTGGGCTGCGCAATATAGAACTGGAACAGGCAATGGCACGGTGCCAGAGCCATTTTCGGGACATCCGTGGGGTTCCAGGCCGAAACGATGAGGCGACGCGAATCCGGCGCGCGCTTCAAGTCTTTCAGCAGCAGGTCGATCTGGTCGATGGTTGTGCCATTGGGCGCAGGCCAGCTCCGCCATTGCTGGCCATAGACCGGGCCGAGATCGCCATTCTCGTCCGCCCATTCGTCCCAGATCGAAACACCGTTTTCTTTCAGATACTTGATATTCGTTTCACCCGAGAGGAACCAGATCAGCTCGTGGATGATGGATTTCAGATGCAGCTTCTTGGTCGTCACCAGCGGGAAGCCGGCCCCAAGATCGAAGCGCATCTGTGCGCCGAAAAGCGAGAGCGTGCCGGTGCCGGTGCGGTCGGTTTTCTCGACACCCTCGTCGAGCACGCGCTGCATCAGATCGTGATAGGCCCGCATCATCCTCTCCTTCCGGCGCCGCCGCTTCCCTCAAAGCCAATGGCCGCAAACGAAACAAGGAGGGACGATACCCTCCTTGAAAGCTATCCACATCGGAAGAGCGCCCGCGATCAATCGTCGCAGGGGCCTCACTTCGGATGGAACATCGACAGCGCCTTGAAGTGCTCGGCGATGAGATAATAGACCGTGATGCGCGACTTGGTGCGGTCGGCCTTCATCTTGTCGCACTGGGCCTGCACGACGCCGGCGAGAACCGCGTCGCTCTCCTTGCGACCGAGCTTCTTCCTGCAGAAATTCTCCACCACGCGCTTTACCTCCTCGGGGTCGCCCGCGGCGACATAGCGCGTATCTGCCTTGCTCATCACCAGAGCATAGGTCTTGGCAAGACCCTGGACGGCTTTCTCGTCCACGGAGCTCGTATACTTCCTGACATCGGCAAGATGGTCCATCGTCGCTTTCCTCCAAACGGAACGCATGCCCCCGAGTTCCCATTCCGCGGAACTCTGCATGCCGATGTGGAGCACGATTCCGGGGCGAATGCCACAGTTTCCGCAGCATTTCCCCCGTGGTTTCGAGCGCAACGGCCGGGCTCCGATTATCCCTTCAAATCCGCGCCCGTCATCCCTATATTGAATTTGCCGTTCTTCGGGGCGGCTATGGCGATACACGGCGATCGTAATAAACCCATCGGACCCGGGGGCAGTACCCGGCGCCTCCACCCAAGTCCTTCTCACCGAGGATTTCGGCGGGGGCGAAACAGGATCGACGAGGGCGTAAAGGGTTGGTCGTCGCCCGGCATGATACCGCCGTCATCGGGTCACCTAAATAGTTGCCAACGACAACTATGCTCCGGTTGCTCAGGCCGCGTAACGCGGTTTGAAAGACCGAACCAAAGCCCTTCAGGTTAGCCCCTGAAGGCGGGGCCGGCAGGGGCCTGGCAACAGAACCCTGCCACTTTCCCTTTCCCCTCTCCATGCCGGCCGGTTCGTTCTGCAACCTTCTTCATGCTTTTGGGGTCACGCCACAGGTGACAGGCGGGGCATGATCGCATTATGCTGTTCGTCCGGACTTCTTCTTTCCCGAGCCTTTTGCAAAGCCTGACCCATGACCGAGCCCGCATCCGAGGATCTGATCCGCTACGATGTCATGGTGCAGCAGGCGCTGATCGGCGTCGTGCGGAAGGTCCTGCAAGATGGCGCGAAGCACGGCCTGCCGGGAGAGCACCATTTCTACATCTCGTTCCGCACCGACGCGCCGGGCGTGCGCCTCTCCTCGCGCCTGAAGGAGAAGCACCCGGACGAGATGACGATCGTGCTCCAGCACCAGTTCTGGGATTTGCTGGTAACGGATCATGCCTTCGAGGTCGGCCTCTCCTTCGGGGGGGTGCCGGAGCGTCTGCTCATCCCCTTCGAGGCGATGACCGGCTTCTTCGACCCTTCCGTGCAGTTCGGCCTGAAATTCGCCGTGGACGAGGCTCTGGCCGACAACGATGCCGAGGCGGATGACGAGGGCGATGGCTCCACCCGCGACACGCTCGAACGGATTTCCGCCCGGGAAAAGTCCAGCACCGGCAAGCCGAAGCCGATCGAGGCCGATAATATCCAGCCCGTGAAGGCCGCATCGGCCGCGAAGAAGACGCGCAAGCCCAAGTCTGAACCCGCCGAGAGGGATGCCGGCAAGGCCGAGGCGGCAAGCCCGGTGCCCAAGGGCGATGACCCCGCCGCCCCGCCCGGGAGCGCCGAGGTTGTAAGCCTCGAAGCCTTCCGGAAGAAGAAATAACCGCGCCTTGCGGCCGCCCCTTCGAGGCGTTTTTCCTCAGATAGATTTTCATGATCACTCCGTTCGCCTGCGGATCGCCGGCAGGGAAAGGCGAACGGGAATGAATTTTTCAAATTTTTCAAGATGATAACTCTTAAAATTCTCATGATGTTTTTTCGCATTTTCGCCTCATGTTCCGGGAGTATCCCGAATGGGCAATTCTTTTTCCCGCTTTTCCGCCTGTCGCCTTCCCCGGTGAGCGACCTCCCCCTTTCCGCCGATTGCCCTTGATGGCGCCCTTCGCTAGAACGCCGTTCATCCTGAACATCCCTTCGATGAGGCGCGACCATGGCGACCCGCACTGAATCCGATACCTTTGGGCCGATCGAGGTGGATGCCTCGGTCTATTGGGGGGCGCAGGCGCAGCGTTCGCTGGGCAATTTCAAGATCGGCTGGGAGAAGCAGCCGAAGCCCATCATCAAGGCCCTGGGCGTGGTGAAGCGCGCGGCGGCGGAAGCCAACATCGCTTTGGGCAAGCTCGATCCGAAGCTCGGCGAGGTCATCATCAAGGCTGCGCAGGAAGTGATCGACGGTAAGCTCGACGCGCATTTCCCCCTCGTCGTCTGGCAGACGGGCTCGGGCACGCAGTCCAACATGAACGCGAACGAGGTGATCTCGAACCGCGCCATCGAGATGATGGGCGGCGAGATGGGCTCCAGGAAGCCGGTCCACCCGAACGACCACGTCAACATGAGCCAGTCTTCCAACGACACCTTCCCCACGGCGATGCATATCGCCTGTTCGGCGGAGGTGGTGGAGAGCCTCATCCCGGCGCTGAAGCACCTGCACAAGGCGCTCGACGACAAGGCCAAGGCCTGGGCGTCGATCATCAAGATCGGCCGCACCCACACGCAGGATGCGACACCGGTGACGCTCGGGCAGGAATTCTCCGGTTACGCCAAGCAGATCGAGAACGGCATCGCCCGCATCGAGATGACGCTGCCCATGCTGATGGAACTCGCGCAGGGCGGCACCGCCGTCGGCACCGGCCTCGCTTCCCCCATCGGCTTTGCGGAGAAGGTGGCCGAGCGCATCGCGGCGATCACGGGCCTGAAATTCACCTCTGCGCCGAACAAGTTCGAGGCGCTCGCGGCGCATGATGCGATGGTGATGACCCATGGCGCGATCACCACCGTGGCGATGAGCTGCTTCAAGATCGCGAATGACATCCGCTTTCTTGGTTCGGGGCCGCGTTCGGGCCTCGGCGAACTCGCGCTGCCGGAGAACGAGCCGGGCTCGTCGATCATGCCGGGCAAGGTGAACCCGACCCAGTGCGAGGCGCTGACGCAGGTCGCGGCCCATATCCATGGCAACAACGCCGCGATCGGCTTTGCCGGATCGCAGGGCCATTTCGAGTTGAATGTCTTCAACCCGATGATGGCCTACAACTTCCTGCAATCGGTGCAACTGCTCGCGGATGCCGCGATCTCGTTCACGGATAACTGTGTCGTCGGCATCGAGCCGCGCCTCGACAATATCGAGCGCGGCCTAAAGAACTCGCTGATGCTGGTGACACCGCTCAAGGAAAAATATGGCTATGATCTCGCGGCGAAGGTTGCGAAATACGCCCACAAGAACGGCACGACATTGCGCGAGGAAGCCATCGCACTCGGCATCCCCGGTGAGGATTTCGATGCGATCGTCGATCCCGCGAAGATGATCGGGCCGGGCTGATGCAGAGCCTTCAGCGGTATTTCGCGGCCAAGATGAACTTGCCGAAGCGCTCGCACCAGATCACAACCGCGCTTTAGAGCATGATGTGTTCAGACGGAAGCACATCATGCTCTTCTCTTATTGTTATCGCATGCTTTTTTGTGGAAAACCGGATTCCACTTTTTCACAGCATGCTCTAGCCTGCCGTTCCATCAGCCATCCAACGCCTGGCGGAGCGGGCTCTTTCGGAGGAGAAATTCATGCATCGCCTTCTGCTTTCGCTCGCTTTCGCTTCGTTCGCCGGCACGGCTTCCGCCCAGACCTACCCCGAAAGGCAGATCACGCTGATCGTGCCCTTCGCGGCGGGCGGGACGTCCGACATCATTGCGCGGATCGCGGCGGATGAGATGAGCCAGATCCTCAACCAGCGCATTCTCATCGAGAATATCGGCGGCGCAGGCGGCTCGACCGCCCTCACGCGTGCGGCCGCGGCGACACCCGATGGCTACACGCTGGTGATCGGCAATGCCGGCACCAATGCTGCAACCTACACCATCCACAAGGATCTGAAGTTCAGTCCCGACAGCTTCAAGCCCATCGGGATGATCGCGAAGACGCTGCCGGTGATTGCGCTGAAGAACGGCTTCCCCGCGAGCGATGTGAAGGGCTTCATCGAATATGCCAATGCCAATCCCGGCAAGATCACCTTGGGCCATGCCGGCATCGGCTCCTCGAATTATCTGATCTGCAAGCTCTTCCTGCAGGCCGCGAAGGTGAAGGTCGAGCTCATCGGCTATCGCGGCGCGGGCCCTGCGCTGAATGATGCCATGGGCGGCCATGTCGATGGCGTCTGCGATGCCGCGACCTCGGTTGCGAGCTCCATCAATGGCGGCAAGGTGCATGGGCTCGTGATGGCCGGCCGGAAGCGGGCGGAAATCCTGCCGCAGGTGCCGACCGCCAGCGAAGCCGGCCTGCCCGCCTTCACCAATGAAGGCTGGAACGCCCTCTTCGCGCCCGCCGGCACGCCCGATGCGGTGATCGCCAGGCTCAACGAGACGCTGCGCAAGGCCATTTCGAGCGAGAAGGTGACCAAGCGCCTCGCGGAACTCGCGAGCTTTCCCGCTACCGGCGAGGAACTGGAACCGGCCTATGTGAAGAGCTTCGTGGAAGCGGAAGTGAAGAAATATCGCGAATTGCTTGCCGAATGAGCGCGGTCGTCAAGCGGTCGCTCACGATTGCCGGCCATCGCACCTCCATCTCGCTGGAGGAGCCGTTCTGGCGGCTCCTTCAAGCCGAGGCGAAGGCAGCCGGCATGAGCGTCGCGGCGCTGGTGGAGCATGTCGATGGCGCAAGGCGCGACACCAATCTCTCCTCGGCGCTGCGCATCCATCTCGTCACGCGGCTGATGGAAGGCGGTGCCCTCAGGGGCTCAGCTGCGGAACAAGATTGAGCGGTGCGGCCGTGGGGGCCGGCTGCTCCGCGGCCCGGCGGCGTTCGGCCTCGGCTTCCAGGCGGCGGCGTTCATTCTCCGCCTCGGCGCGGCGACGCTGGGCCTCGGCTTCCGCCCGGCGACGTTCATTCTCCGCCTCGGCGCGGCGACGTTCGGCCTCGGCTTCCACCCGGCGCCGCTCGCTCTCGGCCTCGACCCGGCTGCGCCGCAGGAAGAACGAGCGCTCGCGCTGGTCGGCCTCGAAATTCTCGATCATCTCGAGATCCCGCTGGAGCCCCACGGCCAGCAGCCCGTTCAGCAGCGCCGAGACGGAAAGCTGCCGCCTCGGTTCACCCGGCGGGATGCCGGCCCGGCCGGTCCAGCTCAACGCGATTTCCGGCGGCGCACCGCGCCAGCCTTTCGGCAAGGCCAGCAGGCGCTGCGTCAGCCGCAACTCATAGGTGAGGCGCGGAAGATCAAGCACGAAACCCGGCTGGATGGTCACCGGCCCGGCATTCACGGGCGGGGCGGAAAGGCGCAGCACGCCGCCGGCCAGCGTGATGGGCAGCGACAGGGGCGGCAGGCGTGCCGGGCCTTGCTGCAATTCTGCATCCAGCAGGCCACCGAGGCGGTTCTCGTCGATCGGCGAAAGCTCGGTCATCGGGCGCTGGAAAAGCCGGGACATCGCCGCAGGGTCAGCCGCGGGGAGGGTGAGGCCTTCGAATTTCATCTGTCCCGCGCCACCGAGATTGGCGAGAAGATCCCGAAGGCTGCGGCCCTGGCTCGTCAGCGGGATTTCGCCCTCGGCCCGCGCAGCGACGCCCGGCAGGGTCAGATCGGAAAAGGTGAGGCGCCCGGCAAGGTTCACGCCCTCCCCTTCTCGCAGAAGCGTGATCTGCCCGCCGAGGCGCGCGTCGCCCTGCCCGGCATCCAGCCCCTCGATCGCGAAAAGTCCGGGCGCGAATCGCAGGACGAATTTCGGTTCCGCGAGGCGAAGCCCTTCCGCAAGGGTGAGGGAGCGCGCCTCGATCCGGAGATCGCCCGGGCGGAAGGGCGGGACGGGTGCCGCAAAGGGCCGGGCCGAAACGGGCCCTTGCAGCGTCGTGAGCCCCGCTTGCGGCAGCACGGTCGCCAGAAGGGTCGGCAGATGCAGGTCTCCCAGCCGCAATTGCCCGGCGACCTGCCCGCCCCGTGCGAAATCGAACGAGATCTCGCCCTGCACCGGATTGGGGCCGATCTCGCCGGAAAAGGCGGTGAGAGTGAGCTTGGTGGGCTCCGCGAAGAAGCGGCCTTGCACCCGGGCGGGCGTGCCATCGGGAAGAACGGGCGCTCCGCCACCCAGCGCCCGATGGAGCGGCGCGAGATCCACCGCCCGCAGGGTGAAGAGCCCGTCAAGGGGCTGTGCCCGGAACGGGCTGAGACCCCCATCGACCGAAATCTGCGTGCCGAGCACATCGCCATCGAGTTTGAGCATCATCTGCCGGCGCGGGTTGCCTTCCAGCGCCAGGGTGATCTTGCCCGGCTGGACCGGAAGCCGCGCGCCCGCTGGCGGTGCCGCTCCGGCGATCTGCCGGACAAGCCGGGCGCCATCGGCCTGCGACACCTCGCCGGTGAGCGAAAGATGAAGCTCCGAGCCGCGCAGTTCGGATTGCGTCTTCACCGCCACCGTCGAGCCGCCAAGCCGGCCCTCGCCCTCGACCGCCCAGATCGTCTCTCCACCCTTCTGGTCGATGCGGATGCGCGCCAGCGCCAGCGCCGGTTCCAGCAACCCCGCCCGCGCCCGCAGGGCCGAGGTCCAGGCGCCGGGAGCGATGGCCTCGGCCATGCGGGAGAGGTCTTCGAGCTTCTCGGCATCGACCTTGGCGGTGGCGACCATCTCGCCTTCCGCGATCTGGCCCGAGAGGCGGATCTCCTCGCCCGCGCGGCCCCGCAAAGTGAGTTCGTCGAGCCGCGTGCGCGGCCCCTCCCGGGTGAAGCCCAGACGGATGGAGCCAAGGCTCCGCCCGTCATAGATCACTTCGCGGATATCCAGCCGCCCGTCGATGCCGAGCCACAAGGCCGGGCTGCCGAGCGGATCGCCCAGGCCGACGAGGCGCGCATCGAAGCGGTCGGCATCAAGCGTGAAGGCCAGCACGGGCGGAAGGCTGCGTCCCGGCGGGGACGGCGTGAGGCTGACGCGGCCACGCAACTGGCCGGCCGGGCTCTCGACCACGAGATCGGAGGCTTCCAGCCGGCCCTGGTTGCGCCAAAGCCGGGCAGCGAGGCTCATTTCGTTCGGCAAGCCCTCCGGCACCGCAAGCCCGAAGGCGCGCGCGAAGGCCGGGAGATCGGCAAAGCCGAGCCGCACCATGCCGTCCAGCGGGTCGCGGGCATCGGCACCGCGCTCGAAGAAAAGGCTGTTGCGGCCAGCAAGCCGCGCCTCGAGCCGGTCGATGGCCAAGGCCCCTTCACGCAAGCCCATTTGCATGCGCACATCCTGCGCCGCGCCATTGGCCAATTGCACCTGCGTGATGCCAAGATCAAACACGAGATCCAGCGGCACACTTTCGCGCAAGATCTCGCTCAGCCAGTCGAGCACCATGTTTCCCTCCGCGAGCCAATCGCGCGGATCGGGATCGCGCTGCGGATCGCGGGCCATGAGGCGGGCGAGATCGAAGCGCCGGGCACCCAGTTCGAGGCGCAGGGCGGGCCGCGCGCCGGCATAATCCAGAAAGGCCTTGCCGGTGGTCGCAAGGCCCCGCTCGCCGCCGATATTCAGCGCGACCGGATCAGCCAGAACCTGCCCGGCCTGAACGAGCAGGCGCGCCTGAAGATCGAACGGCATCTGCACTTTATCCCCGCCTCGCCCGAAGGTCGGGTTGCCGGTCAACTGCACCTGCCCGTCGAAGGTCGAGGGCGTCGCGGCGCCAGGCTGGCCCAGCCAACCATCCAGCGTGGCGCGGATCGCCCGCGGGTGATCTTCCCCCATGGCGCGGAAGCGCGCGCGCCCGTCCTCGAAGCGCCCCACCTGCCCGCGCCATTCCAGCCCCTCGCGGGGGATGAGCACCTCGAAACGGAAGGGCCCGGCGAGATCGGATGCCTCCAGCATCACATCGAGCGGTGGCGCGATGGGCTCGTCGCCGCCGGCGCGGAGCAGGGTCAGGCCCCTGAGGGTGAGGCGGTCAAGCCCGATTCTGTGGCCGGAGCGCGCAAGATCGCCCGGCTTCGGCATCACGTCGAAGGTTTCGACTCGCAGGGCCACGTTGTCACCCCGCGCCTCGGTGAACTGGAAGGCGCCTCGCGCCAGAGCCGTGAGGTCCAGAGACAGCGTGAGCCGCCCCGCTTTCAGCAGCGGGCGGTCCTCCGGGCCGATCGAAACCTCATCCGCGTCGATTTCGGGCCTCGGCAGCAGAGAGAGGCGAAGCTCCCCGCCGAAGCGCACGGGCTGGCCGATGGCGGGCGACACCACGGCGGCGAGACGCTCGCGCCATGGCTTCCAATCCATGAAGGGGGGCACGGCGGCAAGCGCCACAAGGGCGAGGGCCAGAAGCGCCGCCAGTGCCGTGAGGCTTTCCCTGATGATCCGCAAACCCTGGACACCTCGTTTCGACCGTGGCTGATTCCCCGGTGCTCGCCTGATGCAGCCAATCTAGAGCATTTTCAAGCAAAGTGGAAACCGGTTCGCGTGAAAGAAAATGCGATTAAACAAAGAGATAGAGCATCCGAGCTGATCCGGTCACATCGGAAAATGCTCCCGCGCGAGCTTTCCCGAGGATCACGACCCAATCATGACGATCTTTCCGGGATTCATAAGATTTTTCGGGTCAAGCGCCTGCTTGATGAGACGCATGGCATCCAGAGCCGGCGCGCCAAGTTCGGTTTCAAGGTATTTCATCTTGCCCTGCCCCACGCCATGTTCGCCGGTGCAGGTGCCTTCCATGGCCAGCGCGCGCTCCACAAGCCGAGCCATGAAGCCCTTCGCGGCGGCGATTTCCGCCTCGTTCGACATGTCGATCAGCGGAAGGCAGTGGAAATTGCCGTCGCCCACATGGCCCACGATAGGCGATATGAGGCCCGCGGATTCGAGATCGGCCTTGGTCTCGGCAATGCATTCCGCGAGGCGCGAGATCGGCACGCAGACATCGGTGGAAATGCCTTTCGCGCCGGGCCGGAGCGTGAGCGAAGCCCAATAGGCATTGTGGCGGGCCTCCCAGAGCTTCGTGCGATCCTCCGGCTTCGTGGCCCAGCTGAAGGGACCGCCGCCAAGATCGGCCGCGATCTCGCCGAAGCGCTCGGCCTGTTCGGCCACGCCCTGCTCCGTGCCGTGGAATTCCACGAAGAGCGTCGGCTGCTCGGCCAGGTTCAGCTTGGAATACTGGTTGCAGGCCCGGATCTGCACCTCGTCCAGCAACTCGATTCGTGCCACCGGCAGGCCGGACTGGATGGTGAGGATCGTGGCATTCGCCGCGCTCTCGATATCCGGGAACGGGCAGACCCCAGCCGAAACCGCCTCCGGCAGGCCGGAGAGCTTCAGCGTGATCTTCGTCACGATGCCCAACGTGCCCTCGGAGCCCACGAGCAGGCGCGTGAGATCATAACCGGCGGAGGTCTTCTTCGCGCGCCGCGCGGTCACGAGCTTTTCGCCATTGGGGAGAATGGCTTCGAGCGCCAGGACATTGTCCTTCATCGTGCCGTAGCGCACGGCATTGGTGCCGGAAGCGCGGGTCGCCACCATGCCGCCGATCGAGGCATCCGCCCCCGGATCGATGGGGAAAAACAGCCCGTAGCTCTTGAGATATTCGTTGAGCTGCTTGCGCGTCACGCCCGGCTCGACCACGCAGTCGAGATCCTCGGGATGCACCGCGAGGATCTTCTTCATGCCCTGCATGTCGATGGAAACGCCGCCGAACGGCGCATTCACATGCCCTTCCAGCGAAGAACCGGTGCCGAAGGGCACGATCGGCAGATGATGCGCGGCGGCGATTTTCACCGCATCGCGCACATCCTCCTCGCTCTCGGCGAAGACCACGACATCCGGCGGCTGGTTGGGAATCCACGTCGTCGTGTGGGCATGCTGCTCGCGGACCGACTGGCTGGTGACGGCACGATTGCCGAAACGACGCTGGAACTCGAGCGTCGCCGCGGCGACGACCTCCGGTGACGGGCGCATGGCGGTTCTTCCCTCAAAGCGGCGCTCCGGCGAGCGTCCTGTTCGCAATATGGGTCAGCGTGCCTGACCTATTTGCGGAATTCAAGCCTCAAGCTGCGGGCGGGCGGTGCATGAGCCGGGCCTGCCCCCTGCGCCGGTAGAACATCCGGCCGTAGATATCGCCCATCAGGTCGCGGCGATAATCCATGTAATCGAGGATGGGGTCCCACGGGCATTCCTCGTCGAGGATCGCTTCGAAACCGTGATCGCGGAACACCGCCTGCATGGAAAGCCGCGCCTTGCGGTTCTGGAATTCGGCGAGCACCAGCGCCGTTTTCGTCAGGTCAAGTGCGGCGAGCACCTCGGCTTCGCCGCCCTCGATGTCGATTTTCACGATATCGGCAGAGCCGAGGGCCTCCGGGCGGATGATATCGACCTCGAAACTCGGCTCAATCACGCCCGCGCGGAAGGTATCGCCGATATAGCGCAGGAGGCCCGCCTCGCCGTCACCGGCATAGCGGCTGAAGAAGGCCTCGCGGGCCTTGTCGGAGGGGTAGATCGCCGCGTTGAAGGGCTGCACCTGGCCGTAGCCCGCAACATTGCGCTTCAGGATCGCGAAGGTCTCCGGGTTGGGCTCGAAGCTGCGCACCCGGCTGCCGGGCCAGCGGCGCGTGGCCCAGAGCGCGAAGGAGCCGACATTCGCCCCGATATCGAGAATATCGAGATCGGTGCCGTCATGGTGGCTTTCATATTCGCCATCGAGCACATAACGCACGGCGGAGAGCATCGCATCCGGGCATTCGATGCTCACGGGCACCGCCGCCATCAGGCGATGCTCGCCCGGTTTCACCTCAGACATTCACACCCCCCATGCCGGCACAACCCGCCAGGTTGCAAGCTTATTGATCAGTTCCGCCCGAGGAAATCGTTCTTGCCGATATCCACGCCGCCATTCCGCAGAATTCCGTAGGCCGTGGAAAGGTGGAAATAGAAATTCGGCAGCACCACGAAATTGAGATAGGTGAGGCCGGGGAAGGACATCTCCTGCCCGCGGATCTTCAGCGTGATGGTGCGCTCCTCGCTTCCATCGATTTCCGCATCGGGAATCGCTGCGATGAATTCGATCGTCCTGGCAATGCGCTCCTTCAGTTCGGGAAGGGTGGTCTCGGTATCGGTCCATGAAGGGTTCTCGCGGCCCGCGAGGCGCGCCGCCGCACCCTTGGCGAAATCGCAGGCGATCTGCACCTGCCGGGTCAGGGGGAACATGTCCGGGAAGAGGCGAAGGGTCATGAACACCGCCGGATCCACCTTCTTCGCCTCGCAATGCGCTGCCAGCTTGTCGAGGATGCGATCGAGCGCACCGAGCATATGGGTGAAGGCAGGCTTCGTCAGTTGGCTCATCGCGGGCATAGTGTGATTCTCCGGAGCAAGGTTTCTCTGGCGGGCAGACTGGTGCCTCACGGCTCGGCTTGCAAGGGCTGCGACCACAGGAATGCGCGAAGCTTGCTTGCGGGAAACACCGCTTGGCCCCATCTGATCGAGAATACGCCTTGTTCGCGAATCAGCGATAATGCCGGCTTCAAACCGTTTTGCTCCAGCAAAGGAACCCGGATTGTCCAATCCGCTCTCCCTCGATGAATGGACTCCCCCGCCTGCGCATCCGGCCGGGGGCATTGCCGCGCGTGCCATGGCCGCGTCGCGTCCGGCGGCCTATCTGCAAGGGCTGAACCCGGAGCAATTCCGGGCGGTGGAATCGCTTGATGGCCCGGTGCTGGTGCTCGCGGGCGCAGGCACCGGCAAGACCAGGGTTCTCACGAGCCGCATCGCGCATATCATCGCCACGAGCCGCGCGCGTGCCGGCGAAATCCTGGCCGTGACCTTCACCAACAAGGCCGCGCGCGAAATGAAGGAGCGCATCACCGCGCTGATCGGCGCCGTGGGTGAAGGCATGCCGTGGCTCGGCACATTCCACTCCATCGGCACGAAGATCCTGCGCCGCCACGCCGAACTCGTTGGTCTGCGCCCGGATTTCACCATCCTCGACACCGATGACCAGATCCGCCTGCTGAAGCAGATCCTGCAGGCCGAGAACATCGACGAGAAACGCTGGCCAGCGCGTGTGCTCGCCTTCCAGATCGATGCCTGGAAGAACCGCGCGCTGACCCCCGGGAAGGTCTCGGCCGGCGAGGGGCATGTCTTCGCGGAGGGCCGCGCGCGCGAACTCTACAAGCTCTATCAGGAGCGGCTGAAAGCACTGAACGCGGTGGATTTCGGCGACCTGCTGCTCGAGAACATCCGCCTCTTCCAGGAAAACGCCGACATCCTCGCCGATTTCCAGCGCCGCTTCCGCTTCATCCTGGTGGACGAGTATCAGGATACCAACGTGGCGCAGTATCTCTGGCTGAGGCTTTTGGCCGCCGGCCACCGGAACCTCTGCTGCGTGGGCGATGACGACCAGTCGATCTATGGCTGGCGAGGTGCCGAGGTGGACAACATCCTGCGCTTCGAGAAGGACTTCCCCGGCGCGACCGTGATCCGCCTCGAGCGGAATTACCGCTCTACCGGGCATATCCTCGGCGCGGCGGGGCATCTCATCGCCAGGAACGAGGGCCGCCTCGGCAAGACCCTCTTCACCGATGGCGAGGAAGGCGAGCGCGTCTCGGTCGCCTGCGCATGGGACTCGGAAGAAGAGGCCCGCATGGTGGCCGACGAGATCGAGGCTTTGCAGCACAAGGGCCATTCGCTGCAGGAAATGGCGATCCTCGTGCGCGCCTCCTTCCAGATGCGCGAATTCGAGGAGCGGTTCATCACCAATGCCATTCCCTATCGCGTCATTGGCGGGCCAAGGTTCTATGAACGCGCGGAAATCCGCGACGCGCTTGCCTATCTGCGCATCGTGTCGCAGCCGGCGGATGATCTCGCCTTCGAGCGCATCTTCAACACGCCGAAACGCGGGCTCGGCGATGCCGTGCTCAACGCGCTCCACGCCTATGCGCGGCCCAATCGCGTGCCGCTGCTGCAGGCCGCGCGGGTGCTGATCGAGAGCGACGAGATTTCCTCCCGCGCCCGGCCCGCCTTGCGCGCGCTGGTGGAAAATATCGGCCGCTGGGCTTCCCTCATCGAAACCGTGCCGCATCACGAACTCGCGGAGATGATCCTCGAGGAATCCGGCTATACCGACATGTGGAAGAAGGACCGCTCGGCCGATGCCGCAGGGCGGCTCGACAACCTCAAGGAACTCGTCCGCGCGATGGAGGAGTTCGACAACCTCGCAGGCTTCCTCGAACATGTCGGCCTCGTGATGGAAAAATCGCAGGGCGAGGATGAGGCGCGCGTCTCCATCATGACGCTCCATGGCGCGAAGGGCCTCGAATTCGAGACCGTTTTCCTCCCCGGCTGGGAGGAAGGCTTGTTCCCCAGCCAGCGCACTTTGGATGAGCAGGGCCGCGCCGGCCTCGAGGAAGAGCGCCGCCTCGCCTATGTAGGGCTGACGCGCGCCAAGCGCCGCGTGAAGCTCTATTTCGCCACCAATCGCCGCATCCATGGCCTGTGGCAATCCACCATCCCCTCGCGCTTCGTGGATGAACTTCCGCCGGGGCATGTGGAAGTGGTCGAGGGCCAGGGCACCTATGGCTCCATGCAGCGCCTGGGCTATGGCGGCGGCAGCCGGTTTGACAAGGTGAGCCCCGCGAATTCAAGCTACCAGACGCCGGGCTGGCAGCGCATGCAGGCCGCGAAGGAAGCGGGCTTCACGCCCTCCCGCGCGCCGCAGGAGCCGGGTCGTGGTTGGGGCAGCGCATCATCCCCGCGCACCATCGAGGGGCGCGTGCTCGCTTCCTCCACCATGCAATCCTCGCGCTACAGCTCGGGCGACCGGGTGTTCCACATCAAGTTCGGCCCCGGCTCGGTGGCGGAAGTCGATGGCAACAAGCTCACGGTCGATTTCGACAAGGCGGGGCGGAAAATGGTGCTGGAGAGTTTCGTGCAGGCCCATTGATGTTGGCGCGTTTTTTTCGTTCCAAGTAGCTTTTGGTGTCAGTTCAACGGAATCCGTCAATGAACAGAAGGCGTTGGCAAGAATCGTCGACTTGTCCCCAACATACACACATTCTCCACCAGATGTTGCGGTCTTAGCGTCAAAATCTAACTAGATGTTGACCCTGCAAAAAGCTGATTATTACTAGAGGGCGACCTTTCGAATCAGGAGCGTCGCCCATGCCTCCCATCCTTCGCGATTGCCGCGACATTATCCGCCGCCTGAAGGCGGAGGGGTGGGTTGTCCATCGAAAAGGTCCGGGCGACCATATCCAGTTCAAGCACCCGACCAAGCCCGGCAAAGTGACCGTTGACGGTCCCGGCCGAAAAGACTTGCCAGAGAAGACGGTTCGGTCAATCTACCGGCAAGCGGGATGGCCGTGGAAATGAGCGAGCGGGAAAATGGCGCATTACATCGCCATGGTGCACAAGGAAAATGACAGCTGCTACGGCGTCTCCTTCGCCGAATTTCCCGGCCAGATCACGGCTGCGGACAGCCTTGATGAGGCCGTCGAACGCGCATCTTCCCTGCTGAGCTTCATTGCCGATGGATGGGAAACGGGGGACGGCCCCTTCCCTGAACCTCGGACCATCGATGAGTTGCGGAAAGATCCGGAATTCCTCGAAGATTCCGCCGAAGCGATCCTGATCGCCGTGCCCTTGCCGCGCCAACATTTCCGCCCTGCGGCCGAATAATCGGCCGGATGAGATGGATTCCCGCGCGCCTTCGGCGTCGGGAATGACATTTCATGATTCAATCTTGCACTTGCATCCCGCTGCGGCCTCGCGTCATAAGCCGGCATGCCCATGTTTTCCCGTGGCCTTTCCGCCCCCACCACGCTCGCGCATCTGACAACCGATGAGCCAACCGCCCGCGCGATTGCCGATGGCCTCGGCGAAATGTTCGAGCCTGAGGAGATCGCCACCGCCGCTTTCGAGATCGCCTCGCTGGAAGCCGGCCTGCGCGGGGCTTCCACAGCACCTGCCAAGACCGCACCCGCCAAGACCGCGCCCGCGAAGCAGGGCCGCGAGGGCGCGATGGGCACGCTCCACCCCGATGAAACAGGCCCGTGGCGGCTGGAACTGCATTTCGCCTTTGAACCGGATGAGGATGAAATCCGTGCACTCGTTGCCGGATTTTCTTCCGAAGAAACGGCCGAAAAGCTCGTTTTCGAGCCTGTCGCGGCCACTGATTGGGTCGCCTCGGCGCTGGAAGGGCTGAAGCCGGTCACCGCCGGGCGCTTCTTGGTGCATGGCGCGCATGATCGCGAGGCCGTGCGCATCGGCCAGATCGGCATCGAGATCGAGGCGGCTCTGGCGTTTGGAACCGGCCATCACGGCACCACGCGCGGCTGCCTCGAGCACATCACGGCCCTGCTGAAGCGCCGCCGCCCGCGGCGGATCGTGGATATCGGAACCGGCACCGGCGTGCTCGCGATCGGCCTTGCCAAAGCGCTGAACCAGCCGGTGCTGGGCGGGGAGATCGACCCGGATTCCGTGGCGATCGCGCGCGGGAATGCGCGTCTCAACGGCGTGGGCAATCGGCTCAAGGTGTATCGCGCGGCCGGATTGCAGCACCCGGCCTTGCGGCGCTCGAACCATTACGATCTCGTTCTTGCCAATATTCTCGCGCGGCCGCTGAAGGGCATTTCTCGGCAGGTCGGTCTGGCCGCGGGGCCTGGCTGTGCGCTGATCCTCTCCGGCCTCTTGCCGGGTGATGTGCCGGGCGTGCTCTCGGCCTATCGCCGGCAGGGTTTCGCACTGGCTGCGAAGAGGCAGATCGAGGATTGGGTGAGCCTCACGCTGCAGCGCGGCGGGCAGGGCTCCCGCCCCCTTCTGCATTCCGGACAAGAAAAAGCCCCGGGTGGGAGGAACCCGGGGCTCTCCCTGGCCGGCGCGCGAGGGAGGAGAGCGCGGGACCCGGCCGACTTTCTTCAAGCCGTTATTCGGGGCTGAGGCCCGGATAACGGCGGCGGCTCGCGATATAGGCGGCGCGCGCTTCAATCATCACCTCGACCATGAAGCGAAAGGCCTTGAGAAGATTCGGGATGAGGGCCATGTCAGGCTGCTTTCAAAAGGGAAGTTGACATCAGTCTTTCGACGCCAGGAAGGGAAGGTCGCTCGCGACCTTCGTGGAGCGGTTGCCGGCGAATTCGCGCAGGGAATGGCCGTAAATGGCCTCGATGCGGCGGATTTCGCGCTCGGCTTTCGCCTCGTTGCTGGCAGCGATCGCATCGATGATGCGACCGAAAAAGCCGCGCTTCGCGGGCTTCGCCTGGCTTTTCACACCCGCAAGCGGGAGAAGCGCATCGGAATAAACACTGGTATTCATCGGGTCACTCCTGTGTTCGGAGGCGGTCCGGCATCCCCCTTGTTGCGAGCCGATGGCACCTGTCGCCATCCGCCTGCTGCCGTCCGTCTTGAGGAGAAAGATGCGCCTTGTGCTGCGTCGCAACAAGGGGTGCAGGCGCAACCAAGATATGCAATTAACGCATATATGTTCTATAATTAATGTCGATATGCCCAATTCATGCATGAATGATGAACGGCTCGACACCCGATCGGGCAGAGCCCTCCCGGAAGAGCCGCGCGCATATTCTGGCGGAACATCGCTTGAAGCGCAGGGCATCGCCCGTTACGGTTTCAACTCTCCCGAAACTGATCCGAGCCCTCCGTGCCGCGCTTTCGCCCCGTTGTTCCACATTTCCCCCACAAGCAGGCCCGGTTCCAGAGCTTCACCGAGCGCGGTGAGCCGCAGCACAGCGCCGCGCGGGCGAAAGCCCTGCGCAAGGTGCTGAAATCGCTGAAGCTCGACGGAATTCTGGTGCCGCGCGCCGATATCTTCCAGGGGGAATACATCCCGGCTTCCGAGAATCGCCTGGGCTGGCTCACGGGCTTCACGGGTTCGGCCGGGTTCGCGATTCTCATGGCGGATCGCCTGCCGCTCTTTGTCGATGGCCGCTACACGGTTCAGGCCAAGGCGGAGGTGAATGGCAAGCTGATCTCCATCGTGCCGCTGGCCGAGACAAGCCCGGATGCCTGGCTGAAGCGCGAGGCGCCGGGCACGCGGATCGGCTATGATCCCGCTCTCTTCACCGCTCGCGGCCTCGCCCGGTTCGAGCGGGCCGCGCAGGAAGCGGAGATCACCCTGGTTGCAACCAGGGAAGACCCCTTCGCCACGATCTGGGAAAACCGCCCCACGGCCCCCGCGACCCCTGTCATCGACCACCCCGTGACTTTCGCCGGTGAAAGCCGCGAGGCGAAGATCGCGCGATTGCAGGAGAGCCTGCGCGAGCAGAAGCTCGGCGCGCTGCTGGTTTCGGAATGCCCCTCGGTCAACTGGCTGTTCAATATCCGCGCGGGCGATGTGCCGCATCTGCCGATCCTCCGCGCTTTCGCGCTGGTGCCGGCGGAGGGCAAGCCGAGCCTGTTCGTCGATCCCGCCCGGCTGGAGCCGGGGCTCGCGAAGGCGCTGGGCGGCATCGTGGAGATCGTGGCACCGCAAGCGGAAGGCGCGCTGGAGGTCGAGGCGCGGCTTATCAGGCTTGCGAAGTCCGGCTCGCGCATCCGTCTCGACGAGGAGAGCGCACCTTTGCGCTTCTCGGAAGCCATTCGCTCCGCCGGGGGCACGCCCGATCTCGGACCGGACCCGATTGCGCTGATGAAGGCGCGCAAGAACGCAACCGAAATCGCAGGCGCGCGTGCCGCGCACTTGCGCGACGGCGCGGCGATGGTGCGCTTCCTCGCCTGGCTCGATCGCGAGATCGCCCGGGACACGCCGCTCACGGAGATCGACGCGGCGGTGGCACTCGAAGGCTTTCGCCGCGAGACGAATGCGCTGGTGGATGTCTCCTTCCCCTCGATCTCGGCCGCCGGGCCCAATGCCGCCCTGCCGCATTACCGCGTGACGGAAGCGACCAATCGGCCGATCGCGCCCGGCCTCTATCTCATCGATTCGGGCGGGCAATATCGCGACGGCACCACCGACATCACCCGCACCGTTCAGGTGAAGCGCTCCACGAAAGCGATGCGCGAGGCCTTCACCCGCGTGCTGCGCGGCATGATCGCGGTGGCGCGCGCCACCTTTCCAAAGGGCACATCCGGCGCGCAGCTCGATGCGCTCGCGCGCCTGCCGCTCTGGGAAGCCGGCATGGATTTCGACCATGGCACCGGCCATGGCGTGGGCTCTTTCCTCTCGGTGCATGAGGGGCCGCAACGCCTCTCGAAACTGGGGCATACCGCGCTCGAACCGGGGATGATGCTCTCCGACGAGCCCGGCTATTATCGCGAGGGCGCCTTCGGCATCCGCATCGAGAACCTGATCGTCGTGGAGCCGCGCGCGATTTCCGGCGGCGAGCGGCCGATGTTCGGCTTCGAGACGCTCACCTTCTGCCCCATCGACCGGCGCCTGATCGTAAAGTCCATGCTCTCCCGCGCCGAGCGCGACTGGATCGACGCCTACCATGCAAAAACGCGCGAAAGGCTCGCGCCCCTCCTCGAAGCAGAAACCAGCGCCTGGCTGGAGGATGCGACGCGGCCGCTATGAAAACGGACACGAACAGCCGGGCCTTTCTCGTCCTGCTCGTCATGCTCTCCATGCTGGGGCCGCTGACGCTCAACATCCTCGTGCCCTCCCTGCCGGGGATGGTGGATAGCCTGAAGGCCACGAAGGAGCGCGTGCAGCTCACGCTTTCGCTCTACCTGCTCGGCATGGCGGTGGGACAATTGATGCTCGGCCCGCTGGCCGATCGCTTCGGGAGGCGCCCGGTGCTGCTGGTGGCGCTCGTGCTCTATGTTCTGTCGAGCCTCGCGGCCTATCTCGCCCCGAATGTCGAGATGCTGATTGTCGCGCGCATCCTGCAGAGCTTCGGCGCGACGGCGGGCATCACGCTGGCGCG
Organism: Methylobacterium sp.; assembly: GCA_020252645.1. Taxonomy (GTDB): domain Bacteria; phylum Pseudomonadota; class Alphaproteobacteria; order Rhizobiales; family Beijerinckiaceae; genus Rhabdaerophilum. The sequence continues at coordinate 160,615 of JADCCN010000001.1, read as the reverse complement.
CACGATGATCCGCGACCTCTATTCGCGCGATTCCGCCGCCAGCATGATCGCCTATGTCACCATGGCCATGGTGGTGGCTCCGATGGTTTCCCCCGTTCTCGGCGCGACGATCGACGATCTGTTCGGCTGGCGCGCCATCCTGCTGTTCTGTTCGGTGCTCGGCTTCATCTCCTTTGTGATCGCCGCGCCCATCCTGCCGGAAACACGTCCCGCGAGCCTTGTCGCGGCCACGGCGGGCGATGTCGCAAGGCGGAGCCTGGCGCTGCTGGGGGACCGCCGCTTCATGGGCTATTGGGGCGCGGGCGCCTTCTGCTCGGGCATGTTCTTCGCGTTCCTCGGCACCGCTCCCTACCTGATGATCGAGGTGCTCGACCGCCCCAAGACCGAATATGGCCTGTGGTTCATGACGCTCTCCCTGGGCTACATGGCGGGGAACTTCGTTTCCGGCCGCTTCACGCCAAGCCTGGGCGGCGAGCGCCTCATCTTCTGGGGCAATGTGGTGGGGCTGGTGGGCGCCCTGATGATTCTCGCCGCGGCGGGTGCCGGCTGGCTCAATCCGCTTGCGCTCTTCATTCCGGCGATGATCGCCTCGTTCGGCAATGGCCTGGTGCTGCCCAACAGCATCGCTGCGGGCGTGGGCATCAATCCGCTCGCGGCGGGCGCGGGTTCGGGGCTGCTCGGTTTCGGGCAGATGGGAATCGGCGCGGTCGCGAGCTATCTCGGCGGCAAGCTGGTGACGGGCACGGCCATGCCGCTCGCGATCATCATGACGGTCTGCGCCGTGCTGGCGCTCGCCTCGGGTTGGCTCTCGCGCCGCGAGGACTGAGCCTTGGAGCGGTTGCCGATCTGACTCGATCAGATCGACCGCTCTAATCTCTTGATTTAAATCATTTTCTTTCGACGAATCGGTATCCACTTTTGCGCGAGCAGGCTCTAGAGCGTGCTGTGAAAAAGTGGAATCCGGTTTTTCACAAAAAAGCATGCGATAATAATAAGGTAAGAGCATGATGTGCGTCCGTCTGAACACAGCACGCTCTAGCCGCCGATCAGCGCGAGCCATTCATCCTCACTGATCACCTTCACGCCGAGTTCGGTTGCCTTCTCCAGCTTCGAGCCTGCGCCGGGCCCGGCAATCACGAGATCGGTCTTCTTCGAGACCGACCCCGCGACCTTCGCGCCGAGGCTTTCCGCCCGCGCCTTCGCCTCGTCGCGCGTCATCTTTTCGAGAGAGCCGGTGAAGACCACCGTCTTGCCGGCGACCGGGCTTTCGGCGGCGGGCTTCTCGGCCGGAAGGATGGTGAGTTCGCCAGCCAGCCGATCGACCATCGCCACCGCATCGGTCCGGGTGAAGAATTCGGCAACGGCATCGGTCACGGCATCGCCGATCTGGTCGAGCGCCTGAAACTCGGCGACGGCCTCGGCGTCACCCGCCGCGATGCGCCTGGCGTGCGCCTCGAAAGCGGACCATTCGCCCGATGCGCGCGCCAGCACTTTCGCCGTCGTCTCGCCGACATGGCGGATGCCAAGAGCGAAGATGAAACGTTCGAGGCTTATGCTGCGCCGCTGCTCGATGGCTGCGAAAAGCTTCGCGACGGAGGTTTTGCCGAACCCCTCGAAATTCTCGATTTTCTGCAAGCTCGCCGCATTGCGCGCTTGCAGCGTGAAGATATCCGCCGGTTCGCGGATGCGCAGGGCTTCGACCGGGCAATCATAGAAGAAGGCGATCTGCTTCTCGCCCAAACCATCGATGTCGAAGGCGCGGCGCGAGACGAAATGCTTCAAATGCTCGATGCGCTGGTGCGGGCAGGCGAATTCGCCCGAGCAGCGCCGCACGGCGCCTTCCACGCCCGCGCTCGTTTCCTCGCGGATCACCGGTGTCTTCAGCGCGCAGGGGCAGAGGGTGGGGAATTCGAAGGGCCGGGAATCGACCGGGCGGCGATCCTGCACCACCTCCACCACCTGCGGGATGACATCACCCGCGCGCTGGATGACCACGAAATCGCCAAGCCGCGCATCGAGCCGCGCGATTTCATCGGCGTTGTGGAGCGTGGCATTGGAGACGACGACGCCGCCCACCGTGATGGGCTCGAGCTTCGCCACGGGCGTCAGCGCGCCGGTTCGCCCCACCTGGATTTCGATGGCGTTGAGGCGCGTCACCGCCTTCTCGGCCGGGAATTTATGGGCAATCGCCCAGCGCGGCGCGCGCGCCACGAAACCGAGCCGGGCCTGAAGCGCGAGCTCATCCACCTTGTAGACGACGCCATCGAGATCATAGCCGATGGTCGGGCGCTCGCGCTCGATCAGGCGATAATGCGCGAGGAGGTCGTCGGCAGTCTTGCAGAGAGCATTGAAGGGGTTGGTGGGAAAGCCCCAGCTTTTGAAGGTTTCCACCATGCCCAATTGCGTCATGGCTGGCCGGAATTCCTTCCCCTCTGAATCGCTCATCTCGCCCCAGCCATAGGCGAAGAAGCGCAAGGGCCGGCTCGCGGTGATGCTCGCATCAAGCTGGCGCAGGGAACCCGCCGCCGCATTGCGCGGATTGGCGAAGATCTTGCCGCCGGTTTCTGCCTGCCGCGCGTTCAGCGCCGCGAAATCGGCATGGCCGAGATAGACCTCGCCGCGGATCTCCGCGACATGCGGCGCATCCGCGGGCAGCGTCGCGAGAATACCAATGGTCGGGTTTGGCGCAGCCATCAGCGCGCGGATATTGGGCGTCACGTCTTCGCCCTCTGCGCCATCGCCGCGTGTCGCGGCCGAGACAAGCTGGCGATTTTCGTAGCGCAGGGAGAGCGAGAGGCCGTCGATCTTCGGCTCTGCCGTGATGGCCAGGGGCTTCTCCGCCGGCCAATCGAGGAAGCGCTTCACGCGCTCCACAAAGTCGCGCGCCTCCGCCTCGTTCATGGCGTTGCCCAGCGAGAGCATGGGCACCCGATGGCGCACCTTGGCGAAGCGCCCGGCAGGGGCAGCGCCGATGCTTGTGCTCACAGACGCCTTGAGATGCGGAAAGGCCGCCTCCAGAGCCTCGAGGCGGCGGCGCAGGGCATCATACTCGGCATCCGAGATGGTCGGCGCATCTTCCTGGTGGTAGCGGCGATCATGCTCGGCGATCTCGCTCGCGAGTGCCGCATGTTCGATGCCCGCTTCGAGCGGCGTGAGGGTCGCGGGGTCGCGAGCAACCGGCATCGATTACGTCTCCAGCAGTCTTGCCGCCGCGGCACGGGCCTCATCGGTGATGGCCGCGCCCGAGAGCATGCGCGCGATCTCCTCGCGCCGGGCCGGATCATCGAGCAGGCGCACGCGGGTTGCCACCCGATCCCCCTCGCCGCTCGCGGCCTTCGAAATCTCGAAATGCGTGGAGGCGCGCGCCGCGACCTGCGGCGCATGGGTGACCGCGAGCACCTGCACCCGCGCCGCGAGCCGCGCGAGCCTGGCGCCGATGGCATCGGCCACGGCCCCGCCCACGCCCGTATCGATCTCGTCGAAAACGAGCGTCGGCGCCGAACCACGATCCGCCAGTGTCACCTTCAGCGCCAGCATGAAGCGCGCAAGTTCACCCCCCGAGGCCACCTTCATCATCGGGCCGGGCCGCGCACCGGGATTGGTCGCGACATGGAATTCCACGCGGTCGATGCCCGAGGCTTCAAGCCGCGCCGGATCACTCTCGACGCGGGTTTCAAAGCGGGCGCGTTCGAGCTTCAGCGGCGGCAATTCGCCGGCAATCGCCTCATCGAGCGCGCGCGCGGCGTTCTGGCGCTTCTCCGAGACCATGCGCGCCTTGGTGGAGAGCAGGGCCTCGCGCGCGGCGACATCCCTTTCGAGGCGCGCAAGTTCGGCCTCGCCGTGGTCGAGCGCCTCGAGATCGCCGGCGAGTTTCGCCGCGAGTGCGGGCAGGTCATCCACAGGCGTCTGGTATTTCCGCCCGGCGGCCCGAAGCGCGAAGAGCCGCTCCTCGATCCGCTCCAGGTCACGCGGGTCGAATTCCGCCTGCCGCAACTCCGCTTCGAGGCTCTGATGCGCGAGATCAAGCGATTGCAGCGCGGCATCGAGTGCGGTCACGGCCTCGGCGAGATCGGACCCCGCCTGCTCGCGGCGCCGTTCGAGCCGGCGCAACACCGAGAGCAGGGTCGGCCCCGGCGCCTGGTCTCCGGAGAGGAGATCGGCCGCCTCGCGCAGATCGCCGGTGATCTTCTCGGCCTGCATCATTCGCTGGCGCCCGGCGGCGAGGCGTTCTTCCTCGCCCGGCTCCGGCGCGAGTTTCTCGAGTTCAGCGGTGGCATGGCGGATAAAATCGGCTTCCCGGCGCGCAGCCTCGATCCGCGCCTCATGTTCGCGCAACGCCCGCCCCGCCTCACGCCATTGGGCATGAAGCCGGGAAAGCTCGGCGACATCATCGCCAAGGCCCGCAAAGTCATCCACGAGATCGCGATGCGTGCCAGGATCGATCATCGCGCGATCGGCATGCTGGCCGTGGATTTCGACGAGCGCGGCCCCGATGGCGCGCAGCATCTGCATGGAAACCGGCTGGTCGTTCACATAGGCGCGCGAACGGCCATCGGCCATCTGCACCCGGCGCAGGATGAGATCACCTTCGACCTCGGCACCAGCCTCCCGGGCAACCGCGATCGCCCCGTGATCGGGCGGGAGATCGAAAACGGCCGTCACCTGCCCTTGCTGTGCGCCAGCGCGCACAAGCGAGCCGTCGCCGCGCCCGCCCAGCGCCAGCGCCAGCGAATCGAGCAGGATGGATTTGCCCGCGCCGGTCTCGCCCGTGAGCACGGAAAGGCCATGGCGGAAATCGAGGTCCAGCCGCTCGATCAGAACGATATCGCGGATCGAGAGCCGGGAGAGCATGGCGTGCTCTTCCCGGTGATCAGAGGACGGCCGAAAGGCCCATCGAGCGCAGGGTCTTGCTGATCCAGGAACCCCGATCCTCGCGCGGCTCGAGCCCGCCCGATTTCAGCAGCGTGAAAGCATCCTTGTACCACTGGCTTTCGGGGAAGTTGTGGCCGAGCACGGCGGCCGCGGTCTGCGCCTCGCTCACGACGCCGAGCGCCATATAGGCCTCGGTGAGGCGTGACAGGGCCTCTTCCACATGGCGCGTGTTCTGGTACTTCACCAGCACCTCGCGAAAACGGTTGATCGCCCCTGTGAAGTTGCGCTGGTTGAGGTAGAAGCGCCCCACTTCCATTTCCTTGCCGGCAAGCTGGTCGCGCGCGATACGGATACGGTCGCGCGCGTCGCCGGCATATTCCGAGTTCGGCCACTTGCGGACGAGATCCTCGAAAGTCTGAAGCGACTTTTCGGCGCGTTCCTGATCACGCTGAACATCGAGGATCTGGTTATGATAGCTCATGCCGACCAGATATTGCACATAGGGCGTATCGGGGCTGGCAGGATAAAGCTGGACATAACGACGGCCGGTGCTGATCGCCTCCGGGTAATCGCCCCCCTCGTAGGAAGAGAAGGTCGCCAGCACCATCGCGCGGCGCGACCAGCCTGAATAGGGATATTGCTTGTCGAGTTCGGCAAATTTCTTGGAAGCGCCGCCATAATCGCGGGCCTCCAGGCGCGCGAGGCCATCGTTGAACAGCACTTCGGCACGCTCATCCTTGCCGATATCGCTCTTCGGGCTCTTGTCCTCGAGGGGATTGAAACTCGAGATGGTGTCGGAGACGGTTTCGCAGGCCGCGACCGAGAAGGCCATGAGGGCACCCGCCGTGAGCCGCAGGAAGAAACTGGCTCGGCCCGGCTTGTGATTCTTGTCGTTTCCGTCCGTCATCACGACCACCCTGCCCCCAACTGAACCGGGAGATTGTTCCAGAACCCGCCCGAAGGACAAGGCCGGATTCACCATAACGCTCGCGTTCTTTTGGTTGAAACCGCCCCTCAAGGCAAGAGCCAGCCCGCACGCATCATGGAATGTCGTTAACCGAAGCGACGCGGCATATTTGTGGCAAAGGCTTCAAAATGCGACAGGTTTCGCCAAGGATGCTCAGTTGACCTCTGGCGCGAAGGCCGCGGCCGGCTGCATCACCATTTCGCCGCGGGCCCGGGCCGGGCGGCGAACCGCATCGGTGACGGCATAATTCACGCGATCCGCGAACAGGGCCTGCAGCATCAGCACGTTGAGCTTGTGGCCGGGGCAGAACGCCTTGTAGTGGCCCTGCAGGGCATAGCCCGCGAGCGACAGATCGCCGATGGCATCCAGCAGCTTGTGGCGAACGAATTCATTCGGGAAGCGAAGACCGTCGGGATTGACCACGCGGTCCTCACCGACAGCCACGGTATTCTCGAGGGAAGCACCACGGGCGAGGCCCGCTTTCCAGAGCGCCTCGACATCCTTCATGAAGCCGAAGGTGCGGGCCGCCGAGATTTCACGGCGATAGCGGTCGGAGGAGAAATCGAAGGAATAGGTCTGGCGGCCAATGACAGGGTTCTTGAAATCGATCTCGATATCGAGACGGAAGCCGTCATAGGGCGAAAGCTCGGCATGGGCATTGCCCATTTCGATGCGCACCGGGCGGAGCACCCGCACCACCTTGCGCGGCACGGAAAGGCGCTTCAGCCCAACCTGGAGGATCTGCTCGACGAAGATGCGCGAGGAGCCATCGAGGATCGGCATTTCCGGGCCATCGACCTCGACCAGCACGTTGTCGATCTCAAGACCCGCCAAGGCCGACATCAGATGCTCGATGGTGGCAACGCTGGCGCCGGTATGATCGCCAATAATGGTGCAGAGCTGGGTATCCTGCACCGAGGTATGGCGCGCCTCGATCAGCCGCTCACGGCCATTCGGCAGGTTGGTGCGCAGGAAAATGATACCCGAATTCGCTTCTGCCGGATGAAGAACCACGCGAGCGGGTTGACCGCGATGAACACCAATGCCCTCGATGACAACCTGATCGGCCAGCGTGGTTTGAGTCACGGCGCGGTTCCCTTCTCCGATGGTGAAGATCGGCGTGAGGCTCGCTTTCATCGGAGCCTCAGGCCTTGCCCGCTCGAGGAGGGTCCGGATCATCCCGGTCCCGCCATCCGTTGATGCGGTGCTTCACCTCGTCCGGCCGCAGCACGAAGCGGCGACCTTTACGGGAAAGGTGGATATCGTCTCGCGCCCCGATCGCAAAATCACTGTTTCTTACCAACTGTAACACAAATCGGCCATGATCCGTCACCGGGTCATAGCCTGCTTTCGTATTGCATTTCAGAGGCTTGAGTGGCATTGCCGCTGAGCCGGATTGTGGCCGCCCGCCAACGCGCGGAAGGCCATGTGTCAGTGCCTGACAGCGGGTAGCACTTCCCCGCTATCCACAGATCATTTCGCCTGGCGGCGCAGGAAGGCCGGAATCTCCAGCTGGTCGTCTTCGAAGGAGCGGGTCGGAGCCGGCACGCGGCCCTGCGAATCAAGCTGGCCCTGCGCCGGACGATAGGCCGGAGCGGCGGGCGGCGACGCCGGGCGGCGGCCATAGATCGCATGGGTCGCGGTCGGCGGGGTGGTGTCCATGGGCGGCAGTTCGGCCTGCGCCACCGCAGCAGGGTTGGTCTCGTCGCGGCCACGGCCGAGGCCGACCGCCGCGAGGCGCTGCATGAGGCTCATGCGCCTGGCTTCCGGCGGCGGGGGCGCGGCCACCGCTTCCGAGCGGCTCGCCTGGAGGATGGCCTGGCCGGGCAGCGGGAATTCTTCCATGGCCGGCATGCGCTGCGGACGGGCCACGCGCTCCGGCACAGGCGGGATGAAGGCTTCCTGCATCACGGGTTCGGGCGCGGGAGCCACCGGCTCCTCGATCAGGGGCTGCGCGAAGAAGACCTGTCGCGGCGCGGCGGGCGCCACCACGACCTGCGGCTCGGGCTGGGGCGCAAAGACGACCGGCTGCGGCTGCTCGATGACCGGCGGAAAGGCCGGCATGGGCATGGGCTGGGGCGCAGGCGCAGGCGCCGGGGCCGGGGCCGGAGCCGATGCTTCGGCGACGGGGTCCGGCAGCGTCTGGGCCGCACGGGCGGCCATCTGGGCGCGCAGGCGATCGGCCATCATGGCGAGGCGCTGGTCGATGGTCATCTGCGGCTCGCCAGCCGCTTCGGCGCGCGCCTGATCGAGACCGGTTGCCACCACGGAAACGCGGATGATGCCCTCGAGGCTTTCATCCTGCGTCGCGCCGAAGATGACATTCGCATCCATGTCCACTTCCTCGCGGATGCGGTTGGCGGCGGCGTCCACCTCGAAGATCTTCATGTCCGGGCCGCCGGTGATGGAGATCAGCAGGCCGCGCGCGCCTTTCATGGAGGTTTCGTCGAGCAGCGGGTTCGCGATCGCGGCCTCGGCGGCCATGATGGCGCGGTTCTCGCCGGCAGCCTCACCCGTTCCCATCATTGCCTTGCCCATGTCGCGCATCACGGCGCGCACATCGGCGAAATCGAGGTTGATGAGGCCGGGCTTCACGATCAGGTCCGTGATGGAGGCCACACCGGAGAGCAGAACCTGGTCGGCCAGGGCGAAGGCCTCCGCGAAGGTCGTGCGGTCCGAGGCGATGCGGAACAGGTTCTGGTTCGGGATGACGATGAGCGTATCCACCGCCTTCTGAAGCTCGGAAATCCCGGCTTCCGCCACCCGCATGCGGCGCTGCCCCTCGAAATGGAACGGCTTCGTCACCACACCCACCGTGAGGATGCCCATCTCGCGCGCCACGCGGGCGATGACAGGGGCCGCGCCGGTGCCGGTGCCGCCGCCCATGCCAGCGGTGATGAAAACCATATGCACATGGGCGAGGTGATCGCGGATCTCGTCCATCACCTCCTCGGCGGCGGAACGGCCGACTTCCGGCTGCGAGCCGGCGCCGAGGCCTTCCGTGACCTGGATGCCCATCTGCACGCGCTTTTCGGCATGGCTGAGCAGCAACGCCTGCGCATCCGTGTTGGCGACCACGAATTCGACCCCGGCGAGGCCGCAGCGGATCATGTTGTTCACCGCATTGCCGCCCGCACCGCCAATGCCGAACACCGTGAGCCGCGGCTTCAATTCCCGGATATCCGGAGCCTTGATCGTGATTGTCATGGTCGTCTCGCTCCTTAAGCGTTCCGGGCGCCGGGCCCAGGATTCGTTGAAATCAGAAACTGTCCCTGAGCCATTGGGAGACGCGGGCGATGTAGCCCCCCGTCCCCGTCATCCCGAGCGCGGATGAGCGCCCGGCCTCGAAGAATTCGCGTCCCGCCACCTGCGGGTAGACCAGCAGTCCCACCGCGCTGGAGAAAGCCGGGCTCTTCGCCGCTTCCGGCAGGCCCTGGATGCCCACGGGACGCGCGACACGCGTCTGCGTGCCGAACGCCCGGCGCGCGAGTTCGGTGAGGCCGCCGAGCTGCGAGGTGCCGCCTGTGAGCAGCACATGCTGGCCGGCAACGATGGGAAAACCGGCCTTGGTCAGGCGCTCGCGCACGAAATCGACGATTTCCTCGGCGCGGGGACGCACGATGCGCGTGAGCTGACCCAGGGGCACCGAATGGCTCTGGTCGCGATCATCATCCGAGACCTGCCGGATGGTGAGAATGTCGCGCAGGTCAGCCTCGGTCTCGATGCAATGCGCGTGGCGGCATTTGAGCTTCTCGGCATCCTCGAGGCGCATCGAGAGGCCGCGGGCGATGTCGAGCGTGATGTAATTGCCTCCGACGGCAATCGCATCGACATGCACGAGATGGCCCTGATGGTAGACCGCGATGGTCGTGGTGCCGCCGCCGATATCGATGACGGTCGCACCCAACTGGGTTTCGTCGTCGCAAAGGGTCGCGAGCGAGGAGGCATAGGGCGTAGCCACCAAAGCCTCGACCTGGATATGGCCGCGCTCCACCGCGATCATCAGGTTATGCGCCGCGAGCGGATCGCAGGCGGCAATATGCAGGTCCACCTCGAGCTGGTCGCCGACCATGCCCTTCGGTTCCTGGATGCCCGGGGCGCCGTCGAGCGTATAGCCGACGGGCAGCGCATGCAGGATGGCGCGGCCATTCTGCTGGGCATGCGAGGAGGCCACCTCGATCACGCGCTGGATATCGGCATCGGAGACATCGCGGCGGTTGATCGCCACGCGACCCGCGAAATGCTGCGAGCCGATGCGGCCGCCGCTCATGTTGACGATGGCGCTCGCCACCTGCACGCCGGCCATGCGCTCGGCGGCATCCACGGCGAGGCGGATGGCCTTCTCGGCCTCGCCCAGATCGATGACCGTGCCGCCCTTGAGGCCGCGCGACTTCTGGTGCCCGATGCCGAGGACGCGCATGCGGTGCGTGCGGCCCGAGAGCACATCCGAGCCTTCCAGCGGATCAAGCCGGGCGATGAGGCAGACGACCTTCGACGTGCCGACATCGAGCGCGGAGAGAATGGCGCTCTTGCTGGCAGGAACCGGCCGGATGCGGGGCGTGATGTTCGAAGGCAGCCGCATCAGGTCCGGCCTCCGAGTTTCCTGATGCGCGCGGCCACGGCCTCGGCATGCTGCGCGGCGGCCTCTTCGGTGAGGCGCAGCGCGATGCGATCCGGCAGGCGCAGGTCGATCGCGAGCACGGCGCGCTCGCTCAGCCTGTGTTCCTTCTCGAGCGTCCAGAAACGGCGAAGCGCCTCTTCGGCGCCCTCTTCCGGCAGCTTGAGATCCACCCCGTTCAGGAGCTTGAGATCCCATCGTCGTCCGGCGACGAGCGTGCCGGCCCGGACCTTGGCGCCCAGTTCCGGCACGGCTTCCAGCAGGGTCACATATTCCTTGACACGGAGATTGGCCTCCTTGCCCACGACATGCGGCAGGCGGAGGAAGCGGGCATCGTTGAAAGGCTCGATCGCCGTGCCATCCACGGCCACGACCTTCACCTCGCCATCAAGCTGCCAGATGGCGCCGGGTATGCGCTCGCGGATATCGATGCGCAGGCGATCGGGGTAGAGCTTGGTGATCGCCGCTTCCGCAATCAGCGGGACGCGGGCGAGGTTTTCCTGCAGGTCCTTCGGATCAAGGAAGGGGAGCGACGCGCGCGGATCGAGGCCGGAAAGCGCGATCACCTCGGCGCGCGCAAGTTCGGTCGCGCCATCCACGGCGATCTGCCGGATGCCGAAACCGAAGGCGCGCGCCAGCGCATCGGGGAGCGTGCCATAATCGCGCCGGAAGGCCGCCTCATGGCCGCCGATGAGAAAACCGGCGATTCCGGAGATCGCGAGGAACAGGAGCGCAAGGCCGCTGCCGATGCCGCGAGGGATCTGGAACTGCCCGTTCCGGGCCCGGCGACGTGCCGCCCGCGAGGCACGATAAAGGGCGATGGCTTCGGCGGGTTTGCCGAGCCAGGACTTCACCGACCCAGTGAGGCGTCCTGCACCATCCATGTGACCAACTCACCGAACACGAGGCCGCGATGAGCGGCCAGCTCGGGCACCAGCGAGGTCTGCGTCATGCCGGGTTGGGTATTCACCTCCAGGCAGACCAGCGTGTCGGTTGCCTCGTCGTAACGGAAATCCGCCCGCGAGACGCCCCGACAGCCGAGAGCCTCGTGCGCCCTCACCGCCATTTCTTGAACCTTCTGGTAAATATTTGGTTTAAGAGGTGCAGGCAGGACGTGAATTGAGCCGCCTTTCGAATACTTTGCCTCATAATCGTAGAAGCCGCCTCCGGCAGGGCGGATTTCAATGATATCGAGCGGTTCTGCCCCGGCCTTGTAGCCGATTACCCCGCAAGTCAGCTCCAGGCCGGGGATAAAGGGCTCGCACAACATCTCATCCCCCAGCGGCCAATCGGCCCGGGCGAGGTCGGCCGGGGGGCTGTTGGCGCCCTCGCGCAAAATATAGACGCCGAAGGACGAACCATCCGCCACGGGCTTCGCGACATAGGGCAAGGGCAGCGGATGCTCCCGTGCGACCTCGAATCGAGAACGGGTCACGCCATGCGCCACCGGCACCCCGGCCGCAGCCATGACGGTTTTCGCCCGGTCCTTCCGCATGGCCAGCGCAGAGGCGAGCACGCCCGAATGCGTGTAGGGAATGGCGAGGATTTCAAGCAGGCCCTGGATGGTGCCATCCTCGCCGAAGGGACCATGCAGCGCGTTGAAGGCGACATCCGGCTCGAGCCTGGCCAGCACCTCGGCGATATCGCGGCCGACATCGATTTCCGTGACCGTGAAGCCCTGCCCCCGCAGCGCATTCGCGCAACCCTTGCCGGAAGAGAGGCTCACCGGGCGTTCGGCGGACCAGCCCCCCATGAGGACCGCGACATGGGTCGAGGCGTTCGATGCGGACATGCGTGCCTTCTCCGCGATCCCGTGAATCAGGCGCCCAGAAAGCGATGCATCTGGTTAAAGACCTGTTCACGCTGGCCTTGCGTGAGCTTTCCCGCCACGCGCTGCACGCGTTGCGGCTCGATGCAGGCGATCTTCGCCGTGCGCACCACGGAGGGCGCAGGCAGGCCGGCCAAGGTGATATCCTCGATCACCACATCGCCTGTCATACCACTTTCGGCGCGTCGGGACGTGACCATGGCGACCCAGAGATAGCCAAGTTTTTCGAGCGCCGGATTCGAAACCACCAAAGCCGGCCGCCGCTTTTCGGCGAGCTGATCCGTATAAGGAAACGGCACGATAAGAATGTCGCCGGGTTCGAAACGGACCTCAGAGCCCGGCATAGGCTTCATCATCCTCGGCGCTCGCCCATTCGCTGAAGGTCGCGAAAGGATCGTCGGCTTCCACCGGCCGGACCCGCTCGATCCTGACGCCGGTTTCATCGAGGATATAGGCGAGCCGATCACCTGGACCCACTTTGAGCCGCTCCCGCACGGCGCGTGGGATAACGGTCTGCGATTTCACCGAAAGGGTCGAGACGAAACGCCCCTCCGGCGAGGTGGTCTTTGTGTCTCGATGCTGCTTTTTCGTTCCGGGCATGATGAGCTCCTGCCCCGATGGTAAGACGTAAGTCGCCTTGCTTCAAGCCGGCACGCCCACGCGCTTCACTTCCCATTCGAGCGTGATGCCGGTTTTCGCGCGCACCAGCGCGATGACCCTTTCGCCTAGTTCCTCGATATCGGCCGCCGTGGCACCCTCATGCGCTATGAGAAAATTCGCGTGCTTCCTGGACATTTCCGCCTGCCCCACGCGCAAATCGAGCCCGCCGGAATCGCGGATGAGCCGCCATGCGGAATGCCCCGGCGGGTTCTTGAAGGTGGAGCCTGCCGTGCGCACCTTCGTTTCCTGGTCGCGCTCGCGATGCTCCTGCACGCGGGCATTGATGGCGCGAACCTCTTCCGGATCACGCGGGAAACCCTGCAGCACGGCTTCGGTGAAGATCAGATCCGTGGGCACGCCGCAGCCGCGATAGACGAATTTCATGTCCTCGGGCGAAAGGCGGATGATCTCGCCCGCGCGGGTCAAGGCTGTCGCCTCCACGAAGCGCTCGCGCGTCTCGCCCTCGATCTCGGGGTTGGTGCTGGAGCGCGTGCCCGCATTCATGCGCAGCGCGCCACCGATCGAGCCGGGAATGCCGAACAGGAATTCAAGCCCGCCAATGCCCGCTTCCGCCGCCTCGATCGCAACCTTGCGATCCGCCGCGAAGGCCCCGGCGCGGATGCGGTGCCCCTCCTCCACCCTGATCTGCCCGAAGGCACGGGGCGAGAAGCGGATCACCACGCCGGGAATGCCGCCGTCGCGGATGATCATGTTCGAGGCAAGCCCGATCACGGTCAAAGGGATTTCACCCGGCAGATGCCTCACGAAATAGGCGAGATCATCCCTATCCGCCGGGGTGAAAAGCGCCTCGGCCGGGCCACCCACGCGCAGCCAGGTGAAGGCCGCCAGCGGCTCTCGCGCCAGCAGGCGCCCGCGAAGGCCGGGCATGAGGCCGGCGAGGCGGGCGGCAAGCATCCCGCTCACGCGCTTTTCCCCGCCAACTCGCCCGGCAGCGCATAGGCCCATTGGGTGATGTTGCCCGCGCCGAGGAAAACAACATAGTCACCGGCCTTCGCGATTGCCCCGACATGCCCCGCGAGCTTGTCCGCGCTCTCCAGCGGGATCACGTGCCGATGCCCGCGCGCCTTGATCGCCAAGACGAGATCATCCCGCGAGGCGCCGGGAATGGGCGTTTCGCCCGCCGAATAGACATCCGCCACGATCACCGTATCGGCATCATTGAAGCAGGCCGCGAAATCGGCGAAGAGCGATTGCAGGCGCGTGTAGCGATGGGGTTGCACCACCGCCACCACCTTGCCACTGGTGGAAGCGCGGGCCGCACGCAGCACGGCGGCAATTTCCACCGGGTGGTGGCCGTAATCGTCGAAGATCTGAACGCCGTTCCACTCGCCTGTCCTGGTGAAGCGACGCTTCACGCCCGCAAAACCGGCGAGCGCCGAACGGATCACATCCACCTTCACACCGAGTTCATGCGCAACGGCAATGGCGGCGGTGGCGTTGAGCGCGTTGTGATGGCCGGGCATGGGCATCATGAGGTCGGGCACCAGCGTCACCTGCCCGGTCTTGCGATCACGGATTTCGAGGCTGAAACGGCTCTGCCCGCCGGTGAGGTCGATGTTCCTGATACAGAAATCGGCTTGCGGGTTCTCGCCATAGGTGATGACGCGGCGATCCTCGATCTGGCCCACGAGATCCTGCACGGTCGGGTGGTCGAGGCACATCACCGCGAAGCCGTAGAACGGCAGGTTGTCAACCAACTGGCGGAAGGCGCGCCTGATGGCATCGAAGGTGCCAAAATGATCGAGATGCTCGGGGTCGATATTGGTGATGATCGCCACATCCGCCGGCAGCTTCAGGAAGGTGCCGTCGCTTTCATCGGCTTCCACCACCATCCAGTCGCCATTGCCGAGGCGCGCATTGGTGCCATAGGCGTTGATGATGCCGCCATTGATGACCGTGGGATCGAACCCCGCCTTGTCGAGCAGGGTTGCGACGAGGGATGTCGTCGTCGTCTTGCCATGCGTGCCGGCAATGGCGACGCAGGAGCGGAACCGCATGATCTCGGCGAGCATCTCGGCGCGGCGCACGACCGGGATGCGCGCCTCGCGCGCGGCCTGAAGCTCGGGGTTGTCCCGCTTGATCGCGGTCGAGACCACAACCACAGCCGCCTTGCCAAGGTTTTCCGCCTTGTGGCCCACGAAGCAGGTGATGCCCTGCCCGCGCAGGCGCTTAACATTGGCATTTTCCGCGGCGTCCGAGCCCTGCACGGTGTAGCCGAATTTCGCGAGCACCTCCGCGATGCCGGACATGCCGATGCCGCCGATCCCGATGAAGTGGATCGGGCCGGTTTCGCGCGGGATTTTCATGGCTCTCATGGCTGGCATTTCTGGCGGAGGTCTTTTCGCGGGTGGCAGGGAGCACGCAGGAGCGCGGCAGGAACGCGGCAGGAGCCGCGCGGGCGAATCCGCCCGCGACACCGAGCGGCTTTTTGCCCTATCAGCCGCCTGCGCGCTTGGAAAGCGCCGAAAACACATGCCCGGCAAGGCGCGAGGCGGCATCGGCAATGCCAATGCTCCTGGCTTTCGCCGCCATCTCGGCGAGGCCCTCGGGGTTCGACATCTTCCGCTCGAGAATCTCGGCCAGGGAGACCGGCGTGAAGGCGCCCTGCGGCACGGCGAGCGCGCCGCCCGCCGCAACGATCACCGCGGCATTCGCCGCCTGATCCTGATCGAGCGAACCCGGCAGCGGCACGAGGATCGCGGGCCGGCCGATCACGGAAAGCTCCGTGACGGTCATCGCGCCGGCCCGAGCGATCACGAGATGCGCATGGGCGATGCGATGGGGAAGATCGGAGAAGAACGGGGCAATCTCGTGCTTCACGCGGAGGGCTTCGTAGATCCGGGAAACGCGGTTCACATCCTCCTCGCGCGCCTGCTGCACGATCGCGAGGCGGGCGCGAAGCTCCGGCGAAATCCGCTGCATCGCCGCCGGCACCACCTCGCTCATCACGCGGGCGCCAAGGCTTCCGCCGAACACGAGCAGGTTCAGCACGCCGTCCCTCTCCGGCGCATGATATTCGCTTTGCGCCGCGAGCAGCACCGGCCTGCGCACCGGGTTGCCGGAGAACACGGTCTTCTCCGGCCATTCGGGTTGCGGCACGGGAAAGCCCGTGGCGATCAGCGTGGCGCGCTTGGCAAGGAAGCGATTCGCGCGGCCCATCACCGCATTGGCTTCATGCAGGATGGTAGGGATGCCCTTCATCGAGGCCGCGAGAACCGGCGGCACGGTCGGGTAGCCGCCGAAACCCACGACCACATCCGGCTTCATCCGGGCGATGAGCGCGCGTGCTTCCAGCGTGCCCTTGGCGAGGCGAAAGGCCCCCGTCACCCTGGCGATGAGGCCCGCGCCCGTCACGGTGCCGGCCGTGAGCGTGGAGACATCGCCGGGGAAACGCTTGGCCCAGTCGCCGCTCGCGATGCGTTCGTCGGTCACCAGCGCCGTGCGGCAGCCGCGATTGACGAGTTCGATCGCCAGAGCCTCCGCCGGGAAGAGATGCCCGCCGGTGCCACCGGCCGCCAGCAGGATAAGGGGCTTTTCCTCAGGCATGGACAGGCTCCCCGGATGCGGACGCGCCATAGGATTGATGGCGCTCAATGAGGCTGGATTTCGGCCTACGGCGCGTCACGGCGAGCAGCATTCCGGCCGCCAGCCCCACCGAAAGCAGCGAGGAGCCGCCATAGGACAGGAACGGCAGCGTCATGCCCTTCGGCGGGATGAGGTTCAGGTTCACCGCCATGTTGATGAAGCTTTGCAGGCCGAAGAGCATCACCAGACCCGCCGCCGCGATGCGGCTGAAAGGATCGGTATTCTCCCGGGCCAGGATGAGCCCGCGAATGACGATGAAGGCAAAAAGGGCCACCACCATCAGGCAGACGATCGCGCCATATTCCTCGCCGATCACCGCGAAGAGGAAGTCCGTATGGCTCTCGGGCAGGCTGCGCTTCACCGTGCCCTCGCCGGGCCCTCGGCCGAGCCAGCCCCCCTGGAAGAAGCTTTCCAGCGCCTGGTCGGTGTTGAAGGTGTCGGCGTCGCCCTTGTTGAGGAAGCGGTTGATGCGGTCGGTCGCGTGTTCGAGGAAACGATAGGCGAAGAAGATCCCCAGCGCGCCAAGCCCCATCAGGCCGAGTACCCAGAGGATGTGCAGGCCCGTGAGGAAGAACATTGCCGACCAGACCGCCGAAACCAGGATGGTCTGCCCGAGATCGGGCTGGCGGATCAGCGGCACGGTCACGGAAAGCAGCAGGCCGAGGGCGATGACCAGCGGCAGGATCGCCAGGTCCTTGCGCTCCATCGCCTGCGAGAAGGCCCAGGCACTCATCACGACAAAGGCGGGCTTCACGATTTCCGACGGCTGCAGGTTGAAGCCGCCAATGAAGATCCAGCGTTTCGCGCCCTTGATCTCCGTGCCGATGAACAGCGTGGCGATGACGAGGCCAAGGCCGATCATGAAGAGGATCAGCGCCAGGCGCCGCACAAGGCGGGGCGAGAGAAACGAGGTTCCCACCATCAGAAGGCCCGCCGCGACGAGGAAGATCGCCTGGCGGTTCACGAAGTGGAAGGTGGAGAGCCCGAGCTTGTTCGCAACCGGCGGATAAGCCGCAAGGCCGAACAGAATTCCCGCCACCATCAGGGTCGCGAAAGAGAAGAGCAGCCAGCGATCGATGGTCCACCACCATTCGCCGAAGGGCGTGCGCTCCGCGCGGCTGACCATCCCGACCTCCCCTCCTCGCGCTGCCCCTGTTCCGGCGGCCGGCGCAGGATGCGCTGCCGCTCAGAGGGGCCGGAAACCCGGCAATGCCGAAACGAGGTCGCGGAAGACCAGTCCCCGCACCTCGAAATTCGGAAACTGGTCAAATGATGCGCAAGAGGGTGAAAGAAGGATTACCGGTTCAGCAAAAAAACTTCGATTCGCATCCTCGGCGGCCTGTTTCACGGCCGCTTCGAGCGTGCCGGACAGAACATGCGGCACGGCAGGGCCGAGCGTCTTCGCAAAGCTCCCGGCAGCATCGCCGATGAGGTAGGCCTTCGCCACGCGCGGGAACAGCGGCGCAAGATCGGCGATGCCCCCCGCTTTCGCCTTGCCGCCGCAGATCCAGAACAGGCCGTCCTCGAAAGCAAGCAGCGCCTTCCCGGTCGAATCGGCGTTGGTGGCCTTGGAATCGTTGATGACCAGCGCGCGCCCCACCCGGCCGATCTGCTCCATGCGATGCGCGAGGCCGGGGAAAGTCGCGAGGCCCTTCCGGATGATGTCGCGCGGCACGGAGAGCTGCAGGCAGGCGGCCAGGGCCGCCGCCGCATTCTGCCCGTTATGGGAGCCACGCAGCGAGCCGATCCCTGCAAGATCGGCCAGCGTCTCGCCCTGGTTGTTCGTGATCACGCGACCCGCGGCATGGATCGAGGCCCCATGCTTCGCCACAACCGAGATCGTCACCGTGCGTCCGCCCGCCCGGGCATGGCGCATGGCGATCGCTTCCGAGGCCGGATCATCGATCCCCACAATGGCGATCTGCGAAGGTGCGATCATCCGTTCCTTCACGGCCGCGTAATGATCGAAGCTGCCATGCCGGTCGATATGGTCCGGCGAGAGATTAAGATGGATGCCGATGGTCGGTGAAATCGTCGGCGCGAGATCGATCTGGTAGGAGGATACCTCCAGCACATGCACGCGGCGGGGTGCATTCGCCTCCGGCGGCGCAAGTTCCAGCACCGGCGTGCCGATGTTCCCGCCCATCTGCGCATCGAACCCGGCTTCCCGCAGCAGATGCGCAACCAGGGCCGTGGTGGTGGATTTCCCGTTCGTGCCGGTGATGCAAACCACAATGGAATCCGGCGCGCGCCGGGCCCGCTCGCGGAAGAAGAGATCGACATCGCCGATCACCGGCACGGAAAACGCATGGGCGAGTTTTACGCTCCAATGCGGCTCGGGATGCGTCAGCGGCACGCCGGGCGAGAGCACGAGGGCTGAAACGCTCTTCCAGTCGAGTTCGCGCAGATCCGCCGCGTGAAGGCCTGCCACGCGGGCTTTTTCGATCGCCGCGGGCGAATCATCCCAGAGGGTCACATCCGCCCCGCCCGCGACCAGCGCCTTGGCGGTGGCCATGCCGGAACCGCCGAGGCCGAAAAGCGCGATCCTGCGGCCGCGATAGGTTTCCACGGGAATCATGCGTCTCTCCGTTCTGTCCGGGCAAGACTTAGCGAATGGCGCAGGAAATCGCCACGATCCCGATCAAGCGATCAGCGCAGCTTCAATGTCGCCAGGCCGAGCAGCGCCAGCACCACCGCGATGATCCAGAAGCGGATGACGACCTGCGGCTCCTTCCAGCCCTTCTTCTCGTAATGGTGGTGGATGGGCGCCATGCGAAAGACGCGTTTGCCCGTGAGCTTGAACGAGGCCACCTGAATGATCACGCTCATCGCCTCGAGCACGAAGAGGCCGCCGACAATCGCGAAGACGATCTCGTGCTTCGTCGCCACCGCGACCGAACCGAGAAGCCCGCCGAGCGCGAGGCTGCCCGTATCGCCCATGAAGACCTGCGCCGGCGGCGCATTGAACCAGAGAAAGCCCAATCCGGCGCCAATCACCGCGCCGAGCAGCACGGAAAGCTCACCCACCCCCGGCACGAAATGGATCTGCAGGTAATTTGCGAAGATCGCGTTGCCGGCAAGATAGGCGATGAAGCCGAAAGTCGCGGCCGCGATCATCACCGGCACGATGGCAAGCCCATCGAGCCCGTCGGTGAGGTTCACGGCATTGCCCGCCCCGATGATCACCACCATGCCGAAGACGATGAAGAACATGCCGAGGTCGATCAGCACATCCTTGAAGATCGGGATCGCCAGCTTCGTGGCCAAAGCCGCGGGGAAATAGAGGCTCATGACATAGCAGGCGGTGCCTGCGATCATCGCCTCGAGCGCGAGGCGCGAACGGCCGGAGAAGCCCTTGTGGGATTGCTTCGTCACCTTGAGGTAATCGTCATAAAAGCCGATCAGCCCGAAGCCGAGGGTCACGCCCAGCACGCACCAGACGTAAGGGTTGGCGAGGTTCGTCCACAGAAGCGTCGAGAACAGGAAGCCCGCGAGGATCATCAGCCCGCCCATGGTCGGTGTGCCGCGCTTCAAAAGGTGCGTTTCCGGCCCGTCCTCGCGGATCGGCTGGCCCTTGCCCTGCTTCAGGCGCAGCATGTTGATGATCGCCGGTCCGAAGAACAGCACGAAGAACAGGGCCGTCACCGTGGCCGCGCCCGCGCGGAAGGTGAGGTAGCGGAACACGTTCAGCACATTGAAGCTGGCGCTGAACTCCGAAAGCCAGAACAACATTCCCTTGCTTCCCCTCTCAGCCCTCTTCGGCCTCGGCCATCGGCTTCGCCGGATGGCGATCCTTGATCGCCGTGACGATGCGGCCCATGCGGCTCCCGAGCGAGCCCTTCACCATCACCACGTCACCCGGCATGAGGCTCGCGAGCACCGCCGGTTCGAGCGCTTCGGAATTCTCCGCATAGGCGCCGCGACGCTCGGCTGGCAAGGCCAGCCAGAGGCTCTTCATCAATGGCCCACAGGCGAAAACAAGGTCGATATCCTGCGCGATCACCGCTTCCGAGAGGCCGGCATGCAGGTTCGCTCCTTCCGGGCCCAGTTCCAGCATGTCGCCCATCACCGCGATGCGCCGGCCGCGAAGCCCGCGCGGCATGGAGCCGGCGACCGCGAGCGCCGCACGCATCGAGGAGGGGTTCGCGTTGTAGCTTTCGTCGATCAGCGTGAAGGTTCCCGCCCCTGTCTCGAGCGAGACACGCCTTCCCCGCCCCTCGACCGTGGTGAAATCCTGCAGCGACAGAGCCGCGAGCGCGAGGTCGGCTCCCGTCGCGTGCACGGCGGCGAGCACGGCAAGCGAGTTCATCGCGAGATGTCGGCCCGGCGCGCCAAGCCGATAGGTCACCGGCATGCCGAACACCTCGGCCGAGACGGCGGAAAAATCCGGATCGAGATGGATATGGGTAAGGCGAACATCGGCCCCCTCGCCCGAACCGAAGCGGATGATGCGCCCGGCCCGGCTTGCGCCGGCATGGGCGGCGAGGCGCGCCACATGCGGGTTGTCCGCATTGATGATCGCAACGCCGCCAGGTTCGAGGCCGGCAAAGATCTCGCCCTTCGCATCCGCGATGCCATGGATCGAGCGGAACTGCGCAAGGTGCACGGGCTCGACCGTGGTGATGATCGCCACTTCCGGGCGCACCATGGATGTGAGCGGCAGGATCTCGAACGGATTCGACATGCCGATCTCGAACACGCCATAGGCGCTTGCGCGCGGCATGCGCGACAAGGTGAGCGGCACGCCCCAGTGGTTGTTGTAGGAGGCAACCGAGGCATGGGTCGCACCCTGCCGCGAAAACACGGTGCGCAGCATCTCTTTCGTGGAGGTCTTGCCCACCGAACCGGTGACAGCGATCACCGGGCCCGTCATCTCGGCCCGGCGATGCCGGCCCATGCGCTCGAGGCTCGCGAGCACATCATCGACCACGATCAGCCGGGCATCGGCATCGAAAGCATCTGCACCGAAGGCATCTGCATGGGCGCGATCCACCACGGCGGCGGCGGCGCCCTTTTCCAGCGCGGCCTGCACGAAATCATGCCCGTCCCGCACCTCGCCCCTGATGGCGAAGAACAGGGCATCCTGTTCCAGCTTGCGCGTATCGATCGAAACGGACGTGACGTCGCCGACCGGCCCGCGCGCCTCCCCGCCCAGCACGGCCGCGAGCTCATCCGCCCGCCAGAGAGCGAGACCCAACCCGTTCATCGCGAAAGCTCCTCGATCACGCCCCGCGCGACCTCGTGATCGGAGAAGGGCAAAACCTCCGAGCCGATAATCTGGCCGGTTTCATGGCCCTTGCCTGCAATCAGCAGCGCATCGCCTTCGGCAAGGTAGCGGATGCCATCGCGGATGGCCTGGGCGCGATCGCCGATCTCGATTCCATCCGGCATGCCGGCCAGCACCGCCTGCCGGATGGCGGCAGGGTTTTCCGTGCGCGGATTGTCATCCGTGACAATCACCAGATCGGCCCGGTGGCTCGCAATCGCCCCCATGATCGGCCGCTTGCCGGGGTCACGGTCGCCCCCGCAGCCGAAGATCACGATCAGCTTGCCTCGCACGGCCGGGCGAAGCGCATGGAGCGCATGTTCGAGCGCCTCGGGCTTGTGGGCGTAATCCACGAAGACCGGCGCGCCATTGCGCTCGCCCACCTTCTCAAGCCGTCCCGGCACCCCCATGAGGTGTTCGAGCGCTGCAAACACGGCCTCGGGTTTCTCTCCCAGAACCAACGCAAGACCGGCGGCAACCAGCGCGTTCTGCACCTGAAACCCGCCGATCAGCGGCAGATGCACCGCATGGCTCCTGCCCTGATGGGTGAGTTCCAGATCCTGCCCGAAACCCGAGCGTTCAACCTTGTCGAGCCGGATATCCGCCCCGCGCCTGCCCACCGTGAAAACCGAACGACCGGCGAAACCGGCCGCGACCGCAGCCTCGGCACCGCGATCGCCATCGAGATTGACGATGGCCGGCGCGCCTTTCGGCAGCAATTCCTGAAAGAGCCGCAGCTTGGCGGCGAAGTAGTGCTCGATGTCCGGGTGATAATCGAGGTGATCACGGCCGAGATTGGTGAAGGCCGCGGCCTTCAACCTGACGCCGTCGAGCCGGAATTGATCGAGACCATGGCTGGAGGCTTCCATCGCAAGATGCGTCACGCCGGCCTTGGCCATCGCGTCGAGCCGGGCATGCAGCGTCACCGGATCCGGCGTCGTCAGCGCGCCATATTCCGGGCCATCGGGGCCAATGAAACCGAGCGTGCCGAGGCTTCCCGCCTGGTGATCGAGATGCGCGAAGATCTGCCGGGTGAATTCGGCAACCGACGTCTTGCCCGCGGTGCCGGTTACCGCCACCACGGTTTCCGGCTGGCGCGGATGCATGTAGCGCGCCGCCACGGAGAGCGCCTTCCGGGCATTCTTCACGCGAAGGTAATGGGCGGTGAACGTAAGATCGGCCGGGCGGGGAATTTCGCTGACGATCACCGTCGCGCCCGCTTCCGCGGCGGCAGGCATGAAGGCCGCGCCATCAGCCTTGTTGCCGGGAATGGCGAAGAAGGCGTAGCCGGGCCTTACCTTGCGGCTATCGGCGACAACCCCCAGCAGCGGCACGGCATCATGGTCCTGCGCATCCTGGCCCAGGGCCCGTGCGAGGCCGCCGATCGTCGGTTCCCCCGCCTCCGCGTTCGCCATGTTCGCCCCTCGTCCTGAAAACGCTTCAACGGACCTGCGCCACGCCCAGCCGCGCGACATGCGGGAACGGCGACTGCGGCAGCTCGAAACGCGGCTCGATGTCGAGCATCGGACCGATGCGCTCGATGATCCGCCCGGTGGTCGGCGCCGCATTCCAGCCGGAGGTGGCATAGCCATGCGTCTCGGGCAAGCCCTTCGGCTCGTCGAGCATCGTCATCACGAGGTATCGCGGCTTGTCGGAAGGCATCACGGCCATGAAGGTGGTGAGCACCTTGTTCTTGGAATAGCGTCCGCGCACCACCTTTTCCGAGGTGCCCGTCTTGCCGCCCACATAGTAGCCGGGAATGTCCGCACGCGAGGCGGAACCCTTCTCGGCATTGAGGCGCATCACATAGCGCATCATCTGGCTCGTTTCGGGCTTGATGACTTGTGTCGCGAGCTTCGCGGCCTCTTCCGGCGTCCGCTTGAGATAGGTTGCGGGAATGAACCGGCCGCCATTCACCAGCGCTGCCGTGGCAATCGCCGCCGTGAGCGGGGCGACGGCGAGGCCGTGGCCGAACGAGATCGTCATGGTGTTGAGTTCACCCCAGCGCGCGGGCACCAGCGGATCAAGCCCCTCGGCGAGTTCGGTGCGCGGCCGGTCGAGCTGCCCCATCTTCTTCAGGAACGCCTTGTGGCCCTCCACACCGACCGCGAGCGCCATGCGCGCCGTGCCGATATTGGACGAGAAAATGAAGATCTCCGGCACGGAGAGCGGTCGGTTCTTGCCCTTGTAATCACCGATGCGGAAGCGGCCATAGCGCAGGGGCTGGCTCGCATCGAAGACGCTCGTGAGCTTCACCTTGCCGGAATCGAGCGCCATGGCGGTCGTCAGCGCCTTGAAGGTCGAGCCCATCTCGTAGCGTCCCACCTGCAGGCGGTTCACATGCTCGGGCTTCAGCGCTTCGGCCGGGCTGTTCGGGTCGAAATCCGGCAGGCTGACATGCGTGATGATCTCGCCCGTATCAACATCGAGCACCAGCGCCGCGCCGGCATCGGCCCTGAACTTCTGCACCGCGGCGCGAAGCTCCTCGCGCACGGCATGGGTGACACGCACATCGAGCGCCAGTTCGACAGGTTTCAGATCCGCCGCATTGCGCCCGAGCCCCACGCCGCGCAGATCATTCAGGCCCTGCCCATCGATGTATTTCTCGATCCCGGCAATGCCCTGATTGTCGATATTGGCCGCGCCGATCACATGCGCGCCGACCTGGACAGCCGGATAGACGCGCTTGTTCTCGGGCAGGAAGCCAATGCCCGGAATGCCAAGGCGATGCACATCCTGCTGCTGCCTGGGCGTGATCTCGCGCTTGATCCAGACGAAGGCATTCCGGCGCGAAAGCTTGTCACGCAGTTCATTCCCATCGAGTTCGGGAAAGACGGCGTTGAGCAGTTCGGCCGCCTCATCCTTGTCGATCACCTTGCGCGGATCGGCATAGACCGACACCGTCTTCACATCCGTTGCCATCACGAAGCCGTTGCGATCCACGATCTGCGGTCGCGCGGTCATGATGGAGGAGCCGGCCATGCGGCTCGCGGTGGCCGGTTCGTCGGTCTTCACCTGCAGATGCACGATGCGCGCGGCCAGCGCGAGATAGAGCCCGCCGAAAGCCAGGGCCGCGAGAATAAGGCGCGCCGGCAGCTTCTCGCCGCGCAGGGTGAAAAGACTGCGGATCAACCCCAGACGCGGCCTTTCCGGTCCTGAATCCGCCATGGCCATGCGCCCGCGAAAACGCGGCAGCCTCGGGCGTGACAGCGCAAGGCGCGGGAGCTTCAGCCTGGGAAGGGGAAAGGCCAGACGCATGACGTGTTCGCTACCCCTCTCAGCGTGGTGTTGGCGTGACGTTTCGACGCGGCACCGGGGCCGCGAGAGCTTCGGCGCGCGGCAGGTTTGCGCGGGTGCTTTCCGGCGGCGCAGGCGGCCGCAAGGCCAAGGGTGCCCCCGAGGCCGGGCGCTGAGGCGCCTGGACGCTCCTCTGCGGCGTGGTCGCCGGGCGAGGCGCACCGGGCCGGCTCACGGTCGAAGGCGTGGTCGCCGGCCGGCCTTGCGTCTTCACCGGCGTTGTGGCCGGCTTCGCATTGACCGAGCCGGTGAGCATGCTCTCGAGCGGATCGACCTCCGCCCCGCGCTGCGGCACTTCGCCGGCGCGCAGGATCTGCCGGGCGGAAAGCTGCTGCATGCCCGCTTCGGGAGGTGCCAGCGCCTGAAGCCGGGTCGGCCGGTTCAGGATCTGCCATTCCGCCTTGAGGACCGCGATCGCATCCTTCTCGCGCTGCAATTCGGTCTGCCGTTTCTTGAGCTTCTCCGCCATGAGAATGGTCTCGTATTTCACCGAATAGGCGGTGGTGGCCGAGCCGATCAGCGTCGCGATGGCCAGGATGTTGAAGGTCCGCATCATCGGCGCCTGCCCCCCTTGCGGACCGGCTGTTCGGGCAGGCGGGCAAGCTCGATCACCTGCGCTTCCACCCGAAGCGCCGGCGCATCCGTGCGGATGCCCGCGCGCAGTTTCGCCGAACGCGCGCGCGGGTTGGCGCGGCATTCCTCGCTGGTCGCGGTGATGGCGCCGCGCGTCTCCAGCCGGAAGGTCGGCGCTTCCACACCCTGCACCGGAGCGTGGCGCGAGCCGCCGCCGCGACCCGAGCGCGCGGCCAGGAACACCTTCACGATGCGATCCTCGAGGCTGTGGAACGATACGACCACCAGCCGCCCGCCGGGCTTGAGCAACCGCTCCGCCGCGTGAAGCGCGCAGGCCAGTTCGTTGAGTTCGTCATTCACCGCGATGCGCAAGGCCTGGAAGCTGCGCGTGGCAGGATGGATATCCCCCGGCTTCGATCGCACGATCCGCCCGATGAGATCGGCGAGGTCTTTGGTGGTTTCGAAAGGCTTTTCCTTCCGGTCATGCACGATGGCCCGCGCAATGACACGCGCCAACCGCTCCTCGCCGTAATGGTAGAAGATATCCGCCAGTTCGGCCTCGGATCGGGTGTTCACGAGATCCGCCGCGCTCTCGCCGGCTCCCGCCATCCGCATGTCCAGCGGGCCGGCGAAGCGGAAGGAGAAGCCGCGCTCCGCCTGATCGAGCTGCATCGAGGAGACGCCGATATCCAGCACGATGCCGTCGAGGCCCTTGAGCCCGATTTCCGCCACCGCCTCCTCCATCCCGGAGAAAGGCTTCTCGATGAGCGTCAGGCGACCGGCGAATTCGGCCACCATCGCCTGCCCGTCACGGATGGCATTGGGGTCGCGGTCGAGCGCGATCACCTTGCAATCGGCGGCGCCCAGAAGGCCGCGCACATAGCCGCCGGCACCGAAGGTTCCATCGAGATAGGTTTCGCCATCCTGCGGCTTCAGCGCGGCCAGCACCTCGGCGAGCAGCACGGGGACATGAGGGGCGGGTCCACCATCGGCAGGGTTGCCCCCGCCGCGCCCGCTCATGTCACCCGGCTCGATCGTGCCCCCACCGGCTACCCGTTTCGGGAAAGACCGGCCCGCACGGCGCGCACATTCGAGGTTGCCTCCTCGAGATGCACGGCAAACTTCTCCGGCGCCCAGATGCGGAACTTCTCCCCCAGCCCCACGAAGACGAGGCTCTGGGATATCCCCGCATGCGCCTTCAGACGCTCCGGCAGCGTAAGCCGCCCTTCCGGGTCGAGCTTCACGATCTCCGCCTGCCCCAGCAGCGCGGTCGCCATCAGGTCCCGCGCTTCCGAATAGGGAGAAAACCGCCCGATCAACCCGTCGATCTCCTCGAGCAGCCGATTGCCGCCCGCCTCGATCGCCGGTTGCTCGAGCGCTGGATGCAGGAACACTCCCGGATGCCCATCCGCTTCCAGCACGGCCCGGAAGGCCGCCGGAAGCGATACCCGGCCCTTGGAATCGAGCCGGCCCTGAAAGGTCGAGAGAAAACGCCCCATCCGCCAACGCCCCGCCACAACCGGGCCCGCACGCCACTTCGGTTGCCGGAAGCGCAGCTTCGCCGCGCCAACCGTCGCCATCAGTTCTTGGGCAGAGTTGGGCTAACATGGGAAAACTTGGGCGTCAACGCGAAACACGGGCACGAGCCGCCTGCCCGCACCTTCAACCTGCACCTCACCATGAAGGCGTTAAGGAAAGGTTTGGGTAAGCTTGACGGAGGGTTGCGGGGGTGGGGGAAAAGGAATGGCGAATGGGGGGGGCGAATAGAGAATGGGCCGCCGAAAAACAAGCTCCTTCGTCCTCACCACGCTCCTCGGTCATTGCGAGGAGGGCGAAAGCCCGACGCGGCAATCCAATCCTTCGCCGCTTCTTCCGGCCCCGAACCCATTGAAAAAAGTGTGGATTGCCGCGTCGCCTTCGGCTCCTCGCAATGACGGGTGGCGCCCTCCCCTCTCCCCTTGCGGGAGAGGGGGCGGTTGCGAATAGGACTGAATTCCCGCTCCTCGCTGCGCTCGGCCGGGAATGACAGCGCGACTAGAGCATGCTGTGAAAAAGTGGAATCCGGTTTTTCACAAAAACGCATGCGATAACAATAAGATA
This sequence comes from Methylobacterium sp., assembly GCA_020252645.1. Classification (GTDB taxonomy): domain Bacteria; phylum Pseudomonadota; class Alphaproteobacteria; order Rhizobiales; family Beijerinckiaceae; genus Rhabdaerophilum. The sequence goes on along the minus strand of JADCCN010000001.1, from coordinate 132,828 downwards.
AGAGCATGATGTGCTTCCGTCTGAACACATCATGCTCTAGAACAAATCACCCTGTTTTTCGGTCTTCTCGCGTTTCGCCTTCTTGAACACCGTAGGGTCGATCCATGGCAGGCGCGGGCGATCGCCATCGAAGAGATCCTGCATGGTGAGGATCTGGATGCGCGGAAAATCGCCGAGCATCTCGGTCTTGTAGAGGCCGGCTGTGGCGGCTTCCTTCTTCATCTCGCGGGTGGGCTCGGCAAGGGTGAGGATGATGCCCACCTTGGCGCGCTCGCGCTCGATGGTGGCGATGAGATCGCGCACCATGCCCACGCCTACATTCTTTCCGCCCTTCACGGAAACCACGGCCTTCTCGCTCGTTTTTCCGTCGGGCTTGAAATAGATGTAGCCATCCACCCCGCCATCGGCCCCCTTGCGCCCGCCCTTGAAGGGCACGGCCTCCACCATGGAGCAGGCCCAGAGCTGGAACTGGTGCTTGTCGGCCTCGGCGAGCGCTTCGGCCGCGCCCACATCCTTCGGCACGCCCAGCACCTCGAACTGCACAAGCGGGAAGGCTTCCACGAGGCGTTTCTTGATGAGCCGGATGGCGAGGTGGGTGATGTCGATGCCGATCCAGCGTCGACCCATCTTCTCGGCGGCATGAACCGTGGTGCCGCAGCCGCAGAACGGGTCGAGCACCACATCGCCTTCGTTCGAAGAGGCGGCGAGAATGCGCTCCAGCAGCGCAAGGGGCTTTTGGGTGGGATAGCCGAGGCGTTCTTGGGCAACAGCATTGATAGCGGGGATATCAATCCAAACCGAAGAGACCGGAACGCCTTCTTGTTCATCCAAGAAGCGCTTTTCCCTTGGAACTCCACCATTTGGCGGAAAACAAACCAACCCTTGGCGCTCGGCTTCGAGCATCCTGTCTAGCGTCCAGCGCCACACCTTAAGGTGGCCGCCGAATTCATAGGTAAGGTTGCGCCGATCGGGGTTCGGATTTAGGAGTGAAGTGGCTTGAAAGCGGCGGCCTGTTTTTTCGTCAATTAGATTGTATCGCTCCAAATATTCTACCGAATATGGCATGTATTGTGTCTTCCAAACGTATTTATTCGATTTTCGATAGTATAAAATTGCATCAGATGTAGACGCGAAACGCGTAAAAGCTAGCCCTTTCGGGGTGGTTCTTCGCCAGCAAATCTCGTTAGCGAACCCCTCCTTCCCAAATACCGCATCCAGCAAAATCTTGAGGTAATGGCTCGCGGTGGGGTCGCAATGGAGATAGAGGCTGCCCGTGGGCTTCAGCACCCGGTGCAGTTCGATGAGGCGAACGGCCATCATGGCGAGATAGGCCATCATGTCGTTCTCTTTGAGGAAACCGCGCATGGCGCGCAGCATCTCGGCGGCATCGGTGTTGCCGGAGGTCATCACCTCGTCGAAGGCCTTCTCGGCCCGCTCGCCCCAATGCCAGGTATCGTCGAAAGCCTCGATCTGGCTCTGCGATTACTCGCCGCCCGGCGCCTTGAACAGAACATTGTAGGTGGCGTTCGAATTGAACGGCGGATCGAGATAGATGAGATCGACACTCGCATGCGCGATATGCTGGCGCAGGATTTCGAGATTGTCGCCGTAATAGAGCCGGTTGCCCATGGAATCTCCCCAGGGCCGCCATTTGGCTGCTGCGCAGGGGCATGGTCAAGCGGCAAGAAAATCACCAGCCGGCCTGTAAGCCGGGTTCTGTAGGGCCGGGTTGCCCCGGCGTGGCGGCCATTCCTCTGGGTCGCGGTTTGCACCGCGCCTCAAGCAATCAACCCGGATGACATGGGGCGGAGAGCCCTGCCCTTTTGGGGCGCGTCATCCCTATTCGATCTTGCTCCCGGTGGGGTTTGCCCTGCCAGCCCCGTTGCCGGCGCCGCGGTGCGCTCTTACCGCACCTTTTCACCCTTGCCTCCGCCCGAGGGCGGATCGGCGGTTCGATCTCTGTGGCACTTTCCCTGGGGTCGCCCCCGGCGGCCGTTAGCCGCCACCGTTTCTCCGTGGAGCCCGGACTTTCCTCGATGGTATTCCGCATCGGGTCTGTCGGAAAACCGGAAGACCACTTTTCCGCCCGATGCGGGTCACATCGCGGCCGCCCGGCCGACTGGCTCCGCATCGATAAGGCTGCGGATGATCGAGGTCAACCAACCCGCGCCGGGGGGCTTGAGGTGCGCAAGAAGCCGTGCGAAGAAGTGGAATCCGTTTCTACCCAAAGGGAGGTTTTCTCATGAAGAAACTGACAATGATTGCAGGCGTGGCGGCTCTGGGTCTCTTGATGGGAGCCTGCACCCCGCGCGAGGAACGTGCGGCCTCGGGCGCGCTGCTCGGAGCGGGAGCCGGCGCCCTCGTCGGCGGTCTGGCAACCGGTCGGGGCAGCGGCGCGCTTGCGGGCGCGGCCATCGGTGCCGTCGGCGGCGCGGTGATCGCGGATGCCACCCGCCCGCGCAGCCGTTGCGTGCGCGTGCGCTACGATCGCTTCGGCGAGGCCTATTGCACCCGCTGGCGCAGTTACTGAGCGCGAGTGCCCGCGCGGAATGCAAGATGGCGGGGGCAACCCCGCCATTTTCGTTTGAGCCTGCCCATGACCGAGCCCGAACCCAAGCCCGACAGCCCGCATGTGACGCGCCTCTTCCCCTCGCCCAACCATGGCGCGCGGGCGGGCGGGCGCAGCGGCGGGGCGCGCGTGCCGGACAGCATCATCCTGCATTATACCGGCATGGCGGATGCGAGTTCGGCCCTGCTCTGGCTGTGCAACCCGATCGCTGAGGTCTCGGCGCATTATTTCGTCTTCGAGGATGGCCGCATCTTCCAGCTCGTGCCGGAGAGCCGCCGCGCCTGGCACGCGGGTCGTGGTTCGTGGCGCGACGAAACGGATATGAATTCGGCCTCGATCGGCATCGAGATCGCGCATCCGGGGCATGAGCTGGGAAGAGGATTTGGCCCGAGCGGCCATCCGCTGCCCCTGCCCGAAGGCGTGAAGCCCAACCCTTACCCGCCCCCGGGACCGCCCTTCCCGGAAAGGCAGATCGAGGCCGTCATCCGCCTCGTCGGCGATATCAAGGCGCGCTGGGCGATTCCCGACAGCCGCATCCTCGCGCATTCGGATATCGCGCCGGGGCGGAAGATCGATCCGGGCGAGAATTTCCCGTGGGAGAAGCTGGCAGCGGCGGGTCTGGGGCTGTGGGCGCCCTCCTCGCCGGCACCGGGCGGCGCCGCCTATCGCCGCGGCGATGAGGGAATGCCGGTCGCGGCCCTGCAATCGCTCTTCGCGAATTTCGGCTACGGCCTCGAGATCACCGGCGTCTTCGATGAGCGCATGGAGGCGGTGGTCGCCGCCTTCCAGCGCCATTGGCGACCGGGATGCGTGGATGGCGCGGCCGATGGCGAGACACTCCAGCGCCTGCGCGCGCTGGCCGGCATGGCATGAGGAAACGATGCAGCAGATCATCTCCACGGTGGAAATGCATACCGGCGGCGAGCCCTTCCGCATCGTCACCAGCGGCTTCCCCCGCGCGCCGGGCGCCCGCATCGTCGATCGCCGCGCCTGGCTCAGGGCCAATGCCGATCACCTCCGGCGGGCCATCCTGTTCGAGCCGCGCGGGCATGCCGACATGTATGGCGGCATCCTCACCGACCCCGTGAGCGAGGGGGCGGATTTCGGGGTGATGTTCATCCATAACGAGGGTTATTCCGACCATTGCGGCCATGGCGTCATCGCGCTCGCCACGGCTGCCGTGCAGCTCGGCTGGGTGGCGCCGAAAGCGCCGGAAACGCGGCTGGGGATCGACGCGCCTTGCGGCTTCATCGAGGCCTTCGTAGGGTGGAATGGGAGCCGCGTCACCGGCGTGCGCTTCCTCAACGTGCCGAGTTTCCTGCTTCTTCGGGATGTGACGGTCGAAACCCCGAGCTTCGGCCGCGTGACAGGCGACATCGCCTTCGGCGGCGCGTTTTATTTCTATGCGAACGGCGTGCCGCATGGCCTTGCGATCCGCGAGCATGAGGTCGAGCGGCTCATCCGCTTCGGCGCGGAGGTGAAGGCGGCGGCGAACCGCGCCTTTCCCGTGCAGCACCCGGATATCCCCGAGATCAACCATATCTACGGCACGATCATCGACGGGCCCCCGCGCCATGCCGGCTCGACCCAGGCCAATTGCTGCATCTTCGCGGATCGGGAGGTCGATCGCTCGCCGACCGGTTCGGGCACGGCGGGGCGGGTGGCGCAACTCGTGGCACGCGGCGAACTGGCATTCGGAGCCGAGATCATCAACGAATCGATCATCGGCTCTGTCATGCGCGGCAAGGCGATCGCGAAGGCCCGTTGCGGCCCGCATGAGGGTGTGATCCCGGAGGTCTCCGGCACGGCGCATCTTGCCGGCCTCGCGCATTGGATGATCGATCCCGACGATCCCCTGCGCCACGGCTTCCTGGTGCGGTGAGGCGGTTTACTCCGCCGCCTTCACATAGGCCGCCGGATCGTAATTGAGGATGGGGGCCAGCCAGCGCTCGACCTCCCGGATATCCATGCCCTTGCGGTTGGCATAATCCTCGACCTGATCGCGCTCGACCTTGGCCACGCCGAAATAATGGCTCTCCGGGTGGCTGAAATAGAGGCCCGACACGCTCGCGCCCGGCCACATCGCGTAGCTCTCCGTCAGCTTCACGCCGATGCGGCGCTCGGCTTCGAGCAGGCGGAAAAGCGTGCCCTTCTCGGTGTGATCCGGCTGGGCGGGATAGCCCGGCGCGGGGCGGATGCCGTCATAGGGCTCGCCGTGGAGATCCTCGGGCTTGTAGGTCTCGCTCGCGCCATAGCCCCAGAATTCTTTGCGCACGCGCTCATGCATGCGCTCGGCGAAGGCTTCCGCGAGGCGATCGGCCAGGGCCTTCGCAAGAATCGAGGAATAATCGTCGTTCCGGCCCTTGAGCTTGTCGGCGATGCGATCCTCGCCGATGCCGGCGGTGACCACGAAGGCCCCGAGATAATCCGGTGCCACGCCCTCGGGGGCCACGAAATCCGACAGGCAGGTATTCGGGCGGCCGTCACGCTTCGAAAGCTGCTGGCGCAGGCCGTGGAAGGTGGCGAGCACCTCGTTGCGGCTCTCGCCGGTATAGAGGCGGATATCATCGCCGGACGCATTGGCCGGCCAGAAGCCGATCACCGCCTTCGCCTGGAACCAGCGCTCGTCGATGATGCGTTTCAGCATGGCCTGCGCATCTTCCCAGAGCGCGCGTGCCGCCTCACCCTGCTTCTCGTCCTCGAGGATGGCCGGGTAGCGGCCCTTCAGCTCCCAGGTCTGGAAGAAGGGCGTCCAGTCGATATATCTCGCCAGCTCCGCGAGATCATAGGTCTGGAAGATGCGCGTGCCGGTGAAGCCGGGCTTCGGCGGCCGGTAGCCTTTCCAGTCGATCTTCAGCGCGTTCTCGCGCGCCTTCGCCAGCGGCAGGCGGAGTTTATCGGCCTCGGAGCGCGCATGCGCATCGGCCACCTTCTCGTATTCGCGACGCAGTTCGCTCACGTAATTGTCGTTCTGCTCCGGGGAAAGCAGCGAGGAGACGACACCCACCGCGCGGGAGGCATCGGTAACATAGACCGCCTGCCCGGCGTGATAGGCCGGGTGGATCTTCACCGCCGTGTGCACGCGGCTGGTGGTGGCACCGCCGATGAGCAGCGGAATGCTGAAACCCTCGCGCTCCATTTCGGCCGCGACATGCACCATCTCATCCAGGCTGGGCGTGATGAGGCCCGAAAGGCCGATGATATCGACCTTCTCCTTGCGCGCGGTTTCGAGGATCTTCTGGCTCGGCACCATCACGCCGAGGTCGATCACCTCGTAATTGTTGCACTGGAGAACCACGCCCACGATGTTCTTGCCGATATCATGCACGTCGCCCTTCACCGTCGCCATCAGGATCTTGCCGGCGGCGGGCATTTCGGTGAGGCCCGAGGCGCGCTTTTCCGCTTCGAGGAAGGGTTGGAGGTAGGCCACGGCCTGCTTCATCACGCGGGCGCTCTTCACCACCTGCGGCAGGAACATCTTCCCCGCGCCGAAGAGATCACCCACCACGTTCATGCCGGCCATGAGCGGCCCTTCGATGACGTGCAGCGGCTTTTCGGCCTGCTGGCGCGCTTCTTCGGTATCCGCTTCGATAAACTCGGTGATGCCGTTGACCAGCGCATGCTCCAGCCGCTTTTCCACGGTGAATTCGCGCCAGGCGAGATCCTGCCCCTTCGCGGCCACCTGCCCGTCGCCCTTGAAACGGGGTGCGGCTTCCAGCAGGCGCTCGGTCGCATCCGCGCGGCGGTTCAGCACCACGTCTTCGCAGAGTTCGCGCAGTTCGGCATCGAGCTGGTCATAGACCGCGAGCTGACCCGCATTCACGATGCCGATATCCATGCCGGCCTTGATGGCATGGTAGAGGAACACGCAGTGCATCGCCTCGCGCACGGGCTCGTTGCCGCGGAACGAGAAGGAGAGGTTCGAGACACCGCCCGAGACATGCGCATGCGGCAGGTTCTGGCGGATGAACTCCGTCGCGTTGATGAAATCCACCCCGTAGTTGTTGTGCTCCTCGATGCCCGTGGCCACCGCGAAGACGTTCGGATCGAAGATGATGTCCTCCGGCGGGAAGCCCGCTTCCTCGGTGAGGATGCGGTAGGCGCGGGCACAGATCTCGGCCTTGCGCTCAAAGGTGTCGGCCTGGCCCTTCTCGTCGAAGGCCATGACCACCACGGCGGCACCATAGGCGCGCACCTTGGCCGCCTCTTCCTTGAACTTCTCGACCCCCTCCTTCATCGAGATCGAGTTCACGATCCCCTTGCCCTGAATGCATTTCAGGCCCGCCTCGATGACGTGGAACTTCGACGAATCCACCATCACCGGCACGCGGGAGATATCGGGCTCGGCGGCGACAAGGTTCAGGAATTCCACCATCGCCTTCTCGGAATCGAGCAGGCCCTCATCCATGTTCACGTCGATGATCTGCGCGCCATTGGCGACCTGATCGCGCGCGACATCCAGCGCCTCGGCAAGCTTGCCGTCCTTGATGAGCTTGCGGAACCTGGCCGAGCCCGTGACATTCGTGCGCTCGCCGACATTCACGAAGTTGATGGTCTCGTCGAGCGTGAAGGGCTCAAGGCCCGAAAGGCGCATCAGCGGCTTGAGAATGGGAATGAGGCGCGGCTTCTTGCCTTTCACCGCTTCAGCCATCGCCTTGATATGCGCCGGCGTGGTGCCGCAGCAGCCGCCGACCACGTTCACGAGGCCGGAATCGGCGAATTCCGCGATGAGTGCGGCGGTCGCTTCCGGACGTTCGTCATAAAGGCCGAATTCGTTGGGCAGGCCCGCATTCGGATAGGCGCAGACGAAGGTATCGGCCACGCGGGAGATTTCCGCGATATGCGCGCGCATTTCCTTGGCACCCAGCGCGCAGTTCAGGCCCACGGTGAAGGGCTCGGCATGGCGCAGCGAGTGCCAGAAGGCGGTCGGCGTCTGGCCCGAGAGCGTGCGGCCCGAAAGATCGGTGATGGTGCCGGAGATCATGATCGGCAATGCGTTGCCGGTCTCGGCGAAGATGGTCTTCGCGGCATAAACTGCGGCCTTGGCATTCAGCGTGTCGAAGATCGTCTCGATCAGGATGATCTCCGCGCCGCCATCGATGAGGCCGCGGATCTGCTCGCCATAAGCGGCGGCGAGATCGTCGAAGGTCACGGCGCGATAGCCCGGATTGTTCACATCCGGCGAGATCGAGGCCGTGCGGTTGGTCGGCCCGCAGGCGCCGGCCACGAAACGGCGGCGGCCGTCCTTTTCCTGCGCGAGGATCGCCGCCTCACGCGCGAGCCGCGCGCCTTCGCGGTTCAGCTCATAGGCGAGGCTCTGCAAGCCGTAATCGGCCTGGGCGATCGACGTGCAGGAGAAGGTGTTCGTCTCGACGATGTCGGCGCCGGCCTCGAAATAGCTCAGGTGGATCGCGCGGATGGCATCGGGCTGCGTGAGAATCAGCAGATCGTTGTTGCCTTTCAGCGGATGGTTCCACTGCGCGAAGCGCGTCCCCCGGAAATCCTCTTCGGAGAGGCGGAGATTCTGGATCTCCGTGCCCATCGCGCCGTCGATCACGAGGATGCGCTCGCGGGCGGCCGCCTCCAGCGCGGCGCGGATTTCGGAACCCCTGGCAGTGAAGCTCATCAGACAACAACCTTCGTGAAAGATTACGCTGCCGCGGCCACGGGCTCGGCCCTCAGCCCCAGCATGTGGCAGATGGCGAAGACGAGATCCGCCTTGTTCATCGTGTAGAAGTGGAAATCGGTCACGCCGTTATCGAGCAGATCATAGACCTGCTCCACGGCGACCGCCGCCGCGACCATGCGGCGCGTATCCGGATCATCCTCCAGCCCGTCGAAGCGCTTGGCGAGCCAGGCCGGCACATCCGTGCCGCATTTCGTCGCGAAGCTCGCGGATTGCCTGAAGTTCTGCACCGGCAGGATGCCCGGCACGACGGGAATCTTGATTCCCGCCTTCCGCACGCGCTCCACGTAGCGATAGTAATGCGCGTTATCGAAGAAGAACTGCGTGATGGCGCGATCCGCCCCGGCATCGACCTTCCGCTTCAAAAGGTCGATCTCGAAATCGAGGCTGGGGCTCTCCGGATGCTTCTCCGGATAGGCCGAAACCGCCACATGGAAATCGCCGATCGCCTTGATGCCCGCGACCAGTTCCGGCGAGCCCTGATAGCCTTGCGGATGCGCCTCGAACCTGGTGCCGATGCCGGTGACGGGATCACCGCGCAGGGCCACGATATGGCGCACGCCCATGGCCCAATACTGGCGGAGGATCTCGTCGGTCTCGTCCTTCGTCGCGGCCACGCAGGTGAGGTGCGAAGCCGGCTTCAGGCCGGTTTCGTCGAGAATGCGCTTCACGGTCGAATGCGTGCGCTCGCGCGTGGAACCACCCGCGCCATAGGTCACGGAGACGAAATCGGGCGAAAGCGGCGCGAGGCGCTGCACGGAAGCCCAGAGCGTTTCGGCCATGGCATCGTTCTTGGGCGGGAAAAACTCGAAGGAAATGCCAGGCTTCGGCGCCTCGGTCTGGCGGCTCGAACGGGCGGGGGCAGGATTCATCTCAGGCAACCTTGGTGATGATCGAACGGGAGAGCGGATCGCCCGGCAGCGGGAAATCGCCCTCGCGGGCGCTGTCCTCGGCAATCCAGAGGGAAACGGTGAGTGCGCCCGTGGCTTCGGGGCGGATATCGCGCGAAAGCCGCAGGTTGAGGCCGTTCTCGGCGAAGAACGCGCCGATCTCCTCGGCCGAGAAGCCAAGGCGGCGATGCGCATGTTCCACGCGCAGGCTCTCTTCGTGGTGAGGCGCGAAATCGACGATGACGATCCGCCCGCCGGGCTTCAGCACGCGCGCGGCCTCGCGCACGGCGCGGGCCGGATCATCCATGAAATGCAGCACCTGATGCAGGATCACGAGATCGAACCGCGCGAGATCCGCCGGAAGCGCATAAAGATCCCCCTGCCTGAGCTGCACATGGCGCAGGCCGGCCTCATCGAGGTTCGCGCGCGCCACCGCGAGCATGGCCGGGCTGACATCCAGGCCCACGGCGCGGCTCGCGCGGGGCCCGAAGAGCTTCAGCATCTGCCCCGTGCCGGTGCCGAGATCGAGGATCGCCTCGTATTCGCGCTCGCCGAGGGCATCGAGCATGGCCTTCTCGACCGCCGATTCCGGCACATGCAGGGCGCGGATGCGATCCCAATCCGCGGCGTGGCGGGCAAAATAGGCCGCAGCCTGTTCCTTTCTTTCCACCCGCACCGCCTCCAGGCGGCGCCGGTCGGCCGCGAGGCCGGGATCGGCGGGGTCGAGCGCCGCAATCACCCCCTCGCGGATGACATTCGCCACGCCACGCTCGGCCAGCCGGAAGAAAGCCCAGGCGCCCTCGCGATGGCGATCGATCAACCCGGCTTCCACCAGCAGTTTCAGGTGACGCGAGACGCGCGGCTGGGACTGGCCGAGGATGGTCATGAGTTCGGTGACGGTGAGTTCCGCTTCCGCCAGCAGCGCGAGAATGCGCAGGCGCGTCGCCTCACCCGCCGCCTCGAGGGCAGCAAGCAGGACATCGAGCGGCTGGTGGCCCGGATGGGCGGCGCGGATCATCGCCGAAATATGCTCGCTGAAAACGACATAAAGATATGTTTATGTGATTTTCAAAATCGGCGCAAGATGCTTTCAGCGCAAAGTGCTTGCGGAAAATCCATCATCCGATGGGTGCATCGCTTTCAAACACGTGCCCCGGACGCGCCGCGATGAAACTTTCCGCCGGCCTGCCCTGCGCTGCAAGCTGGCGCGCGAGTTCTTCTGCCGGCTCCTCGATCGGCTCGTTGGTGAGCTGGAACGTGCCCCAATGATAGCCGATGGCCTGCTGGCAGCCGAGAATATCGACGATCTTGAGGGCATCTTCCGGGTCGGCATGCTGGTAGCGCATGAACCAGCGCGGGCCATAGGCGCCGATGGGGAGAAGCCCGAGCGCCATCGGCCCGTGCTTCTCGCGGATGGCGCGGAAAACACGCCCGCCGCCAAAGCCCGTATCGCCCGCAAACCAGATTTTGCCCGCGCCCGTTTCGATGACGAAGGAGGCCCAGAGCGCGTGCATGCGATCGAACATGCCGCGCGCCGACCAATGCTGCGCGGGTTCGAAAGTCACGGCCACGCTGGCTGCGAATTCCACGCGATCGCCCCAATCCTTTGGTTCCACCCCGATATCCGCACGCCCCTCGCGGATGATCGCATCATTGCCGAGCGGAGTGAGGATGCGCGGACGGTCCCGATCCCAAAGGGCGTGCAGGGTGGCCGTGTCGAGATGGTCGTAATGGTTGTGGCTGACCAGCACGACATCGATCTTCGGCAAATCGTCGAAGGCGATGGCCGGCGGATTCACCCGTTTGGGCCCCGCGAAGGAGACGGGCGAAGCGCGTTCGGAAAACTGCGGATCGAGCAGGATGTTCACCCCGCCGGTCTGGATGAGGAAACTCGCATGGCCGATGAAGCTCACGCGCAAGGCCTTGCCCTCCACTTTCGCGGGCGGCTTGTCGGGCGAAAACGGGCTCGGGAAACTCGCGGGCCATTCCGCAGCCTTCTCGCCGAATTGCCAGCGCAGGAAATCGCGGAAGCTGCGCGGGCCATCCCCGCCCGGCAGGAAGAATTTCTGCCCGTCGAAATGGTCGGAAACCGGCCCGGAATAATAGGCGTTGGCTCGCGCCGGGCGCAGGATGGCGGTCACGCCACCCGCAACTACGGCAGCACCGGCGAGGAATTTGAAGAAGCGTCTGCGGTTCATGAGCCGGTTACGTGGGGTGCCCGGCATCGGATTGCGAGAGGAATTGACAAAGCACCGCACCAATGGTCGAGTTCAAGGGAGGCTGACGTGAGCCTGCCGCCCGCGCCGAAAGGCAAGGTGAATCCGCGTCCCTGGTGATATCCGATCCCTTCCGTCATGCCGCGAATGGATCAGCAAGGCGGGCCCTGATCGTTTCCCATTCGCGGTTTATGATCGGAGGATCACATGCGTTCGTTTCTCGACGCAAAGGCCATGGCGAAAACGCTGCGGCAGGAACTGCAACACCGGAAGATCGACCTTGGCCACTCGGAATGCCTTGAGGTGGTCGCGAAGCAGTTCGGCTTCCGGGACTGGAATACGATGGCGGCTGCAGGACCAGAGCGTGATGAGTTGACGAAAACCGGCTCGCGGCTCGCAAAGCCGCTTCCAGCCGGCTGGTCGGCCACGGGAAAACAGGCAGAGGCATTTGATGTCGGAGTGACATCACTGGAAGATGCTAATCAGAAAGGCTTGTTTATCCGCAGCCGTGACAAGGACATGGATGCGCGGGCCGATGCTTTTTGCGCAGTGCAGCAAGTTATCTCCGCAGAAAATTACAGGGGTGGTCGTGTCGAATTTTCGTCTACACTCAAATGCACGAATATTGCCGGTTCGGCGACGATCTGGATGCGTGTCGAGGACATCAACGGTATCTTGGTGGCCTTCGACAATCTCGAACGCGCGATTGCTGATAGTAGCCTCAGGGGAACGCAGGACTGGACTCGCCGGAAGATTGTTCTGTTCGTCCCGGAAAAAGCCGAAGTAATCAATTTCGGCTTTTACCTGAATGGAAAGGGCGAGGCCTGGGCGAAGGATTTCCGATTCGTGCAAACAGACGAAATTCCGTCCAACGCTGGCATTCTGAAGCCCAAAGAACCGCAGAACCTCCAACTTGCCTGAGCCTCGCCGTCATGGCCGGACCTGTTCCGGCCATCCACGATTGGATCGCCACGTCGCCTCTTCGAGGCTCCTCGCGATGACGAACGGACCCCGTCATTGCGAGGAGGCCGGCAGGCCGACGCGGCAATCCAGACTGGTTCAAAAACGGACTGGATTGCTTCGTCGTTTCGCTCCTCGCAATGACGGTCAGGCAAGCGTGTCGTATAAATCCAGCCAATCCGGATTCATCGCCTCGATCAGCGCGAGCTTGTCCTTGCGCGAGCCGGCCTTGATCTGCTTTTCACGAAAAATCGCATCCGGCATGGTTTCGAGCGTCTCATACCACACCAGAAGTTTGCAGCCGTATCGTTTCGTGAAGCCGGCAATCAGCCCTTCACGATGCTGATGCGCCCGCTCGGCAAGGTTGGACGTGACACCGGTATAGAGCGTGCCGTTGCGGCGGTTCGCCGTGATGTAGACGCAGGGCTGCTTCACGTAACGCTTCCTCATCCGTCATTGCGAGGAGGATGCATCGCATCCGACGCGGCAATCCAGAAAAATCGATCGAACAGGCAAGGCATTCTGGATTGCCGCGTCGGGCTTCGCCCTCCTCGCAATGACGATTACCGCGCGAACTTGCGATACTTGATCCGCTTCGGCTCCACGGAATCGGCACCCAGGCGGCGCTTCTTGTCCTCGATGTAATCCGAGAACGAGCCCTCGAACCATTCGACATGGCTGTCGCCTTCGAAGGCGAGGATATGGGTCGCGATGCGGTCGAGGAACCAGCGATCATGGCTGATGATCACCGCGCAGCCCGCGTAATCCTCCAGCGCTTCTTCCAGCGCGCGGAGCGTATCGACGTCGAGATCGTTGGTGGGTTCGTCGAGCAGCAGCACATTCGCGCCCGATTTCAGCATCTTCGCGAGGTGCACGCGGTTGCGCTCGCCGCCCGAGAGCATGCCGACCTTCTTCTCCTGATCGCCGCCCTTGAAGTTGAAGGCCCCGCAATAGGCGCGGGAATGCATCTGCTTCTTGCCGAGATAGATCACCTCGGCCCCGCCGGAAATTTCCTCCCAGACGGTCTTCTTGTCATCGAGGCTGTCACGCGATTGATCGACGAAGCCGAGCTTTACGGTGTCGCCCACGGTGATCGAGCCGCCATCCGGCTTTTCAGCCCCCGTGATCATGCGGAACAGCGTGGTCTTGCCCGCGCCGTTCGGCCCGATGACGCCGACGATGCCGCCCGGCGGCAGCTTGAAGGAGAGGTTCTCGATCAGGAGCTTGTCCTGGAAACCCTTGGAGAGGTTCTCGAAATCGATCACGTTGCCGCCCAGGCGCTCGGCAATGGGGATGATGATCTGCGCGGTATCCGGCCCCTTCTCGGAAGCCTTCTGCACCAGTTCCTCATAGCGGGTGATGCGGGCCTTGTTCTTCGCCTGCCGCGCGCGGGGGGATGAGGCGACCCATTCCTGCTCGCGCGCCATGGTGCGCTGGCGGGCGGCATCCTCGCGGCCCTCCTGTTCGAGGCGCTTCTGCTTCTGCGTGAGCCAGCTCGAATAATTGCCCTCGTAGGGGATGCCCTTGCCGCGATCGAGCTCGAGAATCCAGCCGGTCACGTTGTCGAGGAAGTAGCGATCATGGGTCACGATCAGGATCGCGCCGGGATATTCGCGCAGGTGATTTTCGAGCCAGTTCACGGTCTCGGCATCGAGATGGTTGGTCGGTTCGTCAAGAAGCAGCAATTCCGGCTGTTCGAGGAGGAGCTTGCAGAGCGCGACGCGGCGCTTCTCGCCGCCCGAGAGGTTCGTCACCCCCCAGTCATCCGGCGGGCAGCGCAAGGCATCCATCGCCTGATCGACCTTGCTGTCGAGATCCCAGAGGTTCTGGCTGTCGATCTGGTCCTGCAGCCTGGCACCCTCCTCGGCGGTTTCATCCGAGTAGTTCATCATGAGTTCGTTGTAGCGATCGAGGATCGCCTGCTTTTTCGCGACGCCGAGCTTCACGTTCTCGCGCACGGTGAGGGTTTCATCGAGCTTCGGCTCCTGCGGCAGGTAGCCCACGCGCGCGCCCTCGGCCACCCAGCCCTCGCCGGTCCATTCCTTGTCGATGCCGGCCATGATGCGCAAAAGCGTGGATTTGCCCGCGCCGTTGACGCCGAGCACACCGATCTTCGCATCGGGGTAGAAGGAGAGATGGATGTTATCCAGCGTCTTCTTGCCGCCCGGATAGACCTTCGTGAGGCCACGCATATGGTAGATGAACTGACGAGACATCGACGGCTCCGGCTGGTCGGATGAAGGGGTTGGCGGGGATGTAGGCGTTCGCGGCGCGAAGAGCAACGGCGCGCATCCCGCCATTTGCAGAAAGAAAGACGAAAGGCTCTTGCGCTAAACTGTCTCGTGATTGTTGCGTTTTCAGTGTGCGTGGATGGCGGGCGTTTCAGCCTTCAAGGTCAATCCGGTTCAGGAGGTGAAGGCCAGAAACCTTCAGACCCTGATGGCTGTGCTCGATGAAATCTCGGGCGGGACCGGCCATTCCGCCGATCATGCGACGCGCCTTGCCCCCGGTTCGCTGGCCGATGCCGCGGGCCGTCTGCGCGCCGCGCTGGCCGCTGCGGATGCGCCGCGCCTCGCGACCGTGCTTCTCGCCCCGCATGGCAATCGCCTCACCATCAGCCTCGGTGGCATGCCTCTCGAGGTGATCCTCCCCGATGCGCTTGTCAGCGCCGCGAAGGCCAACCCGGGCCTGCTCGCGCGCGGAACGAATTTGCAGGTGGAGGTGGATGCGCAAACGGGCGTGCTCCGCTTGTCTCTCCCCGCGCCCGCCCTGCCGGCAATCACGGCGGCGACCATCCGCACGATTTCCCAGAACGGCACCGGCCCATCGGCCTCGCCTGCCCCGCCCCTCGCCGATTTTTTTCCACCCGGCTCGCCGGGTTCACTCATCCAGAAGCTGGCGCAGCTTCATCTGCCACTGGCCGAGCGGGGTGATGCCTCGCCTTCGGGCGGCACCGCGGCGCAGCCCAGCGGCAGCCGCGGCATCGGCCCTTCGGCTCCGGCCACCCTGCCGCCGGCTCTGCTGGAGGCGAGCCTGAAGGCCGCGATGCGGCAGATGCCACTCGGCAGTGCCTTGTCCGCCCTGCTCTCGGGCAAGACCGACGGCGTGGACCCGGCCCTCCTCGCTTCGCTGCGCGCCATGCGGATCGATGGATTTGCCAAGCCCGATGCCGCAAGCATCGAGCAGGCGCTGCAGCAATCCGGCCTGTTCCTGGAGGGGCGGCTCGCGGCCCTCGCCCAGGGCGCGGGGGGCAGCCTTCCGCATGACCTGAAATCGCTGCTGAACCTCGTCCGCGCAAGCCTTGGCGCAGGCGCCGACGCGACTGCCGGGCCGGAAATGCCGACACCGCGCGGCCCCGATCTCGCGCGCCTGGTGGAGGGCGGGGTCGAGCGCATCAAGCTGCAGCAGATCGCATCCCTCCCCGATCATCCCGGCATGACCGTGACCGATGATCGCGCGCAGTCGAGCCGCCTCGCCTTCCAGATCCCGCTTGCGACGCATGGCCAGGAGCGGCCCGAGACCGCGATGATCGGCGTGATGATCGAGCACGATCCGCGCCCGGATCTCCCGCCCGGCATCCTGGTGGAGGATGAGGGCGGCGAAGGCTCGGAAGCCTTCCCGTGGAAGGTGCGCATCGCGCTCGATCTCGAGGAAACCGGCCCCGTTCAGGCCGAGATCGCCCTGCGCGGGCAGCGCGTGGGCGTGACGCTCTGGGCCGAGCGCAAGGCCATGGCCGAGGATGCGCGCCGCGCGATCGGTGATCTGCACGCCGCGCTCACGGGCGCGGCCTTCGAGGTCGCGCATCTCGATGTGAAGGATGGCCGGCCCGCAGGCCCGGTTCATCGCCCCTCCGCGCATCTGGACCGCCGCTCATGAGGGAGAAGCCGCAAGCCAGGGTCGCTGTCGCGCTGAAATATGATTTCGGCGATGGTGCGCCGATCGTCACCGCCAAGGGCGAAGGGCACGTCGCCGAAAAGATCATCGAGACCGCGCGCGAGCATGACATCGCGATCGAGGAGAACCCCGTGCTCGCGCAGGCGCTCTCTCAGATCGATCTCGACGAGCAGATCCCCGTGCCGCTCTACAAGGCGGTGGCGGAGGTCATCGGCTTCGTGCTGAAGACCGGCCGCCTGAAGCGCCCGGAGCCCGGCAACGCGCTTATGCCGCTCCCGGATCGGCCGTGAAGCCCGCTGCCTCGATGCCGAGAATGGCAGCCGCCTCGTCGTTATCGGAGGTGTCGCCGGAAATCCCGACCGCGCCGATCACCACGCCCTTGTGGCGGATGAGAACACCGCCCGGAACCGGCACCAGCGCGCCATCGGCGATGTGCATCGCAGCCTGAATGAAGGCGGGACGCTCGCCCGCCATCTTGCCGAGCGCGCGGCTGCCCGCGCCCATGGCCAGCGCGCCATTCGCCTTGGAATAGGCCACTTCCGCGCGCTTGATGGAGGTGTTGTCTTCCGTCAGCACGACCTTCCGCTGGGCCCGGGCATCGAGCACGACGATCGAAAGCGGCTTGAAGTGGTTGGCACGCGCGTGCCTGAGGGCCGTATCGGCAATCTTGCGGGCCTTGGCGAGGGTGAGCATGGTCGAACTCCCTGTTCGGCGGGAAAGCCCCGCTCCTTTGTTCTGCCACGCCCCATAAAGTGCCGGGCCTCGGCGCGCCAGCCATCCGCTCTTTCCGATTGCGCACAAGCCTCATGCCCATGTGGACAGGCGGGTTCGGGCCCGGCGTGAAAACGCGCGAAAACGCGCCTTGCCACGCTTGATCGCTTTGGCAGAGCTTCTATCCTGCCGAAACGACTGATTTGCTTCGTTCCGGTGAGGCCTTGCGGAACGGGCAGGCAAGGATGGCCATGTTCGACACGTTCCTGACCATCAACGGCACGCGCATCCCGGCGCGCACCGGCGAGACCGTGCTGGCGGCCGCCGAAGCCGCGGGCCTGCGCCTCCCGAAGGATGATCCCGGCCTTTGCGCGCATGATATGCCTTGCGAAAGCTGCCGCATCCGCGTCGACCACGGCGCGGTGGAAGGCGGCGACCCTTTTGGCCCAACGATTCTGGCCTGCCGCGCGCGGGTGGCGGGGGAAGCGACACTGACCTTCGACCCCTTCCCGCGCGAGGTGAAAGCCGCGGCGGAAGTGATGGCCTGGCGCAGCCTCTCGGCGGAGGTGGCGGAACTCGTGCTGCATGTCGAGAAGCCCATTCCCTACCTGCCCGGCCAGCATGTCACGCTTGCCTTCGGCAAGGCGGCACCGCGCCGTTTCACGCCCACCCTCTCGCTCGATGGCCTGCGCGAGCTTGATGCGCTGCATTTTCACATCCGCCGGCGGGCGGGCGGGCTTTTCGGCGAGAACCCCGAGGAACGCTTCCGCCCCGGCACCCGCGTGAAGCTGGCCGGGCCCTATGGCCATTCACATCTGCGGCAGGGCGATGGACGTCTGGTGCTCGTTTCGAGCGGGACAGGCTTTTCGGCGATCTGGTCCATCGCGGTGGCCGCGCGCCTCGGCCAGCCGCACCGGCCGGTGCATGTCATCGCTTCGGCGCATGATCCGCGCGACCTCTATATGCGCCCCGCCCTGGAATGGCTGGCGCGACAGGGGGTCGAGCAGATCATCCTCACCGCATCCGGCGCGCATCCTCTGCCGCCCGTGCGCCATGGCCGCGCGACCCTGCACCTGCCGGCTCTCGGCGCGACCGATACCGTGCATGTCGCCGGCCATCCGGGCCTTGTCTCGGCCGTGATGCGTGAAGCGGCGAAGGCCGGTGCCCGGGTCCACGGCATTCCGCATGCCTGCGCCCCCGCCGAGGCCGGCGTGGTGGAGCGCATCGCGCGTTATCTTTCCGGCAGCCGGAAGGCTGCGCGCCCCCTACCCGATCCGCAGCCGCTTCCGGCCAATGTCCGGCAGATCCGTCCGGTCTAGAGCATGCTGTGAAAAAGTGGAATCCGGTTTTTCACAAAAAAGCATGCGATAATAATAAGATAAGAGTATGATGTGCAGATCGAATTTCACTCTTGAATCCTGACCTCGGAGGCCTGACCCTAGGCGGCAACCTCGCGCACGAAGGAGCGCAGGCCGTTGTCGATCGTCTGCGCATCGGTGATCATCATGCGTGCCGCGCGCAGCAGTTCCTCAGTCGCCTCTCCCGCCCCCTGCAGGCTCACCCGCAATTCTTCCACCGCCTCGTTGAGGCCGGTCATGGCGCTTGATGCGCCGGCAAGACCATCGGAGATCGAGCGGCGCGCCGCATCCTGCTCCGCCATCACCACGGCGATTTCCGCCGTATCGCGCGAGGCGCGCCCGAAAGTCTCGCCGAGATCGCCGATCCGGCGGGCCTGGAGCTCGGCCACAATCGCGACCTGTGAGACGGCAGCGCCAAGCCGTTCGGCCGCCTGGGCGGTTTCTGCGGTGAACCGGATGAGCCCTCCGGCCGCGCCGGAGAAGCCGCCCGGCTGCGCCGCCTGCGCGGCGCCGAGTGAAGCGGAAAGTGCGCCCTGCGCCAGATTGGCCACCAGGCTCTGGATATGCCCGAGCGCCTGCTCGGCCTCGGTCGCCAGGCGCGAGAGGCCAATCGCATCATCGCCTGCGGCGCGCGTGGTTTCCTCGCCGGATTCCACCGCCGCGCGGGTCGATTTCAGGCGCGTCTCGATCTCGGCGATGCCGCGCGTGAGCTGGAGCGTCGCGCCCGACACCATCGTGGCCTCCTGCGCGGTGGCGATCGTGGTTTTCTGGATCCGGTCGGCCTGGCGTTCGGCCGAGCGCGCGGCCTTGCCGATCGCGTCGCCGGCGCAGGCAAGCGCCTCGGCCGCCTCGCCCATCTTGGCCATGACATCGCCGACGCCACTCTCGAACCGGCCGATCGCCTCGCCCATCGCCAGCCGCCGCTGGTTGATCGCATCGATGCGGATCATCTCCTGACGCATGCGGTCGCGCTCGATCAGGGCGATCTGCATCGCCTCGATGGCCCGTGCGATGCGGCCCACCTCGTCCGACCTTTGGGCATGGGGCACGGCCTTCGTCCATTCGCCTGCGGCGACGCGGGACACTTCGCCGGTGATATCCGTCAGCGGGCCCGTCAGCCGGCGTGTGAGCAACAGGATGAGCCAGCCGATCAGGATCGCGAGGCCCGAGGCGAAGAGCGCGAGCCGCGTCTGCATGCGGCTGGTCTCGCTCTGGCTCATCAGCTGCAACTCGTTGCGGAATTGGATGACCTCGTTCTCGTCGCGCAGCATGCAAAGCCGCGTCTGCGGCAGGGAGGCCACGCAGCGATAGATGCGACCGCCGAGATAGCGGGTCGTGCCCTCCGCCGGCGGGATGATGTCCGCCGGCACATCGCCGGCGCGGATGATCACCGTCTGGCCCCACGCCAGAACAAGCCCGGCGCGCGTGGTTTCCGCGAAGTCCGTCAGTGTCGCCTCGGCCGGATTGAGCAGGCGATAGGCGATGACAAGTCCGGCGGGATCACCGAATTCATCATGGACCGACACCGCCGAGATCAGACCATAGCGATCCTGGATCGGCATCTGGAACAGATGTTCCATGCCAAGGCCCATCGGGCCAAGCGCCCGGAAGCGGATGGGCGCACGCCGGTCGTGGGTCGCCAGGATGTTCCGCAGCGCCTCGACGAAATCGAGCACCTTCACCGCCTTCTCGGCCATGGCGAGCGGCAGGTCGGCCTGATTCGCGCCGACGGGGATCAGGTTCTGGTCGAGAAGCATCGCCCCCGTGAAGCCGAGGCGCGGCAGATCGGCCTGCAGGCGCTCGGCGATGCGCCGCTCGTCGCGCTCGCGCAGGAGGCGCAGCAGGAAGGGCTGGTTCGCGAGATCCTGCAAGGCGGCCTCGTGGCGCATCACCAGACCCCGCAGGCGGTGATCCGCAAGTCTCGCCTCGATCTCGAGGCGGTCCGCGACCTTCTGTTCCGCGATCTCCGTAAGGCGATCCCCCTCCGCAACGATCTTCGCGCGCAGGGCCGAACCCACGGCATGAACCATCAGCGCGAGGCCCGTGGCCGCAACCAGCGTGACGACGAGCGCCCATCGCAAGGCAAGCGACGCCGCCAGAATCTGCCAGACCAGGGAGAGAACGGGCAGCCCCGCCTTCCGCCTCATGGCCGCGACAGGGTGCCCCCATAAGCGGAAACGAGATCCGCCGCGCGGGCGCTGTCAAGGAAGGCGAGGAAGGACAGCACGGCCGGGGTGAGCCGGCCCGGCTTATGCGCCAATGCGACCTCGATGCGATGCGGATAGCGGGGATCGCGGATATCAAGGCCGTCGATGCTCACAAGCAGAGGCTCGTGCTCCGGCAGCAGGCGGCCGGTGGAAAGGCCCAGCGTGCCGGGGCTGCGGCGGATAATCGCCACGAGATCGGCCTGGCGCTCGGCCCGCGCCCAGCGGCGATGCGGGGCATGGTCCGGCGGGCCGTGACGCGTCACGAGCCGGACGGGCAGGTGCGGGCCACCCAGGCTCGACCAATCCACGATCCGCCCATCGAGGATGGCGGCGAGATCCGACGCGCGGAGGTTCGGCTTCCCAAGGCCGGGATGCGCCAGCACAAGCACCGGCAGGGTGAAGAGCGGGCGCTCCACCAGGCCCGCCTCACGTTCATCCATGCGCAACGGGCGATCAATGCGGGCGAGGCTCGCCCGGTCGCCGATCACATCGGCCAAGGCACTGCCCGCACCCACGGGCGGGGGCACCAGCACCAGTTCGCCGCGCATCCGCCCATCATAGGCGAGCGCCAGCGCGCGCAGGATATCACTGCCGGTATCGACGCCGGGAATGAGGATTTCTTCGGCCAGGACGGGCCGCTCCAGCCCGAAAAGCCCAAGACAGGCAACGAGCGCCGCCGATAGCGGCAGGTTTCTCTCGGCATAGGGCATGGCGGTACAACGCGTGACAGGAACCGGACAGGGGAGGATAGTAACCTTTCTTGGTTAACAATTGACTTGAGCTTGCCGGGCGTGGTCCTTTCGCCCGGCCTCCTCACCTTGACACGACAGAAGAAGAACAAGCGAAACTCCATGGCGACTTACGACCTCGCGGTGATCGGCGGCGGCATCAACGGCGCCGGCATTGCCCGCGATGCCGCCGGACGCGGCCTTTCCGTGCTGCTGATCGAGAAGAACGATCTCGCCTCGGCCACCTCCTCGGCTTCCACGAAGTTGATCCATGGCGGCTTGCGCTATCTCGAGCATTACGCGTTCCGCCTCGTGCGGGAATCGCTGATGGAGCGCGAGCGGCTCTGGGCCATCGCACCGCATATCATCTGGCCCCTGCGCTTCGTGCTGCCGCAGATGCCCGGCATGAGGCCCGCCTGGATGCTGCGGCTCGGCCTGTTCCTCTATGATAACCTTGGCGGACGCGAAAAGCTGCCTGCGGCAAGGAGCCTGAACCTCACACGCGACCCCGCCGGCGCGCCTCTGCGCGAGAGCATCAGCTCGGGCTTCGAATATTCCGATCTCTGGGTGGAGGATGCGCGTCTCGTGGTGCTGAATGCGCGGGATGCACAACAGCGGGGCGCGACCATTCTCACGCGCACCGAAGTGACCGCGGCGCGCCGGGTGCAGCAGGGCGCGGAGGCGGTCTGGTCCATCCAGACCCGCGACACCCGAACCGGCGACGCGAAGGAATTTCGCGCCCGCCTGCTCGTGAATGCCGCAGGCCCCTGGGCCGGGCTGGTGACAACCGGCGTGATGGGGTTCAACACGCCCGCGCGCATCCGCATGGTGCAGGGCAGCCATATTGTCGTGCCCCGGCTGTTCGACCACGAACGCGCCTATCTCTTCCAGAATGCGGATGGTCGGATCATCTTCGCCATCCCCTACGAGACCGATTTCACCCTCATCGGCACCACGGATCGCGATTATGAGGGCGACCCCTCCGCCGTGGCCATCAGCGAGGCGGAGACGGAGTATCTCTGCCGGGCGGCGTCGGAGTATTTCAGGCAGCCGATCAGGCGGGAAAGCGTGGTCTGGGCCTATTCCGGCGTGCGCCCGCTTTACGATGACGGCGCCGCCAAGGCTGAGGAGGCGACGCGCGATTATGTGCTGCATCTCGAAGCGCCCGAGGCCGATGCCGCGAGCCTCTCGGTCTATGGCGGCAAGCTCACGACCTATCGACGTCTCGCGGAACATGCGCTGGAAAAGCTCGAGCCGCATCTGCCCGGGCACGCCCGCGGCAAGGGCGGCTGGACCGCCCGCGAGGCCCTTCCCGGCGGGCATTTCCCGGTCGAGGGCTTCGACGATCTCGTGGCGCAGCACATGGCGCGCTACCCGTTCCTGCCGGGGCGGCAGGCGAGGCGCCTGACACGCGCCTATGGCACGGATGTCGTGGAGATGCTGGGCGAGGCGCGTTCGGCGGGCGATCTCGGCCGCGCCTTCGGTGCCGGGCTCACGAGCCGGGAGATCGCATGGCTCACGGGCCGCGAATGGGCGATGACCGCCGATGACATTCTCTGGCGGCGCTCCAAGCTCGGGCTTCACATGAGCGCGGCGGAGCAGGCGGAGGTCCTCCGCCTGTTCTGAAACGGAAAAGGCCCCTCGCGGGGCCCTGTCTCTTCCAAATCATTCGGCCGGTTGGGCCTTGCCGCCATTCACCTTCGGCTCCGGCGCGGGCACATCGCCGAACTTGCCGAGCCGGCCGGCGAAGGCATGCTGCAAATCGGTGAGCTTCTCGGCGATAACCGAGCGGGGGTTCGAATACCGCCCGATCAGCAGGAAGAGCGCCGGCACGAGGAACAGCGTCATGATCGTCGAGAGGGAGGCGCCGCCGATGATCACCCAACCGATGGCCGAGCGCGCTTCCGCACCCGCCCCACCCGAGAGCGCCAGCGGCACCGCGCCGGAGATCGTGGCGATCGATGTCATGAGGATGGGACGCAGGCGCAGTTCCGAGGCTTCCAGCACGGCATCATACATCGCGTAGCCGCGCTCGCGGAGCTGGTTCGTGAATTCCACGATCAGAATGCCGTTCTTGGTCATGATGCCGATGAGCAGGATCATGCCGATCTGGCTGTAGATGTTCAGCGTCTGTCCGGTGAGATGCAGGATGCCGAGACCGCCGGTCAGCGCCAGCGGCACGGTCATCATGATGACGGTGGGCGCGATCCAGCTCTCGAACTGGGCGGCAAGCACGAGGAACACGATCACCAGCGCGAAGACGAAGGTGATGTAGATCGAGTTCGAGGAGCGCTTGAACTCCTTCGATTGGCCACCATAGCCGATCCGCGCTTCCGCAGGCAGCGATTCCGCCGCGATTCTTTCGAGCGCATCGAGACCCTGTCCGAGGGTGACGCCCGGCGCAAGCGATGCCGAGATGGTGATCGCACGCAGGCGATCGAACCGGTTCAGCCGCTGCGGGCCGGCGATCTCGGTGAGTTGGACGAGGTTCGAGAGCGGCACGAGATCACCTGTGCCGGTCCGCACGAAGATATTCTTCAGATCCTCCGGGCTCACGCGGTTCTCGGCCTTTGCCTGCAAGATCACCGGGTATTCGAAGCCGCGATCCACGAAGGTGGAAATCTCGCGTTCGCCGAACATGAGTTCGAGGCTGCGCCCGATCACGTCCACCGGGATGCCGAGATCCGCCGCGCGAGCCCGGTCGATCTTCACGCGCAGATCGGGCTGATTCTCGTTGAAATCGCTGTCGAGGTTGCGGAAGAGGCCCGTCGCCTGGGCCTTCTCCATCACCACGTCACGCCAGGCCGCGAGCGTGGGGAAATCCGGCCCGCCGATGATGAAGGAGATGGGCTGGCGGAAGCCGCGCTGGCCCAGCGAGGGCGGATTGATGGGGAAGATGCGCGCGCCGGGAATGGCCTGCACTTTCGCCAGCAATTCCTGCTGAAGCTGGCTCTGTTTCATGGTGCGCTCGCCCCAGGGCGTCATGCGCACGATCAGCAGGCCCGCATTCACCGGCGAGGGCCGCTGCAGGCCCGGTGCCACGATGGTGAGTGTCGATTCAACGATCTTCTGGTCGATGAAAGGCTGGAGAAGCTTCTCCACCTCCTTCACGCGCTCGCGGGTATAGGTGAGCGAGGCCCCTTCCGGCGCATTGATCGGGATGATCACGACACCGCGATCCTCCACGGGCGAAAACTCGGCGGGAATGGTGCGGAAGAGCTGCACCGCCGCGAGGCTGACACCAAGACCAATGGCAATGACGAGGATGGGTGCATTCAGCGCGCGGCGAAGCAGGCTGGCATAGACATGGCCCAGCCCCACGAAGAACGGCTCGGTCTTGCGGTGGAACCAGCCATGGTGATGGCTCAGGAGCTTCGAGCAGAGCATCGGCGTGAGCGTTCGCGCCACCACGCCGGAGAAAAAGATCGCCGTGGCCAGGGTGATGCCGAACTCGCGGAAGAGGCGGCCCGTCTGGCCATCCATGAAGGCGATGGGCACGAACACGCTCATCAGCGTGATGGTGGTGGCGATGACCGCGAAGGCGATTTCGCGCGCCCCGATGAAGGAGGCGAGCAGCGGCGGCTCGCCTCCCTCGATGCGGCGATGGACATTCTCGACCTCCACGATCGCATCATCCACCACGATGCCGATGGCCAGCACAACGGCCAGCAGCGTCAGCACATTTATGGAGAACCCGAAAATCCAGAGCACCGCGAAGGTGGGGATGATCGAGACCGGAATGGCGATCGCGGCGACAAGCGTCGAACGCCAGTCGCGCAGGAAGATCAGGATGACCAGCACGACAAGGAAAATGCCTTCTGCGAGCGTCGTCAGCACACCATCGATCGAGGCGCGGATGAAATTCGCCTCATTATAGAGGATCTGGAAGGTCGTGCCCTCGGGGAAGGCCGGACGCAGCAATTCAAGCTCGCGCGCCACACCTTCCGCCACCGAGAGCGTGTTGGCGGTGGATTGGCGAATGATTCCAAGGCCGATCGCCGTCTTGCCGAGCGTGTAGAATTCGAAGCGCTCGTCCTCCGCGCCGACTTCCACCCGCGCAACCTCGCCGAGGCGCACCTGATAGCCGTTGCGGTTCGCCACGACGATGCGGGCGAATTCCTCGCGGTTCGAGAGCTTGGAATCGGTCTTCACCGTGAGTTCGCGCTGCGAGGAGGTGAGACGCCCGCCCGGCAGATCGACATTCTGCCGGCGGATGGCGCTCTCGACATCCTGGACGGTGAGACCGCGCGCCGCGAGCGCGATGCGGTCGATCGAAATGCGCATCGCATAGCGCCGCTCGCCGCCCACATTGATGCTTGCCACGCCGGGCACGGTTGCCAGCCGGTCGATCACGGCGCGGCGGAGAAAGTCGGTCAGCTCCATCGCATCGAGATTGGTGGAGGTCACCCCCACCCAGAGGATCGCCTGCGCATTGGCATCCACGCGCTGGATGATCGGCGTCTCCGCTCCCTCGGGCAGGCGCGCGAGCACGCGGCCCACGCGGTCGCGCACATCGGCCGCGGCCGCATCCGCATCGCGGTTCAGATTGAACTCGACCGTGATGTTCGAGCGGTCGTTCTGGCTGAAGGAGGAGATCTCGGTGATGCCCTCGATGCCCGCCACCGCACGCTCCAGCACTTCGGTGACGCGGCTCTCGATCACCTCGTTCGAGGCACCGCGATAGGCCGTCGAGATGGAAACGATCGGGGGATCGGTCTGCGGATATTCGCGCACGGGCAGTGCGAGCAGACCCGCCACGCCGGCAACGCAAAGAAGCAGCGAGATCACGGTCGCGAAGACCGGACGCTCGATGGTGACGTCGGAAATCTGCATTCCCGTCTCTCCTCAATCCTGACCGGCCCTGCCGGGAACCGCCGATTGGAGCGAAATTCGATCTCATTCAGTCAGATCGGCAACCGCTCTAGCCCGCTGAAGGCACGCGAGCCGTGTTCGGCGCGGCGCCCGCAGCCGGCGGACCCGAAAGCGGGCGCGGCTGCACGACGATGCCATGGCGCACGCGCTGGATGCCGCGTGCCACGATGGTTTCGCCCGCCTTGAGGCCTTCGATGATCTCCACCTTGCCGAAGCTGCGCTGGCCGATCATCACCACGCGGCGTTCCACCCGGTTGTCTTTCACGACATAGGCGACCTGCCGCGGCCCTTCGGCCACAATGGCTTCTTCGGGCGCGATCACCGCGTTGTCGCGCCGCGCCACTTCAAGCGCGACCGTCATGAACATGCCGGGCTTCAGCACCAGATCGGAATTCTCGATCACGGCCATCAGCTTCACCGAACGCGTCACGGGATCGATGCGCGTATCGATGGCCGCGACCGTGCCCCGGAAGACACGCCCCTGGAAGGCGATCGACTGGGCGTTGATCTCCGCACCGACCCTCACGCGAGAAAGCAGCGGTTCGGGGATCGCGAAATCGAGGCGGATGCGCCCCACATCATCGAGCGTGGTGATGGCGATCTTCGTATCGACGAAAGCGCCGAGGCTGACCTGGCGCAGCCCGACGCGACCATCGAACGGCGCGCGGACGATGTAATCCTCCAGCCGGGCGGCGGCGGCCCGCTCGCGCGCCTCGGCAGCGGCGACAGTGGTTTCCACGGTCCGAAGCTGGAGCGTGAGATCGGCCACAAGGGCCTCCGTGCCAGCACCGGCGCGGCGCAGTTGCTGGGCACGCTCGAATTTCAGGTTCACCTCCTCGCGCTGGGCGCGGGCGGTCTGGATCGCGGCGCGGGCGGCTTCGAGTTCGGCCCGGCGTTCGGCCACATCGAGTTCGATGAGCACATCGCCGGCCTTCACGTCCTGGCCTTCGGTGAAGGTGATCTTCTCGACGATGCCCGAAACCTTCGAGGCGATCGTCACGCTCTCATAGGCGCGGGTCGTGCCGACGGCTTCGCTCGTCTCGATGATCGGGCCGGTTGTCAGTGTCACCACTTCGACCAAAGGCGCGCCCTGCCCGCCGCGACTGCCCGCCGGGCCACCCCCCGGCGACCCGCCAGCGGGACGATTGCCGCCGGCCGCCTGCTGCGCGGGGGGAGCGCCGGCCACCTGACCGGGAAGCTGACCGGTCCGGAACATGTATCCGAGGGCGATGCCGCCGCCGATAACGGCAACGACGGCGATTTGCGTGGCAACGCGCATGAAGAACCTCGAGCCCCCTTCAGAGCAAGACCAATGAACGCAAAAAAACCCGCGCCATGGCATCCCCCCTGCCATGGCTGCGCTCATCCCCTTCATCGCAATGTAAAGGGAAACTCAAGACTTGGACAGCGCGAAAGCGCGCCGGCCATCACAATCCGTTGATCGAAGTTTAAATTCTGTCCATGTTCCAGCGTGTTACCGGAAGCGCCGCCGCTCTTTTCATCACAGCCCGATGGCCGCGTGCACCCGTGCCTCATCGCGCGCCAGGGCCTCGGCATCACCGCGCCAGAGCGTGCGCCCCTTCTCGATCACGACGTGACGATCGGCCAGCTTCTTGAGCGCCGCGAGGTTCTTGTCGATCAACAGAATGGAGAGCCCCTCGCGCTTGAGCCCCGCAAGGCAGGCCCAGATCTCGTCGCGGATGACCGGCGCCAAGCCCTCCGTTGCTTCATCAAGGATGAGCAGGCGCGGATTGGTCATCAGCGCGCGGCCGATCGCGAGCATCTGCTGCTCACCGCCGGAAAGCGTGCGCGCGAACTGGCTCTCGCGCTCCTTCAGGCGCGGAAACAGCGCATGGATGCGTTCAAGCGTCCATTCGGGCTTGAGGCCTAGGCGATTGGCCGAGGTGGCAACCAGGTTCTCGCGCACGGTGAGCGTGGGAAACACCATCCGCCCCTCCGGCACGAGGCCGATGCCACGCCGCGCGATCTTCTCCGGCGGCAGGCCGGCGATCGCCTCGCCCCGGAAACGGATGGTGCCGCCCCGCGGGGGAATGAGGCCGATCAACGCGCGGATGGTCGTGGTCTTGCCCATGCCGTTGCGCCCGAGCAGCGTGCCGACTTCGCCCTCGCCGATCGCGAGGTCCACCCCGAACAAAACGGGGTTGGGGCCGTAGCCGGCTTCGAGGCCCGTGATCTCCAGCATCAGGCCGCCTCCTCGCCGAGATAGGCGCGGCGGACCTCCGCGTTGGAGCGGATTTCCGCTGCATTCCCCGAGGCGATAACGCGGCCATAGACCAGCACGGAGATGCGGTCGGCGAGCGCAAACACGGCATCCATGTCGTGCTCCACGAGGAGGATGGTCTTCTGGCCCCGGAGCTTCGCGAGCCGCTCCACCATGCGATGGCTTTCGGATGGGCCGAGGCCCGCCATGGGCTCATCGAGCAGCAGCACCGGCGCACCGGAAGCGAGCGCGAGCGCGAGTTCGAGATCCTTCCTTTCGCCATGGCTGAGGGCGGAGACGCGCATCTTCGCGCGGGGCGCCAAGCCCGCTTCCTCCAGGCGCCGGCTCACTTCCGCGGCGATTTTGTGATCCGCCGAGGCCCTGCCCCAGAAGCGGAAGGAATGGCCGTCGCGGGTCTGGATCGCCAGCGCGAGGTTCTCGGCGAGCGTGAATTCGGGCAGCAATTCCACGATCTGGAAGCTGCGCGAGAGCCCAAGCCTCACCCGCTCGCGCGGTTTGAGGTGGGTTACCTCGCGACCGTCGAGGAACACATGCCCCTCGTCCGGGCGGATTTCGCCCATGATCTGGCCGATCAGCGTGGTCTTGCCCGCGCCGTTGGGTCCGATCAGCGCGTGAATTTCGCCGGGTTCGAGCGCCAGATCGATATGGTCGGTCGCAAGCACGCCGCCGAAACGCTTCACGAGTCCGCGGATTTCGAGGGTGCTCATGCGCCCCTCCCCAACACCTTGGCGAGGAATGCGCGGGCATCGCTGCGGAACAGCACGATGCCGAGCAGGATCGGCCCGAGAACGATCTGCCAATGCTCGGTCCAGCCCGCGAGCAGCGTTTCCAGCAGCACCAGCGCGCCCGCACCGAAAAGGGGGCCAAACAAGGTTCCCACGCCGCCGAGGATCACCATGATCATCAGCTCGCCGGATTTGGTCCAGTGCAGCATGTCCGGGCTCACAAAGCGCAGATAATTCGCCATCAGCGCGCCCGCGAGCCCCGCGCCCATGCCGGAAATCGTGAAGGCCGCGAGCTTGTAGGCATAAGGCGAGAGGCCGAAGATCTGCATGCGCCGCTCGTTCTGGCGGATGCCCTCGAGCACGCGGCCGAAGCGCGAGCCGACGATGCGCGCTTTCAGGAAGAACACCAGCAAGGTCAACCCGAGGCAGAGAAAATAGAAGGTCGTGTCATCCCGCATGTTGAGGTCGAACAACGTGTTGCGCCGGCGAATGATGAGACCATCATCGCCCCCGTAGATCTTCAGCGCGGCAAAGAAGAAAAACAGCATCTGGGCGAAAGCGAGCGTGATCATGATGAACTGCACGCCCGATGTGCGCAGCGACAGCGCGCCGATGAGCGCCGCCATCCCACCCGTCACGAGGATCGCGGCGGGGATCGTCACCAGCAGCGCGTTCGAGCCGGTGATGAAGCCGAAAAGCGGATCGCCCGAAATGAAGTGGTGATAGAGGATGCCCGTGACATAGGCCCCGAGCCCGAAGAACGCGGCATGGCCGAAACTCACCATCCCGCCATAGCCGAGCGCGAGATTGAGGCTCGCGGCGGCAATCGCGTAGATCAGGATGCGTGTCGCAAGGCCGATGCTCGCCGGGCTTCCCAACGCCTTCGCAAGGAAGGGCAGAGCGATCAGCAGTGCAAGTGCTGCCGCGATCATCGCCCAATGGAGAGGGGAAATCCGGCGCTCAGGCATTTGCGGGGAACAATCCCTTGGGCCGGATGAGCAGCACGAGCGCCATCAGCAGGTAGACCCCCATCGAGGCCAGCCCCGCGCCGAGGGCATCCGCTTCCGGGCCGGACATCAGCTGCCGGAACAGGCCGGGCAGGAAGGCGCGCATCGACGTATCGACCATGCCCACCAGCAGCGCGCCGAAAAAGGCGCCCCGCACGGAGCCGAGCCCGCCGATCACCACCACGACGAAGGTGAGGATGAGGATCTGCTCGCCCATGCCGACCTGCACGGCCAGAAGCGGCCCGGCCATCACGCCCGCAAGGCCTGCCAGCAGCGCGCCGAGGCCAAAGATCACCGTGTAGAGCATGCGGATATCGACACCCAGCGCGCGCACCATGTCGCGATGCGTGGCGCCCGCGCGCACCAGCATGCCGATGCGCGTGCGGGTGATGAACAGGGCAAGCGCCACCGCTACGACAAGGCCAACCACGATGATCGCGAGGCGATAGACCGGATAGCTGAAAAGCCCCAGCGAGACCGAGCCATTGAGCAAAGGCGGGATATCCACGAACAAGGGTCGGCGGCCGAACAGGATCACCACCGCCTGGTTGATGGTGAGGATCAGCGCGAAGGTCGCGAGGACCTGATCGAGATGGTCGCGGGCATAGAGTTTCCGCAGCACGAGCAGTTCGATCAGCATGCCGGCGATGCCCGCCGCCGCGAGGCCTCCGAGGAAGGCGAGCACGAAGGAACCTGTCTTGGCGGCCACAATCGCGCCCGCATAGGCCCCGATCATGTAGAGCGAGCCATGGGCGAGATTGATGACGCCCATGATGCCGAACACGAGTGTCAGCCCCGCTGCGAGCAGGAACAGGGTGACGCCCAGTTGCAGGCCGTTCAGCAGCTGCTCGAGGATGAGGGCCAAGCCGGGATCTCCCGCATGGTCACAAAAAAGGCGGGGTGCATGTCCCCGCCTCGTTGCCGGATTTCAGGACTCAGAGCTTGCAATCCTTGGCGTAGACATCGCCCTGATTGGTCATCACCTTGCCCTTGGAGACGAGGCGAAGCGTGCCATCCGCGCCCTTCTCGACGCCCAGCGCATACCAATCCTGCACCGGGTGCTGGTTGGGGCCGAACTTGAAGGCACCCCGCGTGGCCTTGAAATCGGCCTTGAGCATCGCCTGCCGGAAAGCTTCGGTGTTGTCCACCTTGCCACCGGTCGCCTTCAGAGCCGAGGCGATGGCGAGCGCCGTGTCATAGCCCTGCGCGGCGTAGTTGGTGGGGATGCGGTTATAGGCCTTCTGGAAAGCCTCGACGAAGGCCTTGTTGGCCGGATTGTCGAGATCGGCATTCCAGTGGCTGGTGACATGCACGCCCATCGCCGCCTCACCCACGGCCTTGAGGATCACGCTGTCGAGCGAGGGCGAGGCGAGCACCATCGGCAGCTTCCCGAGCAGGCCCGCCTGCTGATACTGGCGCAGGAAGGCGATGCCGAGCCCGCCCGGATGAAACTGGAAAACCACGTCGGGGTTCGCGGCGCGGATCTGCGCCATTTCGGCGGCGTAATCGGTCTGGTCGAGGCGGGTATAGACCTCACCGGCGATCTCGCCCTTGAAGAACCGCTTGAAACCCGCCAGCGCATCCTTGCCCGCCGGATAATTCGGGGCGAGGATGAAAGCCTTCTTGAAGCCGAGATTGGTGGCATATTGGCCCGCGCTCTCGTGCAGGGTGTCGTTCTGCCATGAGACCACGAAGTAGTTCTTGTGGCACTCCTTGCCCGCGAAGTTCGACGGGCCGGCATTGGGGCTGACATAGATCGCGCCGGCATCGAGGATGTCCGGAACCGCAGCGCCCGCGACATTCGAGAAGACGATGCCCGTGAAGAGCCGGATGCCGTCGTTCTTCAGGAACTTCTCGGCGATCTGCTTGCCCTGGCCGGGCTTGAGCGCGTCATCCTCGACGACGAGCTCCACCGGAACGCCACCGAGCTTGCCGCCCTCCTGCTGGATCGCGAGCGCCATGGCATCGCGGATATCCTGCCCGAGATAGCCGCCGGGGCCGGAAAGCGTGGTAATCACGCCGATCTTGAGCGGGGCTTGCGCAACGGCCGGGAGGGCCGCGAGACCCGCCAGTGCCAGACCCAGAAACAGCTTGCGAGACATGGTTCGCCGAACTCCCTGTTGTTCCAATCGCCTCTCTCCCGGAGGCGGATGGATGCAGAGTAAGGGATTTGCCGCCTCTGTCGAGGGGGAAGTTTCAAGCTTGAAGTGTTTTGCGCCGCTTGCTCGGCAGAACGCCTCCCCGCCGGGCAGGCTGACGCGAGAACGGATGACCGAAAGCGAGGATGAGGGAACACAGGCGGTGCAAGCTGGCGAGCCATGGATGCCGCAGGCAAACGGCAGGGTCCGAAATGCGATATCGGCGAAAGCCGACCGTGAATTCGTCGCAGGAACAATGTCGACAGCGCATGGCCTGCGCTGCAACGCCCCCGCATCTCAGGCATCGGGGCGCTTTACCGGAATGTTCACGCCCCGTGGCATTTTTTTTCCAAAATGACCCTTGCCGCTGCAACCTTGAACTCCGGAATCTTGCCGTCCGGGTCGATGGCGGAATTGGTCAGAAGGTTGGCGGCCGCCTCGTGGTAGGCGAAGGGAATGAAGATCATGTCGTGCTGGCAAGCAGCGTCGGCGCGGGCGGTGAGCGTGATGGTGCCGCGGCGGGTCTCGACCGTGATCGTATCACCTGCAGCCGCGCCCAACCGGCGCAGCGCCAGCGGATGCAGGCTTGCGGTGGGCAGCGGCTCCAGCGCGCCCAGCACAACGGACCTTCGCGTCATCGCGCCGGTGTGCCAATGCTCCAGCTGCCGCCCCGTGGTCAGGATGAAGGGATATTCGGCATCGGTGGTCTCGGCTGACGGACGGTAGGAGCAGGCCTTGAGCTGTGCGAGACCGTCAGCCGTCGGGAAGCTCTCCTGGAACACGACCGCTTCGCCGGCCATATCGGGTCCCTTGACAGGATAGGTGACGCTGCTCTCGCGCTCCAGCCTTTCCCAGGTGATATGGGCCAGGGACGGCATGGCTCCCTGCATCTCGGCGAAGATCTCCCTGGGATGTGCATAGGCCCAGCCGAGGCCGAGGCGTTTCGCGATATCGGCCGTGATCCGCCAGTCCTCCCGCGCTTCGCCCGGCGGCGCGACGGCCCTTCGGCCCATCTGCACCTGCCTGTTGGTGTTGGTGACGGTGCCGGTCTTCTCGGGCCAGGCGGTGGCGGGGAGCACGACATCGGCAAGCATGGCCGTCTCGGTCAGGAAGATGTCCTGCACCACGAGACAGTCGAGGCCGGTCAAGGCCTTGCGGGCATGGGCCGCATCGGGGTCGGACATGGCGGGGTTCTCGCCCATGATGTACATGGCCCTGATGTCGCCAGCGGCGGCGGCGTCCGTGATCTCAGTCACTGTGAGACCGGGCTCGGGGTCAAGGGGCACGCCCCAGAGCTTCTCGAATTTCAGCCGGTTGGCCTCCACGCCGACGCGCGCATAATCCGGGAATACCATGGGAATGAGCCCGGCGTCGGATGCACCCTGCACATTGTTCTGGCCGCGCAGCGGGTGAAGCCCCGTGCCTGGTTTACCGACATTGCCCGTCAGCATGGCGAGCGAGATCAGGCAGCGGGCGTTGTCCGTGCCGTGAGTATGCTGGCTCACCCCCATGCCCCAGAAGATCATGCCGCGCTCGGCCCGGGCGAAATCGAGAGCGGCGGCGCGGATCGCCTCCGGCGCGATGCCGCAGACGGGAGCCATCGCCTCCGGTGTTTGTGTCATGAGATGCGCGTTCAGTGCCGCATAGCCCGAAGTGCGCCTTTCAATGAAGTCGTCGTCGACCAGAGCCTCCGCCACGATAACGTGCATCATTGCGTTGAGCAGCGCGACGTCCGTACCAGGCCGGAACTGCAACATGTGGCTGGCGAAGCGCTTCATCGCCGTGCCCCGCGGATCGAGCACGATCAGTTTCGTGCCCCGCTTTGCCGCCTGCTTGAAATAGGTGGCGGCGACCGGGTGGTTCTCGGTCGGGTTCGCGCCGATGATGAGGATGGCATCCGCCTTCAGCGCATCGTTGAAGGGGGCCGTCACCGATCCAGACCCGATGCCCTCCATCAGAGCCGCCACGGAGGAGGCGTGGCAAAGGCGCGTGCAATGGTCGACATTGTTGTGGTGGAACGCCGTGCGGATCAGCTTCTGGAAGAGGTAGGCTTCCTCATTCGAGCACTTGGCCGAGCCGAAGCCCGCGACAGCGCGACCGCCATGCGCCTCCGCGATGCGCTTCAGCCCCGATGCCGCCTGCTCCAGCGCTTCCTCCCAGCTCGCCTCCCGGAAATGCGTCAGCGGATGGCGTGGATCGACATTCAGTCCCTTTGGCGCACCCTCCCGGCGGATGAGCGGTTTCGTCAGCCTTTGCGGACTCGCCACATAGTCGAAGCCGAAACGGCCCTTGACACAGAGTCGGTTCTCGTTCGCCGGCCCCTCGATGCCCTCTACATAGACGATCCGGCCCTCCTTCACCTTGAAATCAACCTGGCAGCCGACGCCGCAAAACGGGCAGACCGACCGGGTGCTTGTCTCTGCTTCCCGACTGCCGGCCTGCGTCACGGGATCGATGATGGATTTCGGCATCAAGGCGCCGGTAGGGCAGGCCTGCACGCATTCGCCGCAGGCAACGCAGGTGGAATCACCCATGGGATCGGAAAGATCGAAGACCGGCGCGTGATGCTCGCCGCGCCAGGCCATGCCGATCACATCGTTGACCTCAACGTCGCGGCAGGCGCGGGCGCAGAGATTGCAGGCGATGCAGGCGTCGAGGTTGACAGCCATCGCCGGATGACTGAGGTCCTGATGCGGCTTGTCGCGCTCATGCCGCGAGGGGAAGCGGCTCTTTGCAACACCCATCGTCTCGGCGAAACTCCACAGCGGCGACTGCCGGTCATGGGCCTTCTCGGGTGGCGGCTGGTCAGCCACCAGCAGCTCCATCACCAGCCTGCGCGCCTTCCGGGCCCGCTCCGAGTTGACCTTCACCACCATGCCGGACGCGGGCGTTCGGCAGCAGGAGGCCGCGAGCACGCGCTCGCCCTCGATCTCCACCATGCAGGCCCGGCAATTGCCGTCCGGCTCATAGCCCGGTTCCGGCCGGTGGCAGAGATGCGGGATCGTCACGCCCTCGCGCTTCGCCACGTCCCAGATCGTTTCGCTCGGCAGGGCGATGACGGTCTTGCCGTCAAGATCGAAGGTAACGGTGTGGACTGGCGCGTTCATGGGCGGCGCTCCGCGATCTCGTCCCGGAAGAAGCGGATCACCGAAAGCATGGGGTTCGGCGCGGCCTGCCCCAGCCCGCAGATCGAGGCGTCCTGCATGACCGTGGCAAGCTCCTCGAGCAGCGGCACATCCCAAACCGCCTCCTCCATCAGCCGCGCCGCCTTCTCCGTGCCGGCCCGGCAGGGCGTGCACTGGCCGCAGCTCTCGTGGCGGAAAAAGCGCATCAGGTTCTGCGCTGCGGCGCGCAGGTCGTCCTTGTCGGACAGCACCACGAAGGCATGGCTGCCGACGAAGCAGCCATGCTCGGCGAGCGTGCCGAAATCGAGCGGCAGGTCGCCAAGCCGGGCGGGCAGAATGCCGCCCGAGGCCCCACCCGGCAGGTAAGCCTTGAAGGCATGCCCCGCCGCCATGCCGCCCGCGCGTTCGAGCAGCTCCCTGGCCGTAATGCCCGCCGGCGCAACGATTACGCCGGGGTTTCTGACGCGCCCCGAAACCGACCAGGACCGCAAACCCCGCGCGCCATTCATGCCTTGATTGGCGAACCATTCCGCGCCCTTCTCGAGGATGTCACGCAGCCAGAACAGCGTCTCGACATTGTGGTTGAGCGTCGGTCGCCCGTGGAGGCCCTTCTCGGCGATGTAGGGCGGGCGTTGCCGGGGCAGGCCGCGCTTGCCCTCGATCGATTCGAGCATGGCGCTCTCTTCGCCGCAGATATAGGCACCCGCGCCGCGCCGGAGATCGATCAGTCCGGGCCGCGCCAGCCCCGCCGCCTCGAGCGCCGCGATCTCCTCGGTCATGAGCTGGCGCAGCCCCGCATATTCGTCGCGCAGATAGATGACGACGCAATCTGCCTGCACCGCCTCCGCCGCGATCAGCATGCCTTCGAGGAAACGGTGCGGGTCGCGCTCCAGGTGGTGCCGGTCCTTGAAGGTGCCGGGCTCGCCCTCGTCGGCGTTGACCGTCATGAGGCGCGGGCCTCGAAAGCTGCGCACGATCTGCCATTTGCGCCCTGCCGGAAACCCTGCGCCGCCGAGACCTCGCAGGCCCGCGGCCAAGACCAAGTCGATGATGCTCTCGATCGATCGCGCGCCGGCGCGAATGTCGGCAAGAAGTCCGTAACCGCCGGCCTGCCGGTAGGGCGCGAGACGGATGGCCTGCGGCGCTGCGACATCCTCGCTCAAGCCGTCATGCAATGCCGCGAGCACATCGCCCGCAGCCGCTTTTCCGACCGGATGCCGCATCACCACTGCGACGGGCGCCTCGGCGCAGCGGCCGATGCAGGGCACGGGCTGGATGCGGACCCTGGCCTTGTCGGTCTGGCGGATGAGATCGGTGATCAACCTCTCGGCTCCCGCCATCATGCACGACAGCGAATCGCAGACGCGGATGGTGACCGGTGGCGGGGCGGCCTCACCCTCCCGCACGATGTCGAAATGGTGATAGAAGCTCGCCACCTCGAAGACCTCGGCCTGGCCGATGCGGAGCAGTTCTGCCAAGGCGCGCAGATGCCGGGCGGAAAGATGGCCGAATTTGTCCTGGATCCGATGCAGGTGCTCGATCATGCGGTCGCGGCGCGGCTCCGCACCGGTGATCATGCGGATGTCTGCCAGGGCATCATGGTCAAGCGCGCGGCCCTTGGGCTGCGTTTTCGCCCGGCCCTGGGCCGACCAGCTGACGGATTTCTCGGTCGGAAAAACCTTCGGAGCTGACATGACCGCTGAACTTCCCCCGCAATACCGATGGCAGGATGCGGGAGGATCGCCAATATCGCCAATTCAAAGGCCGGAACGCCTGATCAGCTTTCCGGATCAGCCTCCGAGGCGCTCAACCGCCAGCGCTGCAAAGGCGGCGACGAGCGGCATCTCCGGATCGCGCCGGGGTGAGACGAGACCAATGCTTTTGATCAGCTCCGGCCCGATCAGGTCATGCCGCGCGGCTTTCTCCGGCGTTCCGAAGAACGCGGCGTGGCTGGCGGGCAGGATTGTCGCGACGCGGCCTTGCCTCACCGCTCCCAGCAGCGCGGCGAAGGTGTCGCTGACGATATCCGCCCGGGCTTTCGTGCCGGCCTGCCGGAAGGCGTCGTCGATGATGCGGCGGTTCTGCATCTCGGGGTTGAGCAAGGCCAGGGGCAGGCCGGCCGCGTCCCTCCAGGCCAGCGGCCCTTCCGGAAATCGCGCCACATCATGCGGCACGATCGCAACATAGCGCTCCTCGCAAAGCAGCCAATGCCGCTGCGCCGGGGGGCGCTCCGCGTCGATATAGGTCAGGCCAATGTCGCATTCATAATGGTCAAGGGCGAGATCGATCGCTTTGGAGGTTCGCGAAGAGATCAGCACCTCGACGCCCGGATGCCGTTCCTTCATCATCGCGGCCAGTTCGCCCGCCATCGGCAGTTGCGAGGGAACGACTGCCAGCCGGAGCTGGCCTTGAAGCGCGCCCTGCGCGGCACTGATGTCCTGCAGCAATCCGTCGGCCAGCGCCATGATGCGCCGCCCCCAGCCCAGCACCCGCTCGCCTTCCGGCGTGAAGCACTCGAAGCGCGCGCCACGCTCGACAATGCGGACGCCAAGCGCATGTTCCAGGCCCCTGAGCCGAGCCGAGAAGGCGGGCTGCGAGATATGGCAAGCCTCTGCCGCCCGGGCGAAATGGCGGTGATCAGCAAGAGCGATCAGCAGGCGGAAGTCGCGCAAGTTCATCGCACCGCTCCTGCCTCTCAAACCACATCAAACCACATGCCTTGCGCTCTGTTGCCGGTTCTGTTGCCTTCAAAACTGAAGTCTGGACAGATGTGAGCCTGCAGGCGTTGTCACGTTGACGGATTGTATCGCGCCGACGGAATGGATTGAAGTCGATTTTGCGCGGTTCGAGTTCCTGGGCTGCGAGGATGCCTCTGAAACAGGGCTTGTCCTTGTGGCTTGCCCTTGTGGCTCATCCTGTTCCAGGCAGCGCCATCTCAGCGACACCGGACAGGATGTGGTCGTCGGGCATGGCCTTGTCGGGCTTGCGCTGGCCTTGTCGGGCTTGCGCTGGTTGGCGACGAAGCGGATTGGCTATGCACCCCGATCATGGCGAGTTCGCCTGTGAAGCCATCGCTGGCCCTGGTCACTTCGCCGATCGCAGCCGCAAGGAAATCGATCGCGACTATCGGCTTCCCGAGTGTTTTTTCGATCCGATCTCATTCGATCAGATCGAATTTCGCTCTCGAGCATTTTCCGAAGAAGTGGATACCGGTTCGTGCAAAGAAAATTCGGTAAATCAATAGCTTAGAGAGGCCGATCTCATTCAGTCAGATCGGCAACCGCTCTAGAAAATTGATCGATCGATGGGTCGCGAATTCGACAAAGGCCTGTGCGAGTGGCGAGCGCCTCGGCCCGACCGACTCAACCAGCACAACATCGTTGATCAGGCTGGGGCGGAACGGCAACATCACGATGCGGTTGTCTGCGGCTAGTTGCGGACTGGGTGAGGGCACGAGCGTGACGGCGCCAAGAGCCGCGACCAGCTCACATGCGGCAGCGGTCGTGCGGACTTCGATCCGGCTGTCTGGCCTGACCTGAGCGGCAGCCAGCACATGGTCGATCTCGGCCCTGAAACCGGAATCGGGCATGTAGGAAACAAAGGTTTCGCCCGAAAAATCCCTCGGCTCGACGGCGCGTCCGAGCCTTGTCAACGGGTGCCTCGCCGAGACAATACAGACAGCTTCTGTCCGGCCGATAATCCTTGTTTCAAGGCCGGCACGCGACATGGCCTCGAAAGTGATGCCGATGTCTGTCTGGCGGAACGAAAGCCAATCCAGTGTGTTCAGCGTTGCCACAACCTCGATTGATATCGACGCCAGCGGATGAAGCCGCACAAAAGGGGCGATGAGATCGCGGCTGATGGTCGGCAGCAAGCTTGGAACCACGCCAAGCCGGAGTTGACCTTCGCCATTCTGGCGCAGCGCATTGGCCGTCGCTTCAATATGCTGCAATCCGAGGAAGCTGCGCTCGACCTGCGCATGAAGTGTCCGCGCCCGCACCGTCGGCACCAACTGACGAGCGGACCGCACGAAGAGCGGGAAGCCGACGCTGCTTTCGAGGTCTGCAATCATCCGGCTTACTGCC
Organism: Methylobacterium sp.; assembly: GCA_020252645.1. GTDB lineage: Bacteria > Pseudomonadota > Alphaproteobacteria > Rhizobiales > Beijerinckiaceae > Rhabdaerophilum. The sequence goes on along the minus strand of JADCCN010000001.1, from coordinate 93,415 downwards.
GGCTGCGATACCCCCAGCTTGTCCGCTGCACGCGTGACCGTGCCCGTCACGATGACGCTGTGAAAGGCCTCGATCTGTTTCAGGGTGATCGCCATCAGCGACAGCCTTCCGACGTTGAGGATACATAATAAAATGACATGAGTTGTCAAAATTGAACAGGTTTATATTATGCTCATCCGAAGGGTTTCCGGATGCAGCGCTACTCGTTTTTCAGCCTCGCACGCAACGCGCTGTCGCAGCATGAAGGCTGGCAGCGCGCCTGGCGCAGCCCGCCGCTGAAGAACGAGTATGATGTCGTCATCGTTGGCGCAGGCGGGCATGGGCTGTCCACGGCCTATCATCTCGCCAAGGAACACGGCGTCACAAACGTGGCGGTCATCGAGAAGGGCTGGCTCGGTGGCGGCAATACCGCCCGGAACACCCATACGATCCGCTCGAACTATCTGCGCGATGTCAGCATCCGTTTCCACGATGTCTCGGTGAAGCTCTATGAGCAACTCTCGCGGGAACTGAACTATAACATCCTGTTCAGCCAGCGCAGCATGATCGACCTGATCCAGAGCTGGGGCAAGCTGCGCGATCTGCGCCGCCGCTCGTTGGCCATGGCGCTGCATGGACCAGATTATCAGTTGATCAGCGTCGACGAACTCCAGCGGCGGATTCCCGCTATGGGCGATCTGTCAGGCGTGCGCCTGCCGCCGCTTGCAGGCATGCTTCACCCCGATGGAGCGATGGCACGGCATGATGCTGTCGCGTGGTCCTATGCCCGGGCGGCTGACGCGCGTGGTGTGGAAATCCATCAGCACACCGAGGTGACCGGGTTCACCTTCGCGGCCAACGGCGCAATCAGTGGTGTCAAAACCAATCGCGGTGAGGTGCGGGCGAGGAAGGTGGCGTTGGCCACTGCAGGCAACACCAGCCACGTGATTGCCAGGGCGGGACTCATTCTGCCGCTGGTCACCCGCAACCTTCAGGCTTTCGTTTCCGAACCCGTCAAGCCCATCATCGATGTGATCGTCAACTGCCCTGACATCGGGCTGTATGTGATGCAGTCCGACAAGGGTGAGCTGGTCATCGGCGGCGGCACGGACCCGATCCCGTCCTATCGTCAGGGCTGCCATTTTTCGACGTTCGAGGATGTGGTGGCGTCGCTTGTCGAGCTGTTCCCCCGCTTCAAGAACCTGAAGATGCTGCGCCAATGGGGCGGCGCCATCGAGTTTGCCTATGATGCCAGCCCGATCATTTCAGCCACGAGCATTGCCGGTCTTCTGGTCAGCACGGGCTGGTATGGCGGATTCAAATCGATCCCGGTTGGCGGCCTGACCTATGCTCATCTGATCGCGACTGGCCAGCCGCATTCCCTGGCGGAAGCTTTCGGCCTCGACCGCTTTACAGGTCTGAGGTTCCTGCTGGAGGCCGGTACCGTTGCGCAACGCTGAGAGAACATCATCATGCTGATGTTGACATGCCCGTGGTGTGGCAGGCGCCCTGAAGGCGAGTTCGTCAATCTGGGCGAAGCCACGCGCCCGCGCCCGGATGATCCAGCGGCGCTCACCGATGCCGAGTGGACGGCCTATATCTGCGACAGGCAAAACATCCGCGGCCGCCACAACGAGCGCTGGTGGCATATGCGCGGATGCAACATGATTTTCGTGGTCGCGCGCGACACGGTCACTCATCAGGTTTTCGACATGGCGGCCGATGAGGCGGCGCCATGACGGCATCGCGTCTGGCACAGGGCGGCGCGATCGACCGCACGAAGCCCATCTCTTTCAGCTTTGATGGCATGTCGCTCGCCGGCTTTGCCGGGGACACGCTGGCGTCAGCCCTGCTGGCCAATGACGTGATGGTGGTTGGACGAAGCTTCAAGCTGCACCGGCCACGCGGGCTGTTCGGGGCCGGCTATGATGATCCCGGCAGCATGGTTGAGCGGCTCGGCCCGAGGCCAGCCACGAACCAGCTCGCGACAACCACCACACTCGAGAACCATGGCGTCTATCGCAGTGTCGGCACATGGCCGAATGCGCGCCGCGATCTGGGAGCGGTGGCGCAGTTGTTCTCGCGGTTTCTGCCGGCAGGCTTTTACTACAAGACTTTCATGTGGCCCACATGGCACCTGTTCGAGCCATTCATCCGCGCTGCCGCCGGGCTTGGCCGTGTGCCTGGCGCAGATGTCTGGGAGCCCGTCAGCGAGAGCCGGTTTGGCGCCTGCGATGTGATGGTGATTGGCGCGGGGCCAGCAGGGCTCGGCGCCGCGCTGGTGGCGGGGCGATCAGGCGCCGGCGTGATCCTCGTCGATGATGGCAGCGCACCCGGCGGGCGCTTGAGCGGCGATGGGGGCGACCCGCTGGGCTGGGCCGAAAGGAGCTGGCAGGAACTCAGCGCGATGCCCAATGTGCGGCTTCTGCCAAACTCGACTGCATGGGGTTATCACGAGCATAATCTGATCACGGTGCTGGAGCGTAACCCGCGTGATGCGGCCGGGCTTGATCTGCGCAACTGGAAGATCAGGGCAGCGGAGGTCATTGTCGCTGCCGGCGCGCTTGAGCGGCCCATTCCGTTCGCCAATCATGACCGGCCCGGCGTGATGCTTGCATCGGCTGCCAGGACATGGCTCGGGCGTTTTGGTGTCCGGGCTGGACAGCGCGCCGTGGTCTTCACGAACAATGTCTCGGCCTATGGCACTGCGCTGGCCCTGTCTCAGGCCGGCGCAGGGGTCACCGTCGTCGATACAAGGGCGGAGCCGGAGGTTGAAGCCATCTCGGCGCTGACTGCGGCCAATATCGCCCTCAGCCGAGGCTCTCAAGTCTGCAAGGCCTATGGCAGGGGCCGTGTCGAGGCTGTCGATGTGATCGACGGCAGCGGTCGTGTCAGTCGGCTTTCATGCGATCTTGTCGCGGTGTCCGGCGGATGGAACCCGACCTTTCACATGGCATCCCAGACGCGCGAGGCTCGTTCGGTTTGGCATGAGGATCTGGCGACATTCGTGGCCGCCCACGGACCGGCCGGCTTCCGCCTTGCCGGGGCCGCCCGCGCTGAATTTGACCCGGCCGGATGTGCCATGGATGGCGCGCGTGCAGCCGCCGATGTGCTCGCAGTGCTCGGTCGCAAGGCGCCGGCGCTTGAACAACCCGCACTGCTCGAGCCTTTCGTCACGCGGCGCGTCTCGCCCCTCTGGTTTGTGCCTCCACGCAAGAAGGGCGAGAAGGTATTTGTCGACTTGTCCGGTGATGTCACCACGGCTGATGTTGGCCTTGCCCTGCGCGAAGGGTTCGATTCAATCGAGTTGCTGAAGCGCTACACCACGGCGGGCATGGGCGTTGACCAAGGCAAATCAGGTCATGTCAATGTCATCGGCATTGTCGGCGCGCTGACCGGAGCCACGACCCAAACCGTTGGCACCACAACGTTCAGGCCACCCTTCGTGCCGGTCGAGTTTGGCGCGATTGCCGGCCAGCGCAACAAGGCGCGGCTTTATCCCTGGCGGCACACGCCCCTCACGGATTGGCACATTGCCCGTGGTGCGGTGTTGTATGAAGCGGGACTGCGCTGGCAAAGGCCGGGCTATTATCCGTTGCCGGGCGAAGATTGGGCGATGGCCGCTTCGCGCGAAGCGAAAGCCGTGCGTGAGACAGTTGGCGTCTACGATGGCACGCCGCTTGGCAAGTTCCAGCTGAAGGGGCCGGATGTGCCCAAGCTGCTCGATCTTCTCTATATCAGCGATTTTGCCAGGCTTTCGCCACGCCGTGGCAAGTATGGCGTGATGCTGTCCGATGACGGGTTGATCATGGATGATGGCGTGGTCTTCCGGCTGAATGAACAGCAGTGGCTGCTGCATTCCTCGACAGGTGCCGCCGACCGTGTCCATCAACACATCGAGCAGATCCTTCAAGTGCACCGGCCTGACTGGCAGTTGAGCCTGATACCTGTCACCTCGCAATGGGCAAACGCCACCTTGTGCGGGCCAATGGCGCGTCGGGTGCTGGAAGCGTTGCAGCCCGATTTTGATGTCTCGCGCGAAGCGCTGCCCTTCATGGGCATGACCGAGGGATTGATCGGCGACATTCCGGTGCGCGTTTTTCGCGTAAGCTGGACTGGTGAAGCCAGCTTCGAGCTCAACACGCCAGCGCGGCATGCCTTGGCTCTGTGGGAGCGGATCATGGCGGCAGGTCAACCCTTCGGCATCACGCCAGTCGGTTCCGAGGCCAACCACATCTTGCGAGTCGAGGCCGGCTATATCTCGACCGGGCACGAGGTCGACGGCACCTCCGATGCGTTCGATCTGGGCCTTGGGCCGCTGGTCTCGCGCACCAAGCCTGATTTCATCGGCAAGCGCTCAATGGAGTTGCGCCGACTGGCGGATCCCCAGCGTTTCGAGCTGATCGGCCTGTTGCCCGGCGATCCCGCGAAACGTGTTCCTGAGGGCGCGCCACTGACGCCAAACGGCGACAAGGCCGATCAGGAAGGGTTCGTCTCAGCCTGCGTCATGAGTGTCGCCCAGGGGCGCGTCATTGCACTCGGGTTGCTGAGGCATGGTCGTGCCCGCATAGGGCAAACCGTTCACGCGCGGGTTCGCGATGAAATCATCCCGATGACCGTGGTGCCCCCCGTGTTCCATGATGCTGACCGCGCACGGGTAAAGTCATGAGCCAGCGTTACCCCGCCCGGATCACGCGCCTTCCGATGCTCGCGCTCTTCGAGGCTCGCGGCAGCGAAGCCGGGCTTTTGGCGGCACTCGTGGCATCAGGGCTGAATTTGCCGCCCGCGGCAAAGAGCGTTGCGGGGCAGCCCACTCGCCCTGCCGTTCTGCGTCTTGGTCCGCGCCGCGTCCTGATCATGGGTGAGGCTCGCGAGGAAGCCGCGCTCGGGGAAGCGCTTGATGGTGCCTTTGCGAAGGTGCCCGGCGCCGATTTTGCGCTTGTGTCCGACATGTTCGCGGCCTTCGATCTGAGCGGCAAAGGTTGCGCGGACATTCTCGCGCAGGGCTCGGCGCTGGATCTCTCGGAGGCCGCCATGCCTGCCGGGTCTGCCACGGGGACGGAGCTATGGGGAACAGCCGTCATCATCATCCGAAGCGAAGGCCCGCAGCCGGGCTTCCGGATCATCGTCGACCGCTCCCATGCGGGCTTCATTGAGGACTGGCTGACGGTAGCCTCGGGCGGCACCTCGGCCCTGAGGCCAGGCGTCATGATCGCCCCGCCGCGATCATGGAAACCGTCATGACCGCCAACCCTGCGGCTGGTCAGTCTGCGGGAGCAGTCCTGGCCGCGACCCAGGCCGAAAGAAGCGGGCGGTAGGCGTCAATCTCCGATGCCACGCGCGGATCGTCGGTCATCGCTGCAACCATGCGCGCCATGCGTGTGCCCGGCATGGCGGCAAGGGCAAGCGGCCGTCGCAAGGCATCAAGCCAGCACAGGCCGGCGACAAGTCCGCAATCCGCCATCCCGGGCTTCTCGCCCAGCATGAAAGGTCCAGCCTCGTCCATGGCACTTTCGATCAGGGCCAGACTCTCCGCGATCCGCTTGTCCGCCGAGGCCACGATTTGCGGATTGCGACTGACGGGCGCCACATGTCCGAACAGGCTGCGGATGGCCGCTTCGAGTCTGAGGTCAACCCAGCGCGAGAGCATCCGCATTCGGGCGCGCGCCTTGAGGTCGGATGGAAAAAGCGCAGTGCCCAGGCGGCGATCTTCGAGATACTCGATGATGCTGTCGGTTTCGGTGAGCATCAGGTCATCATCGATCAGCGCCGGAATGGTGCCGGCCGGATTGATCGCGAGATGTTCCGGCGAGCGATAGCTTCCGCCGGGCGGGTCACGGAGTTCGATATCGAGGCCTTTGAGTTTCAGCGCCAACCTGAGTTTGAAGCTGTAGAGCGAGATGGGCAGTTGATAGATGTGCATGCAACCCCGCTCCGGTTCGACTCCTGCGTCGGCTGAGATTAGCCTGACGCGACCACGAAAGGATACCGCCTCAGATGCGACTTGAACTGATGACCTCCCCCGCGGTCGATGCCTATCTCCGAACCAAGCCGGGCATCGTGATACCGGTCGGAGCGACCGAGCAGCACGGGCCGGACGGCCTGATCGGGACGGATCATCTCTGTGCGGAAGTCATCGCGCGCCGCTTCGGTGAGGTCCATGGCGTCGTGGTCGCGCCGACGATCGCCTACGGCATGTCGCAATTTCATCTGGGCTTCGCCGGCACGATCACGCTCAGGCCGTCGACATTAACCGCGATGGTGCACGACATCATTGCTTCGCTGGCCGCAACAGGCTTCACCCGCCTCTATATCCTGAACGGTCATGGCGGCAATCTGGCTCCGGTCCGTTCGGCTATTCAGGAGTTCTACGCAGCGCTGTCACTGGCGGGCAGCAAGGTGCCAAGCCCTGTGCATTGTCGCCTGAAGAGCTGGTGGGAAATGCCGTCGGCCGATGCGCTTCGCAAGACGCTTTATGGCGAGCAGGAGGGGTATCACGTCACACCGTCGGAGGTGGCCATCACCATGGCATCCCATCCGGATCATATCAGGCCGTTCGAGCGTCCGGCTCCAAAGCAGCCGGACCATGATGTGCTGCTCCATGCCGGCGACAACTACTACGACGCCAACGATTACAAGGCGCGTTATCCCGATGGCCGCGTGATCTCGCATTCGGCGCTCGCAACATGCGAAGCCGGTGAAAAACTGATTGGCCTCGCCGCGGATGATCTGGCGCGTGACTTCGCGATGTTTTGCGCCGCGACCTGAGAGCGAAACTCAATGCCCGCGGTCGCTGGCTCCCATGTGCCGCTCAAGGCGACGCACCAGCCATGAGACGGCGAGGATGAGCAGCAGGTATTCAAGCACCAGCAACGTGTAGATTTCGAGCGGGCGGTACTCGACCAGCGTCAGTTCATTGGCCCGCCTTGTCAGTTCCTGATAGCCGATGACCGAAATCAGCGACGACATCTTGAGTACGTAGACGAACTGGTTGCCGAGCGCCGGCAAGATGCGCCGGATGGCTTGCGGCAAAACGATGAAGCGCATCACCTGCCAGGAGGTCAACCCGATGCTGCGCCCGGCTTCCCACTGGCCTTTCGGAATTGACTGGATGCCGGCCCGGAAGATTTCCGCCTCGAAGGCCGAGTCGGACAAGGCAAGTGAGATCACACCCGCTGCGAACACCCCGAACTGGATACCGGCAACCACGGGCAGGCCGTAATAGACCCAAAGCAGCAGAACCAGCAATGGCACCGAGCGAAACGTCTCGACATAGACTTGATTGAACCCGCGCAGGGCTTTCTGCTTTGACAACGCAGCTAACGCCACCGCGATCCCGACCAGGACCGAAATGACGATCGAAATGATCGAAATCGATAACGTCGCCCAGATACCGGAGGTGAGGAACAAAAGATTGTTCTGCCCGCGCGCATCGAAGGGCGAGATGACGTGCCAGCCCCAGGTATAGGTCGAACTGGTGCAACCGCTGACGGCGAGAGCCACTGCGGCAAGCACGAGGAATCTTGCCGCGAGGGAGCTGGTGACCATGGCGATGCAATCAGCTGGATGGCAGCCACTTCGCCTGAAGCATGTCAAAGAAGCCTTCGCTCTTTTTCAACACAACCCAGGTGTTGACATAGTTCAGCCAGATCGCGTCATCCTGGGCCACGACATAGGCAAAGGGCCGCTTGTTGCGCATTTCGGTGCCCTTCACATTGATCGTCAACTGGTCAAAGCGCTTGACCAGCGTCGACGCCTCGACGTTGCTGGTGATGGTGACATCGGCGCGACCGGCCAGCACCTCCTGAAAACCCGTCGCCGGAGTTTGCACAGCCTGGATGGCGGCCTTGGGGAAATGCGCGCGAGCCTGATCATGGAACACCGTGCCCATGCTGACAGCCACCCGCACACCGGCTTCGTTGATCGATTCCCAGGTGCTGAACCGGGCTGCATTGGCTTTCAATGAAAGCGGCACGGTCCCGGCCTCGATATAGGGCGCGCTGAACGCGGCCGTGCGGGCCCTGCCCATGCTGACCGAGGCACCGGAAAAGATGTCGTAGCGATTGGCTGCAATTCCGGCGACCAGCGTAGCCCATTCCGTCGGCACCCACTCGATCCTGGCGCCCAGATCCTTGGCGAACTCGGTCATCGCCTCGATGTCAAAGCCGGTATACTCGTTGGAGCCGGGATTTCGGAAGGACATCGGATTGAAATCGCCAGTGGTGCCGATCCGGATTGTGCCGCGCTTCAGTATTTCACCAAGACGGCCGGCGCCGGCTGCCGGTGCGGTCTGTGCCTTGGCGGCGGTGTTCGCCAGCGCGGCTGCTGTTCCGGCAAGAAGGAGGGATTTGGCGAGATCACGACGTTTCATGAGAGGGCTCCTGAATGAGTGCGAAGGATCGGGATGGGACAAAGCAGGCGAGTGTCAGGATCAATGCGGGAGAACATCGTCTTGCGCCCGCCTGAAAGTGTCAATGCGAGCATGTTCAGCGACGCTCCGCCTGAACCGACAAGAAGCGCAGCCGGGGCGACAGAACTTCCTGGATGCCGTAGCGCAGTTCCGCGTCGAGGCAGAGCGAGTCCCCTTCGCCCAGCTTCACCTCCTGCTGGCCATAACGGTAGATCGCTTCGCCTTCGAGCACATAGACGAAGACACAGCCATGCCCGGTATAGGTCGGCGGCGAGGTTTTTTCGTTGCGCTCGATCGTAACGAGCAGGCTCTCGAACTGGAGATCTCTGCGTCGATGAAATCCAAGCATGACAAAATCGTGGATGTGCTGGCCCATCAGGCGGGTCGATTTGAGCCCTTGCCCTTTCTTCACATGCGTGAAGTCGGCCACTGCCGAACCCGTATCCCGGAACAGGCTGACCATCGGCACTTCGAGCGCCGCGGCGAGCATTTCGAGGACACTCAGGGATGGCGAAACCTGACCGCTTTCGACCCGCGAAATCATGGCAGGCGACACGCCTGCGCGCAGGCCGAGGTCGCGCGCCGTCATTCGCTTGAGGTCGCGGAGCTCCCTGATCGTCCGACCAACTGCCAAGTTGATGTCGAGGCCGACACGCCGCGCCGTCTCCTCGGATTTGCGGGGGGCATTTTCGTCCATGATATGGCCCTCCCGTCGCAGCAATGGCGGTCCCCTGGCAGACATCCCTGCGGTTGACCAGATAGGCGGTCATCGCCGCGCACCCGGCATGGAAATCCCGTTTTCCCCAATCCCTATTTCTCCAATCCCTATCTCTCTTGCCGGATTGTCGAATAATTCGCCCACCTCGGGATATGCAGCCAGAATATCGGGTGCACCTCGCACCGCATTGATGTTGATGACGCCGTTCTCCCAGATCGCAACGCCATCGACGCGGATTGTCGGATCAACGACGTTCCAGCAGATTTCACCGGGCGCGTAGGCCCCACAGGTGTGGAAATGCAGCAGGCGCGGGTTGCCGAATGCCGAGCCGCTCCAGCGCTCGTAGCTGGCTTCCGCACGCTCCGGGTAGGCGCAGCCGGGATGAATCCCCGCATGCCAGGAGTGCACGAAACTCCCGTCGATGCCGAACAGGTTCGAGACATGTCGGTAGTGAAGCTCGGCGCGCGCGACCTCATCGGGCAAGCCTTCCCAGCCTTCGATGCGACCTTGTCCGAGACGCGCGAAAAGGGTTGAACGAAGCGGAATCCCGTAGGGCTGATAGTATCTCGAGCCGGTGCCGACGAGCAGATGCGCGACCGCAACCTTTCCGCTGAAAGAGGCCGCATCAATGGGCGCAAACACCGACACCGGGAAGCGTTTGATGCCAACATCAGGAACCTCGCCACCATCTGGCACAGGAGGCCTGCCACGAAAATCCGTTCCAAGAGGGCAGGTAACATGGATGTCGCCCGCACTCGCAAAAAGCCGGTTGAATGCTCCCTTGAGCGCCACAAATGCTGCATGTGGTGCGGCCCCGAGCGCAGAAGCCATGGCATTCTGATCGAGCACGTAACTCACGATCGGCCTGGCTCCCGCCGGCAATTCGCGAAAACGCAACTGATCACCAAGGCGGGCCAGAAACAACGTATGGTCGGCGCGCCCCACCTCCACTGCGAGTTCGACCGGCAATGTCTCGGCGTGCTCGTCGAACGGTACTGCGCGCAAGCGAACATCGAGTCCGATCGCCTTGCCAGCCGCAGCAATGGCGTCGGCGAGGCCGGGCCCGAAATAGCCCAGCGCGGGATCTTCATGCAGGATCAGGAGGCTGTCGCCAGACTTCGCTTCCGCGCATCCGAGCAGCAGGTTGAGCGCGCCACGTTCAAGTGCATCGCCACGTGCCGACATCGCCCACGACGCCCCTTTTTTTCAGTTTGACGAGCGAAGGCTACACATGCAACATTTTACTGTCGATCAAATTCTACACGCTGGCGCAATTATGGTCATGGTTGCCTGAGTTGTTGGCAATTTGGTTGTTGGCAAGTTGTCTTGGCGGCCTTCATTCGGGCCAGCGCAGTTTTGCGATCTGATCGAATGAGATCGCGTGTTCTGTCTCGTTGTCTTGTTGCGTTTTCGTCACGCGAACCGAAAGCCCGCTTCGCTTGAAAATGCTCCAGAGCATGCTGTGAAAAAGTAGAATCCGGTTTTTCACAAAAAAGCATGCGATAATAAAAAGATAAGAGCATGATGTGCTTCCGTCTGAACACATCATGCTCTAGAGCGGTTGCCGATCTGACCGAATCGGATCGACCGCTCTAAACTCTTGATTGACCGCGTTTTCTTTCGAAGAACCGGTATCCACTTCTTCGAAAAAATGCACTAGCTAGAAGGTCTGGGGAAAGCGCATGTTTCTGAGAGACTGCTGGTATGTCGCAGGCTGGACACACGAGATCACCCGGCAACTGAAGGCCGTCCGCATCCTTGGCGAAGACATTGTGATATATCGGACGGCGGCGGGCGAGATCGCAGCCCTTGAAGATGCCTGCCCGCACCGCAAGCTGCCCCTCTCGAAGGGGACGCTGAAGGAAGACCGCATCATCTGCGGCTACCATGGGTTGACCTTCGACCAGCGCGGCGCCTGCGTGGCTGCGCCGACGCAAGGGCGGATACCAACTGGCGCGGCGGTGAGGCGCTATCCGGTGAAGGACCGATATGGTTTTGCCTGGATCTGGATGGGGGCACCCGAAAAGGCCGATGAAAGCCTGATTATCGATATCCCCGACTATGACAACCCGTCCTGGGGCCGGACCAGGGGCGGCGACATGACCATCGCCTGCAACTACCTCTACATCGTCGATAACCTGCTGGACCCTTCGCATGTCGCCTGGGTGCATCTGACGTCATTTGCCGGAGCAAAGACCGACGACACGCCGCTCTCCATCGATGTGAACACGGACGGCGTGGTTGTCTGGCGCTGGATGATGGATACCGAGGCGCCGCCCTATTATGCGCCTTTGCTCAAGTTCAGTGGCAATGTCGATCGCAAGCAGCACTACGAGTGCGTCCTGCCGTCGATTGGCATCAACAAATCCATCTTCTCGCCGACCGGCCATGGCGGACCTGACAAGCCTTTCCATGAAAAGACCTACATCAACATCTCATACAACTTCATGACGCCCATTGATGAGGATAACAGCCACTATTTCTGGTTCCAGCATCGCAACACCGACCCCGATGACGAGGCAATTTCGGAGAAGATGAACGCCGGGGCCAGGACAGCCTTTATCGAAGATCGCGATGTTCTGGTGGCTGTTCACAACGGCATGGCCAACCGGAAAACACCCCATCTCGATCTGGCGCTTGATGCGGGCGCGCTGCGCTTTCGCAAACTGCTTCAAACCCGGATGACCGCTGAAGCGGCATCAGACAAGGCAGCATGACGTGGGCCAGTTGAGAACGGCCTGGCGACGTTACAAGGTTATCGGTCGCAAGATGGAAAGCGAGGTGGTGTGCTCGCTCAATCTTGCGGCAGATGACGGCGGCCCGTTGCCGCCCTTTGCCGCTGGTCAGTTCCTGACATTTCGCTTGTCCGGTCCGGATGGCAGGCCGGTACCGCGCAACTACAGCCTTTCGTCCGACCCATCCGACCTCTCGGCCTATCGCATCAGCGTCAAGCGCGAACCCCCGCCACCGGGCCGGCCTGATCTGCCGCCGGGCCTTGGTTCGGGCTTCATGCATGATGAGGTCCAGATCGGCACAATCCTCCAAGGATCAGCGCCCAAAGGGCAGTTCCAGCTCGATGAAGCTTCGCAGCGCCCTGTGCTGTTGCTGGCGGGTGGTATTGGCATCACCCCCCTGTTGGCCATGGTGCATGTGCTCGCGCGCTCGTCTCGCAGGACCTATCTGATCCATGCCTGCGAGAACGGTCGGGTTCAGCCTTTTTCGGGCGAAGTGGCCGAGTTGGCGGCGCGATGTCCCAATCTGACCGTTGCGACCTGCCTGCGAGAACCCGGTGCACAGGACCATGCCTTGGCCCATCCTCATTTTGATGGACTGGTGACGGCCGACGTCTTGCGGAGCGTTCTCCCGATCGGGAACTACGATGCCTATTTGTGCGGACCCGGCGGTTTCATGCAGGCCATGTATGGTCTCCTGCTCGATCTTGGCGTCCGCGAGGAACAGATCCGTTACGAATTCTTCGGTCCATCGACCGTGCTGAAACAGCGCCCGGCGGATGCTCCTGCGACCCGGCCGGCTGTGATGCCCCGGACGGAGGCCCCCCAAGCCAGGGGCGCTGCAATCAGCGTCACCTTCTCGCGCTCGGGGATTTCCGTGCCTTGGAACGGCAGTTCGCGAACCTTGCTCGATCTTGCCGAAGCGAACGGATTGGCTCCGGCCTTTTCCTGCCGCAACGGTATCTGCAACACCTGTCTGTGCGAGGTCGAAGGCGAGGTCGCCTATATCGAGGAGCCGCTCGATGAACCCGGTCCGGGAATGGCTCTGATCTGCTGCAGCGTGCCGAAATCGCCGCTGGTCATCGGGATCTAAGGGCGAGATGATGGGGGAAAGCGAATGAGCGATTATTCCATCGTCCCTGCCCCCTCCGCCCGGATGCGCCGCAAGGCAAAGGCACGCCATGCCGCCCTCGTGGATATTGCCTCGTTCATGTTGTTCGTCGCCGCGCTTGCCTGGCTGATCCTGCGCGGTGCCCAGAGCATGGGCTATAACTGGCAGTGGTTCCGCGTTCCTCGCTATCTCTGGCGCATGATCGATGGCCAATTGATCTGGGGCCCGCTGATGAAGGGCCTGTTCGTCACCTTGCAGATTTCAGCGATCGCACTGGTTCTGGCTTTGGCCATCGGCCTTGTGACGGCGCTCCTTCGGCTTTCGCCAAGCCTTGTCGGAAGGGGCATTGCGAGGGCTTATCTTGAAATCATCCGCAACACGCCTCTGCTTGTTCAGGTGCTGGTGTTCTACTTCATCATCGCACAGATCCTCGGAATCTCGCGTTTCTGGGCCGGCGTGCTCTGTCTGGCAATTTACGAAGGCGCATTTGCCGCCGAGATCATCCGGGGCGGCATTATCGCGGTCCGGCGCGGCCAATGGGAGGCGGGGCGGGCGCTCGGCCTCAAGCCTTTCGACATCTACCGTGACGTGGTCCTGCCTCAGGCTGTGCCGCTGATGTTGCCGCCGCTGGCGGGGGTTCTGGTCAACCTCGTCAAGCACTCCGCCATCGTCAGCGTGATTGCCGTGTTCGATCTGACCACCGAGGGACGCACGATTGTGGCCGACACGTTCATGGCTTTCGAAATCTGGTTGACGGTCGCGGGGCTTTACCTCGTGATCACTTTGTCGTTGTCGCTTCTGGTGCTGGGCCTTGAGCGAAGGTTTGGACGATCCCGGCATGCCTGATGGCGCAATCCTTGCCTTGATCCTTGACGAAACCGACACACAAGGGAGATCAACATGACCATCTTCAAGACCACACTGAGATTGCTGGCAGGCGGCCTTGTGGCAGCCGCCATCCTGGCAGGATTTGCGGCCGTGCCCGCTGCAGCCCAGACCGCCGCGCCGCCCAACCTCATCGACAGCATCAAGCGCCGCGGGAAAATCATCGTCGGCATGGCAAGCTTCGTGCCCTGGGCCATGCGTGACACCAAGAATGACTGGATTGGCTTCGAGATCGATGTTGCCAGGAAACTGGCGGCCGATCTGGAAGTTGAGCTGGAATTGGTTCCAACCGCTTGGGACGGTATCGTGCCGGCGCTGCTGGCCAGCCGCTTTGACACAATCATCGGCGGCTTGAGCATCACCACGCCCCGGGCGCTGCAGGTCAATTTCACCGTTCCCTATTCGCAGTCCGGTACGGGTGTCGCCGCAAGCAAGCAGCTGGCCGCCAACCTGAAATGGCCCGAAGGCTACAATGCCACCAATGTGACCTTTGCCTGCCGTCGCGGGACAGTGGCTTGCAAATGGATCGAGACAAAGTTCCCGAAAGCCACGCTGCGCCAGTTCGATGATACGGCAGTCGTGTATCAGGAGGTTGTCAACGGAAATGCCCATGCCGCCATCACCAGCGAGCCTGCGCCAACCTTTGCAGTCATCCAGAACCCCGAGCGGCTGTTCAAGCCAACGGAGAATTTCCTGACCACCAGCGTTGAAGGCTTTGCCATCCGCAAGGGCGATGCGGATGCGCTGGCCTTCTTCAATGCCTGGATCACGGCAAACCGCGAAAGCGGCTGGCTGCAGGAGCGTCGCGACTACTGGTTCAAGAGCCGCGCCTGGGCAGATCAGGTCAAGCAATAGCATCGGGCGAAGCCGCGCGCATGTCTCCCGACGCGCCTGCACGTTTGCCACCTCGGCGCCGCAGGGGCCTCAGCTTCGGCTGGCTCGATGCGGTGCTGCTGGCTTGCGTGCTCGGTGCTGCGGGTTACTTCATCTGGCGGACCCAGACCGTGCTCTATTACAAATGGGACTGGAGCACGGTCTGGCCCTGGATCCTCCGGGTCGACCCGAAGACGGGCGGCTGGGTTCCAAACGCGATCCTGCTGGGGCTTGCCACCACCTTGCGGCTTGCCATCTGGGGCATCCTGCTGGCCGCGATCATCGGTGCCATCATGGGCTGGGCGCGCACCAGCAAGCGCCTTTTGCCACGGCTGATCAGCACGAGCTACGTGATGCTGATCCGCAATATTCCGCCCATCGTCTTCGTCTTTGTCTTCGTGTTCTTCATTACGAGCCAGATCCTTCCATCGCTGGGCATTGCGGACCGCGCGGCCCGACTTTCACCTGACATGCGCTGGTTGCTCTCTGTGCTGTTCGGGCCGATCAACCGCATCGAGAACTTCCTTGTTGGCCTGATCTGCCTGAGCGTCTTTACCGGTGCATATGTCACGGAAATCGTCCGGGCCGGCATTGAGTCGGTGCCGCGATCCCAGATCGAAGCCGGCAACAGCCTTGGTTTGTCGCGCTTCGATGTGTTGCGCGATGTGGTTTTCCCGCAAGCCCTGCGCAATGTCATTCCGCCCATGTCCAACCAGTTCATCCAGATGATCAAGGATTCGTCTCTGGTGTCGCTGGTTTCGGTCCAGGAACTGACCTTCGTGGCTCAGGATATCCAGATATCGACCCAGCGGGTGTTCGAGGTCCTGCTGTTTGTCGGGTTGCTCTATTTCGTGATCTGCTGGAGCCTGTCGCTGATTTTCGGGCGGCTGGAGCGCGATGCGACACGGGTCAGGGGCTGATATGGCAGGCGCGACACTGACGGCCAGCATCGATCTCGAAGCGCCGGGGAAACGCATCGGTTACCTGCGCCTCCCCTGGTCAGACGACATCCATGCCTATGGCGTGATCCCCGTGCCGATTGCCGTGATCCGAGGTGGCGACGGGCCGGCCGCGCTGATCACGGCTGGGATCCATGGCGACGAATATGAAGGGCTCTTGATTGCCCGCAGGCTGATCGCAGAGCTTGACCACACGGAGGTACCGGGTCGCCTGATCATCATGCCGGGTGTCAACTGGCCCGCTGTCGAAGGCCGGACGCGAACATCCCCGATCGATCAGCAGAACATGAACCGGGCATTTCCCGGTGATCCGTCGTCCGGACCGACCGCCATGATCGCCAATTTCATCGAGCGCATCATCCTGCCGCATGTCGGCTTTGCAATTGATCTTCATTCCGGCGGCACCAAGTCGATCTACACCCCCTGCGGCTATGTCTACGGCATGGGCGAGACGTCTTTCCGCGCCCGTAAACTTGCTGCTGCGCACGCCTTCGGCGCGCCGATCACTGCCGTTGTCATGGCAACATCCTCGGGCGGTTCGCTCTCGTCGGCGTGCGAGCGGCACAATGTCGTCATGGTCGCAACCGAACTTGGCGGAGGAGCCAGGGTTGACCAGGACGCATTGCGCATCGGTTGGGAGGGGACAATCAATCTCTTGCGGCATGCCGGCATTCTGGCTGGATCAAGCCTGCAAAAGCGCACAGCGCTGCATCACACTGCATCGGCCGAAGCCTTCGTCATGGCACCGATTGACGGGCTGTTCGAGGCCTGTGTCCCTCTTGACCGGACCGTAACACATGGCGATCTGGCAGGGCGCATCTGGCCTATGGATGACCTGTCCCGCCAACCTGTTGCCGTGCATTTTGGAGCCTCCGGCAAGGTCTTGTGCCAACGCACCATGCCGATGGTGCGTCGTGGCGACCATCTTTGCCACACGGGTCATCCCATCACAGACAAGGAATTCATGGGCCTATGACATCCGATAAGCCTGCGATGATCACGCTCAGGGGTGTCAACAAGTGGTTTGGCGCCTTCCATGTGCTGAAGGATATTGATCTTGAGGTGCGGCTTGGCCAGCGTGTCGTGGTCTGCGGCCCCTCGGGATCGGGCAAGTCTACCCTGATCCGCTGCGTCAACCGGCTGGAAGAGCACGACGAAGGCGAGATCATCGTTGACGGCATCATTCTTGACGAAGACATGCGCAATGTCGCGGCCATCCGCCGCGAAGTCGGCATGGTCTTCCAGCAGTTCAATCTCTTTCCGCACCTTTCGGTGCTCGATAACTGCGTGCTGGCCCAGCGCCGGGCGCGCGGCACGCCGAAGGCCGAAGCACGGGCTCGGGCGATGCATTATCTGGAGCGGGTCCGTATCCCCGAACAGGCAGCCAAGTACCCGGCCCAGCTTTCCGGTGGCCAGCAGCAGCGCGTCGCCATCGCCCGCTCGCTCTGCATGGAGCCCAAGGTCATGCTGTTCGACGAACCAACCTCGGCGCTTGATCCGGAAATGATCAAGGAGGTGCTCGATGTGATGATCGATCTCGCACAATCGGGCATGACCATGATCTGCGTCACGCATGAGATGGGCTTCGCCCGCAAGGTAGCCGACCAGATGGTGTTCATGGACCATGGCCGCATCGTCGAGACCTCTCCGCCAGAGCGGTTTTTTGCGAGCCCTGAATCAGAGAGAACCCGGCTGTTCCTGAGCCAGATCCTGTCTCATTGACATTTCAGCGCGAAAGCTGATCCAGAATCCGGCGAGCCGTGCCGTGAAGGATCAGGTTCCTGTCCGCGTCGCCGAGGTTTGCGGCCATGACGGTGTCGCGCACCTGATGGGGCATGAAAATAGGATAATCGGTCCCCATCATGATCCTGTCTGCGCCGAAGACCTGCACCGCCAACTCGAGTGCACGCGGGCCGAGAGAGGCGCAATCATAGACCATTCCGCGCAAGCTTTGGCGGGGAAAAGCCTCGTATGGCGGGCGGGATAGCGCGACCGCTTCAAGCCGTTCAAGCACGAAGGGCAGCGTGCCGCCGAGGTTGACCAACTGAAACGTGATCCGCGGATAGGCCTCCGCCAGACCGCCCGACAAGACGGTCATGGCCATCTGCGACAGCGATGCCTGCAGGTTGAGAACCGAAGCCCGGTAGACGGATGTATCTGCATAGGGCTCCGGAGGGCTCTCACCAGCCATCAGGCCCGGATGGATCATCAGAAGTGCGCCTGCCGTGTTGGCGGCTTCAAACACCGGTGCGAGCCTCTTCGCGCCATCGATGGTGAGAAAGTAGTTTCCTGGCAGGATCGCGCCGACAAGCCCGAGACCGCTTCGCAGACGGCGCATTTCCGTTGTTGCACGCGCGATATCGGCCAAGGGCAAGCCGCCGAGCCCAATGAAACGACCCTGTGATGCCTGCGTTATCGCCGCCAGATGGTCATTATACTGCGCGATTGCCTTTCCGACCTCGTCCACCGGCATGACGTCCACGCCCAGCGCGCCGGGAAAAGTAAGCAGCTGGGTCCCGATTCCGTGAGCATCCATATAGGTCAGTCGGGCGTTCAGACTGGTATAGTCATCCGACATCACGGTGGATGCTGTCATGGCATTCAGAACCATGCGCCCTTCAGCATTGCGGCTGACGTTTGGGCGTGCAGTGCGCAACTTGAGTTCCTCCACGAGGCCGCCATAATAGTGTGAATGCATGTCGATTGCGGCTGATTTCATGGCGTTCCCCGGGGGTTGGCTGCTTCAATTCGACGAAAGAGGCTGTATATCGGAAAATTGGATGGTCGGGTGACGTCCCCCGGCGTGGGTTAGAGCATTTTCCGATCAAGTGGATACCGGCTGATTGAAGAAAATGCGGTAAATCAAGAGCTTAGAGCGGTCGATCTGATCGAGTCAGATCGGCAACCGCTCCAAGCCGCCCATGAATGCCGCAAAGCCTCTCAGCCAGACCCCGCAAAATCAAAGTTCTCGCTGCAAGCCTTCGAAAAATCGGGCAATTGCCCCGCTCCGGCGCAGGTCTGCGAAAGAGTGAGGTGCGTGGTGGGGGTGGCAGGATTCGAACCTGCGATAAGACTGTTATGAGCAGCCGGCCTTAACCGCTTGGCGACACCCCCAGCGCCCCCGTTCTTTGCGCAGTTGCGGCCCGCGTTTCAAGCCCTTCCGGCACGCGGAAGGCGCCCTGCCCCATTTTTGCTGCATTGCAGCATATAACCGCTCGGATGAAAAAGCTCCTCAGATCCTTCCCGCATGGCGGGATTCGCGCCGTTGGCATGACGGTTTTCCTCCTCCTTTCCGGCACGGCCGTGCTGGCCGAGAGCGGCCATGCCAGCTTCTATGGCCGCGAACTCGCGGGGCGTCGCACGGCCTCCGGCGAAGTTTTCCGGCCTGATGGCATGACGGCCGCGCATCGCAGCCTGCCCTTCGGCTCGCGGGTGAAAGTCACCAATCAATCCAACGGGAAGGCTGTGGTTCTGCGCATCACCGATCGCGGGCCTTTCGTGCGCGGGCGCATCATCGATGTCTCGCATGGCGCGGCGCGCGCACTCGGCTTCGTGGGCCAGGGCACAACCCGCGTGACCATCGAGCGACTGGGCGGCAATGCCAATGCGGAAGGGCCGGTTCCGGCCGCCGCGCCGCTGACCGCGACCGCCGAACCCGAATCATCCAATGCCTTGCCACAGGCCGAACTCGTGCGTAATCCGGAAGGCAACGGCAACTGACCGCACCTTCTTTCATGAACGATGACGCCCCGGAACCTTTCGCGATCGCAGAGATCGAACTCGCCGGCGGCGGCCGGCTGGGCTTGGCCCGCCTGCCGGGCCGCACCGGCCAGCTCGCGGCGGATGTGGAGGCCATCGCGCTCTGGGGGGCGAACCTCGTCGTTTCCATGACCGAGGCCGCCGAGATGGCCCGGCACGGCGCGGGTGAACTCCCGCAGGCGCTGGCGCAGCACGGTATTCCGCATCACCATTTCGCAGTGCCGGATTTCGGCGCGCCCGCCGAGAGCGACGCGCGCTGGAAGCCCCTCTCCGAGGTCCTGCGACTGAACTTGCGCAAGGGCGGTTCCGTTCTCCTCCATTGCATGGGCGGGAAGGGACGCTCCGGCATGGTGGCGATGCGTGTGCTGGCCGAACATGGCACCCCGCCGGAGACTGCACTGGAAATCGTGCGCAAGGCGCGCCCCGGCGCCGTGGAAACCGATGCGCAGGCGGCCTGGGCGGCCTGCGGCTCCAAGGACAGGGCATGAGCGACGCGCCTTCCGAGATTCTCACCCTTTTCCCGACGCGGATCTATCGCGCGCAGATCGCGGATGCGGCATTGCTGGCGGAGATCGTCGCGGCGGCGGAAGTGCTGAGCCTGGAGGACGAAGCGGGCCGGAAATGGTGCCGCGACAACGGCTATCCCGGCTACACCTCCTATGCCTCGCTGGATGACCTGCCCTGGCGTTTCCCCGCCTTCAAGGCGCTGGCGAAGCTCATCGACGGGCATGTGAAGGCCTTCGCGAAGGCGCTCGAATTCGATCTCGGCGGCGGCAAGCTCGCGATGGATTCCTATTGGGTGAACGTGCTGCCCGAGGGCGGTTTTCACGCCGCCCATATCCACCCGAATTCGGTGATCTCGGGCACATTCTACGCAGCGATCCCCCAGGGCGCGAGCGCCATCCGCTTCGAGGACCCGCGCCACGCCATGATGATGGCGCATCCCCCGCGCAAGAAGAAGGCCGCGCGCGAAAACCAGAGCTTCGTCTCGCTCCAGCCCGAGGCGGGCACTTTGCTGCTCTGGGAAAGCTTCCTGCGCCACGACGTGCCGATGAACCGCGCGGCGGACGAGCGCATCTCGGTGAGCTTCAACTACAACCGGGTGTGATCACGCCGGCGGCACAGGCCGCGGCTTGCCGGCATCATCGATGGCGACAAAGGTGAAATCGGCATCCGTCACCAGTTCCATCTGCTGGGTCATGAAGCGCTGCGCCCAGGCTTCCACGTGGATCTGGAAGGACGTGCGGCCCACGCGCCCGATTTCCGTATAGACGCAAAGCACGTCGCCCACCTTCATGGGGCGGATGAAGGTCATGGAATCGACCTTCACCGTCACCACGCGGCCCTTGGTGCGTTCGACACCGGCAATGCCGCCGGCCTGGTCCATCCGCGCCATCACCCAGCCGCCGAAGATATCGCCATTGGCATTGGTATCCGCCGGCATGGCGATGGTGCGGAGCGTGAGTTGACCGCGCGGGCCGGGGTGGTCCTCAGTCATCGTCCTTGTTTCGTCCCTGTTCGACATGGAAGGCATGCAGCACGCGGTGCACGATGGGGGCCAGCACGAAGCCCGAGGCGATCACGATGAGCAGTCCGGAAAAGATGGCATAGCAGCCGGCGAAAAACTTGCCGGCATCGGTCTTCATAGCATCGACCGGGCCCATCCCGGCGAGGATCATCGCCGCGTTGAGGAAGGCATCGAGCGGATGCAAGCCCTCGAGGCCCATATAGCCCGACATGCCGATGGCGAGTCCGCACAGCGTGAGCGCGACCCAGAGCAGGGCGGCGCGACCGAGCCGCCCGGCAAATTCCCGCCGGCTCACGAGAGGCTGGTGCCGACGCTCATATCGCAAGGTGATTCCCTTTTCAGCCGCGACTCTTCAGCTCATCGCAGACGATTTTCGCGCCTTTCGCAAGGCTCGCCAGCTTTCCATAGGCGACATTGCGCGTCATCGGGGCCATGCCGCAATTCGTGCAGGGGAAAAGCTTTTCGGGTGCCACGAACTTCATCGCCTCGCGGATGGTGGCGGCCACCTCTTCGGGCGTCTCGATGTCATTCGAGGCGACATCGATGCAGCCCACGAGCACATCCTTGCCGTCGAGCAGCTTGATGAGATCCATCGGCACCCTGGAGTTCCGGCATTCGAGGCTGACCTGCCGGATGGAGGAGCGCGCGATAACCGGGAAGGTCTCCTCGTAGTGGCGCCAGGAGCCGCCGAGCGTGGCCTTCCAGTCGATATTCGCCTTGATGCCGTAGCCGTAGCAGATATGCACCGCCGTGGTGCAGGTGAGGCCCTTGGCGGCGCGCTCGAGCGCCGCCATCCCCCATTCCGCCACCTGCGGCATATAGACATTCCAGGCCGGCTCGTCGAACTGCACGACATCCACGCCCAAAGCCTGCAATTCGAGGGCCTCCGCGTTCAAGGCCTCGGCAAAGGCGAAGGCGAGATCCTCGCGGCGGCCATAATGCGCATCCGCGATGGTATCGACGATGGTCATCGGGCCCGGCAGGGTGAATTTCAGCTGGCGGGTGGTGTGGGCGCGGGCGGCCTCGGCCTCCATGCGGTGCACGGAACCCTTGCGGCGGATGGGGCCGGTGACCGTGGGCACATCCGCTTCATAGCGGTTGTTGCGGATGCCCATGCGGGTTTTCTTTTCCCAGTCGATGCCCTCGAGATTAGCGAGGAACCCATGCACGAAATGCTGCCGCGCCTGCTCGCCATCACCCACGATATCGAGGCCCGCGACTTCCTGCAGCTTCACCGCGAGGATGGTGGCGTCGCGCTTTCCTTCGGCGAGATCATCGCCCGCGAGCTTCCAGCCGGCCCAGAGCTTCTCCTCCTCCGCGAGCCATCTCGGCTTCGGCAAGGATCCGGCGAGCGTGGTCTTGAGCATGGGCACCTCCCGTTCGGTTTTTCATGCAGGTGGGCCGGATGTGGCGCGGGTCAAGCGGGCTGCGGCATCGCCTTCTGGCGCTTCAGGAACAGCCAGGCGACCACGAGCAGGTTCAGCCCGTTCCAGATCACGCCGTTGAGGAAGGCGAGGCGATAGGAATTCGTTGCGTCAAAGATCAGCCCGGAAACATAGCCCCCGAAGGCCATGCCGATGATGGTGGAGGCCATCACGAGGCCGATGCGGCTGCCCGCTTCGCGCGCGGGCAGGAATTCCCGGCAGATCACCGCATACATCGGCACGATGCCGCCCTGGAACAGCCCGAAAATGCCGGAAATGATAAAGAGCGAGGTGAGCCCGTTGAAGAAGAGATAGAGCACGAGTGCCACGCCCTGCATGATCGAGCCGATCAGCAGCGTCGCCGCTCCGCCAATGCGATCCGCAAGAAAACCCGAGCCGATGCGCGAGGCAATGCCGAGGAACAGCATCAGCGAGAGCATCTCCGCGCCACGCGCGACGCCGTAGCCGAGATCGCCGCAATAGGCCACGATATGCACCTGCGGCATGCTCATCGCCACGCAGCAGGCAAAGCCGGCCACCACCAGCAGCATCTGCAATGCGCGGGGGGAAAGGCCGAGATCGGCCTGCGCGGCGGCGGCGGCTTCGGTGGCGGCATCAAGCGCGGTCTTTTCGGGGCGACGGCGCATCAGGAAAGCCAGCGGCACGATGCTGACGACGCAGATCGCCGCAATCGCGAGATAGGTGCCGCGCCAGCCCTGAGTGGGCAGAAGCTGATTCATGAAAAGCGGCCAGATGCTGCCCGCGAGATAATTGCCGCTCGCGATGATCACCACCGCCAAGCCGCGGCGCTTCACAAACCAGTGCGAGATATCCGCCATCATCGGCGCGAAACCCGCGCCCGCGCCCATGCCCACGAGGAAATGCAGCAAGGAGACCAGCAGCAGGTTCGGCGCCAGCGCCGAAAGGCCGAAACCAGCGCCCAGCGACAGGCCGGCAATCACGACGGGCACCACGATCCCCGTGCGATCGGACATCTTGCCCAGCACGATGGTGCCGAAGGCGAAGCCGAGCATCGTAACCGTGTAGGGCAGCGATGCCGCGCCGCGCGCAATGCCGAATTCGCTCTGGATGCCGGGCAGAACCACGATCACCGCCCACATTCCCACGCCGGCAATGGTCGAGATGAGAAGCGCCAGCGCCAGCCGGCCCCAGGCATAGGAACTGTCAGGGCGTGGGGGAAAAGCAGCGATCATGGGAGCCCAGTTGGCCGCAAATGCGGCTGCCGGTCAAACGCGAAAAGCAAATGGGTTCATGAGGCGCGGCAATGAATGCGAAAGCGCGCTGGGTTAGCCTTGCACCCATGGTTTCCGCACCCGGCCCCTCGATGATCCGGTTTTCCCTCGCCATGCTGGTGGCGACGAACATGCTTCCGCTTCTCGGCGTGCTGTTCTTCGGCTGGAGCGTGTTCCAGGTCATGGCTCTGTTCTGGCTGGAGAACGTGATCATCGGCGCCTGGAACGTGCCGCGCATGGCAACGCAATTGCTGCGCGGGCAATGGGGCGCGCTGTTCCTCATCCCCTTCTTCACCGTGCATTACGGGCTGTTCTGCGCCATCCATGGCCTCTTCGTGATGGGTATCTTCGGGCATGACCAGCCGATCCCCGGCGGGAAGATCGAGGCCTCGCCGCTCGCGGCCTTCACGCTGATGGGTCGGCTGATCGAGGCCGATCCGGCGCTGTGGTGGGCAGCCGCGGGGATGATCGCGAGCCATGGCGTGTCGTTCCTGGTGAATTTCCTCGGGAGCGGCGAATGGAAGCGGGTGGATGCCGGCACGCTGATGTTCGCGCCCTATCGGCGCGTGGTGGTGCTGCACTTCACCATCCTCGCCGGCGCAGGCGCGATCGGCCTGCTCGGCGCGCCGGTCTGGGGTCTCGTGGTTCTGGTCATCATCAAGACCGTGGTGGATGCCGCTGCCCATCTCGCCGAGCGCAAGCGGCTTGCGGGCGGGGCTCAGCCGTCGGGCCCCGTTGCGCCGTAAGCCCATATGCCTGATAAGCTCGCGGCATGAACTGGGATTCAAACGATCCTTCCAGGAAGCGCGGCTATCACCACGGCAATCTGCGCGAGGCGCTGATCGAAGCCGCCCTGCGCCTCATCGGCGAGAAGGGCCCGGCCGGGTTCACGGTGGCGGAGGCGGCGCGCGCGGCGGGCGTTTCTCCGGCGGCACCCTATCGGCATTTCCGCGACCGCGACGAGATGATGGCCGATATCGCCCGGCGCGGCTTCGAGAGCTTCGCCGCCCGGCTGCGTAGCGCGTGGGATGGCGGCAAGCCTCATGCCGGCGAGGCCTTCCAGCGGGTGGGCCGCGCCTATCTCGCCTTCGCGCGGGAGGAGCCCGCGACCTATTCCGCGATGTTCGAGAGCGGGCTTTCCTTCTCAAGCCACCCGGCCCTGCACGCCGCCTCCGAACAGGCCTTCGCCGTGCTGCGCGAGGCCTGCGAGGCAGTGATCGCCGGCATGCCCGGCCCGAAGAAGCCCCCGGGGCTGATGGTGACCCTCCATATCTGGGCGCAAAGCCACGGAATCGCGAGCCTGTTCGCGCGAGGCGATGCGGCACGCCGCCCCGTGCCGATGAGCCCGGAAGACCTGCTGGAGGCTTCGGTCCTCATCTATCTCGACGGCCTGAAGCTGGCCGCAAAGAACTGAATTCAGGCGTCTTTCCGCCACCTTTCCAAGATTTCATCCTCCCGGTCTTGACCTGGCGGAAATCGCCTGCCACATATGTAAATGTGATTTACATTCACATTCGATGGAACACGAACCCGGGCGCTGATGGCCCATTGATGGAGAGCGACGAATGACTGCGATGGTCGAAAGGCTGGATGGCTATGGACGCGGCGGCTGGATTGCCGCGATGGTCCTGGGCTTCGTGCTGTTCTGGCCCGTGGGGCTCGCGATCCTTTTCTACATGATCTGGAGCGGACGCATGGGCTGCGGTCATAATTCCACCTGGGGTGGCAATTCGGAGGCGCGCTGGCAGCGCAAGATGGACAAGATGCAGATGAAGATGGAGCGCTGGAACGAGATGCGCCAGAGCTTCTGGGGTGGAAATGGCGGCGGGCAGGGCTTCGCGCCGACCGGAAACCGCGCCTTCGACGAATATCGCACGGAGACCATCCGCCGGCTGGAAGATGAGGCGCGCGAGTTCAAGGATTTCCTCGAGCGGCTGCGCCACGCCAAGGACAAGGCCGAGTTCGACCAGTTCATGCAGGATCGCAAGAACCGCCCGCTCGATGTGCGCGGCGAAGAGAAGCCGCAGGGGCAGTGAAGACCCGACCCTCATTGGAAGATCGACGCCCGGAGGCCCCCTTCCGGGCGTTTCGCTGTTAGGGCATGCTGTGAAAAAGTGGAATCCGGTTTTTCACAAAAAGCATGCGATAATAATAAGATAAGAGCATGATGTGCTTCCGTCTGAACAAATCATGCTCTAAGCGGGGTTGAGCAGTTGCTATCCCCTCGCCGGCGCCCGGAGGCCCCCTTCCGGGCGTTTCCTATTGCAGCGGTGGCTGCGACATCCCCAGCTTCGCCTCGATGCGGCGGATGGCATCGCCCAGCTCCTCGATGCGGGCGCGGTCGAGCTTGTCATGCAGGGCCATGATCTCAAGCTCGGCCTTCAGGTTCACCTCGTAATCATGCAGCGCCTGGATGCGATCCCGCGCGGCCTGCCGGTTCTGGCTCATCATGATGATCGGCGCCTGGATGGCCGCGAGGGTGGAGAGCACGAGGTTGAGCAGGATGAACGGATAGGGATCGAAGGCCTTCGCGGCCGCTGCGATGTTGAAGCCGATCCAGAGGACCATCACCCCCGCAAAAAGGAGGATGAAGGGCCAGGAGCCACCCCAATAGGCGACCTGATCGGCCACGCGCTGGCCGATGGTCAGGCGCTCGTCGAAATCCGCGCTCCAGTTTCGCGTCGCGGAGAGGCGCTGGGCAATGCGTTCCAGCGCCCTTCTTTCACGCGGGGGCAGATCCTCCGCCCCCTCGGAGATGAGCTTCTCGGCGAGGCGGCGGATGGTCTCGGACATGGTCGTCTTGCTCCCTCAGCGCTCCTGCACCGCGAGGCGCGCGCCGAGCGCCACGAAGGCCGCCGCGAATCCGCGCCGCAGCCAGGCCATGACGGCGGGACGCGTGATGACATGATCGCGCATCGCCGCCGCAAACAGCCCGTAAAGCGCGAAGATGATGAAGGTCATTCCCATGAACACGCCCGAGAGCGCAAGCATCTCCATAATCGGATGCATCGCATCTTGCGACATGAATTGCGGCAGGAAGGCCACGAAGAAGATCGAAAGCTTGGGATTGAGCAGGTTCAGCGCGATGCCATCGATGATCACCCGGCGGGCCGAGCGTTCGGTGTCTTCGCCGCTGATTCGCATCGCGCCTTTCTCGCGCAGGATCTGCCAGGCCATCCAGAGCAGGTAGGCAACACCCGCGTATTTCACGAGATCGAACAGCAGTGCCGAGGCATGCAGCAGGGCCGCGAGGCCCATCATCGCGGCGGCGAGATGCGGAAGGATGCCGAGGGTGCAGGCAAAGGCCGCGAGCACGCTGGCCTGTCCGCCTCGGCCGAGGCCCGTGGCAATGGTGTAGAGCGCACCCGTGCCCGGCGACGCCACGACGATGAAGGTGGTGATCCAGAACTCGATCGTCATGGGAATTCCTGATGGCATCGACAAGCCGTCAGGTTTTCACAACAGAGCTCAATTGTCGAGGAAGCTCCTGAGCTTCCGTGAGCGGCTCGGATGCTTCAGCTTCCTCAGCGCCTTGGCTTCGATCTGGCGGATGCGCTCGCGGGTGACCGAGAATTGCTGGCCGACCTCCTCCAGCGTGTGATCGGTATTCATGCCGATGCCGAAGCGCATGCGCAGCACGCGCTCCTCGCGCGGGGTGAGCGAGGCCAGAACGCGCGTGGTGGTTTCGCGCAGATTGCTCTGGATTGCCGCGTCGATCGGCAGGATCGCGTTCTTGTCCTCGATGAAATCGCCGAGATGGGAATCCTCCTCGTCGCCGATCGGCGTTTCGAGGGAGATCGGCTCCTTGGCGATTTTCAGCACCTTGCGCACCTTTTCGAGCGGCATGGCGAGCTTCTCAGCCAGTTCTTCCGGGGTCGGCTCGCGCCCGATCTCGTGGAGCATCTGGCGCGAGGTGCGCACGATCTTGTTGATCGTCTCGATCATGTGCACGGGGATGCGAATCGTGCGGGCCTGATCGGCGATCGAGCGCGTGATGGCCTGCCGGATCCACCAGGTGGCATAGGTCGAGAACTTGTAGCCGCGGCGATACTCGAACTTGTCGACCGCCTTCATCAGGCCAATGTTGCCCTCCTGGATGAGATCCAGGAATTGCAGGCCGCGGTTCGTGTATTTCTTGGCGATGGAAATGACGAGGCGCAGGTTCGCCTCCACCATCTCCTTCTTGGCCTGCCGGGCCTCGCGCTCGCCCTTCTGCACCATCTGCACGATGCGGCGGAATTCCCCGATCTCGAGGCCGGTTTCGCTGGCAAGCGCCTGGATCTCGCCGCGCATGTCCTTGATGCGCTCGAGTTCCCTGCCGACGAAATCCTTCCAGCCGCGCGTGGTGAACTTGGAGACGCGCAAGAGCCATTTCGGATCGAGCTCCGAGCCCTGATAGCTCCTGAGGAACTCCATGCGATCAATGCCATAGCTCTCGCCGAGGCGCACGAGGCGGGCTTCCAGCCCGATCAGCCTCTTGTTGATGTCGTAGAGCTGCTCCACCAGCGCATCGATGCGGTTCTGGTTCAGCGAGAGCGACTTCACATCGGTGATGATCTCGTCCTTGAGCGACTTGTACTTGCGCTCCTGGGCGGGGGTGAGCTTGGTCGATTGCAGCTTGTTCTCGATGTCCTGGTCCTGCAGGCGGCGCAGCTTCTTGTAGTTCGAGGCCACGCGGCCAAAGGTTTCGAGCACCTTGGGCTTCAGTTCCGCTTCCATCGCGGAGAGCGAGACACCGCCTTCGAATTCATCATCGAAGCTCTCGGGCTCAGGCTCCGGGGCGGGAACCTCGTCGCCATCCTCGTTCAGTGCGCGCGCCACGGGCGGCTCGACGAACTCATCGGCCGGTGCATCGACCTTCGGCGCGCCCTTGCCGTCTGGCCCCGCATAGGTGGCTTCGAGATCGATGATCTCGCGCAGAAGGGTTTTGCCGTGCTCCAGTTCCTCGTGCCAGATGATGATGGCCTGGAAGGTGAGCGGGCTCTCGCAGAGCCCGGCGATCATCGCCTCGCGGCCGGCCTCGATGCGCTTCGCGATGGCGATCTCGCCCTCGCGGGAGAGCAGCTCCACCGCGCCCATCTCGCGCAGATACATGCGGACGGGATCATCTGTGCGGTCGAGCGGCTCGCTGGAACGCTCGGATTTGACGATGGCTGTTGCGCGCGGGGCCTGCTCCTCCGCCTCCTCGGCCTCGTCATCCGCTGCAGCCTCGGGCGCCTCTTCCTCGGCGCCTTCTTCCGTCTCGACGACATTCACGCCCATTTCGTTGAACAGGGCGAAGAAGTCCTCGATCTGGTCGGAATTCACTTCCTCCTGCGGCAACACGGCGTTGATTTCGTCGATGGTGACGAAACCGCGCTTCTTCGCGAGCTTGATAAGGCGCTTGACGGCCTGATCGGAGACATCGATCAGCGGGCTGTCGGGCGTTTCTGCCACGCCATTGCCCTGCTCGTCCTTCTTGACCGGTTTGGTCGCCATGCGATGTTCATCCCACCATCTCTCGCCGTCCATTGCTTCAGGCCCGAAGGCGAGAGCCCCCCGGGCGATTATGCCGAAGCAGTTTAACGACCTCTTATCCAAGGTGCGAAAAAGCGGATTCGTTCCTCGTCCGAATTCCCCGTCCTCACCCCGGCGAGAAAACGCCCCGCACGCCTCACGCGCCGGGCGTTCCCCCGCTTCCGGATCAAAATCGGCAAAACGGCGTTTTCCGGTTTTGACCCTGTTTCATTCCATCCGCATTTTCTTCATGCGAACCGGAATCCACTTCGCTTGAAAATGCGATTGCCATTATTCACCCAGCCCGTTCTCCGGATCCAGCTGCGCCTCGCGCCGCCGGACAAGCGCCTTGAGACGCTCGAATCGCTCTTCATCCCCGTCATCGGCGACTTCCCGGCAAACTGCCTCGATCTCGCTATTTAGAAAGGATTGGCGCTCATGCAAGTGGGAAGCCTCTCTCCAGGCGGTCAGGACGCGAGAAAAAACCGTTCCGGGTTGCGTCCAACCCTCGGTTTTCGCCGCAAGCTCCAGTGCACGCAAGGGTTCCGCGAAGCCCCGGGCCACCAGAAGACCTGCAAAATCGCCGCCCTCCCCGCCTGCCGCAAGATCGAGCAGCGCACCGCGAATCGTGCGCGCCTCCGGGGAGGCCAGCACCAGTTCGGCGATGGCCTCGGCCTCGGTCTCGATCAATTCCGGGTGATGAGCCGCCGCCAGCACCAGAGCCGCCTCGCGCGGCTGCAGCACGGAGGCGGGGCGGAACAAGGCATTGCGCTTGAGGCCTTCTGACGCCACCAGCGGCATCTCCGCACCAAAGCCACCGCCAAAGCCCAATCCGCCGCGCCGGTTGCCCGGCCCGCGCGCGCCGCGGTTGCCCTCGCGATAGGGCGTCCGCTCTCGCTGCGGGCGGAAAAGCGCGCGCAGACGTTCGGAGATGGCGTCGCGATAATGGCGCTTCACATCATCATCCGCGATGCGTGCGACCGTTCCGAACAGGCGCTTCTCGAGATCGGCGCGCTGCTCCGGCGTCTCGAGCGGCGCGCGGCCGATCTCGCGCTCGAAGAGCACATCGACGAGCGGGCGCGGCTTGGCGAGCGCCTCGCGCAGGGCTTCCGCGCCCCGTGAGCGCAGAAGATCGTCGGGGTCAAGCCCCTCGGGCAGGAAGGCAAAGCGCAGGGTTTTCCCCGCCGCGATCATCGGCACGGCGAGATCGAGCGCGCGATGCGCCGCGCGCAAGCCCGCCTTGTCACCATCAAAACAGAGGATCGGCTCCGGCGCGATGCGCCAGATCAGGCCCAGCTGATCCTCCGTCAGCGCGGTGCCGAGCGGAGCCACGACGTTTGCGAGGCCTGCGCGATCGAGCGCGATGCAATCGACATAACCTTCAACCACGAAGATCGTGCCGGCATCATGCGCCGCTTTGCGTGCCCGGATGAGGTTGTAGAGCGTCGCGCCCTTGTGAAAGACCGGCGTCTCCGGCGAATTCAGGTATTTCGCCTGCACGTCCTTCGCGAGCGCGCGTCCCCCGAAAGCGATGACGCGGCCCTTCGCATCCTGGATCGGGAAGATCACCCGATCGCGGAAACGGTCATAGGGAACGGCGATATCCTCGCCCGAGACGAGCAGGCCAGCCTCGATCATCACATCCGCAGACACGCCCTTCTCCGCGAGGTGATCGCGCAAGGCGTAGCGCTCGCCGGGCGCATACCCCAGGCGGAAGCGGGCGATGACATCGCTCCCGAGATCGCGCCCCTGAAGATAGGCGCGCGCCTCACGGCCCTTCGCGGATTTCAGCTGCATCTCGAAGAAGGCTGCCGCCATTTCCAAAGCCTCAACGAGGCCGGCGCGCTTCTTCTCGCGCTCGACCGTCTCCTCGGTGAGCTTCGGCAGCGCAACGCCCGCCTCATGGGCGAGCCGCTCCACGGCTTCGGGAAAGGAAAGTCCTTCCGTTTCAATGACAAAGGAGAAGATATCGCCATGCTTGCCGGAGGAGAAGCAATGATAGAACTGCTTCTGGTCGTTCACGTAAAAGCTTGGCGTCTTCTCGGCGTTGAAGGGCGAGAGGCCGCGCCATTCCCGCCCCGCCTTGGCGAGGCGCACGCGCCGCCCCACCACCGCCGAGATCGGCAGGCGGGCGCGGATCTCCTCAAGGATGGAGGGCGGATAGCGCATGGCTTTCTGGATGGCGATTTAGAGGGGGAAGGGCAAGGGGATTGACAGGAAAGATACGAGTGTATATGCAAAATCAACGGGTCAATATTCTTTCGCAGTTCCCGCAGGTTTCGCAGTCAATCCACTGACAATGGCTCGCTTCACCCACGAAACCTGAAGTCGGGATTTGCGACATGGAAATTGAATTTGACGAGGTAAAACGCGTCGAGAATATAAGGAAGCACGGTATTGACTTCAAAGCCTGCATCCCGGTCTTTCTCGACGGAAACAGCTTCGACACTCGTTCAGACCGGAGCGGCGAGCAGCGCTGCATCCTGATCGGCGCATTGAATAGCCGTGTATTTGCGGTGGTATATACCATCCGAGGAGAGAGGCTACGCATCATTTCTGCGCGTAAGGCGCGGAAGCCGGAGGTGGAAAAATGGAAGGCGAACGCGAACACATCGTGACCTATGTCGGCAAACTCGGCAGCGGCAAACATGTCGTTCGCCATCCCGATGGCCGTCTCGAAATTCAGGAAGACCAGACCGATTGGGCACGCGTGGATGCCCTCACCGAGGACCAACTCGAACGCTCCATCGCGAACGACCCGGATTGGGCGGAGTTCAAGAATATCGACTGGTTAGCGGTGGAGGTGAAACCCTTCGTGGCCAAGCAGGCGATTTCCATCCGCCTCGACCCCGATGTGCTGGAATTCTTCAAGAAGGATGGCCCCGGCTATCAGGGGCGCATCAATGCCGTGCTGCGGCATTTCATGGCCGAGAAGAAGAAGGCCGGATGAGAAAACCGGCCTTGAGAAATCCCCGTAATCCACAGGGTTTGGCTCAAACTGTCCACTCGATTTGGCGTCAGGCCGGTCCGCCGGGTCATACCCGGTCATGATAAGCCTGCCTGCCGAGGCTCACGCCGAAAGCGCCGCCTTCACGAGGCCCGAGGCCTTGCCGAAATCCATCTGGCCGGCATGGCGTTCTTTCAGCAGCGCGATCACCTTGCCCATGTCCTTCATGCCCGCGGCCCCCGTGTCGCCGATGGCCGAAGCAATGGCTGCCTTCACCTCGGCTTCGTCCATCTGTTTCGGCAGGAAGGACTGGATGACGGCGATTTCCGCCTCTTCCTGCGCCGCAAGCTCGGGCCGGGCATTGCTGTGATAGATGGAAGCGGATTCCTGCCGCTGCTTGATCATCTTGGCGAGGAGCGAGAGCAGCTCGTCGTCGCTGGCCTTCTCCTTGCCTGCGCCGCGCGCCTCGATGTCGCGATCCTTGATGGCGGCCTGGATGAGGCGCACCGCGCCGAGCTTCACCTTGTCGCCGGCCTTCATCGCATCCTTGAGGGCGGCCATCACCGTATCGCGCATCATATCACCTGAACTGGAAAGCACGGCAAAATCACCGAGCGAGCATTGATTTCGGGCGGAAGCTTCCTTAAGCGAAGGTCCGTTTCGCGCTGCGTCCGGCCCGCTCGGCCTCCTATGCCGCCCATCCAAGACATCGACCACCCTGACCTCCGGTGAGTGCCATGACGACGATTGTCCCGCAATCCGAAAATCGCAGCGTCACGCCTGCGCCCTGGTCGAAACCGGCCGTGACCGCGCTTCTCGTGCTGGCGGATGGCACGGTGATCGAGGGCGAGGGCATCGGCGCCGTGGGCGAAGGCTTCGGCGAACTCTGCTTCAACACCGCGATGACGGGCTACCAGGAGATTTTGACCGACCCCTCCTATTCCGGCCAGATCATCACCTTCACCTTCCCGCATATTGGCAATGTGGGCGTGAACGACGAGGATATCGAGACGGTCAACATGGCCGGCAGCACGGGCGTCTCGGGCCTCGTGCTGGGGGCGCCGATCACCGACCCGTCGAATTACCGCGCGAGCCGGCACCTCGATGCGTGGCTGAAGGCGCGCAACATCGTCGGCATTGCGGGGGTGGATACCCGCGCGCTCACCGCGCTCATCCGCGATCACGGCATGCAGAACGCCGTGCTGATCCATTCGCCGGCGGGCATCTTCGATCGGAAGGCGCTGCAGAAAGCCGCGAAGGCCCTGCCGTCCATGGATGGCCTCGATCTCGTGCCGCATGTCACGGGTCCGCAGCGTTATGACTGGGACGAGACCATCTGGGCCTGGGGTGAAGGTTATGGCCGGCTCGACAAGCCGGAATTCCATGTCGTGGCGCTCGATTACGGCATCAAGCGCAACATCCTGCGCCTGCTTGCCTCGCGCCGCTGCAAGGTGACCGTGCTGCCGCCGAATTCCAGGGCCGAGGATGTGCTTGCATTGAAGCCCGATGGCGTGTTCCTCGCGAATGGTCCGGGCGACCCCGCCGCGACCGGCCGGTATTCCGTGCCGACCATCCGGGGCCTGCTGGATGCGAAGGTTCCGACTTTCGGGATTTGTCTCGGCCACCAGATGCTCGCGCTGGCGATCGGCGCCAGGACCATGAAAATGCCGCAGGGCCACCATGGCGCCAACCACCCGGTGAAGGAGCACGCGACCGGCAAGGTCGAGATCGTCTCCATGAACCACGGCTTCGCGGTGGACCCCACAACGCTGCCCGCCAATGCCGAAGAGACGCATGTCTCGCTCTTCGATGGCTCGAATTGCGGCATCCGCCTCAAGGATCGCCCGGCCTTCTCGGTGCAGCAGCATCCCGAGGCCTCGCCCGGCCCGGAAGACAGCCATTACCTGTTTGATCGGTTCGTCGAGATGATGCGCGCGCACAAGGCCGGGAAGGCCTGAACCTCCGGGCGCAAGCCGAATCCAGATCAAGGACATCCGGCGCTCGGAGCGGCATGCTTTTTCGGATAACCGGGAGAACTTGTTATGTCGCGCACCGCCCTGCTGCTTGTGCTGAGCCTCCTCGCCCTGCCCGCCGAGGCGCGCGATGCCAACAAGGGCCAGCAGCTCGCCAGGACTCTCTGCAGCCGCTGCCACGCCATCGGACCGGTGAGCGCCAGTCCGCACCCGCAGGCGCCACCTTTCCGCGTGATCGCCCGGCGCTACAAACCGGAGAATCTTGAGGAGGCCCTCGCCGAGGGAATCGTCGTGGGGCATCGCGACATGCCCGAATTCGAATTCACGACCGTGGATATCGACAACTTCATCGCCTATCTCAATCGCTTGCGCCGGCGCTGAAGGCGTGGGACATCCCGGCGCATGACAAGCTGGATCGAGTACTGGAACGGCGACCACCCGATTTACGTGAACGAGCGGCACAAGGCGCTTCATTACCGCCTGCTCGCGGCCGACCTCGCGAGCCTCGTGCCCGATGAGGACGCGCTGGTTCTGGATTTCGGCTGCGGGGAAGCGCTCGCCGCGGAACTCCTCGCCGGGAAGACGCGCCGCCTCACGCTGTCGGATGCGGCGCCGAATCTGCGCGAGAAACTTGCCGCGCGCTTTGCCGGCAACCCGCGCATCGCGGTGCTCTCGGATGAGCAGGTCTTCGCGCTGCCCGAGGCGAGCCTCGACCTGATCATCCTGCATTCCGTGGCGCAATATGTGCCGCGCGCGGATTTTCCAGGCCTGATCGAGCGCCTCTGCGAGAAGCTGCGCGATGGCGGGCGGATTGTCGTGGGGGATATCCTGCCGCCCGATCTGCCCGTGACGACCGATGCCTTGGCACTTCTGCGCTTCGGGTTCGAAGGCGGGTTCCTCATGGCGGCGGGAATGGGCCTCGTGCGTGCCGCGCTCTCGGATTATCGCAAGCTCCGGGCTGATCTCGGCCTTGCGCGCTACACCGAAGCCGAGATGCTCTCGCTGCTGGAAGGCCCGGGGCTCACGGCGCGACGGCTCGAGCGCAATCCCGGGCATAACCAGTCGCGCATGGCCTTCATGGCGGTGAAACTGGCGCCGTTGGAGTAAGGGTGATCGCAATCGTCGTGGCGAGGAGACCGCGCAGCGGGCAACGCGGCAATCCGGAACGACGTGCAGGCCTTCCACCATTGGCCTGGATTGCTTCGTCGCTCCGCTCCTTGCAAGGACGATTCCTTGCAAGGACGATGGAGGGTCAAAGTCATGGATTCCCGCCCGCTTCCGGCGTCGGGAATGACAGGAAGGCCCTCACCCCCGCTCCCCGAAGCTCCAGTATTTGTGCGCGAGGAAGCTCCAGACCAGCACCACGCCGGTGGTGATGATCTGTGCCACGAGATAGGGCACGCTCCAGCGGCCATGGATGAGGCTCATCAGGAGCCAGGTCAGCCCGAAACCCACGCCCGCAACGAGAGCGAAGCGCCAGCCGGCTTGGCGGTGGCTGCGCGTCGCCTCGAAGGTCATCAGGCGGTTCAGCACATAGGAGACAATGCCGCCCAGCCCATAACCCACGAGGGTCGCCGGAATGACAGCCATCGCGCCGGTCTCGACCAATCCGATCAGCATACCGTAATGCGCGACGGCCGCGATGACGCCCACGCCGAAGAAGGCGACGACCTGCCGCAACAATCCCGCGCCGCTCATGGCGGCGGGCGGCCCCACGGACCCCGTTTCTCCACGATTTCCGGCAAAGCCTCGCGCTCACTGATGCGCGGCGGCCCGGGGGGCAGACGCCCGCCGGCATAGGCCTGCAATGCATGGATGCGCTTGGTGATCGAGGGATGGGTCGAGAAGATATCCGCGAAATCATTCGGGTCGTTCTCGATGCACATATCCATCACGCCCGAGGGCACGCCGGGAATATCCGCGCGGCCGGAGATTTTCAGCAGGGCGGAGATCATCGCATCGGGGTTCTTGGTGAGTTCCACCGCGCCTGCATCCGCGAGATATTCGCGGGAACGCGAGAGCGCGAAGCGGATCACCACCGCGAGAATCCAGGCGAGGATGAGGATCGCGATGCCGATGAGCACGGCCGCACCCTTGCCCGAACCACGGCTGTCGCCATCCGAGCCGCGATGTGTCACCTGCACATTCGAGAAGCGCTGGCCGCGCACCACCATCTCGCCGAAGAAGGAGACGACCCCCGCGATCAGCACGGCGACGATCATCAGCTTCACATCGCCATTGCGGATATGGGTCAGCTCATGCGCGATCACCGCTTCGAGTTCGGCGTCGTCCAGCGTTTCCATCAGCCCGCGCGTGACGGTGACGGTATACTGCTTCTCGTTGACACCCGAGGCGAAGGCATTCAGCGCATCCGTATCGATGATCGCGAGGCGCGGCACGGCCATGCCGCGGGAGATGCAGAGATTCTCCGTGAGCTTCCACAGACGCGGGGATTGCTCGCGCGACAGCGGCGCGGAGCCCGTCGCCCAGCCGATCAGCGCGACATTCGCGCCATAACCGATCAGCACCCAGAGCGCGGTAATGGCCAACGCGATGGGGGTGTAAACGAGCGTCTGCCGCGCGGCATGGGCGAGGTGATCGTCGAGCGGGGCATAGCGCGTCTGCCCGTCGATGATGAGGGTGGTGCCGAAAGTCACCATCAGCACCAGCACGAAAAGGCCGGCGATCAGCACATTCGATCGCCAGCGATTGCGCCGGATATGCGTGTAGAGCCCGAAGGCCTCGCCGATCATGGGCTCAGAACTTCACGTTCGGAGCCTGATCGAGGGTCTTGCGGCCATCCTCGCCCAGATCAAAGAAGGTGCGCTCGGCAAAGCCCATGGAGCGCGCGAAAAGCACGGCCGGGAAGGCCTGGATCGCGGCGTTGAACTCGCTCACCGCATTGTTGAAGAAGCGGCGGGCGGCGGAGAGCTTGTCCTCGACATTGGCGAGCTGGCTCTGCAGATCGAGGAAGTTCGTGTTCGCCTTGAGGTCCGGGTAGGCCTCGGACAGCGCAATCAGGCGACCCAGCGCGCCGGAAAGCTGCTGCTCGGCTTGCGCCTGCCCGGCCGTGCCCTGGGAGGAAATCGCCGAATTGCGCGCCTTGATGACCGCGTCGAGCGTTTCCTTCTCGTGGGTCGCGTAGCCCTTCACGGTTTCCACGAGGTTGGGGATGAGATCATGCCGCTGCTTCAGCTGCACATCGATATCCGCGAAGGCCTGGTTGGCACGCTGCCGCAGGCCCACGAGTCCGTTATAGGTCGCGATCCCCCAGAAGAGGATGAGCACGATGACGCCGAGAACAACCCATTCCATGGTGTAAACTCCCTCATGCGAGACACCCTGCCGCGCCCCGAACCATGGTGGCGACCATAGCATTATCCGTGCGTCACTCCAGTGGCGGCCGAGGAGGGGATTACCATCCACGATTTTTCGCTTTGATGCGCGGCTTTTCTGCTTGGCCCGCCTGCGCCTTCTGGCTATAGCGGCGGCTTAGCATCCCATTGAGCGATCCCTCCCCGCCCGCGCGGCTCTCCAGGCACGGGTGCGGAGGAACGCGCATCGCGAGTTCACGCCCATGCCGAAACGCCAGGATATCCACACGATCATGATCATCGGGGCGGGCCCCATCGTGATCGGGCAGGCCTGCGAATTCGACTATTCCGGCACGCAGGCCGTGAAGGCGCTGAAGGCGGAGGGCTATCGGATCGTTCTGGTGAACTCGAACCCCGCCACGATCATGACCGATCCCGAACTGGCGGACGCGACCTATGTCGAGCCGATCACCCCGGAAGTGGTGGAGAAGATTATCGCCCGCGAGCGCCCGAAATGCCCGCCGGGCAAGGTCTTCGCGCTGCTGCCGACCATGGGCGGGCAGACGGCCCTGAACTGCGCGCTCTCGCTGCAGAAGATGGGCGCGCTCGACAAGCACGATGTCGAGATGATCGGCGCCACTGCTGACGCCATCGACAAGGCCGAGGATCGCGAGCGCTTCCGCGAGGCCATGAAGAAGATCGGCCTCGAGACGCCGAAATCCCGCCTCGCCAACGCGACCGAACTCAAGAAGAAGAACCGCGAGACCTACAAGGCGGAACTCGCAAAGATCGGGGCCGGCCCCGGCTCGGCCGAGGAAAAGGCCAAGGCCCGCGAGGCTTTCGAGCGGCAATGGAGCGCCGGCGAGAAGGAGCGCGGCAAGCGCTACCAGGAATTCGCGCTCGGCTCGGCCATGATGGCGCTGACCGATATCGGCCTGCCGGCAATCATCCGCCCCTCCTTCACGCTCGGCGGCACAGGCGGCGGCATCGCCTATAATCGCGAGGAATTCCTCGACATCGTGGAGCGCGGTCTTGATGCCTCGCCGACCAACGAGGTGCTGATCGAGGAAAGCGTGCTCGGCTGGAAGGAATTCGAGATGGAGGTCGTGCGCGACAAGCGCGACAACTGCATCATCGTCTGCTCCATCGAGAACATCGATCCGATGGGCGTGCATACGGGCGATTCCATCACGGTTGCCCCGGCGCTGACGCTGACCGACAAGGAATACCAGCGCATGCGCAACGCCTCGCTCGCGGTTCTGCGCGAGATCGGTGTCGAAACCGGCGGCTCGAACGTGCAGTTCGCCATCAACCCGGCGGATGGCCGCCTGGTGGTGATCGAGATGAACCCGCGCGTCTCGCGCAGTTCTGCCCTGGCGTCGAAGGCCACGGGTTTTCCCATCGCGAAGGTCGCGGCGAAGCTTGCCGTGGGCTACACGCTCGACGAGATCGCCAACGACATCACCGGCGGCGCGACGCCAGCCTCCTTCGAGCCTTCGATCGATTACGTGGTGACGAAGATCCCGCGTTTCGCGTTTGAAAAATTCCCCTCGACCGACCCGAATTTCGGCATCCTCACGACCTCGATGAAGTCGGTCGGCGAGAGCATGGCCATCGGCCGCACCTTCCACGAGAGCCTGCAGAAGGCTTTGCGGTCGCTGGAAACCGGCCTCGATGGCCTCGACGAGATCGAGATCGAGGGCCTCGGCAAGGGCGACGACAAGAACGCGATCCGCGCGGCGATCGGCACGCCCACCGCCAATCGCCTCCTCTATGTGGCGCAGGCCATGCGCCTCGGTTTCTCGAACGCGGAAATCCACCAGAGCTGCAGGATCGATCCGTGGTTCCTCGATCGCATCCGCGAGATCGTCGACATGGAAGCCCGGGTGAAGACCCATGGCCTGCCGCCGGATGCCGAGAATTTCCGCCTGCTCAAGGGCATGGGGTTCTCGGATGCACGCCTCGCCGCGCTCGTGAACATGGACACGCCCGACGTGCGCACGAAGCGGCGCGCGCTGGATGTGCACCCGGTCTACAAGCGCATCGACACCTGCGCGGCCGAGTTCGCTTCCCCCACGGCCTATATGTATTCGACCTATGCGCCGCCCTTTGCGGGCAAGCTCGCCGATGAGGCGCGCGTCTCGGACAAGCAGAAGATCGTCATCCTCGGCGGCGGGCCGAACCGCATCGGCCAGGGCATCGAGTTTGATTATTGCTGCTGCCATGCCTCGTTCGCCCTGCGTGACGCCGGGTTCGAGACGATCATGATCAACTGCAACCCGGAGACGGTCTCGACCGATTACGACACGGCGAACCGCCTTTACTTCGAGCCGCTGACCGCGGAAGACGTGCTCGAGATCATGGACAAGGAGCGCGAGGCCGGCACCGTGCTGGGCGCCATCGTGCAGTTCGGCGGGCAGACCCCGCTGAAGCTCGCCCGCGCGCTCGAAGAGGCACATGTGCCGATCCTCGGCACCTCGCCCGAAGCCATCGACCTCGCGGAGGATCGCGACCGCTTCAAGCGCCTGCTGGACAAACTCCAGCTGAAGCAGCCGAAGAACGGCATCGCCTATTCGGTGGAGCAGTCGCGCCTCGTGGCGGCCGATCTCGGCTTCCCCTTCGTGGTGCGCCCCTCCTACGTGCTCGGCGGACGCGCCATGGCGATCATCCGCGAGCAAGAGACCTTCGACGATTACCTCCTCGGCACGCTTCCCTCGCTGATCCCCTCGGAGATCAAGGCGAAATACCCGAACGACAAGACCGGCCAGATCAACACCCTGCTCGGCAAGAACCCGCTTCTCTTCGATCGCTACCTTTCGGATGCGATCGAGGTGGATGTCGACTGCCTGTCGGATGGCAAGGACGTCTATATCTGCGGCATCATGGAGCATATCGAGGAAGCGGGCATCCATTCGGGTGACTCGGCCTGCTCCCTGCCGCCGCGTTCACTCTTGCCGGAGATGATCGCCGAGCTCGAGCGCCAGTCCCGCGCGATGGCGCTGGCGCTGGAAGTCGGCGGCCTGATGAATGTTCAATACGCGATCCAGGGCGGCACGATCTATGTGCTCGAAGTGAACCCGCGCGCCTCCCGCACGGTGCCCTTCGTGGCGAAGGTGGTGGGCCACCCCATCGCCAAGGCGGCCGCGCTGGTGATGGCCGGCGAGAAGCTCGCGACCTCCGAAGCGCCGATCCTCGTTTCGCTCCGCGCGGCCTTCGGCAAGGGCCAGCCGAAGCTGAACCATGTGGGCGTGAAGGAAGCGGTTTTCCCCTTCGCGCGCTTCCCCGGCGTCGATACGGTGCTCGGCCCGGAAATGCGCTCGACCGGCGAGGTGATCGGGCTCGATCGCAGCTTCGGCGTGGCTTTCGCCAAGAGCCAGCTCGGCTCGGGCACGAAGGTGCCGACCGCGGGCCGGGTTTTCGTTTCCGTGCGCGATGGCGACAAGGATCGCCTGCTGCCCTCTGTGAAGATGCTCTCGGAGCTCGGCTTCAGGCTGGTCGCGACCGCGGGCACGCAGAAATATCTCACGAGCCATGGCCTCGAATGCGAGCGCATCAACAAGGTGCTCGAAGGAAGGCCGCATATCGTGGACGAGATCAAGAACGGCTCGATCCAGCTCGTCTTCAACACCACCGAAGGCGCGCAGGCCATGAATGACAGCCGTTCGCTCCGCCGGGCTGCCCTCTTGCAGAAGGTGCCCTATTATACCACCTTGGCAGGAGCGATGGCGGCCGCCGAGGGGATTCGGGCCTATCTGGCCGGTGACCTCGAGGTGCGCGCGCTTCAGGACTATTTCGCCTGAACTCGAGCCATCGGCGGGTTCGCAAGAATGCGGGCCCTTTCGTCTGGAACTTCATCGCCTCCCGGAACAATCCCGGGGGCGAAATTTTTTTTCTCTGGAGGGTGCGATGGACCGCATTCCGATGACCGGAAAGGGCTTCAGGGCCCTGGAAGAAGAACTGAAGCACCGCCAATCGGTGGAGCGTCCGCGGATCATTCTCGCGATCCAGGAGGCGCGCGCGCATGGTGATCTATCGGAGAACGCCGAGTATTCGAGCGCGAAGGAAGCGCAGTCGCTGAACGAGGGCCGCATCACGGAGCTCGAGAGCATCATCAGCCGCGCCGAAATCATCGATGTGACGAAATTGACCGGAGGCACGGTGAAGTTCGGCGCCACGGTGAAACTCGTGGACGAGGACACCGAGGAAGAAAAGCAATACCAGATCGTGGGTGATCTGGAGGCGGATGTAAAATTCGGCCGCGTTTCGATTTCCTCGCCCATCGCCCGGGCGCTGATCGGCAAGAAGGTCGGCGACAGCGTCGAGGTCAACACGCCGGGTGGAGGCAAGAGCTATGAGGTGGTCGAGGTCGCTTTCCGCTAAAGTCGCAGGTGC
This sequence comes from Methylobacterium sp., assembly GCA_020252645.1. Lineage (GTDB taxonomy): Bacteria > Pseudomonadota > Alphaproteobacteria > Rhizobiales > Beijerinckiaceae > Rhabdaerophilum. The sequence goes on along the minus strand of JADCCN010000001.1, from coordinate 51,662 downwards.
GTTTGCGCTGGCGCTGATGCTGGCCGCTCCGGTTTCCGCAGCTCCCATCGCGCGCATCAGCGCGGTGGTGGAAAGCGGCGTTTCGCCCGCAGGCATGGTGCGGGAGGGCCTGCCGCGCTATCTCGCGACCGAACTGGCGCGCGCGGGAGCCGATGGCTTCCCGCCCGGCGCGCAGCTCGAACTGGTGATCCGCGAGATCTATCTCTCGCATGATGGCGGCATGCCTTTCGGCACCACCAACGATTTCAGCCCCATGCCGGATGCCATCACGGGTGTGACGCGCGTGCTGGATTCGCGCGGCAGGGTGCTGGTGGAAAGGCGCGCCTTCGTGACCTCCGCGCCGGACACCGGCGGCTTCGGGCCGGGAAACGAGGCGCGGCGGGTGGATGCGCTGTTGCGCGCGCTCGCCTACTGGGTGGTGCGCGATATCGCCCGTTAGAGCATGATGTGTTCAGACGGAAGCACATCATGCTCTAGAGTGGTCGATCTGATCGAGTGAGATCGGAAACCGCTCTAGCTTTTTCGTATTCTTCGCATTTTTTCCGACGAACCAGTGACCGCTTCGCTGGCAAACACCTCAGGACGATGGCCCGAATGGCACGAGGCCCTTGTCCTTCACCTTGCTGAGGGTGAGGGCCGTGCGCACATTGCGCACGTTGGGCGTGGTAGTGAGGTCGTTCACGAAGCTCTGGAACGCCTGAAGATCGGACGTGACGCATTTCATCACGAAATCGATGTCGCCGGACATCGTCCAGCATTCGCGCACCTGCGGCCAGCTTGCGACGCGGGTCACGAAGGCCTGGAGATCCGCGCCGGATTGGCTCGCGAGCTGCACGAAGGCGAAGCAGACGACCGAATAGCCGAGCAAGGCAGGGTCAAGCATCGCGCGGTAGCCCTGGATCAGCCCGGCTTCCTGCAGCGCGCGAACACGGCGCAGGCAGGGTGGCGGGGTGAGCCCCACGCGGCGGGCAAGTTCCACATTGGTCAGCGAGCCATCCGCCTGCAACTCGGCCAGGATTTTCCAGTCGAGGCTGTCAAGCTGAAGGCTGCGCGTCATGGCACTCCCGGATCGACGGCGAATCGCGCTCGCCCGGATGGACAAGCCGTGACTTTTCCGACGATAAACGCGGCGTCGGCGCGAAACAATAATGCGCGTTGGCGAAAGAGAGTTTCGTGTGGCCCCATCCCCTGAAATCCGTTCCCTGGCCGAAGCGCGGGAAGCCCTCGCGGGAAAGCGCGTCTGGCTGGTGACGGATGGCAAGATGGGCGACCTTGCGCCGGGCCTTGGCCTCACTGAGCGGCTGGGCCTCGAAGCGGAGAGCCGCGTGGTGGCGCCGCGCAAGCTCTTCGCGGCCCTGATGCCCTGGGGGCCGATTGACCCGCGCGAGGCGCCGGGCGTGGCGGGCTCGCCCTTGGCACCACCCTTCCCCGATCTCGCGATCGGCGTGGGGCGCAGGGCGACGAGCTACATCCGGCATCTGAAAAGAGCGAGTGGCGGGCGGATCTTCACGGCCTTCCTGCGCGATCCGCGATCGGGTAGCGGCACGGCGGACTTCCTCTGGGTGCCGGCGCATGACCGGCTGCGCGGGCCGAATGTCATGACCACGCTCACGACCCCGCATCGCTTCTCGCCGGAGCGGCTCGCGAGCGCGGTCGCGCCCTGGACGCCCGATGACAGGCCGGTCCTCGGCCTGCTGATGGGCGGAACCTCGAAGGATTTCCGTTTCTCGCCGGATGATGAAGCGCGGCTGATCTCGCAGCTCAGACAGGTGATCGGCGAAGGCTGGCGGCTTGCCGGCACGCCCTCGCGCCGCACGCCGGCGAATGTCACGCGCGCGCTTTCCACTCTGTGCGCCGAAACCGGCGGCTGGTTCTGGAATGGCCAGGGCGAAAACCCCTACCCCGCCCTGCTCGCCCGCAGCGATGCCCTGCTGGTGACGATGGAATCGACCAACATGCTGGGCGAGGCCGTGGCCACGGGACGGCCGGTGCTCGGCTTCCGCCTCACGGGGAACTCGCGCAAGCTTGACGAATTCTGGCGTGGACTGGTGGAGGCCGGCGCGGCCCGGCCCTTTCAGGGACGACCGGAACGCTATAGCTATGAGCCGATCGACGCGACGGGGATCATCGCCGTCGAACTGGCCCGGCGCTTCCGCGCGCATGAGGCCGGGCAAGGCCGAAACTAGGAACAGGGTTTCACCATGAGCGCGAACCACGCGAAGGTCATCGTCATCGGCTCCGGCCCGGCAGGCTATACCGCCGCCATCTATGCCGCGCGCGCCATGATGAAGCCGATGCTGATCTCCGGCTTCGAGCCGGGGGGGCAGCTGATGATCACCACGGATGTCGAGAACTATCCCGGCTTCGCGGAAGCCATCCAGGGCCCGTGGCTGATGGAGCAGATGCGCCTGCAGGCCGAGCATGTCGGCACGGTGATGGTGTCCGACCATATCGTGTCAGCTGATCTAACGCGCCGGCCCTTCACGCTTCAGGGCGATGGCGGCGCGACCTATACCTGCGACACGCTCATCATCGCGACGGGCGCGAAGGCGAAATGGCTGGGCATCCCGTCGGAGGAGACATTCAAGGGCTTCGGCGTTTCGGCCTGCGCCACCTGCGACGGCTTCTTCTATCGCGGCAAGGATGTGATCGTCGTCGGCGGCGGCAATTCGGCCGTGGAAGAGGCGCTCTACCTCGCAAACCTTGCGAAGACCGTGACGGTGGTGCATCGCCGCGACAGCTTCAAGGCCGAGCGCATCCTGCAGGAGCGGCTTTTTGCCAAAGAAAACATCTCGGTGCTCTGGGACAATGCCGTGGACGAAATCTGCGGCACCACCGAGCCGCTGGGCGTGACCCATCTGCGCCTCAGGAATACCCGCACCGGCGCGCTGACCGAGCTGAGAACGCATGGCGTGTTCGTGGCCATCGGGCACGAGCCGGCCTCGGGGCTCTTCAGGGGCCAGGTCGAGATGAAGGAGAACGGCTACATCAAGGTCGTTCCCGGCACCACGCAGACCAATATTCCGGGCGTGTTCGCGGCCGGGGACGTGGCCGACGATACCTACCGGCAGGCGGTGACCGCCGCCGGCCTCGGCTGCATGGCCGCGCTGGAGGCGGATCGCTTCCTCATCGCCAATGCAACCCGGAAAATCGCGGCGGAATAATGCGGGCGGCGGAGGCCGTTGAAATCCGCTCCATCCGAGCTGGATTTCGGTTTGCCCCTTGCATTCACGGGCGCAGTCTGGTCTAGGCTCTGCAAAAATCGCAGAGTGGGATTGCGTGCGCAGCGATGCTGCGTCCACGAATCAGGGCTGGAGTGCCGCATGGATTGGGATCGCGTCCGGATTTTCTACGCGGCGGCGGAGGCCGGCAGCCTCACGCGGGCGGGCGAGATGCTGGGTCTGTCGCAATCGGCGGTATCGCGGCAGGTCTCCGCGCTGGAAAGCGAACTCGACGTGCCGCTCTTTCATCGCCATGCGCGCGGCCTCGTGCTCACCGAGCAGGGCGAGATGCTGTTCCGCACGGCGCGCGAACTCGTCTCCAAGCTCGAACAGACGCGCCTCAGCCTCACGGATAGCCGCGAGAAGCCGAATGGCGAATTGAAGATCACCGCCAATGTGGCGCTGGGCGGCATCTGGCTCACGCCGCGCCTCAGCGAGTTTCTCGATCTCTACCCCGATATCAAGCTGCAGGTTCTGCTGACCGACGACGAGCTTGACCTTGCCATGCGCGAGGCGGATGTGGCCTTGCGCCTGCGCGCGCCGCAGCAGGCGGATCTCATCCGCCGCCGGCTCTTCGCGGTGCATTTCCACGTCTATGCCTCGCCGGATTACCTGAAGCGCTTCGGCACGCCGAAGGTGGTGGCCGATCTCGACGAGCACCGCCTCGTGGCCTTCGGCGGCGACATCCCGAGCTATCTCGCCGATGTGAACTGGCATTGCACGGCCGGGCGCGAGCGGCGCGAGCCGCGCCAGCCGGCGCTCGTGGTGAATTCGATCTCGGCACTGCTGAACGCGGCCGCCAGCGGCGCGGGTATCGCGGTTCTGCCGGATTACACGGTTGATCAATCCTCGCCGCTGGTGCAGCTTTTGCAGAGCGAGACGATGCCACAGCTCGATTGCTATCTCGTCTTCCCGGAATCGCTCAAGAGCGTGGCCCGCGTGCAGGTATTCCGGGATTTCATGGTGAGCAAGGCACAGAGATGGGTGTATTGAGGAGCTTCCTGAAGATGACCAAAGTATCGAGGGCCATATTGGTCGGTGCGGCATTGGCATTGGGAACATTTCATGTTCAGGCTGCCAACTGCAAATTGGAGCACTTCCATACCTTGTGCCAAGGCTGCACCATCACGCTGGACTGGAAAATTCGACGCTTCGACAAGAGTGATACCAAGCGGTGGTGCCGTTTTGCTTTTACAGGAAGCACGAACTATCGTAGCGGATTTACCGTCGTCGACAAGTTTTCATTGGGTGAATTGCGTACCGGCTATGATAATGTTCGCATATCCGGCCTGAAGACCGGAAAAGACCGGGTCACCGTTCAGCTCAACGCCATAAACAATCGCGGCGAACCCTACGTATCGACCATCCACTTCAATGTCGAAGTCGTCGAAGGCGAGTTCTGATCACGCCCAGAGGCGCTCTTTCTCAAAGCCCTTGTAAAGGTCGGCCACATAGGCGCCATAGCCATTGAAGAGCTGCGTGGGGATGCGGCGGTTCTCGCCCAGCACTTCCTCGGTCGCCTGGCTCCAGCGGGGATGCGCGACCTCCGGGTTCACATTGGCCCAGAAGCCGTATTCGGCGGCCTGCAGCACTTCCCAGAAGCTCTTCGGGCGCTCTTGCGTGAAGGAGATGCGCTTGATCGACTTGATGGATTTGAAGCCGTATTTCCACGGCAGGGCGAGGCGGATCGGCGCGCCATATTGCTTGGGCAGCGGCTTGCCGTAGATGCCCGTGACGAGGAAGGCGAGTTCGTTCGCGGCTTCCGCGATGGTCAGCCCCTCGACATAGGGCCACGGATACCAGATCTGCCGCTGGCCCGGTGCGATGCGCGGATCAACAAAGGTTTCGATGCGGATGTATTTCGCGCTGCCCAAAGGCTTCGCGCGGTCGAGGAAGGCCTTCATCGGAAAGCCCGACCACGGTACGGTCATCCCCCAGGCCTCGACACAGCGGAAGCGATAGATGCGCTCCTCGCGCGGCATGGCCGTGATGAGATCGTCGATGCCGATCTCGAAGGGTTGCTCCACGAGGCCATCGACCTTGATGGTCCAGGGCCGCGTCTTCAGCGCCTGCGCCTCCTCCCAGATGTTCTTGGTGGTGCCGAACTCGTAGAAATTATTGTAGCGCGAGGTGATGCGCTCGGGCGTGAGTTCGCGCTCCACGGTATAGGCCGCGTTGCGAACATAGGGGTGGAGTTTGTCGGTCGGCGCCGGATCATTCGCGAGGGCCGCGCGTCCACCCGCCAGCAGCAGGCCCGCCGCGCCCGCGCCCTTCATGAGCGACCGGCGATTCATCGCGATCCCCTCGGGCGTGGCCCGGCTCTCGGGCAGTTCCCAACCGCGGCGGCGGATGATGTGCATGACAGACCTCACGATCCCGCGAAAGAATGCCGCGAGGTTAGGGTGCCTCCCGGCATCGAACAAATCAAATCCGCGTGCGAGCGCTATCGTCGCGCCCGCAAGCTCAGGTCACCATCTCGTCACGCAGCATGCGGCGGAGCACCTTGCCCACCGGCGTCTTCGGAAGCGCATCGCGGAAATGGATGAGTTTCGGCACCTTGTAGGCCGTGAGGTTCTCGCGCGCGAAGGCCTTCACGCTCTCCGCCGTGAGTTCCGGGTCGCGCCTGATGATATAGGCCGCCACGGCCTCGCCCGACTGGGCATCCGCCACGCCGATGACCGCCACCTCCAGCACGCCGGGATGGGAGGCGAGCACATCCTCGACCTCGTTCGGATAGACGTTGAAGCCCGAGACGAGAATCATGTCCTTCAGGCGGTCCACGATCTTGAACAGGCCATCGGGCTGCAGCACGCCCACATCGCCCGAACGGAAGAAGCCATCAGGCGTCATCACCTGCGCGGTCTCTTCCGGGCGGTTCCAGTATCCGGCCATCACCTGCGGCCCGCGGATGCAGATCTCGCCCGGCTCCCCCATCGGCACGCTGTTGCCCTCGGCATCGCGCAGGTCGAAATCGGTGGATGGCACCGGATAGCCGATCGTGCCGGTAAATTCCTTGATGTCCGGGCGGTTGATGGAGGCCACCGGCGCGGTTTCCGAAAGGCCATAACCCTCGACGATGGCGCAACCGGTGAGGGCCTTCCATTTCTGCGCCACGACCTGCTGGGTGGCCATGCCGCCGGCCACGGAGAAGCGCAGCCTCGAGAAATCGACAGACTTGATCTCGGGATGGTTCGCCAGCGCGTTGTAGAGCGTATTCACGCCCGACATCAGCGTGAAACGTGTGCCCTTGAGAATCTGGATGAAACCCGGAATATCGCGTGGATTGGCGATGAGCAGGCAGGCCGCGCCGATCTTCATCATGAAGAGGCAGCAGCAGGTGAGCGCGAAGATGTGATAGAGCGGCAGCGCCGTCACCATCACGTTGTTCGGCTCGATGCGGATGGCCCAGCCGATAAAGGCATCGGCCTGCTCGACATTCGCAGAAACGTTCCGGTGCGTCAGCGTCGCGCCCTTCGCCACGCCCGTGGTGCCGCCGGTATATTGCAGGAAGGCGACGTCATCGAGGGTCACATCCACCGGGCGCAGCCCCGCGCGGCCACCCACGGCAATCACCTCCATGAAGGACACCGCCTTCGGGATGGACCAGGCCGGCACGACCTTCTTCACATGCTTCGCCACAAAGGAAACGATCGCGCCCTTGAAGCCCAGAAGATCACCCGCGCGGGCGACGATCACCTTCTTCACGCGCGTCTGCGGCAGGGCATCCTGCACCACATGCGCGAAATTCTCGAGCACGATGATGGCTTCGGCCCCGGAATCATTGAGCTGATGCACAAGTTCGCGGACGGTGTAGAGGGGATTGACGTTCACCACGGTCAAGCCCGCCAGCAGCACGCCGAAGAGGCTCGCCGGATAGGCCATGACATTGGGCATCATGATCGCGACGCGGTCGCCTTTCCCGAAGCCCTGTGCCTGCAGCCAGCCGCCCACGGCATGGGCATGTCGCTCGATCTCGGAGAAGGTCAGCGTCTTGCCGAAGGAGATGAAGGCCGGCCTGTCGGCGAACTGGCGGAAGCTCTGGCCCAGCAGGACATTCAGCGTCGGCAGCCTCGCTAAGTCGATCTCCGTCGGCACGGCATCCGGGTAATGAGACAGCCAGGGGCGCGCAATCGCATTCATTCCAATCCTCCCGAACCACCGCTCCGGACGATGGTCATTGTTCTTGCAAGCCCGGTTAGCCGGGACATTGTTTAGTTATAAACCACTTGCATTCTTATCACGAGAAACGAAAGCGTCCAGCCCCTCAAGCAGGCAGAAACGGGCAAGATTGGAATTTTCAGGCCGAATGAAGGTGGAAATCAGGGCCGGCAGCGCTTGCAGGGCCGGAATCCGGCATCGAGGCAGGCCGCGCGTTTCTCGATGAAGCGGATATTCTCCCGCTTCGGGCGCGCCGGACAGACCGGACGGCAGAAGATTCCCGTGGTCATCACGGCCACGAAGAAGAGGCCATCGGCGGCGGCATCGCGCGCAAGGAAGGCCTGCCAGCGGGTTTCGTCGGTCACGAAATCCGGGGTCACGTCGTCACCCTGCGGCGAAACAGGCGGCCATCGATCAGCGCGAGGCCCAGCCCGATCGTCGCCATGCCGAAGGCCTGCGACAGCGTGAGCCGCTCTCCCAGAAACAGGGTGCCCAGCAGGATGGCGCTGATCGGAATGAGGAAGGTGACAAGCGCGAGGTTCGTCGGGCCGGCCCTCACCAGCACCCGGAAGAACAGGATATAGGCGAGAGCGGTGGAGAAGACGCCGAGGGCCAGGATGGACATGATCGCCGGCGTGCCCGGCAAGGGCAGAAGCCAGGGGCGGTCGATCAGCAACACGAGCGGTGCCAGCATGAGGGTCGAGCCGATCATCTGCCCGGTCGCCGCCACGAGCGGCGGCACCGCATCCTTCTGCAGGCGCCGGCCCCACCAGCCCGAGAGGGCATAGGAGGTGGTGGCTGCGAGCATCGCGAGTTGCGGGATGATCTCGGCCGCGCCGAATTTTCCCCAGTCCCGCGCGAGCATCAGGGCGACGCCACCCATGCCGACGAGCACGCCGGCGGCCTTCATGGGCGTCGCGCGCTCGGCGCCTGCCACGTGCAGCAGCGCCACCGTGAAGAGCGGTGTCGTCGCGTTGAGGATCGAGGCAAGACCGCTGGGAATCTGCCCCTGCGCCCAGGCAATGAGCGAAAACGGCACCACGTTGTTGAACAGCGCCATGCCGAGCACCGAAAGCACGAGACGCCGGTCGAGCCGGAAGGCCGGGCGCAGCACCGCCAGCACGGCCAGCAGCACCAGCGCCGCGATGACCACGCGCGCAAAGACGATGGTGAAGGGCGGCCATTCCTTAACGGCAACGGCGATGAAGAAGAAGGACCCGCCCCAGAGCATCGAGAGAAAGCCGAGCGTCAGCCACAGATCCGCGCTCATCGGCTGGGAGGCGATGGGCAGGGCGGGCGGCCCGGCGGGCTTCGGCTGGTCGGTCATGCGGGGCTCACGGGGCGGGTTGCAGACCCAGTCCTAGGCCCGTTCGCTTCCGCGCTCCACCCGAATTCGCGCGCCTTGGCCCTGCCTCAGCCACGCTGGGAGAAGCGGAAGCGAAAGCCGCATTGCGACCAGTTCCGGGGCTCGCCGATATCGATATGCACGCTCTTGGTGTGGCAATAGGTGCCCACGCCGCCCGCTTCCGGCAAGCTGCGCAGGTAGCGTGCGAGATCGGCGCGGGGAATACCCGGCACGTAGAAATCCGCCGCCATGCACCTGCGATGATAGGAGCCGAGCCGGCCGCGATAGCGCTGGCCCGAGGTGATGATCGGCGTTGCGCCGAAGCGGTCGCCGGCCTTGCGCACCAGCACCATGAGGTCCGGCTTGAGACAGGCGATGTCGACATCATCCGTCTGCCTTTCCACCTGCATCGGCTCGGGGGTGCGCTCTTCCTCCTTCTCCAGTTCCTCTGTCGTTGTCTCCTGCTGCTGAAGGGGCGGCTGTCCCATCGGGCGGAAACCGGGGAAGGGAAGCGAGGCCAGCATGGTCGGGCGCTCGGCGAAGGAATCGAAATCGACGGCAGGCGGCGGCTCCGCGGGCGCCTCGGCCTGTTGCGCCTGCGGCTCCGGCTCTGGCGCGGGTGCCGGCGCGCCGGGCCGGCGCGGAGGCAAGGGGAGATCGGGCACGGCCAGGAGCGGGCCGGCAGGCACGCCCGGCGCGGTGAATTGCGGCACCGGAGATTGCACCGGAGCCGGCGCGTTGGCCGGAGACGATGCGGCGAGCGGCAGGACGGGCGCAGGCGAAACAGCCTCGAGGCCCGGGGGTCGAGGAGCCGGCGCGGTCGGGTTCTGCACCATGGTCATGCGCCGGGGCGGCAGGGGCAGTGCCGGCGCGGGCAGGGCATTCAGCGGCGGGGTTGCGAATTCGGCATCCTCCTCGGCATCAGCCTGAGGCGCAATGTCGGTCTGCTGCGGCATGCGGAAAATCGAGAAAATGCCGGTCTGCGCCTCGGCTGCGGGCGCAGCCAGCAACAGGCCAAGCCAGAGCACAAGGCCGGCAGCAAGGCTTCGCATCCGGCCCTTCAGGTGGAAATCCCGCAACGGCACCATGGGAGGGGATTCCGCCGCCAACCGGCCCTTGCCTCAGGTGAGCGAGGCGCAGAAGCGCTGGATGCGGCGGCACGCTTCCTCGAGCTTCTCGTTGGACGTGGCATAGGAGACGCGGAAGTTCGGGCCGAGACCGAAGGACGAGCCGTGAACCGTGGCGACTCCTTCCGCCCCGAGCAGTTCCATCACGAAATCCTCGTCGGTCGCGATCACCTTGCCCGAGGGAGCCTTCCTGCCGATCAGCGCCGCGCAGGAGGGATAGGCATAGAACGCGCCTTCCGGCTTCGGGCAGGAAAGTCCCTTCGCCTGGTTGAGCATGGCGACGACGAGATCGCGGCGCGTCTCGAAGGCCTTCTTGCTCATGGGGATGAAATCCTGCGGGCCGTTCAGCGCCTCCACCGCCGCCCATTGCGAGATGGTCGAGGCACCCGATGTCTGCTGGCCCTGCACCATGTCCATGGCCTTGATGAGGAACTCGGGGCCCGCCGCATAGCCGATGCGCCAGCCGGTCATGGCATAGGCCTTCGAGACGCCGTTCATGGTGAGCGTGCGATCATAGAGTTTCGGCTCGACCTGAGCCGGGGTCGTGAACTCGAAATCACCAAAGACGAGGTGCTCGTACATATCATCGGTGAGGACCCAGACATGCGGATGGCGCAGGAGCACATCCGTCAGCGCCTTCAGTTCCGCGCGGGTGTAAGCCGCGCCGGTCGGGTTCGATGGCGAGTTGAAGATCATCCACTTGGTCCTGGGCGTGATAGCCCTTTCGAGCGCCTCCGCCTGGAGCTTGAAATTCGATTCCATGCCGGCCGTGACAAGCACCGGGGTGCCGCCGCAGAGCAACACCATCTCGGGGTAGCTGACCCAGTATGGCGCCGGGATGATGACCTCGTCGCCCGGGTTCAGCGTGGCCATGAAAGCATTGAACAGCACCTGCTTGCCACCGGTTCCGACAATGGTCTGGCTCGGCTTGTAATCAAGGCCGTTCTCGCGCTTGAACTTGGCGGCAATCGCCTCGCGGAGCGCGGGGATGCCCGAGACGGGCGGATACTTGGTCTCGCCGCGCTGGATGGCGGCGATCGCGGCATCCTTGATGTTCTGGGGCGTGTCGAAATCCGGCTCGCCCACCGAAAGCGAGATCACATCCTGGCCTTTCGCCTTGAGATCGCGCGCGAGCTGCGTGATCGCGATGGTCGCGGACGGCTTGATGCGGCTCAGGGCATCGGCAATGAAGGCCATGATCGTGCACTCCGGATCAAAAAAATAGTTTCTTACGCAACCAAAAAGGGCGATGGGGCTGGCCTTTGGCGCTGCTCCGCTTTATGTCTCTTGCCATGGGCCATCAAGGCCAAAGGGGGCAAAAAGACGACAGAGATCGGTTTTTTCGGTCGGCTTCCCCTGTCAACATCGTTCAGGGAGTGAATTCATGCTCAATCGTCGCCAGACGCTCGCTTGCGCGGGCGCTGCTGTAGCTTTTCCATTTGTGGCCCGCGCCCAATCGGGCTTCCCATCGCGCACCATCACGATCGTGGTGGCCTATCCTGCGGGCGGACCAACCGATGTCATCGCGCGGATCGTCGCTGCGAATATCGAGGAAGACCTGAAACAGAAGGTGATCGTTGAAAACCGTGCCGGGGCTTCGGGCTCCATCGGCACGCGCGCCGTGGCGCAGGCCGAGCCCGATGGCCACACCATCACCTTCGGCAACAACCAGACGCATGGCAACAACATGCTGCTGATGAAGCAGCCGGGCTATGATGCCATCGCGGATTTCGCCCCGCTCGCGGGCGCGGGCGCCTTCCCTCACGCCCTTGTGGTGAGAAACGACCTGCCGGTGAAGAACCTGCAGGAACTGATCGCGCTCGCGAAGAGGGAGCCGGGCAAGCTGAACTACGGCTCGACCGGCAATGGCTCCGGCTCGCATCTCTCCACCGAGCTGCTGATGCGGCGCGTGGGCATCCAGATGCAGCATATCCCCTATCAGGGTGCTGCGCCCCTGGTGCAGGACATCATCGGCGGGCGGATCGATGTGTCGCTCTCCACCCTGCCGAGCGTGCTGAAGCAGATCGAGGCCGGCCAGATGCGCGGCATCGGCGTGGCCAGCACCAGGCGCGCCTCGCAGCTTCCGAACATGCCGACCTTCCGCGAGCAGGGCGTCTCGAATGCCGATGCGGAGAGCTGGGCCGGCTTCTTCGCGCCCGCGAAGACCCCTGCGCCGGTGGTCGACCGCCTCTCCCGCGCGATCATCAAGGCGATGCAGACCGAAGCCGTCTCCAGGAAGATCACCGATCTGGGCTTCGCGCTGGATATCCGCCCGCCGGCGGAGTTCCGGGCCTTTCTCAAGCAGGAAATGGAGACCTGGGCGGATGTGGTGAAGGCGATCGGCCTGCAGCCGGTCTGAGGCCGCGCAACAACCGGACGAGCGCGATGCCGGCGGATCACTCCGCCGGCATTTTCACGACATTGTTCAGCAGGATCTCGGGGCGCTCGGCCGGCGGGGCCGGGTCGGACGGACAGAGGCTCTCGGCGCGCTCATCCTGCAGCGCGTCGATCACATCGACGACACGGCCAGCCGAGGCATACCAGAGGGCCACCTGCCGGTAATTGTCCACGAGCCAGGAGAAGGCCATCTGCGTCTGCTGGAAGGCCGCGCCAAGGCTCACGAGATCGCCGAGCGTCAGCCCGCCCGCGAGATATTTCGGCGTCGCCAGCACGATGGCGAAGAGCGGCACCAGCACGCCATTGCCATTGGTGAACCAGGTGATGCGGGTGTGAAATTGAACGATGCGGCGCGAGCGCTCGACGACATTCCCGTAGGTATCGAGAATGGTCTGATGCCTGGCGGCGCCGCCGCCTTCGGCCCGCACCTTTTCCGCATGCTCGCGCAGATGCGTCAAATCGAAGCGCAGGCGCGCCTCGCTTTCGTTCTTGCGCGCAATGGCGCCCACCAGCGGCCGGCCAACCCAGACGATCGCCGTGGTCATCGTCAGGCCGTAGAGCATCGCCGCCAGCACCATGAAGGCCGGAATGGTCAGCGTCGTGCCCGCAACGGTCACGGTCATCGAGCCGCCGACCTTCCAGAGGATGCCGATGAAGGCGATGAGCGCGAGGCCGGCGGAGAAGAAACCGATCGCGAAATCCACCAGCGGGTCCAGCGCCACGCGCACATCATCCGCGATGCGATATTCGGGGTTCGGCGGCTCCCGGCCCTTCTCCTGCATCTGCCGGTAGCGGTCGCGGTCGATCCAGCGGGCGACAAGCGCCTTCACCACATATTCGCGCCACAGAACCTGCAGGGTCTCGCGCATGTAAACGACGAGCGCGCCGGCCCCCGCTCCGCCCAGAACAAGCAGCGGGACCAAAGCCAGCACGAAGAAGGCGCGCGCGCCATCCTTCGCTTCCAGCGCATTGAACAGGCCGGATTGCCAGCGATTGATCCCGATATTGACGAAAAGGACGAGGATGAGCCCCAAAGCGAGGCCGAAGGTGTAGAAGAAGGCCCGGGACCGTGTCGCGCCCTGCCAGAAGCCGCCGGCCACCGCCCAGAAGCGGCGGACGACATCGCGCTTGCGATGTTCGGAGAACGGCGTGAAGGCACGGCTCGCCGGGTCGCTCATGCCGTGCATTCCTTCCCGCTCGTGGGCCTCCTGCCCCCGCTGCCGAAACTCGTCACACGCGTCTCCCGTCAGGCTGCCGGTTGATCCCGAAGCATTCTTATCCGGTCGAAAGCCAACCTGGCATGAACAAGCGGGCCCCTTCGCCAGCCGCATCAGGGCAAATTATGGCGGGAATGGCAAGTCCGGGAAACCGGATCGCTGGAAACAGGCGGCAGCGCCGGTGGTTGAGGCGGCGGGCTTTCGCGCTATCTTCAGGCTTCTTCCCCGCTGAAGGAGTTGCCGATGCCCCGCTCCCTGCCGCTGCTCGTGCTGGTCGCCCTTGCCGGATTGCCGACCCTTCCCGCCCTGGGACAGCCAGCGGAGAAACCTAAGGTGGAAGTGGTCGCGCGCGGCCTCGTGAACCCCTGGGGCATGGCCTTCCTGCCCGATGGGCGGGCGCTGGTGACCGAGCGGCCGGGGCGCCTGCGAATCGTGAACCTCAGTGCCGGAGCGGCCGGGGCGCCCATCACCGGGCTCCCGCCGATCGCAGCCGTGGGACAGGGCGGATTGCTCGGCCTCGCACTCGATCCGGATTTCGCGACCACGCGGCAGGTCTTCCTGTGCTTCGCGGAAAGCCGCGACGGCGGCACCGGAACGAGCGTGTTCCGCGGCAGGCTTTCGGCAAGTTTCACGGCCCTGGAGGAGGGCCGGGTGATCTTCCGGCAGATGCCGGCGGGCAATACCGGCCGGCATTTCGGCTGTCGCCTTGTCTTCGGGCGCGATGGCACCCTCTTCATCACGCTGGGCGATCGCGGAAACATGGAAAAGGAAGCGCAGAACCTCGCAAACCATATCGGCAAGGTCATCCGCATCACGAAGGACGGCACCGTGCCGCCCGACAATCCCTTCGTGAACCGCTCCGATGCGAAGCCGGAAATCTGGTCCTACGGGCATCGCAACGTGCAGGGCGCGACACTGCACCCGGAAACCGGGCGGCTCTACACCATCGAGCATGGGGCGCGCGGCGGCGACGAGATCAACCAGCCGCAGGCCGGCAGGAATTACGGCTGGCCCGTCATCACCCACGGAATCGACTATTCCGGCGCGAAAATCGGCGAGGGCACCCGGAAGGCCGGCATGGAGCAGCCGCTCTTCTATTGGGATCCCTCCATCGCCCCTTCCGGCGCGATGTTCTATACCGGCGACAAGTTCCCGAAATGGCGGGGCCATCTCTTCACCGGCGCGCTGGCGGGACAATTGCTGGCGCGCCTTGAGATGCGCAACGGGCAGGTCATCGGCGAGACACGCATGCTGGAGCGCGAGGGCGAGCGCATCCGCGATGTGGTGCAAGGGCCGGATGGCTACATCTACCTGCTGACGGATGACCGCGACGGGAAGCTGCTCCGCCTCGTGCCGCAGTGAAACGGCTCAGCCGAAGCGCAGTTTCATCGCGAGAATGGCGAGCACCGGCATCAGTGTGACGGCGTTCGCGCCGATGAGCGGCCAGGAACCGATCAGAAATCCGTAGATCAGCCAGAGCGCGATTCCCACCGCGAGCATGCAATACATGGTGAGCGAGATCGCGGCGGTCTCGCGCGTGCGCAACACCTTGATGGCCTGGGGAATCCAGCAAAGCGTCGTGATCGTCGCGGCGACGGCGCCGATGAGTTCGATCGTGGCGGGAGACATCGGGGGGCTCGCAGCGGAATCGGGAAGCACAACTTCGCCTTGTCGATGGCGCAAAGCGGGGACCGAAGGCAAGTGCCGGTTCCTGTCAGGAACCCCGCGATCCGGCTCACCTTCGGGCTTGCCCCTCGCGGCAGGAAAAGCCATTTAGTCAGGATGGCAAAATCCCCGAAACCCTCGCGCGGCAAGGCGTCGCGGCCGGAGCTTCAGCCGCTCGACCAGCATCTCGCGGCCCTGCTCAATCCTGCCCTGAACCAGCCGGCGAAATCGCATCCCGGCGGACGCGGCTTCGGCGAGAGGCCGCAATCGGGCTATGCCGCTGGTCCCGTCACGGGGGTCGATCCGAAGCTCGCGGCCTCCCTGGGCCTGCCGGACGAGATTCCGCTTTCGAGGAAGCGCGATGTCGCGACCGAGCCCTCGCGCTATGATGACATTGCCGGGGCAAAGCCGCGTCGCGTGATGCAGGGGAATGTGGTTCCGCTGCTGCCCGACGATGCGCGCATGGGCGGCGGGCTCGACGGCATCTCGGAAGCGGATGCCCTCACCTCCACCGCGGGCGTGCAGGCGACGCATGACGCGCTGCAGGAATTGCTGAAGAACGGCAATCCGCTCTTTCGCGAGAAGAAGGTCTGGGCGCCGCATCGCCCGGAGCGCCCGGCCAAGAGCGAGGGCGGCCTGAGCTTCGTGATGAAGGCGCCGTTCGAACCGCGCGGCGACCAGCCCGAGGCGATCCGCCAGCTCGTGGAGGGCGTGCAGCAGCAGGAGCGCGATCAGGTGCTGCTGGGCGTCACGGGCTCGGGCAAGACCTTCACCATGGCGCAGGTGATCGAGAAGACGCAGCGCCCCGCGCTCATTCTCGCGCCGAACAAGACGCTCGCGGCGCAGCTTTATTCGGAGTTCAAGAGCTTCTTCCCGGAGAATGCGGTCGAGTATTTCGTCTCCTATTACGATTACTACCAGCCCGAGGCCTATGTGCCGCGGACGGACACCTATATCGCCAAGGAATCGACCATCAACGAGGAGATCGACCGGATGCGCCACGCGGCGACGCGGGCGCTGCTCGAACGCGACGACGTGATCATCGTCGCCTCGGTCTCCTGCATCTACGGCATCGGGTCGGTCGAGACCTATACCGCCATGAGCTTCGGCATCGAGGTGGGCGAAAGGCTCGACCAGCGCCAGATCATCGCCGATCTCACGGCTTTGCAATACAAGCGCACGAACACGGATTTCGCGCGCGGCACCTTCCGCGTGCGCGGCGACGTGATCGAGCTCTTCCCGGCCCATCTGGAGGACCGCGCCTGGCGCATCGGCCTGTTCGGCGACGAGGTGGAGGCGATCGCGGAATTCGATCCGCTCACGGGCCACAAGAATGCCGACCTCAAATTCGTGAAGGTCTATGCGAATTCGCACTATGTGACGCCACGCCCGACTCTGGACCAGGCGATTTCCGGCATCAAGTCGGAACTGAAGGAGCGGTTGGCCGAACTCAATTGCCAGAGCCGGTTCATCGAGGCGCAACGCCTCGAACAGCGCACGCAGTTCGATCTCGAGATGCTGCAGGCCACGGGCGTCTGCCAGGGCATCGAGAATTACTCGCGCTATCTCACGGGCCGCGATCCGGGAGATCCACCGCCGACGCTCTTCGAATATCTGCCGGATAACGCGCTGGTTTTCACCGATGAGAGCCATGTGACCGTGCCGCAGATCGGTGGCATGTACAAAGGCGACTTCCGGCGCAAGGCCACCCTCGCCGAATATGGTTTCCGCCTACCCTCCTGCCTCGACAATCGCCCGCTGCGCTTCGAGGAATGGGAGGCGATGCGCCCGCAGACCGTGCATGTCTCCGCCACCCCCGGCGACTGGGAGATTGAGCGCACCGGCGGCGTCTTCGTGGAGCAGGTGATCCGGCCCACAGGCCTCATCGACCCGCAAGTGATCGTGCGGCCTGCGCGCACGCAGGTCGATGACCTGCTGGGCGAGGTCCGAAATGTGAGCGCGGCCGGCTATCGCACGCTGGTGACGGTGCTGACGAAGCGCATGGCCGAGGACCTGACGGAATACCTGCACGAGGCGGGCGTGCGCGTGCGCTACATGCATTCGGATGTCGATACGCTCGAACGCATCGAGATCATCCGCGACCTGCGCCTCGGCGCTTTCGATGTGCTGGTGGGCATCAACCTCTTGCGCGAGGGCCTCGACATTCCCGAATGCGGCCTCGTGGCCATTCTCGATGCCGACAAGGAAGGCTTCCTGCGCTCGGAGACCTCGCTGATCCAGACCATCGGCCGGGCGGCCCGCAACGTGGATGGCCGCGTGATCCTCTATGCCGACAACATCACCGGCTCGATGGAGCGCGCGATGGCCGAGACCAATCGCCGCCGCGAAAAGCAGAATGCCTATAACGAGGCCAACGGCATCACCCCGCAGAGTGTGAAACGCAATATCGAGGACATCATCAACAGCGCTTATGAGCGCGATCGCGTCACGATCGACAAGGGCCAGGCCGACAGGGCGATCTCCATCGGCCATAATTTCGAGGCGGTGCTGGCGGATCTCGAAAAGCGCATGCGCGAGGCCGCGGCCGATCTCGATTTTGAAACGGCAGCGCGCATCCGCGACGAGATCAAGCGCCTGAAGGCGACGGAGCTTGCGGTGTTCGAGGAGCCGGGCGCGCGGCAGGGCAACGTGACGGCAAAGGCCGGCAAGGCCGGTGCCTCGCAATATGGCGCAGCGGCGAACCTGCCGCCCGCGCGGGCCAGAAAACCGTCGCTCGATGCGATGGGACCGGGCACGGATCGCGAGGTGCCACTCTCGGGCACGCCGCGCGCGAAGGGTGGCGGCAAGCCGCGCCGGCGCTGATCAGCGCCGGAGGGCGCTCGTCGGCAGTTTTTCCGGCGAGATGACCTTGCTGGTGCCCGGGTGGATGAGCAGTTCCAGCCTGTGCCCGGCCGGGCTCGTGACCAGGGCGGAATAGCAGGCATCGCTGGTGATGCGCAGGCGGAGCAGCTGGTACCCCGATTGCGCCAGGCGCGCCTCGATCTCGTCGAAGGACACCCAGCCGAAGCGCGGCAGATTGGTGCAGGGGCCATGGGGCGAGCCGGCAGCAGCGGTTGCCGACTGCCCGAGAACCGCCAGCCAGAGCATCGCACCGGTCTTGATCACGATCGACATGGTTTATCCTTTCCGGGCAAGCAACAGGCGGCAATCACTAAGCAGAACAACTTAAAGTTGGCTTGCTCCAATATTCTACACGGCGGCATCGCAACCGGGTTCGACCTTGACAAGGCGCCGGTTTGGAGCATTTTCAAGCGAAGTGGTTGCCGGTTCGCGTTAAGAAAATGCGATCAGACAAAGAGAGAGCATCCGATCTCATTCCGTCAGATCGAAAAATGCTCTGGTCGTGCAATCGCGCAAGTTCCGAGCGATTTCTCTCGCGTTCCGAAGGGTGCCGACATGATGTCGAAGTGCCGAACCTCGGCCCTCGCGGGCCTCATCGCCACGGCATCGCCGCTGCTTGCGCCTGTCGGTCTCCACGCGCAGGAAACGCAGGCACGTCCCGCCAGCGACTGGTTGATCACGCGCGCGCAGCTCAACAGGACGGAATGCACCTGTCGCATGCAGGGCGAGAACCTTCCGGTCGGCAGCGAAGTTTGCATGCGGAACAGCCTGTTCCGCTGCCAGATGGACCAGAACGTCACGACATGGCGGCCGCTTTCCAAGCCCTGTCCGCAAAGCTGAACAGGCTCCGCGGCAGCAAAAAGCCCCGCCGGCTGGCGGCGAGGCCCTGATCTTGTGCCGGTCGAACCCGGCGAAACCGTCATTCGGATGTCAGAAGGCGCCAAAAAGAATGGCGATCAAAAGAACAAAAGACGCCAGAAACGCCAGAACATCCAGACTGTACGTCATGCTCATGGTGTCACCTCATCACCTGTCGGGCTTTAAATCTTAACCCAATGGTAACCGCTGGCAATGGCCCATCGTCGCGGCGTTGCAGAAAAGTTAACGCCCGACCTGGAGTTCTGTTCCGATTTGCAACAGCTTTGCCGGAAATCCTCAGGAGTGATGGGAAAGCGCCTGTTCCAGAAGATGCGCCGCCGCCAGCGTCCGCTGGTCATCGCCGAAGGCGCCGACCACCTGCACGCCCACGGGAAGCCCGGTCGCCGCATCCTTCCAGCCCGGCACGTTCACGGCCGGCAGGCCCAGCAGCGTGATGAGCTTGTTGTAGGTGGCATCGCCGGTGCTGTCCCGCAACGTTGCGACGCCCGGCGCGGAGAAGGTGAGCAGGACATCGACCTCCTCGAACAGCGGATGCGCCGCCTTTCGTGCCCTGTTCGAGATCGAGCGCGCGGCATCATATTCCGCGAGGCTCACGGAGCGCCCGTGCTCGATGGCATCGCGGAGAATGGGAGAGAGCTTCTCGCGATGCCGCTCATATTCCCAGGTGAGCGACACCGCGCCCTCATGGTTGTTGATCGCGCGGTGATGCACATGGGCCTCGGCGAAGACCGGCGCAAGCGCCACCTCGCGGCAAGCGATGCCGGCCTTCGACAGCGCCGCGATGGCATGGTCGAGCGCCGCATGAGCTTCCGGAGACGCATCGCCCGCGAAGGGCTGGCGCGTGATGCCGAAGGTGGGCTTGCCGAAATCGCCGCCATCGACCCGCAGGTCGCGCCCCGTGATCGCCGCGAGCCCGAAGGCGACATCCGCCACCCGCGCGCCGAACAGGCCCAGGGTATCGAGCAGCGGCGCGAAAGGCTTCACGCCCTGGATGGGGATGAGCCGGAAAGACGGCTTCATCGCCGCGACACCGCAGAAGCTCGCGGGGCGGATCACCGATCCACCGGTCTGCGTGCCGAAAGCCAGCGGCATGAAGCCCGCCGCCACCCCGGCCGCCGAACCGGCCGAGGAGCCGCCGGGCGTGTGGGCCGCATGATGCGGGTTGAAGGTCGGCGCGGGGTTGAGAAAAGCGAATTCCGTGGTGGCTGTCTTGCCGAGGCGCAGGCCCTGCGCGGCCTCGGTCATCAGCACGACGGGCGCATCCGCCCTCGGCTTGTGGCCCTTGTAGAGCGGCGAACCATGCTCGGTTGCGTAATCGGCGGTTTCGATGATGTCCTTGAAGCCGACCGGCAGGCCGAACAACCCGTCATTGCCGGGGATGGCGCGCGCCGCGAGCCGGGCGCGGTCCATGTCGAGAGCGGTGAAGGCGAGGATATCCTTCTCGCGCTCGGAAATGGCTTCCAGCGCGAGTTCGAGGACGGTTGCCGGGGTGAGATCCCCGGCTTCGACAGCCTCGGCGAGATCAAGGGCGCGCATCATGTCTTGGTTCCTTCCAGCCTGGCAACGACAAAGCGCGTGGCGCGCTGGGCAAAGGGCGCCGCGATGAGCGCGGCAAGGTAGGCGAGCGGCCAGGCCTTCACGAAAGCCAGCATCCAGCGCAGCACGAAATCGGAAGGAAGGCCCAGGTTGAGCCAGGTGACGAAACCCGTCATCAGGAAAGCCATGATGCCCGCCTGAAAGAACGGAAAAATGAAACGCGCCTTGCCCTGCACCGGTCTCTCCTGAACGAGCCATGGGGCCGAATCTTAACCACCCCGAAACCCTTTCTCTTAAAGGAACCTTACCGAGGTCGAGTCAATTTTCCGGGATGTTGCGTTCCTCCCCTTCATCCTTGTCTCGAACCTGCGCGATCCCGCTTCTGGCGCGCCTGGGCCTCGCGATCCTCGCGAGCGCCGCCTTCCTTTCGGGCTGCGGCTTCCTGCGCTACGAGCAGCGCGAGGCTTGGCGTGGCGAGGCCGAACTCGCCTGCATGAAGGCGGGCATCGTGCAGGAAAGCGAGTTCGTGCGCATCACGAAGCCCATCGACGGCTCCGGCGCCTGCGGGATCGACATTCCGCTGAAGGTGCAGGCTTTCCAGATCGACCAGAACATCCTGCAAAGCTTCGCGGAGGCCGGCGCGCCGCTGCAAACCGCGGCCGGGGCGGATTTGCGCCTCACGGTCCTGAAGCCGGAAGCCACACTCACCTGCCCCATGGTCGCCTGGCTCGATGACTGGCTCGCGACAGCGGTCCAGCCCGCGGCCCTGGCCTGGATGGGCCAGGGGGTGAAGGAAATCCGCACGGGCGGCTCCTATGCCTGCCGGCGCCGCAACCACCAGCCGGGCGCGCGGCTTTCCGAACACGCCTTCGGCAATGCCATCGACATCATGTCCTTTGTTTTCGCGGACGGCTCGGTGACAACCGTGAAGGGCGGCTGGCGCGGGGCCCCCCACGAGCAGGGCTTCCTGCGCGAAGTGCTGCATTCCGCCTGCGGGAAGTTCCGCACCGTGCTCGGCCCCGGCTCCGACGCCTTCCACTACGACCATTTCCATCTCGATCTCGCACGGCACGATGCGCGCGGACAGCGCCGCTATTGCCGGCCGAGGCTCGATTCACCGATGCGCCCCTCCTTCCCGCCATCGATCGGCCCGCAGATGCCACCGGCCACGGCCTTCAAATCCCTGCCCCCTGCGCCGCAGGGCTTCCCGAACAGCGCCTATTCGGCCGCCTCGCCGCCACAGGTGGCTCTCACGCAGCGCCCCCCGGCGGCACTGGCACCCGCCGGCTCGCTCGATCGCCAGCTCCAGTTGCTGCAGCAGAATGGTGGCGTCCCTACCGAGGTGATGGAGCAGGAGGAGGAATTCGACCCGCGCGATTTCGATATCACCTCCTCGATGCCGGAACTGCCGGTGAACCGCGGTCCTGGCGTGACCCGGCAGCCCCTCCCGGCCCCTGCCGGCGCGCTGCTGCCTTCGGCACCGCCCCGGCAACCCGCACCTGCCCGAAACCCGCATCGCGAATCGCAGATTCGGCAGCAGAACATCCCGACGGGCGGGAACTGAGCCTTCTTCCGGCTTGACCCGGGCGGATTGGGCGTCCAAATCTGGAGCGAGTTTTGCCGCTCCCGGAGTCCGCCATGCGCCGCGCCTCGTTGATTGCCGCCAGCCTGTTCGCCATCGCCCTGTCCGTTCCGGCTCAGGCGCGCGAGGAAATCCCGGCCGAAAGCCGCTTCGCGCCCTTCTCCGGCGTGGTGGATACTTGCGAATCCTCGAGCGTGCTGGCCAGCATCCAGTCGCGTTTCGCCTCGACCGAGCGCCGTTTCTGGAACAGCAATGCCGAGATCATCGGTTTCGAGCGGATCCAGCAGACGGGCCTGCGTCAGCATGGCATTGATCTCATCCCCCGCCGGACCTGCGAGGCCGTGGCCGTGATGGGCGACAGGAAGCGCCTGAAGCTGCACTACGCCATCATCGAGGCCTATGGTTTTGCGGGCTATGGCAATCAGGTGACGTTCTGCCTCGCCGGCTATGATCGCAACCTGACGAATGGCGGCGATTGCAGCCGCCTCCCCGGCCGCTGAGGCGATGCTGCGCGCCGTCTTCGTGGCGCTTGCCCTTCTGACGGTTGGGCTTCCTGCCGCCTCCCAGCCGCGCGAAACGCGGGGGGCGGCGATGGGCGATTTCGATTTCTATGTGCTCGCGCTGTCCTGGTCCGCGACCTGGTGCGCCATCACCGGCGAAAGGCGCGGCGCGAGGCAATGCGATCCGGGCCGCAATCCCGGTTTCGTCGTGCATGGCCTCTGGCCGCAATATGAGCGGGGCTATCCCGCCTTCTGCGCGCCAGAGGGGCGCAATCCCTCGCGCCGGGCCATGGATATCGCGGAGGAGGTGCTGCCCGATACCGGCCTTGCCCGCCACCAGTGGCGCAAGCATGGCACCTGTTCGGGCCTGCCGCCGGAGGCCTATTTCTCGGCAACCGCCGCTGCCCGCCGGAAGGTGCGCATTCCCGCAGCGCTCGAAGCCCCGGAAGAGACGAACCGTTTCACGCCGCTGGAAATCGAGCGCGCCTTCACCGAGGCCAATCCCGGCCTGCGCCCGGACATGATGGCCGTGACCTGCGAGCGCGGCATGCTGGAGGAAGTTCGCATCTGCCTCACGAAGGACCTGCGCTCCTTCCGCCCGTGCCCGGAGGTGGATCGTGATTCCTGCCGGACGCGCGAAATCAGCGTACCGACATCACGGTAAAGCCCTGACCGGGTGCCCTTGGCGGCTCGGCGAGCTTGCTCACCGGCTCGGCCGGCGGCGCGGCAGGCTCGGCAGGCGCGACAGGCGCGACAGGCGCGGGCGCGCGGGGCTGCGTGGCGATGCGCGGCGGCGGTTCCTTCTTCTCGATGAACTGGCGGAGATATTCCATCACCTGAGCAACGAACCCGTGCGGCTCCTCCTGGATGCGCGCGACCTGTTTTTCCCGGCCATAGTTTCGGTCCTTGCCAGGGCCCCGTTCCATGAAAAACTCCGGGAGCCCGTACCCGTAACTGAATGCGAGAAAACCCAGGATATAGATGCTGAGCCACTTGCCCTTCATGACGAAACCGCTTTTCGGATGCCGTGATGATTTTAATTTGATTCATTATGGCGCTAAACGCTCTGCCGATCCGTGATCGAAACGGATCGAATTTGAGCGAATTGCCATGAATTACCGCCACGACTTCCATGCCGGGAATTTCGCGGATGTGCTGAAGCATGTGATCCTCATGCGCATCCTGACGCATCTGCGGCTGAAGCCCGCCCCGTTCCGGGTGATCGACACCCATGCGGGGAGCGGAATCTACGACCTCTCCGGTGAGGACGCCCGGCGCACGGGCGAGTGGCGGGGCGGGGTCGGCCGCATGGCGGAACCCTTCAGCCCGGCAGCCGAAGCGGTGCTGGCCGCCTGGCGGGCGGCGCTGGCCGCGACCTGCCCGGATGGCCGGCATTACCCCGGCTCGCCCCTCTTCATCCGCCATGGCCTGCGGGAGCAGGATCGCGCGGCCTTCAACGAATACCACCCGGCGGCCGAGGCCGCCTTGCGCAAGGCCTTGCCCGCGCGCGACCATCGCCTCGCAATCACCGCGCTCGACGCCTACACCATCTGGAACGCGCAGGTGCCGCCCAATGAGCGGCGCGGGCTGGTGCTGGTCGACCCGCCCTTCGAGAGCCGCGACGAATTCGAGCGGCTCGCCAGGGGCATGCGGCAGATGGCGCGGAAATGGACCGGCGGCAGCCTCGCCGTGTGGTATCCGATCAAGGATCGCGCGGCGGTCGATGCCTTCGAGAAAGCGGCGGCGGAAAGCGGCTTCCCCAATCTGCTCCTCGCGGAACTGCATAAGGATCGCTTCGATGCCGAAGGGCCGCTCGCGGCCTGCGGGGTGCTCGTCGCGAACCCGCCCTACACGCTCGAGGCCGATCTTGCGACCCTGCTTCCGGAACTGGCCGGGCGCCTCGCCACGGGCCACACCGCCCGTTACCGGCTCGATTGGCTGGCAAGAACATAAAAGAAGCTTGCCAGCCGGCCGCTCGCGCGCGAATTCTTCGGCACCACTCTCAAAGGAAACGCTCCCATGCTCACCCTGCGCTCTTCGACCACTTCGCCCTTTGGCCGCAAGGTGAAGGTTGCCGCGCTCGTCACCGGCCATTCCGACACGTTCAAGATCGTCACCGCCGATACCATGGCGGCGGATGATCCGCTGCGGCGCGACAACCCGCTGGGGAAAATCCCCTGCCTCATCCTGCCGGATGGCTCAGCACTCTATGATTCGCGCGTCATCATCGAATGGCTGGACCACGATGCCGGCGGCGGAAAAGTGATTCCCGCAGCTTGGCCGAAGCGCGTCGCGGCCCTGAAGCTGCAGGCGCTGGCCGATGGCATCATGGACGCCGCGATCCTCATGCTCTACGAAGGCCGCTTCCGTGTGGCGGAGAAACACGAGGCGCGCTGGATCGACCACCAGCGCGGCAAGGTGGATCGCGGTCTCGCCGCCCTCGAAGCCGACCCGCCCCTGGCCTCGGCGACGCCGGATATCGGCACGATCACGGCCGCCTGCATGCTCGACTGGATGGATTTCCGCTTCTCCACGCTCGCGGGCGGACAATATCCAAAGCTCGCGGCCTTCCTTGAGGCGATGAACAAGATGATGCCGGGCTTCTCGAAGACCAAACCGCACATCTGAGCACGGACATGAAAAAACCCGGCCTGCGCGAGCAGGCCGGGTGGATGGAACGGCGGCGATCTCCCGCAAGCCGCGATCAGAACTTGTAGCTCATGCCGAAACGCAGCATGTTGTTCTGCACGCTCGTGCGGCGCACGGCCGGAACGGCATAGTTCTGGCTCCCGAAACCGTAATGCAGGAACTCCACGCGGGCCGAGACGCGATCGGTCAGCATCGCCTCGACGCCAGCGCCGATGACATAGCCGAAATGGCCCTGATCATCCTTGCCGGTCGCGGTCTTCATGGTGCCGGTGGTATAGGCGAAACCGGCGGTGACATAGGGCAGGAAGCGCTCGAAGGCATAGCCCGCGCGCAGGCGACCCGAACCAAGCCATTTCTGACGGAACGCTTCGGTAAAGCCGCGATGATCGATGCCGGTATAGCCGAAATCACCTTCCACGCCGAACACACCGGGCCCCGACTGAAAATTGTAGCCCAGATGCCCACCCAGGCCGAAACCACTCAGGTTCGCGCTTTTCGCCTTGCCCCAGCCGTAATGCGTATTGAGGCCGAGATAGAGGCCCTGCCAATTCGCAGCCAGGCGCGGAACAGAATAAACGGGCGAAGAATTGCGGCTATTGGGAAAATCGGCCGCAATAGACTTGGCAGGATACAACGCGCCATGCGCCAGCGCGATGCAAATCAAAGTCGAACGCAATTTATTGTGCATCGCGCTTCTCCTCATCTGAAATGAATACAGGAGCTGATGCCCCTTTCATGGTTTGTCTCGATTAACACGCTCGTTCATCATGCTGAACAAAAGCCTGAAGAGAAGGCCAACAACTGATTAATCTTGGTGGAGGGCCGTTAAGCCTAACCGCGCGTTACCCATTGAGACGCCCGCCCTTCGCCGCTTGTCAGCCCGGCAAACGCGTGCGAAGCGAGGGAAACGCGCTCGAATCCGGACGGAACCGTGACCTCCCCGCCCCTCTCGATTTTCATCATCGCGAAGAACGAGGCGGATCGCCTGCCGCGCGTGATCGAGGCGGTGCGGCACCTCTCGGACGATATCCTCGTTGTCGATTCGGGCTCGACGGACGGCACGCCGGATTTGGCGCGCGCGCTCGGTGCCCGCGTGATCGGGCGGGAATGGCCAGGCTACGGGCCCCAGAAGCGCTTCGCGGAAAGCCAGTGCCGACATAACTGGGTGCTGAACCTCGACGCGGATGAGGTCGTCCCGGCCGATCTCGCGGCCGAGATCGCCGGGCTTTTCGCGTCCGGCGAACCGGCGGCGGAGGCCTATGAAATCCGCATCGCCGAGATCTTTCCGGGCGAGGCGGCGCCGCATCCCCTCGCCTATGCGCTGGCGCCCGTGCGGCTCTACCGGCGCGATCGCGGCACCTATTCGATCTCGCCTGTGCATGATCGGGTGGATCTTGAGCCCGGCACCCGCGTGGCGCGGCTCAAGGGCACGGTGCATCATTTCTCGGTGCGTTCGATCGGCGACCAGATTGGAAAGCTCAATGCCTATTCCGACCAGCAGGTCGCGGATCTCGCAGCGCGCGGGAAATCGACCTCCACCGCGCGCGTTTTCCTCGAATTCCCGCTCGCGTTCCTCAAGGCCTATATCGGTCGCCGGCACGCGGTGCGCGGCACCTATGGCTTCATCACGGCGATGAATTTCGCCTTCTATCGCTGGCTTCGCGTGGCCAAGGATTTCGAGCGTCGCAACCGGGAGCCGAAGAGGTGAGGCAAGGCGGGATGAGAAAGGTCGCGCTCATTACGGGCGGTTCGAAGCGCATCGGCGCGGCCATCGCGGATCGCCTTGCCGCGGCGGGCCATGCCATCGTGGTGCATGGCCGCGAGACCATCCGCACCGAAGCGAAGGCGGGGGAACTGCGCGGCAAGGGCGCGGAGGCCGCGAGCCTGATCGGCGATCTCGCCGATCTTGCGGGTCTGCCGGCGCTGATGGAAGCGGCAGCCCTGCCCTTCGGGCCGGTGACCTTGCTCGTGAACAACGCTTCGCTCTTTGAGAAGGACAGCCTCGCGAGCCTCACGCCGGAGAGTTTCGCGAGCAATCTCGTGGTGAACCTGCAAGCGCCGGTCCTGCTGGCGCAGGCTTTCGCGAAGGCCTTGCCGGAGGGGCAGCCGGGCGCGATCGTGAACCTGATCGATCAGCGCGTCTTCCGGCCCAACCCGCAATTCTTCTCCTACACGCTTGCGAAATCGGCGCTTTTCACGGCCACGCGCACGCTGGCGCAGGCATTGGCCCCGCGCGGCATTCGCGTGAATGGCGTGGGGCCGGGGCCAACCCTGCCGAATATTCATGACGGCATGGAGGGTTTCACGGCCGAGGCGGCGGGCACCTTGCTGGGGCGCGCCGTGAGCCCCGCGGAAATCGCGGAAGCCGTGCTCTTTCTCGCGGAAGCGGAGGCCGTGACGGGCCAGATGATCGCGGTCGATTCCGGCCAGCATCTGGGCTGGCAGACCCCGGACGTGGTGGATTAGAGCATGCTGTGAAAAAGTGGAATCCGGTTTTTCACAAAAAAGCATGCGATAATAATAAGAGAAGAGCATGATGTGCTTCCGTCTGAACACATCATGCTCTAGAGCCGGATCGCCGCGAGCAGGCGCCCGTAATCCGCTTCGCCGCGATGCGTCATGCGGCGGTAGGAATAGAAGCGCGCCTCGTCCGCATAGGTGCAGAGGCCGCAATCATCGATCTCGGCCACGCCGGCCTTTTCGAGCCGCCGCGCGATATAGCCCGGCAGGTTGAAATGCGGATGCGTCACCCGCGTTCCGGCCCGGAAGAAATCCGCGTTGGCGGGATCATGCTTCAGGAAGGTCTCGCGGAATTCCGGGCCGACCTCGTAATTCTGCTGGCTCAGCATCGGCCCCATGGCGACCGAGATGCGCGCGCGCCGCGCGCCAAGACGCTCCATGGCTTCAAGGGTGCTTTCGAGCACGCCGCCCATCGCGCCCTTCCAGCCGGAATGGCAGGCACCGACGATTTTCGCTTGCGGGTCCGCAAACAGGATCGGCCCGCAATCGGCCGAGCCCACCGCCAAAGCGAGGCCTGACGTCGCCGTTACAAGGCCATCCGCCCTGGGCCGCTCGCCGGGCCATGGGCCGGTGACATGCAGCACATCCGGCGAATGCACCTGATAGAGCGAGAGGAAATGCGTGGGTTCCACGCCCAGCCATGCTGCCATGCGACGGCGGTTCTCGGCCACGAGCGTGGGACCATCATTCGAGCCGATGCCGCCGTTGAGCCCGGCATAGAGCCCCTGCGAGACACCGCCCTCACGCGTGAAGAAGGCGTGGCATATACCCACTTTTTCGAGAAGCGGAGAGAGAATGGGCTTCGGCATTTCAGGACAATCGGGGGTCAGGCCGCTCGAACCCGGGCGGCGGCGCCACACCCGGCGCGGTGATGGCCAAGGCCTTGAAGAGCAGGCCCATCGCGGCCTCATCCGTGCCGGCGAGGCGGGCGACGGCGCGGTCGATCTCGGCGGGGTTCTCGGCCTTGCGCTTCAGGATTTCCGCGCGATGATGGATGCCGAGCCGCTCCAGCAGGGTCGCCTGCGTCAGCAGCGGATGCGCCAGCGCCCCGCCGCGCTTGGCTGCGATCGCGAGCATCGCGAAATCGACATGCGCGGTGATATCCACCTCGCCGGGATCGGTGAGGACCGGCACGAAGCGATGCGCCTTCACGGCCTGCAATGTATCCCCGAAGCCGCTTTTCGCGTGCCCGTAATCAATGGCGATCATCGCCCCGCCTTGGCGCGCGATGCGCTCGCCGAGGCGGCGCATGATGTCGAGCGAGAGCGGGGAGGTTTCGAAGATCGCACCCTCCGGCGCGGCAAAGGGAATGTTCGCGGCAGGCTCCTGCGCGAGGCCGACGGCGAGGCCGCCGGCGGGGTCGAGCCCCACGAGCCGCTCGTGCCAGTGATTGCCTGCGCGCTGGAACTGCCGCACCGGCAGCGCATCGAAGAACTCGTTGGCGAGAATGAGAAGCGGTCGATCCTCCGGCAGGGAATCGATGGTCGCGTGCCACCGGGCATCGCGCCCATCCTGCGCGAGGCGCGCGGCCTGCGCACGCATCAGCACGGGGCTTGTCTCCACGAAATGCGGCTCGAGCGTTTCCGCGAAGGCGGGTATGGCGCGCGCGGCGCGCAGGGCATCGCTCATCAGCGTGCCGCGACCGGGGCCGAGCTCGGCCACCGCGACACCTTCCGGCGCACCCATGTTCTGCCAGGTGATCGCCAGCGCAAGGCCGAGGAGTTCCCCGAAAATCTGGCTGATCTCCGGCGCGGTGATGAAATCGCCGCCGGCGCCGAACGGATCACGCGTCATGTAATAGCCATGCCGCGGATGCCCCAGGGCCAGAGCCATGAAGCGATCGAGCGAAAGCGCACCTTCGGCGGCGATGATCGCCGCCATCTCCCGCGCGAGGGGCGTGGTCAGCGCGTTCATGCCGTCACCGGCTTCTTGCCGGCGCGAGCATAGAGCCAGAAGCCCACAAGCGCCATCGGCACGGAGAGCACCATGCCCATCGTCACCCAACCACCGGCGAGGAAGCCGAGATGCCGGTCGGGCTCGCGGAAGAATTCGCAAAAGATGCGTGTAACGGCATAGCCCATGCCAAAGAGCCCGGCGATGCGGCCGGGATGGGCGAAGCCATCCTTCCGCACGACGACAGCCAGCACGATCAGCAGCAGAAGCCCCTCGGCCGCGGCTTCATAGAGCTGGCTCGGGTGGCGCGGCAGCGGTCCGGCAGCCGGGAAGATGAAGGCCCAGGGCACATCGCTCACGCGGCCCCATAATTCGCCATTCACGAAATTCGCGATGCGCCCGAGCATCAGCCCGAGGGGCGCCACGGCGGCGGCAATATCGAGCATGGAGAAGGGGTTGAGGCCATTGCGCCTGGCCCAGAGAAACACCGCCACGCCTGCGCCGAACAGGCCGCCATGGAAGGCCATGCCGCCCTTCCAGACCTGCACGATCTCCAGCGGGTTCCCAAGGAAATAACCGGGATGATAGAAGAAGGCGAAGCCGAGGCGGCCGCCGATCACCACGCCGAATGCCGCATAGACCAGCAGGTCATCGAGCTGTTCCGGCGTCGGCGCCTTGAGATGCGCGGGCCAGAGCCGCGCATTGGCCGCCAGCCGTCTTGCATAGTACCAGCCGCCGATCAACCCCAGGATATAGGCCAGCGCATACCACCGCACGACCAGCGGGCCGATGGAAAACGCGACGGGATCGAACTGGGGAAAGAGCATCCGGCTTTTCCGGGTTGGGCTGATGCGAAAGGTAAGCGGCGAATTCTGTCTAACCAAAGGCGAAGCCCCGTGCTAGGTGAGCCTCATCATTCTTTTGCGCCCTGATCTTGCGAGGCCCCGATGCGTGAACCCCCGACCCGCCTGCTGGATGAACTCTCCCGCGTGATGACCGGCGCGATCGGCGTGGCGCAGGGCATGAGCCGCGAGGCCGAGAGCTTCGTGAAGAGCCAGATCGAGCGCATCCTCCGCGACAGCGATTTCGTCACGCGCGAGGAATTCGAGGCCGTGCGCGAGATGGCGATCCTCGCACGCGACGAGAACGAGAAGCTCATGGCCCGCCTCGAGGCGCTCGAAACGAAGCTATCCGCCAAGGGCTGAGCCATCTGGTCGCCTGTGGAAATCGACCGAGGGCTGTGGATCACGCCCTCTGGCCGGTTGTGGGGAGACCGCGAATCCGAGAGCGTCAAATTCGACAGTCATCGTTGTGAAGCGGGCGCGGAAGGCAGCCTCGGACACGCCTGACGCGAACCGGACTCCTGCCCAAAAAAAATCAGGAGGACAGGGCGAATCTGGCCATGCTAGTTTCGTGTCAGGGTGATTCGCTGCCTGATTTCAGAGGGTTCGCAGATCTCGGTACGCGTCGGTGTGCAGCCGTTTCGTGCATGCCAGTGAGGCGTAAGGTTTTTCCGGTGGAAGCGTGAATGCACGAGCCGTCGCGGCTTTTCGCGATGGCAGGGGTTTTTGCGCTCGCCGGCCTGAACGAAAAAGGGCATAAGGGATGGACATCCTCGATCATCATGGCGGGCGGCCGGAACATCCGGTCGATCTCATCGAGCAGATCGCCTCCCGGCATGCCTGGTCCTTCGAGCGCGACGAGCAGGACGAGATCTCCATCGTCATCGCCGGGAGCTGGAGCGACTACCATGTGAGCTTCACCTGGCTCGATGACATGGAAGCCCTGCACCTCGCCTGCTCCTTCGATCTCAAGGTGCCGGAGCGCCGCCGCACGGAGATCATCGAGCTCATCAGCCGCATGAACACGCAGCTCTGGGTGGGACATTTCGATCTCTGGTCGAGCGAGAACGCCATCATGTTCCGCCACGCCCTCGTGCTCGCGGGCGGCACGCCGCCGAGCCCGGACCAGTGCGAGGCGCTGATCAGGGTCGCGGTCGAGGCCTGCGAGAAATATTACCAGGCCTTCCAGTTCGTGGTCTGGGCCGGCAAGAACGCCGCGGAGGCGCTGGAAACCATCCTGTTCGAGACCGCCGGCGAGGCCTGAGTGGTTGAAGCGACAAGGCTGGCATGACAGAAGGCGGGACATCTTTGGTCCTTGGAGCATGATCTTTTTCGGGAACCGGCAACCACTCCCGGGATCATGCGCTGCCTTTTTTCATACCCGGAGCCTGCCATGTCCATTCCCCGACTTCTCATCTGCGGTTGCGGCAAGATGGGCGGTGCCATGCTGAAGGGCGCGCTGGCGGGCGGCTGGCCCGCTTCCAGCATCACCGTGGTGGACCCCTTCCCCTCGCCGGATGTGCTGGCGATGCAGGCGAAAGCCGGTTTCACGCTGAACCCGGCCGAGCCGCCGCGCGCGGAGATGATGCTGATTTCCATCAAGCCGCAGATGCTGGATCAGGCAGCCGAGGGCCTCGCGCGCTGCCTCGATGGCAAAAGCATCGTCGTCTCCATCATGGCGGGCAAGAGTATCGCGGATATGAGGAAGCGTTTACCGCAGGTCACGCGCTTCGTGCGGGCCATGCCGAACACGCCGGCGGCCCTCGGCCGGGGCATCACCGGCGCTTATGCGACCGATGCGCTCTCGGAAGCCGATCGCACCAACGTGACGCGCCTGCTCCAGACCACGGGACGCCTCGAATGGGTGGAGGACGAGGGGCTGATCGACGCGGTGACGGCCGTTTCCGGCTCCGGCCCGGCCTATGTCTTCCACATGGTCGAGGCGCTGGCAAAGGCGGGCGAGGAGCTGGGCCTCGAACCGGCCATCGCCGCGCGCCTTGCGCGCGCCACCATCGAAGGCGCGGGCGAATTGCTGTTCCGGGAGGCGGAGACCAGCCCCGCTGAGCTTCGCCGGAATGTCACCTCCCCCGGTGGCACCACGGCCGCTGCACTCGCGATCCTGATGGGCGAAGGCGGCCTCACCCCGCTGATGACGCGCGCGGTCGCCGCGGCCGAAGCGCGCGCGAAAGCTCTTGCCGGCTAGCCGGGCCTTGCAGTCGGGCCGGGAACGACTACCTTCGGGGAATATTCCTCAACCCTTTAAGGGAGGCAGCCATGGCCCGCAAAGCCGCCGAGAAATCCGCCGAGGCTCCGAAGGGCGACCCGCGCGCCCTGGTCGTGGATGCGCTGATGGCGCTCGCGGCGCGCCAGCCCTGGGACATGATCACCCTCTCTTCCATCGCCGAGGAAGCCGGGATTTCCCTCGCCGACCTGCGCGATCTCACCCCCTCGAAGGGTGCGATCCTCGGCAGCTTCGTGCGTCGGATCGACCGGATCGTGCTCGAAGGCACGGGGGCCGACATGCAGGACGAGCCGGCGCGTGACCGGGTGCTCGACGTGATGATGCGCCGCTTCGATGCGCTGCTGCCCTATCGGGAGGCTTTGCGCTCCATCTCGCGCGGTTTCGAGAGTGACCCGCTCGGCCTGCTCGCACTCAACCAGCAGGGCCTGAATTCCTGGCGCTACATGCTGGAAGCGGCGGGCATCGAGCTCGATGGCGCGATGGGTGCGATGAAGATCCAGGGCGCGATCCTCGTTTTCGCGCGCGCCTTCCGCATCTTCCTCCAGGAGGATGACCCGGCCCTGACCCGCACCATGGCAGCGCTGGACCGCGAATTGAAACGCGGCGAATGGGTTCTCGCCCGCGCCGAGGGGCTCGACCGCCTGGCCGCCCCGTTCCTCGGTTTCTTCCGCGCGGCCTGCGATGCCAGGATGCGCCGCGACCACCATCACCGCCATCAAGACGAGCCGAAGCCCGACGCCGCCTGAGGAACCATGACACCCGAAACGACCGGCATCGCGCCGCAAATCACGTTCGACGACTTCATGAAGGTGGATATCCGCGTCGGGCGGATCATCGCGGTGGATGCCTTCCCGGAGGCGCGCAAACCCGCCTTCAAGATCACGATCGATTTCGGACCGCTGGGCACGCGGCGCTCCTCGGCGCAGATCACGAAACATTACACGCCCGAGACGCTCCTGGGGCGGCAGGTCGCGGCGGTGGTGAATTTCCCGCCGCGCCAGATCGGCAAGTTCATGTCCGAGGTGCTGACGCTGGGCTTCCCGGACGAGGAGGGAGAGGTGGTGCTCGTGACACCCGAACGGCACGTGCCGCCTGGCGGGCGACTGTTCTAGAGCATGCTGTGAAAAAGTGGAATCCGGTTTTTCAAAAAAAGCATGCGATAACAATAAGATAAGAGCATGATATGCTTCCGTCTGAACACATCATGCTCTAGAGCATTTTCCGACCAGGTGGATACCGGTTGGTCGAAGAAAATGCGAGAAATGATAAGGAATGAGAGCGAACGTCCTGATTCAATCAGATCGTAGTCCGCTCACTGTTTTTGTCATGGATCGCATTTTCTTCACGCGAACCGGTTCCCATCCCCGCCTTCGCGAGGGACATCCTTCGCTCGAAAATGCTCTGGGCCGGCAACTCTCCTATGCAGGGACCCGCACCCGCGCCCGCAGGCCCCCGAGCGGGCTTTCCTCCAGCGTGACATCTCCGCCATGGCCGCGCGCAATGTCGCGCGCAATGGCAAGACCAAGGCCGGTTCCGCCATGGTCCTGGTTGCGGGAGGCATCAAGCCGCAGGAAGGGCTTGAAGGCCTCCTCGCGGCTCTCGGCCGGAATGCCGGGGCCATCGTCATCCACGGTGATCGTGAGGTATTTCTCGTCATGCACCGCGCGAATCTCGATGCGGTCGCCATAGCGCGCGGCATTCGAGACGAGATTGCCGAGGAGGCGCCGGAAGGCCTGCGGGCGCACGCGCACCACCGGATCGCCCTCGATCGCCAGCGTGGTGAAATGCCCGGCGCGTTCCGCATCCGATTTGAACGTCTCGATCAGCGCGCGGATATCCGTGGGAGACGCGCTCTCGGCGGCCTCTCCGCGCGCGAAGGCCAGATAGGCCTCGAGCATCCGGCTCATCTCGTCCACGTCGCGCTTCATGTCCTCCACCTCGGTGCTTTCCGGCAGGAAGGCGAGCGACAGGCGGAATCGCGTGAGGATGGTGCGCAGATCGTGGCTCACGCCGTTGAGCATGGTCGTGCGCTGCTCGATGGCGCGCTCGATGCGGTTCTTCATTTCCAGGAAGGCGAGGCCCGCCTGCCGCACCTCCTTCGCGCCGCGCGGCCGGAACAGCACGTCGCGCCCCTTGCCGAAATCCTCCGCGGCCTCCGCCAATCGCAGGATCGGCCGGATCTGGTTGCGCAGCAGGATGACCGAGACGCCGATCAGCACCAGCGAGGAACCGGCCATCCACGCAAGGAAGATATGCGAGTTCGAGGCATAGGCCTGACTTCGCAGCGCGATGACGCGCATCACGCTCTGTTCGAGCTGGATCCGGATCTCC
Organism: Methylobacterium sp.; assembly: GCA_020252645.1. Lineage (GTDB taxonomy): Bacteria > Pseudomonadota > Alphaproteobacteria > Rhizobiales > Beijerinckiaceae > Rhabdaerophilum. The sequence continues at coordinate 16,696 of JADCCN010000001.1, read as the reverse complement.
ACGAGGTTCGAGCGCCCCACCGTATCGATCCAGAAGGGCCGGCGGATGCGGCTCGCCAGCTCGGCCGTGAGCGACTGGTCGAGAATGTCGAAGAAGGGCTTCTGCAAGGGCGGCGGCAGGGGCTCGGCCGGCAGGAAATCGACATCGAGGCCCAGCCGCTGTTCGGCGATGGTGGAAATGAAGCGCGCCTGTTTCTCGCTGGGGAACTGGTCGTAGACAGCGATCAGCGCGGCGATGTCCTGGCTCAGCGCCTGCGAGAGGCGCGCGGTCACGGCCTGCCAGTGGCGTTCCATGAAGACATAGGCGACCACGGTCTGGAGCAGCACCATCGGCATGATGATGATGAGCAGCGCGCGGGTATAGAGCCCCTTCGGCAGCACCCGGTTCAGCCAGCGGCCGATGCGCGCTTCCAGCCGCATCACGGGCTGCGCGAGCTTCTGTACCGGCGCGGTGTTCCAGACCCAGACCAGAAGCAGCCACAACCAGCCCAGAGGAACGGCGATGACGCGCCAGAGCAGGCGCAGGGTGGGCGGCAGCTTGGCCAGAAGCCACAGGAGCGCAGACCAGGCGAAGCGCAGGCCGCTGACAAGACGGCTCATCGGTCGATCACCAGCCGGTAGCCCAGGCCGCGCACGGTTTGCAGATGGACGGGATTGCCGGGATCATCCTCGACCTTCCGGCGCAGGCGGTTGATCTGCACATCGATGGTGCGCTCATTCGCGGCATTGGCCGTTTCCGCCAGCGCCTCGCGGGGCAGGGTCTCGCCATTGGTGGCCGAGAGCAGCCGCAGGATTTCCCGCTCGCGTTCGGAGAGGCGGATCACCTCCTCGCCCCGCCGCAATTCGCCGCGCGCGAGGTGATAGCTGAAGGGGCCGAAACGCACGCTTTCGGGCTCCTCGGCATTCTTCACGGGCGGCGGCAAGGCCACGCGCCGCAGGATGGAGCTGATGCGCAGCAGCAGCTCGCGCGGATCGAAGGGCTTTGTGAGGTAATCATCCACGCCCGATTGCAGGCCGGCGAGCCGGTCCTCGATTTCCGCGCGTGCCGTGAGCATAAGGATGGGAATGGCCGAGCTCTTCCTGAGGTCGCGCGCGAGATCGAGGCCGTTTTCGCCGGGCATCATCACGTCGAGCACGACGAGATCAAAGACGAGACCCGCCAGCCGGGCACGCGCCTCGCCGGCATTGTCGGCGGTGGAAACACGATAGCCGTGGTCGGACAGAAAGCGCGACAGCAACGTGCGGATGCGATCATCGTCGTCAACGACCAGGATATGGGGCGATTCGTCGGAAACCGGAACCTTGCGCATGGACGGGATTATGCGACGGATCGGGGGCGCAAATAAAGCCGGCCGCTCAGGCCATGTCCGGCGATGCCGGAAGCGGCCGCTCGGGGTCGATCAGTTCGGCGAGAAATCGCGCGATCACGGGCCGCGCGGCCGGATCGGCCTTGGCAATGGCCCGCGCGATGCGCCGCCCCTGCATCCGCACAAGCGCTTCGGCCAGCGCCTTTCCCCGCTCGGTCAGATAGAGCCGGCGCTGACGACGATCCTCCGCGCCGGCGCGCTGCTCGATGAACTCGCCGCTCACGAGATCCTTCAGGACGCGCGCCAGGCTTTGCTTGGTGATCTCGAGGATCTCCAGCAGCTCCGCCACGGTCAGCCCCTCGTTGCGGTTCACGAAATGCAGCACGCGATGGTGCGCACGGCCGAAACCGTGCTTTTCAAGCAGCCGATCCGGTTCGCCGACGAAATCGCGATAGGCGAAGAAAAGCAGCTCGATCAGCTCGAAATCCGGGCCTTCGCCAGGCGGCGCGGGCTCGGCGATGGCCAGTTTTCGCTGGAAGGATTGGGCCATGATGTCCGTCGGGCGCACCAAAACCGCAGATGACGGCGCTGATGCGAGAAATTATGTCAATGTTATTGACATATTTCAGACGGATTGTTACCCGTCAAGACGTCTTCCGCGCAATGAAAGTTCGCGATCGGGCTTTCTTGTGAGCAAGGAGGGCGATTCACCCGTAGGTTCTGGTATACCACCGCGATTGGCGTAATAATATTTCAAGACTCGGACAAGGCCTCGAGAGGCATCCGGATCACGCCAAGAGCAACGAGGAAACACTGATCATGTCCGCCACCCCTGCCATCATCCCATTCGACAAACGCGAGGGCTTCATCTGGATGAACGGGGAAGTTCTCCCCTGGCAGGATGCGAAGGTTCATGTTCTCACCCACGGCCTGCATTACGGCTCGTCGGTGTTCGAGGGCGAGCGCGCCTACAAGGGCAGGATCTTCAAGAGCCGCGAGCATTCCGAGCGCCTGTTCACCTCGGCCAGGATCATGGACATGGAAATCCCCTATTCCATCGAGGACCTGGAGGAAGCCAAGCGCCAGATCGTGGAGCTGAATGGCGGTGGCGACCAGTATGTGCGCCCGGTGGCCTTCCGTGGTTCGGAAATGATGGCGGTTTCCGCCCAGCACAACCGCATCCACGTGGCGGTCGCCACCTGGAACTGGCCGTCGATGTTCGACCCCGCGACCAAGATGAAAGGCATCAGGCTCGACATCGCGGAATATCGCCGCCCCGACCCGGCCTGCGCGCCGGTTCATGCCAAGGCCGCCGGCCTCTACATGATCTGCACGCTCTCCAAGCATCGCGCGGAAAAGCGCGGCTATGCCGATGCGATGATGCTCGACTGGCAGGGGCGCGTGGCGGAATGCACGGGTGCCAACATCTTCTTCACGAAGGATGGGGCGATCCACACTCCGATGGCCGATTGCTTCCTCGACGGCATCACCCGCCGCACGGTGATCGACCTCGCGAAGCGCCGCGGCTTCGAGGTGATCGAGCGCCGCATCATGCCGGATGAACTCCCGAGCTTCGTCGAGTGTTTCATCACGGGTTCGGCCGCGGAAGTGACGCCGGTAGCCGAGATCGGCCCCTATCGCTTCACGCCGGGGAACATCAGCCGCACGCTGATGGAGGATTACGTGACCGAGGTGGGCGCGAACTGAAGCGCCCCCGACGTTCGGAACGCCGGATTACTGCGCGGCGCGCTTTGCCGCGCTGCCATTCGCACCTTCGGCATCCGAGAAGATGGCATGCGTCGGCAGCGCCAGGCTCGGCACGCGGATCGAGAAGGCCGAGTGGAGCACCGCATTCACATCGGACGGTTCGAACGGCTTCGTCAGGAAAGCGAAAGCACCCGCATATTGCGAGGAGCGGATCAGCGCCATCTGCTGCTCGGTCGAGACCATCACGATCTGCGTGCCCGGATTGGCCTGCAGCAGGTACCCGGCCGTTTCAGGCCCATTCATGCCCGGCATGTTGGCATCAAGGAAAATCGTGTCAAAATTCGTCATTCCCGCGAGCTTCAGCGCCTCCTCGCCGCTTTCAGCCTCCTGGATGTCCAGGCGGAACTGCGACCTCTCGAGAATGCGGCGCATCAGCTTGCGCGCGGTCAAGCTGTCATCGACGAGAAGCGCCCGGGTGACACGCGAAAGACGGTCATAGGCCGCGACCGCGATCAGCACGTCGGACGTGCGGAAGGGCTTGCGCAGGAATTCATAGACCCGCAGCTTGCGGCCGATCTCGCGCACGGCTTCCGCATCGAGCGACGACATCAGCACCATGAAGGGCGGCCGCTCCTGCCTCGCGAAGGCATGGGCCAGCGCCTCAAGGCCGGAAATTCCCGGCAGATGGATATCGCAGAAAATCATGTCAACCGGCGATTGCCGCATGATCGCCAGCGCTTCATCGCCGGCGGCCGCCTCGATCACTGTCAGGGGGCGCTCGAGCTTGTCGAGGGCCGCGCGGATCGAGCCACGGATCACCACCGAATCATCGACCACCAGAATCCGCAGCGATCTTGCAGCAGCTATGGCAGGTGGAAGATTGTGGCTGGTTCGCATCGTGTAAGCCTCGGTTCCAAGCCCGGTGTCTGGACGATACCGGATATACAACCACAAGTTACAACATTGCGTTAAACCGAGCAGTCGAATGGTCTGAAGTCGGCAGGATGCGAAGCTACCAGCGGTCTGCTGCCTGATCATCCTCGCTCTTGGCCGCCACCCAGCCGCCCGGTCCACCCAAGACGGGGTGCTCCTTTTTCCAGAACGGCGCACGGGTCTTGAGGTAATCCATCAGGAAGTCCGCCGATTCAAACGCCGCGCGCCGATGGGCCGAGGCAGTGACCACCAGCACGATATCCTCGCCCGGCGCGATTCTGCCGTGGCGATGGATGATGGTGACGCCCTCAAGCGGCCAGCGCGCCAAGGCCTCGCGGGCCACACGCTCAAGTTCTTCCTCGGCCATGCCGGGGTAATGCTCCAGCTCAAGCGCCGCGAGACTGCCCCCTTCGCTGCGGCAAAGCCCCGTGAAGGCGACGATCGCGCCGATATCCGTCCGCCCTTGCGTGATGCGACGCGATTCTGCCGCAACATCAAAGGGCTCGGCCTCAACACGGATCACCGGAACGACCATGGTTCAGCCCCCGGTCATCGGCGGAAAGAAGGCGAGTTCGCGCGCGGCGCCAAGAGGGGAATCATGCGGCACATGCTTGCGATCGAGCGCGATGCGGATGATCGAGGGATTCTCGAACGCATAGGCATATTCCTCGCCGAGCAAGGCCAGATGCGCCATCGCCTCGCCGGCCGTGCGGGTGCCCGGCGGGAAGGTGATCTCCTCCTCCGCTTTTCCGATGCGTTCGCGCAACCATGCGAAATACAGAACCTTCATGGCGTCCTTCCGGCGGTCATATCCAGCATGATCTAGAGCATGATGTGTTCAGACGGAAGCACATCATGCTCTTATCTTATTGTTATCGCATGCTTTTTTGTGAAAAACCGGATTCCACTTTTTCACAGCATGCTCTAGGAAGCACTATCTTCCTCAACCAGATGGCGAATTGAGGCCTTCATGTAATCGTAGCCCGTGATGAGTGTCAGCACGGCGGCGACCCAGAGCAGGAGCAGGCCGATCAGACGCGTCCAGTCGGCGGGCAGGAAAGCGTCACCCGCCGGCCCGGCAATGAGGAAGCCGAGGCAAACGAGCTGCATCGCGGTCTTCCATTTCGCGAGGCGCGAAACCGGCACGGAGACCTTCAGTTCGGCGAGATATTCGCGCAGGCCCGAGACGAGGATTTCACGGCTGAGGATGACGATCGCCGCCCAGATCGACCATGAACGGATCGTGCCATCGGCCACCAGCATCAGAAGGCAGGCGGCAACCAGCAGCTTGTCGGCGATGGGATCGAGCATGCGGCCCAGAGAGGATTGCTCCTGGTAGAGTCGTGCGAGATAGCCATCGAGGTAATCCGTGATGCCCGCAAGCGCATAGATCGCCAGCGCCCACCAGCGCATGCTCGGATCGCCCGGCCAGAACAGCAGACCCACCACCACGGGAATGGCCGCGATGCGCCCGTAGGTGAGCACATTGGGCAGCGAGAACGGACGAAGCTTCCGAGGCGGCGGCATAGCTCTTAGCACCATGCCGGAGCGGAGCGGGTCAAGCCTCGCGGGGCTGAAAATTTCGCTGCTTCCACGGCATCAGCGCCCGCCTTCATGGAAGTGATCATAAACCAGCCTGGCCGTGGCCTCGTTGATGCCCGGCACGCGGGCGAGATCCTCGTAGGAGGCGCGACTGACCGCCTTCGCCGTGCCGAAATGCAGGAGAAGCGCCCGCTTGCGCCGCGGCCCGATCCCGCTGATCTCATCGAGCGGATTGGCGGTGAGCGCCTTCCTGCGCCTCGCGCGATGCGTGCCGATGGCGAAACGATGCGCTTCATCCCGCAGGCGCTGGATGAAATAGAGCGTGGGGTCACGCGGCGGAAGGCGGAAGGGCTCGCGGCCATGCATGACGAATTGCTCGCGCCCCGCATCGCGGTCCGGCCCCTTGGCGACACCCACCAGCGGCATATCGGTGATGCCCAATCCGGAAAGCACGCCGCGCACGGCCTCGAGCTGGCCCTTGCCGCCATCAATCAGCACCAGATCGGGCCAGGCGGGCAAGGCTTCGGGATCATCCGGCTTCTCGTTGCGTGGCGATTCCTTGAGGAGCCGTGCGAAACGCCGCTGCATCACCTCGCGCATCATCCCGAAATCGTCGCCGGGGGCAATCTCCGTCGATTGGATATTGTAGGTCCGGTAATGCGTTTTCGAGAACCCGCGCGGGCCCGAGACGATCATCGCGCCGACGGCATTGGTGCCGGAAATGTGCGAGTTGTCGAAGACATCGATGCGCCGCGGCGGTGAAGCGAGATCAAAGGCCTGCGCGAGGCTTGCGAGCAGCTTCTCCTGGCTCGCGCTTTCGTTCAGGCGGCGGCCCAGCGCCTCCTTCGCATTGGTCAGCGCGTGCTCGACGAGATCGCGCTTCTCGCCGCGCCGGGGCGTGGCGATCTCGACCTTGTAACCCGCGCGGGCTGAGAGTGCCTCGGCGAGGAGCGCGCGATCCTCCACCTCCGCCGAGAGAAGCACGAGGCGGGGCGCGGGGCGCTCGTCATAGAATTGCGCGAGGAAGGCACCGAGCACTTCCGCCGGCTCCATCGCGCGATCAGCCCGCGGGAAGAAGGCACGATTGCCCCAGTTCTGGAAGGTGCGGAAGAAGAACACTTCCACGCAGAACTGCCCCGCTTCGGCATGGATCGCGAAGACATCCGCCTCCGCGACCTCACTCGTGTTCACGCCCTGCTGGGCCAAGACCGCGGAAATCGCCGCGAGGCGATCACGGTAGCGCGCGGCGGTCTCGAATTCCATGGCCTCGGAGGCCGCCTGCATCGCCGATGCGAGGTGCCGGCGAATGGCCTGGCTCTTGCCGTCGAGGAAATCGCTGGCCTCGCGCACGAGCGCCGCATAGCCCTCGCGCGAGATCTCACCGGTGCAGGGCGCCGCACAGCGCTTGATCTGGAAAAGCAGGCAGGGCCGCGAGCGGTTCTCGTAGACCGAATCAGCGCAGGAACGCAGCAGGAAGGCGCGTTGCAGCGTGTTCAGCGTGCGATTGACCGCGCCAGCCGAGGCAAACGGCCCGAAATAGCGTCCCTTGCGGTTTCTCGCGCCGCGATGCTTGGTGATCTGCGGGGCTTCGTGGTCGCCCGTGATGAGGATGAACGGGAAGGATTTGTCATCCCGCATCAGCACATTGTAGCGGGGCTTCAACTGCTTGATGAGGTTCGTTTCCAAAAGAAGCGCCTCGGCTTCCGTCGTGGTCGTCACGAACTCCATCTGCGCCGTCTCGGCGATCATCCGCGCGATACGGTTGTTCGGCGCATCGCCGCGCGCATAAGACGAGACGCGCGCCTTGAGGTTCCGCGCCTTGCCGACATAGAGCACCTCATCCGTTGCCGAGATCATCCGGTAAACGCCCGGCGAACCCGGCAAGGTCTCCCAGAAGGCACGGATCACGGCCATGCCGGTCGCAAGCCGGCGCGGCAGATCGACGAGGTCGAGCATCACCTCGGGCGGATGGTCATCCGGCCAGGAGGAGGCCAACGCCTCGTCCTCGTCGAGGTCGTCATCCTCGAAGGTCGTTCCCCCATCGATGATCTTGCGGCTGGTCATGCCCGAGACATAGGCGTTCGGCGTGATTCCGCAAAGGTTGAGCAAACGCGCCGAGCCGACATTAACCACGGTTGTCATCGGCTGGAGGACGGGCTTTGCATCCCGGCCTCGCGGGGTTAAGAAACCGTTGACCAATTTCCGGCGGTGGTATGGTTCGGCGTTATTCTTCCCTCCCGTTTCTGCGTTTCGCGCTGGCCCTCGGCCTGGCGCCGGGCCTTGCGGCCTGCAATGGGCCGCGGATGACGGCGACGGCCAATCTCGCTTCCCTCCGCCCGGAAGCCGCGACGCTCGCCATGGTCGGCGTCTCGGGCCCCTCGGAGGAGCAGGGCCAGCGTTTCGCGGCCATTTTCGCCCAGGAAGCGCGCAGCCGCGGCTTCGTTTTGGCGGAACCGAATGTGCCCGTGGCGACCACGCGCATGCACGCCTATCTCGACAGCTTCACCGGAGCGGATGGCCGCCCGGCGATCTCCTATGTGCTGCAGACCTCGGTGGATGGGCGCACGCGCACCCATCGCGTATCGGGCATGGTGCCGGCCAACGCGCCGGGCTGGGCAGGGCTCGATGACGGTGCGATGCGGCGCGTGGCCGCCGCGAGCCTCGACGATCTCACCCGCCGGCTTGCCGGCCAGCCGGGCACGTCCGGCGAGATGGCGGCGGCGAGCGAGGAAAACCAGTAATCCCTGCGGCCAAGCCCTTGGCGGTGATTCATTTTTTCCGCCGCCGATTTTGCACAGGGTCATGGCCGTCATGCGCATGTCTTGTTGAAACGCGGGGCCAGTCGCGCTAGCAGCACGACGGACGAGGAGGCTTCCCCATGGACAAGATCAAGCTCGTGGCGGGCAATGCGAACCGCCCGCTCGCGGAAGCCATCGCGGCCTATCTCCAGCAGCCTCTGACCCGGTGCCAGGTCCGGCGCTTCGCCGATATGGAAATCTTCGTCGAAATTCAGGAGAACGTGCGCGGCGAGGATGTGTTCATCCTGCAATCGACCTCGGCACCGACCAATGACCACCTGATGGAACTGCTCATCATCATCGATGCGCTGCGCCGCTCCTCGGCCAAGCGCATCACGGCGGTGGTGCCCTATTTCGGCTATGCCCGGCAGGATCGCAAATCCGCCGGGCGCACGCCCATTTCCGCGAAGCTCGTGGCCAATCTCATCACCCGCGCCGGCGCGGATCGCGTGCTGACGCTCGATCTCCATGCCGGCCAGATCCAGGGCTTCTTCGATATCCCCGTGGATAATCTCTACGCCGCGCCGGTGATGGTGAAGGACATCAGGGAACGTCTCGACACCTCCAAGGTGATGGTGGTCTCGCCCGATGTCGGCGGCGTCGTGCGGGCCCGCGCGCTCGCCAATCGCATCAATGCGCCGATCGCCATCGTCGACAAGCGCCGCCCTCGCGCGGGCGATTCGGAAGTGATGAACATCGTCGGCGATGTCGAGGGCTATCACTGCATCCTGGTCGACGATATCGTCGATTCGGGCGGCACGCTCTGCAACGCCGCCGATGCGCTGATGGACAAGGGCGCGAAGGATGTGCGCGCCTACATCACCCATGGCGTGCTCTCGGGGGGCGCGGTCGCGCGCATCACGGCATCCAAGATCAACGAACTCGTGCTGACCGACACCATCCAGCCGACGGAAGCCGTGCGCGTGGCGAAGAATATCCGCGTGATCTCCGTGGGCTCGCTGCTCGGCGAGGCGATCAAGCGCATGGCGGGCGAGGAAAGCGTCTCGACCTTGTTCGATTGATCCTGTGGCGTTCAATGGATCCTGTGGCGCGCTCAGGCCGAACGCGCGCCCAGATCCTTTGAAAAATACGAGCCTGTGCGGCGATAGCCGTTCTTCAGGTAGAGCTGGTCCACGCCCGCGCCCTCCTCGGTATCGAGCTGGAGCAGGTTGCAGCCATCCTCCAGCGCACGCTGCTCGGCGAACTCGATCAGAAGCCGGCCATAGCCTTTGCCGCGATGTTTCTGGTCCACCACCACATGCTCGATATAGGTGACGAAGCCATCGTGGATGTTGTGGTTCGGCACCATGCCGATGACGCCGATCAGCTCGTCCACGCTTTCCGCAATGAACATGCGATATCCCGTGGCCCGCGCCACGAAGACGCGGCGAGCATAGGTCTGCATGTCGAGCTGGGGGATCAACTGGCGGATGATCGGGTAGGCCCGGTAATAATCCGTGTCGGATCGGGCTTCCCGGATGGTGATGGCGGGCGTTGTCATGATCGGGTCCATGGGCGGGGTTGCCCTTATCGCCGATCCGGGCGGGGATTGGCAAGAGCCGGCAGGCCTGCCCCGGCCGGCTTTCCGCCGATCGGGACCTGATCAGGCGGCGCGGGCCGAGATCAGGAACTTGTTCATCTCGGAGCGCAGGGTCTCGGCCTGTTCGGCGAGGTCGCGCGCGGCGCTCATCACCTGAGCCGATGCCGCGCCGGTATTCGTGGCCGCCTCGTTCACGTGAAGGATGTTGCTCGAGACATGCGTCGTGCCCTGGGCCGCGAGTTGCACGCTCTGCGCGATCTCTGAGGTCGCGCGGCCCTGCTCGTCCACCGAGCCGGCAATTTCCTGCGCGATTGCGTGGATCTTCTCGATTTTCCGACCGATGGCCCGCATCGCCTCGATCGTGCCATTGGTGACATCCTGGATGCCGGCGATCGTCGCGGCGATTTCATTCGTCGCGCGGGTGGTCTGGCCCGCGAGGTCCTTCACCTCGTTGGCGACAACCGCGAAGCCGCGGCCCGCCTCGCCGGCCCGCGCCGCCTCGATGGTGGCGTTGAGCGCGAGCAGGTTGGTCTGCGAGGCGATGCCCTGGATGAGCTCAATCACGCTGCCGATCTTTTCGGCGGCCTGGGAAAGCTGCTGGATTTTCTCGTCGGTGCTGCCGGCGGCATGCACGGCATCCGTGGCGATTTCCGAGGATTGCCGCGCCTGCCGCAGGATTTCGCTGATGGAGGCGGAAAGCTCCTCGCCGGCCGACGCGACACTCTGCACATTCGACGTGGCCTCCTCCGCGGATTGAGCGACCGAATTGCTCTGCTGCAGGGTTTCCTCGGCCGACCCGGCGAGGCTTTCCGCCGCGGCCTGCAATTCGGAAGAAGCGGAGACCACGGTGGACATGACCATGCCGGCGCGGGATTCAAATTCCGTGATCGCCGCATCGAGACGCTGCCGGCGCTGCTCGCGGGCGAGCTGATCCGCCTCGGATGCCGCCGCGAGACGATCCGCCTCGAGCCCATTGTCGCGAAAGACGAGAAGGGCCTTCGCCATGTCGCCGATCTCGTCCTTGCGCGCCGTGCCGGGCACCTCTGTTCCCCACTGGCGATCGGCGAGCTTCGTCATCGCGCCGGTCATGGCGCGCAAGGGGCGCACGGCCCAGAGGAAGATGGCGGCCAATGCGAGGCCCAGTCCTGTGATGATGCCCAGGAGGGAAAGCAGGATCGAGATGCGTTCGGCCCAGGCCGCCTGCGCCCGAACGGCGTGCGTCAGGCTCTCGGCCTGCCGTTCCATCTCCGCGAGGAACGGATCGGTCACAGCACTCATCGCGCGTTCGCGCGCCCGCAAATCCCGCGTGAAGGTCTGGTAGGCCATATCCGGCTGCCCGGCCATCGCCTGTTGCCGCACAGTGCCGAAAGACTGGATGACCTGCTGGCCCAGGGCATCGAAATTCACGAGGATCGCGCGATCCGCATCGCCGAGCAGCGGCAGGAAGCGGGCGGAGAGATCCTGCAGGGCCTTGATGCGGCGGTCGACATTCTCCGCCATGGCGCGCCGGCTCTCGGCATTCTGGTCGAGCACCAGGTTCAGGAGGTCGCGCTGAACGGCGCGGCTGGTCGCTCGGATCTCGGAGGCGAGGAACGCCTTCTGGTGCGCCGCACCCGCCTGGCGGGAAAGGTCACTCCCCTGGACAAGAAAATAGTTGCTCAGGCCCGCGAGGCAAGCCGCGATCAGCGCCAGAAACGCCACTGGTAGCACCAGCTTGAATGCGAGATTGAGGCGCATGATGGCAAAATTCCTGGCTTTTTCCTGCTGACATCCGGTTTAGCGCCGAAAGCGTTAACGAAGATCGAAAGAGATGGCCGGCAAAAGGTTGGTATCTCGACTGACCCTGGCCGGACCTTGCAGGCAGGAAATGTGAAATTGCACTCAATTCCGCAATCCTCGGGCAGGCGCGGACCGGAAACAGCCGGAAAGAACGGCGACTTGCCGGAACCGGGATGGTTCTTGCGCGCTCATTCTTGCCCTTTCGCACCAATTCCCCTATAGCCCCGCTCATCCGCGCTGACACCCCTGGAGGTCGCGGACCCATCCGCTCCCGTGAAGTCGGTTCGCAAAGCCGCCGCGCGGGAAATTTTTTTGGAGAGACATCATGGCTTCTCTGAAGCAGCTCGCGGCGAAGACCCGCGAGGGGGTTGGCAAGGGGGCCGCCCGTGCAATCCGTAAGGAAGGCCGCGTTCCGGCCGTCATCTACGGTGCCGGCCAGCCGCCGATCGCCATCTCGCTCGAATACAAAGAGACGAACAAGCTGATCTATGCCGGCCATTTCCTGACGACGGTTTTCGAAATCGACGTCGACGGCAAGAAGGTCCGCGCCATCCCGCGTGACTATCAGCTCGATCGCGTGCGCGATTTCCCGATCCATGTCGACTTCCTCCGCCTCGCGGAAGGTTCGACCGTGCGCGTCGAGATCCCGATCCACATCACGGGCCAGGAAACCTCTCCGGGCCTGAAAGGCGGCGGATCGCTGAACCTCGTTCGCCACGCCGTGGAACTGATCGTTCCGGCCGATGCGATCCCCGAGGCCATCACGATCGACGTCTCGAAGTCCAGGATCGGCGATTCGATCCATATCTCGTCGGTCACGCTTCCCCCCGGCGCCAGGATCCCGGCGGGCGGCGAGAAGGACCTCACCCTCGTCACCGTCACCGGCACGGCGAAGGAAGAGGCCTGAGCGCTCACCGGCGCAACAGTGCCGGCACTTATCCTTTCGGGCCGGGTTCGCGACGAGCGATCCGGCCCGTTCCATGTCTGGACCATGCTGCGATTGGGTGGAAGCCGAAAAAAACGCGAAAAGCATGCGAAAACAACCTCCTCTGGAAGGCGTTGCGATGCGGCTCCTGGTCGGCCTCGGCAATCCCGGCGCAAGATATGCCGGCAACCGGCACAATATCGGCTTCATGGCGCTCGACGCGATCGCGAAGGCGCATCGCGCGGCACCCTGGCGCGCGCGCTTTCAAGGCGAGCTCGCCGAGGTGACGTTGGAGGGCGAAAAGGCCCTGCTCCTCAAGCCGCAGACCTTCATGAACGAGAGCGGCCGGGCCGTGCGTGCCGCGATGGATTTCTACAAGCTGCCGCTCTCGGCGCTTCATGTGCTGCATGACGAGCTCGATCTCCCGGCAGGCAAGCTGCGCATCAAGACCGGCGGCGGCATCGCCGGGCACAATGGCCTGCGCTCGATTTCCGCCCATTGCGGCAATGATTATGCCCGCGTGCGGCTCGGCATCGGCCATCCGGGCGACAAGGCGCTGGTGCATGCCTATGTGCTGAGTGATTTCGCCAGGGCGGAGCAGCCCTGGCTGGAGGCTCTCTGCGCGGCCATCGCCAGCCAGGCCGCGCTTCTGGGCAGGGATGACGCGCTCTTCGCCAACCGCGTGCATGTCGCGATGGAAAAGGCGGGCCATGCCGAGGCGAAGACCCCGCGCGAGGCTGAACAAGCGAAAAAGGCTGGACAGGGCGAGGAACCTCGCTGAAAAGCAGAGCAACTTCAAAAATTTCGGCGGCGCGGCCGCCTACTGCACGGAACGGATATCATGGGTTTCAAGATGGGCATCGTGGGCCTGCCGAATGTCGGCAAGTCCACCCTCTTCAACGCGCTGACGCAGACCGCCGCCGCGCAGGCCGCGAATTACCCCTTCTGCACCATCGAGCCGAATGTGGGCGATGTCGCCGTGCCGGACGAGCGGCTCGATGCGCTCGCGGCGATTGCCAGCTCGAGGGAGATCATCCCGACCCGCCTCACCTTCGTGGATATCGCGGGCCTCGTGCGCGGCGCCTCGCGCGGCGAGGGTCTCGGCAACCAGTTCCTCGCGAATATCCGCGAGGTCGATGCCATCGCCCATGTCGTGCGCTGCTTCGAGGACAGCGACATCACCCATGTCGAGGGCAAGATCGACCCCCTGGCCGATATCGAGACCATCGAGACCGAGCTGATGCTCGCCGATCTCGACAGCCTGGAGAAGCGCATCGTCGCCATCGAGAAGAAGGCGAAGGGCGGGGACAAGGAAGCGAAGGAGGTTTTCGACCTGATGAGCCGCTCGCTCACCCTGCTGCGCGAGGGCAAGCCGGCACGCCTCGTCGATGTGAAGCCGGGCGAGGAGCGCGCCTTCCGCATGCTCGGCCTGCTGACCTCGAAGCCGGTTCTTTATGTCTGCAATGTCGAGGAAGCCTCGGCCGACAAGGGCAACGCCTTCTCGGCACGCGTCTTCGAACGCGCGAAGCAGGAAGGGGCGCGCGCGGTCGTTGTCTCGGCGAAGATCGAGAGCGAGGTCGCGGTGCTGCCGCTCGAGGAGCAGAAGGAATATCTCGAGGCCATCGGCCTGGAGGAGCCGGGCCTCAACCGCGTCATCCGCGAGGGCTATGCGCTCCTGGGCCTGCTCACCTATTTCACGGTCGGCCCGAAGGAAGCGCGCGCCTGGACGATTGCGGCCGGAACCAGGGCCCCGGCGGCCGCCGGCGTGATCCATACGGATTTCGAGAAGGGCTTCATCCGCGCCGAAACCATCGCCTATGCCGATTACATCGCGCAAAAGGGTGAGGCCGGCGCGCGCGAGGCTGGCAAGTTCCGCCTCGAAGGCAAGGATTACGAAGTGGCCGACGGCGACGTGTTGCATTTCCGCTTCGCAAACTGAGCCTTTGCGCCGGGCGAGGCGGATGATCGCCTTGTTGACTTGCCATTCACGGATGCAACCTTAGTCTTAATCCGCAAGGGGGATCAGGACGGAGGCTTGTCGATGTCGGCTGTGACCATGCGCGTTCGGGCGGTGTGTTGGCGCTCGCTTTATCTGGTTCTTTTTCCTCTGGTTTTCCTGATGACCTGGGCCCAGATGGCGCCAGCGGGCACGAAGGATGTTCTGGTGAAGAGCGCGGGCTTCGTGACCCTCATGACCCTCGGCCTCGCTTGCGCTGCGGCGACGGGTGGCCGATTATAAGCCATTCTTCCCGCTGGCGCGGGATGTCCGATCCCCGTGCCGCCTTGGCGGGATGGAGCCAGCCGGGTGAGACCATGCGCTTTTTCGAGGATTTTGGGGTCGGCGAGCAGCAGGCCTATGGCGCCATGACCGTGAGCGAGGCGGAGATCCGCCGCTTCGCGCGGCAATATGATGCCCAGCCGATGCATATGGACCCCGCTTCCGAACAGGCGCGGATGACCGGAGGGCTGATCGCCTCGGGCTGGCACACGGCCTCGCTCAACATGCGTCTCATGGCCGATCATTTCCTGCTGCCCGCAAAGCAGGGGCTGGGATCGCCGGGCGTGTCCCGGCTCGATTGGGCCGCGCCCGTGCGCCCCGGCGACACGCTTGGCGGAAGCTTCGAGGTGCTGGGTCGGAAAGCATCGGCCAGCAAGCCGGATCGCGGCTTTGTGAATTTCCGCTTCACGGTGAAGAACCAGCACGGCGCGGCTGTGCTGCGGCAGGAAAACCTGATCATGTTCGCGCGGCGGGATGCGAGCGCGCCCGTGCCGCCGCCGGAGGGCTTGGAAATCCCTCCGCCTCCGCGCGAGAACCTCGGCTTCCCCGATGCGCCGAACCCGCCCATGGCACGGATCGGCGCGATGGAAGCGGGCCTCACCTTGCGTTTGGGCACGATCGAATTCACGCCCGAAAGCATCAAGGGCTTCGCGCGCGATTATGATCCGCAGGATTTCCATTTGAGCGAGGAGGCGGGCCGCGCGACGCATTTCGGCGGCCTTTCGGCCTCGGGCTGGCACATCGCCGCGAACTGGATGCGCGCGATCGTCGAATTCCGGGAGGCGGAGGCGAGAGACCGGCGCTTCGTGCCCAGGCTCGGCCCCTCGCCCGGCTTTCGCGATCTGCTGTGGCTGCGTCCGGTGCTCGCGGGCGATCGCATCACCTATGGTTCCCGCTTCATCGAGGGGCGGAAATCGGTGTCGAAGCCGGGCTGGGGCATTGCGCAGCACCGGAATTTCGGAATCAACCAGCGCGGTGAACTGGTCTTCGCCTTCACCGGCATCGTGCTCTGGGAAGCGGAAACATGAAGCCGGCTGTGCCGTGGCTCGGGCGTTTCGCCGGGCGCTCGATCCTTTTCGTGATGGCCACGGAAGCGGAATATGGCGCGCATCTGCGCAAGCTCATCCAGCCGGTGATCACCGGGGTCGGCCCGGTCGAGGCCGCGATCGGCACCACGCAGGCGCTCACCGCTCTGTTCGATGCGGGAACCCCGCCCGATCTCGTGATCTCCCTGGGGTCGGCGGGTTCGAACACGCAGGAACAGGGACGGGTCTATCAGGTCGCCAGCGTTTCCTATCGCGACATGGATGCGCGCCCGCTGGGTTTCGCAAAAGGCGCAACGCCGTTCTTGAATCGGCCGGCCGAAATCGAATTGCCCATCCGCCTGCACGAGGTGCCGGCGGGACGGCTCTCCACCGGCGCGAATATCATCACCGGCCCGGCCTATGCGGCGATCGACGCGGATATGGTGGATATGGAGAGTTTCGCGGTTCTCCGCGCCTGCGAGAGCTTCGGCGTGCCGATGATCGGCTTGCGCGGCATTTCCGATGGCGCGCATGACCTGCGCCACTATTCGGACTGGACCGCCCTGCTCGGCCAACTCGACCAGAAACTGGCGGATATCATCCAGAGACTGGATACCTTGATGCCCTGAGGCAGGCAGAGCCGACCGCCTGCGTGCTTCGGGGGCCAGTCGCATTTTCTTTGCGCGAACCGGTATCCACTTCTTCGAAAAAATACTCTAGAGTATGATGTGTTCAGACGGAAGCACATCATGCTCTTATCTTATTATTATCGCATGCTTTTTTGTGAAAAACCGGATTCCACTTTTTCACAGCATGCTCTAGAGCATGATGTGTTCAGACGGAAGCACATCATGCTCTTATCT